>OY730415.1:0-2639581 GCA_963422635.1 Dehalococcoidia bacterium
TGCTGCTCCTGGATGAACCGACCAACGGCTTGGACCCGGAAGGGATGGTGGAGATTCGGGAGCTGGTTCGAGACTTGGGCCGTCAGCCGGGCCGTTCCATTATAATGTCGAGCCATCTGCTCAACGAAGTGGAACGCACTTGTGATCACTATGCCATTATTTACCGGGGAAACCTGGCCGACCAGGGCCGGATTGGCGATGCTCCTTCAAGCTCTCCGTCAATCCGCCTATCTACTACCGACAATGCCCGCGCCCTCCTGCACTTGCGGGAGAAGGGTTGGGCCGCTGTCGCCGATGGCTCGGCTCCCGGTTCAGCTCCCGATTCAAATGACGCCAACCCGTCTGCCCTTACCGTGGTAACCGCCCCGGGCGAGGGATGGAAACCGGCCCGCGACTTGGCCGAAATCAACATCTTTCCTACTGCTATGCGTCCGGCTGTCCCGATGGAGTCAAGCAGAACGTTGGAAGAAAAGTACCTGGCCGCTGTCGGGCAGGCGGAGGCAGGGCACGCCGGAGACGACCAATGCTAGAGGTTATCAACTTGGCTCAATGGGAGTGGTTCCGGCTGCGCCGGCGGGCCGGCTTTCTGGTCTTGGCTGTCTTGGCCTTGCTGATTCCGGTCCTGGTTTTGGCGGCCGGCGTATACGTGAACCGCAACTTCGAGGAGTTTCTTCAAGAGGTCGGTTACTTTGAGCTGACTTCCCAGGGACTGTTGGTGATAACTCCGGTTCTGGCTATCACCCTCGCTGCGCTGGCGCACGCCGTTGATTTGCAGGGCGGAAACTGCCGCACCCTGGCCGCCCGGGGCGCCTCCCGCGTCCATATTCTAGCCGCTAAGGGGTTAACCGCTGGGCTGGTTTTGTTGGCCTATCACCTGATTGCCTATGCGCTGGCAGCCCTGCCGGCCTTGGCTCTCGCCCCCCACTTTGAGGGTTGGGACACCGGAATCGCCGACACGGCCACCGCTTTCCTGATGTCCCTGCTTTACCTTTCCCTGGGAATTGCGCTGTCCCACTGGTGGCAGTCAACCGCTTTAACGGTAGGAGTAGGGATTGCTCTGATTGCCTTTGAGGCGATCGCTTATCCCATTGCGGAATTTGTAGGAGATTCGATGGATTGGCCGCTGGCGGAGTTTACCGCCTGGACTATCCGGGGAGTGGGCCAGGGCTTGCAGGGGAACAACGATACTATGACCATGGCCCGGGTTTGGTATATTCCCATTGTGGCCGGCTATGCCGCCTTTCTAATTACCATCACCCTGGGCTTGTTCCAAAAGTTTGACCTGCGCTCCGGCGGAGAGTAGCCAGCGTTCTTTCCGGGGAATCCGGGTCGGTTGGATTGGGCATAGAACGAAAGGCCCCGGTCTTGGCGGGATAGAAGGGCATTGCCAGGCGTGTTGCTACGTAAAATGGGATTGACGTTGGGGTTCGGAACCCTGCATTCCCCTACACTACACTGGCCGAGAGGTATAAGCCGTGGCCCGACCCATCACTTATCGCCACGACCGGCGCTGCCCCACTGCGTCTCCAACTGGCCCCAAGGATGGCTTTTCCCGGGGCAGCCAGACCTGCCGTTGCGGTGAATGCCCGCCCCTGCCACATCACCCCAGGGGCCACCGCCGTTACTAAGCTCAAGCGGTCAAAGACCAGGCCTTGGACCGGCGCGCCGAGGGTTGTTGCCCGGATCACGATTTCGGGATAGACTAAACGCCTTAACAATGAGCGCTTCCTTTCCGCAGATTACTCTTTAACGACGGCAATTCTCAACCGGCGGCCGGTCTTGGGACCGGTCTTTTTGGTGGAATAGTCGAAGAGACG
Source organism: Dehalococcoidia bacterium (assembly GCA_963422635.1). Lineage (GTDB taxonomy): Bacteria > Chloroflexota > Dehalococcoidia > Lucifugimonadales > UBA3495 > CATQHB01. Next base: position 1,818 of record OY730415.1, read on the forward strand.
GGTTTACTTGGAGTCAACCCCGGAACAAACCCCGCATCCCCGTATTTTCTATGGCTGGTGGATGCTGACCATCACCTCGGTGATGTCCTTCTTTGCCAGCGGCATTTTCTTTCGCGGATTTACTGTTTTTGTACCGGCTATCCGGGACTCTCTGTCGATTAGCCAGGCCCAGACCAACCTGATTTTCTCCCTGGCCCGGGCTGAGGGGGGGCTGGAAGGTCCCTTTGCCGGTTGGCTTATTGACCGTTTCGGTAACCGCAAGCTGCTAATTCCCTCCTTGTTGCTGGCGGTAGTTGGTTACTTTGCGCTTGCCCAGTTTGTCAGCGGGTTCTGGAGCTTCACCCTGGTTTATTTATTGCTGGTGTCTCTGGGCAACAGTATTGCCTTTCAGCACGCTATGTTCGCCGGAATCAACCAGTGGTTCCGCCGGCGCCGTTCCTTGGCTATTTCCATACTGGCGGCAGTAGCCTCCCTGGGCGGTCTGTTTATCGTGCCGTCAATGAATGGAGTGATAGAGAAGTGGGGCTGGGAAACAGCTGCCCTGGCCGCTGGTCTAGCTTACCTGATTTTCCTGGTTCCCCTCTCGTTCTTTTTCCGGAACCGCCCGGAGGATATTGGCCTGCTTCCCGACGGGGATACCAGCGCTCCGATGACCGGCGGAGGAGTTGGAGGCGGGAGAGAGGCTGCCGGGCGCCGCCGGGCGCTGCGCGATTACACGGTTCGGGAGGCGTTGCACACCAAGGCTTACTGGGTTTTGATGCTGGGAACCGGTCTGCGGATGATTGCCACCCTGGGTATTATGGTCAGCATCGTGCCAATCTTGGAGGACAAGGGAGTGAGCCGGCAGATGGCGGCCAACCTGACTGGGGCTATGTTCGGCGTCAATTTCCTGTCTCGCCTGGTCCTGGGCTATTTTGGCGACCAATGGGCCAAGGGTCTCATCCTGGCTGGCACGCTGGCCGCCGAGGCCGTAGCCTTTGTTTTCCTCTACTACGGCGATTGGAATGCGGGAGCGGTGGGGGTAGCGTTAATACTGCTCTTCATTGCGCTGGAGGGGTTTGGCGACGGGGCCGGCATCATAGTTTGGGCAGCCTTGGGCGATTTCTTTGGCCGGGACCGGTTCGCCACCCTACGCGGCTACATCACCTTCTCCCATAGCTGGGCATTGGTAGCCTCGCCGGTTTACGTTGGCTGGGTTTTTGACCACTTTGGCAACTACAACTGGGCGATCGGCCCGGCGGCAGTCTGCGCCGGAGTAGCCAGTCTCTGCTTCCTGTTGGTCAAGAAACCGCCGCAACTGACCCGCGCAGTGGATCCGGTTCCACCGACAGGATCGGTTCAGACGGGGGCTTAGCCGCTTATTCCGCATCCCGCCGGTTTTCCGCAAACCGGAAGGGGGAAGGGGTAATCCGCCCCGCATAGCCTTACCCATTCCGATGGTATATCATAATGAAAACAGCCGGTCAGATTACGAGGAGGCTTTATGGATACGATTCTGGAAGAGTATATCGCCAAACATCCGGGGTCGGCCCGGCGTTACGCTGAGGCCAACCAAATCTTTCCTGGCGGCGTGACCCATGATAATCGTTACGCTCAACCGTTCCCCTTGTATCTGACTCACGGCGCCGGCCCTCGCAAGTGGGATGTGGACGGCAACGAATACATCGATTATGTGTCTGGGCACGGAGCTCTCTTGCTGGGTCATTCCCACCCTGCCGTCGTCGCCGCTGTTGCCGAGCAGGTAGCCCGAGGTACTCACTTGGGAGCTTGCACTGACGAGGAGCTGCGTTGGGCGCGGGCCATTAAAGCCCTGATGCCGTCTATTGAGAAAGTGCGCTTCCACAGCTCCGGCACCGAGGCTACCTTGATGGCGATGCGCTTGGCTCGAGCCTATACCGGCAAAAACAAGGTCATCAAGCTCCAGGACCACTTCCATGGCTGGCACGACTACGCTATGGCCGGCTCTGACCGACCGGCTCCGGGCGTGCCGGCGGAAAGCTGGGGGAGCATGGTAGTTGCGCCTTCCGGCGACCTGAAGGCGGTGGAAGATGCCTTGAACCTGGACCAGGACATTGCCGCCCTGATTCTCGAACCTACCGGGGCGCATTATGGACAACTGCCCTTCGACGTGCCTAATTACTTGGGGGGCCTGCGGGAGCTGACCAGCCGCCACGAGGTAGCGCTGATTTTCGATGAAGTAGTTACCGGGTTTCGAGCCTCTCCCGGCGGGGCGCAGGTTAGGTATGATGTGGCGCCGGACTTGACCACCATGGCTAAAATTGTGGCTGGCGCGCTGCCCGGCGGGGCGGTTGGCGGCAAGGCGGAAATCATGGATATGATTGCCCATCGAGGCGACCCGGAATGGGACAACCGGAACCGGGTTTACCATCCCGGCACCTTTAACGGTAACCCTCTGTCTGCCGTGGCCGGCGCTGTCTGCCTGGAAATGATTGCCAGCCAACCAATTAACCGGCAAGCGGACGCCATGGCCGACCGGCTCAAGGGGGGGCTTAACGACGTATTGGGCAAAATGGAGGTTGCCGGCCACGCCCATGGCCTTGCCTCAATGATTCACCTGGTATTGGCCGACTGCGATTGCGACCGGGAAATTTGCCGGATGCCCCACCGGGAAATCAAGGAAGCGGTCGGCGCACCGGCGGTAACTGCCCTCAAACGCAGTATGCAGAATAATGGCGTGGACATTATGGGGAGGGACTCCTTCCTGGTTTCCGCCACTCACACGGAGCAGGACATCGACCAAACGTTGGCCGCTGTAGAAAAATCTTTGTCGGAAGTGCGGAGAGAGGGATTGCTGTAAGGGGAGAGGAAGAGGGGGATCAGAACCGCAAAGCTCCCAAGAAAGGGAGATGACCGAAACTCAGAAGTGGCCTATACTGCACATGCTGGTTGGCGTACCGATAGTTCTCACCGCTGCCGCTCTTCTTGGAGCTGTCCTGGAAGGATAGGACATGGGCAAACCCGCCGTGCTGTACGGCGCAACGATGACAACTCCGGTAGGAATGACTTATACTTTCTTGGTTACGGTGATTGAAAAGGACTATTTTATGGTGTTTTGGGCTAGGTAAAACCAAACAAATGTTCAATCAAGCCAAGGCTGAAAGCGAGGCTCGGGGTGAGGCTTGGAATTACGCTGATTGGCGCGCTTGGTATGAGCGGATGCCAGCCGCCCGAGTAGATGGTCGCGCCTCTACCGAGCCGCCGCCGCGGCCCCTCGGAGGGGCGAAAGGATAGTTAGGATTAGCGAGGGGCTGCTCAACTCCGGGTTGCCTTGGGTTATCTTGGAACAATCTTTGTCTGAGGCGCGGTCGGAAGGTTGATGTAGTTCGGGATTGTAATGAATGTTGGGGCGGATTTGAAATCCGACCTATTAACATCTACTGAAACGGCGCAGACTTAAAAGTATCTCAATCTCCTTATACCGGATACCGGTTAAAATTCTCTTGACATAAGCCGACGGACCGACGGGAGGTAACCGATATGCCATCATTCTGGGAAAAGATACCGGTTGACGAGGCGGACATGGATCTGTACGCCAGCGTACCCAGCGGCTCCGGTCCTTTTGCCGCTATCGTGGTTAGCCAGCATGGTGGCGGCGTGGACAAGTTTATCCAGACCATTTGCGACCGCTTTGCCGAGGCTGGCTATGCGGCGGTGGCCCCCAACTTATACCACCGAATCCCCGATGCGGCGCTCAGTGGAGACCCGCGCCCCCGGCCTTGGGATGTGCTCAGCGATCCGGAAATTGGGGCCGATGTCGACGCCACGGTGGATTTTCTGCGCAACCATCCGGCCATTGACGGGGAGCGGCTGGGCATTACCGGGTTCTGTATGGGCGGTCGGGTAGCTTGGCTAGGCGCTGCCGTCAACCCTCACATCAAGGCTTTGGCCTCTTACTATGGCGGCAACCTGATGGTAACTTGGGGAGCGGGTACGACTTCGCCCCTTAACTTGGCTGGCGGGATAAACTGCCCGATATTATTCCATTTTGGCGAGGTTGACCAGAACCCTTCTCAGGACGATATGCGCTGGTTTGACGCCGAGCTGACCCGGTTGGGCAAGCCTCACCAGTTTTATACTTACCCTGGGGCTGACCATGCCTTTATGGATTTTACTACGGACAGATTCCAGCAAGCCGCATCGGATGCTTCCTGGCCGCGCACTCTGGAGTTTTTTGCGGCTAACTTGGGTAGATAATTTCCCTCACCCCGATCCTGTCGCTGGAGTCGAGGGCCGGGGTAAGGCTGGTCTTACGGGTTGAACTGATAGTTGAAGGAGGATACGTTAATGGCAAGAGTATCGCTGGACCTGGATAACAAGGATGATTTGCAAATCCTGGGGGCTGCCGGCTGGCGACGGGGTATGGGGATGGTGCCCGGCGAGCCAAACCAGGGACTGGTGGCGGAAATGCGCGGCGTTCCGGCCCGACTGCCCGACTATGACGATTCTGACTGGGAGCAACCGGATAGTATCCAGGAGCGGTTGTCGGTAGGCTTTACCTTCGCCTGGTATCGGTTGGCCTTTACTATGCCCGACAAGGTCAAGGGGCAGGCCACGGCCGGCAACCGGGTCTATTTCGAGTGTAACGTGGACAACTATGGCGAGGTCTATGTGGATGGCGTTATCAACCGGGAGATTGGCGTTATTACGGGCAACAACACGCCCAAACGGGCGCTGGTGGAAGACCCGGCCACTCCTGGCGGCCAGCACGTCATCGCTGTTCTGGTAGCCAATGCCCCTCTGGGCGACCCGGTGGGGTCTATCTTCTTCCGCCACGCCACCTTGGCCTTCGAGGAAGGCGCCCCCCGGTAGGGAGGCGCTCTCACCGTTTCGTATGGAGCTGGCCGAACCATTATTCAGCGGTCTTTCGACAATCGCACCGTGAACTGATTATTCGGCCAGCCGTTGCTGAAACCTGCGCCAAAATAGAGAGGTAGCTATGATTAGCAGGGTTCGGGGTTATTCAGGAGCGCTGCCGTTAGTTGCATTGTTGCTGTAGGGGCTTGGCCCAATGACTCCATCGCTAACTCCGGCTCCCCGGATTTTGCTGTTTGGGCGCTAAAGCCCTTTGGAGATTAGGATTATTTGGAAGAGGGTTCCGACTGTTAAGGGGGTTGAGTTGAATGAATTTTTTTGTGGGGATGGTAATTGTCTGTTTGATTGTTGTAGGGGCTGTTTTTATGTATCAGACTTATGGGGATTCATCCGTGGCGGAGGGAGCCTCGTTTAAGCGAAGCATCACGCTGATGCGGGCGCAAGTAGGTGGCTTGGATTCCGACTTGGATGGAGTTAATAGCTCTTACAACGCTCTGGCAGTCCAGGGATCAGAAAATGCTGCCCCACGCAATACTAGCGTGGTTGAACCCGGCGTAGTCGAACCCGGCATGGTTGAACCGGACGCTTTATCGGTGTTGGTTTCCAACTGGAATTACAGCTATGGACAAGCGCAGTTGTCTTATATCCGCTTTAATGCCTCGCTGGTATTGGTGCAAGAACAGGCGGATACTTATTTTGAAGCTCAAAGGCTACAGACGGAAAGATACAACAACCCGAACTTGAAAGCGAGAGCGGAGATTGCAGACGCTGAAGAGCAAGCGAAATACAGAAAATGGCTTGAAGAGGCTTTGAGCGTTCAGCGAGAAATCGGCGAGGCGATGAAAGACCTGGCTGATGTGGATACTAGCTTGAATAAAGTAAAGCTGCGAAGAGATTTATCCGCGTTCTCCGCTGACTTTAGCGAAGTGCCGTACGAGATTTCCGATTTGCTGACGCAGCTTGATGATTTGTCGGCGGAAGCAGAGGTGATCGATGACGGTATTAAGCTCTTCTTTGAGGAATAAGCCGTCAATGCTAGTAATCAGCCCGGCCAAGTGCGCTCTTATAACTCGTTTGGCGCGCTATTTGACTTTCACAATGGCTTTACTGGTTTTAGCCTCCTTTGTATTGCCTTGGTTGCGGATTGAAGGGGTGCCAGAAGGGCATAGCGGGTTAGATTTGATGAAACTGCCGCTAACTGAAGCCGGTATTTTCCAGTTTCTTTATTCGGTAAACCCCGGGCAGGCGGTAATTCTGGCGCTTTCCCCGGTTATAATGTTTTTGCTGGCATTGCCGATGGCTCTGAAGTATGCTCGCCGAAGAACGACCGTACTGCCGTCAACCCTTATTTTAGCGCTTGCGATCATCCTGTTAGTGGGGGAATCGGCCTTTCTTGTCTCTAGTGCGGTGATGGATCGGATCGGCCTTTTGGCAATTGTCGTCTTGTCCGGAATTCTATTGTTGCACTCGGCGCTGATTAAGATTGGGATGAAGCTGCTTAGGCGCAATATGTATCCTATGCTGCATCAATATATATTGCTTTTCACCGGGACCGGCAAGTTCCCGCAGAGCTCCGATGGCTTTGTCGGCGCCGAAAATCCGGGTGGCGGATCAAAACATCCTACAGCCTAATGGAGGAAAGTGGTTATGACCAGCAGGTCCTTTGCCGGTAAGGTCAACGCTCCGGAATTTCCTGCCGGGTTGGAGTGGGTTAACACCGATAGGCCCCTGACCCTGCAAGAGTTGCGCGGGAAGATTGTGCTGTTGGATTTCTGGACCTACTGTTGAATTAACTGTATGCACATCTTTCCGCAGTTGCGGAAGCTGGAACGACAATACGCCGATGAGTTGGTGGTCATCGGCGTCCACTCGGCCAAGTTCCCCAACGAAAAGGACAAGGATAACCTCTACCATGCGGTCAAGCGGTATGAATTGGAACACCCGGTAGTTAATGACGCCGAGTTTCAGGTTTGGCAGGAATATGCCTGCCGCGCTTGGCCTACGCTGATGTTCATTGATCCGGAGGGCAAGGTCATCGGCAAGCACGAGGGCGAGCTTTCCTATCAGGATTTTGACCGGCTCATCGGTCAGATGGTAGTGGAGTTCGATAGTCAAGGTTTGCTGAAGCGCCAACCGGTTGCCTATACCAAGGAGCGGGATCCGGAGACGCCTCTCTCCTTTCCCGGCAAGGTCCTGGCGGATGAAGCGGGCGGCCGGCTATTCATCGCCGACTCTAACCACAACCGGATTGTGGTTGCTGGCTTGAATGGCGTCGTGACGCAGGTTATCGGCTCCGGCGATGAGGGACTGGCGGACGGGGAATTTGCTTCCGCCCGCTTTAATCACCCCCAGGGTATGGCGCTGGCAGGGGAAACTCTGTACGTTGCCGACACGGAGAATCATGCCATCCGCCAGGTTGATTTGGCGTCAGCTAGGGTCATGACTATCGCCGGCAACGGCAATCAGGGAACTCGGCGCAGTGGCTTGGGGCCGGGCCGGGCGATGGAGTTAAATTCCCCCTGGGATCTGGCACACCATGAGGGCAAGCTCTACATTGCCATGGCCGGCTGCCATCAGCTTTGGCTGATGACCTTGGCCGATGGCGAGATTGGCCCTTACGCCGGTTCCGGAGCCGAGTCCATTACCGATGGGCCGCTTTCTAACGCTACTCTGGCTCAGCCCAGCGGTATCGTTACCGACGGGGAGCGGCTCTACTTTGCCGACAGCGAGACCAGCGCGATACGGTCGGCGGAACTGGACCCCAACGGCAAAGTCCGCACGATTATCGGCTTGGGTCTGTTCGAGTTTGGCGATCGGGATGGGGATGGTCATCATGTCCGCTTGCAGCATCCGTTGGGAATTGTCCACAAGGATGGCGTGCTGTACGTTGCCGATACCTACAACCACAAAGTGAAGGAGATAATGCCGATTGCGCGCAGCGCCAGGACTCTGCTGGGCGCTGGTGTCGCCGGTCGCCGGAACGGGCCGGGATCGGAGGCGACTTTCTCCGAACCTAGCGGCTTGAGCATCGCCAACGGCAAACTCTATATAGCCGATACCAATAACCACCAGGTTCGGGTGGCCGACCTGGATACCCGGGAGGTGAGTACGTTGGAGTTGACTGGGCTGTAAGGAAGGGGATACCGCTGGCCCGGGAAAGGGGGAAAGGCGTGAAGGCCAGGAATGATTATTTTCAAGGAGATGCAGGAACGGGGCGGCTAGAGCTCTTCCATGCCCCGGTTGATGACGAATATACGGTCGCGCTGGGCCAAGTCTTTTTCCACCGAGGTTTCCGCCTCGGGGAATAGCTGGCCGGCTAGTTCTTCTACGGCGGGAACCTGCTCCGGGTCCAGCTCCAGCAGAATTATGCCGTGTTCCTTGAGTTTGTCGGGGGCTTGGGTGAGCAGGCGGCGAATTAAGTCCAGGCCATCGATGCCGCCGTCCAGAGCTGCGGGCGGTTCCCACTGGATTTCCGGCTGCAAAGTGGGGATGCGGGCGGTAGGCACATAGGGCAGGTTAGCTAAAATCAGGTCCACCGGCTCCGGTAGCGGTTCCAGCAGGTCGCCCTTGCCGAGGGTAACGCGGTCGGCCACGTTATGGGCGCGCAGGTTGTAGGCGGCCACGTCTAGCACTGCGTCGGCGTTATCCAGAGCGTAAATGTGGGCGGCGGGCAGGTGCAGGGCCAAGTTGACGGCAATAGCTCCGCTTCCCGTGCCGATGTCGGCGATCACCAAGTTCGGCGTTTCCATCCCCATCAGCGCCATAAACAGGGCGTGTTCTACCATACATTCCGTTTCCGGGCGGGGAATCAGCACGTCCGGGTTGACTAACAGGTTGATGCCGTAGAATTCTTTGTATTGCAAGATATAGGCCAGCGGCTCCCGCTTCAGCCGGCGTTCCATAATCTGCGCTAAGGCTTGTTCCTGCTGGGGGGCAACCTCGGTTTCTTGCTGGGAAAAGAGGTCGTGGCGTTGCATCCGCATCACGTTTAGCAACATCACCTCGGCTTCTAGCCGGGCGTCGGGGAGGTGGCACGCCTCCAAGGTGCGGTGGGTCTGTTGAACAACTTCGCGAAGCAGGGCCATAATTGGATAGATGCCGGCCGGACTAGGCCGCTACTCCTTCCAACAATTTACCCTGTTCCCAAACAATCAAGGAACTGATTATATCACCCAATCCCTCGCCGGCCATTATGTGAGGGATGCCGTGAAAACTGGCGGGAATCCGGTGGTCGGTAATCCGGTCCTGGGGATAATTGTAGGTGCGGATTTTCTCGGAGCGTTCCGCCGTGCCTACTTGGGAGCGGCGGTTCTGGGAAATTTCGGCGTCGTGGCGCTCTTGCTCGGCCTCGAACAGCCTGGCCCGCAACATGGCCATAGCCTTCTGCTTGTTCTTGTATTGGGAACGCTCGTCCTGACAGACCACTACTACTCCGGTAGGTTCGTGGACAATGCGGACGGCGGTAGCTACCTTGTTGACGTTTTGACCGCCGTGTCCGCCGGCGTGGAAGATGTCGATTCGCATCTCGTCGGGATTGAGCTTGACCTCTACTTCGTCGGCTTGGGGCAGGACGGCAACGGTGGCGGTGGAGGTATGGATGCGACCTTGAGCTTCGGTTTCCGGGACGCGCTGTACCCGGTGGACGCCCCGTTCGTACTTGAGGCGGCTGAAGGCTCCTCTGCCCTGGATTCCGATTACTATTTTGTTGTAGCCGCCCAAGTCGGAAGGGTTGGAATCCATAATATCTACTTTCCAGTTCTGCAACTGGGCATAGCGGGTGTAGAGGCGGCCCAAGTCGGCGGCGAAGAGGCTGGCTTCCTGGCCGCCGGTTCCGGCCCGAACCTCGACAATAACGTCCCGGTCATCGTTAGGGTCTTTAGGCAGTAGGGCCAGGCGCAGGGACTGGGCTTGGCGCTCCAGTTTATCCTCGATGGTTTCCAGTTCTTCCCGCGCCATCTGGACGATTTCCGGGTCGCCGCCCTCGGAGGCCAGGGCTTTCAGGTCCGCTTGTTCCCGGAGCAGGGTCTGACGCTGCTGGGCGATGTCCACCAGTTCTTCCAGCCCGGCCCGTTCCTTAGCCAATGCCTGGATTTGCTCGAAGTCGGCGGCGACTTCGGGTCGGCCCATAGCCTCTTCAATTTCCTGGTTGCGGTGGACGATGGAATCCAGTTTGTCGAATATGGAACTCATTATCGTTCCTGGTGGTTGGGGTTAGGGTTAAGCACGGCTAGAGGCGCAACAAAGCGACAGATGCAAGTTTATACTAATTGGGGTTGCGGGACAAGGGGATGGCGGGAAAACGGAGGATCAAATCCTATCGTGTCTGAAGTCAAAATGTATGGAAAGAGGGCGGTGGGTTCGTGCCGGGCCGGTTGCTTGTCCCTGCGGGCTTGAACCGGCCCGACAGATTTTGCGCTACCGGAGCGGGCAGCTTGCGTTGTTCCCATTCTTTCCCGTGAATCTGTTCAAGCAGCCTGCTGGTCTCGGCGGTATCCAGCTGGGCGCCGCCGAGATGGGCGATGAATTCGCACGCCCGGTTGACCGTGCCCCGTCCCGACATAACTCGTCCGTTAGGGTTCATCAAGACGCCGTGCCACATTGAATCATCCACAGCCCAGTTGATGCGGTTTATCCGGTCGCAGAGCTCGTCTTCGGTTGCGGATTGGCACCGCTCCCGCATCATCAAATACCCCCGCACCAGAGAAAGTTGCCCGATGGGTTTGACGAGCAGGGTTTGCTCACGGATTTGAATGCGGGTGGCGTCGCCTTTTTCCGATGGGTCGGCAAGGGACTTGGCCCATAAATTTACTTTACCGAGAAGACACTGCCACAAACGTTGGATTTGTTCTTTAACCAAATCCCGCTGTTCCGCGCCCGTTTTGGGTCCAATTCCCAGTGCGTCCCCAGTCTGGGTGATTTCTTAAATGGCCCAGATGATAGCACATCGGTTCTCGGCGCGCAAAGCTGAAAAACGTCCTTGCGCTAAATTTGGGCTACCGCTAAAGCCAACATCCTAACCCTTATTCCGCTTCCGGCCCCAATGGACTGCTACTGTGCCGAAGCCTAGCTTTTGGTAGCCGGTGTCCACTAGCCCTACTTCTTGAAAGAGGGCGGCCAGGCGGTGGGACTCCAGGAAGTAGTCAACCGATTGAGGCAGGTAGGTATAGGCAGTGCGGTCGCCGGCTATTAGCTGACCGATGAGCGGCACCAAGCGGTGGAAGTAGAGACGAAACAGACGGCTCTTGACGCTTTGCCCAAGCATAGGCGTCAGTTCCAGGGTGGTTACCCGTCCGCCGGGACGCACTACTCGCGCCATTTCCGCTAGGGCTGAGGGCAGGTCGGGCATATTACGGAGGCTGAAGCCGGCGGTGGCGCAGGCAAAGGCGTTGTCGGGAAAGGGCAAGGAGAGGGCGTCGCCCACTATAAAGGTAACCCTATCGGCGGTTCCGGCGGCCCGGTTCTTGTTAGGAGTTTTATCCTTGTTTTTGACTTGACCTTGGGCAATCATTTCCGGTAGCAGGTCAATCCCGAGGGCGAGGTCAATCCCCGGTTGACGGGAGAGGGCAAAGGCCAGGTCGCCGGTGCCGGTGGCGATGTCGAGGGCCGGGCCGGCTAGTCCTCGGGCGGCGATGCGGGCCGTGCGGCGCTTCCAGCGGTGGTGCATCCCGCCGGTCATCAGGGAGTTCATCAGGTCGTAGCGGCCGGCGATTCTAGCGAATAGGTCGGCCACGTAGATTTGCTTGGCGTCTCCTTGCAAATTCGCCATCTAATCTGGCAAATCCTTATCCTGGTACTGCAAATCCGCGGGCAGTTCCCCGGCCACGCCCAAGGCCACCAGCGCCCGCTGCGCCACGAACCGGGCGATGTCGTCAATGCCTTGGGGTTTGAGGTAAAAGGCCGGTTCCGGCGGCAGGATTACCGCCCCGGCCCGGGCCAGGGACAGCATATTTTCCAGGTGGGTGGCGTGCAGCGGCGTTTCTCGAGGAACCAGCACCAGCTTGCGCCGCTCTTTCAGGCACACATCGGCGGCTCGCAGCAGCAGGTTGCCGGCCAGGCCGTGGGCGATGGAGGCGATGCTGTTCATACTGCACGGCACAATGACCATGCCGCTGGTAGCGTAGGTGCCGCTGGCGATGGCGGCGCGCAGGTCGCCCAAGCGGTAGTAGGTGAAACTGGGATGCTCCCGCCATTCGGCCAGGGTTTCGTCAAAGGAAAGTTCCAGCTCTTCTTGCCAGACCAGCCGGGCGGCGTTGGAGCATACTACGATGGTTGGCACTTCCCGGCGCAGCAGTTCGTCCACTAGGGTTCGGGCGAGAATGGCGCCGCTGGCCCCGGAGATGCCCACCACTACGGGTTTAAGCGTTGGGCTGGTTGAAGATGGAGATGCCGGATTAGCCGGAATACTCGTCATGCTACACGACCAGAGAAAGGATGGTGAAAGCCAGCAGTTGCACCGAAATATATCCGTTGACTCGGAAAAAGACCTGGTTCACTTTGGACAGGTCGTCAGGGTGGACCTGCCGGTTTTCGTAGATTAGCAGGACAACGGCAATAGCCCAGCCGATATAGAAGGGCCAGGCCAGGCTGAGCAGGAGGCCGAGGGCCAGCAGGGCGGCCGCGGCGGAAAGGTGCATGCCTCGGGCCAGCCAAAGAGCTTCGGCGACGCCGATTCGGGCAGGGACGGAACGGGCGCCAAACTTCCGGTCAAAGTCGTAATCGGTACAAGCGTAGATAATGTCGAAACCGCCGGCCCACATCGCCACCGCAAAGCTGATTAGTAGCGGCTCGAAGGAGAGCTGACCGCTAACGCCGACCCAAGCCGCTGCGGGAGCGATGGCTAAAGCCCAGCCCAGGAAAAAATTGCACAGCCAGGTGAAATACTTGGCGTAGGAGTAAAAGACCACGTAGGCGGCGGCAAAAGGAGCTAGGAACAGGGCCAGCCCGTTGAGGCGAGCCGCCGCGTAGAACAGAATAAGCAATCCCAAGATGGCCATAGCAGCTACTTCCCAGGACTTGAGCAAGCCGCTAGGCAGGTGCCGGTTGACGGTGCGGGGATTGGCGGCGTCCTCTTTGGCGTGAATCAGACGGTTGGCGGCCATACCCAGGGTGCGGCCCCCAAACATCGCCCCGGTAATCCAGATAAAGGCGTCCCAGCCGGGCCAAATCCGGCCATTAACAACGTCGGAAGCCAATACCATTGCGATATAGGCAAAGGGCAGGGCAAAAAGGGATTCCCAGATGCGGATAGCGCTGAAATAGAGGGAGACCTTGCCGATAACGGCCATTGCCCCGTTCTGATGAATACTGGTGTCTTGCATAATGGCAAGGGTATTATAGCAGGTTGGGGACTATAGCTCTTTGTAAGGGAAGGACGGACAGATTAGACTTGGGCAGCGACGTTTTTCGTTTGACTTATCGGAGGGTATTTATTAAGGCTTCTTAGTGGAGGAAGATAGGGAATGGTTGACGCCAGAACGCCGCAGGAAGCTCTTGCTGGGATATTTGGCTCCGCGCAATACGCGTTGGTTCATGGGGATGCGGGTTCTGTGTTAGACATATTTCCTGAGGATAGCATTGATACCGTGATTACTTCGCCTCCTTATTGGGGTTTGCGGGAGTAGGCATAATCTAGCAGTCAAGCTGCTATAGGGCTGGAAGATGACTTGGAAGAATACTTGGTAAAGGTTGTTGAGATATTCGCTAAAGTGAAGCGAGGGTTAAAACCCGGCGGTTCTCTGGGGCTTAATGTCGGAGATAGCTACCACAATAAGCAGCTGCTGGGAATGCCCTGGCACTTAGCGCTAAGATTGCAATAGCGAGGGTGGATACTCCGTAATGAGGTGATATGGAATCAAAGTAAGGGAAGTATTAGCGGTAAAGACCGCTTGCGGATGAACCGAGAGAGCATTTTCACTTTGTCAAGCAGGCCAAATATTATTACAATTGGCAAGATATTCTGGTTAAGCCAAATAAAAGACCGTCAATCAAGAACGGTAAAGTTATTTCTGCCACTGGGGTATCGGGCAAAAAATATCGCCAACGGATTTTAGAATCCGAGAATCTGAGTTCAGAAGAGAGAGTCAAAGCTATTCAAGCCTTGGATGATACGTTTGACCCGGACTTGAGGTATTCCATGCCAACGTCCTGCAAGACGAATACTATTCGTTTGTTCCAGAACCCCATAATCATCCCTTTCTTATATGCCTGTGGCATCATAGTCTGGGCAAACGAGTTTGCCCAATTGATACCGTATTTGTAACCCTGCTTGGTGAACTCCCGGTTTTGCTGGAAATCCAAGACTGCTTCCCAAGGGGTTCAGGTAGCGCTGGAGGCCTGAAACTCGATGCATACAAAGTTCTCAATCAACGTCGGATTTGCGCGGTTGAATTTGGCGAGAACATAATCAATTGACCCGCCCGGACCGATGGATACTTCAGGCGCCCATCGAGGGAACGAATCAGCGTTGGGCGGGAAGTAGTGATTTGCGATGTCGGAAAACACGGACCCGGTATTAAACCGGTGAGGGCAAATCACAATCGGCGCAAAAGCCTTAAGAAATTGAGCCTTGTAACCCACAGCGCAAACGCCTACTTTGACCTGAGGCTCACTTTTCCGAGGCTTCTTGCATTCAGAACCCAGGAAGGGGCAATGTTGCTGCCTTTGGCGGGTTCGGACGGTTGGCGTGTTATCAATGAACGTGAAGCCAAAGTATTCAACCGGATGCCTGGCGAAAGCAGGTTCAGCCTATCCCTCCTGCAACCCGTACTCGGCCCACCGGCTATCCACCAGGGCCTTGATTTCCGGCGACATTTCGACGTCTGGCGGCCAGCCCCGGGTGTAGCCTTCCAGCGGGCCTTTGCGGGTGGCGTCAATGCCCACCTTGCCGCCGAACTTGGGGGTGGGCGAGCCAACGTCCAGGTCGTCCAGCGGGCCTTCCACCACGACCAGGTCTTGGCTGGGGTTGATGTTGTTGGCTACCCGCCAGGCTACTTCCGAGGGGTTCTGCACGTCCACGAAGTGGTCAACCACGATGATGGTCTTGGTCAGGTTCATTAGGCCCATACCCCAGAGTCCGTACATCACCTTGCGGGCTTGGCCGGGATACTCCTTCTTAATGGATACAATGACCAAGTTGTGAAACACCCCCTCGGCCGGCATATTCATATCCACTACTTCCGGCATTATCATCTTGATGACTGGCATAAATATCCGCTCGGTTACTTTGCCCATCCAGTAGTCTTCCATGGGGGGGCGGCCTACGATGGCGGCGGGATAGATGGGATCTTTTCGGTGGGTAACGGTGGTAACGTGAAATACGGGATAATTCTCGGGCATAGAGTAGTAGCCGGTATGATCGCCGAAAGGCCCTTCGCTACGCTGCTCGTCGGTGAATACGTGGCCTTCCAGGATGATTTCCGCTTGGGCCGGCACCAACAGATCCACCGTTCTGGCCTGGACCAGTTCCACGCCTTCTCCCCGGATGAAACCGGCCACGGCCATCTCGTCCATATCCGGCGGCAAGGGGGCGGAGCCGGTCCACATTGTGGTCGGGTCGGCGCCGATCGCTACCGCTACCTCCAGCCGGTTGGTCTGCCGCTCTTGGCTGACCCGGTAATGATGCGCTCCGACCTTGTGGGTCTGCCAGTGCATTCCGGTGGTGCGTTCGTCATAAACCTGCATCCGGTACATCCCGTAGTTCTGGACGCCGGTGGTCGGGTCTTTAGTTATGACCAGGGGAAGGGTGATGTAGCGGCCACCGTCCAAGGGCCAGCATTTGAGTACCGGGAATTTGAGCAAATCCACTTCATCGCCGGTTAGCGCTACCTCTTGGCAGGGAGCGCGACCGACCGTCTTGGGCTGAAATCCGCCAAGCTGAATCAGTTGGCCCAGGGTGCGTAGCTTGTTAATTAACCCTTCCGGCGGCCCTTGGGTCAGTTGCAGCATCCCTTGGAGCCGCTGTACCAGGTCATCCAGTTTTTCCACGCCCAGCGCCCAGGACATTCGCTGTTCGGAGGCGAACATATTTATCAGCACCGGCGTGTCGTAGCCTTCAACCTGCTCAAACAGGAGGGCCGGGCCGCCTTGTTTGACCATCCGGTCGGCGATTTCGGTGATTTCCAGTTCGCAACTAACCGGAGTGGCAATGCGGCGTAGTTGGCTCCGCCGCTCCAGAAATGTGATGAACTCGCGTAGGTCTTTGAATTTCATATTCGGTGTCCTAGTGAGGTTTGCGCGGTGAGTTGGTTGAAAGAAGGAACCGGCGCTAACTTCCCTTGTCCAAGCCCTTACTTGGGCGGGGTATGAGGTGAAAGCGGTCGGGGTTCACGCTTCGGCGATTATATAGAGGGGACGTAGAGACTTCAACCGGGGCGGTCAGGCTCCAGCGTTGGGACAGTAAGGCTTGGAGTGAAAGGGCGATGCAAGGCAAGGCGATGGTAGAGATTTCGGCGCCGCAGGAGGGGAGGCGGTGTAAAAATTGGGTAAGAGATGATGAAGGGCCAGTGTTTAGGAGAGGCCGATTTGGGCGGCCGGCCTCTCCCGAAACTTCGGCGGATTGGGTCAGAACTGGGACATAGTATCGCGGTTTTTGCTGAAGCAGTCGCTGCAATAGACCGGCCGGTCGCCCCGGGGTCGGAAGGGAACAGTTGCGTCGGCGCCGCACTCGGCGCATTGAATCTGGAACATCTCCCGGGGGCCGGAAGAGAAGCCGCCGCCCCGCTGCTCGGCGCGGCGGGTGGACCTACAGGACTGGCAACGCTTGGGGTCATTGACGAAGCCCCGGGAGTTGAAGAATTCCTGCTCCCCGACCGTGAAGATGAACTCGCCGCCGCAGTCTGCGCACACTAATGTCTTGTCAGAAAGTGCCACTGGCTGGCCTCCTTATGGGTAGGTATATTTTGGCTTAGTAGGTCAACCAGTGCCGGATATGAGGACTCCAAAGGAGAGCAGAGGGGCGACTTGGATAACCTGACTTTCACCTTACAGCAACAATATATACCCGGCAAAATCCAAATGCAACCTTATGAAGACAAAACGATAAAAGTTATCAGTTTCAGTATCATATTCCAGTTTGGATTACGAATCAATGCGGATAACACGGCGATAATGTTATCAACGTCTTCTAACGTGGTCGGATATGCCAGCCGGTTGCCCAATGTCGGTTGGCGATGGCGCCCAAAACTGCGGTTTTATCGGCCAAATAAAATAGGGTTGGCTCGGATTACCGGGTAGGGCGGTTGGAGAACCGCCCTTTAAGTCCCGGCCCAACTCGATCTCGGAAGGTTAAGTTAGGGGTTGAACCGGGGCTGCGCCGAGGGCGTCGCTATGGCGGCAACGTTTCGTATCGTCGGTTACTGCAGTTCCATAATTACTGGGTTGCTCAAGTTGCCGATGCCGGCTATCTCTACCTCAATCAGGTCGCCGGGCTTCATTGCCTTGGACTCGCCGGAGGTGCCGGTGAAAATCAGGTCGCCGGGGAAGAGGGTGGCGTACCGGCTGATGAAGCTGACGATGGTCGGCACATCGTGAATCATCTCGCCGGTGTTGAAACGGTGTTCGACTACGTGGTTGAACCGAATAGTGACTTCCATATCTTTGGGATCGACATCGGTGGCGATGAACGGGCCGACTGGCCCCCAGGATGGAACACCCTTGGAACGCCAATGGGAAAAGTCCTTCTCCCAGCTTCCTTTCTCGCTAACGTCGTTGCCGGCGGTGAAGCCCAGCACATAGTCCATAGCCTGGTCTTTGCCGACTCCCCGGGCTTTGCGACCCATAACGATGACTAACTCCCCCTCAAAGTGGACTTCTTCGGCCTCCGGGGTCAGGATGATAGGAGAGCCGCTGCCGGTCAATGACGCGTTGCTCTTGGGGAAGGGTTGAATGCCCATAGAGCCGAGGGGTCGTCCGCTGGTTTCCTCGGCTTGGGCCACATGGTCTTGGTAGTTGGCGCCAACGCCGCCGAAAACCTGTAAGGGCTTGCTTACCGGTAGCAGGTCAACGTCGGCCAGGGCGTGGGCGCGGTTGGTGCGCTGCAACTCGCCCCGAAAGGGGCTGCCTTTAGTCTCAAAGATAGTGTTGCCCTCGACTACTCCGTAACGGGGCCGGCCTTCGCTTCTAAAACGGGCGATTTTCATAATATCGAGCCTCCTTTTTGCTGCCGTAACAAGGCTATTATAGCGGGCAGGGGAATAAGAGGCTAATTCTTCTAAACCCTTATTCCGGCCCGCTCTCAGAAGAGATGGTTGGGGTGAAGGAGTCAGTCGCATTTGGGTTGTTGTCGGGTAGGTTACAATAAGTAACCCCGCCGCTTGGGCTTTGTGGGATGACGGGTGGGTCGGTGATAGTTGGAGGCAGCTGGCTTTGCGGTTTAATCCCGGCGGTAATGTTCCGGCTTTCTCGGTGCTGCAGGACCGGGACTTTCGGGCTATCTGGTACGTAGGCAGTCTGCGGGAGATTTCCCGCCGGATGGAACTGCTAGTACTTAGTTGGATTATCCTCCAGGCTACCCAGTCGCCCTTCCAGTTGGGGCTGGTGCTGGTATTCAATAACCTGCCCCGGCCGGCCCTGTCCCTGTTCACCGGATTTATTGCCGACCGGTTCAACCGCTGGCGCATTCTGTTCATTTCTCAGCTTATCAATACTGCCGTGTCGGTTGCGATTCTGGTGTTGGTCGCCAGCGACTCCGTCGCCGCGTGGCACGTGTTTACGGCCGTTTTCTTGCAAGGGGCCACTAAGTCTCTAGAAGACCCTTCCCGCCGCACCGCCATTCTGGACATCGTGGGGGAGCGGCGATTGGTCAATGCCCTATCCCTGGACACGATGAGCAACACGGCGGGCAAAATGCTTGGCCCCCTGCTGGGGGGTGTGATGATAGACGTGTCTGGTCCGCTGTTGGCTCTGGCGCTGGATTCGCTGGTGGCGCCTTGGTTGGGCGACTTCTCTGGGGAAACCAGCGGGTTTGTGGGAGCTTGTGGCCTGATAGTGATAGTCCATCTGCTGGACCTGGTGGTTATGACCCAGGTGCGAATTCCCCGGAAGGAGCGGTCGAGCCAGCTTGAACCGGTGTGGCGCAGTTTGGGCGAGGCTATTCGCTACGCGCTGCGAACACCCTTACTGTGGGGGATGCTGTACGTTACTATAATAATGAATGCCTTGGCCTTTCCGATGCAGCAATTTATACCGGACATTGGGGCCACCAACCTGGGGGTAGGGGCGACGCTGGTGGGGTTGCTGGTGGCGGCGGAGGGAATTGGCCAACTAATCGGCGCCGGGTCGATGGCCTTGACCCGTAATCTGGAGCGGCATGGGTTGGTTTTTCTGGTTGGTTCCACGGTTGTATTGGTGATGGCGATCCTGTTTGTGTGGATGCCCTGGTATATGCTGGCCTTTGCCGTCTTAATTTTGGGCGGGGTGGGGCAGGCCGGGTTCGGTACGATGCAGAGTACCATTACGATGTTGTCGGCGCCGCCGGAACTGCGGGGGCGAATGGTGGGATTGATGAGTGTCTGCATCGGGCTAGGCACACCCTTGGGCGCACTAGAAATCGGTCTGGTGGCGATGCTGTTCAGTACTTCTTGGGCCATATCGGTCAATGCCTTTGCCGGGTTGCTGTTGTTGTTGCCGACCTTGTTCGTCACCCCGCTGGTTTGGGGGCGTACCCGACGGTTGGTTGCCGCCGAACCGGTTTAGTTGCGGGCTAACCGGCTGCGGCGTACATTCGGCATACATCCGGCGTCTTTGACCCGCGCCGCTTGCCCGGTATATATCCGGGAGTATATTCTGGAGACTGAAGCGCGGCAAAAACCTTTATAAATGTATATCGGCAAGAGATATCGGAACGCGAGGAGAGATTTATGGTTAAGGTGTTGGTAATTCAAGGGGCGGGGATGAATATGCGGGGCAAAACCCAGGTGGAGATTTTCGGCTCCCTGACGTTGGAGGAAATCAATCAACAGGTGCAGGGTTATGCTGACGACTTGGGCTTGGAGGTGGAGTTTGTCCACTCCAACATTGAGGGCGAGGTAGCCAATGCGCTGTATGCGGGTCACGATGGGGATGTGAATGCGGCGGTGATTAACCCGGCCGGTTATACTACCCTGAACGGGATACTGCGGGCGGCCATAGCGCAGGTGCGGTTTCCGGTCATCGAGGTTCATGCCTCCAATCCGACGGCCCGGGGCGCCGTATCCGCCGTGCAGCCGGTATGCCGGGGTTCGGTGTACGGGTTTGGCGTTTACGGTTATTACTTGGCGCTGGAGGGGGTCAAGGGTCTGGTTGGCGCCTGACTTTCTCTTTCATCGGATCTTTTTCTCAGGGAAACGCGAACGTACCCGGCTCCTTTGGGTGGGAGAGCCGGGGGCAACGGAGCTGGGTAATGTTCCTGCGCCGGCGTTACCTTTGCCTTGCCTGGTCTTACCCGCAGCGGAGGCAGCGCGGTTCGGTGAAAACGGCGTCGTGCACTTCGGGGTTGGTAATGAGGTAGTCCATAATAATCCGCATTACCTTGCCTTCATCGGGCAGGTCGTATTTCTCTTGGGCCGATTGTATAAAGACCATCTGGTCTGGGTTCAAGACGATTTCGTAGGTCGCTTTGTCTCCTGCCATTTGTTTGACTCCTCTGCTGACCGGGATATTTTCGGGCTGGAAATAAGAGAGATGGGCCGACCTTGGTCAGGATAGCCGATTATGTCGCAACCTTCAACCTGATGCGTGTAAGTGGGGCGACGGGGCCGCCGGGCAGTTAGTCAAAAAAAGTGTAGCCGTGGCGGTTGAGAATGACGGTGGTTTCAATGCGCCAGCGGTAGGCAACTTCCATCGGTTGGGGGGCGAACTGAACGGCTCGCAAGTTGCGCGGCAAGTGGTCCCGAAGGATGGTTTCCGCGGCCCGCGCCCGTTGGTACAGCTGGGAGTCATTGCCGGCCCGGTCTTGGTCACGCACCAAGGCCCAGCGTATCCATTGCCAGTTGGAATGGATGTAGATGTAGGCGGTGTCGAGTTCTCTTTGGCGCACCTGCTTTTGCAGGGCGGCGACGGTCTTCTTTAGTTCCTGATTGTCCTGTTCCAGTTGGCCTACTGCCTTGGCCAAGTCGCTTAGATTGTCAATCAAGTTGCGTCTCCTGAATGTTCGGGACTGACTCAGGGCGGGTAATTCCTTACGCATTCTGAGGTAGGTTACTGGATGGCGTGGAGCTGTCCGTCAGAAGTTCGGCTGTAGAGCTTTCCGTTGGCAAAGGCCAAGGGCTGGTTGATGGGAGAGGCTAAGGCTAGTTCCCAGATGGGCTGGCCGGCGCTACGGTCAATAGCGTAAATGCGACCTTCCTGGGTGGCGATATAAACCCGGTTGCCTACTACGATGGGGGAGGCGTGGATACCACCCTCGGCCTGGAACCGCCACACCTCGTTGCCGTCCAAGGCGTCCACCGCGTACAGCTTGCCTTGCAGGTCTCCGATGTATAGCCGGGCGTTGGCAACGGACGGGGCGGCGACGATGCTGGAGTCGTCGCCATCCGGGGAGAAGCGCCAGCGCCCGCCCTGCTGACCGGACGGCTTGGGGATGCCGGGTACTTTCCAAAGCCAAAGCTGGGCCCACACGCGCTTGAATTGGTATTGGCCGGGGATCTCTTTTTCTGTAGCGTCTATGGCGTATAACCGGCCGCCGGCGGCGAAGTAAACCAGGTCGTGAGCCATAACCGCGGCGGCGTAGTTTGACTTGGGGGTGCGGAAAACTAGGCGGTTTTGCCCGGTACGGGCGTTAAGCAGGTGCATCCTGCCGTTGCGGTCGCCGATGGCTAGTACCCCGTCGCGGATGGCGGATGGCGATCCGATGGCGTCGGTGGCCTGGTAAGTCCAGATATTTTCGCCGGTGGCGGCGTCCAGGGCGTAAATGTTGTTGTCCCAGGAGCCGAAATAGACAATGCCTTGGTCTATCACTGGCGCGGCGGTGATAAAGTCCTCGGCCTGGAACTGCCAGACGGTCTTGCCGGTAGCTGCATCCAGGGCCAGGAGCCGGTGGTCGAGAAGTCCGGCGAACACGAGATCCCCGGCGGCTGCCAAGTTGCCCTGCACCGGCCCGGTGGTGGGCAGTTCCCAGTGGACAGCGCCGGTGGCAGCGTCCAAGGCGTAAATCTTGAAATGCCCGCCGAGATAAATCCGCCCGTCGGATACTATTGGCCCGGAGCGGGTTGAAGCGCCCAGGGGAACACTCCACAGCGCCTGGCCACTGGGCTGCCGCAGGGGAAAATCAACCTCCTGGATTGCCTTGTTCTGAGCGATGTCGCCGCCGTCCATCGCCCACCGGTCGGGGGCAAGACCGGAGGAAAGCTGGGTAGTAGGGCGGTTGAACAAGAGAATCCCGACGTTGGGCACAAAGGGGTAATTAAGCCATAGGATAAAGACAAAGGCCGACAGTAGGATGCCGGCGGCAATCAGGCGGCGGCGGTTGAACCGGCGGCGGTCTCGCTTGGTCAGCGCCCAGTGGGGCGACCGGAAAATAAGCTGATTGCAACCTGGACATCGGCCCGAAGCACTGGGCTGGTTGTTTCCGCAAGAGGGGCAAGGGACCGTATTGATGGTATCAGAAGGATGACCTTCCGCGGCTAGTTGATTTAGCTGTTGGCCGCCTACCCTGAGGCTGCGCCAAAGAGAACCGATTTTCAGGGATTCACCCCCACAAGGATAGATGAGGCGACGGGATGCGGTTAGGCGGCGACGGTATAGGCCAGCCCAGCGCCGCAATCGGAGCGTGCAACCAGAACCGGAATGGGCATAGCGCGCCGGATGTGATTGACCGATTGGAGATGGTACCCCGGATGGGCTTCGATCCCATGATCTCCACCTTGAAAGGGTGGCGTCCTAACCTGGCTAGACGACCGGGGCACGCAGGGTTTATTGTACTACAGTTGTTGCAGATATGCCAATGGTTAAAGGTGGTTAAACCGCGGTCTTTTAACTCGGTTGCTCCTAGGATTTTGCGCTCCTTTGGGGAGGAGGCTGGAGCGAGGGGGAAGTTCTGCGCATTGGCTGAATCAGCGACGGTTTCCTATTCTTTTCTATCCGGGGACGCCCGCATCTTGACCCGGCGCTGGTGGGGGCTGGTTTGACCGGGCCTACTGCGCTTCGGGGTAGCTGTGGGGTGTTTGGGGGCTGACTCGGCGCCGCTTGCTGGGTTTAGGCTGGCCGGGCTTTAATTTGGCAGCGCTTTTGGCCGAGGGCGGAGTTTTCTTTGTTAAGTCTGTTAAGGCGATTTCCACGAAATGGTCGCGAGATGGACAACTGGAGGCGACGATGCACTCCTCGCAGCGGGGGCGCTGGGCCTTGCATACCTGGCGGCCGTGGTTGATGAAAGCGACGTGGAAAGGATAAACCTGTTCCGGTTTCACCGCCGACTCCAGTAGGTCGTGGGCTTGGTCCGCCGACACTTTGAGGCCAATCAAGCCCAGCCGCTGGCAGACCCGGTAAATGTGGGTGTCAATCGCCATTGCCGGCATACCGAGGGAAAAGCTGAGGATGATTCCCGCCGACTTGGGGCCAATACCGGGTAACTGCCGCAGCCAGGCTTTGGCCTCGGTCAGGGGCATCTCCCGCAGAAAGGACAAGTCCAGGGAGCCGTTTAGTTCCAATATCCGGGTCAGCACATCTTTTATGCGGGGCGCTTTCACCTTGGCTAAGCCGCCCACGCTGATGGCGTCTTCGATGGCCGCCGTCGGCGCTTCGGCCACTGCTTCCAGAGCGCCGAAGCGCTGCATTAAGTTGCGAAAGGCCCGCTCCGAGTTGATGTCGGAAGTGTGCTGGGACAGAATCGTAAAAGTGAGTTCGTGGATTGGGTCGAGGCGGGGTTCTTGCGGAAAAGGCCCATATTCCGCCGTCATCAATCGGATAGCCTCTTCAACAGTTGTGGACGGGGCGATGGCCGGCGGCGAGGTTTTTCTGGAGCGTCGCCGCAAGGCGGGCTTGGCGCTGAGAGTTTCGCTTGCCCTGGCGTTGGTTGCAGCTTTTTTAGTTGCCACTTATTTGCTCGGTTTTTCAGGGTGAGGGATAGAAAACGCTCGGGTTAATCACCCCGGTTCGCCGGGGTTGCGGCGCTGTTCGGAGCGCAGGAATTGTTCCAACTCGCGCACCACGTCGGCCGGGTCGGGCATTTCACTGGTAGTTACCGATTCGTCGTAGCGGTCTTCCAGCTTCTTGACATAATTTGCCAACTGGTCGTCTTTTCCGATGGCCTGGACCACTTCCCGGTCGAAGTTTTCGGCGGCGGAGCGCAGTTCGCTCAAGCTCACCGGCAAGTCCAGCAGCCGGGTCAAGGTTTGGGCCAGGGTATAGCTGACCCGGTAGTTGGGCGCCGCTTGGAGATAGTGGGAGGTGTGGCCCCACAGGGAGGCGTAGCCAATTCCGCGCTGGGTGCAGGTTTCCATTACCGCGGAGCTGATTCCGGTAGGCCCTTGGTAGTTGGATGAGCTGATGCTAGCTAAATCCAGCGCTTGCTGCAACTCCGGTAGGGTAGAGGAGCCGGTGAGCCGGATTTCCCGGGTATGGGGAACGGCATCCAGCAAGGCGCCCAAGTGGATAACCGTCTTGACGCCCAAGTCCAGGGCCAGGTTGGCGATGGTTTCCGAAAAGGCGCGCCATTTCAGGTTAGGCTCTATCCCGATGAAAAAGAGGGCGCCTTTGGTCGAGCCGGCTCGGCCTGGCTCCGGGTTGATCCAATAGGAGAACTCGTTGGCCGGCCAGCGCACCCGCCGCCGGCCGTCCTGAGTACGGCTGGAGCGGGGGCGCTCCTGGGTAAAGTCGTAGAACTCTTCCGGGTCAATCGTGGCAAACTTGGTGGCTTCCAACTGGCGCATTAGGTATTTGACGCTGGCGGTGGCGCTCTCGCCGGCGTCGGGCCAGCCGGCAAAGGCCATAATCAGGTGCTCAAACTGGGTATCCGGTTTGTCTTGGATGTTGATGTAGCTCATTAACTGGCCCTTATGGAGATTTGCGGCGCGATGGCTACCATTATAACGGTAGTCAACGATCGATGATTGTTAGTGTAGCATTGTCTGTCTTATTCGTCATTCTCGGTGAGGTGTATTGACCCGGGGCTGTGGGGTGGCGGGAAGGGATGGAATAGACTAGATGGTTCTGCCGGCCAGAATGCCGAGATAAGCCGCCGCCAGCCCAAAGACTAGGTTGCCGAGAATGCTGACGCCGGCCCGGGCCGGCTCGCCAGACTCCAGCAAACGGATGGTGTCGTAGCTGAGGGTGGAAAAGGTGGTGTAGCCGCCTAGCAGACCGATGGCGACCATAGCCCGCGCATCCGAGGATACGCCGGCGCGTTCCAAGGTAAAGGTCAGGAAAAACCCCAAAACAAAGGAGCCGGTAACGTTCACGAGGAAGGTTCCCAGAACGGTTCCGGTTCCGAGGAAGTGAATTGCCAGCCGCCCTATTCCATAGCGCATTACCGAACCGGCCGCGCCACCGGCGGCGATTAGAAGCCAAGTCATAATTGGCCGGCAGCGTTGTTTCCGGCGGCGCTCCCAAGCGTTGTCGGCGGTGCGCCGAACTCCTGATTTTGCCGGAATAGGGTCATTAGCAAGACTTTCAGGGGTAGTCGGAAGTGTAGAGTTTAAGAGTTAAATACAGAGACGCCGAGTTTTTAGGGCAATTGGATTGGTCTTACGGGCATATACCGACAGGCTAGGACTTTTCGCGTGGGCTAACCGTTCATCCTCTTCATCACTCGAATGCGCCCCCCGGCTAGGACTTTTCGCGTGGGCCAACCTCCCATCCGGCCTGCTTTTCCAGGGGCAGGAGGATGGCTGCCGGGTCTAAGTCGGCCAAGCCGTTGGCTACGGCGTCCCGGAATTGTTGGTAGGCCAGGTCGCCGGCGGGTATAGGAGAGTCGAGGGCTTGGGCCAAGTCTTGAATCAATCCCAAGTCCTTAAGGATGACGGTCATCTGGGCGCGGTCGCCGGTAAAGTTGCGCTCCAGCATCGCCGGAGCGTTGCGGTCCAGCATAAAACTCTGGCCCCAGCCGGAACTGACCATCTCATATACTAGCGCAGGGTCGGCGCCGGCCTTGGCCCCTAGCAGCATCGCCTCGGCGGCGGCGATGCTGTGAATGCCGACCAGCAGTTGGTTGACCAGCTTGACTGCAGTGCCGGCCCCGGTTGGCCCGATGTGGCGGATGGCAGCTCCCATCGCTTCAAACAGAGGGAGCGCTTGGGCGTAGGCATCCCGGGGGCCGCCGGCCATAATGGTCAGAGTACCGTTGGCGGCCCGCTCGCTGCCGCCGCTGATGGGAGCGTCCAGGAACAGGACGCCCTTGGCTTCGGCGGCGGCGGCGCAGGCTTGGGTGGTGGGCATCCCCACTGTGCTGTGGTCAACCAGTATCTGGCTGGGCTTGGCGTTTTCGATGATGCCGTCGTCGCCCAGAAACACCGCTTCCACGGTGGCGATGTCGGGCAGACAGGTCAAAAGGATGTCGGTTGACCGGGTGGTTTCGGCGACCGAGTTGCCGGTCTTGGCGCCGGCGTCGACTATCTGCCTTACCTTGCCTTGGCTGCGATTGTGGACCGTCAGGTCAAACCCGGCCTCTAGTAGCCGGTAGGACATAGGTAGCCCCATCCGGCCCAGTCCGATAAAGCCTACTTTGGTTGCCATTTGATTACTCCCGATACTTCTTTAGCTGTCCGCTCAGGGCGCGCCGGTCGAACCGTCCAGTAGGCCCTTTGACCGGCGCAGGATGAGCGTATGGAGTGTCATTCCGCGCCCAGGTCTTTGGCGGTCTGGCCGATTACTCGATCAAGGGTAGTTACTATCTGCTCAATTTCCCCGGGGGTAACGCAGAGCGGGGGCATAATGTTCATTACGTCGCCGCCGCGCAGCAGGATGCCCTCCGCCGCGAACCCTTGGGTTAGACGCGGGCCTAGTTCAGCGTCGGCGGGGAAGTATTCTTTGGCTTGCCGGTCTTGCACTAACTCCATCCCGCACATCAAGCCCAAGCCGCGCACGTTGCCGATGATGGAGTGCTTCTCCTTCAGTTCCTCCAACCCCTCCAGCAGGTAACGGCCCATAGTGGCCGAGTTTTCTACCATCTCTTCCCGCTCCATAATCTCGATGTTCTTCAGCGAGGCGGCGGCGGCAACCGGGTGGCCGCCAAAGGTGATGACGTGGCGGAAGGCGGCTTTTGGCCCGCCGACAAAGGCGTCGGCGATGGGCTTGCGGAGGATGGCCCCGCCCATCGGGATGTAGCCGCTGGTAATGCCCTTGGCGACGGTCATCATATCCGGGGTGATGTCCCAGTGTTCACAGGCGAACATCTTACCGGTGCGGCCAAAGCCGGTAATCACCTCGTCGGCGATGAGCAGGCAGCCGTATTTGTCGCACAGTTCCCGCAGCAGCGGCCAGTAGTTGTCTGGCGGGACGACGGCGCCCATGGGGCTGGAAACCGGCTCGGCGACTACCGCCGCTATCGTTTCCGGACCCTGGAACCGGATTATGTTCTCAATCGCGTCCACGCACCGCTGGGCGCATTCCTCCGGCGTACTGCTGCCAAACTCGCAGCGGTAGAAGTTGGGTTGGGGAGCGTGAAAAGCGCCGGGCATCAGCGGCTCGTAATCGCTCTTGGGGTAAAGGAAGGAACCGCCCAGGGCCAAGGCGCCGAAAGTGGCGCCGTGATAAGAATCCTTGCGGCTGATGAACTTGGTGCGTTCCGGCTCGCCGATGCGCTTGAAGTAAGCGCGGGTTAGCTTCAGCGCCGTTTCCACCGACTCGGAGCCGCCGCTGGTGAAAAAGCAACGGGACAAATCGCCGGGGGTGATGCTGGCGATTTTCTCGGCGAGGCGGACGGCGGCCTCGGTGGTGGTTCCCATAGGCATATAGGTAATTTGGAGCATCTGCTGGTAGGCGGCGTCGGCGATTTCCGTCTGGCCGTAGCCGACGTTCTTCAGCCACAGGCCGGACATAGCGTCAATGTAGGTGTTGCCCAGGGCATCGGTAACTTGGCAGCCCTTCCCTTCCACGAAAATCTGCGGCTCGCCCTTCTCCGCCATATCGCTGGGTTCCCGCAGATAGACCCACAGATTTTCCAGGGCAGTGCGTTGCAAATCCTGTACGCTGGTTTCGGTGTGGGTAGTCATAATTCAATTCTCTCCCTGGTTGGATGAGTTGGCGCAGGCGGTTTTATCGGTACAAGCGCCACATTGGGCTGAGGTAGTTTGACGCTAGTTTAGCACCGGATAGAATTAACTACAAACTGATGCTAGATGTAGCATTATCCGCGTCCTGGATAACTTCCTAATTATTGCAAAAGCAGGAAACTCGATGAGCCTGTTAAAATGGGAAGCCCTTGGGGGAGTTGGCGGGCTGGCAATTTCCGACTTTGGCAAGGCAGGGTCGAATCCGCCCTGCTCTAACAGACCGCATCGTTGAATGGAGGAAGATATGCTGAAGAGCTTGGTAGTCAGGTTGTCGCTGCTGGCGGTTCCGCTGTTGCTGGCGGCCTTAGCCTGCGGGCCGGCGGCCCCGCCAATGCCGGAGGGCAGCGCCGAATTGCCCGCCGCCCAGCCACCAGCCCAGGAAAGCGCGGCAACGCCCGAAGGTAGAACCGGAGCGCAGCCAGCCCCTCAAGCCAGTGAACCCACGCCCATCCCTCCTCCCACCCTGTCTATAGAAAACGAACCTACCACCCCCCCGACGCCTCCTATAGGAGCTTGCTATAGTTATACCATCAACATCTACCTGGACGGGGGCGGGCCGGGGCCGGAAGACTTGGAGGGGATGGCTCTTTGTTATGAGCGGCAGTTAGAGCATTTTCTGGAGTTCTTGGAAGTACTGCCCGGCCAGCCCGATTTCACGGACCTCCAGCCCGTATGGCGGGAAGTGCAAGAGAAGGCGGCGGCGGACCCGGCGGTGATCGAGGCGCAGACCAAGGTTCTGGTCTGTCTGGCGGAGGAGGGATATAGAAACGTGGACTGGGGGATGCTGTTCCCCTGGCAGAACCTGTACAGCCCGAAGGAATACCGGGCGATGCTGGCCGGCTACAGCGTAGCGGAACGGGCCTTGCAGCGGGAGTTGGCCCCGTTGGCGGATAAATGCGCTGGGCCCAGCGGGTACTATTGGGCCCAGTCCGAAGCTTGGCTGGCCGAGGTGCGTCGGTTGGTGGCGGAAGAACCAGGGAAGGCTCAAATCTTGCAGGACACTTATATCCTAATGTCGCTGGAAGGTTTGAGCCCGGAGTACCGGGGGATAGCCCATTTTCTGACCCTGGAATTGAACATTCTTCGGGCGACGCCTGGGGCGCACTACATAGAACCCGTGCCGACCCCCTTTCCCACGTTTGACCCCAATTCCCAGTCGGATGCGCCCCTCAACTCGGACACCCCGCACCCGGAGGGGCTGGCCGGCTGTCAAAACCTCAGTATATTCGCCTCCGACTCTCAGGAAATGCTCAGCTACGATGGGTGGTGTCTTGAAGCAACATCAGAAGCCTTGGTCTCCCTATGCCAAGGCGTTGGCGACAGCCTAGCAGAGCAGGCTTGCGCTGATCAATATCTGACAAATTGGAAGGATTATGATATCCAATTGCTCCTTTCCTGCACTACAATATCAAAGCATGAAGCAAGGCAGCATTGCGGTCTACAAGCCTTTATAACCATAGGTGAGAACCGACGCGGAGTTCGTCAAGTATGGCCAGAGCTACAAACCGCCGTCGCCGGTAATGCATCTGTGAAGGCAGCGTACCAGAAGGTTATCCGGTGCCTAGCCGACCAGTCCTTCAACGAAATCAACCCTAAACTGTTGCTATATTGGCAAGGGCACTGGACATATTTCGGGGACCCAGCCGCAGGGAAAGCTCAGTTGGACAATTTTACCCCGGAGGAACTAGCGCTTGCGGAAAAGGTAGCAATTCCCTCGGACCAGTGCGCCAAACAGGAGGGGTTATACGCGGCCCAGGACAGTGCCTGGCTGGTCGAAGTTCGACGACTAATCAAAGAAGACCCGGACAAGGCCCAGCCCCTGCTGAACTGGAAAATCCTGGAAATCCTGGAACAACCGGGGGTGGCGCCTTTTCTAACCCTGAGGCCCTAACCCAACATGAATGCCCTAGCTACTGGAGGATACCCCATGCCTTTGGCGCGAAATCTGCTGGCAATCTTTGGAGTCCGCAGCCTTGACCAAACGGAAGCAATCCCCTATTATGCCGCCCTAATCGATTAGAGGCAGGAGGAAGGGATGATGCTGAAGCTTTTGCTCCCAGTTCCGATAAGGTTGTTGTCGCTGCTGGCGGTTCCGCTATTGCTGGCGGCCTTAGCCTGCGGGCCAGCGGCCCCAGCGGACCAGGGCGGGGGGATAACCCAGCCACCAGCCCAGGAAAGCGAGGCAACGCCCACCCCCACCCCGGACTCCTTCATACTTATCCCATCACCGCACCGGGCCACCCTTATCGCCTCGAGGCCAACTCCGACCCCTGTCCCCACCATGACCCCTCTTCCTCCCGGTTACATCAAACCTACCGACCCGCCGATCACCCCGCCCTTCGACACCTTGCCCCCGCCCCCGCCGGAATCCGCCGGCAGTCAGGGGGCGGAACCTACGCCGGAACCCACGCCGGAACCTCCATTGACCCAGCAGGTTACGCAGTTCGCCCGGGAGCAGGCGGACCTATACGACGTCGTGGCCCGGGTCCGGGCTCTCTCGCACCGGACGGTAACCACGCCGATGGGCATCGAATGGCCTGAGGGAGACAACCCGAACGTGGGCCTTGACGGGAGTTATGTCCCCTGGCTCCGCACCAGAATCCAGGTAATCGAAACCTTCCACGGGCAGTTGCCCGAGTACTATGAGGTATTAACCTGGACTCCAATTCCGAACGCATCCCTGGAAATCAACCGGGAGTACATCATCTTCATAATCCAGGCGTTCGTCGGGGAGGACGAATTTCCCGGTGCTAGCAAGTATCACTTCAATGAAGAGTTGCTCAAGGCCGTCGGCGGCAAAGGGGGGTTTCTGAGGGGCGAGCACCTTTGGGTTATTGAAGGCGGTGCTGCCTGGCAGGTACCTATAGAACATTTCCAGGACCTTACCCCTGGGTCAGACTTGGCGGCGGCCAAGGCCGGGGGGAGAAGCCTGCCGGTCGCCGACTTGGTGGCGGCCATCCGAGCCGGCATTGAATAGAAATGAAGAAAACCATTAGCCAGGTTGGTGGGGCGGTACAACCCTTGAGCAAACAGAAGCAATCCCCTATTATGTCGCCCTAGTCGATTAGAGGTAGGAGGAAGGGATGATGCTGAAGCTTTTACTCCCAGTTCCGATAAGGTTGTCGCTGCTGGCGGTTCCGCTAGCGTTGGCGGCCTTAGCCTGCGGGCCGGCGGCCCCGCCAATACCGGAGGGCAGCGCCGAATTGCCCGCCGCCCAGTCGGCGCCCCAGGACGACGAGCCTACCCCCACTCCCGAAACCGACCACAGCCCCAAGTACCCCAATCTGGACGACATTCTCCAGGCGTTGGTGCAGAAGTTTGAGGCCGGCGAACTGTCCGAGGAGGAAGCCGCCGCCGAGGCCCCGGAGCAGCACGGCGTTTCCGTTTTAGTGGAGGTGGAATTCGAAGATAATCCCGCCGCCGCCGTCAAGGTGGACGCTTGGATGGGCGATCAGGACATTTCGGCGCGCTACATTGATGTCGAATACATTCCGCCCCATATCTATGCTTATGTGCCGTTCTCCTTGCTGGGCGTTCTGTCGCAGCAGGAGGGCGTCAGCCACGTCCGGTCGGACTTTTCCCCCTGGACCGACTTGCCCGCTGAGTCCTGGGCCCCTACCAGAACCACCCGAAGCGCTGAAGCCACTCCTGCTGATACGCCAGAGCTTCCCTTCTGGTTGGAAAATTACCCGTATGACTCCTTGGATGGCCCTCTTAACAAATTGGTGTATCTCTACGAGCACGGGGAGCTAACCGAAGCTGAAGCCGCTAGCATGACTGCGGATTATCGGGGTTCCGCCGTGAAAGTAATTGCGTCAATCTGGACCGATCCAGCCCAACCGGATCGGTCCGATGCTGACACCGACGCTGTAGTTACTTGGCTGGAAAGCAAGGGAGCTACGCCCTACTTCGTATCAAAATTTGATGGCCGCAAGCACTTTGATACCATCCAAGCCTATGTACCGGTGTCCTTGTTGGGGAAGTTGTCCCAGCAACCCGGCGTCAAATTTGTGGTGGCTCCAGGGCCAGGAGCAGATCCCCATTCTTCGCTATTCAACCCGCCTCTCAAATCACCGTCTGAGTCGCCAGTATCGCTGTCCTCACCCGGTCGGATAGTCAGCCAGGGAGTAGCCGTTCACGGGGCCGATGCTTGGCATGCCGCCGGTTACCGGGGCAGCAATGTTGTTGACGGAAAGGTTGAACGGCTAAAAGTTGGGATACAAGGTAATTGACGCAACCTTTGGAGTCCGCACCCTTGACCAAACAGAAGCAATTCCCTATTATGTCGCCCTAGTCGATTAGAGGTAGGAGGAAGGGATGATGATGAAGCTTTCGCTCCCAGTTCCGATGAGGTTGCTGGCGCTGCTGGCGGTTCCGCTATCGTTGGCGGCCTTAGCCTGCGGGCCGGCGGCCCCAGCGGACCAGAGCGGGGGGGTAACCTCGCCGACGGCCCAGGAAAGGCCACCAGCCCAGGAAAGCGCGGCAACGCCCGAAGGTAGAACCGGAGCGCAGCCAGCCCCTCAAGCCAGTGAACCCACGCCCATCCCTCCTCCCACCCTGTCTATAGAAAACGAACCTACCACCCCCCCGACGCCTCCTATAGGAGCTTGCTATAGTTATACCATCAACATCTACCTGGACGGGGGCGGGCCGGGGCCGGAAGACTTGGAGGGGATGGCTCTTTGTTATGAGCGGCAGTTAGAGCATTTTCTGGAGTTCTTGGAAGTACTGCCCGGCCAGCCCGATTTCACGGACCTCCAGCCCGTATGGCGGGAAGTGCAAGAGAAGGCGGCGGCGGACCCGGCGGTGATCGAGGCGCAGACCAAGGTTCTGGTCTGTCTGGCGGAGGAGGGATATAGAAACGTGGACTGGGGGATGCTGTTCCCCTGGCAGAACCTGTACAGCCCGAAGGAATACCGGGCGATGCTGGCCGGCTACAGCGTAGCGGAACGGGCCTTGCAGCGGGAGTTGGCCCCGTTGGCGGATAAATGCGCTGGGCCCAGCGGGTACTATTGGGCCCAGTCCGAAGCTTGGCTGGCCGAGGTGCGTCGGTTGGTGGCGGAAGAACCAGGGAAGGCTCAAATCTTGCAGGACACTTATATCCTAATGTCGCTGGAAGGTTTGAGCCCGGAGTACCGGGGGATAGCCCATTTTCTGACCCTGGAATTGAACATTCTTCGGGCGACGCCTGGGGCGCACTACATAGAACCCGTGCCGACCCCCTTTCCCACGTTTGACCCTAATTCCCAGTCGGATGCGCCCCTCAACTCGGACACCCCGCACCCGGAGGGGCTGGCCGGCTGTCAAAACCTCAGTATATTCACCTCCAGTCCCGATGAATTCAAACACTACCCCTGGTGCAGTGAAGAGGCAGTTAAAGCAGTCCGCTCCCAGTGTACGGGGATAGGCACGACCCAAGAGGAACGGAGTTGCGCTGATAATTACTTGTCGCAGTGGAAGGCATACCCAACCAGATCAATGCATTCTTGCGTCGCGATATCGGATAATGACTTGAGATCACAATGCGTTGAACGAGAGATTGTAACTTTTGTCGAGATTCGACAAGCGGGGGCGCCAGTGTGGTCAGAGATACAGACCAGAGTAGATGATAGCCCATCGGTGACAGCAGCTTACCGAAAGGTCATCCAGTGCTTGTCCCAAAAATCATTTATAGACGTGCCTCCCAAGCTGCTGTTCCGTTGGCAATTCTCCCCGATATATTTCTCAGATGTCGAAGCGATAGATGCTTGGTCAAAGGGACTCACCGCGAAGGAAAAAGAACTCATGGAAGCAATAGCAATCCCCTCGGACCAGTGCGCCAAGCAAGAAGGGCTTTATGCCGCCCAGGAGGCGGTTTGGTTGTCTGAGCTAAAAAGGTTAGTACGAGAAGACCCCGTCAAAGCTCAACCGTTAGTAGTCTCAGGACTCGTGGAAGCATTGGAAGAGCCGGGAGTGGCGTCTTTTCTAACTAACCCGGGATAGCTAACCCAACATGAATGCCCTATCTACTGGAGGATACCCCATGCCTTTGGCGCGAAATCTGCTACTCCGGGCCGCTCTCTTAGCACTGCCGCTAATCGTGGCAACAACATCCTCAGTGGCCGCCAGCAACCCGGGGCAAGAAATGCCGCAAGCCAGCACGGTAGAGCTGAGCCATAAGGTCCGTTTACTGAACTATATTGTATTCGACCTGTCCTATTACAACTGGGGATTGACCTACAACAGTCTGAAACAGAGTAGTGCCTATGATTTTATGGACTGGAGCACGGATAATTGCTCAGGCCCAAATGTAGGTATGCATGCGGAATTCCGAGTTGCCTGCCTCAGACACGACCTCTCTTGGCGCAGCCTGGCAGCGATTGACGAGGCTTCTGGGCGAGTGTGGAATGAGCGCAATCGTTATGTCGCGGATGAAAAATTTGAGGACGATATAGTCGCTTATTGTGTTCAAACGTACAGTTTTCTTCTTTTGTACGAGAAACGGGTAAATTGCGAAAAAGACGCAAGGATTTACTACTTAGGCGTCAGGAAATTGGCGGGCTATCGAAGTAATACGCCTTCAGGCATCGATTCGGACGCTAGATTTGAGGTCAGGACGACCAGTCAAAATTGCTCTTACACTACCAATAGCAGAAATACTTGCCTGCCAATAAATTACTTAACCTTGGATGGCAAACCCTTCGCTCCGCAGAGAATCTCCCGGTTTCCCGCAAGCTATGAAATGCAACTGCAAGTCGTCCGGGCTAACCTGCAATCAGTAAAAGGCCCCCCAGGGCCTGGAAAAACTTGGCGCAACACTGGAGATTTACGCTTGAAAGCCACTTACCCTCTGGTGATAAGCCGGTCGCCAAACATCGTCTGCTCAAGCTCCAGTAGTTCCGTATATGCCAACAGCCAAAGCTATAGGCAACCCAGTTCTCCCACCGACCATTTCATAAAACTGACCAACTTTTACCTGAAGGTGTGTCGGGAGACCACCTCCCAGGAATCAGACGATAAATTGCTGGAAATCTACCCGGTGGAGGCATTGGCTTTTCTGCGATCTGACGGAACAACGGATTATGGCACTCAGGACGATGGTGGGCTACTTGGCATCGGCAAAGTTCGCGACTACGAAGGCATCAAAATTCTCCGACTAACCGCCAGCCTGAAGCCCAACCCGAACACTTTCAGTTTTAACAACGCCGACACGTTCAGGGCCTTTACGCTAACTACTGGCAGCAATTTGGATAAAGTGACGATTATAGCGAATCCGGGTCAAACCGACTCCTTACTGGTCAAACTCGACGACATCAAATACCGCACCCAAACCTGCAGGCGCGATCCCGCGATGTTCGAGAGTCTCTCCGCAGTACCCCGTGGTTCTACCATATACTTGGCTATGTGCGGTACTGGTACGGGTAAAGTAGAACTACAGGATCCGGAAACCGGCTTTGTAGTAACCTCCTACGACCGGTTAACCGGGCCGCCCTGTCTTGAATCTTTGGACCCATTTCCCAAAGGAATAAATACTTCTGGCACTTGGACTAGACAATGTGACTCTGAACGCCGCAATGGAAGATATGCCCGTTTCTATAGCTTCACTTTAATCCAATCTGCCGAAGTAACCATCACTCTGGAATCGGACGAAAACACCTACTTGTACCTGCTGCGTGGGAGCAACAAAAACTCCCCGGTCGAGGCCAGCAACGACAACGGTATTACCGGAACTACCCATTCCCGAATTACCCGTATTTTGCCAGCCGGAACCTACACAGCGGAGGCTACTACCTTTAGTAACCGTCGCACGGGCAACTTTATCATCCGGTTTAATACTGTAGCAGCCACCGCTCCCCCGCCCACCAACTTGCGGCTCAGCATCGACCCCAACGATGACGACGAACTGGCGTTGAACTATACTCAAAGCGCCTCGCCGCACTACTACCAGTTCGAGCTGTACCGTCGGAACCTGGCAACCGGCCGCTACTCCCTGGCCGACACCGAGACGGACGGCAGTCCGCCGGAGACCTTCCAGGAGGTGGCTCGCGGCTACTGGTATCAGGCCCGGGGCCGGAATTGCCTGGAAGCCGCGCGCGCCAACTGCGGCCCCTGGAGCGTCTTCTCGGCGCCCTTGGAGTTCTCCGACCCGGCGGTCAGCATATCCGGGTTAGCGTCTTCCCTGGAGTCGGGCGAGAAGGACGGGTTCTCGGTACATTCCTCCGACCTGACTTTGGATCAGTTTTACACCGTTACGCTGACTACCAGCAATTCCGGAATCGGGTTCAACTCCGCCTGCAACCAGGCCGCTTCCGCCAATTTCACCGCCAATACGCGCAGCCGGAACGGGGGCTTTACCCTGTATGCCTGCGCCACGCCCGGCGGGACGGTAACGGCGAAACTGCGTAAGGGCGGCTCCTCCGGTACGGTGGTGGCCACGGCCACCGGCGCCGTAAAGGTTGCGGAGACGCCCGCCGCTAGCCTCTCCCCGGCGCCGGCGGACTTGGAGGTAGGCCAGTCCCAAACCTTCACCCTGAAGACCAACGTCGCTAACGTGAAAATCGCCGTCAACTATAAGGGCAACACCCTTACGGTGAACGGAACCTGCCCCGGCGCCTGGGGCGACCACCAGACCCGCGGCAACGGCCGGACGATTACGGTCAAGGCTTGCGCCGCCGGGGAAGGGGTAATACGCCTGTTTGACGCCAGCACCGGCGACTGGCTGAAGTCCTACTATTTCCAGGTTGCGGAAACGCCCGCCGCCAGCCTCTCCCCGGAGCCGGCGGCAATAAAGGTAGGCCAGTCCCAGACCCTCACCCTGAAGACCAACGTCGCTAACGTGAAAATCGCCGTCAACTATAAGGGTAATGTCCTTACAGTGGACGGAACCTGTCCCGGCGGTTGGGGCGACCACCAGACCCGCGGCAACGGCCGGACGATTACCATCCAGGCTTGCGCCGCCGGAGAGGGCGCGATACGCCTGTTTGATGTGTCCACCGGCGACTGGCTGAAGTCCTACTATTTCCAGGTTGCGGAGACGCCCGCCGCCAGCCTCTCCCCGGCGCCGGCGGACTTGGAGGTAGGCCAGTCCCAGACCCTCACCCTGAAGACCAATGTCGCTAACGTGAAAATCGCCGTCAACTATAAGGGCAATGTCCTTACGGTGGACGGAACCTGTCCCGGCGGTTGGGGCGACCACCAGACCCGCGGCAACGGCCGGACGATTACTATCCGGGCTTGCGCCGCCGGAGAGGGGGCGATCCGCCTGTTTGACGCCAGCAGCGGGGACTGGTTGAAGTCCTACTATTTCCAGGTTGCGGGAGGGTAATCGGGAGTTGCGCCAGGGGGTTAAGGACGGGTCCGGTTTGCCCATTGGCCGCCCTTTTGTTACACTAGAGTCGGCAGCCGTCCTGTTAGGCCCCGATTACGTCAAGGGACGGCCCCACATTCGCAGAAAAGGAGTCGCTATGATTTACGAAGTGCGCACCTACGATATGAAACCGGGCAGCGTGGCCGAGTTTGAAGAAAACTTCGGGAAGGCCCTGCCGGGCCGTCAAGAAGTATCGCCCCTGGCCGCTTTTTGGCATACCGAAATCGGCCCGCTCAACCAGGTCATCCACATCTGGCCCTACGAGAACGCGGAACACCGGGAAGAGTGCCGCAGCGCCAGCGTCGAGGGCTGGCCGCCGCCCAACGGCGGTAACATCCTGAATATGGACTCGCAGATTT
Organism: Dehalococcoidia bacterium; assembly: GCA_963422635.1. Taxonomy (GTDB): domain Bacteria; phylum Chloroflexota; class Dehalococcoidia; order Lucifugimonadales; family UBA3495; genus CATQHB01. The sequence continues at coordinate 39,536 of OY730415.1, forward strand.
GGAACCCGGCCGAGTTTATGACTCCCATGGGCGACCGCGAACTGGGGGGCGTTTATGAGATGCGGATTTATACCTATCAGCCCGGTTCCAAGGATGAGGTGCTCCAGCGCTGGACTAACGCCATTACTCACCGGGAACAGTATTCGCCCTTGGCCGCCGGTATGTACTCCGACTTGGAAGACGGCTCCTTTAAATGGATGCACGTCTGGCCCTATCAAGACCTGGCCGAGCGTACCCGCATTCGCGCCGAGGCCGGCGGAAACCCCAACTGGCCCCCGCCGACCCGGGAGTTTTTGGTGCATCAGGAGAACAAGATAGTAATCCCCGCTTCCTTCTCTCCCATGCATTAGGCCCTATAATACCCCAGGCTTGGGCGCAAGCGTTGCCAGGAACGCCCCTACCCTGTATAGACCCCGTCGGTAAGGCGCTCCCTGCGGCCGTAATCCGATAGGGACGTCCCTTGGGGGCGCTTGGATAGGGCTTCTATGCAATAACCCGGCTCCGGCAACCATCCGGAGCCGGCAGTCCGGAGCAAGCAGAGGAAGGGCTACGAAGAGATACTATGCGGGCCGATGACATTCTGGCAGTCAAAGAAGCCAACCGGCGGTTTTACGACGCCTTTGGCGCGCTGGACCTGGCGGCTATGGACGAGGTATGTCTGAATTCGGCGCAAGCCCTCTGCGTCCACCCCGGCTGGCAGCCCTTGGTGGGCTGGGAGTTGATACGGGAAAGCTGGCGGCGCATCTTCGAAAACACCACCTTAATGCACTTCAACATCCGCTACGTCAACGTGGTGGTGGAGGGCGATTGCGGCTGGGTTACCTGCATCGAAAATATCACCAGCGTGCTGCAAGGCCGAGCCGATAACTTCGGCGTGCTGGCAACCAACATCTTTCTGCACACTCCCCAAGGCTGGCGGCTGGTGGCCCACCACGCCTCGCCGGGGGTGTAGCCAGAGGAAGGTAGTCCGGGAGAAGACCGCCAAAGCCAACGACTAGGAGGTTAATTATGGGTTTGCTCAAGATCGAGGGCGTTACCCACTGGTCGATTCCGGTAAACAATCTGGAGGAATCGGAAGCCTTTTACGGCGACCTGCTGGGCCTGACCCCCAAGGGACGCTTGGGCAACTCCGGTCTGTCCTGTTTTAACGTGGGCGACCATAACATCCTGCTCTGTCAGCTTGACCACCCTACCGTGCAAGCATCCCAGCGCGACGGCAAGGTGCATCACTCCTTCACCGTCAGCCCGGAAACCTTCGCGGAGGCTTGCCGCTTGTTCCGGGAACGGCAAATTCCGGTTGACGACCTGGTTTATCGGGGACGCGGCGTTTTCACCGGGCGGGAGCTGTATTTCTTTGACCCCAGCGGCAACCGACTGGAACTGCGCGACCCTACTTGGCAGGAGGGGATGCCCGCGCCGCCCTTTGCGGAAATTGGAGAAATCGGATAGATTCCCGGAATCCCGCTCCCCCGGAAGCATAACGCAAGCGAGAACGATATTGCCCCAGGAGAAGCGTCTAATGCCGTACGCCATTAACCATGTGCATATCCGGTCTGCCGACCCCCGCGCCTCGGCCGCTTGGTACGAGAAGCACTTTGAAGCCAAAATCGTCTCGGAGCGCGAGGTCATGCCCGGAACCATCACCATCGGAATGGAGGTAGGCGGCCCCACCCGCCTCAATGTCTCCTCCAAACCCGCCGGCTCCTCGGATGAAAGGGCCGTGGCCGAGCTTAACCGCCTGGGACTGGAGCATTTCGGCTTCCACGTAACCGACCTGGCGGCGGAACTGGAGCGGCTTGAGGGCGCCGGCATCCGCACCGTACTACCCCTAACCGAAGTAACCGGCGGCCTCAAACTAGCCTATATCGAAGGGCCGGATGACGTGCTGATTGAGCTGGTGCAGCCGGCATAAAATATCTCCCGAGGACACTACTATGCCAAACCAAGCGGAAAGATTGTGGGACTTTGACGCCGTGACCCCGGGACAGGCCGCGCCGCCGACGGTGGTGACTATCACCCCCGAGCAGATTGCCGAATATGCCGACATCGCCCAGAACCCGGATGCCCGCTACCGGGTGGGCAACGGCAGCGCCGAGTACGGCGGCGGCGCAGTTCCTATGCCTACTATGGCCCTGTCCTACGCCCCTCTGCTGCGAGCCGAAATCGCCGCAAACAACGGCTTTACCGCCTTGGAGCAGGCCAAAACCGCCCGACGCCAAACTCCCTTCGCCAAATGTGAAGCCCACTGGTTCCGGCCCGTCCAAGCCGGCGACACCATCACCGGCATCGGGCGGGCGCTGGAAAAATACGAGCGGCGGGGCAGCAAGTTCGTTACCTTCCGCATCGAAGCAACAAACCAGCGGGGCGAGCCGATGGGCCGCTACGACTACACCTGCATTTTCGAGTACGCCCAAGGGCAGCGGGAGGTTCCGGGAACCTCCCCGGAGAACGTCGGCCCAGCCCGGTCCGCTGCTGGCAAAGACAAGACCAAGGAGTCGGCGGCCAGCGGGCTAACTGCGGCGCCGTCCCGTCTGCTGGCCTTTGATAACGTCAACGTGGGCGATGCCCTGGCCGAACTATCCATCACCGAAAGCCAGGAAATCATCAACCGCAAGAGCGACTTCCGACTGGCCGGCCCGCCCAGCGAGAGCAACATCCACAATGACGAGGAGTTTGCCCGCCAGAATATATTCGGCGGCACGGTGAACGCCGGCCCGGCCACCATGTCCTACGTGGATCAGATGCTAGAACTGTCCTTCCCCTTAAGCGCCTTCTACCACGGGGGTAGCCTGCTAATGCGGGCCATCACCCCCTTTCGCTCCGGCGACACGGTAACCTTCGGCGGCGAGATAACCGGCAAGCGGATGGCGGAAAACCCGGGGCAAACCGGCGGGATAGTGGAATGCCGGGTGAAGGGCCTCAACCAGCGGGGCGACCTGGTTTGCCTGGCCGACGCGGTAATGGCGCTGGCGAGGTAGGATAAGGTAAGTAACCGGGGAGGGGTATCAAAATGTAAAAGCCTGGATGTCGCGGGGAAATATTTGCCGGTTAACTTCATCTAATCGGTAGTAAACCGCTATAACCGGGGTAGCTCCGATCAGCAGTACCCACAAATCATAGTGGGGTAAGTAATTGCCCTTGGTAGGGTTATTTTCCAGCAGCCACTCACCAGCCTATTTCATATCGTCCCAACGTTCTACGCTGCCGAGCATGTCCTGCGCCAGACCCAGAAACTCCGCCGTCTCTACAACTTCATAGGGCGATTGGTTGGGGTTATACTGCGTCAAGTCGAGCCGCTACTTTCGCTGCGTATTCTTCTACTTCTTGAGGCGCCGGGCCCGGGTTTAACCAAGCGGTGGAATAAGGTGTCTCTTCACCCGCCCTCGCCACTTGCCCACCCTAATTCTCGATGGGAAAAATCGGAGGCTTCCAGGGCAGTCATGTGCCACATCCCCTGAATAACTTGGTCAACTATTTCCAGTTCCTCCACTGTAAAAAGTTCCTTCAGCGCCGGGCGGTGGGGAACAATGCGATGCTGAACTCCGCTAAAATAACGCTGATACTCGACCTCAACGTCCCCGGAATCCAGCAGGATACGACGTTGCGCCAACATCTCAAAGGGCGCTGGACCTTCATTCAGCTTACGGTATGCGGCCGCCGTAATTGGCTCTCCCAACCACTGGTAAGCAGTAAAATCGGAGTAGAACAGAACCTTGTTGAGCTTAACTGCCCCAAAGCGAGGATCAGCCCGGCTGGCGTCAGCAATGTAGAGAATTAACTCGCGAAATTTCCTTTCATCAAAGGATTTTATAAACACCCCATCCTCAAACTGAGGATATAATTCTTCCCGGCAGCCCAAGCAGTTCCCGGTAAATTATTGGACATAGTTCCGTAATGTCATGGTATCACACCCCAAGAAAAGGGGTATATTCCCCGCATATCCCGGACGGCGCGGCGGTGGCGCAATGACGGGGCATAGGTGTCGTTAAGGCGCCCCTTGTGGGCGCCTTAACGGGATTTTACGCAGCAATACGAAGCAGGCGGGGGGACAGCGGAGATACGATGCGGGCGGATGACATTCTGAAGCCAACCGGCGATTTTACGATGCCTGAAGCCCAAGTTTTGACTCACCCTGGACAGTTCGGCTAAATAAGCAGATGATATAGGACAATCCACCAACCTCTAAATTTAGGGAGGCCCCAAACCCATGCGCACTGTTGACCTTATCGCCGAAATTCTCTTGCAAGAGGGGGTTCAATACCTCAGTTGCTTCCCCACCACGCCGGCGCTGGAAGCCACCGCCGCCGCCGGCATCCGACCCATCATCAGCCGCCAGGAACGGGTAGGAGTGGGCATTGCCGATGGCTACAGCCGGGTTACCGTCGGCAACCCGATGGGCGTCTTTGCGATGCAGTACGGCCCCGGCGCCGAAAACGCCTTTTCCGGCGTCGCCACCGCCTACTCCGACTCTACGCCGCTACTCGTCTTGGCCCAAGGGCATCCGATGGAGCGGCAGGGGATTTTGCCTTTCTTCAGCTCAATGACCAGTTACGCCGGGATAACCAAATATATCGAGCAGCTTAATCACCCGGACCGGACGGCGGATACTATGCGCCGGGCCTTTGCCGCCCTGCGTCAGGGCCGCCCCGGTCCGGTTTTGGTAGAGATACCCTCCGACGTGGCGTTGGGCGAGGTAGCGGCGGAAACCGCCGCCTATACCACTCTGCGGCCTTTGCCCTTTCCGGGCAATCCGGCGGATATTGCAGCGGCGGCAAAGGCTCTCTGCTCCGCTGCGGCGCCGGTGGTTCACGTCGGCCAGGGCGTGCGCTACGCCGGGGCTGCCGACGAACTGCTGGAGTTGGCGGAACTGCTGCAAGTTCCGGTGATGAGCAGCCTGGCCGGCAAAAGCGTCTTCCCGGAAACCCATCCGCTGGCCCTGGGCAGCGCCAGCGGGGTAATGTCCGGGCCGGTCTATCAGTTTATGCGCCGAGCCGACCTGGTTCTAGGCCTCGGGTGCAGCTTTACCAAGCACGTCCGCTACATCAACATTCCGCCGGGCAAGACCGTCATTCAGATTACCAACGACCCCCGGGACTTGAACAAGGATTACCGAGTGGATTTCCCCATTATGGCCGACGCCAAGTTGGCCCTGCGCCAACTCATTGACGCCTGCCGCGACTTGGTGGGCGATGTCCGCCAATCCGACGGGGCCACGTCCGCCGCCATTCGATCCGAGCGGGAGAGCTGGCTGGCGCAATGGCAGGCCAAGCTAACCAGCGATCAGCAGCCGATAAACCCCTATCGGGTCATTTGGGACTTTATGCAAGCAATACCGCCCCAAGACGCCATCGTAACCCACGATTCGGGCAGTCCCCGGGACGAGTTGCTGCCCTTCTACCGCTCTCAGGGGCCGGGAAGCTACCTGGGCTGGGGCAAGTCGCACGGGTTAGGCACTGGGCTAGGGCTGATTATCGGCGCCAAGCTGGCTCAACCAGATAAGGTCTGCGTCAACTTTATGGGGGACGCCGCCTTTGGTATGACTGGGTTGGACTTTGAGACGGCGGTACGCAGCAACTTGCCCATCATTACTGTAGTGCTGAACAACTCCAGCATGGGCGCTGAGGTGGAGATTATGGCTACCTCCCACGAGCTATACAATACCCGGGACCTCAGCGGCAACTACGCCGGCCTGGGCCGGGAAATGGGCGGATACGCCGAGCGGATTGAGGACCCGGCGGAAATTATTCCGGCCTTCCGGCGGGCCCGCCAAAAGACGGAGGAGGGCCACGCCGTCCTGCTGGAGTTCATCACCGCCGTAGAAACGGAGGTGTCGCACCGGCGGCCCTTTTAAGGTGGGCACTTCGACCGCCTCGCCCTAAGCGGTTAGCTAAGACGACGCCGGGAAAGCGGAATGACCTGCGGGTCTTTCAGGTTATTCCGCCTCCAGGTCTTCAGCTTCCAGTTGATGCCACAACACTTCGCCCGATTCTATCCTAGCTTCGATCCGGTGGTCCTTCCGCATCCCGACTACGGCGGGATAGGAGCGGTGGCCGGTGAACCGGGTCAAGAAAGCGGCGTTACGGAGGGCCCGGTCAGTGTCGCGACCGTTGGCGGTAAATGAGATTTCTACGGCGATATAGCAGGTCTCCCCAGCCGCGTCAGTAGCTTCTATAACCAGGTCGGCCAAACGGAAACTCCTTAAATCATTGGCGAGAAGGTCGGAGGTTTCCGACGAATTGACCATATCTATGAGGTCTTTCCGCGTAAGGTTATTGACGTGGTTGAACCCCAGCTCCATCGCAATAATCGGAGAGTTTTCAACGGCCGCATTTCTGGCGTGCGCTCCCTTTATCGGCGCCAGGTCATTCCGCAGCGACTGGATACTGGCTTCTACCTGGTCAAATCGCCGGTCGTGCGCGTCAAATCGCCGGTCGTGCGCGTCAAATCGCCGGTCGTGCGCATCAAATCGCTTATTCGTAGCATTGACGAATTGATCGAACTTTTCCGGCAATTCCAGCAGTTCCCGGGTCAGCAGCCGGGCGCGCAAAGCCTCCAGCCACTCCGGGTTTTCGTCCAACAGCCGGATTAGGTCTTCTATGGTGTTGATGGTAGTCATAAACTCGCAAGTTGATCCAAGTTTATTCGGGTGTATCTCGATTTTAGCCACGCCGGGCGGCCTTGTCCATATCGGGAAAGGTGGAGGCAAACCGGTATGACGGCGTCAGCGCCACGGCCTGGCTCTCTACCTAGGTTAACTTGCCTAGGTCAACTTGCCATAGATGCGCTGCGGCGTTACCAGGATTGCCACCGCCTCTTGGGCCACCATTGCCTGGTCGTATTCCTCCCAATTGGGGTGCTCTTGACCACTGCAAGCCCGGAATATCTCCCGCAGTATTATCCGCAGTTCCTCGGCGTCGGTATTATCCGAAGCCATCAGCCGGGCTTGGCCCTCCACTACCACGTAACGGCGCCAGTCAGCGGTAACCGCCAGCGCCGTGCATTGAGGGTTGCGCCGCAAATTACGGACTTTCCGCGACCTGGGATAGACCGAAGCCAAGGCCAGGCGTCCTTGATACGCCCCGCAGACTACCACGCTGGCCTGCACTGCCCCGTTGGGCTGGATGGTCTGCACTACCGCCCGGTGATTTTCTTCCAGGAAGGGCCGGATGTCCTCAAATTGCATAGTCGCACCTCTGCCTAAATTGACTGGCTTCAGTATAACAGAGCGCCGCCGTTTCCACTTCTAACCCTTCTAACCCTACGACGCCAAGGGATAGAGGCCGGGGGATGGAGGAACGAAGCGCCCCGCCAAGGTGAGAGTTGCCCTTAGCCCCATCCTGTCCTTGCCCGGCTTAGCCGCCCGCATTACAATGACCGCGAAGGTTCCATTGGCCTGAATTTTGATTTCGCGGGAACGCCCGATTTTACCGGAATGACCCTTGAAGGAGGCTTGCATGGAGTTCGGACTGTTTATGATGCCGCTGCACCCGCCCTATCGGTCTTATGCCGATTCCTATGACCGGGATTTGGCCCTCATCGTTGAGGCCGACCGACTGGGTTATCATGAGGCCTGGATTGGCGAGCATATCACCGAGCGGTGGGAGAACGTCCCCTGCCCCGACCTACTTATCGCCAAGGCTCTGGCGTTGACCAACCGGATCAAGCTGGCGACCGGCGTAACCTTGTTAGCGATTCACCATCCGGTGGAGGTGGCCCACCGCATCGCTATGCTGGACCATCTGGCCCGGGGACGTTTCTACTGGGGCATCGGCCACCGGGCCATCGCCACCGACCTGGCCCTGTTCGGCGTAGGGGCGCAGACCGGCATCGACGTGCGGGAAAGGTCGGCGGAGGCTTTGGACGTCATCCTGAAGCTCTGGGAGTCGGAGGGCAAGTTTAGCTATCAAGGCAAGTATTTCCAGGTGGATGCGCCAGAGTTGGACCCGGTGATGGAGCGGGGCTTGCACCTGAAGCCCTACCAACAGCCCCATCCGCCCATCGGCGTAGCGGCCACCTCTCTCGGATCCGGCTCCATCCGGGTGGCCGGCGAGCGGGGTTGGATCCCCATGAGCAGCTCCAACTTGGCGCCCCAATACCTGCGCGACCACTGGGCAGTGGTGGAGGACGGGGCGGCCAGCGCCGGCAAGGAGTGCCGCCGAGCGGACTGGCGCATCGGACGGGATGTGTTCGTGGCCCGGACGCCGGAGTTGGCTCGGGAGCGAGCCCGGGCCGTGCTGGGCCGCAACTATATTCAGCATCAACTGCCCAACCGCCAGGGTTCCGGCCTGCTGCAATCCACCAAGATTGACCCGGCGATGCCCGACGCGGCGGTGGACGTGGACTATATGCTGGAGAACATCTGGATTGTGGGCGACCCGCAGGAGTGCGCCGACCGCATCCGCAATCTGTATGAGCAGACCGGCGGCTTCGGCCACCTGCTGGCGATTACCCAGGACCCGGACGACCCGCAATGGGAACACGAATGCCTGCAATTGCTGATGGAGGAGGTGGGGCCAAAGGTATCAGATTTGGCGGGAGCGTAGGGCCGCCCCACGTGGGGCGGCCCTTAGGGGGCTATCCTTCGAGGCGCTGGCGGTGGGGTGGTTCCACCGGGAACGCACGCTTATAGCTATTGTAGTTATACGGGTAAACTGTTACCCTTTTGGCGGCCGTCCATGCCTTTAGTTCTGCGGCTAGGGGTAAGCAGAGGAGCCCAATTGACCGGTCAGATATCTAAAAGACGGGTTATAGCCGTTGTCGCTATCATGTCCTTCCTGATTCTTATGGCTTATACCCCGCTAGCGACAACGGGGCAGGGAATGCCGACTACGGTAGGGACGGCGGCAGCGGCAACGGACGACTGCAAAACATCCCGAAGCAAAAAGGCCCTCTCTAATGTAGGCCCTCCTACCAGTCTGCGTCTGCGCCTTGACGCCCACGACACTGACCGCTTGGTATTGACCTATAAAGCGCCGTCCGCTGAAGACTACTACCAGTTTGAGATCTGCCGTTCCACTCGCCAAAGAGGGACTTACTACCGAGTCGGCATTGTAGCGGATCAGGACGGCGCTCCGCTGGACTTCGACCGGATGCTGAGCGGAAATTGGTACAAAGCGCGGGGGCAGGGTTGCGATGATAACGATGGGTGCGGTCGATGGAGTCGCCATACTTCTCCCCTATTTCTCCCCAACCCCACGGTCCCGCCAAACCCAACACCTAGACCGACACCCGCACCAACACCCAGACCGACACCCGCACCAACACCCAGACCGACGCCCGCACCAACACCCAGACCGACGCCCGCACCAACACCCGCCAATTTACCGCCTCCGGCCAACCTAAGCCTCAACGTTAGCCCGGACAGCGACGATGAACTTGTGGTGAACTATAGGCAAGGCAATTCCGCCCACCGATACGAGTTTGAGCTATATAAACTGATTGACCTTTCTAGAGGCAGATACGCGCTGGCGGAGACCAAGTCGGATAGCCGCCCACCCAGGACATTTGACGAACTAGAGCGAGGTTACTGGTATCGGGTTAGAGGTAGAACTTGCCTTAGGAGCGACCGCGCCACCTGCGGAGCGTGGGGCAGCTATACCGCTCCTTTAGAGTTTTCTGATGCCCGCATCTCCATATCCGGGCTTCTTCCTTCCCTGAAGGCGGGCAAGAGCGACCAGTTCTCCATCGCTTCCTCGGATATGACCTATGACCAGTTCTACACATTTACTTTGAGCGTCAATGATGACGGTTTGGGTTTTGACTCTGCTTGCCTACAGTCCACAGCGGCCAGCTTTAAGGCATTGATGCGGGACGCTAAAAGGCTGTTTACCCTCCACGCCTGCGCTGCGCCCGGCGGGACGGTAACGGCGAAACTGCGCAAGGGCGACTCCTCCGGCACAGTGGTGGACACGGCCACCTTTGCCGTTGCGGTCAAAGAAATCGCTCCTACGCCGTCCGCCAGCCTCTCTCCGGCGCCGTCAGCGTTGGAGGTAGGCCAGTCCCAGACCTTCACCCTGAAGACCAATGTCGCTAACGTGAAAATCGCCGTCAACTATAAGGGCAATACCCTTGCCCTGGACGGAACCTGCCCCGGCGCCTCGGGCGACCACCAAACCCGCAGCAACGGACAGACGATTACTATCCAGGCTTGCGCCGCCGGGGAGGGGGCGATACGCCTGTTTGACGCCAGCAGCGGCAACTGGCTGAAGTCCTACTATTTCCAGGTTACGGAGACGCCCGCCGCCAGCCTCTCCCCGGAGCCGTCGGCGATTAAAGTGGGCCAGTCCCAGACCCTCACCCTAAAGACCAATGTCGCTAACGTGAAAATCGCCGTCAACTATAAGGGTAATGTCCTCACGGTGGACGGAACCTGTCCCGGCGGTTGGGGCGACCACCAGACCCGTAGCAACGGCCAGAGGATTACTATCCAGGCTTGCGCCGCCGGAGAGGGGGCGATCCGCCTGTTTGACGCCAGCAGCGGGGACTGGCTGAAGTCCTACTATTTCCAGGTTACGGAGACGCCCGCCGCTAGCCTCTCCCCGGAGCCGTCGGCGATTAAAGTAGGCCAGTCCCAGACCCTCACCCTGAAGACCAACGTCGCTAACGTGAAAATCGCCGTCAACTATAAGGGCAATGTCCTCACCGTGGACGGAACCTGTCCCGGCGGTTGGGGCGACCACCAAACCCGTAGCAACGGCCAGAGGATTACCATTCAGGCTTGCGCTGCCGGGGAGGGGGCGATCCGCCTGTTTGACGCCAGCAGCGGCGACTGGCTGAAGTCCTACTATTTCCAGGTTACAGCAACGCCCGCCGCCAGTTTGTCCCCGGTGCCGGCGGCGATTAAAGTGGGCCAGTCCCAGACCCTCACCCTGAAGACCAATGTCGCTAACGTGAAAATCGCCGTCAACTATAAGGGCAATGTCCTTACGGTGAACGGAACCTGTCCCGGCGGTTGGGGCGACCACCAGAGCCGCGGCAACGGCCAGACGATTACCATCGAGGCTTGCGCCGCAGGGGAGGGCGCGATACGCCTGTTTGAGGTATCCACCGGCGACTGGCTGAAGTCCTATTATTTCCAGGTTGCGTCGGGGAAACCCGTCGTCACGGTTAATGCCCAAGTAATCGAGGTTGACGAGCCCGAGCCTTTCGTGGGACAGACGGTTACGCTGACAGCTAACGTCCCAACCAGCGACGGAGACCCGGTGTCGGCCTATCAGTGGCAACAATGGGGCGGAACCAGCTGGCAGAACGAAGCCCCCGCTGCGGCGGAAAAACGGGTTGCCTTCGATACTCCGGGATTCCGAAGCTTCCGGGTGGTGGCGACCTACCGTTCCGGGGCTTCTCTGGAGGCCGCTCCGGCATCCCTCTATTGGCGGCCTATCAGCGTGTATCTTGAGGCCGACGAACCTGAACCCGCCGCCGGAGCTGCGGTTACCTTGACCGCCAACGTTAATGCGCCGGCCGGCGCAACCCTCTCCTATCAGTGGCAGCAACAGTCCGGCGGTTCCTGGAGCAATCTCGGTTCCGCCACCGCGGCGCCGACCAAGAGGGTTACCCGAAACGCTCGCGGCGCCGAAAAGTACCGGGTTGTCGTAACCTACACTCCTCAGGTAACCGCCGAATCGCCGCCTTTATATGTTACCTGGGACGAATGGGCCATCGTCGCCGACCTGATTAAAGACTTGGACCAGGCCATAACCGCCTCCACCGACAGCGGCTTCGTATCCTCCCGGAGCGACTTCATCGATTGCGTGAACGATGCTGCCGGCCAGACCTACGCCGATATTGACGCCATCTTGCAGGCTTACACCGGCGCCGTAAAAGGCCAGGTGGATAGCTGCGACCGGAGCCACGGTTTCTTTGCGGCCCGGCAGCGGGTGGCCAAGGCGGAGTTGGCCCGCCTGAAGGGAGATTCCGCCGAGTATGCGGCGTTGCTAGGCACAGATTATGGCCAAAGCTTTGAGCGGAACGTCGGCTCCCCGACTCTGGTGTTGCATTACGCCTATTTGTTGGCTACCGATACCTTCCCAAGTCCCCAATTAGTGAAACCTCTTTACCAGATAGATAGCTCCAGTCGGCAGAAACGAGACGTTCAACCGCCACCAGACCCATTACCGGCTTTGGGCACCGGCTTTGGTTGTCTGCCGGAGGGCGTTGACGGCGCAAGCCTAACGCTAATAAACAAGATAGCTGTCCTTAACTGCCTGGTTGTCACTACTCCGCATCAGTTCTGGGTGGACCAAGCAATCGCTGAACCGGAAGATACTCTTAGAGAACACCCCCGGTTTAAGGATTGGTTGGGCTTCGAAAAATGGGACTGCTCAACGTGGTTTGATGGACCCTGGATTTCAGCCTGTCTGAAGCACGACGTTACTTGGGCCAGCCTACGAAAATTCGATGGTGGGGACGACTCAGAATCATCCGACCAGTTGGATTTGGCTTGGAACCCTCGGAACAAATACTTCGCAGATACCCTGTTTCTCACCGATATAAAAAAGCACAACCTAGACTGTAGCGGTATTACCGTACTCATTTTCTCGACCACTCTGCAACAAGCGGTGACGAAAGTGGTTATACGAGCAGCTTGCGAACTGGCTAAAGCGGCAAATCCTATAGCTATGCATCTTGCCGTAAGCAGGCTGAACGGCAAGAAATGGGCCTACTCCAATCAGGACATTGAACACACGAAGCAGCATCCAAGATTTGGCGTATGTGCTATACCTAAACCAATTAACCTGCAAGTCCGTCAAGTCAAAGGGCCGTTGTTCCTAGCTAACTGGACAATCCAACCAGGTTGCACTACAGCCACCGCCGATCATCATTCGTTCTCTTGGTGGGGGGAGGCTTGGGGAGACATAGCTAACTCGATAATCAACTACGATCGGGGGATACGCGCTGACGGTACGGAGACAGACGCCGTGTCCCTGCGGTTCTATATTTGGGAAATAGGACAGGTCCAAGGAAGGAATAAGGTGGTCAATATTAAGTTATACGTTGATATTAGGCTAAGCCCCCCTGAAATAGATTTTGGTTACACATATTACCCTACAGAGGAGTTTGTAATTACGGTTGAAGCGTCTGGAGATACAAGATGATTGTGGGAATTGCTGTGCTTATGTTCGGCTTATTCGCTCTCGTAGCAGCCCTTGCATTGGCGCAACTAGGGGTGATGGGGGCGCCTATTACAGGGCTAATCAGCGGGCTGATCGCCCGCAAAAAAGGGTTGAGTTTTTGGCGTTACGCCGGCTTTGGCGCGGTATATTCGGCGCTGTTTCTCTTTCCCTGGTTTTACTTGTTGTTACGGCAGCTGAGCATGACTCCGCCACGTTTTTTAATCCGGGCCGCGTATGTAGTCCTGTACGGAGTGATTTGGCCTTCGACCACAATTATGTCTTGTACGGTGCAAGCCTCCCCAGACACCAGCGCGCCGGCATCAACCCTGTTGTCGGCAATTATGCTGGTTAGCATGTTGGGGTGGATTGTTTCCCTGGCGGTGTTGGGATTATGGCCCTCCAGCCAAAGCAGCGCTGCGAGCAAGCCGGGTCAAGATGTGCTGCCGCCTTTCCGCTACCTGATGCCCTTCGTATATGCCTTTCTCTTGATCACAATTCTGGCAGCAGTTATCCTTTTCGAAGGATCTGAGCTGGGCTTATCGGGCATGTGATTTCGCCGCCAGCGAAAGTCAATTTGCACTTCTCGCTTCCCATTAAACCGGCTGATAAGGATTATGGAGGAGGTTATTACCCGAAGCAGGTGTTTCCAGTTATGCTTGAGGCGGGAGGCTATTGAGCGACGACCGCCAGTTTATGGGAACTCATTCCTCTTTTAGTTGCTGGCTTCGCCTTCCTTCTGGCGCTCTTGGGGCTGTTTGGGGCGCCTTGCGCCGCCCCGTCTTGCGCGAGCGCAGCTCAGTCTAAAGAGTTGAGCGTTTCCCGCGCCGCCGCCGGGCTTGTCTATTCGACCCTGTTTTTCTGCCCTGGGTCTGTTTGATTGCTCGGATGCACGGACTGCGCATTCCCAGCGTCTTTGTAGCCGTCGCGTACCTGCTGCTCTATGGAGCTTTGTGGCCGGTGGGAATAATTCGTTTTGCCTGGCTGATTCATGACACCAAGGCGACTTCCGTTCCCGGAATAGTTTCGGTGTTAGCTTTCACTATCATCGCGCTCGGCTGCCTTACTTGGGGCGTATCTTTGGTGACTCTGTTTATCAAACACGCCGACGCAGCTGTAGCCCCCGTACTGCCCCCTCGTTTCTATATAATGCCCTTCGTATATGCTTGGGTTTGGCTGATGGGAACTTGGGGTGTCTTTTGGGCTAAGCGCCTTGCTGAAGTGATTTCTTGATTGAGCGGGGGGGGGGGGGGGGGGGCGCGCCCCCTATTTGAATGCCGGGATTACGTGCTTGCCGAACAGCTCTATTGACTGCATTACGCGGGCGTGGTCAATGGTCTCCGTAGCCATCAGGAACTGCACCTGGTCCACCCCGGTAGCTTGGTGGAGCTTGACCGCATTGATGCAGCTTTCCGGGTCTCCGGCCACGATTACTCCCCGGTCGGCCAGGGTATCGGCGTCCACCTCCTCCCAAATCTTCTGGGCCAGGGCGCTGCCGCCAGACAGGTCAAATTGACTGGCCGCTCCTTCCTCGGTTACCTCTTTAACGTCAATGTAGCGGGAGAAGTTATGCACCAGGTGTTCCGGGATGCCGCCCCATTGCTCCAGCAGGCGGGCGTAGATGTCCTTCTGGTCTTGGACGTAGGGCCGGCCCGGGCCGAAGAAGGTCTTTAGCGAGTTGGCGCATAACTCGCGGGCCGTCTGGTTATCCTCGCCGCAGTAGCCGAAAATGGAACTGAGCCATTGGTTGTTGGCGAAAGCGCCCACCGGGTCGGATTCCTTGATGGTGGCGCGGTATTCCTGAATATGCGGTTCCAGCACCGCCGGCGCACTGACGCCCAAGGCCATTACCCCGATACCTTTTTGGGCGGCTAACTGGTAAGTGGTTGGCTGCAAAGCGGCTACCCAGATGGGCGGATGGGGTTTTTGGTAGGGTTTGGGCAACACTTTACGGGGCGGCACGTTCCAGAAACGGCCCTCCCACTCGAAGGTTTCCGAACCCCAGATTTGGGGAATCATGGACAGGGACTCCTCCCACATCTCCCGGGTGTCCCGCGGGTCAATGCCCATACCGGTCTGCTCGTAGGGAGCGGAGCGTCCGGTGCCGAAATCCACCCGCCCGTGGGACAGGTGGTCCACCATCGCCACCCGCTCAGCCACCCGTACCGGGTGGTGATAGGGCAGGATGACGACGCCAAAACCCAGGCGGATGTTCTTGGTCAGGCGGCTGAGGGCGCCAAAGATGACCTCCGGGCAAGGAGAGGCGGAAAAGGTGGTGAGGAAGTGGTGCTCCACGAACCAGACGTAATCGAACCCCATTTCGTCGGCCAGGATGCACTGCTCAATGGTCTCTTCCACCACGGCGTGGTCATCCAGGGTAGGACGCTGCATTTCATAAGCCAGGCCGAATTGCATAACGTAGCTCTCCTTTAATCCGTTTGTGCGCCGCCTGAAACCAGCCGGGGTTGCCTCAGTTTGGGGGCAACTTCGACCTTAATCTGCGAAGAGTTCACAATTTGTTGACGTCGAAAATCTCAAAGGCTATCGCCCGGCCTTTGTGGTAAAAGTCCGCCAATACACCAGGCAAAGTCTCCGCCGATTCCTTAACCCGCTTGGATACCAACACGATCGACAGTATATCTACGTCGGCATCGTAAGAAATCTCTATCCCTGGGCGCTTCTCCCCGATTGTATTCTGAATCTTGAAGCCACATCCGATTTTGGGTCATTGTAACCGGGATAAGGGCGCGGAACAAGTAACCGGGTTTGCCGCCATTGCCATCGGCGCAAAGCCCCGGCTCCGGGTCAGACGCCCGAAGTATAAGTCGTACCGCGTCTTGTCGCCCACCGGTGAAGTTGGTATAATGATTGGACCTTCAGCGCAAGGAGCCGGGCGCAAGTCGGACGCCGATAATTAAGGGGCAGGGGATTGGTCGAGCGGTGGCATTGCTATTTGACACGCACCGAGCCGTAAAGGACCTGGAGGAGGCGGGCTTCGGCGAAGCTCAAGCGGAAGCTGTGGTTGAAATGATTGGCGGCGCCGTTGGGGAGAATGTCGCTACCAAGGCCGATATAGAGACGTTGGAACGCGAGATGAAGGCCTTGGAACAGCGCGTTACCGCCGAGATGAAGGCCCTGGAACAGCGGATGATTATCAAGCTCGGCGCCATCGTCTTTGCCGCCTCCGGGGTAGTAATCGCCCTGATAAAACTTATCCCCTAATCCCGGAAAGCGCTAAAGAGCAGGGCGTCTTACTCCTCCTCTATTCCCTCCTGCCGCAAGTAAATGCGCGCCACTCGCAACTCATCGTAGGTGTATTGCGCACCCAAGAAATCCCTTGCCGGTTTAAGGAAGTCATAGCCGCAGCGGTCAAAGAACGCTTTTATCTGCTCGAGCCTTTCCGGCGGAGGCAGCAGGTGTTCCAGTTCCAGGGCTACTCCCTGAGCGGTCATTCGTTCCAGGTGGCCGATGATGGTCGGCTCGGCCAGGTTGCGTTGTCGGGCTATTTCCGGGAGGGCCAACTTTTCGGCCAGCAGCGTTTTGGTCTCATCATAGGTCGTTCCGCGGCGTCGCTCTTGTCTTTCCCGTTTCGCCTCCCCTTCCCGGAGGTTTTTCGGCCCGGACAAGTCGGCGGTCCGATCCGGCAGTCCTCGGGACTCGGCGTAGCGGCAGATAACCTCCAGGAAGGACGGGCCATACTGTTCCAGCTTGGCCACCCCTACCCCAGGCATACGGGAAAGATTGCCCAGGCTTTGCGGCAAGGCGGCAGCCATGCTCCGAAGGGACACGTCGCCAAAAATCACGAAGGCGGGGACATCCCGGGCGTTGGCCAGCCGCTTGCGTAAGGCGCGCAGTTTCTCAAACAGGCCGGCATCATAGTCTTCCAGTCCTTCCGCCATCCCGCCGGCCCAACCCTTGCCGCCGGCGTCCTCAGTTTCGTCCCCAAGTCTAACCGGACGGGGCAGCGTCAGGCCCAGACGTTTTCGCAGGAACTCTCGCCCCGATGGGGTAACCGCCAATACCGGAAACTCCCCCTCTTGCCGGGCTAGCAACCCCCGGGCTTGCAAGTGGCCGATAAGCTCCCGTAGTTCGGAGCGCCCCAAGTCCTTAACGATACCGTACACGGTCAGTTGGTCGTGACCCAATTCCAGGATGCGCTTGTCCCGACTGCCCAGCAACACCCGGATGATATGGGTTACGCCGAACCGCTGGCCGGTGCGGATTACCGCCGAGAGGATTTTTTGGGCGATTTCGGTGGCGTCAAACTCTGCGCTGGCGGCCAGACAAACGTCGCAGCCGCCGCAGCTTTCCGCCGGCCACTGCTCTCCGAAATACTCCAGGAGGAACCGGCGGCGGCAGGTGGGCAATTGGGCGAACTGCACCATCTGGGCTAGTTTTTGCCGGGCGTTCCGCTGCTCCGCCACATCCTCTATTTGGTTAATGAAGTAGTCCTGCTTGGCTTTGTCGGCATAGGCATAGAAGAGGACGCAGTCGCTGGGCAAGCCATCGCGACCGGCCCGGCCCGTTTCCTGATAGTAGCCTTCCAGGGACTTGGGAAGGCTGTAGTGGACCACCAGGCGAATGTCGGGCTTGTCGATGCCCATACCAAAGGCGATGGTAGCGACGATAATGGGAAAGCGGTCGCGGATAAAGTCATCCTGCGTCCGGCGGCGAACTTCAGGTTCCAGGCCGGCGTGGTAGGGAAGGGCGGTCAGCCCGCGCGCATTTAGGTCGGCGGCCAGTTCCTCGGTTTCCCGACGGGAGAAGCAGTAGATAATGGTGGACTGGTTCCGGTGTTTTTGTAGCAGGGACAGTAATATCCCCCAGGAATTGCCCTTGGCCTGGACCGAATAGCTGAGGTTGGCCCGGTTGAAGCTGGATAGAAAGACCTGGCCTCGCTGCAAGCCAAGCTGGCCGATGATGTCCTCCCGCACTTTTTCCGTAGCGGTGGCGGTGAGGGCAATCACCGGCGACGCCGGAAAGTCCTGCCGCAACTGTCGCAGGTTGCGGTAGTCCGGGCGAAACTCGTGGCCCCACTCGGAGATGCAGTGGGCCTCGTCAATGGCAATGAGGCTCAGGTCCAGGTTTTGGAGGAAGCGACGAAAGACGGGGAAGGAAAGCCGCTCCGGGGCCACGTAGAGAATCTTGATTTCCCCCCGTATCGCTTGGGCTTGTATCCGTTCTATTTCCGCTGGGAGCAGGGAGCTGTTGATGAACTGGGCGGCGATACCGTTGGCGTTCAGGGCATCCACTTGATCTTTCATCAGGGCGATCAAGGGCGAGATGACCAGGGTGGCGCCGTCAAAGACCAGGGCGGGCAATTGGTAACAGAGGGATTTGCCGGCGCCGGTGGGCATCAGCGCCAAGCTGTCCCGACGGGCCAGGACGTTGCCGATTATATCTTCTTGAAGAGGCCGGAAGGCGTCGTAGCCGAAATGGGATTTGAGGATGGCCAAGAGGTCGCCGGTATTGAACATAGGCGGTACGTCTTTGCTCCCTCGCAGGTTAGGGGGCTTCCCAAGACCGTCCGGTGAGTTTCTCCCAGCGGCGCTTTTGCCGGTTGCTTTCCGGGATGAATTGGCCGGGGGGCGGCGTGGTTCGCAGCGTTTCCAAGTCTTGGAGCAGACGCCGCGTTTGGCCCACGCCCTGTTCTACTTCCGGTTCGGTCATCTTGTCTTCATAGAAGTTTCGGTGCAGGTCGCCTATGATTGAGAAATAATTCTTCAATTCAGGTCGTGCGAACTCATCCGCTAGCCACATCAGGGCTTCATAGGTAAGGTCGTGATGCTTATGGTTCCAGCCTCGTTGCTCGGCAATGGCTTTGATGGCGGTAACGAGCGCGCCCCAAGCCTTTTCGCCGGCTTGCAGGTAGTCCTCCCGTTCCAGTTCGGACTCGGCCTGCTGGATGTAATGCTGGCTCAAGGCCGCATATTCATCGGATTGGGGCAGAATGGTCATTTCTTGCCTTCGTCTTTACCACGGCGTTGGGGCGTTGGGGCGTTGGGGCGTTGGATGGTAAGGTTATAGTTATACTAGCACACCGTTTAGGGCAAATCCCAGGCAGTCCCGACCGTATATTAATAAGGGCTTGGCAAGGAGCGGGAAGGGGTTGGGGTTGGATTCAATTTCCCAACTTGCTCCAGCTTCAAGCGAACCAGGAGGCGCCGAAAACAGATAGCAGTTGCGCCACCGCCGCTACCCAATAAGCGCCACTTCCCGCTGCACCGGTGAGGTGGCGTAGGGGCCGGTTTCGGACATATAAGCGTCAATTTCGGAGCGGATGCCGAACTCGGGCAGGTAGATGCCCGGCTCGATGGAGAAGCCGATGCCGGGGATAATGCGGCGGGTGTCGTGGGTTTCGAAGCCGTCCAAGTTCACCGCTTCCCCGTGAACCTCGTAGCTGATGCTGTGGCCCAGGCGGTGGGTGAAGTAGTCGCCGTAGCCCCGCTCGGCGATGTAGCCGCGGGCGACGGCGTCGGCTTGCCAGCCTGGCACGGATAAGCCGTCCCGGAAGGAGTCCTTCAGGTATTGCAGGGCGGCGTCCCGGGCGCCGATAACGATGTCGAAGATGCGCTGCTGCCGTTCCGGGACCCGTTGGCCCACGTAGGCTGTCCAGGTAATATCGGCATAGACGCTTTCGGCGGCGGCTTCCCGCGCCCACAGGTCAATCAACACCCAGTCCCCGGAACGGATAACGCTGCTGCCGACGGGTTCCGGCTCGTAGTGGGGGTCGGAGCAGTGGGAGTTGACGGACACTATCGGCCCGTCGGCGGCTGCCAGCCCTTCATCCCGGAACCGCTGCCGGATGAACTCGGCGATTTCATACTCGGTTACTTCCTTCCCCAGTCGCTCCCCAATGCGCTGGAAGGCTTCGTTGACGATCCGCCCCAGCTGGTCGGCGGCCCGGCGGTGGCCGGCCAGTTGCTCTGGCGTCCAGCGTTGGGTGGCGTATTGCAGCAGGTCGGCGGAGGATACCACTTCCGGGCCCAGGCTGCGCACCAGCTCCACCGTGCCAGCGTCTACCCGGGACACGCGAGGCAGGAGGTTGTAGGCCGAGTATTCCATGGCCACGCAGGACCGGCCGGAAAGGAGTTGCCTTAAGGCGTCCAGCAGAGTTTGGCGGCTGCTATAGACCCGCAGTTCCAGGCCGGACTGCGCCGAACCGGCTTCGTCCCCCGAAGCGGCCAAGGGAACGAACTTGCCGGCGTCCACGTGGTGGGTGAGCAAATGGGCGGGGCCGGAATCGGGTATGAAGAGAAAGCAGGGGCGGGTAACGGGGCCAGCGGGGGTAATCACCTGTCGGAAGATGGGGTTGGAGTGACGATAGTCGTAAATCAGCCAGCCGGGGATGGCTTCTTGGGTCAAAAATTGCCGGGCCTGTCGGAGAATCTGCTGAAAGCTGGGCGATTGGGCCATAAATCTCTCCCGGTTGCGCTCCTTCCACCGAGCCGCGGCAAACCTGAGCAAGGCCGCCGGACACCCGGATCGGAAAACTCCCTGGCGTTACAAAAGCTGCAGACTTTGGCCGCCGTCAAAGGGGATGGCGGCTCCGGTGAGGTATCCGGCCCGCTCTGAGGCCAAGAAGGCGACCATGTCGCCAACTTCTTTCGGCTGGCCTAAGCGGCCTATGGGGATGCCGTGGCGAGTTTTCTTTTTCAGGTCGGCCAGGTCGAGGCTTTCGGATGCGCAGCGGTCTTCCAAAATCTTTTTGAGTTTCTGGGTTTCCAAGGAGCCGGACAGGAGGCTGTTGACGGTGATGTTGAAGGGAGCCAGTTCTTTAGAGAGGGTCTTGAAGTAGCCGATCAGGTATAGCTGCCGGGTGGTGAACCGGGCGATGCCATCGGCGACGTGATGGGGCGGGGCGGCTTCCAGGTTGATGATACGCCCCCAGTGCTCTTGCTTCATATAGGGAACGACTTCCCGGCTCAGCCGCACGGCGCTGAGGAAGCGTTTCTCCAACTCGGAGGTTATGTCGGCTTCTTCGGGTTCGGGAACCTGGATACCGGGCAGTAAACCGGAGCGGATGACCAGAATGTCAATCTGTCCGAAGCGGTTGAAGGTATCGCGAACCAGTCGGCGCAGGTCCCGGGGTTCGGCCAGGTCGGCGGGTATAGCCAAGACGTTTTGCTGGGAAGCAATCCGGGCCAGGTCAATTTCGGTGGGGCGCAGGCTTTCTTCGTTATGGGCGCAGATGGATACCCGGGCGCCTTGATCAACCAGGCTCAGGGCAACGTGCCTTCCGAGTTCGTCATCGGCGCCGCCTACAATGGCTACTCGTTCAGTCAGGCCCAAGTCCATGGTTGATATTCTCCTCCCTGGTCTTTAACAGTCGTTGGCGGCTCTGAGGATCCGAATGCGGGAAACGAAGTTATATTATCCCGGTTAAGTTACGGAAGTATTACTTGGCGGGTGGGTTTTGGGGCCAATATCCGAACGCGCCGTCAGGACGGGGCAACTTCGGCTCGCTCCAAGGGCAAGTCCGGGCCGGCTCCGATGGGCCGAGCTTACGGAGCCCAGACTACAAAGGGAATATTGCCCCAGTCAACTCACTTCATCATACCGGAAGCAGGTTGTCAGATGGTCATTGACCAAGCCGGCCGCCTGCATAAATGCGTAGCAAATGGTGGGGCCGACGAAGCGGAAACCTCGCCGTCGCAGGTCCCGGCTCAAGGCCTCCGATTCCGGGGAGAAGGCTGGAATGTTGGTGTCGTCGGCCCAGCGGTTCTTGCGTGGGCGGCCGCCCACGGAGGACCAGAGGTATTCGGCGAAGCTGTCGAACTCCTGCTGCACTTGGAGAAAGGCTCGGGCGTTGCCGATGGCCGCGGCGATTTTCTGACGGTTGCGCACAATTTCCGGGTCGGCCAGCAGTCGGGCGACATCCCGGTCGTCGTACTGGGCGATCCGGCGCGGGTCGAAGTTGGCGAAGGCGCGGCGGTAGCCTTCCCGCTTGCGGAGGATAGTCAACCAGCTGAGGCCGGCCTGGGCGCCGTCTAACAGCAGGAACTCGAAGAGCTTGCGGTCGTCGCGCAACGGCAGGCCCCACTCCAGATCGTGGTACTCAATCAGCAGCGGCTGGTCGCCGGGCCAAGAACACCGGTTAACCGTCGTCATCCCTTTCCTGCATACCTTCATATCCTCCGGGCGGCCCTAGATGACCGCGCTAGCCGCCATTGCTGCAATTTCGGCTTCGGAATAGCCCAGTTCGCTGAGGATTTGCTCGTTATGTTCACCCAATAGGGGAGGCGGCAGTTCCAGGGCGCCGGGGGTGCGGGAAAACTTGATGGGCAGGCCGGTTTGCTTGATGGGGCCCAGGGTGGGGTGAGACATCTCCAGCAGCATTTGCCGATGCCGCACCTGGGGGTCGGCGAATACGTCGGCCAGGTCGTTAATCGGGCCGGCGGGAACGTTCAACGCTTGCAGGTCGGTCACCCAATGGTCCGCCGGGCGGGTGAGAAAATGTTCCTGGAGCAGGGGAACCAGGGTGGCCCGGTTTTCCACGCGGACGCCGTTGGTAGCAAACTCGGGCCGGTCTTTCAGGTCTTCCCGCCGCACCGCTTGGCAAAACCGCTCCCAGAGGCGTTCCGAACCGACGGCCACATTTAGATACTTGCCGTCCTGACACATAAAGGCTTGGTACGGCACCAAGGTAGGATGGGCGGCGCCCAGTCGCTGGGGGGGGCGGTCGTAGGCGAAGTAGTAGCCGGCCTGGTAGGTGAGCCAAGCTACTTGGGCATCCAGCATCGATATGTCGATATACTGGCCCGCTCCCGCCTGATCCCGGTGATAGAGGGCGGAGATAACGGCAAAGGCGGCCCACATACCGGAGCCGATGTCGGTTACCGCCACGCCCACTTTTTGCGGTTCGCCGCCGAGGTCGCCGGTAATGCTCATCAGGCCGCTGATACCCTGCATAATCTGGTCGTAGGCCGGGCGGTTTTGGTAGGGGCCGTCCTGGCCGAAGCCGGAGATGGAGCAGTAGATGATTTGAGGGTTGGCCTGCTGGACGGTTTCGTATTCCAGGCCGAAGCGGGACATAACGCCGGGGGTGAAGTTTTCCACCACCACGTCGGACTGTTCCACCAGTTTGAGGAAGATTTCCCGGGCTTTTTCTTCCTTGAAGTTCAGGGTCAGGCTACGCTTGTTGCGGTTGATGGACAGGAAGTAGGCGCTCTCGTCGCCGATGAAGGGCGGCCCCCAATGGCGGGTGTCGTCGCCGGCGCCGGGCAGCTCAATTTTAATCACGTCGGCCCCATAGTCTCCCAACATTAGCGTGCAGAAAGGGCCGGCCAAGGCCCGGGTTAAATCTAGCACGCGCACCCCTGCAAGGGCTTTCATTGCAGCAATACCTCCCGGTACTTGATAATCCGAGTTAGTGAGCCCCTATATTACCACAGGCGGCTCCGCCGAGTAATTGGGTCGGCGATTCGGCTGAACTTGCGCCGCCGGCCTCGCAGGGATTAGACTGGGCAGAACCAAGGGACGCTCAGACCTTGTACTTTGATACTTTGCGGAGGAGCTAAGATGACTACCAGTGAAACTCCGACTCAAGTTGTTTACCCGATCACCGATGACAACCGCTTTACCTCCGTTTTTGGCGCGCCCGATCCCACTGGCCGAGCCGTTACCAAGGTTGTCAATCGGATGAGTGATTTCGTCCAGGAGTTTATCCGGCTTTCTCCTTTTGTGGTGATGGCTACCAGCGATGCGGAAGGTAATTGCGACGCTTCGCCCAAGGGGGGCAAGCCGGGGTTTGTGAAGGCGTTGGACGACCGGCATTTGTTGTTGCCGGACGTGGCGGGCAACCGGCTGTTCCAGTCTTACCTGAACATGGACGCCAACCCGCATGTGGGGCTGATTTTCCTGATTCCGGGGGTTAACGACACGGTGCGGGTCAACGGCCGGGTAACCATCGTGGATCAGGAGGAGTTGAACCGGAGGGATGTGGAGGTTTCCCTGTATGAGCCGGATGAGCGGGGTTATCATTTGCAGGGGATAATCATTGAGGTGGACGAAGCGTACGGGCACTGCCCGCGGGCGCTGCACTTCTCCCGTTTCTGGGATCCAGAAACGATCGCCGAGAACCAAGCCAATCGGCCTTTGCCGCTGCGGTAGGGTTTTCGAGCGGCGTTACCGAGGGTTCCGTCCCAGACCGCAGGCATTACCGGGCAACCTTTGCGGTTGCCTTATTTCTTGGAGCTCGGACGGCCCGGCTGACCGGGGGAAGGACGGCCCGGCTGAAGGCGGCGCCTAGTCCATCACGTCCTTGTAGCCGGTGTTGTGGGGGTCAAAGCCCTTGGGGAAGCGGGTGGTCTCGTCATATTTCGCCATGTTGAGGTCGGCGCGGTGCAGGCTGGCGCGGTCAAAGTCGGCCCCGCGCAGGTCCGCCATAATCCATAGGGAATCGCGTATTTTGGCGAGGGTGAAGTCGGCTCCTTCCATCACGGCGCGGCTCAGGTCGGCTCCGTTCATGTTAGCTCCCTGAAATCCGGTTTCGGTGAGGTTGGCGCTGCGCAGGTCGGCTTCTATCATCGTGGTCTGGCTGAGGTCGGCCCCGGCGAGGTTAGCGCTTAAAAAAGAGGCGCGGATGAGGTGGGCGGCGCGCAGGCTGGCTCTTTGCAGGTTGGACTGCTTGGCGTCGGCCCAGAACATATTGACGTTGGACAGGGTGGCGCCGGACAGGTTGGCCCGGGTCATACCGGCTCGGCTCAGGTTGGCGCCCTCCAGATTGACCCCGGCCAAGTTGGCGCCGGACAGGTTGGCGCGGGTAAGTTGGGCGTTGCCGAGGTTGGCGTCCTTCAGATTGGCGTTACGCAGCCGGACTCCGGCCAGGTCAACGCCTGAAAGGTCGGCGCCGGTCAAATCCAGGATGGTATCGGGATGCTGGGACAGCCAAAGGGTCAAGACTTTGCGACCCTGCTGAGCCGCTTTTAGATGTTCCGGATTAGCCACGATAATTCTCCCCGGTTATATTCCTGATTCTGCCTTAGGTAAATTTGACCCGGAGCGACAGAGGACGTGTCGAAACGCAGAGAATCTCGGCGAAACTCTGCGTTTCTGTGTCCAGCTGTGGTGAAAAGCGGCCCCGGATTAGCTTGAGGTTAGCCGTTGCCGGCCGCGACCGCTTCATCGACCTGAAAGATTTTCTCGTCGATGTCCATTTTCAGTTCGTTGGCCCGGGACAGGTTGGGATACACCCCGCCCTCGTCCATACGGTCGAAAATTTTGTCGCCGTCCAAGTAAACTTCCAGCCGACCCTTATCGGCGGGAGTGAGCTTGATGGCGACGTCGCCGGGGTTCTGTCCCTTGAGGAACTCGGTCGCCAGCCACATGGCGACTGCGTGGTAGCCTCAAGGTACGCAATAGACGATGTCAACTTCGACCTTACCGAACTCTGCTCCTGGCATAGTTCTCTCCATTCTTGTCTTGCGCAAGCGCACACTTTAACCGGATGTCTTCTGGGGGTAACCTAGTTTAGTATAGCGCGATAAGGCGGTTAATTCAAGACGGAGAGGCCGCCGGGAAGGGGTTTTGCGCATTCCGCCAACTTGCGGTAGAGGGAACAAACATCCCGGCGCGGCTGAAAAGGATTTGGGATAGGAGAGCCGGGTCTTTTGAGCCGGGCTTTGTCGCTCAGCGCCCCGGTTTGAAACTGGCTGGGACAACCGGTAAACTGGGCTAAACTGCCCGGAAATGGGGAGAGGGAAGATAAGGAGGGAGCAGGATGGCCCGAATACCAGCGGTTACCCGCGAAAGCGTTCCGGAGGAGTTGCGCGCTGTATTTGACGAGGTTAGCGCCGGACCAGGGGGCGTCGGAACCGGCCCGATGTCCATTCTGAAAAACAGCCCGGAAATGGCCCGCCGCGCTATACCGCTGTTTGAGTATGTGCGCAATGAGTCTTCACTGCCGCCGTCGGTGCGGGAGCTGGCAATGCTGACCACTGCCCGGGCCAAGGATTGCCCCTATATCTGGAACGCTCATGCCGGGCTGGGACGGCAGGCCGGGTTGAGTGATGCTTTGGTGGATGCTTTACGGGAGCGCCAGCCGCTCCCGGCGCTTTCGGCCGCCGAGGCTGCGGTAATTGACTTGGGCAACGAATTTTTCAACGCCAACCGGGTGAGCGAGGCCACCTTCAATGCGGCTCTGGAACAATTTGGGGCGCGGGGCGTAGTGGAGTTGACTACGTTAATGGGTTTCTATACGATGCTGGCCTTCAACGCCAATGCGGTGGATTTGCCGTTGGCTCACGCATCGGAGGAGCCGCTGCTGCCGGTATAGGGGTTGCTGGCGACCTTAACTGCGGTTCGGGCGGGTTCGGGCGGTGGATTGCGGGGAGTCGTCAGGGCCGACTTATCGAGCGCGCCAACTCTCTGCGGCCGGGCAACCCCGGGGCCGTTGCCGTCGTTCCGGAGATTACCCGAAACTTGTCGGACGATCGGTTTGACAAGTCAATAGTCAATCACTATATTCCGATTGACTGGCGATTCCATTCGCAAATAATGGGTTGCAACTAATGGGCATCCGCTTTCCGACATTCTCTCATCATAATGGTATCCGGAGAGTATAGTTACCGACATGACAGATTTCCTTACCACAACCGGCATCTCTCACCAGCTTGAAGAAATCATTAAGCAGGCTGAGGAACGTCTTTGGCTCATCAGTCCATTCCTTAAGGTAAACCGGCGTATCAAGGAACTCCTTGAGGATACGAATCGCATGAAAATAGATGTTCGAGTAATCTACGGAAAAAACGAACTCCAGCCCGAAGAAAACAACTGGCTGGAGTCTATGCGTTCGATTCGGACGAGTTTTTGCAAAGACCTTCACGCCAAATGCTATTTGAATGAGCAGTACGCCCTTTTAACCTCGATGAACTTGTATGAGTTCTCGCAGGTAAATAACCATGAGATGGGGATATTGGTTTCTCGTAAGGAAGAAGCCGACCTTTATGACAAGGTTTATGAAGAGGCGAGGCGGATACTCCGAGCGAGCGAAGAGCTTCGGGTGACGGTCGCCAAGGTCGCAGTTGCCGAAAAGAGCGCGGCGGATTCCGCGGTGAAAAAGACTCTCCGCCGCCCTCAACCTCCTCTGACGGCGCCAAAGGGCGGGTTCTGTATCCGGTGCAAAGTCGCTTTGTCGGCCAGCCCAACCCAGCCCTATTGCAGACGTTGCTATACGAGTTGGAAGCGGTACGAAACAAAGAATACGCAGAGAAACATTGCCACGTCTGCGGAAATGAACATAGAGCGACTTTACTAAAACCTTTGTGCTCTGACTGCTATCGGAAGTATAAGGATGTGTTTGAGTTCGCAGTCAGCTAGGACACATTGTATTGCTTTTGAGCAGACTCGGTAGAAGGATGAAAGCCGTGTTCGCATCGGTTCGCATCAGTCGGTATTACATTATTCATCAACCAGTCCGGCGTTCTCAATGGCCAGCTACTTCAGTATTAGCTGGCCTAACTGTTTCAGAAACGCATATTAAGGCTATCTGGGCAAAGAGACTGGGAACGACCGCATATAGTTGCTCGTATCCCCGATAGCCCCCCCTTCCGCGTGGGGTTCTTGAACCCTATTTTCGGCTCTGCCTGGGCAGAATTGAACGACTATCCCCCAGTGGCCGGACTCCCCGCAAGGGAAGAAGGCGGTGGCCCTTATTTCGGACAAGGAAGGCTTTCCCCGGGTTTCCCGCTGGGAGGGGGGAGCCGACGGCAACCGCAACTGGGAAGGCAGCGGGACGGTAGGCTGAGGGGCGACTTGGCGGAAGGGCAGGTTTTCTCTTGGAAAGAGGCCGCCGTTAAGCGGCTGGGACAAGGGTTTATAATCAACCGGGTAATCACTCCTGTAATCAACCGGAGCGACCGGGGTGGACCGGTTGACCGGCGGACATTCCGGGCAAAACCGTTGGAGGCAAGCTATGGCTTCATCAAAAATCGACTTTACTCGCCGGGATTCCCTGGCGGTTATTACCCTCAATCGGCCGGAGGCGCGCAATGCCTTGTCGTCGGATATGGTGGCCGACTTGGGCCGGGCGGTCGCCGATTGCCGCCGTCCTGAAATCCGCGCGGTTATGCTTACTGGCGTAGCGGGGGCTTTTTGCGCCGGGGCTGACGTTAAGGATTTTTCCAACCGCCTGGAGCGGGAGGGAGCCGAGGGTCTGTCCCAGCAGTTGCGGGCCTTGGCCGATACCTTGCATCGGGACGTTATTATCCCCATCCGCCGGCTGGAAAAGCCGGTGGTCGCCGCCGTCAACGGGGTAGCCGCCGGCGCCGGTTTCAGCTTGTCGCTTTGCTGCGACCTGCGGGTTGCCTCGGCCAACGCCCGGTTCCTGATGGCCTATGCCGGGATCGGCTGCACTGCCGATGGAGGGTCAACCTATATGCTGCCCCGGCTGGTGGGCGCGGGCAAGGCGATGGAGATTTATATGGCTAGTCAACCGATTGGCGCCGAGTATGCCCGGGAGTTGGGGTTGGTTAACCAGGTGTGTCCAGCGGATAACTTTGACCGCCATGTCCTGGAAATCGCTACTCGACTGGCCCAAGGCCCCACCCGGGCCTATGGCCGGGTCAAGGCGCTGTTTGACGGTTCTTGGGGGGCTGGGTTGGAAGAGCAGTTGGATGCGGAAACCGACGCCATCAGCGACATTGCCCTTACCGGAGATTTTCAGGAAGGAATCAAGGCTTTCACTCAAAAGCGTACGCCCTGGTTCCAGGGACGGTAACCCGGAACCGGTCTCCTCGGCCCACTTTGGGTCCGGCATGCGCCGGCGACCGGTAAGTCCTACTGATCGGGATCCGGCTGATCGGGATCCGGCTAGTTTACGTTCTGATTTGACATTTGAGGATAACCCGTTATGATGTTACCTATTAGGTAACGAAACTCTCTTGGGCGTGGTGGGTGGAAATCAATTTCAGGACGCGCAAGCTCAGTAGAACATTCAACTCCGCCCGAGAACTCACTAAAGAGTACGGCGACGAAATGGCTAAAACTATCATGAGACGGCTGGCTGTTCTAAGGAGTGCGCCTTCACTAACTAATGTGCCGACGACGCGGCCGGAACAAAGGCACCAGCTTTCCAACGACAGAAATGGGCAGTATGCCATTTATTTGACCCACCCGTATCGCTTGATATTTAGACCGAATCACGCCCCCACTCCTCTCCGGAGCGACGGCGGAGTTGATACGGATAGAGTAACCGCAGTTACAATTATAGAAGTGGTTGACTATCACGGGAGGTGATCGGGATGGCGGCAACGGTTTACGCATACGAACCGGACTACGCAGTATCGCCCGGCGAGATTTTGCGGGAACGTCTCGAAGTTTGGGGGATGTCTCAAGCCGAATTTGCCCGACGCTGCGGGCGGTCGTCCAAATTAATCAGTCAGATAATAGCGGGAGAAGCTCCGGTTGAACCGGATACCGCGCTGCAATTTGAAAAGGTGTCGGGGTTGGCGGCAAGAATCTGGCTGGGCGTTGAAGCGGACTATCAACTGCATCGCCGCCGGGAAGCGGAAAGGCAAAGGCTGGCGGAATCGGTGAAATGGGCCGACAGCTTTCCGGTTTCGGAATTGATGAAGCGGGGTTGCTTAAAAAAGGCGACTTGCAAAGAAGATACGGTTGCTAACCTGCTTGCCTTCTTTGGGGTTGCCTCGGTGGAGGCTTGGCAAAACCAGCAGGCGTCGCTACAGGTTGCCTATCGCCATTCCCCCACTTTTGAGAGCGATGCAGCGGCCTTGTCCACTTGGATCAGGTTAGGGGAACTGGAGGTGGAACAGGTAGAGTGCGCCGACTACAATGAAGCGAGGTTTAAGCGGGCTTTGACCGAAATCAGGGCTTTAACTGCCTCCCCGACTGCTGAAACGCTGTCCCAAGCCCGGAGCCTTTGTCGGGATTCGGGCGTTGCGTTGGTAGTAATCAAACCCTTGCCCAAGACGACCCTCAGCGGCATAGCCCGGCGGCTAACGCCACGCCGGGCCTTGATTCAGTTAAGCGCCCGGCATTTGTCCGATGACCAGCTCTGGTTCAGCTTCTTCCACGAGGCCGCCCATATTCTGGAGCGCAGCAAAAAGGACATCTTTGTCCACGACAAATCTGAGCGGATAACTGAAGCCGATGCTGAGGCGGACCGTTGGGCGGGTAACTTCCTTGTGCCTCTGGAGGATTGGGAGCGGTTTACAGCAAGTCCCGTGTTTGACCGAAGTAGCGTCATTCGATTCGCCGAGGAACAGGGAATTGCCCCGGGGATTGTGGTCGGGCGGCTTCAGCATGAAAAGCTCTTGCCTTGGAATAGTAGGCTTAATGACTTGAAGATACGGTTGTGCTGGAAAGAAGCAACTGCATAGTCCCTCAAAACACCTCATCCAGATCCTCGCCGATTTCTTCCAGGTGGAAGTCGGCCACCGCTATTTCCGGCGCCCAAGTAACTTGGTCAGAGGACCAGCGCACGGCGCCGACCCGCTCGGCGCCGATGCCCAAGAGGTTGTTGATGACCTTCAGGATGTTGTCATTCATCCGCAGGGTGTTGGGTCGGACCGGGCCAGCCAGCCGGCCGTCCTTAATCCGGTAGGAGTCACCCACGATGGTGCCGCTGAAGTCGCCGGCGGTGAAGCCGTTGACTGGATAGGTGTACCAGATGCGGCCGATGTAGATGCCGTCATCCACCTGACGCAGCAACTCTTCCTGAGGATATTCCTCGCGTCCGGCCACAATCAGGTTGGTCGGGACAATCGAGGGAAATACGCCGAAGTCCCGTCCGCCGCCGTTGCCGGCGCGGAATCCGTTACGCGGGGCCAAGGCCGCTGCCACCGTCGCCGGGTCAACCCCCAGCTTTTTCGGGCCGCACGGGTCCTTCAGGATGCGCCGGTAGTTATAGTAGTCGGACAACAGGCCCACCAGTTTGCCGTCCTTAATCAGGTCGGTGCGGCCGGTGGGCAAGCCCTCGTCGGTGATGGACTTGGAGCCGGCCAGACCGGGGTGGGAGCCGTCGTCGTACAGGCAAAGGGTTTCGGCAGCGATCCGCTGCCCAAACTGGCCCATAAAGGGAGATGCGTTGGCGTAAAAGGTATCGGTCATCAGTCCCGGCAGCAGTATCCATTCTAAAAGCTCGGCTACCGGCTGGGGGCCTAGAACGACCCGGTAGCTACCGGAGGGAGCCCGCTGACCGTGCATCGAAGCGATGGCGCGGCGGGGGCGGCGGCGCCGGCGGAATCGCCGTTAAAGTCGGCCAGGCGGCGGCTGACCGACCAGCCGCTACCCTTGGCGTTCTGTTCCTCCACCATGGCCGTGGCAAAGGACATTACCAGGGTGGACTCGTCGGTCTGTACGCGGGGAATATAGGTGGAGGCGATCGCCATGCGCTCGCGCAGCAACACCAAATCGCCGCCCAGGATCAGCCCCAAATCGGCCAGTTCCCTTTCGTTCTCGTCGGCTCGACTTCCTTTGCTGGCGGCGGCGTCTCCCGGTTCAGTCTGAGGCTGTCGCAGGAGGGCCAGCAAGTCCTCGGAGGATTGGAACGCGTCCAGACCTTTTTCCAGCATATTCCAGCCGTGGGACAACAAGCGGGTGTTGCTCAGCCGCTCCAGAGTTCTATCGTGGCGGCTGGCGTTGTAGCGGTCGGGACGGCGGGACGCCGCCGGATCGGTGGGGGTGGGCAGGCTGGCGAACTCCGGGTCCAGGACGGCGCCGCGGCGGGCTTGGTCCAGGGCGCGGAACGCCCCGGTCAGGGACAGGTCGCTGGGTTCGCTGCCCATACCGGTCTTGAGTCCCTGTGGGGTGCGGAACGCGGCACGGACGCTCAGGCCGCAAGATTCTGTTGACTTGGGTTCCTCCACTCCGTTGCAGGGGATGTGAGAGGTGTAGTTGAGGCGAAGGGTCAGGTTGGCGTTGGCGGCGGCGAATACCTCAACCTCGGCCACGTCCGGCTGGCTGGAGACATAGGCCAGAGCCGACTGAACGGCGGCGCTCAAAGTGGTAAGGGGCAGCATGGCGGCGCTTACTCCTGGCGGTAAGACTGGGTTGGCGCAATAAAATGGGCTCTCAGGCAGTCACATCAACAGCTTGGGCGAAGGTATCAATCGTTCGTTGGGGGAGGCCACACCCAGCATCAGCCCTTGCAGCGAGTACGCTCCTAGCAAAGGCTCCACGTCCTCATCACCGAACACCACCAACGTGATTTCCGACCGACTGTCGACGCGGATCCAAGTTCGGCCCACGTCCCGCTGAATTTCCCTTCCGTCGGCCCGAAAAAGCTGAAGTTGTTGCGGGGTGTTACTCCCAAGTTGCGCAAAGTAGAGCCGGGCAGAGTTGTCAAGCTGGCTCCGGTATCCACCAGGGCGATGAGCGTCTCAAACCGGTAACCGGTAGGGTCGCCTACTTCTATGTCAACGTTGACCGTACCCAAGATTACTCCTTTGTACTTTTCAGCCTGGGGCGGGTTATGCCAAATCCAACTACTCTTCCGTCTCTTCCGTTGCAATCAGCTTCAGGAAATCGTGGCGGGTTATGATACCTACTAACTGGGCGCTATCCATTACCGGGACTCGGTGAATCCGGTTCCGCAGCATCAACTCGGTTACCGCAGCGATGGTGGCGTCTTGCGGGATGGTAAGGACGCGCCGGCGCATAACGTCCCGCACGGGGGTGTTGCGGACCCGCCGGGATACGTCCTCGATGTGCTGGGGCGCAGTGGCGGCGCCCAATAGGGTGTAAACGTTATGGGCCAGGGGGCGATAGCGGGGGTGCAGACCAAAGTCTGTGTGGCTCAGTATTCCCACCAGGCTTCCTGGTTCATCTACCACTGGCAGAGCGCTGACGTCTCGAGTCAACATCAGCCGAGCGGCGGCGCCAACGGTGGCGTCGGGTTTTATCGTAACTACGGGAGCGGTCATCAAGTCCTTTGCTAGCATAGCGGTCCATTCCAAGTGAAATCAGGATGGGGGTAATTAGCGGGAGTTACGGAGTTCAAGCGGGCCCGGTCAGCCGGGCGATGCCGCGCATCGTGGGGCCGCCGTTGCTCATCCGCTTGGCTTGCATGGGCTGGCCCTTGCCGCAGTTGGGGATGGGGTTGACCCGCAGGTCGCTGCCTACGGCGTCGATGGAGTGAAAGTAGTTGCGCGAGTCGGCGGTGATGCCTCCGTCCCGGTAGAGTTGGCCCAACTGCCCGTTCTTGATTTCGTAAACTTTTACCGCAGTGATGCGAAAGTTCTCGCGGGATTCGGCGATGGATGGGGTGCGATGCCCGGCGATGTAATAGCCGGAATCCACTTCGGCAATGATGTCCTCTGGGGAGCGGAGGCCAGGAGCAAAGATGGTGTTGGTCATTCGAATCAGGGGGACGAGGTGGGCCTCGGTGGCGCGGGCCGAGCCGTTGGGGGGTACGCCCAGAAGGGCGGCGGTTTGTCGGTTGTTCAGAAACTCCTCCAGGGTCCCGTTTCGGATGATGTAGGCGCGGCGCGCTGGCGTCCCTTCGTGGTCGTACCGAAAAGAGCCGTAACCTTCCAGCAGGGGGTCGGAAAAGGCGGTAACGAGCGGGGAGGCAATCGGTTGGCCCAGTTGGTTCTCTTGCAGGTTTTTCAGAAACCAGGAGCGGCCGGCGTAGGCCGTTTCGTACTTCAAAGCTCGGTCCAGCTCCGCGGGGTGGCCTACGACCTCGTGCACTAGCAGGGTATTGAAGTGGGGGTCGGTAACTACCGGAACTTCCTTGTCCGGGGGCCGGAGTGGGGGAGCGGCGGCTACCTCGGCGGCGTCTGCGCCCAGCTTACGGCAGAAACTAATGTAATCTGGCAGGATAATCGGGGCTTTGTGGTAGCCCTCGGTCAGGATTTCCCAGCCGCGCTGGTGGCCGGTAAAGTCGTAAAGCTCAAAGTTGCCGTGCTTCCCGTCGCAGATGGCGGTGATAAAACCCTCGGTCTGGGCGAAGCTTTGGTCGATGTCGGCGCCGTCGGAGCTGATGAAGAGTTCCCGGAGGAGGAAGGAACTGGTGGTGGCGGCGGTGAAGAGGATGCGGTCACTTTGGCTCTGGGCGGCCTGGCAGCCCGCCACCGCCATGCGGACGGTTTCGGCCAGGGGAACGCTGCGCGGGTCAACGGTGTAGGTGGCAGGGACGGAGTCTTCGGCTACGGGGGCTCGGGAGAGGTAAGTGTCGGCCAAGCGGTCGGCCAAGCCTGGGAAACGGGATTTGGCCTGGGCTTTTTGCCGGGCGTTGGCCCGCGCTCGCTGGTGGGCCTGACGGATGCCTTCCCCGACCAGGGCCTCGATGGGGTCAGCGTCGGCGGAGCCGAGGATTTGGCCGTAATAGCCGGCGGCGGTCATCCGGTTCTGGGCAATAACGCGGACGCCGAAATCGAAGGCGACAGCCTCGCCGCTGGCCTTTTCGCTGCCGTTTTCGGCAACGGCGCCTCGCTCCTCTCGCACCTGGATACGCAGGTCGCAATAGCGCAGGCCAGGCAGTTTTTTAGCCTGCTCTACGACCAGGAAGCGCAGGTTGGGGCGCATCCGGTCCAGGGACTCTACGGTTATCCGTGGGGACATGGGGGGCGCTCCTTGACAGCTAAAACTGCAAAATCTCCTATCCAGCGGTATAGTTTTCCCGGACTCAGGCAATCCCTTCAGGGTATAGGTCAATCCGGTCAAACTTCCCTCTCGGCTTCAGGGTGCGGGACGTTTGGGAAATAATCTTTTTCCAGGAAGGATTTCCGACGCGCCAATGACTGCCGACCGGCTTCACCCAAGCAAACTGATATACGGAGGGCGGCAAGCTCCTTTATCAGAAGAAGTTGAGTTTCATGCAACTGGTCAATCCGCCGCATCAACTGGTTTTCCAATCGATTAAAACGCTTGACGTCCACCAGTTCCAGTTTCGTTGCCATTTAGTTCTCTCCTTAATCCTCTGATGCTCGCGAGCGGCGCTCGGATTTCCCGGGCTGGGGCCGGGATGGATGGCCTATGGCAATACCGAGGGGGCCGCGACCTCCGGCTATTCCCGCTGTAACAAGTGGGTAAAAAGGTCTTTCAGGGTAGAAAGTTCGCCGGACAGGTGGGCTTGGCCCCGCTCCAGACCTCGAATACGCTCGTCCAGGGCTTTATGCTGTTGGTTGGTCTCGGCCTGCATTTTGTCAAACCGCTGGCTAGTCTGGTCTTCCAGCCGGTCAAACCGTTGATCCGTCTCGGCCTGCATTTTGTCAAACCGCTGGTTGGTCTGGTCTTCCAGCCGGTCAAACCGTTGATCCGTCTCGGTCTGCATTTTGTCAAACCGCTGGTTGGTCTGGTCTTCCAGCCGGTCAAACCGTTGATCCGTCTCGGTCTGCATTTTGTCAAACCGCTGGTTGGTCTGGTCTTCCAGCCGGTCAAACCGTTGGTTGAGTCGTTTTTCCGACTGGATTATCAGAGTTACCATTAGCGCTCCCAACGAAATTCCTACCGTCAGGATAGCTACTCCTACTCCTATAATTCCAATCAACTCCGGTGACATAGCGTTCTCCTGTTCTCCGGCTGACCCGTCAGTCGAGCCAAAGCCGGACTTTCCGTGTACCCTACGATGCTTATCCTGACGGTTCGGCCTGCCAGGCGCGGGCTACCGCCTGGGCTACGGCCGGGACTACGTCGGTGTCGAGGGACCAGGGGATGATATGCTCCGGGGTCGGCTCGGCGACCAGGCCGGCCAGGGCCTCGGCGGCGGCCAGCTTCATTTGGGTGGTTATCCGCGGCGCGCGGGCGTCCAGCGCGCCGCGGAACACGCCGGGGAAGGCTAGGCTGTTGTTAATCTGGTTGGGGAAGTCGCTGCGGCCGGTGCCTACTACTTTAGCTCCGGCGGCCGCCGCCAAGTCGGGCATAATTTCCGGCGTGGGGTTGGCCGCCGCCAGCACCACGGCATCCGCGGCCATGGCGCGCACCATACCCTGGGTTACCGTGTCGCCCACGGACAAGCCGATGAACACGTCGGCGCCTTGCAACGCTTCGGCCAAGTCGCCCTTTCGGTTTTCCGGGTTGGTATTTTCCAACATTTCGGTTTTTATGGGGGTCAAGTCGGTTCTGTCCCGGTGGATGATGCCTTGGCGGTCCACGAGGGTGATGTTCTTGGCGCCATAGTCCACCAGCAGTTTGGCGGAGGCGATGCTGCCGGCGCCGGCGCCGGAAAAGACGATTCGCACCTGGTCAATCCGCTTGCTCACCACCCGGAGGGCGTTGATGACCGAGGCCAGCACTACGATGGAGGTGCCGTGCTGGTCGTCATGGAAGACGGGAATACCTAAATCCTGCAAGTTTTCTTCAATCTCGAAACAGCGGGGAGCGGCGATGTCTTCCAGGTTAATACCGCCGAAGGAGGGAGCCAGGTTGCGGACGGTCTGGATGATGGAGGCGTTGTCCTGGGTGCCGAGGCAGATGGGGAAGGCGTCGATGTCGGCAAGGCCCTTGAAGAGAAGGGATTTGCCTTCCATTACGGCCAGAGCCGCCTCCGGGCCTACGTTGCCCAAGCCCAGCACAGCGGAGCCGTCGGACACCACGGCGACGGTATTGCCTCGGTTGGTCAGGGCGAAGCTCTCCGATTTGTCGTGATGAATTGCCATGCTGACGGCGGCCACCCCGGGAGTATAAGCTATGGATAGTTCCTCCATAGTTTCCACTTTCATCTTGGAGGCGATGCTTACCTTGCCCCGGCTGGCCCGGTGACGAATGATTGCTTCTGCTCCGTAGTCCATTTTACCTCCCTTTCAAGACATTAAATTACCGGGGCTTAATGTTACCGGGGACATCAAGTCCTCGGGGTTGATACGTATCCGGTAGGCCGACGATAGCTCCAGCGTATTGCGTTCAGCCTACCGATTATAACCCCTGTGGCAAGCCGGGGGCAGCTAGGAGACTGCGGTCGTACGCCTTCGATTTATGCGGATATTCCACCAGATGATTAAGGGCGTAATTACTATCGTAGGCAGCACCCAGAAAATCCACTGGGGCTCGATATTATCGGGTACGTTAACTACCAGTACGGCGGTTATGGTAGCGATAGTTCCGCCCATCATATTAGTGAGGTGGCGGGAAATTCGCTTGGCATAGCTGGTTCGTTGGGTGCGTTGGGTGCGGTGATAGAGGGCGTCGGCCAAGCTCAAACCCAGAGCGATGAAGCCGAAAAGAGCCAGAGTTACCGGGTGCGCCGCCCCCACCGGGGGGAGCAGCTTCAAGACCATACCCCCGGCGTAGCCCCACATTGCCAGCCCGGTGAGGGCCATAACCGCAACGGCGGCCCAATCCACCGTCTGGGGGCGCCCCTGGCGGTTGCGAGCAAAACGCCAGCCGGCAAAAACCATATAAAAACTGAAGACGGCGATGAACAACAAGAATATATTTTCGGTCAGCAAAGCCAAGGGAAAGGCGGTAAGGAATATGATGGTCATCGCTATCGCATAGACCCGGCCAGACCGGACGTGATTGACCCCGCCTTTGGCCGTGACCAGGGCAACGAAGGCGGTGAGCAAGGCGATTGAGCCGGCTCCAATATGAAGGATAAGCAAAATCAGAGCGACCGTTTCCATTTCAATCCTCCCAGAGGGCTTTCACCGGGGCGAATCCAGCCCCAGCGTCCCCGCAAAATACGCTGATGCCTAAGGTTGCTTCCGGTAGCTTAACTGCGCTATGCCATTAGCGTAGGACCTACATTCTATCAGCGCCAGACTGCGTTGGGCAGTGGGCGGCGGAAACAGCGGCAAGCCGTCCCCCAGGATTAGTGGCAGGATAAACAGTTGGATATGGTCGATTAAGTCCAGCCGCAGGAACTCTCGCGCCAATTGCCCGCCGCCCACCAGCCAGAGGTTTTTGTCCTGCTTCGCCTTGAGGCGGGCAATCAGACCGGCCAGATCCTCGCCGTCCACAAAACGAACATGGGCGTCTTCTTCGCCAGCGCGGGTGCGGGAAAAGACGTAGCCCTCCGTGCCGGGGTAGGGATAGGGAAGGTCGAAGGCGAGGATTTGCTCATAAGTAACCCGCCCCATCAAAACTACGCCCACGCCGGCGATAAAGTCGCTGTAGCCATAGTCGTCGCCAGTTTCCGGGAGGGACTCCAGCCAATCCACCGAGCCGTCGGGTTTGGCAATATAGCCGTCCAAGCTGGTGGCGACATAGAGGATTAGGTCGGGCATAGTTTAGGCTCCTGCGGAGAGGTTGGTTTATTTCGGTAGTGTACCAAATTACCGATATTCCGGAGCGCCGGCAGTATCGGGGCGTCCCAAATTACCGACGCAGCAGTTGGTCGCCGCATCGGGTGCAGTAGGAGGCGTCGGGGCGGTTGGAGTTGCCGCAATGGCTGCACAGCAAGGCTTGGCGCGCTGCGGGTCGGGGCGCGCTGACCCCGCAGGACGAGCAAAAGCGGTGCAGCAGCAGGCCCGGCTTGCCACACCTGGGGCAGGACACTCGGGGATAGTTCCGCCGGAGCCGAAAGGGGGAGGAGCGTTGGCCTTGGCGGAAGGCGCGGTAGGCCCAGATGGCGCCGGCCAGTACCAGGGCCAAGGCCGCCGGCACAAAGACGAATATCATAACGTTAAAGAGGGCGTGAGCCCCGGCGGCCAGCGCCAAGGAACAGATCAAGGGGAGCAATCGCTTTAGCCAAGGCAGGCGCTGGCTGCCGGCGGAGGCGTAGTATTGCCCCAGGGCCTGGCCCCAGATGCTACCAAATACCAGATGGGCCAGGGTGCTTATTGGGGCCCGCGCCAACATCACCGCCGGGCCGTAATCCAGGACATAGATGAGGTTTTCCAGGGAAGCGAAGCCCAAGCTGGCCGTCGCAGCGTAAACCAGGCCGTCCGCCGGCTCGTCGAAATACAATGAGCGGTAAGCACCCAGCCGGACGGCGCCGAACTTGCACAGTTCTTCGACCGGGCCCACCACCAGCATCGCCGTAACTACACTAATCAGCTCCGGCGCTCCGCTCAACCCGCCGTCCAGCAGCGCCTCAGCGCCGAACAGATAGTTGCCAAGGCCGGCCGGCAGGGTGGCGACGCAGCCCAGCAGAAAGGTGAGGGCAATCAATCGCCGGGGTTCGGGGCGAATCCGGTCGAGGCGCAGGAAGAACCAGAGCCAGAAAAGCCCCGGCGCGAAGGCTGCCAGTATCAGGCCGACCACCGGGTCTAATGTCGTTGCAGCGGCGGTTGTTCCGGTTGGTAGCCGCGCCATACTACTACGGTATCGCAGATGAGGTCGTGCAGGCCCCGCTTGTCTTGCCGGAAGGCTACCATCAGGAAGACCAGTCCAAAGGTGAAGTTGAAGGAGAGGACGGTCAGCAGATGGCGGGACAGGGCGCGCCCGGGGCCAATCCGGGAGCCGTCGCTACGCACCACATACAGCCGAAAGGCCCGCTTGCCCACGGTGGTGGCGAAGAGGGAAATCAGCAGGGTATCGTAAATCAGGGTCGCCAGCATCGTCAGCAGTTGCAGCGGCTGGTACTCGGGCGCCCGGGCCAGTATCTCTTCCCAAGTAGCGGGGGTGGGCAAATCCAACAGGATTAAAGCAATTGCGAAGGGAAAGACGATTACAAGCAAGTCGATAAGGTAGGCGAGCAGGCGTATCCAGAAACCGCCGGGTCGGTCCAGGGTAAAGGCGCTTGGCGCCCAACGCGCGCTTGCTCCACTTTCGTGAGAGGGAGCGGAGCCGGCGACATCAAAGGGCATTCCGCAGGCAAAGCAGTAAAAGGACTCGGGAGCGTTACGCTGGTGGCAGCGGGGACACGGGACCATTGGGCCGGCGTCTGGGGGTAAGTCCGTTGTTGCGACGTTGGTCAGACTTTGGCCGCACCGACCGCAAAACCGGTTGCCGGAGGGGTAGGAGGTATGGCAAGCTGGGCAGCGCAACTGGAGGCGTACCCCGCAAGCCATACAAAAATTAGCTCCCGCCGCTGCGGTCCAGCCACACTGCTGGCAATTCATCAATTCAGCATTGCTCCTGAAGCTGTTCTATCCGGGGGCGCCGGGGCCCCGGCGCCCCCGGCGAAATCCGGTTAGCGGGTAACCGCTCCTTCGGCGGCGGAGGATACCAGTTTAGCGTATTTAGCCAAGACGCCGGTGGTATATTTAGGAGGCGGGGGATCCCAGGCGGCGCGCCGGTCGGTCAGTTCTTCTGCGGTCAACTGGGCGTCCAGGCGCCGGTTGGGGATGTCGAGGGTAACGATATCGGCTTCCCGGAGCAGGCCGATGGGGCCGCCGACGGCGGCTTCCGGCGCCACGTGGCCTACCATCGGCCCGTGGGAGGCGCCGGAGAAGCGGCCGTCGGTAATCAGAGCCACCGAGTCGCCGAGGCCCTGGCCGATGAGGGCGCCGGTTACGGCCAGCATCTCCCGCATTCCGGGGCCGCCTTTTGGCCCTTCGTAGCGGATAATCACGATGTCGCCCGGGTTTATCTCGCCCCGCTGGATGGCTTGGAAGGCTGGTTCTTCCTGGTCAAAGACCCGGGCTGGGCCTTGGTAAACCCGCTCTTGGTGGCCGGCTACCTTGATTACCGCGCCGTCCGGGGCCAAGTTGCCCCGCAGGATCGCCAAGCCGCCGGTTGGGCTGCGGGGGTTTTCGGGCGAGGAGATTACCGGCTGGTCGTCAACCACCGGCATCGCCGCCGCGTTCTCGGCCAGGGTCCGGCCGGTTACGGTCATGGCGTCGCCGTGAAGCAACCCGGCTCGCAGCAGACGCTGCACCACTAAGGCCACGCCGCCATAGCGGTCTAGGTCGGCCATTACGTAGCGGCCGCCGGGCCGCATATCGGAGATATAGGGCGTGCTGCGGCTGATGCGGTCGAAGTCGTCCAGGGTCAAATCGACCTCAGCTTCGCAGGCAATCGCCATCAGGTGCAGCACTGCGTTGGTGGAGCCGCCCAGGGCCAGCACCACGGTGATGGCGTTCTCGAAGGCGCGGCGGGTCAGCAGGTCCCGGGGACGAATGTCTTCCTCCAGCAGCCGCAACAGAGTGCGCCCGGCCTGCCGAGCTTCGTCTATCTTGCGCGGGTCAACGGCGGGGATGGAAGCGTCGCCGGGCAGGGAGAGGCCCATCACCTCAATGGCGGTGGACATCGTGTTGGCGGTAAATAGGCCGGCGCAGGAACCTTCGCCGGGGCAGGCTACGCACTCCAGGGCGGTGAGTTCATCGCGGGTAATGCTGCCCTTGGCGTAGGCGCCCACCGCCTCGAAAACGTCTTGGATGTTCACGTCTTGGCCTCGGTATTGGCCGGGCAGAATGGAGCCGCCGTAGATGAAGATGGCGGGGACGTTGAGCCGGGCCATGGCCATCATACAACCGGGCATATTCTTGTCGCAGCCGGCCACGGTAATCAGGCCGTCCATCCGTTCCCCGAAGGTTACTACTTCGATGGAGTCGGCGATGACCTCCCGGCTGACCAGAGAGGCTTTCATCCCCTCGGTGCCCATCGAGATGCCGTCGCTGACGGTGATGGCGCCAAACTCGAAGGGAGTGCCGCCGGCTTGGCGGATGCCCTCTTTGGCGGCTTGGGCGAAGCGGGAGAGGTGGACGTTGCAGGGGGTAATGTCGCTGGCTAAATTGGCGATGGCGACGAAGGGTTTTTCCAGGTCTTCCGGGGTCAGGCCCATAGCTAGCAGCATGGCCCGGGCCGGGGCGCGCTCCGGCCCTTGGGTAACTTCGTTGCTGCGGCGCTTCATCCGGGCGACAGTGGCGGCATCTCGGGTAGCGCTGGTAGTCACGGGGTGGCCTCCTCCTATCCTTTAATCCTTTAACTTCACCCTGGGCGAGCAGGTCATTATTATAATCCGCACGTAGAGGCGGGACAAGGCGCTTCCTTTTCCCCGCCATGTCTTGGCGCCACTGGGCCGCCGGGTTGAATTAGTCCCCGGAGATTGAGCAATAGCTTTCCTCCGAAGTTGACAGCAAGGATGAATGCCCGCACAATGCCGTCTATATGTAAGATGAGGGGATAGGCGTATGCACCCGGACATGAAGCGCAAGCGGTTATTGCTGTCGTCCACTATTGCCGTGGTGGTGGTTACGCTAACTGTATTGTACCTGATTCACAGCGCTCTTCTGGTAATAGGCATCAGCGCATTGATTGCCTACGTGCTTTTCCCCTTGGCCCGGCTGCTGGAGCGGGGTATGCCCTGGCGACAACGCCATCCCGGATTGAGCCGCGGCGTCGCCATTGGCCTGATTTTTCTGGGGGGTCTGAGCATCTTCGTCGGGGCGCTGATTATGGTCATACCCCCTACGGTGGAGCAAACGGCTAGATTCATCGAGAGCTTTCCCGATTTCTTGAACGACGCCCGTATAACGCTGGAGCGCGGGGTTGCCGACTATGAGCATTACGTCCCCGAAGAGCAACGGGCCCAGGTGGAAGAGCTGTTGGCCCAGGCGGGAGTTATTATAGGCAAGGCCGCCTGGAATATAGTAGTGCAAACCCTGGGCGTAATCTCCGGTTCCTTCTCTTTTGTCATCGCCCTGGCTACTGCTCCGGTGTTGATTTTCTATTTGATGAAGGACGCAGGCCCGATTAGAACCTCCCTTTACACTCCCTTCCCTTCCGCCCTGCATCCCTACCTTAAAGACATCCTGGACATCGTGAACCGGACTCTGGGAGGGTACATCCGGGGCCAGCTAATCTTGGGGCTGATTGTCGGGATTATCGTGACAGTCGGGTTGTTGCTGCTGGGCATACCTTTCGCTTTCATCTTGGGAGTTGTGGCCGGTCTTACCGAGTTGATACCCATCATCGGCCCTTGGATTGGCGGCGCCGCCGCCGTGCTGGTAACCTTGGCCACCGAGCCGGACAAGGTTATTTATGTCCTCCTGCTGTATCTGATCGTTCAGCTGCTGGAAAATGCCTTGCTGGTGCCTCGGATTCAGGCGGACACGCTTAACCTGCATCCCATCGCCATCATCCTGATAATTACCGTTGGCAGCAGTTATTTCGGACTGTGGGGCATCATACTGGGGCCGCCCTTAGTTGCGGTAGGCAAAGACTTAATTGTGTACATCGTCCAGGAATGGAACAGCCCGGCGGTGGCCGAGGCGGCGGCGCTGCCGGAGGAGGCCGGAGATGAGGCTGAATTAAACGTAGCAGCGGAACCCGACGCGGCGGCCGGAGCCGGGCCGGAGCAAATACCCAGCTCACCCTGAAACTGTCGAAGAAGGACTGGGCGGCTTTACAAGCCTTCTATGCCCCTATGCTCGGTTATACTCTTGGCTCCGACTTGGTAACTTTCCCGCCCGGTCCGGGGACGGGGGTTGCGCCAGGGAGCCCTCCGGTTTGCGCCTACCAGGCAGAGGGGCGCCAGTGTAGAGTTTGTCTCTTGTGGGCGCCCTGGATGGAAACCGAAAGGCTCTGCCCTGGGCCCATTTTCCTGAGGCAGAGTCTGGGATACGATTGCCCGGCCCTTTTCCCCCCATGA
This sequence comes from Dehalococcoidia bacterium, assembly GCA_963422635.1. Taxonomy (GTDB): domain Bacteria; phylum Chloroflexota; class Dehalococcoidia; order Lucifugimonadales; family UBA3495; genus CATQHB01. Next base: position 83,024 of record OY730415.1, read on the forward strand.
TTGACGCCACCGGGGCGCCGGTGACGTAATAGGCGCCCAGCTAATATACAAAGATATATACGGCGCAAGGCAGCTTAAATTCCCGCGTTAGCGAAAACCTGGAGGTGGACCGATGAAATATGACAAGGTGATTATCGGGGCCGGGTCGGCGGGGGCGATCTTGGCGACGCGGCTTTCGGAAGACCCCAATCGGTCGGTGCTGTTGTTGGAGGCCGGGGCCGATTACCCCAATTTCGAAGACCTGCCCGAGGAAGTGAAGTTCGGCTACGCCACCGAAGCCGACGTGATGACCAGCGACCACAACTGGCAGTTCATTGGCAAGGCCACCGAAGAGGCGCCGCCAATGATGGTGCCTCGGGGTAAGGTAACCGGCGGCTCCAGCGCCATCAACGGGCAGGTATTTCTGCGAGGGGCGCCCGAGGACTACGACAGCTGGGCCTCTTTCGGCAACGACGAATGGACTTTCCCCAAGCTGCTTCCCTACTTTCGCCGCATTGAGACTGATACCGACTTCGGGGGGGACGACTTTCACGGCGGCGACGGGCCGATTGTAATGCACCGCTTCAAGCGCGAAACTTGGCTGCCGGCCCAGGGCGCTTTCTACGAAGCTTGCCGGGCCGCTGGTTACCCGGATTGCGAAGATCATAACCACCCAGACTCCTGGGGAGTGGGGCCGACGCCGTTGAACAACCCCAACGGCATTCGCATCAGCGCCGCCATGGGTTATCTGGACCAGGCCCGGCACCGCCTGAACTTGACCATCCGACCCAACTGCACCGTCCATCGCTTGATTTTCGACGGCGGCCGCGCCACCGGCGTGGAGCTGGAGAGTGGCGGTGAGAAGTTTATCGTTGAGGGAGCGGAGATTATCCTGTCCGCCGGGGCTATCGGTTCTCCCCAGATTTTGATGCTGTCCGGTGTCGGTCCTGCCGACCACCTGCGCAGCTTGGGCATCCCGGTAGTGTCTGATAAGCCGGGCGTCGGCCAGAACTTGCGGGACCACCCCGGCGTCTGGGTAACCTGGCGGACGAAGGAAGGGTTTGAGCTGGACGGTATGAAGCCCCGGGCCCAGCTAACCCTGCGCTACACCGCCGAAGGATCGGACTTGCGCAACGACATGAAGATTACTATGCAGTCCTTCGCCACCGAGCGGGTCAACCGGGGCGGCAGTCGCATGGCTCCGCTGGGCATTCGCATGACCGCCGGAATCTATCTGGCGGTGGGGGCCGGAGAGCTGCGCCTAACCTCCGCCGATCCCGCCGACCAGCCAGCGCTGGAATATCATTACCTGGAGGATGAGTTTGACCGGAAGCGGCTGCGGGAGTCGGTGCGCATCTGCGTGGGATTAGGCGAGCACGCGGCGTTCAGGGACATAATCGAGGAGCGGGTTGCGCCTACCAATGCCGACCTGGAATCGGATGAGGCCCTGGACCGGTGGATGATGCGGGAGGTGACCACCTCGCAGCACACATCCTGCACCTGCAAGATGGGTCCGGCGTCCGACCCGATGGCGGTAGTTGACCAATACGGCAAGGTCCACGGCCTGGAGGGGCTACGGGTGGTGGACGCATCCATTATGCCGGACTGCATCCGGGCCAACACCAACGTTACCACCTTGGCCATTGGCGAGCGGATCTCCGACTTTATCATCGAAGGTTTGTGACCTCTGCTCCAGCCAATATCCGCCGGCCCGGCCCGCCAGGGCTCCGGCGTTTAGCGGCTCTGGCGAGAAGGCCAGCGGTCCAAGGCTTCGTAGTCGCTATGCTGTCCTTAGAGCAAGTCCACTAGGCGACGGGAGGAAGCGGGAACGAAGCCCAAAGCAGGGAAAGCGGAACGGCAAGTCCACTAGGCGACGGGAGGAAGCCGCCAGGGTTTGATTATTCGATTATAGTACCGGTATAGTACCGGGTCATCCGGTTGAACTAGCTCTGGCGGGAGAGGGTAGGGAAGGCTGAGGGCATAACGGTAGAAGTTATGTTCGCTCCGGAAGCGCGCCCATTAACCGAAGATGACCAAGTTAACCACCTTACTCCGGGTCAGAGAGGGCTTGGGGCCGCTGGGCAATCGGGCGGAGGGTTGGCGTTTGCGAAAATTATCGACCATCTCATAAAGTATCGCGAGGAAGGCGTCTGTATCCCCTCTAGCCCAGCCTCTTTCTTGATGGGTTGGAGGCTAACTATCGGCTACGGATGCCTTTCGCGCCAAGTCTCAGTTTTAGAATTTATACCAAGCGTTTAATTGTTGGGGAAAGTTCCCTCGCCCGGCCTTATCCCTCTGGGAGCGGGGGACTCAAATGCTCCCAGAGGCCGCGCCAAGGTTACATTCGGGTTATCTGCTGCTGCGCGCGAAGGAATTTAAACCGGCTAAACCGGTCGGTGATAGCCTGAAAGCTAACTGCCGCCGAACCGGCGGCGATGTTGGCGCAGAGTTCAATCGTTCATTATAACCGGGATTCCGGCAGCTTCCGCCTTGGCGGCGGCGGCCGCATTGATCACTCCGTCCTGCATCCAAATATACTTAACGCCCACCTCGATGGCCTCGTCCACCACTGGCGCCACCAACTCCGACCGCCGAAAAATATCTACCATATCGATCGGCTCCGGCACCGATTTGAGGTCGGGGTAGCTTTTTTCGCCTAAAGCCTCTTCGATCATCGGGTTCACCGGAAGGATGCGGTAGCCTTGGGCTTGCATATAACGGGAAACTCCATAGCTGGCCCGTTCCGGGTTGTCGGACAAGCCAACCACGGCTATGGTCTTGCTGTTACGCAACTGTTCCTCGACCAGGTCCATATTGCCCTCCTATAACTGGGGATGACCAGCAGTTTCAGGTTGGGTCCATTGTGGCACATTCCGGCGTTCCCGGCTACTATTTTTTTGATTTAGGTCAAGCCATACTAATCAGGTTGAGTAATGAGAATTAAGGTTTTATAATCCATTGCAACCCAACCGGGTGGAGGTTAGGGGCTGGCGTTAATGGTCATTGACCAGCAATGCTCCGCTCCACCAGGCATCCAGGCATAGAGTAGAGGAGGTAGATCTTGGACTCAGGCGACACCGCGTGGATGCTCACGTCCACCGCCTTCGTTTTGTTCATGACGTTACCAGGATTGGCGATGTTCTATGCCGGACTGGTCCAATCCAAGTCGGTGCTTTCGGTGGTGTTGCAATGCTTTGCCATCACCGTCGTCGCAAGCCTGCTATGGGTTGCGGTAGGTTACAGCCTGTCTTTCGGCGACAGCTTGGGGGGAGTTATCGGGGGGCTGGATAAGGCGTTTCTACGGGGGATAACCCTGGATTCGTTGCAGGGTTCGATTCCGGAGATAGTGTTTGTTATTTTCCAGATGACTTTTGCGATAATCGCTCCGGCGATTATTGTGGGCGCTTATACGGAGCGGATGAAGTTTCCGGCGGTGCTGATTTTCAGCGGAGCTTGGGCGCTTCTGGTATATGCGCCGATTTGCCACTGGGTCTGGGGTGGCGGCTGGCTGAGTCAGTTGGGGATTATGGACTTTGCCGGCGGCGTGGTGCTCCATGCCAACGTGGGGGCGGCCGCGTTGGTGGCCGCGGTGGTAATCGGGAAGCGGCAGGGGTTTCCCGACCGGCTCTTGCCTCCCCATAATCCCGGAATGACCGCTGCTGGCGCGGGGATGTTATGGGTGGGATGGTTTGGGTTCAACGGAGGCAGCCAGCTGGCCGCCGACAGCGGAGCAGGTATGGCAGTGGCGGTAACGCACATTGCAGCGGCGGCGGCGGCTTTCACCTGGATGTGCGCCGAATGGATCAAATATCGCCGGCCCTCGTTGATTGGCACGGTAACCGGCGTGATAGCCGGGCTGGCCGCCGTTACGCCGGCGTCCGGTTTCATCGGCCCGGTGGGCGGGTTGGCTCTGGGCGCAACGGCGGGGGTAGCCTGCTTCTATTTCGTTGGTATAATCAAGGACAAGCTGCAAATTGACGACTCGCTGGATGTCTTCGCCGTTCACGGCTTGGGCGGTATAATTGGCACGCTGTTAGTAGCGGCGCTGGCGTTAGCCATTCTGGGCGGACAGGGTATAGCCGATGATCGCTCGGCGGCGGTTCAATTGGGCGTTCAGGCCTTGGGTCTGGTGACGTCTATGGCGTGGGCCGGCGTGATTACCTTCCTTATACTGAAGGTCTTGAATCGGCTGATGGGCCGGATTCGGGTTGACCCGGAAGATGAGATCGTCGGGCTGGATTTGGCGACGCATGGCGAACGGGGGTACGACCTTTAATCCCGCTTTAATCGCGAAGGCGGTACTTTAATCCGGCGGCTTTGATCCAGGGTTTTTAAGCGAGATTTCCTCTCCCAGGCCGGGTTCCGAGGCAAGGCTTTGGTTGGTGTCAAATGTGAAGTGAAGGAGTTCAAGCGATGAATGTAGAAGCCCAACGGCAAGGCGAGAGCCTGGTCTTAATAACCGAAGGTCGCGTTGACGGCGCCAATGCGACCGATTTTCAGGATGCCTTGAAGGGGGCCATTCGGGAAAGCGATACGGCGGTGGTCTTGGATTTGGAGAATTTGACCTATATCAGCAGCGCCGGTCTTCGGGTGGTTCTGCTGGTGGCCAAGGACCTGCAGCGGCAGGGGGCGAAATTTGCGGCCTGTTCTCTCTTGGCTCCGGTCAAGGAAGTCTTTGTGATTAGCGGCTTTGACAAAATCATACCGATTCATGATAGCCAGGAAGCGGCCATTGGCTCGTTAAGTTAAGCGCCGGCTACGACGAGGAGGGCGAAGTCAAGCCCTTTAGCCCTTTACTGGAAGGGCCGGGGCTATCCCGGCCCTTGGATATAGCCCGAAAGCTCCGATAGCAGCTTTTGGATAAGGATAGAACCGATGACAGAACCGTTCAAGATTCTTGTGGTAGATGACGAGCCGGACTTGGAGCCGCTGATGCTCCAGCGAATGCGTCGGCTCATCCGGGCCGGCCAGTATAGCTTTGTTTTTGCCCATAATGGTATCGAGGCGCTGGATCGGTTGAAACAGGATGATGATATTGACATGGTGATTTCCGACATTAATATGCCGCAGATGGACGGGCTCACCTTGTTGCAACAGATTCCCAAGGTGGACCCCAATATCCGATCTGTAATTATTTCGGCCTATGGGGATATGAAGAACATCCGCACTGCGATGAATCGGGGGGCTTTCGATTTCGTGACGAAGCCTCTGGACTTCGAAGACTTGCTGATTACGATTGAACGGACGGTCAGCCATCTTATCGAATGGCGCGATGCCCTTTCTTCCCGGGATAAACTGGTTACGCTGCAAAATGAGCTGGAAGTTGCCCGAAAGATGCAGCAGTCTATTCTTCCTACCCAATTTCCCAAAGGCTCCGACTACAGTTCTTTTGCGAGCATGGAGCCGGCCCGGAACATCGGGGGGGATTTCTATGATGTGTTGAAGTTAGATGGCGGTCGGGTTGGTCTGACCATTGCCGATGTTTCGGGCAAGGGAGTGCCGGCAGCCCTTTTTATGATGTCCAGCCGCACGCTGTTGAAGGGCGCCGCCATCGGCCACGGCAGTCCGGGGGATGTGCTTGAGGAGGTTAACAGCCTGCTCTGTGATGACAATGAGGCAATGATGTTCGTTACCATCTGGTATGCGGTTTATGATCCAATGAGCGGACAAATTACCTACGCCAACGGCGGTCATAATTCGCCGCTTATCCGCCATGCCGATGGAAGCTCGACTATGCTGCCCCTGACTGGCGGAACTGCTCTGGGAGTAGTTGAAGGGCTGAAGTATGAACAAGGAACGGTCGAACTTTTACCCGGGGATACGCTGGTGCTTTACACGGACGGCGTTACCGAGGCGATGAATCATGCGGGTGAAGAGTTTGGCGTTACGCGCTTGCGCACCGTCTTGGCGGACATCGACTCCAATGACCCCAAAGCGGTGAACCAGGCCATTTTCGAGGGCGTCAGAGCCTTCGCTGGCAATACTCCCCAATCCGACGATATTACTTGCCTCACCCTTTTCCGCAGCGAGACCTCAGCATGAGCGTTATACTTGCGCTGACTGTAGAGACCCGAACTGAGGAATTGGAGCGTCTCTTCAACTCGGTGGAACTGTTGGCGAAGGAAGAGGATTGGCCGCCAGCGCTCACTTTTAAGGTGCATCTAATCATCGAAGAGCTGGGAATCAATATCATAAGATATGGTCACGATAGCGGCGTCCACGACTTTGAGATAACGCTTACCTCTGAATCCGACGCCCTGACTATCGAGATAATCGACGACGGACAGCCCTTTAATCCGTTGCAGGACGGCCCCCAACCTGATACGGAGGCCGCTATTGAAGACCGGCCCATTGGTGGGCTGGGCGTCCATTTGGTGCGCGAGATGACGGACGATATGCAATACCGTCGGGAGGATTCCAAAAATTATTCCACCATGGTAATTCGCAAAGCCGTATGAAAGGGATGCTTCGCCGGCTCAAGCTGACGCCGCCGCCACTGCTAGTTCTGGGGGTAGTGGCGCTGGCCGCCGCCAGCTTGAGCGGACTGGCTTGTTCTGATAACGCCGACGGGCCCGACGAGAGGGGGCCGGCGGGCGCGGTTAGCGACCAGGGGGCGGCCCCGGAGGACGCGGCGGCCAGCGGCGATACCGGGCCGGTCGCTAATGGTCTGCCGACTGCGGAGGCCGGCGTATCCGACCAGCGTATCCTTTTCGGCCAGTCGGCCGCCTTCAGTGGCCCGGCCCGGGAACTGGGCAGCAATATGCAGTTGGGGATTAGGGCGGCCTTTGCGGAAGCCAACCGGGCCGGCGGGGTTCACGGGCGACAGTTAGAGCTGACTTCTTTGGATGACGCTTATGAGCCGGAGGCGGCCATCGCCAACACGGTTCGTCTTATTGAGGAGGAGAAGGTGTTTGCGCTGATTGGCGCGGTAGGTACGCCGACCTCCCGATCTGCCGCTCCAGTTGCCGCAGAGGACGGCGTGCCTTATGTCGCCCCCTTTACTGGGGCGGCTTTTTTGCGGAACCCGGAGTGGGAGAACGTGGTGAACTTCCGAGCCTCCTACAACCAGGAGACGGAAGAGATGGTCTCCAGATTGACGGAGGATTTGGGCATCGAGCGGATCGCCGTGCTGTATCAGGATGATTCTTTCGGGCGGGCCGGCTATCATGGGGCGAAGCGCGCCCTGGAAAGACGCGATATGACGGCGGTATCCATCGGGGTTTATCCGCGCAATACGACGGCGGTGAAAACTGCGTTGCTTGACCTACGCCGCGGCGACCCGGAAGCGGTGATTATGGTGGGGGCCTATCAGCCGGTTGCCGCCCTGATTGCCTGGGCAAAGTACACCGGCCTGGATGCAGTCTTTATAACTATCTCCTTTGTGGGCAGTAACGCTTTGGCGGAGGAGCTCGGGCCGGACGGCGCCGGGGTCTTTGTAACCCAGGTGGTGCCGTTTCCTACGGATGACAACTTCCCCATCGTTAGGGCTTACCGCCGCGCGTTGTCCGCCTATGACCCGACGGCGGTTCCCGGGTTCGTTTCTCTGGAGGGTTACCTGGCCGGGCGACTGGCTATCGCCGGTTTGGAAAGCTGTGGTCGGGAAGTGAGCCGGAGCCGCTTTCTGGAACGCCTGAGCCGGCCTGAGGCTATTGTCCTGGACGAGTTCAAACTCTATTTTGGGCCAGGGGACAATCAGGGTTCGGACAAGGTTTTCCTGACCGTTATCGGGGCTGACGGTCGCTATAGTTCCATTTATACTTTGCTGGACATAAAATAAAGCCGTGACCAAACTGCTGAGACAACTGAAGAGGCTGCTCAACTTCTACGTGAATGGGCAGGATGTAGCGACGGATGGGCCGGATGCAGCGGATAAGGCGCCTGTGACCGGGTCGATGATACAGCTGCAAAGGCTGCTCAACAGTCGTTACCGCATTTCCACCCAGCTATACTTGGCTTTTGGCGGCGCGGTTGCCCTGACCGTGGCCGCCGGTCTGGTCGGCTGGTTCTCGTTCAACAGCGTCGGCGAGGCCCAGAGCCAGGTAAATGAAAAGAGCATTCCGGAAATGGCGACAGCTTTCGGAGTGGCCCAATACAGCAGTAGCTTGGTGGCGGGAGCTCCGCGCTTGATCGCAGCCAGAACTCCCGAAGACCTGGAACGCATCTACGCCGGCATTGCCGAATCCAACCAGGGATTGGAGGAGCAACTGGTTCTGCTGGAAGGGACCGGTCTGCAGGACGAGCTATTTCAAAGGATTCGCTCCCATTCCCATGCCCTCATTTCCAATGTAGATGATATTAAAGACCAGAAGACGGAGTTAATTGTGCTGGCCGAGGGCCGGGAAAATCTGCGCCGGGAACTGGCCGAGGTGCGAACTATCCTGGACGCTACCCTGGTTCCGGCGATCGATGACCAGCTTTTTTATACGGTTACGGGCTATCGGGAATTGGGGGATCCCCCGGCGGAGACGACAGCGCATTTTTCGCCGGAAGAGGTGGACCGTTACCGACTGCTGGCGGAGCTGCTTACGGACGCCAACATTGCGACGGAACTTCTGGGCAATGCTTTCACTCTTTCTGATGCAGCTTCCCTCGAACCCTTACGGGAACGGTTCGAGGCGGCGATGTCTCGGATTGAGCGCAACTTGGGCGCGCTTCGGGGTTCTCCGGTTCACGCTGAACTGACTCCCGTTTTTGCCCGGCTTGAAGAGTTGGGAACCGCGCGGGAAAGCGGGTTTAACCTCCTTTACCGGGAACTTCGTCTCGTCGGGAAGCAGCAGGCGCTGCTGGAAGAAAATCAGGGCGAGGCGGTTGACTTGGTAGCTGAGGTTGACGGCTTGGTGGTCCTGGCCCGAGCCAGCGCTCAAAGGGCGGCCAACGCTTCATCCCAAGCAATTCTGACGGGTCGGACGCTGCTACTAGTCATCAGCGCTCTCAGTATCTTGGGCGCGGTCTTGATTGCTTGGCTGTTGGTGGGCCGGGTGTTGCTGAATCGTATTGAGATGTTGGCGGACTGGATGCGCCGCATGGCCGACGGCGATCTGGACGCCAGCGTGGGAGTTGGCGGAAACGACGAGATTGCCGAGATGGCCGCAGCTCTTGAAGTGTTCCGTCGCCACGCCTTGGAGGTGCAACGTCTGAACTTGGTGGAAAGGCTGGCGGAGGAGCTGCAAGGGAAAAACAGTGAGCTGGAAAGGGCGATGATTAATCTCCGGCAAGCCCAAGACCAAGTTGTCGCGCAGCAGAAACTGGCAAGTCTGGGGGAATTGACCGCTGGCGTGGCCCACGAAATCCGTAATCCGTTGAATTTTATCAAGAATTTCTCGGAGTCTTCCGCTGAACTTCTTACCGAAATGCAGGAGACGCTCGACGAAGGCGGCAAGGATTTGAGCGACAACCATCGGGAGCTCATCCGGGAGATAACCGAGGACCTCAACAGCAACCTGGAGCGCATCCGCAACCATGGCGACCGGGCTAACCGCATCGTTCACGATATGCTTATGATGAGTCGTGGTTCGGGCGAGTTCCAGCCCACGAATATCAACAATTTGCTGGATGAACACGCCCGGCTGGCTTATCACAGCGCTCGGGCCACCGACCCGAATTTTCAGCTGGACTTCCGGCAGGACCTGGACCCGGAACTAGGCGAAATGCAGGTTGTTCCTCAGGACTTGGGACGCGTTTTTCTGAATATGGTAAGCAATGCCTGCTATGCTACCAACGAGAAACAGATTGCCGCCCGGGAAATTAATGAAGATTATTACCCGATGCTGCAACTTACCACCCGACGCGGCGATAATGCGGTTGAGATTAGCATCCGGGACAACGGAAGCGGGGTGCCGCCTGAGGTTATCGAAAAGATATTTAACCCTTTCTTCACCACCAAGCCCACCGACCAGGGTACGGGTTTGGGGCTGGCTATATCCAACGACATTGTGCGCCAGCACGGAGGGGTCATCCGGGTTAACTCGGAGCCGGGGGAGTTTACTGAAATGCTTGTGGAACTGCCCCTCACTCCTCCAACCGCTCTTGAGGAAGAAGAAGTCGCCTTGTCCGGGGAGACTGTTTAGGGGCGATTCTATGGTTCGGTTCCGCTACCGGCCTCAGGTTCTTTTCTCCAAATAGGCTTCTCCGGCGGACAGAGTCGAGTTCGAGGGGGTTCAGCGCCCCTCACCGACTCAGGCTCTATCGTATATCCGATATCCATTCAAGCTGCCCGGAATCGGTTTTCTCCGCTGCCAGGGGTTGGCTCGGCTGGACGAACCTAGCCGAGCCAGCGCCGGGTTGCACGCGCTTGGTTGCGGCTTCTGGCGAGGGATGGGTGATTATCTCGAGTTAGCGGGGCGTCATTGAAAGCGGTATTCGATGCGGCCAGCGCCAGTTTGAAGAGCCAGCGCCCGCTTGATTGGCCCGGTGGCTGGCCGCAACACATCAGCGTCGCCTCGGACCTTGGCTACAATTCCTCTTCTTTATGGTTGGGAGTTAATTTCGTCAGTGCAGGGGAACGCGCCGAGGGCGTGTTTCGAAGCCTGGCGCTCCGCCAAATGGCGTAAGACGGTACTTGATAGCCAAGTTTGTTTGCTTTCCCTTGTTGGTCGGGGGAGGGGGCCAAAGCCTTTGGGCAACACCCGAACCGGGAGCTAAACGCTATCGTTCTTCATCGGTTCTGTGGTATAAATTAAAATAGGGATATTACCGGGCCGGCCTTCCTGTCGTAACCGGCAAAAGACGGGGAGAGTTGGAGCGGGTGATGGGAATCGAACCCACGTGGCTAGCTTGGAAGGCTAGAGCTCTACCACTGAGCTACACCCGCCGGCAGGTAAGGGATTAGACGCCTTCCTTATTATAAGCCCACCGTCCGGTTTGCGCCATAGTCCGGCTGGCCCCGGCGGTTTGTTTGTCCGCCTGACCAGATTAAGATTTGCAAAGGAACGGTTACCGGTTATTGATGTTGCGCACCCATTTTACCGACCGGCTTGGGCTCAGTTATCCGATAATGTCAGCGCCGATGAGCAACCACAGCGGCGGGCGGCTGGCCGCGGCGGTATCCTTGGCTGGCGGGTTGGGGGCTTTTGGCGGCAGCAACGATTTGGGCCCCGACTGGCTGCGGGCGCAAATCGCCGACATCCGGTCGCAGACCGACCGGCCCTTTGGCGTGGGCTTCATCACTCAACTCATTGCCGACAACCCGGAGAATCTGGAAATTGCGCTGGAGGAAAGGGTTCCGGTGATAATTTTTTCCTTCAGCGACCCTCATCCCTGGTTAGGCCGGGCTCAGGCTGCCGGGGCGGTTACTATCTGCCAGACGCAGTCTTTGGAGGGGGCGCAACTGGCGGTGGACGCCGGTACGGACCTCCTGCTGGCCCAGGGTAACGAGGCGGGGGGACATACCGGGGGGATGAATCTGCTGCCCCTGCTCACCGGCCTCTTGGAGCGGTTTCCCCATTTGCCGGCGCTGGCCGCCGGCGGTATTGCCACCGGCCGGGGTTTGGCGGCGGTACTGGCCGCCGGGGCCGCGGGCGCCTCGATAGGCACGGCGCTGTTGGCGACGCCGGAAGCGGTGGAGGTTCCTGAGGCCTTTAAGGAACGCATCCTGCTTTCTGACGGCCAGGACACCGCCTTTACCCGCCTTTATGACCGGCTGGGCAGCCGTCCTTGGCCCGAGGGTATCGCCGGACGAGTATATCGCAACCGACTCGTTCGGGAGTGGGAAGGACGGGAAGCGGAGCTACCGCAGCAGCGGGAGGAATTGGTCTCGGACGTTGCCGCGGCCCGCGTTCGCCACGACCCGGAAATAGCGGCAGTATATATGGGACAGGGCGCCGGCCAAGTCAACGCCATCCGCCCGGCGGGACAGGTGGTAGAAGAGATTTGCCGGGAGGCGGAGAGTATATTGCGGGGGTTGCCCTGGCAAGGGTTTGGACGCCGGCAAGACCGCTCTGACCCCTAAAGGACCAGGTTGACATTGACGTTGCCTTGCCGGGGCCGCTTTACGTCTTGGCGGCACCGGGCGCAGAGCGAGCTCGGATTACCGAGGTAACGCTCCTGATTCCCTCCAGCTTGGCGAACAGCTTACCCAACTGGTCCAAGCCAGTGGTGTGCATGGTAAGCTCCATGATTACCGTGCCGTCGGAGTTCTCTTGAGTAACTACCGCGGCGATGTTCACCTTTTCCTCGGACAGGCGCATGGTAACGTCGCTCAGCAGGCCCACCCGGTCATAGGCTTCAATGCAGACCCGCACCGGGTATAGCTCCTTGACTTCGCCCCAAGAGACGCTGACGATGCGTTCCGGCTCATCCTCGTTGAGCAGGTTGGCGCAGTTTTTATTGTGGACAGTTACGCCCCGGGAGCGGGTTATAAAGCCGGCAATATCATCGCCGCGGATGGGGTTACAGCATTTGGATATCTGTACCAACAAGTTTCCCACACCCAGTACCGAGATGCCGGAGCTGGGGCTGGGAAAGGGCAGACCGGACTTAGGCGAGGATAAAACCGGATCTTGCTGCCGGGTCGCCTGGGAAAGCCGGTTAGCCAACTGGCCTTCGCTAAGGTTGCCGGAACCCAGGTTAAGCAGGAAATCATCCATATTGTCGAACCTGACCAAGCTCAAAATCTCCGGGTCGCTCAAGTTGAGGTTGAGACGGCGCAGTTCCTTGCGCAGCTTTTCCTTGCCCCGCTCGATGTTGCTGCCCCGGGCCTGATGGTTGAACCATTGGCGAATCTTCTGCCTGGCGCTGGCCGAGTTGATGTAGCCCAGGTTAGAGTTCAGCCAGTCCGGGCTGGGGCCTCGGTTGAGCTTGGTGGTCATAATCTCTACGGTATCGCCGTTTTGCAAGGGGGTATCCAAACTTACCAGACGACCATTAACCTTGCCGCCCACGCAGTGGTGGCCCAGTTCAGTATGAATCTTGTAGGCAAAATCGACGGGCGTGGAGCCGGTAGCCAGTTCCACGACGTCCCCTTTGGGCGTATAAACGAACACCTGGTCGGGGAAGATGTCCTGTTTTACCGACTCGATAAATTCGTCGGTTCCGGTGGCCTCCCGCTGCCACTCCAGCAGTTGCCGAAGCCAGGTCATCTTTTCTTCAAAGCGCAGGTCTTTGGCTCGGCCTTCCTTGTAGCGCCAGTGGGCGGCTACCCCGTACTCGGCGATCTGGTGCATTTCGCGGGTCTTTATCTGCACTTCCAACGGCTGGCCGCCCTGGCAGATGACGGTAGTATGCAGGGCTTGGTACATATTTTCTTTGGGATTGGCGATGTAGTCGTCGAACTGCCCGGAGATGGGACTCCAAAGCTGGTGGACGAGACCCAAAGCTGTGTAGCAATCGCTTTCCGAATCTACCACTACCCGCAGGGCATAGAGGTCGAGAATATCCCGTAGCTCATTGCCCTGGGCGGCGTATTTCTGAATCTTGTTGTGGATGCTGTAGATGCCCTTGGGCCGGCCACTGACCTCGCCTTTTAATTCCGCCTGCGCCAACCCTTCTCGGAGGCGGTCGCAGACCTGCCCCACGTACTCCTCCCGCTCGACGCGACGGACGGCCAGCATTCTGGAAATTTCCCGGTAGCGGTCTTCGTTCAGGTGCCGGAAGGCTAGGTCGTCCAGCTGCCACTTAATATCCCAGATGCCCAGTCGGTGGGCGAGGGGAGAGTAAATGTCGAGGGTTTCCTGAGCGATGGCCTTACGCTTGTCCAGCGGCAGGGCGTCCAAGGTCTTCATATTGTGGAGGCGGTCGGCCAGCTTGATAAGCACTACCCGAATGTCCTCGGCCATAGCCACCAGCATCTTGCGGAGGCTTTCGGCGTAGAGCCGGTCCGGGTCGTCCAGAGGATTTGACCCGTTAGTTTCCGTACCAGGCAGGCGATAGTCCATCCGAGTTAACTTGGTGACCCCGTCCACCATCTTGGCGACCTCGGGCCCAAAGAGGTCTTCAATCTGCTCAAAAGTAACTTTGCAGTCCTCTATCACGTCGTGGAGCAGAGCTCCGATGATGGTGTGGCCGTCCAGATTCAGGTCGGCCAGAAATATGGCGGCTTCCAGCGGGTGGGCGATGTATGGTTCGCCAGACTTGCGCAACTGACCTTGATGGGACTTGTCGGCAAAAATATATGCTTGCTCAATCAGCGCCACCATATCGTCAGGCAGGTAACGGGATACCTTATCCAGCAAGACTTTAGCTTCAGTTGCTTCTACCTCTTGTTTTATACTCAACCACTTTCACCTTTCCGAGAGATAACCCTTAAGTTAGGGATAATAACCCTTAAGCAAACCCGAAGTCCATACTATCAGCGGAGACAATTGGATGAAACCCTCCGGCGGCCGCGCTGGTGGCCCGGTTCTTTCTTACTCGGTCAGATTTTCGGAAGACGCTGCCGGGACATCGGGAGGGGAATCGAAGCCAGCGGAATATGGTTTCAAGTCCAGCACCGGCGAGCCGTCCTGAGCGTCCAGTCCGGTAACGGTTACCGTATTATCCGCTACCGCCAGGATTTGCGCCACCGTAGCCCCGATGCCGTTGGGCCGGTACTGGCTACGGGTAGCGAACACGCCTCGCAAGGGGTTAACCGGGTTATGCCCGGGATGCAACTGCAATTCATACTCAACCGCCTGATGCAAGTGAAACAACACCAGCAAATACTGCCCCGCTTCCAACCCCATCAGACCGGAGGCCAATTCCGGGCGCAGGACGATGCGCGAGGGGCGCTCCCGCATCTCTTCCGAGGGCGCATAGCCGGCGAACTCGCCCGCCACCCATCCGATGGGGGTGAAGGCGATTGATTGGTCCGCTGGTTGTTCGGCTGGGTTCATAGTTCCTCTTGACCGGCCCGCATACCTCGAAGCCGGGCATAGGGCATCCTTTTGAGGGTCTGGATGAGAGTCTGGTTAACCGGGCTAACCTCAATGCCTACCGATTCCAGGGCGGTTAGGCCCAGCAGCGATTCGGAGTCATCGTCTCCCATTAGAATTGTTGTACCGACGAAATCGCCCATAAACTCCACGTCTGCGCTCGTAACATCCCTACGGATTTCCCTGCCGTCGGCCTACCCGTATATTCTCTGCCCTTTAGGGACCAAACCAATGGCCTCCAAGCGCTTCGGTGGCGTCGGCATCCGCCAGGAAGAGACCTTCCCAAGTCCGGTCCGGTTCAGCCGGGTTTCTGCCAGTTACGGTTACATGGGTTGCTCCCCTAGTTTACTCCAGTTATATACCCCCTAGCAGTTGCGGGATGTTGGGCGGGGCTTGGTAGGTCGGCTTTCGCCGGAGTAGCGATGAGCTATCTATGCCCCTGCCGACGCCGGGGCCAGGGATGCCAGCCAATCGAGCACGGTGGCCGAGGCTTGGTGGGGGCTGTTGATCAGGGAGTGGTTACCGCCGGGGATAATGACGTATTCGGCCCGGGGGCTGTTCACCGCCGCCGTTACCATATCCTGGGGGCAGTTGCGCAGGCGGGTATGGGTTTCCAGTTCGCCGCCGACAACCAGCAAGGGAACGTGGATTTGGGGGGCCAGGGTTACCAGGTTGTAGCGTTCCGCCGGCCCGTGCTTGTCCAAGTAGGAAAAGGCGCTAAACATCTGGGCGATGGGGAAGCGTACTTCCATCAGCTCTTGGGCCCGATCCTCCGCTTCCAGTTGGTCGGCCCGTGCGAGAATGTCCCGGAACTCGGCTGCGTCCTCCGACTCCATATAGTAGGAGTAGGACAGGCGTACCGGAGAGATAGGAATTACCGTCGCCACCCGGTCATCGGCTTCGGTGGCGGCGTAATAGCCGACTTTCACTGCGCCCATACTGTGGCCCAGGATGCCGATGTTGCGGTAGCCCTTATCCCAGAGGTAGTCAATGCCGGCCCGCAAGTCCAGGCGGCTGTTGTCCAGAATCTCCATAGCGTTGCCGTAGTAACGGCCTTCGCCCTGGGGCGCCCAGATAGTATCGTGGCCCTTGGTATTCAGGGCGAGGCAAGCATAGCCTTGGTTTCGCAAGTCCTCGCCCATCGCCTTGGTGGCGGGGCGGTAGAAGTTGCCGCCGGAGCCGTGAATTAGCAGCAGGGCGTCCACCGGCCCGGGGGGAGAGGTTCCGGGCGTTGGCTCAAAAAAGGCTCCGTCCAGGTTTATTCCGTCGGCGCTGGCAAGGTTTATCAAGTCCACAATCATGGCGGCCTACCTCCTGCTTGTCTGGCTATCGGGGCAATTGTAGGGCAGACGGGAAGGGGGCGCAACCGGGGTTAATCCAGCAGGGGAAGGGAACCCCACACGATAGCATCGGGAAGGGTGGAGAGGCCCCGTTCTCGGGCCAGTTCCCGAATTTGGAGCAGGGTAGCGTTGACTTCCGGGGTCAGAAAGACCCATTCCGGCTCCTCGGGAATCCAGTAGGGGGAGTTAATGCGGACTACCCGGCTTTCCGCTGGGTTGAGATAGATGCCAAACTTATTTAGCTGCTGCATAACTTCAGGCTTTCCTGCCCCCCTTTCCCGGCGCAGCCGCCAAGAAATCGGTGTTTTCTCTCCGGGGCTAGCGTAGGGTACGGGCAACGGTCAGGGAATTACTGGCGCCATCAGGATGGTTTCTTCCCGGCTGGGGCCGGTAGAAATTAGCTGCACGGGGCAGCCGACCAGTTCCTCAATGCGGCGCACGTAGGCGCGGGCGTTATCCGGCAGTTGCGACCAATCGGTAACGCTGGCCGTGGGTTGTTCCCAACCGGGCAGTTCCTCATATACCGGTTGGCACCGCTCTTGCAGTCGGGTATCTGACGGAAAACGGGTTACTTCCTGTCCTTCGGCCCGGTAGCTGACACACAGCTTGACGGTGGGGATGCCGTCCAGAATATCCAGACGGGTCAATACCATACCGGTAAAGCCGTTGATTTGCTGGCTGTATTTGCCGGCGACGGCGTCGAACCACCCCACCCGGCGCGGGCGGCCGGTGGTTACGCCGTACTCGTTGGCTTTTTCGCGCAACGCTTCTCCTGTCGGGTCAAATATCTCCGTAGGCATTGGGCCACTGCCTACCCGAGTGGAGTAGGCTTTGTAAACTCCCACCACGCCGACGATGGCCTGGGGGTTAAGGCCCAAGCCGGTGCAGGCCCCGCCGATGGACGGAGAAGATGAGGTAACATAGGGATAGGAGCCGTGATCCAGATCTAGCAGCGTTCCTTGGGCGCCCTCCAGCAGGATTTTGCGGCCTTGGCCCAGCAGGTCTTGCACCACCTGCTCGGTGGAACAGACATAGGGACGCAGTCGTTCTCCCAAGGCCAGGGATTGCTCCAGAAGATCCTCCAGGGACAGGGCTTCGCCGCCGTAGATTTTGGTGATTAGCTTGTTCTTGAAACTCAGGGCCAGTTCCAGGCGGGGCCGGAGGGAATCCCGGCTCAGCAGGTCGCCGACCCGGATGCCGGCGCGGGCGGTCTTATCCATATAAGTGGGGCCGATGCCCCGGCCGGTGGTGCCGATGGCGTCCTCGCCTCGGGATCTTTCCTCCAGCGCATCCAGCAACACGTGATAGGGCATAATCACGTGGGCGCGCTCGCTGATGTAGAGCTTGCTGGTGTCGATGCCCTGGTCGGATAGCTCTTGCAGTTCAGCCAGCAGCGCCGCCGGGTCCACCACCACGCCATTGCCGATTATTCCGTAAACCTCGGGCCAGCAGATACTGGAGGGAACCAGGTGAAGTTGAAACTTTCCCTTCTCGTTGACTACGGTGTGGCCGGCGTTGTTACCGCCGGCGTAGCGAACCACGCCATCCACCCGCTCGGCAAGGTAGTCGATAACCTTCCCCTTGCCCTCGTCGCCCCATTGTCCGCCAATCACGGCATAAGCCGGCATTTAGCCCCCTTTTAGATACAAAACCTGGCCCGCCTCCCGCGTATAAGGCGGACGCCAACAGAAAGTATATCAAAAAAACATTAGCATTGGAAAGGGTTGCGCGGGTTTGAAAACGAAACGGCTCTGGCAACGGCCTCGGCAGGGAGGGCGCCCCGGTTTACAGGAGCGAAGGTTTAACGGATAATGGGTTTAGCTGGAGGACTAATGGAGGGTTAGAGGATTATTCGTTGGTCGCCGGTATGGATAGTTGGCCGGCACGAGCATCGGAAGGCTGATATGAGGAGGATGGTATGAGCGTCGACCAGCAGACTTGGCGACGGGTGAGCCGCACCGGATTGACCGGTTTGGACCGGGACAAGGCCTGTCCCGGCTACTTCTGTTACTCCCCTTACAACGGCGACGGGAAGGGCAAGGGCGTAACCTTTCTGCTGGATATGGAGGGCAATGAGGTACATCGGTGGAACTTGCCGACCCCGCCGGGCTCTTGGGGCTATCTGCTGCCTAACGGCAACCTCTTCTATATGGCCAAGGCCGACCAGACTGGCGAGCAGGCTATGCCAGCCACCAATTTTGTCGGCGGCTGGCTGCTGGAAGTGGACTGGGACAGCAACATTGTCTGGCAGCACATCAACCCGGCCCAACATCACGACGCTCGGCGCACCGAGGCTGGCGGCGCTATTTTCCTTACTCTGGAGGTCATTCCCTCGGCGGTGGCAGACCAGGTAAAGGGCGGGCAGCCGGGCAGCGGCCTGGAGGCTGATCACGAGGGCGGACAGGAGGCGACTACCTATATGTGGGCCGACCATCTGATTGAGGTGGACGCCGCGGGCAACCAGGTTTGGAGCTGGCACGCCTACCAAAACCTGGACTTGGAAAACGACATCATCACTCCCGGGGAGCCGCGCCACGAATGGAGCCACGGCAATACTATCGTCCCCTTGGATGATAATCGGGCGCTGGTCAGTTTCCGTAACATCTCCACGGTGATGATTATCGACAAGAAATCGGGGGCCATCACCTGGAAGTTGGGTTGGGACGTGATTTCCCGTCAGCACGACCCCAGCATGCTACCCAATGGCAACATCCTGATTTTCGACAATGGTGAGCGGCGCAAGGACGACGTGCGCGTCTTTTCCCGGGTAGTAGAGATTGACCCCAGCTCCAATCAAGTGGTGTGGGAATATCGGGACAATCCCTATTTCAATTTTTACAGTTCCCGCATCTCCGGGGCGCGGCGACTGCCCAACGGCAACACTCTGATAACCGAGGGGATGTTTGGCCGAATGTTCCAGGTCACGCCAGCCGGAGAGGTAGTGTGGGAGTATATCAACCCTTATTTCCCGGCCGGCGCCGACGGCTACGAGGACAATCGGGTCTTTCGCTGCACTTGGTATATGCCGGGGGAGATACCCCAGTTGGGGTAGGGGCCGCCTATCCCCCATCCATTACGGTAATTACAATAGTATCCGAATATCATCGGATGTCGTTCCAGAATCGCGCTAGGGAATCAGGAGGGAACAATGGCCGGCTATATGATTGCGGACGTGAACGTTACCGACCCCGCCGGGTTTGAGGAGTATCGCCAGCTGGTGAGCGCAACCATTGAGGCTTACGGGGGACGGTATATCGTGCGGGGGGGCGCGGTGGAGCCGGTGGAGGGTGAGTGGAACCCTCGGCGGCTGGTGGTGGTGGAGTTTGACAGCGTGGCGCGGGCCAAGGAGTGGTATTACTCGGAAGAATACGCCGGCCCCAAGGCAATCCGCCATAGCTCGGCCCGCGCCAACGCCATTTTCGTCGAGGGCGCCCCGGGATGAGGGCTCCCCGCCAAGGACGCCCCTACAGAACCGGACCGCTGTTCCCGTTAGCTAATGCCACTCGGCGTGGTACATAACCTCAATCAGGTTTCCATCCGGGTCGCGGAGGAAGCCAGCCAATTTGCCGCTGTCGTTCAGCTTGGGTTCCCGACCCGGCTCAAAGTTTATGCCTGCCTGCCTCAAATTGGCGAGCCAAGCGTCCCAGTCCTCTACTTCTACGGCGAAATGGTTAGTCGGGTGGGGCTGGGGGTTAGCTTCCACATGGAGATGCAGCTCGGTATTGCCCAGCTTCAGGTAGCGGGGGCCGTCCTCGGTCCATTCCGCAGCAAAGACTTGGGCGTACCACTCTTGACTGCGAGCCACATCGCTGGTCTCGACGTTGGTGTGCTGGATCATACTGACCCGCTTGCTGCCTTTGGTAAAGGTGGGCATATAAGGGTTGCGTTCCGGCATACTCGTTACCTCCTGAATAGCTGGCTTTGCGCTGTTGCCGACCCGGGCCACGCTTGCGCGCTGTCTTTGACTATAATCCCCAGGATAAACTCGGTGAACCGGCCCGGCGCGGCCCTAATCTAGCCCCATTGCGTCCAGGCCGATTTGGGCCAGTTCTTCGTCCCGGGCCAAGTAGCCGCCGACCCCGATGCCGCCCATAATCAGGCCGTCTTTGGAACGCACTACCACGCCGCCGATGCCGGGGGTCAGGTTGGGGTCGCCGTAGTCGCTGACCGTCCGGCCTCGCTCCTTCAACTGCTCTCCGTGGGGGCCGGTGTCCATGCCCATCACGGCGGCGGTGTAGGCTTTGCGGAAGGCGTGGCGGCGGGCGTAGAGCCGCACATTATCCATCTGGGCATAAGCTACCATATTGCCGGCATCGTCCACAATGGCGATAGCCACCGGCATCACCACCGGATTGGTAGCCGCATCAATAATGGCTTTCATTGCCTCCTGGGCCTGGTTAAAGTCAATATAGGGTTTTTCCGCCATTTTGTTACCCCTCCTGTCGCTTAATTTCCAAAAGTCGGTTCCGGGAAATCGGTTCAGCCGGGAAATTCCTTGCCTTCCTTGAACCCTAGCCTATAATTTTGGCCTACGGTCTTGGCCTACAACGAGGCGCGGCGTCGGTGAATGCCGGTGGCGCCGCTGGGCCGGTTGCCCCGCTCCATTTCAATCTGGAGGGCGCCATCATCCTCGGCGCAGCGTACCTCGAAGGTATGGTCGCCGGCGGCAAAGGGCCAGTCGTAGCGCCAGATGACCCAAGTAGTTTCCGACAGGGGAGTTCGCAACTGCGCCTCCTGCCAGGGGCCGTCATCCACCCGTACCTGCACCCGGGAGATGCCTCGGGCGCCGGCGAAGGCGATGCCGCCGACGGGAACCCGTCGTGGCCCGTTGCTGCCCGGCGCCGGTTCAATAATGTCCCGCACCGCCACCGTGTCGATTACCGAGGTGGCCTGAACCTGGGCCACCTCGTCCCAGCCCCGTTTCACCCAATAGCCTTCCCGGTAGTCCTCGGCTACTTCAATGGAGATTATCCACTTGGGCTGCTTCATCCCGTAGCGGTCGGGCAGCCAGATACGCAGAGGAAAGCCGTGGTCAAAGGGTAGCGGTTCGCCGTCCCAAGCGTAGCAGAGCATTATCCGCTCGTCGGAAGCGATTAAGTCCAGGGCCACCGTCTCATAGAACCCGTCGGCAGACCGGACGACCAGGTATTTGGCGTTTTCCAGGGGCTGCACGGCGGCCAATATTTTTTGCAGGCTGACCCCGGTCCACCAGGTGGTGCTGATTAACGTGGTGGCAATCCGCCCAGAAATGCAGGACAGGGTAACGTACTGGTTCCGGGAGGGATAGGCCCTGATTTGGTCAATGGTCATTTCCAGCGGGTTGGCGACCAGCCCGGTGATGGGCAAAGTCCAGTTAGTGATGTCGATAAAGGTCGGCTCGGCGCGGAGGAAAACCTGGTAGTGGTCTGCCACCGGGGTATATTCCAGGCGGGTGCCGGGCGCTGGCGTTATCGGGTCGCCGTCATTGGGCAGGGGACGGCGGGGCCGCCTATCGACCAAGTCCATCGAGTCCATCGACTTGGTCGCCGACCCGTCGAGGCGGTTCCGCTCCCCCTGGGACAGGGCAACTCCCAAGCCGGCGCTGGCCACGGTAACGGTAGCGGTGGCGGCGCCCAACCGGATGAGGAACTGGCGGCGGTTGATGGCGTGGGCCAAGCGAATTTCGCCGTTCACTGCCCTCATCTCCCCCGCGACCGGCGCCGGCCCGACCAGCCGACGGTACAAGTAGCCGACGGCCAGCCCCCAAACCAGGAACAGGACCAGCAATACGCTGAAAGTTACCACCGGGTTCAGCGAGGACTGGCCCATAGTCAAGGTGATGGCGGTCAGGGGCAGGCCGAAGATTGCCCCGATTAGCAGGCCAGGCCGGGGGTTGGCCCTCAGGTCGGCCCAGAGGCCGCCGGCCCAACCGGAGGGCGCAACCAGACCGGCCAGTCGGGAGGACGACCAAGCGAAAAATAGGGCGCAAACCGCTGCGCCACCGAGCCAGAAAAGAAGCAGGGCGACCAGCTGTTCGCTGGTCTTGGCGGCGGCGGCCACGCTCAACCCGGCCAGGCGCAGGGCGTCAATCATCAGGTCAATGCAGAAGGTTACCAGCGGGCCGGGCATAACCCGGACCAGCCAGTCGAACAGGGCGAAGGGGAGGAAGGGGAGGTCCAGCAGTCGGTCGGCCAGATACATCAACCCGATAAGCGGGGCGGTCAGCAGCCCGCCGGCCAGGACGCCGAAACCCGAGCTGGGCAGCAGCTTCTTAATCATCAGCGCCTCCCGAAGCGACGACTCCAGGGTATGAGGGCGTACCGGTCGGCTACTGTATTCATACGGGTACTATAGTATCACAGGATTTAGGGTAGCGGGTATGCTGTGGCCCTTCCTGCCTGGGTCTTTCAATACTTGTTCGGACTTGGGTTATCCGTTTGTTCTGAGTTGGTCGTCGGGCTGTCGTCGGTCGGGCTGTCGTTGGCGGTACGACAAGCCCGCCACTAACGGATTGCCCGAACCCAACCAACAGGATACTTCGCATTTCCGCGAGTTAAAGGCCCGATTGGGGAACCTTCTTGATACCAGAAACGTCTTGCTTTGTAGTAAAATCCGGTTGCGCAATTCTCTACAGGGCGGGAAACACGATGAAAAACCGGGCGGGCTTATGGGTAATGACGCTGTTTACGATGGCAATGCTAATGCTGTTGTTAGCTTGCGGCGCTGCCGAGGAGTCGTTCTTCCTAGGGTCGCAGCAGTCCGCCGACATGCAGTACGGTAAACCGGAACCGGCTGCTTTAAAAGCCAAAGAGGCCGGCATGGTAATGGAGACGGAGGCAATGTCGGAGGAGGGTTTCGGTTCCGACTTTGCGGCCCGTGAGAAGCCGAGCGCGCCGGGTTTTGACGATGGCCGGGGCTTGAACAGCAACCGGCCATCGTTGCAAGTCATCGACCGCAAGGTAATATCCAGGGCTAAACTGTCCATCGAAGTGGAGTCGGTGGAGCCGGCGGTCGGCCAGGCGCGAGCCATATCCGAAAGCTTGGGCGGATTCGTGGAACAGCTATCCAGCTCCGGGGGAGCGGAAAACCCTCGGGCCGACCTGACTGTGCGCGTTCCCCAGCCGCAATTTGGGCCGGCGCTGGCGCGGATTGAGGCCCTGGGTGAGGTGCAATCCCGCGACTTGGGCCAAGAGGATGTTACCGAGCAATTTATTGACCTGGCTGCCTGGCTGAAGAGTTCCCAGCGCGAGGAGCAGAGCCTGTTGGCTTTGCTGGAACGGAGTAACAGCGTAACCGAGATTTTGACCGTGGAGCGGGAGCTGGCCCGGGTGCGCTCCACTATTGAGCAGACGCAGGGGCGGTTGAATTTCCTGGAGCGGCGGGTGGACTTGGCGACCATCAACGTCTCCCTGTTCCCACCGGGGGCGCTGCCGACCAACCCGCCCATTGCCAACTACACCCTGGACGTTGCCCATGTATCCGACCGGGTGGCCCGGCTCAAGAACTTCGTCGCCGGCCTGGACGGAGAAATTGACCAAGTGCATCTGATGACCTATGAAAATGAAGAGCGGGCAAACGTCTCCTTCCGGGTATTCGTTCAGGACTTTAACCGGACGGTGGAGTTTATTGAGGGCCAAGGGCGGGTAGAGTTGCGGGAACTGAACGAGGGAATTAACTTGTCAAAGGACGAGGCGCCCCGCGCCAAGCGACCCGGCGCCCGTATTGAGGTAGCCTATGTGGAAAAGGCCTTTAACTTCCAGCCGTGGCTGATAATCTTTATCCTGTTGTTCCTGCTCGCGATGGCTGGCACGTCGGCGTTCCTGATGCGGCTGGCTTACCGTCGCGGTCGGATGCGGGGCAGCTTCTTTTAAGCGCAGCCCTATACCTGTCGCAGCTTACCGGCTATAATTCCGACAACTTGAACCGGATAACGCAGCGCCGGATAGCGCAGGAAAGGAAGGGTAGAATATGGCAGACGGCAAGTTTACCGAATGGGTTCACGGGGCCAGTATGCAGGTGGAATACCTGAGCCGAATTACCTCGGTGCGGCACACGGGGCCTTTTGTCCGTATCGAAGGCGCCGGGGGGCAGAACACCTGGGTACACTTTCCCGTTCCCACACTGGCGATAGCCGACGGCAAGGCTACCCGGGCCGAGGCTGCCTTGGTCAGCTTTAGGACCCGTCCTTACGCCACTGTCCACGAGGTAATCGTGTACGATGGGGAAAAGCGTATCGCCGAGCATACGGACTTGGGATTGCAAGGGGATAACTTGGACGCCCGATTTGAGGTTCCAGGCGCCCCGGAGGTGCAGAAGGGTCTGAACGTAACCGTGGGCGTAACCTTCGGCGACAACGCACCGGACACCCGCTCACTGCAAATAGAAATTGTAGGCGTGGGCGTGGAGTTCTCCGGGTAGAGGGGGGGGTAACCCTGGAGCTTACTCCCCTACAGACCGCTGCAATGCATTCGCAGAGCCGCGTCTATGCGGGAACCGCCCCGCTGAAGCCCCGTTCCAGGCGCAGTTTCGCCATTAAGTTCGCAGTAGCGAGTCTAATTGAACCCAGTGCGCCAAGGATCCCAGCTTCCCCGAAATGTAGGCGATAATCGGCTTTCCGGGATAGCTGAAAATGTAGGAACGGGGGCCGCGGGTGGGCTGCGCCGAAGCAGTCGGTATTGCGCGGTCGGGGCTGGGATCGGCCATCGGCGGGGCCGCCGAAAGGCCGGCATATTCTCTAATGGTTACTTCGCATACCCCGTAACTTGCGTTTATGTTGAGCGGCGGCAACATGAGGCTCTCTGCTTCAGCAGACGTTTCCCCTTGCCGCAGCCCCTCTTGTCCCGGCTGGGGGAGCAGCCTACTCCACTTTTCGTTATGGCGCCGGTAACACCGTTCCCATCGGGTTGGCAAAAGAAGATGACAAAGTTCGAAGTGAAAGTAGCGTTAGGGAAAACCCCGCTAGCGGAGACTAACTAGCCCCAATCTTCTTAAACCAGTTGGTTTTGCGCCGGCCCAGTCCGTCCTATCTATACCTCTACAGCAACCCGCCTGAGCCGGCCAGGCTGAACAGCCAACCCAGAACGCCGGCGCCGACGATTACCAGGGGGGCCGGTAGCCGGTAAAAGAGCGTTGCGCCAAAGGACAGCAGGGCGATTACCGCTCCGGCCGGGTCCGGCGCGGCCCGCTCCCACAGCAGGAACACCACTCCCACCACCAGGCCGATGGCGGTGGCGTTGACTCCTACCAAAGCTATCCGCACCCAAGGATACCGCCGCATCCGTTCCCAGAAGGGCAACACGGCATAGATTATCAGCGTCCCCGGCAGAAACAGTCCTCCTAAAGCCAGCAACAACCCCGGCACGCCGCCGGCCACCGCCCCCAAGTAGGCGCTGAAGCTGAACAGGGGCCCCGGCAGGGCCAGCATCAAGGCGAAGCCGTCCAAAAACTGTTGCTCCGTTACCCGCCCGGTATCCACCACCTCGGTCAGCAGCATCGGCAGAACCACCTGCCCGCCGCCAAATATCAATGACCCGGTGCGGTAGAAAGACTCGAACAGTTCCAGGAAAGGCCAATCGAACACCAACCTGGCCCCGATAAGTCCGGCCAATAGGCCGAAGAAGAGCAGCAACAGCAAAGCGCCCACGGCCGGGGATATGCCCAGGTTGTCCCGGGGCGCGCCGCGGTTTACCGCCGGCTCCACCTGGCGCTGCTGGCCTCGCAGGGCCAATGCGGTAACCAGTCCGCCCAAGGTCAACGCCGCCGGAAAGGCCCAGGGCTGTCGTAGCAGGATGGCAACGACCGCTCCCAGCAGCATCAGCCCGATGGTGAGACGGGTGTTAACCACCACCAGCCCCAGCCGCCAAGCGGCCACCGCCACCAAAGCCACCGTCGCCGGTTGAACGCCGTCCAGCCAGGGCGGCCGGTCGTCGCCGGAGAGAAAGCGGGTCATCCCCAAGCCGGCCAGGGCCATAATAGTCGCCGCCGGCAGCAGAAAGAGGAAGAGGGCCAGCAGTCCGCCCAGCGGCCCAGCCCGGGCCGTACCCACGGCTATTACCATTTGGGTGGAGGTCGGGCCGGGCAAGCCTTGACCCAGCCCCAGCAGTTCCACAAAGCGTTGCTCGTCCAGCCAGCGGCGCCGTTCTACAAACCGCTCCTGGAGCAAGGCAATATGCGCTTGGGGGCCACCAAAGGCAATCCAGCCCAAGGGGAGAAAGGCCCAACCCACCTCGGTCAGGCGGCGGCCTAGCGATAGATTCTGGGAAGTCGGGGCGGCTTGCGGCCTTTCTACGTCTCTTTCGCGCATCCCCGGAATTGTAACCGCTAACCGGGCATCCTGCCACCCGCCGTTTCCTGTCCCCGTTTCCTGTCCTGACGGTCTTTGCATGGTCTTTTAGTTGTTTAGTTGGCCGGAAAAGTCGCCGCTCTCCCAGAGGGAGCGGCCGGCGGCGCCGGCTAACCCTCACCCCGGCTTGGTCCTTGAAAAGAGCGGGCGAATTAAGGAGACTTGGGGCTAGTTTACCGGCCAAGGCTTGACATTGTATGCAAATTATAGAACAATTGTTCTATAATCATTATTGCAAGGAGGCATCCATGAATTATTACAGATTAAAGGCTTGCGGTAAGTGCGGTGGCGACCTGGTCCGGGACGAGGGGGATTGGATTTGCTTGCAATGCGGCGTCTATTACTACACTGGTTTGTACCGGCCAGCCGACTGGCCGGCGGATTTGCCGGACTTGTCGAACTTGTCGGTAGTTATGTCCCTGGACATACACCTTCATCCCGAAGCGGCGGGGTCAATGCCGCCAGGGGGATCTAAGGAAGGGGCGGATAAGTCTTTTGAAGTCCGTTCTACCTTGTCTGGCTTCAGCTGGGGCCGCTTGGGGTTGGCGTTAGCGGCGCCGGGGTTGGCGGCGTATCAGGCGGTTGCCCGGTGAACGGCCATGGTCCAACGGCTGGACTAGACTTCGGCGCCGGCCCGCCCCCGCATCCGGCGATCGAACCCGGCAGGGCAGAGGGGGAAGGGGCGGGTTTGGACGGTACGGGAGAGCGGATACCGAATAATATGACCCTGCTGGCTTTGGACGCTGGCCTTCGGGAAACGGGCTGGGCCATTTTTCAACCCGCCCGGATGCGCACCGTTCGGGTGAACCATACCGGCGTTCTTCGGGGATCCCGCAGCCGCAGTCTGGACGCAGCCGACCGGGTGGCGCACTTGGCGCGATGTCTGGACGGCCTGGTTACCCGGTGGAATCCGGCAGTCGTAGCCCATGGTCAGCCCTCGGGAATCCGGTGGCCGGCGCCGGCGCTGGAACTGTTGGATGCCGCCCTGGTCAAATGGTCGGCCCACCACCGGCTGCCCCTCTACGCCTACTCGTCCCAAGAGGTGCGAGCCGCCATTGCCGGGCATTCCCATATCCCGCAGGACCAGTTGGCCTACGCCATAATGGCCCGCCTGAGACTGATTGGTCAAAGCAAGACCACCCACGAATGGGGGGCCCTGGCTATCGGCTACTATCACTTGTGCCGGCATACCGGTCGGTACTAATGTATGCGGCCGGGTATGCGTGTATAATTAGGTTGCGCCGAAGCCGAACTTCGGTAGGGGAGGAACTATATGCCAATCATCCAGCGGCCCTATGTACCCCCAGAGGACCAGATGCCCCAGGAGGACAACTACGTCAACCCCGGCGATACCCGGGGGGCCGAGACTTCCGGAGAGCCGATCACTTTTTATTGCGACTCGATGCACATCTACAGCAGTCTCTATTCGGCGGTGCTCTTCTTTGGCGAGCAGATGGAGGAGCGGGAGCCGATTCTGCGGGCGCGGATTAAAGTCAGCCCCCAGATGCTCAAGGCCTTTGCGCTGCTGGCCGGCAAGCACGTCCGCGAGTATGAGGAGGCTGTCGGCCCCATCACCTTGCCGGAACAGGTCTATAACGCCTGGGAACTGGAGCCGGAGCAGCCGTAACCAAGCAGTAATCATCGGAAAGGGACGGACGGTAACGGTATATGAATATCAGCAACCGGACGGGAACACCTCAAGCGCCGCCAGAGACGCCGGCGGTTCCAAGCAGAAGTTTTTCATCGGTCGAGGGGAGCTGGGAACTGCAAGGCCGCATCAGAACAGTTACGTTGTTTTTGGCGCGGAGAAGGGCAAGATATTGCTGGGGGCGCTGGCGCTGGAGACGTTTGGCTTAGCCGCCGCCGCCAAAAGCCGCCGCCAGATTGCCGGCGAACTTACGCTGTAAAACTGCCGCCGCCGCTGGTGGTGGCTGGGCCAGCTTGATTGCACACAAACTTATCGGAGGGGCAAAGTGGAAGCTAACAGACCTGACCGTATTCTGGCCGAGGATGACACCTGTCCGGTAGCGGTGCAGCCGGGGCAGGACGCGGCCACACCGGAGGGCTGGGACTGGCGGTTGATTGACTCCAGCCAGCCGAACCGGGCCACCTTTCATATCAATCACAGCGACGTTACCCAAGTAAAGGTGGACGTGCTGCGTTCCTCCGATTCACCGCCCGATGCCCCCTTTGTGGTGGTCAAAGACATCCCCATCATTATCATTGACACGCTGGACCAGTACTGGGCCGGAGAGGCGCGCACCCGGTTGCCCCTGCAAGGGCTGCGAGTGCCGGTGTCGGCGGATACGGAGGAGGAGGCCAAGCGGAAGCTGGCGGCGGACTTGGCGGCTCAACTGCGATTGCTGTTGCTGCTTTCCTCGTCCCGTCAGGGCGCCATCGCTCCGGAGTTGAAGGCAAACCTGTTGTACCTGAGTTCGGTTTTGACCGCCCGGGGCGGGTAGCGACGGCCCGGCGGGGGCTACCCGCACACCGGTTGAATGTTCCTATCGCTATCACCCCGGCCGCTCCCACTATCGGCTCTCTGCATACTGTTGAACGTTCATCGGGCTTCGGTTGCCGGACGGCCTTGGATAGCCCGGCTCAATTCGCCGAACCAACTGCGGCGGGGAGCCGGCTCCGGTTCCGGGGGCAAATCCCCTATTACTACCACGGAGCCGGCGACCCAGTCGTAAGCGGAACGGCGCTCTGCCCGGTCGAGCAATATCAAGATCACCGATATTCCGTCCATTACCCAGTATAAAGAGCCGCCGGCCATTTGTACGGAGCCGCGCAACAGTTTTTGCCACGAGTTAATTCGCCGGCTACTCTTCCGGTCGATGATGTGAGCGCCAACTACGAGGTGCCCGGTAGTCCGGCCCCAAGTGAAGTAGGCTACTGTGTAGAAAGCCCGGGCTAGTACCATTTGGAAATCTATCGGGATATCCAAGCCAAAGACCGGCGCCGGCGTAGCGTGTTTGGAGGGTAACAGCAGGTACTTGAAGAAGTTCACGTCGGGGCGGGTGAGCAGGTAGGTTATCACCAACAATCCCACATAGATAAAAGCGACCGGCAACATCCCGTATAGCCAGGCATAGTGGCGTTCCGCTAAGGTTAGTGGGCGCAGTCCCGGCGAATTGTTTGCCACGATTAGTCGCTCAAGGCTTGCCGCACCCGGGCCGCTACGTCTTCTATTGCCACCAGGCGGGCGTCGGTTTCGCTGCGGCCTTTCACTTCTACGACGTTGTTCCGCAGGTTGCGTGGGCTGACCACTAAGCGCAGCGGCAGGCCCAGCAAGTCGGCATCGTTCAACTTTACTCCGGCGGCTTGGTCAGGCCGGTCGTCATAGAGGGTTTCGACGCCCTGCTGGCTCAGTTCCTGGTACAGGTTGTCGGCGGCGGCGGCGACCGTGGCGTCGGCCAGGTTCAACCCTATTAAATGCGCCTGGTAGGGGGCGATGGACGTCGGGAAGGTGATGCCCTTTTCGTCGTGGTTCTGTTCGATGACGGCGGCCAAAAGGCGCCCTATGCCGATACCGTAGCAGCCCATCACCAGGGGTTGTTGGCGCCCCTCTTGGTCCAGGTACAGGGCGCCCAGGGTCTCGCTGTAGAAAGTGCCCAGCTTGAAGATGTGGCCCACCTCGACACCCCGGGTGGCTTCCAGGGGTTCGTTACACTGGGGGCAGCCGTGTCCAGGCTGAGCCAGGGCGATGTCGGTCAGAAGGTCAACCTGAAAGTCCCGGGGGTAGTTGGCGTTTTGGAAATGGAAGTCGGGCCGGTTGGCGCCCACGGCGAAGTTGCAACCTTGGGTTATCGAAGGGTCAGCTACCTGCTTAATGGCGGTGATGCCAATCGGGGAGGCCGAGCCGGCGACCAGTCCGGCCTCCTGAATTTCGGCATCGGTAGCCAGGCGCAGGTCGTGGCAGCCCAGCGCGTTTTTGAGCTTTACTTCGTTGACCTCCAGGTCGCCCCGCAGGGTAACAAAGATGGGTTCTCCGTCGGCGGCATAAAAGACGGCCTTCAGCGTTCGGTAAGGGGGAATGTTCAGAAACTCGGCCAGTTCGGCGATGGTTTTGACGCCGGGGGTGCTGATCTCCGCCAGCGGCTGCTCCACCTCCGCCGGGGTATTCGCTTGGTCTGCCGCCGCCGGATAGATGCCCACCGCCTTTTCGGCGTTGGCGGTGTAGCCGCAGGCCGGGCAGGTGATTACCGTGTCCTCACCGGAGGGGGTGGGCAGGATAAACTCGTGGGAGTCCTTGCCGCCGATGGCGCCGCTGTCCGCCTCGGCCATCAGTACCGACAACCCGCACCGGCGGTAGATGTTCCGGTATGCCTGGGCCATCGCCTGATAGCTTTCGTCCAGGCTGATCTCATCGGCGTTAAAGCTGTAGGCGTCCTTCATATCGAACTCGCGTACCCGCACCAGCCCAGCCCGGGGACGCGGCTCGTCTCGGAACTTGGTCTGAATCTGGTAGAGAATGAGCGGCAGGTCCCGGTAGCTCTGGACGTTGGCCCGGACAATGTTGGTGATGACTTCTTCGTGGGTGGGCGCCAGCACCATCGGACGGCCGCGCCGGTCTTCCAGCGAAAAGAGAACCTCGCCCATAACGGCCCGCCGTCCGGTCTGCTCCCATAATTCGGCCGGCTGGAGGGCCGGCAACATCAACTCCTGGCCGGCGGCGGCGTCCATCTCTTGCCGGATGATGTTCTCAATTTTACGCAGGGAGCGCCAAGCCAGCGGTAGGTAGGCGTAAACGCCGGCGGCTACTTGGTAGATAAGTCCGGCCCGCAGAAGGAGCCGGTGGCTGGCGGTTTCCGCCTCAGGCGGGTCGGTGCGCTGGGTCTTGGAAACCAGTTTGGTCATACGCATAAGTGAGTTATACCCCTTAACTTTGGTAGACCTAGAGCATCTGCAGCGGCGTCAGACGGTAGTTTATTCGGGTTCAGTTCACTGATTTCGTATTCGGTCAAGCCGAGTTGGTCCCGGAGTATTCGTCGGGCGAGACGGCGATATTCGTCGTTACCCTTTAGCCGGCCAACTGCTCTTTGCTGTATTGATTGGGCGAATTCGGGATAGCGGTTAGCTCTTTCTCTGGCGTAATCATCGTGCTTGGCAAGTATAATCTGCCATCTGCTTCATTTACTGGTAGCGTTCCTGAAGGCGTCGGGCCTTGGCGCTATTGTACCTAGTCGTTTAAGGAGGAGCCGGGGTGTTTTCCACCTCTTCCATCAGGGCGGAAAGCATCTCCGCCTCCGGGACTACCCGCACCTTTTGGCCCTTGCGGAAGATGACGGCCCTTCCGGCGCCGGCGGCGATGCCTACGTCGGCGTCCTTGGCCTCGCCGGGGCCGTTGACCTCGCAGCCCATCACTGCCACTTTGATGTTCTTGCCGCTCTGCTTGAGCAGGGTGTCCACCTCGTTAGCCAGCTTCACCACGTCCACGTCGGCCCGGCCGCAGCTGGGGCAGGCCACCAGGGTGGTTCCCCGGTTCCGCAGGTTTAGTGACCGGAGGATCTCATAGCCGGCGGCCACTTCCTCGGTGGAGTCGCCGCTCAGGGACACTCGGATAGTATCGCCGATGCCTTCGTAAAGCAGCAGTCCCAGACCGACGGCGGTGCGGATGGAGCCGGCCTGAACAGTGCCGGCCTCGGTAATGCCCAGGTGTAGGGGGTAAGGCGTCATTTCAGCGAGGCGGCGGTACGCCGCCACGGTGGTCGGCACGTCAAAAGCCTTGAGAGAAATCTTGATTTGGTCAAAGTCCTGCTGCTCCAGCAGGCTGATTTCCCACAGGGCGGTGGCGACCATGTGATCTACGATGCTATAGTCGCCCGTTTGGACCTCGCCGGCCTTGGGCAGCCGGTTGACTAAATCCAGGTGGCGGGAGAAACCGCGGGTGCGGCCAATGCCGCCTACTGGGGGCAGGCTGCCAAAGTTTACGCCGATGCGGATGGGGATGTTGCGTTCCTTGGCCGCCGCTACCACTTGCTTGACCTGCTCCTCATTGCGCAGGTTGCCGGGGTTCAGCCGCAGGCAGTCCACGCCGCCTTTGGCGCATTCCAGGGCCAGTTGGTAGTGGAAGTGGATGTCGGCGATTAGGGGAATGTTTATCTGTTTCTTGATTTCAGCCATGGCCTGGGCCGCTGCCATATCGGGCACGGCGGAGCGGATGATGTCGCAGCCCACCTCTTCCAGTTGGTGAATCTGCCGAACGGTGGCGGCCACGTTCCGGGTGTCGGTCTTGGTCATAGACTGGACGGTAATGTCAGCATCGCCGCCGACTTTGACGCTGCCCACGTAAACCGGCTTGGTAACTCGCCGCTTTTTCATAACCCCCACTCTCGTCAATAGCTGGTTGGTAGCTGGCATTTGGTTGAGCTATTGCCAGAACCAGAGATAATGTTACACGAAACCGGGGATGGACGCTAGAGAGGAGGGAGCAGGGAGGAACCAGACGGCTAAAGCCGCTTCGCCGACTAGGACGCCGGGCGGTTAATAACTGCCGGAATAGCGGTACGCTGGCGCTGCGCTCAACGCGTAATCAGGGAGAGAAGAAAGGTCTGGCTTGTCTGGGATAGACGATCCACGCGCATCTTGGGTCGTCTTCGAAAAGGGTAATGCGCAGTATGCTTTGACGTGCGCTGACAACCGGGATGCCCTATCCGATATGTGTGATGCGTCCGTTGACTTGGCGGTAATCTCGCCGCCGTATTTCGGTCAACGGGAATATTCTTCCCTCGGGTTGGGCAACGTGGAAACAATTGAAGAATACTTAGATAACATTATCAAGACATTCAAGCAAATTGTGCGGGTAGTCAAGCCTATCGGAAATATTGTTTATAATTTGGGCGATAAGATAATTGACGGTAGTCTGCAATTAGCGCCCTACCGGTTCGCCATTGTGCCGGAATGAGGGTTTGTCCGTTGCCGCCCAGCTTAGCGCGCTGGGGGACTAGGCCGGAAAGAGCGATTGTCTGATGGCCCGTGGAAATGAGCGATGGAAAGCGAGCTTACCGAGTCGCAGGCCTTCATCGGGTCATTCGTCCAGGAGAGCGTGGTAAGTACGGATGGCTCCGTCCGCCTTTACTCTATGCCCATGCCCGATGACAGCCGGATACCCGGCAAGGACGCGGAAGAAGGGGCTTCGCACGGCTTGGTATTGTCTATCGTCAAGGGTGGTGGGCCCGGCTGGGTTCGAACCAGCGACCTACCGGTTATGAGCCGGTTGCTCTTCCACTGAGCTACAGGCCCCTCGGTTTCAGCTTATAGCCACCGCTTGGGCCTGTCAAGCAACCCTTTGCCAACCTGAGGGGCGTTGTCAGGCTGGTACTACCGGGCCAGCTCGGGGATGACGGGGCGGCGCAAGGCAACATTACGTTGGGCGGTGGTACGGGGGGCTGGTTGCGGTTCAATGGAGTTAGGAACGTCGCCGCAGAGCTGCGGCAGACCGGCTGGCTGCCCGGACCGGCCCTCCGCTTCATCGGACTAGCCCACTTTGGAGAATAGAAATGCTCCCGACGGAAAAGGGCGGCGACGTGTATAATGCCGGCATGGCAAGTATGATTGAAGCAGAACAATTGCAGGAAATCGAGGCCGCCGCCGTGGCCTTGGCTTGGGGCGCCGGCGCAATTTTGTCTGACCATTTCGGGCAACGGCTGTCTATTGAGTATAAGGACAAAAACCAGCTCGACCCGGTAACCTCCGCCGACAAAGCTGCCCAGGAATACTTGGTACGGGAGATTGCTCGTCGGTTCCCTGACCACGGCATTCTGGGCGAGGAAGGTTCGGAGGCCACCGACGCCCCGGGGCCCGCCCCGGACTTTCTATGGGCGCTGGACCCCTTGGACGGCACCACCAATTTCCTCAACGGCCTGCCCATTTACGCCTCATCCATCGGAATACTGTACCGGGGCCGACCGGTAGCCGGCGCCCTCTATATCCCTTGGCCGGCGCTGGGCGGCGGGTTAACGCTGCACTGTCGGCGCGGCGGCGGCAGTTTTCTGGCCCGGTCGCCCCAACCCGCCAGAAACAGCGCGGCCGCTCCCGAACCGGTGTCCGTCTATGTCTCGGAAAAGCCGGTGGGCAACCGGCTCATCGGCCTGCCCGGATTTTTCGTCCAGACCAGCAAGTTCGGCAAGCCGGTAGGTCAAAACCCGGGCGAACTGCGAACCACCGGCAGCATCGCCTACGAACTGGCGATGACCGCCTGCGGCGTGCTGCAATACGCCGTCATCGGCGCCCCGCGAATGTGGGATATGCTGGCCGGCGTCCTGGCGGTGCAGGAAGCTGGCGGCACGGTGATGACCCGTCTCAAGGGAGAAAAACGCTGGCAGCCCCTGGATTCCCTCGTCCCTGCTTGGGAAGAAACCCCGCCTACCCTGAAAGAACTCCGCCAATGGGTAGCGCCCTTGGTAGCTGGCAACCGCCAAGTAGCCCCGCTAATCGCCCTGAATATGCGGCCCCGGTTCCGACCGGTCGCCAAACTAAAGCAGACCGCCCGCCAGGTAAGCCGGGCGGCGCGAGTAAAACCTCCTAACCTCGCCTAAAGCCGAGAGCGCACTGCCCCCAGCGTCATTCCAGCGAAAACCGGAAGTTCTTAAGCTGAGCGGCGCCGCCCAAGGCAAAGCTTTGCGCTGGACCTACCCGGTCAGGTTCGGAGAGGCGATAAGTTCCGTACTTTCCAGGGCTCCCGGCTTCCCTATGTACCGGTCTGGTTATAAACCTCCGGGTTGGCGCATTGCTCCAGGGGCTTCCCTTCCAGCCCGGCGATGAGGTTGCGGGCCGCCAGCATACACATTGCGCCGCGGGAAGCGATGGAGGCGCTGCCGATGTGGGGGGCAATTACCACGTTTTCCAGCGTCAGCAACGGGTCATCGGACGGTATGGGTTCCGGGTCGGTTACATCCAGGCCGGCCGCGTAAATCCAACCCTCCTTGAGGGCGGTATAGAGGGCGCGGGAATCCACCACTGGGCCTCGGGCGGCGTTGACCAGCACGGCGGTGGGCTTCATCAAGCGCAGTTCCGCCGCGCCGATGTAGTGGCGGGTCTCCGGCGTCAGCGGTGTATGGAGGGATACAAAGTCCGACTCAGCCAGCAAAGTCGGCAGGTCGGCATAGACCAGGCCATGCCGAGCTTCCGGTTCCGGGCGGCGGGTGCGGGAATGATAGAGAATTTTCATATCGAAACCCTGCCCGCGTTTTGCCATTTCCAGGCCAATCTGTCCCAACCCGACGATGC
The DNA here is from genome assembly GCA_963422635.1 of Dehalococcoidia bacterium. GTDB lineage: Bacteria > Chloroflexota > Dehalococcoidia > Lucifugimonadales > UBA3495 > CATQHB01. The sequence goes on from OY730415.1 coordinate 118,741, forward strand.
CCAGCGTCTTCTCGTGCACATCCACGCCCAGCCAGTGCAGGGGATGAAAGGCCAGGTTCCATTGGCCGTTCCGGACCCACCGCTCACTCTCGGCGACCCGCCGGGCGGCGGACATTAGCAGGGCAAAGGCCGCATCCGCCGTGGCCTTGGCCAGCACCCCGGGAGTATAGCCCACCGGCACTCCCCGGACGGTAGCCGCCGCCAGGTCCACGTTATCCAGCCCCACCGCCAACTGGCTGATGACCCGGAGCTCGGGGGCGGCGTCTAGCAGGGAGGTATCCACTCGGTCCATTATGTTGGTCAAAAGGGCCGCGACGCCGGAGGACTTTTGCCGGAGGATTTCCGGGGTGGGCGGCTCCGCTTCGGGCCAAACCTCCAGCTCGGCGGCGGCGGCAATCAAATCCAGGGCCGCCGGCATAATCCGGCGGGTAACGAAAACGCGGGGCCGGCTGATCATTGGCGCCACCTGTTCCTTATTGCAGGCTTTTCAACGAAACGAAGGGGGATTGCGCAGTACGGGTTGAGTGGGTTGCGTTCCGTGGGTTGCATAGTACGCCGATAAAATTGTAACTAAACGCCCAGCGGTTTACCATACATTGACAACATTAGCGCATTGGCAACATTAGCGCATCAGCTCGCCTCAGCCCGGTTCCGCCTTAACTGCTTTCCACTTCCCAAGCAATATAAAAGCCCCCCGGAAGAACCGGGGGGCCTGGATAGGTTGGTGTTGCCGGATTTTAGGTTTAGGTTCCTTTCGTTTTACCCTGGCTTCACCCTAGCGGCGGGGCATTATAAAGGGCATTGCCACCGCCAAGGCCACCGCAATGATGGCGATGATTAGGGCGATGAGTCCCATGGTGCCGCTGGCGCTGGCGCCGGCCGCACCGGCGGGACCCGCCGGGCCAGCGGGACCGGCCGGGCCAACTTCGCCGGCGGATCCCGCCGGGCCAGCTTCGCCGGTATCACCCTGGGGGCCTACGGGGCCCCGGGCGCCGGCAGGACCAGCCTCGCCGTCCGCGCCGTCCGCGCCAGTATCGCCGGCGGGGCCCGTCGCTCCTCGTGGGCCCGCCGGGCCAGGCTCACCCGCCGGGCCAGCAGGGCCCGCCGGGCCAGCAGGGCCCGCCGGACCAGCCGGGCCGGGCCGCCCCGGAGCGGCCGTTTGACTGCGGGCCGTCAGCTTGAAGTCGGTGGTTCTCATTCCTAGCTCCCAACTGGAGTGAGTCTGAGTTGCGACTACGTTGTCGATTTTGAAGGATATTGCTCCGCCGGAGCGATCTACCTTAAGGATATAGGCTCCACCCTCTTTTGCTTCGGTCCTTCCGATTTCCTTATCGCCATCCCAAGCGGTAATGGTGGTGCCGGCGGCTACGGTTCGCTCGTTTACGGTGGCAGTGCCGATGAATATATGCGGCGGTTCGCTCTGCGCTAACACCGTCATCGGCAACGCCGCCAGCATTGCCACTATCGCCAGCAGGGCCAGGATTTTACTGACTTTTACCATTGATTCCTCCTATTAGAGTGGGTTTCGGGGTAGGCCCGCCCCTTATCCCTTGCCGGGGCCCGGAGCGGGCCTGCTATCTATCTATCCTGGCCGGTTCTTACCAGACGATTTGGTTCCAGCAGTTCCCCTCCAAACAGGTCAGGTTCCGCGTTTTGCCATTCAGGATGGCTTCCGTAGTTTCCGTAACCTGAATCCAGTAGCTCTGACTGGACATGAAGTGGGTCATGTCGCTGGCGTCCGCTATTGCGGGGTCGTAGAAGGTCCACTCCTTGGTGGTGTTGTTGAAGTGGAAGGCAACGACAAAGTTGTCGCCCAGGTTCGCCACTGCCGCGGCCACCTCGACAACGGCCCCGCCGTCTCCGGTGGAAGGAGTTACGGTGAAGCCGACGCTGGCCTTGGTTTGCCCTACCTCTACCTCGATAGTCTGGATTCCGTTGTCCAAGCCCGGAATCGGGATGTCGAAGGACATCATACCCAGAGCGTCGGTGGAAGGCTTTGGCGAAGGCGTAACATCAATGGAACCGGCCTTCACCGTTGTTACGGGAACGAAGGACTTGAAGCCTTTACCCTCGAGGGTTACCGAGGTCCCCGGCGAGCCGCTGGTGGCAGAGAGGGTAATGATCGCTTCCGGCACATCGTGGGTTACCGTGGTTACCACGTTGATGTCATCCGTATCATCGAAGGACACCTGCACCGTATTGGTGGAAGGGATGGACGCCGTGGTGGGAATCCGCAACTCTACCTCGAACTTACCGCTGGCGTCCGGCACCGCGCTTACCGTGGTGGTTCGGTCCTCGCCGGCGTCATATTGGATCTGCACGTTGAGACTGTTACCTTCGTCATTCTTGCTGGGGAAGTTCTCCCCCCGCACCACCGCGATAGTTCCTACCCGACCGCTTTCCGGGGTGATGGTTACTTTGCGGGCCGGGATGGTAATTTCCACCGTGCCGGAGCGGCCATCTTCGTCGGTAACCCGAATTACCCGTTTCCCTTCGGAAGTGGTAGCGCTGCTCAACGGCATATCCACCGCCGCCGACCAGTTGCCGCCATTGTCCACATCCACATCCTTCCCGTCGTTGATGCGTCTCTCGTTAATCTCCTTGCCGCCGATGGAAATTGTCTTGATCGTCGAGCCCGAGGTGAAACCGCCGCCGACCAGGTTCACCCGCTGGTTGGGCAGGATTTCATCGCTGGGCGTCGGAGTAACCGTCGGCCCGGAGATATCGAGGACCACATTGGCATCATTGTCACTTCCACTGCCGGCTTCAACCTTGAGGTCCTGCTTGCCTTCCCGCGCGTTATCGGGAACAGTGAATTGGAAGTTCATATCCCCTTGGCTGCCCACTGTTCCAAAGGTGCCCAGTGGCTCTCCGGCCAGTGTGGCGGTAACGGGACCTGCCGGGAAGTCAACCAGCTGCACTTGGATGGTTTCTCCGGGACTGCCGCCGGCCGGGCTAGCGGTGATCGAAGGCTCCAAGAAGTAACCCCGATCGTCGTCCTTCGAGTTTTTATCATACAAGCCGGACTGGTCATAGTCTTGCCCGGACACCGCGTTAACATAGTTATGGGCGGCCTCAAAGGGCGGGCGGGTAACCTCGAACTCGCAACTGGCTATGTGATTGCTGTCGGATACATCGCTGCACAGTCTATGTTCGTCGACATCCAGCTCCCGGTTCTTGTTGGCGTCGATGAAGAAGGTTACCGTGGCGTCGGCCTCGTAACCTTTGGCGGTGGCGGTAATCTCTTTATCTCGGCCGCCATCGTTATCGCTTAGGCTGACCCGGCGAGTGATATTCAGCTCACCCAAGCCACCTTCTTCAGTGGAGGCTGTGCCAAAGTTCCAACTGTCATCGCCCCATTCAACCACCCAGCCGTATTCACCCGCCTCGGTAGGGTTGGTGATGCCGGAGGAAGAGCGGAACATAATGGTTACCACGTCACCAACCGCGACGTTCCGGGAGTCATCTTCGCTGGCCGGCTTGAGGGATATAGTTACATCCTCGCCGTCCACTTCCACGTTTGCCGGCTCCCCAGTAGTATCCTTTTCTTCACCTGTATTTATAGTATCTATAGTAATCGAGATCGCGTCAACATCGATGCTGCTAGGCATCCCGAAGTCTTCCATCTCGATTTCTATGTCGTCCCGACCGGCAGTGTAGTCGCTTTCTGCCGTCAGAATCAGCTTATAGGTCGGATCGCTACCGGGCTTATTGCTGGTGGAAGTGAACGTCCGCTGTATCACAGCCATCGGCTTCACAGCAACTGCTTCACTTCCGTCTGCAGCGACTGCCTTTGCTACTACCCCTTCATAATCATCGTCAGCACCACCGGTGGTGGCACTGGGGGTATTGCCGGCCATTGACCGCACCTGGGCTTCATATTGTTTGCTTTTATCTAGTTCCTTTATCTCGTAGGTGTTAGTATCCGGCTTGCTGTCCGGCACAGTCATCCAGTCACTCCAGGGATTCAACCTGGTCCGATATTGCCACTCAGTAATACCGGAGGTGTCAGACGGCGGGTCCCAAGTCAATATTATTGAGCCCTCTCCGGCTTTCATTTTGACATTCTTAGGAGCTCCTGGCGGCTTATTAGCCATGCCCTCAACAGTCCCGCTCTTTGAGATTATATCGTTGCTATCGTCAGTATTCACCGCCCTAACCTGGAACTCATAAGTTACGCCGTTTTGCAGACGTGCTCCGTCATACTGACTAACTACAACTTCCGTCGTAGAGGCGCCTCCCTCAACGTCCGTCCAATCCGAGCGGTCTCCATCCGCACTATCTACCGTGTATTGCCACTTGTTGATTTTATTAGCGGTCGTCGTTGACGTTGGGAGAGACCATGTCAGGGTTATTTCTCTGTCGCCGCCCTCTAACTTTAGCTTGGAATCCTCCTGGGGCTGGAAGCCCTTGCCTTCCAGGTCGGCGTCGACCGGGGCCGCTACGCCGGCGTAGGCCGGGGTCAGGCTAACCGCGCCGAAGGTAGCGGCGAAAGCCAACGCCACCACCACGGCCAAGCCAATGAATGGGATAAATCTTTTTGCCATAAAAACCTCTCCTTATGTTTGGGATACTGACAAGGGTAATCGCCCAAGTATTACGCCAGTATTACCGGCCTCCTAATCCCAGTCCTTGCTCCCGGGAGCGAAAAGGGGATTGGGGCTAGCCGGCGACGCCGGCGCCTTTGGGGATAAACGCAGGGGTCCAAGCGGTGGGAAATAATGATAAGTCCAGCCATAACAACACCCCTATCCTTACCAGACTGTCCGGGTTTGCGTTGCTCCGCCTTCACCCCGGCTTGGGGAAACGATGGGCTGGGGCCAAAACCAAGAGCAAACGCCTATGCCCATAGATTTAACATTTAGGGAAGCGAAAAGTCAAGTTATATCGGAAGGCCGAATGGACATTTTGGGCAAAATTTAAGAAAGTTTTAAGGAGTTGCAGTCGTACCGACCGCACTGGGTTTGGGGGGTCAGGACGCTCCGGACGCTCCGGGCAGCAGCTTGACCAGGGCCGCCACCAGGGCGCCTGGCGCAATCGGCATGCCGACTATCCACTTCCAGCGAATCGACTTGGCCCTGGGCGAGGTCGGCTTTGGTCGCCCGACTGCGGTTAATCAGGCCCCCTTGCTCGTTGGACAAGGCTTAGGCTTGACTCGGGGTAAAGCCGCTTTTATCAGGTTCATCACGAACCGGAGCAGGTCAAATATCGGCGCTTCCGGCATAAACGCTATCGTGGTTGACCGCGCCGGCAGATGACAGGAAGAGAGGGGGATTTTGCCCCGGCCTAGCGCATTTGAGTTCGGTTATTGACAAAATCTATGTCCATTATTAGACTGGTTTATGTGTTGACCTTTCCACTGACAAACCCTCCTCTGCCCGGCGCCGGATTTACTTGAGCCTGCCTTAGCGAGGCCTGGATTGGCTGGCGGGCCCAAGGCGCTGGTTTTTCGTAAGTCGCCGATTTACCCTCCGTCCGGTTGCGTCAAGAACCGCTGCCTCTCCTTGCCTCCGGTGTTCCGTTGGATTGCCTGGATTGCCCCGGAGCTTTGTTGCATAACTTATAGAGAGGTTCTTGATGCGTCGCATATTGCCGGTACGATTCGCTACGTTATTATTAATTCCCCTGACGGTTCTTTTGCTGGCGCTGTCCGCTTGTGGCGGCGAGGATGCGCCGGCGCTCAAAGTTGGCGGCATCCCCGACCAGGATACCGCCCGGCTGGCCCGCCGTTACCAAATTTTCGCCGACTATCTGGCTAAAGAGCTGGATGTAGAGGTACAGTACGTGCCTAGCGTGGACTATGCCGCCGTGGTTATCGCCTTTAGCCAGGATGAACTGCAACTGGCCTTCTTTGGCGGTTTGACCGGGGTGCAAGCCCGGCTGCAAAACCCCGGCGCCCAAGCCCTTGCCCAACGGGAAAACGACGCCGCGTTTCACTCCAAGTTTATCGCCCGCGCTGACTTGGAGCTGAGTTCTCTGGAGGACGTTCAGGCTCGGGCTGGCGACCTGACCATCACCTTTGGCAGCGAAAGTTCCACCTCCGGCCACCTGATGCCCCGCCACTATCTGACCGAGGCCGGCATTGACCCGGACGCCGACTTTCGCGCTGCGCCCAGCTTCTCCGGCTCCCACGACAAGACTTGGCAGTTGGTGCAGGCTGGTTCTTTCGACATCGGCGCGTTGAACGAAGATGTCTGGAACCGGGCGGTGAGCGGGGGTAGCGCCGACCGGACCAAGGTGAAAGAGTTTTATACCACCCCGGATTACTTCGACTATAACTGGACGGCCCGGGCCGATTTGGACGAGGTTTACGGCGCCGGCTTTACCGACAAAGTCCAGGAGGCGCTGCTCAAGCTCAATACTGCGGAACACGCCGAGATTCTGGAGCTGTTCAGCGCCGAAAAGTTCATCGAGACCAACAATGACAACTACCGGGCTATTGAGGAGGTAGCCCGCAGTCTGGAGTTGATAAAGTGAGGGCGCGTCTCGGAAGGAAAACCCCGCTTCAAGCGGGAGGGCGGGAGGGCGCAGTTCGGCATGAGCGTGGTTCCACAAGTTCAGCGTAAGCCGGATTTGGCGGCTCGCTATAACCCTCGGAGCGGTTTGCGGCCGGCGACAACCGCTCCTTTGGTGGTGGTTGACGGGGTTGCCAAGGCTTTCCCTCGAGTGCAGGCCCTGCATTCTCTGAGCTTCAGTATCCGGGCCGGCGAGCGAGTGGCCTTGATTGGCCCCAGCGGGAGCGGCAAGACTACTCTGCTAAACCTGCTGTCTGGCATGGAGCAACCCGACGCCGGACGCTTGTCCATCGAGGGGAAGTTTTTGTCCCAAAGAATGCCTCGGCGGGAGTTGTCTCGATTGGTGGGGTTGATTCACCAGCAATATGACTTGGTGCCGCAACTGCCGGTGGCGCATAATGTGCTGGCCGGCCGGTTCGGCCATTGGGGTTTTTTTCGCTCGGCCTTGTCCTTGGTCTGGCCCCAGGATTACCCGCTGGCGCAGGCCGCCCTGGAGCGTATGGGCATTGCGGATAAAATCCAGGAGCGGACTTCCCACCTCTCCGGCGGGGAGCAGCAGCGAGTGGCGATTGCGCGCGCCATCGTTCAGTCCCCTCGGCTGGTACTGGCCGACGAGCCGGTCGCCTCTCTGGATCCGGCCCGAGCCGAGGAGATTCTGCGGCTGTTGGCCGACTTGACCTTCAATTCCGGTTCCTATTCCAGCGCCAGCGCCTCTTCCGGTGAATCCGGCAATACGCTGGTTGCCAGCATCCACTCTACCGAGCTTATTCGGCGCTTCTTTTCCCGGGTTATCGGCCTACGCGAGGGCCGATTGCAGTTCGACCTTCCGGCGGCGGAGTTGACCCCGGCCCTCCTGAACGACCTGTATGACTTGGGCGACGATGATTTCAGCCATCACTTGGCGTGAGGCGAGGCGTCCGGTATGAGCCGGGCGCGCAAGCTGTTGGAGAGTCGCCACTTGCTATCTCTGCTGCTGTTGGGGGCGGTCGTCTGGAGCTTTGTCAGCGTCAACTGGGGCGGCCCAATAGTCCACACCGGCGGAGGGGAGGCGGCTTGGCGCTTTTTGCTGGCCCTGTTCCCCCCGGAACTCTCGCCGGGCTTCCTACTTATCTGTCTTGAGGCGGCCTGGCAGACGCTGGCCTATGCTCTGGCCGGGCTTACGGTGGCGGTATTCGTCGGTTTTCCTCTGGGTGTTATCGCCTCCGGCGTGGTGGTGGCCCCTTCTTCCCGGCGACGAATTCCGCTGATACTGGGGGTTCGGTTCTTTCTGGGAGGCATCCGGGCGGTTCACGAATTGGTCTGGGCGACGCTGTTTGTAGCGGCCATTGGGTTGTCTCCTTTGGCGGCGATCCTAGCCTTGGGACTGCCCTACGGAGGCATCTTGGGCCGCATCTACGCCGAGTTTCTGCAAGAAGCGCCGCCGGAGCCGGTGCGCGCCCTGCGCGCCGCCGGAGCTTCTCCTATGCAAACCCTCCTTTTCGGCTACCTGCCGATGTGCCTGCCCGATTTGGTCAGCTACACTTTTTACCGCTTTGAATGCGCCGTCCGGGCGGCGGCCATCCTCAGCTTTGTGGGCGTTCGCGGATTGGGCTATGAAATACAGCTATCCTTGGGCGACCTGCTCTTCCGGCAGGTTTGGACGCTGCTGCTGGTCTTGGTAGCGATTGTGGCCTTGGTGGACTTGTGGAGCGGGCGGGTGCGCCGAAGCCTGCTGACGTCGTGATGCGAGCCGGAGAGATTTGGCGCGGGCGCTGGGCCGGAAAGCGGCCCCTGACCTTTGCTCGCGCCTCCGCCTACGCCTTTGGCCTGCTGCTGGCGGCGGCTTGGGGCTATATCCTGCTGGGGGAAGACAGCGGCTTCCTTGACCTGTTCACTGGCAAGACTTGGGAGAATGCCAGCTGGTTTGTCGGCCAACTGCTGGGACTGGATTCTCCATATTCCCTGGATTCATCCGAATCGCCGGCTTTTCTCCAGCCAAGCCAGTGGTGGGATACGGGCAAGCTGGCCTACAACACCTTGGCGATGAGCGTGCTGGCGATGTTCATCGCCGGGGTTGGGGCTTTTTTCACCTTTTTGCCGGCAGCGCGCAATGTCAGCAGCGGAGAGCTGGGCGGGACATCATCCCCGGTTGGCGCTGGACTTTATCACTTGCTACGGCTGTTTTACACCTTTACTCGGGCGGTGCCGGAACTGGTCTGGGCAATGTTAATCGTCTTTTTTCTGGCCCCGGGCATCCTGCCCGGGGCCATTGCCTTGGGGATTCACAATCTGGGCATCGTGGGGCGCCTGTCCGCTGAGGTTGTGGAAAACCTGGATCCGGCTCCGGCCCGCGCTTTGCGTTCCGCCGGCGCCGGAAACCTGCAAATCCTGCTCTATGCCATCTTGCCCCAAGCCTTGCCCCATTTCATCACTTATCTACTCTACCGTTGGGAGGTGGTCATCAGAACTACGGTGGTGGTGGGATTTGTTAGCGCCGGCGGGTTGGGGCGGGAGTTTCGGTTGAATCTCAGTTTTTTTCACTACGACGAGGTCGCTTTGATAATTCTGGGGTACTTGGTGCTGGTAATCGGGGTGGATCTGCTGAGCGCCTGGCTACGAAAGCTGGCCCGCTTCAGTTAGGGGCAAGGTTCTCGTTTCCCTTCTCCACGAAAGAGCGGGTAGGGAAGCGGGGGAAAGAAGCGAGACCGCGCGGCCGGGTTAGAATTGCACGGCGTAGATTACCTGGATTACTCGTCCATCGCGCAGGGCCTCAAAGTAGCCGTGGGAGTCGGAGGGGTTTTGAAGCCAGCGGCGAACAAAGTAGGCGCATATATTCGCCAACTGGGCGCCGACCGATTCGCTGGAGCTGGTATAGTAAAAATTCTCCAGCACCGCCGGCGTGGGTATTTCTACTTCGGAATGGAGGAAGCGGGCCATGTATTCCGGCTTTACCGACTTGCCCGTTTCCGCTACTACCAGCGCGTAGTCCTTAATCGGCCCAGTAGCCTCCATTATGTGGTCCGGGTCCACGTCGGCGACCGCCGCCTCGTCCATAAACATATTTAGAGCGAAGAGGAATTTGCTGATGATGGCTTCCGAAGGAGCGGCCCAATTGGCCGCTTTATCGTTGCCGTCACGCTGCGCCTGGGCCAACTGGGCTTTGTCCACGTAGCTGACGATTACCGGAGTTTCGCGCCGTACCAGAATGTTCAGGCAGTCCTGAATAAGCTCGGCCCGTTTCGCCGGCGGCCAGGACTTGAAAAACCCTCGACCCTGGTAAAGGTCGGCCGGCCGCAATTCTGAAGGAGTTTCGGCGTTGCCCAAGGGACTGCCGAAGTGCCGTCGGCATAGGGCGTTGAACTCCCCGTTGACTGCCACGTACTGGGTCTCGTGTATTACCAGCCCCGCGTAAACATGGTGCCGCTGATTGGGGTCGTTAAGACTGTTGCCGGTATTTCCCGATTCGCCCAGATAAACCAGATGCATGGCGCTGCCTCCCCGCAATGCCCAAGGACGGATAAGATAACCCCGGCAGCCGGGCCGGAGGATGCGGCATTGCCCAAGCCCCTTAAGGTAAAGGCATTGGGAATGACGGGTAATCGGGGTTCCCGTTTGCACCGAAACCCCGGCCGGCCAAGTTCCAGATTCCTGATGGCGCAGGAACGATGGGAATTGGGAATAGGGAGCTTCCGCCGGGTGCGTTAGCCATACCAACTCCCGGATTGGCCGGAGCGCTGCGGCATTGTCTAATTTCCGTTGTCCGACTCTTCCGAATTAGACGCGGGAGTGTTGCCCAAGGTCGGGGCCTCGTCGTCAGCCATCGCCGGAACTTCCCGGCCAGCTTCTACTCGCAATACCAAGGCTTCCGGGTCAGTGAGCAACGTCACACTGGACGGAAGGGGGATGTCGGCAACCCGAATTAGGGCATTGGGATCAACCAGCTCGGCCAGGTTTATTTCCACTTCGTTGGGGATTTCCAGAGGCAAGGCTTCCACGTCCAGGTGGTAGATAACCTGGGCCACCGCGCCGCCGGTTTCCCGCGCCCCGGGCGACTCGCCCACCAGGGTTACCGGAACTTGCGCCGATACCTTCTCCGTCGCCGACACTGCCAGAAAGTCCACGTGCAGCAGGTCGCCTCGCATCGGGTTCCACTGGATTTCTCGGGCAAAGGTCAGCTGTTCCCCGGTTTCACCCCGGACTGAAAGGGTGATGGGGTTAGTGTTGCCGGCCTGGGCCAGCGCTCGGAGCAGTTGTTTTCGTTCACACTGCAAGGGTCGCGCTTCAATGCCCGGCCCGTAAAGATGAACCGGAATGGCGCCTATGCGCCGCAGTTGCTTAACCTTCTTGCCTAAAATCACCCGGGGTTCCAGTTCCAGCTTAATCGCCTCGGTGGTCATCTATCCATTTCTCCTAACCTGACTTGAACTACAATAATAACAGTTGGCCGGAGGAAAATAAACCGGTCTATTTTCGGGATGGGGACAGGCCGGCTCTTCATCCCTTTTTCTGCTTGGGGGAAGAGGGTTGAGGCGAAGGGGTCGGCCGGCGCCGGCCGGATACCCGTCATTCAGTTTCACTCCCCTATAGGCTGGCTCAGGGTCGCCCGGCGCCGGCCGGATACCCGGCTTGACACTCAGGCTATCCGGGTTATTATGGGGACTGACGCCGGCACACACATCGGTATACATAGGGAGGTTCTTGGCATGGCTTCTCATTCCTTGGGGCTTACGCTGCATGAGGCGGCGCGACAGAGGGGAGTTCCTTTCACCCAGGAGAATGAGCCTACGGATAATATCGTCTGGGCCAACGGGATGAGCTTCCATTACCTGGAGTGGGGAAATCCGGGGGCTCCCTTGATAGTTATGCTCCACGGCGGTTCGCAGCAAGCGCATAGCTGGGATTTTGTCAGCCTGCCCCTGTCTGAGCATTTTCAGATTATCGCCTTAGACCAGCGGGGGCACGGGGACAGCGACTGGGCCGCCGACGGGGACTATTCCCTGGAAGCTCACCAAGCCGACCTGGACAGCTTGGTTCAGGCGTTGGGGCTTTCCAGCTTCAATCTCATCGGCCACTCTATGGGCGGGCGCAACAGCTATGTCTGGGCCTCTCGCCACCCGGAAAAGCTCCGGTCGCTGGTTATTGTAGATACCGGCCCGGTGGCTCAATCCCGGGGGCGCAACCGGATTCAGAATTTTCGGGAACTGCCTGATGAACTGGACTCTTTCGAGGAGTTCGCCGACCGGGTGCAGGAATACACTGGCCGCTCCCGGGAACAGACCTTGGGAGCCCTGAAATACAGCATTCGTCGGCGAGCCGATGGGAAATGGTCCTGGAAATACGACAAGCTATTGCGTACGCCGGGGCGTCAAGCCCCAGGTTGGTCGGCGGAGCGGCTATGGGATGCGGTGGCGAAAATCACCTGTCCTACCCTGGTAGTCCGGGGCGGGGACAGCGACATTTTTGCCGACGAAACCATGCAGCGGATGCGGCAGGTTATACCCAACTGCGACACCGTAACCGTCCCCAATGCCGGCCACTTGGTAGCCGGCGACAACCCGGCGGACTTCCTAACCGCCGTCGGAGCCTTTCTCAGCAACTTGGACGGCCAGGGGGGCGGGCCGAAATAACCGGGTCAGCCGGCAATCAAACGGGGTATCAAATCCCCCAAGGCGAAGCCGATTCCGGCGGAGACGGCCCCGATTACCAGAATTTCCAGCCCTTGCAACAGGGGCGACTTATTGACTAGCCGGCCCTTGGCCATCCCCAGGATGAACAGGCTCAGCAAGGCCCCGGCTACCGATACACCGATGGCTGTCCCGCCTTGCAGGAACAGGTAGGGCAAGATCGGCACCAGGGTGGCGACCACAAAGGATACTCCCATAACCAGGGCATCCTTAACCGGGCTGGCGGTCTCTTCCGGGCTGATGCCCAGTTCTTTTTCCACCAGCGTCCGCAGCCACAAATCTTTATCCTGAGCGATTTCGACGGCCAGGGCGTTGGCCTCGGTGTAGGTTTTACCTTCTCGCTGGAAAATCACCACCAGCTCGGCCAACTCCTCCGCCGGGTTCTCCTCCAGTTCCCGAGCTTCCCGGGCAATTTCCGCCCGCTGCACGTCCTGCTCGGCCCGCGACCCCAGATAAGCGCCGGTGGACATGGAAATCATTCCGGCTAGGGCGGCGGCCAAGCCCGCCAACAACACCGTAGAACCGTCGCCTACCGCCACTGCCAACGAAGTAACCAGGGTAACCGTGCTGAGGATGCCGTCCTGGGCGCCGAACACCACCTCCCGTAGCCGTCCCAAATTAGCTACCCGGAACCGCTCCCGATCTACTTCCATAGCGGCGGCGACGTAGGTGTTCAAATCGATCCGGGAGGAGCCTTCTCCCAGCGCCCGGTCGGGACTTATGGCTACGGTCTCCGGTTCCGCTCTGGCTACGGATTTGGCTCCGGCTCCGGCTTCAGACTCGACGCTGGATTCGTCCGAGGCTGGGGCGAAACCGGACGACGGGAGCGGGTTGGCAATTGGACGGGGCGGGGCCGCCGATACAACTTCGGCAGGTTGGGCCGGGGCTGTTGGCGTACTGACGCCGGCCCGGCTCCGGCGCATCTCCAAGTGTTCCAGAGCGCAGGAAAAGACCTCCAGGTGATGCTGTTCCTGCTCCAAGGCCAGGGCAAAAGAATCGGCGGCATCCTGGGGCCCTCTTCTTGAGCGTCCCGAATCATCCGGGGGTAAACCGCACTGAACTCCCGGGATTCGCCCACGGTTACCGTGCGCAGGTTGTCCAGCGTCGTGCCCACATCGCCGGCCACACGCAGGTGGTTCAGGCCGTGAATCGTCTCCGCCTCGGCCACCTCCTGGAAAATCCGGGCCACCTCCGGGTAGCCCTCCTCCTGGGCCTGATGAGCATAGGCATTGTATTTAAGATAGGCCATCGCCTCGCCGACAATGGCGTTCCACAGGTTGCGGTCGGTCCGGGAAAGGGCCGACGGTTCTAATGTCATAATTTGCGTTCCTTCCGGTTCCTGGCCGGTTCCTGGCCGGGATATATTTCAGTATATTCCGTTGAAAGAGCGGACGCAAAACCGCATAATGGGAGGGAAGAGAAGAGAAAGGACGTCAGGGTACGGAACTCGAAGAAGGGAGGCAAGTATGAAGGTTGGATTTATCGGACTTGGGACTATGGGAGGCAGTATGGCCTATAATTGCCTGCAGGGCGGCAACGAGCTGATTGTCCACGACATCCGGCGGGAAGCGGCTACGCCCCATCTGGAGGGCGGGGCGGTCTGGGCCGACAGCCCCCGGGAGGCCGCTGAGGCCGCTGAAGTTATCTTTACTTCTCTGCCCGGCCCAGTGGAGGTAGAAGCGGTGGCCTTGGGCGAGGACGGGATGCTGGAGGGGCTGAACGCCGGCAAGGTTTATTTCGACCTCAGCACCAACTCTCCCACCGTCATCCGGCGCATCCACCAAATTTATGCCGACCGGGGCATTGGTATGCTGGATGCTCCGGTCAGCGGCGGACCCCGGGGCGCCCGCTCCGGCAACTTGGCTATCTGGGTGGGCGGCGACCGGGAACTGTTTGACCGCTATAAGCCTGTGCTGGATTCCATCGGAGACAAGGCTTATTATGTGGGACCTATCGGCTGCGGCGCAGTAGCCAAGTTGGTGCACAACTGTTCCGGATACATCATCCAGTGCGCCCTGGCGGAAACTTTCACCATGGGCGTCAAGGCCGGGGTGGAGCCGCTAGCTTTGTGGCAGGCGGTGCGCCGGGGCGCTCAGGGGCGTCGGGGAACTTTTGAGGGGCTGGCCGAGCATCTATTACCGGGCAACTTCGACCCGCCTGACTTTGCGCTGCAACTGGCCCGCAAGGATGTGGACTTGGCTGTGGGTGTGGGCCGGGAGTTCAACGTTCCCATGCGCTTGGCTAATCTGGCCTTGTCCGAACTGACCGAGGCCATCAACCGGGGTTGGGGCAATCGAGATTCAAGGGTGGCGATGCTGCTCCAGGAGGAGCGGGCCGGGGTATCGGTGCGGGTAGCTGAGGAAATACTGAAGGTTGCGTTGGAGGAGGAAGGTAGGTAGAGCCCGGTCGATCGGCGCCGGCTGGGGGAACAAGGGGAGGCAGATTTTGCTCCTCTATTAGTACCGCCACAACAGCAGGGGCAAGTTCCTATCAACATGGAGGTTTATTCACTACAGAAGCGAGGAGACGTGAACTTTGGGTTCTTTGAGTCGCTGGAGTGAATGACCTCCCGCGCCCTTGGGTTTTGACTGGCGTCGTGGCGGGAAGGTTGAGGGACAGCTTACTCCAATCTGCAATCGCCAAACTCGAGCCAACTGTCCAGTTGAAATCCATCCAATTTACAATTTGCCCTGACCGATTCTCCGGGGGTCAGGTGAATGACTTCTTCGTTACTCGTGAAGTCCAGTTGAATGTAGTTGGACCCGCTGGAGTGAATATGTTTTCTGACTTTCCCACCGTCTTCTATTTCGTCAATGCCCTGGAGCGTAACTAACAGACGCTTGCCTTTCCAATTGAAATTTGCGGCCGTTTCGTTGATATGATAATCGTTCCAGATTTGCTCGGCGTTCACTTCGAGAACGATTTCCGGGGCTTGGGCGGGTTTGGGAGAGATACTGCCGGCGGAACTTTTAGTAGAGTCTTGTAGGGCCATTCCAATTGCGGTCAATATGACGAAGCCGATAAACCCGGTCGCAAAGACGCCCAACACTACGAGAGCAATTAACTTGCCCGACGTTCCGTTCACGCGCGCAACCGTAACATTACCCCATTCATCAACATTAGCAATCTCTCTTTTTTCGCCGCCGAGCAGAACTAATGTAGCCCAGATAAGACCCCAAGTGAAACAAGTCACCAGTGTGAGAATCACGTGCAATACATGATTAACCGGACGCCCGGTTACGAGCACCGCTTGATAATCACTCTGCGACTCAACTCTCCTACCTCGTGGAATCAGGTTGGCAATCTGCCTTGCAAGAAGTTCCTTTCTTTCATCACTGGTCTTTCTTTGCCCTGCCAATCTGATCACCTTACTAAATTTATAGTCTATGGACAGGCAGTCTATGTCTTGATAGTTTCCGAGTCAATCCGGGTCAAGGGGAAGCTGCCGCTTATCAGCGGGCCTTTGGCAAGCACGTGCGTTATTTACGGGAGTCAAGGCGCTTCACGCAAGAGGACTTGGCGCACCGCGCCGGGGTTCATGTTACCTAATTTATCCGGCATTGAGCGGGGCTTGCGGCGCCTTTCCCTCGAAGCCTCCAGACCATTCCCCAAGCTCTGGAGGTTCCCGTGGGTGGGTCGTTCGGTTTTGTGGGGGGGGCGCCGCCGTATTCGAGGCGGAAAGTTGGGCAGTTACGCAGCAGAGCCTTAAATGGAGTATGATGGATGAGTCAAGCGAACCGGCTATATCGGAGGCGCAGTATGGCTATCGAGTTGAACCACACCATTGTACCCTCTAAGGACAAGGAGGCCGGGGCCAGGTTCTTTGCCCGTATCTTTGGCATTACTTACGACGGGCCGACGGGCCATTTCGCTCCGGTGCAGGTCAACGAGGCTCTGACTCTGGATTATGATGACCGGGAGGAGTTTGAGAGCCATCATTACGCTTTCCACGTCAATGATGCTGACTTCGACGCTATCTTTGACCGAATTAAGGGCGAGGGTATCCCTTATGGCAGCGGCCCCCGCAGTCTGGAGGATATGGATATCAACACCCGCCGGGGCGGTCGGGGCTGCTACTTCCGCGACCCGGACGGCCACGTTCTGGAATTACTGACCCGGGTTTGACCTCCGCTAGCGTCGTTTTAGCTAACTGGGCCGGCCGGCGTAACCCTGGAGCCTTGGCGGAGGCGCGACGGGCGCAACAATTTCCCGTCATGTTGCGCTCCAGCTCCCTGGACAACCAAACAACCGCTTGGCTTGGCTAGCTAACCTGCTTCCCTTAAAAATCCAGCGTCCTTCGGAACAAAACAACAGAACCTTGCCGCAGCTATCCCAAGAGCTGGGCCGAGAAGCCTGCCGCTTAAACACTAACTTGGGTTTTACTAGATTAGCTATCGGTAAATTCGCCGGCAGATCGGGACTCTTCCAACGGCTCGTAGATTAATTCCTTCTGATAGCCATCCCTATTCAGTGGCGGTTCCCGGCTGAGACCCGGGGGTAACCCCGAGGGTTCCGCTGAATCGGCAGGTTCTGAGGTTTCCGTTCCCGACTTGCTCTCGGCGGTCGGGCCGTCCCGGCGATCCCGGGCGCCGAACAGGGCCTGGCGTACCAAGACCATGGTATCCAGAATGCGGGGTTCCAAGGTGAAACGTCTTTCCCGTCGGGACAGTTCCTCGCTGAGCCGGCTGCCCGGGCGGCGGACTTCCTGGTATTCCGCCAAAAGGCTCCTAAGTTCCGCTGTCAAATCCAGCGTCCGATCCAGTTCGCCCACGTCGGTAAGACCCTCTGGGGACCAGGAAGACATATCCTGTTCCAGAAATTCCAGGTCTTGCGCAAATCCTTGCGCAATCTCGCGGTGGGCTGCGGCTAGATTGGCCCGACGTTCCCGTTGCGCCGTCTTCAACTCGCAGATTCCGCTTACCGCCTCTACAAAAGCAGGCACTGCCTCGTTCCAGTTTACGTCTTCCGGCGTCAGGGAATCCAAGTAGAAAATGCACTGAGACAAAATAGCGGAACCGATGGACTCGCTGGGCAGATCCGGGGACGCTACGGTAACTATTGGCTTGGGAGGTTCGCTAGTTTCACGGGGCAGGTCTTCCTTGACCGGAATGGGCGGGGCGGGGCGATCTCGCAAACTTACCACCGGAATTAAAGTATTCTCGGGATCTTCCTCGCTCTCATTTTCCGGGACGATAATGGTTTTACCCGACACATAGCACAACATCAGGGCCAGGTCGTCCTCACTCCAATTCTCGGCAAATTCGACAATCCAGTCCAATTCCCGCTGCCAGCTATCTTCTCTCCAGAAACCCCGGAAGCTGTTTGCCGAGAAGTCCGGGTAGTCCGCCGGCATGCCCTGCAATTCCAAGTGTTCCAAAACCAACCGGTGCAGGTCATCGTGGGAGTCGGCCCAGACCCGTAATGCCGCCCCGGCGAGTTTTTCCGATTTGACGATTGCGTTGCTGACCGGTTCCAGCAGAACCGACGAAATTGCCAGAGCCGGGTTAGTATATCCGATTAACCGGATGCTGCCCCGGATCGCCGAATCTAGCGCTCGGCCGGCATCGGTGGTAACATGGTCCCGGGCGCGTAATGCCTGCAACGTCACCGAAGCCCGAAACTCCGGGCTCATCGCATTGAACATGGTGGTAAACTCTAAGGCTTCCAGAGTTTCTACGTCGTTAAAGAACTTGCTGGTCATTAAGAAAACCTCCCGGTGTGGAGCGGCGAACTTCCCACAAACACGCTGGGAAGATAGGCCGGCGGGGCTCGGCCAGTTTGCTGTCCGGCCGTTTGCTCATTGTAACACACCAACCGCAAAAGCTGCCCGGTTGACGGAAAACGGGCTTATCTGGCAAGCCTCTTTTCGGCAAGTTATCCCCGATCCATCGCATTTGGAAAATCGATGATTATTTTACCATTGACAGCTCGACATATCCATTGCTAACCGTTCTTCTTGCCGGTTCGTAGGGGCCGACGCAAGGCGAGCAGAGATATGGCCGGCCCTTTGGTAGAAGTAGGCCCAACCGACGACGAGCTTGGTCTTGATTGTTCTTGTGGAGGCCCGGAAGTCCGAAATGGACCCAGCATCCGGCTGGTGGATAGAGTGCAGCCTCGAAACGATCAAAGAATGGAGCAAGCTCAGCGGCGCTGGGGGTAACGACGAACCTGGTTATGGCTCTCCGGATGCTAACGGCAATAGCATCGGCAGTAAAAATGCTTGGCGTTTCTTTGCGTCGTTGACCGGTATCCCCCCGGTAATGTGCTACAATCGGCCTATATATCTCACAAATTCCCACCTCCCCGTCGGATAAACATAGTTATGGTCAATGCACCTCGAGTACTGACCTACCAAGGCGTCCCGGTCTGGCGGCACATACAAATTATTCAGTGGGCTGTTCAGGTTGTATCCGCTATTGTAGTGGTGGCGCTGGTAGTCTGGTTTTTCGCCAATATTGCCGGCGCCATTCAGGAGCGGGATATTCCCTATGGCTTCAGCTTCCTCTCCCGCGCTTATCAGACTCCTATCGGGGAGCATTTCATACCCTACGAGTCGTCGGATACTTTCCTTTACGCCTTGGGGGTAGCCGCCAGCAACACCGCCATCGTTGCCGTCGCCGGCGTTATTCTGGCCACTGCGCTGGGCATATTCATTGGCGTTGCCCGACTCTCCGGCAACTGGATTGTGTCCAAACTGGCCATGGTTTATATCGAGTTTTTCCGCAACGTGCCGCTGCTGGTGCAGCTGTTTTTCTGGTTTTATATTGTGCTGGCCTTGCCGCCGGTGCGAGAGGGGTATGTCATCGCCGGGCGGTTCTATGTTAACAACGGCGGCATATCTATGCCTTGGCCCTATGCGCCGGACTTGGCCGTTGCCTTGATTTGGGTCGGGCTGGCAGCGCTTGCCATCGTCGCCGGGGGGGCGGTGAACAAGAGACTGGCTCTTCGAGAATCCTTGACCGGCCGCTCCTCCTATCCTCTGCTTTCCGCTTTCGCGGTTACCCTAGGCAGCGGCGCCCTGGCTTGGCTGGTATTGAGCTTCGCAACTGGCGATTCTCCTTTTTTCATATCCACGCCGGAACCCCAGGGCCAGTTCGGACGTATCGCCGGGGGCTTCACCGCTCGGGCCGGCTTGCTAGTGCTGCTGCTGGGGCTGGTGATATACACCGCTTCCTTCATCGCCGAAATTGTCCGGGCCGGCATCCAGTCGGTGGGACGAGGACAGACCGAGGCGGCGCGGGCCCTGGGTCTGTCGCCGCTGAACACTCTGCGCGCCGTCGCCTTTCCCCAAGCGTTGCGGGTAATCATCCCGCCCTTGATAAGCCAGTTCTTGAACTTGACCAAGAACAGCAGCTTGGGCGGAGCCGTAGGTTTCACCGACCTGACCAGCGTAGCCATAACTATGACCCAGACGGCCCCGGCGGTCTCAATCTTTATGTCAATTATGGGAATATACTTGGCAATGAGTCTGACTTGGTCGCTAATCGGTAACCTTTATAACCGGCGCACCCGGTTCGGAGGGGGTAGGTGATGGCCGCTCAATCCGCTCCGGCCGCAGAGCCCCTACCGCCGCCGCGCTCTGAAGTCGGCGTTATTGGCTGGCTGCACGCCAACTTGTTCAACACCTGGTATAACGGAGTCCTGACGGTCATTTCCTTGGCCGCCCTGTTCCTTGCTCTGGGGTTCGCCCTGAAGTGGGCGTTTATGAGCGCCGACTGGATTGTGGTGGTCAAGCTGGGCGGACGTTTTATAATCGGCCCGTATAATACCGAAGTCGCCTGTCCCGGTCAAAACTGCTTCTGGCGGCCCCAAGTATCCCTCTTGATGGTAATTTTCCTGACGGGCATGGCTTGGGGCCTGAGCGGGAATCGGACGGCCCGCAACATCGCCCTTTTATTCGCCGGAGTTGCGTCAGCCTTCGCCTTTTTACCTTACAGTCTGGAAGCTATGGGGTGGGACGTACGCCTGTTGCTGCTGGCTAACTTGCCGGCAGTGGCGGCGGGCTGGGCTGTGTCTCGCTACACCCCCTTAGGCAACGGAGTGCGGATTGCCCTGCTGGGAGGGTTGGTATTTCTGTTGATTCTGGCGCTGCTGCGGGGCTTGCCGGGTACGCCTTGGTTGCCGTCGGTTTCCGTGATTTACTGGGGCGGCCTGATGTTGAACCTGATACTGGCCGTGAGCGGCATTACCCTAAGCCTGCCCATCGGTATTGCCCTGGCCCTGGGACGCCGCAGCGAGTTGCCGGTAGTAAAAGCGCTCTGCGTAGCCTTCATTGAAGTGTTCCGCGGCGTGCCGTTGATTACCCTGCTTTTTATGTCCCAGGTTCTGGTGCCATTGGCTTTCCCGGAGGACTTTCCCCAAAACTCCCTGTTCAGAGCCGGCGTGGTGATTACCCTGTTCAGCTCGGCGTATATGGCGGAAAATGTACGGGGCGGCCTCCAGTCGCTTCATTTCGGTCAAGCCGAGGCGGCCCGGGCTTTGGGTCTGGCCGGCTGGCAGACTACCCTGCTCATTTCCTTACCCCAAGCCCTTCGCAATGTTATACCGGCCATCGTGGGTCAGTTTATCGGCCTGTTCAAGGACACCAGCCTGGTTTATATTATCGGGATGCTGGACATGGTGGCGATCGGGCGCACTTTCATCCAGGGTAACCCGGAGTTTCTGGTCAACGCGCGGGAGACGTTCGTCTTTCTGGCCCTGGTCTTCTGGATTTTCACCTATGGGATGTCCTACATCAGCGGCAAGGTGGAGGAACATTTGGGGGTGGGGCAGAGGTAGGGGAAAAGGGAAACATCAGGAGGATGTTATGGCAAATACGAAGATGGAGGACATTATTATCTGCCGGGAAGTGCATAAGTGGTTCGGCAGTTTTCATGCCCTGCGCGGCGTATCCACCAGAGTCAAGCAAGGCGAGGTGGTGGTTATATTGGGGCCGTCCGGTTCGGGTAAATCCACTTTCATTCGCACCATCAACCGGCTGGAGCAGCACCAGCGGGGCGACATCATCGTGAACGGAGTTGAGTTGAGCGGCGACGTGCGCAACATTGACGCCGTCCGCCGGGAAGTGGGAATGGTATTCCAGTCCTTCAACCTTTTCCCCCATCTGACGGTAATGCAGAACATTACCTTGGCCCCCACCAAGGTCAGGAAATGGACCCGCGACCAAGCCGAAGCGGTGGCGATGGAGCTGCTGACCCGGGTGGGCATTCCGGAACAAGCCGGCAAGTTTCCTGCCGAGCTTTCCGGCGGTCAGCAGCAGCGGGTAGCCATCGCCCGCGCCCTGGCGATGCAGCCCCGGATAATGCTCTTCGACGAACCTACCTCTGCCTTGGACCCGGAGATGATTCGGGAAGTGCTGGACGTGATGCGGGAACTGGCCGGTTCCGGCATGACTATGTTGGCGGTTAGCCACGAAATCGGCTTTGCCCGGGAAGTAGCCGACCGGGTAATAATGTTCGACGAAGGCGTCATCATTGAGGAAGCCACCCCCGATAACTTCTTCAACAACCCGCAGCACGAAAGGGCGCAGTTGTTCCTATCGCAAATTCTGTCCTGATTCGCCGATAATTTATGCTGACTAAGCGCTATTCTTGGCATATAATTTATCCATGCTTTCAGTGCATCGATTTTTTATAATTTCCGCTTCTCTAGGTCTGCTCTCGTTGCCGGTAATTGCCGTCGTCCTGGTTTATTCCGTGTTTATTCGTTCGGTGGAGGAGCCTGAACTGGAACCGCCGCCGAGGCCTCTTTCCGCCCAGCCTCCGACGGGGGCGGCAACTCCTGGCCCGACTGTCGAGCGGACACCCGAGCCAACGGCGACGGTTATGCCCACGCCCACGGCAGCTGCTACTCCCACGCTTACGCCGGAGCCGGAACTTTCGCCGACTCCGGAGGCAACGACTACCTTAACGCCGACGCCCCCTCCGACGCCGGTCCATCCGGTAACGGCAGCGCCGGTTCCGGCTCCAACGCTAACGGCGCCTACACTAACGATGATTGCCCCTACGCCTATTGTACCGGTTATACCAGCGCCGACGCCGACCAATCCGACGCCGGAGCCCACGCCCACACCCATGCCTATGCCCGAGGCAACCCCGGTTCCGGAGCCTACCGCTACGGCGTTGCCGCCCATGCCGACGCCCACGGCAACGCCGGCGCCGAAACCAGAGTTGCCCAATGGCTACGCCAACTTGCAAGGCGCCCAGTATCTGGAAGATACCAACAGCGCCATCGCTCAGCGTATTCGGGCCTTGCCTTGGGTCGCCGACGGCGTTACCACGGCGGAGCGAGACGCCGCCGAGGCCCTTTTGGATATCGCCACATTCCGGGCATCGCTATTTTTGGAAGTAGCCGAAAAGACGTGGCTAGAGGCGGGCAGCGTCGCCGAACTGGATGCGACGCTGCCTGCTTTGGCGAGCATATTGCGGGCGAATACCCCGGGCTTTCAGGAAATCATCGCTATGCCCTTCCTGGATACGTTGAGTGAACCCGACCTGACTGCGCTGGAGTCTTTGTCTGGGTTGGCCGCCGCCGACCTCGACGCTTTTCGTCGGGTGATGGCAAACGAGACAGTTAAAGACGGTATCAGCAACCGGGAAGCACGAATCGTCTCTTTGCTGTACGGGGTGAACCAAACCAACCCGGATCTAGTGGAAACGCTGCTGGATCCGACGGAGACCTCTTTGCGGGAACGTATTATCGAGCTGCCCCAAGCCGGCCAGGTTACTCTGACTATTATCCGTATCAAGGCCGGCGCCGAACGCAGTATGGACTTGCTGGAACACTCGGTTCGCACTGCCGAGGCTTTGGTTGGCGAACCCTTTCCTACAAAACACGTTACGCTCTTGTTTGGCGACGCCGTTGGCGACTCTGCTGACGGAGCCTACTTTGGCACCCATATTGCGGCCCTCCCCAAGTATGATGTGCATGGCAGCAGCGCCGAAGCTGAGGCGGCGGGCGGTGTCATCGCCCATCAGGTAGGCCGTTACTACTGGAACGGTTCCGCGGATTGGCTGGATGAAGGAGCGGCGGGCTTTACCGCCGCCGTAGCGGAGCAGTCCCGGGTGGATCGCCCCCTGGAACCGTACAACTACCCTTGCGTTCAATTCACTAACCTACAAGAACTGGAGTCGGCCAACCCGACCCGGGGAACGGCAAGCTTCCGCTGTAACTATTCTTTGGGAGAACGCCTTTTCCTGGACTTGCACCGCGGCTTGGGCGATCACGCCTTTCGGGAAGGATTACGTCTGCTTTATCTGCGCGCCGTCGCTCGGGGCGATAATCCCGCCGCGCCGGGCAGCATCGGAGAGGTTGCGGAAGCCTTTAAGTCCGTCCCCCATTATTCTGGCGCGGTAGTGGAGAATATCGTTCAGCATGTAATCGACCGCTGGTATGACGGCTCCAAGCCCTACGATACCCAGCGAATGGACTCTCAACCGGTGGATGCCGAGTTGTCCCGCATCAATGGTGAGATTGAAGAGGCCTATATAACCCTTCCCGGAAGAAGCAGCCCGGTGGACAAACTATCCACCGAAGCGCAGGATGCCTGGATAATGCTTAACCTGGAGTATTCCCAGGACTATTCCGGGGGCCTTCGGCGAATAGAACTGGAAGTGGTGGAGTATTTTGAGGACGGCTTCCCTTACCGGCGCGCTGATTACACGCTTCGGGTAAACAGTCGCAGCTCTGGCGATACGATAAAATACCGGGTTGGGCCGGGGCCGGGACGGGCCTTTGCTCCCGGTCGCCACTGGATTTACGTGTACCACCGGGGCCACAAGGCGGCCGAGGTGGTGTACGAGGTAACCAGGTAATTCCGGGTTAATTGCCTGACCCGCCGGGAAAGACTGGCGAATCATTATGCAATTAAACGCCAAGCGGCTAGTCTTGCGGGAGTTTGTCGTCGAGGACTGGCCCGCCGTGCTGGCCTATCAGCGCGACCCTCGCTATTTGCGTTATTATCCTTGGGCCGACCGCACCGAGGCCGATGTACGCGCCTTCGTCGGGATGTTTCTTGAGCAGCAGAAGGAAAGGCCCCGGCGCCGGTTTCAGCTTGCCATCACGCTGCTCCCGGAGGGGAGGCTAGTCGGCAATTGCGGCATCCGGCGTAAACCCGATAATAATTGGGAGGCGGACATTGGCTATGAACTGGCTCCGGACTGCTGGGGGCAGGGATTCGCTACCGAGGCGGCCCAGGCGATGGTAAATTTCGGGTTTCAGGAGTTGGGTCTGCGCCGCATATCTTCCTGGTGCATCGCCGATAACGCCGCCTCGGCCCGCGTCCTGGAACGGTTGGGGTTCCGGCAGGAAGGCCGCCTGCGCCGCAACGAATGCTTTAAGGGCCGCTGGTGGGATACGCTACTTTATGCCTTGTTGCGGGAGGAATGGGAGAACCTGACCTCGTAGCGCTGACAGCCAAGCTAAAAGTTATCCCTTGACTCCGCGAGGGCAGCGAGGGCAACGATTCCTGGCTGCTCGACTCTTGACGCCAGGGCCTGGCAACCGCATATCGATCAAAACAAGGCGATGGGATTAACCGGCGAGCCGGTGCCGCCGACTACCCGCAGCGGGTTGACCGTCAACATAAACTCGTAGCGGCCTTCCTCAGCGCAAGCCTCGGCCAGCGGCTCCAGCAATGCGTTATCCAGCAGACCGATGCCAAAGGCAAAGATAGCGGCGTGTACGCTCCAGGGAATGTCATAGCCGTTGGGCATAAAGTCCATCATATCCCAGACCAGCAGGCAGCAGTCGGACTCCCGAAGAAATTTGAGACAGGAGGCGTGGAGGCCCGGTCGTCCTGCCGGATCGCCGCCCCAGATAGGGTTGACCGCATCTCAGCGACCTCGTCCGCCGTACACCACCAGAGCATCTCCTGGCTCCAGGGTGATGCCCTCGGCTTGGGCAATGTCTTCCAACTCCCAGCCGTGGACGGGTTGCTCCAAGGTAACGAAGGGTTCGCTCCGGTGTCTTGGAACGTCCAGCAGTACCCCGCGAGTGATGATACCTTGCTTCCAGTGTTCAATGGAACCCCAAGTGGCGCCGTCGTAGGTAATCACGTCTTCGGGACGCCGCCCGTTCCACATTCCGTTTTCGTCCCAGACGTGGCACAGGGCATCCAGGTGGGTATTGGCTTGGCCATGGTAAGACACGCCGTAGTAGTCCACGGCCGAGCCGCCGCCGGGTTCCCGGAGGTTGCGCCGCATAAAATGCTGGGCCGGATTGGGGTTGTTGGGCGCCGGCGTCTTGGGGTAAACTCGACTCAGGGATACGGCCCGGCCGCTGCGCACCAACCCGGCGGCGGCCACCCGCTTTTCCGGGGTAACCAAGTTCATCGCCCCCAACTGGTCATCATCGCCCCAACGGCCCCAGTTGCGGTCTTCCTTGAGATAGGCCAAGACTTCATCCCGGCTTGGCAGGCGCCGTTCCATAGCTGTTCTCCTTTGCGGGTTTTGCCCACCGGCCCTCACCCTGGCTCTGGAATGAGTCGGAAGCCCCGAAGTTAAGACGCGACTGACCTGGGGCGTATGGCCGGCTTAACTGGACTGGTTGACCGATTCTTGCAGGCAGGTGAAGAATCGGTCAAGCAGACCCTTAGCCGCGCTTTCCATCATTCGCTGACCTACCCGCGCCACGGCGCCGCCGGCCTGGGCTTGGCTGGTAACCTTTACTGCCGTCTTGCCGTCTTGCTCCTCCAGGGTTATCCAGGAGTTGCCGTTGGCAAATCCGAGCGGCCCGCTGCCGCTGATAGCCAACCGATATGACTGATGCGGGTTGGTCTCGGTGATGGCTATTTTGGCGGTGTAGCGGCCCCGGACTGGCCCCAGGCCTACGTTGACCACCGCTTGGTAGTCGTTTTCGCCAGCGGGTTCCAGGCTCTCGCAACCAGGCATACAGCGGGCCAGCGCCTGGGGATTCATTAAGGTATCCCAAACCTCAATGGCCGGAGCGTCGAAAACGTAGGTGGCGGATATTTCCATTCGAGCCTCCCGACGTCAGATTACCCGGCTAGTATAACCGAACAATACTCGGTTGAGGGTTTTCGGCGGAGAAACAGAGCGACCTATCACCAAAAGCCTACAGCCGGGCGTCAGCCAGCAAGAGCATATTGAGCAGGACTTGCGCTCCGTCGGCGCAATTCTGCGGCGGGGTGAACTCTTCCGGGGAGTGGCTGATGCCGTCCCGGCTGGGTACGAAAACCATGCCCGACTCGGTAATGGCAGCGAGGGCCTGGGCATCGTGGCCAGCGCCGCTGGGCAGGGGCTGGTGGGCCAGCCCGGATTGCTCTGCCGCTTCAGCCGCCAGCCCCTGCATCCGGGCCGGCAGCGACACGGCGGGAGTTGACTCGACGACGCTAATGGCTATCGACACCCGGTTAGCGTCAGCTATGGCGGCGGCATTGCGGCGGAAAGTTGTCTCAGCGGCGCGGAGGGCGTTAAGGTCCCCATCCCGAAACTCCACTCCCAAGCTAACCTCGCCAGGCACCACGTTGACTGCGTTGGGCCGAACTTGCAAGTAGCCCACCGTAGCCACCCGGCAGATTTCCGCCTCTTTAGCCAATTCTTGCGTCGCCAACACCAGGTGGGACGCCGCTGCCAAAGCGTCGCGCCGGTCAGTCATCGGCGTCGCGCCGGCGTGGTTTGCTTTGCCCTGAACCGTCACGTCAAAAACCTCCCGTCCGGTGCTGCCGGTTACTACACCGATGGGGGCGCCGGACTGGTGCAGCGTTGGTCCTTGCTCGATGTGTAGTTCCAGGTAGGCAGCCAGTTCCCCGGGATAACGCCGGGCCTGGTCAATGCGGGCCAGGTCGCCGCCAATGTCGGCCAAGCGGGTCGCCAGGGATATACCCTCCTCGTCAATGGCGGTATAGTCCTTCGGCTCCAGCAGCCCGGCCATAGCCCGGCTGCCCAACAGCCAGCGATGGAAGCGAGTGCCTTCTTCGTTGGTGAATAGCATCACCTCCACCGGGTGGCGCAAGGCGTAGCAGTGGTCGGCCAAGGTTTGGACTGCTTCAATCGCGCCCATAACGCCCAGGGCGCCGTCGTACTTGCCGCCGTGGGGTACGGTGTCGGTGTGGGAGCCGAGGGCGATGGCAGGCAGGTTAGGGTCGGCGCCGGGCTTACGTCCGATGATGTTACCGGCGGGATCGATACGGACTTCCAAGCCGGCCCGGCGCATGCGGGTAGCGGCGTATTCCCTCCCTTGAAGGTCAGCGGGGGAGTACGCCAGCCGCATCATCCCTTGGGGGGTTTCGCCGATGCGCCCCAACTCTGCCAAAGAGCGGTTAAGGCGGTCAGCATTGATGGCCATAGCCAAAGGTGTCAAGTCGCTATCTCTCCGGAATGACTAATGATGCAACATAGGCCGCGCGCTAACGGGATAACTCAGGCCAAATATTTTCTGCTGGCGAACCCTCAGTGGCTTCCAAAAGACGCTGCGCCAACTCGATACCCCTAATTTTATCGAGCGTCTGGCCGTAGAAATGCGGCGTAATGAGGCAACTGGCGCAGCCTTTGGAACATGCGCAGTCTTTCGCTATTCCGACGGCGACGGCAAGGAGGTCGCGCCAGCGGTCAAAGGCTTTCTTCACCAGACCGATGCCGCCCGGATAGTTCTCAATCAGGAAGATTTTGTCCCCGGTTACATCAGTGGTTGTGTCCCAGAAATCTGTCGGGAAGGTGAGCAAAGTTCCGACCCGCAGCATTTGTTCCAGGGCGGCCAGACCCGGGTCCGGCGCTCCGGCAAGAACTTCGGCGTCCGCCACTGGGTCTCGGCTTCCGTTATTTATAATGCCAGCGACATCGATCCAGAAGGCTTGGGATGTTGCTTCCCAAGTTGGGTTGCCGGAAGGCTGGTAGACGTCTATCTCCCTTCCGCCAACCTGCGCCTCGTCCATATCGGTGGATTGGGCCTTTTCCGTTTCGGGGACGGCGGATTCATCAACCACTTTAACGGAGGTCAGCTTTTCCACCCTGGTAACATTACCCAGGAAGATAGAGATGCCGTCCGTCCATTTTAAGCAACGATGCTCCTCGCGGATTTCCAGCGTCCTTTCAAAGTAAGGGACCGTTCTGAAGTTTTCCAAGTCTTCGGATTCTATTTCTATGAGGTGGATTTGAGGCAGGTCGTTGGCGTTGTCGCCACCCGTTTCCTCCACCCGCTCCACCCGATACTTGATGCCCGACCAGAGGCAAACAGCCCGCTCATAAGCCTCGCGAAACTTTCGATAGGCGGATATAGTTCCAACCGATTCATTGTCGCACACCAAGCTCCACAGCTGCCCTTCGGAGCCGCGCAAGCCTACTTTTCCCTGGGGGAAGTCCGTGTCCGGTTCAGCCTCCCGGTGTCTTGATAACTCCTGAAACATAGCGTCGCCCAGGACATCCGCCGAAAAAGAATAGATTCTGCCCGCAGACTCCTGGATTAGAGATGGCAAGTGAGTCCTGACAATTTCCAGGTTGGCAGAGTTGGCTACTATCTCGTCCGCTCGCTGATCCCGGAAGGCCGGCAAATTATGGGTATAGAAGCGGTTTATAGGGTCATTCATGGCGTAGCAAAGCACAAAGGCGTCCTGGTCCCAGTCTGGCCCGGCCGGCCCGATGCGTTGCAGGGCCAACCTGACCGTATCCGGGAAACCGGCGAAGATGACTCCCTCTGTCCGGCCCAGGTTCATACCCGTTTCTAAAGCGTTGGTGGAGAATATAACCTTTACCGCCCCGTCCGGCATTTCCGCTGGGCCGGCGTCCTGCAGGTCATCATTCAGCCCAAGACCGGACAGGCCGATGCAATTCTCATTCAGCCCTCTTTCAGCGCATTCCTGTCGGGCGGAGTCATAGCACTGTTGGGCGAATTTGCGGGTGGGACAGAATATGATGACCGACTTATCCATCTTGACGCCGGCCAGGGCCGCATCGCGGATTCGCTCCCGAAACTTGGCTTGGAACTGTAGGTCGGGTATATCCGGGTCAACCGAAAGGTAACGCAGTTTGGGAGCCCTTTGGTCTGGAATAGATACGAGCTCAAAGGCTTGGCCGGTAAGGTTTTCGGCGTGTTCCGCCGGGTTAGCGCAGGCGGCGGCCAGGAAATACCGAGGAGCGGCTCCGATAAGCTCCAAGTAATGCGCAAACCGTCGCAATAATACCGCCATGTTGCTGCCGAAATATCCGCCATATTCGTGCATATCGTCTATTCCGACAAACTTGAGGTTCTTGAGGAAACTGAGCCAATCTCCGTGGCAACCCAGCAAGGAAGTATTGAGCGTTTCCGGGGTGGTCAGCAGTATTGACGGCGGGGTTTCTCGGATGCGCCGCTGTTGCTCTTCGCTTATATCGCCGTCATAACTTTCCGCGTTCAACCCGACTTGGGGCAGAAGGTCGTTTAGCTGAACCAGGCGGGCCTGGGCAATCGCTTTCGTCGAGCAAATTAGCAGGGCGTAGCCGCCGGGATTCTGCAGCAGAGACTGCGCCATCGCAACCGTAAAGGCCCAAGTCTTTCCGCTGGCGGTGGAAGCCTCCAGAACTACATTTGAGCCGGCCAGAGACTTTTCGATTGCTTCGGCTTGATGATCATACAACCGGTCTATGCCCAGATCTTCCAGGGCTTGGGCCAGCGTTGAGCTAAACTCCAGGGATACGGGGGCGTCAGCATAGACCGGTTCAATCCGCTCCCGAGTCGCCTGAGCAACCCGGTCTTGCTCCAGCAGGGCGCCGGACTCCCGCAGGCCCCGGATAAGCTCAGCCAAGTAAGGGTCAGTAGCAGCAAGGGCTTCGACGGCTTCCGCCGGATTTACCGGATCAGCTTTGGCAGGAGGCGCGGAGAGTTCCAGCAAGACAACACCAGCGGGAGATTCCAGGGGTCCCATTGAGTCGTCGTCACCAGTTGATTCGAGACATTCTAATTTCAGCTTTTCGAGTTCGGCGGCACTGGGCGATGCCATGGCGGAGAGTAAGACTTGTAGGGCGCTCAAGGCCTGATATGCGGCATCGGTCGAAAAGGACTGACGGCTGGCCCAAGTTTCGTGGGTTGCGATAACCTCGTGAACCAAATTTGGTTCGATGCCGGCCAGAGCGTTGTGGAACACTTCCGACCAAGCGGCTTGCATTACGGCCAGCAGGTCTTGAGCCTTCATGTTGGCAAAGGGTCTTTGTTCATCCCGTACTTGGCCCAAGATTTGCTGTAGCGCCGCCGCCGCCGCCACCCCGTGGAAGTTTAGAAACTCCTGCGGCACGAAGGAATCCAGGCCAATCTTGAGCAAATACAGACCTCTTCCCACTCTTACACTGTTGGACCTCACTTTTCCTCACAAACGAAAATCATAATCCTGAAATCAAGGTAGATTATACCCGATTCCGGGAAAGTTGTTGCGAATAACCGCCCGGGACTGTCGTTTAACCTTTACACCATTACCCGGAACCCGTAGCCGTCATTGTTCAGCTTGCCTTCGGCAAAGCGAGCCATCCGCAGGGGAGTGATGTCAATGGAAGTTGCTCGACCCTCTAGAATTAGTTCGGCCAGCAGCGTCCCCACCATCGGCGACAGCTTGAACCCATGGCCGCTGAACCCGGTGCAGACGTACAGCCCTTCTATGCCCTCCACTGCATCCATAACGGGATGGGAGTCGGGCGTAGAAGTATATAGGCCGGCGTAACCGGCGCTGAACTGGGCGTCGGCCAGCAGCGGGATGCGCCGCGCCAAGCGGTTCCAAACCTCCCGAATAAAATCCGGCGAGGCTCGCTGAGCATACACTTCCGGGTTATCAACCCCTTCCTCCCGGTTGCCGTTGCCCACCAAGGTTAAGTCGGAGCCTTCGGGTCGGAAATAAATCCGGTTGATGAGGTCGCCCCCGCCGGGGTGGTAGGGCAGGGTTTTCAAGGGGCGCCGCAGGTGGATTACCTCGTGGCGGGTAGGCGACAAGGGCAGGTCAACGCCGTGCTGCAACAGGAACCGGCGGCTCCAGGGGCCAGTGGCGACTATCGCCCGCTCGGTGGCAATCCGTCCGCCGGCGGTATTCACTCCGGTTACCCGGCCCTTGTTTATTTCTATACTGGAGGCGGGGGAGCGGAGCAACGTTCCAGCCCCCAAGTCCCGAGCGCGTCGGGCGTAGGAAAGGGCAGTGGCCGAGGCGTCGGCGTAACCGGAGAGGGGCTCATAAGCGATGGCGGCGCAGTCAGCCAAATAAAACCCTGGCGCCAAACCAGCGGCTTCCTCCGGAGTTATTAAGTCGGTGTCAATACCCACTCCTTGCTGCATTGCGATATTGGCGCGAAAGGCCGGGGCGTCAGCCTCGCCAGCGAAGAGCAGGTGGCCGGTGGAGACGTAACCACATTCGCCGCCAACTATTTCACCGAAGTTGCGGAAAATCTCCAGGCTCTGCCAAGCCATACGGGCATGAACCTCGGTGGAGTAGTGCATTCGTATTGCAGAGGAGGAGCGGCCGGTAGAGCCGGAACCAAGAATGTCCCGCTCCAGCAGCAGCGAGTTAGTCAGGCCCAAGGCCGCCAGGTGGTATAGGGCGCTGCACCCCATAACTCCGCCGCCGATAATCACCGCTGCCGCCGACGTTGGCGTTGCTCTTGCCATTGGCTAAATCCTATCTACGGTTGTTGGCCTGGCGTACCCCTACCGGACACACGCCGGCAGGAAAATAAACCGACTGCATCCCTCATTGGGCAGTATCAGCAACACGCTTGAATACCCCCAGGGAATGGTGGAAGCCAAGACAATCGGGGGGGTATGGTAAGAAGCAGAACAGGTCACATTTTCTCCCATAGGCCATTAGAAGCCATTTTTGCTACCGGACGGCCGCCCGTTGCTCCTATACCCGCTCGGCCAAGCCAATTCCCTTGAACTTATCTACTTCTTCGTCGTAGAGGCGCGGCGGGATGATGCAATTGGGGCAACCCTTACGGCAACGGCAGTCGCGGGCAACACCTATGGCTGTTTTGAGTATCTCGTGCCACTTCTCAAGCGCCTTCTTCACGATACCAATTCCACCAGGATGGCTCTCAATGAGGTAGATTTGCTTATCTCGCTTGACGGTGTGGGTAGTGGTGTCGTGGGAATCTACCGGGATGGTAAAAATGGTTCCGACACGCAACAACTGCTCAAAGGCCGTCAATCCCTCATCGTCAACATCCTCCACCGAACTTACATCCACCCAAAAAGCGTGGGATGTGGAATGCCAGGACGAATTGCTGGAGGGAGCGTACCGGTCAATCAAATTGTCGCTGAGTTCATCGACCAGACTGACCGAGATTACGTTTTCGGACAGGCTCACCTTCCCCCAGTAAACTCCTAGGTCATCCTCCCATTTATAGGCGTCGAATAGCTCTTGAATGTTCAAGGACTTTACAAAGACCGGTTTGGTCCTGGAGTGTTCCAAATCGGGAGTAACCAGGTGAATTTCGTTGCTGGAGCCGGCCAAGGTGCTGTCCACTTTATACTTACGACCAGCTTGCAAGTATATCGCTCCCTCATAGGCTTCGCGAAATTTCTGATAATCCGACACAGCGCCTATTTCTTCATTGTTATACTTCAAAGTCCACATTATCCCGCCGCTGCCTCTTATTTCCAGCCGGGGGTGGGGCCGGAAGTTCTTGACCGGACGAAAATCCTCGGCAGGCGCCCTGACGGCTTGATACAGGACACTGCCGAGGATATTCTCTGACGCTGGGTGGATAGCGCCTCCTGATTCGTACAACAAGGATGGGATATGGTTTCCAATAAGCTCCTCGTTGGCCGGGTCGGCAACAATTTCATCCAGCGGCTTTTTCAGAAAAGCCGATAAGTTTGCGGCGTAGAACTTGTTGACTGGGTCGTTCATCGAGTAATAGAGAACAAAAGCGTCTTTATCCCAACCCCGACCGGCTCTGCCGATACGCTGCCAAGCAGACATAACGGTGTCGGGAAATCCGGCAAGGATGACCCCGTCCAAGCCGCCGATGTCGATGCCCAATTCCAGGGCGTTAGTGGAAAACACTACCTTCTTGGAACCATCCCGCATACCCTGCTGAATGTCATGACGGTGTTTGTCGGACAAGCCGGCCCGGAACAAGGCAAATGCTTGGGCGATTTTAGGATTGATTTGTCCGAATAGGGAGCGGTCGGAGTAGATTGGCTCAACTCGCTCGACGGTATCCCGGCTTACTATGTCTTCATCGCGCAAGGCATCAAACTTAGATAAGGCTTGCAAGAGACAGTCCATCGAAAGTTCATCGTCATTCGCCTTGAATGGCATGGTCTCTTTCTGACCCAATGAATCTTTACTCTCGGTCAACGAGTTGACCGATTTATCCGTTCTTACCTCGCCAAGAACAGATTCCACAATAGCCGAGGTCTCTTCCGTTTCAGCTGAGTTAGTCATAAGCGCCTTCAATTGCTCCGTTTTCAGCCGTTCAGTCGTATCAGCGTAATCTGAAGACACCGCCAAGAGCAGGCGGCACATCGAGTCAAGCGCTCGGTAAGCGTTGTCATCGGAGAAGGGCTTCTGATGCGCCCAGTTGTTACGGACGGCACGCAACTCACCGACCAAGCTGCGTTCGCCCGGCCCAAGAGTGTCCCGGAATACATCGTTCCAGGAAACCCACATCACTTTTAGCAACGCTGCGGCGTCCATATCACGGAACGGCCTGCGTCTGTCCAGGGGATATCCCAGAATACCTTCCAGTTTCGGCAAAATTTGACTGACTTGTCCTTGGTCCCTGTAACAGTTCACAAATTTTTGAGACACGAAATAGACCAGACCTGTCTTCAGCGCTTCGATCCCTTTTCCTACTCGTTCATTGTTGCTGTCCATAATGATCTCACTAAGTGAATGTTGCATACTGCACGACTTCGCTTGGTTATGTTAACATCCGCCGCCGATAATCACCGCCGACGCCGGCGCCGCCCTTGCCACTGGCTTTAACCCTACCTTCGGTTATTGGCTCGACGCACCCGGAACCCACCCGAGCTTTTCTGTTTCCGCACCCACTTCAGATAGCTATGCACTTGGGGATTAGCTTGCAGCAGGGGGATGGAGTGCAGCTCCTGAGCGAGGGTTGCCTCGGAGAATAGGGCGTGCAGTTGACGGTGGCAGGTGGGGCAGAGCTGGGCGGTCGGCCCAAACCGACCGCCTTTGGCCCGCGGCACCAGATGATGCACCGTGTAACGGTCCACTTCCCGACGGCAAAGCTCGCACTCAATCACTTCCCCGCTCGCAGGAAGGGGTGGTAAATTAGATCGGCGCCCAGCCCGTCGAGCCAAGTAACCAGTTCCTCCAAGGGACTACCGGGGCTTTATTCAGCCAAGAGAGGGCGGAATGACGCCGTCAATCCAATTAGGCATTAAGAAACCGCCAACCGGGCAAGTCCACTTGCCATTCGCCGTCCTCGAGCAGCATAGGAATCACCAGCCCGGACATCATCCGGCGGTGTGGAACGGCTCTTTCATCCTCAGTAACGCCAAAGGGCAGGAAGGCGAAGGCGTGGATATTGTCAATGAAATTGGTGGGAGCCACTCCCAGGTCGGTCAGGTCTTCCAGAGGCCAGAGGCGAAGTACCGTATCCCGAAAATCCTGCAGCATCGAGGGGCGCATATCGTGGTCAATATCATAGGCGGCGCGGTAGGCATTCTGCATATCTATGTTGTTGCGGGTGGCCCAGACGCCCATCCGCATCCCCCGAGTTTCCTTGGACAGCATATCCCAAGCCAGGTTCATATCGCCGTCGCGAATGGCCTCGGCGAACACGCCGGCCCGGTTGCCGATGTCGTCCGGTTCCTGGCTACGCTTATGGCCGGGGATACGCATTTACATTACCTGCTCGTCAGTTTCGTAATGACTGGAGGAGGACCAAACTGAACCCAAAGGAAAGGAGGAATTAGCTGCCCAGCTTTTATGATAGCATATTATCTTCCGGATTCTTCGGATATGGCGTAAAGCATCGGTAATTTTTATGCGCTGCGTATTTAGAAATCAGGCTTCTCTCCACTCCAGTTGCCAATTTCCGAAGGTTCGAAACGCTCCCCCATAAACGGTTACGTTCTCTGAAAAAACCCGCGCCGGTTCAATGGTCAATAGCAATTCCATTGCTTTCGGCACAATCATGTTGAATCGTATCTCCTGATAATGCTGCCGGCTATCATTTCGCATCTCCAGTTCGGCAACATTATAGCCCCGATACTTGAATATCGCCTTTTGTTCGGGCGGATTGCCCCGGGAGTTGGCTACCTCAAAGGCGTCGCCCATTACCTGCGCCACATCGCGGTTCAGAAAGACGTGATACCGACCATCCTACAAGGCCGTAAGGTAGTTGACTTCTCCTCCGTTAAAAATTGACTTCATCAGGAAAGCGCGCAACAACGCCTTGCGCTGGAACCGGTCTTTAAGTTCCCGCATTGGTGTGCGAAGCCGCTGCTTGGAAGGCTCCTCGTTTCCTTTGTAATCCTCAAAACGAGGCGGAAAGGTGTCTATGCAGTGGATCA
Organism: Dehalococcoidia bacterium; assembly: GCA_963422635.1. Taxonomy (GTDB): domain Bacteria; phylum Chloroflexota; class Dehalococcoidia; order Lucifugimonadales; family UBA3495; genus CATQHB01. The sequence goes on from OY730415.1 coordinate 154,376, forward strand.
GCAACGCTCCGACCCAGTTCAGAGCCTGAAAGCCGGCATCATTCTCAAACCGGCTTCGACTATACCGGAAATCTGCCACTTTTTACCCCCAGACTTGAGGGAGTGGGCATCCCCCATCGGGTCAATCACGTCTTTCTTGGCGTGAGGGTCGTTGCGATAGTCCGACTGCAAACCGATAGAAAGGGCAAAGCGAAGGGCATTATCGTGCCCTCGCTGGCGTACATTCCTTGCCTGTTCCGGTGAGGAACCGCGACTGGTCATCTTGACGGATACCGCCAAATAAGCAATTCGTGGGATTTTTTGATGTGGGAACTGCCGTTGCGCTGAATGCGGTTATCGCCAATACGGGTGTCGCCTTGACCAAAAGTGTCCAACGGCGTGGTCGCCAGAACCGGGCCGGTCGTCATGTTGAGGCCATCTACCTCCGGAAAAGATTATCTGAATAGTTCCTCTGGTTGGCGTACTCTATGCTTAATTCAAACCAATGCTTCATCGGCCGTTCGCCCAAAAGAGATATAGAGATATAGTAGATAATCGGCATAAACTTCAAGGCGTCGCTATCAGTGGATATACCAAGAAGGCTCTGCCATTTCCAAATAAGCTTCCGCTACCACCCCACGGCATAGCCGTCCCGGCGGGGGTCAGCGGCGCCGTGCAGCGCGCCGGTTTCCGGGTCAACCTGAATCATTACTTCGCTGCCGGCGGCTTCCCACCCGCCCAGAATGTTCAACTCATGACCGCGCTGCCGCAAGCCATCCAGCGTCTCCGGCGCAAAGCGCGACTCCACCAGCAGCTCGTCGGCGCAGACGTGGGGAATGTTGGATTCGGTGGGACTTTGCGTATTGCGCCAGCGGGGGGCTTCCACCGCCTCAGCCACGGTCATACCAAAGTCCAGCACGTGGGTAATCACCTGCAAGTTGGTCTGCACCTGAGTATCGGCGCCAGGAGTGCCGCAGACCAGGGCCAGTTGTCGGGCCGGGCCGGCGCCGCTTGTTCCGTTGCTTGCTTCCGCCCCGCCTCGGAAAACCATCACCGGGTTCATGGTGTGGCGCACCCGCTTGCCCGGTTGCAGACAGTCCACATGGTCGGCCTCCAGGTGCCAGTAGGTCATCCGGTTGTTGAGCAGGATACCGGTGTCGCCGGCGATGAGACTGGAACCCCAAGCGCTCTGAATACTCTGCAACTGGCAGATGGCGTTGCCCTGGCTGTCGGCCACCACAAAACAGGTGGTGTCCTCTTGCTCTCGGCTGATGCCGGACTTGGTCGGAACGCCCCGGGGTTGGGCCGACTGATAGCGCCAAGGATTGCCGGCTTTTACGTCGTAAGCGGCCTGCTCCGGGTCAATCAGCCGGGCCCGTTCCTGAGCGTATTTTTTGTTAATCAGGCCCTCTATCGGCACATCCACGTATTCCGGGTCGGCAACGTAGGCTTCCCGGTCGATAAAAGCCAGCTTCTTGGCTTCCACCATCAGGTGAATGCTTTCGGCGGTATTGCAGCGCATTCCCGCCAAGTCGAACTGTTCCAGCAGGTTCAGTTCCTGGAGCAGGACGTGGCCGCTGGAGTTGGGCGGCGCCTCATAAACGGTGTGGCCACGATAGGTGGCGGCGATGGGGTCTTGCCAGCGGGCGCGGCAGTCGGCCAAATCCTGCATTGACAGTATGCCGCCCTGTTCTTCGCTGAACCGGACAATCGCCTGGGCGATTTCGCCGCGATAGAAGACATCCCGTCCGCCGTTAACGAGGGTCTGAAAAGTACGGGCCAAGTCTTGCTGGTAGCAGATTTCGCCGGGTTGCAGCGGGCGACCGTTGGGGGCAAAAACGGCTTGAGAGGTGGGGAATTGGCACAACAGCGCATCGGCGGCGATGGCCCGAGACAGGACGTGACTAACCGGGAAGCCGTTGGCGGCCAGGTCAATGGCCGGGGCCAGACATTCCGCCAAGGACCGGAGACCATGCTTTTCGTGAACGTCCAGCCAGCTATTGACCAAGCCTGGCGCCGATACGGACAGGATGCCTTTTTGGGGGATGCCCTTGGGCAAGTAGCGTTCTCGGGTGGCGGCATAGGGAGCGGCGCCGGTGCCGTTGCACACCTCAACCCGGTCGGTATCCTTGCGGTAAACCATAATAAACCCGTCGCCGCCAATGCCGGACATCAGCGGCTCCACCACATTAAGGGCCGCTGCCGTAGCCAGGGCGGCATCGGCAAAGTTGCCGCCCTTTTGCAGCAGGGTAATGCCGGCTTGGGATGCCAAGGGGTGCCCGGAGCAGACCATACCGTTACGCCCCATAACTACCGGGCGGTAGGACTCGTAGCTTATACCATGGGGAGATTGGGGCATTGTTCAGCCTCCTTACCCGGGATATTGACCGGTGTTATAACTTAATCTTTATCCAGTTCCCGAACCAAACTCTGAAACCTTACTATCATCCTTCTGATTGCTCTCTCGTCCCGGTCTCGCATCTGTTTTAGCTCAAACTCCAGCTTGGCGGCTTCTTCTCTACTAGGCAGTTCCGTGAACCACACAAGGCTGGGGCTTCGGTCTTTCGTTGACGCTACCCGTCCGTCCCGATGTTCAGAAAGCCTTTCGGGCAGCTCGCGGGTTTGACCGATGTAAAATCGCCCGCCGGTCAGACGCAATATGTAAACGTAGAACTCAGTAGCGCTCGCATCCCCGGCTTCCCAAACAGGAGAACTTTCCACGGCGTACTTATGCCGGGCGATTCCGGGTGTGTTCTTGTCCTGGTTCCCTTCAGCGGGCTTCAACCCGCCAGCAGCCTTGGGCGCGCCGATAAAGCAATCACCGCATAACGGCAACTTCGTCGGCTTGAAGTTTTCGCACCTGGAGCACTTGTTTATCAGGCCGTATTGGGCAGCATGGAAATGCTGGCGGCACAAGGGATGGTCAGGCCGGGAAGTCGGCGAATTACAGCCTTGGTGCGCGCAAGTCTTTCCGGATGACTGGTTTGTTCGATAGGTGGTCACTGTTGTTTACCTCAGCGCTAATGGTGATTGAATCCTCCAATTCCGAAAGGACACCCCATAAAGTTACAGTCTCGAAGGAATATGCGATGATCCTGCCGATATATTGCTACTTCCCGATTACCGCTTGACGCCTCGCTATAGCGGCCTCGGCCCGAGGGCTGATAGCTCGCTGCACTGCTACGTTGACCAGGGCCGGCTTGCCAGCGGCAAAGGCCCGTTCCAGCGCCGGTTTCAAGTCCTCCGGCCGCTCCACAAATTCGCCGTGGCCGCCCAGCCCCTGAACCACCAGGTCGTAGCGGGTCGGGAGCAAGTCAGTGGCTACCGGACGTCCGTACAGGCCCAATTGTATTTGCCGGTCAATGCCCCAGGCGGCATCGTTGCCCAAGATGGTTACCACGTTCAGGCTGTGCCGCACCGCTGTATCGAACTCCATTCCGTTGAAGCCAAAGGCTCCGTCGCCAGTCAGGTTGATGACCCGCGAATTCGGGTAGGCTACTTGGGCTGCCAGCGCCGAGGGCAGGGATGAACCCAGCATCCCCAAGCTGGAGACGTAAGACCAACGCTTGGGCATTTGGGCCGGCAGCAAGGCTCGCCCGAAGTGGCAGAAGTCGCCGCCGTCAAAGGAGAGAAAATCGTCGGGCCGCAGCATCGACTCCAGAGTTTTGTGGACGAACATAGCGTGCATCGGCGTGTCGGGCGTTGCCAGACTCTCGGCCCACTCGGCTTGAGCGGCTCGGGAGGCCCGTAATTCTTCCAACCAGGGCAAATCCTGCCAAGTATGGTTCAAGGCTTCCTGAGTTAATTGTTCCAGTACGCTGGCCACATCGCCCACTATACCTACCGCCACACCCCGGTTGCGGCCAATTTCCATCGCCGCCGGGTCAATCTGGATAATTTTGGCGTCGGCGGCGATGTTGGGCGGACGGCAGAACCCGAGGGTATAGTCCTGCTTGCGACCCAGCAGCAGCACCAAGTCGGCCTCCCGCAGCTTACTGGCGGCCCGGTTCAACCCTCGCTCAAAAAACCCGAAACCGTAGGGATGATCGTCCGGCACCAGCCCCCGAGCCTGGCCTTCGGTCAGAGCCGGCGCCCGGGTCGTCTCCACAAAGTTCTGCAACGCCTGGCCGTCCAGCGTGTAGCCGGCGGCTTCCCCGGCAATGACCAGGGGACGCTGGGCTTGACGCAGCAAGTCGATGGCTTGCCGAATCAATTCCGGGGGAGCCAGCAGCGCCTCGCCGGCCCGGTATTCCTTCGGGTTGAAGAAGGTTACCTCATCCTCGTCCAGTTCCTGCTCCTGCACATCCACCGGAATAGTCAGATGCACCGGCCCCCGGCGTCCGCTGTAAGCCAAACGCACCGCCCGCGCAATGGTATCGGGAATACGCCGAGCATCGTGAACCATCAGGGATTCCTTGGCCGTAGGCGCCGCCATACCCACTTGGTCAATTTCCTGCATCGCCCCTCGGCCCAGCTCCGACAGGTCGGCGGAACCGGCGATGGACAGCAACGGGCTTTCGCTGTGCATCGCATTGGTCAAACCAGGGATGGCGTTGGCAAACCCCGGCGTGGTGTACATACAAACGCCCAACTGCCCGGTAATCCGGCCCCAAGCGTCGGCCATGTGCACCGCCGCCTGCTCGTGGCGGGTATCAATGAAGCGGAACTCCTGGTCGGCCATCACATCCAGCACGGGCAGTACGTGGTCGCCCGCCAGCGTAAAGATGTTATAGACTCCCTCTAACTTGAGGGCCTTGGCAATGAGGTGACTTCCGGTAACTTGGGCCATTTTGCCTCCTGGAAAGCGGTAGGAGTATTATTACTTTTGCGCGGGTGGATGTCTTGAGCAATAGCTTATTATTGCTTTCGCGGCCATGGTGATGGAGAAAGGCCTTAGTTGGCAGGATCGATTATGGTGGGAAGATGCCGGAGCGTCAAGTTTGAGGTTCGGTTTGGCGCTCCCCTACTCCGCTAGAAGTGTAACACATTCCCTTTAAAATAGAGTAAAATAACGCTAATTAGTTGGAGAGTTACGGAATGGAGGGGTAGCATGGCAGATAATGACATCCGGTTGATGGCTCACCTGATGCGGCGCGCCGGATTTGGCGCCTCCTACGGGGAGCTGGAACGTCGGGCCGAAAAGGGCTATGCGGCTACGGTCGAGGAGTTACTTTACCCGGAAGTTCAGCCCGACCTGGACCTGGACATTATGCAGCGTTATATGGGCTGGCGGGACTTGGGCTACCTGGCGGCCAACCAGGGCTATTGGACCTATCGCATGGTCAATTCCCCGCGCCAGTTGCAGGAAAAATTGTGCCTTTTCTGGCATAGCATCTTCTGCGTCGGGGACTCCAAGATTATGGCGCCCCACAACATTCTGGCCCAGTTAGACAAGTTTCGCAATCACGGCCTGGGCAGTTTCCAGGACTTGCTGCTGGAAATGTCCACCGACCCGGCTATGCTCTATTATTTGGACAACCAACTCAGCCACAAGGATGCAGTTAACGAGAACTGGGGCCGGGAACTGCTGGAACTCTTCTCTATGGGCGTAGGTATGGACGGCCAGCCCAACTATACCGAAGCGGACGTGAAAGCCTGCGCCCAAGCCTTTACCGGCTGGACCGTCGGCAATGGAATACCTCGCTATCCCTATGGCCGCCACTTCAACCAATTTCTGTATAACCGCCTGGACCACATCGAGGCGGACAAGACCTTCCTGGGGGAGACCGGCAACTTTAACGGCCACGACATCCTCCACATAATCGCCCGCCAGCCGGCCACTGCTCGCTTCGTGGCCCGCCACCTGTATAACTTCTTCGTGGCCGACGAACCGCAGGTTCCCGCTTGGCAGGACACGCCGCCCCGTAACCCGGAGGCTATCAAGTTGTTGGAGGAAGAATACTTCCGCTCCGGCTATGAAATCCGTTCTATGCTGCGGGTCCTGTTCAACTCCGACTTCTTCAAGGAAGCCAGCTTTGCCAAGGTGAAGAGTCCGGCGGAACTGGTGTGCAGCACCCTGCGATTTATGGGCGACTTTGCCCGTCCCAAGCCCCGGATGTATGACATGGCCCTGGAGATTCGCTATATGGGCCAGGATTTGATGAACCCGCCCACGGTGGAGGGTTGGCATACCGGCAAGGAGTGGATTGACAGCGGCACCCTGGTGGAGCGGGTCAACTACGCGGCCAGCGAGATGGGCCGCACTGAGGCCCCGGGCGTTCAGGCCGTTGTCCGTCGGTTCAGCGACGCTGGCCCCGCCGTCTCGGCAGAGGAGCTACTGGACGGCTGCCTGGAAGCGTTGGGCGGCTACCGGCTAATGGCTGAAACCCGCAACCTGTTCCTGACCCACTTGGGCTATGCCAAGGAGATCCTTACCGACAGCGATGAATTCGTTCAGCGGGTGGGGCAAATGCTCCAACTGATTGTATCGACCCAAGAATACCAGTTCACCTGATAACTTTCGGCGTATCGCCGAGGAAAAGCTGCAACCAGAAACCACCCCCGGAAAACCCGGGGGTGGTTCGTTTATACTGGGTCAATCCGTCTGACTATCTAAAAAGTGGTGCCGGAGGAGGGACTCGAACCCACACATCGTTTAAGATAGCGGATTTTAAGTCCGCCGCGTCTACCATTCCGCCACCCCGGCTATAAGTTCTGGGGCTGTAACCTAATGGCAGAAACCGAATAAATGCAACATCGTCATAGTGGAATATAATCCTGGGCCGGATTTGCTGGAGGCGACGGGCGGATTCGAACCGCCGAATAGAGGTTTTGCAGACCTCCGTTACGCCCGCGCTTATAGGTTGGGTCTTGCCCATTATGCCTAAAAAGGGGAAGGGGGGCCGACATATTCACCGCATTTCGGGCAAAACACGCTGTGGTTACTGAGGTACCCGCCGCATCTACGGCAACGGTCTTGCCGACTACGCGAAATATGTAGAACTTTTGCCATTTTAATTCTCCCTTTCCTGAAAGGGCAGGTGGGGCAGTAGAGCCGGAGCGAATCCCCATTGCATCCAGAGCTTTCTATTGGCAACCGGTGCGCAACACCTAGAAAAGCCGTTGGCGCAAGTCCAGTCTGGAACCCGATTATTGCTGATGCAGGTTTTCACCCGTTTTTAGAACAGGGTTTAAGAACTCCAGCGAGTGCCCACTCCACAGACCGCTGGAGGCGACGGGCGGATTCGAACCGCCGAATAGAGGTTTTGCAGACCTCCGCCTTAGTCCACTTGGCTACGTCGCCCCGTATCGGTCCCACCAGTCTGTTGTCTGGTTCGGGCCGGTTGGTGCCGAGGGCGGGACTTGAACCCACACGAGCTTGCGCCCACGGCCCCCTCAAGACCGCGTGTCTACCAATTCCACCACCTCGGCCCGTCGATGCACAGCATATTATACCACATCAAGCCGCCAACACAACCTTTTCCTCTCTGGGCAAATTCCAGCCCGCCAGCGGACGCGCGACCACGTTGACACTTGCCAGCCCTGACCCTAGAATCAGGACACGCCAAACCTTGGAGCGGTTAATGTCCGTCCGCTACGGAGTATCGGTAATTCCCCAACCGACTTTCACGGCCCAAGTTCACCGGCTACGCCAGACTCTTTGCAGTCAGTATGCGAGCTGGGCGGCGGAAATGCACATGGTGCATCTGCCCCTCGTCGAATACTTCCGCTGTCCGGAGGAAGCGGTCAAGACGGTGGACACCGGCCTGGAAAGCGCGGCCCGGGAGTTTAGCTGCGCTAATCAGGAAACTACCCTGTCCCCTTGGGCAGTCGTCGCCGCGGCCGGTAACTCCGGCAATATATTTCTGGAATTCGGCGTCGCAGGGGCTGCCGCCCAACCCGGCAGCCCGACTTTTGGACAATTGCGGGATGCGATTATCCGAATCCTGGAACAAGTTCATACGCAAATAGAGCATGAAAACCATCCCTGCCGTATTGCCCTGATGCAGCACGCCAACCTGCCGCCCGGGGTGTTTGACAGCGCAGTAACCTTTGCTCAAAGAGCGGCTGCCGGACTGGATATGGCAAAACTTGTCTCCCTGGAGCAGTTGGTCTTTATCCGCTTTGAGTCCGACATCGCCGGGGAGGATGGGAACGATTGGAATCGCGGCGGCTGGTCGGCTGACCTGCGCTGGCGGATTATCAACAGCTACCCCTTGAATTAACAATTACGAATTAAGATTTATAATAGCGAATTCGTAACTGCAACAGGAGGACTTAGTTATGAGCGCCACCGCTAAACCGGCCATCAAACCCGCCGCCAGGCTGCGGCAACTGCTGGCCGATGACCGGTTGATTATCGCCCCGTTCATAATGAACGCTTTGCATGCCCGCATTGCCGAGTCGGTCGGCTTTGACGCCGTTTATATGACCGGCGCCGGAACCTCTGCCGAAAAGGGCTTCCCCGACGTGGGAATGCTGACCATGACCGAAATGACCACTAACGCCCGGTATATCGCCAACGCGGTGGACATCCCAGTCGTCTGCGACGCCGATACCGGCTACGGCAATGCACTGAACGTGCAGCGCGCCGTACGGGAGTACGAGGCCGCCGGCGTGGCCGGTATTCACCTGGAAGACCAGGTTTTCCCCAAGAAGTGCGGCTTTTTCGAGGGCAAGCAGGTAGTTTCGATGGAGGAACATGTTCAGAAAATCCACGCCGCCCTAGACGCCCGCACCGACCCGGATTTTGTCATTATCGCCCGCTGCGACGCCTATGCCGTTACCGGCTGGGAGGATACGGTGCGCCGCTGTCGGGCCTACCGGGAGGCCGGGGCGGATTTGGTGTTCGTGGACGGCATCAAGTCGATGGACGATCTGGAGCTTTACGCCCGGGACTTGCCCAACCTGCCCCGGATGTATAACGGCGACCTAGCGAATACCCGGGAAGTCGCCGCCCTGGGCTACAAGCTGATGATTTGCGGCAGCACTATCTGGCTGATTTACCGCCAGCTGCGCGACGCCTTCGCCGAACTTAAGGAGACCGGTCAAGTTAACCCGGAACGGTTCGGCACTCGCTGGGATGTGGCCGGCCTGCTGGGTTTGGATGAGGTTTATGCGCTGGAACGGAAATACGGCGTATAGCCCGGCGCTCACTCCTGGGGTATCAGAGGCATTACCTCTCGCGAGAACTGCTCCATTGCCTCTTGCTGACCCGCCACGCTGTCCCCCCGGAAGCCCAGGATGAAGTGCTGAACGCCCAGGTCCTGGTATTGGCGCAGGTCGGCGGCAATTTGCTCCGGCAACCCCTGCATCAGCCGGCGACTTGGCCCCGGCGTCCGGTCAAAGACGATGTCGGCGCTGAAGCAGGGGGTTACCGCATCCTCTGGGCGGCCGGCCCGCGCCGTCAACCGGCGCAATTGGGCAATCTTGACGGCCAGTTCCTCCGGTTCCAGCGACGCCGGGGGGCGCAGACCGATGGGCATCCAGCCGTCGCCCAGTTCAGCGGCCCGCCGCAGCGCCGGCCCGGTATGTCCGCCAATCCACAGGGGCGGGTGAGGCTGCTGCACCGGCTTGGGCCGGAACCCGGCCCCGGAAGTCTGTACGTACTGCCCGTCGAACTCCGGGTTTTCCTGCGTCCACAGTTCTTTGAACAACCGTAGGTACTCATTAGTTACCGCGCCCCGCTCGGCAAAGGTGTCCAGCCCCAAGGCTTGGAACTCCTCTTCCATCCAGCCCACGCCCACCCCCAAGGTTACCCGCCCTTCGGAGAGGGTGTCCAGAGTGGCAATCATCTTGGCGGTCAGCACCGGGTTGCGGTAGGGGATAATCAGCACGTGGGTGCCCAAGCGCAGCCGATGGGTGCAGCCAGCCAGAAAGTTGAGGGTGGACAGGGGGTCGTAGTAGGGCTGGTCAGGGCTAAAAGCCGGCGTCCCGTCGGGCGAGTAGGGGTAAAAGGACTCCACCTGCCGGGGCAGGATGATATGGTCGCTGACCCAAGCCGAATCGAACCCCAAATCCTCGGCGCGCTGGGCCAAGGATCGGAGAGCTTGGGGGCTGGCTAACGCCCCCCGGCTAGGCAAGGAACAACCAAAAGTTAGGGGCATCGAACACCTCGCAATTTAAGAATCAGGAATTGATAACTCGCAATTCCTAACTATTTGGGATTACCGGACACAAGTCCGCATTAAGCGGTTTGTCCTTTGACGGCGCTAATACCGTCAATCTTAAGCCCCAGAATATTCCCCTCCATATCGACCAGCGCCCTAATCCGGTCGTCTATAGTGACGGTGGGATAGGCATTACCACTGCCCCAAGACACATCCATGTAATCGCCGGTCTCGTCATCCAGACATTTACTTTCTGAAGAGTCGTACCATCAGGGCGCTAATACCGTAAAGGGGTAAACCGGCAGGTTGCGCAAAAGCCAGAAGGCCAACACCGCCGCCAGCAGCCCCCAAATCAGAGCCGGCGGGATGAAGACCGTCGGCAGCCGCTGCTTGCCGGACACCGACAGCAGCAGCGCCGACAGATAGGCATAGCCGATAAAGGGTAAGGCCAGCATGGTGTAGGGGTTATAGCCGAAGGCCGTCAGCAGGTTGCCGTTCAATAAATGGTGCAGCCCGCGCAGAGCGCCGCAGCCGGGGCAGTATAGACCGGTCAGGCTCAAAAAAACGCAGGGCGGGTAATAGCCCGGCTCCTCCGGATTGCGGGCAAATACCAGCGCCAAGCAGGGCAAAGCGGCTATTCCCAGCAGCGCAAACCGCCACCGCCCCGCCAGCTGCCACGGGAACAGTTCCACTCTTTTACCAAGCCCAGTCAACATATAACCAACTGCTTCGCCGCATCCAGCCCAGCGCCGACCATCCCCGGTGGCGGCTTGTCTCTACCCGCCGAAGTTCAGCGTTCCGGGAAAATCGAAAAGCGACCCTCCAGGATAACCTTCGACCATCAGGATATATACGCCAATGCTTAAAACCCAGTAAGCGATACTCAGAAGAAGGGCAACCCAACACCAAACTTTGGCGCGGTGGGAGGAGCGTCGCGCGCCAACATAATCGCCGGCAGCCAGCTTGCTGTTGACCTGGGCCGCATACACGATGGCCACGATGCCAGCGGGCAGGCAACAACAGATGGTTGCCAAAATTGCCGGAACCAAGGGAGTGGATACCCGGGCCTCTGCACGGTTGCTCGGCTTTCTAGCGCTGGGCATAGTTTACTAGCTCCCCTATTGTCATTGTCGCACGATATGTGATTTCCCCAACATCGTTCCATCCCGCTTTCCGATAAAGTTACCACATAAATGTCGTTAATGACCCCATAAAGCCCGAAATACCCAATAAGACAAACCAAGCAATGCCCAACCCAAAAGATACCCAGCACCAAATCTTGGCATTGTTGGAATACCTGACCGCCCCGGTATAATCGCCGGCAGCCAGCTTGCCGTTAACCTGCGCCGCATACACGATGGCCACGATGCCGGCAGGCAGACAGCAACAGATAGTTGCCAAAATTGCCCCCACTAAATAGTTGGGGACATTGGCCGGCGCCCCATAACCAAGCCCTCCCGCATGCAGCATCCCCGGCGCATAAACCGGGCCTCGGTTCGCTTGCGAAGCCGTTACCGCCCCGCAGTTGGCGCAGAACCGGGAGCTTGGCTCCATTTCGACTCCGCAAGTAGCGCAATGGATTGGGGTGTCGTCGTAGTCGTAAGCCATTTCCCTTTCCTTTCCAACAATAGCGTACGTAATTGGAGCCGGAGCCTGGTTCAGGTCTTGCTGCGCCCAAGGCTAGATTACCGAAGTAAGTCGGCGTTCCTTACTCGTAAGGAACGCCCTGAGCTGAATCGCCGCGCTGCTTGCGCACCACATAAGCGCCGCCGATGTGATCATGCCAGCCTCGCTTCTCCTTATCCCAGCCTACCCACAGGTAGCCTAGTCCCAAGGCAATGCCGGAAAGGAACTTGCCGATGGTTTCCCGCAATAAAGCCTGGCCGATACTCGGTGTGTTGCCCTGAGCATTCACTACCTGGATTCCCAGCGCCATCTTGCCAAGGGTCTGTCCCCTGGCGGTGATAAAAGCGACGTGGTAAGTCCAGGTGATAAGTAGGGTTACAATGCCGAATGCAAGGTTGTCCCCAAGTCCTAGCGCTCCCCCTACTAAGCTGTTAACGATGACAAGCAGGATGAAGTCAATCAGCGCCGCCGGCACGCGAATCCAGAATCCCATGTATTCAACGGCGGATTGACCGCCCGGTTCGTGCATTTGCGGGTTCATTACCGCCCCGCAGTTGGCGCAGAACCGGGATCCCTGCTCCAGTTCGGTTCCGCAAGTGGCGCAGTAGGTTGGGTTGTCGTTATAGTAGTAGGCCACTGCTCTCCTTACTTTCCGATTAGCGTATGTAATTGGAGCCGGCCACCCGGTTCAGCTCCGTTTGCACCAGGAACCAGACCACCGGAGCGAAGACAATCCACAGGATGAAGATGGCAATGCCCGGGTACTTTTGACTGACAAACTGGGCGTACTCTTCGGAGTATCGCCACCAGGCAAACAAGTTGGCGATAGGTACGATGGACAGGATAGTCCAAGGCCAGACCCGACGTTCTTTGTCGCCGTTGGCGGTTTGCGTTTCCTTCAAAGTAACGTGAAACCAGTAGATGGTGTAGATGCCCAAGGTGATGATTGCCAAGAGGACCTGAATCACCATATTGCGGTGTTTGATGTGGCTGTTCATAAACCCTCCGCCTTTTGTTGATGCCGATTAGGCTGTATGAGCGTGGGGTGAGTAATCCGCACTTGGTAGGTGCAATTTTAGACTTGGCGCAAGGGGCTGTCAAACTTACTAGGTTCAATCCGTCCGTATTTTGCCAAGGGCCGAAACAGGGCGGCCGCTCTGCTATAATTCTCTCAAGTCAACCTTGGGGAGACGCAAACGTTATGACTAACCGTAAGGAACAAGCCCTGAACTTTCTGGCCCGGCTGGGCGCTCAGCCCGCTACCTCATTCCGGGAAGAGGGAGTGGCTCAAGTAGTGCGAACCATTCTGACCGAGCTTGAGGTGGCTTATCGGGTTGACGTCTACGGCAACATCATTGCCTGCCGGCCGGGGTCGGATTCGGGCAACGGAGAAGTCCCGCCGATGGCTTTTGTGGCCCACTTGGACCACCCGGGCTTTGAGGCGGTGGCGGTGGACGGCGACTTCCTGGTAGCCCAGGCAATGGGCGGCGTACCTCCTTCCGCCTTCGAGCCGGAGGTGCCTTTACAAGTGTTGCTGCCCGACGGCCAGAGGTTGAGCGCCGTAACCGCCGGGGCGTCGGGCGCGGGAGCGGAACGGCGGGTATTGATTCGCTTGGCAGACTCGTCCTTGCTACCGGAGGTGTCCCGGCCCGCCTCGGCAGTTTTTGACTTGGCGGACTTTCAGCTGGACGGCGAGTTTATTCGGATGCGAGCGGTGGACGACCTGGCTGGCTGTGGAAGTATCCTGTCCCTCCTGGCTGCTCTGAACGACCCTGGTTCGGGTGGGGCGGGAAGGCTTCCGGCAGCCGACGTTTTCGGGGTGTTTACCCGGGCCGAGGAGGTGGGACTGGTGGGGGCGCGCCTGCTGGCCGAGGCGGGAACCCTGTCGCCGGATACGTTGGTAGTGTCGTTGGAATCCAGCCGAACCTTACCCGGAGCCGAAATCGGCGGCGGACCAGTCATCCGAGTGGGCGACGCTGGGTTTACCTTCAACGCCGATGCCGAATCGGCCCTCATTCGCGCCCGGGAGGCGCTGCAAGCCCGCCCGGAGGGGTTCCGGGCGCAACGGCAGTTGATGAGCGGCGGCGTCTGCGAGGCCAGCGCTTTCGCTCTCTACGGCTACCGCACTACCGGCATCGCCTTCCCCCTGGGCAACTACCACAACGGCGCCCCGGAGGGACGTATCGAGGCCGAGTTCATCCACCAAGACGACTACCTCGGCGGGATTGAGTTGATGCTGGAAGCCGTCCGCCGCCTGCCGGAGCGGGCGGACACCGCCTTTCGCCGCCGCTTGCGGGAAGTGCCGGAGGAGTTTCGGGAGCGGCTGAGCGGGCGGTAGAGGTAAAGATCAGGTATTTGAACGTTCACCTAAAGGCCTCGCCCTTGCGCTACGGTTGGAATATCTCCGGGGATTCGGTTGACTGCATTGGCCGATAATGAGCTGTACGATGTCAGAAAATACTATACTAAATACGAGAAGGACGCCGACTTTGTAGCCGAGGGACTTTGGGACTTTCCATCGCCGTGATTGAGAATGCCCGGCAAATAATGCAGCAAAGGGGCATCAGCCGGTCGGATTTGGCGAGGTCTATGGTGTTCTCAAATCCCAGGTTTCCCGCCTCTTTAACGCGCCGCCCAACTTGACCCTGCGCTCAATAGTACGGTTGGCCCTGGCTCTGGAAGTGGAACCCCACGCGCTGCTGGATAAGAATCCCCTTGGTCGCAAGCTCGGCCAATCCGGCCTAAACCGGCCGATAACGGTTGACCAGGGGCAGCCGCCGGTCTTTGCCAAAGGCGCGGGGCGTTATCTTGACTCCCGGCGGAGCCTGCCGTCGCTTGTATTCGTTCCGGTCCACGGCGGAAATGACCTGCCGCACCGCCGCCGGGTCGTGGCCCAACTCCTCCACCATCTCTGGGTAAGCGTAATCTTCCTCGACGTAAGCCCGGATAATCGGGTCCAGAAGTTCATAGGGAGGCAGCGTGTCGGTATCGAACTGGTCCAGCCTCAATTCGGCGCTGGGCGGTTTGTCTAAAATGGCTTGCGGTATCGCCGGGACGGCCGCTAAAGCGATGGATACGCCGGGACACGGGTTTGCGTTGCGCCAACGACACAGGTCATAAACCAGCGTTTTGGGTACATCCTTAAGAACTGCAAAGCCGCCGGCCATATCCCCGTACAAGGTGGCATAGCCCATCGCCATTTCGCTCTTATTCCCGGTGGTCAACACAATCCAACCGAACTTGTTGGAGATGGTCATCAGCACATTGCCCCGAATACGAGCCTGCACGTTCTCCTCCGCCACGTTGGGCGGTAAATCCCTGAAATAAGGCTCCAGCATAGCGGCAAAGGCGGCGTGGGCCGGCTCTATCGGCATCACCCAGCACTCAATACCCAGGTTGTCGGCCAGCTCTTTGGAGTCGCTGACGCTGCCCTCGGACGAATAACGGGAGGGCATAGTAACGCCTACCACGTTTTCCCGCCCCAGCGCGTCGACGGCGATAGCGGCAGTCAGAGCCGAATCGACCCCGCCGGACAGCCCAATCAACGCCCTGGTGAACCCGCTCTTGCACAGGTAATCCCGCGTCCCGACAACCAGGGCTTGATATACCTCGGCCACCCCGTCCATGACCGGAGCTGAGCTGGAAGGGGCCAGCGGTTCGCGAAGAACTGGCTTAAACTCAGACACCGGCAGGGTCTTGGGAATGCCGATTTCCCGCAGGATGGCCGAGTTTTCTTTCCGGGCTAGCGGAGTGCGCAACCTGGCCCGGAAAACCGCCTCGATAGCCAGGTCGGTTACCAGTAAGTCCTCGACAAAGGCCGGGCTGCGAGCGATTACCTCGCCGGCCATATCACAGACCAAGCTGGCCCCGTCGAAAACCAGCTCATCTTGCCCGCCCACCATATTCAAATAAGCCACGAAAAGGCCGTTATCGGCGGCCCGGGTAGCGATCATTTTTTCCCGGTAGGCCCGCTTGCCGGCGTGAAAGGGCGAGCCATTGATATTGACAATCAGCTCGGCGCCGGCCTCGCGTTGTACCGCCACGGAGCCTACCGGATACCAGATGTCTTCGCAAATGTTGACGCCCACACCGGCGCCGTTGATGCGGTACACCGGACATTCGTTGCCTCGGCGAAAATAGCGGTCTTCATCAAACACGCCGTAATTGGGCAGGTACATCTTGCGGTAACTGTCCACCAATTGACCGTCGTAGCCAATGGCGGCGGCGTTGGCCAGGTCCACTCCCGGCTCCATATCACCCCCTTCCACATATCCAACCACCACGGCCAGACCCTGGGCGGCAGCTACCACTCGCCGCATAGCCGCTAAGTTGTCTTGCAAAAAAGAGGTCTTAAACAGCAAATCTTCCGGCGGGTAACCGGTAATCGCCAGTTCGGGGAAGGCGACCAAATCGGCCTGCGCCTCTCGCGCCCGCTCCACGTATTCGATAATCCGGGCGGTGTTTCCCGCGATGTCGCCAACCGTAGGATTTATCTGAGCCAGGGCTAAACGAAACTTGCGTAGCATAGTCCCCCCAAGACTGCGCTTCGATCATCCGGTATCTTTCTCACATATTAACCCTTTGGGCGGCTAATCGCATCCCGGTAGTGAAAAGAGTAAACCAAAGCGGCAGCCCGCATGTTTTAAGCGCAACTCTTCGGCGCTACCTACGGCGACTGACCCTTCCGATTGACACTATAGATAGCCGTCAATATCATAACCGGCGGTCGGATAGGCTTGACTGCCAACTACTCATGCAGGAACAGCGCGGCTTCTTGATGATGTCATCAGTCTGCCCGGCTCCGGTCTGACCTGAACCAATCAGGGAAACCCGGATAAATTTATTTCCCACGGAGGCGCCATTTTTCGGGCAAGCAGTTCCTTGCGCCGCCGGCTGGCCCATTCGCTGCCCTTTTATTACGGATGGGTAATATTCGCCATTGGCGCTATCGCCAGCTATTCCTCGCGCCCCCTGATGGCAGTAGCGACCCTTTCCGTATTCGCTGTGCCGATGACGCGGGAGTTCGGTTGGTCCTATGGCCTCTTTTCGGGCGTGGTGAGCCTGGGCGGACTATGCGCTGTGGCCGTTTCTCCCTTTGTGGGGCGCCTCATTGACCGTTACGGCTCCAGCGTAATTTTAGCGATGACCTCCCTGATAGTGGGCGGTTGCGCCTTGGGGTTGTCGCAGGTTAACCAGGCCGGGGCCTTTTACGCCTTGTACGTGCCGGGCCGGATGGCCTTCGCCAGCCCGCTGGAACTGGGCACCACGACGGCGGTGAACAACTGGTTCATCCGCCGTCGCTCTCTGGCGCTGGCCTTGCTCACCGTTACTCAAGGCACTGGACTGGCGGCGATGCCCCTCGCGGCCCAGGTTATCATCAGTGGGTGGAACTGGCGCGTCGCTTGGGCCGGGCTGGGCATTTATACTTTGGCGGTAGGGGTGTTGCCGGCTTTACTGCTGCTGGCCCGCCGACCGGAGGATATGGGCCTGACCGCAGATCCGCGCCCCGGCGAACCCCGTTCCGCTTCGCCCCAGCCAGCAGCGTCGCTCCCAAACGCTCGGAAACCGACCGTATCCGGTTTGGCGGAAGGGGACAAGCCGGCGCCCAAAGAATCGGCGGCTAATATCGCCGAATCACCGCCGGAGGATAGTTATACCGTGGCGCGGGCCTTGCGCACCCGGGCCTTTTGGGTGTTGGCGGTGTTTTCCGGGGCCGGGTTTATGGTGCAGGCCGGGGTCAGCCTGCATCAAGTTTCCCACTTCATCAACCAGGGGGTGGACGGCGGAGCAGCGGCCTTATCCGCCGCCGCCTTCGCCTTTTGCCAAGTGCTGGGCGGTCTGCTCTGGTCCGGCTTAACGGCCCGGACTCCCATACGCTTTCTACTGACGGCTTCAGCCTTTTGCCTGACTATCGGCGCCTCCGGCGTTGAGGCCAGCTCGACCCTCGCTTGGGGATTGCCGGCGGCGGCCATCCTGGGCGTGGGCGTGGGCGGGCTGCATCTGCTGCTACGGCTGGCCTGGGCCGAATACTACGGACGAGAATACTTGGGCAGCATCACCGGGCTGACTTTGCCGGTGCAGGTAGGGGGTCAGGCTTTGGGGCCAATCATCGCCGGCTTCCTGTTCGACTACACCGGCAGCTACCAACTGCCCTTCCGCATTTTCTCTTTCGCCGTATTTCTGGCCGGACTGCTGGCGCTGACCGCCAAGCCGCCGTCAAAAGTTGCGCATCAAGAACCGGGGATTGAGAATTAAGGAATTGAAGAGGGTGATTCCTGATTTTTGGCGGCGGTTACCAAAAATAGGGGGTCGCCCGGCGGGCTGCCTTCCGAGTTGGTCAAACCGCCCCGGATGTCCGCAAAGTTTCCGGCCCCTTCCAAGTAGGTCGCCACCAGGTCCAGGTGGCCTCGGTCGGTGGAATAGCGCCAGACACGCACCGCCTTGGTTGGAAACATTCGGTTGGAAAAGGTTACGATGAACAAGCCGCCGGGCTTGAGGATGCGGTTGACCTGCCGGAAGGTCTCAACGGGTTGGGTCAGGTACTGGACCGACACCGTAATCACCACAGCGTCGAAAGTATTTTCGCCGAAGGGAAGCTCCGGGTTGAGGTTAATGTCCTGAACGATATACTCATCCAAGTCCGGGTTTTCCGCCATTTCCACGGCATTCATTCCCAGACCCACCAAGCGCCGCTTGGCGTGCCCCGCCGGCCAGTGGGAACGCCAGCTGCTCATCAAGTCCAATGTTAGCGAATCGGGGGGAATCAAGGTACGGAAGGCATTGCCCACCGCGGCGATGGCCCCATCGTCAATATGCACTACCCGCCGCGGCTGGGTGTAGAACAGACTATCGTCGCTCTCATCCTCGCGCCCAAAATACTCCGACGGGAAGGGTGGGAACTGCGGCCCCGTATTCGGCCTCCTTGACTTGACCGGAGCGGGTGGGAAAGCCGGTGAGCGTTCCCGCTGCTCTGGTCGCAGTAGCGCGGCTTCGTTACCGCTGCTATTGGTATTGGAGCTATCGGCCCGCGCTATTAACCTTATTGGCGCTGCCGACAGCCGGATTGTACCACGCTTACCCCAATAGTTTCGAGTCGGAGATGTTTAATTATCCGGGGAAATCCCCTCCCGCTCTTTCCGGGTCTTCTTGTTCTTGTAGGGAGAGAGCGTGGCAAGAGACCTGACGGACCGAGGCGGCACAGGTGAAAATCGGCGTCAAAAGGACTACAATCCCCTCCAGCAACGGAATACGCCAGTTTTCATCAATTCCCGTCAACAACGCTGAAACGATGAGAGGAATAACCGTCATGACCCAGCCGCCCGAAGTACGCCAGGGCCACCCCTATCTTATGTACGACGCCATCCTGCGTCAGCCCGAGGCCATCGCCGAGATGCTGAGCAAGCGCTCCACCGCGGCTCGGGAAGTAGCGGCGACGTTGGCGACCAAGCGGCGGCTGTACTTGGTGGGCATCGGCACTTCCTGGCACGCCGTCCTGGTTGCCGAACACTGGTTCCGCCGCTTGGTCGGCGCCGCCCTCAATTCCTCTGCCCCGGCTATCGAAGTGCAGGGCTGGCACTCCTTTGAGTTCTGCGCCTACCCGCCGCCCTTGGGCCCAGCGGACGCGGTTATCGTAATCAGCCACCGGGGCACCAAGACCTACTCTTTTCTGGCCCTGGAACTGGCTAGGGAACGGGGTGCATTTACCGTCGCCGTTACCTCTACCGACCCTGGCCCTCGGCTTCAAGCGGCCGATGTCGCCCTGAATACCGTGGAGCCGGAACTCTCGGCCGCCTTTACCGTCAGTTATACCTCGGCCCTGACCGTGTTGGCGCTACTGGCCTCGGAGTTGAGCGTTGGGCTAGGCCACGGCGCCGGGAATGGAGATGACCCCGTTCGATTGCGGCGCCGGCTTGAAGACGTTCCCGGCGCCGTGGCCGACAGCATTAACCGTCGGCAGTTCATCGAGCAGACCGTCGAACGTTTTCAGGATAAGCGGCGGTTTATCTCCGTAGGTTGGGGTCCGAACACCGCCAACGCCTATGAAGTGGCCCTGAAAATCAAGGAGACCAGCGCCGCCGACTGTGAGGGCCTGCAGGTGGAGCAGTTGTTGCACGGGCCTTTTTGCTCCATCGACTCCGCTTGTCTGGTAACCCTGATTGCGCCGCCGGGGCCGGGTTACGCGCGGGCGTTGAACATCGCCAGGGCTTCGGCGGCGGTGGCAGCCCCGGTGTGGGCGCTGGTGCAGGAGGGCGACGAAGAACTTTCCGCCCTGGCTACGGAAAGTTTTACCTTGCCGCCGCTGCCGGAAATCTGGAGTCCGCTGACCTGCGCAACGCCGCTGCAACTCTTTACCTACTACTTGGCCTTGGCCCGGGGCAAGGGCCCCGACCGTTTCCAGCAGGACAACCCCCGGCAGGCCGCGGCCCGCGCCCATTACGACTTGTGAAGGAGTAACCAATGTCCACCGACGAAACTGCAGCCTTCCTGGAGGCCCAGGCCCAACACCGGGGTTATACTCTGGAAATGCACCGCATTATGGCCGAAGTTGATCTGGACTGGGCCAGAAAGTATGGCGAATTTATTGAGGCCACCTATACCGGCCAGCGTACCTTGGATCGAAAAACCAAGGAGTTGCTACAAATAGTGGTGGAGGCGGCCTTGAAAGCCGACGTGGAACAGATTCAGGCCCACGTACGGATAGCCTTGCGGGAAGGCGCAACCCCCACGGAAATCCTGGAATCTCTTCAATCAGTAATTGCGCCCATGGGCGCGCTGGCCTTTCGTCGCGGCCTGCAAGCCTGGGCGCGCGAGACGGGGCATTTAACCGAGCAGTAGCCGAGCCGACCGGGTTTGACTTAAATGGGTAAAGCCGAACCTGGTTATAACAGTGTTGGTCGTTCAGAGGCTTGAATACCATTCGGCAATAGCCGCGCCAATTTCAGCCGGGGAGTCTTCCTGAATGAAATGAACTCCGGGGACGGTAACCTCCCGCTGATTGGGCCAGGCGCGGCAGAACTCCCGCTGCGCCCCGGTGAGGATGGCCCCCGGCGCGGCGTTGATAAATAGCTTGGGGATTTCGCTCTGCGACAGCCAAGCGGCGTAGTCCTCTACCCGGGCAACCACATCGGCCGGCTCGCCTTCAATGGGTATTTCTCGCGGCCAGGTCAGGGTCGGGCGACGCGATTCCCCCGGTGAAGCAAAGGGACGCCGGTAAACCGCCATCGCCGCGTCGCTGATACCCTTCAAGACACTGCCAGGCAGTACCCGCTCCACGAAAACGTTGTTGGTCAATACCATTTCCTCGCCCGCCAGCGAACGGAAACCTTGAAAAACCCGCCGCGCCGCCGCCGGCCATTCGTCCCAAGTTACCGGCCGCACGATGGCTTCCATATAAGCCAGTCCTCGGATGCGGTCCGGATTACGGCAGGCCCAATGAAAGCCCAGAGCCGACCCCCAATCGTGCAGAACCAGCGTCAACGGCCCGTGGGGTGCAATCGCGTCAAACCACGCATCCAGGTGACGGCAGTGGTCGGCGAACCGGTAGGAACCGTCCGGCGTCTTGCCGGAGTCGCCCATACCCACCAGGTCCGGAGCCAGGCAACGAGCCAGCGGCTCCAAGAAGGGAATAACGTTCCGCCAGAGGTAGGACGAGGTGGGATTTCCGTGCAGCAAGACAATAGAATTATTGGTATCACTGCCCCTGGACTCGGCGCCCGTTTCCACGTAGGCCATCTCGACGCCGGCGGCGTCCACTCGGCGGCGCGGATATGGGTCGTGGGCGGCAATATCAGTTGTCGTCAAAGCGCGGCTCCTTCCGTTTCAGAGTCTAGAGTTCTTCATTTCGTTCGGAAAATAGCCCATCGAACTACTTTCTGAACGAAATGCCGGGGGTAGCATATCATATTGGTTGACAAACCAGGGCGCTATGCGCAGCTATCCGCCCCTCACCCTCCTGCCAATAACCCTCCCTCGGCACGATACTGCCCGGCCAGACCTTTGGTAAATTATCGGGAACTAACCCCGATGCCCGCCAGCATCCGGGCAGACCTACGGGGGATTACCAAGTTCCCTTAAACCCGCTCATTCTGAGCTTCTCGACTAACCATAATCACTTGACACCTATTAAATACCTTGAATATAATCGGGGAAGGTTCTCAACCTGAAGCCTTGTCCCTCGGCGTGGGCCGTTCTCCCCAGGGCAGTTCTAACGGTTCCTGCTTCTCACCCAGAGTTGCTCGCCTCCTTAACCGTTTATTTTGGCTGAGGTATGACCACCAAGTATATATTTGTTACCGGTGGAGTGGTCAGTTCAATCGGTAAGGGGATTTGCGTTGCTTCCATTGGTCGCATCCTCAAAAGCCGAGGGCTATCCGTCTCTGTGGTCAAGCTAGACCCTTATCTGAATGTTGACCCTGGGACTATGTCCCCCTACCAGCATGGCGAGGTATATGTAACTAAGGATGGGGGCGAGACGGACTTGGACTTGGGCCACTATGAGCGGTTCATTGACGTGGAACTGACCCGCTCCTCCAACGTTACCGCCGGACAGGTTTACATGACCCTCATCGCCCGGGAACGGCGGGGCGATTTCTTGGGCGGCACCATTCAGACCGTGCCCCACGTGACCAACGAGATTAAGGACCGGCTGAGCGCGTTAGCCGAAGAATCCCAAGCGGACGTTATCGTGGTGGAAGTGGGCGGCACGGTCGGTGATATTGAGGGGCTGCCCTTTCTCGAAGCCATCCGGCAGATGCGCAAGGACGTGGGACGGAACAACGTCTGTTATGTGCACCTGACCTTGCTACCCTACATTTCCGGGGCGGAAGAGCTGAAAACCAAGCCCACCCAGCACAGCGTCAAGGAATTGCGCAGTATCGGCATCCAGCCCGACGCCCTCATCTGCCGCAGCGACATTCCGGTTTCCGATATGATACGGGAAAAGCTCTCCCTGTTCTGCGACGTGGACGGGGAAGCGGTGATCCCCCTGGCAACGGTGGATAACGTTTATGCGGTGCCGTTAATTCTGGAGGATGCCGGCTTGGGGCAATTTATTATTGACCTGCTGGCCCTGAAGGGGCAGCCCCAAGACTTGGCGGAATGGTCGAAAATTGTGGAGCGAATGCGGCATTTGAAGGGGAATTTGCCCATCGCCGTCGTCGGAAAATACGTGGAGTATCCCGATTCCTACATCTCGGTAAAGGAAGCGCTTCGCCACGCCGGAACCGCCCACGACCAGGAAGTAGCTATCCGGTGGGTTCACTCGGAAGACATCGAAAGGTATGGACCGGAAAACTACCTGAATGATGTGCGCGGCATTGTGGTGCCCGGCGGTTTCGGGACCCGGGGCGTGGAAGGAATGATCGACACGGTGTACTACGCCCGAAAGCATAAGATACCCTATTTGGGCCTCTGCTTGGGTCTGCAAGTAATGGTGATCGACTGGGCGCGCAACGTGCTAGGCTTGGACGGAGCCAACTCCTCGGAACTGGACCCGGACACCCCTCACCCGGTTATCCACATAATGCCGGAGCAGCGGGCGGTAACCGATCTAGGCGGCACTATGCGCCTGGGCGGATACCCCTGCCGCCCTCAGAAGGACAGCCGAACCTTTTCAGCCTACCGTAACGACGAGGTTGAAGAACGGCACCGGCACCGCTTTGAGGTGAACAACAGCTATCGCGAGCGCTTGGAGGAATCGGGAATGATTATGGGCGGGCTTTCTCCGGACGGGAAGTTGGTGGAAACCGCCGAAGTTAGGGGGCATCCCTTTATGGTAGGGGTGCAGTTCCATCCGGAGTTCCAGTCCCGGCCCAACCGTCCCCACCCCCTGTTTTGCGACTTCATCGCCCAAGCCAAGCAGACCCTCCGGGAGGGCGCCCAAAGGCCGATGCCTCTGGAAACCGGCAACCGAACGCCGAAATAACGAATAACGGGAACCTCGATTATTAGGGCCGTTCGGCTCTACCAACCGGTCCAACAGCCGAAGAGCGCGCGAATTAAAATTTTACAAACTGATACGTGAGCAACGAAGCCGCTACCGGCGGCTTCCACAAGGCCGATAGAGGAGACGGTTTCGACCCGTCTCCGTAGGGAACTGAATTCCGTCCAGCGCTGAAATGATGGGGTGGGGCGAGTTAAGCGGTTTGTTCTGGCGTCAGTAAAGGCCAACAAGCCGACATTGACCAAAACGGAGACTTCAACCGAAAAACCCGGACTCCAAGCGAAGTAGGAAATAGTACAAAAAGAAGCGTAAAGCCGTGAAATTGTTTTTAGATACCGCTAATATCGAAGAAATACGCGACGGCGCCGAATTGGGCGTCGTCAGCGGCGTAACCACCAACCCGTCGCTGGCCGCCAAAGAGGGCATCGGCGGGCGGGATAGTTACCGGGCGGCGGTGCAGGAAATCGCCGATATCCTGGACGGCCCCATATCCGTAGAAGTAGTCAGTGTAGACGCGGAAGGGATGATTGCCGAGGGGCGGGACATCGCCGAGTGGATTCCCAATCCCTGGGTTAAGATACCCAGCACTACTGAGGGATTCAAGGCTATATCCGTCCTGGCCCGGGACGGCATCAAAATCAACCAGACCCTCTGCTTTTCGTTGAACCAGGCCCTTTTGGGAGCCCAAGCCGGTTCCACCGCGATCAGCCCCTTTGTAGGCCGGTTGGACGACATCGGCCAGGAAGGGATGTCCCTCGTAAAGGAAATCGTCGCCATTTACCACCAGTACGACATCAGGACGCTGGTTATGGCCGCCAGCATCCGCCACGCCTTGCATTGTACCCTGGCGGCCCGGGCCGGGGCCGATATTGCCACCTTACCTTACGGCGTGCTGAAACAAATGGTTCAGCACCCTTTGACCGACGCTGGGCTTTCCCGGTTCCTGCAAGATTGGGAACAAGCCGGCGGCGCCTGAATCGCAAACTGGTATAACCGTCGCAAGGAAAAACCGAATAGCTGACCCGAAACGATGCCCGAAATCAGCCAGCCAGTCGAGACATTTGAGGCTCTTCTTCAGCGAACATCGCCTAACCCTTAAGGCAATTTACGCCATTAACCCTCCTTTGTCCGACGCTGTGGCCCACCCATTACCATACCAAGGCAATCAACGGTTCCCGGCGCAGCCGCGCCGTAAGCCGGCAAATGGCGAGCTGACCGGAAAATCTGAGCTGCAGCCCCCCACGCTCTCTTAGGGGCGGTTAGAGTTGACCGGCTTCTCTGCTTCGGACAGGGCCGATGGGAACGGCGGGGCGTCCGAATACCCGGGATAGGACTATAAAAGATACCCCGATACCACGGACACGATGCCACGGGATCGGTTTTCGGAAGAACAACGAGGTGATGATGACAACTACGACTAAGCCGCGGATGATGGACGTAGCCGAACTGGGCGCCAAAAGCAAGGACGAACTGCTCGGCTTAGCCCAGGATTTGGGACTGGAAGACGGGGCGGCCTTAGCCGCAGTGCGTCGGGAAGACCTGCTGAACCGGGTGCTTCACGCCGTTTCGGCTCAACAATCCCTGATTTCCTCCGGCATCCTGGAAACCATGGACGAAGGGTATGGCTTTCTTCGCCAGATTACCTATCTGCCGGCCACCGGGGACGTTTATATCTCCCAGTCCCAAATCCGCCGTTTCGGGCTGCGCACCGGCGACACGGTAACCGGCCAAGTGCGTCCTCCCAAAGAGGGCGAGCGCTACTTCGGACTGGTGCGGGTGGAGAAAGTTAACGGGCTGGAGACCGACCAGGTACACGCTCGGTTCCGGGCGCAGTTCGAATACTTGACTCCCATCTTCCCAGAAAAACACGTAGTTCTGGAAACCGACAGTTCCAACCTTTCCACCCGGATGGTTGACCTGTTCGCTCCCATCGGACTGGGGCAGCGCGGCCTGATTGTTTCCCCACCCAAGGCTGGCAAAACCACCATTCTGAAGCAGATCGCTCACAGCGTGGCCTTGAATATGCCGGAAGCCGTGTTGATGGTGGTGCTTATCGGTGAACGCCCGGAAGAGGTTACCGATATGCGCCGGGCGGTGCATGGCGATGTGTTCGCCTCTACCTTTGACGAGTCGGTGGAAGAGCAGTGCCGGGTGGCCGAACTGGCCCTAGAACGGGCCAAGCGCTTGGTGGAAAACCGGTTTGACGTGATTATCCTGTTAGACAGCGTAACCCGACTTACCCGGGCCTATAACCTAGCCGTGCCCAGCAGCGGCCGCACCTTGTCCGGCGGCATTGACCCGGCGGCGCTGTATCCGCCCAAGAAATTCTTTGGCGCCGCCCGAAACATCGAGGAAGGCGGCAGCTTAACCATCATCGGCACTTGCCTAGTGGATACCGGCAGCCGGATGGACGAGGTGATTTACGAGGAGTTCAAGGGCACCGGCAACATGGAACTGCACTTGGACCGCAAGCTGGCCGACCGTCGCTTCTTCCCGGCCATTGACATCGTTCGCAGCGGCACCCGTCGGGAAGAACTGCTCTATAGCGACGCGACGATGAAACAAATCTGGCTGCTCCGCCGGATGATTTCCCTCATTTCCAACGATGGCTCGTCCAGCGCCACAGAGCGGGTGCTGGAGCGACTTTCCAAATATCCCAACAACCATGAGTTCCTGGACAATCTGAACAAAGAGACTTAACGGCGGTTTCGCTGCTCTATCCTGATACCGGTCCCGGGCGGCTACTCATAACCGGAGCGCGATAGACCTGCTGGCCCGGGCTTTATTCTTGGCGCCCCGGCCGGCGCCGAATTACTCTCCGGATACGTTCAATCCTTGTTTGGCCCGGCCCGGACCACTATTTTCCGGGCTGTGCTTGTAGTGCCGCCGCTAACCTTATTCAGTATACCATCCTACCCCGGCCTTTAAATTCGGCTCTTAAAATAGAAGCGCCCCCTCCCTCAACGTCATTCCGTTGCGCTCCCTTCCAGTCGCCAATACCATCCGATTTTCCTTTATGGCATACTTCTTTTAGCAAAGAACCGGAGCCGCAATCGTTGACCCGGAAGCCGGACTGAGCCAAGGAGCGAAATAGTAGCGGCGCATTAGGCGGCGGGGACGTGGTATCATAGTAGTAGCACAAAGATAGCGAAGGCTAATAGTCCTGGACTTTCAAGGTCGCCTCACCCGCTTGTCCCAAGAGCGGTGGCTGCATTTAATTGGCGACGGTCATCCCCAGATGACAAACCGGCGGACAGGGTTTGCTGAAACCCCGGCAAAACCCGGATGTAATAAGAAAGTCGAACAGCGGCCCGGATACGGAACGAAGCTACTACAAAGGGTTCCCAAATACCGTTGTAGGCAACCGACGGTAAAAACTATCCAGGCACCCGGTTATCCGAGGCGCAGCGATATGAGCGACAGCAAGATATTGATAATAGACGATGAATGGGAATCGGCGATTGTCAAGGCGGTGCAACGACGGCTGGAGGAAGAGGGCTGGCGTACTGTCGCCGTAGAACCCCAGTCCCACTGGCTGGTGGGCGACGAGTTCGAGGCCGCCGCGGTATATGCCATCGAGGAAGAGCGGCCCGACGGCGTGCTGTTGGACGTGCGGCTGGGCGAGCACCGGGACGACCAGTTCAAAGGGCTGGAAATCCTGCGCCACATCGTGGAGCATTACCCTACCCTGCCGACGCTGATGTTCACCCAGTACGCCCAGGGGCCGGCCCGAGATACGGCGGTTCGGGGAGCCCTGCGCTGGAACGCGCCGGTGGACTTCATCGACAAGCTAGCCAGCCCGGAAGAGGTAGTGCTTCGGCTGCGACGGCTCATCGGCGCCAGCCCGGAACTCATTCCGGTCGGCGCGCATCTGCTGGTGGACGTGGGCGCCAGAACCGTCTCCGCCCGGCAGGAGCGCGACTCGGGCTTCACGCCGGTGGCGGAAATTCAGGGAATGAAGTTCGAGATATTACGAGAACTGGCCGCCGCCTGGTATCGTAGCCCCGGAGAATTGGTGCCTTTCAGCCGCCTGGAACGCTACTCAGAAGGGGAGGAGTCCCGCGCTTCTCTGCGGGTGCGCATTCGCGAAATCAAAGTTTCCATCGGCAAGGCTCTGAACGTGAAATTGAGCGCCAATGACCTGATAATCAACGTGAGAGACCGGGGCTACCGGCTGATGCCCTTACAGAAGTGACGCCGTGCTCATCCTTAACTTGAAGCGCAACTGGCCTTGGACCCCGACCAAAGCTTGGCCTCGGTCAATCAGGCCAATTGGGCCGGCCGGGCTGCTCCGCCTGCTGGCCGCCGGATTCTTGGCTCTGGGGCTGCTGGGGCTGCTCCTCGCACCCTTGGTCGGCGATACCCTGTTCAGTCGCCTCTGGGGAATTGAGCCCCTCACCTACATCGGCGGGACGCTGCTCATTCTTGGCTTGGCAATCACCACCGCGTCCTATCTGGCGCCCCAGGTTCTGCGGCGGCGCAACCGGGACGCCGAAGAGGACCAGCGCATCGCCGAGCGGTGGACCCGAGTAACCCAGCACTATTTCGAGCTGTTCAACCACGACCTGGGACGGCCCCTCCGCCGAATCCTGGGCAAGGAGCGGGAAATCCGCGAACTGCTCCAAGCCGAAGGCGCTCCTATCCCTCCGGCGGTGCGGGAACTGCTGGACGAGATTGAGGAGCAGACCCCCAGCTTCCGATTGATGATGTCCAACATCCAGGTGTTGATTGAGCTGGAGACGCCCAACACCGGCGAAACCCTCCACGCCGTGGAACCCGCCGAGGTGGTGCGCCGCATCGTGGATCGTTATAGCTTGGTGGCTGCCGACGCTCAGAAGCAAATCACCTGGTGGTCGGAACCTACCGAGTTCGGTATCGTCTATTGCGACAGCTCCGCCATTGAGCATATCGTCACCAACTTGGTGGACAACACGGTGCGCTATGCTGCGGATTGCGTGGAGATTGGCTTGACCCGGGACAAGGATAATTTCTACATCCGGGTCTGGGATAACGGCCCCGGCATCGCCAACCGCTACCTGCCTTACTTGTTCGACCGGGGTTGGACGCCAGAGGTGGCCCGACGCGAGGAGCGCACCAGCTCCGGCCTCGGCTTGTTTATCGCTAATACCTTGGCAGTCCGCTACGGCGGCAACCTGACGGTCGCCAGCGTGACCGCCCCGGACCCGGAACATCATACCGCTTTCAAGGTAACCCTTCCCCTGCGCAACCCGTCAGCCCGCCAGCCCGGGGACTGTCCGGGATGAAGGCCCGAAACCCGGGTACAAGGACCGGCGCAAGAACCGCCCCGGCCTCAACCTCGCAGCTGGCGATACTGGGTCTGCTAGCCCTACTCTGGCTCTTGGCCCTTACCCTGACCGCCGCGGTGGGCTGCGTTCAGGCTATAGAGCGGCCTGGGGCATCTGTCCCCACGCCGCCAGTAGCAGTGATTCTCGCTCCCATGCCCACCGACACGCCAGCGCCAGCGCCAGCGCCTACGCCTACTCCCACGCCCACGCCTACGCTAGCGCCCACGCCCACGCCTACGCCAGCGCCCACGCCTACGCCAGCGCCCACGCCTACGCCAGCGCCCACGCCCACGCCCACGCCAGCGCCCACGCCCACGCCCACGCCCACGCCCACGCCAGCGCCCACGCCCACGCCCACGCCCACGCCCACGCCAGCGCCCGACAATCTGCCTTTCCTGGACGTGCATACGCCGCTAGACCGGAGCATCGTGCAGCAGGACTCGGTGACGGTGCAGGGTATTACCAGCATTGGCGCATCGGTAAGCGTCCGGGGCCGGGCAGTAGCCGCCGGCGATGGGGGCAATTTTCAGCTTAACGTTCCCGTTTCCCCAGGCGTCAACACCGTTGAGGTGGTAGCCATTGACTCGGAGGGCAACCGCCACAGCCGCTCCTTGACTATTACTTTCCTGCCGCCAGAGCCTTTCTCCTTGATCATCACCCAGCCCTTGAAGGGGGCGGTGGTCTCAGAGCGCAACATCCATCTGTGGGGCCGGACGGCAGCGGACGCGGTGGTCACGGTGAACGGAGTGGGCATTCCGGTGGACCTGTTGGGGATATTCTCGACGACGGTAACCTTGCGCCCCGGCGACAACTCCCTCATCGTGCTGGCTACCAGCTCCCAGGGAAGCGTCTTGCAGGAAACTATAAACGTAAGCCTGATTGACGTGCCGCAGTAACGGCCGGTCTTTCGCCACAAGGTGGCGGGGTGTCCGCTTAACGGCTGCCAATCGGCTCACCGCCAGGCCGAGTTGGCGCTATACTTACCAAGCCCGGAGTTTTTCGGCCCCTAATCCGGGTAACCCCAGCTTACGGAGGAAGTATGGCCCTGTTTCTGAACGAGCAAGAAGTAGCCCAACTGCTGCCTATGTCCGAGTGCGTGGACGTGCTGGATGAGGCTTTTGCCCATGCCGGGGCGGGCAAGGTAGAACTTAAACCCCGCTCTCGCATCCGAATGCCCGGCGGTTTTTTCCACTTTATGGCTGCCGCCGATGCCGACCACCAAGTATTTGGCTACAAAGCCTACCCCTCCTTTGCTGGCGGGGCCCGGATGATAGTGATGTTGTATGACTATAATACCGGGCAGCTATTGTCCTGCATGGAAGGCAGCCGACTGGGTCAGATCCGCACCGGCGCCGCCTCCGGGCTGGCTACCCGCTACATGGCCCGGGCCGATGCCGACAGCGTGGGAGTTATCGGCTCCGGGTTCCAGGCTCGCAGTCAACTAGAGGCGATCTGCGCGGTTCGAGACATCAAACAAGCCAAGGTTTATAGCCGCCGTCAAGAACGACGCGAGGAATTTGCCCAGCGTATGGGAGAGCGGTTGAACTTGGAGATTACCCCGGTGGACAGCGCCCGGGAATGCGTCTCCGACGTGGCGGTAGCCGTTACCATCACCTCTGCCCGGGACCCGGTGCTAGAAGGAGACTGGCTGGCTCCCGGAACCCACGTCAACGCCGCCGGCGGCAACCACTGGATTCGCCGGGAGGTGGACGAGACGACGGTGCTGCGATCGGAGATTATCGCCGTGGATGACTTGGAGCAGGCTAAAATCGAGTGCGGCGACCTAATCTGGCCGGAAAGTCGGGGCGAGTTCCGCTGGGACCTGGTCTGCGAACTGCAAGACGTGATCGCCGGTCGGGTGGCCGGCCGGCCCAACGAGTCGGCCATAACCCTGTTTGAGTCGATGGGCGTGGCACTGGAGGACATCGCCGCCGCCCAACTGGTTTACCGCAAAGCAACGGAGCAGGGTATCGGCCAAGAGCTGCCCTTTTAAGGCGTCAATTAACATCAACTAACGATGGATTTACCGGATAGCCAGGATTCAGCCGAAGGCTTCCAACAAACCCGGTCTATCCGGTAAATCCGTCTTCTCGCTTATCCCGGCAAGATAAATTGGGGCGGTCTACAGGCCCAACTTGCCGGGGTTCATTATGTTGGCCGGGTCCAGGGTTTGTTTCAAGTCGCGGATTACTTCATGTCCCACGCCCAGCTCCCGAGCCAACAGGTGATTGAGCTTCATTCCCACCCCGTGGCAGTATTCCATCACGCCGCCCATATCCTGGGCCAAGGTCAGCACTTCCTCTACCGCGTCGGCCAGATTTTCCCGAGAGTCGTTGCCGTTGCCTTCCCCTGCGCCAGAGATATCTTCCGACTCCACCATCATAGAGAACAGCTCCGGGCGGCTCCAGATGGCATATTCCACCACGCGGACACCCCGGGCGGCCAGCAATTTTTCGCAGCGGCGGCGGTACTCCAACACCCGGGAAATCGGCAGGGCCATGTGCAGGTAGTCAAAGCTGCGGCCCCATTGGCGGTTCCAGCGTTCTTCCCGGGGGCGCCCCAGGGCGTTGCGCTTGTACCGCTCGCCGGAACTGTGTCTTTCCCTCCAGTAGTCCAGGGTCGCTCCCGGGCCGATGTCCTGACCGCCGAACTGGGTACAGACCTGCATTGACCGTTGTTTCTGGGCAGCCACCCCCTCTCGATATCCCTCAAAAAGCAGGAACATTCTTATCCCATCCTCGTCTTCGGTCAAGTCCAGCAAGGCGGGATGAAGCTCCAAGGCCATCAGTTCGGCGGCGGCGGCAAAGCCCTGGTCGAAAGTGGCGAAGCCGACCGTGGCAAAGACTTGGGTCTCCGGCTGGCGGAAGACCCGAAGGGTGGCCCGGGTGATGATGCCAAAAACGCCCTCACTGCCGATAAAAAGGTGGTTCAGGTTCGGGCCGGAGGAATACTTGGGCACCGAGCGGGTGTCCAGAAGACGGCCGTCGGGCAGCGCTACCTGAAGAGATACTACCTGCTGGCCCATGGGGCCAAAGGCGCCGGCCCGATAGCCCACGCCGTTGGTAGAAATAGCCCCGGCCACGGTGGCTATGGGGACGCTGTAGGGGTCGTGACCGGGCATCAAGTCCTGCTCGGCCAAGGCATCAACCAGGTCTTGCAGCACCACTCCCGATTCGACGGTGGCGGTCAGATCCCGGGGGCTGATTTCCAGGATACGGTTAAGCCGCTTCAGGTCAACGACGATACCGCCCCGCACCGGCAGAACTCCACCCATAACACCGGTGCCGCCGCCATAAGGCACCAGGGGAATGCCTTCGGCGGCGGCCAGGGCCACGATTTGAGACACCTCCGCAGCGCAGCCGGGCCGCACCACCAAATCAGCCAGACGCTCAAAGGCGTAACCGGCCCGGTAGGCCCGGTAGGGAGTCAGGGCGTCGGCGGAATAGCGGTCCAAGTCATAGGGAGCGGAAAGAACGTGGTCTGCGCCCACAATATGGGCCAAGGATTCGGCAACTGAGGTTTCAAGCATAAATAAGGACTCAAAATACGGGATAGGTTGCAGAAGGGATACAATTAGAATTATGGCAAAGGCGTCGGGAAAGGGCAAGGTCGTTTGCTCGTTCTTCCGGCAAAAGCGGGATAGTCGGGCCATTTCATAGCGCGCTTCAATGTCGGGGAACCGGTAACTCCGTCACCCGGAATTGTCTTGGCCTAGCCGATGGTTTACATTGACACCAAGTTGTCGCAATGATAAATTATTAGATAGAGTATTAACAATCAAAATGACGCCCAAGGGAATGGACCTACGCCGGTCGACCAAGGGCGGCTCCTGCCAGGAGGACTAGCTTGCCCCGATACGATTATCAATGCACCAGCTGTGACCAACGTTTCGAGTTAGTTCAGACTTTCAGCGAAGCCGGTTCCGGGACTTGCCCGATGTGTTCCGGCGACGGCCGGCGGGTCTTTCACGCCGTGCCGGTGATTTACAAAGGTTCCGGCTTCTACACCACCGACTATGGCCGGCCCAAAACGCCGTCCTCGGAAAGCAAGGAAAAAGAGGCCTCCGGCAGTTCCGAGAACAAGTCTGCAGGTTCAAACGGCGATTCTTCTGAGTCCGACTCCAAAACCGACGCCCAGAGCGATTCCAGGAACGGTTCCACCGACAAGGCCGTCCCCGAGTCCGTTACCTAGAGTCTGCTTGGGCCAAGCGACCCGGTCAGACGGGGATAGGGCGAGAAAGAAGCCAGTAATTCGGGAGTGGGCAGTCCATTGCGGGCCTTGATTCAACGAGTAGCCCAAGCTTCGGTGTCGGTGGGCGACCGTCAGGTTAGCTCTATTGGGCCGGGGCTGGTAGTGTTACTGGGCGTTTCCGCCGCGGACACGGAAGCCGACGCCCGATACTTGGTGGAAAAAATAGTCAACTTGAGAATCTTTGCCGATGCGCAGAACCGTTTTAACCACTCTGCCCAGGACACTGGAGCGGAGTTGCTTGTTGTAAGTCAATTCACTCTGTACGCCGAAACCCGCAAGGGACGTCGCCCCGACTTCACCCGGGCGGCCCCTCCGGAACTGGCCCAACGCCTCTACCAAGGTACCGTCGAACTGTTTCAAGCTACCGGCCTGCCCGTCAGCGCCGGGGTTTTCCAGGAGTATATGCAAGTCTCTCTGCAAAACGATGGCCCGGTTACCCTCATGCTGGACAGCGCCGATCGCCAACGTTCTCTCCGGAGCAGTTAACCTTTGTTGCATGTTGCATCGTCAACGCTTTTGCCGGGATTACCTAATAAAACCCTTTCAACGCGCTACCGTGGATACCAGCCCATACCCTGGTAGTAGCCGCGGAGGTAGGCGATTTGGCCGCCGTGAGCGATGTTGTCCCAAGTACGCTGACCCAAGGCCGCGCCCACTGAGCGCGGTTCGGTCAGCGGAGGTATGACCATCCGCTTTTCCAAGTCTTCCAGCGTTAAATCGCCCAAGTATTCCCGGATGTTGGCCTTGACCGCTGCATAGTAGTCCAGTTGCGTTTCCAAGGCTGGCGGCTGCCAAGCGGCTACTTGCTCCGCCGTCCAACCCACCCCCCGGTCCTCCGGGTCAGCAGGCATGCCGTACTTATCATGCCAGCCCTCCCGAATCCATAATTGAGGTTTTTCGGTGAGACGGTCATTGATGAGCGAGTCCCAGACCCGGTTCATATGCCACAGTATCCAGGCGACGGAATTGCTGGAGTTGTTGGGACGCCGTTTCATGGTTTCGTAGTCCATACCCTCCAACGCCCGGTCCACCATATCCCAGTTGCGTTCCAGCGCAGTAATAATCCCGTCGGTTACGGCCATGAGCGCCAGCCCTCCTCGGATTATTTAGTCCACAATCTCAGCCTGGGCGCCCTCCGGCAGTTCCACCTCAAAGGCAGTTAGTATCTGGCCAACCAGCAGATAGTGGCCGATGAGTCCGGTAATATCCACCGTGTTTTGGGTACCGAACCGCTCCATTACTGCATTGAAAGTGTCGTCGCTGATTTTCCGGTTTTGCATCAGTTCCTTCACGTACCGAACTACCAGCGCTTCGTCGCCTTCCAATCCATCGGGGGCGTCGCCTCGGGCGATGGCGCCAATGGTTTCCTCGGTTACCCCGTGGCCTCGGGCCAAGCGGGCGTGGGCGGCAAATTCGTACTGATTCCGAATCTCCCGGGCCGTGGCGATAATGATTACCTCTTTCAAGGCTTCGGGAACGTCAAAGTCGAAGCGCACGTAGGTGCCGGTATGGGCCACCCGCGCCGCCAGCTTAGGGCTGTGCAGCAATACGCCGTAAGGGCCGCGAACGCTTCCTCGGCTGCCTACTATTTCATCGAAAAAGCGCTGGTCGTCGGGTTGCAGGTCATCCCTAGTTACGTTGGGTAGTCGCGCCATCTTTGTCGTCTCCTCTCCCATGGTGATTAGTTTGGTTGACTTTTCCTGGTCATTCCCGCGAAGTCGGGAACCTATCCCCCGCCACACCGGATTTCCGCCTTCGCCGGAGCGACCGAAAAGCGGGGCATCTGCCCCGACAGTTCAATAGACTAGTTATTGGTTATTGATTGCAGGTTAGGGGAACTCCAAGTCCAGGCTGATGTCCAGGGCTTGGGTGGAATGGGTCAGGCTGCCGACGGAAATCAGGTGCACGCCGGTT
Source organism: Dehalococcoidia bacterium (assembly GCA_963422635.1). Taxonomy (GTDB): domain Bacteria; phylum Chloroflexota; class Dehalococcoidia; order Lucifugimonadales; family UBA3495; genus CATQHB01. The sequence goes on from OY730415.1 coordinate 189,442, forward strand.
TCGGCCACTGCCCGCACCGTTTCCAAGTCAATGCCGCCGGAGGCTTCTACCACTGCCCGGTCGCCAATAAGCTCCATAGCCTGCCGCATCTGCTCCACTGGCATATTGTCCAGCATAATGATGTGGGCGCCGGCGTCCAGCGCATCCTGCGCTTCGGCCAGGGATTCCACTTCTACCTCTACTTTGACCGTATGGGAGGCCCGCGCCAAGGCCAGGCGGACCACCTCTTTAAGTCCCATCTCTCGCGAGCCGAGGGCCTCAATGTGGTTGTCCTTAATCAGTATTCCGTCGGCCAAGTTCAGCCGATGATTATGTCCCCCGCCCATACGGACGGAATACTTGTCCAGGTAGCGGTGTCCCGGCGCGGTCTTGCGAGTATCCACGATGCGGGCCGGGCAGCCGGCGATAGCCTGCACGTAGCGGTTGGTGTCGCTGGCGATACCGCTCATCCGCTGCAAGAAGTTCAGGGCAATGCGCTCGGCTCGCAGAATGCCGGCAGCGGAACCCTCCACCTGGGCGATTTCGCTTCCCGGACGGAGGGCTACTCCGTCCGACAGCAGCGGCGTAAAGGCCAGCTCCGGCTCCACGCGACTAAAAACGGCGCCGGCCACGTCCAGCCCGGCCAGTACGCCCATCCCTTTGGCGCGCAACATCCCGGCGCCGCGTATTTCCGGCGGAATGAGTAGAGCGGTGGTAGGGTCGTTGAAGGTTTCGTCCTCGGACAGAGCCGCATCAATCAGTCGGTAAACCTCTGGCGGGAGTTGACTCATGGTTTAACCTCCTCCTGGCTGAAAACCACGTGCTTTGCCCAGTCCGGTCGGGTTTCCGGGAAATCCTCTCGGAAATGGGAACCTCGGCTCTCTCGCCGGAGCAGGGCCGATTCTACCATCAGCCGACCTAACAGGGCCATATTACTCAGCTCCCAAGCGGCTCTATCAGTGGCAACCGGCATAGCGCGCTGCCACTGGTTGAGGATGCGGGCCGACAATAGCAACCGGGAACCGTTGCGGTTAATCCCCACGTTGCGCCACATCAAGTCTTGAAAGTTTTCCAGGTTCAAAGACGGCATACTGGCGCAAACCGGAGCTCGGTTGGGCAGACCCTGCACCGAGTAGGGCGCATCCTCTCCCGCTTCTTCCGACTCCTTTGGCGCTTGGCCTATACTGCCGTTGACCAACCGCTGGGCAAAAACCAGAGTATCCAGCAGGGAGTTACTAGCCAGCCGGTTGGCCCCGTGCACTGCGGAGCACGCCGCTTCGCCACAGGCGTAAAGCCCTGGGACGTTGGTGCGGCCCCAGGTATCTATCTTGATTCCGCCCATCATATAGTGGGCGGCCGGGGCAACCGGAGCCGGTTCCCGCGTAATATCCAAGCCATAGTTGAGACAGAAGTGGTAAATGGTGGGAAACCGGCTCTGCACTACGTCGCTGGGCAAATGGGAAATGTCCAGAAACACCGTCTCACCGTCCGCCTTTTCCATTTCATTGGCGATGGCTCGAGAAACCACGTCCCGGGGCGCCAGGTCCGCCAGCGGGTGATAGTCGTTCATAAAGGCGCGCCCGCTCCGGTCCCGCAGCACGGCCCCCTCTCCGCGCATCGCCTCGGAAAGCAAAAAGCTGGGGGCGCTCTCCAGCCGGAGGGCGGTGGGATGAAACTGGTAGAACTCCATATCCATCACCTGCGCCCCGGCCCGAAAGCCGAGGGCCACGCCGTCGCCGGTGGCTACTTCCGGGTTGGTAGTGAACTTATACAGCTGCCCCGCTCCGCCGGTTCCGATGACGACAAACCGGCCGGTGTAGGTCTCTTGCCGGCCGGTCTGGGAGTTCAGCGTCTCTACCGCCTGGGCTCGTCCGTCCGCCACGATAATTCGGGTAGCCAGGGTATATTCCCGGACGGTAATGTCCGATTCGGCGACCCGGGCGGCTAACGTAAGCTCGATATGCTGGCCGGTAGCGTCGCCGCCAGCGTGCAGGATGCGCGGCAAACTGTGCGCCCCTTCCCGTCCTAACGCAATTTCCCCGTGAATAGTGTCGAAGGGCACTCCCCATTGGATGAGATGGGCTACGCGCTGGGGGCCTTCGCGGGTCAGCACCTGCACTGCGGCCGGGTCGCAAAGGCCGGCCCCGGCGGAAAGGGTGTCTTGCAGATGCAAAACCGGGGTATCCCCGGTTCCGATGGCCGCCGCTATCCCGCCCTGGGCGTAGCGAGTGTTGCAATCGTCGACCCGCCCCTTGGTCAGGATAAGTGCAGAGCCGTGTTCTCGGGCCAGCAGGGCCGTATTCAGCCCGGCGATGCCGCTGCCGATAATTATGTAGTCGTAGTCGGTTTTTTCCATCGATTTTGTTCTAGCGGTAGTTCCGGTTGGACCGGCCCTCTCCGACGCCAAGTTTCGCCCTACTATACAGCTATAAGGTAGGATTGCCAATATCAGTAGAGTCGGGTAAGGGGAGTTCAGTTTTAGCCGGTTTACTCTCCTACAGCTTTGCTTCAAGAAAGTATCAATTCCAAAATCTCTGGCCCAGTCTATTAAAGCCGTAGACAGCTTACCGACAGCTCGTTATTGACCCTGGACATTAAGTGCCTTATTATTCACCTCACAAGCGGGAGGGCGCGGATAATGACTACACTACGCGGACAGCTAGTTGCTGACCAATATCGATCGTACACCAAGCCCGTAGCCATTGGACTGCGATATTGCCAGATTGAGAAAGACCCTTTTACCGAGCCAACCGAAGCCCAAGTTTGGTTTCGTGTTGACGATAAGTGCCAATCTGCGTTTGTCCCCCTGTTCATAGTTGACGAAAGCAGTGAATCCGTCCAAGCCATTTTGATCGGCGAGAAAGATGACCATATCCTGGTTTCATTTCCGCCAACCAACTATGGGCAGACCAGGTTCTACAGTTCTGAGGCGGGACTGAAAGCCATTTCTCACCCTCAAGCAAAGTAACACCATGGCGCTATCCGATATAGAGATACGCGCCGAGATAGCTGCCGAGCGTTTGGTCTTCGAGCCGCCCATTACCGCAGATGATAGAATCGGCAGTTCGTCCGAAGATCTCCTTCTGCACAAGGAGATAATCGCGCTTAACCCAAGCGATTTATCCGGAGTATCAGTTAATCCAGCCGATCCCGGATTCAACGTAATGAAATTTCTCCGCGACAACGGAAATACTGTAATTATACCGAAAAACGGTTCCCACAAAATGCCCCAAAGCCAGTTCACCATCGCCAGAACTCTGGAAGTTGTCAAACTACCTCTCCACTTGGCGGCGCGCATTGAAGGGCGTAGTTCCCTAGCCAGGCTTGGGTTATCAATCCACTTTACCGCCCCCAGCGTACACGCCGGATTTCATGGGCCCCTGTACCTTGAAATGAACAACGTAGGCCCCGTGCCTATAGAGTTGAGCAGGGGCATGAAAATTGCCCAACTGATTTTGGAGCATGTGGGGTTGCCGGCTATGGAAGTCCATTCCGGCCAATTCCATGGCCAAAAGTGATTTTACTGCACCGACCTTCTAGCTGGCAGCAACCCTTGCGGCAACCATAGCTGCCTAACCCCCCGCATTAACCCTCTTGGTTTAACCGGTACTGGACGCCCCGTTCCATCAAGCGGACAGTAATCTGCTCATTAGCGTATTTAGTTGCCTCGAACAGGTCAACCAGGTCTCTTGTGTTGTCCACGTAGAGCAGACCGTTCAGAGCGTTATGATTGCGCAACTCTTCCAGCGTTAGCTTATTCCGCTTGGCGCCGTTGCAAGTGCGGTGGAGCAGTGCCAAGTTGTAGAGTTCGTCATCGCCCCAGGCTCCCTCGGCGGCTCTCCTAGCCCGGATGTGGTCAACTTCCAGAAGTGCGTCGTCCAAGGTTCCATTGGGACGGCGCGGTTCGTAGCCGCAGCCCCGGCAGACCGGGCCGAACCGCTTGATGAGCAGCTGCTTGGCATCTTCTTTGGAAATCCGCCCCGACCAACTAGAGTTTTGAGTACTCCTGCGTCCCCGGCCCTTTCCCTGCTTAAGATAGTGGAAGGGAACCGGGTCGGTGTCGGCGCGCCCCGGCAATTGGTTGGGGCCGATGGTGTGCGACACCGCTTCCTGCAACTGGGTTTGGTGTTCGCCGAGGGCCTGTCGGGTGCTGTCGGTCATATCGGACAGGGCGTAGCCGTTGCGATAAAAGCGGCGTTTGAGCATCGTCCAGGAACGATAAGCCATATCGCAGGCAATCCATTTCCGACCAGTTTTTTCAGCAGCTATGGCCGTAGTAGCGCAGCCGGCGAAAATGTCCAGCACCACGTCTCCGGGGTTGGAGCTGGCTTCGATAATTCCTTCGTAGATAGCCAGCGGCTTTTGCGTGGCGTAGCCGGTGTATTCTCCGTTGCTGGCGCTGTAGTTAGTGAAGCCAATAGGTTCTAGGATGAGGTTTTGCGGAGGGTTGCCTCGGTCTGCCGCTGCGTACCGTTTTAGGCCGGGCCATTGCCCTTTCGAGGGGTGGTGAATCAGACCAGCTTCGTCAAGGGCATCCAACCGCTGTTGTATATCTTCAATGGAACGATAACCTGGAATAAACTGCCGCTCGATGTATTCCGCATATTTACCGGTCTTGGATACGGACCAGACCCGCCCCAACTTGTAAACATCATAGTTGTGCCAAGGCAAGGTGCTTGGACTACCGCCCTTCGAGTTATGCTGGGGCCCGGTCAAATCTGCGGAGCGGTAGCGACCGCGCTCATCCTTGGATGGGTATTATCCACTTAATTCTTCGGCGGTTTTCTCTTTGGCTATGGCCCAGCCATTCCAGGTTGGCTTGGCGGTTTTCCCGTAATAAAGAATATGGTCGAGGATGCGCCCGTATCGGCTGGGGTCGTTGTGGGAGGTAGCGCGCTACCAGGTAATTTGATTTCGGTAATTATCGGCGCCAAACACGGCATCCAGCAGCATCCTCAGGTAGCTGTTGGCGTGGTCGTCGCAGTGCAAGTAAATACTGCCGGCGGGCTTGAGTACCCGGTGGCACTCAATTAACCGGACGGCCATAAAGCAGATGTAGGCGGCTTTGTTCTCGGTGGCGCAGGCTTCCACCGCTTGGATAACGGCGTGGACGTTGGGGTAGTCGTCCTCAATCTGGGACTTCCAGGCCGGGTGAATGTCGGCGTCCCAACTCCAGAAGTCCTTTACCCGGCTTTGCCCGATACCTTCGTGGTGAGTTACGCCGTGGGATTTTGCCAGGGCGACCTCTTCGTCAAACTCGGCCTGGCTGATAGGCAGTTTGGGGTTGCCGGTAAAAGTTTCGTTGGCGGCGAAGGGCGGGGCGATGGCAATCAGGTCGATGCACTCATTGTTCAGCGAGCGCAGGAAGGAGAAGTTGTCCATAATCGCCAGGGTTCGGTTGGCAACGTTCAGCTCGAACATTGGCTCAGATTCTCCCGGAATCGGATTAGGTAAAATTATAGCGCGGCAGGGCTGTCCTTGACCGGCTCTAGCGTCAGCCCCCTATTGACGTACTCCTAACGGCTATTCATACTTGGGCTGTTGGGGAGAGCTACTCAATGGTTGCCTTTGTCGGCCCTCGCCAAAACTTTGCGGAGGTAATATCCGATGACTACCGTAGGAAGCGGAAGCTACACTTATGAACTGATTGAAAGTTGGGCCAAGCTGCCCGAAGGCGAGACCTTTGGCATGGTCAGCGCCGTCGCCACCGACTCCCAGGGCCGGGTCTACGCCTTTCAGCGCAAGGAGCCGCCGATCGTTATCTTTGACACCGACGGCGGCTATGTCGGCTCCTGGGGGCTGGACGCCATCAGCAACCCCCACGGCATTTTCATCAAGGACGACATCGTTTATATCACCGACCGGGAGGACTCGGTCTGCCTGCGTTATACCCTAGACGGCAAACCCTTGCAAGTAATCGGCGAGCGGGGCGTCCACTCGGACACCGGCTGCGAGGTTCCCGGCACGCTCTGTCCCCGCTCGGCTGGCCCCTTCAACTATCCGGCGGAGCTGGTGCCCGGCGCTGGCGGCGATATGTACGTGGCCGACGGCTACCGCAACGCCCGGGTGCATCGCTTTGCCGCCAACGGCGAACTGAAGTCCTCTTGGGGCGAGCCGGGCAAGGACGCGCCTAACGAGTTCCACCTGGTGCATAGTATGATGGTGGGCGCCGACGGCCGGCTTTACGTGTGCGACCGGGAGAACAACCGGGTGCAGATTTTTAGCGCCGATGGCGAGTATCAGGGTATGTGGACCGACCTGCTGCGGCCGATGGACATTTCCCAGGATGACGCTGGGACCTTCTGCATCAGCGAGGGCGGTCGGGATGCCCGCCAGGGTTGGACCGAAGACACCGATTCCCGTATCAGTCTGATGAACCAGGACGGGGAACTGCTGGCCCGCTGGATAATTCGGGGCGGCCACGGCAGTTGGATTGCCCCCAACGGCGACATCTACGTAGGCGTTCCCGATGGCGTGGGCGTGGACAAGTACGCTCGCCAAGGTTAGACCGGCAAGGACGGGACTGGGTCTGACAGGACAAATCAACGGGGGAGCCGGCGCTACTGGCCGCTCCTCCGAGGAAGTCCGGCTTAAAGGTTTAAGGATTAGTTGTTGCGGAAAGGGGGCTATGACCTTCGTCATTGCAACAACCTCAAGACCGGCTTATAGCGCATAGCGGAGTAAGCATCCGCTGGACTATTACCGAATCGCCAGTAGCGCAAGTGCTACTGACAGGATACAATTAACGGTATGACTACCATTAACGACATTTCGGATTTGGCTCGAATCCTGAAAGAACAACCGGAGTGGGCTGAAACTCTGCGTAGCCTGTTGCTGACGCAAGAACTCTTGGAGCTACCGACCAAATTCGCTGCATTCATCCAGACCACCACCGAGTTCATGGAAACCACCCGGCAGAGCTTCGCCTTAGTCAATCAAAGACTGGAACGGCTGGAAGGCGATGTGGCCGAACTAAAAACCGATGTGGACCAAATGAACGGAAGAATGGACCAAATGAACGGAAGAATGGACAACGGGTTTGGCGCCAACTACGAACAAAAGGTCGCCAACAATTTGGGCAGCATCGCCGGCCAGAGACTGAACGTCCGACGAACCCGAATTCTCAAAGGCCCCGGTGTTCCCCGAGACCGCCAGCTGGAAGAATTATCGGAACAGGCGGAAGAACAGAACAAAGTTGTCGCCGACCAAGTCTTCGAGTGCTGGCGCTTGGACCTGATCTTTACTGCACGACAAAGAACTGCCCCCGACGAACAGTACTATGCCGCCGAGGTATCCATCACCATTGGAGATAACGACATTACCCGGGCGGCCCAGCGCGCAGCGACTCTATCCACCCTTTTGGAGCGGCCCGTAACCCCGGTGGTGATCGGCTCCCGAGTTGATGAAATCCGGGAACGACAGGCGGCAGAGAGTAATGTCATCGTTATCCTTGAACCCCACGATTGACCGAACCGCAATGCCGCTCGGCTGCCCCAATCCGCTATCCGTAAGGAGTAGTACCCGCCGGTAGGGGATAGCGAATTCCCACTATCCGGCAATCCTCGCCAACAAAACCAGCGACAACTAACCCAGCGCCTCCATCCGGTCAACCCTACTAATCATCGGCGCCCAGCCCGACACCGAATTTCAAGATACTCTGATCGATCGGGAGGCAACGCGACCGGCGGAAATCAGCTCAGCAGAGCTGGCCGGTTCATCGGGTATCTCTGGATATTCTTCTCTAGTACGACTTCCAGTCGGGCAACTTGAGTGGGGAGAGGGGGCATTATTGCCCTAATCCTCTAAAGCGGTTGACGCCAGGGGTAGCCCGGCGCCATTAAATTAGACCTTGCATTAATCACGGAGCATTGTTTCAGGTGGCGACCCGGAGCGGACTCGAACCGCCGATCTCTGCCTTGACAGGGCAGTATGTTAACCAACTACACCACCGGGCCACCTGCTGGTAGTAACGCATGGCTACGTTACTCTGTCAGTTTATGACCTTTTCGCCCGGTATGTCAAGACGCCCAGGCAGCCGGCGCCGTAACTATTTTCGGGAGAGGGGATCGCAGCGAGGTTATTTGTCACCGGGCGGTATGGTGGATTATATTAGAGGTTGGAATTGCTGAGAAGTTATGTAATGAGGGAAAAGCTATGGCAACTAACAAAGACAGTTGGCCCCGACCGCTGGAGGATCTGCGAGTCCTGGACGCTACGCACATCGTCGCTGGCCCCTTTTGCGCCATGATTCTGGCCGACATGGGCGCTGAGGTCATTAAAATTGAGCGCGCTGGATTCGGGGAAAGGGCGCGCCACAACGAGCCTTTTGTTCAAGGATCGGACGGCCAACAAGTCAGCGCCCGCTTCCTGGCAATAAACCGCAACAAGAAGAGCGTCACTCTGGATTTGCGCAACCATCGGGGCAAGGAAATCTTTGAGAGCTTGGTTAAGGTATCCGACGTGTTATTGGATAACTGGGGGCCGGGGGCCTTACGGCGTCTTGACCTGGGGTTCGACCGGTTGCGGGAGCTGAACCCAGGGCTGATTTACGCCAGCATCACCGGCTTTGGCGACAGCGACGGCCTGCGCGGTCCCTACTCCGACTGGCCGGCCAATAACCCTTGCGTCCAGGGCATGGGCGGGTGGATGGAGATTACCGGCGCGCCCGACGGCCCGCCGCAAATGGTCGGCGACAACATCGGCGACTCGGTTCCCGGCGTCTGGACGGCTTTGGGCATCGCTATGGCCCTGGAAACCCGGCGCAAGACCGGACAAGGCCAGCACCTGGATATGGCGATGTATGACTGTATGGTCGCCCATACTACTAGTACTATGCCCTTTTACCAAGCCAACGGACAGATTACCACCCGCGCCCGGGAAAACATGATCACCGCCCAATTGGTGTTGAAGGCTCAGGACGGATACGCGGTGCTGGCCGGTTCCGGCGGCGGCGGTAAGTGGGAGGGCCTGTGGCGGCTGGTGGGCCGGGAAGACCTGATTGCCGACCCGCGCTACTTGGGCCAGGGCATCAGCGGCCAGTTCTACTTCGACCATATCGTTCCGGCTATTGAGGAGTGGTCGCAGCATGTTCCCAAGCTGGAAATTGCCCGTCAGTTGATTGAACTGGGCTTTTCTATGGGGGTGGTGCAGAACGCCGCCGACTTGGACAACTGCCCCCACCTGAAAGATCGCAAAATGTTTGTGGAAAGCGGCGACTCTCTGGGCGGCCCCTTCCGTACGGTGAACAACCCCATCAAGCTGACCGAATCGCCGGACACTGCCGCCGGCCCGCCGCCCTTGCTGGGTCAGCACAACCGGGAAATCCTGTGCAGCCTCGGCGGTCTAAGCCCGGAGGAACTGGAGCAATTGCAGGCTGAGGGGGTGGTGTAAGGGGGGAGGATGGCGCCGGCCGGAGTTGTACCTAAACCCCCTCTTATCCGGTATTCTCAATATGCGCCGATATTTACAAACCCTGTTACGTATCGTCATTCCAACCTTTATTCTCATTCCGGTTAAAGCAGTAACCTGATGTACCGGTAGACGGCGCTTTGGCTTCTTGGCGTTCTTGGCGTTCATTGAGAATACCCACGCAATTCCGAGCTTGCAATCCTTCTCAATTTTCGTATAATTCCCCCTATCCAGAGTAGTAATCGCATTTTCACAACAGGAGCAACTTTCCCTTGTTCCAAGCCCCCAGAGGTACGGTAGACCGGCTGCCCGAAGAGCAGAAATACTGGCGCTATATCGAATCCAAAGCGGTGGCCCTGGCGCAGAGTTACGGCTATGGCCGCGTTGACAGCCCAGTTTTTGAGGATGCCGGCCTGTTTGTCCGCTCGGTGGGCGAAGGCACCGACATTGTCGAAAAGGAAATGTACACCTTCGAAGACCGGGGCGGCGACCTGGTAACCCTGCGCCCGGAAGGTACGGCGTCGGTCTGCCGGGCTTACCTGGAACACGGGATGCACAACCAGCCCCAGCCGGTGCGACTGTACTATTTCTGCCCGGTATTCCGCTACGAGCGTCCCCAAGCTGGCCGCTTTCGGCAGCACCACCAGTTTGGCGTGGAAGCGCTGGGGGACGCCAACCCGGCGGTGGATGCCGAGGTTATCGAACTGGCTTGGCGGCTGATGCGCTCCCTGGGACTGACCGACATCCGGTTGTTGCTCAACAGTATCGGCGACCGGGAAAGCCGCCCCCAATACGTGGCAGCGCTCAAAGCCTACTACGCCAGCCGGTACGCCAATCTTTGCGCCGATTGCCGGAGCCGTTTGGAGCGCAATCCTCTACGTCTGCTGGACTGCAAGGTGGAGATTTGCCGTTCCCTGGGGGAAACTGCCCCCCGCTCGGTGGATCACTTGGACCCGGAAAGTCAAGAACACTGGCATAAATTACAGGAATACCTGACCGCGATGGACATTCCCTTTGAGGTTGACTACCGCTTGGCGCGGGGGCTGGACTACTACAGTCGCACCGTGTTTGAGATTCAGCCGGTGGAAGCCGGCGGTCAGTCCACCATCTGCGGCGGCGGCCGCTACGATGGGTTGATCGAGCAATTAGGCGGTCGGCCTACGCCGGGCATCGGGTTCGGTTCCGGCTTAGAGCGACTAATTTTGAATCTGAAGCGCAGCGGAGTGGAAGCGCCCGATGAACCGTCTCCTGACTACTTGGTCGCCCACGTGGGCGAGGCGGCTCGCCGGCCGGCTCTGGAGTTGGCTTCCCGAATTCGCCGGGCCGGCGTTGGGGCCATTCTGAGCAGCGGCTCCCGGGCCTTACGAGGGCAGATGCGCCAAGCCAACGCCTTGGGCATTCCCTACGTGGTAATCCTGGGCGATGACGAGATAAGCCGGGGCGAGGTGGTTATCCGGGATATGACAACATCCACCCAAGCGACCCGGCCGCTGACCGAGTTTCTGGAATCATTGGCCGCCAGCCTGGACTAACCCCTCCGACTTCAATGGCGTACTATTTTACGACCGCCCCGACAATCTCCCGACGGGCCAAGGGACACCGAGGTTCTAGCGGGCGAGACGCGCCGGTTTACTCCTGGACGCTGCTGTTCCTCTTAGGTTCGTCATTGTCGTTGTTGTCGTTAATAGGGACGGCCTGCGATCAGCCGACGATTGATTCTCCCTCCTCTGGCGCCGGTACGAAAACAGAAAATGAATCCGGGTTATTTGGCGTCGGGCCGGTTAACCAGGGAGCGCCGCCGCCGGTAACAAGCGCGTTGCCCAAGGGGGCGGGACAGTCAGTCGTCGCTCCGCCAAATCGCTTATCCTTAGGTCGGAGGGAAGAGGCCAAGACTCCCAAACCGACCCTTCCAGCGACGGTGGAGCCACCCACGCCAAGTCCTCCAGCGCCCGTAGCGCCCACTCCATTCCCGACTCTGGCGACCACTATGTATATGTCGCCAACTCCCCCGCCGGGACCCACTCCGGCGCCAACGCTCACTCCAATACCAACTCCGGCGCCAACGTCCCAGCCAACCCCTAGCCACCCAGCGCCTACTCCTACAACAACCCCGGCGCTTACCCCCACTCCGACTCCCTTGCCAGAACTAAGCGTAGCGATTGAACTGGTAACTGAAGGAGACCAGATTTCCGTAGGGCAGCAGTTTCGGGTGCAGGTGCGGGTACAAGCAGGGCCTACCAATCGGGTGAAGGCGGCGCAGGTTTACTTGGAGTTTGAAACCGCCGAACTGGAAGTGATAACCCTTGATGCTGGCGACGCTCTGGAATATCTATTGCAGAAGAGCACGAACAATTCCACTGGTCACATTAACTTTGCGGCCGGCACCCTAGGAACTTCGGTCAGTTCCTCCTTCATCCTGGCAACCATCACTTTCCAAGCCAAGTCCTCCACCGGTCAACAAGGAACATACATCGATTTTTCGCCTCTTGAAGCTCCCCGCCAAACCAAGGCGGTTGATGGCGGCGCCAACATCACCGGGGAATTGACCGGAGCCTCCATCGTGGCGCGGTAGGTCCAGCGCATCCGGCCGGCTGTCTCGCGCCCCACTTGACTTGCTGTTGGAAAAAACCGGTCATTGGCCGCGGGTTCTGCGGCGGGTTTTTCCGGTTAGTGACCTTCGCCTCTTGACTATCTGCCCAGAGTAATAGAACATACGTACTGTCAAGTCGTAAGTTTTAGGACAGCTTGACCTTCCAGTCCCCTTAACACAACAGCGTTTGCAGGAGTATTTTTGATGATTGAAGAAATGGCGCGGGGAATGAACATTTACTATCGGGGTTATGTTATCCACGAGGATGTCCGATCTATTTGCTATACCATTTATGACCGCCGCCCCGACCGGGTGGAATTGGCTGTCTCGGGAACGGCCCGCGAGGCGATGCAATGGATTGATTCCCGCATCAGCATCGAGGAAAGGCTGAGGGATACTCGGGTCTCCCTTGGGGAACTGCTTTCCCTGGCCAAGGCTTCGGTGGTGGCCTGACAAGATTCGCTATTGCAGGCGGTCCCATTTGCTGGCGCCAGGTCTTAGGAGCATATACCCTAGTCGTTGAACCCAACATCAATAGGGTTAAGGTGAAAGTTCTTGTTTTCCCGCAACGTAGTATCCCTCAGCCACCCGATACATCCCGGCATACCCCGATGGCCGGGCGACCCGCCAGTGGAGTTTCAGCCGGTGGCCGAATTGGAAAGGGACGGGTTTTTTCTGCGTCGCTTCTCCCTGGGCGAACACAGCGGCACCCATGTCAATACACCGGCCAGCTTTCACTCCGGCGGCATAAGTATCGACGCCTACCCGGATGCGGACTGGGTAGCGCCGGCGGTGGTGATAGATGTGCGGACAAAGGCCAGGGCCAACCCAGATTACTTGCTCCCCGTAGCTGAAGTACGGGCTTGGGAACAGCGGAATGGAGCGGTTCCGGCGGGCAACCTGGCGCTGCTGTTCACCGGCTGGCAGGATAAATGGGAACAGCCGGCGGCTTACCTGGGTGAAGCCGGGGCCGGCGGGATGCATTTCCCCGGCTTCGGTCTCGAAGCGGCGGGCATGCTCCTGACCGAGCGGGGTATCGCCGGGATTGGCATTGACACTCCCGGCGTTGACGGTGGGCAAGACGACGCTTTCGCAGTAAATCGTCTGGTGTTGGAACAGCCCCGTATCGTGCTGGAAAACCTAACCAACTTGGACCAGCTGCCTCCTGCCGGCGCCACCCTGGTTATCGGTGCGCTACGCCTGGAAGGAGGCGGCGGGTCTCCGGTTTCGGTAATGGCTTTCCTGCCTTGACTTCGACTCCGGGTTTTCCGGTTGCATGCTGGCAGCACGGAGCCGGAGGGGTTAGAGTTTGGCTGCTCCGGCGCGGGCGCAATCCTCATCCTGCTGGCTGGTTCCGCCGCCGACCCCGCAAGCGCCCTCAATCGCGCCGTTGCGAATAATCGGCACTGCGCCTTGACCCATAATCAACTCGCCCCCTGAGGCGGCGTTGATGCCCCGGGGCGTCGGCTGGTCGGCCCGATCTTGCAAGTCGCCGCTGGGCCGGCCAAAGGCTGCCGAAGCCACGGCCTTGCCCTGGCAGCCGTAGGCGCTAGCCCAGATTGCCCCATCCATCCGGTTCATAGCGATGAGCCGTCCGCCGGCATCGCAAACCGCTGCGCTTATTTTGATGTTGAGTTCGGCGGCGTGCGCCAGGGCCCCCTCAATTATCCGGTTGGCTTCCGCTAAAGTAATAGCCACAATGCGCCTCCTTGGCTTGGTAAGGATGACTAATTTTAGCCTATCGCTATTGCGCTGCCAACCAAGCGGCGGAATGACTCGACCGGGAAGCCGGAGAAATCTCCGGGATGGCCTACAGGCAAAGTTGATTCGGTGTTATACTACTAGGGTCGTTTTCATATTGTCCCAGGATGCAGCCGGTTTATGTTGACCAAACGCATTATTCCTTGCTTGGATGTAGACGCTGGGCGGGTGGTTAAGGGCGCCAGCTTTGTCAATCTGCAGGATGCGGGAGACCCGGCGGAACTGGCCGCTTTTTATGACCGGGAAGGCGGTGATGAGCTGGTGTTTCTGGATATAACCGCCAGCGCTGATTCCCGCGATACTATGGTTGACGTGGTGCAGCGGGTTTCGGAACAGGTCTTTATTCCGCTGACCGTGGGCGGCGGCATCCGCACCATTGAGGATGTGCGGCGAATGCTGAACGCTGGGGCTGACAAGGTATCGGTGAATACCGCCGCCATCAACAACCCGGCCGTCATCGGCGACGGGGCAGCCCAGTTCGGCAGCCAGTGCATTGTTGTCGCCATTGACGCCAAACGAGTTGCGTCCGGCGACGCTGCCGGCTCGAACCGGGAGGTAAGCGCTCCGACGGTGGCTGAATCCCTGTCCCTGACTCCCGATTCCCGGTGGGAGGTCTATTCCCGGGGCGGCCGCACGGCCACGGGCATTGACGCGGTCAAGTGGGCGGCGCAGGCGGTTGAACGGGGAGCTGGGGAAATACTGTTGACCAGTATGGACGCTGACGGCCAGCTGGCCGGGTATGACCTGGAGCTGACGGCAGTTGTTTCCAGCGCGGCGACGGTGCCGGTCATTGCCAGCGGCGGCGCTGGCCGGTTGGAGCATCTCTACGACGCTTTGGCCCAGGGGCAGGCCGATGCGGTGTTGGCCGCCTCTATTTTTCACTATGGCGCTTATAGCATCGCTCAGGCAAAGGAATACTTGGCCGGACGGGGCATTCCGGTGCGGCCACCGCCCGGCCATCGCAATGACAAGCGCTAACCTTTTGCCAAGCGGTATTCCGGCGCGGCCGCCGCTTGGCTTCGTGGGGGGATAGACCGCGTTGCCCCTCGAAACTTCTTAAAGAGGGTAAATCTCGCCCTATGCGCAAAATCCCTATCACTACCGTCGTTTTCGACGCCTTTGGCACCCTTTTCCAGGACAGTCCCGGACATTGGGATGTCGCTATGGGCAACATAATTCGCCAGCAAGGGCTGGAGGTGTCTGTGGCGACCTTGAACCGGGAATGGCTGGCCGCCTGCGGGGACTTTCGCAGTACCCGCAGCGACCCAATGGCCGATTTTCAGCCTTATACCGTGGCTTGGCGGGACGCTTTCGCCGAGGCTTTTCGCGCCTTACAGCTGCCTGGGGACGCCGCCGCCGCCGCCGATTACTGGATCGGGGATATGGGCAGCCGCCAACCCTACCCGGAAGTCCTTGAGGCGCTGGAGACGCTGTCCCGAAGCCGAAGGTTAGTGGTTCTTTCCAACGCCGATGACGTCTTTCTTGACCCGGTATTGGAGCGGCTCAACTTCCCCTTTGCCACCACCCTATCCTCCGAAGGGGCGCGCTGCTACAAACCCAACCCGGAGTTTTTCCGGCGCCTTTTGCGGGAGTTGAAAATCGGCCCTCAGGAGGCGGTTTACGTTGGCGACCGCCAGTACGAGGATATTAAGGGCGCCGGCCTGGCCGGGCTGGGCACGGTATGGATTAACCGCGCCGGCGCCGCGCCCGACCCGGAGCTGCCGGCGCCCGACTACCATATAATGAGCCTTATGGAATTGCCGGCGCTGCTGGGCGATTAGGCCGCTTTTGACCGGGGGAAGCCGCCGGCCCCCGGCCTCTACTGAAACGAGGCAAGAACCGGAGCTATAACTCGCTTGAGGATAAGGTTGCGTTGCTATGAAGGTTAAGTTGAACGACAAGGGACTGGTTCCCGCGGTTGCCCAGGACGTCAACACCGGCCAGGTGTTAATGCTGGGCTATATGAACCCCGGTTCCCTGAAACGCACCATGGAAGGGGAGCAGGTATGGTTCTACAGCCGCAGCCGGGAAGACCTCTGGCACAAGGGTGAAGTATCCGGCAACTACCTGAACCTGCGGGAAGCCTGGGTGGACTGCGACTCCGATACTATCCTGCTCAAGGTTCAGCCCGACGGCCCGGCCTGCCACACCGGGGAGGTTTCCTGTTTCTACACTAAAATGGAAGGACTGCCCGATGACTACGAGGTAGCCGAAACCGGCACCGGCATTCTGGACGAGTTGTTCGCCCTGATAAAGGAACGGCAGCGGGAGCAGCCGGAGGGCAGCTACACCGCCCGCCTGCTTCAGGAAGGGACGGCCCGCATCGCTCAGAAGGTTATTGAGGAGGCGGGAGAAACGGCCATCGCCGCCGTGCAGGAAGACCGGGGAGGGCTGACCGGCGAAGTCGCCGACCTGCTTTACCATACTTTGACGCTACTGGCCGCCTCGGATGTAAGCCCGCAGGAAGTTTGGGAAGTCCTGCGCCAACGTCGGGGGTAGGCCCATCGCGATTTAGAAATTAGGACGGCAAACTGGATATTGCTAACCGACGGCGGTTTCCGCAGCCTAACTGACGTCTATTCTATGGTTTCGCCGGTTTGGTAGATTTGCCAACCGGCCGGCCGATACACGGTTACCTTGCCGGAGCCGATTACCCGCCAATCGCCGGGCTGGCCCAGGCAGCCGGTTTGGGCGTCAATGCCCAGCACCGTCAGGTCGTCGGATAGCCGGTCCGGTAGTTGTTGCGCCACCTCCGCCGGGTCGCTCCGCTCGTGGTGGGGCAGCACGACCGTTTTGGCGGCGACCCCCAACCCCGTAACCCATTCGCCGGACCCGGGCCGCCGCATGGACGAACCCAGTACCATCGCCCCGGCGCTGGAGCCGGCCAGTATCGCCCCTTGCGCCACCGCTGCCCTAATCGCCGCCAGCAAGCGGGAGTTCCGCAAAGTTTCCAGTAGGTGATTCGGGTTGCCGCCGGTGAAGTAGATAATGTCGGCGCCCGCTACGGTCTGGCTCAATTCCATATCGTCGGCCTGCTCTCGGTTCAGAATCATCAGCTGCTCGGCATTTCCCCCCAAGGCGGCAAAGTGGGTAACGCCGTCGTGGGCCGCCTTGGCCGGGCCGGTAAGCGCCGCCGTGGGTATTACTACCACCCGGGCAGGGTCTCGGCCGGTGGCTTGCAAGACTTCCCGGTCCATTTCGATACAATACTGGCGAAACTCTTCGCCGCCCACCAGCGCAATCAGTCCGGCCATTTCTCCTCCCCTGCGGCGTCTTTCCGATGGCCGCCCGGCCATTTTACCAAACCAGCGCATTGAGGGCTATAATGACTTGGCCGGTTAGGGTAGAGCGGCTAAGTCGGCGCGGGGAGCGCCATTTTCATTTTCCGCCCCGGCCTGTTTGTGCTACTATAGTCAAAGGGCGTTCCCGATCCCCCAAGGGAGCGGGAGAAGGGGCGATGATTTGACATAGCGATAGTTGGCGGCCCCCGATCCCCCAAGGGCGCGGGAGAAGGGCTTGGCTTCTTTTTCTTTCCCTGCTTCAATAGCGACAAAAGACCAGACTAATAGCAAAAGGGTAGTTGAAATGGCTGCGGTGTTAGTTCGGGACACAATTCAGGAATTAGTGGCGACAGCGATAAGTCGGGCGCGGCAGGAAGGGGTATTGCAACTAGAAACGATGCCGGAAATCCTGCCGGAACGTCCCAGCAACTCGGAGCATGGCGATTTCGCCACCAGTCTTCCCTTGCGGCTGGCCCGGGCCACGCGAATCAACCCTTTGAAGCTGGCCGAAACCCTGATTGAATACATCCCTGATGCCGAAGAGGTGGAACGGGTGGAAGCTGCCCCGCCGGGGTTCATCAACTTTTACCTCAATGACGGCTGGATTCAACGGCAGGTGGAGGTGGTCCGGCAGGCTGGCGGTGAATACGGCAAGCTGGAGGCCGGCCAGGGCCGACCGGTGATGGTTGAGTTCGTCAGCGTCAACCCCACCGGCCCGGTGCATGTGGGCCACACCCGCGGCGCGGTGCTGGGCAGCGCCTTGGCCAATACTCTGGAAGCCGCCGGTTATCGCGTAACCCGGGAATACTACGTCAATGATGCTGGAACCCAGATGGCGGCCTTTTACCGCTCGGTTTATGCCCGCTACCGGGAGGCTCTGGGGTATGAAGCCGACTTTCCGGCCAACGGTTACGCTGGCGACTACATCGCTGACTTGGGCCGAGATATTGCGGCGTCAGAAGGCGCCCGGTTTCTGGAACTGGAAACGGCGCAGGCGGTAAAGGAAATCGGAGACCTCAGCCGGGAAAGGATGGTTGCCTTGATTAAGAGCGACCTAGAACAGATTGGGGTAACCTTTGATAATTGGTTCAGCGAAAGTTCCCTGTACGACAACCGGGAATACCAGGAGGCAATGGACCGGCTTCGCTCGCAGAACTATCTTTCCGAACGGGAAAACGCCCTGTGGTTCAATTCCAGTATGCTGGGCGATGACAAGGATAACGTGGTAGTCCGTTCTAGCGGCGAGCCGACCTATTTCGCATCGGACATCGCCTACCACTACAACAAGTTCGTCAACCGCCGGTTTGAGCAGGTAATAGACATCTGGGGCGCCGACCATCAGGGTCACGTGCCGCGAATGAAGGCTGCCGTGGCCGCTTTGGGTATTGAGCCGGAGAAGTTGACCGTCCTCATCTCGCAGATGGTTACCCTTAAACGCGGGGCGGAGGTGGTGCGAGCCTCCAAGCGAACCGGCGATTTTGTTACCTTGCGGGAGTTGGCTGATGAGGTGGGAGCCGACGCCTGCCGCTACTTTTTCTTGGCCCGCGCCCCGTCAACTCAAATGGAGTTTGACCTGGAACTGGCAAAAAAGGAGTCTTCGGAAAACCCGGTCTATTATATTCAGTACGCCCACGCCCGGAATGTCAGCATCCTGAACTTGGCCCGGAGTCGCGGCATAGATTGGAACGCCGGGGAAGTTTCCCGGCTCAACGACCCGAACGAGCTTAACTTGATTCGGACAATGGTTCGGCTGCCGGAGCTGGTGGACCAGATGGCTCGCAGCCTGGAACCGCACCATTTGCCGCACTATGCTATGGAGCTGGCTACCGCCTTTCACTGGTTCTACGAGAATTGCCGGGTTATATCGGCCAATGCCGAGGACAACGCCCTAACCTTGGCCCGCCTCAAGCTGGTGGAGTCGGCGCAAATAGTGTTTCGCCGCGCCCTGGAGTTGATGGGGATGAGGGCCCCGGAGCGGATGTAGAGCAGGTGGCTCTGAAGCCCCCCATCACGCACTAACCGCTTCTCGGACTTTACTCCGCACCGCTGCACTATACGCGCAGGGCTATACCTTGGCTGGTCTCTCCGGAGAATCAGATTATTACGATTATCCTATTATTATTAACTATAATTAAGAAACGCTTGAATTATTCCGATTTTAGGTCTATCATAGCGGGGCAAATGCCCGGCTTGGCAGTGTCGACTTGGTCTTATTTCCGCTAACTTCGATTTTTTGACTGGGCTAGCGCATTTCCTGACCCTTCAGTACCAGCCAAGCCCTGCTTCACCGCCTCAATGCAGGCGCAATTTCGAGAGGTTGTTGTCCCCGCTGGGGTTATCCAGCGCCGGATAGGGAACGATAGATGAGCATTTTGATGAGAATCACGGGGATGGCCTACCGCTATCGAGCGCGGTTAATTCTGGCCTACGTGTGTTTCTTCGTCGCCATCGGCTTTTCGCTGCTGATTCCCCGGCTTTTCGGTGAATCGATTGACCGGCTGGTGTTCATCGACGGCGCTAAAATAGTCCCCTTGAATCCATCAAACTTGGAACTACTGATTCTGGCAAGCCTGTTGCTGGGCGCCAGCATTATGCGGGGGGTCTTCGATTTTGCCCGCACCTATACCACCGACTCCCTCTCCCAGTTTGTTACCTACGACTTCCGCAACCTAATCTACGACAAGCTCCAGCACATTAGCTTCGCCTACCACGACAAGGAACATACCGGCAACTTGATGTCCAAGGCTACGGCGGATGTCGAGGCGGTGCGCCGCTTCGTCAATATGGGGCTGGTGCGCTCCTCCGAGGTCGTGGTACGAACCGTTGCCGTTACCAGCATCCTGATTTGGCTTAACTGGGAACTGGCTCTCATCAGCCTGGTGTTCGTTCCCTTCTTGGTGATGCGCTCGACGATGGTTATGGGCCGGCTACGCCGGATGTGGCTCCACGTGCAGGAGGTCAACGGCCAACTGGTCACCGTCCTTCAGGAAAACCTGGTGGGCATCCACGTGGTAAAGGCTTTCGGATCCGAGGACTTTGAGCGGCGCAAATACGAACTAAAGGCTCAGGAACTGCGCGGGGAATACTACCAATCGGAACGGCTGCAAGGCACCAACAGCGCCTGGATGAGTCTCTACTTCACCTTTGCCCTGGGTTTGATTGTCTGGTATGGCGGCTGGGAGATTATCCGCGGCGACCTTTCCGCCGGCGAGCTGGCGATGTTCGTGCTTTACCTGAACCAGCTAACCTTCCCAATACGCTCGGCGGCCCAGATTATCAACAGTTTTTCGCGGGCGATTTCCTCGGGTAGCCGCATCTTCGATGTGTTGGACGCCGATTCCCCGGTCGCGGAAAAGCCCAACGCTCGGACGATGGGCCGGGCTACCGGAAGGGTACGGTTCGAGGAGGCTTCGTTCGCCTATGATTCCCGGTCGCCGGCGCTGACCAAGGTAAATATCGAGGCGGAACCGGGCCGGGTAACCGCCATTCTGGGCGCCCCGGGCAGCGGTAAAAGCACCATTGTGAACCTGTTGCCTCGTTTTTATGACGTTACCGGAGGTCGGGTAACTATTGACGGGGAAGACCTTCGGGAGTTTACCCTGGAGTCGCTGCGGCGCAATGTAGGCATCGTCCAACAGGATATTTTCCTGTTTGACGCTACTATCCGGGACAACATCGCCTATGGAGTATCCAACGCTACCGAGGAAGACATAATCAACGCCGCCAAAATTGCCCAGCTTCACGACCAGATAATGGCCTTTGCCCACGGTTACGATACTTGGGTCGGGGAACGCGGCAGCACTCTTTCCGGCGGCCAGCGGCAGCGGCTGTCCATCGCCCGCACCGTGTTGGTCAACCCGCCCATCCTTATTCTGGACGACTCCACCTCCAGCGTGGACGTGGAAACAGAGCGGCTGATTCATCAGGCAATGATTAACGTGATGAAGGGACGCACCACCTTTGTTATCGCCCACCGGCTCAGTACCGTCCGCGAAGCTGACCAGATTCTGGTGTTGAAGGACGGGACGATTGTGGAGCAAGGCAACCATACTGAGCTTATCGCCCGTCGGGACATTTACCGAGACATCTACGAATTGCAGTTGCGGCCCCAGGAAGAGGTGTTGCTGGATGCTGTCGTTTCCGTCGCCGGTGATGACGGAGGCGACAACTAATGCGCGGCGGATTTGGCGGTGGGTTCGGCGGAATGATGGGCGGTATGCGCGGCCTTCATTCCGGCGGTATGAACTCTCCTACCACGGACAACTTGAGCGACGACAATGCCCTCGGCTCGGTTTACAACAATAAGGTCGTGATGCGCCTCATCTCCTATATGAGGCCCTACAAGCCGGATGTAATCAAGAGCCTGGCGGCGGTGCTAATCTACACTATCGCCAACGCTAGCATTCCTTTGCTGATAATGCTGGGCATCAATCACGGCATTAACTCCGGGGAAGCCTCTAGCTGGAATCTGTTCAACTGGTTCACCATCGATTTCGGTTTAGGCCCCGGGGGTTTCTGGAGCTGGCACCCCCTGCACCTGTTCGGGTTGGGTTTTCTGGCGATTACCTTGATTCACTTTGGCGCCAACTACCTTCAGTTCGTCTTTATGGCCCGGGTAGGACAGAGTATTCTTTATTCCCTGCGTACCCAGATGTTCGGCCACTTGCAGGATATGTCGCCCTCCTTCTTTCACCGCACTGCGGTGGGGCGGATAATGTCCCGCAGCCAGAGCGACGTACTCCAGCTTCAGGAAACCTTTGAGATGCTGGTGCTGGCCTTGGCCGATGTGCTGACCTTAGTCTTCATCGTTATCTACATGCTGATGGTTGACTGGCAGTTGGCTTTGGTCAGCTTGAGCATTGTTCCGGTGCTTTTCTTTATCCTGGGTTACTGGCAGCGATTTGCCCGCCGTTCTTTTATGCGTATCCGCCGGGCCATTGCGATGGTCAACGGTGAGTATAACCAGAACATCACCGGCGTAAGGGTGGTGCAGAGCTTGAATCGCCAGGATGAGAACCTGCGTCACTTTAAGGGTTTGAACCAAGAACACTTGGACGCCAATTTGCAGGCCAGCCGCTTCTCCGGAGGCTTACAGCCGACGGTGGAGTTCCTGATTGGCATAGGCATGGGTTTTGGCATCGTGCTGGTGGGCGGTATGCTGGCCAAAGGGGGCAGCCTGGAATGGGGCGTGCTGGTGGCCTTCGCTTTGTGGATTCAGCGCTTTTTCGAACCGATTCGCCACCTGACTATGCAATACGGCGTCTTTCAGCGATCTATGGCCGCCGGCGTCCGCATATTCGAGCTGATGGACTTGAAGCCGGAGGTCAAAGATGCCCCGGAGGCGGTGGATATACCGCCGGTGCGCGGGGAAATTCGCTTTGAGAACGTTTTCTTCCATTACGTGGAAGGGGTGGAGGTGTTGCAAGACATTAACCTGCACATTCACCCCGGGGAAAACGTCGCCCTGGTAGGCTCCACCGGCGCCGGCAAAAGCACTCTGGTAACCTTGGTGCACCGTTTCGCCGATGTAACCAAGGGCAAGATAACCGTGGACGGGTACGATTTGCGGGATGTTATCCGCCGCTCTCTGGTGGGCCAGATGAGCATGGTGCTCCAGGAGCCTTATCTGTTTTCCGGCAACGTAAAGGAGAACATCCGCTACTCTTATGAAGACGCCAGCGACGATGACGTTATTGCTGCCGCCAAGGCTGTGGGCGCTCACGATTTCATCATGGCGCTGGAGGACGGCTATGACACGGTGCTGGCGGAACGGGGCGTGAACCTCAGCGTGGGCCAACGGCAGCTTATCAGCTTTGCTCGCGCTATTGTCGGCGATCCGCGCATCATCATCCTGGACGAGGCAACCGCCAACATTGATACCCACACCGAGATACTAATTCAGGAGGCCCTGAGCCACGTCCTGCGCGGGCGCACCTCCATAGTTATTGCTCACCGGCTTTCCACCATCCGCAGCGCGGACAAAATAGTGGTGCTGGACAAAGGTCGTATTGTTGAGGTGGGACGGCACGAGGAACTGTTGCGGGCCAACGGCGTTTACGCCCGCCTTTATGCTATTAACTACGGCTTGGCCCACGAGGCGGAGGCCGGCGCGGATAGTAAAGGTAGGGACGTGGACGGAGGCGTCAGCCTCATCCCGGCCCCGGCGGATAATGACTAAACTGTGAGTTAGCCCCGGGGTTTCCTGAGAGGATAAAGGCAGGGGCCGGTTTGAAACCGGCCCCTGCCTTTTAGTCAACTTGGTCGGACTGGGCCGACTCTTTGGCAGCGCAGCAACCCGGCTTATCGGTTTACTCTTCGTTTAAAAAGTCCAAAATGACCCCGGCTAGTTCGTCTGGCTTGTGATAGCCGATGTCGTGGATGGTTTCGGGTATCCAATGCACCCGGTTATTCCTGACGGCTTGGGCCGCCGCCTCTACCATCACGGTCTTGGTACGGTTGAAATCGGAGCCGGCCCGATCCGGCCTAGGCCCGGCCGGTACGATTAGCGTGGGGCAGGAAATCCGAGGCAGAGTAACCGACGGTGGCTCGCCCCACATCGCTTCCAACACTTGGGCGTGGTTGGAGGGGCGTAGGATGTCCTGAATCTGACCGGCCGCGTCCTCATAGACCATCGTCTGCAACACTCGCTCCAGGTCTTCCTCCCAGCAGTCAGCCAACTGCTCCCTTAGCCTTTCCAGGAATTCGGCGCGGTTGCCGGTTACGTTGCGGGGGGCGAAGCGGGTACGGAACGCTTCCCAGGTGGCGTCGGGGATTAGGTGGCCGTCGAGGAATCCTCCGTCAATCATTACCAGCTTGCTCACCCGCTCGGGGAACTTGGCGGCCACGTTAATGGCAACATTGCCGCCCCAGGAATGGCCGAGCACCGCCGCTTGTTCCAGCCCCAGAGCGTCCATAAAACCCGTTACGTCGGCAGCCAGAGTCTGCCAATCATACCCCTTGGGGGCTTGGGTGGTCTGCCCGTGTCCCCGCTGGTCCGGAGCGACCACCCGGTATTGCCCGCTGAGCCGGGCAGCCAGCCGTTCGTACCAGTTGGCCGAGGATGCCAGCCCGTGTAAAGCAACTATCGGAACCGGGGCGGCCGAAACCGGGGCGGTGGGGGTCGCGCCATCCCATTCCAGATAGCGGACATCCAGTTCCCCAATCCGGATTCGGCTTTCTACGGGGGAGGAATTGAAGGTTTGATCCGGGTTGCTCAAGCTGCGACCTCCTGCGGGCGGGGTAGTCAATAACCGGGTTTGCCTTGTAAGCTCCGGGATTATACCACGCACCGGGGCCGGTATAGGCGGCGACTGTTCTCGGTCAGAGAGATTGCGTTTTCACCGCCAAGGGAAACGGGAGCTAAACTCGGCGGCTTGACTGTCGCCGGAATGACCGGCTAAAGCGCGATTGTACGGTTATTTTCAAGTAGTAGCTTAGCGGGGTTTGATTTAGTATGCTATCGTTTAAGCAACTAGGACCAGGATAGACTTGGGTACAATTATTCGGCGGCGGAGGCGGGCAGTGGCAGACCCAGGCCAGACGAACCATCTCTTGGGAAAATATCTTCCGGAGGTTGAAGCGGCCCTCGACGCGCTGGACGAGGGCAATATCGTTGCCCGCATCCGGCAGCGCGATTACCGGGTCTGGAAAGATGCTCCAGCGGAGATCTCCAACCGGTTGGGTTGGCTAACCGTTATCGATACGACCCGAGAGCAGATACCTTGGCTGGAGTCTTTCGCCGCCCAAATTCGGAGCGCCGGTTACCGCCACGTGGTCTTGTTGGGTATGGGAGGCAGCAGTCTGGGGCCGGAGTCGCTGCGCCTCGCTTTCGACCCTATTTGCAGGGGAGTTGCCGGCTGCCCAGACTTGCTGGTTTTGGATTCCACCATGCCGGCCCAGATTCAAGCCGTCACTGACGCCATTGACGCGGCAAAGACCCTCTTTCTGGTATCATCCAAGTCCGGTTCTACCATTGAGCCTAACACCTTGTATGCCCATTTTAGGCGGCAAGTAGTTGAGACGAAAGGGGAAGAAGGAGCCGGTCAGGGCTTTGCGGCAGTCACCGACCCCGGAACGGTACTGGAAAAGCTGGCTAGGAAAGAGGGGTTCCGGCAGGTTTTCCTGAATCCGTCGGATATTGGCGGGCGTTACTCTGTGCTGTCCTATTTCGGGTTGGTTCCGGCAGCGCTTATCGGTCTGGACCTGAATCAGCTGCTCGGCCGCGCCGACGCTATGCGGGAACATTGCGCTGCCGGTTCGGCCCGGGATAATCCGGGCGCTTGGCTGGGAGCGGTTATGAGTGTCCTGGCCGGTCTGGGCCGGGACAAGCTTACTCTGGTAACGGCGCCATCCCTAGCCGGTTTTGGCTTGTGGGTGGAGCAGCTATTGGCGGAAAGTCTCGGCAAGGAGAATATCGGCATAATCCCCATCGCCGGGGAACCGCCGCTTTCTCCCAACGCCTACGGTTCAGACCGCCTTTTTGTGTACCTGCGGGCGCCGGATGATGACAACCGGGCCACGGATTCCTTGATGGAATCCGTGGCCGGCGCCGGGCACCCGGTAGTACGCCTCGACCTGGAAGATCGGTACGACTTGGGCGCCGAGTTCTATCGCTGGCAGTTTGCTACCGCCGTAGCTGGCTTTCTGCTGGGCATTCATCCCTTCGACCAGCCGGATGTCCAAGGGGCCAAGGATGTAACCGACCGGGTGTTGGAGCAGTATCAGGCCTCCGGCGCGTTACCGGAAATGGGCTGGTCAGAATCGGCCGGGGAGTTACTGTCCTCGGCCATGCCCGGCGACTACTTGGCGATTCTGGCTTACCTGCCGGATACCCTGGAGGTATCCACCGCTCTGGACTTGCTGCGCCGACGGATTGCTGAGAAGTACGGCATCGCAACAACCGCCGGGTTCGGCCCCCGCTACTTGCATTCCACCGGCCAATTGCACAAAGGCGGCCCTAACTCCGGGCTTTTCCTACAGTTAACCGCTGACCACCCCAGGGATATTCCTATACCAGGGCGTCCCTATACCTTTGGGACGCTGGCAGACGCTCAGGCAGCCGGCGACTTGCAGATGCTTCAAAATCTGGGCCGCCGAACTGCCCGGGTGAACTTGGCCGATAACCTGGCTGCCGGGTTGGAGCGTCTCAGCGCCGGGCTGTAACCCGGTAAACTACAAAACCGGGAGGCAACCCCGTGGAACTGGGAATGATTGGCTTGGGACGCATGGGCGGCAATATGGCCCAACGCTTGCTCCATGGTGGGCACCGGGTAGCAACCCATGACGCCGCCAGTGAGGCGGTGGCCCTAATCCAGGAACAGGGAGCGGCAGGCGCCGCTACGCTGGAGGAGTTAGTCGGGTTGCTTGTTGTTCCTCGGGCGGTATGGCTGATGCTGCCCCAAGGTCGGCCTACCGAGGATACTATTGACCAGCTAATCCCGCTGTTGGCTGCGGGAGATGTCGTTCTGGACGGGGGCAATGCTAACTACAAGGACAGTATACGCCGGGCCGAAAAGCTGGCTGCGCAAGGCATTGACTTTATGGATGTGGGAATCAGCGGCGGCATCTGGGGGCTGACCGAGGGCTATTCCCTGATGGTTGGCGGCAAGGGGGAGGTGTTCCGGCGGCTGGAACCGATTTTCCAGACCCTAGCCCCGGGCGCCGACCGGGGTTACAGTCACATGGGGCCGGCAGGGGCCGGTCATTTCGTCAAGATGGTGCATAATGGCGTCGAATATGCCCTGATGCAGTCTTACGCCGAGGGTTTTGAGATAATGGCGGCCAAAGCGGAATTTGACTTGGACTTGTCCCGGATCGCCAATACTTGGCGTTATGGCAGCGTGGTACGCTCCTGGTTGCTGGACTTGGTGGTGGCGGCGCTGGAAGAAGACCCCAGTCTGTCTGACCTGGAAGCCTATGTGGAAGACACCGGCGAGGGGCGCTGGACGGTTCAGGAATCGGTTGACCTGGCGGTGCCGGCCCCGGTGATTACCTTGTCTTTGCAGCAGCGTTTCCGTTCCCGACAGTCGCAGCCCTTCGGAGCCAAGTTGCTGGCGTCTCTGCGTAACCAGTTCGGCGGCCACCCAGTGCGGAGGTTGGAATGATGACGCTGTCAAATACCGAATGGAACATCGATGCTCTGGCGGAGGCCTTGGCGAATAGTCGCGGAATTACCAGTCTGATAATTTTCGGGGCCAGCGGCGACCTCACTCGCCGTAAGCTAATGCCGGCGTTGTGCAGCCTATATTCAAAAAACCGCATCCCCCGGGAACTTCGCATCGTCGGTGTGGCTCGCACCGATATGTCGACCGCGGAATACCGTGAATTCATCCATCGGGAAATGCAGAAAACCAGCGGTTTTCACCCCAACGAACCGGAATGGGCCGACTTTTCCTACCGCATTTCTTATTTGATGGCCGACGTTACCTCCCCGGAAAGTCTGCGGGAATTGGAGCTCCACCTGAAGGGACTGGAGGACTTTGACCCGGAGGTGTCCAACCGCCTCTACTACTTAGCGATTGCCCCCAATTATTACCGGGACGCTATTACCGGTCTGGGCCAAGCCGGGATGACCGACGACACGACGGGTTGGCGTCGGTTGGTGGTGGAGAAACCCTTTGGCATCGACCGAGCCTCGGCCCATGATCTGAACGACGTGGCCCACTCGGTTTTCCGGGAAGACCAGGTTTTTCGGATTGACCATTACCTGGGGAAGGAGACGGTGCAGAACTTGCTGGTGTTCCGTTTCGCCAACACCATCTTTGAGCCAATCTGGAACCGCAACTATATTGACCATGTGCAGATAACCGTCGCCGAAACGCTCCAGGTTTCCGAGCGGGGCGACTATTATGACCATACCGGTGTTCTGCGGGATATGTTCCAGAACCACCTGCTGCAACTGTTGTCCCTGGTGGCGATGGAACCTCCCCATATTTTTGAGGCCGAGGCGTTACGGAACGAAAAGGTTAAGGTGCTGAATGCTATACGCCGCATCCACCCGGAGGGGGTGGCCCAGCACGCTGTTTCCGGCCAGTATCGGGGTTACCGCGACGAGCCGAACGTGGCCTCCGGGTCCAGGACGCCTACCTATGCCGCCCTACGGTTGTTCGTAGATAACTGGCGCTGGCAAGGGGTGCCTTTCTATCTCCGTTCCGGCAAGGCCCTGAAGGACAAGACTAGCGAGATTATTATCCAGTTCCGCAACCCGCCCCACATGCTTTTCCCGCTGGCCGAAGATGAGGACATACCGGCGAATACCCTGGCAATCTTCGTACAACCCGACGAAGGCTTCCATCTGGAATTTCAAGCCAAAACCCCGGACGCCGGCTTGCAGATGCGTCAGGTGGAGTTGGAGTTTCATTATCAGTCGGCTTTTGGGGGGAAGGCTATCCCCGACGCCTACGAGCGGCTACTGATGGATGCTCTGAACGGGGACGCTTCCCTGTTTACCCGAGCTGATGAGGTTGAACAGGCGTGGAGCATTGTGGACCCGATTATTGCCGGGCTTAACGGCCTCGCTGCGCCATCGCTCCACTTCTACTCGCCGGGCAGTTGGGGGCCGGTGGAGTCGGATAAGCTCCTCGCCGCGGACGGCCGCGCTTGGTTACAGGGAGGACGTGGCAACTGACCGACGGTTTGGGCGTAGTCGTGATCGGGTTATTACTGCCCCGGATTCCCACTGTGTTACAATACTCCAAACTAATGCTGGGGCTCACAAGGAGGGCTTTATGGCCGGTAGCGATTCTCCCAATGTAACCGTTTGGTATGACTACACTTGACCTTGGTGCTATGTCGGCCTGGTCAGGCTGGACAAAGCCGCCGAAGCCACCGGCGCCGTTATAGACCGCCGGCCTTATCTGCTCGCTCCCGACCGGGCGCCGGATGGCGAACCTCGGCCAATTCGGGAGGGAGAAACTGAGACCGATTTGAACCAAGCTTGGCAAGAAAGGGCGAGCCAAGCGGGAATTGTTATGCGCCGCCCCGGCGTTTCCCCTAACACTAGCTTGGCCCATGAGGCAACGGCCTACGCCAAGGAAAAGGGTCGGGACGGGGAGTTTCATCACGCTGCCGCCCGCGCCTATTGGGAACAAGGCGTGGACTTGGGCGACCGAAAAGTTCTGCAATCAATCGCCCAAGAATCCGGCCTGGACTGGGCCGACCTGTCCGCTGCGCT
Source organism: Dehalococcoidia bacterium (assembly GCA_963422635.1). Lineage (GTDB taxonomy): Bacteria > Chloroflexota > Dehalococcoidia > Lucifugimonadales > UBA3495 > CATQHB01. The sequence goes on from OY730415.1 coordinate 218,633, forward strand.
GGACTCGGGCCGGTTCCGGCAGTACGTGCTGGATGAACACCAAGCAGCCAAGGACTTGGGCGTTTTCGGCACCCCGACCTACCGGGTTAACGGCGGGGATACCGATTTCGGCGACAAGAGTGTCGAAGCGATGCAGGAAATGATCGAAAAAGCCGGCGGGTAGGGCTGCCGGCAGCCGCAAACCTGTTGGCTTTTTACTCATTTCCTCACGCATCGGCAATTGCGCTTGCGGCCCGACCCGGGGTTAAGTTAAGGGCTCGGGCCCCGGGGCAGGTCGCCCCGCCGCCCACCGCCGAAGGGGTTGGCGGCTCCTTCCGGGATAATTATCAGGATTCTCGCTGAGAGGATGCCATCCTCCCTCGGACGGCCGACTACTCCCACTGTTATGCCGTGGTATACCTCGGCTATAGTTGCCGAAGTAATTTGCTGTATTTCCGTGTTGTCGGCCAGACTAACCTGTCGGTCTCCTTCGGGCGTGGTTACCGTCAACATACTCCCTTCCAACTGGTTGGCCGTGCCGGTCAGGATGTTCCGGGAGGCCCGGAAATCCTGATTGTCCGTTACTGAAGGGGCAACAGTCGCAGTGTTGACCGGCGCGCCGGATGATTCGTCGGCAGCCGTCCCGCCGGGTTGAGTTGCCACTTCGCCCGTTTCTTCAGCGCTGGCGGGGGGGCGGCGCCGGCCCGGACGCTGCCCCGGTTCTCCGCCTCCTGGACTGTTGCCCGGACTATTGCTGGGGGGCTGGGCGTCGGCGCTCAACCGGGGAGAGAGGCTAGCATTGTCCGGCTGCTGGCTCTGCCCATAGATTACGCCGGCGACGAAAGAGGCGCCCAAGGCTGCGCCCAGCGCCGCCACGAATACCAGCAACAACATAAAGGACTTGCTCATATAATTGCCTCTCTTATCTTACTCGTAGCGCAGGGCTTCAATCGGGTGCATGCGGGCGGCGCGTATTGCCGGATAGATGCCAAAGAATAGTCCGATGGCGGCGGAAACCGCCAGAGCCAGCAGGGCAATATCCCAGCTAAAGGCGGTTTCCATTGGGTTGTTTCCCAGCAGCTGACGGCCGCTCAAGACTTGGGCGATGGCCGCTCCGCATAATACGCCGGCCCCGCCACCGCCCAGGCTCAACAGGGTAGCCTCAGCCATAAACTGAAGCAGAATATCGCGGCGTTTGGCCCCCATCGCTTTGCGGATGCCGATTTCCCGGGTGCGTTCGGTTACCGATACTAGCATTATGTTCATAATGCCGATGCCGCCCACCAGCAGGGAGATGCTGGCAATGGCTCCGAGGAAAGCCACGAAGGTATTAGTGGTTTCCTGCACCGCCTCGATAGTTTCCTGCTGGTTGGTAATGATGAAATCGTCTTCGCCGGTTATACGGTGGCGCAACCGCAGCACGGTTGCTACCTCACGCATCCCGGCGTCCATCGCCTGGATGTCCGGCATCTGCACGTTGATCGAATCCACGCTGATGCCTCCCTGAGCGGTGCGCTGAGAGTTAAGGCGGTAGTAAGCGGTAGTAATGGGAACCAGCGCCTGGTCTCCCAGCCGGCCCAGAAAGCCGCCGCCCTTGCTTTTCAACACGCCAATAACCTCGAACTGGCGACCGTTAATTCGGATGGGCTGGCCGATGGAATCCCGGTTGCCGAACAAGGTGTCCGCCACCGGCGCCCCGAGAACGGCGACTTGGGAGTGATTCTCCAGATGTGCCTGAGTGATGAAGCGCCCGCTTGCCACCGGGAAGTTGCGCACGTTGGCATATTCGGGGGTCACGCCGGTCACCTGAGTAAAGGTGTTGTTCCGGCCAGCTTCCACCTGGCCGGAAGTCCGCAATTCGGGGGCTACCGCCGCCACCGAGGGGGAAAACACTGGGTCAACCAAGGCGTAGGCGTCCTCCAGGGTCAGGGTGGCGGCCCTGCCCGAACCTCCGCTCAAGCCGCCCTGGGGAGTGAACCCGGGTTGGACGAACAGCAGGTTGCTTCCCAAGGATTCGATATTAGAGGTGATAGACCGCTGGACGCCTTGCCCGATCGCCATCAGGGATATGACTGCGGCTACCCCGATGACGATGCCAAGCAGGGTTAGCCCGGAACGCAGTTTGTTGGCGCCCAGGGAGACGACGGATATGCGAAAGGTGATTAGTGGGTTCATATTTGCGCTTCGTCGCTGATTACCAAGCCGTCGCGCATTGATATTACCCGGCGGGTGGCAGCGGCAATATCCGGTTCATGGGTTACTACAATTACGGTCAGTCCTTCCTCGCGGTTCAGTTTTTGGAGGAGGGCAACCACCTCCTCACTGGATTGGCTGTCCAGGTTACCGGTAGGCTCGTCAGCCAACAGAATGCCCGGGGCTTTGACCAAGGCTCGGGCAATGCCTACCCGCTGTTGCTGACCGCCGGAAAGTTCGGTGGGGCGATGCCCGGTCCGGGATCCCAAGCCCACTCGATGCAACGCTTCCAAGGCGCGCTGGCGGCGTCCCCGGCCGTTCCCGTAGAGCAGGGGCAGTTCTACGTTGGCTAGGGCGGACAGCCGGGGCAGGAGGTTGTAAGTCTGAAAGACGAAGCCGATTTTTCGGTTGCGAATTTCGGCCAGCCGGTTATCCCCCAAGCGTCCCACGTTCTCCCCCTCCAGGAGATACTCTCCGGAGGAAGGCACGTCCAGACAGCCGAGGATGTTCATCATAGTGGACTTGCCGGAGCCAGAAGCGCCCATGATGGCTACCATTTCTCCCGGCCGAATGGCGACGGAAACGCCCCGCAGGGCGCCCACTTCTATGTTGCCCATCCGGTATATTTTGGTCACGTCTTTCAGTTCAATCATAGATCACTGGTCATCGGTTTTTCGAGCATGGTTAATGCAAGCAGGGACGGAATGCCGCATTTTATCGTATTTTGCCGCGGCGAGAGTAAACCTTCGACGTTCTCGACATTACTGTTCTCCGGCCCCTTCTTACGCCGGAATTACGAGGATGCGCCGGTCGCGGCGTGGAGAAGGCGTGAGGGGCGAGAGTTATCTGCGGCCACCGCCACCACCACCGCCACCACCACCGCCACCACCACCGCCACCGCCGGTGGCCCGGCGGAACTGGCGAAAGCTGAACTGGTCTGTGCTTACATCCGCAGCCTCCAGAACTATCCGGTCTCCCTCGACCAAGCCATCCTGCACTGCCACCCAGAAATCGTCGCTGCTACCCAGCGACACCGGCCGCTCGACAACGCCCAGCTCGGTCACTACCCGAACGACCGGCTGGTCAAAGCTGCCGTAGAGGGCTTGCTGCGGCGCCAGGAGTACGTTCCGCTCCTCGTGGAGTACGATGTTGGCGATGGCGCTCAAACCTTCGCGCGGTTTCACTCCCTCAGGAGCCTGAACCCGGATGCGGATGGAGTAACTTACCACTCCTTGCTGGTTTTGAGCATCGTCGGCTATTTCGGTGACCACTCCGTCAAAGGTACGACCCGGCAGGGCGTCCAGCATTACTTCCGCGGGAGTGCCTTCGCGAACGGATAGCACGTCTATCTCGTCCACGATACCGTCGATTTCAATGACGGTGAGATCCACGATTTCCAGCACCTCGGTATCCAACAGTACCGGGTCGCCTTCTTCCACGTTTACTAAAGACACCAACCCGCTGATCGGAGCGTAGATTGCGGCGGCCTTCCGTTGGTCTCGGGCGTCCTGCAATTTGATGCGGGCGGAGGAGATTTGGGTTTCCTTCAAGGCAATCTCTAACGAGTCCGGGTCTTCCGGCAAAACGTCCGCCAAGTCCTCAATGGCTTGGGACAGGGTTGATTCGGCCAGAATAATCCGTTTTTCGGCCAAGGCGACTTCCTGGGGTTCCGGTACTGCCAGCCGGTCTTCCTCGAGTTCCGCCAAGTCTTCGATGGCCTGATTCAAGGTAGCCTCGGCCAGGGAAATCCGCTTCTCCTGCAGGGCGACTTCCAGGGGGTCCGGCTCCACCAACAGGTCCTCAATGGCCTGGGCCAGGGTGGCTTCGGCCAGGGAAATCCGGGCGTCCAGGAGAGCCGACTCCACCGGGTCAACTTCGGGAGGTTTCAGTTCGGCCAGGTCTCGGTCGACCACTTCCTGATTGGCGGCGATAGCCTGCGACCTGGCTTTCAGAGCTTGCCGTTCCAGAGTGTCGGGGCCGGTTTCCAGTTCGGCCAGGTTGTCCTCCGCTTCGTCCAGGGCGCTTTCGGCTACTACCACGCTAGATTCCAATTCCTCAACATCGTTGACCAGGCCCACCCGCAGCCCTTCCAGTTCTTCCTCTAGCGAAGCGACGTAAGCTTCCCATCGCTTAATGTTGAAGCGGAGACCAATGACGCCGTTATCGTAGGCTTCTTGCAGGGTAACCAGGGTAGCTCTGGCCTGGGCCAGCCGGGTCAGAAGTTCGTCTCGCCGTTGGATGCGCTGCTTCAGCTGGGAGCCGTGGCGATTCTTGAAGTCTTGCAGCGCCTGTTTAGCTGTGTCCAGGTTTATTTGAGCTTTAAGCCGGGCCTGAGCTGCCTCGGCCAGTTCCAAGGCGGTTGGCTCCAGTTCGGCCAAGGCCTTTTCAATGTCGGCCAGTTCCTTTTCGGCGTCAACTTCTTTCTGATGAGACTCCGCCAACTTCAGGTCGTAGTCGGGGAGCAGGTTTTGGGTCAGCAGGTTCTCCCGCTCTTCCACCGCTTGCTGGAGCTTAAACCGGGCGTCGGCGATGCGCTCTTCCTGTTCTTTAACCTCCTTCTCGGTGGGCAGTTCCGGGTCTAGCAACTCTTCCAGAGCCTCTTCAGCCTGCCGGAGCTTAAGCCGGGCGTCAGCGATGCGCTCCTCCTGGGTCTTGATGTCCTTGTCGGTGGGCAGTTGTGGCTGCAACAGCTCTTCCAGGGCATCTTCTGTCTGTTGCAGCTCGAACCGGGCGGCGGCTACCTTCTCCGCGGCAGTGGCTTGGTCCAAGGCAAGTTGCACTAGGCTGTAAGGTTCCAGCAGTTCCGCCAAGGATTCCTGGGCGTTCAGCAGGTCAACCCTAGCTTGGGCAATGGTTTCTTCCAGGGCAGCTACCGTAACCGCGTCCAAGCGCGCTAGTTCCTGATTCTTGCTTACCGATTGACCTTCTTCGACCAGCAAAGCGCCGATGTTTCCCTTGAGCGTAAAGAAGACCTGCTCTCGCTCCGGAAAGTCCAGGTTGCCGTTGGTGGAAACCTGGTTCACTATGTCGCCGTAGCGAATGGGTATTATCTGCTGGTTTTCCGCCAATTGAGTCGGCTCCGGCTGATCAAGGCTGGTATAAAACCAATAGACGCCGGCCGCCGTCCCAAACATAACCAGGGCCAGGATTAGGGCTGACCCTAAGGTCAAGGACTTGATTGCATTCCAGAGCGCTTCCACCTTCAATCCCTCTTCTCTCAACCGGCTAACGAAGTTCTCCCAAATAGCCCGACGTCATTGTCCGGGGCCAGTTGCTATCTCGCCGTCAGGACTATCCGGCGAATGATCCTCTGACCAAGGCAAGGTAAATACAAAACGAGAGCCGGCGCCAACTTGGCTTGCCACTTGAATGGTTCCTCCGTGGGCTTCCACCAGCTGCCGGGCGATGGTCAACCCCAAGCCGGCGCCGCCCGTTGCCCGCGCCCTGGAGCGGTCAACCCGATAAAACCGCTCGAACACCAGCGACGCGTCTTGGCGCGGGATGCCGGGGCCGGTATCGCTAACGGCTACCTCGACCAGGGAATCCTGGACCAGCGAACCTTGCCGCTGGGCAGCAACGGTTACCGCGCCGCCTTGGGGCGTATGTAATATGGCGTTCTCCAACAGGTTGCTCACCACCTGCGCGATGCGGGTACGGTCTAAAGACACCGGGGGCAGGTCTGGAGCGACTTCCAGGGATAGTTGTATCTCTTTAACCTCGGCCCGGGGGCGGAAAGCCTCCACAGCTTCTCCCAATAACGCCTCGAGGGATTCCGCCCGGAGGTTGAGATGAAGGGCGCCGGCTTCGGCCAGGGCCAGCAGACGCAGGTCTTCTACCAGAGAGACCAGGTGAGCCGTCTGTTGGCGCAAGGCTGCGATGGTGGTCGCGTCCGCTTCCAGCAATCCGTCGTTGACCGCTTCCAGGTAGCCTTGAATGTTGGAAAGGGGCGTCCTTAACTCATGGGCCACGTCGGCAGCCAAGTTACGGCGTTGCTGTTCGGCGGTCTGTAGGTTCTCGGCCATAATATTGAAGGTGTGACCCAGCCGCTGAATCTCGCTGGGGCCGGCGGCGGGAACCCGCTGGGACAAATCTCCCCGGCCCAACCGATGCGCTGCGGCGCTCAAAGCCTGCACCGGGGCCAGGATGCGGCGAGAAATCAACGACATCAGCAGGATGCCGCCGGCCGCGGCGGCCAACCCGGTCCACCAAAGCGATCGCCTAACCCCGGAGGCCAGTCGGGATACTGCCGGTTCCCGAACTTGCTCCAGTTCGGGGGGGAAGCCGCGGGGAAGGGAGAAAGGAGAACCTCGGTCAGCATCCCGGTTGGCGTCTAAGTCGGTGTCCCGGTTGCCCTCGGCGAAAGCCAAGAGCAGGACGCCTACTTGGTGGTCATCCACGACGATGGGCAAGGAACGGTTGTGCTCCTTGGCCTCCTCCCAAGTTTCGCCGCGTCTGTTGTCTCGTCCGTTGCGGTGTCTGTTGTGGGAATCGCCCACAATCCGGCCAGCGGGGTCGGCAACCGCGAAGCGTTTTCCGTACAGGGAAGCGGCTTGCTCCAAGGCAGGTTGCAGTCCACCCCAGTCCCCTTGCTTGGCGTAGCGCTGAGAAATAAGGTGATGCACCCGGGAAGCGCGAAATTCCTGGTTCCGTTGCTGAAACCGGTTCGTATCCTGTTCGGCGGCAAAAGCCACGTAAGCCCCTACCGAGGCCAAAGCCAAAGCCAGGGTTACCGTAAAGGCCAGTATCAACCGGAACTGAAGGCTGAAAAACCAGCTAGGCGCTGCCAAATTTGTACCCCACCCCGTAGATTGTATGAATATAGCGGGACCGCTGCCGGGGTTGTTGCAAGGGGGCTTCCAGCTTACGGCGCAGGCTGGAAATATGGGCATCTACGGTGCGGTCGAAACCATCAAAATCGTAGCCCAACCCCCGCTCAATAATCTGTTCACGGGTGAAGGTTCGGCCCGGTTCCTGAAGTAGTAGCGCCAGGATGCGAAACTCGGTTGGGGTCAGGGAAACGGCGGTCTCTCCGGCGTGGACTATCCGTTCTCGCCGGCTGACCCGGATCGGCCCGTAGATTAGCTCGTCGCCACCGGATTCCGGACCATCCCGTCCCGACCGGCGCAGCACGGCTTTGACCCGAGCCGCCAATTCTCGGGGGCTGAAAGGCTTGGTTATATAGTCGTCGGCCCCGAACTCCAGCCCGGCCAGACGGTCTTCTTCCTCGACTCGGGCGGTCAGCATTATGATGGGGACATCCGACTCGGCACGCAGGGTGCGGCAGATTTCCAAGCCGTCCACACCGGGGAGCATCAAGTCCAACACGATGAGGTCGGGCTGATTTTCCCGGGCTTGACGCAGCCCGTCAGGGCCGGTAGCGGCGGAGAGTACCTGGTGGCCGTCGTGAGCCAGGTACAGGCGCGCCAGATCGACGGCGTGCGGATCATCCTCGATTATCAGCACCGTGTTCGACACCGTATTCGGCAAGGCGGTTACCTCATCCAGGAAGCCAGTTCCAGACTTTTGGCCTTTGCTGTTTGCCGGGGGCTAGCGGCGCAGCCATTTTGTACGGACGCTATTGCCCGCCGGCCAGCGTGGGGGTTGCCGAAAGCAGCACTTCTACTCGCACCTCGTCCTTGACTTGGATTCGGCCGGGAATGTTGGGCGGCGGGATTTCCAGTTCATCCCAAGTAAAGGCGGCGCGGCCCAAGATGAACAGCTTTCCCGGATCCAGCCGAGCTTCCACGTCAAAAATTAGAGACTTGGTAATGCCCCGGATGGTAAGCCGCCCCTCCACCGGCTTGGCAACCACCTCGCCTACCGTAAAGGGATTGGGCAGTTGGCCCAAGTCGGCAACGGTGAAAGTGGCTACCGGGCTATTGGGGAACATCCGCTCTCGGACGTAGCGGTCGCGGCGGTCGGAATCGCTGGTCAGGGAATGCAGGTCAATCTCCACCACCGAGGGTTGCCCGTCCAGATAGACTTGGCCGGAGAGAGCGCTGGTTCGCATTACCGCATCGTTGGGCAAGTCCAGCCAGTTGAGCTTTTCGTTGACGGTGAAGGTGGCTTCCGACCCGGCGCCGACGACGAACGCCACGCCTTCCCCTTGTCCCGGCGCGGGCGTTTGCGGCGCTGCTACCGAGGCCGGCACGGTAGCTTCAGGGACTTCAACAGTTACGGGCGATGGCTCAGGCCGGAGGGGTTCCGTTGCCGAAACCGGCGGGGCAGTCGGTTCCAACACGGCCGGAGATGCGGTTGCCAAAACTGTAGCTGCCAGCGGCGGTTGGGTTGACGCATCGGCCATTGGTTCAGCCGCCGGCTCGGTGGGCGACTCAATAAACTGGGGCAATGGTATGGGTTCTGCCGGGACAACTACGGGCGTTGCCGCTGCGTTGCAGCCGGCGGCCGCCAGGGACAAGATAAGGGTGAGTCCCAATCCCCATATCAACGCGGCCCGACGAGGCCACAGCCGCCCGCCGGTTCGTTGAGTAGGTATCGGCATCAATGACGTTTGCGATGTTTGCATAAGTTCTCCGTTAAATGATGAGTAGGTAGGTCGGCTCCGGTCGAGTTGCCGCCGGCGCTAATCGCGTTTCTGGCGGCGGCAGTTGCAGTTCGCCGCTTTCCTGGTCGGTCTGCCCCACCAGGACGACGCCGACGATAACCGCCGCGACGATGGCAATGGCCGCTCCCCACCACCTCAGTTGGGGGAAATAGCGGGAAATAGCAATGGTCAGCAGGCCGGTTGCCACGAAAACTATCGACGCCAAAGGAATTGCAAAGGCGGCAAAATTGTCTAGTTGAGACTGGCCCAGGAAAATCACTGCTAGGGCGGCCGGGATGAAAAGGACAGTCCACGCGCCGCCGAAGTAGATGTAACCGGCTGCCGAACGCCGGGCAAAGCGCCAGATGATGCCGGCCAGCGCCCCGGCTAATAGTCCGGCGAGGGCCACCGAGGCGCTGTTCAGCAGCGTGTCGGTGGGCGAACGCAGCGGCAGCGAAACCAGAACGGCTATTATTGCGGCGATGGAACCGGCGGTTAGACCTGCGGACATTGTAATCCTCTTTCGGTCGGTTGGTTGCGGGTAAACCGGTTACGCCAAAGGATTATAAAGGGAAAAGGCAAGGGATGGGGAGTTGGGTTGTATCCATCCCTTGCTTTCAATTGGGCTTAATTGCCGCAAGCCCTAGGATTGGTCATCGTCAGGGTCGGGGTCATCGTCCGAACCATCCCCTCCTTTATGGTGGGAATCGCCTTCCTCATTTCCGTCCCGGTGATGGCCCTTTCGGTCGCCGTCGCCATCCCGGTGATGGCCCCGACCGTCGCCGTCCCGGAAGCCGCGCTTGCCGCCCCACCCGTGCCGACCGGATTTTTCCAGTCCCTCCGGCAAGTCGGGGCGGTCGGCGTACCAAGATTGGATGCCGTCCGCTTGAGCTTGGGTAATTCGTTCCTTATCTACCAGATGTTCCAAAGCGCTTTTGACTCTTTCCGAATCAGCCAAACCAATATAGCGAAGCCGAGGGAAGTCCGTAGCGGGATACTCCTTGAACCAGTCCATTATGGCGGCGGCGGCCGCTTCCTCGACTTCCAGAGCATCCAAGCGGGCTTGCAGCAATTCTTCTTGCTGGTCGCCGGCGGCGCTGTTGAAGGCGTCTTGCATCTGGGTCTCGGTAATCTGCTGTTCCGGCTCCAGCCCCAAGGCGCGGTTCAGCTTTTCGGCCACCCGAGCGGCAAAGCCCTTGTCATAGCCATCGCTGTCGCCGTTGAAACTTCCCGGCGCCCTAGGGGTGGTGGCGGCAAGAACCGCCCCACCGACAAGGCCCAAGGCCAGCGCCCCGACCACCAGCATAATAAAAAACTTGTTCCTGACGATTTTCATTGGTGAACCTCCTAAGTTTATCGATCCGGTTTACTTGGCGTTCCGGGACATGACCCCCGGCCGGCGACAGTCGCTAAAGAGAATATACCGGCAAACTTTGAAGAAACTTTGAAGGATTGTAGGGATTGCTGGTTGCTGAACGGGTTAGGTTAATTGAAGGTTAGACTGTCTAAAATGGCTCGAAGGACTGGGACATATTCTTCAGCAGAGTGTTCGCAGACACTCAGCGCCAGCCAATAATTGTCGGAGCCGTTAACCAATATCATTTCTATTATTTCCTCCACACAATAATCCGAAGACCGGTTAATGCGATACCGGATAAGAGATACTTCCCCTTCCTCGCCGGAGTAGTCACCCTGGTCCAAAACCTCGAACAATGAAGGACGAGGCGCATCTTTCTTCAACCTTTCTATGTAGTTAGTCATCTCCTCGTCCGCTGACCGAATGTAATAGTCCGGCACAAACATAGATGCGCTGGCAAAACCGTCCGGGCTATCGAAATAAACATAGCTCTTATCCTGATCATCCATTACCCAGTCCGCCGGCGCATCTATGCTGTAGTCGTAAGTATAGTTATGGTAGGTGCGCCACTTAACTTGCGACGTGAGCGTGGGCCAGGGCGTTGGCATAGAAGTAGGGATAGGGGTAGAGCGAGCAATTTTGGTTCCCTGCTTCAGGCCGGGGAGCGCAGCCTGGATGCTGCTTTCCGCAATGGCGAAACCTAGCCCCTCGGTGGAGTTGCCCTGGTCGTCCCAGTCATAGACAAAGGTGTTTATGCCAACTACCTCTCCGGTGGGCAGCAGCAGGGGGCCGCCACTGTTGCCCGGGTTGATGGAGGCGTCGGTCTGCAATACCCATGACTTGTGCCTCGGGTGGTAGCGGACGGCGGAAACGATGCCTCGGGTTATGGTGGCGGAGCCGCTAATACCCAGGGCGTACCCGATAGCGATCACTTCCGTGCCGGGTTTGATGTCCTTCGAGGTGTGGAAGGTCAGGATTTGGAACTCACCGCAGCAGATTTCCAGCACCGCCAAGTCCCGGAAGGCATCATAGCCAACAACCGTTCCTTGGTAGGTGCGAGAATCGTTAACCACCACGTCAATGCGGTTGGCATCCGCGATTACGTGGTGGTTGGTCAACACCAGGGCTTGCTGCTGGGCAGTGGTTTCAAAGAGGATTCCGCTACCGCCGCCGCCGTAGGTTTCAATGCGAACTACGCTTTGCGTAGCTTGTTCCACCATTGCGGCCAAGTCGAGCGCCGAGTTTACCGCCGTCCCTGTTTGGGGAGTTGCCGTTGGCATCGGCGTGGGCGTAAGGGTCGGGGACGGCTCCGGCGTAGCCGTGGGCAGGGCGGCTATTGCGGCCTGCACCCCGGCCTGAACCGTGGCCGGGATGTCGGGGGTAGGCGCGGGCGTGGCGGTAGGCATTGCCTTCTCCACTGCAACAGCGACCGTGGCCGGAATATCCGGCGTGGCGGGCGGCGGTGGGCCGGCGCAGCCGGTCAGGACGGCCAAGACCGTCAAGACCGCCGCCCGCGCCAAGCCGGTTAGAAGATTGGCTACCACTGGGGACATTACGCCTTGCCTCACCCTTTTCTCCCCCCTTTGTTGATATTATCAACCAACCGCTGCTTACAAACACCGCTCAGTTTCGGCTTGGATGTAGTCGCGCAGTTCCTGGGGCAGATTGGCGGCGGAACCGGCCTGGGCGTTTTCAGTGATGCGTTCCGGGCGGGAGGTGGTGGGTATAGCCGAACTGACTCGCGGGTCGGACACAATCCAAGCCAGAAGCGCTTGCGCCCAGCTAGCGATGCCGTACTCGGCGAGGGGCGTCAAATCGGGCCGCCGTTTCAGGTCATTGACGTAGCGCCCCTTTTGCAGGGGTTCCATCACCAGGATGCCGACGCCCAGTTCCTCGGCGAGGGGCAGTAGTTCCGCCGTCACGTCCCGGTTAATGACGTTATAGGGAATCTGCACCGCATCTACCCGGCCGTCTCGCATCAGGCCCATGATGGTAGGGTAGGCTTCGGGAACCATGGCGGTAACGCCGACCATCCCCACTTTACCCTCGGCCTTCAGCTCCTCCAGGGTGGGCAGATGGGTCTGCCAGTCGATCATGTTATGCACTTGGAACAGGTCGATGTAATCGGTGTTGAGCAAGGCAAAGGAGCGGGCGATTTGAGCCTCTCCGGCCTCCTTTCCCTCGCACCGCACCTTGGTAGCCAAGTGGAACTTATCCCGCAAATCCTGGGTAACGACGCCCACCACCTGCTCGGCGTTCCCATACCAGGCGGCGGTGTCAATCAGGTTAACGTCGCTGCCGATACAGTTGTCCACGATTTCTCGGCGGACGGCGATGTCCGCTGCGGCGGTAACGTCGAAAGTTCGTAAGGTGCCTAACCCAATGGCGGATACTTCCAGGTTTCCCAGCGTGCGAAACTCCATTTCAATCACCTCTTTTTTAGTTATTTAGTTAGGATAGCCAAATTTCCCGTACAAAAGGTCGGCAGAACCGGCAAGGATGTGTCCTTAGGTCAAAGAGCGGCGCCTTCGCGATGCCCCAAAGGCCGGGCGTGGCCGGGGCGCTCTTAGATTAACCAGCTTCCCCCTCTGCGGCCTTGGGGCGGGTTGACGGGTTGACGAAATCGACGGAAAAGAGAGGCGCCCTTTGTCCATTCTCCGGGGCTATCCCAACCCCTCCAGCCAACAGGACGCTCCCGTCGGGTAGCAGCGTGGCGGTGTGGCGAGCTCGTGGTTCGGACAGGTCAGGCCCCGGCAACCAGCGGCCGGTTGCGGGGTCAAACAGCTCGGTTGTTGCAAGATAAACATACTTATAAGGATCGGAGCCCAGGTCTTTGCCGCCGGCCGCCAGAACCCGGCCGTCGGGCAGCAAGGTCAGGGTATAGTCAATCCTGGCCTGGGCCATCCCTTCGGCGGGAATCCAAGCTCCGGTGTCCGGGTCATATAACTTAGCGCCGGGGAATTGCTCGGCAAACTCTTCGACATTGAATATTCTGCCATCCTCCAAATAGACATACTTCCGCAGCGTTCCTCCGTGATCGGAATACCTTATGCTCTTGCGCGCTGCCTGAGCCAGCGCTCCAATTACCAACAGTCTTCCATCCGACAATTTAACGGCGTCGGTGGGCAGGTAGTAAGGATCATGGTCGCCGACGATGGTCCAAGTGTCGGCGGTCGGGTCGTACAGTTCAGCGTGAGCCGTTGCGTCGACATCCTGGCCCAGGATTCGCAGCGCTATAACCCGCCCGTCGTTCAACGGGAAGAGCCTTTGGTATTCGAAGGCTTGGTTCATCGCCGCCGCCTGCTGCCAATCTCCCGTCGCCGGGTCGTAAATCTCCACTTCCTTAGGGATAGCAAGGGAGGTTGGCGATGCGGAACCGCTGAAATCCAGGCCACCGGCCACCAGGATGCGGCCATCGTTAAGCGCCACCAAATTGGGGATGGCCCGGCTCAAGGGCGAGTTAGATAACGGCGTCCAGTCCCCCGCGCCCGGGTCAAACACCCCCGCCATGCCCGGAATCAGTTCTCCTTGTCCATACCCCAGTCCGACGGCCAAGACCTGGCCGTCGGCCAGTTTGACCGCCGAGTGTAAAAAACCTGGACTATCCAGGGGTTCTATGAGTAACCACATACCGGCCTTCGAGTCATAGACCTGAGTAAGCCCTAGTGGGATGGGGGCAATAAAGTCGTTGTTAGCCACGCCGGTTAATCCCCCGCTCACCAGAATTCGCCCGTCATCCAACAGTACGGCTTCGTGCTCAAAGAGGGGAAGGGCCAGGGTTGGCGTAACGATAGCGATCTCCTTCCCGTGGTCAAACAGTCGCGACGTCAGTTCCAGGGAGGCGCTATCCCCGACTATATCGCCGAACAGCTTGGTATCCTCCGCCAAGTCCAGGCTGCCGGAAATCTGCACCTCGCGCAGCAGCCCGTCATCAGCGCCAACCCGGTAAACCGCGTCAAACTTACCCGGCGCGCCGGCAAGCTCCAATTCTAGCAGTTTGCCCGATATGACGTGCATTGCTGCTCCGTCGCGCATTTCCTGCCCGGTGAGTGTCAAATAAGGCGGACGGTTTCCCTGAGGCGCAAAGAGTTCCGCCAGGTCGATAAAGTATGGCGTTCTACTTTGATGCGCCGCCCAGCGCTGGGTCCCGGCATCCAGAATATGGGTAATCCGGGGAAAAATTTCGCTGGAGATGACTCGCGAGGCTATCGAACCCTCCGGCTCGACGCCGGCGCCGGTAAGCTCTGCCGAACTGTACCACCCCGGGCGGTAGTCGCCCCAGTAACTAACGGCAATTTGTCGAGCTTGGCCGTCCGCGAGGATTTCCAGAGCAACGTTTATTTCGAAGGCAACGCTGCCGGCGGCGAATAGCTTCTCTCCGGCCACGCTCATAATCTCAATCGCCGGATCGGGTATGGGCGTAGCAGTCGGTATGGGCGTGGGTTCAGGAACTGCCGATGGCTGGAAAACTCTGGTCGGGGACGGCTCCCAAGTTGGCAAGGGTATGTTTGACGCCGGCACTGGCCCCCGGGTGGGGCCAACGGTCGGAGTAACCGGAATTGCCGTTGGTATAACCGTTGGCTCAACCGTCGGTACGGTCGTCGGCATAGCCGTTGGCCCGGCGGAGTTCAATATCGGGGTTGGGTCTATCGGCAACAGGACCCTGGTTGGCAGCGGCTCATTGCCGCAAGCCGCCAGTAAAGCGACGGTCAGCAAACCCAGTAGGCCGATGAACGCTGCCCACTGCCCGCTGCCCAGCACATTGACGGTAGCGGCTGCCCTTAGTTCGCCCAGCTTGCGAAACTCCATTCCAATCACCTTACTTATCTAATCCGGGTATTCGGGTTGGGTTTGCATCGGTATCGAGTTAAGTCGCATTCCACTACTGGCAGGCTGCGAAGACTCTCGCCCCCGGCCCTTTTCCCCAAGGATACGACCGGGGAGGGGGATCCCCAGAGCGATTTCAACGCAGATCCCGGAGCCCTTTCTGGGTCGCCAGGATAATCGCGGTGGTAGCCAGGAGCAGGACGGCCAGGATGCCCACAGCCAGCTGTCCGCCGAGAAACTCGGCGGCGATTCCCGCCGGCAGCACGCCCAGGGGGATCAGCGCAAAGTTGGTCATAAAGACGCTCATAACCCGCCCCCGGTACTGGTCGTCTGACACTTCCATTATCAAGGACTGGTTCAAGGTGCGGCGTCCGGCGTCACCCAGCCCCAGCAGCACCATCAGCCCCAAGGCGATCAGGTAGAAGGGTAGCATGGCCACCAGCAACAGGGCTAATCCGCTGATAAAGGCGCTGAGGATGAGCAGCCGGCCCCTTCGCCAGTTGCCCAGAGCCGCAATGAACAGGGAACCCCCCAAGGCGCCCAGGCCCATCATACTGACCATCAGTCCCATCGCCTCCGGCCCCCGGTTGTAGATGTCCACGATGAATATGGGCATCAGAAAGCGAAAGGGCATAGCCAGCACCGTGGAGGTCAGGCCGATTATCAACAAGGCCAAAACCAGGGGACTGTGGCGGATGTAGAAGAGACCAGCCCGAATGTCGTGCAGCACCCCGGCCCGACCGGTTCCGGTTCCGCCGGCCAGCTTGGGCAGCAACCCGGTCAGGAGCACGGATCCAATTCCCATTGCGGTAATGACGTAATAAACACCGTCCGGTTCAATGATTACGTAGAGGGAGCCGGCGACCGCCGGGGCCAGCAGCGTAGTAGCGCTCATCCCCATAGCGTTGAGCGCCATGGCGTTGGTGAGCTGCCCTTGGCCCACCAGTTGAGGAATGATCGCCTGACGCGCCGGCATCAGGAAGGAAAACACCGCCCCTTGCAGCATCGAAGCCGCCAGCAAGTGATACCAGGTCACGCTCCCGGTAGTCACCGAGATGGCGACCATCAGGGCAATCAGGGAGGCGCCGGCCTGACCCCATTGAATAATCCGTTTCCGCTCCAGCCGGTCGGCGAAGGCTCCACCAAATAAGGCCAACAGCAGCATCGGCAAGGCGAACCCGGCGGACACTACCCCCAGTAGGGCTGGCGAGCCCGTCAAGTCGTAGGTCAGATAGCCCCGGGCGATCATCTGCATCTGCATGGCGCCCATCAGCAGAAGCATCCCCAGCCAGAGGATACGGAACTCCCGGTTGCCCAAGGAGCTGAAAGTGCGTCGCCAATTGCCCGGCGGGGCGCCGGGCAGCCTTCCCCGGCGAGGTCGCTCCGCTGTGGCCGCCGTCGCGGGGCCGGATGCCGTGCTTGCGGAGGTTTCCTCGTCAGGGAGTCGTTCTACCTTTGGCGCCGCCGGGTCCGACGAGGTTTGAGAGCCGGAATTGGTTTGCGTGATTGTGCCTCCAGAGGTGTGGGTTGTGCGGCGCTGGGCGTTGCGTTGGCTACAGTATAGCTGAAACGGCGCCCGGTTGTTATCCATTCGCTTTTCCTTGCGGCGACCGTAGCGCCGCTCGTTGAGCTGCATTGTTGGCCGAGCGGAAGGGGTTCGGCGTCTCTTTTGCCAGCTTTTGATGGCGCCTATGGTCGCTGACGAAAAGTAACCATACCGACATATACTAGGATAGAATTCCGGTTAGTAACGGATCAGGGAATCGAATAACCTGTAGATTGACAAGCTTGGATGACCGGTATATATAAATACTATTACTATCCGGCGCTATCCGGCGCATCGGTAAGTGCACCGGTGGGATTAACCCTTCGCAGGTTTCCTTTCCCCTTTTCTTGAGAGAACCGTTGCATCGCGCTGGTTAAGCTGCTTAAGTCGGTTCCAGGTTTCTACCGACGGCCCAAAGACCCAAAGATTGAATACTGAGGGATTATCCGTGCGTATATTGAAAGGTATCCGTCCTAGCTGGATTCTTCATCTTGCGGCTCTCTTCGTCCTGCTTGCTGGGTTAGCTTGCGGAGCGTCAGCCACGGCTACGCCAGCGCCGAGTTCACCAGATCAGCCGCAAGCTTCGGATCAGTCTCAGGCGGCATCCGCCGTCGAACCAACCAATACGCCGCCGGCCCCTACTATTAGCGCTGAGGTAGGCCAGGGAGCCATTGGCATTGTGCCTACGCCGGCGCCTACCGCTGCGCCGCAGGAGGTCGCCACGGAACCCGCTGCCGAACCCAAAATCTCCCTCTTGAAAGTAGCTCGGGGCGCGGCGCAAAGCAGCTCCATTGACCCGGCTTTGGGCGGGCGGGTCAACTTCGGTTGGCTGGAGCCGATGTATGAAGGGCTGATTCACTTCGACCAGTTCACCGACCTGCGGCCGATGCTGGCGACCGAATGGTCGGCCAACGACGACTTCTCGGTCTGGACGCTACAACTGCGAGAAGGGGTTCCTTTTCATAAGGGCTGGGGGGAGATGACTGCCGCCGATGCGATCCACTCGCTGGATCAGGGACGGCGTATGGACGCCGACGGCAACCGGGCGCCGGCTACCAGGAAGCTGTTGAACCGCATCGAAACCCCGGACGGACTGGATGGTTATCAGCTAGTTCTGCACCTCAATGAACCGGAGCCGGTGATGCTTAGCTGGTTAAGCACCAACCAGAATGAGGCAGTTATCCGGAGCAAGGCAGTGTGGGATAGGGCTGGCGGTGAATTGGTGAACTTCGAGCCTAACGATGCCGGCATTCAGGAAATGCAAACCAACCCCATCGGCACTGGGCCTTACCAGTTTTCGGAGTTTGTGCCGGAGCAGTATATACGCTACGCCCCGCTGGAATATGAACACTGGCGGATTAGGCCCGACTTCCCGGAAGTACAGATATTCTTTGTCCGGGAAGCCGCCACCCACTTGGCGATGTTGGTAACCGAAGAGGTGCACGCCGCGGACGTTCCCCGGGACCTACAGCCCGGCGGCGAGGCGCGGGGCTTCCAGGTAGTCAGCAGCACTACCCCGGCGATGCGGCTGCTGGCCTTTTTCGGCGGCCTCCATCTACCCGATGACCCGGCCTACGACCCGGCTTCTCCTATAGCTAATCCCCAAGTTCGCGAGGCTCTAAACCGGGCTATCGACCGGGAGGAAATTAACCGCACTTTCCTGCAAGGCCGGGGCGAACTGATGGTGCAGAGCGTGGCTCATCCCAAGTTCCCAGGCTGGGACCAATCGTTAGTGGAGCAGTTCGACGACCGCTACGGCTATGACCCGCAACGAGCCAAGGAACTGCTGGCCGAGGCCGGCTACCCCGATGGCTTCGAAATGACCCAAATGGCCTATCCGCGCCCCGGTCTTCCCGAGATATTGGATATGGGTGAACTGGTTAACAAGTACTGGGACGAAATCGGAGTCAAGGCCAAGTTCCAGCCGGTGGAGTCGGCCAAGGTCAGCGCTCTGGTGTCGGCCAAGGATACAACCAACATAGTGTACCTGCATACTGGCAGCTACAGCGAGCCGACCTATGCCATTTACGGTTACCACTATTCCGGCAGCAAACGCCCCCGGTTTCTTGACCCCTTTATTGACGAAAGGTACGAGAGCTTGCAGAACGCTGTTACCCTGGAGCAGCGGGCGGAGGTCATCAGCGACGTGATTAAGTTCTGCTTTGAGGTTTACTGCACTATACCCCTATTCTGGGTGCCAGCTGAGTTTATGGTGAACCCGGAAGTGATTGCCGACTGGAAGACCCCAGCAACCTTTGGAGTTCGCAACTTCGAATACGTGGAAGCAACGCAGTGAGGAGCGAAGCTCCGATTCCGATGTGGTATTAGCGAGGGGCATCAAACGGAGGGATTAACGCTCCTCCTTAGCTATTCGCCAGCTTCGGGCTTCGTTCATCTTACGTTCATTTGGAGCAGACTAGTTTGATGGCAGGGCTTGGGGCTGGCGCAATACTAGGTTGTGTACCCGGTCTTTGTTAAGGTTGACGAACCGGGTGGGCTTATGCCGAAATGCGCCTTTTCCATCCTGAACCCCATGCCCTCGCCAAAACGATAGGCGACTCTTTCCCGTACCGCTTCCGGTTCCGGCTTCTTCATCTGCCCTTGCTGCGCTAACACTTGGGCCATCGACGTTACGGGCCGGTCGGAGACGCCGCAGGGGATGATGGAGTTGAACCGGGCCAGGTCGGGGTTGATGTTGATGGCGAACCCGTGCCGGGCCACGCCTCGACTGATTTTCACGCCGATGGCGGCTATCTTCGCCGGCCCTACCCACACCCCAGTCAACCCTCTTTCCACTCCCGCTACGATGTCAAAGTCGGCCAAGGCGTTGATAATTACTTGCTCCAGAGTGCGGACGTATTGCAGCGGCCCGCCCCAGTTCCGCAGGCTGATTATCGGGTAGGCTACCAGTTGCCCCGGCCCGTGATAGGTAACCTGGCCGCCTCGATCCGTATCTACCACCTCGATCCTCTGGGCGGACAGTTGGTTCGGGGTAAGGCGGATGTGGTCGGGTTTAGCCAAGCGGCCCCGGGTATAAACGTGGGGATGCTCCAGCAGCAGCAGGGTGTTGGGCTGCCGTCCGTCACACACCGCCGCCGCCAACTGGGTTTGCATTTCCTTAGCGTGACGATACGCTACGCTCCCCAAGTCCATCACCCGGCAGAAAGGCGACAATAACCGGCGATCGGCCTCTGACAAGTCGGTCAATGGGAAACTCGGTCAGCCTTGAACTGAATCCGGGCCGAGGGACTCCAGGCGGAGTTTAACTGCCTGGATAAAGGCGCTGGCCTCGGCCCCGTCATTGATTCGGTGGTCAAAGGAGAGGCACAGGTTCATCATTGAGCGGATGGCGATGGCGTCGTTGATGACCACCGGCCGCTTCTGGATGGCCTCGCTGGTCATAATGGCCGCTTGGGGGTGGTTGATGATGGGCATAGACACGGTGGAGCCCAGGGCGCCGGTGTTGTTCAGGGTAAAGGCGCCGCCCTGCACATCGGCCAAGGTCAGCTGGTTCTGCCGCGCCCGTTTGGTCAGGTCGGCGACGGCGTGGGCCAAACCGGACAGGCTTAACCGGTCGGCGTCTTGGATGACCGGCACTACCAAGCCGGCCGGGGTGGCGACGGCCAAGCCAATGTTCAGCCGCTTCTTCAGGACTATCTTGTCTCCGCCCCAACTGGCGTTGAAGGTCCCGTTCTCCTTCAGCGCCTCCGTCAGGGCGCGAATAACAAAGGGGAGATAAGTCAGGTCAACGCCCTCGCGCTGTTGAAAGCCGGCGCGCATAGCGGAGCGGGCGGCTACCAAGCCGGTAACGTCCACCTCCACGGCGCTCCAAGCGTGGGGAATCTGCGTTATGCTGCGCACCATTGCCTCGGCAATCATCCGGCGCACCGGGGTCAGCGGGATATATTCTTCGTCCACGCCAGCCGTTGCTGCGGCCATTGTAGCTGAAGTTGCTGGAGCCGCCGCTTCCGATTCTAGATATTGCAGCACATTGTCCCGGGTAATGCGGCCACCCATACCGGAGCCGATTATTCGGGTTAGATCGATATCATGCTCTCGGGCCAACCGGCGCACCGCCGGAGACAAGCGAGGCGAAACGACAGCCGGAGTTGCCGGAACTGGCGGCGGCTCCTGCGGGACATCTTCTCCGGCGCCGCCGCCAGTGGGGCCAACCATCGTAGCGGAGGTGTTTAGGTAGCCGATAACGCTGGCGGAAGGAGTTGTCGGCGCCGACGGCGCCGGAGAAGGAGTCCTTTCGCCCGACTCCGGGTGAGGGGCGGACGCCGAGTTTGCTACGTCCGGGCGGTCGGCGGTTTCCACCTCGGCGATGGGCGCTCCCATCGGGATAGTTTTCCCCTCCTGAGCCAGGATTTTGACCAAGACGCCGTCCACCGGGGAAGGAACTTCCATCGTAACCTTGTCGGTTATCACTTCAACCAGCGGCTCGTAGCGCTCAATCTTGTCGCCGGGCTGTTTGAGCCACTTGCCGATGACGCCTTCGACGACCGATTCGCCAACGTGGGGAAGTTCTATAGTTTGAGCTATGGTTTGAGCCAAGGTAACACCGCCTGCGGTTTAGGTTTAACCACGAATCTACACGAATAACTAATATAACAGGTTAGGGTTTGTTCGGTTTGGGGGCGGTTTTATATCCGGCCGGCCCGCCAGCGGGTAAAGTTTCAAATCCAATTGCGCAAGTCCTAAAAATGATTCATTCGTGTATATTCGCGCCATTTGCGGTTTGAACTCAGTAGGCCGCCAAAGTGCGCAGGGCTTCGGTAATCTTCCGGGTGTTGGGCATATAGGCATCTTCCAGGGTTTGGGCAAAGGGCATAGTAGGCACATCGGGGCCGCAGAGCCGGGTTATGGGAGCGTCCAAATAGTCAAAGGCCGCATCGGCGGCCAAGGCCGCGATTTCTGCGCCGACACCGCCGGTGATGTTGTCCTCGTGAACAATCAGCAGCTTGCCGGTCTTTTTGACCGATTCCAGCGCCGTTTCAGTGTCCAGCGGTTTCAGGGTACGCAAGTCCACCACCTCCACTTGAGCCATCCCCTCGGCGGCCAGCTGTTCCGCCGCCTCCAAGCAGTAGTGGAGCATCAACCCGTAACTGACCAGGGTGATGTCGCGGCCAACCCGCTTGACTTCCGCCTTGCCAATGGGAAGAACGTAGTCCTCCTCCGGCACTTCGCCTCGCACCAGCCGATAGGTTTTCTTGTGTTCCAGGAAAACTACCGGGTTGTTGTCTCGGATGGCTGCCTTGAGCAATCCCTTGGCGTCGTAGGGGGTAGCCGGAGCTACTACCTTGAGGCCGGGGGTGTGGAAGAAGTAGGCTTCTACGTTCTGGGAGTGGTAAAGGCCGCCCCGGATGCCGCCGCCGTAGGGGATCCGGATGGTTACGGGAGCGTTGAGGCGGCCGTCGGTGCCGTAGCAGACCCGGGCCGCCTCGCCGATGAGCTGGTTGACCGCCGGCCAGAGAAAGTCGGCGAACTCCACCTCCGGTATGGGGCGCAAACCACGAAAGGAGGCGCCCAAGGCAATGCCCATAATGGAGGCTTCGGCCAGCGGAGTGTCAATGACCCGGGATGCGCCGAACTCCTCGATAAACCCTTGGGTCGCCAAGAATACGCCACCCCGATTGCCAATGTCCTCGCCGATGACGAAGACTCGTTCATCCCGACGCATCTCTTCCTGCATCGCTTCCCGGACGGCTTCAATTACGCTTTTGACCGGCATAATGCTTTCCTTTCCGTAATCCGAGAATGAACCGAATTGACTGGCGGATGCTAACTCAGGAACTTAGCCAAGTTTACTCACTCCCGATTAAGTCAGGGCGCGTAAACGCGCTTAGACAATTCCGCCGCATCCGGGGGAAAAGCGGCCTCAGCTGCATCGGTGGCCTCATTGACGGCGCGGCGAGCCTGGGACTTTAGTTCCTCCGCCTGCTCCTGACTCAGGAAACCCTGTTCCAACAGATAGGCGCCCAGGATGGCTAACGGGTCGCGCAACCTGGCTGCCTCCAATTCCTCCGGGGGCCGGTAGCGACGGTCATCGTCATCAGTGGTATGGGGCATCAGCCGCTCCACCTTCATTTCCAGCAATACTGGCCCTTCCCGACGGGCATGGGCTATGGCTTCCCTGGTAGCCTCGTAGCTGTGCAGAAAGTCCGTGCCGTCCACTACGATGCCGGGAAAGCCATAGCCCTCGGCCCGGCTGGCTACGTCGCTAATCGCCATCTGGAGTCGCTGGGGTACGGAAATGGCGTAGCCGTTGTTCTCGCAGATAAACACCACTGGCAGTTTATGCACTCCGGCAAAATTCATTGCCTCGTGGGTTTCGCCCTGGCTGGCCGCCCCGTCGCCAAAATAGACTAGAGTAATTTTTTCATCGCCCAGCAGCTTGCAGCCCAAGGCATAGCCGACGGATTGAGTCAGGCCGGCGGCGACCACGTTGGAAAGTTGGATGATGTTATGTTCCAGGTCGGCGCCTTGCAGCGGGAACTGGCGGGCGTTGCTGTAGGGGTCTCCCGCCTTGCCCATAAAGGACAGCATTACCTGGGTGGGGGTCAGGCCAACGGACATTTTAATGCTCAAGTCCCGGTAATAAGGGAAGAGGAAACAATTGCCGTCTTTTTCCGCGGCCAGCAAGCTGCCCAGCTGGGCCGCTTCGTGGCCTTGACCGGAGGCGGCGATCGGCACCTTGCCTTGGCGGTTCATCATCCAGATACGCTCGTCCATAGTGCGCACCAAGACCATGCGGCCGTAAAAATCCACTAGGTCGTCGGCAGCAATGCCCTGGGGCAACCGGCGGGATAGCTCTACCGCATTATCGGTCTGGGTCATGGTTCCTCCTGGGGGACTGCGACAAGCCCGGGCGGAAAACCGGCTTAACGAAAGTCGGCGCTTACATCAATTATTATATATCGTGATTTGCAGAGCCGCAAATAGTCGGGGAACGCGTCAAGCGCCGGTTTAGCGGAACTGATGCCGCTGTCGAACTAAATTGCTAGGCGGCATGTCGCCGGTGTTGCAGCGCGATTTTAGGTCGATGTGTAATTCTTCAACCTGCCGACTAGCCTATATATGTCACATTGGCATATAATCTCAAAAGCTCCTTTCAACACCAGCAGGAGGAACCTCGAATGCCTTATTCAGCGGACATCAGCCGCTCCAGCCCTGGTTGCTTCCTCTTCTTGATTGACCAGTCCGGTTCGATGACCCAAGCCTTAGGCGGACAGCCCGGGCAGCGCAAGATGGACCAAGCCGCCGAAACGCTGAACCGGACATTAGACTCCATAGCGCAACGCTGCTCCCAGGGTATGGATATTCGCGACTATTTCCACATCGGCGCCATGGGCTACAAGACCGATGACCGGGGTAACTCCATAGTTCAGTCTCTACTTCCGGGAACTTCAGTCCAACAGCCCTTCTTGTTAATAAGCCAGGTGGTGGACATTGCCGAGGTTCAAGAACGACCGGTGCGGGAGAGTGACGGGGCTGGCGGTCTGGTAGAGGTAACCCGCCGAGTACCGGTATGGCTACATCCCGAAGCTGAATACGGCACTCCAATGTGTGAAGCCCTGGAGCTGGGTTCGGCTGCGCTCGAGGGTTGGATTAACCAGTACCCTGCTTCTTACCCGCCAATCGTCATAAACATCTCTGACGGCATGGCTACCGACGGAAACCCGGAAGGCTTTGCCCAGGGAATAATGGCCCTAGCGACGGAGGATGGGAATGCCTTGATGTTTAACGCCCACCTTTCCGAGCTGGCTACGATGCCGGTGCAGTTTCCGGGCGCGGAAACCGTTTTGCCCGATGAATATGCGCGTCAGTTATTTCGAATGTCTTCCACCCTGCCGGAATCCAACCGCAGCTTGGCGGCTACTCTGGATATTCCGGTTACCGCAGACTCTCGCGGCTTCGTTTTCAATGCCAACCTGGAATCTCTGGTTCACTTCCTAGACATCGGTACCCGGGGCGCCACCAGCGCAGACCTGCATTAGAGCTTAGCTATGGAACTGCACCCCCCCCAAACTCTGAAAACTCCTAAAGCGGGCAACCGACCGGAAGAGTGTGAGGATGCCTACCGGATTGTTTACCCTTTCCGACTGGGGTCTAGTGGCAAGGACATCGCCCGCATCGCCCTGTCCGACGGGGCCAGCGAGGCCGCCTTTGCTCGGAGTTGGGCGCAAATCCTGGCTGATGACTTTGTGAACCGTCCCCCGGATCTATCCGACCTTGCTTCCGGTTCTATCGAGGAATGGTTAGCGCCGGGTCAACGTAAATGGAACCGGGCGATTCCCTGGGACCGCATCCCCTGGCACGGCGAGGCCAAGGCCCGGGCCGGCGCTTTGGCAACCCTGTTGGGGCTGACCATTTCCCGAACTGCCGGGAGCTCCCGCAGCCTGGATTGGCAAGCTGTTGCGGTGGGCGATAGCTGCCTCTTTCTGGTGCGGCAAGACGAGCTGATAACATCCTTTCCCTTGGACGATGCCGGCCAGTTTGACAACACCCCGGCCCTGCTGTGCAGCAACCCGGCCAACAGTAGCCGAGGGAGGAAAGCGATACGGCAAACCCGGGGAACCTGTCAGACCGGAGACCGGTTTATCCTGGCCTCCGATGCCCTTGCTTGCTGGTTCTTGGCCCAACATGCCGTTGCGGAGAAGCCTTGGAAAGCCTTGCTGGCGTTGGATGCGGCGCACTGGGAAGCTTGGGTTCAAGCAAAACGGCGCGACCATCGGATGCGAAATGACGATGCTACTCTTATAGTTGTAACAGTCCTCTAATCCGGGGAGGTGCGGCAAGTTATGCCCTGGCCCACTACTACTGAATTCAGCGACGCCATACAGAATCCCAGCGTTTGCTTCCGGGAAAACCCGGAACTAGCGCGGGGCGAGGTAAGCGTTTACCCCAGCGGCGGGCGCGCCGGTATGCCGGTGGTCTATACCGGCCAGTTCGCTTGCGTGTATAAGGTAACTACCGATGGGAAAGACATCGCCGTGCGTTGCTTTACCCGAGAAGTAAAAGACCAGCAGCTGCGTTACAGCCGACTATACGAATATCTTACCGCCGCATTACCCGATCCTTTTGTCGGGTTTCAATACCTGGAACATGGAATGCAGATTAAAGGCCAGTGGTATCCTATTGTCAAAATGGATTGGGCGGAAGGGGCGCCCCTGAACCGATTCGTTGAACAGAACCTGGCAAAACCGGAAAATCTGCGTGCGCTCGCCGCCCGTTGGCGCGGCGCTATCGGCGGTTTGCGCGGGTTGGGCATCGCCCACAATGACTTGCAGCACGGCAACGTTGTGGTACAAGACGACCGGCTCCGTCTGGTGGATTATGACGGGATATTTCTCCCGGACTTCCACGGCGAGGCCAGCCCGGAAACCGGGCATAAGAACTACCAGCATCCCCGGCGGTCGGAACAAAACTACGACGCTCAGATTGACAACTTTCCGGCCTTGGTAGTCTATCTCAGCTTGCTAGCCTTGGTCGCTGACTCATCCCTGTGGCAGTTGTTCTATAACGATGACAACCTGTTGCTTACTCAGAAGGATTATGCCAACCCTCAAGGCTCCCAATGCTTACAAGCGTTGAAGCAGAGCCCGGATGACACAGTTAAAGAGCTGACCGCCCAGCTGGAGCGGTACTGCGCCTTGCCGGTGGAGCAGGTGCCGGACCTGGAAAGCATCCTGCGGGGCGATGCGTTGCCCCAACCAGCGTCCGAGCTCCCGGACCCTCTAGAATCGCCGGGTACATACCGGATTCTGCTTCAGAACCAACCGGGGAACCCTCGTCCTCCTCAACCGGTCGCGCCTTCCAACACTCTACTAAAATGTCCCAAATGCGGTCTTAACAATGACGTTGGGCTTATCTACTGCGTCAACCCAGAATGTCAGAGCCAGCTGTCGCCAGAAAGTCGAACCTGTCTTTGCAGTTCTGTTATCCCCGCCAACGCTCGCTTTTGCCTCAATTGCGGACGGAAACAGGGTCAGCCCGCCGCTAGCCCCAGCCAACCAGCCCAACCAACTGCTGCGCCCCGCCCGGGCCCCGCGCGCCCGCCAACTTCGGCGGCGAACCCGACCGCCCGTAAAACTTGCCCCAACTGTCGCTCCCAACTTCTGTCAACTGCCATATTCTGCCCTCGGTGCGGCACGGTAACCATCTAGTCAACTTGCGACGCCTTGAACTGTCCAGACTGCCAAAACGTTATACCTGACGCTTCTACCTTCTGCGCCTATTGTGGGAAGCAAGTATCTTCTGCGTCGGCGCCGGTCTGGGCGGGACGGAATAAACGGGTATTTGGCCTAATAGTAGGCGGCATTGCCTTGGCGGTGGCCTCCATAGCTTCAGTCATAGCGGTGATGGACGCCAACTCGCCACCGGTTCCAACACCACCCCCCGTTGGCTCGCCTATGCCTGCTTCCCAGCTATTGGACCCAGCGGCTTCGGCGCTCCCGGCCCCGCCTCAGTCCACCCCTACACCAGTTCCCACCTACACGCCCGTGCCTACGCCTACTCCAACGCCGGCCCCTACCTACACGCCCACGCCCACGCCCACGCCTACTCCAGTTCCTACCTACACGCCCACGCCCACGCCCGTGCCCACTCCTACGCCCACAGCTACACCGATTCCCACCTACACACCTACCCCAACACCTACCCCCCGTCCAACCGCCACCTCAACACCCCGGCCCACGCCAATCCCGTGGCAGCAAAGAAATTTTGGCTATTATGAGGCGCAATACGCCATATCAGCTCCGACCAATTGGCGTGGCGGCCAGATAAAGTTAATTGCCGAGGAACATTCGGCCGCTCCGTCCTTGTTTATGGCAAGACATACCATCCCCTCCGCCCGCTTCTTGCATGCCGGTTATCTAAAAGACATCGGCAACCCTCAGGTCGGGTCCCATTTCATCCAGCGGTATTCTTCCGATGACCTCTGCCAAAGTAGTGGGGGCATAGTCATTCGAGAAAGCGCGCTGCTGGTTGATCATAGAAACGCCGGCATCGGCGTTCACGTCGATATCTGTCAGGCTGACTTGCATCTGGAGGCAGAACCCGGAGTAACCAACGAGCAGATTAGTCGGCGGATCATTCGAAGTCTGTTTGAGAGATCCTAGCCGCATTTTTACCCTACCCGCCTTGCCCTGGCCAGTCTGCCCTTTGGGGTAGAGGTAATTCGATGAATTGGCTGAGGCAGTTTTGTGCGTGTCTATTGACCGGCAATGCTCTTGACAGCTTGAAAACAATGTGATAATTTTCACTAGGTTTGCCGACCGGGCGTTTATCCGCAGGGCTATATAATCCGGAATACTACCGAGGCGCTGGAGCAAGGCAGAACTGATGGGCGATCCGAATGCTTTGACCAACATAGACTGGGCCAATCTGAGCGCTTGGCTGACTATGTACTGGATTTACTTTCCGGTAGTTATTGTGTTCGCCTTCACCGTGATGATTGCGCACGCCTTCATTCCTTCGGCGGTGCAGACCGGCCACTTGCCCCCGGCGTTCGAGCGGTTGCGCTGGCCGATGACCATTTTCGCTATCTTAACGCTGGCAGTCGCGGTGGCGCTGATGACCTTCATAATCAGGCTTACGCCCCATATGTTAGGTAATATCTACGATCGGTTTCTGGTGTAGGTTGGCAGCGGTAGCCGGGTCCGGGTGGCCGCATCTGTTGCGGTTGACGGGAAAGCGGTTGAAGTAGGACCGGATCCCCGGCGGCAGTCGGGAATCCGCTGGATACCGAATCTCTGGCCTGATACTAATAAGGCAGGTTTTGGCGCCGATGAGGCCAAGCGCAAACATAATTCCCCTGGCTCTGGTCGGGTTGGTCGTTACCGGCATAGTTGGATTTATCGTTGTTGTCCTGTTTATATCCTGGTTTTCCAACCCGCCCTTCGGCTTAGGCAACGCTCCGGCTCAGCCTATCGCTTTTCCCCATACGGTTCATGCTGGCGCCCCTGAGGAGGGTGGCGCCGGTATTGCCTGCGAGTTCTGCCATCGCAATGTCACAAAGGGAGCGGCGGCAACTGTGCCGGCGGTGGAACAGTGTGTCTTTTGCCACAAGCAGCTAAATTCGGAGAACATCGTCGGCGTCGCTAGCGACGACCAGGTGGAAATGCAGCGGGTGGTGGACAAGTTTAACGATAACGAACCAATTGACTGGGAACGGGTGCATCGGCTGCCCGACCACGTGAGGTTTGTCCACGAGGCCCACTTACGCTTCTTGACCCAGGGCGAGGCGCGCACCGTTGCTATGCCGATTGGATCCGGCGCGCCGGTGCAGTTGCCGCTGCTCATGGGTGAAGCCTGTTCGGTCTGTCACGGCGACGTAGCCAGCATGACCGAGGTGCAGCCCCAGCCGGGGCAGTCGCTGAAGATGAGCACCTGCGTGGACTGCCACCGGGAACTGAATGTGGGAACCGACTGTACCATTTGCCATAAGTAGCCGGTTGTCATAAATAATAGGCATACATGATTTTGAGCGAAGGCATCAACTTATGAAGCTAACACGGCGCAACTTCCTGGCTTGGGCCGGCCTCTCCGCCGTGGGGGCGGTGGCCTGCGACGTTATTCAGGAAGAAGAGCTGATCCTCCAAAGCCCCCGGGACCTGCCTGAAGACTTGGTGAAGGGCCGGGATAATTGGTATGCCACCTTGGGCCGGCAAGCCACCGGCGGCGATGGCGTAATCGTCCGGGTGATGGAAGGTCGCGCCAAGAAAATTCAAGGCAACCCCAAATACCCGGTGAACTTAGGCAAACAGAGCGTCCGCACGGAGGGCGGCTTGCAAGCCCTGTACCACCCGGACCGTATCAGCGGCCCTCTGCTACGCACCGGCCCCCGGGGTTCCGGCCAGTTCCGGGCTATTGAGTGGGAACCGGAAGCGCTGGATATTCTGAAACGAGAACTGCGCGCCCGCGGCCAGGGTATGGTCTTGATTACCGAGCCGCTGCGGGGCCATTTGGGGATGATTGCCGAGCGGTTCGCTGACGCACTGGGCGGAAAGCATCTCGGCTTTGAGACGCTGGACGACACCACCTACCGAGCGGCGGTCAAGGAAGTGTTCGGCCAGGATCTACTGCCTGACTTTGACATCGCCAACGCCAACTACGTCCTTTCCTTTGGGGCCGATTTCCTGTCCACTTGGGGGTCTTCAACCCGGTTGTCTACTGCCTACGGCGAGTTTCGACAGGGAATAGGACGAGAGCGCCGGGGAACGCTGGTGCAGGTTGACCCCCGCTTTTCCTTGACGGCGGCCAATGCCGACCAGTGGCTGCCAATTAAGCCGGGAATGGAGGGTTACTTGGCCTTGAGCTTGGCCTACGTGATAATCAGCGAGGGGTTGCAAGCCTCAGGAGCGGACATAGACCGGCTGACCGATGGTCAGGGAGCGGCAATCCTCAATGCCTATAACCCGGAAACGGTAGCTCCCTTGTTGGAGTTGCCCGCACAGTTGCACCAAGGGAAATCGGCGGCCGATTTTATTCGAGAATTGGCCCGCAATTTCGCTGGTCATCATCCCTGCATCGCTATCGGCGGGGACAGCGCTGGAGCGCACACCAACGGCTTTTTCAACCTTCAGGCTATCTATGTCTTGAACTATCTGGTAGG
Organism: Dehalococcoidia bacterium; assembly: GCA_963422635.1. GTDB lineage: Bacteria > Chloroflexota > Dehalococcoidia > Lucifugimonadales > UBA3495 > CATQHB01. Next base: position 248,697 of record OY730415.1, read on the forward strand.
CAGCGTAGGCGAGAAAGGCGGCATTAGATTCAACCCCGGCAGCCCGATCAGCGTCCTGCCGGCTTTCGCCAAGGTAGGTTCTTTGCAGGATTGGGTCGAAGTAGCCAACGACATCCGCAGCGGCCACACCCGGCTGGCGCTGATCCATGAAGCCGACCCGGTGCACGGCCTGCCCGCCTCGGTGGGGTTTGCCGGCGCTTTGGATCGGGATGACCTCTTCATCGTCAGCTTTTCGCCTTTCCTGGACGAAACGAGCATTATGGCCGACTTGGTCCTTCCCGACCGGGTGTTCCTGGAGGACTGGGGCAGCGACATACCGGAGCCGGGGCCGGGCTATCAAGTAATCGGGATGCAGCAACCGGTGGTCAACCCGCTGAGCGACCTGAACCCCCGCAGTTTCGGCGACCTGCTGCTCAGCATGGCCCAAGAACTGGGGCGAGAGACCACTCTGCCCTGGAGCGGGGTTGAGGCAGCCTTGAAGGAAAGTGTAGAAGCCCTGTATAACTTGGGCCAGGGAACATCCACCTTGGTGGATTCGGCAGGCGCTCTCTGGAATCTGATGCTGCAACAAGGCGGCTGGTGGAATGAGGACGCAACCGGCCCGAAACCCGGCGTCCCCGCCGGCCTGTTGAACCGGATAACCGCCCAAGGCAATGAACCTGGTTTTGCCGGCAGCGGCGACTTTTACTTGTTGCCCTTCGCCCATAATTCTCTGCTGGACGGCCGGAACGCCCACCTGCCCTGGATGCAGGCGGCGCCCGACCCCATAACGACGGTTACCTGGCAAACTTGGGTGGAAGTAAACAGCCGCCGGGCGGCGGAGTTGAACTTGAGAGAAGGCGACGTGGTTCGAGTCGAATCCGCCGCAGGAAGTATTACCGCCCTGGTTTATCCCAATCCGGCCCTGCCGCCGGACGTGGTGGCGGTGCCGCTGGGCCAAGGCCGACGCAACGGGTCCCATTATGCCAGCGGCGGCGACCGGCGGGAGAGTTCCAACGTTATTGATTTGCTGTCGTCAGATACTACCAACCGGACGGAGACCGGCGCGCTGGCTTGGGCCGGCAACCGGGTTCGGGTGGTCGCTACCGGGGAAAGCATCCGAGTTTCCAAGTTCGAGGGGATTTTCCCCGCTCGGGAGATTGCCATCACCGCGGGCGAAGAGATTATCAAAGTAACGGACCATTAAACCTGGAAACCGGTAGCCTGCCGGAAGGCAAGCGAACAACTCGGCAAGCAATTTGGGCATCAACCGGATAGCAAGCGAAAAGTCCGGGGCCGAAATCGGCCCATTACGGGGAGAAGAATGGTTACCAGTAGAGTCGATCATAAGTGGGGCATGGTCGTTGACTTGGACCGTTGCAACGGCTGCCAGGCCTGTGTGGTGGCTTGCCAGGTGGAGAACAACCTGCCCATAAATGACAAGAACGCTTTTTTGCAGAGCCGCGCTTACGAGTGGATTCGCATTGAACGCTACTGGGAAGGGGAGTATCCCAACATCAAGGCCCGGTTTATTCCGGTGCTGTGCCAACACTGCGAGAACGCTCCCTGCGAGCCGGTCTGTCCGGTGTACGCCACCTACCACAATGACGACGGTCTGAACGTTCAGCTTTACAATCGCTGTGTGGGCACTCGGTACTGCATCAACAACTGCCCCTACCAAGTGCGCTTTTTCAACTACTGGCAACCCAACTGGCCAGAGCGACTACAAAACCAGCTCAACCCGGACGTGTCGGTGCGGACCAGGGGTATCACCGAAAAGTGCACTTTCTGCATCCAGCGGCTGCGCCGGGCCGAGCTGAAGGTGGAGCGTCAGGGCGGCGGCAAATTGAACGATACGACGCTGAAAGCCGGCAACTATATGCCCGCCTGCGTCCAGGCCTGCCCAACCAATGCGCTGGTCTTTGGCGACCAGAATGATGTCCAAAGCCCGATCCAACCCTATTTCGATGACGTAAACCGGTATGACGTTCACCACGAGCATGAACGGAAAACCCGGGGGTATCGGTTGCTAGAAGAGATGAACACGAAGCCCAATTTGATCTACCTTAAGAAGGTTGAACCGAATTCCGTGAAGGGCGAACATCATGGTTAGCAGCGACTCTACTAACAGCGTCGAGCGCCAGCACGGCGGCGAACACAACGCCGGAATGTGGGTCTTCCCTCAATCAGAACAATTAACTTCCGACGTAGCCGGCAAGACATTCGCTATGCCCTCCGGGTACAAACTGGCCTTGGGTTTGGCCGCTATCCTGACCGGCTTGGGAGTCATCGGCTTTATACTGCGGTTAACCTCCGACGGCTTTGACAACCCCGGGCCTTGGGGCTACTACGTTGGGATATTCTCCTTTATCTTCATGGTTACCGCCGCCGCGCCCTTGGTGGCGGCGGCCTTCCGGTTCACCAAAAGCCACTGGCGGCGTCCCGTATCCCGGGTGTCGGAACTTTTTGCGCTGGCGGGCGTCGTAAACCTCGTCATCTTCATCCCCTTGATGCTGGCTTTGCCGCCTATACTGAACCCGGACGCTGCGGGCGGCGACTTGGGAACGAACCTGGAAGTGCGTCGGACTCTCTGGTTTGAGGTTCCCTTCGGCGCGCCCCACGGGTGGGACTTCATGGGCTTGCTGGGGCTGGCCGTATGCAGCGTAGCAATTCTGTGGCTTTCCGCTATGCCGGACTTGGCCCAGGCTAGAGTCACCGCCACCGGATTCCGCCGTAGTATCTACGGTCTGTTGGCTGGACACTGGTACGGAACCAAGCGACAATGGTTAACACAGAAAGCCGGCTTGGCGATATTGGGCGCTTTCTACTTTATGCTACTGGTTTTCGTCCAGTTCCTTTTCGTTACTGATTATGCTATGAGTATGGTGCCGGGCTGGAAGGACTCAGTGTTGCCGCCTATGTACACGGTGATGAGTTTTCAGACTGCCTTGAGCTTGATTTTAGTAGTCCTGTTCGTGATGCGGCGCTGGGGCGGCTATGCAGGCTACATCGGGATTTCCCCCTTCTGGTCGGCCAGCAAGATACTGCTGGGCTTGACCCTACTCTGGATTTATCACCTCTTCGCTTTCTTCATTACTTATTGGTACGGACGGCTGGAGTTTGAGCAAAACATTCTCCGTTACGTCTTTACCGAGCCGTATTTGATGTTGTTCTTGGGCAACTTCATTTTCAGCTTTGTTACGCCCTTCCTGCTGTTAATCTGGAACCCGATTCGGCGGAGCGACTGGGGGCCAACCCTAGCCGGATGCTCCGCGCTGTTCGGGGCGCTCCTCTTTAACCTTCGTACCTTTGGGGCGGCGTTTAATACCGGAGAACATTTTGAGTTCGCCCTTTCCCGGGTGCCGGCAGCGGTGTGGCCTGATTTGGGAGACATTTTTATTATCCTCGGCGGTTTAGGCTTGGTGGCATTGGTCTATCTTTTGGCAGCCAAGTTGATCCCTATCATATCAATTTGGGAAGTCAAGGAAGGGACCAAGTACCAAAAGATGGATACCTTGATTAAAGGCGAGTATCTGGTACTAGCTAAACCGGAGTAACCGAACCGAGGGCAAGACTATTTACTGGATAAAGCGGCGCTTGGAGAGCCTATACGTTGGAGAAACCGGCGGTGCGGCGTAAACCTAGTCCCTTTGACCAGTAGAAATTTTCGGACCTTAACACAGGCAGGAGAAGGCAGGAGCTTCCATGCAGGAAGGCAGAATCCTAAGCACAAGAGAGATAAACCGGGACTTGCTCCGGTCAATACTGGAATCTCCCCGGTGGTTCTGGCCGGTGGTCGCCGTCCTGGGGTTAATCCTGTTGGTGGCATCCATCGCTATCGGCATAATGGTTAACCGGGGGCTGGGCGTAACTGGACTGAACCGACCCGTGGCTTGGGGTTTTTTCATCACCAATTTCGTGTTCTGGATTGGCATCAGCCACGCTGGTGTGATGCTGTCCGCCATTTTGCGGCTGGCTAAAGCGGAGTGGCGTCGGCCGGCCACCCGCGCCGCCGAGGTGTTGACCCTCTTTTCGTTGATGACGGCGATGATTATGCCGATAGTCCACACTGGGCGCCCCTGGCGTATTCTCTACTGGGTCTTTCCTTATGATTTTGCCCGGGGCATATGGCCCAACATCCGCACCCCGCTGGTCTGGGACCCCAGCGCAATTTTGACTTATCTCACCTCCAGCACTCTTTTTGTAATCATCGCGCTAGTACCGGACTTTGCGGTGCTACGAGACCATACTACCGGGGTTGCCCACCGGGTTTACACGTTGTTGGCTATGGGCTGGGAGGGCAACGCTCGCCAGTGGAAACTGCAAATTATCGCCGGCGTCCTGCTTTCCGCCCTGATTTTGCCGGTGTTCGTGTCAGTGCATAGTATCGTGTCCTGGGACTTCGGCATGGCGGTGGCAGTTAAGACTTGGCATTCTACCGTTTTCGCCCCTTATTTTGTGGTTGGCGCGGTACACTCCGGCGTTTCTGCGGTAGCCTTCGTGCTGATTTTGCTGCGCTGGTGCTACGGATGGCAGGATTACATCCGCCACGAGCATATTGACGCCCTCGGGCGCCTGCTGATCGTGGTAGCCACCGGCTGGTTCTATTTCCTGGTAATGGAACTGCTCTTTGGTATGTACGGGCGGGAGGCGGACGAGCTGGCGGTGCGGGCTTTGCAGTTTACTTCCTGGCCTTACAACGCTTGGTTTATCGTCTTTGTGGTAACCACTTACTTCATTCCGGTAGCGCTCTGGTTAAGCCGGGCTTGGCGGCGCAACCTGTGGATAATGTCCATAGCCTGCATTTCGGTGAACATCGGGATGTGGTTGGAAAGGTTCCTGATTATCGTGCCCGGCTTGGTCAACAAGCAAGTATTTACCTTTACTTGGGCTGACTACGCTCCTAGTCCTTTTGAGATAATCATTGTTGGCGCTACCTTCGCCTTGGTAACGATGCTTATGTTGTTGTTCAGCCGGGTGTTCCCGTTGGTGCCGCTGTACGATGTCAAGGAAGGGGACATACTGAAAACCGAGGTTCAAATAGGCCGGCGAACTGTTCCGGCGACTTTCCGGGAAGATTAAGCGCGCTGGCATTGATCCGTTATTCTTGTGAACATTCCCGTGAAAGCGGAACCCGTTCCCAGTACGTCCGACTCCAGTTAAAGCTGGCGGTACGGCTGGGCAAACCCGGGACATTGCGGTAAAGGCAGAGAGGTAAAACTATGGCAAGACGTCCTATATTGGGGTTGTTCGACAGCGCCAATTCCGCCGCCGATGCGGGCGACGGGCTGCGGCGGGCCGGCATCCCCGATACCGATTTCGATTTTCTGACCGATGCTCCGTATCCTGAAGGAGCCTTTGGGGAGCGGGAAGAAAAGCACCGGCTATATTTATTTCCCTTTGTGGGCGGGTTGCTGGGGCTAACTACCGGCATCCTACTGACCTCGATGACGCAGGTGGCCTACCCTCTGGTTACCGGTGGCAAGCCGATCCTGTCCCTGCCCCCAATGGCGGTGGTAACCTATGAGGGTACTATGCTGGGAGCAATCCTCTTCACCGTGCTGGGCATCATTTTTGAGTCCCGCCTGCCCAAGCTCAAAGCCGGGCTGTACGACAAGCGAATTACCGAAGGCTATGTCGGGGTACTGGTAAACACCGAAGAAACCCAGCACGGCCAAGTGGAGGGAGTGCTGGGTCAGGCCGGCGCGGTAGATGTGAAACGGGAGTGAGCTCAGTGGGTCTGAAGTCTTAGACCCTTCTATCCATTCAGGATGCCCTTCCGTAACTTGGGGAAAATCCGAATTTTAAGGCGAATCAACCCGCGATCAACTAGCGGAAAACGGAAATGCAGTCAATAGAATGAGCAATATGTCAGGACAACTACAGCATATAGTTACGAACAGGGTTACTAAAGGACGCCGGTTTCAGGCCAGGAGTTATCTGGCCGGCTTGGCCCTGCTGGTTGGTCTGCTGGCGATGGGTTGCTCCCAGGGTTCCTATCCCCTGGACATCTTTTACGAGATGCACTACCAGCCATCATACAAGGCCCACGAACCACCCCGGCTAAGCCCGCCGGAAAGCGCCGTACCCTTCTTTGCGCCGTCCGCGGCCGTCAACGTTGATTTGAACGGGCAGAGATTGTACGAAATCAACTGCTCTATGTGCCATGGCGCCCAAGGCAAAGGCGATGGATCGGTACTGGAAACGATGATGGATGCTTACGGTTACTCCCCTTCCGTTCCCGCAGATTTAACGGATTTGGAGAATCCCTTGATGATAGCTAAAGACGCTACCGGGGTTCGCACTATCGTGACCGGCGGTTTGCAAGTGATGCCGAGTTTCTCCAAGCTGTTAACGGACGAAGAGATAGAGGCGGTTACCAAATACGTGGTGGACTGCATCCAAGAGCAAAATGCGCAGATGTGCCGTTAGCATTGGGAGGGCAAGTAGTCCCTAGTTATCGCATAATTGGGGGAAGACGATGAGCGTCCCATTTTGAAATCTCTTGACCGTATAGCCAGCTCCTGACATAATAATTTTACCTCTCTCCCAAGGACCTAACATCATAATCACACCGATAGAGGAGAGGGTAAGCCGGCTCGAAAGCGCCTATGCGCATATTACAACGAAGGACGATAACGCGGACCTCAGGGCTGAAATGAAGGCTGACCTATCAAGTGGATGGTTGGCTTGATGCTGGGCTTCGCCGCCGTAAAATCATTCAATTGCGCTTGCCGTTCCAAGACTAGCCAGATGAAGGAACATCCTGTTATCAAATTATCAAAATGAGTTGCTGATCGATTGAACCTTGGCTTGAAGGTAAGGGCAGGTTTGGAACCTGCCCTTACCTATATCTACAGATAGCTCCTATGTAGGTTTATGGACATTGAATCAGGCAACGGATCGCCGTTTTCCGTGGTTAGCTACCGAGTGGCGGCGCTGTCGCTTACCTTAACTATCGTTCTCAATATCCTCTACTTGGCTGCCGTCGGAACAGCCCAGGCCCAAACTCCGGACTCTACTTCAACTCCGGAGAGCGCTGGAGCTCTCTCTTACGATGAAGCTCAAGCCCAGGCCATTGACCGGATGCTAATTTGTCCGGTATGTCCGGCTGAGTCCATTGACCAAGCCCAAGTGCCGCTGGCCCGGCAGATGCGTCAGCGGGTGCGGGAAATGCTGAGTGCGGGAGCAGACCGGCAGGAAATCCTCGGCTACTTCGCCGACCGCTACGGGCAGAGGGTGCTGGCCTCGCCGCCCAAGTCAGGCTTAAATCTCTTGGCCTGGACATTGCCCGTTATGGGGGTGTTGGCCGCCTTGGCCGCCGGTGTGTTGGTAATCCGGGCGATGGCTTCCAACAAAGGATACGGGAGCGGAGCGCCGGCAGTCGAGTCGTCGGAAGTGGGAGCGGAAGCAGCGCCGATAGAGGAAGACCTGACTCCATACTTGGCTGCCGTTGACCAGAACTGGTCCTCTTCCGCCCCGTCCGACTTGGACGGGGTTGGAAAAGACGTAAATCCTTAAGGCTAAAATGTAATTGCTGCGTACCTCTGCCGCTCCGGGTTGCTCCGGAGAAATAAATCGGAGGGCGGATAGGCGCAGAGAACCGGAGTACGGGGTTTTCTATGGCTGAATTGGGCGCAATCGCGTTGTGGATTGGGTTGGCCTTGTCTTCCTACGCCGCCATCGGGTCCGTGGCGGGGAAGGTTCGGGGTATTCCGGCGTTGGTGGAAAGCGCCCGCCGCTCCGTTTACGTGCTGGCTCTGGTAATGCTGGTCGCCACCCTGAGCTTGGTAGGCTCTTTCATCAATCGAGACTTTGAGGTGGCCTACGTTGCGGCGCACAGCAACTTGGCGATGCCGGACATCTTTACCTGGGTAGCCTTCTACGCCGGCAATGAAGGATCCCTGCTTTATATCGCCCTGGTTTTGGCGGTTATGTCGGCCATTGCCCTTCGGTGGGCGCCGGGCCGGGTGAAGGACACGCTACCTTACACCACGGCGACGCTGATGGTAGTGCAGACCTTCTTCATCGCGGTGATGGGGTTTATGGCTAACCCCTTCGACCGGCTGCCCTTTGTCCCGCCGGACGGAGAGGGCATCAATCCCTTGCTAACCCATTTCGGGATGTTCTTCCACCCGCCGGCGTTAATGGCCGGACTAATCGGGATGAGTATCCCCTTTTCCTTTGCCCTGGGTTCCTTGATTGGCGGCAAGAGCCGGGACGAGTGGGTGGACTCGGGCCGTGTCTGGGGGATTATCACTTGGGCTTTGCTGGCCAGTGGTCTACTGCTCGGTTCCTGGTGGGCCTATACCATTCTAGGCTGGGGCGGGTTCTGGTTCTGGGACCCGGTGGAAAATGCCGCCTTTATGCCTTGGCTGGCTCTCACCGCCTTCGTTCACTCGGTAATGGTACAAAAACGGCGCGGGATGTTCCGAATGTGGAACATCGTCCTGATTAACGTGGCCTTCGGCCTGGCCTTGTACGGAATGTTTATGAACCGGGGCGGGCCGGTTCCATCGGTACATTCCTTTGGCGCCTCCAACCTGGGTTGGGTGTTTCTGCTGTTCCTGGCGGTGGGGGTACTCGTGCCTTTTGCCGTCTTCCTCTGGCGGTACAATCTGCTGAAGAGCGCGCAAAATCTGGATTCCATGCTGTCCCGGGAAGCGGCCTTTCTGGTCAACAACCTGTTGCTGCTGGGCATCGCCTTCGTTACCCTGTGGGGAACGGTCTATCCTCTGTTCGCCCGGCTGGGCGGCGGCGAGGAGATTACTATTGCCCGCCCCTTTTACGACCAGGTAAACGGGCCGCTGTTGCTGGCCCTGATTTTTCTGATGGGTGTAGGGCCGCTGCTGCCCTGGCGCCGAGCCAACTGGGCCAGCCTGCGCCGGTCCCTGCTATATCCCGGTTCCTTTGCCCTAGCGGTTACAGCCCTACTGGCAGCGCTGGTAACCCGGCAGCCTTTTGCCCTCATCGGGTTTGGGTTGTGCGCCCTGGTCGCCGCCGGTATCTTTCTGGAATGGTGGCGTGGGATGCGCTCTCGGCGCCGCACTTCCGGAGAGAACTATCCCTTGGCTTTGTTCCGGCTTATCGCCGCCAACCGGCCCCGGTACGGCGGCTATATCGTTCATCTGTCGGTGGTGATGGCCTCCTTGGGCGTGCTGGGCGGCTCTCTGTTTGAGGTGCAGCGGGACGTGTCGCTGGCCCCCGGAGAGAGCTACGAAATCGCCAACTACCAGCTACGCTACCTCAGCACTACCCAAGAGGCCAAGGCAGACCGCACCGAGTATATCTCCAGCCTGGAGCTGTATCGGGACGGCCGGTTGTTGGAAAGCATGCAGGCCCGGCGCAGTTTCTACCCGGACTTTAACATGGCGTCAACCCTAGCAGCGATACGCTCCACGCCGGTAGAGGACTTCTACGTGGTGCCTAGCGAAAACCTGCCCGACGGCTCGGTGGGGTTCCGTATCCTGGTTAACCCCCTCATCTGGTGGTTATGGGTTGCCGGGCCGGTGCTGATTCTGGGTACGGTAGTATCATTGTGGCCGGAAAAAAGCCGGGAAAAGGCCCGGTCAGCCGTCCCGTCCGCATTGGCAATCGGGGCGGCCGGTTCTCGGCCAACCGCGGCATAATTACCCGATATTCCCAATGGACGCGGCTGTTCCTTTTAAGAGAGCGCCTGATTTCTTATGCCCATCCCGCTAAGCCCCATTCTTTCAAGGCAGGTGTCCAGATAAGGCAATGGCGTTAATCATCGGAACAATCCTCGCCCTGTTGAGCATCGCCGTGGCGGTATATCCCTTTATCCGGCTTCGTCGGTTGAAGACAGTGGGAGACGCCAATGGCCCGGTCAATACGGAGGGTCGGCTCAACGTAGACGCCGATTCGGCTGGACTGGATTCAGCCGAATTGGATTCTATCTACGACGCCATTCGTACCTTGCAGTTGGAGCGGGAACTAGGTAGTATCCCGGAAGGACTTTATCGGGAACAGTTTAACGATTACCGCCATCGGGCGGCGGTGGCGCTGCGGGAGCAAGTACGGCTCCAATCTCAATCTCAACCCCAACCCCAGGTCCAGGTCCAGGTCCAGAACGTAGATACCGAATGGGCGTTGGAGGAGGAAATACAGGTGGCTCGCGCCGGGCTGCGCCGGGGCAACGTCAACTGGGCCTCCTGCCCCAATTGCGCCTTTCCCGTAAGGGAAGAAGCCGACCGCTGTCCTGAATGCAATATAGACCTGTCCTCGCAAACGGGACGCCAGCCCCGCTTCTCTTCCAATACGGCGTCCGGCCCAGCGGAAAGGGATTAGACTATGACCATCCCGAAGCTTTCCCGGACTTGGATCATAATCGGTTTAATCCTCTTGATGTGCGCTGCCCTATCGGGTTCAGCTATCCTGTCAGTTCAAGGAACACAAGCCCAGGAAAACGACCTCCAGAATCAGGATACGGCAGCCGAGGCAGAAAGAATTGGGGTGCAGGGTGTTGCCGTAAATGGCACCGCTGGGGGAGAAACGCCGGCCAACATGCCAATAACCCTCCACTCCATTGACCGGGTTGCCGGCCGAGTGGCTACCGTTGAGGCGACTACCGACCAGAACGGCGGGTTCAGGTTTGACCAGGTTACTCTCCTGGCGGGGGGCAGCTACGTCCTGGTTATGGACTATGCCGGAATGCGTTACAACGCTTTGCTAGAGCCGGCGGAGTTGGCCGAGCCGGTGGAGTTGACGGTGTATGAAACTACTCAGGATATATCCGTGGTACAGGTAGAGCGGCAGGCGATGATTATTGCCGATGTGAACGAAAAGGAACGAGAAATCGCCGCAATGGAGTTATTGAGCATCAACAATGTCAGCGACCGGACCTTACTGCCGGAACTGACCAACATCACCAATCCCAGCGAAATCAGCTTTCTCCGGTTTTCCCTGCCCGCCGAGGCGCGGGAACTGGACGTGCAGTCCAACCTGCCAGGGGGAGATATAATATCCATCGGAACCGGGTTCGCCGTCACTTCGCCGGTGCTGCCGGGCCGGCGCCGGATCAACTATACCTACAAATTTCCCTACCAAGAAGAAAAGGTGACTTTCAACCAGCGCCTGATTCAAGGGGCCGAGGTGTACCAAGCGCTGATTCCGGAGCGGCTGGCCGAAATCCAGATTACGCCGTTGGAGGCCAAGCCTCGAATCGACGTTGACGGCACGACTTATCTGCTGTGGGAGAGTCGGGATATTCCGCCGGGCCGGGGGATAACGCTGGAATTTTCCCGACTGCCCCAGCCCAGCCTGCCGGCTAGGTTAGGGCGGGCCGTCACAGACGGCAATCTTTGGCAAACTGCCATTCCCCTAATGCTGGGCGTTGCGCTGACCGCAGCGCTACTTTACGCTTGGTTCCGCGGGGCCAGGGTTGCGCCAGTCGCCACCGGATTGGTCGCCACGCCCCCTGACGAAACCCAACTCCGCCGCCAGACCCTGGTTCAGTATGTTGCCGCGTTGGACCTCCAATTTGAAGAGGGGCGGATTGCTGAAACTGAGTACCAAGCCCAGCGTGAGAAGTTACTGGCCCAGATACGGCAAGGCGGCCAGCCGTCGGAAGATGAACGGGGGCGGGACTGGTGAGCCAGCGTGTTTGGATTTTGCTGGGCGCCGGGTTGCCCCTCCTGTCGGTTCTAGGCATCCTGGTCTGGGCGTCGCTCCAGACCGGGGGCACGCCGGGCGGGATGGGCGTCAACACCGAGTTTGGAGTGGTGGAGATTGACGCTGAACCAGCCCAGGATTTTTCGCTGAAACTGCTGAAGGGAGGCGAGGTTACCCTGTCCAACCTGCGGGGCCAAGTAGTGCTGGTGGACTTTTGGGCCTCCTGGTGCACTCCTTGCCGACAGGAAGCTCCAGTCCTGGAGGAGGTGTACCAAGAGTACGCTGAGCTAGACGTAGCTTTTGTCGGGGTGAACATCTGGGACTTGCCGGGCAACGCGGCTAATTACGTGGATGACTTCGGCATCACCTATCCTAGTGGGGTGGACGCCAATGGAGCGATAGCTATTGACTACGGCGTGCGGGGCATACCAGAAAAGTTTTTTATCGGACGGGACGGGGTAGTCCGGCAAAAGTTCGTCGGCCCTATGCGCCCCGAAATCCTGCGGCAAACCCTGGACCAGTTACTGGCGGAGGAGCAGCGTAGGCCGCCGTAAGTCCCAGTTCCGCTATTTCAGCCGGGCGGTGAGACAGCCGCCAGGGTTGTCCTTATAATCCATCAGTAGGAGCGCAACACAACGTAATCAAAGTAGTCCAGAGCGCCGCATTCAGCCGGTCATTACCAAGTTCCGGCACGAATCGGGCCGAGGCGAGGGCAGAAAGCTGAAACAAAATCGGCGAGGGTTGCCCGGCCCAAGAAGGGGAGTTATATGACCCAACAAGCGGAAGTGGCTTTGGCTATGGACTGGGGCGGTACTTGGAGCCGGGTTTCGGTAGCTGACCGGTATGGAGAGATTCTGTGGCAGTCCCGGCGACCCACCGTGCCCGGCGGCTCGCGGGAGCAGCTAATTGGCGACAGCGAGGGGCTAATTCGCGAGGCCATTGAATGGTGCGGCGGCCGGGCCATTGCCGGTCTGGGAATTGCCGCCGCCGGGCCGGTGGACGCGGTCAGCGGCGCCCTGCTGGATCCGCCCAACCTGCCCGTCCTGAATGGCATGTCCCTCAAGTCCCGGTGGGAACCGACCCTCGGCTATCCGGTATATGTGGGCAACGACGCTAACCTGGCGGCCCTGGGCGAGTTTCAGTACGGCGCTGGTTTGGAAGCTCGGCGGCGGCACCACACCTCGAAGACTCTGGTTTACGTTACCGTCAGCACCGGTATCGGTGGTGGAGTGATTGACGAAGGGCGGATGTTCCTGGGCGCTAAGGGGCTCGCCGCCGAGGTGGGACACATGGTAATTGACCGGAGCGATAATGCCCCCAGCTGTCAGTGCGGCGGCGCCGGCTGCCTGGAAGCCTTGGCCTCCGGCACCGCCATCGCCCAGACCGCCCGGCGTCGACTGGCGAAGTCCGGCCCCGCTGCTTCCAGCTTGGCCGACGGAGCAGTTGACCAAATCACCGCGGCAACGGTGATCGATGCGGCCGGCCAAGGCGACCCGCTGGCTCAGAGCATCGTGGAGGACGCAGTTCAGGCTTTAGCGGCAGGGTTCACCAACCTGCTACATCTTTACAACCCCGACCTGCTAGTCATGGGCGGCGGCGTAACCTCCGGTCTAGTTTACTTGGGCCGGCTACCCCGAATAAACTCCCTGATGCTCGAAAGGGCGATGAGCCGAGGCCATAAGGACTTTCGCCTGGTTCCCAGCCGGTTGGGAGATACGGCCGGCATGCTGGGAGCGGCCAGCCTGGTCTGGGAGGGAGCGGGGTTGGCCGCAGTCTGATTCACGTTGTTCCCTGCCTTTTTGAGGCTTTCCCGTTTATCCACCGCTGCGACTAGACGATGTAACGGCCGCCTACCACGTTCAGCCGATCGCCGGTGATATAGCCCGATTCGTCCGAGGCGAAGAACAGGCAAGCGTTGGCGATGTCCTGCACCGAGGCTTGGCGGCCCAAGGGAATGCCGGCAGTGTGTTCCGAGGAACCGCGGGCTACTTGCTGGAACTCAGGATACCATTCCGGGTGGGCGCGGCTGGTGTCAGTGGAGCCAGGGTTGACCATGTTGGCCCGGATGTTATAAGGAGCCATTTCGGCGGCTACCGCCCGAACCAGGCCCAGCAGCCCGGTCTTGGCGGTGGTTACCAGCGCAGTTTCAGGGCGACCGGTGATGGCCGACTGTCCGCCCAAGGCGATGATACTACCGGCGCGCCGCGCCATCATACCGGGTAGCGCCGCCTTGATGAGATAGAAGGCGGAGAAGAGGTTGATTTCCATTACCCGTCGCCACTCTTCGTTGGAAATGTCCAGGATGGGCTTGTGGGGCCGGATAGCCACATTGCTCACCAGGATGTCCACCTTGCCCAACTCGGCGATGCCCTCCTCCACGATGCTGGCGGCAGTATCCGGCTCGGCGACGTCGCCCATCGCCAAGTAAGTATTAACTCCCAACTCCCGACATTGGTCGGCCGTCTCCTCCAGCTCCTGCCGACTCTGACGGGTATTCAGGACCAGGTCGGCGCCCTCCCGGGCAAAGGTCAGGGCAATTTGGCGGCCAATGTTTCGGCTGGCCCCGGTAATCAGGGCCGTTTTCCCTTGCAGACGCATATTTCCTCCCCGGTGAAAGGTAGTGTGCTGAGCGGCAGAGTATGACCATTAGTCCATTGGTCTAATAGTCTATGGAACTTAACATAGACCGGGGGTTGCCGCAAATAGCCGGATTGGTGGAAGGTTGTCAGACTATAACTATAACGGGCGACGGCCCTTGACCGCCGGAAGGGATAATGCCAGAATTGGGAAGAAGGTTTAACCCTATTGGCCCGGATAGACCCAAGCGAACCGAACGGGTCATTGACATCCGAAATTTAGGAGAGGGACTTGCTATGAAGTGGTGTAGATTTCAGTCCAGTAATGGAGCATCCTACGGAATCATCGAGGACGACAACGTTATCGAAGTATCGGGCAGCCCTTTTGACCGCTATGAAAGAACGGATAAGACGCAGCCGCTGAGCGCGGTCAAACTGCTGGTGCCGGTGGTGCCGCCAACTTTTTACGCTGCCGGAATTAACTTTCGAGAACACGTAGAGGAAATGGCGGCCAAGCGGGGTGAAGAACCCCAATTTCCCCCAGCTGCCGACGTAGGCTATCGAGCCAACAACGCACTCGTGGCCCAGGGTGAAGCTATAGTGGCGCCTAGCGACGCCCATGAACTGTTCCAGTACGAGGGTGAACTGGTGGTGGTCATCGGCAAGCCGTGCAAGAAGGTCTCCGAAGAGGAGGCGCTGGATTACGTTTTTGGCTATACCATCGGCAATGATGTCAGCGAAAGGGTCTGGCAGCGGGGCGACCGAACAATGTGGCGGGGCAAGAACACCGACACTTTCAAGCCGATGGGCCCCTGGATTGTGACCGACGGCGTTGACCCGGAGGATTGCGAAGTCAGAATTGTCCTGAACGGCCAGTTCATCAGCAAGTACAATATGTCCGGCGCAATTTTTGGGGTGCGACACTACATCAGCCGGATGAGCCAATACTTGACCCTGTACCCAGGAGACGTTATCTGGATGGGCACCGACGGGGCGCCGGAAAACATGAAGGATGGCGACGTTATTGACATTGAGATTGACGGCATCGGCACCTTGAGTAACCCAGTGGTCTGGGAAAAGTAGCGATGGGCTGAATTGGGGTCGCCAAAGTTTTCCTCGTCCTTGCGTTGTCCGGTAAGGGACCGGGCAGAGACGGGGCGGTTCATTGGGGAATTATATACTTGGCGGCATAAACCCTTGCGGGCAATATAGCTTCATCCCCACTCCGATTGCGACAGCTGTTCCGACTGCCAACTTCCAATTCCGGCCCAGTTTGCAACGGGCGCAATTACCAGAGGGAAGCAATTTCCTTGGCGAGCAACAGCAACGCTTCGTCGGCGCCCTGATTGCCCAGCAAAGACAACCCTACCGGCAGTCCGTCAACCTCGACCAAGGGCAGGGATAACTGGGGCCGGCTGGTATTGCCGGCAATGGAGGTCAACGCGCTGTTGCGCAGCCGCAAGGTATGTCGCTTAGACACCGACTGCCCGATGAATGGCGCTGGGCCGACCGTCGTAGGCAGAGCCACGACCGTAACGCCGTCCTGAAAAACCTCGTTCATACGAGCGACTATGCCCTCCCGTCCGACTTGGGCAGCAGCGACCTGATCATCGGTTAGCGCCCGGGCTAGTACGTACCGGTCAGCGACTTCAAAGCTGATCGCCGGATTAACCTGATCAATCCAATCGCGAATAAACTCCCACGCTTCCCGACTTTGCAATACCTGCTGCCGCGCTGACCATTCGGTAAGGGTGGTGGGTGATAATCGGGTGGAGGAGACTGAGTCGAAGACAGCGGCGATGGTATCTACCACCGGCGCCAAAGCCGCTGTAACTTCCGGCTCGGCCAGTTCAAAGGCGTCTTCAGCAATGAGCAGGCGGCGCGGACGGGGCGCGGAATGCCCCGGCGGCAACAACACGGGTCCCACCTTGGCAAAAGTTTCGGCATCCCGAGCAAACCAGCCGATGGTGTCGTAACTGGGAGCCTGAAGCAGCATACCTTCCAGGGGAATCCGGCCGTGGGTAGGGCGTAGTCCATACAGGCCGCAGAAGCTGGCGGGAACCCGAACGGAACCTCCGGTATCCGAACCTAGAGCGAAATCGACCAGCCTACCGGCCACCGCCGCTGCCGACCCGCTGGAGGAACCGCCCGGCGCTCGCTCCGGCGCCCGAGGGTTTATCGGAGTTCCATAGTGAACGTTCTCGCCGAAGATGCCCCGGGTCAACTCGTCGGTGATGGTCTTCCCTACCATAGAGGCCCCGGCAGCTACCAGTCGCTGTATGACCCAGGCATTGGATTGCGCCGGCTGATGGGTGGCTTGCCAAGCCGGATTGCCGCATCCGGTAACGTAGCCAGCCACATCAAAAATGTCCTTAGCGGCAAAGGTTAACCCGGTCAACGGGCCAGAGCCGCCGGGCAAGTAGGCGTTACTATCCCGGCAAAAGGCGTTAAGGGTGTCTTCGATGGGATGAGGATTTTGGCTCATTACAAGTCCATCAGAACACTGTCGCTTGCCGCCGGAACAGCTCAATTGAAAGCTGGGAGGACAACAGCCATGGCGTCAGCCGGCCATATTCAGGAGATTTACCAGGCAAAGGAAAGGCCCGGAACACGGGCCGACGGAAACAACAACAATCGGGGTAATGTAGAGTTGGTCTAGCGGCGTTGGCGACGGCGGCGGCGGGCGGCGCGCTGGGCGGCCAAGCGCTCTTTCTGAGCCTTGGAACGGAAGAAACGTCGATCCTTTAATTCCCGCAAAACCCCGGCATGCTGCACTGAGGCACGGAAACGGTTTACCAAACTCTCCGGGCTTTCGCCTTCTCGGGGTGTTACATAAGCCATTCAATTCTCCTTTGCTCGACGGTATTGAGTAGGTGCGGATAATGTAACACATCGTCCCAAGCCAAGCAAGCCAACGGAGCGTTAACGCCAGAGTGATTGCGTTTTAATTTACGGGATTCAGCTCCTTTGGACGCCGGCCTCCTCCTCCTAGCCCGTTACCAACGAGCCATCGGCCATTTCCACCCGGCGCGTGCACATGCCGGCCAGGGTCAGGTCGTGGGTGGCAGTTATGACGGTAACGCCCCGTTCCCGGACAGTGTCCCGCAGGATTGTGCCAATGGCGATGCCTGTCCCGCTGTCCAGTTCGCCGGTGGGTTCGTCAGCGAACAGCACCGCCGGGCCGGTTACCAAAGCGCGGGCGATGGCTACTCGTTGCTGTTCTCCGCCGGATAGCTCGTAGGGACGGTGGCCGGCGCGGGCGCCCAAGCCAACCAGTTCCAGGGCCCCGGCGGCTCGCTGCCGTCGCTCCCGCCAACCTATCCCCCCAATGTGCAGAGGCAATTCTACGTTCTCGAAAGCCGACAGCAAGGGAATCAGACCAAAGGATTGGAACACAAATCCTATCCGGGTGCGGCGCAGTTCAACCAACTGGGACTCGGAAAATTCGGCCAGATTGCGCCCTTCGATAGCCGCCACGCCGGAGGTAACTCGGTCCAACCCGGCCAGCAGATTAAGCAGCGTAGTTTTGCCGGAACCGGACCGTCCGGTAACCGCCAAAAACTCGCCGGGCTGAACGTCCAGGTCAACCTTATTGACCGCAGTAACCGCCGGTTCGCCGGAGCCGAATACTCGGGTCAGGCCTCGGGCGGAGATGATGCTTGGCCCGGGGGCGGCCGCCGAGAAGTCGGAACGAGTTGCCGAACCGCTGCAGGGAGTGAGCCGGTGAGTTGACATTGTTCTCCTATTTGTTCATGGCCTTGCCCGAAGGCTCGGATTAGTTTCAGCCTGCCGCCGGAGGAGCCAGCGGGTAGCTCCATCGCAGCGTTGACTCCGGTTAGCGACTACCAGTTCCCTACTGTCGTTCCTCGGTCGGAGCGGGACGCCGGAATAACTCGCGCCGGGAGCTTTCGGCGGCGGGCCGGGCAGCGTCGGTAGAGGCCAGAGCAGCGGCCGCCGGATTTCCGGCCGGTTTAATAGTTACCTGCCCCTCGGCCAGGTCTGCCGTCGCCAAACCGGAAAGACCGCTTCGGCGCAGTTGCTCCACATATTCGTGGGGAAGCTGGAGGCGGCCAACCCGGTCAACCACCAGGTACTCCCGCTGCACCGTGTCTCCCGACCGGCGGAAGGTGGATTGCATGAAACTCTCCGCGCTGATGCGCCCATCCCGAATTTGTATCACCCGGTTGGTGTATTGGGCCACGCCGGAATAGTGGGTAACTACTACAACGGTGACGCCAAAGACCCGGTTCACCTCCTGCAGCAGTTCGAAGATTTCTCCAGCCATTTGTGTATCCAGTTCACCGGTAGGTTCATCAGCCAGGAGCAGGGGCGGTTGGTTGGCCAAGGCTACGCCAATGGCTACCCGCTGCTGCTCTCCCCCGGAAAGCTGGGCAGGGAATCGACGAGCCTTGTCCTCAATTCTCAAGGCCGCCAACAGTTCTTCGCTCCGTTGGCGGCGACCGGCGCGGTTTACTCGGGCGATCGCCAAGGGCAGCTCGATGTTGTCCCGAACATTGAGGTAAGGAACCAGGTTGCGGGAGGTGGACTGCCAGACGAAACCCACGTCCTGGCGCCGATATAGCACCAGTTCCCGGTCGGAGATGTTGAGCAGGTCCCGGCCGCCCACCCGCACTTGCCCGGCGGAGGGAGGCTCCAACCCGGCCAGGATATTGAGCAGGGTGGTCTTGCCGCTGCCGCTGGCTCCGACAATAGCCATAACTTCGCCAGGGGCGATTTCCAGGTCAACTCCCCGCAGGGCCACCACCTCCAGGTCGGCGAGCTTGAAAATCTTGAAAAGGTCCCGGCACGCCACGTAAGGGATGAGGCCACTCTCGCTCTGGAGAGAATCGGCAATTGCCATTGAGGAATGCAGCATAATAATTCTCCGGCAGGGGTTATTGAAAATAAGGGGCTTTCCTGACTATACGGCTTCACCGGCGCGGAGCGCTTGCTGTACCTCCAGTCGGGCGGTGAACCAAGCCAACCATACCCCGTTGCCCAAGGCAACGGCGGCAAGCGTCAGATAAGCGACCATCAGGGTAAGCCAGTTGATTTGGAGGATCATCGGCGGCGTTACCCGCCCTCCCCCTTCGGATACTTCCAGTACGGGCAGCAAGGCAGCGCCAACTTGTTGACCGACCCAAGCGCCCAACCCAACGCCGCAGACCACTATCAGCAGCAAGTTAAACCATACCATAGCGTTAAGCTGCCCTGCCGAGGAACCAAGGGTACGGAGCAGAGCGAATTCGGTGCGCCGCTCGCCGATGTCAGCGTAGGAAAACAGTACTATGCCGGAAGCGCTGGCGAGGACCAAAGTGAGAAACATCAGAACCAACAATCCGCCCCAACTGGCGTTGGTCAGCGGCTGTTCCCCTCGCCGCTGGATTTCCGCTTCGGCGTGGAAGGATTCCCGGACTTGAATGCCTCGTTCCGCCAGCGCCCCGGACAGCCGGGACAAGGCCGGGCCGGAGTTTACGGCGGCCCATACCTCGTTTGGTCCGGAGCCGGTCCGTCGGCCGTGACGATTGGCGTAGAGATTAAAGGTTTCCAGGTCTAACACCACAAAGGGCTGCTCCCGAGGGTCTAGGGTAGGGAAATAGTCGGCCACCGCCATCACTCGGATTGGCAAGGCAAAGGCGGCAGCGCTCACCGTTAGAACATCGCCCGGCTGGGCGTCGGCCAGTTCCAGAACTTCGGAGGAGACAAGGGCGGGAACGGGAGCGTCCGGCTCACCCGGGCGGATGCCGCGCAGTCCTATTCCGCCCGGCGCCCAGCTAAAGGCAACTGAGGGTTGCCCTTCAGCGCGAAACACCGCCTTGCTGGTTTCCAGGGCATACAGGCCGGGGCGCGTAAAGTCTTCGACCGGCTGCCAACTTGGCAAAGCCTCGGAACCGGTCATCACCTCCTCGCCCGTCGAAGTAATGACGGCAAGTTCGTTTAGGAACAGGACACCCGGCTCGTTAAGGCCAAACCTGCTGGACATCTGCAGGTTTATGAGGGTAAAGGGCGGGGTTAGTTTCGGCGATTCGGCGTCCCGGCTGGGGCTACGGCTGGAAGTGAGTTTCCCGGAAAGCCGCTGCCAGCCCAGGTTCTGCGGTTCACCCAACAAAGCGTCGAAGTAGTAGCCTTCGGAATCTCGGAGCCGGGCCTGGAGGGTTAGCCCGGCGCCGGGTTGGCCCGGGTTAGCCCACACTGCCAGCCCGCTGGCATCCGGGGGCAGCTCAATTCCATCTATTCCGGCGCCGGCGCCGGCGCCGGGCTTTAGTAGGGCAGTAAGCTGGCCCAAGGATTGGCCATCGGCAAAATCGGGGCGGAACCAAGCGACTTGAGCAAAATTATCCGTATCTACCGACAGCACGGCCAGACGTGCGCTGCTGAACCCTTGGGTCAACAGGTTGCCGCTGACCCGCGAGGCTTCGGCGACGTTCAGCGTTACCCCCGGCCCTATTTGCAGGGTATCCAATTCCAGGGACGCTACCGGAATTCGGTCGCCGTTATGCTCAATGCGCAAATTGGCTCCCACTTGATACCTGGCCCGGTCCTCTTGGCTGCGCTGGAGCGTGGAACCAAAAGCGCTACCGATAACGCCCAAGGCAGTGGCGAGCATCAGCAACACTACCAAGCTGCCGGGCGCCACCGGATCGCGGCCCACCCGCCGCAAACCTTGCACCAGCCATACGGCTCCCACCGGCTCTGCAATCCGGGCCAACAGGGCAACGGCCCAGGGGAAGAGGCGCAGCACGATTAGACCCAGCGCCAGCAAGCCCAGCGCCGGCCCCAGCAGCAGAGTAAAGTCTATCTCCAATTCCCCAGTCCCTACCGACCGCAACAGGAAGGTGTCCCGGCTTTGGATTTGCCACCAAATCAGACCAATGAGGCCGAGTAGCAAAAGGTCCAGGTAATAGCGATGCAACAACGGAGCGCGGGGCGGGCGGGCGCCGGCTTGGCGAAATTCCACAATCCCCTGGCGGGCCGCTACCAGGGTAGAAAGGGTAAGCGCTATCACCGACAGGAGAGCGCCGCCAGACCCTAGCAGAAAGGCCAGGGACGACAGGGAAATTAGAGCGCGGTTCCCCTCGATGTCGAAAAAGAAACCCCCTAGAACTCCGGCCACCGGCGGAGCGAGCAAGGTTCCAACGGCCACCGCCGGAATCGCCAGCAAGAGGCCTTCTACCAGCGCCATCAAGCCTATCTGCAAAGTGGTGACGCCCCGGCTCTTTAGCATAGCGATTTCGGCGCTACGGGAGCGGACGGTCAAAGCGGATACCAAAGCTAGGTAGTATGCCAGGATGCCGATTACCAGAAATACCATCAGGAAGAGGGGGATCCTGGACAGGACCAGCTGTTCCGAATATCGTTCCAACAACCGGTCCAGCTTGATACTGAAGGAGGAGTTTTCCAGGTTAGCGTAAATACTATGCCGCATCGTACCAATGGACGCCTGGATACGGTTCACCGCTCCGGCCCGCAACTCCCGACGATTCAAGTCGAAAATCCAGGTAACGTTGGAATAGAGACCGGGGTAAGCGCCGGCCACCTGTTCCAAGATGGCTGCCTCGGTGGTAAACAAGGGAACAGTCGCCCACTCCCCGTTGTGGTTGCTGAAGTTGCGCTCCCGCCCATACCATAAGTCATCGTCGGGGTTAACCCGTTGGAAGATGCCCACAATTCTCACCCGGCTGGTCTTATGCTCCAGCGTCCCGGAGGCAGGCATTACATCCAACTCATCGCCCACCTCCAAGTCAACCAGTTCGGCTCCGGCGACTTCAATGGCCGCTTCCAGCGGCGCCCCAGAGGCTCCACCCGGTTGGGTTGGCCCGGTCGGTTCAGCCGGCCAGCGCCCCTGAAGCAATCGGCTACGGTTCTCGTCAAAGAGGCCGGTCATATATTGAATACGGCCCCGCGGTCGGAAGTCCTGCGGCAAGTCAAACCGGGCATCGCCGGTGAAGAAAAAAGTGGCGGTTTCCAGCAAGCGGGCCTCGCCCTCCAAGTAGGGTCGAAAGGTAGAACTAACCTGCTCTTCAACAAAGTTTATCCCAGACTGATAGCGAGATGCGCGCTTGCTGGCATTGGAAGGTTCTTCCAGATTCTGGTAAACCCGCACCCAGAAGTTGACTTCATCGGCCTTGGCCTCTTGCAAGGTGCGGCGCAGGGCAACCTCGGCCAGTAGATCGGAGAATACGACGCTGCTGGACAAAAGCGCCACCGAAAGGACGATGCCCAAGAACAGCGCCAGTTCCAGCCGCCAAGCCGCCGAAATCCTCCTCCAGGCTATTATGTAGGCCAGATGCAGAAAAGACACTTTCCCTCAGTTGACCAACCCGCCGGTGATATTACCGAGTTATCCTATTCCCCGGTGCGCAGTATATCAGAGGGGCGAAGACGGCCCGCTGCCAGCGTCGCCAGCAATATCGCCAACAGCCCCGCAATGACCAAGTTCAGAACAACTAGGCCAACCAACCACTCCTGCACCGTCAATACCATCGGGGGAACTAACGGGCCGCCTCCGGACGTCTGCCCCAAAAAGCCCAAAGTCCAGCGACCCAGGAAGTAGCCGATAAACGCGCCGAATACCAGACCCACCGCCAAGGTCAACAACCTCTCCAGGACCAGGACGCCGATGAGCTGACCTCGGGAAAAGCCCAAGGCGCGGGCCACGGTCAACTCCACCCGTCCAGTACGAATGGCAACCAGGGCGTGGGCCCCCAAGGCCAAGGTTACCGCGACGGTCAGAGCGCTCAAGCTCAATAGCGTCAGCCCGTTCCAGCCGCCGCCGGCCATGGGGTCGCGCACGGCCAAGTCCACCAGGGCGTCCCGGTCGCGGATGGTGGCTGATACGGAAGTAGCTTCCCGCGCCGACCGGATGGCCTGCTGACGGTCGGCGTCCTCCTCCAGGGTCAGCCAGTACTCCCGGGGCGGTAAGGGAATCCCCCGTGGAGCCCGTCTGGTGTATTCCGCAAAGGATTCCAGCGATACTAACAGGAAGCGCTGGTTTGTGGTCGTCACGGTTGGGAAGTAGTCGGCCTTATCCCGTATGACCACCGGAACCAGTTGGTCGCCGGTGTCAATCCGCACCGTTTGACCGGCCGGCAAGCCGGGGCCGCCGACTGCCGCTAGCGGAAAGGAACCGGGTGGTATCAGTATCCCCCGCGGGGTTTGGAGGATCGGGTCTTCCCAGGAATAGGCCAACCCGCTGCCGCCATTGCGTCCTGCTTGGCGGCTAATTACCAAGGCGTCGGCGGTTTCCCCATCATGGGGCAGCGTTACCCATCGGCCTGGCGCCTCGAAGTCTTCAATAATCCGGCCGTCGGAGGAATCGGGAGAATCGGCCCGGCCAGGCTTTACCGTTAGGTCGTCCAGGTAGAGCGCTCCCGGCGGCATCCGGTACAAGGACTTGCCCACCAAGTAAACCGAAACCACGCTGAAGGGCGGGGCCAGCCAGCTTTTGTCCTGAGGCAGCGGGGCCTCAAAATAGGTCCAGTTCGGCCGCCTCTGGGAAACCTGGCCGGGCGCTACTCCGAGGCTGGTCGCCGGTTGGATGCTGCCCAGATCCAGGTTGAGATAACTTTCGTCGGCGTCCGCAATACGAAGCCGCAACCGGAGGGATTGCTGGACGATGCTCTCGCCCAAAGCCTCGGTATTAACCCAAAGTCCCACCCGCTCGGCCCCTTCGGGAATGGGCACGCCGGAGGCCAGGTTGCCGCTCAGGTCGGGAAGTCGGGATTGACCTCGGCGAAGGGAAACCATCAATTCAGACAAGTCTTTACCCGACGGTGAAAAGTCCTCTCTGAACCAGGCAACGTCTGCGAAGGTAACCGGGTCCACTGCCAACAAGGTGGCTGAAGAGCCGGGTAAATAGTCCAACAAGGTTACCGACTCCCGCTTTACCGAGCTGAGGGAACGGACGGCCGGTATCGCCGCCAAGTTATGTTGAGTATCGTTGGCGGGAGCGATTATAGTTACTACCAGATCTCCCCCGGCCCGATACAGGGCCTGCTCCTGCTCGCTACGGGACAAGGTCGGTTGGAAGGAGGCGCCAAATACGCCCAAGGCAGCGGCCAGCATCACGATAACGGTCAGCGAGCCGTAGGGCAGCGGATCGCGGGCCACTCGGGACAGGGCGAACGACACCCAAGCCGGAGCCAGCCGGCGGGCCAGCCAAGCGAATGCTCGAACCATCAGGGGCAAGGCTCGCAATACCAGGAAAGCCGCCGTCAAAAGGGCCAAGGCCGGGGCCGCCAGCAAGCTGAGTTCCAGCTCCGCCTCTCCCGTCGTCAGAGCGCGCTCCAGAAAGCCGCCCCGCCGTTCCACCTGCCACCAAACCAGCGCCAGCAGAGCAATGACCAGCAGGTCAATGTAGTAACGTTGCAGGAAAGGCGCGGTGGGCGGCCTAGCCCGTTCCCGCAGGAAATCCAGCAGCCCCAGCCGGGTCAGTCTGACGTTGGAAGCCAGCAAGACCGCCAGGCTTATCAGACCACCCACCGCGCCCATAAGGAACATATCCGGGGCCAGACCGACGGACAAGGAATCCCGACCTCCCGCCGGATTGATAGAGCCTAGTAGCAGAATGCGGAAAATCAGCAGGGCCAGGAAGGGGCCGACAGCGGTAGCCAACAAGACCAGCAGCGCCTCGCCCAAGGTGATGACCCCGCCTATCTGAAGCATACCGGCGCCCCGGTTGCGCAACAGTCCGGCCTCTTCGCTGCGGGTGTGGGCCAGCAACCCGGTAACCAAGACCAGAAAGTAGAGAATCACCACCACGACCAGGGAGACGAAGAGGTAGATGGGCGCCCGGGAGCGGGTCAGCGCCCGTTGGTAGCTGGCTAACAACCCGGTGTTCCTGCTGTTCTCCAAACGGGTTAAAATTAACGAGCGGGGCAGCCGTTTGTTGATATCCGTTTCCAAGCCGCTGACCGCATCCCGGGTCGGCTGCACCAAGTCGGCGGTCAGCGCGTCAGTATCCAGGTACAAGTACCAGCCATAGTCCCCGACCAGGGTAGGATAGCGGGCGCCCAAGCCGTCAAAGAAGAGAGGTTCCGGGACATAGAGGGGCATCAGGATTACGTCTCCCGCTTCTTGCGGAGAAAAGTAGGAGGGGAAACCCATCCAATATTCTGCATCCGGGTCAATCGGCTCGGCCAACCCCACGACGGTAATTTTCACCTGCTCGGCATAATCGGTGCGATAGGGCAGGATAACGGCCTCGGAACCGACCTCCCAGAACATTACCGAAGCCGTTTTCTCGCCCACCACCACTTCCAAAGCCAAGCGTCCGTTATCCTCCTGCGGCGCGGCTGTCGGCCAGCGGCCCTCAATCAAGCGAGCGTGTTCCTCGAAGTCGGTAAGAAAGAAGGGCCGGCCTACCGGCGCGCCGAGCGTCCGGGATGGTTCAAAAGGTTCGTTCACCAATAACAAGTTGGGTTGGACCCGGCCAAAGCGCTGGACTTCCCGCAGCATAAACCCCAAGCGGTCTTGGGCGATTTCTTCCACCGCGGCCCGCAGGTTGCGGTAATCCGCCGGCCCCAAGGGGCGGTTCTGAGTGATGATGTGGATATTCAAGCTGACCGGATCAACCGCGGCCACGCTGTGGCGCAGCCCGCCTTCGGCCAGGGCGCGCGAGTAGATGACGCCGACGGACAGCAGCGTAACGGCGGCCAGCACGCCAAACCCGGTAAGCGCCAGAAGCGCCCACGATGAACGCAGGCGCCGGGGAAGCAGCCAGAACAATACTCCAACCCACTTCATTCTTTATCTGGCGAATGTCCTGTTCAGGATACCTAGCTTGAGCTGGATCCAAACCCGACCGGCGGCCACCGCGACGGCTACGGGCCGGCTACGGGGAAATCAGGTTCGCCCCTCACTCTTCTTACGGGCTACTTCCAGCCGGTCCCGCTCTTGTTCCTGTTGATACCACATAATCATAACGATTCCGGCGGCAACGATGCTCATCATATCACCAACTACCCAGAGGAACAGGCCGCCCAATTGTTGGTCGATAATTGCGTCCAAGACAAAAGGCTGCTCCACCTCGGTATAAGAGGCGTAGATTAGCCCGCGGGAGAAGGTTATCCCAGCTCCCAGCAAGGTGTTGGGTAGAACAATCAGACCCAGGTAAAGCACCCGCAGCCCGTAGTGCAGCCGCGACCGATGGGGTTTGGGGTCAATCACCAGCCACCAGAAAAGGAACCCGGAAAAGAGCATCGTGCTGTGCATTACTTCGTGGACGTAATCGTTGCGCACCGCTAAGTCATGCAGTAAGGGAACCTGCCAGAAATAGAGAGCGCTCAGGAATACCCCAACGGCTACCACTGGGTTGGTAAGATAGTAGTAGGCGCGTCTAATCCGAGCGCTCCTTACCGCGGTCCGGACAACGCCTTGCAGCATCCAGAGGGGGAGGCCCCGAAGCATGGGGGTAAGCGGCGCCCCCAAAAGCGTCAGCATCGGCCCTAGCATCCGAATCATCAAGTGCTGGATCTGGTGAATAAAGAAATAGTGCTCGGCCAGCGGATCCAAGGGAGATTGCAGGGCGAGGAAAATGACAAACAGGCCGGAAAAGAAGGAAATCTTGTGCCAGACCCCGATCGGGTGACTGGGCTGATCCCACTTACTCAGTCCATTGATATACAGAAAAGCCACCAGGAACAGGATCAATGTGGGCAGTGGATTGTCGGTGTTCCAGGCGGCCCACAGGTTATCTCCAGGAGCAATGCCGCCGTGAGCGTAGGCTGGCGCGGCTCCGATCAGGAACTGACCGACCCCGGCCAGTCCCAAGACAACCAACAGCCCCCCTTTCCGGTAGAGCGACTCAGTCCAATTTGGGGAACGCCCAAGAAGAGTCCGTCTAGCGGAAGCGGAACGGGAAGAGCGCGCCAGCTGGTTAACTGGCATTGGAAGTTTCCCGGTCCAGTTCCCGTCGCCGCTGGGAGCGGCGAATAGTCCAGACTACATAGGCCGTTCCACCGAGCAGTATCACCGACATCCCGGCAAATACCAAGGTGCCGGCCAAGTACTGGCGCGGTTCCGGTATGATCACCGTACCCACCTCGACCCCCGCTCGGCCCAGGGGGCCGGAAATGTCAACGCTGACATTCCAGAGGCCTGGGTAATCCAGCTTCATACGGGCGCGGTAAATTTCCGGTCTTTCCGGGACACTGAGTGCGGTGGCCCACCCCTCCCCGCCCTCTCCCAAGTGTTCAGTGCGTATCACCACCCGCGCATCCGGGATGGGCTGACCGGTGGCGGCATTCAAGACGGCAATACTGAAAAGGGCCGTGCCCAAGGACAGGTTGGAGGCTTCGCCCTCGACAAACAGGTCATAACCGCCGGCGGCAATGCGACGGTCAATCCGTTCCGGGCCTGGGGCATCCTCAGGAGAATCGGGTTGCTGAGCCCAAGCCGGGTTCAGCCCCACAGCCAAGGCTAGAAACAGACCCAGACCAGGGAGGATAAATTTCAAACCGGGCAATATAGTCATCCCGTCCTAATTACCGGCGAGTCCCGGAATAGCCGGTTCTCTATGTTCCTGATGGTGGTCTTCGGAGCAGCCGGCGGTGGAGCTTTCCAGCTGAACGGTCAAGTGAGTTACGTTGAAACTCCGATATACCACGTCCTGTAGATTCCGCAGAATCCGGTCGTGGGTAAACTGGTTGTCAAAGTTCGCTATCACATGGGCGCTGAGCACGTCGTAGCCGTTGGTTATAGACCAAGCGTGAATGTCGTGCACCTCGGCCACCCCCGGCACCTCTTCCAGCCGTTGACACAGCTCATCCAGGTTCAGGTGCGCCGGCACGTTTTCCATCAGCACCCGGCCGACGCGCCAGAGAAGATGGCCGGAGCTAATCAAAATTAGGATGCCGACTATAACTCCGAACAGGGCGTCGGCGATATGCCAGCCAAAGGCGATAATCAGGAAACTGCCGGCCAAGACAGCGATGGACCCCAGCAAGTCGCCGATTACGTGGAGGAAGGCGCCTTCCAGGTTGAGGCTGTGGCCGGCCGAACGGTGCAGCGCCCAAGCCACGACGATGTTGACCAGCAGACCGCCCAAGCCGACAGCCAGCATAATCCCACCCTCAATTTCGTGCAAGTTAGTCAACCGGTCATAAGCCTCGTAAAATATCCAGAGGGTGAGGGCCCACAGGCTGGCGGCATTGACCAAAGCGGCCAGAATCTCGGCGCGGTGGAAACCGAAAGTGCGAGTGAAGGTGGCGGGCCGGCCCGCTACCCAAAAGGCCAGCAGGGCCAAGCCAATGGCGGCGGCATCAGTAACCATGTGCAGCGCATCGGCCAGAAGGGAAAGGCTGTTAGCCAGCAACCCCCCGATGACCCCTACAACCAAGTAAGCGGTGGTCAGAGCTAAAGCGATCAGCAGGCTTCGCCGGTCTGCCGACCGGTGCGAAGCCTGTTCGTGGCGATGGCCGACGGAGTCATGTTCGTGAGACATGCTTGCCTCCATTGAGCATAGGACCGGTTGCATAGGCTAGGCCGAGGTTAGCAACCCGGTCAACTCTCTTTAGCAACGAACAGTTTACCAGATTCCGGGTTTTGTGGAGAGGGGCGGGGCTGGTTGCAGAGGATCTTTTAATTCGCCTTCTACCCGGGAGCGGATAGAACTAGCTTGCATCCGCTCTTCCTGACACCTTTGTAGGGATAGCGGGGAAAGGACGGGTTATAGTATAACCCGTCCCGGCGGGACGGAATTGTACGGACTTGGTTTCCTCAACCCGCCTTACCGCTGAAAGGTCTTTACCCAAACGCCGGGGGAGCCGGCGACGTGGGTCATCATCGGGCGGATTCGGGCGGTGGAGGGGTCAATATCCCGTTGGGCCGCCCACTCGGCGCTTTCGGAAACCCGCTCGTGCTCAAACTCGTAAACCGTGGCGTACATCGGCGTGCCCCGCACCGACTTATAACGGCGGCCCCGGATAACGCCAGGAACTTTTTCATAGTTGGGAACGTAGATATTGCTGTACCAGCGGTTCCATTCCGCTTCGTTTTCCGGCCCTACATCCATCCGGCCGATTTGCAAAGCCGGCGCCATATCGCTGACCGCGATTTCCGGCGTCAGCTCGTTGGGGTGAATCATCTGATAGACATTACTAATCAGGATAGTGGCGATGGCCGGCCCGGAGGCGCGGTTGGCCCACTCGGAACGGGGCGGTCGGTTCTGGAAAGCCTCGGATTTCACCACCTCCGGGCTTTCCAATTCGTAGCAGGCCAAGTGCTTGGGGCCGCTCTTGACCGCCTCATAACGAGCAGCGTTAAGCACTCCGGGCAAGGCCAGTAGTTCCGGGATATGCTCTTCGTTATACTAGGCGTTGAAATCGGACTCCTTGTCCGCCGGCACATCGGCCCAGACCATCAACAACCCGGTTCCCTTCTTGTCGGGCATAACGCCTCCTTCTCCTTATCGGCTTGGCAGTCGGCGGGTTATTATTCGCCCGGCCTTAACGCAGCTTCAGTTCATACTTGTAGTTCCGGGCGATACCGGCCTCCGGCAAACGGGGCTGTTCCTTGGCTCGGTAGCGGTAGTTAGGGTCGTCGTCAACCTTGGGGCCGATGGTGTTGCGCAAGATTCCAATGCCCTCGACCTCGTGTTCCACTGTGTCGCCGGGCTGGAGGAACCGGGCTTCATAGCCCTTACGAATAGCTTCGCCGATGGAGCCGCCGCCGACGGTGCCGCAACCTAGCACATCGCCGGGGGCGATCCTGCTGTCCCGGGCGGCCCGTTCCACCATTGCCCCCCAGGTGTGGTAGGAGAGGCCACCGTCGCTGTCCTCCACCCAGGGAACGCCGTTGACTCGGGCGGAACACTTGACGCGAAGCCGGCCGTCGCTCAAATAAGGGGCCAATTCATCGGTGGTTACCAGGCAAGGGCCGAGGGAGGATGCGGCGTCCTTGCCCTTGGCCGGCCCCAACCCCACAGCGCTTTCATCTCGCTGCAGATCCCGGCAGCTCCAGTCGTTAAAGATACAAAAGCCGGCGATGTAGTCCAAGGCGTCGTCCTCGGCGACATTTGAGCCTTCCTTGCCGATAATGCAGGCAATCTCCAGTTCGTAGTCCAGCATTTCCGAGGCCGAAGGGAAGGGAACGCTATCCTCCGGGCCGTAAACGCAAAGAGGGTTGGAAAAGTAGAATATGGGCATTCGATACCAGGCTTCCTCCCGCTCCCGGCTGCCCTGCTGCGTGGCGTGTTCCTCAAAAATCATAAAGTCCCGGATGGTGGGGGGACGCAGCACCGGAGACTGAATACGTACATCCTCCAAGGAAAAGACCGGGGCGGTGGCAATGCCGCTGCCGTCAGTTAGGGCGGTGCGCACCCGTCCTACCGAGTCGTCCCCCAACTCCAACAGCGCCTGAACGTCCCGCAGCGTCTGGGGAACGGCCAACAGCGCAGTAACGTCAACCACGCTGTCAGCTTGCAGAACGCCACAGCGGGGCCCGGTTCCAGTGTTATAGGTAACCAGCTTCATTTGTAGTCCTCCATACGCCCATGCGCTGAGATGCCGCCTCTGAACGGGTAATCCTCCCGACGGTTATGGTTCGGTTTAGTCCCTCATCCGCCGGGATGCTGCGCCGGCGGGGTGTTGACGCTATTTCGGCGTCTCGGATAATTTAATATACCACAGCAGCGGAGCCGGTAGGGAGCGGAGAAACTGAGTTGATGGTTGCATTCGTTGAACGGTTGCCTTTAATATAGCCGGGAAAGGACGACTTGGCGACACTATTGACACACCATATCATGTCTATTGGAAGGAGGTTGGAGACATGGCAGAACTGACTCTGGCTTACCGGGTAAGAAGCTACAGCACCGGCACCCTAGGCCGCGCCCTCTGCAACGCCCGCAACCATCACTTTGTGGCCGACGGCGCTGGCGGCGAGGAAATCGGCGCCGGCGAACTCTTTCTGTCCGGCATCTCCGCCTGCGCCGTCAATATGGTGGAACGCATCGCCAGCGCCGAAGAGATACCGGTTAACTGGATGGACGTTAGCGTAGAGGCTTACCGCGACCCCCATAAAGAGCAGGGTAGCATCACCGTTTACGACGACATCAAGGTGCATTTCCAGCTTTGGGGCATCGACGACGCCCAGGGCCAATATCTGGTTGACCAGTGGAAAATGCGTTGACCGCTGTACGGTTCAGTCGCCGTGGCGACTCCCAGCGCCAGCGTAACCGCCGAGATTTACGCCCAGTCGCACCGTTAAGCGGCGGATTCTACCGATTTATATCGCGGCCCTCGCCGGGCGCCGCCCTCTCTTAGGCCCCTGGCCGGCGGCGCCGTGGGTCGGCTCCGGCATCCCCGAAGCGACGAATCCGGTCAAATACTCCGAATTCGCCTAAGTAGTAGGCAGAGGCAAAACTCCCAATAGCTCAAGAAACCGCCCAAGATTGGGCGGTTTCTTCTTCTAGGCAGGGTTGCGCCGGGCGGTAAATACCGGGTAACCGGGATAAATCAGCCCGCCGGCGAAGACTTGGCGCTCTAACCGGCAGGCCTCAAATTAGCCCCTGCAGCTCAATGCGGAAGAGCGTCGGACTTGGTAATCCAGTAGTTGGGAGTTCGATTCTCCCCAAGGGCTCTTAAATCAGCACTGCAGAACCTTTTCAGGTTCCACTGCCGACACTATTAACTATATAGGCGCAATGCTGTGCCGCTCAACGCACTGGAGGAATGTTCGGATATATTCCTAGTACAATTGAGCCAGGAGAGTTGTTACCGGAAATGACATCTACCAGTAGCGAATAGATGCGGCTCTAACTACAATAGTAAAGGCAGATTTTGGCCGGTTAGCCCAATTCTAGCCCGCAAGGGGGTTCCCGTGAAGTTTCCTGCACTCAGTTTGCTCCTAACGTTTTCCTAACCGCTGGCCCAACTCCCCAACCTACTTATACCCCATACCCGACATCGACTCTCCCGCCTGCTTCCCTATCACCGTCCCCTACGCCAACCACTACACCTTTGCCGACACCCACGCCGGTAGAGCAGCGCGCCAGAATAGCTCCAGTAGCAACCCTTTCTTCCCCGATATTTCTAGCGAGTGAGTAGTTGCTGTATCTGGGTTGTTGGAGCCCCCGGCCTTCTGGGAGGCCGGAGAGCCTTTTGCGCTCTTGGGCTGTTATGTAGGAGATCCTCAGTGTATATCTCCTTTTGGCCTCGGCGGTTATGGTTTCAGCAGTAGTGGCAATTTTAACGAAGCTTCCCACGGGACCGTAGTCAGCGGGTATGTTCCCCTAGGAGAATCGCTCGGAAGACCCGGAGCGGACAACTGTTATGCAATGTTGGTAAAGTTCAAGGATCGGGAAAGTATGCGCCTCACCATGGGACACCTCTATTACAATTCCCTCATCAACTCTTGTCCCGGCTGGGTACCAGATACCTCGCATTTTGTTATGGTGTGGGGCCCCGCAGCAAACCCGTCAGAGTGGCGGAAGGAGATACCAAAGTAAAAATTAGATAGCGTAGAATGTCAAGAAGAGCGGAGCAGCTGCTCCGCTCTTCTTGAATAAGCTAGTTTTGCCCCTGCCTAGGGATAAAGGCCAGATGCGGGCAACTTTCCAGACTTGGGCGATCATATCAGTCCCATAAAGTCCTTCCCACCGTTTACCATCCGGCCCATTCTACCCCTCGTGTCGTGATTATTCATACTCTTGCGGATGCTATAGAATAGGATTGCCCGGTATAATTAACCGGTTACTATCTGTTTGTCCTATTCTTTTTCTTAAGGTTTTATATGTGCAAGTGGCGCTCGGGGTTGGCGGGACTGGCGGTGGGGACTGTTGCGATAATTGTTTCAGTAATTATATCGGTAATCATTTTGGGTAGGGCGGAGGTGTATGCCCAGACTCCGGACCCGGTTCCGCTAGAACCGGCGGCGACGGTTTCGGCCACCCCACGCCACCCGGCGGCGGTAGCCCGCTATAAGGTAACTTTTACTACCCCTACGGAGTTGCAGTCCCTCGTGGATACTATCGTGATGACCCTGGACGAGGATATCGGGACGCCGCCCTTCATTCTCCCGCCGGCGGTACAGATCCGCGCTACGGCGCTAACCGGCGGCGGGGCAGGAGGCGACATCGGAATGCCGGTTGAGGTGACCCTGGACGGGCACGATGACCCGCTCAAGCCCACCACGTTGACCATTTATCCAGGGGATATGAGCCGGGCCGACGGCATCCAGAGCATCGCCGCCGGCGCGCAGGTAACCGTAACGCTTACCCGGCAGGCCGGCATCGCCAACCCTACCGAGGGCGGCAGTTTCGCCTGGACGGTACGCACCAGCAAAGACCCTCAACCACTAGCGGCAGCCCACCCGGAGCCGGCGGTGCGGCAGGCTTTCGGGGAGGAAAAGATTCCGGCCAGCGCTGTGGATATTGTAACCGGGCTGCTGGTGAACCGGGAGGTGCAACTAAGCCACGAGGTCGTCCACCGCGGCGTAGAGGTGACGGCTATCGGCCAGGGCTACAAGAACGGCACCACCCTCACCTTCTGGCGGGACGCCAACTTCAATGGCCGTCGGGATTCGGGGGAGCTAGATCTGTGCCGGACGGAGGTGGGCGGCAACGACATCGGCGTCTGCTCTTTTACGGTCCGCAACCCGCCCTTCGTCCCAGGCTTCGGCGACTGCGCCCTGACCCGGGCCGCCGGTTCCGGGGAAGAAAAGCCCGCCACCTGCAATTTTGTCAACGGGGTGGACGGCCTGAACCAAACTTCCACTTTGGTTCAGAAGGAGGGCGCGGCTAATGTGGAGGGAGCCGACCAGACGCTGGAACTGGAAGGCGCGGCGCTAATCGGTCACGGCGCTGGCCCGGGCCGTCGAATTCAGGTGCAGCTTACCGACTTTCCGGCGGGGGAACTGAAGGCGGTGGACATCGGCGGCGTGCCGGCTGACCTATCCGACCAGTCAACCCGGACCGTGCCGGCCTCCGGGTCATTGCACTTTAGCGTCGTTCTGCCCGACCGCGCCCGGGAGGGCCGCCAATCCCTACGGGTAGTCGTTACCCGGGCAGACAACGGAGAGGAATACGAGGTCCGGTCAACCGTGTTGGTTGGCCGCAGCGCGCTGATCTTGGCAACTCCGGAGGAAGTGCGGCCCAACCAGCGCATCAGCGTGTCGGGCAACGGCTTTTCCGGCAAGGCGACGGAAGGGACTGAAGCCGCCATCGCGAGCATCAGCATCGGCGGCCATCCCATAGACCCTTCCCGGATAAACGGCGGCGAAACGGTAAGGGTGAACGACAATGGCAACTGGTCAGCCTCCATTGACTTACCCTTGAACCGGGCCACCACCACCCCCGGCTCTCGGGAGCTTCGAGTCATCGACCGGAGCGGGCGGGACGGGACGGCGCTGGTGCATATACCAGCGCGCGAACTGACCATCACGCCTCCCTGGGGACGGAGCGGCGCTACAGCGGTGGTGGCGGGCAAAAACTTCCCCAGCAAGAACGACCACGGCTCCGGCTTTAACCTGCTGATCGTCTATGCCGCCGGCGGACGGGAAACCTTCGCCAGCGCCGAAACCGACGCCAACGGAGGCTTTGAGACGGAGATACGCATTCCTCTGGCGGCGTCCCTGCCCTCCACCAACACGGTGCGGGTGGAGTTTGTGGACGACGACGGCATCCGAGTGATAACCTTGGCGACCCACGACGTGCCGGGGGCGGTTATCGTCCTGTCCCGCAGCGACGGGCCGCCGGGTACTGCCGTAACCGTATCCGGCCAAGGTTTCAAGCCGTATATGCCGGTTACCTCGGTTAGGGTGGGAGCCATCGAGGTAACACCGGCGCCAGCGCCTTACACCGACCGGAACGGGAACGTGGCGCTGGAAGTAATCATTCCTGGGAGTGATACCGGAGTGCAAACGGTAGCGGCGCTGGCCGGCGGCATCACGGCCAGCGCTGCTTTTACCGTCACCCTTTCCGCCGAAGCGGACGGGGGGGCAACCTCGGCAGCGGTGGCAGTGGCGAACTTGGGCGACCGGTTCCTCCGTTCTTTCCACTTCGACAACAACTCCAAGACCTGGACCTTCTACGACCCCGAAGTAGCGGACGCCAGCGACCAGACTAGCTTCATCGCCGGCGAGAGCTACTGGATTCTGATTGTAGAAAACACGGAAGCTATCCTGAACGGCAAGACGCAGAACCTGACTTGTTTGGACGGAAACTGCTGGAACCTGGTGGTGTGGTAGCCGGTTACCGCAACGGTCCTGGAGGGGAGTTATAGGCGCCCCAAGCTCCGGGGCGCGGGCGATTAATGAATGCCAAGCGGGGTTTACAGGTTGTCATTTTTCCGAGGCGGTCAGACCGGGCGGGCGCGCGGTTCCAAGACAGTAACCTGCATATTGGCCGGCAGGCTGGCGGTGGTAACCGTGAGACTGCGGCGAGGCTGTGCCTCGCTGACACCCATCAGTTGCAGAAAGGCGTCCAAGCTGCCCAGAGCCTCGGCGATGCCAGGTATCTGGTAGTGCATCGGTATGACAATTTTGGGGTCCAAGTCCTGCATCAGTTGCAGAATTCGCTCCAAGTCCAGAGTGCAGCCTCCGCCGGCCGGGGCCAACAGCACGTCCACCGGCTGGAGTTCTTCCACCTGCCGGGTAGTCAGCGGCGCGCCAATATCCCCCAGATGGCAGATGTTCACATTGTCCATCACGATAGAGTAGGCGACGTTGCGGTCGGGCTGGGGCTGGCCCTCCAACAGGGTGGTCATCACGCCCCGGGCGGCAATACCCGAGTATTCGTACTCGCCAGGGGTGTCGAAGATCGTAGGCGAGCCGCCCACCCCTAGCCGGTTGCTGTGGTGGGGATGGGAATTGCTGACCGTAACCACGGTTGCCGAACGGTTCTCCGGGCGCAGTCCCAAAGATGCCGGGTAGGGATCGGTAACCACCACCAGGTCATCGGAGCGGAGTCGGAAGCAAGCGTGGCCCAGCCAGGTTATTTCCATAAGTTATTAACTTCGCCTCTTCAGATTGTCCACCATATTGACCAAGCTCCAAGCTGCGGGCAGCAACAGCGAGGCTGCCGCCAGCTTTATCGCATCCCCGATAATGAAGGGGTAAAGGCCCCACTCCAGCGTGGCAGCCAACTTGTCGCCTGCCGGAGCGAAGGTAGAAAGCCAGAGAAGGCCGGGGATATATAAGATAACGTTGCCCGCCAGCATCGACAGCAGAATCCAGGCTCTTCGATCCCAGCCGCGTTCGGCCAGCCAGCCCACCAGAAAGGCGGCCGGAATGAACCCGACGATGTAGCCCCCGGAAGCAATGCTCCAGACGAAACCGGAAGCGCCGCCGGCGTAGAAGGGCAGCCAACTGCCCGCCACCAGGTAGAGTAGCATGGCGGCGGCGCCCCGCCAGCTGCCCAGGGCGGCCCCAACCAGTAGCGCCGCCAAGGTTTGGCCGGTTATCGGCACCGGGGTAAACCCCAAAGGTATCTTCACTTGGGCCAGCAGGGCAGTGAACAGGCAGGCCCCGACTATCAGGATTGCGTTCCGCACTAGCCGCCAAGCGGTTTCCTCAGTTGGAAACACGGCGTCCGCCAGCACCGGCCAAGTTTGTCGAAGGTTTGCGTTCAATTCAGTTAGATTCCTTACGTCCTCACAACTTCTCTAACCAAGCGGCTACTCCGACGCGAAACGAGAAGGAGGTAGAGAGGGATCGGCTGTTTGGGGGCATACCACCGGGGACTAATGCCGGTCTGCGTCCAGTCCCCGCCTAGTCCCCATCCATTCCAGCCCTGGTTCCTGGTTGAAGATACGCCGCCGAGATGCTCAAACAAGTATAATCGGCGCAAGCCTACCCGGTCAACGCTTGACACCAGCTTTGAGGCCGTGCTAGTTTCCGGATGTATGTATATAATTATCGCATCGGCTTGAGTTTAAAGCTGTAAACCCGTCATTTTGGGAATCCTTATGCTGACTCAACGCGCTGGCAGCGTATTAAACATTCTGGTCAACGAATACATCAGCACCGCCAATCCGGTGGCGTCGGAGGAGATTGCTCGGCTGTCTCCCACCAAGGTTAGCCCGGCCACCGTCCGCAACGCTATGTCCCTGCTTGCCGAGGAGGGATACATCTCCCGGCCGCATGTTTCCGCCGGGGCCATTCCCTCCGACCGGGGTTACCGCCACTACGTGGAATCGCTGGAAGAGGTTCCCCAATTATCTGATACGCTCCAGCAGCAGATTCACCGGCACTTCGACCGGGCCGATCCGGATTTGGCCGACTGGAGCCGGCGGTGCGCCCTTATCCTTTCCCGCATCACCACCAACATGGCTATAGTAACCGTGCCTCAGTCCCGTTCCGTCCGGCTTCAGCGTATCCAATTGGTTTACCTGGAAGAGTTTACCGCCCTGTTGATTGTCGTATTGCAGGAGGCCCGGTTGCTGCGCCGCCGGCTGTCCTTGGAAGAACCGACCTGCCAGGAAGCGCTAAACCAAGCCGTCAACGAGCTTAATGGTTACTTCAGCGGCCTCGACCGAGCCGAAATCGAGAAAACCCGGGGCGAGTTTACTCCCCTGGAAGAACAGGTAAGACAGAATACTTTGTCCCTGCTCCGGGAGGCGGAGAGCTACACCGCGCCGGAACACTATGTGGATGGGTTGCGCTGGCTAATCAACCAGCCGGAGATGGCCCAGGGCAGCCAGGCGCGCGAGTTGGTAGAACTGCTGGAAGAGCAGGTGCTACTGGGCAGCGTCCTGTCGGAACTGCCCGACAGCGGGGATATCGCCGTTTATATTGGCGGCGAAAACCAGGAAGAACCCTTGCGGCCCTTTGGCGTAATCCTCGGACAGTACGGAATGCCCCACCAGGCCGGCGGCGCCATTTGCGTCATCGGGCCGACCCGCATGAGTTACGGCGAGGCAATCAGCGGCGTCGGGTTCCTGTCATCCTTGATGAGCCGGTTAGTGCTGGAACTTTACGGGGGCAATCAAGCCACGACCTGACCCCCCTAGGCGCGGGAGCGCATTCCCCGGAGGAACCGCTCGACCGATTCCGGTTGATCTTCTACTATCGACTATAGTAGAGGCGCTCCCAAGAGTTGCTCCAGCCTAGAACCTCCCTGGATTCCCACAGTGGACCTTTAGATTCCGGCGCCGGCCGGAATGACGAGTGGGGGCAACCAGAGCCGGCCACCGGCAAAGAATATCGGCATTACCCAGAATCGGGCAAAATCGGAAAGCCTTATGCCAGTAACTAACGATGAAATAGCTGAGTTATTTGAGAATATGGCGACCCTTCTGGAAATGAAGGGGGACACCGTGTTCAAGATTCGGGCCTATCAAAGGGCTGCCCGCACCATCAGCCAGCTTTCTTTTTCCCTGGAGCAGGCGGCGCAGGATGACGTTGACCTGAAGAAGATTCCCGGCATCGGCAAGGCTATCAGCGATAAGACCCGAGAATACCTGCAAACCGGGCGGGTGGACGCCTATGACCGCCTCTTGGCCGAACTGCCCGACGGCGTTTTGACTTTGATGAACGTCCCCGGCATCGGCTCTAAAACCGCCCTGCTGATTGCCCGAGAACTGGGCGTCAGCGCCATCGAGGGCGTCGAAAAGGCCATCCAAGAGGGTAGCGTAGCCGCCTTGCCACGAATGGGCCAAAGAACCGCCGACAACATCCTGCGCCACATCCAGGCCCTGGGCGCCCCAGACGGGCGGACACCCATCGGTCAAGCCTTGACCCTCGCCGAGGAAACCATCGCCGCCCTGCAAGCCCAATGTCCCCGCCTGGAGCAGCTCTACCCAGCAGGCAGTGTGCGCCGCTGGGAGGAAACCGTCGGCGACATCGACTTGGTGGGCGTGGCCCCGGAACCGCAGCAAGCCGCCGTCGGCGACGCCCTGGCTGCCCTGCCGGGCGTCCGGGAAACGCTGGCCCACGGCCCCTCAAAGACCCGGGTCGTACTGGCGTCGGGAATCCGGGTGGATTTGCGCCTGGGCGAAGCCGATTCTTTCGGCGCCAGGCTCCAGTATTTTTCCGGCAGTCCGCAGCACAACCTCCGCCTGCGCGACTACGCCCACCGGATGGGGCTGTCCCTGAACGAGTACGGGATAACCGACCTCCAGACCGGGGAGGTCGCTCAGTTTGCCAACGAAGCCGCTTTTTACGCCAAGTTGGGGCTGCCTTACATTCCGCCGGAGTTACGCGCCGGAAGGGACGAGTTGGCGGCGGCGCAGTCCGGCGCGCTGCCCACCCTGGTAACCGAGGCCGACCTTAAAGGGGATTTACATCTACACAGCAATTGGAGCGACGGGCGCGACCCGATTGAGCGGATGATTGAGGCGGCAGCAGCGCAAGGCTATCAGTATATGGCGCTGACCGACCACTCCTCCGGGCGGGGCATCGCCAACGGCCTGTCCAACGAGAGACTAGCGGAGCAAATGGAACTGCTTCGCTCTCTGCAAGAACGCTATCCCCTAACTATCCTGTGCGGTTCCGAGGTGGACATCCGGGCCGACGGAACCCTGGACTACCCGGATGAACTGCTGGCCCAGTTGGATGTGGTGGTAGCCTCAGTTCATTCGGCTATGGACCAGGCCAGCGCCGTAA
This sequence comes from Dehalococcoidia bacterium, assembly GCA_963422635.1. GTDB lineage: Bacteria > Chloroflexota > Dehalococcoidia > Lucifugimonadales > UBA3495 > CATQHB01. Next base: position 288,422 of record OY730415.1, read on the forward strand.
TGACCCAAAGGATAATCCGGGCGATGGAACATCCCTCGGTTACCATTATCGGCCACGCTTCCACTCGCCTGCTGAGTCGCCGTCGGCCGGCGCAGTTCGATTTGGAGGCTCTGCTGCGCGCCGCCCGGGACACTGGCGTTGCTATGGAAATCAACGCCGCCCCGGAGCGGCTGGACCTGAAAGATACCCACGCCTATCGGGCCCGGGAGTTGGGCGTGCCACTGGTTATCAACACCGATTCCCACCGCTTTACCAGCCTTAGCCAGCGGCGGTTCGGCGTAGCCATTGCGCGGCGGGCTTGGTGCGAACCCCGCCACATCCTGAACACCTTGCCCCGAAACGAGTTTCTGACCTTTATCCGAACTCCCAAGCCCCACCGCATCCGGCTCTTTGACGCCCGCTCGGCTACTCCGATAGTCGCCGCCAACAACGCAGCGCCGGATACGCCGTGAAACCGGCGGCCCCGCACAGCGACGACTCTGAAAATGGCTCCGGCAACCCGGACGGCGCCATGAACGGGTATGGCGGCGGCGTTACCGCTGAAACCGGCAACGGCAGCAGCCCGACCGAGGCTACCGCTACTACTACCGCCGCTGCGCCGGTAACTACCCTGGCGGAAACGGCGCCGGAGGCGATAATCCACCTACGGGCGGCAGTGCGGGCCGGCGTTCCCTGGCCTCAAGTCCTGCTGGAGGCCGTGGCCCTGTGGACGATGCCCCAGGAGGTTCACCAGGGCCGCACCTATCACTACCTGATTCAGGGGGAGGCCCTGGACTGGCTTACCCTGGCCGAGCGGCTCTGCGCCGAGATGGCGGAAGTTGACCCAACCCCGGCTTTCGCCGCAGAGCGGGAGCGGTTGCTTTTCGAGGGAGCGCTGCCCCCGGAGGTTACGCCGGAAGAATTCAAGGAGCGGCTGGGCGGCAACAAGCATCGGGCCTATCTCAACTACTGGTACGGCGTGGTGGTGGAAGAGGCCTTGCAGCAGGCGGTGGAGGATGACGTGCGGAAGCGACACCGCGCCCGCTGCTACCCGGATCACGAAGACCTGGTAGAGCGGGCCTTTACTCACCTCTACGGCCAAACCCGAGCCGCCTTGCTGAAAGAATATCGACAGGCAGCCAACTTACCCCAGCGCGTCCCCCTGTCCTTGACCGATTGCAAAGAGTTCACCTACTGGCTGTCCAAGCGGCGGTTCAACTTATGGGACCCAGCCCGAGTCGCCAGCGACACCCGCAAAGGTATCCGCAAGCTGAAGCAACTGGAGCAGATACCGGGCCCACTGACGACAGAGCCGGAGTTGGCCGGGGTTTAGGGGAGCAAGCCTTGTCCGCTGCGCCCGTTCTGTAACGATTTCTACTCTTCTGTGGCAAACTATCTCTGAGTGCGGCACGGTAAAGTCCAAGGCTGAATCTGCATTAAAACGCTAATCTACAAGGATTGATCTATGCAGATCGAGAGCATTCAGATTAAGAATTACCGGCTGTTCCGGGACATAATGTTGAACAAATTGCCCCGTATGGCCGTGGTATTCGGCGCCAATGGCTCGGGCAAGTCAACCCTCTTCGATGTATTCTCCTTTCTCAAGGACGCTCTCACCCAAAACGTTGCCGCCGCCGTGCAAAGACGCGGCGGTTTCAGCGAGTTGGTCAGCCGAGATTCCACCAGCCCCATCGAATTCATTATCAAATTCAGGGAAAGTCGTGGTCGTTTGGTTACCTACCGGCTTGTAATCGCTTACGAGGCTGGACGAGTCGCTGTCGAGCGCGAGATTTTGCGCTACCGACGTGGGCAGCGGGGACAACCTTGGAGCTTCGTTGATTTCAGCAAGGGTGTTGGAAAAGCAATTACCAACGAGTCTGCCTATGAACAGGAAGGAGCAGTTGCGGAAAGAGCAGATTATGCCCTGGATGACCCCAGCATCCTGGCAATCAAAGGACTAGGACAGTTCCGAGAATTTCGCGTGGTATCCGAATTCCGTAACATCATTGAAAACTGGTACATTTCCGATTTCCATATCGCCGATGCTCGTCCCAGTGCCGAGCCGGCTACGCCGAGCATTTATCCACCCGGGGCGACAACGTTGCGCTGGTAGCCCAATACCTATACGAAAATCACCGGGATAGGTTCGATAAGGTTCTGCAAGCAATGCGCCAACGCGTCCCCGGCGTTAACGGTGTAGAAGCTAAATCTACCGATGACGGCCGCTTGGTCCTACGCTTTCAGGACGGTAGTTTCCGAGACCCTTTTATTGCCCGCTACGTATCCGACGGAACTATCAAGATGTTTGCCTATCTGGTATTGCTTTACGACCCCAAGCCACATCCTTTACTGGCCATTGAGGAGCCGGAAAGCCAGCTCTATCCAGAGCTATTGCAAGAACTAGCCGAGGAATTCCGGACCTACGCACAGCGGGGCGGTCAGGTCTTCGTTTCCACCCATTCCCCCGACTTTCTGAACGGCGTAGAATTGGATGAAATTTTCTGGCTGGTTAAGCAAAGTGGGTTTACTAATGTACGCCGAGCTTCCAAAAGCGAAACCCTATGCAATCTGGTTAAAGAAGGAGATTTACCAGGCATGCTCTGGAAACAAGGTGTATTTGAAGGAGCAGAACCAACTTGGGCCGCATGATTTTCCTCCTCGAAGAACCGTCCATGAAGGCTTTGCTTGAAGGTCTCCTGCCTCGTGCACTTCCAAGTTTGCAATTTACTTGCCTAGCTCATCAAGGCAAGCGCGACTTGGAGCTTAGTATTCCGCGTAAGTTGCGGAGCTGGAGAGAACCGGGAGCACGATTTGTCATAGTGCAAGATAGTGATAGCGGAGACTGCCTCCCCCTCAAAGAAAAGTTAAGCCAGCTTTGCCGGGACGGCGGACGGGATGACACCTTGGTGCGTATCGTCTGCCAGGAATTGGAGGCTTGGTATCTTGGCGAACCGGATGCTCTTGCCGACGCCTTCGCCGACGAAAAATTACGCAGCATCGGCAATCGGGCCCGCTATCGCGATCCGGACGCCGTAGTCAAACCTTCCGACCATATCAAACGGCTAATTCCCGAAATCCAGAAAATTGCCGGCGCCCGTACTATGGCAAATTACCTGCCCCCCCCAAGGGAATCGGTCAGCCAGCTTTATCACCTTCCTCAAAGGCATTGAAAGACTATGCCCTGACTCCCGAGAGGACAACGTTGTCGCGTAACTTCCTCCAGTATATCCGAAACCAGCCAGGAATACCCAAAATCACCTCAACCGCAACCTCCAAGCGGGTTTCCGCGTCAACTGCCGTTCATCTGACCATTACATATTGAAAAGATTTATCCGACGGTCTAAAATCTGCGGGGCGGAGTTGAACGGCTTGAGGGAAATCTGAAGTACCGGGTAACCTATGCCGTTGCCCTTCCAACTATCCGGTAGGAGAAGGACTGAATATGGTCAGCAGCGATTACGATGACTTTTCATCCAACAATTATCCGTCTATGACGGAATTGTCGGAGCAGGACCTGTCGCCCCGCCGCTACCAGCGAGGCGAGGTGGTCAAGGGCGAGGTGGTGCGGGTGGACGATGACGGCATCGTGGTCAGCGTCGGCCTGAAAACCGAGGGCATTGTCCCGCTCCAGGAAATGCATACCCTGGCCCTGGAAGAGAAGGAACGACTTCAACCTGGGGACAGCGTGATGGTCGCCATCTCCGGCGGGCGCGGCCCCGGAGAAATGGCGCTTCTTTCCATCGACCAGGCCCGGAAAGAGAGCGGTTGGCTGGAATTGCTGGAACACCTGAACAACAACACGCTGGTAACCGCCCGGGTGATGGAACAGAATCGCGGCGGCGTGGTGGTCAACTACCGGGGCATCCGCGGGTTCGTTCCCTTTTCTCAGTTGGCTCCAATGCCCGGCGAATCCCGGGAGCAAGCGCTGGCGGAGCGGATAGGCCAGGAATATCCCTTCAACGTGCTAGAGGTGGACCAAGCTCGAGAGCGGCTAGTGCTGTCGGAGCGCGCCCTCTGGCAGAAACAGCAGGACGAGGCGCGGGATAGTTTCATATCCGACCTGGAAGAGGGCAGCCTGGTTACCGGCCGGGTTACCTCCTTGCGCGGCTTTGGCGCCTTTGTCAACCTGGGTCAGGCCGAGGGATTGGTGCACATCTCCGAACTGGCTTGGGCTCGCATCAAGGGGCCGGAAGAAGTGGTTCAGGTGGGCCAGGAATTGCAAGTGCAGGTGCTGAAAGTCGACCCGGAAACCAAGCGCATCAGCCTGAGCTTGAAACGCACTCAGCCGGAGCCTTGGGAGACGGTGCCGGAACGCTACAACATCGGAGAAATCGTCGATGGCACCGTTACCCGCCTGGCCGACTTTGGCGCCTTTGTCCGGCTGGAAGACTGGGTGGAAGGGTTGGTGCATATCTCCGAACTGTCGCCCCGTCAGGTGAAAAACCCCAGCGAATGCGTTTATGTCAATCAGAAGGTGCGGGTGGTGATTCTGGACATTGACCCGGCCAAGCGGCGCATCAGTCTCAGCTACAAAAAGGCGTTCGGGATGTAGTTATGAACCTGGTAGGGGAGAATCAAGTAGGCGAGAACTCGCCGGTCAATAAACAAGAACCCGACAACTCGGGAGAGCGGCAGGAACTAGGACAGGTGGAGCGACCCGCCGCCGAACAGTACCGGGGCAAGCGCTGTCTGTTGCTGGTTCCCTTACTTTATGGCCCGTCGCCGTCAACGGAAGTCGGCTCCGGCAAGGCCAGTTCGGAGGAATCTCAAGGCCAAGTCATCCTGGAACGCTACTGGGAGCAAGCCCAAACCCAGATCAACGCCCTCGCCGCCGGCTTGGGTGGATTGGGGCGCGTCTATCACGAAAGCTTAATCGAGGGAGGAGAGGCGGGGCTGGCCTACCTGCAACTGGCCGACCGCCGCAGCCACAGCCTGATTCAAGCCAAGCGCCAGAACGGGGCGACTTTGGAGGCCACCGAGAGCTTGGAGCTGCTTACCGAGACCCTGGACTTGCAGCGCTGCCTGCTGGTTCCCTTCACCAGCGAAAAGGTGGCGAGCCGGCTCCAAGAGTGGTTCGCCGAAAGTAACCGCCACCGTTACGAATATATCGCCCAGCGGATCGACCAAACCCTGCAAGCCGACGAAACCGGCTTGCTGTTGATTAACGAGCGACACCAGGTGCAGTTCCCAGCCGACATTGAGGTGTTTTACATCGCTCCGCCGGCCCTGGACGAGTTTCGCCGCTGGCTGCAAAACTGGGCCGAGCGGCAGCAACGGGCGGGGGAGGCGGCGGTAACGGCGGAGAATGCCAGCGGGGAAGCGGACGGGGACGAAGCGCAGCAGTAAAAGGTTAGAGGGTTCTCAAGAACTCGGCCAAGCCCGCAAAGGCAGGATTACCCCAAGGGAAATACCCTCTTTGACCGGCTTCCCCCAAGCGTAGTTCCGGGTCTTCCCGGGAAGCCAGAAAAGCGCGCATCCGGGATTTGGCCCGATTCTGCGGCGGATTATCCACCACAGCATTGACGCACTGAAGAAACTCAGCGATGCATTGAAGAATTTTGCTGAGGATTGGGCTGATTGTTTTCTAATCCGTGCAGCGGAATCTCAAAGGTAGAACTATCCTCGAACCACATCTTCAACAAGCGTGGAGTATCCCCCCATTCGCCTTTAGCTTTCAGCTCCACGGTCAACCTCCGGTCAAACCCATGAAATAAGTTGCCCAAGAAGTTGTCAGGAACAACCTGCTCCAGCCCCCTAAAAGCATCTACTCGTACGGCCAAATCTGGGTTCACCGCCCCGTGGTGAATTCACAAAGCCTCCAGTAAGGCGGTTTTGCCGACGTTGTTTTTGCCAGCAATTAGGTTAATACGCCTCAGACCTTCAATGGTTAGGTCGTCGAACCCCCGGAAATTCTTGACGTTGAATGCGCAATACATCGCTATTGCCCCTGATTGCTCCCGCCAGCATTTTACATTCTCCCAATGAGCTATATTGTACATCCTTGACTTATATTTAACGCCGCTTGGCCGAATCCCTGCCGCTTCAGCCCGATATTTTTATACCGTCGCCGCCGCCAACACCAAGCGGCATTTTCGTTATACAATAGAGGGACGCCACTACAAACCGACATCACTACAAGGGGAAAATCCATGACCGCACCAACGGCGCCAACCTCGGCCGACCTTCCCCGAGCCTATGACCCTGCCACCGTGGAAGGGCGCATTTATCAGACCTGGCTTAACCGGGGTTACTTTACCCCGGAGATAGATTCGGAGAAGCAACCCTATGTCATAATTATGCCGCCACCCAACGTTACCGGCGAACTGCACCTGGGTCACGCTCTCACCGCAGCCATCGAAGACGCCCTGGTCCGCTGGCGCCGGATGCGCGGCGATGCCGCCTTATGGCTGCCCGGCAAAGACCACGCCGGCATCGCTACTCAGTGGGTAGTGGAACGACTGTTGGCCGCGGAAGGAACCAACCGCCACGCCCTGGGCCGGGAAGGTTTCCAGGAGCGAGTCTGGGAGTGGGTGGGCCGCTACGGAAACACTATCGACCAACAGCACCAACGGCTGGGAACCTCCTGCGACTGGTCGCGGCTGCGCTTTACTCTGGACTCGGGGCCGGCCAAAGCGGTGCGCGCCACTTTCGTCAACCTGTACCACAAGGGGCTGATTTACCGCCACGAGCGCATCATCAACTGGTGTCCTCGCTGCGCCACTGCCCTCTCCGACCTCGAGGTGGAATACCAGGAACAGGACGGCAAGCTCTACTATATTCACTACCCCCTGGCCGCAGCGGATGAGCATATTACCGTCGCCACCACTCGCCCGGAGTCTATGCTGGGCGACACCGGCGTAGCGGTGCATCCCGACGACTCCCGCTATGCCCACCTGGTGGGACGGCAAGTCATCCTGCCAATTGGGGAGCGGCCCATTCCCATCGTCGGCGATGCGGCCATCGAACCGGAGTTCGGCACCGGCGCCCTGAAGGTTACCCCCGGCCACGACGTTACCGACTTTGAGATTGGCGAGCGGCACGGGCTGGAAATTATTAACGTCATCGGCTTTGACGGTAATATGACCGACGCTGCCGGCAAGTACGCCGGCCAAGAGCGTTTCGCGACCCGCCGGGCCGTGGCGGCGGAACTGGACGCCCGGGGTCTGCTGGAAAAGGTAGAGGACTATCGCCATTCGGTGGGACACTGCCAGCGCTGCGATTCGGTGGTGGAACCCTTAATCAGCCTCCAGTGGTTCCTGAAAGTAGGCAGCCATCGGGAGCCGGACAGCATCGCCGGCCGCGCCCACGCCGCCGTGGCCCAGGGCGACATTAACATCGTGCCGGAACGCTTTAGCCGGGTCTATCTCAACTGGCTGGAAAACATTAGGGACTGGTGCATCAGCCGCCAACTCTGGTGGGGACACCGCATCCCGGTCTGGTACTGCGAAGGTTCGACCGGCTGTGGTGAGGTCATCGTGGCAGTGGAGGACCCGGCTCGCTGCCCGGCCTGTTCCGCAGAGCGGTTGAGACAGGATGAGGATGTGCTGGATACCTGGTTCAGTTCCGGTCTCTGGCCTCATTCCACCTTGGGCTGGCCTGACGCCACCGAGGACTTGGCCTACTTCTATCCCACCGCCGTCATGGAAACGGGGTATGATATTCTCTTTTTCTGGGTGGCCCGGATGATAATGCTGGGGATAGAAAACACTGGGCAGCCCCCCTTCCGAACCGTGTACCTGCACGGACTGATTCGGGACGCCAAGGGCGCCAAGATGAGCAAGACTCGGGGCAATACCCTCGACCCGCTGGACCTGATTGAACGCTATGGCGCCGACGCCCTCCGTTTTGCCCTCTCCACCGGCACTGCGCCGGGAAATGACCTGCGCATCACCGAAGGCAAGCTAGAATCCGCCCGCAACTTCGCCAACAAGGTCTGGAACGCAGCCCGCTTTGTCATCACCATCCTGGCAGAACCCGCCCAAGAACCGCAGATTGGACAAGGCGACCTGGCCGGCTGGAGCTATTTGCCCAACCTGGAACACCGAGAAGACCGCTGGATTGTCAGCCGGCTGGAGCAAGCAACCGCCGGGGTGAACCAATCTCTGGCCGACTTCGAGCTGGGGGAGGCGCAGCAAAAGCTCTACGACTTCATCTGGAACGACTTTTGCGATTGGTACATCGAGATGGCTAAGGTGCGGCTCCGGGCTGACGCTAACTCTGCCGCCACGACCGCCGGCCCTTCACCCCGTCCGGTACTGGCCCACGTACTGGAACGGACATTACGGTTATTGCACCCCTTTATGCCCTTCATCACCGAGGAAATCTGGCAAAACCTGGTTTCCCGCCTGCCCAAGGAAGGGGATTTGCCCGGTTCCATAATGATGGCCCCTTACCCCCAAGCTGACGCCGCCCGCCACGACCGCCGGGCTGAGTCGGAAATCTCCCTGGTAATGCAGACCGTCCGGGCGGTGCGCAACACCCGGGCTCAACTGCGTATTCCGGCCAACCGCCAACTGGAGGTCCTGCTGGAAGCCGACGGACTGAGCGGCGCTATGGAAGAAGAAGCTGACGTCATCCGCGCCCTGTCCCGGGTTGCGCCCTTGCGCATCACCGCCGGCGTCCCGGAAGGCTCGACGACCGGGCGTGGCGTCGTTACCCTACTCGTCAACCCCTTGGTGGTACGCCTGCCGATGGAAGGGGTGGTTGACCTGGCTGCCGAGCGACAGCGGCTGCAAGAGGAACTGGACGACTGCCGCCGGGAACTGGAACGGAAGGAAAAGCTGGTGAACAACCCCAACTTCCGCGCCAAGGCCCGCCCGGGAGTGGTGGAAATGGAAGAAGAGCGCCTCCGCTCCCTCCAAGAACAACAACAAAGGCTGGGGGAGATACTGGAACAGCTGGGCGGTTAGAGGGCCGGGTAGGTCGTCGGGGAAACGGGAACCCGGTATTGCCGGACCGGCGGTCATAGACAACTCGGAAACTGCCAGCTACAATTAAACAAACAATGCCCCTAGCTTTGAGTGGCAATGACTAATATAAACACTATAGAAGATCTAATCCAGTTGCTGGATAAAAACCCCGAGTGGAGCGAAGCCCTGCGCTCTCGTCTGCTGAGCCGGGAACTGTTGGAGTTGCCTGATAAGTTTACTGTGTTATCCGCGAACATCGCCCAGCTATCTGAAAATCACGTTCAGTTGACCGAGAAGTTCGACCAACTAACCGCGCGGGTTGACCAGCTGACCGAAACCGTCGCCCGGTTGACCGAGAAGTTCGACCAATTAACCGCGCGGGTTGACCAGCTGACCGAGCGGCTCGACCAACTAACCGCGCGGGTTGACCAGCTGACCGAGCGGCTCGACCAATTAACCGCGCGGGTTGACCAGCTGACCGAGCGGCTCGACCAATTAACCGCGCGGGTTGACCAGCTGACCGAGCGGCTCGACCAATTAACCGCGCGGGTTGACCAGCTGACCGAGCGATTCGAGCAGTTTGCTGAGACGACTAATGCACGCCTTGACCGGATAGATAACACTCTCGGGTATCTGAAAGGCGCGCACGCCCGCAATGCCGCCCTGCGAAGCTCCTATGCCCTTGCCCGAAGCATGGGATTGCGCCGCGTCAGGACCCTTACCGAAGAGGACCTCTGGAATATAACCGATTCATCGGATATTGCCGATATTCCCGCCAATATGTTGCAGAGCTTCCATTTGGCAGACCTGATTATGGAAGCCACCGACTCCGCCGGGGAAACCTGCTACATAGCGGCGGAAATCTCTTTTACCGCCAACGGGAGGGATACCGAGCGGGCTATCCGCAACGCTGCCTTCCTGACCCGGTTCACCAACCACGCCGCCTATCCTGCCGTCGCTGGAATAAATCGGGATGACCGGATTAGGCCTCGGATAGAATCCGGCGAGGTGTTCTGGAGCCAACTGGAACCCGATGACCTGGAAGCGGACTAATCCCAATATATGTCCCGACAAACCCGTGGCTGGCCGTGTTGCGGCAAAGGCCGGCGGGCTATGGAAATGAACACCGCCCTGGGCCTCATCGGCCACCCTATCGGCCACTCCATTTCTCCCGTGTTTCAGCAGGCGGCATTGGATTTTTGCGGCATTGACGCCCACTACCGAGCCTACCCGGTGGCGCCGGAATCGGTGGGCGAGTTCATCGCCGGCCTGCGGCAGCCCGGCATCTTGGGCATCAATGTTACCGTGCCGCACAAGGAAGCGGTTATCCCCTTCCTCGACGAGATTGACGACTGGGCCGCCGAGGCCGGAGCAGTCAACACTATCGTCCACCGGCAAGGCCGGCTGACCGGCCATAATACCGACGGCTACGGCTTTTTACGGGCCTTACAGGAGGGCGCCGACTTCCAACCTCAAGGCCGACGTACACTGATTATCGGCGCCGGCGGTGCAGCCCGAGGCGTAGTCCTGGCCTTGGCAAGGGAAAGAGTCGGCCCCTTGACCATCGCCAACCGCACCCCCCAGAGAGCGGAAAGCTTGGCTCAACTGGCCCGGGGCCGGGGCGTATTCGCTCGGGCCGTTGCCCTGTCCTTGCCGCTGGAGAACCAACCCCGGCCCGGGGCGGAACGGCCTAATTCGGAACTGGTTGAGGCTGCCGCCGCCGCCGAGCTGATTGTCAACTGCACCACCATCGGGATGACTCACAGCAACGCGCCCCACAGCCCGGATGCTGCTGCGACACCCTTGCCCAGCGCGTCTATCCCCGCCACTGCGTTGGTCTATGACCTGGTGTATAATCCCCTGGAAACCAGGCTGCTCCGGGAGGCGGCTCAGGCCGGCGCCGATACTCTGGGCGGCATTCAGATGCTGGTCTATCAGGGCGCCGCCTCCTTCGAGCGGTGGCTGGAACGGCCAGCGCCGGTTGCCCCAATGCTGGCGGCGGCAACCCAGGCGCTGCAAGCCCGCAACTGAAACCTAATCCAAATCTTTGTAGCTCTACGTCTCTGTGCGCATATTAACCGGAGGCCTAGAGGGTTCAATGAGGTATTTGAGCATGATTCGGTGGTTCACGGCAGGCGAGTCCCACGGCCAGGGGTTGATGATTATTATGGAGGGCATTCCGGCGACTCTGGCGCTCAGTGAAGAATACATCGGGACGCAACTAGCGCGGCGGCAGCGCGGCTACGGACGAGGCGGCCGGCAGCTCATCGAGCAGGACTGGGCCCACATTATGACCGGCGTAAGGCACGGCTACACCCTGGGCAGCCCCATCGGGATGACGGTGGAGAATAAGGATTGGGCCAACTGGACGGAGGCTATGGCGGTGGAGTATATCGAAAATCCGTCCCAAGAGGGCCGCAACCGGCGCGTAACCCGTATCCGCCCCGGCCACGCCGACCTGCCCGGAACAATGAAGTATGGCTTTGATGATGTGCGCAACGTGCTGGAGCGAGCCAGCGCCCGGGAAACCGCCGCCCGGGTCGCCGCCGGCGCCGTAGCGATGCGTCTGCTCGAGGAGTTCGGCATCCGGCTTCACAGCCACGTCATTTCCATCGGCGGCGTCTGGGCCAACCCACCTGACTCTCACAAATCCATCGACTGGGCGGCGGTGGAAGAATCGCCGGTGCGCTGCGCCGACGCTGACGCCGCTCAACGAATGATCGCGGAGATTGATGCCGCCAAAGACGCCGGCGATACCGTGGGCGGCACCGTGGAGGTCATCGCCGAAAACGTTCCCATCGGCTTGGGTTCCCACACCCATTGGGATCGCAAGATTGACGGCCGCATCGCCCAAGCGCTGATGTCTATCAATGCCGTCAAGGACGTATCCCTCGGCCCCGGCTGGGAGGTGATCAATCGGCGCGGCTCGCAGGTGCAAGACGTGATTGAGCCAGTAACTGACCCGGCTAATCCCTGGCAGCGTCAGACCAACCGGGCCGGCGGGACTGAAGGGGGAATGACCGACGGAATGCCGCTGGTGGCCCGGTTTGGCATCAAACCCATTGCCACCCTGCATAACCCGCTGCCTTCAGTGGACTTGGACACTGGGGAACCGGTGCAGGCCCACTTTGAACGCTCCGACGTCTGTCAAGCCCCGCCGGCCGGGGTCATCGGCGAAGCCATGGTCGCCCTGGTGCTGGCCGACGCCTTTATGGAAAAGTTCGGCGGCGACGCCATCCCCGAAACCCGCCGCAACTACGAGGGGTATATGCGGACAGTGGGGCCACGAAAGGTTTATCAGTAGAGGCCGTCTCCCACCCCAAAGGCGCAGATATTCGCATAGAGGTCGAGTATGGCTATCTACAAGTTGACCGGGAATAATGAACGACTGGAAAGACTTGAGGCCACCGCTTTCGGCCAGGAAAAGATCCTGGAGCGGCAGGACTTGCAACGCATTTTGCGCGACCAGCCGGAGGCGCTGGAAGAGGGGCTTTTCATCATTGCCGAGGAGTTCGGCAACTGGGAAGGCGCCGACCGTAGAATCGACTTGCTGGGTCTCGACGTTACCGGGCGACTGGTGGTAATCGAACTTAAGCGGGGCGAGACCGGCGAACTCATGGATTTACAGGCCATTCGGTATGCCGCCATGGCCTCGACCATAACTTTGCAACAAGCTATCGACGCCCACCAAGCCTACCTGAACAACCGGGGAATAGAAGGAGATGCTGAGGAGCTCGTTAAAGAACACTTGGAAAACCCGGAGTCTCAAGGGTTTCAGTCAGAGCGCCCCCGCATTTTGCTTGTGTCGGAGGGGTTTTCTCCTGAACTGACCACTTGCGCGCTGTGGCTAAACGGCAGCGGACTGGATGTTACCTGTATCCGAATGCAGCCTTATCAGAACAATGGGCAACTTCTGGTGGAAACCAGTCAAATAGTCCCGCTGCCTGAAGCAAAGCATTACCTGGTGCAAGTCAGAGAGCGGGAAGGGGAAGTTCAGAAGCCGCATCCCAGACAACCTTGGTATATACCCGGCGGGAAGGCTTTTAAGGAACGCATTGAGAGCGCCCCGGAAGGGTTTAGGGCAGACCTGCAACGCCTCTATGCTTGGGCCGTTGACTTGGAGCATGCGGGGTTAGCCAAACTTGATACCCACCTGGGTAAACGGGCTACCTTGCGGCCTGTGGTTAGCAGCCATAATAGTGGGTTGATAACAATTTGGAACGGGTCTAATGGCGCGTCAATCCAGTTCTGGCCGTCCGTCTTCCATAAATTTGCTCCCAACGCAATGCCCTTAGTACAGAAGCTAATAGCCCCCACCCCTTTGGCTTTTGCAAGTTCCGTATCGGATGTATCGGACAAGCTTCTTTCAACATTGCGCGACGCCTACCGGGAAGCCAACGGGTTGGTAATGGATGATGGTAACAAAGTCGGCGACGGACAGTAAGAGCAATCACAAGGGTTGCCTTATCCGCAGCCAGCGGCATCGCTCCGCCGGTATCTGGGGCAGCAGTAAGCCATCTACCGCCAACTCCAAACCCCGACAAAGACACCGGGCTGATTTTCTCCCCCTGCCTCAGGACGGTATGCCGGGCGTAACCCGTAGGGGCCGGGTTCGATGAATCGCTCAATGCACTCCTCCGGCAGGTTCAGCGCCCAAGTCTCCGGGATGCTGGCCTGAACTTAGAGCTGGGCTTTAACCTGCCGGTCGTATTCCAACGAGGAATCGGATATCTCAATATCCAGCAGTATGTCCTCGGCGGTAGCGTGGGCAAAGGAATAATCATCCCCCGGAAGGTCAACAGGGCCACGTCCGGCCCCGACGCCAAGTATTCGCCCAAGCGCACGGTAGACTGGATTAGGACACTGAACTGGCCGCCGGCCAAGCTGATAAAGACGCGGGCATAACGAATTATTCCTCCAATGGGTCGGTTGCCCACCGGCCGCATAGTTAGAATTTCTCCTTCACTCAATTCCACCCGCTCTTTGGGCCGGATAATGCCTTCTTCCGCCATGCGGAGGCATTCCCATTCCCTAGACCCCTTGTCGTTCCCAGGGTAGCCTTCTTCCGCCATACGGAGGTATTCCTCTAACATGAACTTACTCGGTTCCCGGGCAATTTGCGGAACCCTTACCGATGTGATCGTCATAGCGGCGTCTAGCCTTGCGCTGAGCTACTGACGTTGCGGATAAACCTTCCGGCGTCTTCATTCAAGAATCGGGCTTGTGGTACAATAGCCTTAGCCTTAATAAGGAAACGCCTATGCTCCGGCCCTTGAACACCACTCCCAGCCCTTCGCCCGACGCCGAGACGGCGCGCAATGCGGAGTAAGCCACGACTTTCTACGGAAGGCCCGGGCAAAATTGGCGCAGTAGAATTAGACATAAATGCAGTGGAGGCTCTGGTCGTCAAGCTGGATGTAACCTTGGCCCCGGACTATATCCTCCCTAAGTTGACGAAGCGCCATAGGTAAAAATACGCAGCTTGGAGCAACCCGACAGCGAACTGGATCGGGAGCTCCTGGCAAACGGTCGGCCGCCCATGGAGCAACGCCCCCCCACCGCCGTTTCGCCGGAAGCGCCGGCAGATAGTCAAGATTAGAAGATGAGGCAACGCCGTTGAAAATTAAAGACATCCTACCAGAAAAGCGCACGGTCTCTTGCGAGTTCTTTCCGCCTCGGGAAGAGACGGGCATCCCTGCCGTTTTTCGCGCCATTGACCGGATTAGCGCCTTCAGCCCGGACTTTGTTTCCGTTACCTACGGGGCCGGCGGCTCTACCCAAGCCTTTACCGAGCGCATTACCGCCCAGGTTAAGCAGGAAACCGGCCTAGAGGTTATGGCTCACTTGACCTGCGTGGCTCAAACTGAAGCGGAAGTGCAGGGAGTTCTGGAACGGCTGGACGCCGCCAGCATCGAAAATGTCATCGCCCTGCGCGGCGACCCGCCTCGGGGCCAGGATAGCTTTGTTCCGGCGGATGGCGGATTCACCCACGCCACCGAGTTGATTGAGCATATCCGTTCCCAGTTCGACTTCGGCCTGGCCGCCGCTTGTTACCCGGAAGGGCATACCGAGTCGCCGAACTTGGATTCGGATATTCAATACGCTCGGGAAAAGGTGGACAAGGGCGCGGACTTTCTTATCACCCAACTTTTCTACGATAACCGTTACTTCTTTGACTTTCTGGAGCGGGCGGAACAGGCCGGCATCGGCGTCCCCATTATCCCCGGCGTGCTGCCTATCTTGAACACCGCCCAGATACGCCGGTTTACTTCTCTCTGCGGGGCAACCATCCCGTCGGAGTTGGACCGGAAGCTGGAACAGTGGGCCGATGATGATGACGCAGTGCGAGAGCTGGGGATAGAGTACGCCACCGACCAGGTGCAAGAGCTGTGGGACGCCGGCGTTCCAGGGGTTCACTTCTATGTCCTCAACCGCAGCTACTCGGCATCCCGGATCCTGGCTAACCTGAACCTGCCCGGCCACCCGGCTCCAGATTAGGGAACCCTTTACTTAACGATATTCCCCGCCCGGGTTCCAGCCTTCTCATCCACAACCTCAACTTGGTCCGTATTCCAACCAGGTCCGTCATTCCGGGAAAGCCGAAACTCGGAAAGCTCTTTCTTACCTTTGGCGAGCCGATTTGGGAAAAGGGTTAGTGGATTCCGGCCAGCGCTGGAATAACGGGGCAGGCCGAAATGACCGAGGGAACAGCCCAGCCGAAATAAGCAGGTCCGGTTATGAACAGCTTGACCACCGGCGTTGACATCATCGAAATCTCTCGCATAAGTGGGACGCTGGAACGTTACGGCCAGCGCTTTCTATGGCGCATCTATACCCCCGATGAGATCGAATACTGCCGGGGGCGAGCCCCCAACCTGGCGGCCCGTTTCGCCGCCAAGGAGGCCACAATGAAGGCTTTAGGCACCGGCGTCCGGGGCGTGGGCTGGAAGGACATCGAGGTCATCCGCCATTCCAGCGGCGCCCCATCCATTAAGCTGCATCGACGGGCCGAAGCCCGCGCCCGGCGGCTGGGCGTCCGGGAAATTTCTCTCAGCCTGTCCCACTCCCGGGAATACGCGGTGGCCTTTGTAGTAACCCAATGCCAGCCGGAAATCTGAAATGCCCTCCACCGATTTGCCCCATAACCGGAAAGTCGTTACCGCCGCCCAGATAACCGCCTTGGAGCGGGAGTCGGAACGGCGAGGACTCAGTACCGATACCCTGATGGAACGGGCCGGGCTGGCGGTGGCCGCCGCCGTCCGGGAACGGCTGGGCCGGGTGGCCGGAGAGAATATTTTGGCGCTGGTCGGCCCCGGCAACAACGGCGCCGACGGGTTGGTTGCCGCCAGACATTTGCGGCGGTGGGGAGCGGAAGTTACTGCCTATCTGGTCGTTCCTCCCCTCGGCCCGGAGGCCCGGCCGAGCAACAAATTGGCGGCCAAGCTGGAGTTGGCCCGGCGTTACGACGTAATCCTGCTGTCGGTCGCAGATGACCCGGAATTGACGGCCCTGACCCGACTGCTGCTCCGCAGCCGGTTGGTCATTGACGCCGTGTTGGGCGTCGGTCGTTCTCGCCCGCTCGCCGGCGCGGCGCGGGCAGTTATGCTCCGGGTAGACGAAGTGCGCCGGCGCTCCGATACCCTAGGCCACCCGGACAGCAGCGCGGGCCGCCGTCCCTTGTTGCTGGCCCTGGACTTGCCCAGCGGACTGGATGCCGACACCGGGGCGGTGGATGACGCTTGCCCCGCCGCCGACTTTACCCTGACCCTGGGTTTTCCCAAGGCCGGGCTGCTGGTCTTTCCCGGCGCCGAAAGGGTGGGAGAGTTGCAAACCCTGGACATCGGCCTGCCCCCCGGCCTGGGCGAGGCGGCGATTCCCCTGGAACTGCTAATGCCGGGCTGGGTAAGCCGCCGGCTACCGGCGCGCCCGCTTAACTCCCACAAAGGAACTTTCGGTCATACCTTGGTGGTGGCCGGATCGCGAAACTATGTGGGGGCGGCCTGCCTGGTAGCCACGGCTGCCGCCCGCTCCGGGGCCGGCCTGGTAACCCTGGCAACGCCGGCAAGCGTTTATCCCAGCGCCGCCGCCCAGCTTACCGAAATCATTCACCGGCCCTTGCCCGAGAACAGGGACGGCCAACTGCTTCCCGACGCCGCCGACATTATCCGGGGCTTGCTGCCCGGCCCCACTGCCCTGGCGGTGGGCAGCGGTATGGGGTCATCCACAGACGGCGTTGCCTTTATGGAAAGGCTGCTGCTGAAATCGCCGCCGTCCTTTCCCGTCGTGGTGGATGCCGACGGTCTGAACAACCTTTCTCGATTACCCCACTGGTGGCAACGACGACCGGCAAGGGCCGGGCCGCTAATCCTGACCCCTCATCCCGGCGAAATGGCGACCTTGACCGGACAAACCGTTGCGGAATTGCAGCAAAACCGGGTGGCAGCGGCGCGAGAGTGGGCGGCCCGGTGGCAAACGGTGGTAGCGCTCAAGGGAGCCTTTACCGCCGTTGCCGAACCGGGCCAGGCCGAGCTGGAGAGCGCGCCCCGAACCGGTATAGTGCGCCTTTCCCCCTTCGCCAACCCGGGACTAGCCTCCGGAGGCGCCGGCGACGTACTTACCGGCATCATCGGCGGCTTGCTGGCCCAAGGGTTGGCTCCCTTTGACGCCGCCTGCTGCGGCGTATATCTGCACGGCCAGGCTGCCGCATTTCTGACCGACCGGCAAGGCAACTCCGGTCTGCTCGCCTCGGACCTGGTGGGCATCTTGCCCCAGACCATCCACCGCTTGCGTTCCTGGCCCCTCCTCTTACCAGCGACTTAAGCGCCCTGAGATAAACTGACGAAAACTCGCAATTACCCTGATTATTGACAAAAAGCGTTATGTTATACTCTAGTTATAAGCCTCAGTTAGCGAGTAGTCCTTGCTAAAATCGGACGACCAGCCCTGAAGCGCCGGAACAGACAACAGAGTTTGAGGGCAAGTTATGTCGCTGGAAAAATTCCTCGAAAATCTGGCCGATCCCCTGGTTCCCCTGAGCAATTCCGACTTCATCCAAGTCTCCGACCTGTCGCCTGAAGAACTAGGCGTATTCGCTCGCGCTTGGTTCCGTCTGACCCTGGAACGACGGCGGGCGATTATCGCCACCATGGTTGAACTGGCGGAGGACAACCCGGAACTGGACTTTTGCACCGTCTTCAAGATGTGCCTGAAAGACCAGGATGAATGGGTGCTGGCGAAGTCCATCGAAGGCTTGTGGGAATACGAAGACCGCTCGGTCATTCCGGGGTTAATTCAGATATTAAGCTCGGACAAAAGCCCGGAAGTCCGGGCTGCCGCCGCCGTTGCCTTGGGCAAATTCGCCGTGTTGGCTCAGGAGGGCAACTTGCTGACCAAGGACGCCCTCTCGGTGCGCGACAACCTGATGGCGGCGCTGCAAAACTCGGTGGAAAACCCCGATGTGCGCCGGCGCAGCCTGGAGGCCGTGGCCCCCTTCAACACTCCCGATATCCAGGACCATGTTTGCCGAGCCTACCAGAGCGACGACCTGAAGCTGAAATCCAGTTCCATCTACGCAATGGGGCGCACCGGCGAGGTAAGCTGGCTGCCGCTGCTCATCCGGGAACTGCAAAGCCGAGAACCGGCCCTGCGTTACGAAACGGCCAACGCCTGCGGTGAACTGGGCGATGAAGAGGTGGTTCCATACCTGATTTGTCTGTTGCAGGATGACGATTACCAGGTACAGGTGGCCGGCCTGAACGCCCTCGGCAAGATTGGCGGTTCCTTGGCTAAGCGCGCCCTGCTTTGTTGCATCAAGGAGGGCGATGCCTCCCTAGAAGAAGCGGCCCGCAACGCTCTGGAAAGCGTGGAGTTCCTAGAAGACCCGATGGCCTTCTCCACAGAAATTTAAGCTCCCGGGGATTCCCTCGCGTCCCAGCCCGATCTCCAGGAAAAGCTCGCTTTTACCAGCTATTGAGGAAAAGGCTGGCGGTAAAAATCATCTCTTGGGGCCTAGAACTGAAAGACTAAGGGCGCCCCCATGCAACTGACCCCAGAACAGATCCAAAGGCTGGCGGCCGCCCCGGTGGGACATCTCGCCACTGCCGCCCGCTTCGGCGCCCCCCACGTCATCCCAGTATGTTTCGCGCTGGATAGCCAGTCAGCCGGCCATCCCATATACTCCGTCCTCGACCAAAAGCCCAAGCGCGTTGCCCTCTCCCGGCTTCGCCGCGTCCGCAACATCTTGGACAATCCTCAAGCGGCTTTGGTGGTGGACCACTATGAACCGGACTGGAACCGGCTCTGGTACATCCTGGTAACCGGGGCGGCGGAACTGTTGACCGAGGATGACCCACAACCTGCGCCGGGTGAGCGGACTAGAGCCATTCTCCTGCTCCGGGAGAAATACCCCCAGTACCGGGAAATGGACTTGGCTGTCAACCCGGTCATCAAGCTAATCCCCTTGCGGATTACCGCCTGGGCTGCCAACTCCCCCATCAAAAACTCCTAACCGGCGCGTCGCTGGGGTAAATTAACTCCCCTGACATACCTTGACATACCTTTGAGCCAAGGCGCGATCGGGTTAGGGCAATGGCAATGGTTGGCATAGGCAAGCGGATTGAGTAATATGGGGACAGCGTAAATATGGGTCGAGAAATTATCCCGTAACTTGGGGGTAAAATGGACGGCGTAACTGCAATTGCCCACATCCTGAAACTGGAGGGGGTGGACTTTATCGGGTGCATGCCCTCCAATCCCCTCATTGAGGCGGCGGCGGTGGCTGGGATCCGGCCCATCGTCTTTCGCCAAGAGCGCACCGGGGCGCACCTAGCCGACGGCTTTTCCCGGATTAGCAACGGCAAGCGCACCGGCATTTTCCTGATGCAAGCCGGGCCAGGGGCGGAAAATGCCTTTGGCGGCGTGGCCCAAGCCTACGCCGATTCGGCGCCTATCCTGTTGCTGCCGGCGGGGGCAGCTCGGCGGCGGCTGGGCGTTGATCCAGTTTTCAGCCCCACCCGCAGCTAAGAGAGCATCACCAAGTGGGCCGCCCAAATTAACTACGCGGACCGAATCCCAGAACTGTTTCGCCAAGCCTTTACCAAGTTGCGTTCCGGCAAACCCGGCCCGGTGCTGCTGGAAATCCCCGGTGACTTGAACACTGAGGAAATTGGCGAGGAAGCCTTTGACTACGAGCCGCCCACGTTCCTGCGCACCGCCGGCGACCCAGAGGCCGTCGCCCGGGCCGCTCGCGCCCTGCTTTCCGCCCAGCGTCCCATCATCACCGCCGGCCAAGGCGTCCTCTACGCCGAGGCCACCGCCGAACTGGTGGAACTGGCCGAGTTGCTGCAAATCCCGGTGATGACCACTCTAGAGGGGAAAAGCGCCTTCCCGGAAAATCACCCCCTTTCCCTAGGCATCGGCGGCTCCAGCCAAACCGGAGCGGTGCACCGCTTCTTGACCGGCGCCGACCTGGTATTTGGCGTCGGATGCAGCTTTATCAAGAACAATTTCACTGCGCCCATACCGCCGGGCAAGACCATCATCCATGCTACCAACTCCGACGCCGACATCAACAAGGACTATAAATGCCACTACCCAGTGGTGGGCGACACCAAGCTGGTGTTGAGCCAGTTCCTTGATTACTTCGCTGAATTGAAGCGGCAAGACGGCCCAACCGGCCGCCCGGCCAACCAGGAACTGATTGACGAGATACGCTCCGCCCGGGCGGAGCGGCTGGCCCGCTGGCTGCCCCGGCTTACCTCCGACGAGACGCCCCTCAACCCCTACCGGGTGATTTGGGACGTGATGCACACCGTGAACCTGGACAACACCATTGTAACCCACGAATCAGGTAGCCCCCGGGAGCAGGTTTCCCCTTTCTGGGAGGCCCGCGCCCCCCGCAGCTTTATCGGTTGGGGCAAGTCCACCCAGTTGGGCTACAGCCTGGGACTAGCCTTGGGCGCCAAGCTGGCCGCTCCGGAAAAGCAGGTGATTAACTTTATGGGCGACACCGCTTTTGGAATGGTGGGGCTTGACGTGGAAACGGCGGTGCGGGAGCGCATCCCCATCACCACCATCGTACTGAACAACTCGACCATGTCCATCTACCCGGATAGTCGGATGCCGACAGCGGTAGCCCGCTACAACACCAAGCTGATGACCGGCAACTTCGCCGATATGTCTCGGGCTTTGGGGGCCTACAGCGAAAGAATCACCGAACCGCAGGAGATCATCCCGGCGATGCAACGAGCCCAAGAACGGAACCGGGCTGGCGAATTCGCCCTGCTAGAGTTCATCACCAAAGAAGAGGGCGCCTACTCCAAGTACCAGTTTGTCTAGCCCCGGTTCAACGCCGGTAAGGACTCTGTCAATAGCGCAATGGCGTCGGCCCCGCCGTCCGATGGATCCCGGACGGCCTGGGACGACCGGCCCCCCCCCCCCCCGCAAAATGTCGATACACCAACTGACACTTCCCTATTGCGAAGCCGGCGGCCTCTCCTTCACAATAAGCCCGCAGAGGCAACCGAATTATTCCGTTTCGGCGGCGCTGACCGCCGAGGGGGGCACCGATGGTCCTAACCGCTGAATCTAGCATTGACGAGCTAAAAGTTGATTCCGCTAATAGTAGGAGGCGGACTGACCCCTATCAGCCGATGATCCGGGACCTGCCCCAGGGGGAACGGCCTCGGGAGCGGCTGCGGGACTATGGCCCCCGTTACCTGAACAACGCTGAGCTTATCGCCATACTGCTGCGAACCGGCATTCAGGGCGAGAACGTACTGGCGATGTCCAGCCGACTATTGACCCGCTTCAAGGGGCTGGACGGGTTGGGCCGCAGCACCTTTGCCGAGTTGTGCGCCGAGCGGGGGTTGAGCGAGGCCAAGGCCTGCCAGCTGATGGCCGCCCTGGAATTGGGCCGCCGCTTCATCTCCCTGGCCCCTCAAGATAGAGCGGTCATCCACTCGCCCCAAGACGTGGCTAACCTGCTTCAGGCGGAGATGTCGGTCCTGGAACAAGAACACCTGCGCGTGCTGCTGTTGAACACCAAGAACCAGGTGCTAAACACGGTGGAGGTGTATGTGGGCAACGTCAATAGTTCCATCGTCCGTCCCTCGGAAGTATTCCGCCCGGCGGTGCGGGACAACGCCCCCTCCATAATTGTCGTGCATAACCACCCCTCCGGCGACCCGACGCCCAGCCCGGAGGACGTAGCCATAACTCGGGATTTGGCGGCCGCCGGCAAGCTGTTGAGCATCGAACTGCTCGACCATGTGGTGATCGGCGACGGCCAACGCTACGTCAGCCTGAACGAGAAAAAGCTGGGCTTCAGTTAGAAGGCGGCTTCTAAGTAAACGGAGCCTAACCGGTTGGTAGATATGCTTGAACGAAGTCTTGCGAATAACAATTCACCAAAGCAAGGGGTTGTCAGGAACGGCGCTCCCACCAATGACCTGGTGTTGAGCGCCTATAGTCTCAGAAATTCTAAAGTAATTCAGAAGGTTCTTAAGCTTTATGTAGCCCCGGGCAGCGTCGTGGCCGATGTTACCTTCGGCAAGGGCGCGTTCTGGAAAGACGTTCCGGAAGGGTTGTATCAACTGCGGGCCACCGATATTCTTGACGGGATTGACTGCCGGAACCTCCCCTATGCCGACAGGGAAATAGACTGCGTCGTTCTCGACCCGCCGTATATGCACTCCCCGGCGGCACGGCGCACCGGGCCCACTCTCCTTTTGAAGACCTCTACCGAAATAACGGCGCCGGAAACATCACCGCCAGCAAGTATCATGAAGCGGCGCTGGAACTCTACGCCGACGCCGGTCGGGAAGCTCATCGCGTTCTTCGGGAAAAGGGCGTTTGCATCGTAAAGTGCCAGGATGAAGTTTGCGCCAATCGCCAGCGTTTCACCCATGTAGAGATTATGGGCGAATACTAAAGACTTGGCTTTGTCGCCGAGGACCCGTTCGTTGTCATCCGAAACAACCGCCCTGGCGTCAGTCGAACCGTCCGCCAAGTTCACGCTCGCAAGAATCACTCCTACTTCCTGGTGTTCTGGAAGAAAGGCGAAAGCGGCTCAATATGGAACCCGGAATAAACCCCGTTGACCTGATGCTGGAGGTATTAAAGACCATTCTCCCAAGTCTATATGGACCGGGACCCCCTTGGAGTCGTTTCGGCGGGTTGAGAATACGAACCGGGGCGATATAGGAGAAGAGTTCCTGGCCGCTATCTGGTTTCGCAGGTCAGTTTCTCGGTTCGGAAGAGCGATACGAGGGCAGAACTTCAGGATATGCGAATCGAGAACCGGAGTTTTGAAGTCACGACCGCTTCCATGGGCGTCAACAGAACCTTTCAATTAAACCCCATAAGGATGGACCGGGATTATTTATATCTGCTTTGCCTCGGTGTTTGCCCCGATGGTGTAGTTTTCGGCGTTTGGCGAAAGGGTGCGTTGGCTGAAGGTCAAGCCGGGCGGCTGGTACGAATGGCTGAAGGCCAGAGCATAACTTTCAAGCTCACCAAGCGTCTGGCCGATACGCGCCCTATTGAAACCCTGCCCGACTGGATTAGGAAGGAGTTCGGAGAAACCGGAGAATAAAGACCGCCCCCTAAAACCCGATAGCGCAGCCATCTTTGCGTGGCTCCGAGCCAGCCCAGAGGACGCCCGTTTCCGGGTCCCGGCGGATTACTTGCCCTCCGCCCATGCCGACCCGGGCATGGCCGCCGACCTGGTGCAGTTGGTGGCCGCGACTCCGTAGGCCGGCCACTACCTCCGGGGCCAGCCCCTCCTCCACCAGCGTCGTGTCCCCGATGACTTGGAAGCGCAGAGCGTTCAACGCCTGTTGCGGCTCCATTTCGAAGTCCACCATATTGCAGATAACTTGCAAATGGCCTTGGGGCTGCATAAACCCGCCCATTACCCCATAGCACAGGTACAGTTCCCCGTCCACCGTAGCCATGGCCGGGATGATGGTATGATAAGGCCGCTTGCCCGGCGCCAGGGCGTTGGGGTGCTCGGCGTCCAGGGAAAAGAGCGCCGCCCGGTTCTGCAGCACGATGCCGCTATCCGGCACCACCAGGCCGCTGCCAAAGTTGATGTAAATGCTATTGATGAAAGAACAGGCGTTGCCCTGGCCGTCCACGCAGCTGATATACACCGTGTCGCCGCCCCCCTTCCTATAACCGGTCAGGTCGCCAAAGGGAGCGTAGGGCATCACTTTATCTGGGTCAATCAACTCCCGGCGCTGGGCCGCATAACCCTTGTCGGTCAATGCGGCGATGGGAACCGACGCTTTCCGGGGGTCGGCCACGTAGCGGTGGGCGTCGGCAAAGGACAGGCGCATCCCCTCAATCAGGTGATGGTAGGTAGCTACCGTCTGCGCTCCCATACTCTTAATGTCAAAGCCCTCGACGATGTTCAGGGCCTCCAGCGCGGCAATTCCCTGGCCGTTGGGCGGACATTCCCAGCAGGTAACGCCCCGGTAATCGGTGGCAATGGGTTCATCCCAGTCCGAGGTATGGTCAGCCAGGTCATCGGCAGTAATCCAGCCCCCTTGTTCCTGGACAAAGGAGGCTATCTTGGCGGCAATTTCTCCGTGGTAAAAGGCGGCGGAACCGCCCTCGGCGACGGCCCGCAGCGTCTTGCCCAAGGTGGGCAGGCGCATTATCTCTCCCTGGCGGGGCGGGCGTCCGTTGAGCAGCATCTCCTGTCCCGAAGGCAAAGCGGACAGGCGCGCTTGCTGCCCCGACCACTGGTAGGCGATAAAGTCGGTAACCGGAAAGCCCTCCTCGGCATAGCCGATGGCCGGTTTCAACACCTCGGCCAACGGCATTGAGCCGTGGGCTTTCAGGATGGTTTCCCAACCGTGCACCGTGCCGGGCGCCGACACCGAAAAGGGGCCCTCGCCAGGCATTTGGTCATAGCCAGCGGCCCGCAGCTGGTCAATGGAGGCCGCCGCCGGTGCCCGACCGCTGCCATTGAGGGCGCGGACCCGCTTTTCCCGGTCGTTCCAGATAAGAGCGAACATATCGCCACCCACGCCGGTGGATTCGGGTTCCACCACGTTAAGGGCGGCGGCGGCGGCCACCGCCGCATCCACCGCATTGCCCCCCTGCATCAGCATCCGCAACCCGGCCAGGGCGGCCAGGGGCTGGCTGGTGGCTACCATTCCGTTTTTTGCCAGCACGGCGGAACGCCTGGAATCAAAGAACATGACAGATTCACTCCATTATCAGTTAGGTTCTCCCAAGGTTAGGCCCCAGTTTACCATAGGATACGACGTCCCGGTACGGTCGCTCCCCCCCGCCGGGGCGGGCTTTAAGACGCGATTTCCTCGAGGAAGCTGTCAAGAGACCATGGGGAAATCCGACTTTGTTTCGCTGACAGTTCCCGGTTGACCTTTTGGGCGGATGGCGTTACTATCAGTACAGTTGTTCTATATTATTGTTAACTGGGGTGAGGTTATGGCCGAGGCTGAGGTGCAAGAAATTAGCTGCAAGACCCTGCTTAATCGGGTGGATGTACCGGGCTTTCCCTTCCGTTGGACGCTTAATCCCTACCGAGGCTGCCGCCACGCCTGCCGCTACTGCTACGCTCGCCCGACCCACGAGTTCTGGGGGATGAATGCCGGCAATGAGTTTGACCAGCGGGTGTTCGCCAAAGTAAACGCCCCGCAGGTGCTGCGCGACGAGTTGCGCCGGCCTCGGTGGGAGGGAGAAGCCATTGCCATCGGCACCGCTTCCGACCCTTACGAACCCGCCGAGGCTCGATACCGATTGACCCGAGGCATCATTGAAGTGTTGGCCGAGTTCCGCAATCCAGCCTCAATTACTACCAAGGGGGTGCTGGCGCGCCGGGACGTGGACGTGCTGCAAGAGTTGTACCATGCCGCCGACGTTCAGGTAATTTTTAGCGTGGGTAGCATCGACGAAACGGTGTGGAAACGAACGGAGCCGGGCACTCCCAACCCCCAAGCTAGGCTGGAGGCGATGCAGTTCCTGGTGGAGAACGGCATCCCTGCCGGGGTGATGATGGCCCCCCTGCTACCGGGCATATCCGACGGCGCCGAGGATATTAACGCCACGGTGCGGGCCGCCGCCAACCACCGCGCCCAGTTCCTTTCGGCTAACCTGCTTTTCCTCAAGCCGGGGTCAAAGGAGTGGTTTATGCCTTTGATTCGGGAGTCCTACCCGCACCTGACTCCGGGCTACCGCCAGCTTTACCGCCATACTTATGGAGACAAGGATTATACCCAGGAGGTGTTGGCGTTGGTGGCCGAGGCTCGGCAGCGGTGGCATCTGCCGGCGGTTACCCCGCCCAAAGAACTAAACGCCCCGCGCCAGCAACGGCAACTAGCGCTGATTGCCTGATGGTGTTCCCGTCAGCTGCATTCGCTTCTTGCCGCATTGCTGGGCGACGCTCTTGAGTAACTGCCTTCCAACAATCGGACGTCTGGCTGGGGCGCCGCTGCATTTTGACCGGCGCTGCCGAAAGCTACGGGAAATGACTGGGCGGAAAGGGGGGGGGCGCCGTTAATAGACGGACTTCTTTTCCTTGTTCATCCGCCCGGTAATCAGGTAGATTACCCGCTCGGCGATGTTGGTGGCGCGGTCGGCGATGCGCTCCAGATCGTGGGCGGCCCACAGCAAATAGGTGGCTCGCTGGATGCTCCGGGGGTCTTGAATCATAAAGAGCAACAATTCCCGGTAAACTTGGTCATAAAGGGCGTCAACTTCGTCGTCGTCGTTGAGGACTTTATTGGCTTTGCTTTCGTCCCGCTGCACCAAGGAATCCATACTGTCGCGCAACATCTCCGTGGATTTGTCGGACATTCGGGGAATGTCAATCAGGGGTTTGAGGGGCGGGTCATTCCCCATTAGCAGGCTGATTTTGGCGATGCCTTCGGCGTAATCTCCCATGCGTTCTAGCTCCCCGGCGATGTGAAGCAGGGCGACGATAGCGCGCAAGTCGCCGGCCATGGGCTGCTGGGTAGCGATGAGATCAACGCAAAGTTCCTCAATCTCGTAGCGTTTCCGGTCGATGTAGTCGTCCCCATCGATTATTGACTGGGATTCCACCAAATCCCGCGATTTCAGACCTTCCACCGCGCGCCGGATGGCTTTGTCCACCACGTTGGCTAACAGCACCACCTCTTCCTGCAAATGGTTAAGCTGGCGATCCAGGTCAACTCTAAGCATGGTTCCATCTCCGCATACTGAATAACAGTTCCCCAGGTTCGGCTAGGCCAATTTGTCGCTGGTTGGTTATCCGAACAATTGCGAGGCGGTTTAAGCTACCAAGCCTACTCGCCCTGAGCGGATATTCAGGGATTTTGCAGTTATCCGGGGTTGACTATACCGGACGCCAGATTTGCCCTCGCTGCCGCACCGGTTCGAGCAAGTTCTCGTCAAAGGGCAGCGGTTTATAATCTTCGGGGGCTGGCAGAGTGTAGCCGATGCGGTCGAAAATCTCCGGGTTGGTGTAGTAGCCGTTGTAGCACTGGCGCACCAACTCCCGGAAGAAATCGGGCTGCTCCGCCTCCACTTGCCGCAGGGTGTCATCCTGGTCGGCGGCGGAGAGTTCCGCAAAGCCAGCGTCGCCCCGCTGGGCGGCGGCAATTTCTAACTGCGCCAAACCTTCGCCGAACAACCGGCGGAGGCGGAGGCTTTTCCCTACTGCGCTTTCCACCGATTGAGCGCCGCCCAGGTCGCCGGCCCCGGGAAACTGGCCCTCCGCCGGTATAATGCGGTTTAGCGCGGCGGTAAGCAGGCTCCGTTGCGCTTCGGTGAATATCCTGTTGGTGGTCATTGGGCTAAACCTCCGAGGCTTGTTGCGTTTTTCTTGGCGCGCCAGCCGATGCCCTGCCGTCGGCGCCGCCTTCTTGAATAGCCGGCGTTCAACCTAGCGGGGTATTATTGGCAGCGTTATGTGGGAGGGGTGGGCCGCCGTGTGAAGGATAGTCTGTTGGGCCGATTCCAGGCGGTCATCCTCGCCCAAGGGGGCTCCGGTGTTCGGGTTGCGGTCGAAACGGGGAAAGTTGCTGCTGGAGATGTCCACCCGCAGCCGATGCCCCGCCTTGAGGACGTGGCTGGTAGCCCACAAAT
The DNA here is from genome assembly GCA_963422635.1 of Dehalococcoidia bacterium. Taxonomy (GTDB): domain Bacteria; phylum Chloroflexota; class Dehalococcoidia; order Lucifugimonadales; family UBA3495; genus CATQHB01. The sequence goes on from OY730415.1 coordinate 316,408, forward strand.
CTATACAGTATTCGTACACTTGGCCGGGGACAATAAAAGTTGGCCGCCGCGCCGAGGTGCGGTAGCGGGCGCGGACGATGCCATCCTGCAAGTTTTGGGCGTAGCCGTCCGGGCGCACATCCACCAACTTGGCGGTAAAGTCGGTGTCCACGGCGCTGCTGGCGGCGAACAATTGCACCTTTAGGGGGCCGGTCAATTCCAGGTCTCGCTCCAGCGGCTCCGAGGTATAGACCAGCACGTCCTGGCGGGCCTCCGCCGTCCGCTGGTCGGCTACCCCGTGAGGAATCATCAAGGTGTTGCCTCGCAGGGTAGGCGTCGGGTCGTTGGGGTCATAGACGTAGCGATCCGGCGGTTCCTCGTCCGGCGGCGCGGTGGACAGGCTGCCGTCGCCGTCGCTGGTATTGGCCGAACCGCCGGAATGGAAGTAGTAGCGGGTATAGTGGGTGCGGGCCAGGGGCCATTCGTTTTCGTGACGCCACCGATTGTCGCCCATCACAAAGATATAGACCGGCGGCTCGTCCATAATGCCAGAGTCGATGTCCTTGAGCCAGTAGTCAAACCAGCGGCGCAGGTGGTCGTGCAGCTCAATGGCGGCCTCTGGGCCGAAGTCGATGTCGCCGGTATCGCCGGAGGTAGGCCGGGTATAGGGGCGGATGTGCGCCCAGGGGCCGACCATCAGTTTCTGGTTGCGGCGGGCCAGCTCGCTCCCGCCCCGGTCGGTGATGGCCCGGTAGGCGTTCAGCGCCCCCTCCAGGAAAATATCGTACCAGGAACTGACATGGAACAGCGGCGCCTTGATGCCGGCCAAGTTGCGCAACAGGTTCAACCGCCACCAATAGGGGCCGTCCAACTCCTGCTCAAAGTATTCCCGAAAGTAAGGCGCCGTCTCGGCCAGCCGGTCAATCCAGTCCTTCAGGGGCAGGTGGCGGAACCACTCGTCTTTGAGCGGACGGCCAAAATTGCCCGGTTCCAACACGTAGTTGTCCATCTGAGCCAGCAGGTCGGCCCGGCCGAGCCGTTCCAGGGTATTGCGCCCCTTGTGGATGGCGTAAGGCGCCAGCCAGCCCCATTCCATTGCGCCGCCGGTGTGGTACACCCAGCTTTGATGAAAGTCGGAAGAGGCGGAAACGGGCGCCATTGCCTGTAAGGACCGCGGCAGCGGGTTGTTGGTCGCCAGAGTATATTGGGTGGCGCCCAGGTAGGATTGACCGGTAGCGCCAACCCGCCCGTTGCTCCAAGGCTGGCGGGCGGCCCATTCCACCGTGTCGTAGCCGTCCTGAACTTCCTGGAACAGAGGGTTGTAGTAGTCCCCCTCGGACTCGAAGCGGGCGCGGCAGTCCTGGCTCAACACCACGTAGCCATGGGTAGGAAAGAACCAGACCGAATGGTCGGGGCTGGCGACGTAATCGTCCTTGCCGTAGGGACCGCGGTTCACCAGTACGGGGAAGCGGCCCGGCGCATCCGGACGGAAAACGTCGGTAGCCAGCCGCGTTCCGTCCCGCATCGGCACCATAACGTTGCGTTCCCGAATTACCTTGAAGTTACCTTCCTGCGCCATAGACAGAGGATACTCCCGCCGGGCTAATGGCGTCAAATAAGACCCGCCCAAAACATCCAAGTCTTTTAGTGATCGGGATTTGCGATAGTTATTAAGACGAGCCGGCGCTAGTTAGCTATATCGTTGCCTGGTATTTTGGTTCATCGAACGCGCAAAAATGCTGGCATTTGGGGATGAGGTGGGTAGAGTATCCTCCGCGCACCGACCGGTGAACCGCATTGCCACCACTTCAGATACCGCCCGTATCGGTATCCTCCGCGCACCGACCGGTGAACCGTAAGGCGTTGTTGACAGGTGTCTCACAGCAGCGTATCCTCCGCGCCCTGACGGGTGAACCTCACTATCCCCTTCCATCTGAATGTCCGCTATGGTATCCTCCGCGCACCGACCGGTGAACCGCTACTACATTTTGGTAAGGAAATCCCCATACCGGTATCTTCCCCGCCCTGACGGGTGAACTTCTGTTCGCCTTTGCGCAGGTGTACCAGCAGCGGTATCCTCCGCGCACCTACGGGTGAACCTGAACCAAGGGCCTTCTGAAGAAGGCTCCGGAACCGGGGAGCGCTATCACACGGGGTGGAGTTTTTGGCGATATTATTCGCATTTTGCCGGAGGTCGGACTGAACGAGTTATGAACATCAGAAATCAGCAAACTTTGAATTCCGAAGCTGCTTCCACCGCCATCTCCACCCGCCACCCGCGCGTCTCGATAATCATTCCGGCCCGCAATGCGGAGGCGAACATCCTGCCCACGCTCGCTGCGATATTTGCGCAGGACTATCCGGGCGAGCTGGAAGTTATCGTTGCCGACGGCGGCGATAACTCGATAATGGCCGAGGCGATTCAGCAGTCTTACCCGGAAGTGAAGTTGATTCCCAATCCGGAGAAAATCCTGGTAACCGGAGCCAACGCGGCGTTTAGGGCGTCAACCGGCGATATCCTGATGCGGTGCGATGCTCACACAACGTTACCGCCGGGCTACGTGAGCCGAGCGGTGGCGACGCTGGAGCGCACTGGGGCAGCGAATGTGGGCGGACAGCAGCGGGCCGTGGGAACCACTTTCTTTGAGCGGACGGTGGCGATAGCTATGACCACCCCGCTGGGGGTCGGCGACTCCCGCTATCGTCTCGGCGGCCCAGAAGGGCCGGTCGAGACCGCCTTTCTGGGCGCTTTTCGGCGGGATACGCTGGACGAGATGGGGGGAGGGTATGGCAATGTGGTCCGAAACTCGGATTACGAGTTGAATTACCGATTGCGCCAGCGGAGTAAGACCGTATGGTTCGACCCCGAACTGGTGGTGCAGTATCGGCCCCGAGGATCGCTCCGGGCACTGGCGCATCAGTATTTTAATTACGGACGAGGGAAGTCCCTTGTTGTTATGAAGCATCCGGGATCGGTTCGTCTGCGACAGCTTGCTTGCCCGGGGCTGGCGATGGGGCTGGCGGCTGGGCTGGGGCTGGCCGTGGTCGGATTCCCGCAGCTGTTGGCGGCGCTTCTGTTCGTTTACCTTCTGACCCTCGGGGTCGGGTCAGCGCTCGTAGGCTTTCGACGGCGGGCAGCGCCAGCCCTGCTTCTTCCGCTGGTTCTGGCAACTATGCATTTGGCTTGGGGTGTCGGCTTCTTCATTCCGGAGACCCCCCCTTCCCGGAAATTCGGGCGTTTTTAAGCGCATTATTGACATTATTATTGATTGAAAGATTGAAACCGGCATAAATCCTGACCCAACCCGGGATTTTCGAAGGGATAGGAGTTCAGCTCCTGGCCCACTGATTTTCGTTATGACCGCAGCGAATACCGAAACAACGGGTACGCTACCCCCCCCGGACGCTACCGTCGGGCAAGATGCGTTCGTAATGTTCGTCACCCTCGGCGGGATGGCGGCGCTAACCCTCCTGATTCAGAGTCTGCTAGCCTATATGCTCCTACCCGAAGGACGGGGCGCCTATGCCGCTTGCATCGCCTTTGGGATTATGCTGGGCTTGCTGTTCACGCCCGGAGCGCAACAAGGCGCGCAGTATTTTGTGGCGGCGCGGCAGATGAGCGTATCGCAAGGCGTATCTTCGATGCTGGTAATTAGTCTTGCCGGCGGAGGGTTAGCTATCGCGCTGGCGCTCCCGCTAATCTTCAGCGACCTTTCGTTCTTCCAAAAAGCGGACCCTCGCACGTTCCTCCTGGCGTTGACGCTGGTTCCGCTCACGGCCATCTCGCTGGCGCTGGATCATCAACTCGTCGCCCAAAGGCGCTTTAGACGATTAGCGGTCTTTTCATTCCTCAAGGTCGCGGTGAACGTACTAGCCATTCCGATTCTTGTCTGGGGCCAAGGACTGGGGGTGGACGGGGCCGTGATCGCCTTTGCTATCAGTCATTGCGTTATGATAGCCGCCTGCCTGCTGGACCTGCGGCGGCATTGCGGGCTGACCCTGGAGCGGCCGGGCCGCCGGAGCTTTACGCTCGTTATAGGCTACGGCTTGAAATACCATATCGCGCGGTTCGGCGGCGCCATCGAACCGCACGTCGGCGTCCTTGTCCTGGGGTTGGTCGGCAGCCAGGCGGAAATCGGGCTGTTTTCCGCCGCCAGCGCGCTGATGCTCGGATTTATGCTGGTTTCCAATGCAGTCGGCAACGCGCTGTTTCCCCGGGTCGCCGGCACGGAGAAAGTCGAACTGGTAACCCGCTGCCTGCGCCTGGTCGGAGCGGCCACCTTGGTCTCTCTTATAGCTTTTCTTGCGCTGAGCGCCCCGCTGGTCCGCATCCTGCTTTCGGAACCCTTCCTGCCGCTGCTGCCGCTGCTGTGGATTATTGCGCCCGCCAAGCTGGCCGGCGCCCTCTCCGGAATCTTTATGACCCACTTCAAGGGCGCTAACCGTCCGCAGGTCTGTTCGTGGGCGGTTTTCTTGGGGTTGGGCGTCAATCTCGGTACGTTTTTTCTGTTCTACCCCAAAATTGGAATCGAGGCCGCCGCTTGGGCGATGACTGCCGGCATGTTGTCCAACTGCCTGCTACTAGCGGTCGTATTTTGGAGAACGACCGGAATGGCTTGGACCACTACTTGGCTGCCGCGCCGCAGCGACGCCAGGTTTCTATGGGCGGCGGGTCAATCTGCGCTGGCCCGTGGCATTAAGAGGAAAGCCGTTGTTTAATGCCCTGGAATTACTGGTTGGGAGCAGATATTTCTGGAAATGCCGGGAGCGTTGTGGTCTGGATGGGATTGCCCGGCGCCGGTGAAACCCAGTTCGAGAATAGGACTTGCTATAATAACGCACGACATCTCACTTCCTTCGGAGGAACCTCTGGAGATGTTGTCATCAACATGAAGATTTTGCGACCCGCGAATCCTTGAACTCTTTGCATGCCCCTCGAATTTCGATGCCCAAAAGCGAAAACCCCCAACTAAACATCCTGCTCATCGCCCCCGTTGGAGGGGGGCAGTCCGACGCCAACATCGTCGGGGGCAATAAAGTGATGGCCGACGAGCAGGTGCGCGAATTAAACGCACGCGGTTTCCACACGGAGACCGTCGACACGTCGGGGAACGTGACCAATCTGTCCCGTTGGAAAATCCGGGCCAATCGCATCGCCAGGTTCCTGCGCGTCGCTTGGGGGGCGGCGAAGAAGCTCCGCGGCGCCGATGTCGTTTCCCTCATCATTGCGCCCTATTCAGCGATAAGCTTGGCCTCGTTTTTCTGGGTCATCTGCCAAATCGCCCGCCGGCCCTTGGTGGTGCGTATCACCGGGAGCGCGCTGGGGAGTTATTATCGGGGATACGGCCCGCTGGCCCGCTGGCTGGCGCACCAGACCTGGATGCGCTCGGCTTTGGTGTACGTGGAAACCCAGCAGTCTCTTCAGGACTTTAACCATCTGGCTAATTTCCGCTGGTTCCCCAATACGAGAGATCTCGCGGCCCCCGCCGCCGGGCGGGACAAGGTGAACAAGCTGATTTTCGTTGCCCGCCTGGAAACGCAGAAAGGACTGGCCGAGGCGCTAGAAGCGTGCCGCCATCTGCCGGAAGACTGTCATCTTAACGTCTTCGGCCCCGGTATGTCCGGCACGGACTTTTCCCTTTTCGACGGCCACCCCAGGGCGACCTACGGCGGCATCCTGGAGCCAGCGGAGATACCGCGAGCGCTCAGTGAGCACGACTTGCTGGTGTATCCCAGCTATTTTACCACCGAGGGTTACCCCGGAGTCATCCTGGAAGCCTTCCAGTGCGGACGGCCGGTGGTGGCCGCCAGGTCGGGCAGCATTTCCGAACTGGTCGAGCATGAAGAGAGTGGGTTGCTGGTAGAACCCCGTTCCGCTGCCGCAGTCAGGTCTGCCATCGAGCGGCTGCTGGCAGATCCCGAGTTGTACCGGCGGCTGTGCGCGGGAGCGGAGCGCCGGGGAGATTACTTTCGCAGCGCAAATTGGTATGATACGATGGCCTCTGATTTGCGCGCCTGCACCGAAGATAGACCTCGCGCGGGCCGGCCGGTCAAACCGCCGAATAATTGCAAACCAAAGGTATAGATAGATGTTGTCGCTAGTCCCACCGCTCAGGAGAAGGCTGGAGTTCGTTTCATTTCCTTGCATCGCATTTTCGTTCTGGACGCTGCTGGTTTTGGTCCAGATAAACTTGCAGGGAAGTATAATAAGGCCGCAGGTCTTGGGGGTAATGCTGGTCTGCTGCCTGCTTCTGCTGAGCTTCGTAAGCCCCCGATGGTGGAAGTCTCCCGGAACGGCCGGCGTATTGCTTCTCGCCGCGATAGCCTCCTACTTGGTCATCGCCTCTGTCGTCCCGTTCTTCACTGACGCCGAATTGCAGCGCAGAGACGTAGCGCGCCAGGCTTTTTTCCTCATCGTAACCCTGGCGGCTATCCTTGGCGGTCGCGCGCTCCTCGAGCGAATCGGGGTCGAGGCGTTGCTGAAGTGGTCGCTGGTGGCGCTGTCGGCAAGTTGTATCGTCATTCTGGCCTCGTCGCTCCTGCGCGATATTGGAGCGCTGCCGGAATACCGAATTACCCGCTTCACCGGGGCTTTTACCGACCCCAATGACGCCGGTTTCGTCGCTTGCATTACGACAGTGCTGGCGATGGCCTTCCTGTACCGCGGGCGGCAAGCATGGCTGGGATATCCAGCCATGCTCTTAGGATATGCCGCCGCGTTTTCAACGGTTTCCATTACGGCGATTGCATTGCTGGGCGTAGTGTCGGCCTTTTTTCTGCTGGTGAATGCTCGCCGACTGAAGCAAGCGTTGGCGCCGGCCGCCCTGACCGTACTAGGCATAGCCGCCGTACTGACGTTCTTAAGCATAAACTTCCATTTGTTTGAGGTGAACCTGCCTACCCATTTGTTTGAGGTGGACCTACATACCCAAAAACCCGAAGAACCTACTCCTACTCCCGCCCCTACTCTCGCCCGGTCGCAGTTGGAACTAGCCCGGGAAAGGGTTGAGGCTGCGCGAGGGGAAACCGTATCCGGCAACGAGGGAAGATTGGGCAATCGCATAAATCTGTGGATTATGGGCCTCGAAAAGGTCCGGGAGGAGCCCGTCGTCGGGCACGGCTTGCATCAGCTCCGCACTATGGAAGGCGCTCCCTTGGGATACCATTATAAGCCGGCCGGCGTCCACAATACTTACTTGATGCTGATTGGCGAAGCCGGCTTTATCCCTCTGGCGTTATACGTTCTGGCCTTATTCTTCCTGGCTCGATTTGTTTGGATATCGCCAACGTCCTTGGGCGGAGCTTCGGTCGTCGGATCGGCAATCGTGATGGCTACATTCAGTATGGCGTTCCACCATCTGGTCACCATGGGGGCGTACAATTTTTTGATCGGCTTGGTCTGCGCTCTGGCCGGGTTTCTGATTCAGGAACGAAGGAACCGACCCCAGGGACGGTCAATTTTTAGCGGAGGGTGAACATCCGGAGCCAGCCCGGTAGGTTATCGCTGGCGTCTTTGCGCCGATGCGCTATCCCTATCCCTATCCCTTAGGCTGCGTACCGGCCCAGAGAATAGAAAACCCGCCTCTTGTTGCGGTACGTTTCAGCCAGGTTAGAAATGCCGAGCATTTCATAGCGGATTTTCGTTGAGTCGCGCCCCGGATTCGCCGTGAGCTTTATCGGGGCGCGGCCTTTTCAGGTTCATCCTATTCCCATCGGAGAGCGAGTTTTATTCTGGCGGATTGTAGCTAAATCCAAGCTGGAAGGGGCCATACCGAGGCATTTCATAGCTGGCAAGAGGAAGAACGCTGGCGGAGAGAGAGGGATTCGAACCCTCGAGAGGCGTTAGCCCCTACACGATTTCCAGTCGTGCCCGTTCGTCCACTCCGGCACCTCTCCGCGGTTGAGGACGTCGAGTAATTATACTTGGAGGCTTCGGTTATGTCCACTGGTAGTTCGAGGGGAGTCGTCTGATCGGCAAGGGCAAAACTTCCGTAATAGCCAACTTTATGTTATGCTCAAGACGGCTGTCCCTCCCTCTTATCGGGGTCGTCGGGTAATAGCTCCGGCTTCGGCTTGATTACTGTTTTAATTCTTGTTCGTCGGAGCACTGTTTCAAATTCTAATTTTCTAATCATCTTAATCATCCAGCGTTGCCTAATGCCGCAGCGAGGCAAGGACAGGGTCCGGTCGAGGGGTGGCGGAGGTTGGGGAGGGACTATCGGTTAGACAAAGCCCGCGTTGGGACAGGAAACAGCCGGTACTGGCAAGCGTTGGAAAGGGGGTACTTTCGTGTTTGATGTATGGACCCTCAGGATAATAGGCGCTGGGGGCTTTGGCGTTCTGGGCTGGCGCCTCGGGTCTTACGTACCGGAGATTTCTTCAGACGGAAAACAGATTCTTCCCTGGGGCATAGTTTTAGCCTTAGTCGGCCTGCCCATCGGAGCGCTGGTTACACCTTACTTGGTCCTCCAACCTTGGCGCAAAAGTATCAACTACCTCAACTCTATTCCGGGGTCAACCTTGCTGTCCGCTTCCTTGGGCGCACTGTTGGGGCTGGTTTTCGCCGCACTAATTTCCATTCCTTTCTATACCATCAACAGTTGGATGGCTTGGGGGATACCCATTATCGTCAGCTTTACGCTAGGGACGACCGGCCTATTGCTGGGCGGGCTGCGCGGACGGGACGTGCAAGCGGTTTTCCCGGCGTTGGAGCAGGGCAACAATCACACCAACGGGGTGGATAAGGAGGGACGCAACGGTAAAATCCTGGTGGACACCAGCGTCATCATTGACGGCCGCATCGCCGACCTGACCGGCACCGGCTTTCTGGAAGGCACTCTGGTCGTTCCCCGGTTCATCCTCGACGAACTGCGCCACATCGCCGACTCCAGCGACCCGCTGCGCCGCAACCGGGGCCGTCGCGGGCTGGAAGTGCTGGGCCGCCTCCGCCGGGACCAGAGTATTACCTTGGAAGTGCTGGACGTGAGTATCACCAATGGCGACGAGGTGGATTCCATGTTGGTGCAGATGGCCCGTTCCATGAAGGCGCCCATCCTGACCACCGACTATAACCTCAACCGGGTGGCCGAATTTCAGGGCGTGCAGGTGCTCAACGTCAACGAACTCGCTAACGCCCTGAAGTCTATCGTTCTCCCCGGCGAAGAAATGCGGGTCAATATCGTTCAGGAGGGCAAGGAGTTGGGTCAGGGCGTGGCCTACTTGGATGACGGCACGATGGTGGTTGTGGAGGGGGGCAAACGTTACATCAACGCCTTCCACGACGTAACTGTAACTCGGGTGCTACAAACCGCCGCCGGCCGAATCATCTTTGCCCAGTCCCGGTCCCACTGACCGGAACGACGCCCTAACTCCGTCCCTTTCTCTCCAGGAGAGGGCGTATTATCCCCGGTATTCTCAAGGGAAGGGGCCGGGAGCGCTGGAAAATCCGCGGAAAGTCAAACTTTGCAACCGATGAGAATGACAAATCCCCGTGGCCCTAGACGGGTCGGCGTGGTGGTGGTGGCCGCTGGCAGCAGCGCTCGCATGGAAGGGGTGGACAAGACCTTCGCCCCTTTGCTGGGGCAGCCCTTGGTTTCCCACACGCTGGACTGCTTTGAGCAATTCCCGCCGGTAACCGAAATCGTCCTAGCGCTGGCCGCTTCCTCGCTAGATGATGGCCGCGCCTTGGTGCGCCGCCGGGACTACCGCAAAGTCTCCCAAGTCTGCGCTGGCGGCGCACGCCGCCAGGATTCGGTGCGGGCCGGCTTGGAAGCCCTTCGTACTATCCGGCCCGACGACTGGGTAATTGTCCACGACGGCGCCCGCCCTGGCCTGGATTCGGCTTTGCTCGACCGGGGACTAACGGCGGCGGCCCAAGCCGGATCGGGCGCCGTCATCGCCGGCGTGCCAGTCAAAGACACCATCAAGGTAGTATCCCCGGAACTGGCAATAACCGCCACACCGCCCCGGGAAACCTTGTGGGCCGCTCAAACCCCCCAGATATTCCGCTACGGCCGACTGCGTCAGGCTTATGCCCAATTCACCGGCGAGGCCACCGACGACGCGATGTTGCTGGAAAGCTTGGGTTACCCGGTACGGATTTTCCGCGGCTCCTACGAAAACCTCAAGGTAACCACCCCGGAGGACTTGGTGATAATGGAAGCGGTGCTACAAGCGCGGGGCGGAAAGTTCGAACAAGGTTGAATGCCCCAAATCCCTTTGCTAGGACGGGGCGACCATCCCTTGACCATCATGGAATAATCCGACTGAGCAAACCCCTTTGCTAGGACGGGGCGACCTTTGAGCTATACAGCGGTTTTGCCGACATCCTTACCGTCTTCACCATCTTCCGGTCCATTTTCCAGCCCGAGCCGCAATCCGGCTCAGACCATCATCTGTTCCCGATTCACGCAGTTACCGAAAATAGGAGCAATAATGCCGAATGAAATGACGCATAACCTCCGCTTCCAGGAAGCTTGGCTACGCTACCACTAATGGATTTTCGCGTTGGCATCGGCTTTGATTCCCACGCTTTGGCGGCGGGGCGGCAGCTGATCTTGGGTGGCGTGGTCGTGCCTTATGCCCGGGGGCTGGTGGGCCACAGCGACGGGGATGCCCTGCTTCACGCCATTATGGATGCCCTGATGGGGGCGGCCAACCTGGGGGACAAGGGGCAGCATTTCCCTTCCGCCGATGACCGCTACCTGGGCATCTCCAGCTTGGTATTGCTGACTCAGGTTGGCGATTTGCTGGCCGCTAACGGGTGGCGGGTAGCTAACGTTGATGCTACAATGTTGGCGCAACAACCCCGGTTGGGGCCTTTCCTTCCGGCTATGCGGGAAGCGACGGCGGCTGCCTTGGCCCTGTCGCCGGAGCGGTTGAGCGTCAAGGTTACCACCACCGATTATCTGGGCTTTGTGGGGCGGGAAGAGGGCATCGCCGCGGTGGCGGTGGCGTCTATTTTCCGGCAGGAATAGTCGGTTCTGCCCCGACCTTGTTCCGCAGGGAACCGGCCAGGTAACGGGAATACTCGATAGTGGCGAAGCGATGAGGCTATACAATACTCTTACCGGCCAGGAACGGGACTTTGTTCCGGCCGACGGCAAAACCGTAAAAATGTACGTCTGCGGGGTGACGCCCTACTCGGCTACTCACGTAGGCCACGCCCTCAGCTATGTGATTTTCGATACCCTCCGCCGCTACCTGGAATACCAAGGTTACCAGGTCAAGCATGTTCAGAACTTCACCGACGTGGACGACAAGATAATTCAGCGGGCTAGGGAAACCGGTATCCGCGAGGATGAGCTGTCCGAGCGTTATATTGAGGACTTTTTCCGCACAATGGACGCCCTTAACATCCGCCGCGCCGACATCTATCCTTTGGCTACTCAAGAGATTCCCCGGATTATTGACACCATCCAGGACTTGGTGGACAAGGGGTTCGCCTACCCTGCCGCCGGCGATGTTTACTTTCGGGTCAACCGCAGCCGGGACTACGGCAAGCTAAGCCACCGTACTCTGGAAGGGATGATTGCCGGCGCTCGGGTACAGGTGGACGAGGACAAGGAAAATCCGATGGATTTTGTCCTCTGGAAGGGCGCCAAGCCCGGCGAACCCTCTTGGGGCAGCCCTTGGGGGCCAGGACGCCCCGGCTGGCATATCGAATGTACCGCTATGTCGTTGCGCTATCTGGACTATCCCCTGGACATCCACGGCGGGGGGCAGGATTTGATTTTCCCGCACCACGAAAACGAAATCGCTCAGAGCGAGGCCCATACCGGCATCGAGCCTTTCGCCCGCCACTGGGTACATAATGGCCTGCTCCAGTTGGGCGAGGACAAGATGAGCAAGTCTTTGGGCAACCTGGTGTCGGTGGCGGAGGCGTTGAAACGTTGCAGCGCCGACGCCCTGCGTATCTACTTCCTCAGCTCCCACTACCGCAGCCCGCTCCAGTATAGCGACGAGGGGGCCGACGCAATGGAACGCAGTATGGACCGGTTCCACCATGCCCTGCGGCCCGATGACGGGGCCGCCCCCGGAGAAGTTGAGGAAGGAACCGGGAAAGGCTTGGACGCCGCTCCCTTCCGACAGCGCTTCTTGGCGGCAATGGATGATGACTTGAACACTCCCCAAGCCATCGCCGCCCTCTATGACCTGGCCCGGGAAATCAACCGGGCGCGAGATTCCGGCCAGCGGACCGCCGCCGCCCAGGACACCCTGCGCCGGTTGGGCAGTATCTTGGGCCTGACCTTTGCGGGCCGGGCGGTCGGTAATGAAGAATTGGCAGCCAAACCCTTTATTGACCTGCTAATCAGCGCCCGCGCCGAGCTGCGCCAGGCCCAGCAGTATGCCTTGGCCGACCGCATCCGCGACGACTTGGCCGCCCAGGGCGTAACCTTGGAAGACTCCCCCAACGGCACTTTCTGGCAGTACCACCGGCCCGGCTGACCCCGCCTTATCCCGATCCTTCCGGAATGTTTAGCTTCCTTTCGACTTTTTACAGGCTTGCGGTCGTTTCCGATTTTTCATGAATCTACCCCCGGCGCCGAATGTTAAGACTAGATTGCCCCTGCCCCTTAAGTCTAACCCCCGGTATCAGCAAGGGCGAAAGGGGTAAGCTGTTGCCCCGGATAATTACATACCCGGTGAAGTGATGTTCCGCCATAGAAAAATACTCCTGCCAGCCCTGGCGTTGGTGACGGCGTTACCGGTTTTTGCCTGGCCCGCAGCCTCGGTTTACGCCCACGGGTTTGGCGAGCGGTACGACTTGCCTTTACCCTTGAGCTACTTCACGGCGGCCGGCGCGGCGGCGGTTATCTTCTCATTCGTCGTCATCGGCGTCTTTGTCCGGGCGGAAACTTCCAGCGCCGGATACCCCCGGCTCAACCTGTTTCGTTACGCCCCGTTGCGAGCCGCCTTATCCGGGCCGGTCTTTTGGCTGGTACGGCTGGCCTCTTTGCTGCTCTTCTTTCTGGTCATCGCCACCGGGCTTTTCGGGTCGGATCGGCCGGTGGACAACTTGACCCCCACCTTTGTCTGGATTATCTGGTGGGTAGGCATGGGCTTTGTGGTGTCCTTGCTGGGCAACCTCTGGGCGGTCGTAAACCCCTGGAGGACCATCTATGACTTGGCCGAGGGTCTGTACCATCGAATCTGGCCGAACCGGTCGGAATGGGAGTTGGGCTTGGGCTGGGACTACCCGGACAAGCTGGGCGTCTGGCCCGCGGTGTTCCTCTTCTTTGCCTTCAGTTGGGTGGAAAATGCCTTGCCGGAAAGCGCCTCCCCATCCGTGCTGGCTGGTCTGATTATCGCCTATAGCATCCTGACCTTGGTCGGGATGTATCTCTTTGGCCGGCGCCAGTGGCTGCGTCACAGCGAGGTCTTTTCGGTAATCTACGGCTTTTTGACTCGTTTCTCCATCACCGAGGCGCGAGCGATTGACCCGGCAGCGTGCTGGGAATGTACAGCGCTTCAATGTCGGGCGGCGGCCTCGGGATTTCAACCAGCTCCGGGCAAGCCCAAGTATGACCCGACGTCAAGAGGCGCAAGACTTGGGGTAGAGAAGAGCGCCGGGTGCGTTGACTGCTATGAGTGTTTTGAGTATGCCGCGGAGCGGGAGCTTAACCTCCGTCCGCCGGCCATTGGTCTGAACGTCGCCGAACTCAATCGGGGCGGGGCAGCTACTGCCGGAATCGCCACCGGTATGACGGCATTGGTGCTGCTGACGCTGGCCACGGTGACTTTCGACGGCTTCAGCGACACGCCGGAATGGGCGGCGACGCTAGGCTTCTTCCTGTCTCAAACCCCGGGGCTAACCTCCTCCTATTTCAACGGATTGGTCATTGCCCACACTTTGGGGCTGCTAAGCTTTCCCCTGGCTTTTGCGGCGATATACTGGGGGAGTTCCGGGCTAATGCGAAGGATGGCCGGTAGCGGGCCAGCGGCGGCAGAACTAATGACAGCCTTCGTATTCTCCCTGGTGCCAATAGCCCTGGCCTACCATTTCGCCCACTATCTAGGCTTTCTGCTCATCCAGGGACAGCTCCTGATACCCTTGGCCTCCGACCCCTTTGGCACGGGGCTGGACCTGTTCGGCGGCGCCGACTACACCGTAAACATAGCGATTACCAATGCGCGGTTCGTGTGGTTCTTCGCCACTACGTCGATAGTGGTGGGACACATCCTAGCAGTGTACCTGGCGCACTTGCGGGCCGGGGCGGTTTATCGAGACCGGCGGCTGGCCCTGCGCAGCCAATTACCCATGCTGGCTTTGATGGTCATTTATACTTGGGTGAGTCTGTGGATAATCTCCCGGCCGATTACTGAGTGAATCGAGAATTACCCTAGACAACTTCCCCGCAACCGCCTCACGACTTCGCCGTCGTAATTTCCAATTCGCAATTAAGCGGGACGGGCGTATCGCTGCTGGGCCAGAGTTTGGTAGGTAACCGGCGTCACCGAAGTCAGTCCGGCGTCCACCGGCAGAATAACGCCGTTGACCCAGCGGGACTCATCGCTGGCGAGGAACAGGGCGGCATAGCCGATGTCCCAGGAGTCGCCCTCGGTGCGCAGGGGGGCGGCGTTCTTGCGGATTTCCCGCAGGTCCGAGTCCATTCGGGGCGCCACCATCGGCGAATAGACCAGCCCCGGCGCAATGCAATTGACCCGTATGCCGTCCGGCCCGTGGTCGGCGGCCATGGACATAGTGAGCCCCTGCACCGCAGCCTTGGAGGTAGTGTAGGGGGTGCTGCTGTGGGCGCGCATTCCGGCGATGGACGATATATTGATGATGGAGCCGCCGCCGCTTTCGATCATTCGGGGGATGGCGAACTTGCTGCACAAGACGATGCTCTTGACGTTGACCGCCATCACAAAATCCCAGTCCTCTTCGCTAATCTCCAACACTGACCCGCGACGGGATATGCCCACGTTGTTGTCCAGCACATCCAGCCGGCCATAGCGGTCCATGGCGGCCTCAACCATACGTCGGCAGTCATCGACGTTGGTGACGTTGGCCTCGAACACGTCGGCCTCGCCGCCCGCTTCCCTAATCATTGCCCGGGTCTCCTCGGCCCGGTCCCGCGCCGCATCTACCAGTAGCACCCGGGCCCCTTCCCGGGCAAAGAGAACTGCGGCCGCCTTGCCATTGCCGACTCCTGGGCCGCTGGAACCAGCTCCGGTAACGATGGCTACTTTCCCTTCTAACCTGGGGCTTCTTTCCAGCATAGGCACTGCTCCTTATCGCTGCATCAAGTTTTCAGATAATATAGATATGGGCCAGAGAGTTTCAGATATAACCTCCCCTAACTTATCTCCACCACTTCTATTTCAAAGGTCAGGTCTTTGCCGGCCAAGGGGTGATTGCCGTCCATTTTCACCTGGTCGTCGGACAGCTCCAGTACCGTCAAGTGCGCCGGCCGGCCGTCGGGGCCGGTGGCTTGCAATTGCATCCCCACTTCCAGTTGGATCGTCGAAGGAATCTCCGACCGAGCTAACTCGATTACTCCCTCGGGCCGGTAGATGCCATAAGCCTGGTCGGCAGCGATGATGACCGTCCTGGATTCGCCCAGTTCCATACCTACAACGCCCTGCTCGAACCCGGGAATCATCTGCCCCTGGCCGATAGTAAACTCCAGCGGTTCCCCTCCGGCGGAGGAATCGAACACACTGCCGTCGTCCAGCCGCCCGGTGTAGTGTACCTTGACCGTATTGCCTTGTTGCGCTTGCGTCATTTTTCGCCTCCTGAAGGTCGGCCCCACAATAACACCAAACCCGGGGCTAGTCCAACATTCCTTCCATCTTTTCCATCTCTTCGGGACGTCCTATACCCTCAACCTCTTTCCAGCGGGAAGGGGACTTTCCCCGGCAATTAAAGGAATTGGACCGGCGCTCGTAGTTGACAGGTTAAAAAATATCTGCTAAAATACCTTGCTTGAGTTAGCTAGATATTTTATTGATACTGAGTACCATGACATCGCCTCTGACGACACGCCCCAACATTATGTCTGTCCTCGAAGATCGAGGTTACCGGTCCACGGCTCCCCGGCGAGCGATTATCTGCACCCTGGAGGGAAAGCAAGCGGGCTTTACCGTCGAGGAAATTGGCAATGAACTGCCGGAAGTGGGACGGGCAACCATTTTCAGGACGATCAAGCTCTTGATGGAGGCCGGCGTCGTCTGCCGGCTGAACCTCTTGGATGGCGCTCCCAAATACAGCCTATCCAGCATCGAACATCATCACCACACCGTCTGCGTCCGATGCGGAAACGTTGGCGAGTTCCGCGCCGCCACGGTTGAGCGTCTGCTACGGGCTTTGGCCGACGACATCCCCGGCGACATCGTCGGCCACCGGGTCGAACTCTACGTTACCTGCAACGATTGCGTTTCGGACGAAAGCGGCTAGCAGACCTATTTAACTGCCCATCAAGATTGTCAACCTATCAATGATACTGAATATCAAAAACTGAACCCGAAATCCCCGGCATCTTGTTCCGATTCAACTTCAACCGAATAGCGAAAATAAGGGAGGCTGAAATGATACTGGACCGAATAGCGAAAATAAGGGAGGCTGAAACGATACTGGGCGTCAATAAATATTGGGCAAAGGCCGCTTTTTTGACCTTTGCCCTGCTCTTTGCCATGGCCGGGTGCTCGGACAATACCGGCGGCGCTGATCTTACCCAACCGGAGCTGCCGGCGACTAGCGCCTCGAGGGACGCAGCAGCGACCCAACCGGCGTTGCCGGCGACTAGCGCCTCGCAGGACGCAGCAGCGACCCAACCTCCAGTCGTGCAGGTGGTTACGACCACCGGCCTCTTGGCGGACTGGGTCGAGAACGTCGGCGGGGACCACGTGGCAGTATTCAGTCTGGCGCCGGCCGGCGCCGACCCCCACACCTTCCAACCGGGCGTCCAGGACATTGCCAAGGTCGCCGACGCCGACCTGGTGCTGAGGGTCGGACTAGGACTGGAGGATTCTTGGCTCAACGAGCTGCTGCAAAACGTCACGTCCAACTCTTCGGCCCTCGTAACGTTGGGCGAGGTTGTCGGCCCTCTTGAGATTGGGGAAGACGACGGGCATGACGAAGACGGCCATGACGACGATGGTCATGACGAAGACGGCCATGACGACGATGGTCATGACGAAGACGGCCATGACGAAGACGGCCATGACGAAGACGGCCATGACGAAGACGGCCATGACGAAGACGGCCATGACGAAGACGGCCATGACGAAGACGGCCATGACGAAGACGGCCATGACGAAGACGGCCATGACGAAGACGGCCATGACGAAGACGAGCATGGCGAAGACGAGCATGGCGAAGACGGTCATGACGACCACGACCACGGCACCCACGACCCCCATTTCTGGTTCGACCCGCTTCGCGTGAAACTCGCGGTCAATGAGATTGCCGCCCGCCTGACCGCGCTCGACCCGGATAGCGGCGATACTTTTAACGCCAATGCCGCCGCCTACAACGCCCAGCTCGACGAGCTGCACGCCTGGACGGAGCAGCAGGTCGCCACAGTACCAGAGGAACGCCGGCGGCTGGTAACCTCCCACCACAGCCTCGGGTACTTCGCCGATTTATACGGGTTCGAGGTCGTGGGAGTCATCCTGTCAATCACCACCGAAGGGGAACCTACAGTGCAACACCTGGCGCAATTGGTCGAAAAGGTTGAGGAAAACGGCGTCCCGGCGGTGTTCGGCGAAACGACTATGAGCGAGCGCCTGGCTACCGCTGTGGCAACGGAATCCGGCGTGACGATGGTCCGCCTCCACTCCGGCTCCCTCGGCGCGGAAGGCAGTGGCGCGGAGACCTACCTCGAGATGGCGAGGACGAACGTTAAGCTTATAGCCGAGGCTCTCCGCCGATAACTCCGGTACGGCCCCGGCGTTTCGCGAACCGGGCTTCAAGAAGCCTGGCGGGGAGCCGGGAACCGAACTCCGGCGCAGGCCGGGATTACTTAAAGGATTAAGCGTGGATGAAGATGGCAGACTTACCGGGTATAACCGTCAAGAATGTAACCGTCGAGCGCAACGGGTATCGGGCCCTGTTCGACATCACCTTTGAGGTGGGTCAAGGTACGTTGGTAGGAGTCGTAGGTCCGAACGGCGCGGGCAAGAGTACGCTGCTTGACGCCCTTGCCGGGGTTCTGCCGATCGCGCAAGGCACGGTGGACCTGCATGGCGCGGAGGTCCGCAAGGGCGCCCTAGCCTATGTTCCCCAGCGCGACAGCATAAATTGGCGCTTCCCGGCCACCGTCCTGGACGTGGTGATGATGGGACGCTATTGCCATATCCGGTGGTTCCGCAGCCCAAGCAAGCGCGACCGGGAGCTAGCCCGGTGCTGCTTGGAACGCGTCGGCTTGTGGAAATGCCGCTCCTCCCGAATGAACGAGCTTTCCGGCGGCCAGCGTCAGCGGGTCTTCATTGCCCGCGCCCTGGCCCAAGAAGCCAGCATCATTCTGCTGGATGAAGCCTTCAGCGGCGTTGACGTGGGCGCCCAGGAAGGCATTGTGGAAGTCCTCCAATCCCTGCGCGACGAGGGCCGAATCGTGCTGCTGGCTACCCACGACCTGACCAACTTAGCCGAGCGCTTCGACCAAGCGCTTTGCATTAATCGGTGCATCTGCGCCTGCGGCCCGCCCGACACGGCATTCACGCACCGAGTCCTCGAGGAATTTTACAGTTCCCACGCCATCGACTCCTCCGAAACACGGTTGGACCTGGAGGCGCCCGTCCGTTGATTGACTATATCGTTGCGCCATTTCAATACGGCTTCATGGTGCGGGCGTTAATTGTCTCCCTGATTGTCGGAGTGATGTGCCCGATCATCGGCGCCTACGTCATCATACGGGGGCGCGCCTTCATGGGCGACGCCTTGGCCCACTCGGTCCTGCCCGGAGTGGTCCTCGCCCTATGGCTGAAGATCAGCATCTTCTACTCCGCCGTGCCGGCAGGAATAGCCACCGCCCTGCTGGTGGGCTATGTCAGCCGGCGCACCGGTATCAGCGACGACACTTCCGTTGGCATCATTTTCGCCGGTACGTTTGCGCTGGGGCTGGTGATGCTTTCGGCCGGCCCGATTGTCGCAGTCAACATCGAAGACCTGCTGCTGGGAACGGTGATTGGAGTATCGCAGACGGACGTTTTTGTTTCGTTGGGGTTGATGGCGGTAGCGCTGGTCGGGGTTTATGCTTTTCACCGACAGTTCGTGTACACCACCTTCGACCCGGTGGGCGCGACGGTCGTCGGGATCAAGACGGGTCTCGTCGAATATGCGCTATTAGCTCTCCTCGCCCTGGTTATCGTTATGAGCATCGAGGCCGCCGGAATCGTCTTGGTGATGGCCATGCTCATCGCCCCGGCAGCGGCAGCGCACCTGCTCTCCCGGAGGTTCGTGGGAGTTATGCTCATCGGGGCGCTGCTCGGCGCAATCTCGGCGGTAGCCGGAATGTATCTGGCCCTTCACGCCAACCTGCCCCCAGGCCCAGCCATGGCCTTGATCGCGGTCGGGATGTTCGGAGCCGCCGCCGTTACGAAAAGAAGGTGGACTGTACGGCAAGAAGAGAGTCAACAGCCCGGGTGATAGCTCTAACTTCTCAACCAGCTAACGAAATGCTAGTCGGCAACAGAACAACCTCCTCAAGAAGCGTACAATACAGGGGCTAAACAGTAGCTAAAGAAATTCAACAGCGACACGGCCCACACACCGGTTGGCGGAAACGGGAAGCGCAAAAGTTGCTATACTATCCTGAACTGTCAACCCAGGCCCAGAAGGGTTTCTTTATGCTTGCCGCCAACAACAACGCCAGTAAAACCATCGCCGCCATCGCCGACCGGTTGAGCGAGGGATTACGGAGCGCCGCAGCCCGGGGCGAGTTGCTCAACGAAGCGGCTACGCTGGACTTGTTAATCAAGCCGACGCTGGAAGCGTTGGGCTATCCGCCAACGCACCGCATCCCGGAACACGGCCAGCAGCGCAACCGGCTGGATGACTCCTGTTATCTGTCGCCGGTAACGGAAAGACCGGGCTACGCCGCCATCATCGTCGAAGCCAAGCAGCTCAATGCCGACTTTGACCGGCAAACGCCTGGTCAAGGCCGGGGCAACTCCCCCGACCGTCAGATTAAGCGTTACCTGGAACGCCACGCGGCCAGTGGCCCCAACACCCTGGGCGTACTTACCGACGGCGTCCGCTGGCGCATCTACCGCCGTACCGGCGACCCGGTCAACCCGGATACGGAATGGGTGGCGGAGCACGATTTCCGGGGCTTGGCTGATTTCCCGCAAAACCCCCTGACCGGGTTGTCGTCGGACTTGCAAAAACAGCTGGCCGACTTGGTTGACCGCCTGTCGCTGGAAAGCATCAACTACCGAACCGCCGCGCCCTTGACCGCCCCCGCCGCTGGCCGAGTCGAGCAGCTGTTTTCCGTTTTGGTCAACGACCCGCGACCCGAATCGGTTTTAAGACAGCTAGTCAACGACCCAAACGCCGTCGCCGCCGGCGACCTCAGCGCAGCAATAACCCTGCAAGGCAAGCAGCTAGACGCCCACGACAAGGACTGGAACAACTACGCCTACACCCGCGGCCTTTCCCTGAAGTCCGATAATCCCGCCCTGCTGGGAAAACGAGCAGTGGTGGCGGCGGCGCAATACCAATATGACGAAAATACCGGCCTCTCCCGGCCCGATGTAGCCCTGGCCGCGCGAACTTTTGCCAACGCCGACTCTTCCCGAGTAGCCGTATTACTGGCTTATACCGTCGGCCCGGAAGGCGCAATGGAAGCCCGCTTGGCCGTGTCCAACAGCAGCCAGGTCAATATGACCACCGCCTTCGACCCGGCCCTAGCCGCGCCTTCCGCCCGGACTGCCGTGGCGCAAATGCTGCAACTGCTCCAGCAGCCGAACGCCGCCTTAACCGCTGACCAACTGACCGCCCCACTGGAAGCCGCCCCCTTGCGCCAACAATTCTATCGGCAAATCGCCCAATGGACCGGCCGGCAGCAACGGGGCAAAGACCAGCCCCAACGGGAAGCCGTCCTGCGCCACCTCATCCGGGTGATGTTCGCCTGGATTCTCAAGGAAGAAAACCTGATCCCGCCAGAACTTTTTGAGCAAGCCTTTGCTAATCCCGTCTTGACCGACATCAACCGCTACCACCAGGAGGTTTTGCGCTTCCTCTTTCATCGACGGCTTAACGCGCCGAACGACCAGCGGGAGGCTCACCCCGACACAACTATCAGCGCCTCGATGGAGCGGGTTCCCTTTCTCAACGGCTCCCTCTTCTCCGAACATTTCGACGATGCAGCGCTGCGCCTTTCCGCCGCCGAATACTGGAGCTCGGCGGACGACCGGCCCGGCCTGTTTACGCTCCTGTCCCGTTACCACTGGACTCTGGATGAACACCGGCCCGGGGAGAGCGAACAGACCCTGGACCCGGAGCTGCTGAGCAACCTCTTTGAGCGGCTAATTACGCCCACCGAAGAGGGCAGCGAGCCGCCCTTGCGCCAACCCAAAGGCACCTATTACACTCCGGCGGACGTAGCCGACGAAATGGTCAAGGATGCGCTGACCGCCGCCGTTCGCGCCGCAGCGCCGTCCCACGTTACCGACGCCCAACTGCTGGAGCTTTTTGGCAGCCCCGATGCGCCCTCCCCCCAACTGACCAAAACCGAACGCAATAAACTGACGCAGCGCATCCAAGAACTGCGCATTTTCGACCCCGCCGTCGGTTCCGGCGAGTTCCTGTTCAGCATTCTGATCGCGCTGCAACGGGCCTTGAGCAAACTGGAACCGGACGCCGCCAATTCCGCCGCCGACATCATCCGGCGGCATCTGGCCGGGCAAGACATCAACCCGTTGGCGGTGCAAATCACTCGGCTGCGGCTGTTCATCGCCATCATCGCCGCCCGCCGCCAACACCCCGAACCGGAGCCGGAACCGCTGCCCAACCTGGAAGCCCGCATTGTCTGCGCCGATACGCTGCAAACTGTGGCCGATCCCCAGTGGCGACCCGACCGCACCGGCCAACTGGCCGACGCCGACCCGGAACTGATTTTCGCCTTGACCGCCGCCGCCGAAAACCGGGCCAACTGGTTTGACGCCCATACCGAGGAAGCCAAGCAGGCCGTGCTGCGCCGCGACGCTGAGTTGCGCAGCCGACTGCAAACCCTGCTCCAGCAGCGAGCCGACCTGGTCAGCCCCGAATTGGTCGGGTTCGCCCAAACGCCCCTTTACGCCGTGAACCCGGCCCCGGCCCGCACTGACGCTCGGCTCCTCTTCTACGAAAACCCCTGGCGCGGTTTCGACATCGTTATCGGCAACCCGCCCTACGAAGCCTTGTCCAAGTCGATGGACAAAACGGCCGTTAACAACCTGCGCGCCAACAAGCGGTATCAATCCACCAACGTGGGCGACCTCTACTCCCTGTTCTGTGAAACCGCCCTGGCCTTAGCCAAGCCCGGAGACGCCGGGGGTAGTGGAGATGGCGCCAATGGCGGCGGCGTGGTAACCCTGATTGTGCCGCTGTCTATTGCCTTCGGCCGAAGCCAACGCACCGTGCGTCAAGCCTTCGAAAGCCAGTGCCAGGAAATCAGCTTGCGCCATTACGATAACATACCGGACACCATTTTTAACGGTACTCCAGTTCTTAAAGATTGGAAAAATCGCCAACGTGCTACCGTAATCACCGGCGTTTTGGGGCAAGCCATGCCGATTATCCGGTCAACAGGATTACAGGGATGGCCGGCGGCAGAGCGAGCGGCATGTTTAGCCCAACGGCAATTGACGCTGTTACCGCCGTTGGGAGCCGGAGTGGATAGGAGGATAGCAGGCCAATGGCTGCGAATACCAACGCCGGAAGTAGCCCAGCTAGTAGTAGCCATTACCGCCCAAGACCGCACCGTTATGAGTTACGCGTACGCGCCAGCTGAAGGTTCGGATGATGGCGAGTTTCTGGCCTTTCCCCAGACCGCCTACCAGTTTATCGGGGTTATCCCCGCCGGCACGGTATTTCCCCGGAGGGAGACCCTACTTAGAGTTAAAGACCAGGACGATTTGCGCCTGCTGATGGCAGTCTTGAACGGACACGTCGGTTATGCCTGGTGGTGGATGGTCGGCGATGGGTTTCATGTCAAACCCATCGCCGACCATGGTACTTTGACTGTTCCAAACTTATGTTCTAATAATCCAACGCCAATGATTGAAATGGGCCAAAGGCTGATTGACGCTATGCCCGAATGTCTTACCGGTAAGAAGAATAGCGGAACCACTTGGCGAAACGTAAACTTCCACCTGAAACCGGCTCTGATTGAGGAGTTGGACCGGATGCACCTGGCGGCGCTAGGGTTTAGCGGCGCCGCCCAAGACACCTTGCTAAGGCAGTTGCGTATAATGCGCTCCAGCAGCAGTTGGAACTATGCGCCGTAGGCGCGCCCTTGCGCAACCGGCGTCGCTCCACCGCAGCAATGAATCCCCCTCCACCCCGGCAGCAGTCTTTGCTCAAGGCTCAAGACTAGCCCAAATAGACGGATATCCTTATGTAATATGTTTCTTGACTTCGGTATAATCCGGCAAGGAAAACCGGCCGGCGCGGGCCAGGCCCCGCCTTTCAGGAAACCGCAATGATTTCCAGAATCGCTAAAACATCGTGGAATGGTTCCGGGTTGCCGGATTTGGACGGGCCAGCGGTATATGCCGCCTTTGACCCCTCCGGATTGGGGAAGCGGCTGGGCGACTTGCCCCGGCAGTGCCAGCACGCCTGGCAACAGTCCCAAACCTACCCGCTCAAGGAACTAGCCGGCGACTATGACCAGGTGGTTATCGGCGGTATGGGCGGTTCCGCCATCGCCGGCGATTTGGTGGCCGACTTGGCCGCCTTGCAGCGCTCCCTTCCGATTACGGTAGTGCGCGGCTTTCACCTGCCCTTTGCGCTAAACCGGCGCAGCCTCTTCATCGCTTGCAGCTATTCCGGCAACACTCAGGAAACCCGTTCCTTATTCCGGCAGGCTACTGACGCCGGCGCCCGGGCGCTAGCGGTTACCTCGGGCGGCGGGCTGGCCGCCGCCGCCCGGGAACACGGCGTACCCGTCTTGCCGGTGGCGGCTTCGGGCGAACCGCGCAGCGCCATCGGCTACCACCTCATCCTGCTGCTGGGCGTTCTCCAGCAGCTAGAACTGGTTAACACCGCCGCCGAAGAGGCGCCGGCAGCCATCCAGAGCCTGGAGCGGCAACTAACCGGCATCAACGAAAAGGTTCCTACCCCGGACAACCCGGCCAAACGGCTGGCCGGGGAGCTGCTGGATAAGCTGGTGGTGGTGTACGGCGGCGGCCTGTTTTCCGGCGCGGCCCGCCGCTGGAAGACCCAGTTGAACGAAAATGCCAAGGTATGGGCCTTTTACGAAAGTATCCCCGAATCCCTCCATAACTCGGTGGAAGCCTATGGCTCGGCCTCCGAAGCCGGCCAGAAGGTTATGGCCCTGGTATTGCAGCCGGCTACCGCCACCGGTGAACTGAAGGAACGCTACCAGACATTAACCGAATTGCTCCGGTGTAGCCGAGTCGGCCACCGGACATTGCCGGGAACCGATGGCCCACCCCTGGCCCAACTGCTTAGCATGATTCTACTGGGCGATTACGTCAGCTATTACCTGGCCCTGCTCCAGAAATTGAACCCGTCCCTTACCCCGGCCATCGAGCGAGGCAAAGCCCTTGGTGAATCCCCGGTTGCGAGTTAGGATCCCGCAGGGATAGAATCTACGGACGGTTGGGCTAGAGCCTAGGTCTTCACTAGTCCGGGCTCGTAATTCCCTAATTTAACGTATCGCGAGGTGTCAAGATGAAGTGGGCCTCTGCGCTTTCCGAACAGACGACCCTGGAACCGGCCATCGCCGAATGCGCTGTCGCAATTCGACAGCAGCTTGACGATGCCGCCCCCGACCTGGCGGTAGTATTCGCCTCCTTCCATTACCGCGAAGCCTACGATGCTATCCCCGAGCTGGTGCGGAATCAGCTAGGCTCCCCGACCGGCGCGCCTCTGGTTCTGGGCTGCTCCGGCGGCGGCATTATCGGCGGCGGCCAAGAGGTAGAGCAGCGGCCGGCCCTGTCCATCACCGCCGCCAGTCTGCCCGACGTTACCCTGGTGGACTTCCACCTGGAAAGCGCTCAACTGCCCGATCTCGACGCCGGCCCGCATACCTGGGAGGAGCTGCTGGGCGTCAACGCCACCGATGCGCCCCAATTCATCATCCTGGCCGACCCCCATTCCTTTCCGGTGCAAAACCTGCTGTTGGGACTAGATTTTGCCTATGCAGCAGCGGCGAAAATCGGCGGATTAGCCAGCGGCGGCCAGCAGCAGGGTAGTAATGCCCTCTTCTTAGGCGCCCGGTCGCACCCCTCCGGCGCTGTCGGCGTGGCCCTGCACGGCAACATCGCCGTGGACACGGTGGTGGCCCAGGGCTGCCGTCCCATTGGCAAGCCTATGCGCATCACCCAAAGCCGCCGCAACCTGCTAGAGGGGTTGGACAGCGAGGCGCCTCTGACCGTGCTGCGCGGCTTGTTTCCCTCCCTAAGCCAGCGGGATCAAGGGCTGATGCGCAACTCCCTGTTCTTGGGCGTGGTGATGGATGAGTTCATCGATGCGCCGCAGCAAGGCGACTTTCTAATCCGCAACGTGATGGGAATGGACGAGCGGAGCGGCGCCCTGGCTATCGGAGAAATGCTTAAGGAGGGCCAACTGGTGCAGTTTCACCTGCGGGATGCCGAAACCTCGGCTCAAGACTTGACGGCAGTGCTGGAACGCTACGCCGAGGACAACCGGGAGAACCAAATCCACGGGGCTTTGCTCTTTTCCTGCCTGGGCCGGGGCCAATACCTTTACGGCCGGCCCAACCACGACACCGACATCTTCCAGGACCGGCTGGGCGCCGTACCTTTGGGAGGCTTTTTCTGCAACGGTGAAATCGGCCCAGTCAGCGGCGTAACTTTCCTGCACGGCTACACCAGTTCCTTTGGCATCTTCCGGCCCAGGCGCTGAGCGGCAAGGTTCGCCGTCCGCCCCCAGTCACGCCAAAACCGGATTGCAACGGAGCAACCTTGCCCGCCACCATCAAAGCCGGTATATCCATCTCTCTGTCCGGCCAGTTTCAGGCCCAAGGGCAACAGGCTTTAGTCGGCATCAACGCCTGGGCCGCCGACCTAAACCGGGCCGGCGGGCTAGCGGTGGCCGACCGCCGGCAGCGTCTCCCGGTTTCAGTGGTTTATTACGATGACGCCAGCCGGACCAAGGGAACTGTTCGGGCAACTGAGCGGCTGATTCTACAAGACCGGGTGGACCTACTCTTCGGCCCTTATTCCAGCGGACTGGCCCAAGCCGCCGCCGAGGTTGCCGCTGAACACGGTCGGTTGCTCTGGAACCAGGGCGGAGCCTCAGATAATATCTACCAGCCAGGACGGCGGATTGTAGGCATTCTCACCCCGGCCAGCGAGTATCTGACCGCGCTGCCCGGCCTAGTGCGTCAGGCTGCTCCCAACGCCCGTACCTTTGCCCTGGTTCGCTGCTCTGTCGGCGCCTTTCCCCGACAAGTCAGCGACGGACTAGAAGGCCAGGCCCTGGCCTTGGGCTTTAAGAAGGTCTTGCACCACGAGTTTACCCCGGACACCGCTAATTTCTCCAACGTTCTGGACTTGGTACAGCAGGCCAAACCTGACCTGCTCTTGTCGGTGGGGCGTATTCGGCACGACATAGCTCTGGCCGGCCAATTGGCGCTGCGGCGGGTTAGTGAGGGAGCGCTGGGGGAAACGCCAGGCGCGGTGGCGGTGGTCGCTGCTCCTATCGAACAGTTCCGGGCTGCCTTAGGGGACAACACAGCGGGCTTTATTGGCCCCAGCCAGTGGGAACCGACGGCTGATGCGCCAGCTGCCAATACCGCTAGCAATGACGCCGCGGCTCATATTCTGGGCGGCAGTTCTTTCTATGGGCCGCCATCAGCGCCAGTAATAGCATCCCTAACGCGGGAAAGCCGGGCCGCCGGAAACCTGGCCGTTAACTACCCTATGGCCCAAGCCTACGCCGCCGGGTTAATCGCCCAGCGGTGTATTCTGGAAGCGGGAACCCTGGTGGACACTGCCTTGTGGGAGGCCGCCGCCGGGCTGGACTTTTCTACCTTTTACGGCCGATTTCGGATTGACCCGGAAAACGGGCGGCAGGTAGGCCGTTCCCTGGTCCTGGTTCAGTGGCAGCAGGGGCGCAAGGCAACACTTTGGCCCCCGGCTCAAGACCAAGCGGCGCTGGCCTACCCCTGGCCGGCATCCAACCGCTTACCCTGAACCTCCCTCCACCTAGTCCTGAACGGGTTTAAGAAGGCCGAAATAAGTAACGATTTGACCAGCTCGTCATAAACAGATAAAAGAGGCTTACTAGAGAGAGCAAGGATATAAAGGGGGAAGGAGACCCTATGCGACTGAAGAATAAGGTTGCGCTGATTACCGGCGCCGGCCGGGGTATTGGCCGAGCCATTGCGCTGGCCTACGCCCGGGAGGGGGCGCAACTGGCCCTGGCCGCCCGTAGCCTGGACGAACTGGAAGAGACGGCCCGGACGGCCCAGTCCCTCGGCGCCGCCACCTGCGTCATCGGCGTGGACGTTACGGACCAGGCGGCGGTGGAGGATATGGCCTGCCAAGCGTTGGATCGCTTTTCCCGAGTGGACATTCTGGTGAACAACGCCGGAATCGTCGGGCCGGTGGGCGCGCTGGAAGACAACGATGTGACATCCTGGATACGCGCCATTCAGGTAAACTTGGTAGGTACGTATCTGTGCTGCCGGGCTCTGATTCCGGCGCTGGTTGCGTCCGGCGGCGGCAAAATTATCAACCTGTCCGGCTCTGGATCCACTTCGGCCCCCTACCACCTGTCGGCCTACGGTTCCTCTAAAGCGGCCATCATTCGCCTGACCGAGATTCTCTCCCTGGAACTGGCCGACCGGAATATCCAGGTCAACGCCCTGGGGCCGGGGTCAATCCATACCCGGATGTGGGAGGACATAACCGAGCGGGCGCAGGCGGCAGGCGACACCGAGTTGTACCAGTT
This sequence comes from Dehalococcoidia bacterium, assembly GCA_963422635.1. Taxonomy (GTDB): domain Bacteria; phylum Chloroflexota; class Dehalococcoidia; order Lucifugimonadales; family UBA3495; genus CATQHB01. Next base: position 344,480 of record OY730415.1, read on the forward strand.
CGGTCAACAGGTTACCGGCGGTGGCGGAGCCTCCATTGAGCGAGCCGCTGCGCTGGCGGTGTGGCTAGCCGGGAATGCCTCGGGCGCTTTGAGCGGACGCCTGGTGCATGCCGTCACCGACGATTTTCCCAACCTGTCGGCCCACATACCGAGCATAATGGCCTCCGACGTCTATACCCTGCGGCGGGTGGAACGGAAGTAACCGGAACGCCATATTCGCCAGGACCGGTCAAGGGTAGAGATAAGATAGGCCCCTAGTCAACACCCCAGTCTGCCCCTGCAGTTCACTAGCTAGTCCCGTTGCAGCAGCTCAATCCGCACGTCGTCCGGAGCGCGCACGAAGGCAATTCTGACCCCGGGGCGGATGGTGCGCGGCTCCACCGCAATGTCGGCGCCGCGGTTCTTCAGTTCGGCCACCGTCTCATCGACGTTATCCACGCGAAACCCGAAATGGTCCAGTCCCAGGTGCGGGTCGGTGGGGCTGGCCTGGATGTCGGCATCGGCCGGTACGGGAGCGATAAATACCATCAGGCCATCAATATCCAGGTCGGTGCGGACGAACCCGTCCGATTGCACCGATTCAATAACCTTGGCATCAAACATTTTCTCAAAATACTGGGCCATTTCCTGAGGCTGGCGGGTGCGCAAGTGAATGTGATCATAGGTATATTTGGGCATAAAGGACCTCCAACTAATTGATAGCTACTATAAAAATCACTGCTTACCGGTAACAACGCACTATTGCTTAATCGGTGTGCGAAAACACTGGTATCATTTGCATATCGTACATTACGCATACGATAATAATCAAAGAAGTATAGGACAACCTATATTCCCTAAACCCGCCCTTGACGCCCGCTCTTCGCCGTTATACAATCCTTGTATCAACCGACGGATGTAGTCTTTAACAACTTAGTATCGCCTGAAGGTGGCCCCGCTCGACCGGGGCTGAAAAGGGAAGCCGGTGTAAATCCGGTGTGGTCGCGCCACTGTAACTGGCGAGAACTTCTCTATTCCCGTTTACCGGAAGCCACTGGCCCAATTTCACGGGCCGGGAAGGCCGGGAAGTTCGTCAACAGCCAGAAGCCAGGAGACCTGCCTTTGGGTTAGAACTGAATACGCTTCGCGGAAAGGTGTATAGGGTCTTCGGACTTTTTAGCCTGACCAAGAAGGTCAGGCTTTTTGCATTCTGAGGGTTCAATTCTTCGATTCTGCTATGGGCGTTATTCTCCACAGGCTAAACCGAAAGTACCGCTCCAATGGCCGGGCCATTGGATTTAACCCAAGGGAGACGACCGGATGGCCCTCGCTGCCCCGGCTATGCAGGACCTCCTCCCCTCGTAGCCGAAGGACCCAACTTGTTGGGTTCCAGGCAGTCCATCCGGTCATCTTTCTATACGCCAATTCCGAAATCGGCAGTAGCATTATCCGACGTTGGATAGCATAATGGGGTACTATTAGGCAAGACTCGGAGGTACAAGGATGTTACGCCAAATCCTCGAAGAGTGTCAACAAGGATTTAATCAGGTAGGTTTTAACGAGGTGGTGCTGATGTTGTCCAACACCGCGGCCACTTCCGAAGTCTATATGGCTCTGGACGACCTGCGGTTCAGTGATGCGGGCGACATCGTTACCTTTATGGCCGAACCGCTGTCCGATACTGAGGCCGGTACGCACCTGCATATGTACCTGGACCGGATTCACGAAGTCCGCTTTCTGCATCGGATGAACGATGCGGGGCTGCCCAGCTATTCGGTCTGGTTTATGGACGACAACCAAGGCCCGGTGTTGCGTATCTATCTCCGCAAGTCGGAGAACACGGAATCCAACCAACCTCGCCACGACCTGTTCATGGCCCTGCTGAAGAAGTACGGCCCAACTCTGCGGCTAGACCAGGGCGGCTAGAGGGTAAGCGGACTTTATAGGCGCTATCCTTCTCGCTTTCGCTGAAATGACGATAGGGTTAGCCGACCCGCAGGGTCAACCTTGGGTCGTGTCCTGGGCGGTAAAGGGGCTGTTACGGGCCAGAAAGGAGGGTTAATGACCAGCGCCATAGTAATCGCCGGGGTACGCAGCGGCGTAGGCAAGACCACCATCGCCACCGGAGTTATGGGCGCCCTGACCCGGCGCGGCCACCGGGTACAGCCCTTCAAGGCTGGCCCAGACTATATTGACCCCTCCTACCACCAACTGGCCTGCGGCGTTCCCTCCCGCAACCTCGACACTTGGCTGTTGCCCCAACCCACCGTTGCCGAGCTGTTTCGCCGCGCCGGCGGGCCAGGCCAAGTTTCGGTGGTGGAGGGTGTGATGGGAGTGTATGACGGCCACTCCAGCCTAACCGAAGAAGGCTCGACTGCCCAGTTGGCCAAGCTACTAAACGCTCCGGTCATCCTGGTAGCCGACGCCGCCAAGGTGGCGCGCAGCGTAGCCGCAGAGGTGCTGGGCTATCAGCAGTTCGACCCCGACCTGCGCCTCGCCGGTGTCATCCTCAATGGCGTCGGCGGGCCACGCCACCTGGAGTTTTGCCAGCCCCAGATTGAAGCCACCACTGGCCTGCCGGTACTAGGCTACCTGCCTCGTCGGGAGCAATTCGTTCAGCCAGAACGCCACCTGGGCCTGATTCCCACCGTGGAAGGCTCCGTAGCCGAGGAATGGTATAACGCCCTGATTGCCCAGGTGGAAGAGACCATCGACTTGGCAGGCATTCTGCGCCTGGCCGCCGCCGCCAGTCCCCCCAACAGTTCGACCAATCCGCTGGAAGGCAGCCCGGAGGTGTATCCGGCGGAACCCCAGCCCCGACGCGCCCGCATTGCCATTGCCCAGGACCAAGCCTTCAGTTTTTACTACCAGGATTCGTTGGACCTGCTGGAGGCGTGGGGCGCCGAACTGGTTCCCTTTAGCCCGCTCACCGATGCCGCTCTGCCGGAGCGAGTGGGCGGGGTTTACATCGGCGGCGGCTTCCCGGAAATGTTTGCCCGGGAGTTGTCGGAAAACCGGCCTATGCTGGAATCAATACGCCGAACCCTGGCGCAAGAGGCGCCGGTCTATGCCGAGTGCGGCGGCCTGATGTATCTGGGCCAAAGTCTCTCCGACCTAGCCGGAACGGGCTATCCGATGGTGGGGGCGCTGCCGGTGGTATCCTCCATGTCGGGCAGCCGGCTAACCCTGGGCTACCGGGAAGTAGAAGCATGCGCCGCTACACCCCTCCTGCAACCGGGTCAACGAGTAAGGGGCCACGAATTTCACTGGTCGGCGCTGGCCGAACCACCCCACCCGAAACAAGCTATGTATCGGGTGGTTGACCAGGAAAACCGGCCCGAGGGTTTCCACATCGGCAGCGTTTGGGCCTCCTACATCCACATCCACCTGGGCAGCGCGCCCGGGTTGGCAAAGCGGTTTGTGGATACCTGCGCCCGCCCGCCGGTCAAGTAGGGTAAGCTGGCAATAGCCAATAGCGGCAACCCTCTTCCCTCTTCCTTTGGAAGAGGGAAGCAAAACATACAGGAAGGTAAAGTCAAAATGAGTTCCGAGCAAGCAAGTCAAGAGGGGCCACAGTCGGTTAAAGGCCCTCGGATTAACAAAGGGTTGGTTATCGTCAACACCGGCAGCGGCAAGGGCAAGACCACCGCCGCCATGGGCGTCCTGTTCCGTGCTTGGGGCCGGAATATGCGGGTAATCATGCTCCAGTTCATCAAGCATACCACCGCCAACTTTGGCGAGCAGCGGGCCGCCCAGAAAATCGGCGTTACTATGCGCGCCATGGGCGACGGTTTCACTTGGCGCTCCCGGGACCTGGAGCAGAGCGCTGACTTGGCCCGCGCCCTCTGGGAAGACGCCAAAGAGGTCATCGCCTCCGGCCAGCACGACTTGGTGGTACTGGACGAGTTTACCTATCCCCTTCATTACGGCTGGATTTCCACCGAAGAGGTCGTCGCCGCCCTGGAAAGCCGGCCCGAAATGCTGCACGTCATTATCACCGGCCGCAACGCCCCGTCGGCCCTGGTGGAGTACGCCGACCTGGTAACGGAGATGAACGTGGTCAAGCATCCCTATCAAAGCGGCATCAAGGCCCAGCCGGGGATCGAGTTTTAGGAGCAAAGCATTTAGCGTAAGCGCCGCATTAACCGCCACCAACCGCTGAGGAGGCTCCCTGCCATGACCATATCTCCTTTGATCGACCAGACTCTGGAGGACATCATTCCCCTGGACGAGGAGGCGATGGCCGCTGCCCGCGCTCGTCAGGACACTTTGACCAAGCCCCTGGGCAGCTTAGGCCGGCTGGAAGACCTGTCCGTTATACTGGCCGGTATGTTCGGTAATCCCATCCCGCAAATCCGCCGCAAGTCGGTCATCCTGGCCGCCGGCGACCACGGCGTGGTTACCGAAGGAGTCAGCGCCTACCCGCAGGAGGTTACCCCGCAGATGGTCTATAACTTTCTGCGCGGCGGCGCCGGTATCAACGTCCTGGCCCGGCACGCCGGGGCGGAGATAGTAATTCTCGATGCCGGAGTAGCCGCCGACTTGGCCCCCCACCCGCTGCTGCGCTCGGTCAAAGTGGCTTCCGGCACCGCTAATATGGCCGTTGGCCCAGCCCTAACCCGGGAACAGGCGGTCCACTGCCTGGAAATCGGCATCGACGCCGCCCAGGAGCAGCTTGGCGAGGGCGCCGACTTGATTGCCTGCGGCGACATGGGCATCGGCAACACCACCGCCTCCAGCGCCATTACCGCCGTCATTACCGGCGCCGACCCAGCCCTTACCACCGGACGAGGCGCCGGCCTGGACGACCCCGGCTTGTCCCACAAGGTGGAGGTAGTCCGGCGGGCTATCGAGGTCAACCGCCCCGACCGCCAGGACGGGCTGGATGTGCTGACCAAAGTGGGCGGGTTGGAAATCGGCGTGCTGGCCGGAGCGATGCTGGGCACAGCGGCGGGCCGCCGCCCGGTAGTGGTGGACGGGTTTATCTCCGGCGCGGCGGCCCTGATTGCCTGGCTAATATCTCCGACGGCCCGGGACTATTTTATTGCCTCCCATCAATCGGTGGAGCCAGGACATCGGGTCGGCTTGGACACTATGGGGCTGACGCCCTTGCTGGACTTGGGAATGCGACTGGGCGAGGGTACTGGCGCCACGTTGGCAATGCACCTGATTGAAGCCGCCGCCCGCTGCCTGGCTGAAATGGCGACCTTTGCCGAGGCCGGCGTCTCGGAACGCAGCGACGAGGAGCGCTAGGAGTCAGAAGACTTAACGGCTTTGGGGTCTCTTATCTGGTGCAGTTAAGCGCTAACCGGCCCGATCCAAGCTGAGGAAACGGGGAAACCCAACCGCTTGCCCTGATGCCGTCGAAGGATTCTAACAAGGAATAAAGTATGCAGTCGCTGCTGTCGGCCATCAGCTTTTTGACCCTCCTGCCCACCTGCTGGCCGGCAAGTATCACCGCGCAGACTATCAGCAACTCCCGCGCCTGGTTTCCCTTGATTGGGCTGCTAATAGGCTTGGCGCTGGTGGGAATTGAACGAGGCGCTCGGGAGCTGTTTCCGGTCTATCTGACCGCTGCCCTGTTGGTGGCGTTTTTGATTATAATCACCCGCGGTCTGCACCTGGACGGCCTGATGGACACCTGCGACGGGTTGTTCGGCGGCCAAACTTCGGAGCGGCGTCGGGAAATTATGCAGGATTCCCACGTAGGCGCCTTTGCGGTGGTCGGCGGCAGCGGCGTGCTGATACTGAAATACGGGGCCCTGATCTCCCTGCTCTCGTTGAACGCGCCGGGCAAGGAAGGGGCCTTGCTACTGTTCCCCGCTTTCTCTCGTTGGACAATGGTGTTACTGCTAGTTGTCTTCCGCTACGCCCGCGCCCGGGGGCTGGGCGCGCCCTTCCACCGGGGCAACCGGGGCAACGCCGGGATAGCCACCGCGGTTGCCACAATAATGGTGATGGCCGCGGCGACCTTGCTGGGCGGTATCGGCGGAGCGGTTATGCTGGTGGGAGTCTCCCTTCTGGTCCTTTTGCTGGGACTAGGAATGTCTCATCTGCTGGGGGGCCTCACCGGCGACGCCTACGGAGCCGCCAACGAACTGGCCGAGGTAGCCGTCCTGATGGCGTCGGTAGCCCTGCTGCCCTACGGGTTAATTCAGCCGCTACACCAAATCCTCCGATAAACCCTAGTCAGAGAAATTATGACAAATCAACTGCCTTGCCCCATTACATTTAAGGAAGCCGTGTCGGAGGTAATTGAGCGGAACAAGCGAGTCGGATACATCCCCAGTCGGTTCATAAGCGCCGCCCAGGGGGGTTATGCGGACAAACTGGTTCAGATTTGCGCCACCTTGATTCATCGTGATACAGCGATAGAAGCTTTGCAAAAAGCCATTTCCGGCTACCCTGATATTTTGACTCTCGAAGATTTAACCATAAGATCGGAATATGGGAGAGAGGGGAGTTTCGACGAGCAATCGGTTAGGCGAACCGAAGCGACGGTTCAACTGCTAGACCAACAATTGGGCTGCCAGCGGTGGCGGTAGTTTCCCACCTTCCTCCCGACCTAATCATCCTACTCCTGGCCGTCCTGCTGGATTTGGCGCTGGGGGAGCTGCCCGCCCGGTTGCACCCTACCGTCTGGATCGGCAAGACCATCTCCTGGGTAGAAGGGATGGCTCCCCGGAACAGGGCCGGCGGGCTGGCCAGCGGTGTTCTGATGGCCCTGCTCATCCCCGGTTTCTGGGCCGCCGCCGCCTGGTTTACCGCCACGGGTTTGCAGAAAGTCGATGATTTTCACCCCTATGGCCCCTTCGCCTATGTAATAGTTGGGGCCATCCTGCTCAAGGCCACCTTTGCCCTACAGATGCTGCACCGGGTCGCCGCCGCTACCCGCTCCCGGTTGGCCGGCGGCGACTTGGCGACGGTGCGGGAAAATATGCGGTCGTTGGTGAGCCGCGACGTATCCGCCCTGACTGCCGGAGAAGCTATCGCCGCCACGGTGGAATCGGTGTCGGAGAACACTACCGACAGCTTTATCGGCCCTTGGCTGGCCTTTGCCCTCTTTGGCCTGCCCGGGGCCTTTGCCTACCGCGCTATTAACACCCTGGACAGTATGATAGGCTATCATGGCGAGTATGAATATCTAGGCAAGGCGGCGGCCCGGCTGGACGACCTGATAAACCTGGTTCCGGCCCGGCTGACCGCGCTCCTGCTGACCTTGAGCGGCGCTGTTCTGCCGGGGCAGCGAGCTGGACGCGCCTGGCGCATTATGTGGCGCGACCACGCCCGCACTGCCAGCCCCAACGCCGGTTGGACGATGAGCGGTATGGCCGGCGCCCTGGGGGTACAACTGGAAAAGGAAGGCCACTATCAGTTGGGCGACCCTACCCGCCCCTTGGAACCCAAGGACATTACCCGCGCCATTCAATCTATGTATTTGGTAGCCGGTTTGGGCCTGCTGGTAGCATTAAGCCTTATCTTATCAAAAGACGGAGTCTTTCGGTAAATGAGCAAGGATACCTCCGGTTCGCCCTCACCCCAAGGAAAAGGCGCCTTCACCATCAATCCCGCTTCCCAAGGAGCGGGAGCGGGGTCGAGGGGCCGCCCGGTACACGGGGGTATCCGGCCGGCCCAGTTGCGCGCTTTGGGTCTGGAACCGGCGGACACCCTGGACTTCAGCGCCAGCATCAGCCCCCTGGGGCCGCCGCAGGGACTGGAGAAGACCCTGCGCCGGGTGGACTTGACCGCCTATCCCGACCCGGAATGTCTGGAACTGAGGGAGGCGCTGTCCCAAAACCTGGGCTTGGCAATTGACCGGATCCTGGTCGGAAACGGCTCCACCGAGTTGATTCACCTACTGACCCGGGCCAGCCTCTCGCCGCCGCCCGCCGGGTGCGCTGACACTGCGCTGCTGTTAGGGCCTACCTATGGCGAGTATGCCGGGGCCGTCGCTCTGGCCGGCGCCCAAGTTCTGGAACTAGCGGCGCGGCGGCAGCTTGGTTTCAGTTGGGACCTGGCCCAGGCCGAGGCGATTATCCGGACCCGCCGGCCGTCTCTGATATTTCTCTGCAACCCCAATAACCCTACCGGCGTTTACCTAGACAAAAAAGCGGTATTAGACCTGGCGCAGTGGGTCGCCCAAGCCGGCGGCCTGCTGGTGGTGGATGAGGCTTATCTGAACTTTGTAAACCAGCCCTGGAACTCCCTAGCTCTGCTGGAGCCGGAAAGCGGGGCAGCCAATAACGTGATAATCCTGCGCTCTATGACCAAGGATTACGCCCTCACCGGGCTGCGGCTGGGCTATTCCCTGGCCGCGCCGAAGATTACCTCCCGGCTGGCCCGCTTTCAACCCGATTGGAGCGTTAACGGGCTGGCCCAAGCCGCCGGGTTGGTGGCCCTGGCCGACATCGGCTACCTGCCCGCCGCCCGGGAAGCGGTCAACTCCGCCAAATCTTACCTGGTTCATACGCTGACCGGACTGGGTTTTGCCGTCCTGCCCTCGGCAGCCAACTTCCTACTGGTGGAAGTAGGCGATGGTCGGGCGTGGCGCGAACGGCTGATGCGCCAGGGAATCTTCGTGCGAGACTGCGCCTCCTTTGGACTCCCCGACTGCATCCGCATCGGCATCCGCTCCCAACCCGACTGCCAACGGTTGGCGGCGGCTATGGGGGAACCAAGTCGAGAACCGGGCTAGGCTTGACCCGTGTCTGAATCCGCCGGCAATGTAAAGAGGAAATAGCGCTATGAGTAAAATCTATATCGTGCGTCACGGCGAAACCAAGTGGAACGCTGAAGGGCGCATTCAGGGTCATACCGATATTGAGCTTTCTGACCGGGGCCGAGAGCAGGCCCGGGCCGTTGCCCGCCGTCTTTCCGGAGAGTCCCTGGACCTGGCCTACTCCAGCGATATGAGCCGAACTAGGGACACAGCCCGGATTATCCTTGGCGAGAGAAACATACCATTGAAATCCGTCCCCGAACTGCGGGAGTATAATAAGGGAGTATTTGAGGGGCTGACGGTGGAAGAGTACCAGCAGCAGTATCCGGAACTGTACCGGGCTTCCCTGGTCAACGACCCGGACTTTGCCCCGCCGGGGGGCGAGACCATCCGGCAGTGCAACGCCCGCCTGACCCAATTCGTCGCCGGATTGCGGGAGCAGCGCCCAGAGGGCAGTTTGTTAATTGTCGGGCATGGCGGCTCGCTGCGCAGTTGCATTGTGGCCCTGCTAGACCTGCCCCTGGAAGCCAACTGGAAGTTCGTTATGCAAAACTGCGCCCTGTCAATAATCCGCACCTACCCGGACAACGCCGTAATGCACCTTTACAATGATACTTCGCACCTGAGTAGCCTGGGGTAATCAAGAATCCGGCTGATTAGGAATCCAAGCATGGAAATACTGCCGCCCATCCATCTGGAAGAACCGCCCGAAGGCCTCTTTCTGGCGACCAGCGATGACTTGCCCGGACTGTTGGCCCCAGGCCTTACCGTGGCGGAAGCCTTGGAAATAGCCCCGGACATAGCTTGCCATTTGATCGAGATATATTGGGAAGATGGCGAAGAACTTCCGCCCACCCCCAAAGTATTGTCTGGCTCTGCCGACCTTCCTATAGCAATGAGTAGGCCTGCGCCTGGTGATAATGCTGTCGAGTTTTAGGGCTGCCGATGTAATCCGCAAATTTCGGAGAGCAGGGTTCGTTTTGCGCCGGCAGACCAGCGGGAGACATCAAATCCGGACCAATTCAACTACCAAGGCCGGGCTACGGCGCCGTTCCATTCCGGCGACCGGCCGATAGGAGCGGCGCGCTCTATTATTCGACCGGCCGGGCTTTCGGTAGCGGAGTTTCTGGAACTATAAACTCGGAGCTATTAAAATTAGGAAACTGATTAGGTATTGAAGGAACAAAATATGCCCGGCAAAGTCTTAATGGTTCAAGGCACCGCTTCTCACGTGGGTAAGAGCGTGCTGGTGTCGGCCCTGTGCCGCATCTTTCGTCAGGACGGGTTTCGCGTCGCCCCCTTTAAGGCGCAGAATATGTCCAACAACTCCTATGTTACCCGGGAAGGTGGCGAAATTGGCCGCGCCCAAGCGGTGCAAGCCGAAGCCGCCGGCGTGGAGGCGCGGGTAGAAATGAACCCGGTCTTACTGAAGCCGGAGGCCGACCACATCGCCCAAGTGGTACGGCTGGGCCGCCCCTTGGTTTCCGCCCAAGTGCGCGACTACTTTGGCCTGAAAGCCGAGCTTTGGGAGGCGGTGCATACCTCCCTGGACACGCTGCGCCGGGAGTACGACATCGTGGTCATCGAGGGAGCCGGCAGCCCGGCGGAAATTAACCTCAAGGCCACCGAAATCGTCAATATGCGAGTAGCCCGCTACGCCAAGGCGCCGGTGCTGCTCTGCGGCGACATCGACCGGGGAGGCGTCTTCGCCGCGCTGGTAGGCACCCTGGAACTACTGGAGCCGGAAGAGCGGGATACCATCAAGGCGTTCATCATTAACAAGTTCCGCGGCGACGCCAGCCTGCTGACCGACGGGCTGACTATGCTGGAGCAGCGCACCGGGATTCCAGTGGCCGGGGTAGTGCATCACTTCCGCAACATCCATATCCCGGAAGAGGATTCGGTGGCCCTGGACCTCCCTTTCCGTTCCCCCCCGGCCTCCGGCTCGGCAGCGCTGGACATTGCCATAGTGCAGCTCCCTCACATATCCAACTTCGACGACTTTGACCCGCTGGCCCGGGAGCCGGGGGTCTCGCTCCGTTACGTAACTTCCGCCGCTGACCTCGGGGGCCCTGATCTGATCATCCTGCCCGGCAGCAAGACCACCATCTCCGACCTGGCTTGGCTGGAGCATCAGGGATTAGCTCAAGCTATCCGAGACCGGCGCCGGCCGGAAACGGGAACCGCCATTATCGGCATCTGCGGCGGCTACCAGATGCTGGGCGCTCGCCTCTGCGACCCGGAAGGGGTCGAATCCCGCCGCCCGGAGATGGCGGGATTGGGGCTGCTGCCGCTGACCACGGTGTTCGTCGGAACCAAGGAGACCCACCGCATCCGGGGCGAGGTGGCTGAGGCGACCGGGTTGCTGGCCGGGTCCGCCGGCGCGCCTATCACCGGTTACGAAATTCACATGGGACATACTATTGGGGAGAGCGGGGACGAAGGTATCGGTATCATCCGGCCTTTCCGGATCAACGACCGCTCCGACGCGACGGTAACCGCCGCTACAGCCTATGACGGGGCAATGGATAACTCGGGACGGGTACTAGGCACCTACGTTCACGGCCTGTTTCACAACGTTGCCTTGCGCCGGGCGATTCTTCAAGAGTTGGCCCGCCGCAAAGGCGTTGCCCTGCCCCTCGACCCTCAAGAAGCGACCATTGAAACCGAGTTCGACAAGTTGGCCGACTGGGTACGGAGCAGCCTGGATATGAACCTTATTTATTCAATAACCGGCCTTGACCGTAACTTCGACCGGTCGGAGGTCTAGCCCAATGAATTCCCGGCTGACCCTAGTGTTAGGCGGTGTGCGCTCGGGCAAGAGCGCCGTTGCCGAAGGGCTGGCCCAGGATTTGGCCCTTCCTTCGGGCCGCCCGGTCCTCTACCTGGCTACCGGGCAGGCCACCGACGCCGAGATGGTCCAGCGCATCCGCCGCCACCGGGAACGCCGCCCGTCCCACTGGCTTACCCTGGAGGAACCACTACAACCGGCAGCAGCTTTGGCTGAGGCCCTGGGCGGCCCCAACCCGCCCGGCGCCGTTCTGCTCGACTCGCTCGACGTCTGGGTCGCTAACCTGCTGCTGGCCCACGAAAACGAACCCTCTGCCACGGTCGAATCCTTGGCCCTGGCCGAAATGGAACGACTGCTTTCCGCTTGCCGCCCAGGGCAGGAGACCGTCCTGGTCAGCAGCGAGGTAGGGTTAAGCCCGGTACCGTCCACTCCCTTGGGTCGGCAGTTCCAAGACCTATTGGGAACGGCTAACCAACGCGCTGCCGCCGCTGCCGATACGGTGTATCTGGTGGTAGCGGGAATACCCTTGCAAGTAAAGCCTCAGGATATAAGCAATCACCCTAAATAGGGTATAATGGCCCATCGTCAGCAAAGGGGAGATTTTCATTTCTGACGGGTTAAATTCCGAATCTTACCGCTCATCAATAAAGAAGCAACCTGCTATGCTGGTACTGCCTTGACCGAACAACCTCCCGCTTTCCCCGGCATTTCCCCGGACGACCAGCCGCCGGCGGCAGCCTTGGTCGGCGCCGCCACCGTGCGCGCCCCGGGCGTCTGCGGTGAGCTGGCGCAAGGAATGCTGGGCGATGCCTATTTTTTGGTAACCTGTCCGGTAGACTTCTTTGCCCGGGTGCGGGTAGAGCTTTACCAAGAAGCGCCCGGCGCAGCCGCTGCGATGGATTGTCCGGCGGACTGCCCCAAGACCGCCGCCGCCGTTGCGCATACCCTGGCCCACTTAGATCGAGCCGACCTGGGAGCGCGGGTTACCGTCGCTAATCCTATTCCCCGCAGCAAGGGACTAGGCAGCAGCAGCGCCGACCTGTCCGCCGCCATCGCCGCCACCGGCCTGGCCTTGGGTATCGAACTAACTCCGCTCCAAATCGGCCAGCTTGCCCTGCAAGTAGAACCCACCGACGGCGTAATGTTCCCTGGCATCACCCTCTTTGACCACCGGGCCGCCACGCTGGCGGAGGAACTGGGCCCGCCGCTACCCATAGAAATCGTGGCTTTGGACTTTGGAGGTTCAGTGGATACGCTGGACTTTAATCGAATTGACCGCCGCGCCCAATGGCAGGCTATCCAGTCCGAAACCAACGAAGCCCTGCGCCTGTTGCGCGTGGGGCTGGCCGAGGGCGACGTCCGGTTGCTAGGGCAAGGCGCATCCCGCAGCTCCCAAGCCAGCCAGCAAGTCTTGTTCAAGCCCCGTCTGCCCGACGTCGCCGAGTTCGCCAAGTCGGTTGGCGCAGTCGGGGTCAACGTAGCTCACAGTGGGGCAATAATCGGCGTGCTGCTAGACGCCACGGAACGGCGCGGCAAGTCGGTTTTCCGAAAAGCGCAGGATACCTTCCCGAAGGCCGAGGCTATTTACCATTTCCGGCTGTTGGGCGGCGGCGTCCAGGCAATGTAATCCCCAGATAAACCCGCAGAGACGCGAATAACCTCCAGTTTATTTTATACTTGCGCCGGGTCGGGTTCATCCGTGGCTAAAAACCGAATATAGAGAGGAGTTTTCAATAATGGCAGAGTATAACCTGGCAATCATCGGCGGCGACGGCATCGGCCCGGAAGTGGTGGCCGAGGGCAAGAAGGTTCTGGACTACCTGGCCGCTAACGCTCCTAACCTCAGCTTCAACTACACCGAGTTTCCTTGGGGTTCCGCCTATTATCGGGAGACCGGGCAGATGATGCCGGCGGACGGACTGGAGCAGGTAAAAGCCAATGAAGCCATCCTCTTCGGCGCAGTGGGCGACCCGGACATCCCCGACCATATCACTCTGCAAGGGTTGCTGCTGCCTATGCGCCGCGCCTTCGACCAAGGGGTATGCGTCCGCCCCGCCTACCTGCACCCTGGCGTAACCTCGCCCTTGGCCGGCAAAAGCCCCGGCGAAATTGACCTGGTAATTTTCCGGGAGAACACCGAGGGAGAGTACGCCCCGGTAGGCGGTCGGCTCTATCCGGGCACCCCCCACGAAACGGTAATGCAAACCAACGTCTTTACTCGCCGCGGCACCGAGCGCATCATCCGGGCCGCCTTTGAGTACTGCGTCCGGCGCAACCAGCGGAACAAGGTTACCTCGGTTACCAAATCCAACGCTCAAGCCTTTGGCATGGTCTTCTGGGACGAGGTGTTCCAAGCGGTGGCCGCCGAGTACCCCCAGGTGGAAACCGAGTCGCTGCTGGTGGACCGAGTCGCCATGGACCTGGTGCGCTGGCCCGAGGACTTCGACGTTATGGTCGCCTCCAACCTGTTTGCCGACATCATCTCCGACATTGCGGCAGTGGTAACCGGCAGTATGGGCCTGGCCCCCAGCGCCAACATCAACCCGGAACTGGAATACCCCTCCATGTTCGAGCCGGTGCACGGCGCCGCCTTCGATATCACCGGAAAGGGCATTGCCAACCCGCTAGCTACCATTTCAGCGGTGGGAATGATGCTGGATCACCTGGGGGAAACGACAGCGGCCCAACGGGTAGAAGCGGCGGTAGTTCGCAGCCTGCAAGAACGGCAGATAATGACCCCGGACCTGGGCGGCGACGCCACCACCTCCCAAGTGGGCGACGAGGTAGTGCGGCTGCTGGGAGAGAGGGATTAATTTATAGTGGTCGCCTCACGATTCTGTACCGGCCGGATTTCAACAATCTGATGCTATTGTAATTGTTAGGGCCGTCAAATCCAAACTGCCATAGATGATGCACCTTGCTGGGAGTACGCTGAAAAAAGATTGTGGACACCTGTTTTTCAGTGTGATTTTGCCGTTGGCGAAACGGGTAATAAAGTTGCCTGATGATATTGTTGTTAGCCTTTCCACTTTTTGCTTCAACTAATACAACTTGACTTTCCCCTTCATAGCCAGCGTCAACTTCAGTTTGAACTCCATCTACTTGAATTTGAAATTCGCCAGTTACGAAACCGAAGTTAGGTGTATATTTCCTCCCACGAATTGTTAATACGAGCGATTCATCCTCAGCAAAATTCCGAATCAGGCTCATGGCATACGCACGATCCAGATGTTGCATTTCCGAGTCACCGATTCGCGATGTCTCCAGTTCAAATGGGAAATCGCTCATATAGTCCTGGATAGGCGATGTGATGGGCGGAATATCAACGTATCCTTCACCCTTGATTATTACATATTCGCCATTTCGAACCGGTAAAATAAAGAGCCCGTTGTCTTGGAAAATATGCGGGCGAGAATTCCTGCTGTCTTGTTTGCAGAGTATCCGTACTTCCTTTTCACTTGTGCGCTCAAAATGTTGGCAGGCTACCTTAATTTGAGCGGCAGTTATCGGAAATGGAGCATTGTCGAAGTCGTGATCCTCAATGTCGTATAGCTCAAAAATAGTTTTCCAGCTACGCGATTTGCCTGAGAGAGATGAATAGTTAGCAGTGATCGAGAAACCTCCTAGTCTGCTACCGACTGATACTCTCCGGTTTTCTCCAACAGCCTCTTCTGGTTAGCGCCATCTGCGCTGGCGCTAATGGACGAAATATCAGCTTCGGCAACTCCCGCCACTTCCCCTAACCGCCTTGCCCCAATGCCGGCATATTCCTCAACCATATCGCTGCCGAGGAAGCGGCGGCCCAGCTTTAGCGCGGCCACGCCGGCGGCGGCGGTGCCGGCGAAAGGGTCAACCACTAAATTGCCTGGGTTGGTACTAGCGCGCAAGCAGCGTTCAATCAAGGCAACCGGCTTTTGCGTAGGGTGCTTGCCGTGTAACTTTTCATCCCGGCCAACGGCAGGAAGCCGCCAGACGGTCTTCATCTGCTTGCCGCCGTTCTCCACTTTCATGTCCTGATAGTTGAAAGTGTACTTGTGCTTGCTGCCTTTTGGCGCTTTAGTAGCCCAAAGTAAGGTTTCGGTGGAGTGGGCGAAGCAACGGCGCCCCAAATTGGGCGGTGGGTTGGTCTTCTCCCAGATAATATCGTTCAGAATACGGAACCCTAGTTGCATCATAGCCATTCCCACGCTCAGGTAGATATGCAGGGTACCGGTTACCCAGATAGTCCCGGCGGGCTTCAAAATGCGGTGGCACTCCCGTAGCCAAGACAGGTTAAACTCATGGTCGTTTTCGATACCGCCGCTGCGATCCCATTCACCCTTGTTGACACTCACCCGCTTACCGGCTATGCAGGTTACGCCATCGTTAGATAACAAATAGGGCGGGTCGGTCCAGATGCAATCTACACTGTCCGCCATCCCTGCGGACATTAAAGCTAAACCGTCGCCCAAGTATAACGAGGATTGACCATCTTCTGACCGCCAGGCCAACTGTCCGCTATAGTTGTCACTCGGCTCCATTAGATCCACTCTCCCGGCGTTTTTGCTCTCTCATAGCCGCTGCCCGGACTGCATCAAGCATAATCCGCCCGTTCGCCGTACTCTCCAATAATTTAAGAGTATCTTCGGCCATCATTCGCTCGAAATGCTCCAATTCTTGGAACAACCTCCCGCCGGGTTCCGCCTGGCCTACGACATCATCAATGGTCTCCCTCAACACTAGGTTGTCTAAAACGACTCCTTTATTCAAGTAGTGAGGTTCATTAATCGGCCAATCCTCCGGCAAGGCAATGCCGGAGGATCCCTCTATCATTGCGACAAGCAACTCGGCCAGGGAAGCCCGCGATGGATAGGGCAATATCGTCTGCCATTCCGGGGAGGGATTAAGCATAATTCAACCACCAGACAATTCTCCGTCTCTTAGCCGCCGGCCCCAAACTGCCAGATTCCTGACCCCTCGGGCAACGAACAACTGTCAGCGCGTAGGAGCGACTAATCTTAACCAGCGGTTGTCCACCCCCGGTTGAGTCGTAGAATAGCTGGCGAGGCTAAATCTGAAAAGATTGTGGCCGCCAAGCTACCCCCCTACGCCGACCCCAGCACCACCTGAACTATTTTCTTTTCCAGGGCCAAGGCCAACTGTTGCGTCAGGGCCAAGCGGTCGTGGTCGCCCACGGCGCCGACAAATGCCACGCCCAAGATACGCCCGACTCGGAAGTCAATAACCGTGGAGGATACCACTCCCTGGGGGCCTCCCTGCACCACCTTGAGGGCCACCGACTCATCAAAAAAGCCAGTGGTTTCCAGCCGCTGGGCTGAAACCAGTTGGTTCCCTTCTCCGACGCTCTCCCCCACATTAGTCTCAAAATCCTTCAGGAAAACGTCGTGCATCCACCCGGAAACCGACTCCGGGCGGTCAAACAGGTGCGCCACGCTGGAACCGACAAAGTTGAAACCGTCGTAAATATTCATATCGGCGGTGGGGCCAAACTCCCGCATATAGCCATTAATCCGCCCAGCTTGACGAAACCGGGCCTCGGTACTGCCGGCAAACCCGTGTTCGGCCATATTGGCGTTATCCAGAACCCCGACCCGCACCGGTTGATAACCCTGAAACTCCGGCGGCAAATCCTCCTTATCCAGCGTCATATACTTCAGATCGCTCTCGGCAACCCGAAAGGTAGCCCGCTCTAATGCTACGGATGACAAGAGAAACCTCCAATAACCTTTGGCATAGACGCGCGGCCCAGTCAAGCCGTCCACCGACTGGGCCGCCCTTCGACAATAATTAACCGCAGACCATCGGGTAAACGTGGCGGCCGCGGGACATCTCGCCGGGCGCCCGGCTTTTAGTCCAGGTCTCGCCGCCGTCCTTACTGCGAAAGACTAACCCGTCCCGGTCGCTGCAATAGACGTGGGACGGCGCTTTAGGGTCTATCGCAATCTGAAACATCCGGCTGGGAGCCACTTCGCCTAAATCCACCCGCTCCCAAGTTTCGCCGGCATCCCGGCTGCGCACCAGCACGCCGGCCTCGGTGGCGCCTGGCGGTGCGCTGCCCCCGCCGGCGCCGGCGGCCAGGTACATAGTGCTGGCATCGTCCGGGGCCACCGCCAAGTCCCGGCAATAGCTGCCGCCGGGGAACATCTCCTCAATGTCCACAAACTCCCAGTTACTCCCCCGATTGCGGCTGCGGAACATCGCCAATTGGGTGATGATGTAAACTAGGCCCGGCGCTGTGGGATTCACCTGCACCCCGTGCAAATCCACCGGCCCAGTGCGGGTATAGTGGCCGTCGGTGATGGACTCCCAGTTATCGCCGCCGTCCCGGCTGGCGACCAGACCGCCCACCTCAATGGCGCCATAAACATCCTGGGGATGGTGAGAATCGATAGCCAGGCCGATTACCCGCTTGCAAATCTCGTAAGGGTTCATGGTGATATGCGGGAAGGTGATATTCTTGGTGTTGCCCTTTTGCCAGGTGGCCCCGCCATCTTCGGAACGAGCAATGACGCAGCGGTCATAGCCAGCGTAGATAATATCGGGATTGTGCGGGTGCGCCGCCAGCGACCATACATCGCCCTGGGGCGAATCGGTGGACTCCCAGTTCTCACCCCGGTCATCGCTGCGATAGACGCCGGCCTGGACGCCGGCGTAGATGACCGCCGGGTTCTGCGGATGCACCAGCAAAGCGCGCACCTGCGGTTCTTCGGGCAGCCCTTGGGTAATACTCTGCCAATCGTCAGAACCCTCAGCCTGGCGGTACAGACCGCCGCTGCCCAAGGGCCTAGGCTCGCCGATGCCGGCAATCAGCGGCCCTTCGCCGGCGATGCCTACATATAGGTGGGTACGGTGCTCGCTAGTCATACTTCACCCTCCCGAATAATATCCCTTTGCTGATACCTTTCTTAATTTTACTACCTTGTGGATTGTTTTGCTAATCGTTCCGCCTGTCAAGGGGTATGACTTTCCGGCAGGGGAACTAACTCCCTCTCATTTTCTGGTAGAATTGCCCTAAATCCGCGTCTAACCAACGGCGTTAGCTATTGAGCAAGCGCCTTGGGGCTATAGCGGTAATACCCTGACCGGGGCCGTCGGAGCGCGCCGCGAAAGCTCTAGGCAAGCGGAAGCAACTTCCTCCCCTCCCCGAGCCAGGGTTGAACCACGAAGTTCGTAAAATAAACATACCGGAGGTGAAACTATGCAGGCCGCCGTGCTGCGCGAGGTAAACGTTCCCCTGGAGGTGGAGGAGGTGCAAGTAGATTCTCCCGGGCCACGGGAGGCGCTGATTCGCACCGGGGCCAGCGGGGTATGCCACAGCGACCTTCACTTTGTCGAGGGCAAGTACCGCATCCAGCTGCCGGCCGTCCTGGGCCATGAGGCCGCCGGCACCGTGGCAGCGGTAGGAGAACAGGTAACTTACGTCAAACCGGGAGATACGGTGATAACCTGCCTTTCCGTATTTTGCGGCCATTGCGAGTTCTGCCTGCGCGGTCAGCCAGTTCTATGCACCCGCACCGACGTGGTTCGAAGTTCGGCCCAGCCGCCCCGGCTCCGACAGAGCGGTCAGGCTCTGACCCAGTTTGCCCAGCTCGGCTCCTATGCCGAGGAAATGCTGGTGCATGAACACGCCCTAGTTAAGGTGCGGGAGGATGTGCCGATGGACCGACTGGCCTTGATTGGCTGCGGCGCTACCACCGGCTTGGGAGCCGTCTTGAACACCGCCCGAGTGGAGCCGGGCAGCACGGTAGCAGTGGTAGGCTGCGGCGGCGTGGGCCTCAACTGCATCCAGGGAGCGGCCCTGGCCGGCGCCTTGCGCATCATCGCCATTGACTCGGTGGAAACCAAGCTGACCCTGGCCCGGGAGTTCGGCGCCACCGACGTTATTGACGCCTCCGGCGGCGAGGTGGTGGAGAGGATTCGGGACTTGACCGATGACGGAGTGGATTACTCTTTTGAGGCTATCGGACTGAAGGAAACCGCCGAGCAGTGTTATCAGATGCTGCGCCCCGGCGGCACGGCCACGATTATCGGGATGATTCCCGAAGGCACGATGATCGAGATCGATGCTGGAGGGTTCCTGCGCCGGGAGCGTAAACTCCAGGGCAGCAGCATGGGTTCCAACCGCTTTCGCACCGATATGCCCCGCTACATCGAGTTTTATCTCCAGGGCCGGCTGAAACTGGATGAACTAGTCAGCCAGCGAATGAAGCTCGAGCAGATTAACGAAGCCTTTGCGGATATGAAGGGCGGCAACGTGGCCCGCAGCGTCATCATGTTTGATTAAAGAGCCAGCGGTCGGCCTTCAGCGCCGACGCTGGCTGCCGTTATAAACTGTTGCTCCCGACCGGAGGCCCGGGACGGTTTGGAACCGCCCAGGACTCCGGTATCCCCCCGTCGGTAAACGGAGGACGGCAAAGAGCTGGGAAATTAGTCGCTGAACCGCATCGTGTTGCCCCTCAAGCGCGGAGCATAGTAGGGGTCCCATTCCAGATCTGCGGCTAGTCCGTAAACGTACACCACCTCGAAATAGGGAAGGAAGTAAGCTTGGTCGTAGGCTATCTGAGCGATTTCCTCCATGGCCGCTACCCGTTCCGGCCCCTCCGGTATGGCGTTGGCCGCCAGCTTCTGCGCTTCAAACTCCGCTATGCAGACCCGACTGCTGCGGCTGAAACAACTGAGCCGGGAGTTGTTGAACCGCTGCATATCCAGAATTTCGTTGGAAGTCGCTACCTCATAAGCGTGGGAGCCGACATAGGCCGGGCCGGGAGGCTTCCGGTCGGCGCAGTCCATGTTTTCCCGGTAGCCCGGTTCGTCGGTGAAGCGGCCACAGCCGGAGATTTGGATGTTCCGGGCCGTGCCCAAGTCGCCGTGAGAGTTAAGGTTAGCATTAACCCCGACCTCCCGCCAGTAGTTGATAGTGGCCTCCATCAACTCCAGGCCGCGAATGTTAGAGCCGGGCCGCGTGTTGATGTTTATCTCGTTTTCCGGGTCGTAACCGGCTTCGGCCAGCAATTCGCGGGAAAGCTCCGGGTTGTATTCCCGAACCTTGGAATTAGCGTCGTTGACGCCGATGGTTCCCTTCATCGAGATGGCCGCGTGGCAGGGGATGCGACCGTCAAAGAGAGAATTCAGCAGCGTCTGGCAGTCAACGGCGTGGGACAGGGCCAAGCGAACCTTCTGCTTAGCCAGCTCCTCGTGGAACACCGTATCGAAAACCAAGGTATAGACCTCGGCAGTCTTACCGCTGACCGACTTGGGAACCTTGTCGGCTTCCTCAAAACCGATGTCGGCGGCCCAATCAGCTTCGCCGGTCTGCACCATCGCCGACCTTACCGGCGCCTCAGCCCGGTAGGTATGGGTTATATTCTGGATGCTGGGCGCCTGAGCGAACCAGTTATCGTTGGGCCGGTAGTCTTCATACGCCTCAAACTGAGTGTGTACCCCCGGCTGATAACCCACAATCTTGTAAGGGCCAAACCCGATGGTCATCAGCGACCGTTCCGTCTCATCAGCCGCCTCAAACCATTCCGGGTCCTGGAAATCGGCAAACAGAGCGGTGCGGGGATAGATGGGACAAGCCTGGGGACAAACCGCGTGCACCGTCAAGTCGTCAATCGCTTCCGCCATCATATCCGGGCCGGTCCAAGTAACCGAGGCGCTCGGATTGTCCGGCTTGCCGTTATACTCAATGCCGTACTTGGCGGCGGCGGCGTTCCAGGGAGCGCCGTTATGAAACTTCACCCCGTCCCGCAACTTGAACTCCCACCGGTCCAAGCCGACCTGGCTCCAGCTTTCCACCCCGGACAGGGGGACAATTTCACTGGTGCGGTCGTCCAGCCAAGTCAGAAAATCGGTAACAAAGTCTTGGCAGCCCATGCTGTGAATTTCGGCGCTGCACCCGTCGCTCCAGGCGCCGATGCTGGCCGGCTCCGCCTCGGTAACCACCACCGCGGTATCGCGGGCGCTGACCGCCACGGTAGGCGGCGCGGCAGTCGGCTGCGGCGCGGCGGTCGGCGCCGGCGCTGAAGTCCCGTTCCCACTGGCCGGCGCGGGCGGCTCGGCAGTAGCTTTGGGAATCATCTGGGGCGCAAAGGTTGCTGTGGGCGCTTGGGTCGCCGCCGGCGCCGCTCCCGCGCCGGCATTATCCGACGCCGGTTGGGTAGAGGAACCGCAGGCCACTGCCAAAACCGCCAGCAAAGCCATTAGAGACCCTAGCCGCCAGCTCAATAAAGTATTGCGTCGCATTATCCCGTTTCTCAACACATTTCCTCCAACGTTACGAGTTAAGCAACCCATTGGACTATAGCCAGTACTTGCCGCTATCACCTCCATTATGGAATGCGCATTACTTCTGCCCCTTATATTACACTTATGCCTACTTGTCAATTGATTGCTTGACGGAACGGAGCGATCCTGCTATGAAATCATATATGTAATATACGCAACTGCTGATAGCTGATAATCGGAGCCGGGCCTTACGGGTTGTCCACCGCTTCTTGCGCCCGGCAGTTGGGATTGGATTACCGCGTTTTGGGCGAGCCAATGAGTTTCTGGAAGAAGCGAATGCCCGACGGAATGCCGCTGCGCTCTCCCGCCAGTTGGCGCCTGGACCCGCTGAATCGCCTGACCTTTGAGCGTTACCTGGAGCATCTGGGGCCCCTTCTTCGGCATCGGCTGTCCCGCCGCCGCTTGGGTGGTGGTCAATGCCCTGCGGGAGTGCTCCCGCAGCAACTAGAAGCTAGACCCCCAACGGCCAACAATGTTAAACTATCCTTACCAAACCAAGAACGTCGCTGAAACCACGGCATCAACCACGGCCAAAGCCCAGCCAAAGGAGGCCCCCCCCAAATGACCCAGCCGCTAGTCATCTATGACCTGGTTGACCATATCGCTACTTTGACCTTGAACAACCCGCAGCGGCGTCACGCTCTTTCCAGAGAAGTCCTGGCCGCCCTAAAAGACCGCTTGGCGCGCATTAAAACCGACCCGGAAGTGCGGGTAGTAGTGTTGAACTCCCAAGGGCCGGTGTTCAGTTCCGGCCACGACCTGCGGGAACTGGTCGGCTCCGACGCGGCAAGCTACACCGACATCTTTGCCGAATGTACCCAAGTAATGGAGGCCCTTCGGCTGCTGCCCCAGCCGGTTATCGCTCAGGTGCAGGGCTTGGCCACGGCGGCCGGCTGTCAGTTGGTCGCCACCTGCGACCTGGCCGTGGCTGCGACGACCGCCAGCTTCTGCACTCCCGGCGTCCAGATTGGTTTGTTCTGCTCCACCCCGGCGGTCGCCTTGTCCCGGTCGGTTAACCCAAAGCAGGCCATGGAAATGCTGCTCACCGGCATTCCCATTCCGGCCCAGGCGGCGCTGGATTGGGGCTTGATCAACCGGGTAGTTCCCGCGGAAGAGTTGGAAGAGCAGGTTAGGGAGTTGGCCCGGCACATCGCCCAGGCCAGTTCCTACACCCTGGCTATCGGCAAGCAGGCCTTTTACCGGCAACTGCAACTTGACCGCCCGGCGGCCTACGCCCTGGCCCAAAAGACAATGGTGGAGAACTTGCAGGCCTATGACGCCCAAGAGGGCATAACCGCCTTCCTGGATAAGCGAGAACCCCAGTGGGCCAACTAGCAGTCCGGACTCGGCAACTTTGATTGACGAACGAGGAGAGAAGAATAATGGCAGATATACCCCTGTTTCCGGTTACCGTGGTAGGCAGTTGGCCCCGTCCCCCGGAGTTGATTCAAGCCTTGCGCCGCCGGCAAGCCGACGAAATTTCCGCGGATGAGTTCAATGTCGTGGCCGACCAGGCGGTGCTGGAAGCCCTGAAATACCAAGAAGCGGCCGGCGCCGATATAATCAGCGATGGCGAGCAGCGTCGAGATAACTTCTATTCCTATGTAGTCGGCAAGATTGCCGGTATGCAACTGATGAAGGTGTCGGAATTGCTAGACTACGCCAACGACCGGGCCCGGCTGGAAGAGGTGCTGCGGGCGCTAGACGTGCCGGCCTTCGCCATCAAAAGCCCCATCGTTACCGACAAAATATCGGCCCGGGAAGGGCTGTCCCTAGATGAACTAGCCTTCCTGAAAAGCCATACCGACCGGGCGATAAAAATACCCTTGCCCGGCCCCTATATGCTGACCCGTTCCAGTTGGTTCGAGGGGCTGTCCGACAAGATTTACCCGTCGCCGGAAGACTTGGCCCGGGATGTCGTAACCATCCTGCGGGAAGAGACCCTGGCCCTCCAGAAGCAGGGCGCCGACTTTATCCAGTATGATGAGCCAATCCTGGCCCAAGTGGTGTTGGGCGAGGAGACCAGCGAAACTTTTATGTGCGCCTCGTTGCCCCAACGGAGGGACCCAACGACGGAACTGGAGTTTGCCCTGCGGCTAATGAACGAGGTGGCCGACGGCATTACCGGCATCAAACTGGGGGTACACGTCTGCCGGGGCAACTGGAGCCGCCGCGAAGACGTGCTGCTTACCGGCAACTACGGGCCACTGCTCCCTTATCTGGTGCAGATGAACATTGACCAGTTAGTGCTGGAATGCGCCACCCCCCGGGCCGGGGAAATGGAAGTTTTCAAGGAATACGCCAACGAAAAGGAAATCGGCTTGGGCGTGGTCAACCCGCGCACCGACGACCTGGAAACGCCGGCGATGATTGTGGAACGGGTTAAGGAAATGCTGGAATACTTCGACCCGGATAAAATCTACCTGAACCCGGATTGCGGCTTCGGCACTTTCGCCGAGCGGAACATCAACACGGCGGAAGGCGCCTTTCAGAAGATGAAAGTCATCTCCGAGGCGGCCCTGGAATTACGTAAGCAGTACGGCTAGGCGAAGGCCGCCAACCCAGCGAGCCTAACCGACGGACCCACCGGACTTCTTCGGAAACCGGGACCGGGAACCCGAAAAGAAAGAAACAAGGAGGAGAATATGGCGGAAGAACGCGACCTTAACGGTCTCCCCAAGGAGAAGCTCGCCCAAGTCCTGGATTCCTTCAAAGACCCGGACGTTTTCAACGCGGTCACTGGCCCCTGGAAGTCCCGGGTCGTCTGGCAAGACGGGATGCGGGCCCGCGCCTATATGCGAAACCATCAAGTTGATATGGACGAACCCGGCGACCTCACCGCCACCGATGTGGCTGCCAGCGCCCACGAGCAACTCCTGTCGGCCATCGGTAGCTGTATGACCGTGGGATTCGTCGTCAACGCCACCAAGCAAGGAGTTCGGGTTTATGACCTGGAAGTGGCCGTAGAGGGCTACTTCGACAACATTCGCAAATGGGCCGGCGTCGAGGACGAGGGCAACCCCGGTTACGGCCGAATCTCCGCCAAATGCTATGTCCGCGCCGATGCCGACGAGGCAACCCTGCGGGAAATCTGGCGGCTGGCGGTAGAAGGCTCGCCGGTTACCCAGTCCGTAGCCAACCCTACCTCCATCGCGACCGACTTTGAGATGGTGGGCTAACCCGACCAACCGCCGACCATCAATTCAATTTGGAGTGAGTATGGCCGTTTTCGTTTCCGCCGATTGGGTGCAAGCTAATCTGGACGCCCCCGGCTCCCTGCTAATTGATCCTCGGGGGCCTATGCGCTATATGCAGGGACATATCCGGGGCGCGGTGAACCTGCCCGCCGTCCGGCTGTTTGACCGGGAGGGGAAACTGCTGTCCGTCTTTGAGCTGGGGGAGTTTCTCGGCTCGGTGGGGCTGGGCGAAGGCGTTGCCCTGACCCTCTACGACGGCGGCGACGGCAGAAATGCGGCCATGCTTTCTTGGGTCCTGGATTACCTAGGCTACACCGACCTGCGCATTATGGACATCTTTTTTGAGGAATGGGCCGCCCAAGGCCGGGAAAAACTCTATCGTCCGGTGCGCCCGACCGCCAACCAGTTCACTCCCCAAGTCAACCCGCAGGTGCGGGCCACCCTGGAGGAGGTCGCCGCCGCCTTGAACACCGGCGGAGCCGGCAACCCCTCCAGCAACGCCCCGATAAAGCTGCTGGACCTGCGCAGCCCGTCAGAGTACGCCGGCATGCCAGAACTGGACGCCCGGCCAGGCCACATCTCCGGCGCGCTCAATCTGGTCTGGCAGGAACTGGTGGACGGTAAGGACGGCTACCTGAAATCGCCGGCTGCCCTTCAAGAACTGCTGGATTCGCGGAATGTAAGTCGGGATGATACGGTTATCGCCTACTGCCGCAGCGGTATCCGGGCCTCGATAGGTTACTTGGCCTTGCGACAACTGGGCTACAACGTGCGGCTATATGACGGCTCTTATCTGGAGTGGATGAACCGCGATATGCCGGTAGAAGCGACGCCGGAAGCTTAAGAGCTACGGTTGCGGTATAACCGCCGGCTGAGGAGGAGAGGGAGTTGGAGCGGCAGATGGGATTCGAACCCACGACCCTCTCCTTGGCAAGGAGATGCTCTACCACTGAGCCACTGCCGCTGGAAGCCTACTTCTAGTATATAACCCACCCCTCCGCTTGTCCATAGGCCCGACGAACCAAATCCCAGGGTCTTTTAACTGTCGGTGAAGGTTCCCGTTCTCGCCAGCGGAGGGGGCCTACCCGCTGACGGGAACCGGTTGGCCGGCAATGTTTACTGGAATGCTATTCAGGGTTTGGCGAGTAGTGAAGAACAGGGTTTTCCAGTCGTCGTCGCCAAAAGCTACGTTGGTTGTTCCCGGCGCCCCATGATTTATAATACCCAGCCGCTTGCCCGCCGGGTTGATAACCCAAATGCCGCCGGAGCCGCCGCAAAACACATTGCCTGCGCAGTCCACCTTCATTCCGTCCGGATTGCCAGGCCGTTCTCCGTTCAGGTCGCAAAAGACCCGGTCGGTAGCCAGCAGGGGCATCCCGTTGGGTTCCAGGTCAAAAGCCCGGATGTGGCGGCGGCGCGTGTCGTTGACATACAGGATGCTCTCGTCCGTAGAGAGGGCCAGCCCGTTGGGACGGGTAAAGTCCCAGACAATCAGGGTAATAGTTCCCAGGTCCGGGGTAACGTGATAAACGCCGTTCACGTCCAGGTCCAACCCCGGCGCGGGAAATCCAGGATCGGTGAAGTAAATACTGCCGTCGGACTTGACAATTACATCGTTGGGGCGGTTGAGGCGGCGGCCCCGGTAATTGCCGGCCACCACGGTTATGCTCCCGTCCGGCTCGGTGCGGGTCACCCGGCGGGTCTCATGTTCGCAGGCCAGCAGGCGACCTTGGGGATCGCGGGTAAGGCCGTTAGCCCGGTTGGTCGGCTCCATAACCAGGCTGACTCCGGCGCCCGGCGTCCATTTCATCCGGCGGTTGTTGCCAATGTCGCTGAAGAGGAGGTAGCCACCCTCTCGCCACCACAGTGGCCCTTCCGCCGGCCCGGCCTCGCCGCCGTAACCGCTGCCCAGTTCCGTTATCTCCGCGTCCGAAGCTATAATTTGCGCCAGTTCCGGGGATGTTTGCTCTATCGGCATAGAGATACTCCTTAAATAACGAATTAGGAGTTAAAGATCAGGAATCCATACCTCCTGACCTCCTGGTTTTTAATTCTCGCCCAAGGGGATGCCGGGGATGTTTATGCGGACGCTGCCCAAGGTGTTGCGGGTGGTGAAGAACAGGGTCTGCCCGTCCTCGCCGCCCATACAGAGGTTGGTGGTGGCTTCGGCGCCGTGAACGACGGTTCCCAGGAGCTTGCCCGCCGAATCCAGTATCCACAACCCGCCGGAGCCGCCGCAGTAAACGTTGCCCGCCACATCCACTTTCATCCCATCGGGAACCCCGGGCCGTTCCCCGCCCAAATCGCAAAATACCCGATCAGAGGACAAAGCCAAACCGCCGGTAGGCATCACGTCAAAGGCCCGAATGTGCCGCCGTCGAGAGTCGTTGACATAAAGGACGCTCTCGTCCGGCGAGAAGGCCAAGCCGTTGGGAAGGGTAAAGTCGGCAACTAACAAGGTCAGAGTCTCCAAGTCCGGGGAGACGCGATATACTCCGGAAAAGGACTGCTCCCACTGGTTGGCCGGGCGAGGAAAGGTCCACGGGTCAGTGAAGTAGATACTACCGTCGGACTTTACCACCACGTCGTTGGGGCGGTTAAGCTGACGACCCTGGAAGCTGTTGGCTACCACGGTAATCCGCTCGCCGTCCCGGCTCAGGCGGGTCACCCGGCGGCTGTCGTGTTCGGCGGCCAGCAGGCGGCCTTGCCGGTCGCGGGTGAGGCCATTCGCCCGGTTGGTCGGCTCAGAAAATACCGTGACCCCTTCTTCTTCAGCCCACTTCATCCGCCGGTCGTTGTGGATGTCGCTGAACAGGAGATAGCTGCCTTCTCGCCACCACAGCGGCCCCTCGGCCGGGCCGTTGGCGCCGCCATAGCCGTTGCCCAGTTCCTTTATTTCCGCATCCAGCGCTATTATC
The DNA here is from genome assembly GCA_963422635.1 of Dehalococcoidia bacterium. Lineage (GTDB taxonomy): Bacteria > Chloroflexota > Dehalococcoidia > Lucifugimonadales > UBA3495 > CATQHB01. The sequence continues at coordinate 372,371 of OY730415.1, forward strand.
CCCTCCAACTCTGGCGCTGCCAGTTCAATCGGCATAATCCTGCCCTCCTCTTGACGCTTATTTTGCTTCCGGCCCAGCTTCCCCAGCTATATTGAGCTATATTGCAGAATGGGCTTGCCGGCATTATACGGGATTATACCCGGTATTGGCTGCCAGGGGTAAAGGTTCGGGCCATCGCCTCAGGAATACGAACTAACCGACCTATGCCCCACCCCCCCCCTTGCGGTTGCGACGGGAGGCAGGTAACCGGCAATGGGCAAACGCACCCGATAGTGCGGCCATTCGCTCAATAATTGCCGATTTCCGGTGAATAATTACCTTGCAGGATTTCTTATCCCTGCGATTAAATAGATTAACCAGTCCGAAGGAATGAGGATGAAGAGGGCGACCTTATCCAAACAAACTATTGAGGCCGCCGGAAGAGGACTGGTAAGTAATCAAGAAACAAGGAGGTGGTAACGCCCAAATATAAAGCAAGACGCCCGGGGGGACCTATCGGTCTCTAGGCGCCTATGTCGAGATACCTATAAGGCAAGACGCCGGGGGGCGCTTCAGTTTCCGGCTTGATTTCAACTCATACCAGCAGGAATATTCTTATATTTATTATTCACTCCCTGCCGACGCCGCCTGTTTCGGAACGGCAGTCGCCGGAATCCAGCTATCGCTCCTTATCGCCGTATCATCGTACCGTACCGCCGGGCGGCGCCGAAAACTCTGGAAACTGTACCAAGGGCAGGTTCGGGTTCTGACTGGCATACCGGTCCGGTTAGCCCCAAAACCCTTCCCCTAGACCGGGTCAAACCCCAACCGGGGATGGTGGTGCAAAGACTTTTTAATTCAGATAAGGAGTCGAATTAATATGGTAAATCGAGTTAACTCAGAGCTTCAGGAACGGTTGCGCAAGGCCGAGGAGGCTGAAAACGCGGTGCAAAAGCTGGGAAACCTGGCGTCGGAAGCCCCCACCCTGCGGGTCGAGTTGGCCCGCGCCCAGCGGCAGCAGGGCTGGGATCGGGCACGGAAGAACGCCTTCGAAGAAAGCCTTCGGAAAATGAACACTGTCATTGAAAAGCAAGGCCGGGTTCCCCAAATGCTGGAAGAGGTCTCCACTATGGTGTCCGCCCTCTACAACCTGTTTAAGGAGATCGAAAGCCACCGCCGGGAGGCGATGGAACACATGGCTATCGTGGACCGGGTGGACTATGAAGCCGAACTGGCCGACGCCGAGGCGGAACAGATACAGATGGGCCGAGACCCCAGCAGCGTCGAGTACCTGGTGGCTTCCCGCCATGGAACAGTCCGGGTCAAGAAGTTGATGGAAGAGGCCTACCCGGGGTTTAACTACCTAAAGGACTGCGATCTGGATGACCCCATGCGCCGAGACGTGGCCCACTTCATCCTCTCCCACGTTGTTCCCTTGGAGGATGCCGCCAACCACCTAAACTACGAGGGCTAACCCCAGCCGCCGAATTGCTTCGGTGGTTCCGGCGACGGGAAACGGCCCAGGTCATCGCTAACCCCAGCCACCGAAGCGATTCAGTAGAGGCCAAGGAAAAGCCCTCGGAAATTTCCGAGGGCTTTTCCTTGGCCCAGTCAATGGCTCAACTTTCATCTGATCCCTGGCCCAGGAGAGGACGAACGCCAACTCTTCTCTCCCAAAGAGAGGGCAGGGTTAAGGAATGATCCGGGCTACATTTCCAAGGGAGTATCCTCCCGGTTGGCCCATTCGCCCATGGAGGCATCGTAGTTCTTGGCTTGGTCATAGCCCAACAGCTTGAGCAAGAAGACGCCGTGCGCCGCACGGATGCCGCCCTGTCAATAAGCAAAGACCGCCTTGTCCGGGATTATTCCCTTATCACTGAGCAATTGACGGATTTCCCCGGCCGGTTTGAAGCGGTGCGAATCCCGTTCCATTACGTTGAACCATTCCAGGTGTACCGCGCCGGGAATATGGCCGGCCCGCTGATTGCCTCGGTCATTTGCCCCGGTATATTCGCCGTCGCTGCGCACGTCCCAAATCAGGGCGTCGGATCGGCTGCAAGCCGCTTTCAACTCGTCCACCTTAACCATTAGGGACGCGTCGACATCGGGGGTGAAGGTAACGTCGGGGTCAAGGCCGGTAGGGGGAGCCGGACGCTCAAAGCTGATTTGGCGGCCCTCTGCAACCCAGCGCCGCCAGCCCCCGTCCAGCACCTTGACGTTGCGGTGGCCGTAATAGTTCAGCGCCCACCACAGGCGGGCGGCGTAGAGGCTCTGATTATTGTCATAGGCCACCACCAAGCTGTCGTCGCAGATGCCCAAGTTCCGACACATGGCGGCGAACTTGTCCGGGGGCAGAATGTGCACCCGACCCGTGTCCGGGTCTTTCTCATAGTTGTCGGGCACCAGCACGGCGCCGGGGATGTGGCCGCGCAGATAACCGGCCTCCAAGTCCCCGTCCACCACCACCACGTTGGGGTCAGCCAGGTGGGCCGCTACCCATTCCGCATCCACCAGATATTCCGGGCGGGCGAATCCTTCTTCAGTAGTCATAACTCCTCCTCGCTTGGTTGCGTTTTCCCGGCTTCAGCCCTCGACTCATTGGGAATGGGCGCGGGAGAGAGAGCGGGGGTAGCCAGGAAATTAGGCTCCGGTCTGCATCGGAGCGTCATCTCGGTTGGCCCACTCAAACATCGACGCATCATAATTACGGGCGCGGCCATAACCCAGCAGGTTCAGTAAAAAGACGCCGTGCGCCGCACGGAGGCCGGCCTGTCAATAGGCAAAAACTGCCTTATCCGGGGTAATGCCCTTGTCGCTGATTATTTGCCGTATTTCCTGGGCCGACCTGAAACGATGCGTGTCCCGGTCCATCAAGTCAAGCCAGTCCAGATGCACCGCGCCGGCGATGTGGCCGGCCCGCTGGTTGCCCCGGTTGACCGCCCCGGAATACTCGCCAGCGCTGCGGGTGTCCCATATTACGGTGTCCGCGTCGGCCACCGCCGAACCGTCCAAGCTGCACCCGGCCTTTACCTCGTCGAACCGAACAATCCGGGATTGGTCAACCCGAGGCGTAAAGCCGGTTCCGCCGCCGACAACTGGAGGAGCAATAGCCGGATCGGGGCTAACCGCGCCGCCCTCGGCAACCCAACGCCGCCAGCCGCCATCCAAGACCCTGACGTTGCGGTGACCGTAGTAGTTCAGAGTCCACCAGAAACGGGCGGCGTAGAGGCTCAAGTTGTTGTCATAGGCCACTACCTGGGTATCATCGCCGATGCCCAGGCTTTGACAGGTTTCGGCGAACCGGTCCGGCGACAGGGTATTGACCCAGCCGGTTTCCGGGTTACGCTCGTAGTTGTCCGGCAAGTGAACCGCCCCGGGAATATGCCCTCGCAAGTAGCCAGCCTCCGCGTCCAAGTCCACCACTACCAGGCTGGGGTCGGCCTGGTGAACTTTTAGCCAAGCCGGGTCAACCAGGTATTCCGGGTGGGCAAGCCCCTCTTCATTATTCATCGCCTCTGCCTATCTCTCCCTTGAGTATGCTCAGGAATTGAGGTTGTTGCCGCTGTTCTGTCGCCGGCTAGGTCGCCCCGGTGACCTAGAGCGCAACCGAAATTGTAGGGCAACGGCAAGGAAAGGGCAACCAGGACCGTAACTTGGTAATGTCTCACTTTGTAATTGATCGATAGAAACGCGATAGGTAAGAAATTCAAACTGAGACACCGCCCGCCAATTAGGTATTAACAACACGCGCTGGCAGTTAGATTAGGTCCAGCCGCAGGCGCATCCACAGGATTCGGCGCCTTAACGCCAATCCCGTTTTTTACGTAGCAACACGTGTTAGCAATACCGTTTCCCCCATACTATTGACAAATAAAATCGAAGGGTTTATTGTAGGCGGCACGGCTTGACATCAAGTTCAAGATAAGCATGGGAGGAGAAGGTATGCTGAAAATCGGACATGAGGTTGTTCGACCCGGCAAGAACCAGGGCGATTCCCCAGTAACCATTCCCGTACCCGAGGAACTGGAGACCGTCCCTGGCATCCCCAAGATCCAGCGAGAAGTTGACTGGTATGCCCGGGAATACCCGATAGAGACCATGAACATCACCGAGCGGGCCTCGCGAGACTGGGCCAATGCCATTCGCGACCAGCACGTCGAGATGCGGGAAATCCGCAAGGAACACGACAAGCTGAACCGATCCCTGATTATGGGCGCCCGCCTCACCGGCGACTTGGAACCCACCGCTGAACCCACCGGCTCGGATGTCAGCGAGCTGATCAAAGCCAAGGCCCGGGAACTGGGCTACGTCGAAGTCGGCATCACCGCTTATGACACCCACTACACCTACCAGAGCAAGAAGGACTGGGTAAAGTTCCCCCACGTCGTCTGCCTCGCTTACGAACAGGACTTTGAACCGACCCAGACCATCCCCAGCGTAGATGCCGAGATCGTTCATTCCAGCACCTACCGCACCGAAGGTGCCGCCGGCTTGGAACTAGGCAACTACATCCGCTCCCTCGGCTATCGCGCCCAGGTACACAGCCCCAACGACAACACCGGCCCCTACATCCCGATGTTCGTCGCCGCCGGCCTGGGCCAGTTGGGCGCTTGCGGCTACCTGCTGACTCCCCATGTCGGCTCCCGCTGCCGCCTGATGATGATTACCACCGATGCCAACGTTACCTACGACTCCCCGGTGGACTATGGAATCCACGCTTTCTGCCAGGTCTGCCAGGTCTGTGTCAACCGTTGCCCCGGCCGCGCCCTGATGCGCGACAAGATTTGGTGGCGGGGGATCGAGAAGAACAAGCTCTACTTCAAGCGCTGCCGCCCGGTCATGGCTCGCTACCTCGGCTGCGGCGTCTGCATGAAGGTCTGCCCCATCCAAAAGTACGGCCTCCAGAACACCATGGAACACTATGCGGCCACCGGCCAAGTGTTGGGCAAGGGAACCCATGACTTGGAAGGGTATAGCTTGGAAGGTAAGGGCTACTTCGGCCCCGGCGAAATGCCCGTATTCGACGCCGGTTTCTTCAGTATGCCCCAGGGCGACACCGAAGAATGGGCCTTCACTCAGTTCAAGGAGAGGGCCAGGGCCGCCGGCGGCACCATCACCGATGATATGATTGAGGAGTTCCGCCAGGATATGGCCCGCGGCCTCTCTCAGAGCCGGGACAATATGGGTATGATGGAGGAAGAGGACTACATCTAGCCCTCGTCTTAAACCCGCACCCCAAGAACCAACCGAAAGGCCGGCGATGAACTATCATCGCCGGCCTTAAGTCTTACGGAAATTTGGGACTCCAGCTCCCGTCAAGGCCGGCGGAGCGAAACAGGATCAGGCAGGAAATAGGCGCATAATGGCCAGACCCGCTCCCAGCAGGGCAATGCCAATTCCGGTCATTTTCAGCAGAAGACGCGTTTCTATGCTGGCGATAGCAGAGCTGTTGGCGGCAACCTGAACCTTGACTTCGGCAACACCAGCCTTGATTTCAGTAACCTGAACCTTGAGCGCCGCAACGTCAGCCCTGACTTCAGAAACATCAGCTTTGACCCCGGCAATATCTTCCTTCAGTTCAACCCGCAGATTAGCCAAGTCCGTTTTCGTCGCCAAGTCGTCGGACATAGCAACACCAACCATGGCGACTATAGCCTCGGCCTGCGCCTCCGCAAAACCGGCTTTGGTCAGTTCCCGCACCGCCAAGTGGGTGTCAAACATAAAGGCGACCATCCATCCAGACTAGGCCAGTCTAATCCAGAGCGTAACATACGACCGCCGGGTTGTATAGTTGCCGGCCCGCCTGGGTGTCCACCATACCAGCAGCCCAAGTCCAAAATAAAAGAGACCGGAGACAACGTTATCGCTTCGGTTCTTTTCTGCTTAACCCTTTCCTGTTCCTAAAGCTGGAAACTGCTTCCCCCGCTCAGCGCCGGCGCCCCGGCGCTGGCCGGCTCCTTTCGCTGCAAAGTTGCCGCCAACTCCTCCACTGCCTGACGATACTCGTCCGTTCGCTCAGCCTGCCCCGACAGGTCAAAGACCCGGTGCTCGGCGCTGAGGCCCCGGGCGTAGCGGTCCCGGGGAGCGTTCATAAACCCGTCTCCGGTAATCAAGAAGAGCAGCCACTGGTCGCGACTTTGCTGCTGCTCCTTGGCCTGAATAATGTCGTTGCGGATGGTTTCGCTGGCGAAAGACTCAGGAGTACAGACCACCAGTAGCTTATCGTAGTGGCGTATCCACCGCTCGATTTCCTCTTCTTCCGAAGTGCTGCGCCGGTCCACCAGCGCGCTGCCTCGGGCGTTCTCGGGGAAAAGCCAACACCGCGCCCCGTTGGCCCGCAGGTCGGCTTGCAATTGCTGGGCAAAGCCCACGTCCCCGGCAGCGCAGGAAATGAAGTAGTCGCCAGACAGGGACGGCTCGTCGGTCAGCGACTGCTGGAAAGCCGCCAGCGATTCGGGGGCCCCCACTCCTGTCAGGAAGGAATCGGGTATATTCCCGCCGGAGCGGAACAGCGAGTCCAGTCCCAAGGTGCTGGGAGCGTCGTGCCGTACCCGCTCCAGACCCTGAGCGACGCTCAGATTACAGTTCTGGAACACCGTATAGCCCATTATGCTACCGCTAAAGTCAGCCCCCGTCATCGGCGTAGCATTAAAAACCGCCTCGTAAAAGTCGCTTTCCTGGAACTTGACGTCGGCCAAGTTGGTGCGGGTTAGGGCAGCTCCGTTCAGCGTGGCGCCGGTCAAGTCGGCGCCGGTCAGGTTGGCCCGGTCCAAATTAGCCCGGGATAGGTTGGCTCCCCTCAGGTTAGCCCCGGACAAGTTGGCGTCGGACAGAATTATCCGGTCCAAGTCGGCGCCCTGGAAATCCGCCTCCCGGCAGTCGGCGCCGCGCAGGTTAGCGCCGTTCAGCAAGGACGCGCCGAAGTTGGCTTGCCGCAGGTCAGCCCGGTACAGATGTATCGGATTCAGCCGGCAGCCGGACATATTGGCCCGCCGCAACATCGCCCCCATCATGTCTGCATTCCGCAGGTCCGCGCCGCTCAGGTCCACCAGGGGGATTCGGGTATGGCTCATATAACAGGCGTTCAGGTCCAGCGACTCCCCAGGATGCTCCTCTCGCCAACGAGCTACCGCGTCCCGTCCTTGTCTAACTATCTGCACCTGTTCCATGTTAGCCATAATTGTCTCTCCATCGGTATTATCGGTTTCAGGATTACTCATCGGGATTGGAGACCCCGGTAGCTGCTATGGTAGTCATCCAAGGAAGAACCTGTCAACTTTGCGGAGAGGCGGCGTCAGGACGATTGCAAAGTCAGGCTGATGGGGGACGTCGTCAAATGGAGGGGTTGTTGGTAAAGCTGATGGTTGCAAGGGTGAGGGGGGGCGTATGGGGCAACCAATCTCCAAGGACCGGTAACCGAGCGAGGGGAACGGTTGCGGCGTCCAGAATAGAAAATATAGCTTTCTTTGCCTGCTACCGCGGCATCGAAACTGGAAGGTTAAAAGTTCCCTGGAACTATTCACCGCCGAGGTAATGCTCCACTTCCACCGGGAGAGAGGAGCTGACGGGATGATGCAGGTCAAGGGCAACCGACTTCGGGCATCTTCGCTTTATCCGGAGCGAGTTCCGGGTTCGACCAGTTCACCATGCACGGGGTCTCTGCGGGAACCAGATTGTCCCCAGATTTCCCCCTTCTTCCTAGTTAAGCTCCTTTACATAGATCCGGCAAAGCAGGCCCGATTCAATCCCCAACTCAATCAAGGAAGCGCACCCTAAACGCTCCGCCCGCGCAGTTGAATCGCCAGCTCGCCCCAGCGTATCATAACGTATCCCTCTTGACATGCTAGGCAACCGTTATGATTCCCCTTCCCGCCCGAATCGCTAAAGCGCCGCCGCTGTCAACGCTTTGGAGTTGGCGAGGCCCCGTACTGGAGGTTGCCCTGTATCTAGGGATGTACCTCCTTTACCTGCTGACCCGGGGGTTGGTCTTCGCTGGAGATGGGCCGGCCCTGGTTAATGCCGAGCGGATCATTGCCTTGGAGCAGTCTCTGGGCGTGTTCCACGAACCATCCTGGCAACAGTGGGTTATCGCCGAGGCTCGGCCCTTGGCGGTTTTCCTGAACTGGGTCTATATCCTCACCTACTGGCCGATCATCTTGGCCGTAGCCTTGTTTCTATACCTGACTCGCCGCCCCGCCTATTGCTACTACCGCAACCTGATCGTGGCGCATTTGACTTTTGCGCTGACCCTTTTTCTGCTCTTTCCCTTGGCGCCGCCCTTCAAGACGGCCCACATGGTGGACACTATCCAGCTCTTTGGCCCCAGCTTCTACGGCAGCCCGGCGATGGCCGGCTTCTACAATACCAATGCGGCGATGCCCAGCCTGCATTTCAGTTGGACCTGCATCTTTGGAGGGTTATTTCTGCGGGAACTGAAGGGTTGGTTCAAGCTACTGGGTTTGGCCTACCCTCTGCTGACCTTCTGCGCCATCATCATCACCGGAAACCATTTTATCCTGGATGCTGTAGTCGGCGCGGCCTTGATCGGCCCGGCCTACGGGGTGGTGTCCGTCGTGCGGTGGCGGCTTAAAGCCGGCATTGACCGGGGCTGCCGTATTAGAGCTGCCGCGCCCCGCGCTAAATGAAGCGCCGGGATGCGGAAGCGGGAGATTATTCCAAAGCCGGCGGTATTTGTCCCCAAAGGGGGTGCCGAAAGGTGGGAGCCAGGGCCGGGTTCATTTCCTCCCGGCGTCGGGTTGATGCGGGCGACGACGGTTCCGGTTCCGGCGTCCCGGACGGGAAGCGGCGCTGGGCCGAGCCGGGCAGTTTTCGGTGCGGCAGATGGTTCAGGTGACGGGCCAGGGATTCCAAGCTGTTCAGGTTGTGCACCGGCAGAAAGTCGTCAATATGGGGCAAGACTGCTTGTATCCCCCGGGTCAGGGGCTGGTAGCGAGGCGACCCCAGCAGCGGGTTAAGCCAGATTAACCGGTGGCAGCTGCGCCGCAGGCGGGCCATCTCCCGGGACAGGAGTTCCGGCTCGCCCCGATCCCAGCCGTCGGAGATAATCAGGACTACCGGGCCACTGCCCAGCGTCCGCCGGGCCCATGCATAGTTAAAGGTCTTGATAGCCTCGCCGATACGGGTGCCTCCGGCCCAGTCCGGCACTGCCCGGGAGACCTCACTCACCGCCTGGTCGATGCTCCGGTAGTCCAGGTAGCGGGTGATGCGGGTGATGCGGGTGGCGAATAGGAAAGCCTCCACCCGGCCCAGGTCTCCGGCGATGGTGTGGATAAAGTGGAGCAGCAGCCGGGTGTAGCGTTCCATGGAGCCGCTGACGTCGCAAATCAGGACCAGCGGACGCGTCTTGTACCGGGGTTGCCGGTGCGAGAGTTCCAGCAGTTCCCCGCCGTACTGAAGGTTGCGGCGAAAGGTTTGCCGCCAGTCCAGGCTAGAGCCGTTGCCGGATTGGCCGGGTCGAACGCGACGGGTCCGGCGGCGGCCCAAATTCCAGGAAAGTTCGGTCATCATCGTCCTGGCCTGGGCGATTTCCCGCGGGGTAAAGTCGGCAAAGTCCTTTTCCCGCAGCACCTCCCGGGAGCTGTAGGTCTGGGTCATATCAACGCCGGCCTGGTCGTCCGGGGCGCTGCCCCACGCATCGCCGAATTCCGAACCCGTTTCATCCACGGTCGGCGGCGGGCCAACTTGGGGATTGCGATAACGCCGTTCCTCGCCCATGCTGCGCAAATCTCTGGCGCTGATGCCGTGGGCGGGACGACGCCAGAAGATTTGAAAGGCGTCGTCGAACCGGGGCAGGTCTTGCTTACGGTGCACCAGCAGGCAGCGAGCGGCATGTCGGAAGTCCTGCTTGCGGCCAATAGGAACCGACTCGGTGGCCTGCACCAAGTCCAGCATATTGCCAGAGCCGAAGTCCAGACCCAGCCGGCGCAGTGTCTCCCCGAAGAGCATCAGGTTGTGCAGGATATGGCCGTTATCGCCGGGAATGTTATCCGCGCTAAAGGCTTCGGCGCCGTTGTCGGGTGAGGGCTTAAAGCTCATTGGAACAAAATGTCGCCAAGCAGTGATTTGTCCGTAAAGTAGGCATACCTCGGAGACTATGACTTAAACATCAGCGTGATAATCACGCCAAGCTGGGCAGCGATGACCGCTCCACCGACGGCGAACATCGCAAAAAACAGCCGGTCAATTCGGTTGTTGACTCGCTCTTGAACTTGGTCAATACGGTCATTGACCCGCTGAAACCCGGCCTTCATATCAGCATTGACCTGCTCTTGAACCTGGTCAATGCGGTCATTGACCCGCTGAAACCCAGCCTTCATATCAGCGTTGACCTGCTCTTGAACTTGGTCAATACGGTCATTGACCCGCTGAAACCCAGCCTTCATATCAGCGTTGACCTGCTCTTGAACTTGGTCAATGCGGTCATTGACTCGCTGAAACCCGGCCTTCATATCAGCGTTAATCTGTTGCAACACTGACTTCAAGTCTTGGAGGGCGATGGACTGTTCTTGCATCCGCCCCTCAAGATAACCGAGAGTACGGGCCGGTTCCTGTTCCAGGGTTGTCATTCTTGAGTACCTCCGGTGATAGGCTGGGCGTTCCGGCGACCGGTGTCATATTACCACCCTTTACCGTCGGTATGCCAATAGGTCAATACACTATCCGAGATGCAGGAAGGAACTGCTTAGCCGCCGCCGCGCCCGCCTCGGCGCGCCCCCCGGTTCAGGGAACGCTCCAGGATGTTCCGCACCGGCTCGCCCCGCACCAACTCGATGTCGTCTTGATACTTCAGCATAATGCCCAGGGTATCGTCGATCACCTGGGCCTCCAACTCGGTCTGGTTCAGGGCCAGCAGCGCCGCCGTCCAGTCAATGGTCTCCGAAACGCCGGGTATCTTGTAAAGTTCCGTCTCCCGCAATTCCTGGATAAACCCGGTAACTTGTTGGGCCAACCGTCGGGGGGCTTGGGGCATTCGGGTAGTGACGATTTGGAATTCCTTCTGAAAGTCCGGGTAATCAATCCAGTAATAGAGGCAGCGGCGTTTCAGGGCATCGTGTATCTCCCGGGTACGGTTGGAGGTGATGATGACAATGGGAGGATGAGCCGCCCGGTAGGCGCCCAGCTCCGGGATGGTTATCTGAAAGTCGGCCAGCAGTTCCAGCAAAAACCCCTCAAACTCCTCATCGGCCCGGTCCAGCTCATCAATCAGCAACACCGGCGACCGCTCCCGGCTCTCGTCAATGGCCTGCAGCAAAGGACGCTTGAGCAGAAAGCGTTCGCTGAACAGGTCGGTAGTCGCGGACGGGCGATCCACCGCGCCCGCAGCCTCCAGCAACCGAATCTCCAGCATCTGGCGAGTGTGGTTCCACTCGTAAACGGCGTGATTGATGTCCAACCCCTCGTAGCACTGGAGCCGGATTAGCTCGGTATCCAGCCCTCGGCCCAGGGCGCGAGCGATTTCCGTCTTGCCTACCCCGGCTTCGCCCTCCAAAAAGAGGGGCCGTTGCAGGGTCAAGGCCAGAAAGATGGCTACGGCCAAGCCCCGGTCAGCCACGTATAACTGGTCGCGCAGCAAGGTTTGCACCTGGTCTATGGATGTGGGCATAGTGGCGGCAGTGGTCAAGACAGGTTCTCCATTTATCCGAATAGACGGCAGGGGAAATAGGCTAAAGCCCCGGTTAGAGCGTTCCTCCAACAATTGTATCCCATCAGCCCCATTATTTCATCCAGGGCCTTCACGCCGAACCGCCGGAAACTCTTCTAAGAAGTAACTATGCGCCAACCGTCGGAGGGTAGCCCAATGGTCGCCCAAAGATTCCTTCTCGTCGTCGGTCAGGCCGTTGTAGTATTTGCCCAGCTTCGGAAAATACCACAAGGGAAAGACCCAGAACCCGGGCGCATGGGGGCCTTCCTCCGGGGTTTCGGCGATGATACCGCTGCCGCCCTTCAGTTCCCAGAACCTGAGCGGGCGGCCCCGGTCGGCGATTGCCAGGGCTTCCACCCAAGATGCTTCCCGTTCCGCGCCGGTGTAAGGGCTTAACAGTTCCAGCAGACGGCGGCGGCGCTCGGCGTCATCGGCGGCCGGCCCAGCAAAACGGTGGGTGTACCGACTTTCCCAGTTGGCGCCCAGCGCCGGCGCCACCAACCCTCCGTCGGAAGCGATAGCCAGCATTGCGGCAAGCCGCGACCATTCCTGAGCCTTCTCCAAGGCTATCTCCTCGTGGGTTGCGCCCCGTTCCTCCGGGTCGGCGGCCAAACCCAACTCGGCGGGAGTAACCGGGGCCAGCGGCAGACCCTCCAGCAAACGGCGCAAGACCTCCTGCTTAGCCAGGTTGCCGGTAGCCAGCAAGATGGGCGTAGCGGGGATGAAACCAGTCATAGCAGAGGAGTTGGCCGCAGGCTACCGGATGCGGGCCACGGCGCGGGCCGCCGCGCCGTCCCCATCCTTCAGCTTGATCGGCAAGGCCCACAATTCAAACTCCCGGCCCACCAGCCGGTCCAAGTTTATCAGGTTCTCGATGAGGGGGATGCCCCGGCCCAGCAGCAGACGATGCACCGGAAAGTCGTGGATGGTGGATTGGGGTGTGGCAGGATGCTTGTCAATGGGAAAGTCCAAAGCCACGGCATTGACCCCGGCGTCGGCCAAGTACTCAGCTCCTTCGTTGCTCAGATAGGGGCCTTGGGAATAGAACCTTGCGCCGCCCGACTCGGCGGCGGCCCAACCGGTAAACAGCGTTACTATTTTGTCCTTAACCGCCGCGGCAGTCCCCCCGGCTTGTTGCAGTTCAGCTACCGAGAGGGGGGTCAGACCCTTGGCTACCGGTCGCAAATCCAGCAGCAAAGCCGGCCCCATATAACGCTCCAAGGGCATATTTTCCACCGTCACCCCGTCGGCGTGAAAGTGGTAGGGGGCGTCAACGTGAGTGCCGATGTGGGTTGCCAGGGTCAGTTTGGTGTTGGAGCGGGCGTGAGATTCGTGGGTGTGCAGGGGTTCGGTGCAGACGCCAAGCAGACCCGGCACCGGAACTACCCGGTCGCTGCCCAGAGTGAGGGTAAGGTCAATGAGTTGGGTCAAGTTTTTGCCTCCGGTTCTAACTGGTCTTTACGGTGTGGAGCGAATCAGGCGGATTAGCCAGCCGGTTTCACCTACCGGCCAGCCTTTCGGCGTCCTGGATATAGTCTATGGTTTCCCGGATTAACCCGACAACGAAGTCCTCCGGCCCCCAATGTCCATCGTAGAAACCATCGCCCTGCCGGTAATGGACGCGGTCAAAGTAACGGGAACGGAGAGATGCCAAATCCGGGTTCTCCTGCCCCAAGGCCCGTATGCCGCCGGAGGTTTGGGGTTGTCCGGTTCACATCCTCCCCGGTGCGGGTTAAAATCAGGGCATTGGCGCCCCGCTTGGTGGCGCCCCACGCCTTTTCCGCCGCATTGCGCCGATGCCCCTACTCCAGTTGCTCCAGAGCATCGTTGTAAAGAAACCGGGTATCGGCGAAGATGGCGCCTACCCGTTCCGTTTCCAGCATATCTCCCCGATACTGATAAGCTATCGATAGTAGTGATAGTAGCAGTATATTTTTTGCGCATTCCAACGCTGGATGGACGAGACATCTTGACCGGATTAGGCCGCGGGCAATGGCATTGCCGCTGCCGAGCAATCTGGATGCGCCACGATTAGCTGCGCTGCGTTGGACACCTACTGCACCTGTACCTCCACCGGAAAGACCATATTGTTGCCGTAACCCCGACCATCCCATTGGTTAGGGAACTCCAGGGGCTGGGTCTCGCCCAAGCTGTTGGTAGCGCGGGACATCAGGGTATAACCGCCCGGGCCGGCGGGCTGCCAGCGGTATTCCCACCGATACCAGGAATAGGCGCTGGGTCGGTTGGCAAGGTTCGCCAAGTTCCAGGTAATGCCACCGTCCGCGCTGACTTCTACCTTTACGACCTCGGTTTCTCCCGACCAGGCGGCGCCGGCCAGGATGTAGCCGCTGTCGTTAACCAGGGGGATGACCTCGCCCGGAGCCGGGTTGGTGATGATGGACTTGACCTTCATCCGGGTATGGTAAGTGTAGTAGCTGGCATCCTCCGGGCCGTTCTGGGTCATATAACGTTCGGTCTGGTAAAACCCCTTGAACTCGTGGTCCAGCACGTGAATGCCGACCAGCCACTTGACCGAGGTCATACCGTACCAGCCCGGAACCAGCAGCCGCAGGGGAAAGCCGTGGTTGAGGGGCAGCGGCTCGCCGTTCATTTCGTAAGCCAGCAAAGTATCGGGATGGGTGGCCTTGGCTAAAGGCAAGCTCCGTTCGTAAGTAACGTCGGGCGGGTCGCCGACGGTTTCGTCCGGGCCGTGGTCGGCGCCTTCGAACATTACCTCCACCGCCTCCGGCTTCACGCCGGCCCGGGCCAGCACGTCGGCCAGGGATACGCCGGCCCACTCGGCGTTGCCCATAATGCCGTGACCCTTAATCTGCTCCATCACCGAGCCGGTGCGGGTGGCCCGGGCCCAATAGTCGGGCACTGGGCTGTTGCCGCAGCACTCGAAGGTAACCTGGAAGCAGCGCCGGGCCATTTGCAACACCTCCTCAAAGGACAAGCTCAGGGGATTTTCCACTGCGCCGTCCACCACCAGCCGGTAGGTAGCCAGGTCAAGCTCCGGGCAGTCCGTCCAATGGTTGCGGACGTAAAACAGGTCGTTGGGTACGACATCCTGCTGCAACGCCTCCGGGGGCGAGGCCCAAGTACGCAGCCCGGCGTTGGTGGGGATTAGCTGGGGCTTGGTTTCGGTTCGCAGACTCTGGGTTGCCATTGTTGCCTCCCGTTATTTATTAGCCCTCGCCTCCAACCTCTTGTCCTGGACAAGAGGGATCTATCATCCATCTCTCTATTCTGAGGAGATGAAGAGCCGTCGCGTTTACTCCAGATAGTCCGTAATCAAGTCGGTAGTAGGGTAGGTTACCAGCAGCCGCACTGGAATCCAAAGCTTGTTGACCAGCTTGTGCGGAACGCCAGGCGGGGCGAACAAGGTGCAGCCGGCCCGCACCGTTCGCAGTTCGTCGCCGATTATCAACTGCACCGCTCCGGCCATAACCATAATAGCGATGTCGGTGGGGTGCGTGTGCAAGCGGCCTTGTCGGCCAGGATACAATTCCACTTCCTTCACGGTCAATGACACCGCTCCTTGTTTCTGAGCGACCAGAAGGCGTTCTGCCCGGTAGTCCGCCACCGGCGACATCCGGATACTGTTGTGTTCAATAATAGGCATTACTGACCTCTTTACGCCGGGTTTCGCTTTCAACTTGCAACGGATTCGGGATAGTTGGATGGGCCGGCCGCCAATCAACATCCGGGTTAAAGGGCGGCATCGGCGGCGGATAGCCAATCATGGGTATGGCGCGAGCTTCCGCCTCGGTAAGGAACAGCCGGTCGATTGTCCGCTGCTGGACCACGTCGGCGCAAAGTTAGGATTGCCGCCCAGTTCCCCCACCTCCAGCAGGGACTCCAACCAAGCGGTAACGTCGGCCAAGTCTTGCGCCACCGGCCAGTCGCGCAGCGTACCCTCGTAGAAATTGACGTGCAAACGGTCGGCGGAGTTTTGCAGGTCCCTCAATTCCGGCTGTCTAAACTCGGCGGCCAGCAGGTCAACGATTTTCCGGCGCAAGGGGTGGGAATTATGCCGCCACTGCCGGTGGTAGGCAATAGCTTTAACGGCCTGGTCCACGGCGCCCGACGCCTTTTCCGACGCCGGCAACCGGTCGCCTTTCTTTCCCAGCTCGTAATGGGCCTGCTGGATAAAGCGACGGCTTTGGAGGACGAAGTTCCGGGCCGGGCTGTCCGGGGCCATAAAGGTTAATCCTCCTCAATATTGACGGGATTTTACTTGATTATACAATTGAAGCAACCGAGCGCGCCAATTCTAGTCGTTGGCGTACTTTTCGCCCAGGGTCGTTTCCCAACGCAGATAGTTCATCATATCCGCATAGTTCCGGTCCGGGCCGGAAGGGGCCAGGTCCGTGGGCGGACTCATCACGCCGGCCAAACCGGTTTCCTCCGGCAGTCCGGCGGCGCGCCACGCCGTCATCCCCCCGTCCAGGACGGATACTTGGGAATAGCCCAAATTTGCCAAGGCCGCCCCGGCCAGGGCGGCGCTACGCCCATCCGTGCCGGTAACCGTCACCGGAGTGTTCCTTTCGGGAACCAAGCCGCCAATATGGACTTCCAGCCAGCCCCGGGGCGCCCAGCGCGCCCCGGGAATATGCCCCCGGGCAAAGTCGGCGCTAGTGTCCACAAAAATAACCGCCGGCCGTTGCTCCGATTCCAAGTCCGCTTGCACCTCCCGGGGCGATACCGGCTTGACCCGTTCCCAAGCCTCGGCCAGACCCAGCGGCGGGGCGCTGTCCGGGCCGGTCGCCAGTTCCCGGCCACTGGCGACCCAAGCGGTGGCGCCGCCACTTACGGCATAGACTTCCTGAAAGCCCAGTTGTCGATACCAGGAGGCAGTGATGGTGGCGCGAGCCTTACCGTCGCAAACAAAAACTATCGGGCAGTTCTTGACCACCGCCACCTCGTCGGAACGCTGCACTGCCTGCCCGCCGGGGAACCACTGGAACCCGGGGATATGACCGGCGACATATTCGGCGGCGGTTCTGACGTCAACCAGGTAAACGGTCTCCTGTTTGCTGCGCTCCAGCATCGCCAACAACTCCGGCAGGGACAGATAGCGTACCCCGTCCTCGGCGGCCAGCCGGTCGGCGTAGGCTTCCGCAGCGTCCAGCCCTTGCGGGGAGGGTTCGGGCAGGTCAACCCGGTCGGCGCCGGCTTCCAGTTCATAACCGGCCAGCGTCCAGCCAGAGGTGCCGTTTTTCAGGCCAAAGACGTTGGCGTGGCCCATCCGCTGCAAGATCCGGGCGCCGATGATGCTGCGGGTGCGTCCAGCGCAGTTGACGATGACGGTAGTATCCGGATCCAAGTAGGTGGTGATGTCGGTAATCCGCAGAGCCAACTCTCCGCCGGGGACGCTGCGCCCACCGGGGATGCAGAACCGCCGGTATTCTTCCGGAGTGCGGGTGTCCAGGATTACCAGTTTATCGCCCTGCTGGATACGGCGGTGCAGTTCGGCGGCGTCAATTTCTGGAACGCGATGCACCACCTCCACCTTCTCTCCAAAATCTTTGCTAGGCACATTGAGGCCCCACTCGGTGGGATAGTCCCGACTGGCCCAGCCGTTGATACCCTGGGCCAAGACGGATACTTGGCTGTACCCTAACTTTTCCAGGGTGGCGGCGGCCAAGGCAGCCCGGCGGCCGTCATCATCGCACAGAACTATTGGAACTCCGGTATAAGGTACGGAGTGGGCCAATCGAAACTCCAGTTCCCGGCGGGGCAACAGACTAGAGCCGGGGATGTGGGAACTGTTGTATTCCCCAGCCTCCCGGACATCAATAAGGGCAAAGGGGGAGTCGCCCTCCAGCAGGACGGCCAAGTCTTCGGCGGAGATTGCTCCGGGCATAAAAAGTTCACCTCCGGCAGGTTGGTAATTCTTGGCGGCCAGCAAACATAGCCTTGAATCCCCGGCAGTATGGTTAAGAAAAGTCGGTTACGGTAGCGGCAGTGGAGTTAAAGCTAAATCGGTTCAATTACCCTAGCTGCCGCGCCACCGCCCGGGCGGTGGCGCCGATGTCTGCCGGGGTGGGGATGATGTGGGCGCCGGCATCGCGCATGGCGGCGATTTTCGCCTCGGCCCGGGCGCTCTCTCCGGTGATGATGGCGCCGGCGTGGCCCATTCGCTTGCCCGGCGGCGCCGTGGCTCCCACGATAAGGGTACAGACCGGTTTGGTAATTTCCGCCTTGATGCAGGCGGCGGCCTCCTGTTCCATGGTCCCGCCAATCTCACCGATAAACACAATCAGGTCGGTATCCGGGTCGTCGTTATAGAGACGCAGGATTTCGGCAAAGCTGGCGCCGATGATAGGGTCGCCGCCGATGCCCACGCAACTGGATTGACCGATACCCAGACTGGTAAGCTGGGCCACCGCTTCATAGGTGAGGGTGCCACTGCGGGAGACGACGCCTACCCGACCAGGCCGGTGGATGTCGCCGGGCATAATGCCGACCTTGCAGCGGGCGCCGGGGTTAATCATCCCCGGACAATTGGGGCCGATGAGCCGCACCGGCTTGCGCTCCAGGTAGCGGGCGACGCGGGCCATATCCTGCACCGGCACACCCTCGGTGATACAGGCAATCAATGGCACGCCGGCGTCGGCGGCTTCCACGATGGCGTCCGGCGCAAAAGGCGGCGGGACAAAAATCAGGGACACGTTGGCTTCGGTCTGCCGAACCGCCTCCTCCATCGAATCAAATACCGGCACGGTTTCGTCAAAAAACTGTCCGCCCCGGCCGGGAGTGACGCCGGCCACCACATTAGTCCCGTAGTCCATACCGGCCCGGGCGTGAAAGCTGCCCTCTCGTCCGGTAATGCCCTGGACGACAATTCGGGATTCCTCGTTAAGCAAAATACCCATTCTTGACCTTTACTCCCGGTTAGCTTGGCCCTAAACCGCCTGGCGGATGGCCTCGGCGGCTTCGGTCAGAGTGTCGGCGAAAGTTACCTTCAGGGGCGAGGCTTGCAATATCTCCTTGCCCTCCGTCACGTTGGTTCCCAACATCCGCACAATCAGGGGCAGGGTGGAGCCTTGTCGTTCGAAGGCCAGGACGATGCCTTGGGCGGCGATGTCGCAGCGCAAGATGCCGCCAAAGATATTTACCAGCACCCGATTGACCTTGGGATCGGACAGGATGATGCTCACGGCGCTGGCTACCTTTTCCGCATCGGCGCCGCCGCCCACGTCCAAAAAGTTGGCCGGGGCGGCGCCGGCGGCGTTGGTTACATCCAGGGTAGCCATGGCCAAACCGGCCCCATTGACCAAGCAGCCGACGCTGCCCTCTAAATTGACATAGGCAATATCCTGGTCGGCGGCCTCCGCCTCAAGCGTATCCTCTTGGGAGCGGTCGCGCAGTTCCCGCAGGTCGTCGTGGCGAAACAGGGAGTCATCCTCCACGTCCAGTTTAGCGTCCAGGGCCACTACCCGGTTGTCCCCGGTGATTATCAACGGGTTGATTTCCACCAGGGAACAGTCGTTTTCGGTAAAGATGCGGTAAAGGGCGTTCAACACTTGGGTTACCGGACGTATACAGGCCGGCTCTAGGTTTAGCCGGGCGGTCAGCCGCCGGGTCTGGTAGGGCATTAAACCCAAAACCGGCTCGATTGGCTCGGCGTAAATGTCCTGCGGGCTGGTGGCAGCCACCTCCTCGATGTCCATTCCTCCGGCGGCGCTGACAATCAGCGCCGGCCCTTGAAACTCCCGGTCAACGATCAAGGCCACGTAAAGCTCCCGCCGGATGTCCGCCAACTCCTCCAGCAGAACCGAGTTCACCGGAACCCCTCGGGCGTCGGTCTGGTGGGTTACCAAGTTTTGACCCAAGAAAGTTTGCGCCGTATGCTCCGCTTCCTCCGGCGACCGAACTATCTTAATGCCGCCGGCCTTACCCCGACCGCCGGCGTGGACTTGAGCCTTGACCACTGCCGGCCCGCCCAGTTCGGCGGCGGCTTGGCGGGCTTCCTGGGGCGTAACGGCGACGATGCCCCGAGGTACCGGGATGTCATAGCGGGCGAAAATCTCCTTGGCTTGGTATTCGTGAAGTTTCATCTATGCAATGCTCTCATGTAAGGGTTAGCCGTTTCCCGATTACGCGGCGCGCCCGGTTCCGATCTTCTCTGCAAAATCAGGAACCCATCCTTGCTCCCGTCATTCCCGCTTATACGAGCGAAATCCCTGGAAAGAGGAGGCGCCCTAAAGCAACTTGACCGGGACCACCGCCCATGCTCCGGCGGACCGAGTCTATTTAAAATACCTTTACCAAGAAAAGGGAAGCCATCGCCCATGCCCCACCGGACCGAGTAGTTTCTACCAGCCATCGGATAGCGTTAACTTTCCCTTGTCCAATAGCGACAAGCCAGGCTGCCCGCATCTTTTCCAGGTCTTCCGTGGCCGCAAGGCTCCTTCACGCCTCTTTCATTACGGCGCGGGAACCCGTTCCGGGAGAAAGTGCGCCGCTCCGCCGCCATAATTCGTTCCTTCTAGTACGATTCTGCGCATGCTATTGCCGCCAGCCTCCCAAGCGCGTAGGCGACTACCGGCCCCATTGGCCCTCATTGCAGCAAACCGTACCGGTGTCCCAGCCTCCCAGGCGACTACTACTCCGGCGTACCCAAGAACTTGAACAGATCTTCGTCAGCGGACAGGACGATGGTGTCCTGATCGTTGAAGAAGGCTTGGTAGGCTTCCAGGCTGCGACGGAAGGCGAAGAAGTCCGGGTCCTGATTCAGGACCTCTGCCAGGATGCGGATGGCCTCAGCTTCGCCCTCACCCCGTATCTGGTTGCTCTCCTGGTCTGCCGCAGCCAGAATAACCTCCCGGTCCCGGTTGGCTACCGCCCGAATCTTCAGGTCTTCCTCCTCGCCCTCGGCCCGGAAGCGGGTCGCAATCCGGTTACGTTCTGCCCGCATACGGGTATAGATGCTGGGAGTAACCGATTCGGGGAAGTCAGCTCGCTTGATGCGGACATCGTTAATCTCGATGCCGAAATTCTGTTCCTGAGTGCGTCGCTTAACGCCATCAAGCACCTCTTGCAAGATTTCATTCCGGGTATCCCGGCCCTCAAATAAAGGCAGGCCCTCGTCGTCCTCGACCGGGTTGCCCAATGCGTCCACAATCGGCTCTGCCCCGATAATCTCGAAGCGGTCGCGCAGGGCAACCCGGTCCCGGAGAGTTGAGGTAACAATGTCGCCCAATCGGCTGCGGGCGTTGTTTTCGGTCTGAAGGGTCTTGCGGAACTGTACCGGGTCGGTAATCCGGTAACGAGCGTAAGAATCGATAATCAGGTTCTGTTTTTCCTTGTCCGGCATAGCTACCGGCTCGGCATCTATCCGCAGAATCCGCTTGTCAAAGGTGATTACCGTATCCACAAAAGGAGCCTTAGCGTACAACCCGGGGGTCAGCCGAGTGTTTATAACTTCGTTAAAGCGCAGGATTATCACTTGCTGGGTTTCATCAACGACATATAGGGCCTGTCGCATCAGGATAAGCCCGATGACTATCAGTACCCCCAAGATAATTAAAGCTCTCATATATACTCTCTACAAACCTCATTAGAGCCAAGGGCCGGATTGGATGCCGGGCTTGAGTCCGGTTTTGGCCTCAAGTTCACCTTGAAGCGTAATCGTTAGCGCTGCGGGCCAATAGGCACCGGGGTCAGGTTCTCACCGCCGCCGAGAATCAGCACCGACTCGGCCTCCGGGGAGATGATAATCTTGGTAACCCCGGGCAAAACCTGCTCCATTGCTTCCAGATACAGCCTTTGCCGGGTAACTTCCTTGGAGGTCTGATACTGGAATAACACGGCTCTGAACCGGTCCGCTTCACCCTGGGCGCGGGCGATACGGGCCTGGCGGAAAGCTTCGGCCCCTTCGGTGATACGCTCAGCGTCACCCTGGGCCCTGGGGATGATGTCGGCTTCAAAGGCGCGGGCTTGGTTGATACGGGTATCCCGTTCCTGACGGGCCCGCAGCACGTCGTCGAAAGCGTCACGGACTTCCTCCGGCGCCTTCACATCCTGGAGCTGCACCGTCTCGATGTTGATGCCGGTGTTGTAGCTGTCGAGAATTTCCTGCAACCTAACCTTAGTTTGCTCTTCCACTCCTTCCCGGTTGCGAACCAACACGTCGTCAATGGAGCGTTGGCCCACCACCAGCCGCAGCGCCGCCTCGGAAGCGTCTTTCAGGGTACGCCCGTCGGGCCGTCCGGGGGTGATGTTTCGGGTTTCCTCGCCGGGATCGTCCACCCGAAACAGGAAGTCGTTGAGGCTCTTAATGTTGTATTGAACTACCATCTGCACGTCAACGATGTTCAGGTCGCCGCTAATCATCAAGGCTTCGGTGGGGAAGGGACTGCCGGCGCCGGCGGCGTTGCTGCGGAAACCCAGCTCCATCCGCCGGGTCTCGGTAACCAGCACCACATCTTTTTTGCCCACCGGCCCCGGCCACCACCAGTGGAGACCTTCCTGGGTTACCGGGTTGCCCTGCACCGCGCCAAAGAGACGCAGGGCGGCGTTTTCACCGGGGCCGATGGTGTAAACGCCGGTGCCGGCCCACACTATTATCAGCAGGGCCAGGATGCCTAGGATAAACAGGCCAATTCCTCCGCCGCCAAAGCGACCGGAAAACCGTCCCACTCCTTCTCGAAAGCGGGCGGTTACCTGCTCAAAGTCCATTTCGGGTTGACGTTGTCCGCCGGGTGGATACATATATAGCGTCCTTATTGCAAGTTGCCCCTATCGGGCTGACCGGGGTCGAGTCTTCTTTATAAAGGTTGTCTCGACCATTCACTTTAGATTTTACCACTATTTGGCAAGGCTTGAACAACTTTATGGCAAGCGCCTCGATAATTGGGGGTATCCGACTGGCCGCCGGCTGGCCCCAGGCGGCTCAGGATGCGTATAATGCAGGCTTAAGAGGCCCACGACAAGTTGTCATACGTTGGATTGCAACCCGGTCAAGACCTCAAATTGGGCGGAGGATTGATGCGCCAATGGCCGAGAAGGGATTAACCATCAGCCCCGGGGAAGATATGACGCGGATTCAGGTAAGTTGCCCGCACCAGAGCGGTCTGCTTTACGTGGTGCCGGCGGAGCGGAGCTGGGTCTGTTCCAGAGAGGAGCTTCCCGCCCATGCCTTGGCCGGGTTCTTTCGAGAACTGTTAGCTCTGCAGGATATCCGAGTGTCGGAGTTGATGCAGCAATGGGGCCTTTATTATCGACAACTGCCGCTGGAAATGGCCGGGACGCCGGCAGCAGCGTCCGGGTCAAGGCCGAAACCGGACAGCGACGACCGGCCAACCTCCTAGGGCTAGGGCTAGGGCTGCCCGGTCGGTTATTGGGTATCGGGAGGAAGCAAGTCTATCCGGAGGCGCTGAACTCCTGAACACCTTGAATTTGAGGAAGGGCATAACCGGTTTAGGGCAAGCCGGTCGAACCAGATATGCCCCGGGTTATCCATCAACAAGAAAAATCGGGGCGGGTTTGAAACTCGCCCCGATAAATATACACCAGCCGGAGGAATCGTTCGCAGACATCCCCGAATCGGCTGGGGCGACGCGCCCGGACAGCGGAATTCAGTCGCCGGCTCCAGTTGGGTTGGCCCCTGCATCCAGGCTGCTTTGGCTGGACAGGGACGGGGCCGGCTGAGGCGGGAAGTTCGGTGGAGCCGGCTTGGGAGCGTAGGGGGGAGGCTCCACCGGAACGGCCGGCGTCCCCGGCTCTCCACCAGCGTCATCTAAGTTGAACAAGCGGTTCAGTTCCTGGCCGGACACCGCTTCATGTTCAATCAAGTACTCGGCAATCCGCACCAGCCTGGGCTTTTGTTCAGTCAGGATTTCGCAAGCCCGCAGGTAGGAGTTGTTGACCAGGTCTTTAACCTCTTGGTCTATTTCCTCGGCGACCTTGTCGCCATAGTCCCGTTCCTCGTTGATTTCCCGGCCGAGAAAGACCAGTTCTTCCCGTTTGCCGAAAGTGCGCGGCCCCAAGGCGTTGCTCATTCCGTAACGCTTAATCATACTGAGGGCAATCTTCGTCGCTCGCTCCAGGTCATTGCTGGCGCCGGTGGTTACTTCATCGAAGATCTGTTCCTCGGCTACCCGCCCTCCCATGGTGACGGCCATCATATCCAGGAACTGATTCTTGGTCCACAGGTAACGGTCTTCCTCAGGCAACAGGGTGGTGTGGCCGCCCATGTTACCGCGGGAAATTATGGAAATCTTGTGTACTCGGTCGGCATAGGGCAAAACCCAAGCAACCAGGGCATGACCGGCCTCGTGATAGGCGGTCATCTCCTTTTCCCGGCTGCTGATAACCCGGCTCTTACGTTCCGGCCCGGCAATCACCCGCTCCACCGCCTCTTCAAAATCGAGCATAAGGATACTTTTCTGATTCTTACGGGCCGCCAGCAGGGCTGCTTCGTTAATCAGGTTGGACAGGTCGGCGCCGCTAAACCCGGGCGTTTCCTTGGCCAGGGTATCCAGGCTAATCTCCGGCGCCAAGGGCTTGCCAGCGGAATGCACCTTGAGAATGGCCTGCCGGCCTACCACGTCGGGCAGATCCAAGACCACCCGCCGATCGAAACGGCCCGGACGGAGCAGAGCCGGGTCAAGAATATCCGGGCGGTTGGTGGCGGCCAGGACGATGATATTGGTGTTGCTCTCGAAGCCATCCATCTCGACCAGAATCTGGTTCAAGGTTTGTTCTCGCTCGTCGTGCCCGCCGCCCAGACCGGCGCCCCGGTGACGACCCACCGCGTCAATCTCATCCACGAAAACGATGCAGGGAGCGTTGCGTTTGGCCTGGTCGAACAAGTCCCGCACCCGGGCGGCGCCCACGCCAACAAACATCTCCACGAATTCGCTGCCGCTGATGTGGAAGAAAGGCACCCCGGCCTCGCCGGCCACCGCCCGAGCCAGCAGGGTCTTGCCCGTTCCCGGCTGGCCTACCAGAAGCACCCCCTTGGGGATGCGGGCGCCCAAGGAAAGGAACCTTTCCGGATACTTCAGGAACTCCACCACTTCTTCCAGTTCAGCCTTGGCTTCGTCCACGCCGGCCACATCGGAGAAAGTAACCGTGGGACGGTTGAAGGGCATCATCCGGGCCCGACTGCGACCAAAGCTCAAGGTCTGGTTGTTGCTGCCCTGGGCCTGGCGCATCATAAATAGAATGAGACCGCCAAAAAATATGAGGGGCAGGAAGTTCAGCAGCAACCCCAAAAAGCTGCCCAGTCCGCCGGAACCCTGGAAGGTGACCTGAACGCCGGCCGGGCCGGTTTCCACGCCGTTATCCGTCAAGAGCTGCATTATGTCCGTCTGGTCGTTGATGCGGCTGGTGAACTGAGTTCCGCCGGCGCCGCCGGTAACCCGGGGAATTACGGTCAGCTTATCCCCCTCGACAATGATTTCACTGACCTCGTGGTTTTGGGACTTGGCCACCACTTCGGTAAGGGGCAGGTCGTTCCGAGTCGCGAAAGCGGAGCTCAGAGTATAGAAGATTACAATCACCCCGATAATAATCAGCAGGTACACCAAGCTATTGCGGAGCCAACGATTGCTTCCCATATCTTCCTATCTTCCCCTTACGCGACCTTCGTCTTCGGACCCAGGTTTCGTTCCCTGTCCGCACCATTGACCGGAAACCCTAACCTATATATTAAATGAGCGCGCCGGAAAATGCAAAACCGCTTTTTCGGGGCGAATCCCTCGCCATATCCACCCCCCAGTCTCGCATAATTCCGGCCAGCCCCGCAGTTCAGCGCAGTGCCGCCAAGGCCCTGGTGGTTCGACCAAACTGGCCTGAGCCGGCCCCAAACCTCGCCGGGCCGGGCCTCGGAATAGAACGCCGAAAGGAATAGAAGGGGCTTGACCAGGGGGCTGCCCCGCCGCGCCTATTCCAGAGAGAGAGAAGCTACCAGCTTTCTCCGGTCAGTCATTCCCTGGTCAATTCAATAATCCCCAAGCTGATATTGCCGGCCGGTTCTACCGATACTCGCCTTTCGGCAAAGCCAAGCTCTGTCGATTCCCAACGCAGTTGATAAGTCCCCGGCGCCAACTCCAGGCTGAAGTTTCCCTGGGAGTCGGGCTGGAATCGGGCCAGGGGCCGGGGAGGGGCCGGCGCCAGTCTGAGTAACCGGTCATCCCCAGGGCCTTGGCGGCCCCGACCGTCCCGGTTGCTGGTGGTGAAGTAAATATAGCCATCCGGGGCCATCGATATTGCCCGCAGACGTCCAAATTCATTCCGAAAGAGAATCTGCCGGGATCGAACGGAGCGAAACTCCGGCGGTTCCAGGACTATCCGCTGGAGCTGAGCGCCCTTCAGCGCAGTGAACAGAAGGTTCCCTTCCCAGACCGCCGGCAGCCGGCCCTGGGAATAGAAGGCGGCCCCGGCGATCGCTACCGTCGGCGTAAGGGACAGCAGCGGGTCAACATACCGGGGGTCGTCAGCGACCCCGCTGACCCGGGGCCAGCCATAGTTGCTTCCGGGTTGCAGCCGGTTAACCTCGTCGTCCCGGTCCGGGCCGTGTTCGGTAATGAAGAGGTCGCCAGTCCAGGGATGCCAAGCCAATCCCTGGGGGTTGCGATGGCCGTAAGTATAAACGTAAGAATTGGGGAAGGGGTTAGCCGCCGGCGCCAAACCGTCGGGAGTCAGCCGCAGCACTTTTCCGGCCAGGGAGTTCAAATCCTGGGCCAACTCCGGGGTGGTGGCGTCGCCCGTCGTTACATAGAGATAGCCCTCCGGCCCAAAGCGAATCCGGCAACCGTCGTGCCGGGAGGAACCGGGAATTGCATCGAGGATAACCCGATGGTCGGTTCCCATCCCTTCCCGGTCGGTCAGGCGAGCTATCCGGTTGAGCAGCTTGCCGGAAGCGTCCCGATAGGTGTAACAGACAAAGAGGAGGCGGTTTTTGGCGAAGTCCGGGTGCAAGGCAATGCCCATCAAACCAGCCTCGGCAGTATGCGCGACGTTCAGAGTGGCAAAGGGCGTCTCTTGCAGCGTTCCATCCTGAACTACCCTAATCCGACCCGTCCGCTCGGTAATCAGGATCCGCCCGTCCGGGGCGAAGGCCAGGTCCCAAGGGATTTCCAACCCTTCAGCCACCGTTTCCACTCTTACTTCTTCGGGTATCTCGCGGGCCTCAATGTTAACGACTATTTCCGCCGGCTTCGGGTGGTCGGGCAGCAGTACCCGGCCTTCAACCGACGCCGCGCTGTCGGTCGGTTGGCAGGAGGCCGTTGCCGGAACAGACGTTGCCAAAAGAACCGGCAAAAGCGCGGCCCAAAGCCAGGACTTGAGATTAAGATTTATGTTAGCTGCCATAAATAGAGAAACAGAGCGTAACTTTTAAGAGTATCTAGCTACCTAACCAAGGATCGGGCGAATAGCATATACTAATAGCGTACAGAACCGCTCCACAAGAACTAAACCCGTTTAACGCAATCACCTTACGCAGATACGGACGGCTCTAGCCAAAGGCAGGGCCCAGTCCGCTTCTACGGATAGAGCATCGGATCGGATCGGTCATGGACGGGCGTTTCCCCTTTCGCCGGCTGGCCCATCCCCAATTACCCTGGTTAGACCTTCGCGCCCCCTCGCGTTCATTCGGGGATAAACCTTTAGGAGAATTGCTATGGTCAACAGCCCCAAGCCTCGGGTCTATCTTATCGGCACCGGCGGCAGCATTTCCTTCATCGGCGACTACCGCACCGACTACATTAACTACAACTACCACAACCGGCACCTGACCATCCAGCAGATGCTGGACAACATACCCGAGGCCGCCGAAATCGCCGAAACTCTGCCAGAGCAGTTGCTCAACGTGGGCAGCTCCCACATCCTGCCCAACCACTGGCTGCAACTGGCCTGCCGGATTAACGCCATATTCGGTCAGGACCCGGCGGCCGCCGGCATTGCCATTACTCACGGTACCGCCACCCTGGAGGAGACGGCCTATTTCCTGAACCTGACAGTCAAGGAACGACGGCCGGTGGTTATCACCGGGGCTATGCGTCCGCCCACCGGCCTGGGCGCCGATTCCGACATCAACCTGCTCGACTGCATCCGGGTGGCCGCCGCGCCCCAGTCGGCAGGCCGAGGCGTGCTGACCGTGCTGAACAACGAAATCCAGGCGGCCCGGGACGTGACCAAGAGCAACAGCTACCGGCTGGAAACCTTCCGCTCCGGCGAATTGGGCTGCTTGGGCTATGCCGACTCGGACGAGCAGGTGGTGTTTTACCGGACACCCACCAAGCGACATACCCAGGACGCCGAGTTTGCGGTGGATTCCCTGGCGAAACTGCCCCGGGTGGACATTGCCTATGCCTACGCCGGCGCCGACGGGCTGGTGGTCAACGCCCTGGCCGCGGCGGGAGTCGACGGCATCGTGGCTGCCGGCTTGGGTGGCGGCGGCTCATCCCCGGAGTTCATGGCGGCCCTGCGGAATGCTCAGCAGCGGGGAACGCCAGTGGTAATCGCCACCCAGACCGGCAACGGCCGGGTAGTGCGCTCGCGCCGCTTCGTCGAGGACGGCTACATCGCCGCCGACAACCTGACCCCTAAGAAGGCGCGCATCTTGCTGATGCTGGCCCTGACCAAAACCGCCGACCCGGCGGAAATCCAAAGGATGTTTGAGGAGTATTAGGGGGATGAGTTTAATTGAGGAGGTCAGTTATGGCGGAGCAAGGCGCGAAAATTATCGGAGTGGATTTTAGCGGAGCAAAGAATGAAAAGATGACAAAGAAGACATGGATATGCGAAGGAGAGTTAACCGGTAACGACCTGACCATCAAAACGTGTGATCCCATTACCAGAAAGGAATTAACCAAAAAGCTGAAAAATCTGGCCGCCATTCGGAGTGATATGGTTGTGGCAATGGACTTTCCCTTTGGGGTCCCCAAGGCGTTTGCCATGTTCTGGTTTGAGAAGCGCCCACAAGACTTTTGTTGCCAGAAACCTGAGACAATGCGCGATCTTTGGGCGGCCGCCCTCAGATCGAATCACAACCTCGATAAACTAAGGTGCTCATTTCTGAAAAGATATGGTGCGATGTTACGCAACAGCGATAGTAAGTTTGGCGGGCCGTTGTCGCCGCTCAGTAAGGCTATAAACATGTTTCCTATGACCTTTGAGGGTATGAAGTTGCTGGGCCAATTGAGAGCTTGCGATAATTTGAATTTTCGAGTTCCACCATTGGAAGGCGACGGACAGGATGGGCCAGTCTTGTTGGAAATCATGCCAGGTGTTTTGCTGAGGTCTTTTGGCATTCAGGCCGAAAAGTACAAGGGCAAAGCCCATTTGAAGTGCCGAGAGAAGATGGTAAGCGAGCTGAGGATGAAGGAAAAAACCGGAATAGATTTGTGCCTTCCAAATGATTCGGCTAAAAAATGTACAGATAATGATGACTGTTTGGACTCGCTGGTAGCCGCGATTGGCGCCGCTCAGTGGGTCAAGAACAAAGGAGATTTCCTACATCCCCGAAAAGTAGTGCCGCAGGAGGAAGAAATCGAGTTGGCTCGTCTTGAAGGCTGGCTCTATTCGCTAGACTCGGCCAAGTTAAACAACAAAAGGGCCTCTAACTAGAGGCCCTTCCTCCCTAGTCCCTATTCAGGTCCCTTCGCTACTAGCCCGGCACCTCGTCATAATGGTCAAACTCAGCGATGACGTTGGCCTCCCGCATTTGAGCCACTTCCTCATCCGAGTAACCCAGCAGGCCGGTCAGCACTTCCTCGTTATGTTCACCCACTTGGGGGGTGGAGCCGACCACCGCCGGGGTGCGGCTGAAGTGCCAGAAGTCGCCGGATACGGCGATGGAGCCGGCCAGAAAGTCGGGAACTTCCTGCAAAGCTCCCCGCTCCCAAGGATGGGGGTCTTCCGCGGCTTGGGCGATGGTATTCACCGGCGCCGCCACCACGTCGTGGCGGGTAAAGTGGGCGATGACCTCTTTCATCGTCATATCGGCCATCAACTGGTGCATCGCAACGTTGATTTCCTCCCCGTTTTGCCCCCGCTCGTGGCGGGTGGTGAACCGGGGGTCTTCCAGCCACTCCGGCCGTCCCAGGGCGTTGCAGACCCGGTGCCAGTGGTGCTGGTCGCCGGCGGAAATCAGCACCCAGCCGTCCTTGCAAGGATAGGTGCCGCTGGGCGGCGCGGCGGACTCTCCCCGCCTGGGTTCTACCCCGGCCCCGTGATAGGCGGTGATGGGGATTTCGGTATAGCTGTAGCCGGTGTCGGCCAAGCAAACGTCAATGCACTGGCCTTCGCCGGACCGTTCCCGCTCTTGCAGTGCGGCCAGGGCGCCAATGGCGGCATGCAAGGCGGTGGTGCGGTCAATTATCGGCACGCCGGCCCGGATGGGCGGCATCCCCTCCTGCCCGGTAACCATGGCGATGCCAGACATAGTTTGCCCGATGGGGTCATACCCAATCTGGTCCCGATAGGGGCCAAACTGGCCGTAGGCCGAAACGTTGACCATAATGATGCGGGGGTTAAGCTCCTTAATCACGTCATAGCCAAAGCCCATATTTTCGATAGTGCCGGGGCGGAAGTTCTGCAGGATGACGTCGGAAATCTTGACCAACTTGCGCAGCGCCTCCTTGCCCTCCTCCTTGCGCAAGTCCATACTCAGGCTTTTTTTACCGC
This sequence comes from Dehalococcoidia bacterium, assembly GCA_963422635.1. Lineage (GTDB taxonomy): Bacteria > Chloroflexota > Dehalococcoidia > Lucifugimonadales > UBA3495 > CATQHB01. Next base: position 402,660 of record OY730415.1, read on the forward strand.
TGTTATACTGCACCCAATAGGCGCTTTGCTTGCGTACCCAGGGGCCGTGGTAGCGGGTTTCCTCGCCGCCCAGCCGCTCCACCTTGATTACTTCGGCGCCCAAACGGGCCAGGACCTGGGCGCAGCGAGGGCCGGCCTGGTGGCGCCCCAAGTCAATTACTCGAATTCCGCTCAAGGGACTATTAGCTTCTGCCATGGTGCAACACCCCTCGTTGTTTAATCTGCTAGCCTACGGCTAATTTACCACCGGATCAAGGAAAGGGCAAGCAAGGCGCGTACCATCGCACCTCATCGGAGATACAAAGAGCTACCCCAAAAAGCAATTTATAACTCTAACGCTAGGCGACCCTCCGGCGCCCCTGGGGTAAGCGTATAGACATCAGCGTGATTCGGTGTTAAACCTATACCGGTTATGTTGGCCTTACTGGAAAGAAACGCGCCGCCCTCCCGGACTGCCGAATTTCGGGTTGCCGAATCCCGGTCGAGCTATGACCCATCGGCGGCCGATTCCGGAAGGACGCCGGCAGGGAAAATACCGGAAAAGCTGCTGGCCCGGCTGTGGCAACAGCGAGCAGCCAGGCAGCAGGAGTTTCGCGCCAGCGGCGGGCGGCGGGTGCGGGTACTGTACCCAGGACGAGCCGGAACCGCCGCCGGGCCAGACTTCCGCGATGCGCTGCTGGAGGTCGAGGGGCTGGGACTGGTGCAAGGCGACGTGGAACTGCACGTACGTCAACAGGACTGGTACGCCCACGGCCACGCGGAAGACCCCAACTACAACGGCGTCGTCCTCCACGCCGCCCTGGAAACCTCGCCCCAGGTTACCCGCCTGCAGAGCGGCCACCTAGCACCGGTGATTTCCCTGACCTCCTTGCTCAATTCGGCGCCAGCCCCCGCCCCTGATAGAGAAGAAGCGAGGGATAGCGGAAGAATTTGGAACCTTCTTGAACTGCGGGGCTGGCCTCGTCCCGCCGATGCCGCCGAATTGGGCGAGCTGCTGGACGCCGCCGGCGATGCGCGTTTCCAAGCCAAGAGCGCCGCATTCCGCGCCTTTATGCAGGAACAATCGGCGGCTCAAACCCTGTATGAGGGTCTAATGGAGGCTCTGGGCTACCGGGCCAACCGCCAGCCCTTCCTGAAGCTGGCCCACCGCGCCCCCTGGTCGGCCTTGACCAAAGAGGTTTTTGCCCGGCCGGCGGCGGAGCGTCGCCAAGTCGTTGAGAGCCGCTTGCTGAAACTCTCCGGCCTGGCCCCGGAACCGGGAAGCCCATCCATCTCCCGCGCTCCGGCCAACCGCGGCTACGGTTCAGCCCTGGCGGCCGCGGAATGGCGCTGTTTCCGGGTGCGGCCGGCCAATCACCCGCGCCGTCGGCTTGCCGGGGCCGCCCGGCTGTTCGCCCGTTTTCTGGCCGCCGAGTCAGTAACTTCAGCGGCGGAAGATACGCAATTGCAATTGATTGATGGGCTGGGCCAGGTTCTGGCCCCGGGCCGCCCCGCCAAGCTGACCGCCGCCCTGACCGTGCCCGCAGACCCGGGGCCGGCGGCGCCGCGAACAGCCTACATTGGCGCCGCCCGAGCCAAGGATCTGGCGGTGAATGTCGTTCTGCCCTTCTTCGATGCCTTCCACACCCGCGCCGCCCGCGCCGCCCGCGCCGCCGGGGGTTCCGACCATTCCGCCCACCGGCTCTACCGGAAGTTCGGCAAGTTGCAGAACAACGAACTGACCCGAGAGATGGCCGGGTTGCTGCTGGAGCCGGGCTATACCGAAATAGTAACCACCGCCCGCCGTCAGCAGGGCTTGATTCATTTGTACCGGCAACTGGCCGGCGCGGGGCCGGAATTCAACCTCAAACAACATGAACAAACCGGATATAGCGAGTAATTCCCTTGTTTCTATCCGCTATTCCGGCTCATCCCAAATCCCCGGCCAATTCATTGGCGAATTAACTCCTAAACCTCAATTATCAGCACCCACATCGGCCCTTGGCCCACTTCGTAGGTAGCTATTCGGGTCAGAGAGCCGGTGGAGTCGTCGATACGGAAGGCCGCCAAACGGCCCGATTCCAGTCCCGCGGAGTAGAGGAAGTTCCCGGTTGGGTCAATGCTGAAAGCGCGCGGCGTCTTTTCCGAAGGGAATTGGCCCAGGGAGGTCAGCTGTCCATCTTCCGGGGCCACCGCGAAACCGGCGATGCTGTCGTGGCCCCGGTTGGGCGCATATACATACTTGCCGTTGGGCGTAATCTGTATCTGGGAACAGCTATTGCGCCCCTCAAACCCCTCAGGCAGGGTGGAAAGAGTCTGGAAGGCGGTCAGGGTTCCGGCGTCGACGTCCAGGTTATAGCCGGTAACGCTGCATCCCTGTTCGTTGGAAACGTAGATGATGTCCTTGTCCGGGTGAAAGCAGAAATGGCGCGGCCCGATCGGCTCTTCCGGGCTGACCTGCGGCGGGTCGTTGGGAATCAATTGGCCGGAGTCTGCATCAAAACGGAACTGAAAGATGGCGTTGGGACCGTCGCCGGCGGCGATGTGCGGCACAAAGCCATAGCGGTTGGTCGGGTCGGTCTGGAAGCAATGGGCGCCGACGCCGGTGCGCCGCCATTCCACCGGCGGCCCGGTTACCGCCCCCTCCGCGCCGATGGAATGCACCGCCGCATGGCCGGCATTATAGTAGGCCGACAGCAGATACCTTCCTCGGCGGTCGGTGGAAATAAAACAGGGGTCAGCCTCCAGCGCCGCTGCGCCAATCAGGGAAAGACCGCCGTCCGCCGGGTCAATCGCATAGCTGGATACCTCCAGCGCGTCTCGCCGGCCCACGTAGAGGAAGCGCGGCCCGTCCGGTCGGTTCGGGCTGGCGGTCAGCGGCGCCGGCCGCCCCGGCGCCGCCACTTCACCCAGCAGCTCCAGCTTGCCGGTCGCCGCCTCCAACGCAAAGCGCAACACTCGGTCTTCCCCGGATATGGAAACATACATATAGTAAGCCATCGTTTTACCTCTGGTTCTGTCGAGTTACTGCTTGGGAGCGATTGTAACACAAAGTCGGCGCCCCCCACCCCCCGGAAGAGGGACGCTGCTCCCACTCCTACTCCCGCTTCCCCGGTGGGAGAAGGCTGGGGTGAGGTCGGCTCTCCCCAAGAGGATTTATCCCTCCCATATGTCAACGCGTTGAACCCGCCTTCCGCCAGCGCATTCTGGCCGGTCTAACTTTGGCGCCGCCACCTTCCGGTCGGTGAATTTGAGGTTGGCGAAGTGGGTAATTCCATCGCGGCAGATGAACGTAGTCTCGATTCCGGTCCAGCAGGCGCGCAAACAGTCATAAGAGTTTACCAAGCCGTCGGGGTTCGCCACCGGAAAGCGGGAGAAGTACCCGATAGTCCCGGCGTCCCCCAAGCCAATCCCGGTGTCAGCGGGCAGCGCCAGGTTCTCAACCCAAGCGCCCCGGTAACAACTAACCTCCCAATCACGACGGACTAACTCACTGAAGAAGTCAACATGGCGGAATGGATCGGTGAACTCCGAACCGGTGAATATAATGAACCGGACAAACCAGGAATTGAGTAGCCAAGAGGTCAGTGTCGGGGTAAACAATAGAAGGTTGCCACAGCATACTTACGAAGTTTTCCACCAGGGACGCAAGAGCGCAGACCGGGGATTTTCAGTCTCCCTCTCTCCGTGGTCGTTGCGTCTCTGTGTGAAAACCTCCGGTTGGGTTATAATAGGCGTATCAGCCGGGGAGGAGCGACTATGAGTGTAGCTATCGGGTATGTGCCAGGAGCCTATGGCGAGGGAGGCGGCGATCCCGGGTTCCTGCGCCGTCTAGTGGAACTGGGCGACCGGTACGGGTACGACTCCATCTGGCTCAGCGATCGCATCGTCAGCGACCGGTTCAGCCTGGAACCGATGGTTGGCTTATCGATGGTGGCAGCCTGGTCGGAGCGGCTGAAGTTCGGCGCCAGCGTGCTGGCCCTGCCCTTGCGCAACCCGGTAATCCTGGCGAAGCAAATCGCCACCCTCGATTTTCTCTCTCAAGGCCGCTGCTTTCCGGCGGTGGGGCTAGGCCAAGAGGAGCCGGAGGAGTACGAAGCCTGCGGAGTTTCCAAGGAGGACCGCAGCCGGCGCACCGATGAAGCCATTACCCTGATGCGTCGTCTCTGGGAGGAGGACTGCGTTACCCACACCGGCCGATACTTCACCTGCCACAATGTTAGCATTACCCCCAAGACCTGCTTCAAGCCCTCGCCGCCGATCTGGATTGGCGGTCGCAGTCCCGCTGCCGCTCGGCGGGCGGGCCGGGTCGGCGACGGCTGGCTGGTTTCCGGCGCCACCCCGGCGGAGATACGCCAAGGCCGGGACATCATGTTCGAGACGGCGGCCCGGTATGAGCGGGAAATTGAAGAAGACCACGTCGGGACGCTCCTGGGCTACTACATCTGCCCGGACGCCGACCGGGCCGTAGCCCAAAGCCGCCAGTACGTAACCCGCCACCGGCCCGATGCGCCCTTTACCGAATACAGCGCCCTGGGAGATGTGGATACAGTCAGCGAGGTCATCCGGCGTTACATCGACGCCGGAGCGTCCAAGTTCGTGGTGCGACCCCTCTGCGCCGGCGCGGAGTCGGTGGAGCAGTTAAACCTCATGGGCCAGGAAGTGCTGCCCCGCTTTCACCGCTGACCCTCATCAAACTCATCAGCTCAGCGACCTGGCAACCCGGCCACTCCGTCCTTACCGGTCGTTCCGGATTTAGCCCGAATCCAGGAGGGCGCGACGCCGGCTGGCGTAGTATGTCTGAAGGGGATAAATTTAGCCCGAATCCAGGGGGGCGCGACCCTTCCGCCCCGGGGACCAACTCCGCCGCTGGCTGTCAGCGGCCGCCGCCTTTGCCCAGGGCCCCTCTTGGGTCTCAGCAATCGTCGAGGCAACCAAATCCCTACTCGCCGATAAGCTCCAACCCGGCCTCCCGCCGCGCGTCGTTGATGTGTTCCAGCGCCCGCGCCGCCAAGGGAGCCATCTCATAACCCAAGTCGGCCAGCATCCGGCTGTTATCCACCAGGTAAACGTGAGGCACCGCCTGCTCCCCGAAACTTATCTGCGCCTCCGGGATAATACTCCGCACCAAGTCGGCCAGCTCGCCGATGGTAGCCAAGTGGCCGCCAGTGAGGTAAACCGGGTAGTTCAGGGAATTGCTCAAGGCGACTTGGACAAAAATTTCGGCGGCGTCCTCGGCGTGAATCATGGGCGAGGCCTCCTCAGATCGGAAAGGCAGATCCACCGGCAGACCCAAGGCCGGCCGGGAAAGCAGCAAGCCGCCGATGATGCCGGTCATTCCGGTAGTCCGGCCATGGCCGAAAACCGTGCCGATGCGAATGCCGCGCAGGTCTAGTCCGTAACGCTCCCGATACTTGGCGGCGGCGAAGTCGTTGGCCGCCTTGGTCATCCCGTAAACGTTGCTCGGGGCCGTCAGGTCATCCTCGGTCAAGGGACGCTCGCCAAAGGTTTCCTGCACCCCATAAACGGCGATTGAACTGGCGTACACCACCCGCTCAATGCCGCTCCAGCGGGCCGCCTCAAAGACGTTGTTAGCACCCTGGATGTTGACCTGCATTCCGAAGTGGGGCCGGTCCTCCGTGTCCGGAGGCAGCAGGGCCGCCATGTGGATTATCCGGTCAACCTGGTGAATATGCGCCGCCTCCAGCAGCTGGGGCAGCTGAGTAATGTCGCCCCGATAAAAGGGTACGTCGGCCAGGTGGCGGTGCAAGGGCAGGTTGCTCCGAGGAGGCGCCAAATCAAAGGACATTACATCCTCGCCGCGCTCCAGCAGCTTACGGACGATGCGGGAGCCGATAAGTCCATTACCCCCGGTAACCATTACGGTCATAACTATCCCCCTCCGCCTCTCCGGCGTCAAGCGACTCAAGCGGTCTAGTCTAACCCTCGACTGGCATCTCCCTACCCGGAACCGTCCTACAGCGGCTGCTTGGCCGGCAGCCCCGGGCGGCGGGGGTATGCGCCGGGAGTGGCCTTTATCTTATCAAAAGTCAGCACTACCCGGTGGTCCATCAAGCCGGTGGTCGTAACTGGGTAAATCCGGCCCAGCCGTCCGCCCAGGGTTTGCAAGGCCCTCTGCGCTGCGGCTAGTTCCGCTTTCATTCCGTCCCCGCCGTGTTTCCAAGCCGCCACTTTTCCTCCCCGGCGGGTAAAAGGCAAGGTGTATTCCAGCAACGCCGGCAGCTTGGCCAAGCCTCGGGCTAAAGTCAGGTCAAAGGCAGCGCGCAGTTCCGGGCGGTGAGCCAGTTCTTCGGCTCGTCCGGTATATACCGACACGTCGGACAGGCCCAGGACAGTTATCAGGTGGCGCAGGAAGTTCGCCTTCTTGCCGGTGGCTTCTACTAGGGCCAGGCGAAGGTACGGATAGGCCAGTTTCAAGGGCAGCCCAGGAAAGCCGGCCCCGGCGCCTACGTCAACCACCTTTGTTCCAACCGTTTCAAGTATCCCAACCGTTCCAGTCATCCCCGGCGTCAGGCCGGCGCCGATAGCCGGCGCCAGGGTTAGCGAGTCCAAAAAGTGCTTTACCTGAACCTCATAATAGTCAATCACCGAGGTAAGGTTCATACGCCCATTCCAGTCGGCCAGTTCCCGGTAATAAACCTCGAACTGTTCAAGCTGCGCTGCGCTCAGTTCAACGCCCAGTTCCGGCGCGCTTCGAGCCAGCAATTCCATCCGATCGGTCATTAATATCCTGAATATCCTGCGCCAATTCCGGGTCAGGATTTGAGTCTGGCGGTTCGCCGGTAGCTCACAAATAGTTCATCGGCGGCTCACCAGTATAACCCTGCTTCCGGCCAATTGACAGGGTTAGGGGCGGGCCGTAGAATTAGGCGGACAGTCAATTAAGGCAGAGCGAAGGAGTACCATGGCAATCAAAGGTTACCTCTTGGTGGAGACCGCCATCGGCAAGACCCGGGACGTGGCTACCACCCTGAGAACGGTAGACGGAATCGAATCGGCAGATGTGGTTACCGGCCCGTTCGACATTATTGCGGTCATCAACGTTGAAGATTTCACCAAGGTAGGCATGCTGGTCACGGAAGAGGTTCACACCATACCTGGCATAGTTCGCGCGACATCCTATCCAGTTGTTGATTTATAGCCTCGGTTATCTTGCCGGCCCGGTCGGACAGCCAATATGTCCGCTGGCAGTTGCTCATCTATTATCAATCCTCTAGCGCCTCTAGTGAAAACGGGAGGGTTCCGTGGATTTTAAGTTTACGCCCGAAGATGACGCCTTCCGACAACAGTTGCGCAATTTTGTGCAAGCGGAGCTACCTGCGGATTGGGAAGGCGGCGGACGCTGGCCCGAGGAGTGGAATTGGGAACTGACCCGGGATATGCGCCGCAAGATGGCGCAGCAGGGCTGGCTCACCATGCATTGGCCGGAGGAGTACGGCGGCCAGAACGCCTCCCCGGTGCGTTCGGCCATCTACAACGAGGAACTGGCTTATATGCGCGCGCCCGGTCGGGACATCTTTGGGGTGCGGATGCTGGGGCCGACTTTGATGATTCACGGCTCCGAGGAGCAGAAGCAGACTCACCTTCAGCCGGTGGCCCGCGGCGAAGTCCAGTGGTGCCAGGGCTACAGCGAACCCGAATCGGGTTCCGACCTGGCCTCTCTCAGCACCCGGGCCGTGCGCGACGACGACGAATACGTCATCAACGGCGCCAAAATCTGGACCACCCTGGGGCATCGGGCCGACTGGATTATGCTGCTGGCCCGCACCGACCCGGACGCCCCCAAGCACCGGGGCATCAGCTTCATCCTGGTAGATATGAAAACCCCCGGCATCCAGGTGCGTCCCATCGTCAACATGGCCGGCGGGCATGAGTTCAACCAGATTATTTTCGACAATGTCCGGGTGCCGGTAGCCAACGTGGTGGGCGAGGAAAACCGGGGCTGGTACGTGGCGGTTACCCTGCTGGACTTTGAGCGGTCGGGAATCGACTACTCGGCGATGGGCCGCCGCCTGCTGGACGAGGTGCGCAGCTATGCCGGGGAAACCAGAAACAATGGGCGACCGTTGCTGCAAACCCCCTGGGTGCGCAACCTGCTGGCCGACCGGTATATCGAGTGCGAGGTGGCCCGGCTGATGGCCTATAACGTGGCCTATATGCAAGGTCAAGGGTTGGTGCCGAACAAGGAAGCCTCTATGAGCAAGGTGTTCGGCAGCGAAACCCTCCAGCGAGTAACCGGCGCCGGTATGGAGGCGATGGGCTTGTACGGGGCGTTGGATCGGAACGAAAAATGGGCGCCCCTGCGGGGCCGTATTCAGGAGCACTGGATGACCAGCTTCTCCCACAAGATAGCCGCCGGCACCTCGGAGGTGCAGCGTAATATCATCGCCAGCCGGGGTTTGGGCCTGCCCCGGGGGTAGTTCTCTACCCAAGTTTGAGTAAGCATGATGGAAGAAACCTTTGTTTACTGGGACAACTCCAACGTTTTCGTAGAGGCCCAGCGCATCGCTGAGGAACGAAATCAACACGTTGACGCCCGCTATCGGGTGCGTATCAACTTCGACAATTTGTTGCGCTTGGCCCATGCCGACCGGCCGTTGCGAAAAGCCATGGTCGCCGGTTCGGTTCCGCCGGAACTGCGCCAACTATGGAACCGGATGGAGAATAGGGGCGTAGAAGTCCGACTGTTCAACCGGATTCGGTCAGACTTGGGAGAACAGGAAATCCCCGACCGGCTGTTGCAATTGCAGATGCTCGAAGACGCTATGGACTATGATCCGGGGATTGTGGCATTGCTGACCGGGGACGGCGCCGGTTACCTGGAAGGCGCCGGGTTCCACAGCACGCTGCAACGGATGCACCGGCGCGGCTGGCGAGTTGAAATCCTCTCCTGGGCGCATTCCTGTAACTTCAGGATGCGGGAATGGGCGGAGCGGAACGGCGTTTTCGTGGCCCTGGATGATTTTTATGACTCCATAACCTTTCTGGAACCCTCCGCTCCCGGCCATCGCTTAGCCTCATCCCGCGACTCAGCGCCCTTGGACTTGTCCCAACGCGCCTTGGCCTAGGCCTAACGACGCCACGCCGACTCCGCCACTTTGTCCCGCTATCCGAACTAGGCGGCGAAGGCTTGCAGCTCCTGACCGACTGCCTCGGGCATAGCGTTGCGGCAACGGTGCATAATCCTGAATATGGTGCGTACAGTTACCGAGAATCGTTCCGCCGCCGCCTCTACTGAGAGTTTTTCCCTTTGCATCGTAGTTACGACCTGGAAGTCCTTGGCGAGCCGGCGGTTTCGCTGATACCAGATAAGGTCATCGTACTTGCACTGGGGCAGCGGGCAATTGAGGCAGGAAGGAGACACTTCGCAGCCGGTGTCCTCATAATGAAAGAACTCCTGAGTGGGGTCAACAATATCCACCGAGGCGGTCAGCGGGGTAGCCGATAGTTGTCGCGTCATCTTATTCACCTCCATTGCATAAAACTTTTGTTCTATTTAGAACGGATTATAGAACTGGAGTTCTAGCGCTGTCAATGTCTTTTACTCAGTGAATTTTGGTCGGTTTTCAATACTTCATCCAAAATTGACGCTTGGGGTTAGCCCCGGTTATATTCGGGCCATTGGAAAGGCGGAGGGGTTTATCCTTGCCCCTCTCCCGTCCCGGGAGGCAAAGCGCGTGGCGAAATACGAAACGATAATCTACGTACGCCGGGGCGGGTAGCTTACATCAACCTGAAGCGGCCGCAGACCCTTAATGCGGTCAATGACCGGTTTGAGGAGGATATTGAAGCGGCTCCGCTGAAGTTTGATATGGACGAGGAGGCGTGGGTCGCCATCGTTAACGATGCCGGCCGTTCATTCTGCGCCGCCGCCGACATCTAGCAGCGGTTTGCAGCGCTGACGCCGCGCCAAAGCACGCTGCGCCGTCGTGGCGTCAACGCCGAGGGCTACCTGACCCACGCCATCAACTGGAAACCGGTTTAGCAACCGTCCACGGTTACTACCCGGACGTCGGAGGCTACCGGCAACCCCTCAACCCGCGCCTGACTGCGGATTTTCAGGGGCGTCCCGCGCCTTGGTGGGAAAACGCCTAGCTTGGTTGAGCGGTTTGCAAATGGCCCTGGGCGTCCCGCTCCTTGGCGAGAAAACGGCCGCTGGAGTTCGGGACGAGATTTGGCAAGGTGAATTCACTTTGCGCACGGATGGGGGGGGGGGGGTAGACCTTCTTGTTCTTTACCTCTGCTATCCCTTACTCCGACAACTCCCATATACCCCGTTTCGAGTTGCTTTTGAGCCAGCCCCGCTTAACAAGAGAGTGCCGCGCAAATCGCGCCGTGTTTATACCGCCGCCTGATTTCACTACCGCTAGAAAGCGGTTGATATTCAATGTTGGTGAATAAGCGTCTCATCTTCTCTCTACGGATACCAGCGACACGCCAATTCGTCCTTTTCCTCCAAGTTCGTATATGGACTCAAGGATAGGGCGCTCAAAGACTTTAGCTCAAAGACTTCATTGGTAACTTTTTCCCTTGGGGCAACCTTTTAGATTGAAGGGCATCGGCATTAACCTGAAGCTACAACCAGTTCACCCCGGCACATGGATGCCGGGGTGAACTGGTAACAATCAATTGAAGGTCCCGATTCTTCTACCCCTCCGCCGCCACCGGGTTTTGCAGAGCGCCGATGCCGGGTATTTCTATCTCCACCACGTCCCCGGGACGCAGCTGCTCCACCGAGCCGGGAGCGCCGGTCAGTATCAGGTCGCCGGGGCGCAGGGTTACAAACTGGCTGATGCCGCTGACCGTGGCGTAGCAGTCGTAAATCATCCCGGCGGTGCTGCCCCGGTCATGTTCCTGTCCGTTCAGCCGGGTAATGATTTCCAGGGCGTGGGGGTCAACCTCCGTTTCAATCCAGGGACCCACCGGGCCGAAGGTATCGCACATCTTGCGCCGCCAGTTGGATAGGTCGTTGGCCCAAGAACCCTCGCCGCTGACATCGTTGGCGCAGGTGTAGCCCAAAATAAAATGGGGCGCTTCCTCCGCCGTTACCCGCCGCGCCGGCTTGCCGATGACAATAACCAACTCCCCCTCGTAGTGGACGTAGTCGGACTCGGCCGGCAGCACGATGGATTCGCCAGGGCCGATGATGCAGTTAGCCCCCTTCTGCCAAGGCCGAAAGGCCGACGAGTCCCGTTGGATCCGTTCGGCGTCCAGAGCGTTTTCCTGATGGGCGATGTGAGCGGCATAGTTAAGGCCAACAGCCCAGTAGCTGGTGGGGCGGGTCGGCGGCAGCAACTTTACCTGTTCCAAAGAATAGGACGCATCGGTAACGTCGTGTTCCCCGAAGATACTGCCTCGGATTACCCGCACCCGGTCGTCTTCCACTAATCCATAGCTTTCCCAAGCGTCAATGCCGAATCGCGCCAGTTTCATTCCTCACCTCTCCGCAGAGTTTGAAAGGGATAAAGGACTAGCCGGGAATATGCGCTACCGCCTCCACTTCCACCAGGAACTCCGGCCTTACCAGGGCCGCTACTACCACGGTGGAACTGGCCGGCGGGCTGCTAGGAAAGGTTTCGGAGCGCACCCGGCTGAAGGCCGAATAGTCGTCCAGGCTCACCAGAAAGGTGGTAATCTTAACCACGTCCTGCATCGTGGCGCCGGCGGTTTCAACGATGGCGCGGATGCGGGCCATCACCTGTCGGGTCTGGGCAGCGCAGTCGCCAACCCCCACCGTATTGCCGTCGCCGTCTTGGGCCACCTGGCCGGACACAAAGAGAAACTCGCCAACCCGCACGCCGGGAGAGAAGGCCGGGTTAGCCCCGATCCCCTCGGGCACGATAGGAACTCGCTCCGCCATTGCAGACACCTCCTTCAGCTATGTTTTCAACCTATGCCGCCATTTGTTTCACCTTGGTCAGGCTTCGACAAACTCCCGGATGGCCGAAAAATATTCGTTCATCCCCCGGTGGAGCAGGTCGTTGTGTCCCGCTCCCGGAATAGTCAGCAGCCGTTTTTTCTCCGACGGAAACCCTCGGTACATTTCCGTTGCCTGTTCCACCGGGGCCAGGATGTCCTGCTCTCCATGAATCACCAACGCCGGCAGACCGATGGAACGCACCTTATCCCGGTAGGCCGTTTCCATTTCCTCTGCCGCCGCCGGGAGCAGTCCATAGCAAAAATTGCCCAGGGTGGGCCGTCCGCTTTCCACTATGAGGCCCTTGATGGTTCCCCCGGCGTTATTAGCCGCCAGCTCAAAGGCGGCATGTCGTCCCATAGAGCGGCCCATAACGAATCGGGCGCCGGTGTATCCGCCCGCCGCCAGGATGTTCCCCAACTCATCCCGTATCCGGTGGGCGTCGGTCAGCATCGCGCTGAAGGTGGGCAAGCCGTCGCTCTGCCCGTAACCCCGATAATCGGCCACAAAGAAGTTTATCCCCGCCTGGTTGTAAATGGGGGCGATGAGATCATAGTCGGCCGCCGTTTCCCCGTTGCCGTAAAAGAAGAGGATGGTCGGCTGGGCGGCGCCGGCGGGAAAGAAGCGGCAGGACAGAGTAATGCCCTCGGCCACCGGGAGCGCGTAATCCTCCGCTCCCGCCGGCGTGGCCGTCCAATGACGCCGGGGATAGAAGGAGTTCATGGATACTTCCGGTCGGTCCAAGGTCGAGTAGTCCGTTATTGTCATTGGTTCATCCCCTGTATCATACGGACGGCTGAACAGCTTTAAGCTATGCTGAAATCAGCCCGGGGTCGGTTTGCAGCCACCGCTACAATAACCGAATACCTCAATAAAGTCTGCCGGAAACTAAAATTATTAGCATGATAATTAACGCGAACACTAGGGTGGTCGAAATCAGAAATGTCTTGCCAATCACGTTTTCACCTCTCTGGCTGAATCTTTGCGGCTTACCCAACGTTACGCCGCGTCACGCCACATTACGCCGAAGAAAGCCGGAATCCCGTACGAGGCGAGATCGGATTTCAGCAGGAGTCGGAACCAGGAGAAAATATTCCTTCTGTAGCTACCCGACCTCGCCGTTAGCCCACGCCTTTATCAGGTGGTGGGCAATGGCAATCGGCCCCGGCGTCAACAGCTTTTCGCTCTTGCCCTCCAGCGCCCACAGCACCTCCTCCCGGTCAAACCATTGCACATCGGTCATCTCTTCGTTGTCCATCGCAATGTCCGTGCTAGCGGCCTCGGCGTGGCAACCAATCATTAAGGATGACGGGAAGGGCCAGGGCTGGGAGGAATGGTAGCGAACGTTTTTGACCCGAATCCCCGCCTCTTCCATCACCTCGCGGGCCACCGCCTCCTCGATAGATTCCCCCTGGTCAACGAAACCGGCCAGAGCCGAGTAGCGGTTCATCGCCGCCAGCCGGCCCCGGGACTGGCCCAGCAGACAGCGGTCGCCGTCGGCCACCACCATAATTATCACCGGGTCAACCCGGGGGAAATGCTCGGCGCGACAGTCCGGGCATTCCCGCTTCTGGCCGCCGCGCTTGACCACCGTCGGATGGCCGCAGACCGAGCAAAAACCGTGGCGGTTATGCCAATTGACCTGGGCCCGCCCCTGGGCCACGATGCCCGCCTCGGGCCCGCTGAGCAGGTTCTCGGCGGCGGCGCGAGCCTCCTCGAACCGATAACCGTCCAAAGCCTCCACTGCGCCGGCAGCGGCAGCGTCCCGGGAAAGGTCAATCACGAAATAGGCCGTGCCTTCCAGCAGCCCCAGAAACAGGGGCGATGCGGTGGTAAGGCAGGGTTCCAGTTCCGACCAGCCCAGCCAGCCCAGTCGGGAAAGCTCACCGCCGCCATCGGCCGCTAGGCCGTCGGTTACCAGAACGCCCGGCCCACGCATCGGCAAGAACCGACTGAACTGGTCTTTGGCTTGGTCGCTAATCCAGGTCTCATCCCGGCGCTCCACTTCCCCCCGGTCCAGCGGATTGCCGGCAAAAATATGCGGTTGCTTAAACTCCATCCTCAAGCTCCATCCCTCAAGCTCCGTCAAGGATAGCCTCTCTTGGTGTAACCGGGTTCAGTAGTTCGGCCAGCCTTTCCTACTGCATCTTGCGTCCGATCCTTTTGGTATCCAGCCCACCGTAATACGCCGGCTAACCATCCCTGAAAAACCGGCGGGTAACCCGAACGGTTTCAAACCCGCCCGGTCCACTTCTACCGGCGCCTATGGGTACGGCGATCCGGCTTGAAACGGAATGTCCACCCTTATCGAAAATACCAATAATCCGGCCGTCCGGCTTTCCCCAACCCATCCATCCACCCTACTCACCTAACCCCTGGCTTAACTCGACCAGAGCGTCGAGACAGGCCAAGGCGCCACCCCCGTCGATAACTTGGGCGGCCAGTTTAATACCCTGACGGAGGGTTTCCGCCCGGTCGCCGGCCATCAGGGCGGCCCCGCAGTTGAGCAACACCACATCGCGTAGCGGCCCGCTTTCGCCCTGAAACAACCGGCGCATGGCGGCGGCGTTCTCCTCCGCCGTGCCACCCCGCAAATCCTCAATGGAGGCCCGGGGCAGGCCGATGTCCGCCACATCAATCGTCCAGTGGCGTAATGTCCCGTCCCGCACCTCCCAGACGGTGGTAGCGCCGCACAGAGTTATCTCATCCATACCGTCCTCGCCGTGAACAACCAGCGCGTGCTGGACATCCAACAGGCGCAAAGCCTCGGCAATCGGCTCTCCCAGCCGAGGGTAAGCCACTCCCAGGAGCATCGACTGGGCGCGGGCCGGGTTGGTCAGCGGCCCCAGGATGTTAAATATAGTACGGATGCCGATTTCCCGGCGCACCGGAGCCGCATAACGCATGGACGGGTGGAAGGCCGGAGCGAACATAAAGCCCATACCCACCCGGTTGATGCACTGTTCCACACCCTCCGGGGACAGGTCTATCTTGACGCCCAAGGCCTCCAGCACATCTGCGGCGCCGCAGGCCCCGGAGGCGGCCCGGTTGCCGTGCTTAGCGACCTTCAGGCCGGTCGCCGCCGCCGCAAAGGCCACCGCAGTGGAGATGTTAAAGGTGTTCTTGCCGTCGCCGCCGGTGCCTACCACGTCCAATAGTCGGCCTTCTACTTGCACGCGCCGAGCCTTCTCCCGCATCACCGAGGCCATACCGGCAATCTCCCGGGTAGTCTCTCCCTTCAGGCTGAGGGCCGTCAAAAAGGCCCCCAACTGGGCCGGCGTCGCCTCGCCTTCCATAATCTCTTGCATAACGGCAACGGCCTGCTCCGTACTGAGGGGCCGGCCAGATACCACCAGATCGATAGCATCCCTGATCATTGGGATTCTCCTTCCGGGCGCGCCTAATGCTTGCCCAGCTATTCTAACACAGCGAAGCGGGGTAAGAGATAATGCGCAGAAAGCTGGCGCCGTTGTCTCTAGGTAGATAATTCCTGGCGCGCCCTCAAGTATGGTCCTCCCAAAACGAACGGCCCCGCTGACAAGACCTCCTTTCGGGACGCCGCCCTCTTGCGGTATAATGCCTTCTACCGTATTTTCCAACGGTTAAAGAGCGGAACTAAAGAGCCGGAATAGGAAGGGACAATGCAAGTTATTTTTTTACAAGATGTGCAAAACCAGGCCCATGCCGGAGAGATTAAGCGCGTAGCCGACGGCTATGCCCGTAACTATCTCATCCCCAAGGGGCTGGCCCAGGTCGCCACGCCGGAAATCCTCAAGCGCGCCCACAAAATCAAGACCGCCGGCGACCAGCAGCGCGCCCGGGAAACCGAGGTTATGGAGGAATTGGCCCAACTGCTGGACAACACTACCATCACCCTGACTGCCCGGGTCACGCCTACCGGCCGCTATTACGGCGCCATCAACGACGCCCGCATCGCCGAAGGGCTGACCGAGAACCTGGGGCGAAATATTGACCGCCGGCTGGTATCCACTATCGAACCGATCCGCGAACCGGGCGAGTACGAAGCGGTATTGCGGCTGTCGGCGGATATTCAGGCCACCATCAACATCATCGCCGGGGCGGAAGAGTAGCCAAATGTACGCGGAACAACTCCTTCCTCACGACATTGCGGCGGAGGAGGCGGTTATCGGGTCGCTGTTGATTGACAGCGACTCGCTTCTACACGTTTCCCACCTGATTAAGTCCGAGGACTTCTATCGGGAGCGGAACCGGCTTTGTTTCGCCGCTTGCTTGGACTTGTTCCAACGCAGCGAAGCCATCGACCAGGTAACCTTGGCCCGCGAGTTGAGCCGCACCGGCCAGCTGGACAACGCCGGCGGCATGGCCTATCTGAGCCAACTGGTTTCCACCACCCCTACTTCCATCCACGCCGAATACTACGCCCAACTGGTGTCCCGCACTTCAACTATGCGCCGGCTAATTAACGCCGCCTCCCGCATCTCCGCCATCGGCTACGGGGACACCGACGATGTGGAAACTACCCTGCGCCAAGCCGAGGACGTACTCTTTCGGGTGCGGGCCGACCGGCCAGCGCAGGGCTTTATCTCTCTGCGACAGATTTATGATCAGTTCCTGGAGGAACGGGCCGCCCTCACCGACCCGATAGACGACAGCGCCCCGGTAATGACCGGTTACAACGACCTGGATGAACTGCTGGGGGGTATGCAGCGGTCGGATATGCTCATTCTGGGAGCGCGGCCCGGCCTGGGCAAGAGCGCCCTGGCGGTTAACGTTTCCTTGAACGCCGCCAAGCAGGGCGCCGCCGTAGGCATTTTCAGCCTGGAAATGAGCCGGGAACAGCTCGCCCTGCGCATCCTGGCCGGCGATGCCGAGGTTGACGCCCACCGTCTCCGTCTGAGCCTCTACACCGAGGCCGAAGAACAGCGCATCATTGACTCCATCGGCAACCTGTCCGAGTTGCCGGTCTATATTGACGATACCCCCTTTCAGGGTATTGTCGAGATGCGCAGCAAGGCCCGGCGCCTCGCCTTAAGCCCCGACGGGCTGGACCTGCTGATTGTGGATTACCTTCAGCTTATCCAGGGCCGAAGCCAGGGGCGGAGCGGCGAGAACCGGGTGCAGGAAATCAGCGAAATCTCCCGCGCCATCAAGGGCGTTGCCCGAGACCTGCGGGTGCCGATTGTTACCTGTTCTCAACTGAGCCGGGTGGTGGAGGGACGGCCCGGCCACCGACCAATGCTTTCCGACCTGCGGGACAGCGGCAGCATTGAGCAGGATGCCGACATAGTTATGTTCATCTACCGGGAGGATGTCTATTATACCGAAGAGGAATGGCAGCAGCATTTCTCCAACCGGCCTTACCCCTTGAACATCGCCGAGATAATTGTCGCCAAACATCGCCACGGGCCTACTGGCAGCGTAAAACTACGCTTCCGCAATAACTTGGTGCGTTTCGACGCTCTGGGACGGGACGAGGATTTTTAGGAATGTCTTTTGACGGCTTTCCCCACAATGTAAGGCAAACCCCGGTGCCGGACCCGCTCTTCAATTTTTTGCTGGAGGAGATTGAAGATGCAGCGGAACTGAAGGTAACCCTGCGGGCCATCTGGCTACTGGGTCAAAAGCGGGGCATCTTCCGCACCCTGGCCGCCGCGGAATTGCTCAACGACCCAACTCTCCGGAAGGCGGTCAAGTCCCTGGGCGGCGACCCGTCGGAAGGGGTGCGGCGCGGACTGGAACAGGCGGTAACCCGCCGGACGCTGTTATGCTACCGCTCGGATGACAAAGCGAGTTCGGCCCCGACCTCAGCTCCCACGCCGAACTCGGCGCGGAACTCGGCAGCGCCGGAAGCCCCCTTCTACCTGCTCAACACAGAGGCCAACCGTCGCGAATTGGCCCGCCGGCAAACTGGCAAAGAACCGCTGCCCCGAGAGGAACGCTGGGCGGCTTATTCCGAGCCGGGCTCCGCCGAGCCGCCAGCGGACACTCGGCCCAATATCTTCGCCCTGTACGAGGACAATATCGGCGCCCTCGGGGTGATAATTGGCGAGGAACTGAAAGAGGCTGAGGAACGCTATCCGGCTCAGTGGATTTCCGATGCCTTCCGGATAGCCGTTCGCGAGAACAAGCGGAGTTGGAGCTATATTTCCGCCGTCCTGCGGCGCTGGGCCAGCGAGGGCCGGGGCGGATTCAGGGAAGCGCCCAAAGAACCCCGCATCGAGCCGGGAGTCGGCCAAAAAGCTGGCGCCCCACTTTGGGAAATGGACGAGGTAGAGAATGGAGAGCCTGGGCGATATACTCCGGCGCATAACCGCCCGAGATATCCGGAACAGCGCCAACGGCGATAAAGCCGGGTTGCGCCGCATCCCTCAGGAGGGATCTGACGGTCCCGTCTGCTCCGTCTGTAACGGCGCCGGCTGGGTCAGCAAGCGGGCGCCGGTGGGCCACCCGGACTTTGGCGAGGCTTTCCCCTGCCGTTGTCAGCAGCAACAAGACCCGACTACCCGCTCGGAGACGCTGCACCGCTACAGCAACTTGGGCGCGCTTCGCCGCATAACCCTGGCAAATACCCGACCAGAAGGGGTACTGCCCGAACCCCCCGGCCGCCGGATGTTCGGGGAAGCCTTGGCCGCTGCCACCGCCTTTGCGGATAATCCTGCCGGATGGCTGGTCTTTACCGGCCCCAGCGGCAGCGGCAAAACGCACTTGGCGGTAGCCACTGCCAACCGCTGCATCGAGTTGGGCTATATTACCTACTTTATCGTGACCGCCGACCTGCTGGACCACCTGCGGGCCACCTACGCCCCGGACAACCCGATGTCCTACGACGAACTTTTCGAGCAAGTACGCAACGTGCCAGTGCTGGCGCTGGACGACCTGACTGCCCAGGCTACCACGCCCTGGGCCCAGGAAAAGCTGTTCCAGATAATCAACCACCGCTTCAACGCCGAGTTGCCGACCATCATCACGGTGCGGGGAGGGCTGGAACGGCTGGATGAGGGGCTGCGCACCCGCATGGAGTCCTTTGACGGTTTCTCCCGGGTATTTCGGCTGGGCGAGCGCAACCCTCGCCTGGCCCGGCGTATTGGCGATATACCGGGAGATATGCAGCGGAGGATGACCCTGGAAAGTTTCAATGTAGGGGGCAGCGCCAATGCGAACGAATCCGACAAGTCCACATTATTTCGAGCGTGGAAAGGCGCCTCCGACTTTGCCGCCAACCAGGAAGGCTGGCTGCTGCTTACCGGCCCCTACGGCTGCGGCAAGACCCACCTGGCGGTAGCGGTCGCCGGGGAAAGCATCAAGCAAGGCCATCCGGTATTTTACATTCAAGTTCCGTCCCTGCTGGACCACCTGCGAGCCACCTTTAGCCCAGACAGTCCCATCGGCTATGACGAGTTGTTCGAGCAGGTCAAGACGGCGCCCTTGCTAATTCTGGACGATTTAGGCACCGAAACCAGCACCCCTTGGGCCGAGGAAAAACTGCACCAGATTGTGGCTTACCGCTATGACACTCGGCTGCCCACCGTGATAACCTCGATTTTCAGCGTGAAGCAACTGGACGAAAAGAAACCCGCCCTCGGTTCCCGTCTGGTGGACGGCGCCATGGTGGACTGGCATCCGATCAACGCGCCCAACTACCGGGACCAGCGGCGGGGGCGATAAAGGCGAAAGGCTGGCAACGAATAGCCAGGGGTAAATTTGCTCGGTTCCGCATGCCCAAAGCCTAATGCCAACTTTTGCGTTGCGGTTCGGCCTCGTCAAGAATCAAATTTAACCCTAAAGGAGCGCCGTGTGACCCAGCAAGAAACGACTAACCCCATTAAGCTATACGAAAGAGCCGTCCAATCTATGCGCCTCGTGATCGCCGGGGTCAAGCCGGAGCAGCTTAACGACTCTACGCCCTGCCGGGAGTGGAACGTGCAAGAACTGCTCAATCACAATATCAACGTCGCCCGGATGCTGGAAAGCGCATTGACCGGGTCGGAACTGGCAAATCCAGATCCTATGGACGTAAGCAAACCTCTACCCCAGGAGGGGGCCGCCGCCGCCTTTGAGGCGTCAACTACTGCGGCGTTGAACGCCGCCAAAGCCCCGGGTATGGTAGAAAAAGTCCTGGACACACCCCTAGGCCCAATGTCGGCGGGGAATATGCTAATTGGAGCATTCGGGGACGTGTTCATACACCAATGGGACTTGGCTCAGGCAACCAAACAGGACTTTCCTATGGACAACGACTTGGCGGCAATCTGCCACCAGGTCATGGGAGGATACATGGAACAAGGGCGAGGGGCCGGCTTCATTGGCCCGGCCATAGCGGTTTCTGACGATTCCAGCGCCGCGGACAAGCTGTTGGGCTTCTCCGGACGACAACCTTAATCAATCGCTTCTAAAAGTAGCCGAGTATCGTGTCGGTAGGCCGGAGGTTCCGCCCTCGGTTAGATAAATCGCCCCGGTTAAATACCGGGGCGACGGGCGCTTAATCCGGCCAACGCCCCCTCAGGGCAAGGTTCACCGCAAGGAGGCGGGGCGCCAGTTCCGGTTTTCGGCGCCCTCTCTTTTGTGGGTAGCGCGGCTCAATAGCTGCCGGAGCCCGTTTACAGGGGCAACGCCACTGCCCGGCCGGTTTGGGCGCTGCGGGTTACCGCCTCGGTAAACTCCATATATTGCACCCCCACGTCAAAGGGGGTATGGGTAACCGGCTCCTGCCCGCGGATGGCGCTGATGAACTCTTCCTCCACCCGCCAGGCATACTGGCCTTCCGGCGGATTAGGTATCTCCGAAAGCTGGCGATCGCCTCGCTTGCCGCCCCAAACGTTCAGGGCCGGGTCAAGGTGAATCGTGCCCTGGCTGCCATATAGCCAAGCCTCGGCGCCGGGGGCCAGTCCGGTTACCGCGCTGACCCGGAAATGTCCTTGGGCGCCATTGGCGAACTGCATCAGGACATCCACATGATCGGGGACGGTAACGGCTTGCAGATTGCCGTCTTCGTCCAGCCGGCTAGGGACGTTAACCTTAGTCATCGCCATTACCTGGGTGGCTGGGCCGGTCCAGCGAGTCATGCACTCGTACCAGATGCCCATATTGAGGATGTTATAGCCGCTGAAGGTGCGGTTGTGCCGCCAGTGCAGCGGAGCGCCGGCGTCTACGAAGCTGGAGGCCAGCGCCTGGACTTCTACCGTCAGCAGGTCGCCCAGGTAGCCCTCGGCCACTAACTGCTGCAACAGGTTATCCACCTTGAAGGTGGACGGCCCCGGCACAATCTGGGTTACCAGGCCGGGATGGTTCCGGGAGGCGTTCAACATTTCCCGGGCTTCCTGGGCATTGGCGGCCATCCGCGCCTCGGTCAGGACATGCTTGCCTTTTTCCAGGGCGGCCAGAGTGAGGTTTCGGTGCATATAGGGCCAGGTGCCAATGCAGACGGCGTCAATGGTCGGGTCATCCAGCAAGTCTTGCCAGTTATCGTAAACAGTGGGGATGTTAAAAGAATCGGCCACGCTTTGCCCCGACTCCCGGCTGCGGTTGGCGACGGCGGAAAGCTCCGCGCCCTCTACCTGGAGAAAGCCCGGAATATGGCGGTCGCGGGTATTGCGGCCGGCGCCGATAAGACCCAGATGGACAACATCGTTTGCCACGGGGAACCTCCTTCTACCTTATACTCCTACTCGCATAGGAAACTTGTATCCTACAATCATCAACCCTTAAAATATGGGCGTCGGCGTAGCATTGGCCCGGGGCGCCGAGAGATTGTCCCAGATTATAGGGCAGGGAAGTTGGATAGTCTATAATGGCCCGGCGTCTTAACGGCTCAGAGTTGATGCGCGGTGGACGCCATTAAACCGTCCTTCCGGCGCCGGCCAGTATCCAGAAAGGCCCGGCTGATAGTCTCCGGGCTGGTTGAAAAACCGATTGAACTTTACCATCCTTTCCAGTCTTGCGCGGAGTATAAATAGTATGGTCAAATGCTTGATTCGGGGCGGAGTTAACCTGTCCCGTTCCCGGCATTTTGTGGTAATCGGGGATAGTATGCGGCCCGCCCTGACCCATCGACAACGCGTGCAGACCTGGCCGGCGTCGGATTGCGGCCGAGGTTTGCGCCGGGGGGATATCGTGGCCTTTCGCCACCCGCTATACCCCCAGCGCATTTACATCAAGCGAGTTGTCGGCCTGCCCCGGGAACATATCGCGGTGGAGGACGACCGGATATTGGTTGACGGCCAACCGCAGCCGGAACTCCACCAGTCCCCTCGCTCCCGGCCCGGTCGGGAATATGCCCGCCAGTGGTTCACCGACGCCCGGGAGTATTTTCTGCTGGGGGATAACCGGGGCGACAGCGAGGACAGCCGCGCCTTTGGCCCGGTAGCCAGCAGGCTAGTAATCGGACGAGTTTGGCTGCGGTACTGGCCGCCCCGGGTCTGGCCGCCGGGACCGTAGAACAAAAGACAAGAAGCGCCAGGACCTAGCCCGTCCGGTTAGCCGGTTAATTCGGCCCGGTGGCTCCGGTCAAATCCAGCGGTGAGAATGGAGAAAGCTGACGCCAATGACATCAGTCAAAAGAAGCCCCGGGGAAAAGGGAATAGCCGGGTGGAGAATAACACGCTTCTTTATGCAATACCGTCCGATAGTTTTGATTGCTCGGACGGTCGCGGAAATGGCAACCAGGGACGCCAATCACCTGTCCGCCGGGGTCGCCTACTACGCCATATTTGCCCTCTTTCCTACTCTGCTGGGCGTGATGGTGATTTCCGACTTGCTGCTAGAATCTATGGAGGTGCGGGTGCGGGAAGCCTTCCTGCGGTTTATCATCGGAAATCTGCCCGGTTCCGACACCTTTATTCGGATTAACATCAACCAGATAGTGGAACAGCGGAACGCGCTGGTAGCGGTTTCCATAGTCGGCCTGCTCTGGTCCTCCGGGGCCATATTCGAAGCCATAAACCGGGTGGTGAACCGGGCGTGGGGCATATACCATAGCCGGCCCTTCCACATATCCCGGCTGCTGCACCTAATCAGCTTGGTGATATTCGGGCTGCTGTTCATCCTGTGGTTTGTGATTTCTTACGTATTACAGATATTGCATGAACGAGACTTGGGAATCCCGGGGCAACAAATCTTTTTGGCGTCCGGGCGGCTCCACTTTGCGCTTAATTTATCCTCCTGGATGATTACCCTGGCTATTTTCCTGATAATCTACCGCTATTTGCCCAACTGCCGGGTTTACTGGCGGCACGTCTGGCCGGGAGCGTTGCTCGCCGCGGTTTTGCTGGAGTCGGCCAAGAGCGTCTTTACCTGGTATCTGAGCTATTCCAACTACACCCAGTTATACGGCACTATCGCCGCGTCGATTGCCTTCCTTCTGTGGGTATATCTCTCCGCACTGATTCTGACCCTGGGAGCGGAGGTCTGCTACCAGTATCAGCGAGTTTACTACCCACGGGATGTGCGGAAAGACCCCTCGCCTTGGGATATGTAACGGCCGGCGCCGGCCGGGGAGTAGACGCCGCAACAGCTGGGGTTTAAGCCGGGACGACAGCTAGAGTAGCTACAGTTTCCAGAAATTACCAACCTGACAGACCATATCCACCTGGTGGATGGACTCGGCCGGCCAGCCCACCAGGTTAATCCAATCCTCAAAATGCGCCCGTTCCACTGCCTCGCACTCGGAAACTAGCCGGCCCGTTTCCAGGTCGCCGTAAACCTTCAAGACGGTAGTGCGGCGGTCGGGACGCCATTTGCGAACGGCGTCCAGCTTGTCCCGGAAATCTGCCTCGGTTATCCCTGGGACGTTATGAATGGCAATAAATCGGGCCATTGCTTCATACCTCTCGGTTTGCAGATAAAAATAGACGCCCCATACCCGCCGTTGAGCCAATCAACCCTCATCTAGTCGGTCGGGGGAACAAAGGGGTAGGGAAGGGGTGGGCCGTCCCGCAGGGGCAGGGCTACGGTGGCGAAGCCAGGCATACTCTCAACGCCATCTTGGGTTTTCATCCCGATTTCCAACTCGACGAACCCCATTTGGCCCTTCTCGTACTTGCCAGTTACCCGGCCCCACATAATCAGGATGTCGCCGGGAACCAGCATCGCCCGGTGCTCGAACTGGGCCTTCCAGGGCCACCCGCCGGGCAGCGTCCAGTCCTTCAGGTACTGGGGAACCACGCTCTGCTTCCAGGAACCATGCACCAGGATGCTGGGGTTCTTGTCATGGTTCAAGCCAAAATCCAAATCGTAGTGGATGCGGTGAAAGTTCTCGATGGCCGCGCTCCAGCGAAACAGGTGGGTCGGCGTGGGATTATAGATATATTTGGGCAATTCCATGCCTTCGGCCACGTCTTCATAGTAAATCTGCTGCTTGTGGCGGAGGTCATCGGCCTTGGGCCGCTCGTTGCGGGCCAAGATTTCCTCCGGTTCCATCTTCAGCAAGTCTTCCAAAGGTGTGGTCATTAGCTATACCTCGCTAAAATACTTGTCCGCCGCTTACCGGCGGATGGTGGAGGCCCGGGTGATGCACAGCAATTCATCCTTCTGGTTCTTGTAAGTGGTCTCCCGGGTGATAATCAGGAAGGAACGGCCATCCCGTCCTACCCGCTCCCGGATGTCCGAGTATTTGTTCTGGAAGAAAATTCGGTCGCCAATGCTGGGGTACTGGTAGATTTCCAGTTCATTGCCGGCGTTGAGCACCCGCACCAGGTTGGTCGGCACCGAGGGCAATTCGCCGGGGCGTTCAATGGAGCCGATGCCATCGGATTCCGGGTTTTCCTCAAAGGCGCGGGTTACCGGGTCATCCTGATCGGGGCGAATACGGGATGCCAGGTAACTGACCATTATAGGGGGGGTGATAATCTCGCCGTACGGGGTGGACTCGGCGAACTCGGCGTCCCAATACCGGGGGTCGGGGTCCATTACCGCCTGAGTGAAGCGGCGCAGGTACTCGGCGTCCACTACGCCCCAAGCATCGACTACCTCGCCAGAGACCCCGATCATCGCTTTGACTTCCGGGGTAAGGGCCGATTGGGTTTCCTGAGTCATAGTCCTATCCTCTCCATTTCCTACGGGCTGCTGCGGGAACAGACAACCTCTTCAGCCTACCCCAGCCGCAAGGGTTAGTCAACTAGAGCTAGTCAGTAGGCAAGGCGGCCGTCGCCAGAGCTTATCATTTCCACTATACCTCTCAGCGACTTGGCAGTCGGTCTGGGACAGTGGCGGGCCTTCTAGTTTTCCATTTCCCAAGCATTCCCGGTCGGGTGTATAATTCGCCTGCCCCGACCGAGCAATGCGGCCCCGCTGTGCCGCAGCTTGGTCGAAAATAATCGACCGGGAAGGACCGGGCCGGCAGCGACCGGCGGAGGATTTGGTTATGCGACTGGAACCACTGAACTTGTACGAGTTGGAGACTCACGCTGAGAAGTTTATCAGCCCCCATGCCTGGGCTTTCATTGACGGCGGCGCCCAGGATGAAATAACGGTAAAACGGAACCGCTCCGCGCTGGAGGCGATTACCCTGCGCCCCCGGTTCCTCCAGGATATTGAGCATCGCGACCTGTCCACCACTGTGCTGGGCGAGAGAATCAGCTTTCCGGTGATGGTGGCGCCCGCCGGCGGGCACCGGATGGCCCATCCGGAGGGAGAGCTAGCGACGGCTCGGGGCGCTGGCGCCGCCGAAACCCTGATGACACTGGCTACCGGCTCTCATTACAGTATGGAAGAGGTAGCCGACGCCGCCAGCGGCCCCCTGTGGTTCCAGCTTTATCACCAGGACCACGAAACCAGCGCAATGCTGGTAAAACGGGCGGAGCAAGCCGGTTACAAGGCCATTGCCCTTACGGTGGATACGCCCATCAACAGCCCCATTGAACGCAGCATCCGCCACGGCTCGGAGCGGCCCCGAGGCTTTAATCCCGGCAATTTCGTCGGGGAGGAGGCCGGCCAGGGTCTCGTGGCCGATACCCTGGAGGCTCTTTACTATCAAAGGCCCTGGAATCAACCCTTGACCTGGGGAGAACTGGGTTGGCTACGCTCCCAAACCTCCCTGCCTATCGTCCTGAAAGGCATCCGCACCGCCGAGGACGCCTATCAGGCAACAGAACACGGGGTAGAGGGAATCTGGGTGTCTAATCACGGGGCGCGACAGTTGGACGGCACTCTGTCCACCATTGAAATGCTGCCCGAAATCGTCGAGGCGGTTAAGGGTCGGGCGGAAATCTACCTGGACTCCGGCATCCGGCGGGGCAGCGATGTAATCAAGGCCCTGTCCCTGGGGGCGCGGGCGGTATTGGTGGGCCGTCCCTTGTTCTGGGGGTTGGCCTGGAACGGCGCCGACGGGGTGCGGCTGATGTTGGAAATTTTGCGCCACGAGGTGGACTTGACGCTGGGACACTGCGGCCACACCTCGGTGCACACCTTAAACCCGGAGGTGGTGAACGTGCCGGCGCGCTAAATTGGCCGGTCGCCTCCAGGCTATCCGTTGCTACCCTTTACTTGGCGTAATGACGTAGGAACCGGCGCAAGACCGGTTCCTACGTCATATTAAGTTTTCACAAACTCCGCATCACTTCCCGAAGCGTTGGGTCAGCTTAGCTTCGAACTCGGCCTGGGTGAAGGAGTATTCCTGGGTGCCTACCGTCTGGATAACGTAGTGGGAGCAAACGGTGCCCATCATTACCGCCCGTTCCAGGGGCGCGCCCTCGACCAAGCCCTTGATTAAGCCGCCGCGAAAGGCATCGCCGGCCCCGGTGGGGTCCACCACGTTGTCGGTGGGAATAACGGAAACCGAAGTTGTTCCGGCGCGGGTAACCAGGTCAGTCCCTTGCTCTCCTTTGGTGGTTACAATAGTTTCCACCAGATTCAGCAACTCCTGGGCGGTTTTGCCGGTCTTGTCCTTAATCAAGGCTAGTTCATAGTCGTTGGATACCAGCATACTGGATTGGCCGATGCAGCGGGTCAGGTCATCCCCCGACCAAGCGGGCAAGGATTGGCCGGGGTCAAAGATGGAGTAGATACCCAGCTTGCGGTGGGTCTCGGTGTATGCGGCCATATCCTGCAAGTTGCCGGGAGCCACGATAGCAATGCAGTCGTCGGGGTCTACCTGACCGAAGTCGAAACCGGACTGGCGCTTCATGGCGCCGGGGTTGAAGCCGGTAATCTGGTTGTCGGCCAGGTCGGTGGTGATGTAGGCGGAGGCGGTAGCATCGTCGGTAACGACGCGGATGTCGTCGGTCGCCAGGCCGCACTGCTCAAACCACTGGAAATAACGATGATAGTCATAACCAATGGCGGCAAGGATTCGAGGCTTCTGTCCCAGGAGGGAGAGGCAATAGGCGATGTTGCCGGCGGTGCCGCCGAAGTTCTCCTTTAGCCCATTGACGGTGAAGCTGACGTTTATCATGTGAATTTTGTCGGGCATTATGTGGTCGGAAAAGCGGCCGGGGAAGTCCATAATGCGGTCGTAAGCCAGGGAGCCGGAAACCAAAACATCCATAGCAGCAAAGTTCCTTAATCCATATTTGCCGGCTTAAACTCGCGCCGGCTGAAGAGGTTGCCCCTACTCTAGCGCAGCCAGCCGCCGGGCGCAACTTTGCGGGCGCCACCCCGTCCCCGTCGGCAAACGCCGCAAAGTCAACAGCCATATTCGCCGGACAAGCTGCCGTTGAACGCAGCCCGGTCGCCAACGCTTATCCCGTATAAATCCGCCTCCCCGGCGTTTATTTCCAGAACGTATTGGGCATTTTCGGAGGAGTAATGGGGCAAGTCAGCCCGGGACTGGCCTGGAGCTTGGGGCGGCGCATTCCTGGTAATACCAGCCACCGCACAGTCGCCGTTTATCCAAACCATATCCAGGGGAAAGTTCATATCCGGCATCCAAAAGCTGCGGTATCCCACGTCCTCATAGACGAACAGCATGCCAGCGCCGACCGGCAATTCAGCCCGCCCAGACAAGCCTTGATTCCGCTGCTCGCCAGTAACCGCCAATTCCACCAGCCAAGTGGCCGCCCCAATGGTTACCAAAGGACGGGACAAGTCCGGCGTAGGAGTGGGGATGTTGGCCGGCGGCTCCGGGGCTACCGGCGACGGGGGCAGTTCCGTTGCAGGGGGCAACTCGGTGGCCGCCAGCAGCGGCGGCGACGGGGGCAGTTCCGTTGCGAGGGGCAGCTCGGTGGCCGCCAGCAGCGGCGGCGACGGGGGCAGTTCCGTTGCGAGGGGCAACTCGGTGGCCGCCAGCAGCGGCGGCGACGGGGGCAGTTCCGTTGCGAGGGGCAACTCGGTGGCCGCCAGCAGCGGCGGCGACGGGGGCAGTTCCGTTGCGAGGGGCAGCTCGGTGGCCGCCAGCAACGGCGGTCTTAAGGTTGCCAAGTCTGCAGCGGGTAGAACGGGAAGCGGTTCTAGCAGCCGGTTACCATCGGTAGTAACTGGGACCGTTGGGCTACAGGCAGCCAGCCAACCCCCGATCGAACCGGCTATCGCCAGGTAAATTAAAAGACGCATTTTCGGCGACCCGCCTCGATAAACTCCCCTACCCAATCTGGTTCCGGATGGTCTGCATCCGCTCGCGCAGGGAACGGAGCAGCACGGCCGGCGGCGCCGGGGCGACGTGGGTGTAGCCGACGCCCAGTTCCAGCAATTCTTTTGGGCCCAAGGGCATCGCGGCGTGGTTCATCGGGAACTGCATCTTGGCCTTGCCTATTTTCTTGATGCGGTCGGCCAGTTCGGTTAGTTTGGCCCGCAGTTCCGGGCTGTCCGGGTCGCGGATGCCCATATACTCGGAAAAGTCGGTGGGGCCAATGGACACCAGGTCAATACCCTCCAAAGCGGCGATGGCCTCAATATCGTTGACCCCCTTCTCGTCCTCGGTCATCACGGAGAGGAGGATTTGCTCGTTGGACTGGCGACAATGCTCATCCCAGCCGATGGAGCCGTAGCCGGCAGCGCGGGTGCCAGCGGCGCCGCCTCGGTGTCCCAAGGGGGCATAGCGGACGGCGGCCACCGCTTTTTTGGCGCCCTCCAGTCCGTCCACATGCGGAACGATGATGCCTTCGGCGCCGGCGTCGAGGAGGCGCAGGATGAGCTTTTCGTCGTTATCCGGCACGCGGATAATGGAGGTTACGCCAGCCAAATCGGCGGCGCGAATCATCTCCCCTACCAAGCGCAGGTCAAAGTCGGTATGTTCCATATCGATAAAGGCGGCGTCATAGCCGGCCAACCCGATAATTTCCACGATTTGGGGGTCGGCGAAGGTAACGTAGGTTCCCAGGGCCAGCTGGCCCGCGCGTATCACCCGTTTAACCCGGTTCTCTCGCATTTTGAACTCTCCTTAAATGCTTGGGGATCCTATGCTCTATTATCCTACATACTTGGGAGTGGGCGCTACCAGATATAGGAGCTGATGCACGGCCTCTACCGGGCCAGCTATTTGCCTTACCGTACCCGTTCCGCTAAAATCCCCTTCGCTTAACCAGGCATTGCAGGAGGCAAAATCAGCTATGTTGACCGGCGCATGGGAAGGGGTAAAGGTATTGGACTTGAGCGAGGACATCGCCGGGTCTTTTTGCGCTCGTCTGCTGGCGGATTACGGGGCGGAAACGCTGAAACTGGAACCGCCCGGCGGGGCTGCCCTGCGGCGGATGGGGCCCTTCTTCCAGGACGACCCTCACCCGGAAAAGAGCCTCTTCTTCCTAGCCTTAAACCTGAACAAGAAGGGCGCCACCCTAAACCTGGAAACGGAAACGGGCCAGGCCATCCTGAAACGGCTGGTTCCGTATGTGGACATTATCGTAGAAAGCTGGCGTCCCGGCTATCTGGCCTCCCTCGGCTTGAGCTATGCCGACCTGCAAACCCTTAACCCCGCCCTGACGATGACCTCGATAACTCCCTTTGGGCAGGAAGGCCCCTACAGCCAGTACCGGGGAGAGGAAATCGTTAACTATGCTATGGGAATGATTATGAGCATCAGCGGGGTGCAGGGCAAGGAGCCACTGAAGCATGGCGGGTTTCAGGCCCAGTACGAGGGGGGCCTCTTTGCGGCGGCGGCTACTTCGATGGCCCTTTTTGCGCGGGAACATAGCGGTATTGGGGAGCATATTGACGTTTCGATTACCGAGTGCGTGGCCTCAACGATGATGGCGACCCAGACCATTTACCCCTTTATGGGGGGGACGCAAACGCGGCGGCGGGCCGAGGGCAGTATGTTCGGCCACCCGATGCCCTGTAAGGACGGCTGGATTATCGTTCAGACCGGCGGCGGCGCCTCGTGGGAAGACTTGGCCGAGTTTTTCCGATGTCCGGAAATGCTGGAACCCCGGTTCGCTGACCGGGCGCAGCGGGCCGAGAACGGGGCCGAACTGGACCGGATTGTGGTGGATTCCATTAAGGAGCGGGGCAAGTGGGAGCTTTTCCCTAAGGCCGCCGAAGCCCGGATGCTCTTCGGCCTGGTACAGACGCCATCGGAGTTGGCCCAATGCCCGCAACTGGAAGCCCGCAGCTTCTACCGGGAAATTGACCACCCGGCTATCGGGAAGATACGCGTCCCCGCCGAACTGTTCAAGCTCAGCGAAACGCCCTACCAACTGACCGGGCCGGCCCCTACCCTGGGCCAGCACAACCGGGAAATCTACGTTGACGGCCTGAAGTATGCCCCGCCGGAGTTTACGCAGTTGAGGCAGTTGGGGGTGATTTAGGAATGCCTTTCGGTGGCCTGGTCGGTAACGGCGGCATCCCCCGGTCGGTAAAAGGCCTTCGCCAACCAAGGCGTAATTTCGCGCCAGCGCCAGCTTCAGTTTACGATATTCTGACAGTAACAGCGTCCTGCCTTGCCCAGGGATTGCTCTGGCCGGTTGCCGCTAGTTGCATACGGTTTTCCTGGAACGGGGGCTGGGCACGGAGGGGGCCGATGTATCTCAGGAGAGAGCTATGGTACATATAGTGGATCTTAACAACGCCGGCAAGGCGCTGTGCGGCAAAGGGCTATGGAGGGTAACCCCTGCCCCGTTAAATGCGGAGGCGAATTGCTTTGAATGCCTGCAGGCCGGGCCCTCCGTGGGATTGGCGGCCTGGTTGCGCGAACAGGAGCTCGTGGCGGATGCGCCCGCTTCGACTCAGACCGGCCGGGGAGTAGAATGGTTGCTGGTATTTATTTTCACCATGGCCGGCTCCGCGCTCATCTCCGTGGCAGTGGCTATAGCGCTGGAAACCTTCTTCTAAGTTAGCGTCGGTTTTGAGCTGAACTGTATATTGGGTAGGCTGGTCGTTATGTTGAGGACGATGATTCGATGGGCGACCACCTTGATGACAAGACAGCGGAAGTTTTGCGGGAAGAGCCGGTCGTTTAGTCCCATCGGGGCAAACCCCAACTTGGTCGCGAAAACCCAGTCCGTCCTGCGCCGGCGACTATGCCTTCCGTTGACAATAGCCGCCGCAAAAGCCGACAATTCCTTATAATGTGAACCGTCCGGCTTACGGAGGCAAATCGCCGTGCAAGCGCCGGTGAAAAATCCATACCGCAAGGGGCCGCCGGATGCAGTCGGGTTGGCCGCAGCTCAGGCCGCCCAGGACGCAGCCCGCCCGGCGGTGGTAGTCTTGTTCGGTTCCCGAGCTCGGGGCGACTGGCGGAAAGATTCGGACATCGACCTGCTGGTAATTACCGAGACGGAGGATACCAGAACCGCCCAGGGCGCCGCCTATCGGGGCGTCCAAGCCTGGGAGAAGCGGCGCCGCTCCGGCCTCCAAGTCGATATCATACCCATGACTCGCCTGCAGTTTGAACGCTGCCGCCGGGCCAAACAGCATATCGCCGGCCAAGCCGACACTTACGGGGTGGTTATGAGCGGGGAGGAACTGGAATACCGCAGCAGGTACGAGGACGGGTATCCCGACCACTGGCCGGCAACCATTAACCGCATTGAGAATGCTGAAATCTGGCTCCGCAACTACAACGAGATGGTTGATGCCAGCCACTGGGATCAAGCCATTATGGGAATGGCCGCCCAGCAAGCCGTGGAAAATGCCTTGAAAGGCGTCTTGTCCTGTCTCAATGTGGCAACGGGTTACACCCACAACCTTCTAGACACCTGGAAAGAGTTGCAGAGCTTGGCCCAATTCCGGCAATCAGCGCCGGAGGAACTGCTGATTGCCGGACAGTCCCTGTTTGAATACTTGAAATATCCGGACCCGCAGCGGCCAGGAGAATCCTTGGACTGGCTCACCGAATACGCGGCCCATTACCGCTACTTCCGGGCTTCCTACGCTATGTCCCAAACCGGTCGGCTGGAGTTGCAAAGCCTGGTCAATTCCTTGGTGGAATCGCTGGTGTCGCACATCTACCGACTTAGCGGCGCTACTCCCCAAGATGTTTACCCAGACGGGCTGCGCCCCTGGGAACGCCGCCAGCCGGAAACGTAAACCCTCGACGCTGTAACCGGCGCTGTAACGGAAAGGAGAACCCAACATTATGCCCAGACTGCCGCTGGAAGGCATTCGTATTCTGGACTCGACCTACGTTTTTGCCTTGCCCTACGCCGGCGGCCACCTGGCCGACCTGGGGGCCGAGGTCATCAAGATTGAGGGGCCGGGCCGGCCGGATGTAACCCGCACCGGCGGCTATGCCGGTTCCTTCCCAGAAAATGAGGCCGGCGAGGACTGGTGGAACCGGCCCTCTACCTACAACTTGCTGAACCGAGGCAAACGCTCCTTGGTCCTAGATATGGCCGACGAGCGGGGGCGCAACCTGTTCCGGCAGCTAGTGGCGGTCAGCGATGTGGTGATGGAAAACTTTACGCCCCGGGTTATGCGCCGCTGGAACCTGGACTATCCTAACCTGCGGAAAATCAAGCCGGACGTCATCCTGGTGTCCAATACCGGCTACGGACATGGCGACGGCCCCTATTCGGGTTATCCGGCGCAGGCCACCACCCAGGAAGGGACGCACGGCCATTGCTGGGTTACTGGCTACCCGGACGGCGAGCCGGCCAAGGCCGGGGCCTCCTTTGTGGACTTTCTCTCCACTTGGAGCGCAATTTTTGCGCTGGGCGCGGCCCTGCGCTACCGTAGCCGCACCGGGAAGGGGCAGTGGATTGACCTTGCGATGTACCAAGCTGGGGTGATGTTCCTATCGGAGTATGTGCTGGACGCCATCGCCAACGGACGCGAGGGGGGGCGTAGCGGCAACCGGCACCCCCACCGCGCCCCCCAGGGCTGCTACCCGGCTCAGGGCAAAGACCAGTGGATAACCCTGTCGGTAGGCAGCGATGAGGAATGGCAGGCTCTGTGCGGCCTGCTGAAGCGGGAGGACCTGGCCGCCGCCCCGCGCTTTGCCGACCTGCTGGGCCGGCAGCGCAATCACGACGAAATTGACGAAATAATCCGAGACTGGGCGGCGCGACAGGACAAGTACGACTTGATGCACCAGCTTCAGGGCGTTGGCATCCCGTCCGGGCCGGTGCTTACCGGACGGGACATCCACTTTGACCCCCACTACCAGAGCCGGGGTTTTCTGGAACGGGTGGACTTTCCCCCAGAGCGGGGAGTGGG
The DNA here is from genome assembly GCA_963422635.1 of Dehalococcoidia bacterium. Classification (GTDB taxonomy): domain Bacteria; phylum Chloroflexota; class Dehalococcoidia; order Lucifugimonadales; family UBA3495; genus CATQHB01. The sequence continues at coordinate 436,078 of OY730415.1, forward strand.
AACCCGCCCGCTAATGGGGCGTCCCTACCAGTTTTCCAACACTCCCTTGTCCATCCGGGGGCCGGGGCCAACCTTCGGCCAGGACAACGAGGCGCTACTGCGAGACTTGCTAGGGCTGGACGCCGCCACCTACCAGGAGCTGGCGCAGGATACGATAATCGCCGACACGCCGACCAGCGGCGAGGCCTCGCCACAAACTGAACCGGCCCGGGCGGTGGAAATGGGCCTCTTGGCCGCCTACGACCCGTACTACCGGGAGCGGCTGGGACTGCTCTAGGGTTGGCGCTTTTTTCGCTTCGGGCTTGTCGAAGTGCCGCGTTTAACCTGGGCTGGGCTGAGGGCATTGCTATTCACCAGGGTAGGCCAATCTAAGGGGGCGAAGGGCTGATTCGGGCGGGCAGCCCGCCGGGCAGCCGCGGCGCTGCGGCGAGGGAATCCCGGGGCGGCCCCAGGGAGCCTATCCCGACAATGCGCCCCCTTGGTGAATGGCGTAGAGGCTACGGCCACCCGAGAGCCAGCCGCATACGCTCCGAGGGAGCGGGACCTGCCAGGAGTGGCGACGTCCGCTGCGGGCGCAAAACCCCGGAACGGCGGCAAACGCCGCTGGCAAACCTTCACCGGCTTCCAGCCGATCCATACCCCGGATATAACCAGCTTCCAGAGAATCGAAAGACCCGGCTTTTCCGCCGGGGTAGAGCTATCGAAAGGGCCGGGGTATGTTATAATTGGCGGCCAGCGTTATGTTAGCCCGGCCTTTCTGGAGGGTCCGGAGCGGAAAGAGGGGGAAACTGGTATGGACTTGGAGCTTAAGGATAAGGTAGCTATCATCGGCGGGGCCAGCAAGGGTTTGGGGCGGGCCTGCGCCGATGTGCTGGCGGAAGAGGGCGCCAAACTCGCTATTTGCAGCCGCACGGCTGCCGACCTGGAGCAGGCGGCGGCGGAGATTCGCGATGCGACCGGGGCCGAAGCGCTGGCCTTGCCCGCCGACCTGGAAGACTATGACAGCATCAAAAAGCTGGTGGAAGCCACGGTCAGCCACTACGGGCAACTGGATATTATGGTGAACAACTCTGGCGGGCCGCCGCTGGCTCGTTCCGAAACGGCTACCGAGGAGCAGTGGGAAACGGCGGTGCAGCGGTCGCTATTCTTTTTTGCGCGGATGTCCCGGGAGGCCATCCCGCATCTGAAGGCGCAGGGCGGCGGCCGTATCGTCAACATCCTAGCCAGCACCGTTTACCAACCCATCCCCAACCTGGCCCTTTCCGGCGCTACCCGGCTGGGCGCGGTGGCCTATATGAAAAGCCTGGCCGACGAGGTAGGACGGGACGGCATCTTGATTAACAACGTCTGCCCCGGCTCCATCCTCAGCGAGCGGATGCTCTCCAACGTTACCTCCCGCGCCCAAGAATTGGGCATATCGGTGGAGGAGGGCTTGGCCGAGCGAGCCAAGGAGACTGCCGTAGGACGCATCGGCGAACCCAAGGAGCTGGCTTACCTGGTGGCATTTTTGGCTTCGGGCAAGTCCAGCTATATCACCGGCACGACTATTTTGGTGGACGGCGGATTAGTGCGCTCGGTCATTTAGGGCTGAACCCGGCCGGTCGGGTTCAGCTCGGCGGCAGGGCCGGAATGTAGGGTATGAGAGCAAACTTCACACCTCCTGAAGAACCAGCGGACGCTGCGGGGTATAACCGGCGGGGCAATCAATACAGCCGGAACGGAGCTTATGAGCAGGCTATTGCCGACTATACGCAAGCTCTGGAGTTGGACGCTGCGCTGGCTGAAGCGTGGTTTAACCGGGGGGTGTCGTTCTATGAGCTGGGACAATACGAGGATTCCATCGCCGACCTGACCCGGGCCATCGAGCTAGACCCAGAGGAGGATAACTACTATGGCCGCCGCTCGTTGGCCTACCTATTCAGCGACCAACCGGAGCAGGCCCAAGCCGACCAAGACAAATGCGACGAGTTAAGGAACCGGGGGTAGCGGGCGCTCTATCCGCCCCTGAAAACCTGAAACATCTGTCGCATCACATCAGAAAGCCGACGTCCTTCCGACATCCGCCACCCACCGGAATCTACCTCAGCCCCTGCCTACCTCCGCTCCGACCTGGTTCCTGGTTCAGCTACTAGCGGCAGTTTCGGCGTCCCGGATATAGTCTGCCGTAGCGCAAATTTGCCCTTGCGCCAAGTCCTCCGGTTCGCAGTCGCCTTCGTAGAAGCAGTTGCCGTGCAGCGCTCCCATACGGTCGAAGTAGCGCTGGCGTAGCGACTCCAGCGCGGCGCTTTCCCGGCTCAAAGCCCGAATGCCCCGCGAGGTTTGGCTGGTGTATTCGGGTATTTCCCCGGTGCGGGCCAGCAGCAGGGAGTCGGTAGCCCTTTTGGTGGCGCCCCACGCCTTTTCGGCGGCGTTGCGGATTTTCCCCAGCTCCAACATTTCCAGGGCGTCGGCGTAAAGCTGGTAGGAGTCGGCAAAAATGTCGGCGGGCAGCGCAGTAATCAGCATCGGTTAATCACCCCTAGCCTTGTGTATCGGGAGGGAGTAGCCCCTGCATGGCTGGTCAAGCGGTTTTGATAATCATCAACTTTACCGTACCGGTGGGCGCTCATAATGTCAACGCCAAGCATCGGTTGATCACTTTCGGCCAGCGCCGGAGGGGAATACGGCCCGGTTACCCAGTCGGTGGCGCGGGCGGTTCGCTAGGGATGTCTTAATGGGCATGCATATCGGGGGCGGGCCAGATAATTCGGGGAGTTTTGCCGGCCTTTCTCCGCTCCACCCGAATGGTTACCTCTGCGATGTTGGCAACCTGTCCTTCAACAGTCAGTTCAACGACTTCTCTTTGGTGACCATCACCGTAGCAATCCTGGATTCGGTGGAATGTATTATTGCCCCGCATAGCAGGATGTTGCCCCCCAGCATAACCTGAATTGATGTGTGAAACGGTGATTCGTTCCAAGTTACGTTCTACTAGCCTGCGGGTATCCAGTATCAGCACATCGTGCTCTAATCCCAGGTACGGTAGTGCATTCAGAATGCTATTAAGCCTTTCTTCGTTCACCCAGAAGAAGCACCTGCGGTTCAGGGTTTCATACCAATCTTGAGGTGTCAGGCCATCTAACAAGAAAGGTTCCAGCATTGGGGGGGCAATAGTACGATGGTGGTTTCGTAAGACAGCCCTTTCGTGAACAGGATGCTCAATAGGAACACTTTCCGGGCGATGTTCGCACAATAAATTGTTTCGTTCTTCCCCTTCAACCCCGTACAGGTCAAGAAGCGCAACAGTACTCAGTAGCCCATGCCTTTTAATACTGTCCCAACTGCCTGCTTCGGCCATGTGGTATAGCTGGGGATGTTTTTCGATAAATCGCTCTATCATTATGAATCTTTTCAACCTCTACTGGCAAAAATGTAACCGGGAGTATCCGGGGTTTATTGGGGTGCTGGCCGGAAGTAAGGCACGGTTACCCGGTCGGTGGCCCTTACAAAGGTTACTTCCACCGGCATTCCGATATACACCTCGCGGGGGTTGCATTCGACGATGTTGGTGAACATCTTTACCCCCTCCTCCAGCTCCACCAAGGCCAGCGCATAAGGCACGTCCTGGTCGAAGCCCGGCGTCCGGTTCTGGTAGGTTACGGTATAAGTCCACACCGCTCCTCTGCCGCTGGCCTGAACCCACTTGACGCTTTCGGACCAGCAGTTGGCGCAGATGCCCCGGGGATAGAACTGATACTCCTGGCACCGGTCGCACTTCTGAATTAGCAACTGTCCCCGGCGGCAGGACTCCCAGTAGGGCTGGGTTTCGCCGACGATGGTGGGCAGCGGCTTGTTCCATTCCGTCTGTGGTTGCGTCATAGCCTAATCCCTCCCCAAAATGGCGGTGCCGCCGCTGTGCCGGGCGCCCAGGGAGCCGCCGGTGCCGTGACAGAGGGCGATTTGGCAGTCCGGCGCTTGGCGCGGCGTTCCCGCAAACTGATGGCGCAGTTGACGGGTGGCTTCCAGCAGCAGGAAGATACCTCGCATCCCCGGGTGGTTGGAGGACAGGCCGCCGCCGTCGGTGTTGATGGGCAGCTTGTCGGGCAGTTCGGAGTCCACCCGGAGCCGCCCGCCGGAAACGAAAGCGCCGCCTTCTCCCTTTTCGCAAAAGCCCAAATCTTCCAGGGTTTCCACCACGGTGATGGTGAAGGAGTCGTAAATCATCGCCATGTCGATGTCCTGGTGGGTAACGCCGGCCATGGCAAAGGCCGGTTCGTGACTCTGCTTGGCGGCGATATACATCAAGTCCCGCTGGCCGGCGCCTTGGTGGGCAATGGCCTCGCCGACGCCCAGCACCCAGACCGGCGTATGGCGGCAGTTGCGGGCAACTGCCGGAGAAGCTACCACTACGGCGCCGCCGCCGTCGGTGATGACGCAGCAGTCGGGCAGGTGAAGCGGTGAGGAAATTACTCGGGAGTTAACCACGTCGTCCACCGTTATCGGGTCGCGGAAAAGGGCTTCCGGGTTCATCGTGGCGTGATAGCGCACCGCCACCGCCACCTCGGCCAACTGCTCTGAGGTGGTGCCGTAAAGGTGCATGTGCCGCTGGGCAATCATAGCGTAGAGCCCCACAGTAGTCAGGCCGTACAATTCCTCAAAGCTGTCCGGCGACGGGTCCAAGCGGGGGTGACCATAGCGGCCTACCCCGCCGGTGCCTACGGAGACGCCGCCGGAGCGAGCCAGGCTACTATAGGTGATGACGGCGCAATTAATGCGCCCGGCGGCGATAGCCGTCAGGGCATGGGAGAGGTGAAACTCGAAGGAGCCGCCGCCTACCGTGGTGTTGTCCACGTATTTGGGATACATATTCAGGTAGTCGGCCAAGTTCATCCCGCTGTTGCGGATGCTGCTGGAGGCGGTGAAGAGGCCGTCCACGTCCTGCTTGGACAGGCCGGCGTCGGCCAGGGCCTTGATGACGCTCTCCCCCTGGATTTGCAGTTCGCTTTTGTCGGGGGCGTAGCGAGTAACGTGCTCGTGGATACCCACTATCGCCGCGCCGCGCTTCAGGTTGACCATAAGCTGGAAACCTCCCCAAAGGAGATTAGGAGAATAAGGCAATTATGCCATAGATGGGAGGAAAGGTGGTAACGGCGGATTCCGGGTCTCCAGTCGAAGTTAATGTAGCCGTCCACCCCGGCATCGGCGCCTTTCTTCTTGTCTTGGGCCGGGCGTCCACCAAGCCCAAAGGCGCCGCTCGAACTGATAGCGTCCGGCGCGTTCGCTCTTTAACGCTAAAGCTTGGGCGCTTTCCACGTCCCGGGGAATGCCGATTACGCAGATGACGGTGGGGGCGCCGGGGAACGGAGTAGTAAACTCTACTATACGTTACGTTACGCTGTCCAGGCATTACCTACAGTTGAAAAGCACCTTGGCCCAACAACTCCGCTGCCATACCGTCCAACAGGGATTCGATGACCGGCATCTGTTCCTGGTGGCCGAGGTTCAGGTGCAGGGGGGTTAGGGAGATGCGGTTGTTCTTGACGGCCCACATATCGGTGCCTTCGCCATTGTCGGCCATTACCGGACGGTTGCGGGCAATCCAGTAGCGCTTCTGGGGTCCAACGCCCTCTGCTCGCACCGATTCGCCGTAGGAACGGCCGCCAGGCCGGGTAACTTGCAGGCCGCTAATCTGCGCCAAAGCCAGGCTAGGGACGTTGATGTTAAGCAAAAAGGGCTGACGGCTTTCGGCGTTGCGGCTGCTTTCCTGCCGGGCCAGCCGTTGGCTGATAAGCCGGAGCAGGGCAGCGGCGCCGTCGAACCGAGGGTTTTGCACTGAGCCGACGGATATGGCGATGGTAGGGTAACCCCGCATATAGCCCTGCCAAGCGGCGCCCACGGTGCCGGACACCAGCATATCCCAGCCGAGGTTGGAGCCCGAGTTGATGCCGGATACAACCAAATCGACCGGGCCGACCAGTTTTTCCAGCGCCAGAATGCAACTGTCGCCCGGCGTGCCTTCTACGGAAAAGGCGGAAACAGGATGGTGGGTTTCGACGCCATTCGGCACATCCGCAGCGGTGGCTTCCTCATTGGCGGCGGCGCTCAATCGACCGGCGGCAGAGATTTCTACGGCCTGAACCTTTACCGGGGCGTGCAGGGTGAGGGATGCGCCGACGCCACTCTGCTCCCGGTCGGGGGCTACCACAAACAGCTCGCCCACCTGGGCCAGGGCTTGGGCCGCCGCCCAGAGGCCCGGGGCGTGGATTCCGTCATCGTTGGTCAATAAGGTTTTCAGGGCGATCATCCTTCTGCGGGATTCCGGTTTGATTGGACAACGGGACGGGTTTCAAGTCCGTCCCGTTGTTGGGTTGCTTCGGGAATAGCGGTCAAGCCGGGCTGTCGCCGCCGCTAGTGGTGGGCCAAGCCGATGGCGTGGAAGAGGGCGTGCTTGACCTCCACCGGGGCTACGGCGCGGCGGTATTCTGCCGAGGCGAAAACGTCGCCGATGATGTCGTTGCCCAAGTCGTCGGCCAGATGACTTACGGCGGCGGCGATGTTGTCAGCGGTCAATTCCTGCCCGGTCAGGGCAGATTCTACGGCCCGGGCCCGCAAGGGAGTCGGCACCAGTCCGCCTACTGCGATCCGGGCGGAGGCGCACCGGCTGTTTTCCACGTTGACGATTACCGCCCCGCCGACCACCGGGTAAAAGGAGGCGGGGTGGGACATCTTGGCGTACTCGCCCACCTCGCCGTGAATGGCGGCCAGACCATTATCGTGGTCGTGGCCATGGCCGTGGTCGGGTCCGACATTATGTTCATGCCCGTGGTCGTGGTCCGTTTCATGGCGATGAACGGAAAGGGTCGGGGCAGTTATAGCGGTGATTATTTCACTTTCCGCCAGGGCGGTGGTAAAAGGCGCCAAGAAGAAATCGCCCACCGCGATGGTGCGAGAGCCGGTTGGCCCTTGTATCTCGATGCTGGCGTCCAGGGCGGTCAAGACGGTTCCCCAATCCGAGGCCGGGTCAGCGTGGGCGAGGTTGCCGCCGATAGTTCCCCGGTTGCGCACCTGCGGGTCGCCGATGCCGCCGGCTACCTCGGCCAACAAGGGGTTAGCGTGGCGGACATCGTGGGATGCGGCGATCTCCCCGTGGGTGGTCAAAGCTCCGATACGGATGGTGTCGCCGTTGACGCTGCTGCCCTTCAGGTCGGCGATGCCGCCGATGTCGATGAGAGTGGCGGGTCGGGCCAAGCGCAGGCGCATCAAGGGAATCAGGCTGTGGCCCCCGGCCAGCAGCCGGGCCTCGGCCACTGAGTCGTTCCCGGAATGGGAACCAAGCAATTCAATAGCCTCGGCCACCGAGCCGGCCTGGTGATAGTCAAACTCGGGCGTGTACATAGCTGCTCCTCCCTAGCCTTGCTCGTGAATGGCGCGCCAGACCCGCTCCGGGGTCAGAGGCATTTCCAGTTTGGTTACGCCGAGAGGACGCAGGGCGTCGATAACGGCGTTGTAGATGGTAACGGTGGAGGCGATGGTTCCCGTTTCCCCGATGCCCTTGACGCCCAACGGGTTGTGCGGCGAAGGGGTTTCGGTAGACAGGGTTTCGATGTCGGGAACTAAGTGGGCGCGGGGCAGAGCGTAGTCCAGCAGCGTGCCGGTGAGCAGCTGGCCGCCGTCATCATAGACTGCCCCTTCCCAGAGGGCCTGGCCGGCGCCTTGCACCACGCCGCCGTGAACCTGGCCTTCCACAATCATCGGGTTAATCTGGGGGCCGCAGTCGTCCACCGCCACGTAGCGTTCCAGGACGATGTGGCCGTTGTCCGGGTCAACGCTGACCACGGCCACGTGGGAGCCGAAGGGGTAGGAAAAGTTGGGCGGGTCATAGAAGGCGGTAGCCTCCAGTCCCGGCTCCATACCGGCCGGCATATCCCAGGCGACGTTAGCCATCAAGGCGATGTCCTGGATAGTCTTGCTCCGGTCAGGGGCGCCTCTTACAAAGAAGTTGCCGTCCTCGTACTCAATATCAGCCTCGGCGGCCTCCAGCAGGTGAGCGGCGAGGGTTACGGCCTTGTCCTTGATTTTGCGGGCGCTGAGGGCCACCGCGCCGCCGCCGACCACGGTGGTGCGGCTGCCATAAGTTCCCCAGCCCATAGGCGTGTTGTCAGTGTCGCCGTGAATCAGCTCCACGTCATCCACCGGCACCCCCAGTTCGCTGGCGACAATCTGAGCGAAGGTAGTTTCCTCGCCCTGGCCGTGGGGGGAGGTGCCGACATAGACATTGACCTTGCCGGTGGCGTAGAAGCGCACGGTAGCGCTCTCCCAGAGACCGCCGCCAAAGCCTACGGCGCCGGCCACCTGGGAGGGGCCAAGGCCGCAGATTTCCGAGTAGCAGCTGACGCCAATGCCGGTATAGTGGCCGTGTTCTCGTTGATGTTCCTGCTCGTGACGCAGGTGGGAATAGTTGACGTGTTCCAGGGCGACGTCCAGAGCCCGCTGGTAGTCGCCGCTGTCGTAGGTCAAACCGATGGCGACATCGTAGCCATCGTCAAACTTGGGAATCAAGTTCAGGCGGCGCACCTCCACCGGGTCCAAGTTTAACTCGGCGGCCAGCAAGTCCACCAACCGCTCCAGCAGAAAAGTGGCTTCGGGCCGTCCGGCGCCCCGGTAGGCTTCCACCGGGGTAGTGTTGGTGAAGCAGCCGTAGATGTCGGCCTTGATATGGGGGATGTCGTAGGGGCCGGAATACATCAGGCCGTGCAGGATGGTAGGTATGCCGGGGGCGGCGGTGGACAGGTAGGCGCCCATTCCGGCGTAAACTACGCTGCGGACGCCGGTTATCTTGCCGTCCCTAGTGGCGGCCATCTCCACATATTCCACGTGATCGCGGCCGTGGGTGGTCGCCACGAAGTTTTCGGAGCGAGTTTCGGTCCATTTCACCGGTCGGCCCAACCGCATAGCGCAGAAGGCGGCAATCATCTCCCAGGGATAGACGGCAATTTTGCTGCCGAAGCCGCCGCCGACTTCCGGGGCGATGACCCGTATTTTGTGTTCCGGGATTCCGGTTACCAGACAGGTAACGAACCGGGCGATGTGGGGGTTCTGGGAGGTGTTCCAGATAGTCAGTTCGCCCATAGAGGGCAGGTAGCTGGCGATGGCTGAGCGGGGTTCCATAGCGTTGGGAATGAGCTTTTGCTGGATGATAGTATCCTTGACCACCACCTCGGCTTGGTCAAAGGCGGTGTCGGTGTCGCCGCCAGCGGCAACCCAGTGAAAAGCCTGGTTGCCGGGGGCGTCCTCGTGCAATTGGGGAGCTCCGTCCTGCAAGGCGGCCTCCGGGTTAACCACCACCGGCAGCGGTTCATAGTCCACGCTGATAAGCTCCAGGGCGTCCTCAGCCTGATAGCGGTTTTCGGCTACTACTACGGCCACCGCGTCACCCACGTAGCGCACCACGTCCTTAGCGATAGCAGGATAGGCTACCGCCTTAACATCCGAGTCGGGGATAACCCAGGCGCAAGGAATGGGGTTAAGGACGCCTTCGGTGTCGGCGCCGGTATAGACGGCCACCACCCCGGGAGATTGGACGGCGGCGGCAGTGTCGATGCTGCGGATGCGGGCATGGGCGTGGGGACTACGTAGAATGGCGACGTGGGCCAATCCGGTCAGCTTGATGTCGTCGGTATACGATGCTTGGCCGGTAATTAGCCGGGGGTCTTCCCGGCGGCGGATGCCGGAACCGAACAGTCGGGTAGTCATAATGTTAACCTCCCCTGGCTTCCGTCGTTGTCGTTGTTGGTGTCGTTGATGTTGACGCTGCGATCGCTTCGGCGGCGGCCAGCGTTGCTTTGACGATGTTCTGATAGCCGGTGCAGCGGCAGATATTCCCCTCCAGGCCGGCCCTCACTTCGGCGGCGCTGGGACGGGGGTTGCGCTGCAACAGTTCGGTAACCGTCATAATCATCCCGGCGGTGCAGTAGCCGCACTGGAGGCCGTGGTTATTCCAGAAGGCTTCCTGTACCGGGTGTAGGTTACCATCCGGGGCCAGTCCTTCGATGGTAGTGATTTCCGCTTCGTTGGCCTGGACGGCGAAACAGGTGCAGGACTTGACCGTGGCGCCATTCAGCCGGACGACGCAGGCGCCGCATTGGCTGGTATCGCAGCCTATCTTGGTTCCGGTCAGGTTCAGCTCCTCCCGCAGATAGTGCACCAGCAGGGTGCGGGGTTCAACTTCGGATTCGCAGACTTTGCCATTGACCGTTACTCTTATCGGAACCTTCACTTCACGCCTCCCGTCGGTGATTATTGGTTGCATCCCCCTGGGGACCGAACCGCCCGGCAACAAAGCAAGGGAGAACCAGATTATGCCGGGCAGTATATACGGGGGTATGGGGGTAGTCAACGGATGGGTTGGAATGGCTTCCGTCCTCCGGCCTGCGTCGGAGGACGGTTGAGGCGTCTAATTTTAATAACGGTGGAAAGAGACGGAAGCGTGGTAAAATAGCCGCAACCAACCGACCCAGCGAGGCGCTATGCTGGAAACCGACCGGGTAAGCGCCGTCTTTGCCGACGCCCGATTTCTCTATGACGATGCGCTGGAAATGCTGGCGCAGGACAAAATCCGCAATGCGGCGGAAAAGGCCTGGGGCGCCACCAAGCGGGCCACCGACGCCCTGATACTAGCCCGCACCGGGGAGTTGCCAGCAACCACCGCCATTACTTCCCGAGAACTGCTCCGGTTGGCTAACCAATGGGACAACGGCGACTCTATGGTAGGTCGCTATTACACTCGTATCGGCCACCTGCACGGCTCCTGTTTCTACAACGGGATGTGCGAACCGCTCGACGAAACAGAACGTCGCATCCGGGAAACCCTGGACTACATCCAAGACGCCGAGGAACTGGCCGGGGAGTAAGCCTCTATGCCTAACACTCTCTACTACGGCGACAACTTGCAAGTCCTCCGGGAGTATGTCCCCGAAGAATCGGTGGACCTGGTTTACCTGGACCCGCCTTTTAACTCCAACGCCTCCTAACAACGTCCTGTTCCGGGAAAAGAGCGGCGAGGACTCGCCGGCCCAGATAAAAGCCTTCACCGACACCTGGGAATGGACGCTGGAAACGGAGCGCGCCTTTGAGCAGGACATCATCCTGCACCCGGGGACGCCGGCGGCGGTGAAGGAGATGATTGCCGCCTTCCGCCAGTTTATTGGCCGAAACGCAATGCTGGCCTATCTGGTAATGATGACGCCCCGCTTGGTGGAACTGCGCCGCATCCTCAAACCCACCGGCAGCCTCTACCTGCACTGCGACCCCACCGCCAGCCATTACCTCAAAATCCTGCTGGATGCAGTGTTCGGGGCAAGGAACTTTCGGAATGAGATTGTGTGGCGGCGTTATTCGTCTCACGGGAATGTTTCACGCAATTTGGGAAGGGTTCACGACGTTATATTTAGATACTCGAAGACAAAAAAATTTGTGTGGAATCAACTATTTCGACCTTTACGTGAAGAATATGTGGAAAAGTTCTTTCACAAGGTAGAACCTGAGACAGGCAGGCGTTATCAATCTCAAAATGTGCTTAATCCGAACGCTGACCGTCCTAATTTGACCTATGACTGGAACGGCTATACGAGAGTATGGAAGTGGTCAAGGGAAAGAATGCAACAACTTCACGCTGAAGGGAGGCTCGAGTATTCCCGAACGGGCTATCCAAGGCTGAAACAATACTTGGACGAATCTTTGGGCGAGCGTCTTCAAGACATTTGGGATGATCTAGCTCCAGTAGGGCAATCAGGAGAAGAAGTTAGCCTCGGCTATGATACCCAAAAACCCATGTCCTTGTTGGAGCGCATTATTCGGACATCCTCCAACGAAGGCGACGTGGTTTTAGACCCCTTCTGCGGCTGCGGGACGGCGGTAGCGGCGGCGCAGAAGCTGAACCGCCAGTGGCTGGGCATCGACATCACCCACTTGGCGGTGGCCCTGATGAAAAGCCGGCTCAAGACCGCCTTTGACCTGGAGCCGGGCCGGGACTATGCGGTGGTGGGCGAACCCCGGGACGCCGGCAGCGCCCGCGCCTTATGGGAGCAAGACCCCTACCAGTTCCAGTTTTGGGCGGTGTCCTTGCTGGAAGCCCAACCCTACGCAGCAAGAGTGGCGGAGCAGAAACGGGGCGCCGACCAGGGCATAGACGGGATAATCTACTTTGTGGACGGCCTCCGCCGGGAGCCGCAGAAGGTGGTAGTTCAGGTCAAGGGCGGGCGGGTATCCTCGCCCCAAATCCGCGACCTGAAGGGGGTGGTGGAACGGGAAAAGGCGGCGTTAGGGTTGTTCATCTCCTTGGAGGAACCGACGCGGGATATGCGGAAGGAGGAAGCCGGCGGCGGCTTTTACCGCTCCGACCTGTGGCAGCGGGATTTCCCGAAAATCCAGCTCCGCACCATCGACGAGCTGCTGGCCGGCCACAGCTTTGACCTGCCGCCGCGCCAACTGATGTACCAACCGGCGGAACGGGTGCGCTCCCCCGAAGGGGAACAGGGAGAGTTGGGGGTTGCGGACTTCGGTCTGCGCCGGCATGAAGGTTAAGGGCCAGCGGGAAGGCTAGGGGCCGGTATGCTCTCCCAATTATCCCAGTTACTACTACCGCAGAAAGCGTCCTTTCCCGAAATAGGGCCGTCAAACCTTTTCCCCTTCACCCCGTCCCTCCCCGCAACTTCTGCAGCGCTGGTATAGCCGCGATTTTCCCTTCTTCCAAGTCTGCCCAGCAGATGCCGGCGGGGTGGAGCGAGCCTTCGGCGTAGCGGATGACCTCATCCGGGGTTACGGCCTAGTCCAGGGGGACATCGTGGCTGGCGCGGGGAGTGCATAGTAATAATCGGAATACCCCGATTGTAAAACGGGACATCGTGGCTGGCGCGGGGCAGCGCCAGCAGCGGGGAACGGTGGTTAACGCCGGCGTGGCGGCGTTAACTATTCCGGCGGCGGCCAGCCCCTGCTCCAGGTCAGCATAACCGCCCCCTTGCCAATGCGGATGCCCTGCCAGTTGACCGCAACCGAGCCGGAGATTACCAAGGCCACCGGTCGCATCTCCGCCACGTAAACCGACCGCCCGTAACGGAAGGCGCCGCCGGTGGTTGACGCTTGGGCCGGGGCGCAGCGCATAACCGACGGTCCAGCTCCACGAAGCGCTGCCCCTGCCGTAGCCGGGGAACGGCCACGAGGGCCAACGCCGGTGGCGCAGGGGACGCTGGAATCCCCGCCCGGTTGGTTCTCTACAGTCAGGCCAACGCCCGGTGGCGCCGGGGACGCTGGGCCTTGTCCGGGTTGCTTTGACTACTCGGGACGGCTGCCAGACTTCCAGGGCAAAACCCGTTGAGCGGCATTCTCAGCCCCATAAAAATCGGGGATTTTATCGTGGACGTTTTTGGCGAGCGCCACCCGGACTGTTCCAAGGCCGGCCACACCGCTTCTCTAATCGCAAATTTGTCCCGCAATCGCACCTCTGCTTTAGCCGGGAGTTTTCGTCCGCTACACCGACCGCGCATAGTCGGCGAAACTGCTGACCTGAGGTTGACCCGCCAGGTCAATCAGAGTGTGCCGGCTTTCCATCGGTTTACCGTCCAGCCGGTCTTTCAGCCAGTCGGCGGTCAGCGTAGCCGGGTTAGGCCCCAAGTCGGCGGAGGAGGAACCACCCAGGCCGTGGTCGGCTCCCTCATACAACACCAACTGCTTGGGCGCTTGGAGCGTGTCTAACAACTGATAGGTGAATTCGATGGGACTGAGGTGGTCGTCCTCGCCGGCCAGCGCCAGATAAGGACAGGTTATCTTTTCGCCCACCCCTTCCAGGGTCATAGTTTCGGCGAAACGGTCGAACTCGTCCTCATCCTCGTAGCCGGACATATACATAAAGCGCAGCTTGAAGGTGGGCGAGGCCGCGTTAAAGATGGTGTTCATTCCCGGTTCGTGGCAGACCGCTTGCACCGCGCAGCCCTTAATCCGGTGGTCAATAGCGGCCACTTGAGTCCCCCAGAAGGAACCCATACTGTTGCCCCGAATAGCGATGCGCTCCGGGTCCAGCTCCGGCTGCGCCCGCATCCAGTCCAATACGGCCCGGCCGGCGTCCATCCAGTTGGTGGCCGTCACGTGGATGCCTCGGGTCAGGGCCTCCTTCTGGCCGGGGCCGTCAATAGCCAGCACGGCGATGCCCCGCTCCAGCAAGCGGTCGCCGTAGAGGGCCACGCCGGTTTCCTTGAAGCTATCCATGCCGGGGATGCTCATCACACAGGGCAGTGGCCCCCGATTCCCGTCGGCGGAGGAGGCGCTAAAGGGGATGTTAGGCAGGTGCAGCCAGGCGGGGATGGCGCTATTCTGAAAGGGTATATCGACCCGGCGGATTTCGTGGTTGGCGTATTGGACGTACTTGGTGTAGCACGCTACTTTCTTTTCGCCCAGCCGGTCATTTTCCGGGGTGTGGGCGAAAATGGGCCACTGGGCGCTGCCATATAGCAGGGCAGCGATGAAGTAGCTTTCCCCGGCGGCCACCGTATGCCCCTCCTCCTCATGAAGGCGGGCCTTGGCTTCCCGGCGGACGGCAGCGCGGCGGAACTCCCGGCTAGCGTCGTTGAAGCGTTTGGTGCGGGCGCGCACTCCGTTAAAGTCCGGCGCCGCTTCCGGGCCGCAAGGGCCCAGGGTATAACCGATCCGCCGCTGGTCCCACTCAATCCCCACGGTCTGAACCACCACGTCCAGCAACCAGCGCTGCTCCTGCCAGCGTTTCATCCGTCGTTCTACTGCTGATTCCATTGCAGGCATAATACACTTCCTTACCCTTGATATCGTCGGCGATAATTATAGCCAATGTAGTCAACCGAGAGCGAATACTACATGGCGGCGGTCGGGGAGAATTGGCGAAGCGCAGGGGGGAAGGTAAAGCGGGATGCAGTCCCGTCCAGAGCGTCCAGCCGTTGCCCAACGACTTCAAAGCTCTTGTTCGTCGCCTCTACGAACTGCGCAAATTTATGGGGCAACTCCAGCAGTTTCCGGGGCAACAGCCGGGCGCCGGGCATTCGGCGCACTAGTACAGGTGCAGCTAGTCAAGCGGCGGCAGCAGCCGGGCGCGCAGGGCATTCGGCCACTCGGGGATTTCGGCCAGAATTCGAATTAAATCTTCGATAACGCTGATAGTCATCATTGGTCAACCACGGTACCCGGATCAGTTGGCTTTAGTCGGTAAATGCCAAGTTATCCACTTCCGAACTAAATCCCGGCAATGCTATCCTTTGAGGGGTTAACCATCTCCCTGAATTCTCGTAATAACGTGGCAAACCCTCAGCTTTCCGGCGCGGTTAGTTTTAGGTGGACAATACTTAGGGACTTGCTAGATTTTACCCGCCTAGAGATAATTGCGCTTTTGTTTCCCGGAGCTGGACCGGTTCCAGCGTCGATGACCGTTCCATTGCCCATTGACGGAACAGCCGGCGTTTTTTAGAATCCACCCTAACCGCTAACGTCGATTGGGAATAAGGTCATAATGATGGTTATGCCAGCGCATTTGACGCCGCAAAAGGCGACTGAGCCGAACTATTTGCCCGAAAACGCTATTTACTGCGGTGATGCCTGCGAGCTACTGCAACGCGGGCATCCGGCTTCGGTGGCGCTGAGTTTCTGGTCGCCGCCCTACTGCGTTGGCAAAACTTACGAGAAAGAGCTTACCTTTCCAAGTTGGCAAGGTTTGTTGAAAGAAGTAATCGCCTTGCATTACGAAATTATAAAACCCGGCGGCTTTCTGGCAATTAACATAGCGGATATTCTGTCTTTTTCCGACCCGGATACGCCCAGGGTTCAAGCCGATAATGTGGGGACAAAGAAGGTTAAGATAACCGGAGAAGAGGCGCTGGCCGCTCAGAGAGCATACCCCGGCTATACCAGGTATCAACTGGCCGACCTTCTGGGTTGCAGCGAACAAACGGTTGACCGGAGATTGAATAACAACAAGGTCCGAGAAGGAAACGATTTTCTCACCACCATATTCGTAAAGTATAACTACCGGAGTGGAGCGGATAGAAACGACTTGATAGGCATTAGTATTATTTGCCTCCCCAACGGTATGCTTCAGGAAAGGTATAATCCTGACCAGGATGATTCTTTCTGGCGTGCCGGCAGAAACGCTCCGTCTCTCGGCGAGGTGTTTCGAGTAAGAATCGGCCTCCCGTCCCTGAAACGCAGGGCCAACTGGCGAGCGCAGCAGATACAGCTTGTCCCCGATTTAGCGCATCGTTGGGATGATTAGAGCGACGCATTATGTCTTTTGCCGACAATATTGAGCGGGAAGCTCAGCCGATACGCCAGGCTATCCTGGCCCACCCCTTTGTTGCCGGCGTGGGCGCTGGTACGCTGGAGGTGGCCCGGTTCAAGCATTATGTCTTGCAGGACTATGCTTACCTGGTTGACTACAGCCGGGTATTGGCTTTGGCCGCAGCGCGCGCTCCCGACCTGGAAACTATGTCCTGGTTCGCTCGGCTGCTGGATGAAACTCTGAATGTGGAAATGGACCTGCACCGCAGCTATTGCGCCGAGTTCGGAATCTCTCCGGAAGAGCTGGAGGGCGCCGTGGCCGCGCCGACTACCGTCGCCTACGCCGGCTACCTGCTCCGGGTGGCGCACCAAGGCAGCTTTGCCGAGTTGGTAGCCTCGCTGCTACCTTGCCAGTGGGGTTACTGGGAAATCGGCGACCATCTGGCCCGGCAAGGCGAGCCGGCGGGCGCGCCTCTCTATTGCCAGTGGATTCGGATGTACGCCGACCCTGAGTTCGCCGAGTTGGCCGACGCCCTCCGCAACCGGGCCAACCGATTGGGCGACCGGGCTGGGCCGGATGAGTTGGCCGCAATGGGCCAGGCCTATCTGACCAGTCTCCGCTTTGAATATCTTTTCTGGGACATGGCCTACAACCTGGAAAGGTGGCCGGTTTAGGGACCGTTCCTTCACCATGAACCACTCCATACATGACATGATCGGGAACATCGCAGGCTCTCTTCTCAATCCCAGCCCGCGACCGAACCGCTCCATACATGATCTGGAACATCCCTCCGAGAATGAAAGGGCTTGCGAGTAAGACGCCCTCAACTTGTGATTTCCTGCTTCAACTAATATACTGGGCCTATGGAAATGCCCCGCCAAATACCTCGAGACGACTTGACCGAACTGCCCCTGTTTCCGCTGAACTTGGTGCTGTTCCCCGGCATGCGACTGCCGTTGCATATCTTTGAGGAACGCTATAAGGCGATGATTGGCGACTGCATTGACCGGGAGGCGCCCTTTGGTGTGGCGCTGATTAAGGAAGGCCCGGAGGTGGGCGGCCCGGCGGAACCCTTTCGGGTAGGCACCACCGCCCGCATTACCCAAGCGCAGCGGCTGGAAGAGGGGCGATTGAACCTGCTAGCCCAAGGCGAGCGGCGGTTTGAGCTGGTGGAGATTATCCAGCAGACGCCCCACTTGGTCGGGCTAGTCAGTTTCAGGCGCGAAGAGGTTGGCGAGGTTGCGCCGACAGCGCTGGCTGAAGTCGGCGAGGAGTACGGCATCTTCCTGCGCCACCTCGCCACGCTGGCCGGAAGCTGGAATGCGCCGGCGCCGGCGGCGCCGGAAGACCCCTTGACCCTCTCTTTTGAGGCGGTTTCAACCCTAACCAGCAGTATTGAACTGCCCCAGAGTATGCGCCAGAATTTGCTGGAAATCGAGACCGCCGGGGAACGGCTGGAAAAGTTGCTGCCTTTGCTGAAACGCAGTAACGAGCTTATCCGGGAACAGGTGGAAAAGAACAACCCCTATCGCGGCCCCCGCCTTAACTGAAGCAAACCCGGTTACGAAGGAATGACCGGTTAGATATTAAGCGAACTGCGAGCGCTGCTAGTTAAGAAGGAGAGCCGGTGGAAGCTAGAAACAGACGACCCGGCGGAATCTCCACGATGCAGTCAACGTATACGCCGGGGACGTGAATCTGGTCCGGGTCCAGTTCCCCGGCGGCTAATACCCGGTTTTCCACTTCCACCAAGGTTGTCGCCGCCGCCATTGCCATGATGGGATTGAAGTTGCGCTGGGCCAGTCGAAACCGAAGGTTGCCCCGGGTGTCGGCCTGCCAAGCACGGATGAAGGCGTAGTCGGCGGGCAAGGGAAACTCCAGCAGGTAAGTGCGCCCGTTAATCTCCCGGCTTTCCTTGCCGGCGGCGATTTCGGCGCCGACGCCGGTGGGAGTATAGAAACCGCCGATACCGGCCGCGGCGGAGCGGATACGTTCAGCCAGAGTGCCTTGAGGTACCAACTCCCCGTCAATCTCACCAGCATTATACCTTCGCACAAAGGGAGTAACCCGGGAGGGATGAGTTGGGGCAGTGATAGAGCAGATCATTTTCTGCATGCGCCCGGCCTCGATTAACGTCCCCACGTCAACACGGCCATCGGTTCCGCCGGGTTCGTTGGAAATACCAATAAGGTTTTTCGCGCCTTGCCGGTACAAGGCGGCGATGAGGTTTTGAGGCGCGCCGATGCCGCCAAAATCGGCAAACATTATCGAAGCCCCGTCGGGGATGTCGGCCACTGCCGCATCAAAAGTGGGGTGGATTTTGTTCTTCATTCCCGGCGCTTACCCTCCATCGGCTCGATTATCGCATTCCAAAGCAGGGCCAAACCGCCGACCGCCAGCAGCGGCGCGGTAAATACAGCTGACGCCCAAGCAACCTGGACCGTCCCCTCGAAGATAACCGCCAAGATGGTGGCGACGACCCCAACCCTTTCCTTTATCGGCTCCGGCCAGCGCCAGAACCGGAGGGTATCCGGCACCCGGGGCCGCCAGGCAACTTGCAGCCCACAGTAGGAGCAATTTTCAGCGGTGGGTCGGTTGGCCGTTCCGCAGCGATGGCAAATAAACTCGCGTCGCATAGCGCTGCTCTGCCCAGAAGATTTACCCTTACTTCCTACCGAGGTTCTCCTTTGCTTCCGTCCCTTCCGGCAGGTCTAGGCTACCATAGCGGCGAAGGGTTGGCTACTTGCCTTAACGCCAGCGCCCCTTCTTGCAGGACGGTTTGAAGTCCGTCCTTGCTCGTTTCCGTCAGGCGCGGTTTCGGGCGGCAACCGTTTGCCGGATAATTTCGGGGGAGGGAGGATAGACCCGCTCGCCCCGAACGAATTGCGGCAAGCCGATGTTGAAAGTTGCCGCGCCTCCCTAGCGCCGACATCGGCTAAAACACCGCATTCCCCGGCGCATTTACCTGAATGCTGTAGAGGCCGGCGCGGGCAGTTACGTAGATTGTTTGGTAATCGGAGCCGCCGAAGCACAAGTTGGCCGGCAGTTGGGGAAACTCTATCGTGCCAAGATGTTCGCCGGCCGGGGTAATTACCCACAACCCGCCAGGGCCGGTGATATACAAGTTCCCGTCCCGGTCCACCTTCATACCGTCCGGGCCGCCGCGCTCCGCTACGTCCATATCCACCAGGACGGACGGCTGACCCACGCTCAAATCGGAGTTTACCGGAAAGGCCAGCACGTGGCGGTTGCGAGAGTCATCCACGTATAGGATGGACTCATCCAGGGCAAAGGCCAACCCGTTGGGGCGGTTCATGTCCCGGTTCAGCAGGGTGATTGAGCCGTCCGGGTCCAACCGGTACACGCCGTTAAAGCCCTGCTCCCCCGGTTCCGGGTCAATGCCGTAAGGTGGGTCGGTGAAGAAAATAGAGCCGCCGGAGTGAACTACCAGGTCGTTAGGGCTGTTCAGCCGTTTGCCGTCGTAATGGCCGACCAGCGATACCATTTCCATTCCCCGATCCATACGGGGGGCCATACGGGACACCCGCCGGCCGCCGTGCTCGCAAGCCAGCAGCCGCGCCTGCCGGTCAAAGGTCAACCCGTTGGAGTTACCGCTGGGTGATAGAAACGGTTCCGGGCCGCCACCGGGCGTGTAGCGGTAAATAGTATTCGCCGGTATATCGCTGAACAGCAGGTAGCCGTCGGGATGCCATACCGGGCCTTCGGTAAACTCGAAACCTTCGGCCACTGACGCCGGTTCCTGTTCCGGGACCAAGTCGCGTAAGGAGCTTGCCATGTTGCTTACCTCCATATTCATATTACCAACATTCCCAGCGCATAGTAGTTGGTGCATTCCCCATCCCTTGCCGCTCTCCGCCAAGGAGCGGAGGCCAAGTCAGGGAACGGCGGCGGTAACGGCGCTTATCCCCCGACGATCGCCCGCAGCGCCTCCAGAACTTTTACAGTTGCTTCCGTATCCCTTTCGCAGTAGGACTGCAGGTCTCGCCGAATTTGCGCCTTTTCCCCGGCCGGCGTGTCGTCGGAAATCATTCGGATGTAGGCGATTGAAGCAAGGATGCCTTCCTGTATTTCCAAGTCAGCGTAGCCCCAGTCGGGGGCCAGAACTGGCAGCACGGATTTCAGGGAGTTGTTGGGAAGCGCAGGATGCTTGTAATTCTTGCGGATTATGGGCAATAGGTCAAACAGCCGCTCGCGCAAAGCCAGCAAAGGGTTTTCGTACTGCGGGAAGGCTTGGGCCAGTTCCTGCAGCATACGGCTTTCGTAGGAGGAATACACTACAATCGAACCTTGGGGCGGAACGGCAGCGAGCAGGCTGGTAATAAGACGCTCCCTGGGGTCGGCGGCATCATCATTGAGAAACTCCCGGTGGCTTAGCCGGCGGTCGGCGTCCTGTATATGGAGCGACCATTGGAAGGGGATAGTTTGATAAGGTCTGGCGCCGACATAAACCGGCAGGGCGGGCATAATAGTTTCAAAGTCCAGAAAACTTACCGGATAGCTCATCCCTCCTAGAATGGACGCCAGGTTCGGGCCTATGGAGGCTTGCTCTGCGCCTGCGGCGGGGGCTTCCGGTTCTTTCTGATGGCAGTACCCATAGAAAGGACACCGGTACGGTTTGCTGCAATGGGGGCCGGTCGCGATGTCCGGCGCTGTAGCCAACTTCAGCGCCTCCCCCATCCGGGCCAAGTCGCCGGGAAGATTATCTGCGGCAAATTGAATGGCTTCGGCGGTAACATCCGCCAGGCAAAACAGTTGCTCCAAATCGTATTCCCCGCCCGGGTACACATATTGATTGTTAAGGTGCATCAGGTACGCTCGCTTAACGGAAAGTCCCGCTCCTTGCAGGGCGTACAGCTGAATTGCCACCTCGGGAATATGGGCATCTCTAACGCCGGTAGAGGACTTGACCTCCACCAAGTCAAAGCCGTCGCCGCCCGTTGGCCGGAGAATATCGGCCTTTATCCGGATACCCTCAAAATTAAAGGCAGCTTCATACAAAGGGAGAACCGGGTTGGCGGCCAGCCTCGACTCGGTTGTCGCGACTGCCCGGTCGTGTCGAAGGTAGGTCTCTTCGATTAGCTGGCCGCCGGCGAAGCGTTTTCGGGCCAGTTTGCCGACTTTGTTGCCGGTGTCGAAGCGGTACTGCTGACTCTCGGT
Source organism: Dehalococcoidia bacterium (assembly GCA_963422635.1). GTDB lineage: Bacteria > Chloroflexota > Dehalococcoidia > Lucifugimonadales > UBA3495 > CATQHB01. The sequence goes on from OY730415.1 coordinate 457,526, forward strand.
TGCCGGGTCGGCCAGGTCCTGGCGGTAGCTTTCCAGATAAAGCCGTTTCAGGCATTGCAGTCCGGCAACGAACCTGGATTTGGATAGATGGGTATAACTCGGGGAAGTCATTGGCGTCAACTCCTGATTGTTATCCTTTATACACTATATAGCTCGTCCCCAGGAAAAAATGTAAAGCAGTTTTTGTCAGTTCGACCCTTGCCGTACTTGCGTCGGTTTATATATCGATGTATATAATTGATACATAACTTCCACAAACCAGCGGGAAAGAGATGATAGAGGTGATATGGTTACGGAGCTGCCTCCGATACGCTGGGCATAGCAGAAGCGTTCCACGTCAATTTTTACGAGAACCAACGGCGCGAGGAGGCTATCCGCCAAGCCATCGACACTATAGAACAATTCGTGGCCGATTTGGATGAGATACGCCCCACCCCACCGCAACCTTTTACGGTTCGACCAATTCTGACCAAGACCGTTTGCAAGGTCTTTTGGGAAGGAGGGCCGCCATCGGCGACCATTCCGAAACCGGGTTCGCTCAAACCCGGCCGCCGCCGCCGGTTAGTGAAAATAGGGTAACCGCCGCCGGGCTTCTCGAAGAACGGGTTTCCGAAAGCGGCCCCCGAAATCCGCTATTCTGATATAAGGGCCAACGATTCGATAAGGAGGATAACCAGATGGGCGCAACCGAAAGCATCGCCAAATGGATAGTTAATACCAGCTATGAGGACATTCCGCCAGATGCCATACGGGTAGCTAACGAGTCCTGCTTCGACTTGCTGGGCGTAATCCTGGCCGGGTCAGCTCAACCGGTGGGGGAGATTATCCAGCAGTTCGTGGACGACAGCGGCGGCTCCAACCAAGCTACGGTGCTGGCTACGGGCTTGCGGACTTCCCTAGCCAATGCGGCCTTGGCCAACGGAACGATGGGCCATGCCTTGGATTACGACGACTTCGGCGGCTTCGGCCATCCGACAGTAGCTATTTTCCCGGCCCTGCTGGCCCTGGGCGAGAACCTGGGTTCCACCGGACGAGACCTGCTCGAAGCCTATGTTATCGGCTGCGAACTGGGTATGGCGCTACAGCACACCACTAAATATAACCAGATGGCCAAGGGATTCCACGCCACCGCGGTGATTGGCCGGTTGGCCTGCGCCGCAGCCTGTTGTAAGCTGCTTAACTTGGACCAACAGCAGACCATAACCGCGCTGGGCATCGCCGGCTCGATGGCCGGCGGCCTGATTCACAACTTCGGCACGATGACCAAGCCGTTGCACGCCGGGCTGGTCTGCCGGGACGGAGTAACCGCCGCCCAACTGGCCCAGCGGGGGTTGACCTCGGGACAACAGGTGCTGGAGCATCCTCTGGGCTACACCGCTACCGTTCTGGGCGAGGGTATCTACGACCTGAACGAGATGGCGGAAAATATGGGCAAGCCGTTCCGAATCCAGGACGCGCTGATGATAAAGAAGTATCCCTGCTGCGGCGGTAACCACGCTATGCTGGACAGCCTGTTCAGCCTGATGCGAGAACACAACTTCACCTATGACGACGTGGTGGAGGCCGAGGTTGACCAGTCTTTCCTGTCCATAGTCATGCTGTACGAAGAGCCGGATGATGAGTTGAAGGGCAAGTTCAGCGCCAAGTACAACGTGGCGGCAGCCCTGATTGACGGCGAGATTGGCATCGACACTTTCCGCCAAGACAAGATTGACGACCCGGACATTCAGGAGGCCATGGGCAAAGTTCGCAATCGGGTTATGGCTAAATCCGAAGAGGGCCTCACCGACCATAGCCCGGGTTTGCCGGTGCGCATTAAGCTGAAGGATGGCCGGGTCATCGAGCATCGAACCGCCCGGAACGACATCCTGGGCGCGCAGGGCAACCCCTGGGGATTTGAGAATATCAAGAACAAGTTCCAGGTGAATGCCCGTCTGGTTTTGCCCGACGACCAAGTGGACGGCGCCATCGGCGCTTGGACCGACCTTACCCAAGTGGCCGACTTGGCCGAAACCATCCAACGAACCCTGGTTCGGTAATCAACAACGACCAGCAACCAACCAACAACCCGATGTCGGCCTTGGCCCAGGCCGGCATCGCCTCAAGTCCGCAGCCGGCATCGAGACTTCGGGTTATTCGGAGCAAGGTTCCAGTTCCCATCGGTAATAAATCCGCCTCGCTTTAATTGTCTGAGCCGGACGGTTTGGCCTACGGCTCTATCCTGATTGAATCGCCTACCTTGATGGGGCCGCCGCTAATTACCATGGCGAGAATTCCCCGGCGATGATTCAGTTCTTTGCGCAGACCCATGCGGATGGCGTCCATCTTGCCGCAGGGTTCGCACTCGCCGACAATCTCCATCGTAACGTCGCTGCCGATGAAGAACACCTGGCCAGGCTGGGCTTGGGACAAGTCCAGGCCGGAAGTTGTAATGTTCTCCTTAATCTGACCCGGCGACAGTTCAAAGACATCCAGAGTTTCCTTGTCCATCACCAGCACCTGTCGGGCATTGTTGACCAAGCAACTACGGTCGCCCTCCAAGCCGCGGGCCGAGATGGCGGTAGCCTCCGACACCGGGTCCGAGGGCGTACCCTTCACCCGGGCCAAGTGCAAATTCAATATAGTTCCTTCCTGCATCGGTCTCCCTCCCGTATCATCCCGGGCGCCGGCTACGACGGCGCCCGGTCGGTGTAATCAGTGGTCGAGAGGATTATAAAGTCCGACCGTCTAAATTGCCAATTACAGTTATTGTGATAAAGTTAAAGAGCCTTGGCCGAAGCCGGCTTCGGCCAAGGCTCTTTAGGCCGGGAAGAGGGGGGTAGAGTAGGCGGAGACCGGGGTATCAGGGAGCGAAAATGTCCAGCGATTACATCAAGACCGAAATCAGGGACGGCGTATTGGCTATCACCATGCACGACCCGGCAACCCGAAACGCCATCAACCCGGATATGGCACGGGAGATGTTTGAGGCTTTGGAGCGGTTCGAGGATGACCCGGAGCAGCGCGCGCTGCTGCTGACCGGAACCGAACCATCTTTCTGTTCCGGCGCCAACGTGCAGGGCTTTAGCCGCAGTATTCAGGAGCGGGAACGGCGGGAGGAAGAGGGAGAGAGCGAAGCGACCTTCCACCGGCCCTGGGGCGGTATGGAGGCTCGATATGCTCGGCAGTTTGACCCGGAGTCCTCTCGCGCGCCGGAAATGGCGCTGCGAATTCAGGAATTGCAGAAGCCGACCATCGCCGCGGTTAACGGCCACGCCATCGGCGCCGGCATGGGGCTGGCCTTGGCCTGCGACATTCGCATCGCAGCCCAAAAGGCGCAGTTTTCCGAGGCTTTCGTCCTGATGGGGCTGATTCCTGCCGTCGGCAGTTGCTGGAACCTGCCCCGGCTCATCGGCCTAAGCAATACCTTGCTGCTGCAATACTCCGGCGACCGGGTGGACGGTCAAGAGGCTTTAAGGATGGGACTGGTCAGTAAGGTGACGCCTGATGACCATCTGATGGAGGCGGCCTGGGAGCTGGCTACCCGATTGGCCCAGGGCGCTACCCGGTCGCAGTCGCTGACTAAATACCTGGTGCGCCAAAGCTTGGATCAAAGCTTCCGGGAGCATCTGGAGTTGGCCCATGTGGCCCAGGATCAGGCTCGTCGCACCGAAGACCACCGAGAGGCAGTGCAAGCCTTTCTGGAAAAGCGGACGCCGAAGTTTAAGGGACGGTAGAAGCCGGCGCCGGCAGGGAAGCCAAATATAGGCTACTCATCGTTTAGGCCTAATAGAGGCCCCCCAAGCTTCGTTCCCTTGGGGGTAATCCTTAGGAACGCCCGCTAGATTACCCCCAAGGGAACAACACCCCAGACAACCCATTGACTTTTGGCAACGGCGTCCCGGCGACAGATATAGCGGAACACGATGGCTGCGTTTTATTTTCGATGTTTGTCTGGGGTGCGCCGGGTATTGTACTAACCGTCCGCTCCGGGCTTGTTCGCCGCTACCGAAGCTCGGTGCCGTCCCGGCGCAGCAAGTAGCCTTCGCTGATGGACTTGGCTATTTTCCGCGTTCCCGTCAGGCTGCTGATGGCCTCAGGTACGGCCCGGATGACAACGCCCTCCCGGAGGTGGTCGGCGCCGGGCAAAGTAGTCTGGCCCTCGGTGAGGGCGAGGACGGTCTCCCTGGAGTACGGGCCCTCGTACAGCGCCGGAACCAGGCTCCAACCCAAGGACCTGATGTACTCGTAGGTCTGATACTCCCCCTCTATGGCGATGTCGAAGACCCGGAACTCTTGGGTGTTTAGGCCGTATTTCAGGTCTTGGATCCCGGCGCCGTAGATTTCGCCCAGGACATGAAAGTCGGCGCCGCCCAGTCCCTCCTCCATCCGTTGCAGGATTGCTCGGTTAAGTTCCCACTGCCGGACGTAGAGGTTGTTCCGATTGGCCTCGTTTCGTTTAAGGGCCAGTCCCTGTTCCGACATTCCCAAGCTGCTGACCAGCGGTTCGCCGCCGACTCGGGCCAGGCAGCACCAAGTCCCATGAATTTTCTCAGTGATGATAACGGTCTCGCCTTCGCGGAACATTTCGGGGTACTTCTTGATGTTTTCTACGGGAAATTTGAGGGTTTGTCCGCTTCGCGATTCCACCTGTCCCTGCATGTCCGCCGGAATGGGCGGCTCCCATTTGGTGATGCCCAGCTCTTCCCCTACGTCCACTCCTGGCAGTCGGCCAGGCATCGGATAAACCAAGCCCTGGGACAGGACGCCCCGGAGCCTTATTGCCTTGACGCGGTTACCCTCCGGGCCGGCGAGCTTCCCTTCCAGTCCCAGCTCGGCTATGAGGTTATCCGGGACCACGGACGCCTCTGGGATGTAGGCGCAGACGTCTCCATCCCGGAACTGGCCCTTGAGGACTATGCTGCGGTAGTCGCCGATACGGGCCAACTCCAGCCGGTCCGCGCCGGGGTGCTCTTCGATAGTGATGGAATAGGTCTTGACTTCGAATTCCGCCATTACTGTTCCTCTCTTGCCCCTCTTCTGGTTAGAGTTCTCCGGGGCATACGCCGATTTTTCCTTCCCTGACGGAAAGGAGGGGGCCGATCGAAGCCGGCGCCGCCGTCGGTTCCATCCAGCGCGCTTGGGCCTATCGGTGGGTTTAAACCGGTTCAGACCCGGGTCTGAACCGGGAGTTGCAGCATCTGTTGGGATTACCAACCGGTCGAGCTTAGCTGAAAACGGAAGAGTTCGACCAGCTCACCACGAACGGGATTGGGCCGAGGCGAATTGACGAGAGGTAGGGTAACGGCCGGCGTCCCCCTACCCTTCGTCCGGTTCCCAGCCCCAGGGACGCGGCCCCCAGCCGGCCTCATAGACCTGACCCGCCTTGACCGTCAGCGCCGGCGTTATTGCCTTTTCCGTCTTGCGGGCGCCGCCTACCACGTCATAGACCACCCAATTCCCCTCCTTGATTTCCAGCACCGACACATCGGCTTGGTGGCCGGGGGTCAGTGCGCCTATGCGGGTTTCCTGACCCAGCGCCCTGGCCGGATTGAGGGTACACATCTCCACCACTTGCTCCAGGGTGAACCCCAGCGCCAGGAAACGGGTCATCATCTCGGTCATACTGTGCACCGTCAGTTGGCGGCCGGGCAGAGTCAAATCCGTGCTGATGCAGTGCGGCAGCAAACCTTGGTCCAGTACCCGCTGCCCCACGTCAAAGCTGAAGTTCATCCGACCGTGGGCCGTATCCAGCCAAACGCCCCGCTCCTGCGCCTCTTTAGCTTCGGGGACTAGCTTGCCCTCAGCGTCAATCACGCCGCCAGGGTTGGCGGTGAACAGATGGGTAACGATGTCGCCTTCTTCCAAGATGGGAAGAAGTTGATGGATGACGCCGGGGTCGTAGCGCTTCTCCGTGTCGCCAATATGCACCATCAGCTTGACTCCGGCCTCTTTGGCGGCGCGTTTTGCCATTCGCGGCATCTCCATGCCCATAATTTCCAGAGCCGGGGAAACCATGCGGGCCTTGATGCCAAAAATCGTGTCCCGGTTTTGCTCAACCACCTGAATTGTCTTGTCCAGATCAATGCTGGCGGGACTGAAAATATCCGGGGTGGTGGCAAGACCGGTGCGGCAGATGTGTAAAAAGGGTATGATTTCGGTAGCGTTGTTGGGAATGATGTGCCGGGGAAAGCCGCCGTAAGTGTCGCAGCCAGAGCTACCGGCGTCCACCATCGTAGTAACGCCGGCGCGTACGCCGCCAATGTCGGCCACCACCCCGTTGCCGTTGACCCCGTCGTAGATATGAGTATGCAGGTCAATCAGCCCGGGGGTAACCAGTTTGCCCCGAACCTCCAGAACCCAGTTTGCCTCTGCCGCCGGGATGTCCGGGGCGACGCGGGCGATCTTGCCATCCTCCACTGCCACATCGTTGACCTCGTTGATTCCCTGGGCCGGGTCGATGACCGTACCGCCCTTGACTAGCAGGTCATACATTATGCACCTCAAGAATAAAACTGACCCAAAGACGCGAAGCCGCAGCGGTTTTCACGGATATTAGCCGCTTCTCTGCGGACAAAAGCCTTAGCTGTGCCCGTTGAACAGTTCCCCGACCGACTGGCCCCGATGAATGCGGCGGATGGCCTCGCCCAACAGGGGAGCGATGGACAACACCTTCAGCTTGTTCCGGTTCTCTCCCCTAATCAGTGGCAAAGTATCAGTTACCACCACTTCCTTAAAGTCGCTGTCGGCAATGATATCGTAAGCTCGGCGGGCAAAAACCGGGTGCGTAGCGCAACAATAAACCCGGGTTACTCCGGATTCCAGCAGGGCATTGCCGGCGTTAACCGTGGTGCCGCCGGTGAGAATTTCATCGTCGAAGGTCAAAGCTACCTTACCTTTAACATCGCCGATGACGTTGAGAATTTCCGTATGGTCGGCGTTGTCCAGCCGGCGCTTTTCAATAATCGCCAGCGGAACGTCCAGATACTCGGCCACGTCCCGGGCCCGCTTGCTGATGCCGATGTCCACCGCCACCACCACCAGGTCGTCAATCTCCTTGGCCTTAAAATAGTCGGCCATCAGGGTCATGGCGGTAAGCTCATCCACCGGGATGTTAAAGAAGCCCTGGATTTGGCCGGCGTGGAGGTCAACGGTCAACAGACGGTCGGCGCCGGCGGTGGTCAACAGGTCGGCCACCAGACGGGCGGTAATCGGCACCCGAGGCTGGTCTTTCTTGTCGGTACGGCCATAGCCATAGTAGGGAATTACCGCCGTTATCCGCCCCGCCGACGCTCGTTTGCAGGCGTCAATCATAATGAGCAATTCCATCAGGTTGTCATTCACCGGAGCTCCGGTGGGCTGAATAATAAAAACGTCCCGTTGGCGGACATTCTCCAGAATACGAACGAAGCTGTTGTCGTTGGCGAACTTAAAAACCTCGGCCAGGCCGACGGGCAGATTCAGATAATCGCATACCGACCGGGCCAAAGCGGGGTGGGAGTTCCCGCTGAAGATCCGCAAGTCGTCAATTACCGGCCCTTTATTTAACGTCATGCAATCGGCTGCCCGGAAACTAGCGGCGAACTAGTGGCGGCAGCCCTACCCCCTTCCTCGATTAAGCCTGACCCGGCCAGCGCCGGGGAATTGCCGGGAAATTATAGCACAGGGAAATGGACGCAAAACAGAAAAAACGTTCCGGCAACGCCCGGTTTCTCCGAAAGCGGCCTCGGCTCGCCACCATCCCGGCCCCCACGCAATCCCAACCCGACCTATCGTTCCGGCCAGCGCCGGAAAGTCTTTCGAGAAACTTCCGCTAAAATGAACGCTGCCTCCCCTCCTCCGGGAACCTTACCAAATAACGCGCCTAGCCAAAACCGTCCGATTTAAGGTATTATAGAAGCGAACAGTTCGCTATTCCGACCCAAACCCAAATACCCGCCCCACCGTCATCCCATCCCGCGCCGGAATCCAGTAACCTCACCACCATTACCGGAGGCCGTCCCGCCAATGTTCAGCTACATCGACCACTTGGAATGTACCCAGTGCGGCAAAACTTTTCCCCAAAACCAAGTCAACAAAGTCAGCGATTGTTGCGGCAAGGCGCTTTTTGCCCGCTATGACCTGCCCCGCCTGCGCCGGGAGGGAAACCGGGAGGCGTATGCCGGCCGGGAACCGAATATGTGGCGATTCGCCGAGTTGATGCCGGTAACCGACCCGTCGCAGGTGGTTACCCTGGGCGAGGGCGGAACCCCGTTGCTGGCAGCTTCTAACCTGCAAAAAAGGCTGGGATTGAAAAGCCTGTTCATCAAGGAAGAGGGCTTGAATCCCACTGGAACCTTCAAGGCTAGGGGCATTTCCGCCGCCGTTTCCAAGGCCGCCGAGTTGGGCATAACCGGGTTTACTATGCCCTCGGCCGGCAATGCCGCCGGCGCCGCCGCCGCCTATTGCGCCCGCGCCGCCCGCCCGGTCAAGGTCTTTATGCCCCAAGACGCTCCGACAGCTAACAAGAAGGAATCGATAATGGCAGGGGCGGAGCTCAACCTGGTGGAGGGCCTGATTAGCGACGCGGGACGCCTGGCGGTGGCAGTGGCCGAGGAACAGAACCTCTTTGACCTTTCCACCCTGAAGGAGCCGTACCGGGCCGAGGGCAAGAAGACGATGGGCTTGGAGATTGCTATGCAGTTGGGCTGGAAAATGCCGGACGCCATTATTTACCCCACCGGCGGCGGCACCGGCATCATCGGGATGTATAAGGGCTTTCAGGAGTTGCTGGAACTGGGCTGGATTGAGGGTAAGCTACCCAAATTCATTGCGGTGCAGCCCACCGGCTGCCAGCCAATAGTAAAAGCCTTTAACGAGGGAGTCGCCACCGCCGAACCTTGGGCCAACGCCCAGACCATCGCCGACGGCTTGCGGGTGCCCGGCCCCTTTGCCGATTACCTGATTCTTCAGGCTATAAGGGAGACCGGCGGGACGGCCCTGGCTATTGAAGACCAGGATATGGTAGCGGCGATGTACGAAATCGCCACTGCAGAAGGCATCATCGCCTGCCCGGAGGGAGCGGCGACCCTGGTCGGCTTGAAGCGGTTGGTGCAGCAGGGCTTCTTGGGCGCCGACGAAACTATCGTGCTACTTAACACCGGCTCCGGCTACAAGTACCTGGACTTAATCCGGGACAGCAACGGGTAAGGTAGGGCGCCCTCACCCTGGCCCTCTCCCGAAAGAGAAGAGGACAACGCCAAAAAGGGCCGAAACGGAGTTTAACCGGAGGAAGGTTGTGAAAGTTATTCTCTGCTCTCCCCGGGGCTTTTGCGCCGGAGTAGTCCGGGCGATTCAGGTAGTGGAGCAATGCCTGGAGCGGTTCGGGCCGCCCATCTATGTCAAACATCAGATTGTCCATAACCCCTACGTGGTCGAGGGACTGGAACGCAAGGGGGCCATCACCGTGGCGGCAGTGGCGGAAATTCCGCCGGGATCGCGGGTGGTATTCTCGGCCCACGGCTCTCCCCCGGAGGATTTTGAGCAAGCTCGAGAGCGCGACCTTCAGGTTATCGACGCCGTTTGTCCCCTGGTAACCCGGGTGCACAACGAGGCTGTCAAGTATCATCGGGAGGGCCGCAAGGTAATCCTGGTGGGGCATGCCGGGCATCAGGAAGTTAAAGGAACTATGGGCCAGGCCCCGATGCTTCTGGTGGATGAGAGCTCGGATAACCAGACGCCGGAATGGGATCCGGATACGCCGGTGGCGGTGCTGACTCAAACCACCCTATCCGTCGGCGATACCGCCGCGGCTATCGACCGCATCAAGCGGCGTTTTCCCCAAGCCCAGGTGCGTAACGACATCTGTTACGCCACCACCAATCGCCAGGCGGCGGTTAGCCAGATGGCCTCCCTGGTGGACTTGGCGCTGGTAATCGGCGCTCAAAACAGCTCAAACTGCAACCGACTTCTGGAGCTTGCCAAGTCCTTGGGGACGCCGGCCTACTTGATTAACGGCCCAGAGGAAATCTCCCCGGACTGGCTGGACGGCAAGGAAACCGTAGGTATCGCCTCCGGCGCCTCCACGCCGGAAGCGCTCGTGGATGCAGTCATTACGGCGTTGAACCCGGACCAGGTAACCTTGCTGGAAGGGGTGGAGGAAAACATCACCTTTACTATGCCCCGGGAACTGCAATAACCCGGCTCGAGCCAGCCGCTCCAGCTTCCGGCTCAACCCGGAATACCGGTTGCGGGCCCTCTGAAAACCCCGACGCCACTGCCCGGATTCGTCGTTGTAGGCGGTAGAACTCCGGCAAAGCCCCAGACGGCTGGCAGGCCCCCCTCGGAGGTTGACGGAAGGCGCCAATACTTACGGAGGTCAACGCAATATGCCGCCACCGGAACGATACAATACCGGGTATAACCTGGGGGTTGGCGGCGCCGTGGTGTGGGAAGGAAAGTTGCTGCTGGTCCGGCGCGCTTCTCGTCGCGGCCGCGGCAACTGGCAAATTCCGGGCGGCTTTGTAGAGCCGGCGGAGACTATTGAAGAGGCTGTGGTGCGCGAGGTGGCCGAGGAGACCGGCGTGGTGACCCAGGTGGAGGGCGTACTGAGCATCCGCAACCGCTATGACCCGGATAACGGGAACAGCATCTACGTGGTACTGTTGCTGCAACCGCTGCGGGGCGAGCCAACTCCCGACGACCGGGAGGTTGACCGGGCCGGCTACTTTTCGCTGGAGGAAATTGATGCGCTGGAGCAGACGTCGGCAATCAACCGGGAAGTGGCCCGCCGCGCCCTCTCCCCGGAGCGTCGTATCCTCTCCCCCCAAGAACTGACCCAACCCACCGGGGTAACCTACACTCTGTTTCTGGGATAGCGGGCCGACCAGCCTGATTCAGCGTTCAGCCTAGTAACATAGCATCGTGCGACCGCTCTCTCTCGGCGAGCCGCACCCCTTTCCTTCCTATGGTGAGCGCCAAGGTAGGCTTGCGCCATCGATTCCAACTACTTGCCCGCTTTGTATTTGGGGAAACCGGGAACGCCGGCTGACGGAAAATGAATCAAAGCAACCAGCTTCCGCCTCTCATTCAGCGCAACTCCCCTATCCGCAATGAGGACGCCTGCCCAACAAGCCACTGCGCCGCCACCCGCCGGTGGCAAGGGAGGCCTGCGCGCTCAAAGCAGAGCAGGGTAACATCGCCCCAGCGAGGTAGTTCCCCTAACCAATCCCCAAAACTGCCGTCCTCGTTTAGCTTATCCGCCAAGCCCTCCCGGTAGGCTTGAGCGAGAGCGTCAAAATCCAGCTCACCCTGCCGATAGGCCCGCAGCAGTTCCCGGGGCGGGTACAAAAAGGGCAAGGACTCCCACTGCGCTTTGCGGCCCCGCGGGTGAGCGCGGGACACCCGGCAGGCCCGGCCTACCCAGTCTTCCGGGGCGTAAAAACTGGCGGTATATAACATTGGCGCTTAATTCCTCTCTCTGCTGCCGGCGTCCTCGCGCACCGACAACGCTGCCGTCAAACCGCGCCGCTGCCGGACTATCCACCCGGCCAGGAACAGAATTGCTCCCGTCGCAACGACACTCAGGTAGCTGATCGAGCGATCCACCAGCACCAAGGCCAGAATGGTCGGGGCAGTCAGTACGGAAAGCTGCTTGAGCAACCCGGCTACGCCCGCCTCCACCGCGCCCAACCCCCCAGGCGTTGGCGTCAGGGTCAACAACGAGTTAGCCAAGGTTATAAATACAATCAAGGCCAGGCTCAGGTCAACTCCCAAGGCTTGGGAGACCAGGTAGAGCCGGGCAACCTCGGCTAGCCAGGCCAGCAACCCCCACAGGCTGGCCCATGGCGCTTGCCGGAGACTGCCTACGGCTCCCTCTCGGAACTGTCGGTATCGCTCCGCCAACCAACGAGGCAGCCATCTCGTCCGGGCGGCGACAATAACCAGCAATATCCCGCCCAGCAAACCCAGCAGCGCCCCGGCCGTTCCCGCCACCATCCAGACGGCCCCGGCGCCGCTTCCCGCCCGGAAAAGCAGGAAAGGCAGGGACAGCGCCAGCAGCAGCAGGATTGTGGCCGCGTCCAACAGCCGTTCCGACAGCGCCGTACCGACCGTGTGGGGAAAGGACGCGCTCTTCTCTTCATGGTAAAGATAGGCCCGGTAGGCATCGCCCAAGCGGAACCAGGACACCGAGTTGGCGAACCAACCCAACAGTATGAGCCGGCTGCAATAGAGGAGGCTCGGCCCGGCTTTATCCTTGGCCGGGACGTTACGGAGCAGCAATCGCCAACGCGCTCCCCGAAATATGAAGGAGGTGTAGTGAACGGCCACCGCCAAGCTCAAATACAGCGGGTTAGCCGACCTTACCTGCTGCCAAGTAGCGCTAAAGTCAACGTCAAAGCGGGTTGCCAGAAAGACCAGGAAAGCTGCGGCCAGGGCTAAGGCCAATAGGGTAGGCAACGAAAAGACCCGGCGGACAATGGATGCCGGACCCGTCTGCGCCTGGTCATATCGCCCTTGGCGGTAACGCAATCGAAAAGTTAACTCCTTAAGATAATACGGGACAGCGCGTTGGGACAGCTCTTTCGCTACCTTATCTTCCCGTCCCGACTGGAAAAGCTGTTCAGGAAATGGTCGAAGGCATCCCGATACCGCTCAATGGAACTTTCACAGGCTGACCATTTCACCTCCAGGATGTAATGGTTGGTTACCGAAGCCAACCTGGCCCGTTCTTCATCACACCACCTCGTCGATTCCACTCGGTAATGGTGCAGATACTGCCACCTGCGAAGCTCGCCGTGTTTGGTCACATAATCGGAGGAAATGACCTCATCTCCCCCTTCCCGCTTGGCAACCTCCTCAGCAGTTACCGAATGCCTCCAGAAGCAAATGGCGTGTCGGTTCACCTCGCCCCAAAAGCGCCAGTTGAAGGAAACTCTGGCCTTTCGGTCCAGGCTCTGAAAAGCAAAGTTGCCCTCGGCTTGGCGGCACTTGACTTTACCCTCGCCATCTAAAGTAAACGGCGAGGCATAAGGCTCATCTCCTACCCAACCAACCGGGATATCCACCTTGAAATCGTGCCCATCCACTTCATAGGTTTCCCATATCACCTCAACCGGAGCCGGCGTAGAGGTAGGCTCCAGCGTAGCTGTCGGCCTGGGCGTAGGCGTGAGCGTAGGCCTTGGGGTAGGAGTAGGGGTAGCCGTTGGCGGCGGTGTCGGAGTCGGTGTCGGTTCCGGCGTTGGCGTTGGCGTAGGGGTAGCCGTTGGCGGCGGCGGCGGTGTCGGTTCCGGCGTTGGCGTTGGCGTAGGGGTAGCCGTTGGCGGCGGCGGCGGTGTCGGTTCCGGCGTTGGCGTTGGCGTTGGGGTAGCCGGCGGCGGTGTCGGTGTCGGTTCCGGCGTTGGCGCTGGGGTAGCCGTCGGCGCGGCGTCCAGGAGCTGATTCACTTGAACCGTTACCGTAGCCGGAATGTCCGGCGTGGCGGTGGGCGGCGGCGGGGTGGCGCAAGCAACCAGAACAACCAACGACAATGACAGCAATAGCAAGAACGTTTTCATATATAAACCCTCCAGGTCTGTAATTAAGGAACAAATCAGCCCAGCTCGTCAGAGAGCCAGGTAGAAATTGCCCCAAGCTAGGCCAAACCGGATTAGCGCTTGGGACAGGGGCTAATCGGTAGAAAGTTCGGAGCTTATTCCAGTAACGGAGCGGAGACGGTCAGGAGCGCGACCGGCGGCCCGGCCCCGGTAAGATCAATGCCCAGTAAGATCAATGAATGAAGCCGGGGAAAGGAAGGCTGTAGCGACGGCAGCTGGGGCAAAACTGCCGCTGGCAAAAATCCCCGAAGCAAGTCGTTGCAAATGCCCCAGCCAAGCAGACAAAGTTGCCAGCGGCGCGGAGAGAGCCCGTTGGGCCGTGAGGCCGATCAATTGTCAGCCCACGCCATAGCCGGCCACTGCGATAAAGAAAGCAGTCAACCAAAGCTGAATGAACAGCGTTGCCCAGTCGGCGACGATGCGAGAAAGAAGGTCGCTGCCTACGGCCAGAACGTACCCGCCACTCAGGGAGAATAGTCCCATAAGCAACAGCAGAAAGACCGCCGGTATGCCGGTGGGCAGAGCGACGCTCGCCAAAGCCCACACCCGAAAGATCTGGTTGGGCAGTTTACCTTGCTCTTGCATCAGTATTATACCATTTCTCCAAGCCGGAGATCAACCAACTTGCCCCGCCGCAACAGTTGGTATAGTATGGAATCCGGTCTTCCGGCCCTGGAACGGGTGAAATTGGGAGACGGGAATTGATTGCTATGGCCCAAAGCATTAGTTTAAGCGTCAACGGCGTCAACCACGAGCGGGAAGCCCCAGCCCGACGGCTACTGATTGACTTCCTGCGCTACGACCTGGGGCTGACCGGCGCCAAGGAAGGTTGCAGCGTAGGCGTCTGCGGCGCCTGCACCGTCTTGGTGGACGGCGAAATGACCGCTTCCTGCATCACCCTGGCCGCGGCGGTGGCCGGCTCGGAAATCACCACCATTGAGGGGTTGGCCCAGGATGGGCGGCTGCATCCGGTGCAGCAAGCCTTTATAGACTATGGCGGCTTCCAGTGCGGCATCTGCACCCCCGGCCAGGTAATGGCGGCCAAGGCCCTGTTAGATGTTAACCCCAAGCCCACTGAGGCGGAAATACGGGACTGGATGATGGGCAACCTGTGCCGCTGTACCGGTTACTACAAAATCCTGGAATCGGTGGTGCGAGCTATTGGCTCCGACACCGCCCCGGAGCCGACAAGCCAATGAACGACTTTCAATTTCACCTGCCCGCCACGCTGGAAGAAGCCTTTGCCCTGCTGGATTCCTACGGGGATAACGCCCGGTTGCTCTCCGGCGGCACCGCCCTGGTGTTGCAGCTGAAACAACGCTTCGCCCAGCCCGACCACGTCATCGGCCTGCGGCGCATTCCCGGCCTGGGCGACATTGCGACAGCCGGCGACGGCAGCCTCCGAATTGGCGCCCTCTGTTCCCAGCGCCTGGTGGAAACCAGTCCCCTAATTGCCGACCGGCTGCCCCTGATAGCCCAGGCTTATCACTGCGTCGCCACGCCGCGCATCCGCAGTATGGCTACCGTCGGCGGCGGCTTGGCTCACGGCGACCCCAACCAGGACCCGCCGCCGGCCCTCATCGCCCTGGGCGCCTCGGTAACCCTGGCCTCGGCCCACGGCGGAGAACGAGTCCTGCCGGTAGCGGAGTTGTTTCTCGACTATTTTGACACTGATGTGCGGGCCGGCGAAATCATCACCGGGCTGGCAATACCCCGGATGCCAGCGGGGGCCGGCGCCGCCTACCTCAAATTTTTGCCCCGCACTGCCGACGATTACGCCACCGTGTCGGTAGCCGCGGTGATTACCCCCGACGCCAACGGCCTTTGCCAGGAGGCGCGGATTGTCTTGGGTTCGGTCGGCCTTACCCCCATCCGGGCCGCCGCCGCCGAGGACGCCCTGCGGGGCCAGCATCTGACCGAAGACAACCTTCGGGCGGCCGCGGCCACCGTGCCAGCGGCGGTTGACCCGTTGGACGACCACCGAGGTTCGGCGGATTATAAACGCCGAATGGCCGAGGTGTTTACCCGCCGCGCTATCAAACAAGCGGTAGAACAATCGGGCGCTATTCTATAGCCGTAGCTTGGGAGTGAGTCAGTGAAGCTGGAGAATCGTTGCCTGGCGCCGGCTGACCGGGATACCGTCTGGACCTTGTTGCTGGACTTGCCGCGAGTCGCCCCCTGCATCCCCGGTTTGGTCGGTCTGACGGAAGACGGGACAGGAGGCTACGTTGGCGCCATGCAAGCCCAAGCCGGGCCAATGCGGGTGAACCTGTCGGGAAGTGTCCGAATAGTTGCGCAGGACTCCCAAAAAGGCGAGGCGCAACTGCTATTGGAGGCCTCCGACCGGCGCATCGGCGGTTCGGTACGCACCAATATGACCCTCCGGTTGACGCCAACGGCTGACGGTCAAACCGAACTGCTAATAGCGACCGACACTAGCTTCATGGGAAATCTGGGCGCCCTGGGCCAGCCAATAATCCGCCGCAAAGCCGCCGCCGCCATTGCAGAGTTCGCCAAAAACCTGGCCGAGTTGGTGGAAGGTAATGGGGGATGAGCCCATGGCTCCGCTGAACAAGATAGAATCCGTCAAAATTCGGGGGTTCCGGTCGCTCGCTGACGTTGAGCTTACAGCTATGCCCAACGCGGCAGCGCTGATCGGCCCCAACGGGTCTGGCAAGTCCAACTTTATTCGTTTCTTCGAAATGCTGAGTTGGATGCTCGTATCACGGCAATTGGGCGAATTCATCAACCGACAAGGTGGCGCCGACGACCAGCTGTTTGGAGGCAACTCGTGTACGCCCAGGCTGACCGGCGAAATAACCATGCGCACCCGTAGGGGCCGGAATGACTACCGGTTTGCTTTATCTTACGCAAATCCCGACCGTTTTTTGTTCACTCAAGAGGAGTTGCATTTTAGCAGAGATTACCACGATTTGGCAAGCGAAGCTAGTTGGCAAACCCTCGGCAGTGGGCATTTGGAAGCAAAAATTGTCGAAGCCGCGCAGACTCCGAATCACCCGGGAATCAACCAAACAACTGCCCGGGTAATCGTAAATCTGCTTCGCAATTGTGCCGTCTATCAATTCCATGACACTTCATATAGCTCAAACTTCAAGAGCAAGTGGGATGCTTGGGAAAACAACCAACTACGCAGTCATGGCGGTAATCTGGCAGCTGTGTTATATCGCTTGGAGCAACAAGACTTAAGGCGGTATGAATTAATCTGTAAGCAAATCGGTCGGGTTCTACCGGGGTTTGACCGCTTTGCAATTGAGATGGATTATGACAAAGTGATGCTGCGGTGGAAGGCCAAGTGGTCCGACAAAACCATTGGCGCACACCTTACTTCGGACGGGTCGCTTCGCTTTTTCGCCCTAGCCACTCTCCTCAATCTACCTGCCGAAATGCTTCCCGATGTCATCCTTCTGGACGAACCGGAACTGGGCCTGCACCCGGCGGCCATCGCCTTGATTGGCGGCATGATTAAGTCTCTCTCCGTGGAGAGGCAGGTTATCGTGGCAACCCAGTCCCCGCTGCTGGTGGATGCCTTTGACCTGGACCAGATTTTCGTGATGGACTTGAAGGACGGGCGGACTATTGTCAGCCCGGCGAAGGAAAAGGAACAGGAACTCAAACACTGGCTGAAGGATTATTCTACGGGCGATTTATGGCAAACGAACATTTTGGGAGGGAGGCCTTGATTCGTCTGTCCATCGTTGTGGAAGGGGAAACGGAGGAGGCATTCGTTAAAGAAGCGCTTGCCGAACATCTGCGGTCAAGGGGAATGGAGCCGCAACCCAACTTGCTCGGGGGCAACGTTACGGTAGAGCGTTTGGCCTCGAGGATGGCTCTGCTTTTCTGGAGTTCTGACCGAGTAACTTCCCTGGTTGATTTTTACGGGTTTCGCGACAAAGGAAGCGACACTGTGGTTGCCTTGGAGGGGCGAATCAACCAGGCTGCTATAGCGAAGGTAAACCGCTCAATGGACGAACCGAGGGTAATTCCTTACGTCCAGAAGTATGAGTTTGAGGCTTTGTTGTTCACAGACGTAAAAGCTTTCGGGAATGCAATCGGAGTGTCAGAACAAAGTATCGTACAACTTGCTGAGATTCGTTCGCAATTTCAGACACCCGAAGACATCAACGACAACCCCGCTACTGTGCCAAGCAAGCGTATAGCACAGCTAATACCCAGGTACAGTAAAGTGGTTGCCGGACCTTTAGTCGCCCTGGAAACGGGGTTGGCCGCCATTCGCGCCCAATGCCCCCGATTCAACCAGTGGATAACGCAACTGGAGAATATCTGAGCAATCCACCGGCGCCGACATAACCGAAGCTGAAAGGCGCGGCGGCCCTTGATTCTAGTCATGACAGCGTTAAGACACCTGATAGTTATCCTATCAGGTGTCTTACGCTCACTATCTCCTCCCCCTAAATTCGTATCACCCCCACCATGCCCCCGCTCTCCTCCTCAATGACAATCTCCGTGCCGAAGGGACGGGAGACCTGTTGCAGCCAGGTCAGGGTTTGGCGGGCTAACGGCTCCTCGGCCAGCACCGGGCGGCCCCGTTGGGGGATGGGACGGCCAAAGCCCAGGTCGATGGGGTGAAGGATAACCTCTTTCAGATCGCCGCCGGCGTAGTTACACACCGCTACGACGCTTTGCCAGAACACCGGGTCGGCGGCAAAGGCGCGGGTTCCTCCGCCGGAACGAGTGTCCAGATAGTCGCCGGGGGTATGGTCAAAGTTCAGGTTGAACCGGCGGTAAGCCTCATGGGGCAACCACAGGACGCTCTCGTTCTGGAAGATGAAGTTTCCCAGGCTGTAGAAAATGGGGCGGTTCCGGTAAATCTCGATGCCGCGCAAGAAGTGGGGGCCGTGCCCCACAAAGGCGGCGCAGCCCTGGTCAATACTCCAGCGGGCAAAGTCCACCAGAAAGTCCGGCGGCGACAGGCGCGAGTGGCCGTGAAAATCGCCTTCCGGCCCGCTTTCATGGCAATGGACGCCATAGACCAGCCAGTCGGCCTGCTTCTGCGCTCCCCGAATCCAGTTGCCGATGCCGGCCTGGTCTTCCCGATTCAGGGCGGTGCGGACGGCAAACTCCTCGTCCAGAATGAACTTGTTCTCCAAGAACTCGATCTCGCTGTCGTAGTCCGGCGTATCCTCATCGCCGCGGAAGCCGAATTGGCGGTGGAAGGCGTGTTCCTCCTCATAGCCCAACTCCAGGTTAGCCTTGCGAAGAGCGTCAAAAACGTCCTGCTGCACGTGGTGGGTCCGGTTATGACGCAGGGCATTAACCCCGGGGCGGCCCGCAAAGTCGGGCCGGCCGGCGCCGGCTCGGGACTGCTCGCTGAAGGTACTGGTAGCGCCCAGCACCGCCACCCGCCCCCGGGCCGAGTCCACGTAGGCCGGCGAGCGGGCCTCATCCAGGTTGCGCCCCCCGCCGGCACAGGCCAAGTCAAGCTGCCGGCAGTGTTCCAGGGTGGTCAGAAAGCCACCCTCGGAAAAGTCAAAGGAGTGGTTGTTGGCAGTAGTTACGGCGTCAATGCCCATCCACTTAAGCTCGTCCAAGTTGCGCGGGTCGGAACGAGTGTAGGTGGCGCTGCTCCACTGCCAACTGCTTTCATAGTCGTGAAACAACATCTCCAGATTAACCAGGGAAACATCGGCGCTGCGCAACACCTCCACCAAACGGAGAAAGCGCTCCTCCTGAAAAGCCTGCATCCGCCGGGTAATCATCGCATCGCCACCCAGAGCAATGGAAATATCCCGCCGCTCGGCATCATAAATCATAACTGCCTCCTTGCAATAAGATACAATGCTATCTTCGGAACTAGAACCGGAACCAGGATGAAATAGTTGAGTTGAAATGGTACGACCATTCTATCAGAATTGGCCGAGAGCGGGGATGACCGGCTTCAAAATGCTGTCGCTTGTCAGCCGAAGCGGGGGCGTGCATGCTAAAATACGCTCAGTGGCCGCGTCAAAACATGCGGCGGGGAAAAGATTTCCTAATCAGGAACGCGCTTTATTACAAGACAAGAACGGCGACCCCATTAACAAACTAAAGCTGGATTTGGATAACGGCATCGGCGCCGTCCTGCTCAGCACGGCCAAGGTAGGCAACATAATCATTTACTACATCATTTACTACGAAGACATTTCATCCTCGAAGCCGGCCTGGCAATATCCTTAAACGTTTGCCTTTCCCGCTTTTACATTGTTTAATTGTTCCAGCATATAACCGTTTTGGGCCGTAGAGGCTACCCCTAGCGGAGTTTAAGCAACCGCATGTTTTTGTCGGCAATCCGCGGTCGGGGCAAGGTGAAACGCAACGCCCGATAATACAGAACTCAACATTAAAAGCGCGGGAGGTCAGCCGGTCTTAAATGCCAAATATCCTTGACGAAATCGTTGCCGCCAAGCGCGTGGAACTGACGCAACAACAGCAAGCCACCTCTTTGGCCGATTTGAAAGAGCAAATCACCACCCAGCCGGCTCCATTGAGCTTGGCCGCTGCTCTGCGGGGACGGCCAGTACGGTTAATCGCCGAGGTCAAGAAAGCCTCCCCATCCCGGGGGCTGCTCTGCCCCGACTTTGACCCGGTGCGGCTGGCCCGAACCTACATCGACAACGGGGCCGCCGCCATATCCGTCCTGACCGACCCCCGCTTTCAGGGAGAACCGGGGCACCTATCTCGCATCAAGGCCGCCGGGGTATCCGGCTCGGCTCCGGCGCTGCGCAAGGACTTTATTTTTGACCCCTACCAGGTCTACGAGGCCCGGGCCATGGGCGCCGACGCCTTCTTGCTGATTGTCGCCATCCTTGCCCCGACTCAACTAGCGGAACTGTTGTCCCTGGGCCGGGAGCTAGGGATGGACTCCTTGGTAGAAATTCACGACAAGCCGGACTTGCAAACCGCCCTGGCAGCCGGCGCCCAGATAATCGGCATTAACAACCGGGATTTGCGAACCTTCCATACCGACTTGGCCGTAACCGAGGGTTTGGCTCCCCAGATCCCCGGGGACAAGGTCATCGTCAGCGAGAGCGGCATTCACACGCGGGAACATCTGCATCGGCTGAGCCAACTGAGTCCAGCAGGAGTGAACGCCGTTCTGGTAGGCGAGGCCCTAGTAACCGCTCCGGATACGGCGGCCAAGGTGCGGGAGCTTACCGCTTCTACGCCGGCTCTGACCAGGCCATGATTAGAGTAAAAATTTGCGGGATACAACGACCGGAAGAGGCCCTGGTTGCCGCCGAAGCCGGCGCCGACTTTATCGGGCTGGTCTTTGTTCCCCAGCGGCGGCGCAGGCTGAAGGTGTCGGCAGCGGCGGCCATTATCGCCGACCTGCGGGCCGCCGCCCTTCCCGGACCCACGACAGTCGGGCTGTTCGCCGACCAACCCCTGGATGAGGTGAACCGAGTGATCCAAGTCTGCCGGCTGGATGCAGCGCAGCTTTGCGGCCAGGAGTCGCCGGAGTATTGCCGGCAGGTGCAAGCCGGAGTAATCAAGGTATTGCACGTGTCTGGCTCGGATGCCGGGCCGGTAACCGAGGGCAAAGTGGATGACTGCCTAGAATCCCGTTTGCTCTCCTACCATGACGCCGGCTGCCTGACTACTCTGGACCGGCTGGTCGAGGGTCTGCAAGGGGGCACCGGAGAGAGCTTTGACTGGGACATCGCCGCCCAAATGTCCCGCAAAGGATACGAGTTTTTCCTGGCCGGCGGCCTGACCCCGGACAACGTAGCCTCAGCCACGGCCCAAGTGCGTCCTTGGGGCGTGGACGTATCCAGTGGCGTCGAAACCGGCGGGCGGAAAGACCCGCGGAAAATACGGGAGTTCCTGGCGAACGCGCGGGGCGCCGGATAGCATTTCCGCCCGAAGCCGGATCCCCGCCAAATCCAAGCCCCCAACATGGATCTACCCGATGATTTGCTTATGCGAAAGAATCCGGCAAAGAAGCTGCAAAATCCGGTGCATCCGGTTAACCCACGTAAGTTAAATGAGGTAATTACACAATGTCCGTTAGCAAACCGGTAGCATTGCCCGATGACCGGGGACGGTTCGGCGACTTTGGCGGCAAGTTCGTCCCGGCGACGTTGATGGCCGCCCTGACCGAGTTGGAGGAAGCCTACGACCGAGCTAAGGCTGACCCGGAGTTTCAGCAAGAGCTGCAATCCCTGTTGCGCCACTACGCCGGCCGTCCCACCGCCCTGTATTACGCCGAAAACCTGACCCGCCGCTGTGGTGGCGCCCGAATCTACCTGAAACGGGAAGACCTGGCCCACACCGGCGCCCACAAAATCAATAACGCCCTGGGCCAGGCGTTGCTGTGCAAGCACATGGGCAAAGAGCGCATCATCGCCGAGACCGGCGCCGGCCAGCACGGCGTCGCCACCGCCACCGTCTGCGCTATGCTGGGACTGCAATGCGTAGTGTATATGGGCGCCGAGGACATTCGCCGGCAGTCCCTAAACGTTTTTCGGATGCGCTTGCTGGAAGCCGAGGTCATCCCCGTGGACGCCGGTACCCGCACCCTGAAGGATGCCATCAACGAGGCTATCCGCGACTGGGTTACCAACGTGGAAACCACCCACTACCTCATCGGCAGCGCCGTTGGCCCGCACCCTTACCCCTTGCTGGTGCGAGACTTTCAGTCGGTTATCGGACGAGAGGCCCGGGCGCAAATCCTGGAGACCGAAGGACGCTTGCCCGACTACGTGGTGGCCTGCGTCGGCGGCGGCAGCAACGCCATCGGCGCCTTTTACGAGTTCATCGGCGACGAGGAGGTGGCATTGGTCGGCGTCGAAGCAGGGGGTGAAGGACTGGAAAGCAGCCGCCATTCGGCCACCCTCAGCGCCGGACGACCCGGCGTGCTACACGGCTCTATGTCCTATCTGTTGCAGGACGAACACGGCCAGGTGCGCGAAACCCACAGCATATCCGCCGGCCTGGACTACCCCGGCGTCGGCCCGGAACACAGCTACCTGAAGGACGCCCGGCGCGCCGAGTACGTCTCCGTTACCGACGCCCAGGCCCTGGATGGGTTTCACCTCCTGTCCCGCGCCGAGGGAATAATTCCGGCCCTCGAACCCTCCCACGCCATCTATCACGCAGCGAAAATGGCCCGCGAGTTGCCGGCGGACAAGATTATCCTGCTCTGCCTCAGCGGCCGCGGCGATAAGGATGTGCCTACCGTGGCCGCCGCCGCTGGCATCGAGGTCGAGGTTTAAGGTCCGGTCAAAAACCGCCGGCCCCTGGCAACGCCAGCCTATGCTATAATGCCCGTCAACACCGCAAACCCTGGCGGTAGTCCGCAGCGCCGGTTCCGCCAGCTTGCCAAGAGGAGATGGAAGATGGAACTGGGTTTTACCGATAAAGTAGCCATTATTACCGGCGGCAGCGAGGGCATCGGCAAGGCCGCCGCCCAGCGGATGGCCGCAGAGGGCGCCCGGGTAGTCATCGTAGCCCGCCGCCAGGAGGCGCTGGAGCAGGCGGCCCAGGACATCCGCGCCGCCACCGAAGGATCGGTATTGCCGGTAGCCGCCGACGTATCTCACCCCGACACCGCCGATCAAGTGGTACAGGCTGCTCTGGAAAACTTTGGTCGGGTGGACATTCTAGTCAACAACGCCGGCGTGTCGATGGCTAAACCCTTTGAGGAGGTCAGCGACGCCGATTGGGAGTATGACTTTGACCTGAAGGTTTGGGGGGCGATCCGCCTCATCCGCCGAGCCATACCAGAAATGCGCCAAGCGGGCGGCGGGCGTATCATCAACGTTACCAACCTCGGCGGCCGCACCCCCGGCCCGTCATCAATGCCCACTTCCATCTCCCGGGCCACCGGCATCGCCCTGACCAAGGGCCTCTCCAAAGACTTGGCGGCAGATAACATCCTGGTCAACACCGTCTGCATCGGCATCGTCAAAAGCGCGCAGCACACCCGCCGCTACGACCGGCTGAAGGAGTCGAACCCCGGTCTAACTCTGGACGAGTTCTACGCTCAAACGGCTCAGGCCCGGGGCGTTCCTCTAGGGCGCATCGCCGAAACGGAAGAGGCCGGCGACGTAATCGCCTTCCTGGCCTCGGAACGGGCCAGCTACCTGACCGGCATCGCCGTCAACATCGACGGAGGAACCTCGGCGGTGGTGTAGGGAATCTTATCTGGGCCTATTTATGGCGAGCTTACTTGCAAGAATTCGTAATCCTCATTTGTAAAAAGGCTGGCAGGGATTTCCGCCAGCCTTTTCCTAGTTGCCGCTATTGCTGCCTCCGACTGGTCGATGCCGATCCAAGAGCGATTCATATCTTGCGCAGCCAACAGCGTTGTGCCGGAACCGCAAAAGCAGTCCAGCGCCAAATCCCCGGCATTGGAAGAAGTTTCAACAATGAATTTCAGCAAGTTCAGGCTTTTCTGCGTGGGATAGACGGGGTAGGGAGGATCCTTGAACTCCCAAATATCTTGCATCCGCTTGGTCGTCCTTTCATCGGCAAATATCTTTTTGCGGGGGACGCCGTTAGCCGAGCACTCAATCAACCCTTGCCGCTCCAAATCCTCCAAGACTTCCGGCTCACTGCGCCAATGACGGCCCCGGGGCGGCAACATTCCCCGCCAAGGCTTGCCGGTGTTGCCTTTGACCGTTTCGCCAGGGGCGTGCAAAGGCACGGTAGTGTAGCGACGGCCGGCCGAGTCAGTTTTATGGAATAGCCGCTTCTGGTCCGCTGCGGAAACCGGAACCTGCGGGTCGTTCCAGATAAAATTGTTCGACTTGGAGTAAAAAAGTATCAGGTCTTTGATATTCCCATAGCCCTTGCGGGAGAAGTTCTTGGGATTGCACTTGATACGGGTGATGTCGTTCCGAAAGTTCTGCTGACCGAAAACCTCATCCAGCAGAACTTTCACGTAATGACCGATTTTATAGTCGATGTGCAGGTAGATGGAACCATGGTCGGCCAGCAACTCCCTAAGCAGAACCAGTCGCTCTCGCAGAAAGTCCAGAAAAGCATCGCCCACCAGCTTGTCGCTGTAGGCCAGAGCATCGCCGTTGCTGCTACTGACCGTTCCAGTTCGCTCCACGCCCACGCGAAACTCGCCGTTGGTGGCGAAGGGCGGGTCAATGTAAATCAAGTCCACCCGGCCCCGGTACTCATCCAACAGGGAGCGGAGAACCGGGAGATTGTCGCCCAAAATCAGCTTGTTCATTGAAGTCATAGTTGATATAAAAACTCCCGGAGGACCAAGCTGCTCATAATGTTCTTGTCCTGCAAGTCAGTGGTTATTGCTGTGTGCATTCTGCCTTTGCTCTTGATATACAATACGCCGTCGAGGATAGCTACCGGAGTCGCTTTAAGTCCGCTCAATTGTAGTGGCGCTACGCCGTCATTGAACTGGGCATTTTGATGACCGCCAAAGTCAGTGAGGAACTTAGTTTCTCCGATGACGTATTTGCCGTTGAAACGAGCTATCAGGTCAAGGCCCTTATTCAGGCTATAATTGAGACGTTTTTCAGCATACTCTTTCATCTCGGCGTCGCCGGCATCCAGAACGGCATTCTCGTTGGTTTGAATAAACTTGTCCAGCTTGACCGGTTTCACCCCCAAGGCTTTGCGGTTGAGCCACCGGCGAAAGAGAGGGCCAATTTGACGATTTGTCTCCTTCGGCTCGGAGGAGAGCGCGTAGATTTTATCCAGGCCCATCTCGTAGAGGCGTCCGCAAAGGCGAGCTACGGTGGCCGGGTTGCGCTCAATAGCTCCGGCATCCCTTCTCAAATACGCCACGTAGGAATCTTTTATCGGGAAAAACTCAAGTTTTAGCAAGCTCTTGATTCCAATGTTATCCTTATCGTCAAAAGCCTGCTCAACCCTTTTCCAGGTTTCGGCGTTTATATCCCGGATGTCTTCGGGGATAGTAGGATACACCCGGAAAAGATTATCCAAGTAGTTACGCTGGTTGGCGTATTCTATGCTTAACTCAAGCCAACGGTTCAAAACCTTCCGCCTCCCGGTGAAATATAACCAACCATCGGCATAAACCGCAAGGCGATACTGGCCTGGAAATTGCAGACTGGTTTTGCATTTCCCCCCGATTATCATTAAAATTAGCTTCCAACCTCACCCTACTATCACCCTATCCGCAGGAGTTCCAGTTTGACTGCTGACCCTACTTATCTCGACGAGTTCAACCCTCCGCAGCGCATTCTTCTCGGCCCAGGCCCTAGCTCGGTTAACCCCCGGGTGCTTCAGGCCATGACTCTGCCCATCCTGGGCCACTTGGACCCCCGGTTTTTCCGGGTGATGGACGACGTTTGCGAGATGCTGAGGCTAGTTTACCGCACCGAAAACCCGATGACCGTCCCTCTATCCTCCACCGGCACCGGGGCTATGGAGGCGGCCTGCGCCAACATCCTGGAGCCGGGCGACCGGATAATCGTCTGCCGCAACGGCTTTTTTGGCGACCGCTTGGCCGACATCGCCGCGCGCTGCGGCGCCGAAACCTTCGTTCTTGACTTTGCCTGGGGCGCCCCGGTGGACCTTCAGGTTTTGGCCGATGCTCTGGAACAGCGTAGCCCGGTCAAGGCCGTAGGCTTAGTTCACGCCGAAACTTCCACCGGCGTGTTGACCCCGCTGCCCGAAATCGTGAACCTGGCCCATCGCCATAACGCCTTGGTAATCGTGGATGCGGTTACTTCCCTGGGCGGCCACGAGCTGCGAATGGATGAGTGGGACCTGGATGTGTGCTATAGCGGCACGCAAAAATGCTTGGGCGCGCCGCCGGGGTTGGCGCCCATCAGCTTCGGCCCCCGGGCGAGGCAAGTAATCGGTAACCGGGCCAGCCAAGTGCAAAGTTTCTACTTCAACCTGAAAGACCTGGAGAGCTACTGGAACCAGACCCGCGCCTATCACCACACCACGCCCATATCAATGACCTACGCCCTGCGAGAGGCGTTGCGGATGCTGCTGGAAGAGGGTATAGAAAATCGTATCCGCCGCCATGCTCGGGTAGCGGCGGCGCTGCGGGCTGGCCTGACGGCCATGGGCCTCGGCCTGATGGCAGCGACCGGCTATCGCCTGAACCCCTTGACCACGGCCCTGATTCCCGAGGGCATTGAGGACGCGACGGTGCGGCAGCGACTGCTGGCGGACTACAACATCGAGATTGGCGGCGGCCTGGGCCAGGTTCGGGGCAAGGCTTGGCGGATTGGGCTGATGGGCGAGTCGGCCAAAGAAACCAACGTCTTCGCCCTGCTGTCGGCCCTGGAGCAAATCCTGCCCGACCTGGGCTACGAGGTAGCCGCTGGCGCCAGCCTCTCCGCCGCCCAAAGAGCGTTGCTCGACTATGACGACGGCGGGGCCCTGCCATAAACTATAGTACATGGGGCCCCTATATTTCTTGGATGAGGTTTAGAAATGGTTACAGCGGAAAGCAGCGATAAGCCAATGAAGGATTTCATGTCCAAGTTTATGTGGAAGAACCGGGACGTATCGGAGGAGTCATTGGCGCAAAGTGAGCGAATTTTCCAACAGACCTGCGCTCAATTAGTGGACTCGCTGGGGGAAAGACCCTTTCATATCCGCTCCGGCTTGAACGCGGCGGTATCTGATTCGGTGATGGTAGCTTTCTCGCAAAATCTTGACCAAGTTCCAGCTGATATTAAGAGCCGATACAAACAACTTCTGGATGACGAAGGATTCCAAAACAGCATCAGCAAGAGGACAACATAGGGCCGGGCCGAGCGTTACATTTACAGAAATCAAGAGTTTCTACGAGGAAGGCCGCATCATCCTGGATTTCTTTCGGGAAACTCTGCTATCTATTGATGATAAACGTCTGCCCGACTAACCTTACCCCTCCGCCCGATACGCCTCATCCAGCAAGTCCACCACGTGGGCCACTTTTAGGCTACTGGCGGCGGGGCCGCCGCGCCCCGCCAGCCCCTGCTCCAGTTGCAGCATACAGCCCGGATTGGCGGTTACTACCTGGTCGGCTCCAACGTTGTTAACGTTATCCAGCTTGGCCGCCAGTATCTTGCCGGACAATTCCGGCTGCGTCATTGCGTAGTAGCCCGCCCCGCCACAGCACATTGTTGAGTTTTCCATCTCCACCAGTTCCAGGCCGGGGATGGACTGCAGCAGGGCGCGGGGCTGGCGGGTAATGCGCTGGGCGTGGGCCAAGTGGCACGGGTCCTGATACGTTACCCGACGTTGCACCACGCCCCGGGGCGGTTCTAAAGGCAAGTCGGCCAGAAACTCGGTGATATCGGCCGTCAACTCGCCAAACCGCCGGGCCGGTTCCGCATATTCAGGATCATGTTTCAGCAACTCCCCATACTCCTTCATATTGGAACCGCAGCCGGCCGAGGCGGTCAATATCCGAAACCCGGGCCTTCCCGCTCCGACGGCCAAGAAAATATCGATGTTGCGGCGAGCCAACCGGCGGGCCGTCTCCAGGTCGCCGGCGTGCAGGTTCAAGGCGCCGCAGCAGACCTGACCGGGAGGAACCGCCACATTGCAACCGTTCCGAGTCAACACCCGCACCGCCGCCCGCATAGTTTCCCCCTGCATCAAGGGCATCACACAGCCGGATAGCAGCCCAACGGTAAGAGCGGGTTCGGAAGAGCCTGGTTCATCATTTTGCCGGGACATCAGACCGTATGAGGCCGCATAAACCTGCCGGCGGGGACCAAAGAAAGGGCCTTTTAGTTCCGGCAGCTGCGCTTCCAGTCCAGCCAGGGCTGCGGGCAGCAGCTTGAGGCGGCCGGCCACTCTTACCAGTTTACGAAGTCCGCAGCATTGGTATAACCGCAGCATCCGGGCGCCGAAACGCAGCCGCCGGGGGTGGGGCAAGGCGGCCCGCAGAAACAGCCGGTCAATGCGCTTCAGGCTGCTTCCTTGCTTATCTTGGGCCAGCGCCTGGGCGCGGGAATATTCCATTATCCGCCCGTAGGGTACACCGGAGGGGCAGACCGCCTCGCAGGCCCGACACTGGAGGCACATTTCCCAATGAGATACTATGCGACTGCTGATGCCCACCCGCCCCTCGTGGACGGCTTTCATCAGGGCGATGCGGCCCCGGGGCGATTCGGTTTCTACCCGCAGGGTCGAGTAGGTGGGGCAAGAACTGAGGCACAGGCCGCAGTGGACGCAACGGTACAGGTCGGCCTCGGATGGCGCGTCCACGCCGCGAAAGCCCGGCTCCCGGTTCAGCCGCTCCGCCAACTCGTCCGGCGACGAATCAAAAGGGTTGCGGCCCGGCCCGACCGAGACAGAAGTTTCAGCGTCGGCCATACATACTCCCCTACAACTTCCCCATGAAGCGGCCCGGGTTCAGCGTGCCGGCCGGGTCAAAGTTTTGCTTGATGCGGCGCATAATCTCTAACTCATACTCCGACTCCGTTGCCGGGCTGCCCCAAACGTCAATCTGGGCCTTTACCGCCGGCGGGCACTGTTCCACCACCACCGTACCGCCCCAAGACCGGGCCGCTTCCCGCAGCCGTTCTATTTCGGCCAGGATGCCAGATGTGGCGGCGGCCGGTTCCTGTCCAACGTTAACAGCGGCCGGGTTTTCTTTTTCCGGCCAGCGGAACAACTGAACCACACCAAACCCCGGGTCAGCGACTAAGCCCAAGTTACCCTCCGACCCATCCCCAAAACCGGCGGTTCGCTCCTGCCGCATTACCTCTAAAAAAGCGGCCATCTTGCCTACCGCCGTGGGAGGCAGATGCACTTTCAACCCCAAGGTAGGGAGGGTATCGGCGCCCCAGCCCAGATCAGTAAGCCGACGGAGCAGTGCGGGGGTCGCCGCCGGGGCCTCATCCATCGAGTCGAATACCTCAACCCCGATGGCGCCAGCTTGCCGTAGCCGCCGGGTTGATTCCTCTAAGCGGCGCCCCACGGCGCGGGGGCGTCCGGCAAAGAAAGCGAGAACCCAAGCCCCGGCCATCCGGGATAGTTCGGCTTCGTTGGCTATCAAGTTCAGCCGCCGAGCCACCGAGCCATTGACCACATGCAGTCCTTGGGGAGCGTACACCTCGGATACTAGAGAGCGTCCGGCTTCGATACCGGCCGGCACCGAAGAGAAGGGAGCTACCAACGCGGCCCAATGCTCCGGGAGCGGAGCCAGCTTGAAAGTTGCCTCCACAATGACGCCCAGAGTTCCCAGAGAGCCGGTATATAGCTTGTTCAGGTCATAGCCGGTAACGTTCTTTACCACCTTGCCTCCGGCTTTAGTTTCCACCCCGTCGGCGCTGACCACGCTAATACCGATCAGCCAGTCCCGCGGCAACCCATAAGAATAGCGCAGCGGCCCGCTGGCATTGGCGGCCAGAATACCCCCCAAGGTGGCTTGGTCGGCCAAGGGCGCTTCCAAGGGCAAAAATTTGCCGCCCCGGGCCAATTCCCCTTGCAGCCTTTGCAGCGTAACCCCGGCTTCCCCGGTGGCCGTCAAGTCGGCGGGCTGATAGTCCAGCACCCGATTATACCGACTCAAGTCCATGACCACATCCACCCGCGCCGGCCGGTTGCCCAAGCTGGTCAGAACGCCGCCGCCCCGGGGCAGTACGGAGACTTGCCGCGCGGCGGCCCACCGTAACAGTTGAGCGATGCTTTGTCGGTCGGCAGGCCGAACCGCAGCTTGGGGAACAACCCCATCAACGGAGTATCCTTCCGGCGGCAGAACGACCTCCGCCCCCAGCAAGTCGGCCAGTTGTTGAGCCAAGGAGGTAGGCAACAGGTTATCTCCCGGACGGCTAGACTTCGGAAGCGCGCCGGACAAGGGACTCGCGCCAACCCTCGAGCACCCCCCCAATACGAGCCATCTGCTTGTCAATGCCGTGCATATGCCATTCCACCGCCCGGATACGATTGTCTTGGGAGTCCAGCCGCTTCTCAACCCGGCCCATCCGATCAACCAAGCGCATTTCCCGGGCGTCTATCCGCTTCTTATTCAGGCTCTTCCGCTGGCCTTTATACACTGCCCCAACCGCTTTGCCGGGGCGTCCGTGCGCTCCTTACTGCGGGCATCCACGCGTTCCTCGAAGCGCGTTATCTGGTTGTTCAACAAAGTGAACCCAACCAACGCTACTGCGACTATACTGACGCCCCCTCTGAATAATGGCGTAACTTCCGGACTCATAACCTTCTTTGCCTTAATTCACCCATGCCGGTATATGATACTCCCTATTTGCCCGGTTGTATGCCCCCTAAATATACATCTCCGGGTCGGCCTGCCGGGGCGTGGTCTGAGGAACCGGCTGATAGTCGGCGCCGTCGGGGAAGATTTTGCCCGGGTTCAGTCGGTTAGCCGGAGCAAAGGCGTCTCGTACCAACCGCATAGCCGCCAGATCCTCATCGGTGAAGACCAAAGGCATAAACTGCTTCTTTTCCAGGCCGATACCGTGCTCGCCGCTCAGAGCGCCGCCTACCGCCACGCAGTATTCCATCAGCTCCGATGCTCCGGCCATCGCCTTTTCCACCACTCCCGGCTCCCGTCCATCGAAGAGCATACACGGGTGCAGGTTGCCGTCGCCGGCGTGGAAAACGTTGGCGATGGTGATGCCATATTTTTCGCTAACCTCGGAGACCTTGCGCAGCACCTGGGTCAAACGAGTGCGGGGCACCACTCCGTCCACCAGGTAATAGTTGGGCGCAATGGCGCCAAAGGCGCCGAAAGCCGTTTTCCGGCCCAGCCACAGCCGTTCCCGCTCAGCATCCTCCTCCGCTACCCGCACCTCGCCGGCCCCGGTTTCCCACAAGGCCGACTCCACCTCCCGACTCACCTCGTCCACCTCTTCCTTCAGCCCTTCCAGTTCGATGAGCAGCACCGCTCCGGCGTCCTCCGGGTAGCCGGCATCGGTTACTTGCTGCACGGCGCGGATGCTCAGGGCGTCAATCATTTCCAGCGCCGCCGGGACAATACCGTGGCCGATGACCGCCGACACGGCGCTGCAGGCCGATTCTATGTCGGGGAAAATCCCCAAGAAGGTTTTGACCGCTTCCGGCAGGGGGAGTAACCGCACCGTGATTTTGGTAGCGACGCCGAAGGTCCCTTCGGAGCCGACGAACACGCCCCGCAGGTCATAGCCAGGAACCTCCCGGGCCAAGCCGCCCAAGTTGACTATAGCGCCATCCTCCAGCGCCACCTCCAGCGCCAAAACATGGTTGGTGGTGGCGCCATAGGCCAGACAGTGAGGGCCGCCGGCGTTCTCGGCGATGTTGCCGCCCAGACTGCACGCCTTCTGACTGGACGGGTCAGGGGCGTAGCGCATACCGAACTTGCGGACGTGATTATCCAGGTCCAGGTTAATCACCCCCGGCTCAATGGTGGCGGTGCGATTCTCCACATCTACGTCCAGGATGCGATTCATCCGGGTAAAGGCGATTTGGATGCCTCCCGGCGGGGCCAGGGCGCCCCCGCTCAGACCAGTGCCAGCGCCGCGCCCCACCACCGGCACGCCCTCCGCATAGGCCAGGGCCAGCGTCCGGCTTACCTCCTGGGCCGAGGCGGGCAATACCACCGCCCGGGGCATCGAGCGGTCAACGGAGCCGTCATACTCATAAACCAGCAAGTCTTCCGGGTGAGATATGACGCAATCCGCCCCCACAATGGCTTGGAGCCGTTCAATAAACTCTTTCTGTTGCACGTTGGGCCTCTATGTCGATTGGTATCAAGAGTAGGGGGTAAACCAACTCTCATCCCGTTAGCTGTCAATGCGGATGATAGAGTAAACCAGCCCCGGTAGCAAGGATGCAGTTGAGCGCTGCTTAATCGGGTTAATACTACAAACTACAAGAAGCGAGAATTACAGTGGCCGCTGCAACTAACCGGTAATGATCGAAGCCAATGCCCGCAACACAGGAATGAGCGGCGGCAAGCCTTATCCCTCCGCTTGGCCCACGCTTGTTGTTGCATCAAGCGAACCCAGCAGGGGCCGACTGCCGGCATAGTCGCCCGGCTCTCCGGATACGTTACTGAACCGCGTCGAGGTTCGTAAAGATGCTCCTCGACCAAATTTCGCCCAAGCCGGGGGTGTACTGGCCGGTGCGAATACTGACGATGTCGTAGTCCGGGAGCGGAATGGTCGTCCTACAACTCCCGTCAATGCGCTCGGCCCTGCCGTACTCGCCAAAGACAAAACCATAGTTGTCGAAACCGTACTGTCGGCGACCGCTGGGCAGGTCTTTCGCATCGGCCGGGACGATGTGCAGAAAGAACTTCTCCGCGGTGTCGGCCGGGGCGCATATCTCCTTGAAGTAATTAGCTAGTTCTCATTGAGAGAGACGTCAAAGACGGAGCCGGTGGCCGGCTCATCCAGCGAGCTGGATGTGATATGTTGGTACGCTTCTGGAATGACGTCAGCGTTGGCGTTGAATTTGAAGTAGCTAGAAGACGCCAACCCGATGCTGCTCCCAATTATCAAAGAGCATAACGTCAGCAAGACCGGAAACCCTCCCGTTCTTAGTTTCAGGGCGCTAAATGGCGCGACTATCCGGAGCCGCGCCGGTTCTTGCGCCAGTAATAATTCCCCCGCATAGAAAAGGCATACGACGCCCAGCAAATACTCGCGCACTTCGTAAACACTATTACCATAGTCGGTATTAGGACCGTTAACATACGCGAGAACCAGAACGAGGGCTATAGCTGAAGCGATGGCCAAGCCCAATTTGGCCTGCTGGGAAACCAGCGCATAGATGAACAAAAACAGAAGCAGGAATTGTTCGTTATAAAAATAGAGCCACCGGATGTCATTCAGGTTCCCTTCTCGCTGGGATAGCATCAATATAAAGCCCAGCATCAGCAGGATTGACGGCAACGGAATCCCGAAGAGGCGGTCTTTCCGGCATAAAAAAGCTGCTCCGGTTACCGTACATAGCAGCGGCGCCCCATAACTGTAGATGTTCCCAAATGTTCTCGTGCTGATATTGTGAACATTCAATTCGTCCTGGGAGTTCAGGCCAACCAGAAAGTCGGGCGTCGCCAGGCCGAATATGCGCTGCCCCCAACTGATTTCTTAGCCGGCGACGAACACCAGCGCAATACCGCCCAGAACATAAATCCAGCGCCGGGGAAAATTGCGCTCCGCCAGCGCCGTGATCCATAGCAGAATGCCCGCCAGTAGAAACCAGACCACGGTAAGGTTCTCTACCCAGTTGTCTTCCTGGGTCAGTGTAGTGTAGAGCGCTGGGGCGGTAACGGCGAGATAGGCAAAGAAGAATACGTTAAGGGACAGAAGGAAGTAGCTGAGGACGCCAACTTCACTTTCCAACCCTTTTTTTGCGGGGGGGGGGGGGGGGGTAGTTCATATTGAGGATGGCCGTTGCTTATATTTAGCTATGGCGCCTTCCGGACAGCTCAACTTGGCCTTCAACACGAAGGTTCTTGCCTTTGTATAGCTTGGTGGAGCTGGGGGGACTCGAACCCCCTACCTCTTCAATGCCATTGAAGCGCTCTCCCAGCTGAGCTACAGCCCCACAAAAAACGGCGGCGCCCAAAGACGCCCATAGAGTATAGCAAAACCCGACAGCGGTTGCAACCGAATTTGGCGCCAAACGGCCCGTCAATCACCCGCGTAGCTATATCCGGCGCCCCCAGCATAACTACGACCCCGGTAGCATCAACTTCTGCGGCGCCGCTACTTGAAAAATACCGCCTTCACTCCATCGCCGCATCTCCGGCGCCGGCGGGCATTTCTATATCTCGCACCTCTCGCCGCAACCCCACTGCCAAAGTGAGCAAAGCCATCAAGGCGCCGGAACCGACAAAAACCCCCTCCAAGCTCAATCTAAGCAAAGCTCCAGCGACCACATGGGAAATCGGCCCCAAACCAATGGAGGCTACCATCAACAAGCTCATCACTCGTCCCATCATCCGTTGCGGCGTACGCCATTGCAGCCAAGTAGTAAACATCGTGTCGGTGTAACCGCCGGCCACGCCAATAATCAAGGACAAGACGGCCCCGAAGCCCACTGAGGTCAGAAAGCCGAAGGGCATTATCAAAATACCCGTTAGAGTGAAGAGGGCGATTAAAATCAGCCCGAAGCCTCGCCGGGGCGCCGCCAGGGTCCCGGCCAGCAACGAACCTAGCAGCATACCTCCGGAATGAACACCGTATATAACGCCCACGGCCAGCGCTCCTTCCGCCAGCTTGGTGTTGGCCAAAACGGGGATCCCAACAATTACTACCCCTTCCACCAGCAGCTCTATACCCGCTATCAGCAAGAAAAGAGTAAACATTGCCGTATCGGCCCGGACAAATCTAATACCCTGAACAATAGAGCGCAAGATGCCGGCATCCTGAAACGACGTCTCCTCCGTCCCTTTCCCCGATTCATCAAGCCGCACCCAAGCCAGCAATACTGCGGAAAACAGGAAAGCGCAGCTAACGGCGGCGAAGGCCAGTCCGACACCGGTAAGGCTGCCGCCGACCATCGCCGAGCCGCCGCTGTCGCTGAAGAAGGCGATCAACCCACCCGCCAAAGCCGGGCCAACGAAACCGCTCAGCTCCATTGTGGTATGAATCACGGCATTAGCCTGACGCAACCTTGCAGCCGGTACAATACGAGGCAGCATCGCTCCCTGAGACGGAAAGTAAAAGGCGTCGGCAATTCCCTTGAGCAAGGCAAAGGGATAGACCAGCCACAATTGGACCTGACCGGTCAGAATCAGCGCAGCCAGAGCGGCGCTCAATAACAAACGCGCCCCGTTGCTGCCCAGCATAATCATTCGGGGCGAAAACCGGTCAACCAGCGACCCGCCCAACAGCATAAAAAATACCGTGGGACTGGCGCTGACCGCGATGACCGTCCCAGCCGCCAAGGGATCCCCGGTAAGCAACAGCGCCAACCAGGGAAAAGCAATCAAGTCGAATTGGTCGCCTACCGACGACAGCCCGCCGGCGCCCCAGAACCGCCGAAAGTTGGGGGTATGAAAGAGTTCCAGAAAAATGTTTTCGCGGCGCGCTGCCGGTTTCATATCGCCAATTCACTAAATCGGGATGGCGCCTGAAGAGCGGCAAAAGCCCAGCGGTCGCTGCCGCCGGGCTTTTGGACCATTTTGCCCAAATCGAAAATACGGCTAACTCTGACGCACAAACTTCACTACCGTCCGGCCCTGGCTGCCCTCATAAGGTTCCACCACATACAAATCCTTGTGCGAGTCCACCCAGATACCGTGGCAGGAGCGGTGGGTCATTGAACCCCACTGGGTCAGCAGTTCTCCGTCCAGATTCAGGATACTCACCAAGCCCCCGTTGTGTTCCGCCACGTACACGATGTCCTCGTCGTCCACGTAGATTACCGCCGGGCCAATCAACTTGGTGGGAAAGTCGGTGATATGCTCGCCCTCCTGGTCAAACACCTGGATGCGGTCATTCTCCCGGTCAGCGATAAGCAGGCGAGCTTTGCGGTCAATCCAGGCGCCGTGAGGCAAGTTGAACTGGCCTGGAGCCGAGCCTGGGCCACCCCAGGACTTGATGAGCTGCCCGTCAGCGGTGAACTTGTGAACCCGGGCGTTGGCATAGCCGTCGGCAATAAATATCTCTCCAACGTCATTGACTGCAATTCCGGCGGGCAGATTAAAGGGTTCCGCGCCCCGCACCACATCGGGCCAGGCGTTGGAACTAAACACGCTGTTATCCACCCCGGTATCGGAGCGGTAACCCTTGGCGCCAATGGTCATCAGCAGTTCCCCCTCGGGAGTAAACTTCATAATCTGGCCGTCGTTCCGCTCGACTAACCAGACATTATCTTCAGAATCAATTATGATGGCATGGGGAAACAGAAACAGCCCAGCGCCCCAAGAGTTAAGATAATTGCCTTCCCGGTCGAAGATGACCACCGGATGGTCCGGGTCGCGGTTAAAGCAATAAACCCGATCTTGGGAATCACCGTAAACGGCGGCGGCCGGCATCGCCCAGCCTTCGGGCAGCTTGGCCCAATCAGTATTCATCTCGTAAGTATATTGGCCGCTGCCGACAATAGCTTTAGTAGTCAAGGATGACCTCCTCTTGCATCAGATATGGATAACCCTATTTCGTCCCTGATTATGACGAGTATGCCCGGCAAGGTCAAATGTAAAGCGGAGGTGGCCGAGCAATCGCATCTAAATTAGGGCTACGCTTGGGAAGATGCTGACCGACAGGAACGCCAAAGATTAAGCCGCGATTGACCTACATCTGCCCCAAATTGACAGATTTGGAGTCGGTGGATAGGATAAGATAAACACCCAGGCCACAAAGTTAAGGAGGGCTTATGTTTGTCCGCAGGGACTTGACCGACAGCGTGCCGACCCGGGAAGGCAACATGCACTACGTAAGACAAGGGGCCGGCTTTCCCCTGGTGATGCTGCACCCTCTAGGCGCCTCCGCCTGGGCTTGGCATACGGTAATCGACTCGCTGAGCCAGCATTATACCTGCTACGCCTTTGATATGCTCGGCCACGGCGCCTCGGATAAGCCAACGCGCCACTTCAACATTCCCGACTACGCCCGCGCCCTGGACGACGCTTGCCAACTGCTCAACATCCACCGGGGCCATTACGTCGGCAACTCAGTAGGCGCCTGCCTAGCTACCGAAATGGCCGCCAGCTACCCGGAGCGGGTGGACAAGCTGGCCCTGGTAGGCTGCCCGCTATGGAACCCTTGGGGCGGCAACCAACGAGTTGCGGACGCCGCCGGCGATTATGATGAGCAAGGCTACCCCCAACCGCGCACCCTGGAGCAGCTGAAGGAACGCGCTACTTTCGCCAACCCGCAGCAGGAGTGGGTGGAAGCCACCAACCGGACCCGGGAACAGGCCGGCGAGTGGGTGCGCAACCTGCACCAATCCCTTTCCTACTACGACATCCTGTCCCGCCTGCCCCAAATTAAAGCGTCCTCCACCCTGGTAATGTACGGGGAAAAAGATATGTTGCGAGACGGAGAAGAACTGCTCCACAACAATATCGTCAACGCCAGCAAAACCATCCTGCCCGGGCTCGGCCACATCCCGCAAATAGAAGACCCGGAAGCCTTCATCGGCGCCCTGCTATCCTTCCTTCAACCGCAGGATTAGCCCGGCCGGCAATGGCGGAGCAAGGAGAAATTGGACTTGGTTAAGGGACGCTATCCGCTGCGGTTGCTGGAAACCTTTCGCACCATCTTTTATACGCCCATCTATGTAACCCTCACCGGGGGTTACCTCGAGTCGGCGGGACTGGACGTGGACTTTGCCACCTGCCCCACCCGATTTCCCCACCCGCTCAGCGCCCTGAATCACGGAGCGGCAGACATTGTGCAAAGCGGCATTATGCGGTCAATCATCGCCGCCGATTGGGGCGCAGAAACGACGCCGCGCCACTTCGCCGAGATAAACAGCCGAGACGGGTTCTTTGTGCTGGGCCAACCGCCGGCGGAGACGTTTCGCTGGAAAAATTTTGAGGACTCCCGCATCATCCCAGTAGGTTTCTCCCCGATGCCTTGGGCTTCTTTCCGGTTCGCCTTGCGCAACCACGGGGTTGCCCTCGATCGGCTTA
The DNA here is from genome assembly GCA_963422635.1 of Dehalococcoidia bacterium. Classification (GTDB taxonomy): domain Bacteria; phylum Chloroflexota; class Dehalococcoidia; order Lucifugimonadales; family UBA3495; genus CATQHB01. The sequence goes on from OY730415.1 coordinate 495,584, forward strand.
CCCTCCTGCCGGAATTGGGCCTGACCGAGGCCATAGACGCCTTTCGCAACGGCCAGGCCGACTTCATTCACTTGCCCCAGCCGGCAACGGAGCAACTGTTGGCCGAGGGAGCCAGCTATTTAGCCCTGGCCCTGGGGCCAGTAAACGGACATATCGCCTACAGTTCCTTCGCCGCCACCAACGCCTTTCTGCAATCCCATCCCGACTTGGCGCAGCGGTTCACGCAAGGCTACGCCAAAGCTTTGGACTGGTTAGCCACCGCTCCGACCGATGAGATAAACCGGGCGGTGGCGCCCTTCTTCCCCAACAGCGACCCGGAGCTAATCACCCGCTCCCTAGCCCGCTACCAAAGCCAGCGCACCTGGCCGACTACCCCCCGCCTGGGCCGCCCGCAATACGAAGGCTTGCAGAACATCCTGATGGACGCCGGGCTGGTTAAGGAACGGCAGGCGTATGAAAAAGTAGTAACCACCGAGTTTACGGCCGGGTAGAGGAGTTAAATCTACGGAGAAATGCTTGCTTCCGACAAACGCTGCAAGAATTTCTGGCCGATTTTTTCAGGGTCATCTTTCAAGTCTAGCGACTTAATCAGGTTCCCAATTTTCCCCGCCTCTACCATAGCGCTCATATAATGCCATTGCTTACTAATCAAGGTTGCCAATAATTTCTGCAGTTCCTCAATATCATCTATTCGCAAAAACCCGCCCGTGCTTTTGGGATTACGTTTGCCTGGTGATTCCTTTGGTTCTACCACCAGCGGATTTGGAGTTAGTGAAATCCATTTCTGAATCAGACCGGAACTAACTGTCTTATCAATGTTGGCTCGATATCCGGTGGGCGGCGGCGTGTTTCCGATAACTATAAAGGGAACCTTTTCACTCCCTGTGTAACTTCGGGTTATCGTTGCTTTCCCTATAGCTTTTAATATGCTGTCCGTTCTTAATATGCTAGGCCGACCGAAATGTCTATCATAATCTGCGGTCGGTCTGGTCATATCTCTCTCATGCCAGTTCCATATAAAGGACATCTTGACCTCAAACAAGCACTTTATGATATTGGCAGACACCGGGCCATCCATATTTTGGGTCAAAATCGCCAAATCGGCTCCGCTGTTTCCTTTAAGGCCCAACTCAGGACAAATTACTCCCCGCTTGACGAACATTTTGGGGAACAATTGAGGGGGCAATTCTTTAATCGCAGAACTCAAAAGATTCAGTGCGAAATTTTCCGTCTTGTTAGCAACTACAGCATTACGACCGTTCATGGTAGTTACCACAAGGTTGCCGCCACACTTAGGACAGTCTCCGGATTTTCCTCTAAAAAACGCCTTCTCAGAAAACCCGCATTGCTTCTTACAGTAGATCGTTGCCAGCATGGAATCTTCGACCATCACCTGTTCAACTTCGGCGCTCCAAAGCGATTGCTTGCTAGGGCTGCCTAAAATGGCTGATGATTTATCGACCATAGACGCCACTGCGCCTTTCCGCAATCACCAGCCCATCCGACCCGGTGCGGATATATCGGAGCAGCGGCTTGGTCTCCGCCGCCAACCGACGTTGCGCCAAGGCCCGATACTCGGCGGATATCTCATAGCCCACAAACCGGCGGCCCGTTTTCAGTGCGGCCAAGGCGGTGGCGCCACTACCCATAAAAGGGTCCAGAACCACCTCATCGGTGTAGGTATAAAGCTCAATGCAGCGACGGGGCAGTTCCTCGGGAAAAGGAGCCGGGTGTCCAATACGCCGGGCCGATGCCGGCGGAAACTGCCAGACGCTGCGCGTACATTCCAGAAAGTCTTCCCGGCTGATGGTAGATGCCCGGCCCGCCGTCGGGGGACGGCGCCAAGTGTCTTTGCTGAAAATCAGGATGTATTCGTGGGCGTCTCGCAGGGTAGGGTTGGACGGAGAACGCCAACTGCCCCAAGCGGTGGAAGATGCGCCGCCGCCGGTCTTGTCCCAAATGACTTCGCCCCGCATCAGAAAGCCCAGGGCCAGCAGGTCTTCAATGACGTAGCGGTGCAAGGGCAAGTAGGGACGGCGGCCCAGGTTCGCAATGTTGAAACAGACCCGCCCGCCGGGAACCAAGACCCGGTACACCTCTTCCAGCGCCGTGCGAAGAAAGCGCCGGTACTCCTCCAGCGTCAGGTCTTCGTCGTACTCCTTCCCCACATTGTAGGGCGGGGAAGTTACCATCAGGTGGACGCTGCAATCCGGCAACGCGTCCATCTTCTCTGCCGAGACCGGCAGAATAGTGTTGGCGACGCCGGAGGGAAGGCGGTTTTCTACATAGGGGACGGGGACGCGACCAGCGGATGGCTGGTCAGCGTAAAGCCGCCCAGCATAAAAGCGGGCCGAGTCATGCCCCCTCCGTCCCGCTGACCCGAAATCGGAAGTTCGGGTTTTACCCCCGGATTCTCGGGGGGGGGGGGGGGGGGGGGTATGTTGTTATTATCCGGGAACAAAACGCGCGCGATTATCGCGCCGAATGCAGTCCGGCGCAAGAGGGTATGCTCTCAATATGCGCCAGTATTAGTAGTCTCCGCCCTTGACTGCCCTTCCGGCAAAAGCAAGAAGAACCCTGGGGCATTGCCAGCGCTCATCCCGAATACCCAAACGAGTATCCCTGCGACCCGCCGACCTATACTCCGCCCCTGCCGCCGCGTCCGCCGCCGCTTCGGTGCTTGTGGCTGTTCGCCCAATACAGGTCCTTAGCCTCCATATACCGGTCGGTCAGCATCTCCGACGGAGTTTTGCCGGAGTCGGTAGGAGCCGGTTTATAGCCGCTTTCCTGGACAACCCGCCGGAAAACCTCCTGAGCGCGCTTCAGAGTGCCATAGGAGCCAAGAACCTGGCCGCTGCGGATAACATAGTACTTGCCGTCATCCGGCGCCGCGTCGGTGGCCCGTTCGATGGAGAGGTCCAATTCGTGGATGGACTGCCGGTAAAAATCTCCGTTAGCCATACTGCCTCCGGCGCCATTATACCGCGAAATCGGGGTGGCGGAACTGCGTCGAATTGCTGGCAAAAAATCGGGGCGAGTTTCAGCCTCGCCCCGCAAATCGGTCAATAACATCCGGCTAAACCGCTTACCCGCGCGCCATCAGCCTCTGCACCGTCCCGATTACCCGCGCCGCGTTAGGCAGATAAGCGTCCTCCAGAGGACGGCTATAGGGAACCGGCGTGTGGGGCGCGGTTACCCGGGAAGGCGGAGCGTCCAAATAGTCAAAAGCCTCTTCCGCCACCCGAGCGCAAATGTCCGAAGCCAAGCTGCAAACCGGCGTATCCTCGTCCACCACCACCAGCCGGTGCGTGCGGCGCACCGAATCTATAATCAAGTCATAGTCAATGGGCGAAATACTAAGCAAATCCACCACTTCGGCATCCACCCCCTCTTTAGCCAGTTCCGCCGCCGCCTCAGTCGCAACCCAAGTCATCCGGGATATGCCCACCAAAGTAATGTCCCTTCCGGAACGGACGGTGCGCGCCTTGCCCAAAGGAAGGGCGTAGGGTTCTTCCGGCGCCGGGCCGATGTCGCCGTACAGCCCCTTATGCTCGAAGTAAACCACCGGGTCATCATCCCGAATAGCCGCGATGAGCAAGCCCTTGGCGGTGTAGGGGTCGGAGGGCGCCACCCCTTTAAGACCGGGGATGTGGCTGAAAATGGAGTAAAAGGACTCGGAATGCTGCGCGGCGCTGCCGAAGCCGGCTCCGATTCGAGTCAGCATCGTAAAAGGCACCTTTACCTGCCCCCCGAACATATAGCGCATCTTGGCGGCATTGTTCAGCAGCTGGTCCATACAGACGCCGACGAAGTCAACAAACATCAACTCAGCCACAGTCCGCATCCCAGTAGAGGCGGCGCCGATAGCCGTACCGACAAAAGCAGCCTCCGATAAGGGCGTGTCCAGCACCCGTTGGTTGCCGAATTGCTGAATCAGCCCCACGGTGGTGCGGAACGGGCCGCCCCAAGCATCCACGATGCCCAAGTGTTCCCGACCAGCGCCCCCGGCGATTTCCTCGCCCATAATAATGACCGTCTCATCCCGCTCCATCTCTTGGCGCAGGGCCTCGTTGATCGCCTCCCGGTAGCGCAGCTCCCGGGTAGTGGCGGGAACCATCGCGGTGGTCATAGCGTATTCTCCTTTGGCGGGGGTTCTGGTTAGCCTAAGTGTCCTTATCCTAATCCTACTTCCGCTCCGGAAAGGCCGGTATCGGAATTCCTGACTAAACTTCCAAGTTTATGCCCCGGCGCATCCTACCTACCGGGCAGCTAACGTAAACGTCCTCGTAAATTTCCTCAGGGACTGGCGGTGGGCTTTCGTCAGCGAACTGAATGGCTTCTGGCGGTGGGATAGGTCCAAAGCTTCAAGACCCCTTGGGATAGCTAGCTCACCGAAAAGTCGACCGGCCAGGATCTTAGCCTTTAGGCCAAACGCCACTCATTCGATAACAGCTGGGTTAAAATATTTTGACGCTTCTCCAGAATTTCAGGCGTCCACTCGGTTTCGTTCAACACTTGGGTGGTCAGGGCAAATGGTGTAACCCCTTTCCTGTTAAAGTACTCGTTCCTTTTCTGCTCGAATCCATAGTTCTGTGCTCGTGCGTTTTTGGAACGGGATAGCAAGACCAAATTAGCCAACCGATCTGTCCAATAGTCGCGCTCGTCCTCTGAAAACAATTTAAACCATTCAGATGCCTCACTTGGATTTTGGGGCAAGACGTGCTCGATTGTAATCATCTTGTGATCGTATCTAGCCCCTGCATCTACCAAAACTTCATCCAGCTTAAGAAGCAATGCTCGTTTCAGATCACTTGTCAGGAAAGTGAGCGGCCCGTCGATCTTTTGAGCTATCTCCCTTCGTTCACCGTCAGAGAGTTGCAGGGAATTCGTATCTTCAAACACTTGGTCAATGCCGAACTCCAATGCCCTCAAAATGAGATCATATCGGGTACGACGCGAATCACGTGATACTGGTAAGAAAAGCATCCCATACGTTAGGCGTTCCAAGTCTTGCAATAAGCGTAATAGTCTCTCACCGTCGTCGGAAAATTGGTGGATGAATTCCATCGCTGGCGCAATCCAAAATGATATTTTGCCGCTCAATCTATTTAGACTTTGTAAGCACTTGTTGATTTTCTCTTCGTATTCGGTGCCATGGAACGAAGTTTCCAAAATCATTCTGTAAGCGTCGGAGTACGGTACTAGGACATCGTCAATGAACTTAATACCATTTGTTTGGGAAAGGACATCAGGTTCGAAAGATTGTTCAAGGGATTTTGCTGGTTTTCGTCTCATGAATATTGTATACAGATGCCCGAACAGCCTGTCAAAACCATCACGGCCCAGAGCTTCCTCAATCTCTTCCCATTGCGCCGTATAGGCTTCTTGACTCTTTACTGGGACTTCGCCGATGACATGAGACTTGAGGATATCGGTCGCTGACAAGTCCATTCCTCTGGCGTTCAATACCGAAAAGATTCGGTGGGCTGCGTCTTGGTTGGACGCTGTTACTACTACCATATAACAGTTCTGGATCAAGAAGGTTGCCAGGATATCCCTTTCAGCTGGTTGCTTGTCTTGGAGTTCATCCCACAAGTATTTAGCACTCTGACATATAAGCTCGCGGCTACTGCCGGGAGGTTGGTTATTTCCGGCAATAAAATCTTCGAGCCTGCCGGGTTTTTGAACGTTGTCCTGAAAAAATTCTCGGTCCCGCTCTCGGATTTGCAACCGAAATCGATCTTCTGTTCCAGCATAGGAATTAGCGATTTCGTATATGAACGAATCTAAATTATTCTTCCTTTGGGTACAATCTGCCAACTCTCTTAGAACGCAGAACAGCATGGTAAGCGTTGTCAGCCGTTGTTGGCCATCCACTACCTCGAACACACTCTGTCTGTCTTGCTTGATGAGCACGATACTTCCTAAAAAATAAGGATCACTGCCCATTGCAGCATCCAGAAGATCGGACAGCAACTCTTCTGTATTAGATGCTTCCCAAGTATATGGTCGTTGATATAGAGGCATTTCAAAGTGGTACTCGTTACTGAATACTTTGGACAACGGTATTTCGTATGCCTGAAATGTTCTGGTGGTCATAGCGGCACTCCTCTATATCTGGCGTGAAACCCCGGTGTTCCTGACGGCTGCAAGCTGCCGCTGGCGCTTACACCTCCAAGTTTATACCCCGACGCATCATCTCCACCGGGTAACTGACGTAAACGTCCTCGTAGATTTCCGAAAGCTCCGGCAGCGGGCTCTCGTCGGCGAAACGGATAGCCTCTTCCATCAACTCCTGAGCTTCCAGGTCCATAAAGTCCAGTTCGTCCACCGCTACCAAGCCGCCCGGCGCCACCCTTTCCCGAAACAACTTCAGCGGGTCTCGGCCCCGCCAGTAGTCCTGCTCCTCCTGAGTGCGATAGCTCAGCGGGTTGTCAAAAACCGTGTGGCCGTAGTATCGGTAGGTGCGACACTCCAGCAAAGACGGGCCTTCGCCGGCCCGCGCCCGCTGCACCGCCTGCCCGGCCGCCTCAAAAACATCAAACACATCCATACCGTCCACGTGAACGCCCGGCATATCGTAGCCGGCGGCCCGGTCGGCCACCCGAGCGGTGGAGAGGGCATACTCCACCGGAGTGGACTCCGCATAACCGTTGTTTTCGCAGCAGAAGATAACCGGCAACTTCCAGACCGAGGCCAAGTTCATACACTCGTGGAGGATACCCTGGTTAGCGCCTCCATCGCCGAAAAAAGCCACCGCCACCCGTTCCCAGCGGCGCAGCTTGGCCGTAAGAGCCGCGCCCACCGCCAACGGCACACTAGCCGCCACTACGCCGTTGGTTCCCAACATTCCCTTGCTCATATCGGCGATGTGCATCGACCCGCCCTTGCCCTTGTTGGGGCCGGTGGCCCGCCCGAAAAGCTCGGCCATCATCAACTTGGGGTCAACACCCTTGGCAATACAGTGGCCGTGGCCCCGGTGAGTACTTCCGATATAATCGTCAACAGTTAAGTGAGCGCAGATACCGGTAGGCACTGCCTCCTGGCCGGCGGAGGAGTGGACCGAACCGGACATGCCCCGCTGTCCCGTTTCGGGAATTCCCCGTTCCTCAAAGTGCCGGATGGTAGTCATCGTCCGATACAAGTAGAGCAACATATCCCGGTCAAGTTCCATAACTCCCCCCAGTTTCACCCCTAATTGCAAGTCGCCCAGATAGCGCAATTTTTCCCATACTAGCACGAGGGCAAGGGATGTCAATAGCCGTTTCGGAAGCTATCATCCGCAGCTCAGTTGCAGCCAACCCGCACCGGCGTCCCTGCGCCCAGACCCAAAACCTGGGCCGCGTTCCCGTCTCGCGCAGCTACTTCCAAATAACCGTTGCTGCCGATTAACGCCACCAACGCCACGCCGTCCGGCTGCGTCCAGTCGGGAACGCTAACATCGTGGAAGGTACGGCTCAAACCGAGAATACGACGAGGGCCAATCCGCACCTCTACCGACCCAGCGCCGTCGCGCTCAGCTCGGAGGTCAACAGCGGCAATGTTAGTAATCAAGTTCCCGAACCGGTCGATATAAATTACCTCGCCCTGAACCCCTCCGTCATCCCGGCGGGTCGGTTCCGGCAAAGGCTGCCAAACCAGGTCGGCCACCGGCGCGCCCAGGGCTTGGGGAGGCAGCCCCAGGGATAAATGGGCAGCAACCGGCGCAAACACATCTCGTCCGTGAAAGGTGTTACTCACCGGGTTCAGCCAGTAACGGGGATTAGTCAGCGCATAGGCCTTCAACCCCGGCGGCACGGGGATACGACCGAATTGACTAAGTTGACCGGTTTGGCCGGGAGGCTCCGTCAGATAATCCTTGACGACGTAGCTCAGCAGCCCGTTATCCGGAGCCAGAAAGCGGGCCGTCGGCGTTATCAGCAACAAGGCTCGGCGTTCCGTCCCTACGCCAGGATCAACCACGGCCACATGAATCGTATCCGGCGGAAAGTAGGGGTAATTAACGCCCAAGACAAAGGACGCCTGCCGCAAGTTCTGGGGCTGGAGGTCGTGGGTCAGGTCAATGACGACAGCTTGAGGATTGATGTTGAGGATAACCCCCTTCATCACCCCGACAAAAGCGTCGCTCAGACCAAAATCGGTGGTGATGACCAGAGGCGGAACATTATGCGAAGATCTCGTCATAGCGGCGACGTTACCCAGCCCAAGCCGGCCGGTTGCCGGCCGGCCCGCCAGACTAACCGGAGAATAATTGCACGCTGACGATAGATACCAGGATAAACAGCGCCGACAGGACGATGGTCAGCTGGAACAAGGTCTTTTCCAGGCCGCGGCGGGTGCGGACGGTGGACTGGGCGCTGCCGAACAGCCCGCTGCCTCCCTCCTTCACCTGGCTCAAGATAATCAGCGTCAGCGCTATGGATACCAGAATCTGGGCAACATTAAGGTATATCATATATCATCCCTGGCTTACCTCGGGAAATTCCGGTTTAACTTAACCTAGCTTAATAAGGATACACCGGATATATCGGACCCTTTCTTCATTCCGGTTTATCCCGGTTTGAGTCCTTTGAGTCAGCGTTTGCATCGGCGGCCCTGACCGCTTGCAGACCGGCCTGTACCAACTCCAGGGCCAATTCCGGTTTAGCTTGTCCCCGCGTCAGCTTCATTACCTGACCCACCAAGAACCGGGCCGCCGTTTCCTTGCCCCTGACATAATCGGCCACCGCTCCAGAATTATCCGCCAATGCCTGGGCCACCGCCGCCTCGACTACAGCAACGTCGTTTATCTGGCTGTAGCCCTTTTCCTCGACTATTTTACTCGGTTCCGCGCCAATGGCGAAAGCCTCTTCCAAAACCGTCTTGGCAATAGTTCCGCTGATTGTCCCGGCGTCAACCAGCCCCAGCAGTTCCGCCAAGTGAGCCGGCGTTACCCTAATGTCGGTTATCTCCCGGTCTTCCAGGTTCATCAACCGGCTCAAGTCCCCCAACATCCAGTTGCTGGCACTCTTGGCAAAGGCCGGTATATCGGCGCTCGATTCGGGGCGCAACGCAACCGTCTCTTCAAAATAGTCGGCCATAGCGCGGGAGCCGGTAAGCAGATTGGCATCATACTGAGACAGTCCGTACTGTCCCGCCAAACGGGCCTTGCGCTGCCCGGCCAGTTCCGGCAAGCTCCGGCGTATCTCCTCCACCCAAGCCGAATCCACCATCAAGGGCGGCAGGTCCGGCTCCGGAAAGTAACGGTAATCGTGAGCTTCCTCTTTGCTGCGCTGAGCAACGGTAACGCCCCGTTCCTCCATCCAACCGCGGGTTTCCTGAACGATACGCCCGCCATCCTCCAAAACTTTCCGCTGCCGTTCCACCTCATAGTTCAGGGCCAAATATACCGACCGGAAACTGTTCATGTTCTTGATTTCGGTGCGGACGCCGTACTCCGCGCTGCCCTGAGGCCGCAGGCTAACGTTGGCATCGCACCGGAAGTTACCATCCTGCATCTGCGCCGAGGAAACCCCCAAGTATTGCATTATGGAGTGCAAGGTAACCAGATAGGCGCGGGCCTCTTCCGGAGAGCGCATATCGGGCGCGCTGACCACCTCCATTAAAGGCACGCCGGCCCGGTTCACGTCCACCAAGCTATAGGACTCTCCAACGGCATCGGGAAAGTGCTGAAGCTTGGCCGCATCCTCCTCCAGGTGTACCCGCATCACGCCAATTGACTTGGCCGCGCCCGCCAAGTCAATTTCCAAGGCCCCCTCCTCGGCCAGAGGCCGGTCAAACTGGGAAACCTGATAACCCTTCATCAAATCCGGGTAGGGGTAGTTCTTGCGATCGAACTTGGAATAATCCGGTATGCGGCAACCCAAGGCCAGCCCGGTCATTATCGTATACTCCACCGCCTTGCGATTAATGACCGGCAACGCGCCGGGCAAACCCAAGCACACCGGGCAAACCCGACTGTTGGCCGGCGCATACTGATAATCCGCCGGACAGCCACAGAACATCTTGCTCCGAGTCTGCAACTGAACATGAACTTCCAGGCCGATAACCGTTTCGTACTGCATATCTTTGTTTGTCGGTATGGGGCATCGATAATGTTAAATGTTGAACTGAGGTTCAGTATATCAGCAAGGGAAGGGGGGTAACAGCGGGCTGCTCTACTCCACCCAAATAGAATAGTTGGTTAAAGGCTTCTTCTCGACACCGTTAATACCCCAAATCAGGACCGTATATACTCCAAGCCCCAGGTCGTCAATGACCGCAGAAAGGTCGGCTTTAATCCTAAAGGACTGTCTCCTTGTTTTCCAGATCTGGACTGTCTTCCAGGGGACGGTTTTGGATTTAACAACGGTATCTCGGCTGGATAGCCGGCTTCGCTCTCGCGATGGCTCAACCCGATAGGGGTCTGTACCAGACTCCCATCTGTACCTTGTTGAATGCGAAGTATAAGAAGAACCAGGCGGAGCAGGTTCACGGAGAAAGGCGGCCGGCTCCTGCCCGACAGGGTAACTATATGTAGCGTCTAATTGCGCCAGCGTCAGCGAGTGGGGAGGCTGAGAATACCATACATCCACACCCTCAAAGGTAAACCCACCTTCTAGTTCCCCTGCAAAGGTTAAGTTTCCCTTGACGATAGTGGGCTGCTCGGTGAACTCTACATAATCGCCTTCAAAGTTTTGAGCGATTGAGCATGCATGCCAATCGCATGCGATACCTAGGTTAACTTTCTTGTGCCATTGAGCCAGAATATTCTCGCGATGTGCTGAGCTCTCCAGCAGACCCTGGTGGGACTGTAAGATACGGGCTTTTGCTGTTCGGAATCGGTAATTCACTCCCTGGTCAAGAATCGAGTTTGAAACATTTTCGCTCATGTAATTGTACCCGCCGGCTAGGGTATAGCGCATGGGCGGCGTAAATCCATCCATGCCCCAATGCGAGGCAAAATTGCCCCTTAGCATTGCCTCGGCGTGTTGTTGCGCGGCAACATTGTTGCCCAGAACCACCGGCGATAGGCTGTTCTGGCGTCGAACATCATTTATCAGGCCCAGCATATACTGCCGCCAATCGGTTAACTGGGCGTTGGCCTGAACCTGAAGTTGATTGCTTAGCATATTAACTGATTCTACGGGTGCCGTCCTAGGCCAGGAGCGTCAAAATGCTGAACTGCGGTTCAGTATATCAGCAAAGGAAGAGGGGTAACAACGGGATCTATTAAACAACCCCCGCCCGCCTCCGGGAACTTAACAAAACACTTGCGTAAAATACATCTTCTTGTCCGAAGCTACCGATATTCCTATACCTTCCCGGTCATAGTTGCGATCTAACAGGTTCTCCCGGTGGCCCGGGCTATCCAGCCAACCATCTACCACATCAGCGGCAATGCCCTCCAAAGAATACCCGAACCAGCCTTGGTAAATATTCTCGGCAAGGCCATCAGCATAATAAACGCCATAATCCTTATGGCAAAAATACCCAAGGCGTCTGCCCCGGTCAGTAGGGCCTTCACCGGCCGGATTAGTATGCGAAAAGTAATCCAAAGCCGCCATATCTTCACTATGCGCTTGGGCAACGACGGCCAATTTCTTGTCATAGGCTAAAGTTCTCAATCCGCGCTGCTCCCTTGCTTCATTCACCAACCGATGAACTAATAGAGCCGTTTCTTCTATTCGGTCGGGATCCGCAGCCCAAGCCTCGTCAGGATGAAGCTCAGCATATAGCCAGCTACGCGCGCCCGCCATCGTGCGGTTCAGCAACCCCGGCAAATCCCTTGCTAACCCCGGGATTTTAGCCCACTGGCCCAAAGCGACATCAACGGCCCGTCCCGGCTCAAAATAATTATGTTCCCGGTAATCCTGCCATACGCCCCAGCCGGCCCAAAGCAAGAAGACAACAACAGCCCAAGTCAGTAGTTTACGCAAGAAACCGCCCTTGCTTCCCCCGGATTTCTTAGCCGCAGCAGCGGGGCCGTCGCCGGACATCCCTGAACTCTGGGGCCGAGACCGGGAGCGCAAAAGGGACGCCCCGCTCCGGTTTTGCCCGCCTTCCCCCTGTCTCCTCCTACGGGCTACGCAGGAAACGCAAGTGCAAGCCGGGGGATGTCTACCCCGCATATAATCCCGGTCATCCAAGGGCATGAACTACCTCATCCAGCCGCAGTTCCTCTTTAACGGTTTATCCCAGCTCGTACCGCCCCACCGCCATCTCACCCTCCCGCTACCTCACCCAAACGGAATAGTTGGTAACCACCCCTCGTTCCTCCCCGACCTTGACCCAGATTTGCACCGTATAGACGCCGGGGCCGGAGCTTTCCAGGATCGGCGTAAGGTCCGCCTCCACCCGGAAAGACGAACCGACCGCCTCCCACCGGGCGGCGGTAGTCCAGGGGACGGCGCGGGTTTGGGCCACATCCACCCGCAGGGGCGGCGCATCAATGCGTGCCAGCGTCGGGTCGAGGTTATAAGGGTCAATGCCCGCTTTCCAGCCATAGTTAGAGATGGAATCCGGATAGTAGCGCCTGTCGGTCAAGGGGGGCCGTAGAAAGGTCGCCGGATACTGACCGCTGCCGTAGGAGTACGTGGCGTCGAGCTGCCCCAGGGTCAAGGGTTGGGGTAGCCGGTGATACCAGACGGCAACACCGTCCAGCTCCAAGCCATCCTCCAGCTCACCAACAAACCTGAGCATTCCCCCGGATATGCCGGGCTGGTCGCTAAACCGGAGGTGGTCGCCCTCAAACTGTTGAACCACCCAGCAGGTGAAGGCGGCGCAGGCGATCCCCAGGTTAACCTTGCGGTGCCACCGGTCCAGGATGTTCGCCCGATGCTCCGGGCTAGACATAAAGCCCTTCTGAGTTCGCGCCAGCAACTCGCCGGGCAATTCCCTCCCGCCCTCAGTTGCGCCAGTCAACATATCCGGCCCGGAAACGTTCTGCAACTCCCGGTTGAACCCGCCAGCCAAAGTATAGCGCATATAGGGGGTCAAACCATCCGTTCCCCAATGGGAACGGTAGTTATGCCGCATCATATCCTCGGCATGCCATTGCGCCGCCGGGTTGTCTCCCAAGGCCAGCGGGGCCAAGCTGTACCGGTCCCGGTCTGCATTGATGAGGCCCAGCATAAAACGCCGCTGCAACTGCAATTCCTCCGTATCCCCGGAGGAAAGCGAAGGGGCCCCTTGCCAAGTCAGTTCCGCGGGCGCCGCCGGGTTGTCGGCGGTCAGGGCAACCGGAGTAGGCGTGAGAACATCAGACTGAAACAATCTGGCAACCGAGGCCGGTATTTCAGCGAACCGCCCCCAAGCCGCGCCAAAAGCTCGCCCGGCTTCCAGGTAGCCGTGTCGCTGATAATCCTGCCAAGCAATAGTCCCGACTATGCCCAGCAAGGTCAGGGTTGACAGAGCCAGCAAACTGAACACTAGGCTGCGATACATACCCAGCAGTTCATCCGCAGCATCGGAGGGGAATAACGGCTATTTTCCGCAACGGGTGGCAAGTTCTCTATTTGGAATCGGACGCTTCAGCAGCGGAGCCGCCAAGCAGAGCCGCCTTGATTTCCGGGTCGTCAGTAATCACTCCCCGCGCGACGGCTTCCTTATAAGCCGCAAGCGCCCGCTTGCGGGCCTCTTCCCGGCCCTCTCTACGACCCTCTTCCCGGCCCTCTTCCCTGCCTCGATTCATTATCGCTCTCACCGTTGGAGGAATTAACAACACCATAGGGACGGTCACCTCGACAAGGATTGCTACTGCCAGGGCTATGCCCGCTGCTATAGCGAAAAGGGCGGCCAGAGGTTGGGTATCATCCCATCGCAACAACTTCCAATGTTCCCAGTGCCGGGACAGCAAAAAGACGATGCAGGCAACATAGACCAGATAGTAAGCAACCCAGTATTTTCCGACTATTTCCTTAACCGATTTCATTATAGCATAGGGCGGCGGCGCCTTTTGACGTGGTTGTCCGAAATCGGCGCAGCTCTCATTATCCGCTACTCCTACTCCTCGTCCCCATACTGTTCCTTCAGCGACTCCACTACCGCCGGGTCGGCCAGGGTGGTGGTGTCGCCCAGGGCCCGGCCTTCGGCTACGTCTCTCAGCAGCCGGCGCATTATCTTGCCGCTGCGGGTCTTGGGCAATTCGGCGGCAAAATAAATATCGTCCGGGCGGGCCATCGGGCCAATCTTGGTGGCGACGTGAGCTTTAAGCTCGGTTATCAGGTCGTCGGAGGCGGCAATCCGTTCCTTAATAGTAACGAAGGCTACGATGGCTTGCCCCTTGATTTCGTGAGACTTGCCGATGCAAGCGGCCTCAGCAACTTTATCGTTATCGACCAAAGCGCTCTCCACCTCCATAGTGCTGATGCGATGCGCCGATACGTTAATCACGTCATCTACCCGACCCAACAGCCAAAAATAGCCCTCCTCGTCCAGCTTGGCTCCGTCAGAAGTGAAGTAGATGCCCGGGTAACGGGACCAGTATTGCTCCACAAACCGCTCCGGGTCGCCATAGATGCCCCGCAACATAGAAGGCCAAGGCCGCTTAATGGTCAAGTAGCCACCCCCGCCGGGGCCAACCGGGTTGCCCGCCTCATCCAGAATCTCCGCGTCTATACCAGGGAAAGGCTGAGTAGCCGAGCCAGGCTTGAGAGTAGTGATGCCCGGCAATGGGCTAATTAGAATCGAGCCAGTTTCGGTCTGCCACCAGGTATCCACCACCGGGCAGCGACCACCGCCGATATTTTGCCAATACCAGACCCAAGCTTCCGGGTTTATCGGTTCACCCACCGAACCCAACAGGCGCAACGTGGACATATCATGCCGGCTCGGGTATTCCTCGCCCCAGCGCATAAAGGTACGGATGGCGGTGGGGGCGGTATAAAGAATCGTGCAGCCATATTTTTCCACGATAGCCCAGAACCGATCCCGGTCCGGGTAGTCCGGCGAACCCTCGTACATCACCGAAGTGGCGCCATTAGCCAGAGGGCCATAGACGATATAGCTGTGGCCGGTAACCCAGCCAATATCGGCGGTGCACCAGTAAACATCATCCTCTTTCAGGTCAAAAATCCACTTGGTGGTAGCATAAACACCGGTCAAGTAGCCGCCGGTGGAGTGGACAATACCCTTGGGCTTGCCCGTGGTGCCGCTGGTGTAGAGCATATAGAGCATATCCTCGCTGTCCATCGGCTCCGGCGCGCAGGTCAACGGCTGGTCGGCCACCAGACTATGCCACCAGACATCTCGCCCCTCCACCATCCGGTCGTCAGCATGGCCAGTGCGACGCACCACCACTACCCGCTCCACCGGCGTATCGCCCTGCAACGACTCATCGGCGTTCTGCTTAAGCGGCACAATGCCCCCACGCCGATAGCCGCCGTCGGCGGTAATCATCACCTTGGACTGCGAGTCTTCAAGGCGATCTCTAATGGACTCGGCGCTGAACCCGCCAAAGATAACGCTGTGAGCCGCTCCGATCCGGGCGCACGCCAGCATCGCGATAGGCAGTTCTGGAACCATCGGCAGGTAAATAGTAACCCGATCGCCCTTTTCCACCCCCAGGCTTTTCAGGCCATTGGCAAATTTACAAACCTCTCGGTACAAGTCCCAGTAAGTATAAACCTGCCAATCCCCCGGCTCGCCTTCCCAAATAATGGCGGCCTTATTGCGGCGGGCCGAGGTCAGATGCCGGTCGATACAGTTATAGGAAGCATTCAGCTCCCCGCCCACGAACCATTGCGCATCGGGCGGGTTCCACTCCAACGTCCGGTTCCAAGGCTTGAACCAATCCAGTTCGCCGGCGAACCTGGCCCAGAAAACCTCCGGGTCTTGCCGCGCCTCCTCATAAACATCAGGGTCGCTGATATTAGCCTGCCGGGCGAACTCCTCCGGCGGCGGAAAGGTGCGGTCTTCTTGAAGTAATGCTTCAATGCTTCCAGCCTGCTCAACCATCTCATTACCCCTTTTTAACGCGTGCTAAATTAAACGGCAACCGGATGCCGCCGGGCCATTTTAAGCGCAAGGCAAGGCGGTTGGCAAACCGGAAGATGTAGCCGCAAGACCATCGTTACTCCGTCATTTCCTGCAAGACTCTCCTCTCAAGACCTTGTCCATAACCTCTACCCCTCTCAAGTATCCTCCCTGCCACCGGGCCCTCCCAAAAGGCAGTTGACCGGGTTTCAGTTCTTCAATAATGCGGCTACGCCCCGCAGCCGACATCGTCTGACATCCAAGTGTGCTGCCATCTTAGGATGAATAAACCAAGGACGAATAAACCAACCAACTCGGCCCTGCCCTCTCCGAAGGCCCGCCCCCAATGACTACCAAACTCGCCTACCAAATCCAGTCAGTTATTAACTATGACCAACTTTCCTTCAACCCCGACAACCCCGACGCGCCTGAACCGTTGCCGGACGCTATGTATCAATACCCAATTCTTCAAGAAGTTCTGCATATTCTCGACACGCACGTAGCCGTCTTTACCCTACGGAAGAGGTTTTTCGCAGCGGCAACCCTTTCATCTGCTACAACCCGGACAACCTGAACGTCCGAGTCGGACCGGATTTCTATGCCGTCTTCGGGGTTGACGCCCTAGCCATTGAACGACGAAAACTATACCCGCCTTGGTAAGCCCGCCCGGCAAAGAGCGAAAGCCCGTCAAGAAAGAGAACGACCCGCCCCGGGAGTCGGCGGATGCCCGCATACGGGAACTGGAGGCAGAACTGCGGCGACGGCGCGAAAGTTAACCGCCGCCACCCGGATCTACCCGCTTCCTCGCCAAAAACCGGGAAAATCTCGCCGATTTACCCCGGCGGGTTCAACTTCAGTAGCTTCTCAAACACCTTCTGAGTTTGCGCCACATCGCCCGCAGCCCGGTGGGCCCGAACCCGGGTGGAAATGCCCAAATCAGCGCAAGCCGCCGCCAGGCTATAGCGCAGGCCGGGCGCCCGCAAGCCCAACACTCGCTGCACATAGTCCCGGTGACTTTCCCCCGGCGCCGGATAGTTCCCCAGCTTGTGTCCTCGATACAACCCCATAGTGTCAATAAACCGCCTGACTGGCAGGTCGTCCACTTCATCAATCACTCGAACCGGATAATGCCCCTCCTCCACCGCCCGCCGGTGCACTCGGGCCGCCTCCAGCAGAAACGCCCGGTCAAACCGGATTATATTATGGCCCACCAGGGGCATCCCCTCGGTGCGCTCCACGAACCAGGCCAGGGCCTCGTCAATGGTCATCCCCCGGACTGCCAAGTCATAATCGGTAATTCCGGTCAGGTTGACTATCGCTTTGGGGAGCGTCCGGTCTATCTTAACCAGAACCGAGTCGATAACCGGATTCTGACCCGGGGAAACCGCGCAAACCCCTATCTCAATAATCAAGTCGTTCCAGCAGTCTAGGCCCGTAGTCTCCAGGTCAACTACCGCATAGCCGTCTTGCAAATTCATCAATTGAAGCAGCCTCATCAAGCTCAGGATTTACGGACAGTTTACTCCAACTTACACGGCTTAACCGAATACACCGGACAATTTCTTTACCTCTATATACAGTATATCCTGTCCCGCCCCGTTCTAATCCCCGGCCTCACCGGTTAAAACTGCCTGACCGATATGGTACAATGACCGGCGAAGGCTGGAACCTACAAACGCCCAAACACCGAAATTGAGAGGGTTGGCTATGTCCAATATCGTACTGTCAAACACGGAATATAACGTGGTCGGCACTCGTCCGGTCCGTCACGACGGCGCCGACAAGGTAACCGGTCGGGCTAAATATGGCGGCGACTTTCAGATGACCGGCTTACTGCAAGGCAAGGTGCTGCGCAGCCCCCACGCCCACGCCCGCATCAAATCCATCGCCACCGACCAGGCCGAAGCCTACCCTGGCGTCAAAGCCGTGATAACCGGCAAGGACCTGCCCATCGCCGACATGGAAAACCCCGGACGCGGAATGCGCTTCTCCAGTGAAAACATCCTGGCCCAAGACAAAGCCCTGTACCGGGGGCACGCCGTGGCTGCCGTGGCCGCCATCAACCCCCACATCGCCGAAATCGCCCTTTCCTTGATCGAGGTGGAATATGAAATCCTGCCGCCGGTTATCAACGTAACCGAAGCGATGAAGGACGACGCTCCCCTCGTAATCGAAGATATGACCACTACCGAACTGGGCGAGCGCACCAACCAGCGCAGCAACATCGCTTCCCACTTCAAGTACGAATTGGGCGACTTGGACCAGGGATTCGCCGAAGCTGACCTGGTAGTGGAGCGGAAATTTCAGACCGCCACCGTCCACCAAGGGTACATCGAGCCGCAAAACGCCGCTGCCCTGTGGAACGCCGACGGCAAACTAACCGTCTGGACCAGCACCCAGGGAGCCTTCGGCGCACGGGATTCCCTGGCTCAGATCCTGAACCTGCCCGTCTCCCAAATTAAAGTAGTCCCCATGGAAATCGGCGGCGGCTTCGGCGGCAAGATCCCCGTTTATCTGGAGCCAATGGCCGCTATTCTATCCCGGAAGACCGGCCAACCCGTAAAAATGCTGATGTCCCGCACCGACGTATTCGAGAGTACCGGCCCCACCTCCGGCGCCGCGATGCGCGTAAAGGTGGGCGCCACCAAGGACGGCAAAATTACCGCTGCCGACGCTACCTTAGCCATGGAAGCCGGCGCCTTTCCCGGCTCGCCGGTGACCATGGGAGCCCAGTGTATGTTCGCCCCCTATGCCATTGAAAATGTCCGCGCCGAAGGTTATGACGTGCTGGTGAACAAGCCCAAGGTCGCCCCTTATCGCGCCCCCGGCGCTCCCATCGCCGCCTTTGGCGGGGAGCAAGTAATGGACGAACTCGCCCGAGAACTTGGCCTCGACCCGGCCGAATTCCGCCTCCGCAACGCTTCTAAAGAAGGCGTCCGGCGGGTGGACGGCCCCGAGTTCCCGGTTATCGGCAACATCGAGTGCGTGGAGGCGGCCAAGGCCACCGAGCACTACAACACTCCCCTAACCGGCCCCAATCAGGGCCGGGGCATCGCCTCCGGTTTCTGGTTCAACATCGGAATGCAATCCAGTTGCAGTATCGGCGTCAGCGCCGACGGCACCATCAGCCTGGTTGAAGGTTCTACCGACATCGGCGGCACCCGCGCCTCCATCGCCATGCAGGCCGCCGAGGCGCTGGGCATCCCCGCCGAAGACGTGCGCCCCAGCGTAGCTGATACCGACTCGGTAGGCTACACCTTCCTGACCGGCGGCAGCCGAACCACCTTTGCCAGCGGCTGGGCCGCCTATGAATGCGCCCAAGACATCAAGCGTCAGATGATTGACCGGGCCGCTACCATTTGGGAAGTGTCCGCGGAGGACGTGGAACTGACCGGCGGAACCTTCCAGCACAAGTCCGACTCCGATTTAAAGATGACCTTCAAGGAACTAGCGGCTCAGCTCAACGGCAGTGGAGGTCCCATCTCCAGCCAAGTCAGCGTTGACCCCCGGGGCGCCGGCGGCGCCTTCTCCACCCACATCGTGGACGTGGAAGTTGACCCGGATACCGGCAAGGTGGACATCCTCCGTTACACCACCGTCCAGGACGCCGGCAAGGCCATCCACCCCAGCTACGTGGAGGGCCAAATGCAAGGCGGCGTAGTCCAGGGCATCGGCTGGGCCTTAAATGAAGAATACTACTTCAACGAGAACGGACAGATGGTCAACTCCAGCTTCCTCGACTACCGGATGCCCATCAGCTTGGACCTGCCGATGATTGACACGGTGATTGTGGAAGTAGCCAATCCGGGGCACCCCTACGGAGCGCGGGGCGTGGGCGAAGTGCCGATAGTGCCGCCCATGGCCGCCATCGCCAACGCTATCCACGACGCCATCGGGGTGCGCATGGAGCGGCTGCCCATGTCTCCCGGAGCCATTCTGGAAGCCCTCTGGCAGCAGAAGGACCCGCCGGAACAACCAGCCACGGACTAGATTTAGGGATGACCCCGCCGGCTACTGATTTACGCGTCAGCATACCCGGTGAGGTCATTCTCTGGTTTTACGGCCGGTTCAGCATTGGCGCTATCTATCTGACGGTTGCCAACACCCTAACCGAAGCGGCCAAAGTTAAGGCCACCGGATGGACGGAAATACCGTCCATCGCTACTATGCAGTTAGTACACGCCGCCGGGGCATCTCTAACCGCCGCCTATATCATCGTGGATGAAGGAAACCCGGCGCTATCCGCAATACTCAGAGAACGCCACCGGCGGAAGGACTTAGCGGGAGGCCGAGAACAAGGCCGAGCAGAAGCCAATGCCCTTTAGCAAGCGTGGAACCAACGTCGGATTCAAGCCTCGGAAGACGGCGCAGCTTTCAACGAACCGCCGCCGAGCGCCCCCAACCACAACGGCGTTTCCCAGTAATTTTCACCCCAAGGAGGCAACCAACCTATGGCCCGAGTACCTTTCGCCACCCGAGAATCCATGACCCCGGAAGGCCAAGCAGTTTGGGACGAAATCCAGAACAGCCGCGGCGGGGTCCAGCGTAACTATGCCGCCCTGCTAAACAATCCCCAAGCCGCCGGCAGCTACGCCGGACTAGGCGGCTACGTCCGCTTTGAGACGCCCCTGGATAAGCGGGTCAAGGCCTTGGCGATTCTCACCGCCGCCCGGGAAGCCGGCGGCCATTACGTCTGGACCGTAAATCAGCGCGGCGCCAAAGAAGCCGACCTGAGCGACGACACCATCGCCGCCATCCGGGAATTCCGGGCTCCGGTGGGGCTGCAACCCAACGACGCCGCCGTAGTGCAGTTTGTCCTCGAACTGCTGCGCCAACACCGCATCTCCGACTCCACCTTTGCGGGCTTGCGTTCCCAAGTCGGCGACGCCGGGATAGTGGACGTGCTGATAGTGGTAGCCTACTACCACGGCCTGGCCCACAGCCTCCAAGCCCTGGCGGTAGAACTGCCCGACGGCTTGGAGACGGATTTGACCTACTAGCCGATTCAACATCGACACAAGTTAGGGAAAGTTTAGTCCATCCCCAAGTTCAAAGGACGGACTAACTTTGAGGTCTGACCTCTCGTCTCCATCCGGGGATGGGACGCTAGCCAAATAAGGAGCGACCGGCCTCCGAAGAGAGGAGTAGCTGAAGGAGCCGCTCACTGCCGGTCGCTGAGAAAACAATTATACCGCTTGTCCCCTCCTCCAGTCAAGTACGCCCTGAACCGCGCCCAACCGAAATGTTAAATACAGTGGCCTACCCGAAAGCAACCTTATATAGTTCGGGGAATATTTAGCGAGGTTTAACCCCATGTCCGATTACATTTACCTGGTTCAGATGGACATACCCAAGGAATTGGAAGCCGACTTTAACCGCATCTATGATACCCAGCACATACCCAACATCCTCCAAGTGACCGGCGTCCGCAGTTGCACTCGCTACAAGCTGGAAGCAGCGGACGCAGCCAGCGTAGCCCGCTATGCCGCCATCTACGAAATAGCCTCGCCGGAGGTCCCGACCACCGACAGTTGGGTAACTGCATCGGACACGGGGGACTGGGCCGCGCTGATTCGACCCCACACCTCCAACCGCACCCACATTATCTATCGTCGGCTAAGTTAGCCCCACAGCAACACAGCTCAGCCGGTCCCGCATCCCCCCACGGATTCTGCGGATAGGGGCGCAAGCCGCCACCCACCGGGCGGCGTCCCCCAACCGCCACGAATTCTGCCCTTCCCGCAAAAGCCGGAAGGTTAAATCACCTTTCAAGAGCCCTGCTTGGCGGAAAACAATTTCTGTCCGAAATTTGGCCGCCCAAGCATTTGCCAAGACATCCAGGGGAACATCCGGAAGCGCCGTTTCGGCCAGCAACGATTGGGCCGGGTCATCTCCCGCCGTTCCTCAATGGCGCGGCCCCAGGGGCGATTTCCCGTTCCAAAACCGTCGCCAACGAAGAACATCAACCCGGAACAAACCGAAGTAAGAGCGAAACGCCTAACCATCGTCAGCGTAAACCAAAACTACCCCCTCAGGATAATGAGGGGGTAGTCAACGGAGCAACCGCGAGCCGGCGACCAGGTCGCCGGCCTAGTCCATCGCGGAAGCCGGAATTTGCAACTGCTCCAGCCCGTCAGACGAAGCGCATACCTTGAAACTCTCCGGCCAGCTTGGTCAGGTCGTCCAATAAATCGGCGGGTACGAGGGGGCGAATAGCGGTCAAGGGCGATTTCCGGGGGGCGGGGGGGGGGAGGAGGAGGTGATTCGCAACAACATTAAGTCGTTTACCGGTTAGTAGAGCCCAACAAAAGGCTAACTTGAGTGAGTTGATCCCAGACCGTCCGGATTATTCCACCATCGCCGGCCAATCCGCAACAATTTAACGCGCCGATATTTACCAACTTCCCACCGCCTCCGGAGCCGCAACCTCCAAACCCCAAGGGCAACGGGTAGCGATTTGTCGCAAAAAGACGCCGCAAACCGGTCCCGTAGAAACCCGGCAAGCAGTCTAAATCGTGAACCCTTTGCAGAACACTGTCCTAACCTACCCCCGCCTCCGCTCCAAATCAAGCCGATTAGGTCAAAAAAAGTAAAATTAGGCGAATAATAAAACCGAACAGCTTATTCGACCGTCACCGACTTTGCCAGGTTGCGCGGCTGGTCCACATCGCACCCCCTAATCAAGGCAATATGATACGCCAGCAACTGCAAGGGTATAGTCGCCAACAGCGGCGACAGATGTTCCGGCGCCGGCGGCAGGTATAGCGTCTCATCCACTTGGGAGGAAAGCTCGGTATCGCCCGCGGTCAGCACCGCTAAGACCACCCCCTCCCTGGCTTTGACTTCCATAATGTTGCCGACCATCTTGTCATACAGGCGATCCCTCGGCGCCAGGGCCAGGGTTGCCATATCCCGGTCAATCAGCGCAATGGGGCCATGCTTCATTTCGCCGGCCGGATAACCTTCGGCATGAATGTAGCTAATCTCCTTGAGCTTCAGCGCCCCCTCCTGAGCAATCGCCGAGTTTATGCCCCGGGCCAAAAAAAGGAAGCCTTTATAGCCGCTGAACTTGCGGGCCAGCCGCTGGTACACCGAAAGGTCGGCCAGCATTTCCCCAATCAGGCGCGGACACCGGGCCAAGTCGGTTAGCTGCTGCCGGGTATCCTCCGCCGACAACCTCCGGCGAGCCTGCCCCAAATAAATCGCCAGCAAGTGCAGCAGAGTCACCGACGCTATAAAAGTCTTGGTGCTGGCTACGCCAATTTCAATACCGGAACCCATGTAAAGAGCGCCCTCGGCCAAGCGCGCCGACTGGCTCTCTTCGGCATTGCAAATCGCCAAGAGACGCGCGCCTCGCCCCTTCGCCTCCTGCATCCCAGCGACCGTATCCGCCGTTTCCCCCGACTGGCTAATGGCTACCACCAACGTATTTCGGTCCAGCATCGGTTCCCGATACCGGAACTCCGAGGCGCTCTCCACCTCGGCCGGCAACCCGGCAAAGCGTTCCATCAGATGACGACCTACCTGAGCCGCGTTGAGGCTCGTGCCGCAGCCAATCAAAACTATTCGCTGCAAGCCCTGAACCTCCTTTTCAGCCAAGGGAAAGTCGGGCAGTTCCACCCGACCCGCCTCGAAGTTGACCCGTCCTCGCAGCGCGCCGGCCACGACCTGGGGTTGCTCCATTATCTCCTTGAGCATGAAATGCTTGTAACCGCCCCGGTCCACCAACACATCCTCCGGAGACACGTTACGGAGTTTCTTGGCAATGCAACTTCCCTCCAGGTCGCAGAAATCAACGCCATCCCGGGTAACCGCCGCCACCTCCCCAGACTCCAGAAACGCAACCGGGCTAGACTGGCGCGCCCCACAGTACAAGACCGGCAAAATAGCCGGCAGGTCGCTGCCTACTATACCCTGCCCATCCCGGTGGGCAATGACAATTCCCCCAGCATAGCCCAGCCGCAGAGCGCATATCTTGTCCGGCTCCTCCTGGCAAATAGCGGCAACCGCCTGAGAACCTTCCAGCAACTTCCCCAAGCGGCGAAAGGCGTCAACAAAACCAAGCCCTTGCCCCATGCCTTCCTCAATCAGGTGAGCGATGACCTCCGTATCCGTATCCGAAGAAAAGCTATGCCCTCGCGCCAAAAGGCCCCGCTTCAATTCCAGAAAGTTCTCCACAATGCCGTTGTGCACCACGGCCACTTGCCGGCTGCACTCGGTCAGGGGATGAGCGTTGGCATCCGTGGGCCGGCCGTGCGTTGCCCAGCGAGTGTGTCCCAGACCCACAACCCCTTTGGGGAAACCGGCTTGCACCATCCGGGACAGCCCGTCAACCTTGCCTACCGTCTTGCGAAAATCCAACTGCCCAGCAGCTCCCAGCACCGCAATGCCGGCGCTGTCATAGCCCCGGTATTCCAGCCGCTGCAAGCCCTCCAGAATAATGGGCCAAGCCGCTTGACTACCGACATAGCCCACTACGCCGCACATATTCCCTCCAGGTAGCCTTGCCGGAAAATCGCCGGGAGGTTAAGCATCAGATTCAAAAACGCCTCGGAATTGCGGCTCAGCCCGAGTTTTACCCGGATGCCAATACCGGATGCCGACACCCCCGGACAAACGGTCAGTCAACTGATTCACGCCGAACGGCTGATATTTTCGGTCAGAAACGCCGCGTTCACTATATCCATTATAGCCACGGCCAAGGCTTGGGGATCGTGCCGCAGATACATCCCAGCAGCCAGCAGCGGACAAGTCATTATCTCCCGAACCACCGGAACGCATTCTTTCAAGTCCAGCTCTACCGGATATTGTCCATCAGCAGCATAACTCTCCCGCAGGCTCTGCGGGAAAGGTTGGTCGTTGAATATCAGATAATCCAGCGGGGCATCGGCGCCTAGATAAGACAGCAGCAGTTTGATAAAGGTGGAAGCCTTGAATCCATCCGACTCCCCGGGTTTGGTCGTCAGATTGCAGACATGAATCTTGACCGCTTTAGAAGCGGTTATCGCCTCAGCCACGTCCTCCACCAGCAGGTTAGGCAGGACGCTAGTGTAGATGTCGCCAGGACCAAGCACAATGGCGTCAGCCTGCTCAATCGCCTCCAGCACCGGAGGATATACATCAGCTTTAGGATCAAGCCGGATATAGTCAATCCCCACATCCAGGTTATCCCGCCGCAAGTCAATGGCTGATTCGCCGGAAATTTCCTCGCCGTTCTCCAACCGGGCCACCAGCGTAGAAAGGGTAAGGGTAACCGGCAGCACCTGGCCCTTAATCCCCAACATCTGGGAAGCCTTTTCAATGGCCGTAGCCGTATTCCCGGTAACCTCGGTGAGGGCCGTCAGGAACAGATTGCCAAAGTTATGGCCGCTGAGACCATTGCCGGAAGTAAAACGGTAGTCGAAAAGCCGGCGCATCAGGTCCCCTTGAGCATTTTCCGCCGTCAGCGCCATCAGACACTGCCGAATGTCCCCCGGCGGCAATTGACCCAACTCATCGCGCAGACGCCCAGAACTGCCCCCACTGTCGGTCATAGCTACCACCGCAGCCAAATTGCAGTCCTCGTTCCTTAAACCAGTGAGCGTGGTGTGGTTGCCAGTGCCACCACCCACCACTAGAATCTTCTTTCTGCTCATTTACCTTTAACAAGATAAAACCTCCGGACAAGGGCCGAAGGCTGGCTATCCTGCAAGCTCCTAGTTTGAGCCAGTATATGAATAACCCTTCGCTAGTGTCAAGCGCATACCCCCATCGGCGCCCTTTCAAGTCGATAAGCCATATCCGCCGTTAAACCTTCCCTCCGCCCTCAACGTCCTACCGCCGCTCCATCCCCTACCAGCCTTTGCGGAAAGGCCGGAATCCCGCAGCTATCCCCCTGGCGCCGTTGTGTCCCTGTAGTATTGTGTCCCTCCTTCCGTCCATAATTTCCGGATCCCGGCTTGAGGACTGCTGCCAACAACGCTACAATACTAAACGCAATGGAGCAAAATCAACAACCAGCTCAATAACCGGAGACAATAAATGTCCGGCAGCGCATCAGACAACCGGGAACATTGGAAAGAGCGCACTCTGGAACCGGTCCTCCGCCGGTTCCCGGAACGACGGGAGCGTTTTCAGACCGACAGCGGCCTTAATATTGACCCGCTTTACGCTCCCGAAGATACCCCCGGGAATGTCGAGCCAGGCCGGAATATCGGTTACCCGGGGGAATTTCCTTACACCCGGGGCGTCCAGCCCAATATGTACCGGGGCCGAATCTGGACGATGCGCCAGTATTCGGGCTACGCCACCGCCGCCGACACCAACCAACGCTTTCGCTACCTGCTCGAACAAGGCCAAACCGGCCTTTCCGTCGCCTTTGACCTGCCCACCCAGATTGGCTACGACTCCGACTCCCCCCAAGCCCAAGGCGAAGTCGGCAAGGTAGGCGTGCCGATTTGCAGCCTGGAGGATATGGAAACCCTGTTCGATGGCATCCCCCTGGACCAAGTCAGCTCCTCAATGACCATTAACGCCACCGCCTCCGTCCTGCTGTGCCTCTACATCGCCGCTGCCCAAGGCCAGGGAGTAGCTCCGGAAAAGTTGAGCGGCACCCTCCAGAACGACATCCTGAAGGAATACATCGCCCGGGGAACCTACGCCTACCCGCCCCGACCCTCGATGCGGCTGGTAGTGGATGTGTTCAAGTATTGCGCCGCTAACATCCCCCGCTGGAACACCATCAGCATCAGCGGCTACCATCTGCGCGAGGCCGGCGCCACCGCCATCCAGGAACTGGCCTTTACCTTCGCCAACGCCATCGCCTATGTGCAGGCCGCCATGGACGCCGGGCTGCCGGTGGACGACTTTGCCCCCCGTCTGTCCTTTTTCTTTGTGGCCCAAAACAACCTGCTGGAAGAGGTAGCCAAATACCGGGCCGCCCGGCGAATGTGGGCCCGGATTATGCGAGAGCGGTTCGCAGCGCAAGACCCCCGCTCTATGATGCTCCGATTCCACACCCAGACCGCCGGCGTAACCCTGACCGCCCAGCAGCCGGACAACAACCTCATTCGCAGCACGGTGCAGGCCCTGGCCGCCGTCCTCGGCGGCACCCAATCCCTGCACGTCAACTCCCGAGACGAGGCCCTCGGCCTCCCCACCGAGGAATCAGCCCAACTCTCCCTCCGCACCCAACAAATACTGGCCCACGAGAGCGGGGTGGCCGACGTGGTTGACCCCCTGGGCGGTTCCTGGTACGTAGAAAACCTGACCGACCAACTGGAGCAAGCCGCGCTGGACTACATTGATCGCATTGACCGGCAAGGCGGCGCAGTAACCGCCATCGAACAGGGCTTTCAAGTACGGGAAATCGGCGAGTCGGCCTACCGCCACCAACGGGAAGTAGATACCGGAGAGCGCGCCATCATCGGCGTGAACCGCTACGTTAACGACAACACCCCCCCCATCGCCAACCTGCTGCGGGTTAACCCCGAAGTAGCCCGCCAGCAGGCCCAGCGGCTGGAGCGGCTGCGCCGGGCGCGGGACAACGCCGCCGTCCAGACCTCCCTGGCCCGGCTGCAAGAAGTAGCCCGCAGCGCCGACAACACCATCCCAACCACCCTGGAGTGCGTCGAAAACTACTGCACCCTGGGCGAGATTTGCCAAGTGTTCCGCCAAGTGTTCGGCGAACAACCCGGGGAATTGGCCTTTTGACCGGGCAAGGCCCAGACCAAGACTCGCCGGTTCAGCTAAAAACCGTCCCTTATCCCGCAGGCAATTAAGGAGTAACGCGATGCCAGACCCAACGCTTAACGAAGAAGAGCGGATGCTGCAAAACCTGGTTCGGACCTTTGCCGACCAAGAGTTGGCGCCCCGAGCCCGCGAAGTGGACGAAAAAGAGGAGTTTGACTGGCGCAACTGGGAAGGAATGGCCCGGCTGGAGCTTACCGGCATGGGCATTGCCCCCCAATACGGCGGCAGCGGCGGCGGCTACCGCCAAATAGCCATTGCCGCCGCGGAAATTGCCCGAGGCGACGCCGCCGCCAGCACCAGCCTGATTGCCCACCTCTCCCTGGGAACCACCACCATCTACCGCTTCGGCAACGAAGAACAGAAACAGCGTTTCCTGCCTCCCCTGACCGCCGGTAAAGGCGTAGCCGCCTGGGCCCTGACCGAACCCGGCGGCGGCTCCGACGCCGCCGCCCTGCAAACCTCCGCAGTACAAAAAGATGGAACCTGGTTCCTCAACGGCAGCAAAACCTTCATTACCAACGCCGACGTGGCCGAGTCCATCGTAGTGTTCGCCACCCAAGACCGTTCCCAAGGCTACCAAGGCATCAACGCCTTTATCGTCCCCCGGAGCGCGCCCGGAATGCAAATTACCCCCCTCCACGGCAAAATGGGCATACGCGGCTCCAGCGCTAACGAGATCGTTTTCCAGAATACCCCCGTGCCCGCGGAAAATCTGCTGGGCGAAGCCGGCAACGGCTTCCGCTACGCCATGGAAATCCTGGACTCCAGCCGGATAACCATCGCCGCCCAATGCCTAGGCATCGGCCAAGCCGCCCTGGAAGAGGCGGTGCGCTACGCCCAACGGCGGGAATCCTTTGGCCGCCCCATCGCCCAGCACCAAGCCATCCAATTTATGCTCGCCGATATGGCCGCAGCGGTTTACGCCGCCCGCGCCGTCACGATGCAGGCCGCTACCCTGAAAGACAACGGCCAGCCCTTCATCAACGAAGCCTCCATCGCAAAACTTATCGCCTCGGAGATGTGCGTCAACGTTACCTCCCAAGCCCTGCAAGTACACGGCGGCTACGGCTACTTCAAGGACGCTCCGGTCGAACGGCTCTTCCGAGACGCCCGGGTAACCACCATCTACGAAGGAACCTCCGAAATCCAGCGCCTGCTCATCGCCCGGCAGACCTTGGCCCAGTACCCGGTTTAGCAACTATTCCAAATGTTCCACCATTCCGGCTTTCGCCGAAACCCCGAG
The DNA here is from genome assembly GCA_963422635.1 of Dehalococcoidia bacterium. Lineage (GTDB taxonomy): Bacteria > Chloroflexota > Dehalococcoidia > Lucifugimonadales > UBA3495 > CATQHB01. The sequence continues at coordinate 524,511 of OY730415.1, forward strand.
GTTAAACCTTGAACGACACGCCAGTATGCGCCGTTGACTACATCGACCATGTGGGGATCGCGGTTAACAACCTCGACGCCGCCCTGAAGTTGTTTAATGAGACCTTCGGAGCGCCCCGGCCGGAAGTGCGCGAACTAGCCGACCAGGGAGTTCGGGGCGCGCTGGTTCCGGTGGGACAAACCCGGCTAGAACTGCTGGAGCCCACGTCGGCGGATACCCCCATCGGCCGCTTCATCGAGCGGCGGGGCGAAGGCCTGCATCACCTAGCCTTCTATGTAACCAACTTGCCCGGCAAGCTGCAAATTGTGGCAGACCTGGGGCTAGAAATGATCGACCGGGAACCGCGCGAAGGGCTGTCCGGCAACATCGCCTTTATCCACCCCCACTCCATGTTCGGCATCCTTACCGAACTGGTGGAACGGCCCGCCCAGTAAGGCCGCCCCGCCCCCAATAGACGGAGGAACTTTGCCTACCCACGTCCTCTACGGCGACAGCTTCCTGGTTTCCGCGGAATTAAAAAAACTCGAACAGGAAGCCGGAGGCAATACGCTCCTGGAAGCCAACCAGCATCGGCTCAACGGCAGCCAAACCAAGCTGCCCGAACTACTGGCCGTCTGCAACGCTATGCCCTTTATGGATACCTGCCGTTTGGTAATAGTAACCGGGCTGCTGACCACCCTGGAAAACCGTTCCAACCGGAGCGGGAGCCGCGGAAGAACCGCCCGCTCCGCCTCATCGAACCCTTCCCTCGGCGAATGGGGCGCCCTGGCCCCGGCAGTTCCGGCAATGCCGGATACCACCCGCCTCTTCCTGGTGGACCACGTCCTTTCCGATAGCAACCCCCTGCTCCGCGCCTTGCAGCCGGTAGCCCAAGTCCAAAACCTGACCGCCCCCACCGGAGAAGCCCTGGCCCGCTACGTTCGGGACTTGGCCCAGCAAAAAGGTTCCGGCATTAGCCCAGCGGCGATTAAAACCCTCACCGACTTGGTGAGCAACGACCTCTGGACCCTAGACCGAGAACTGGAAAAATTGTCCCTGTACGCCGCCGGACGCAACATCCAAGAAGCCGACATCCAAGAGTTGGTCTCCCAAGTACGGGAGGCCAGCATCTTTAACGCCGTGGACGCCCTGGTCGACGGCCGTCCGGGTCTAGCTTTCCGTCTGTTGCAGCAATTAAGGCAAGACGGGGCGTCCTTGCCCTACATCATCGGCATGATAGAACGTCAACTGCGGCTAGTAGCCCTGGCCCGATACTGGTCCGAGCAGCGCCTCGCGCCGCAAGAACTGGCCGGCAAACTGAGCGTACCGCCCTTCGCCGCCCGAAAAGCGGTGGAACAGGCGCGCCGCAACCCCTGGGCAAACATCAACCGGCATTACCAGCGGCTGCTAAACACCGACCTGGCAATCAAGACCGGGCAACTGGAATCGGAAGACCTGGCCCTGGAACTGCTGGTAGCCGACTTAGCCGAGCCGAGCCCAAATCCCGGTAGAAGCCAAGTCCGTCGCTAAAAACCGGAAGCCCCCTCCCGAAGCAAACAATAGCCTCCCGCGTTACGGCTCCATCGGGTTAAAGCAAGCCGCCCAGTGCCGCGGCGCCACCTCCTCCAAAGGGGGACGAGGCTCCATACGGCATTGGCTTCGCGCCTTCTGACAGCGCGGCAGAAAGGCGCACTCGTTCGGCAGATTTACCATATCCGGCGGGTTGCCCCGCAGCGGCCGCAGCCGCCTGCCAGCGTCATCCAGCCGGGGCAACGACTGGAGCAGCGCCCAAGTATAAGGATGGCGCGGCTCGCGGAACAGCGGTATAACGTCCGCCATCTCCGCCAGCGAGCCAGCATACATCACCGCCACCTTGTCGCCCATGTGAGCCACAATGCCCAAGTCATGGGTGATCAGCAAAATCGCCGAGTTCAGGTCCCGGCAGAGGCCCTTCAGCCGTTCCAGAATTTCCGCTTGCAAAGTAACGTCCAAGCCGGAGGTAGCTTCATCAGCAATCAACAGACGGGGCCGCATTACCAAAGCTATCGCCAGCATTACTCGTTGACACATCCCGCCGCTGAGGTTGAAAGGATACTCCCTCAAAATGCGCCGAGGATCGGGCAACCCCAACTCCCGCAACACCTCCTGAGCCATCCGATTGGCCTGCCGAGCCGAATTGTCGGTGTGCGTCAGGATGACCTCCTCCAGCTGGGAACCTACCGTCTGAACCGGGTTCAAGGCGGTTTGAGCATCCTGGAACACCATCGATATATCCTTGCCGCGAATGCTCCGCAAATACTCCGGGCTGGCCCGCAGCAGATCCACGCCGTCAAAAAGAATACTCCCTTGCCGCACCGTGGCCGACGCCGGGAGCAAACCCATAATCGCCAGCGCCAAGGTGCTTTTACCGGCGCCGCTCTCCCCCACCAAGCAATAGACCTGGTTCTCCTCCTGGGAAAAGCTGACTCCATTCAAAGCCTTTACCTGACCAGCCGAAGTCTCAAACTCCACTTGCAGGTTTTCTACTATCAGCGTCTCGGTCATTCAATCAGCCTGCCTGCCACAAACTACCTACTTCGCCAAATAGTCCCCGGGCCGTCCCATCCCCAACGACGGGGACAAAGTCCCCATCAGCAGCCCCCAAGTAACTCCCAATAGTTCCCTAGTTCCCTTCTCCGGCTCAACCCCGCGAACATTGCCCTCCTGCATCCGGTTCCAAGCCCGGAGCCAACGCCTCCGGCTGAAACCGCCCACCCTTGATTTCCCGGATAAGGTCGGCCAAACACCGGACCGGCCGTTCAAACCGCGTAGCTGCGGCGCCTAGTTGCTCCCAGCGATGCGCATCGCTGCCCCCGGTTGACTTCAAGTTAAGCGCCGCTCCCAAATCCCGGGAAAAGGCGTTCTCCGACGGCAGACCTCGCCCGTTAACCCCCTCAATAGCATCGCAAAGCAGAAAAAAATCATCGGAAATCGCCCGCTCCAGCATTTCCGCCCTGGCTTGCGGCTGTCGCCCCGGGTCCGCCAGAAAACGGCGCCGGTAGGGATGCGCCGCTATCATCACTCCCCGGCAACAATCCACCGACCGACGAAGAAAAGCCGGCTTGTGCAGACCAAAAACGTACTTATCCAAGCCAAAAACCAGAACGTGGCCAGCGTCCGTGTTAACCTCGCTGCCGGGCAAAACCAGAAAGTCATGCCTTTGCGACAACTCCCCTACCGCCGCCGCCCCCCAAAACTCATCGTGATCCGTCAGACAAATCCCGTCCAACCCCAAACTTTTTGCCCGGTCGATCAAATCATCTACGCCGACAAAGCTGTCATCAGATTTCGGATAGCTGTGCGTGTGCAAGTCAATAAGCAAGAGCGGCAATCATAACAACAAAAATCGACCGGCCGGACCGAGCCGCCCGACCGACCAATAATAACACAAAGCGCCCAACCTTCCTTCCGGTTTTTACCTGGATGACCGTATCTAATTTATGAGCATCAAGGCTGCTTCGGGATTACTAAGCCCTCATCCTCCAGCGCTTCGATAATCTGAGCCGCCCGTTTACCCCCAATTTTAAGGCGGCGTCCCAGCAAGGACACGCTCAAATGAGGATTACGGAGCGCCAATTCCCGGGCCTTCTCCAACATATCCTCATCCCCAAAATCCTCGTCATCCTCAACCTCCTCCGATTCGTCAAGAAGTACGACCGGAAGCTCCGGGCCCTTCTGATTCAACCAGAAATCTACCAGTTTCTCAATTTCCTCATCGACCACCAACGTACCCTGAACCCGCCGCGGCTGGGGAGAATCATTGTTTACCAGCAGCATATCCCCCTTGCCCAGCAACTTTTCCGCGCCAACGGAGTCCAGAATTACCCGAGCATTGACCTGCGTAGCAACGGCAAAGGCTATCTTGGCCGGGACATTAGCCTTAAGCAACCCGGTAACTACCTCCTTCGAAGGACGTTGCGTCGCCAATACCAAGTGAATCCCGGCAGCCCGACCCATTTGCGCCAGCCGCACCAAAGAATGTTCAACTTCATGGCCGCCTACCATCATCAAATCAGCCAGCTCGTCCACGATCAACACCAAATAAGGCATCGGGTCTTTAGCCTTGGCGTTATAACCAGCGATGTTGCGAGTGTTAACCTCCGACATTTCCTTATAACGGCGGTTCATCTCCCGCACCAAACCCTTCAACATCGGGCTAACATCGTCCACATCTTTAATAACCGGCTTAATCAAGTGGGGAATGCCATTAAAAGGCGTCAACTCCACCTGCTTCGGATCAACCATCACCATCCTGAGCTGGTCGGGCGGCTTGGTCAAAAGAAAGGATGCGATGATGGAGTTGATGCAGACGCTTTTACCGCTGCCCGTGGCGCCGGCAATCATCACGTGAGGCAAGGCCGCCAAGTCCATTGCCACCGAAGCGCCAGACACCCCGGCGCCCAAAGCAATGGGCAAGCCCCCCCGGAACACTATTTTCCGGAAGTCTTGGGAATCCATAATCTCCCGCATAGTAACCTTGCTGGGCGTGGGCGTAGGCAATTCCAGCCCCAGCAGAGCCTCCCCGGGAACCGGCTGAAGTCGCAGGCTCGGCGCGCTGATTGCCAAGGCCAAGTCCTTCTCTCGCGCCATAATACTGCCCACTTGAACCCGGCGACGCTCGTTGGCCCGGACGCCGTCGCCCTTGTCCCGTCCTCTTTTTTCGATCCAGCCGGGCAATAGCCCGAACTGGACAATCCGGGGCCCGGCCTTAATGTCCGTAACCTCCACGTTTACCCCGTGGTCGGCCAAGGCGCTTTCAATATTGGCAGCCATAGCCTTCAGCGGCTTATCACTAGCTTCGTGGGTTTCCGCCGGGGCCAGCAACTCCATTGACGGAAGCTGCCATTGAGACCCCTTGGCCGTCAGTTGCGCCGGGCTTTCCGGCGCAACTTGGGCCGCCCCCAGCAAAGTCCCGTTAGCCCGCGCCGCCGCCGTCAAACGCGCATCTTCCCCACCCCCCCCTGAAACCGCCGCCACCTTCTGAGCCGGACGAGCGGAAGAGTCGGTTAAGGCCGTAAAGCAACGACCCGGCAAGCCCAGCATCGCCCCAATCCAGCCCCGCCGAGTTTCGCTATGGCCCAGAGCGCCAGCGCCTCGACGAATGCGTCCCGCCAAATAGCGAACCCCGCAAGCCAAGTGATACGCCCCATACCAAAAGCCCCTACCCAATGCAACCAAGGCCACCCAGTAGCCGCGCCCCGCTTTTCGGGGATTGATTAGGAGCGGAATCGCCAACGCTATCGGCAACAGACGAACCATCCCCCATACCGCAGACTCCCCCACCAATGCCCTGCCCCAACGACCGCCCAAGCTGGCAAAAGCCAACGCGCCATAACCAGCCTCAAAAAAAGAGAGCGTCCCCACCGCCAAAGCAACCACGCCCGCCCCGGCCAACCACCAGCGCCAAGGCCGAAACAGCCAGCGAGGGCGATAGCGCAGCGTAACCAGGGCCGCCAAGCTCCCTAACCCCACCGGAACCCAACCATAACCCAGGGCAGTGTAAATCCAGTTCCTGAAATCCTCATTAAGCCCTAGTCCAATTACGGCCGCCCCCAGAACCAAAACTATTACGAACAAGTCCAGCGCCAAGAATATCCGAAAGCGAAGTCGAGCGTTATCCATTGCTCCAGCGGAGCCGGCCATAGATTGCGCAGATTCCACCATATTGCTCCCCCAGAAAAAGGAAGTAGTACTACAACCTCAATATCCTACCGGAGTCGGTAGAAAAACTAAAAGAACAAAAGAAGTAGTATTAAGGAGATTTCGGGGCGCCCCCAAACCTTCAGGTTTACTGAGGCGTAAATAAGGAAATAAACCCCGGCTGCTTACACCCCGTCATCCCGACTTTCGCCAGAACCTCAGGACAGGAGCCAGAATATTAGGGATTTCCGTGAAAACGGAATTGCCCAGATCGGGCTGAGGATAAACTATTTCTTTCCGTATCCTTAATCTCGACGGCAACCGTTTCCGCCGGACCTAGCCCGGTCAAACCTCCAACAGCGCCGGAACTATCGTCGGGCGACGGCGAACTTCGGTTTGCAGAAACCGGCTAACCGCCTCCCGAATCAAATTCTTCAGCCGGACCCGGTTATCCATCAGTTCCGGTCGGTCAGTCAACAGAGCGTCAACCACCCCGGACAGCTTGGGGAACAGGGCGACCGTTTCCGCCGCTTCCATAAAGCCGCTGGCTAGCACCTTGACCGGGTGGGATGGCCGGCCCGTCTTCCGGTCGATTGACACCACTACCACTACCACCCCGTCCTTAGCCAGCGCGCGCCGCTCCTGCAACACTGCGCTCTGGCTATCCCTAGCGCTCAAGCCGTCAATGAATATCGGACCCGCCGGCACCGTCTCTACCACCTTGCCGCCCGCTTCCGTCAGCTCCAGCACATCGCCATCCTCCAACACAAAAATGCCGTCCTCGGCCACCCCCATATCCCAAGCCAGCCGGGCATGGGACATCAAGTGCCGATACTCGCCGTGCACCGGTACAAAATAGCGGGGCCGAGTCAGGCTAAGCATCATCTTAAGCTCTTCCTGACTCGCGTGGCCGTGAACGTGCACCGTAGCGACCCGGTCATAAAGAACTTTAGCCCCCTGCCGCAACAAGTTGTCAATCGTCCGGCTGACCAGCAGTTCATTGCCCGGAATCGGCGTGGCCGAAATAACCACCGTGTCGCCTTCCCTAACCGACACCTCCCGATGATCCTGGTTGGCGATCCGCACCAGGGCCGAGGTAGGCTCGCCCTGACTGCCGGTGGTCAGCAAAACAATTTGCTCCGGGGGATAACCTCGAATCTCGTTAAGAGTAAGCAACATCCCCGGCGGCAAAGACAAGTAACCCATCTCGGCGGCCATATTCACATTATCCGCCATACTCCGACCCACAATTGCCACCTTCCGCCGGTGTCGCGCCGCAGCATCAATCACCTGCTGAACCCGGGAAATCAACGAGGCGAAGGTAGCCACCATCACCCGGCCGGGCGCATCCCCAATCACCCGATCCAAGGCATCCCGCAATATCTGCTCCGAAGGGGTATAACCCGGAATTTCCGCATAAGTCGAGTCGGAACACAGCAACAACACCCCGTCATTGCCGTACTGCGCCAAGGTCGTAAGGTCAATGGTATGCCCATCCACCGGCGTATGGTCAATCTTGAAATCGCCCGTGTGGATAACCACCCCCGAAGGAGTGCTAATAGCAATACCCATCGCATCGGGGATGCTGTGGCAAACCCGGAACCAACTTGCTTCAAAGCTACTGCCAAACCGGTAAGCAACATCCGGATCTATCGGCTCCACCACTGCGTCCCGAGCGCCCCGGTGTTCCCGCAATTTCACCGAAATAAGGCCATGCGCCAGCCGGGGAGCGTAAACCGGCACATCCAGCTGGGGCAAGACAAAAGGCAAAGCGCCAATATGATCTTCATGGCCGTGAGTTATAAGAATGCCCCGAACCCGGTCGGCCCGCTCCACCAAATAGGAAACATCGGGGATAATCAGGTCAACCCCCAACATTTCCTCAGTAGGAAATTGAACCCCACAGTCAACGACAATAATATCGTCGCCCCACTCCAGGGCCATCATATTTTTGCCGATTTCGCCCAAACCGCCCAGGGGTATTACGCGCAAATTATGCTTCAAGTTCAAGTTTAAGCAGTTCCTGTAAGCCCAATTTCAAAGATTTATAAAAATTATAAGAGGGTTAATTGCTCCGGCGGCCCAGTCTCTTCCTGCGCCGGTTCCGCCCCCGGCTCCATCCTCGCCGTCAAAGCAACCGGCAGCCGGGCCGCCGCCAAAATCTCCGGAATCCGCCCGAAGTCTTCGACGATAACCCCCCGCGCTTCCTGCCGGTAGAGCGCCGCCGCCGGGTGCATTATCGGGTAAATACGCCGCCCATCCCTTTCCCGTAGCCGCCCCCGAACCCGGCTGATACTCTCGCCAGGAAAAAACCGCGCCAACGAAAACCGCCCGAGCGTAACGATAAGCTTCGGGTCAATCAACTCAATTTGACGGTCCAGATACTTGCCGCAGGCCCTAATTTCCGCCGGCAGCGGGTCTCTATTTTGGGGAGGACGGCACTTAACCATGTTAGCGATGAAAACCTGTTCTCGCTGCAACCCGATAGAAGCCAGCAACTCATCAAGAAAACGCCCCGCCGACCCCACAAAGGGACGACCCTGCAAGTCCTCCTGGGCCCCCGGCCCCTCGCCAATAAACATCAGCTCGGCATCGGCGGCGCCTTCGCCCGGAACGGCGTTGACCCGTCCCTGATGCAAATCGCAATCGACGCAACCAGCGACCAAGCCGGATATTTCTTCCAGGCTATCCATCATATCTCACTGAAGCTGAAGCAATCGCGCCGCCAACGAAGCAAACCGACCAGAACAAGCCGACTAAACATCAGGGACAAACCAAGCAAACCAGCTTGCCTTGAAACCTCCCATCTAGCCGAAAAGCGCCCAACGCCGGCCAGCCCTCATTACCCTCCACCCAACGAACCTCGGGTCGGGACCGTTGGGTGAAGCCGGTTGACCTCAGTAGCGCGAAAAGGCGAAGCAACCGCAACTTCACTCGTCAGTAGCGCCATGCTCCGTCAGATAGCTTATGGCATCCCCGACCGTTCGAATGTTGGCGGCATCATCATCAGAAATTTCCACCGCGCTATCCTCGGTGGAAAACTCCTCTTCAAAAGCCATAATCAACTCGACCAAATCCAGCGAGTCGGCGTTAAGGTCATCCACAAAGGAAGAACTCTCCTCCACATCGCCTTCATCCAACCCCAGCTTATCTACCACAATCGACTTTACGCGTTCATTAACGGTGGCCAAAAAGTCATCCCCCTTCAGACACGGGTTTATCCGGATTAAGTTCCCCCCGAGACAAGGCCGCCATCACCGATCCCAGCACTCCATTTACGAACCGGGCTGTGCTTTCGCTGCCGAAGACTTTGGCCAGCTCCACGGCCTCGTTAATCGCAGTCTTGGCGGGAGTATCAGTATAGTGCAGTAATTCGAACAAAGCGATACGCAGGATATTCCGATCAACCGGCGACAGGAGCCGAACCGGCCAAGCCGGAGCATAAGCCTGGATTACCTCATCCAGAGTTTGCCGCCTTTCCTGTACGCCCCGCAAGAGCATTTGAGAAAACGCCATTACGCCGGCTATATCCTTCCGACGCAACAAGTTTTCTTCCGCCAACCATTCCAGGACGAACCTCTCCAAGCCCCCCCGTAGGTCGCTGGCAAAAGCGGCCTGTAGAGCCATCATCCGCGCCGTTCGTCTCGGGTCGCTGGTCAACGCCTGGGGCATAATCACCAAAGGGCGCCCGCTTGGCTATCCCCTCTTATTTTACCGAATTCCTAAATTTCCTGGGTGAGTTTGCGTATCGAAGCCGGGTCGGAAAGAGTCGACGCTTCAACCCCCCGATCAATCCGCTTAATAAGACTGGACAAGACCCGGGCCGGACCAAACTCCACAAAATGCGCAACCCCAGAGTCCACCATATAACGAACCGACTGCTTCCACTGCACACAGTGGCAAAGACCGTCAATTAACTCCCTCCGCACCTGGGCCACCGTAGTTACCGGCTTTGCCAAGGAGTTAGCAATTATGGGAACTTCCGGGTCCCGCAACTTCAGGTCCGCCAGCGCCTGCACTAGCCCCTCTTGAGCATGTCCCATCAATGAAGAATGAAAAGCGCCGCTAACCTGAAGCGGAACGGTCTTTTTAGCCCCCCGGGCGACCGCCAAGTCCATCGCCCGGGCAACCGCAATCTTGTCTCCGCTAATTACCACCTGATCATCGCTGTTAACGTTGGCTAATTCCACGCCAGTTTCAGCGCAGATATGCTCAAAGGCGAACTCGTTCAAACCGATGATCGCCGCCATACCTCCAGGCCGAGCCTCAGCCGCCTCGTGCATCAGCCGACCCCGCTCCCGAACCAGCCTAACCCCGTCTCGAAAACCAACCACTCCGGCCACCACCAGCGAGGTGTATTCCCCTAAACTATGCCCGGCAACGGACACCGGGCGGAGCGATTGGGAACCCAGAATCTCTTCCCAGGCCCTCCAACAAGCGATGCTAACCACCATAATAGCCGGCTGAGAGTTCTTGGTATCCTGAAGTTCCCGGGAAGACCCCTCAAAAATTAGGCGAGACAAGGGAAAACTCAGACTATCATCAGCCTCTTCAAAAACCTCTCGAGCCGCTGCAGAGGTATGGAAAAGCTCCAATCCCATACCCACACTCTGAGAACCCTGGCCCGGAAAAACATATGAATAGCCGTTGCTAACTTGAGTATTCGTAACTACCTCCGCACCCACCTAACGATTTTCGTCCGAAACGCCCCAGCCTCGTCAGTCCAGTCCCCATTAGCCGACCGACATTTACCAACGTCCCTAACGTCCCCGGCGAGAGCAATAAGGAGCTAGGCCCCAACTTCAACCACCTGACGCCCCCGGTAATAACCGCACCGCGAGCAGGCGGTATGCGGCAATTTAGCGGCGCGACACCTCGGACAGAGGGCCGGGTGAACCGCCTTCAATTTATAGGCCGTCAGCCTTCGCCCCCTCCGAGCCCGGGTTACCTTCTTGTTCGGTACTGCGCCCATAGCAAAGCTTCCTCTTAAACTTCAGATTCGTGCAGCAAGGCCGCCAAATCATCCCAGCGAGAGTCCAGCCGACCTTCACCGCATTTACAATCTTCCCTATTCAGGTCAACTCCACATTCCTGGCATAACCCGAAACAGTCCCTTCGGCAAAGGGGCTTAATCGGCTGCGCCGCAATTACATACTGCCGCAACACCTCAGTCAAATCCAGAACGTGATTGGCATCGATCAAAGTCCCTTCGCTGTCTTCCGGCAACGCCATACGCTGCCCCGTGTTAACATCCACCAGCGGGAAAAACTCTTCCTCCACCGCCAGCCGGGCGAAATCGACAAACTCGCTCAAACACCGACTGCAAGTCAATGCCACCCGGGCATCCACCCTGCCGCGAACCAGCAACCCCTGGTGAGTGCGCAGGAACTGCACTTCGCCGCCAAAGGCATCGGCGCCAACAAAACAACCTTCGCTCGCCGGCTCCGCCCCCTGGCCCAATTCAACCTTGCGCGTAGAGCCAGTAGGCTCCTTCAGCAGTTGCGCCACATTATATCGCATCGCTTTTCTAAATCCGCCATCGGCGGGTAATGTAATCCTTCAATCCCGCCACTGTAAAGCAAAATCAAGAACTACCCCGGATTGTAAGCCATAAATTGGCAATGATTATAAGTGTATTGCGTAGGCTTCTGTCAAGAGTAAGCCTAGCCAACAAGCCCGACTTTGCGCCGGCCTTTGCCAAGAGGCGTCCCGTTTCAGCAAAAACCGTCCGCCCCGGAGCCCTGCCGAAAGAGTTTTAGTAACGCCAGCCAACCGGAAAAGCCAGCGCCGGCGCGAGCGCCTCTACCCGCCAGACGTCCTCCCCCGCACGCCGTTGCGGATGTAGTCAACAATCTGCTGGGTGGAAGCGCCCGGCCCAAATACCGCGTTTACCCCCATATCGGCCAACGGCTGCCGGTCTTCTTCCGGAACGATGCCGCCCAACACCACCAGAACGTCCCCCATATCCTGCTCTCGCAACCGCCGCATAATCTCCGGAAGCAACTCCATATGCGCCCCGGAAAGGATGCTCAAGCCCAACACCTCCACATCCTCCTGAGCGGCAGCCTGCGCAATCATCTGCGGCGTCTGGCGAATTCCAGTATAGATTACTTCCATGCCAGCGTCGCGCAAGGCCCGGGCAATAACCTTGGCCCCCCGGTCATGGCCGTCCAGACCCGGCTTCGCTACCAACACCCTTACCGGGCGGCTGTCTTGAACCATTAAACGCTATCCCCAGTCATTGATATTAGTTATGCTCCAGACCCCGCCGACATCCGCATCTCCCAGAACGCCCAACGCCTATTGTAACCGATTCCCGTATTCCTTGACACCCAATTACCAGCTACGTAAGATTAGTTTACCTCGGTTAACTCGAACAACCCCAAATCCTGGCATACCGACAAGTCCCAGTAGCTCAGTGGATAGAGCGGCTGCCTTCTAAGCAGCGGGTCGCGGGTTCGAATCCTGCCTGGGACGCCATTTCCCCCATCAACCGACGCAACCGCCCTCATCGGACAAGCAATGCTATCGACGGAGAGCTTTACCAACCGCCAATTTATTTCCGCTCCCTGCAATCGCCAGTTTTCACCATAAAAGCGACCCGCCGCCGCTAATGCTCCTTAGCTTCCGCGAAGGCTCTTCCGCTGTCAACTGCTTCCTCGCCCGCCCCAACCCAACTATAGAGCTTCCAACTGTTTGACGAACTTTTCCGCCATCGACTGCACAGACTTTACCTCCTCCGTCTCCCTAAATCGTACTGGACGTTATCCCGAAACCGCCAGCAGGCCGGCGCCCCCATCCAAACCTCCCGGCGCTGGGTAAGGCTTTCCTCGACCAGCCGCTGCGCCGACTCGTCGAGGTCTTCGAAAGTATCGTGAGGCCACCCTCGGCGGACGGCTACGGATATAACCCCGGTTCAACCTCTTCCCAAATCCGGCGGGACCTTTCCACCCGGCTACCCGCTTCCGTTTCTTGACCAGCGCAACCGCTTCCTCGCCAGGCATCGCTATCCGGTTTCTCCCTTTGGAGCAACTCCAAATCATAGCATAACGCCTTCCGCCACCCCCAAAAGAACCGTGCTTCCGGGGTTAACCCCGGAAGCACGGTTCTTATATCGCTTCCAGAACAGTCGCAGGGGCTTAAATACCTTCGGAGTACTTGCCGGTTAGCTGGGGCGTGGTTCCCTCCAGCCCCTGCTCCATCCGGTCAAGACGGGTTTCCCTCGACCAAGTGCGCTTCAGGTCATCCTTGAAGTTGAGGTGAAGATTGCCCAAGCCCTCTACCTCCAAGTCAATTACGTCCCCATCCATCAAAGAACTGAGGCCCCGATGGTTAGTGCCGGTAGCTACGATGTCCCCCGGCTCCAGCGGGTGAATGGAAGTAACCCATTCCATAATCCGGGGAATTTGGTGGGCCATATCGCTGGTGTTATAGTTCTGCTTAACCTCGCCGTTTACCGACAACTTCACCTGACGGTTCAACGGGTCGGTGAACTCGTCCGCAGTAACCACCCAAGGACCGGTGGGAGCAAAGGTAGCCCGGGACTTCATCTGGTAGAAGGTATTGCCAGGAGGCAGCACGCCCCGCGCCGACCCGTCAATGAAGTTCAGGTAGCCGAAGATATAATCATAAGCGTCTTCCGGCTGAACATTTTCCGCCCGCTTGCCGATTACGAAGGCCATCTCCGCCTCGAACTCAAAGATGGTGGCGGGAATATCGGGCAGTATAACCGTATCCTCGGGGCCGATGATGCAGTGCGGCGACTTGAGAAAGGCATTAATCGGAGCCGGTTCCTCCCGGGTGCCGTCCTCCATATAGTTGACCGCCATGCACACAATAGTATAAGGCTTGGGCAGCGGGGGACGCAGTTGAACCGAACTGAGCGCAACGCCGCTCTCCGCGCTAACCAGCACTTCGATATTGCCCCGATGCTCGCTCCAACCCTCAATGACCCGGTTAATCAGGTCTTGGGGCGAAGTGTGGGGTACGCCGCTCACCGCGGAGGAAACGTCCACCACCGCATCGTCCTTAACCACGCCCAGCTTGAAATCGTCAAAGAAAACCAGCTTCATTCTTCCTTCTCCTAGTTTGAGTTCCCCTCCAGGTTAACCGGTGGGGGGCAACCGGCCAAGCCGAGGTTCCGAAGGCCGGCGGTCGGTTCATGTTGGTTTAACGGAAGGCGGGGACCAAAGCTAAACCAGTACCCCAAATCCGGAAATAGTGCAAAGCTCAATCCGGTTGCCATCCGGGTCATTGATGTAGAAAGCCCGTTGGCCGTCGTTACGAGTCTGGATATCCGTAGTATCAACTCCCTTGCCCACGAAGTAGTCCAGGGAAGCCTCAATGTCGTCCACCTCAAAGGCGGTGTGGTGCGACGGCGCCGAAGGGGCCCCTTCGTTCTCGATTATGTGAACCATCGCGCCGCTGGGCAGTTGCAACCAATAGAGATGGTCGCTGTTAACCATCTTCGGAATTTGCTTCAGCCCCAAAACATCCTCATACCACTTGAGCGCGGCGTCTTTATCCTTCACGTTATAGGTGATATGGTTAATGTTCTTAAGCCTAATCGGGTCTTCAAGCATCGACTTCCTCCTTTTCGGTCTTTTCCAGCCTGGTCTGAAGTGTATTGGATTAGGTTCAATTGGATGCGCCTATAATACCAGCCTTTAACCGGTTCACCAAATTATCCGTTTATCCATCCCTTCTCCCCCTCTTCGGCAAAAAAGACGGGCGTAACGCTACGTCTAAATGCCCAAGGCCCGCTCCAGGTTCTTCCACAAAATGGCTTCCTTTTCATCCTCGGTCAGACTTTCCAGGCTGTTGACCCATTCCACCGGGGAGTCAATGCCCATATCGTAGGGCCAGTCGCTGCCCAAGAAGATACGGTCGATGCCGGCGGAGTCAATCACATACCGCAGCGCCGCCTCGCTGTGGGTAAGACAGTCATAGTAAACCTTGCTTAAATAGCTACTGGGCAGCCCGGCTCCAAGGGCGCGGGCCTCGGAGCGCACCTGCCACCCCCGGTCCATCCGGCCGGCCCCAAAACCGGCGAACCCGCCGCCGTGGGCCAGGCAAACCTTCAAGTCCGGAAACCGATCCAGCACGCCGCCAAATACCAGGGTAGCAAAGGTAACGGCCCGGTCGGCCAAGTTGCCGATCGAGTTGTCGATAAAATAGCCCTTGGTATCCCGGGGCGCCACGACAGTATCGTCTCCCTGCTGGTGGAAGAAAATCAGGGCGCCCATCTGCTCTGCCGACTGCCAAAAGGGAGTGAAATCCGGGTCGTCCAAGGTTTTGCCATTCACCTGGTCGTTGATTTGCGCTCCCTTCAGCCCCAGTTGGTTCATCGCCCGGTCCAGCTCGGCGACGGCGGCGTTCACGTCCTGCATCGGCAGGGTAGCCATGCCGGAGAACCGTTCGGGGTAGCTTCGGGACAACTCCGCCACGTAGTCGTTGCAATCCTTGGCAGTAGCAGCCCCCACCTCCGCCGGCAGGTCGTAGTTATACAGACCCACCCAAGTGGTCAGCACGTGAACGTCCACCCCCAGCGAGTCCATCTCAGCGATGCGTTGTTCCGGCGTAAGCAAATACTTGGGGTGCAGCCATTGACGTTTGTCGCCCCGCAACAGAAATTGGCGGCCGCCCCTCTCTTGGCGAGTGAAGCCGTGCCATTCCTGTCCTTCCGACAGATTAGCCGCCACCGCCGGGGCAATATGAGCGTGGATATCTATACTGCGCATTCTCCATCTCCTATGTTAATTGGGCGTCGAGCGTTGGGCGATGCTTACTAGATGCCCAGCAGAGACTCCAGGTTCTTCCCCAAGATGGCTTCCTTTTCCTCTTGAGTCAGGCTTTCCAGGCCCAGCGTCCAGGCCACCGGCCAGTCAATCGCCATATCAAAGGGCCAGTCGGTGCCGAAGAGCACTTTGTCGATGCCCACCGAGTCAATGAGCATCCGCAAAGCGGGCTCGCTATGGGTTAGGCAGTCGTAGTAGAACCGGTTGAGGTAGGCGCTGGGCGGTTGGTTGATATTCGCCCGCGCTTCGGAGCGCACCTGCCAGCCTCGGTCCATCCGGCCGGCGCCGAAGCAGGTATAGCCGCCGCCGTGGGACAGGCAAATTCGTAAATCGGGGTACTTGTCCATCACCCCGCCGAAAACGAAGGAAGCAAAGGTAACGGCCCGCTCGGCCAAATTGCCAATGGAGTTGGGCAAGTGATAGCGGTTCAGCCGGGGACTGACCAGCGTTTCCATGCCCTGATGAATCAGGAGGAGGGCGCCGGTCTGCTCGGCCACCTCCCATAGCGGGTAGAACTCCGGGTCATCGAAGGTCTTTCCGTTAATGTGGTCGCCAATCATCGCGCCGCGGAGTCCCAATTGAGTCATTGCCCGTTCCAACTCGGCGGCAGCGGCTCTAACGTCCTGCATCGGCAGGTTAGCCAGCCCGGCGAACCGGTCCGGATAGTCTTTGGTAAGCTGGGACACGTAATCGTTGCATTCCCGATCCATTGCGCCAACGGTGGCGGCGTCCCTTTCGTAGCAATAGAAAACGGCGTTGGTGGAAAGGACGTGCACGTCCACGCCCAGGGAATCCATATCGGTCAGACGTTCTTCGGGCGTCCACATAGTGCGCGGAACCATCCGGTGGAATTCGTGGGAATCGCCGGCAATACCGTACCAGTCCGCGCCGGCTTCCACCGCTCGGATATAGGCTTCGGGGCTGATGTGAGCGTGGATATCAATAGACCTCATCTAGTTACCGCTCCTGTCCATTAAGACTCTATGCCAGTCGCTGCCGGCGGTTAATGTCTGCGCTTCGCATTGGCGTTCTTTCCCAATATAGTCTGGTCCAGTTTGGGACTCGGTTCTCAACCCATTGCAGCCTCTAGCCTCGCGGGAGAAAGGAAACAGGTTTCAAGCAGTCCTTTTCCGGAGGGCCATCTTTCCGGGCGGGCGGCATGCCGCTTTCAGTTTGCTTGCTGCAGGCGCCGCAGTTCTTCTTCCAGTTGAAGCGCCCTGGCTTCGGCGCGTTGTCGGGTTTCCTGTTCGGCGCGCAAGGCGGCTTCAGCGTCGGGCAAGTTTCTCAAGTAAGCGCCGGTTTCGTGATTGTAAAAGGCCAGCGTCCCGTCTTTCCAGCCCACGCTCAATCCAAGAACTGGGCTATAGCCTTTGATTACGCCGTCCGGCTCGACAATCAAGTCAATGGGATGGTACATTCCGT
The DNA here is from genome assembly GCA_963422635.1 of Dehalococcoidia bacterium. Taxonomy (GTDB): domain Bacteria; phylum Chloroflexota; class Dehalococcoidia; order Lucifugimonadales; family UBA3495; genus CATQHB01. The sequence continues at coordinate 541,388 of OY730415.1, forward strand.
TTACCAACCGTTCTCCAACCAAGGGCTGCCCATAGAACTGGCCGCCGCTGCGGTCAAACCTCCAATACTCAGGCACGCCAATCCGGGCGTAAATGTCCCGCTTACGGGTGAGGTCCACGCGGGCCGCGCTCTCTGAAGCCACTTCCAGCGCCAAGTCCGGCGGCTTGCCAACTTCCCAGGGCAGATAGAGCTTCCTCTGCTCAATGGTCCGGGCCTCTACCCCGAAAGCGATGTAGCAGTCTGGGCTTACCCGGATGTTAAGATTGGCCGGGTCATAGCAGATGAAGGTATTGCTGTCCAGAAAGACATCGCTGTTCCGGCGGTTTTCGTTGAAATGGGCGGCCAAAATGGAGATTGTATTGAAAATAATCGGGTTTTGATACATACCTTCAGGCAGCGGCTCCAGCACGTCGGGATTAAACTCCAGACGGTCGTAGTCAATGGCGGTCTGCCAGTTGTAGGCCAGTTTAGTCGTCATTTTGAATCTCCGGGCATTGGTAACGGAAAGGAAATCCGGTTAACCGGTTGGGGAGGCCGCCGGCCAAATATGAATATAGCCGCGCATCAGATGCCCAACAGCCGCTCCATATTCTGGTAGAGGATGGCTTCTTTTTCCGCTTGGGTCAGGCTTTCCAGCCCCAATATCCAAGACACCGGCCAGTCAATCGCCATATCGGCCGGCCAATCGGTGCCGAATAGCACCCGGTCTATGCCGACGGTATCAATCAGCATCCGCAGGGCCGGTTCGCTGTGGGTCAGGCAGTCATAGTAAAACTGGTTCAAGTAGGAACTGGGCGGTCGGCTGATATTTGCCCGGGCCTCCGAGCGCACCTGCCAACCGCGGTCCATCCGTCCGGCGCCGAAACAGGCATAACCGCCGCCGTGGCAGAGGCAGACCTTCAGATTGGGACAGGCGTCCATTACGCCGCCAAAGACGAAGGAGGCGAAGGTGACCGCCCGGTCTACCAGATTGCCGACGGTGTTGTGCAGGTGGTAACGGGGGTTGCGGTCGCGCACCAGGGTTTTGCCGCCCTGCTGGTGGACCAGCATTACTGCGCCCATCTGCTCCGCCGCCTTCCACAAAGGCAAGAACTCCGGGTCATCATAGGTCTTGCCGTTAACGTGGTCGTCAATCATGGCGCCCACAAAGCCCAGTCCATTGACGCAGCGGTCCAGCTCGGCGATGGCCAGGTTAACGTCCTGCATCGGGATAATCGCCATTCCCTTGAAACGGTCGGGGTAATCCACCGTCATCTGGTGAACCTCATCGTTACATTCCTGGTGCATGGCCGAAATTACCTGGGCGTCGCGCTCGTAGTAGTAATAAAAGCTGAAGGTGGAAACGACGTGGACGTCCACGCCCAGGGAGTTCATATCGCGAATACGCTGTTCCGGCGTCCAGGAGTTGCGGGGGCCGACCGGCATTTCCCCGGGCTTGACTCCGTGCCATTCCCGGCCTTCCCGCATGGCCCGGATGAAGCGCTGGGGGGTCAGATGAGCGTGAATATCGATGCTGCGCACGGGCGCCTCCGAATTAGTGGATTTTTATCGGTTGAACGAAACTGCCGATGGTTTCCGGATTCGGCCGGGCTCGGAACTGCGCCGGCCCTTAGTCATCGCCTTTGACGCCCAGCAGCCGGTGCATATTTTTCCACAGGATGGCTTCCTTTTCGTCCTGGGTCAAGCTCTCCAGGCTCAGCACCCAGGACACCGGCCAGTCAATCGCCATATCGAAGGGCCAGTCGGTGCCGAAGACCACTTTGTCGATCCCCGCCATATCAATCAACATGCGCAGGGCGGTCTCGCTGTGGGTCAGGCAATCGTAATAGAAGCGGCTCAGGTAGGCGCTGGGCGGCTGGGGGATTTGCGGCAGGCGGCCCACATCCCAACTGCGATCCATTCGTCCCACGCCGTAACAGGCGTAGCCGCCGCCATGGGCCAGGCAGATTTTCAGGTCGGGGCAAGCGTCCATCACGCCGCCCATAACAAAGGAGGCGAAGGTAACCGCCCGGTCCACCAGGTTGCCGATGGTGTTAGGGAGGTGATACTTATTGCTGCGGGGCTGCACCAGGGTGCCGCCGTCCTGACCGCCCTGGTGGATAAAGATAACCGCCCCCATTTGCTCGGCGGCCTTCCAGAGGGGTAGAAACTCCGGCTCGTCAAAGGTCTTCCCGTTCACCTTGTCGTCAATCATTGCGCCCAGCATTCCCAACTGGTTGACTGACCGGTCCAGTTCGGCGATAGCCAGGTTCACATCCTGCATCGGGATTTGGGCAAAGCCCCGGAAGCGTTCCGGGTGGTCCAGGGTCATCTGATGCACCTCGTCGTTGCACTCCCGGTGCATTCCGGCGATGGTTTGGGCATCTCGTCCGTAGAAATAGAATTGGGCGCCGGTGGAGGCAACCTGCACGTCCACGCCCAGGGAGTTCATATCTTGAATGCGTTGCTCCGGCGTCCATTCCAACTGCGGCTCAATGTCCAGGGGTTGGGGTTCCAGGCTGTGCCATTCCCGGCCTTCCTTCATTGCCTGGATAAAGGACTGCGGCGTTACGTGGGCATGAATATCTATACTGCGCACCTAAACCTCCCGAATCGATCCGGTTGAATTGTCTATATGAGTTGGCGGTGGGTTGTCCTGAATTAGGCCCGGCGGCGTTATCTCGACCAGCCAGTCGCCAGCCGCTCCTCGGAATGCCGCTTTAACCCCGGACTTGGACCCTACATAATTAGTCTGACAAGGGGCAATCCAGCTAGTCAAGGGGTACAAGGCCCGAATTGGCGGTTGCCATTGTTGGATTTTTACGTCTGGGTTCTTTACGATCCCATTCCCCAGCGTTCCGGTTCCCGGTATGACCGGTAGGCTGGGAGATAGAATCTCCCCCGGCATTGGGAGAGATTCTACTGAAAGCCCCGAACTGGACGGTGAAACCGTCCAAGGGGCCGGCCCGCCCGGCCTAGCGGCCTTTGTCGCGTAGGACAAGCGGCGGCATCGTGGCGGCCGGCCCCGTCTGGCCTAGCGTCCCCGCTGCCGGGGGTCGAACAGGTCGCGCAAGGCGTCGCCGAAGAAGGCGAAACCCATTACCGTGATGGTCAGGAAGATGCCGGGGAAGGCGATAATCCAGGGCGCCCGGGGGGCGTATTGCGCGGCCTGGCCGGTAAGCATTCGTCCCCAGGAGGGGGTAGGCTCGGATATGCCCAAGCCCAGGTAGCTCAGCCCGGCCTCGGTCAGAATGGCGGTGCCGAACATGGAGGACATGATAATCAGGAAGGGCGCCACCGTGTTGGGCATAATATGGCGCAGCATCGTCCGCATATCCGAGGCGCCGATGGCGCGAGCGGCCAGGGTATAGTCCATTTCCCGAATGGATATGGTGGCGGAACGGATAATGCGCACGCCCCGGGGCAGGATGGTGGCGGCAATCGCCAGTATTACGTTGGGCAAGGTGTTGCCGAACACGGCCACGATAAACAGGGCGAGAATCAGGTCTGGAAAAGCCATCCAGGCATCCACGAACCGCTGCACCACGGCGTCGAACTTGCCCATAAAGAAACCGGAGATCAAGCCGATTACCGCGCCGATGCCGGTGCCGGCCAACACCGACAGAAACCCTACCAGCATCGAAATCCGGGCGCCGTGCACGATTCGGGAAAAGATGTCTCGACCGAAGTTATCGGTGCCGAAGAAGAACTCCCAGCTGGGCGCATGCAGCAGCTGGTCGTAGTTCTGTTCCTGATAGGTGTAAGGAGCGATAACGTCGGCGAACAGGGCAGTAAATACCATCACCGCCACAATGAACAGACCTACCACACCCAACAGCTTATGCCGAAAGTAGTAAACGGCGTATTTGACCGCCCCGGGGCGACGCGGCGGCTCCGTGGCAATCAAATTTTCTCGAATGGCTTCGGCGCTGGCGGTCTCGTCTCTACTTACCATCTCATTTCCCCTTGGTAAAAGTACGGGTTGCCGATTAGCGACGGCAATAACTTGCCAAGATTAATTTCCCTAACTGGATTCCCGATTTAAGTGTAGCGGATGCGCGGGTCCAGCCAAGCGTACATTACGTCCACCACCAAGTTTGCCAGCAGCACCACCAGGGCTATAAACATTACGATGGCTTGCACTACCGGATAGTCCCGGTTACCCACTGCATTGATAAAGAGTTTCCCGATGCCGTGCAGGTTGAAAACCGACTCGATGATAACCTGACCGCTCATCAGGAACACCACCTCGAAGCCGGCCAGGGTGGTTACCGGCAACAGGGCGTTGCGCAGCACGTGCTGCCCCAATACCCGGGAACGATAAAGCCCTTTCGATTCTGCGGTGCGCACGTAATCTTCCCGCAGCACCTCCAGCACGGAAGAACGGGTCATCCGCAGGATTTCCGCCGAACTGCGCAAGCCGACCAGGAAGGCGGGCAACAGCAGCACCGACAGGTTGCGTACTGGGTCAACCCACAGATGTTTGTATTCGATGGGCGGTTTCGTACCCAAGGTGGCTACCAGGATTACGATTACCATCAAAGCTAACCAGAACCCCGGCATCGCCTGCAAGGTCATGCTGGACCCGCGCAAGGCGTAATCAATCCAGGTGTCCTGCTTTACGGCGGAGATTACGCCGCCCACGGTGCCTAACACAAAGGCCAGGCTCACCGCCAGGAACCCCAATTCAAAGCTGAGTAAAATGCGGGGGGCCATTCGTTCTATGACCGGCTTGCGGTTGTTAAAGGAAATACCGAAGTCGCCCCGGAGAAAGTTGCCCATCCAACGGGCATATTGTACCGGAATGGGGGCATCCAAGCCTAATTTCTCCCGGATCCGCTCGGCCTGGCCTTCAGTGGGGTCATAGGCTTCGCCGGGGGTGCCGCCCAAGAGCAGGGCGTCAGCGGCATCTCCCGGGATGAATTGCAGCATCGCAAAAATTCCCACCGACACCAAGAAAGCGGTAGGGACAAAGAGGAGCATACGCTTGATTAGATAAGTTCTCATTAAGTACCCACCTCCCCGGGCCATTGCCGGAGCCTCTGACTGCTGATTTGGAATATAGGCGTCCCAATTCTACCGACTTTATCCCGGATATTCTACATTTCTACCTTTCCACCGACTTTCCACTCTTCTACCGAGGATTTAGCTGGCCGGGGTTAACTGGCTGCGCCTAATTTTATAAACTCTAATGCCGCTGTCAAGGGTTTGGCGCCAATTCCAGGCAGAACTTAAATCATCGGCCGGGAAAACTCTCCGCTGCAAGCATATACGCTTGTCTTGTCGGTTGAGGTAAATCAGTTCCAAAGCAGGCCATCCACTAGCTTGGTGGATGGCCTGCTTTCAGTTATTGATACGATTAAACGGTAGTTACGTTATTGGATTGAGCCGAATTTTGCGGATTTAGATACCGCCCGGCACGCCGGTGGTTTGACCCTTGTTGTCGCTGTTATCCGCGTCGGCCGGGTCCATCCACAGGTGCATAAACTTGAGGAAGGAGCCGTTGGGCGCCGGAAAGTGGGAGTAGCCGTTGACTTCCGGCCAGAAGGATACCGCTTCCTGCTCCCAATAGACCGGGAAGGAACCGTAGGCCTTCATCGCCGCCAGTTCAATCTGATGCGCCAGTTCCAGCCGCTTGGCCGGGTCCAGCTCGGTCTGCGCTTGGTCCAGCAGGCTGACGATACTCTCGTCGCAGGGGCCGTCGGGCGTCCAGTGGTTGCCGGCGGAGTCGCAGCGCAGGAAGGCCGCTACGCCGGCATTGGGGTCATCGGCGGTAACGGTGTTATTGCCGGGCTTGAAGGCGCCCCAGGTGCCTTTTGATTCCAGCGTGCGATAAGCGATGGTTTCCACCAAATCGAAGTCGGTCTCGATGCCGAGGAGCCGCAACTGCTCTTGCAGGAAGGTGGCCCGGGCGCCGACCTGTTCGTCGCCTTCGACGGTGAAGATGAAGGTCTCATTGAAGGGGAAGTTGTTCTTTTCCAGCAGGGCCCTGGCCTCGGCCCGGGTGGCTTCCATATCGTCGGACATGCACCAGCCGGGCACCGAGCAAAGTTCGTCCTGGCTCAGTTCCCAAGGGCTGCCGGGGGCGTAGCCGAAACCGCCAACGGCAGCATTGCCGTCCTGCAGAACCTTGATGGCCGCGTCCCGGTCAATACCCATTACGATGGCCTGCCGCACTTCTACATTGTCCAGCGGCGGAATGCGGGGGTTCAACCACAGGCGGAAGTTGCCGCGAGTGGCCCGGATAACCGTCATAATCTGTTCGTTATCTACGTAGGACTGGTATTGGCCCCAGTTGCGAACCCAGTGCCAGTCGGTCTGGTGCGCCAATTGAGTGGCCTGCTGGGTGGACTCGTCCAGGATACCGTTGATAATCAGCTCGTCCACATAGGGCAGTCCGTCCAGGTAGTAGTTGGGGTTCTTATCGAAATACTGGGTGTCAAAGCCGACGGACTGGTTTCCCCGCCAGATAAAGGGGCCCAAGCCGACGGAAACGTCCTGGAACATCGCCGCTTCGCCGCCTTCCTCAAACCAGGCCTTGTTGAAGATTTGCGCTCGGCGGTTGGCGATGGGCAGCAAAAGGACGCTTTCGCTGCTGGAGCCGACAAAGTTTATCTGAAGGGTCATATCGTCCTGGCAAACCAAGCCCTCGGCGCCCGGTTTCACGTTTGCCAAGCGGCTCTTCATATAGCTCGCCGTGATGCCCTCTTCGGTAATCATGGTCTCAAGGGAGAAGCGGGCGTCCTCGCAGGTGAAGGCGTCGCCGTTGTGCCAAGTGGTGCCGGGGCGGAAGTTAAAGGTCATTCCATCCAGGGAGTCCTTGATTTCCCAGCTTTGCGCCAGGTCGGGGATAATCGGGGCTCCCGAGTCGTAGGGGTTTTCCATCACCAGCAACGCGCCGGTGGGCATTCGATACCGGTCGGTTACGCCGGTAGCGGCGCCCCAGGCGTTGGCATGTTCCAGGGGGTCTTCGTAGTTGATACGGAGGGTGCCTCCGGGAACGACTTCCCCATAGAACTCGGCGACATTGGCCGGTAGGGGCAAGTCTTTGGACATTGCCACGGAGGCGGGCGTATCAACGGCGCTCACCGCCGGCTCTACTACCTCTGAGGGAACGGCCGTGGCGGCCGGATCTGCCGGATCTGCGGTGACGGCCGGATCTGCCGTAGGCGCCGCGGTAGGCGCTGGCGTAGGGGTAGCCGCTGCGCCGCAAGCGATGGCGAATAAGGCCAATAATGCCAGCATTGGCGCTAATATAAGGGTTTTGGGTTTCTTGAGCCATTTATCGGACATTCTCAAAATCCTCCCAGTCTTTACCGTTTTTGGCGGTTTTCGGAAATAGCAACGATTGCTTGCTACCAAGGTGAATAATGCAATTTCAATTCGCTAGGCAGTTCACCTCCTAATCGGCGACATTCCGTTCCGTTAAAATTGTATCGTCCTGCGCTTAAAACTCGGTTAGAGTTTCCGCCACAAAACATTTTAGCAGGCAATATATTCCGACAGCCCCTGATTGTCAATACGATGTTAAGGCAATAGGGAGGGGCAAAACTAACTTATTCAAGAAGAGCGGGGCATCTGCCCGCTCTTCTTGTCATCCCTACGCTATCTAACTTTGTACTTTGGTATTTCCTTCAGCCACTCTGACGGACTTGCTGGTGGCTCCCACACCATAACGAAATGAGAGGTATCTTGCATCCAGCCGGGACAAGAGCTGATTAAGGGATTGTACAATTGTCCTCTGGTGAGGCACATACGTTCCCGATCCTTAAATTTTACCAACATTGCGTAACAGTTGTCCGCTCCCGGCCTTCCAAGCGATTCCCCTTGGGGGACATACCCGCTGACTACGGTTACGTGGGAAGCTTCGTTAAAATTGCCACTACTACTGAAACCATATTCGCCTTGGCCAAAGGGAGATCTCCAGAATATATCTCCTACATAACAACCCAAGAGCGCAAAAGGCTCTTCGTCCTCCCAGAAGGCCGGGGGCTCCAACAACCCAGCTACAGTAACTGTTCGCTCTCCAGAAATATCGGGGAAGAAAGGGTTGCTGCTGGAGCTATTTTGGTCGCGCTGTTCTACCGGCGTGGGTGTCGGCGAAGGTGTAGTGGTGGACGTAGAGGACGGCGATAGAGCAGCAGGCGTGAGAGTCAATGTCGGATATGGCGTGTAGGTAGGCCAAGGAGTGGACGTAGGCAATGGTTTCAGTGTGGGGTAAGGCGTAGCGGAAGGAACCGGACTTGGCGTGGGGATAGCGGTTAGTTGCGCCTGGACTTGGGAAGTTACGGTGGCCGGAATGTTAGGAGTTGGCGTTGGCGGGGAAGAGGAGGCGCAAGCGGTGAGGAACAACGTTAGGAGCAGACTGAGTACGACAAACTTCACGGGAACCCCCTTGCGGGCTAGGATTGGGCTAACTTGCCAAAGTCTGCCTTTTCCCGTGATGTGCGCCACACAAGGGGGCACGCTGGCCCAACCCGTTGGGGCGCACACTTGCGACATTCCGCTACATGGGAGACAGACTTTGGCAGGGGGAGATTACCAGCCTGGCCGTGGCTTGTCAAATGGAACTACGCTACCTTCCGCACCATCCATCGCATAAAACTCATATCCCCGGCTAGAACCTTCACCAGAGCCGAGACCTGGTAGGTCAGAGTGGACATCAGGGCATGCAAATTAATTTGGTTCAGCCGGCGTAAGCAGTGTCTTTCCAGCCGGCGGGACTCCTTCGCGGACTTGAACACCCGCTCCACCGACCACCGCTTGGCGTAGATAGCTTTCCACTGTTTGCTGTTCCGTCGGATTACGCCAAACAGCCGGAGGTCTTCCTCGGGGTTTTGCAGGTAAGTCGTATCGCAGTGGCGTATCCCTCCTTTAGGCGAGGACTGGAGGTGGCAGCCTTCCTGCCGGCATCGGTAGAGATGGTGCCCCTTCCCGTCCGTCGCCACATACTCCATGGGAACCATGCCCAGGCAAGTAGGAACACCCTCTTTGGTGTAAATGCCCTGGTACAGGTCCGTGTTGGATGGTTTGCGGATGTGGATAACTGGCTTGATGCCTCGGTCTAACCACAAGAATTGGTGGTTGGCGGCGGAATCATAGCCCCGGTCAGCGATGGCGACCTCCGGCATGAACCATTCGTACATCCCCCGGGCCCGGTCAACCAATTCCGGCAAGCGCGGCGACTCGTGCTTGCTGCCGGTAGTCACGAACTGGGCTAGGGGAATCCCGTAGTTGGCGTCAGCGACCAGATGTACTTTGTAGCCGAACACCCACTCCACGCCGTCCCTATTTCTCGATTGGGGAGAGTGGGTAACGCCCCAACTGGCTTCCGGGTCGGCCCCTTTCTTGGGGTTGGCGTGGGTGCGAACTACTGAAGCGTCAATGGCGACCTCCTGGCCCAAGTCGGGCAGGAGTTCTTTAAGTCGGTCGGTAAGCTGGGCAAAGCAGACTTCAATCAGGTTGGCATGGTCAGCAAGTCGCCGGATGAAGCGGTTGAAGGTGCGCCGATGGGGGAGTTGGGCGGTGGGGTCAAAGCCGCACACTTCTCGCAGCAAAGGGTCGTCTTCCAGTTCTCTAATTAGGCCGTTGGTGTGGGGCAGGTTCAAGACGAAACTGGCAAGGTAGGCCCGCCACATAGCCCACAGCGAGTAACCCTGCCGGCCAGTGGGCCGGTATTTCTGCAAACGGTCGATGATGGACTGGTCCTCCAGGCGGTCGAAGATGGCCCGGAGTTCAGCGATTCGGGGTGGTTGCGCGGGGTCGTAGCCCGTGCTAGGCTTAAATGGAACCACTTGGAACCTACACTTCCGGTGGTTTAGAAACCGCCAAGACTTGCACATCTCGGCGGTTTCTCTTTTATGTTCTACATGGTTATTGTAGTTCGAGCCGCATCTATTCGCTACTGGTAGATGTCATTTCCGGCAACAACCCTCCTGGCTCAATTGTACTAGGAATATATCTGAACATTCCTCCCTCAACCTTTTCAAAATCCGGGTGTTCGTTCAGCGCGTTATAAATATGGGGCCGCATATTCGCTACGGTTGATTTTGAGTAGCCTCTCTCAATCAGATAGGAAGCGACTTGCTTGGGGTTCATTGGATTACCAGTGGCTACTGCGATGCTGACTAGCCGCTCACTTAAGTTCTTGGCGCTGGCAAGGTCAATAGACACGTCAGAAAGATTGGACATATTATTAACGACTGAGTCTGACTGTTCGCTCTCGCAGGTTGTGAGATATTCTTTTTCTATCTGAATAGCTATCAATAAATCCTTGTGTCGCTCTTCTATTTTATGCAATTCGGACTGTAGCCAATCCATTTTTTTTGTGCTTTTGAAGTTGCGCATTTTGCATATCTCCTGTGCGTTGACTAGCACTGCATTGCGCCGATACAGTTAATAGTGTCGGCAGTGGAACCTGAAAAGGCTCTGCAACGCTGATTAAAGAGCCCCTGGGGAGAATCGAACTCCCAACTACCGGATTACCAAGTCCGGTGCTCTTCCGAATTGAGCTACAGGGGCTAACTAAGGCCTGCCGGATGGACTGCTAAATTCTTACCGGCGGGCCGCTTCATTTATGTTACCCGGTATCCATCACCCGGCGCAACCCTCCCTAGAAGAAGAACCCGCCCAGTTTAGGGCGGGTTCTGGAGCCATTGGGAGTTTTGCCCCTCCCTATTGCAGGAGATAATGGCTAGACCCGGACGCTGGCGCTGTTGTATAGTTTGAGGTTTACCCCAAATAAGAGAGGAGGCGATATCTTATGGGACTCACCAAACCCTATCTGGTGGAGCCCACCAGACCCGAGCGCCTGTCGGTAGTGATCGGAGGAGTTCTGGTTTTTATCTTCGCCCTGGTCGTATTGCCGACCGTAATCCAGCAGCTCAATCCGTCCAATCTGAAAGAAATCGTTTTCGCTCTGCTGCCCTTGGGGATCCCGGCCGCTGGCTTACTCTGGAAGCCAGGGCGAAGACAATCTATGGCCTGGATGCATCAGTGGATGTATCAAAGGCGTTATCTGCCGCCAAATGGGGGGCGCAGCTTAAGGCGTTGGCGGAGCGGAAGCGAAGGAGGTAATCGCTAGACCCGGAGGCTGGCGCTGTTGTAGAATTAGGCGTTGCCCTCCCCCCACTGGCTATCCCCACAAATCATACGGAGGCAGAAATGAAAATCGCCAGATTCCGCAGCAGTAGAAGAGTAGTTTACGGTGTGGTTTTGGATGAGGAAATAGCGGAAATACGGGGAAGTATTTATGGCAATTTTCGTATAACCGATACTCGCTATTCCTTGGAGGATGTAAAACTGCTGCCGCCTACGGATGCTGGCGAGTTGTGGGGGCCGGGGTTGAATTTTGTTGACCATCTGGAGTTTGCCGGTTCGGTGTTCGGTACGGAAGCTCTGCCAAGGCCGCAGCAGCCCCAGCCGTGGCGCAAGGGGCGCAACGCCCTGACTGGCGTTAATGATCCGATAATCATCCCCAAAGACGCCGCTGGCGAGGTGCATTACGAGGGCGAGGCGGTGGCGGTAATCGGCAAGACCTGTCGGCGCATCCCTCCGGGAAGGGCGTCCCAGTTTATCCTGGGCTATACTTGCGGCAACGATGTGAGCGAGCGTTCCTGGCAAAAGGATGACTGGACTTTTTGGCGCGCCAAGGGGGCCGATACTTTTGCGCCGGTCGGCCCCTGGATTGAGACGGAGGTTGACTCGCAAGGATTGGATTTGCTGGTGCGGATTAACGGGGAGGAGGTGCAGCGGTGCAACACCAAGGAGATGCTTTTTACCTTCCCGGAGATTGTCAGTTGCATCAGCCAGCAGGTGACCTTGCGGCCGGGCGACCTGGTTTTTTCGGGGGCTACCGGCGTTACCCGCTCGATCACGCCGGGCGACACGGTGGAGGTGGACATTCCCGGCATCGGTGTCCTGAGCAACCCGGTGATTGAAGAGTTTGCCGCTGCGGGAAGTTAGGAAGGGGGTCGTTCAGAACTTCAGCAGCTTTTGCAGCGTTTTTTCGCCCCGATGGGGGCCAACTACGGCCAGGCGTAATTTGTCCGGGTCAATTAGCCTTTCGGCCACGCGGGTTAAGTCGGCGGCGGTAACCGCGTCGATTTCCCGCACGGTATCCTCCACCGTGGTAATTCGGCCCAGCAGCAGTTCTTGGGCGCCGAGCCAGCCGGCTACGGAACGGGTGTCTTCCATCCGGAGCAGCAGGCGGCCTTTGGCGAACTCCTTGGCCTTATTCAACTCTGGGAGGGGGACTTGGCGGCGCATTCCGTCCAGTTCTCGGAGGATCGCCGGCACCGCTTCCCGGGTTTTTTGGGGTTCTACGCCGCAATAGACGACGATTGAACCGCAGTCGCGGAAGTGGTTCAGGGAGCTGGCGACGTCGTAGGCCAAGCCTTGGTCTTCTCGCAGCTTGAGGAATAACCGGCTGCTCATTCCGTCGCCCAGCACGCCGTTAAGCAGGGCGAGGGCATAGCGGTCGGGGTCGTCCAGGGCGATGCCGGGCAAGCCCAGACAGATGTGGGATTGGTCTGATCGTTTTCCTTCCACCCGAGCGACTGGCCCGGCGGCCGGGCCGTCGTAGCGGTCGATTACTGGCTGCCAATCCAGCGATTGGCCCGGCAGCCAGTCGCTGGCGGCTTCCCGGATCAGCTCTAGCACCTGGTTATGGTCAATGTTGCCGGCGACGGTAATCACCACGTTGGCTGGGTTATATTGCCGCTCCATATAGTTTCGCACATCGTCAACGCTGATGCGGTTCACCGAATCGGGGGAGCCGCCCACGTCTCGGCCCATGGCCTGTTCCGGCCAGAGTAGCTCATCAATCAGCAGGTTCACCCGGTCGGAGGGGTAATCGTAGGTCATTCGCAGCTCTTCCTGGATTACCTCTCGTTCTTTTTCCATTTCCGCCGGGTCGAGCAGGGGGTTCAGCAGCATATCCAGCAGGACGGCGAAGGCTTGCTGGAAGTGGAGCTGGGCTACCTTACACCAGAAAACGGTTAGCTCCCGGTCGGTGCTGGCGTTCATTACGCCGCCCACGCCCTCAATGGCCTCGCTGACATGGCGGGCGGTGGGCCATTTTTTGGTTCCCTTGAAGGGGAGATGTTCGAGGAAGTGGGAGAGGCCGGCTAATTCGTCCGGTTCGTAGCGAGAACCGGCGCCTACGGAGATAATCATTGACACGGAAGGGGAGTGGGGCATTGCGGCGGTCAGCACTCGGAGCTGGTTGTCAAGGACGGTGCGTTGGTACATTATCTGTCACCTCAATATCGCGTCAAGCGGGTCGTTTTCGTTCCGGCGGGCTGCGGCGCCTGGAAATACGCAGAGAATCCGGTAGAAACTCTGCGTATTCCGGTAGAGCGCTGAAAACCTTTGCCGGGGCGTTACTCGGTTTCCAGCCAATCGATGTCGCCAAAGAGGTCGGCGGCGTGGGTTTTAGAGGTAAAGACTTGGTAGCGGCGGCGGGCCTCGCCGATGGTGGTATCCGCGTCGCCGTGGCCGGCGTAAACGGCTACGTCGTCGGGCAGGGACAACAGCTTGTGGTGGATGCTGTCGAGCAGTTGGCGCAGGGCTTCCGGGCTGCGGGATTTGCCGGGGCCGCCGGGGAACAGGGTGTCGCCGGAAAAGAGGTGCTTGCCGATAAGGTAGCAGGCGGCGCCTTCGGTATGGCCCGGCGTATCCAGAGCGTGGATTTCCTGGTGGCCGAAGGGAATGACGTCGCCGTCCTTAAGCGCCCTTTCCGGCGTCCGGGGCAGGCCGTCCACGTCATTGGCGCCGACGGCCACCGGCGCTGGCACTGCGCTGGTGATTTCGGCAAAGCCTAGCAGATGGTCTTGATGTTTGTGGGTAATCAGGATGGCTTTGATTTGCACGTCGCCAAGGGCGTTGAGCAGTTTTTCCGGCTCGGCGGGGGTGTCAATGATGACGCCCTCGTTGGTCTCGGGGCAAATCACGATGTAACCGTTGTTGTCGTAGGGGCCCATGTTAATCTTGACAATGCGAATTTCGTTGTCGTAGTGGAAGGTCATAGTAATCCTCTCAAAGATTTGCGGTTTGGTTAGCGGGCATTCTAGCAAATGCCGGGGGTGGCAGCTACTGATCGGTCAAGGGGCGGCGGCTGAAACTTTTGGCGGCTACCGCTCCGTAGGCTCGCAAAGGCCGGCTAGTTTAGCCGCTGTCCCGGCCCGGCAGCGGCGTACCAGTCGAAGCCTTGGGGTTCGACTCGAACGCAGACGTATTTGGGGGCGGTGTATTCGTGGATGAAGTCGAAGCTGCCTTCTCTTCCGTAGCCGCTGTCCTTGAAGCCGCCCCAGGGGATGGCCGGGTGCAGCCGGTGGTGGTCGTTAATCCAGATTATTCCGGCGACGACGTCCCGGGCTACCCGGTGGGCGCGGGCCACGTCTCTGGTCCAGATGGAGCAGCCCAGGCCGTAGGGAGTGTCGTTGGCGATGGCGATGGCTTCGTCCTCGGTGTCGAAGGGGATGACGCAGACCACGGGGCCAAAGATTTCCTCCTGAGCCACCGTCATATTGGGGCGCACGTCGGCTAGCACCGTTGGCTCAATAAAGTAGCCGTTCCGGTATTCCGCCCCTGGCGGATGCTGGCCGCCATAGGCTACCCGCGCTCCTTCGTTCTGGGCGATTTGCACGTATTTCAGGATGCGGTCGTAGGCTGGCCGGGATACTACTGGCCCCATCTGCGTTTGGAAATCGGTGGGGTCGCCGATGCGGATAGCGGCTACTTTTTCGGCTAGCTGCGCCACGAAGCGGTCGTAAATGGAGCGGTGCACCACGGCCCGGGAGCCTTGAATGCAGGTTTGGCCGGAGGCGACGAAAGAGGCGAAGGCGCAGCCGTTGACCGCATCTTCCAGGTTGGAATCGGCAAAGACGATGACGGGAGCCTTGCCGCCGAGTTCGGCTTGCAGGGGGGTGAGGTTGTGGCCGGCTAGTTGGGCGACGGCCCGGCCGGTGTCGGTGCCGCCGGTGAGGTCCAGCTTGCCCAGGCGGGGGTCGGAGGCCAGGGCTTTGCCGGCGGTGGGGCCGAAGCCGTTGACGATGTTCAGGACGCCCGGGGGTAGTCCGGCTTTGAGGGCGATATTGCCTATTTCGGTGGGGGTCAGCGGGGCCCACTCGGAGGGTTTGAGGACTACCGTACAGCCGGCGGCCAGGGCGGGGGCCAGTTTTTTGGCGGCAATCATGAGGGGGTGGTTCCAGGGGGTAAGCTGGCCGACCACGCCGAGGGGCACTCGCACGGTGTAGTTGAGGTGGCCTCGGTCGGTGGGGATGGCGGATCCCTGGATTTTGTCGCAGAAACCGGCGAAGTAGCGGAAGTAGCTGGCTACTACCAGCATCTGGGAGGAGGTTTCGGAAAGGGGGCGGCCGTTGGAGATGGATTCTAGCCGGCCCAGTTCCATTTTGCGTTCTTCAATGATGTCGGCGATGCGCCAGAGGATTTTGCCGCGGTCGGCGTCGGGCATAGTGGCCCAGGGGCCGTGCTGGCCGGCGCGCTGGGCGGAGGTTATCGCCGCGGCCACGTCCGCTGGGCCGGCGTTAGCCATTCGCGCGACGGTTTCGCCGGTGGCCGGGTTTTCCACGTCAAAGTAGTCGCCGCTGGCGGCGGGCTGCCATTGGTTGTCGAGGAGCAGGTCGTATTGCAGGGTTGCGGTTTGGGTCATGGCGGTTTGCCTCTCTTTTAGCTGTTGATCGGAGCTGATCGGGAACTGGGGACTGAACAGTTCTCCGGTCAGTTCACCTCGATTGATGATTGATTTCCGGGTAAGACGCTGAAATGCTGGCTTCGGCCCGATAGTTTCAGGCTGTCGACTTGCTGGACTCTGAGCTGCAAGTTCTTGTCTCTTCGTCTCTTTATTTCGGATCAATTACCGGCGGCCACCGCTTCTCTTATTTCGTTGGCTGCCGGGTTGGCCGGGGCGGGGAGCAGGGGGCGCAGGTAGCGGCCGGTGTGGGATTCTGGGCGTTGGACGAGCTGTTCCGGGGCTCCGGTGGCGATGAGGCGGCCGCCTTGGTCGCCGGCTCCTGGTCCCAGGTCAATAATCCAGTCGGCGTTTTTTATCAGGTCCAGATTATGTTCAATCAGGACAATGGTGTTGCGGTTGTCCACCAGGCGGTGCAGTACGCGCAGCAGGGCGGCGCAGTCCTCGAAGGAGAGGCCGGTAGTCGGCTCGTCCATCAGGTAGAGGGTTTTTCCGGTGGCTCGTTTCGCCAGTTCGGTCGCCAGCTTGACTCGCTGGGCTTCGCCGCCGGACAGGGTGGTGGCTGGCTGGCCCAACCGGATGTAGCCGAGGCCGACGTCCCGGAGGGTTTCGAGTTTGGGGCGGATGCGGGGGAAGTTCCAGAAAAGCTCCAGGGCTTGGTCCACGGTCATATCCAGCACGTCGGCGATGCTTTGGTCGTGGAGGGTTACTTCCATAGCTTCGCGGTTGTAGCGGCGGCCTTGGCAGATTTCGCAGGGGACGGTAACGTCGGGCAGGAACTGCATTTCAATTTGGTTGTAGCCTTCCCCTTGGCAAGCCTCGCAGCGCCCGCCTTTGACGTTGAAGGAGAAGCGGCCCGGCTTGTAGCCACGCACCCGGGCTTCGGGGAGGGAGGCGAATAGCTCGCGTATGGGAGTAAAGGCGCCGGTGTAGGTGGCCGGGTTGCTGCGGGGCGTCCGCCCGATGGGGGATTGGTCGATGTTGACCACTTTGTCAATGTTCTCGATGCCGGTTATGGCGTCGTGGTCGCCGGGATAGTCTCGGGCCCGGTTCAGGGTTTGGGCCAGCTTTTTATAGAGAACGTCATAAATGAGGGTGCTTTTGCCGGAGCCGGAGACGCCGGTGACGCAGGTGAGCATTCCCAGGGGCAAAGACACTTGCACGTTTTTCAGGTTGTTCTCGCGCGCTCCGAACACGGTGATGCAGCTTCCGTTGCCGGGGCGCCGGCTTTCGGGCAGGGGAATTCGCTTGCTGCCGCTTAGGTACTGGCCGGTCAGGGAGGCGGGGTTATGCATCACCTGGTCGAGGACGCCGGCGGCTACCACGTGGCCGCCGTGTTCGCCGGCTCCCGGACCGAGGTCAACGATATAGTCGGCGGCCCGCATCATCGCTTCATCGTGTTCTACCACGATGACGGTGTTGCCCATATCCCGCAGCCGGGTGAGGGTGTTGATGAGGCGGTGGTCGTCGTGGGGGTGCAAGCCCACCGTCGGTTCGTCGCAGACGTAGAGGACGCCGGTGAGGCCGGAGCCGATTTGGGTTGCCAGACGGACTCGCTGCGCTTCGCCGCCGGAGAGGGTGCGGGCGGTGCGGTTCATCGTGACGTAGTCTAGCCCGATGCCTTCGAGGAAGCGGAGGCGGCCTTCGATTTCCTTGAGTATTTGGTGGGCGATGGATTTGTCGCGGCGGGAAAGGGTTTTGTCTTCTCGGTGGTCGCCTGGGGCGTCCGGGTCGATGGAGCGCACCCACTCTGCGCCCTGGGCGATGTTCATGGCGGTAACGTCCATTATGCCCAGGCCGCAGACTCGGACGCTGCGGGCTTCGGGTTTCAGGCGCTGGCCCTGGCAAGCTTGGCAGGGACGGGCGGTCATATAGCGTTCGATTTCCTGGCGGGTGTGGTCGGAGTCGGTCTCCTTGTAGCGACGTTCCAGGTTGGGGATGACGCCCTCAAAACGGGTGTTCCAGTTGTAAACGCGACCGCTCTGGGTGCGGTGGCGGATGTTAACTTTGCGGGACTTGGCGCCGTGGAGGATTATTTTCAGGTGTTGGTCTTCTAGGTCTTTGACCGGAATATGCGAGGAGAAGTCGTGGGTCTGGGCTACGGCCTCCATCATGCTCAGATACCAGCCGCCGGAGGTTCCGGAGCGGGACCAGGGGGCTACGGCCCCGTCGGCCAGGGACAGGGATTTGTCGGGGATTATCAGGTTGGGGTCAACTTCCAGCTTGTAGCCGAGGCCGGTGCATTGGGGGCAGGCGCCGTGGGGGCTGTTGAAGCTGAAGGTTCGGGGTTCTATTTCGGGCAAGTTGATGCCGCAGCGGAGGCAGGCGAATTGTTCGGAGAAGACGAGTTCTTCTTCTTTGGCGTCCGCTTCCCGGGGCTGGCGCAGGATCTGAAGCACGCCGTCGCCTTCGCGGAGGGCCGTTTCTATGGATTCGGCGACGCGGCTTTGCTCGGTGTCGGGGCGGATGACGAGGCGGTCCACTATTAGCTCAATGTAGTGCCACTGTTGTTTGTTCAGGTTCAGGTTGTCGGTTTCGTCCAGGAGAAGGATTTCGCCGTTGACCCGGATGCGGACAAAGCCGGCGCGGCGGGCCGCCTCAATTACCTCCTTATGTTCGCCTTTTTTGCGGCGGACTTTGGGGGCCAGGAGGGTGATGCGGCTGTCTTGGGGGAGGGAGAGGATGGCGTCGATGATTTGCTGCACGGTTTGCCGTTCCACCGGTCGGTCGCACTTGGGGCAGTGGGGCTGGCCGACGCGGGCAAAGAGCAGGCGCAGGTAGTCGTAAATCTCGGTAACGGTGCCGACGGTGGAGCGCGGATTATGGGATACGCCCTTTTGGTCGATGGATATGGCGGGCGAAAGGCCCTCGATGTAGTCCACGTCGGGCTTGTCCATCCGGCCCAGGAATTGACGGGCGTAGGAAGAGAGGGATTCTACGTAACGCCGCTGGCCTTCGGCGTAGATGGTGTCAAAGGCCAGCGAGCTTTTGCCGGAGCCGGATACGCCGGTGATTACTACCAGCTTATCCCGGGGAATGGTTACTTCTACGTTTTTGAGGTTATGCTCCCGCGCACCTTTGACATAGATGAAGTCCTGCGGCATAAGGCAATGTCCTTGGCAATGGCAGTATCTCTGGCGGGCTAGTCGCCGGTTATTTTAACACTTCCCCGAGGTTTATGCCGAGCGGCCCTCGAGCGGATTTCGCCGTAGGGGGTTCTAGGGCTGGGGCGCGGGCGGGGGAAAGGGGTAGGGGTAGGGGGAGCGGCGGCGGGTCAGGGGCGAGCCGGGGTTATGCCAGTTGAATCAGCGGGTCGTTGGAGCTGACGGAATCCATTGGCTGGACGTATATCTCCTGGACTATGCCGTCTTGGGCGGCCCGGATGCTTTGTTCCATTTTCATGGCCTCCACTACGCAGACTTCATCGCCGGCGGCGACCGGGTCTCCGGGGCGAACGCGGATGGAGATAACGCGGCCGGGCATGGGGGAACGGAGGGTTTTGTCCGAGGGGTTGGGGGAGGTCGGCGGGGGGGCGACGCGGGGAAAGGCGGGGGGCGTCGCAACTCGGCTGGCCGGGCGGGGGCCTCGGCGGGTTCGGGGGTAGTCTTGGGCCGGAGCTTCAACCTCCACGTAGTAGGTCTGCCCGTCCACATTGACTTCCACTGGGGAATGGCTGAGGTCGCCCACCGCCACGGTGTACCATTTTTCACCCACTTTTACCCGGAGAGTAGTCAAGCTAGACGTTACTCCTGTCGGCGGCGCGCCGGCGGTTTTTTCCGGTTCTGAAGGCCGGTTTTAGCTCAAGAACACTGCTTTTCCGGTTTCACCGGAGCGGACGATTATCGGACCCGGTTCAACGGTAAATGCCCGGCGCCTTTTTGTCCCGGTGCCACCGACTATACTCTACGGCAAGTCAATTGTCATTCCCTTTTTTGGCGCTGGCTAACGTTTTTTCGCTGTGGGCCAGGTGGTTGAGGAAGTCTTGGGAGCGAATTTTCTGGCCCAGCCAGTATTGCGTTGTGTTGGAGAGGAGGGCGTTTAGTTCCAGGGAGAGGGGTTCGTTCAGGGTTAAGGGGGGGAGCAGCGCCGGGCGGTGGTGGCGGGCGAGCAGGCGCAGCACTTTGAGGGCGCGGAGGGATAGGGGGCGCAGGGCGACTTCGGCGGAAGCGGCGGCGGCGCAGGCTGGGCAGAACACGCCGCCGCCGGCGGCGCTATAGCGGTGGCGGCCCGGTTCCAGCGGGCGGCGGCACTCAACGCAGCATTGCAGTTCCGGCATCAGGCCGGAAACGGAAAGGAGGCGTAGTTGAAAGTGGAGCAGGGGGAGGGCGGCTTCCGGGGCGCGGCCAAGGGCGGTCAGGGTATCCAGGGTCAGGGTCAGCAGGGGTTCGTTGGGGCCGGCCTCAGAGCCGTAGCCGTCCACGAGTTCGGCGACGTAGAGTCCTTTGGTGACGGCGGTCAGGTTGGATTTCAGGGGGGTAAAGTTTTCGAGGGTCTCGGCTTGACTGATTAGGTCCAGGGTGCGGCCCCGGGCCAGGGAGAGGCGGGTGAGGGTCAGGGGTTCGAGGTGGCCGACTAGCTTGGCGGTGGGACGGCGGGCGCCCTTGGCCACGGCGCGCAGTTTGCCCCATTCTCGGGCAAAGAGGGTAATCAGCAAATCGGCTTCGCCCAGGGGGGCGGATTTGAGGGTGAGGGCCTCGGCGCGGTAAGTTCTGGGTGGGGCCATCGTATTGCGTTTCGCTTTCGCTTACAGTTTATGGTGTCCGGTTACGGTATTCGGTATTCGGTTCTTGGCGCTTGGCGCTTGGCGCTTGGCGATCGAGCTAGGCTTCTTGGCGGCCTTGAAAGGCGCGGCTCAGGGTGAGTTCGTCGGAGTATTCCAGGGAGCCGCCGACGGGGAGGCCACGGGCTAGGTGGGTAACTTTGAGGTCGCTGCCGACCAGGTGGCGGGAGATATACATGGCGGTGGCTTCGCCTTCCAGCGTGGGGTTGGTGGCGATGACCAACTCCTTGACTTGGCCGTCGGCGAGGCGTGGGAAGAGTTCCTTGAGCTTTAGCTGGTCGGGGCCGATGCCGTTCAGGGGGGATATTACTCCGTGGAGGACGTGGTATAGGCCTCGGTAGCAGTGGGTACGCTCCAGGGCGAGTACGTCCAGCGGGTCTTCCACTACACAGATTTGTTCCCGGTTGCGCTGGGAGTTGGCGCAGACGGGGCAGGGGCTGGCGTCGGTCAGGTTTTGACATTCGGAGCAGAACTTAATGTTTTGTTTGACGGCGTTGATGGCGTTAGCGAGGTCGCGAGCTTCGCTGTCGGGCAGACGAATGATGTGGTAGGCCAGACGCTGGGCGCTCTTGGGGCCAATGCCTGGCAGCTTGTTCAGTTCTTGAATCAGCCGAGCCAGCGAGGGAGCGGCGGAGGGTAAGTGTTCTAAAGTCATGTTCGCGCCTCAACGGGAAACTTGGCGGGTTGGGGCGTACTGGTTCCGCTGTCTTCGATTTCGACCCTGACCCTGACCATTTACGGGGGGTGGGGGGTGGCTCGAGCCGGCTTGACCCGGTAGCCCTGGGAAAGCGGGGCCGGCTAGGTCAGGCCGGGGAGGTTCATCCCGCCGGTGATAGCGCTCATCTTGCTGGCGGCCAGTTCCTGGGTTTTGTTGAAGGCGTCGTTGACCGCCGCCGCTACCAGGTCTTGGAGCAGTTCTACATCCTCGGCGGCTTCCGGCTCGATGGTTACCGACTCGACTATTTGCTTGCCGGTCATCACAACTTTGACTACGCCGCCGCCGGCGCTGCCCTGGACGGTAAGGGTTTCCAGTTCTTCCTGGACTTTCTGCAATTGGGCTTGCATTCGCTGGGCTTGGCGCATCATGTTTCGGTTCATTCGACAGTATCCTCCAAGATTCGGGCTCCCATATTCAGGGCGGTGCGCACCAGGGGGCTGTGCTGGTTAGGGCGGTTGGAAGGAGGGCCTTCGTCGTTCTCGCCGGTCAGGGTAATCTTGAAGTCGTAGGGCGAGCCAAAGAATTTGGTTACCGCTTCCGTTACCATCCGGCGGGAATTGGGGTCTTCCATCTCCTCCTGCATTCGTTCCATATTAGGGCGGTGCACGAAGGGTAGTATCAGTGTATCACTATCCAGGGTGATGGTGTCGGGTTTGCAGTCGCGGAGCAAGGCTCCCAGGTTATATTTTTTGCCTTTGCAGCGGTTCAGGGCTTTGACCGTGGTTTGCCAGCGGGAGGGCAGGTCCGCTTCGCCACGGGCGGAGGCCAGGGGCGACGGGGGGGCTTCGTTTAAGGAGGGAGCCGCCGGGGGGCGTTCCGGGGGCGACGCGCTGGCTTTTCTCGTTTCGTTCCCGGGTTCGGCGCCGGCGCCGGAGGACCCGGACGATGGGGGGGCGGGGGCGGCAGGGGGCGGGTTGGGGCGGTCGGCCGACCGACGGGACGGAGGGGCGGTAGCGGGACGCGATGGTGGGGTAGGCTCTGCCGTCCGGGGCGAGAGGACGGCTGGCGGGGCTGGCGGGGCCAGGTCGTCGTTGCAAATTTCCACCGCCGCCAACTCCAGGGGGAGGGTGGAAGGGGCGTCGTAGCGCATATTGACTTCGCCCCAGAGGCGCAGGGCCTGGACCACGCGCCAGTTGGGCAAATTGCTGACCAGTTCTTTCAGTTGGGCGATAACGTGTTCCGGCAATTCCAGGGCGGCGGCGGCCCCCCACTCCAGGAGCATGGCGGCTCGCAGAAGCTCGAGGGCTTGCCGGTGGAGTTGGCGCAGGTCGGCCCCGTCCCAGGCGGCTTGATTGATTATTTCCAGGGCGGCGGAGGTGTTGCCGGTCAACAGGTATTTGACTAGGTCTAGCCAGCGTTCGCTATGGGTCAATCCCAGCAGTTCTTCTAGTTGGGTGAGGGTTACGCCGTCGCCGTAGGATACTACCAACTGCTCGAGCAGGTTTTCAGCGTCGCGCAGGCTGCCGGCGGCGTAACGGGCCACCAGGCGCAAGGCATCCGGGGCCACCGATACGCCCTCGCCGTTGGTAATTTCCGCCAGGCGCTGGTAGATGCGCTCGGAGGGGAGACGGCGGAAGTCGAAACGCTGGCAGCGGGATACGATGGTGGGCAGGATTCGGTTAGCCTCGGTGGTGCAGAGGACAAAAATCACGTGGGCGGGGGGTTCTTCCAGGGTTTTGAGGAAGGCGTTGGAGGCTTGGTCGGTAAGCATGTGGGCTTCGTCGATGATATAGACCTTGCGGCGGCCCTGGGCTGGGGCAAAGTTGACTTTGTCGCGGATTTCCCGGATGTCCTCAATGCCGCGGTTGCTGGCGGCGTCCATTTCGATGGTATCCATAAAGCGTTCTTCGTTGGCGGAAACGCAGGGGGCGCAGGCGTTGCAGGGGTCGCCGTCCTGGAGGTCGAGGCAGTTGACCGCCTTGGCGATAATCCGGGCGGTGGTGGTCTTGCCGGTGCCCCGGGGGCCGCAAAAGAGGTAGGAGTGGGCGACCCGACCCTGTTTGATGGCTTGGCGCAGGGTGGTCGCTACGTGTTCTTGGCCGGCCAGGTCGGCAAAGCTGCCCGGTCGCCACTTGCGGTAATAGACTTGGGAGGTCATTCGGGGGCTTCGGGAAGCTGAAACAGGGTAGCTAGGGCAGCTTGTTCCCGTTGTTGCATTCGGGCGGTTTCTTCCGGTTCGACGTGGTCGCAGCCTACCAGGTGCAGGACGGCGTGGACAATCAACAGGGCCAATTCCCGGTCAAGGGGCCGGTTCAGCGACGCGGCTTGCCGTCGGGCCTGGGGGTAAGAGATGATAATTTCGCCCAGGGGCGGCAATTCATCCGGGGGCAAGATGAAGGGGGGCCAGTTCTCCGGGCCGGCCGGTTCCGGGGCGGCGGCGCCGTCGGCATTGGGCGACGGGGGCGCTAATTCTCCTTGCCAATGGCCCGGGTGGGCGGCGGAGGCGGAAAAGGAGAGGACATCGGTCGTTTCGTCCAGCCCCCGGTAGACTCGATTCAAGTCGCGCACCGTGGCGTCGTCGGTTATTAGCAGGCTGACCTGCCCCGGCGCATCCGGCGGCAGGGCCTGCTCCAGCGCAAGCTTCAAAACCTGTTCCAGCCACTCTTCCGAAAAGTCCTGTTGGAACTCCGCGGCTACAGTCTCGGCCAGGGAGAAATAAAGCTGTCTCTCGGCTTGCGAAGTCAACGGCGGGGCGCGCTCCGGTAAGTTTCCGACGGCAACGCCGCCGGCCAGGTAGAGGTTAACCTTCGGGGCTGAGTTATATTATTTCCGTTTCTTTTCCGGCAGGAACCCATTATGGTTAACCTTCGGGGCTGAGTTATATTCCTTCCGGACTGACGTCAGTATTAGTACGTTTCGGTCCAGTCTAGTCCGGTTTGGCCTAGTTGGTTAACCTTATGGGTGTTTAGTCATATTAGCATGGCGTCAAAAGGGTTCGTCAAGTTTACCGATTTCGGCTTTAGGCGGGAAAGGCGCAAAAGGTACATACAAATACATACACCGACAAAGGGAGAACCGGCAAAGGCAAAGGGAGAACCGAAAGAACCGGGGAGGGTTTTAGCGAGGCGGGCGGCGGCTCTTGACCGTCTTGCGCCGCCGATTTATGCTGTATGGGAAGGGATAAAGGGCATCCGGCGTTTATGGCGGTGGTTTTATGGGGCTGCGGGAAAGATTGGAAGCTGATATTACGGCGGCGATGCGCAGCCGCAATCAGCAGCGGCTAGACGCCCTTCGCTACCTGAAGAGCGCCATCAATCGGGTGGAGATTGACCGGCGCGTTACTCTGGATGACGCCGGCTTTACCGAGGTGGTAGTCCGGCAGGTCAAGGATCGCCGGGACAGCATCCGTATGTTTGAGGAGGGCAACCGCCAAGACTTGGTGGAGAAGGAAACCGCCGACTTAGGGGTGTTGGAGGAGTATATGCCGCTCCAGATGGGGGAGGAGGAGCTGACTGAACTGGCGCAGGATGTTATCCTCCAGGTGGGAGCGGAAACGATTCGGGACAAGGGCCGGGTTATGGGTCGGTTGATGCCGCAGGTTCGGGGCAAGGCCGACGGCGACCAAGTCAACGCTATAGTAACCCGTTTTCTGGGATCCGGCGACTGAGGGCTAATCGGATTTCCCCCGAGTTTCCGGGCCTTGCGGGGAGCTCGCACCTCAATTTCGAGAACTGTATATGCGCTTTGGCATTGTTGTTTTCCCGGGCACTTGGAGTGAAGCGGACTGCCATTACCAAGTTAAGGACGTCTTGGGGCAGGAGGCGGATTACGTTTGGCACCGGGAAGGGAGTCTGGCGGGCTATGACTGCGTGATACTTCCCGGCGGTTTTTCCTATGGCGATTACTTAAGGGCGGGGGCCATTGCGCGATTTTCGCCGGTAATGGCGGCACTTAACGGGTTTGTCGCCGGCGGCGGCTTGGTGGTCGGCATTTGCAACGGGTTTCAAGTTTTGTGTGAATCCGGGTTGCTTCCCGGAGCGCTGATACGCAACCGGCATTTGGAGTACCGCTGTCAGTGGGCCAGTTTACGAACCGAGCGAACTGATACTCCCTTTACCGGCCGTTGCCGGCCGGGGCAGACCCTGTGGGCGCCGGTGTCGCACGGCGAAGGCAACTATTACGCGGATGCGCTGACGCTGGACCGTCTGGAAGCGGAGAACCGAGTGTTGTTCCGCTATTGCGAACCCTCCGGGGCGGTTACGGAGGCCGCTAATCCTAACGGGTCGGCGCGCAATATCGCCGGCATCATCAACGAAACCGGCAACGTGTTGGGAATGATGCCCCACCCGGAACGCAGTTGCGAGGCGCTTTTGGGCAGCGCGGACGGGAACTTGATTTTCCAGTCGGTGATTGACACTATCGGGTAGGGGCTGGCCCGGGCGCCGAAAAGCATCGCTGGGCTTCTTGTTCATTATCTTTTATCCCCGGCCCCCTTAGCCTCGACATTCGATGGACTTTCGCGACTTTCTTTGCGGTGAACCGCCCGGTTATCTGGAAGACGGTAAGACCGGTGTCGGAATGGACTGGCGGGGCGACTTCCCGCGAGCTGAAGCCGGCGGCGATTCGGCTTAAGTCGCTATCCACCTTAATCTTAACCCCCCATTTCGTCCGTTGCGCCGCCCTGACGATGCCATTAGACTTGGGATGCAAAATTCCTAACCTATGCCAAATTCTATCTAATCCACGCCAAACTATACCAGGACGGACTGATTATGCGGCCCAAGGTTTTTATTGACGGACATACCGGCACCACCGGCTTGCGGATTCATCAGGGGATGGCGGGACGGGAGGATGTGGAACTTTTGACCCTTCCGGCGGAGTTGCGCCGCAACCCGGAGGAGCGTCGCGCCCGGATTCTGGAGGCGGATGTGGCGATTCTCTGCCTGCCCGATGAAGCCGCGGTTGAGGTGGCCGGGTGGGTTCAGGAGTCGGATACTCGGCTGATTGACGCCAGCTCGGCCCACCGGGTCGCCGCGGGTTGGGTCTATGGGCTGCCGGAATTGGCGTCGGGCCAGCGGGCGGCCATCGGTCAGGCCAAGTATGTCGCCAACCCGGGTTGCTATCCCACCGGGTTTATTCTGCTGGCGCGGCCGTTGATTGAGGCTGGGCTGCTGAGCAAGGATACGCTCTTTTCCATCAACGCCTTGTCCGGTTATTCCGGCGGCGGCAACGGGCTGATTGGCAAGTGGGAAGACCCGAGCGCCGAACTGGCCGGGCTGCCCTATGAGGCTCCCTACAGCTTGGACCGGCGGCACAAGCATATACCGGAGATGATGGCGTATGCTGGGATTAGCGCTGAACCGCAGTTTGTGCCGGCGGTGGGTCCCTTCCGCTGCGGTATGCGGGTGCAGGCGCCGATTCACGCCGCAATGTTTGAGCCGGGGCTGGCCCTGGGAGCCGTCGGAGAAAGGGTGTGGGAGACCCTCTATGAGCGTTATCGGGATGAGGATTTTGTTGAGGTGGCGCCCTTGCCGGAGCCGGGGGCGCTGGATGAGCGGAGTTTTGACCCGCAGGTTTGCAACGACAGCAACTGCATCCGGCTACACGTGGTTGCCCACCCTTCCGGCCATGTTTTGCTCATCGCCCTGTTGGACAACTTGGGCAAGGGAGCTTGTGGCGCCGCGATCCAAAATCTGAACCTGATGCTGAACTTCCCGGAGGGGGCGGGGCTGCCGGGTTAGGGTGGTATAATGGGGAACGCCTTAAACCGGCGGGGCTCACCGGTTTAAGGGACCGGTTTCTGCGGGATAGCCACGCTTTTCCGGGCCGGCCGATGGCGGTTTTGGAAAGTTCCGAAGTGGGGAGTTGGGGGACGCTGTACGCAATGCAACGCAATACCGTTGAAAAGCCGGGCCGCCCAGGTTTCTTGAGCGCAAGCAACGGCGGTCAGTTATCAGCGGCCAGCTATGGATTGTAATCTACTATGATCAACGGTTTCAAGGGTCTCATTATCGACGAGAACGGGGTCGCTATAAATTATGCCCGTTAGCAAAGAAGTTCTGGATGAAATCGCCCTTAGTTCCGCCGAATATGACTTGATTATCGACCGGCTAGGCCGGGAGCCGAACTCGGTGGAACTGGGGATGTTCGGGGCTCTGTGGAGCGAGCATTGCGGCTATAAGCACTCTAAACCGTTGCTGCGGTTTTTCCCCAGCCGCTCGCCCCGGGTTTTGTCTCAAGCTGGGGCTGAAAACGCTGGGGCGGTGGACATCGGCGACGGCTTGGCGGTGGTGTTCAAGGTAGAATCGCACAACCATCCCTCGGCGGTGGAGCCGCGGCAAGGGGCGGCCACCGGCGTCGGCGGCATTGTTCGCGACATTCTGGCGATGGGAGCCCGACCCATTGCCTTGCTCAACTCGCTCCGCTTTGGGCCGTTGGATTCGGTGGGCAATCGCCATTTATTCCGCGGCGTGGTGGAGGGCATCTCCTGGTATGGCAATTGTATTGGCGTTCCTGACGTGGCCGGCGAAATATACTTCGACGAATCTTATTCTCAGAATCCTTTGGTCAACGCTATGTGCGTCGGGCTGGTATCCGCCGACCGGCTGGCCTCGGCCGCCGCGGGGGCCGCGGGCAGCGCGCTGCTTCTGGTGGGCGCTGATACTGGGCGGGACGGGATTCACGGGGCATCTGGGCTGGCTTCCCGCACTTTTGAGGAAGCGCAGGAACTTCGCCCTACGGTGCAGGTAGGGAACCCTTTTCTGGAGAAGGTTCTCATCGAGGCTTGCCTGGAAGCGCTGGATACTGGCGCGGTCAGCGGCATTCAAGATTTGGGGGCCGCCGGACTGACCAGCGCAGCGATTGAATCGGCCTATCGGGGCGGGCGGGGCATCATCCTGGACCTTGCTCAGGTACATCGACGGGAGCCGGGGATGACGGGCTATGAGGTAATGCTGTCCGAGTCCCAGGAGCGGATGCTGTTGGTGACGCCGCCGGAGCAGGTGGAGGGGCTGCGGCGGGTGTTCGGAAAGTGGGACATTCCCTGCCGAGAGATTGGCCGGGTCATTCAGGAACCGCAGGCGCAGATCTGGGAGGGCGACCAACTGGTTGCCCAATTGCCCATCAAGCCCCTGACCGAGGCGCCCCGCTACCGGCGGCAAGGGAAGCCTTCCGCCGAGCAGTTGGCGCGGCAGGGGCTTACGCTGGCCGACGTTCCTTTGCCGCCGGCCGGCCGGGGGCCGGCGGATACGCTGTTGACGCTGTTGGCCGCCCCCAACATAGCCGGCAAGCACAGCATCTATCGCCGTTATGACCACCAGGTGCAGACCAACACGGTAGTCGGGCCGGGCAGCGACGCCGCCGTTTTGCGCATTAAGGGAACTGGCAAGGCCATCGCCTTGAGTATTGACGGCAATGGCCGTTACTGCTATCTGGATCCCTATCGGGGCGGCCAGATAGCGGTGGCCGAAGTTTGCCGCAATCTATCCTGCGCCGGAGCCGAGCCGCTGGCCTTGACCGACTGCCTGAACTTTGGCGACCCGGAGCGGGCCGAGGTCTATTACCAGTTGGAATGGTGCGTCCGGGGGATTGCCCGCGCTTGCCGGATGCTGGGGGTTCCGGTGGTCAGCGGCAATGTCAGCCTTTACAACGAATCTCAGGGTCAGGCGATTTACCCCACTCCCATCCTGGGCGGGTTGGGTTTGTTGGAGGATGTTGCCCGGCATACTCGCTCGGCTTGGGCGGAGGAGGGGTTGACGGTGTGGCTATTGGGACAGGACGACTGGCGCAGCCGCGCTTCCGACTTGGCGGGCAGCGAGTATCTGCAAGCGGTACACGGAAGGGTGGCTGGCCGGCCGGCCATTAACTTGGCTCAAGAGCGGCGGGTACAGGAGCTGGGTCGCCGGGCCATCCGCGAGGGGGTAGTCATTTCGGCCCACGACTGCTCTGACGGCGGGTTGGCGGTAGCCTTGGCCGAAAGCGCTATCCCCAACAGCGTGGGCTTTCGGGGCGGCCCGGCTCTGGCCCGGCTGCCGCAGCGGTGGGATGCGGCCCTGTTCGGTGAGCGGCAGTCCCGCATCGTGGTTTCGCTGCTGCCGGAACAGGCGCCCCTTCTGGAGCGGATGGCCGCCGCGCTGGATACGCCATTGCTGGAACTGGGGCAGACTGGAGGCTCCCGTTTCCGGCTGGGTCGGTACGTCGACCGGCCGCTGTCGGAAGTCGCCGCCGCTTGGAACAATGGCCTCGAGGAGGCTCTGGCGGGCTAGGGGTTAGGCCTCTAATTCTAACCGGTTCCCGCTGGGAATGTGTATTGATGCGTACAATTGATTTGGTCTGAAGCGTTATCCCCGGGCGGGTCATAAGATGGGCACTCCACCTGCGTCAGCCGCTCTCAGGCCGAGGTTATCCCCGGGCGGGTCATAAGATGGGGCTAAAGGCCCCGCTGGATGCGTTACTTACATCTGCTAATAGTTACCCCCTTTAGAAGGGGGTAACTATTATTATATGGTGCGGGGGTTTCCGATGACCTTACCTCTGGACATTGTCCCCGGCCCCTCGCCGGACGAATAATCGGCGCGCAGCCTGGAGAAAAGCAAGGGCTTGTTGCAACAGGCCCGGGAAGAATTTGACCGGCAAGACCCGCTGCAAGCCTCGGAAAAGGCTTGGGGGCGGCGGCGCACGCCGTTAAGGCTGGGGCGGAAAAGCGACGCTGGTTTAATGGCGTCGACCGGAGGTTAGCCCAAATCGCGACGGTCATCGCAATGGGACGGTCACCGTAATGGAGCGAGGCGACAGCGCTATATCAGCGTTTTACTGGTCAGTACGGGAGGGGCGCTACAACTTCTAGCATTACGATTTGACCCGTTACAAGTCCCGGAAGTCATCCAAGACGCAACCGCCTTGGTCAGCAAGCTGGAAGAGACGCTGGATCCGGGAGATGCCCCGTCGCCTTACGTCAACGAGAGCATTGAAGCCGGGATACGGCGGCTGGAACAGCCCGGCAGCGCATAATCTCTGGCGCTACTGGAACAGGGTCGGTCGCCGACGGAGCAACGGCCTCCGGTCAACCCGCCGGCGCGGGAAGAGGTCGGTTAGGGACGGGTTGCCGTCGCTGGAACCGCGCCGGCGGCGCGGAACCGTAATTAACGGGAACTGCGGGGGACTATCGGGGCAGTACCTCCAGGAAGCCTATTTCCAGTTCAACAGCTTCCGTTGCCGCTCCACCGTCCGGTTCTTGGCGGTCGCCGGCATGCTGGCCCTTAGTATCGTCGCCGTTGGGGTGGTCGTGGCTGTCGGCGTGGTCGTGGCTGGGGCTATCTGCCGCGCTGGTTGAACTGTGGAAGGCCAAGCGAAATCGGCCGGTGGCGTCGGCGGTGAACTGAAAGCTGGATGCGGCCCCAACTGTCGCTTCCTGTTCCAGGTCGTAACCGTGGAGGTGGAAGGCGCCGGGCCGGTCGGTTTCTATCTGCAAGGTGACTGTATCGCCCTGTTTCACCTGCACCAGGTCCGGGGTGAGCTTGCCGTCGGCAAATTTAACCGCAAAGGTAAGCTGCTCCGGCGCATTGCCGCCGGCGCCGGGGCCACAGGCCGCCGCCAACAGAAGCAGGGGGAACAGGACGGATAGGGTAACGGATCGGGTAGGGGATAGTTTGGTTCGGCAAAGGTATGACATGTACCTCATAAAGGACAAATCAGCTTCTCCACTGCAATCGGTTTCCTGACCCGGTGTCGCCGGGGGTTGTGTTGTGTTAAGCATCCGCTGGCGGTGAGCTTTTCGACTGGTTTGGGGGTAGGTTAGCGGATTATCGGTTCGTCTTGCTACAAGCTCAGGCTGAACGAGGCGGCAGCTGGTCAGCGACTGCGCTGCCGCCCTCTTATTCGATCATAAGTCCAGATGCTTAAGGCCAGTAGGGCCACGGCAATCGCCGCCACCAGAATTAGGTTAATCGGGCGTCCCTCTCGGACTTCCAGCGGCACCTGAAGGGTAGCGTCGCCCAAATCCGAGTCAACGCTGACGCTTAGTTGCCACTCTCCGGGGGTATCAAAGGGGAGGGTGGCCTCGAAGAACTGGGGCAATACGTTGTTATCCGTTGGTATCGGCCCGAAGCCGTTGGCCGCCGCCGGGCCGGCGGCGGTAACGCTGACCGAGGCTTCGGTCAGCGGCTCGCCGCTACTCAGGGATACGATGCGGATACTGATATGGGTATTATTGACCACTGCCCGGTTGGGCAGGATGGATACCTCCACGAGGTAGGGCCCTTGCTCTTGGGAGGATATTAGGGTAGCGCGCCCGTTGGCCGAAACCGGGGCGTAACCAAAGGCTCCAATAACCGCTAAGGTCAAAAGGACAATTACCGAAAGACGAAAGGCCGAGCGGTCGTTGGAGGAGAGAAGCAACAAATTGAATTAAACCAAAGGTATCAGGATAGGGTCATCATAGCATAGGAGATAAAAGGCTACAATGCCGCTGTCGGGCTTACGCCGGGCTATCGCATAAGCTGCCTTGCTGGTTCGTCAAGTTAGCTCGTCTCACCGGTCTCACCTCTTCCGCTGTTTATTATTTACCTTACCGACCTGAGCTAACTTGCCGGAGCTTAACTTGACGCCGCCCCGGGAGTTTGCAAACTGGCCCTAGCCGCCGGCGGTTACCAGGGCGCCCACTGCGATGGAGGGAAGGGTTACCGGCAACTGTTGCCAGGTCGCCCCTTGGTCTTTGCTGCGGAACAGTTTACCGTCGTCGGAACCGGCGTAAACCTGGTCGGGTTGGCGCTGGTCCCAGTCAAAGGCTACTATCATGTCGGCGGAGTTCTCGCCCTGTCCCAGGCCATTGACCAGCTGCCAATGTCGTCCGCCGTCGGTGGAGCGGTAGAACTGAGGGTTTTGGCGGCTGGCGTTGGCGGAAACCGTAACCAGAGCCAGGTCGGCGTTGTCCGGGGCCACTGCCAAGTGCAGCGTGTAGCGGCGGTCCAGGCCAGTATTGATTAGCTCCCAGCGGTCTCCTTCATCATCGGAGCGATAGGGAGCGCTGGCGGTGGCGACGTAGACGGTCTGGGGCCGGGCGCCGCTGAGGCTGACGCAATGGATGTCGGCGTCAAGGCCCGGCAGTTGCCGCCAGGTAACTCCACCGTCGCGGGAGCTTACCATTCCGCCCACTTCGATGCCGGCATACAGGCGCTGGGGGTCGTTGGGAGCGGGGCGCAGGTCGCGTACGTGAGCGGCGCGGGTCGGCGCATGGAAGCCCCACTCGGTTGATTCCGGCACTGCGCGAAAGCCGTCGAGCTCGTCCCAGGTATTTCCGCCGTCGGAGGAACGGAAAAGGGCGGCGGGTTCGCTGCCGACATATACTGTTTCCGCCGCGGTCGGGTGGGCCAGCACGCTGTGGGCATAGTCGGTGGGGTAGGAGTCGAGGTGGCTCCAGGTCAACCCGCCGTCGTCCGTACGGTAAACGCCGGCCTCGTAGGCTGCCAAGTAGGCCCGCAGCGGGTCAGCGGGGCTGGCGGTCAACCGGGCGGCGGCGTGGGCCAGGGGCGTAGTGGGTTGCTGCTGCCAGGTTTCTCCGCCATCCTCGCTGCTGAGGGCGCAAACGCCTTCGCGCATCCCGATGTAGAGCCGCTTCTTTGGGGACATATTTCTCCTCCGCAGGTAAAAGCGTCGTGGGCTCTATATTCCAGGAAACCAGAGCATTCGTCAACACGGTCAAGGCGGCAAGGCTTGAATACCGCCGCCGCCAGAGGTTATGCTTTCCGGCGGCAATAAGGGCTGGCGATAACGGCCCTTATTTCCAAGGCTGATTTCCAAGCCAAGATAGGGGTTTATGTCGCTGGACCTGGGCGAAACTATGTTGCAGTTGGACCGGGTTGCCCGCAATCTGGGCCGGGGCTATCGCGACCGGCGGAGCCGGTTGACGGAACTCTTGCGGGCGGCGGAGGCGGTTACAGCGGAGGAGGCTCGGGAGAAGACGGAAGGTTTCTATGATCCTTTTCTGGCGGCGCAGGTGGTGAGCGAGCTGCTGGGCGAGGTTTCGCCGCCGCCGCCGCCGCCGAATTGGGTAGCGGCCTCGGTGGACGGTTCGCACATTGACGTTGACCGCCATCTCCCCGTGCCTTGCTATTTGCTCAATCTGGGCGGCTGCGTCTTGACCTACGGCGGGACGGCTGATGCCCGGTTCTTCAGTCGTCCGCACCTGGCCGCCGAGCCGGATGAGCTTTACCTCCGGGACCCGCTGCGTTCCACCGATGAGGAGGCGGTTACCGGCAACCTGCTGGGGCTTTACAGGACGGTGCGAGAGTTGGAGGGGCTGGCGGATTTGGTTCGAGAGGGGTTGGCGGATTTGCCGGTTTTGGCTTTGGTCGATGGCACTCTGGCGCTGTGGGGACTGGCCGGCCAGAGCTACCGTCCCTTTGTCCGGCAGGCGATTATCAATGAGGGGCTGCTGCCCGTTTTGGAGGAGTTTCGCCAGCTAGCGCGGCAGCGCCGGGTGACCCTGGCCGCTTATGTCTCTCTGCCCCGGGTGACGGAGGTCGCCAACGCTATTCGCCGCTGCCTTTGTCCCAACGACTTGGCGCACTGTCGGGAGTCTTGCAGTAATCGTCGTTCCGAACGCACGCCTTGCAGCAACTCCAATGATTTTATGGATCGGGAGATTTTCGCGGAACGGCTGGCGCCGGGCCAACGGTCGCCGGTTTATCGCACCAATTCGTCGGTGCCCCGGGAATGCTATGGAGAGCGGCAGCAGGTCTATTTCTACTATCTGAATGCCGGCGAGGAGATTGCCCGGGTGGAGGTTCCGCAATGGGTGGCCGAGGATGCGGATTTGCTGTCGCTGGGTCATAGCTTGCTGGTGGAGCAGTGCCGCCGGGGGCAGGGTTATCCGGTGGCGATCTCCGAGGCGCACGAGCAGGCGGTGGTCAGCGGGCGGGATCGGCAGTTGTTCAAGCGAATGGTGGCGGAGACGCTGGAAGGGCAGGGTATGGCGGCCTACACCTCTCAAAAAGAGCGTTCCAAGCAGCGGCCGTGGGTGTAGGGGAGGTACGTTCTTTGGGTCAGATTTTAGCCGGAAAACTCCCGCAGCGGCCGTGGGTGTAGGGAGATACGCTGTTGAAAACCGCCGGCCAAGAGACCTGGAGCAAGAGACCTTGAGATGGCGGTTTGGGCATAGGACGGGGATACTGGCGGCGGTGAAGCGGCTTCGGGGCGGTCTTGGTCTTAACTTTCGCGCTCACTTTTTGCCAGGTACTGCAAAAACTCCTGGTAGCTGCCGAATTGGGCGATGGTATTCAGGAAG
The DNA here is from genome assembly GCA_963422635.1 of Dehalococcoidia bacterium. Taxonomy (GTDB): domain Bacteria; phylum Chloroflexota; class Dehalococcoidia; order Lucifugimonadales; family UBA3495; genus CATQHB01. Next base: position 575,799 of record OY730415.1, read on the forward strand.
TGGCTTAATGATTCGCTGCGGCGGCGCAGTTCTTTTAGCTGGGCTCCGATGGGGCTGAGGGAGCCGGGGCCGGTGGCGTAGGAGCCGTGGAAGGCGAAGTAGGCTTGGTTGATTTTGCGGATGTTGTATCCGTTGGCGACAAAATGCCGGCGGCGTTGTTCCATATAGGCCTCGGCCCCGGCGATATCGCCTTGGGCCAGCAGTTCTTCGGCGCGCTGGCGGGTTTGACGCATTTCGGCGGTAAAGTCGAAGCCGCCCGGGGCAAGGGCCGGCGGCACATTCGCTTCATCCGAATTATCCGGAGCAGTCAGCGCGGATTGCGGCGGAGTTAGCGGCGGCTCGGTGAGGGCGGTAAAGGCTATGTCGCCCAATTCCTTTCCGGCGATGGTGGCCGCGGTTTCGTTCAGCGTGAGCAGTTCTGGGCTGTTTTGGAAGTTGCGGCCCAGGGGACGGAAGAATAGCCAGGAGTGGACCCATTCGTGGGCGACGACTTCCAGGGCGTAACGTAACCCGACCGTGTCCAAAACCATGCTGGGATAGACGGACAGGCCTCCGGTCGCTTCGACGACGGCGGAGAGGTTCTTGGTCTGCAACGCCTGCTCTTCTATCTCCGCCTTGACCTGGTCGCTGAGGCCAGGCTTAAGCAGGGTGGCTTGCTGCCGGTAGATACGGTTGCGGGGCGAGAGGATCAGCAGGTTGGGCGGGCGGCTAAACACGGCGTCAACCGGCGGAAACACGCCGCCCCAAGGAGCGACCAGCCCTTCCTGAATCACGGCGAGGGTTACCTCCGCTTCTATCGTTGCCTCTACTGCCGGCCGCAGGTTCTGGCGGCGCTCCTGGATAAGTTCAATTTCGGCGGCCAGGGACTGGGACCGGTCTAGGGACGGCGGTAGCGGTTTAGGCGAGCTTTCCGCTCCATTATCTTCGCCATTTTCGCCGCCTTCGCCTTCGGCCAGCCTGGTCTCGGCCAATTCGACCTGCCGCAATTGGCGCTCCAGCCGCCGCTGTTTCAGGCCTTGGGCAAAGAACTCTTGTACTTGGGCAACTTGTTCCTCGCGGGTCAACCTGGCGCGGCCGGGCCATAGGCTGACCAGCTGGTGGAACCACTTATCCGGCAGGCGGCCTAGTTCCCAGGCCACGATGCTGTAGCGATGGGGAGCAGTTGCCCGGTCAATCGTCGACGGGCGATAGTCGGCCTGGCTTGCCGCCAGAACCGTCAGGGCCAGAAACAGGGCCAGCAGCCTCCGGCGCACTCGCCGACGCCGGGCCGGTTTGCCGGTTGTGTTTGGGGGCATTCTGTTTGGGGGTTCGGAAGAGGTTCGCATAACTCCATCTAAATGCTACCACACCGGCCCAGCGCGCTCGCTCGAAATCGCTTTCCTGGGCGGTCGGTTACCGGCGCTTGCCCTGGCTTTTTCCCTTGGGAAGGGAGCTTTTCTCGACGCCCGACGGTTGCGGTGAAGAGCTCGGCGGGAGGGGGATTTTCTTGACACTGCCCTTTGGCGGCGGTATGCTTTTGCTTGATAGCTAACGGGAGGTTTTTACCTTGTCAACTCCTACGCCGACCCCGGAATTTTTCCTTACCGAAGATATGAGGCGGCAGGCTATCGGCATAGAGAGCGAACCCGCCACTATGGAGGTGGAAAAGGGGGCCATTCTGCGGTTCGCCGAGGCCATCGGGGACCCCAATCCGCAGTGGAACGACGAGGCGGCCGCCCGCAAGGCTTGGTACGGCGGCATTACGGCTCCGCCCACTTTCCTCCGCTCGATGCGGGGCGTATCGGTACAGTTGCCCTTTGACCTCTCTTTCAGCCGCCGGCTGGACGCCGGCAGCGACTGGGAGTATTTTGAGCCGGTGCGCCCTGGCGACCGCATTACCGCCGTGGCCCGCATCGCCGACCTGACCGAGCGCAACGGTCGCTTGGGCCTGATGGTCTTTATGACTACCGTTACTACCTATCGCAACCAGTTTGATGAGGTGGTAGCTACCCAGACCAATACCCTGATTGCCTACTAGGGGCGGGCAACTTTCCAGGCCATTCGGGGCTGGCCGGACGGGCGCTCAAACGCAGCGGCGCTTCTTGTAGGAGAGATTCGACAACGCAGCGGGGCTCTTGGTAGGCGCCCCAACACCGAGGTTTTAGTGATGAGCAAGCAAGTCTATTGGGAAGATGTGGCTGAGGGGATGGAACTGCCCGCCCTAGTCAAGGAACCCACCACCCGTCAGTTGGCGCAGTATGCCGGAGCCTCCGGAGATTTCTACGAGATTCACTATGACAAGGATTTTGCCCAAGGCAACAATTTGGAGGGGCCGATTCTGCACGGCGCCTTGAAGAGCGCTTTTCTGGGGCAGTTGGTTACTGACTGGATGGGGCCGCAGGGCAGTCTGAAACGGCTTCAGTGTCAGTATCGGGGGATGGATTTGCCGGGCCAGCCCATTACCGCCAAAGGTTCGGTTACCCGCAAGTATCAGGAGGACGGCCAGTTCTTGGTGGATTGCGAAGTCCGGCTGGAAAACCGGGAGGGGCAAAACACTACTCCGGGAAGCGCAACGGTGGCCCTGCCCAGCCGTCAGGGGTAGGCGCGGTGAGACTAATCCGACAATTCCGGCGGCGGAGCTGGTCGGGCGCGTTCCTGAAGGCAGCCGGCAGGTGAGCCGGCATTTCTTGCGGCAGTCCCAGGTAGAACCGGAGACGGGGGATTTGGTTCAAGCATCGGAAAAACTTTCCGGGGCGGCGGTCTCCCTGGAGGCGATTGTTGAACAGCGAAACTGGCGGCGGGGCAGCTATGCCCTGCGACAAGCCGTCGTTTCTCAGCTGGGAGCTGAGCTGGGGCCGGCGATGCTTTCGGCGCAAACTTTTCTTTACGCGGGCCGCGTTGCTTGTCGACCACAGCGCGAGAATTTGTTCGAGAATTTCCTGTACGATGCAGATGTTCGTTACGCTATCGGCGACACTGAGGCTTTTATGCCGGTAATCGGGCAATTAGTTCAGGAACCTCCCCGACCCTTTCAAGTAAGCCGGCCCTTGGACATGGACGCTCGGCGCATTTCTCAGCGGACCGGCTACGAGCCGGAAATTGGCTCGCCGATGCCTTGGGATTTGCCAATTTCACTGGACCGGCGCAATAGGCGATACCATCCTCGGATAAACGCATAGAGCTTTGTTGGAGATCACTGGATCTATGTTTAGCGTCGAATCGTCCAGGATTTTTAGCCGATAAACAAAACGAGGTTAGAGTTTACATGGCAGACATACTCAACGACAAGGTAGCCATCGTAACCGGGGCCGGTCGGGGCGTGGGTCGGGGCGTCGCCAAGTTGATGGCGGCTGAAGGCGCTCAGGTAGTGGTGGTTGACCCCGGCGTCAACGTGGACGGCAGCGGCTTCGACCAGTCCATTGCCGAGCAGGTGGTAGGTGAAATTCGGCAGGAGGGCGGTCAGGCCGTGGCCTGTATGGAATCGGTGGCGACGATGGAGGGCGGCGAGAAAATCGTCCAGACCGCCATCGATAACTTCGGTAGGCTGGACATTGTTGTTACCTGCGCCGGCATTCTCCGCGATCGGATGATTTTCAATATGAGCGAGCAGGAGTGGGACGATGTTATCCGGGTGCACCTCAAAGGGACTTTCAGTGTAGTTAAGAACGCCTGTATTCTTTTTCGGCAGCAGCGTTCCGGGCGGGTAATCACCTTCAGCAGCCAGTCGGGTTTGCAGGGCAATTCCGGGCAGGCTAATTATGGGGCGGCCAAGTCGGGCATCGCCGGGTTCACCAAGGTGGTGGCGCGGGATATGGGCCGCTACGGGGTAACCGCCAATTCCATTGCGCCCCGGGCCACCACCCGGATGATTGGGGCTATCCCGGACAGCGCGGCGGAAATCCGCGCTCGGGGCGGCGTACAGACTCTGGACCAGGGCAATGAGCCGGAGACGATGAATCCGGATGACATCGCTCCCTTTGTCTGCTATCTGGCGAGCGATTACGCCGCCAATGTCAACGGACAGACCTTCCTGGTCTATGCCAGCGAAATATCTCTAATGTCCCAGCCCCGACCGGAGCGGGCCATCTTCAACCCGGACGGCCACTGGTCGATGGAGGCTATCGCGCCCCAAGCCCGTAACCACCTGACCGGGGGTATCTACAATCCGGCGCCGCCGCGGGAGTAGGAGGCCGGACTGACGGTAACGCAGGAGCATTTGCAAACGGCTAGGGACTTTCTGGAGGCGGCCGACCGGGAGTTTGCCGCCGGGGATACGCTGCAAGGGTCGGAGAAACTGTGGGGAGCCGCTTCCCACGCAATGATGGCGGTAGCGCAGCAGCGGGGCTGGCCCTACGGTAAGCACGGCAACCTGAAGGAGGCGGCCCGGCGGTTATACCGGGAAACCGGCGACGAGGTTCTGCGCGGCGGATTTCTCGCTTCGGAACAGTTTCATGCCAATTTTTATCATGACTTCATGGAAGACTTTCAACTGGATGCGGATCGCCCTTTGGTACGGGATTTCGTGAACCGAGCGCTGGAACTGGTAGGATAACCTCAGGAAAGACGCCAATGGTAACGCAGGAGCATTTGCAAACGGCCAGGGACTTTCTGGAGGCGGCCGACCGGGAGTTTGCCGCCGGGGATACGCTGCAAGGGTCGGAGAAACTGTGGGGAGCCGCTTCCCACGCAATGATGGCGGTAGCGCAGCAGCGGGGCTGGCCCTACGGTAAGCACGGCAACCTGAAGGAGGCGGCCCGGCGGTTATACCGGGAATCTGGCGAGGAGTTATTGCGCGGCGGGTTTAGCGCTGCCGAGCAGTTTCACGCCAATTTTTATCATGATTTTATGGAGGATTTTCAGGTGGAAGCGGACCGCCCTTTGGTACGGGATTTCGTGAACCGAGCGCTGGAAGCGATAGCTTCCAACTAAATCCAGGTAAAACCTACGTCAAAATGGAGCGATAGATGCCCAATCTTCTCGAGAATAAAGTAGCAATCGTAACCGGCTCTGGTCGGGGCGTCGGCAAGGGGGTGGCCCTCCAGATGGCGGCTGAAGGCGCTAAAGTAGTGGTGGTTGACCCCGGCGTCAACCTGGACGGCAGCGGCTTTGACCAGTCTATCGCCGAGCAGGTGGTTGGTGAGATTCGGCAAGAGGGCGGTCAGGCCGTGGCCTGTATGGAATCGGTGGCGACTATGGAGGGCGGCGAGAAAATCGTCCAGACCGCCATCGATAACTTCGGTAGGCTGGACATTGTTGTTACCTGCGCCGGCATTCTCCGCGATCGGATGATTTTCAATATGAGCGAGCAGGAGTGGGACGATGTTATCGAGGTGCACCTCAAAGGCACCTTCAGCGTCGTCAAGCATGCCTGTATTCTTTTTCGGCAGCAGCGTTCCGGGCGAGTAATCACCTTCAGTTCTACCTCCGGGCTGTACGGCAACTCTGGGCAGGCCAACTATGGAGCGGCGAAGGACGGCATCGCCGGCTTCACCCGGGTAGTGGCGCGGGATATGGGCCGGTATGGGGTAACCGCCAACGCCATTGCGCCCAGCGCTTCGACCCGGATGATTGGCAGCGTGCCCGACGAGGCGAGGGAGTTGCGGTCGGCTCGGGGGATGGTCGGCGGCAACGTGGGCGAACTGCGCGGCGCCCCGGAGGATGTGGCTCCCTTCACCACTTGGTTGGCCTCCGACGAAGCGGCCCACGTCAACGGCCACGTCTTTTACGTTACTGCCGGCTTGGTAACCCTGCTGAATGAGCCGGAGCCGGTGCGGACGATGCACAAGGACGGGCGCTGGACGGTAGAAGAAATAATCCGCGTCTTTCCGGCCACCTTGGGTATGGAGTTGTATAATCCGGCCCCGGCGCCCCCGCCGGCAGGGTGAAGGTTAGCAGTTGAGCTGCCGAGAATCGACATAAGGAGGAAAGCCGTCGATGGCAACAGTTTTTGCTACGGCCAGAGAGAAGCGACAAGCCGCCACGTTGCCGGTCAGTTGGCCCTTGCCGCTCAACCAGCCCAACCGGTTTGACGGCTTGAAGTTGTTGGCTGAAATGGAGCCGGCGTCAACGCCGCTTTGTATTTTCGACCCGCAGTATCGCGGAATTCTTGACCAAATGCAGTACGGCAATGAGGGAGTCACTCGAGGACAACGACGGAGCGGGCTACCTCAGATGAGCGAGGAGAGCATAGCCTCGTTCATTGCCGGTATAGCCAGGGCGCTGGTTCCTTCAGGTCACCTGTTCCTGTGGATTGACAAATTTCATCTTTGCTCCGGCGTAAATCCTTGGTTGCGGCAGGATGGAGTAGATCTGGAAGTTGTCGATTTGGTAACTTGGAACAAAAACCGAATGGGAATGGGTTACCGTACCCGGCGGTTTGCCGAGTACCTGTTAATTGTCCAAAAGCCTCCCAAGCGCGCCAAGGGTATATGGCAACGGCATAATATACCGGATGTCTGGACTGAGACGGTCAGCCGGGATGCCGGGGTTCATCACAAACCGGTAAACCTCCAAGCGGCGTTAATCGAGGCAGTAAGCGACCCGGGCGACCTAGTGTTAGACCCAGCCGCCGGCAGTTATTCGGTATTAGCGGCAGCGCGTCAGGCAGAGCGTCAGTTTTTGGGCTGTGATATATGGTCAGAATAGATGCGGGAAAGCCGGGGCGCCGAGATGGCGGTTATGCTCGAATGTTTGATGACCCGGACGTCGGAGCCCTTATTTCCCGTACCCACGCTACCAGTATTAGAGCCGGGAGTGAACTGGAACACATTATTGAGCGGGAAGCACGGGCCAATAAAACATTGATACCTGACCTTGACAGTTTCCTGACTAACGGGGTTGACGGGGTGTTTATCGCCGCTAAAAAGGCGGTCAAAAAGTCACAACGTGTCAACTTCCCCGATTCCGAACCGGATTATCTAATTTTTGTGCAGGAAGGGACAAAGCGTCTTTGCTATGTGGTCGAACTCAAAGACGGCGACCAGTTCGATACGAAGAAATCCAGTGGCGAAGTCGCTTCTCTAACAAATTTCAGCACACAAGTAGGCTCCACCTTACCTTATGAGACTGTAATCAGGGTTTGCTCGTTCAATCAGAACGATAAAGAGTCAATTGTCCAAGGGTTTAAAAAAGCAGTTAACCAGAGTCTTGTCTGGACAGGCCGGGAGTTTTGCGAGTTAATGAGGTTCGACTACGATGCAATCGTAGAAGAACGTCTAGCGGATTCTGAAGCGAATCGAAGATTTTTCGTAGAGCAGTTACTTAAGATACCCTCGATAGCAAAAATACTGTCGGACCAACCGGCATAGAACGACGGACTTAAATATAAACTAGAGGAATAAACAAATGTTTCGCAGTTTTAGCGCTTCCTATGCCGGCCACGTCGTGGATGACCGCCTGGGGTTTGACGGGGCTCCGGCCAACGACCGCAATTATCCCAATGAGAAGCTGGCGGAGGTTTTTGACTGGGCGCTGGATTTTTCCCGCCACCTGGAAAGCTTGGGCTATGCCGAGTTCTGGATGGCGGAACACCATTTCCAGACCGAAGGCTACGAGTGCATCCCCAATCTGCTGATGTTGAGCCTCTATTTGGCTTCCAATACGGAACGACTGAAGTACGGCTGCGGCTTTAACATCACCCCCATGTGGCACCCCCTACGCTTAGCCGAAGACTACGCCATGGCCGACATTCTGACCGGAGGCCGGGTAATTTTCGGCGTGGGACGGGGCTATCACACCCGAGAGGTGGAAACTTTTGCCGCCCCGATGCTGGACGGCGACGCCAACCGGGAACTCTTTGAGGAGCAGGTGGAGGTCTTGGTTAAAGCCTTCGCTCAAGAGTCTTTTTCCCATCAGGGCAAGCATTACAAAATACCGGCCGCAGTTCCTTATCGCGGCTATCAATTGGAAAAGCTGAGCCTGGTGCCGCGTCCGGTCAGCCAGCCGGTGGAAATCTGGCAGCCGTTGGTCAGCGGCAATCCCAAAGGCGTTGACTTTATGGGGCGAATGGGCATCAAGGCGCTGATTGCCAATACGCCGGAGCCGGCCTTGTCGGAACGGATGGCTTTGTACCAGCAGGCGGCGGCGGCGCACGGGCGGGAATTGGCCTTCGGCGAGGACGTGGCCTTGGGCTATCGCTTCTTTATCGCCGACACGCAGCAGAAGGCTATTGACCAGGCCCGCCCTTATTTTGAGGAGGCGATGAAGTTCGCCGCCCCGCTGGGACTGATGCGTCTGAACCAGGAGCAGATTGACACGGTGGCCCGGCCGGGCCGGGCCCGGGGCATTGAGCTGCCTACCCTGGAGGAGGCGGTGGCGAACAAGGTCTGGCTGTGCGGCCCCCCGGAGCAGATTGCCGACCACCTGATGTCGGTGGAGGAGCAGTATCCGGGAACGGAGCGGGTGAACTTGGGCGCCGTGATGGGAATGCCTCGGGAGGTATTCAAGGATCAGTTAACCAAGTTCGCCGAAGGAGTTTTCCCTCGGATGGAGGGGATCTAGCCCAACGCCTCTGCAGTATCTGTCCAAGCTTTCAGTTTTTCCTCGGATGGAGGGGAGCTAGACTTTTTCTTAACGTAGCGGCGTGGGGGACACGCCGAGGTTTTCCTTTGACGCCAGGGAGTTGGCGGGGGAAGTTTTTGCGTCGCCGGGGCCGTCGAGAGGCGTAGCGGATGCTTTGGGAACTGCCGATGGGAGCGGTCGAGTTACTGTAGCTCGGTGGCGCTGGGGTGAAAATCGTCTTGATTGGGGTATTTCGGGCGGGTCAGGTGGCGCCAGGTTAGAGCGCCGCGCAGGCCCTGGAAAAACAGGTAGCCCGGTATCAGCAAAAATATGGTCATCGAGTAGGGGTTCAAGTTGCCTGGCGCCAAGCCAAAGATTGCGAGGCCGAACAGGGCTAGCTTGCTGACCAGGTGATACCCCAGGAGTCCCGCCGCGGCCCAAAGGCGGCGCTTCAGCAACCCTACCGAAAGCGCGGCCATCACTCCGGTTTCCACCAGCACATACAGGAATTGCCCTCGGCTAGGCTGGACGATGCCGGCGCTTTCCGGGTCGCCGAAGTAGGTGGTCGTAGCTACGAGGAACAAAATACCGGCTACGGCCAGCCCAGCCACTCCACCCCACAGGATACGCTTGCGCGCTTGCTCCAGGTCGCGGCCAATCAGCCAGGAGTTAACGGCGGGTTTGCGCCCTACCGTTGGCGCCGTCGCTTCGTCCGGTCTATCCTGCTTCTCCATATCTGAATCAGCCCCGCAAGTACTTAAATGCAGCGATTGCCGCCGTGGCGCCGTCCCCGGCGGAGGTTACCAGTTGGGCCGCCGAGTGTTGGCGCACATCTCCCGCCGCATACAGCCCCGGTTCGCCCGTCTCCATTGAGAGGTTTACCGGGATATGTCCGGCATTGTCCGGTTCTACCAGACCGCGGGCCAATGTCGAGTTGGGTTCCAGGCCGACGTAAAGAAACAGGCTGTTCAGTTCCGCTGCGCTGTCCTGGCCGGTGGCGGTGTTGCGGAGCTTTACGCCGGTTACTGCCTCCTTTCCCACAATTTCGGTTACCAGCGTGTTCCGGATAATCTCTATCTTGGGATGCTCCAGAAGTCGGGTTTGGAGCGTCTGTTGGGCCCGCAGTTCGCGGCGGCGGTGGAACAGTAGCACTCGGTGGGCGTACTCGGTCAAGGTCAAAGCCTCATCTGCCGCCGAATCGCCGCCGCCGACCACGCCCACGGTGCGCCCCATACTCATCGGCCCGTCGCAGGTAGCGCAATGGGATACTCCCCGGTCCCGGAATCGTTCTTCTCCGGCGATACCGGCTGATCGGAGCCGGGAGCCGGTGGCGATTATCACCGTCCGGGATCGGTAGCTGGCGGCCGCCCCGCTTATCTGTTTGAAATCGCCGTCCCGGATAATCTGGCGGGCCTCGTCCATAATGAACTCTACCCCGGCGTTCATTGCCTGTTCTTGCAAGGCTGGGGCCAACTCGGCGCCGGAGGTTCCTTCAGGAAATCCGGGGAAGTTTTCAATCCGCTCGACGTTGATAATTTGGGCGCCGCCCATCATCCGCTCAATCAGTGCGGTGGAAAGGCCGTAGCGCGCAGCATACATTCCGGCCGTCATTCCGGCCAACCCGCCGCCAACAACTAAAACGTCGTAGGTACTCGCCACGGCCCAATCCTCCTGTTTCCGAAGAGTAAACGTAATAAGGGTACTATAGACGGGGCTGGATTTTGGTGTCAACGATGGGTTTGCCCGGGACGATTGCGTTTTAGCTCCTTACCTCGGCGTCATTAACTGGGAACCGTTGCCCCAAACTTGGCTCCTTGGCAAAAGGCCTTGCCGGATGTTGCAAGCGTACAACGATTATCAAGACTGCCCAGCCGCTTTCGACTTTTCTCTATTTATTATTTCCGGATTATAGTCCGGATTGTAGTTGATGACTTCCGCTTCACGACAACCCGGCCAAGCCTTTGCTGCCGCGGCCGACCCGGCTAATGACGTGGATGGCTCTGTTTTCCGGGCTGGCGATTATACTTACAGTGTTGTCCATAAACCTGCAGGGCGACGGGATAAGGGACTTGCTGGACCCGCGTTGAGGCAGTTGCAAAACGGTAGAACTCTCGGGCGGATTTGAAACCCAGCCGCCAGCCCCGCTAACTGAGCGGTGGGAAATATCCCGACGGTTGACATTGAATGGACTTGGGGCATAGTATCGACCTACCTTGGACCCGGAGAGAGGGATGACTACCACGTCCGGTGAGACCCTGGCTGAAGAAACCCGTCTGACGGCGCTGGAAATCCAGATGCAGGCGGTGCAAGAGGGGCAGAGGCAAATCCTTGCCCGTCTGGATGCCATGCAGCAGAATATCGACGCTCGGTTTGACGCCGTGAACGTCCGGTTTGATGCCATACAGCGGGATTTCAATGCCCGGTTTGATGCCCTGCGACAAGACTCTGAGGCCCGGTTTGACGCCTTGAATGCCCGGTTTGATGCCCTGCGACAGGACTCTGAGGCCCGGTTTGACGCCTTGAATGCCCGGTTTGATGCCCTGCGACAGGACTCTGAGGCCCGGTTTGACGCCTTGAATGCCCGGTTTGATGCTATGCGGCAAGATTCCGATACCCGGTTTGACGCTATGCAGAAAAATACTGACGCCCGGTTTGACGCTTTGCAACGGGATTTCAACGCCCGGTTTGATGCTATGCGGCAAGATTCCGATGCCCGGTTTGACGCTTTGCAGAAAAATACTGACGCCCGGTTTGACGCTTTGCGGCAAGATTCCGATACCCGGTTTGATGCTATGCAGAAAAATACTGACGCCCGGTTTGACGCCTTGCAACGGGATTTCAATGCCCGGTTTGACGCCTTGAATGCCCGGTTCGACCGTCTGTTTTACACCCTCTTGGGGCTGGGAGTGGCCGGCTTGGGGACAATTATCGCTTTGGATAAGGTTTTTTAACCCGGCTGCCGCTTTCCCTTGGTTTACCGGGCCGGGCCCGGTGGGCTTCCCTCTTCCCTCACCCGGCGCCAGCCGTAGCGGAGATTTTCATGCGGAGACGCAGCGGGGGCCGGGATACGCCGAGCATCTCTATGAAATCCGGCGCATCTTGGCGTCTCGACTGGAAGAAGTAGTTGTATAATCTCCTGAGATTCCCACTGACGGAGCGAAAATTATGACTCAATCCGGCAGCGTCCGCATTGACTCCCACGCTCACATCGTCCCCCCGGCCTTGGTGGACGAGGCCCGCAAGTCCGGTGCATCCCTGGGAGTAACCGTTGAGGATACGGAGCGGGGGCCGGCCCTTCAGTTCCAGGGGCTTACTCCCTTGCGGCCGGTGGGCGGCTTGGCCCGCTTGGAACCCCGCCTGGAATGGATGGAGCGGCAGGGGCTGGACTGGCAGATCCTCGGCTCTTGGCTGGATATTCAAGGCTATACGCTGGAAGCGGAACCGGCGGCCACTTGGGCGCGCCTCTTCAACGAACACTTAGCCCAGGTCATCCGGGATAATCCCGGCCGCTTCGCTGGCTTGGCTACCGTGCCGGTGCAGGACGGCGCCTTGGCGGCCCGGGAACTGGAGTACGCTGTAACCGAACTAGGTTTTCTGGGGGCAATGTTGGCTACCGACCCCGTGGAACAGGATTTAGCGAAGGATAGCTTTGAGCCGCTATGGGCAGCGGCGGTAGAGCTGGATGTTCCGCTGGTGATGCATCCGCCGACCCACGGATTCGGCGCCAATATACGGCCCTCCTACCTGGCTTTCTCTTTAGGCCGCACCCTGGACACCACCATCACCACCGCCAAGCTGATTCTGGACGGCCTGTTCGACCGGTATCCTAACTTGAAAATGATGCTGGCGCATGGCGGCGGCTATCTGCCCTACCAGGCGGCGCGTATTGACAATGGTTACCGCAGCGGCAACGGACGGCCGGTGGACTTGCAACGGGACAAGCCATCCGACTACTTGCCCCTGCTCTACTACGACAACGTGGCGGTCTCTACCCCTGCCGTCCGAATGATAGCCGACATCGCCGGTACGGAGCATCTGCTCCTGGGTTCGGACTACGTTTTCGCTGGCTCCCCGGCGCCCATCGCCGGCAACATCGAGGCCGCCGGATTTACCGATGCGGACTTCAACTTGATTTGCTGCGGCAACGCCCGCCGGTTATTCCTTAAGGAGGGTTAGCGCGGGCTGCCCGGTCTTTGCTGGAGCAATTGGCAGGGCGCCCCGCGCCTCACGACTATATAACGGAGGTTCCTGAACCTATGATGATTGTTGATACTCATGCCCACGCCGGCATTAACTGGTTCGAGCCGGTGGAGATGATTTTGCACCAGATGAACCTCAATGGCGTCCAGCAGACCGCCCTGATACAGCACGCGGGCAACTATCACAACGAGTACCTTATAGAAGGTGTAAAGCGTTACCCCGGCCGCTTTGGGGCCGTTATCTGGGTGGATGTCGCCGACCCGGATGCGCCGGATGTTCTGGAGCGGTTGGCTCAGGAAAAAGCGGTGATTGGTATGCGCCTGCACCCGACGGAGCGGTCGCCGGAACCGGACTCGCTGGCGATCTGGCGCAAGGCCGCCGAGCTTAATCTGCCGGTAAGCTGCTTTATTCGAAGTGCGGCAGACGCGGCGGCGGCGGAGTTTCAGGCTATCGTGGAGCAGTTTCCCAACCTGACCATCATCCTGGAGCATCTGGCCGGCGCTTACCGCCCGTTAAGCCCGGAGTCGGTTACCGCTCCCTATGACGCTTACCGGGAAGCGCTGACCTTGGCCCGGTTCCCCAACACCTACATCAAGTTTGGCGGGTTGGGCGAGTTCTGTGTTCGCCCCCGTCCCTTGGCCGCTCAGTACGGCTTTGAGGAAATTCCGCCCTTGATGGAAATGGCTTATGAGGCCTTTGGCCCCCGGCGGATGATGTGGGGCAGCGACTTCCCGCCGGTGGCCGGACGGGAGGGCTACCGCAACTCGCTGGAAGCCTTGAAGGAGTACCCCTGCTTCCAGAATCAGGAGGAACGGGACTGGGCCTTTGGCAAAGTAGCCCAAGGGGCCTTTAGGTGGGCCTAGTTCGGTTCAGTTTGAACCGACTTTCTGGCAGGGGCGGGTTGGGCTAAATTCGCTTTTGCTTTACTTAAAAAGCCTTTGGATCTACCGGCGCTTCCGCCAGCGGCAGCCTCCCTTCTTTAGCCTTTAGCGGTATCCGGCGATGGTATTCAGCCGATTGGCGCAATGCGTTCTAGCGCCTCCAGCATATAGGAACGGGTAAGGCGCCTCATCCTCGCTGGTTTGTCGTGGCGGCGATTATGCGGTTTCGGCATGGGGGCTAGAATCCTCTATCGCCGATAGAGCCGTTGGCTAGTAACTATCCGGACTATACTGCGCCGCCTTCCTCAGCCTATGGTGTATCTCGGCCGTTGTCTAGTAAACTATCCGGACTATGCTCTTTGGAAACCGGGGGCGGAAGGAGCAAGGCGGGCAAAGGAGATGCGGCATGCGACTTGCAGGAAAGGTTGCTCTCATCAGTGGCGGCGCGCGGGGTCAGGGCGCAGCGGAGGCCAAGCTGTTCGTCCGGGAAGGCGCGATGGTGGTTATCGGCGACATTCTGGACGATGAAGGAAGGAAGCTGGAAGCGGAAATCCGCGAACTGGGCGGAGCGGCTACCTTTGTTCACTTGGACGTCACCGACGCCGGTCAATGGGCCAGCGCGGTGGCTGAGGCGGTTGCCCGCTATGGCAAATTGGATATTTTGGTTAACAACGCCGGTATCGGCAGTACCAACATCGGCGGGGTTGACGCTCCCCGCATCCATGACGTCGCTGAGGAAGTCTGGGAGCAAATTATGGACGTGAACGGCAAGGGAGTCTTTTTGGGGACCCGGGCCGCTCTTCCGGCTATGCTCCGCGCCGGCGGCGGTTCTATTATCAACATTTCGTCCATCGCCGGTCTGGTCGGCTTGACGCCCGGCTCGGGGGCCGGTTCCGCCTATGCCAGCGCCAAGGGGGCGGTTCGGCTGCTGACCAAGTCCACTGCCGTGCAGTATGCCGGCGAGGGCATCCGGTGCAACTCGGTCCACCCCGGTTACATTGACACCGCGATGACCGAGCGTATGATGTCCCAGCCCGGCATGAGAGATATGCGGATTCAGGCAACGCCCCTGGGTCGGATCGGCACGGTGGACGACATAGCCTACGGCGTGCTTTTCCTGGCCTCGGACGAAGCGTCATTTATGACTGGCAGCGAGTTGGTAATCGACGGCGGGTACACTGCGCAGTAGGCAAGGGGTGGCAACCGAGCCTGGAAGCGATCTCGTTGGTCGGCCAAGCGGGTCGGTTATGTAGGTCGGCCAAGTTACAGTAAGTTGCCGGGAACTCTTTGGCCGGGGGCGGTTGCCGGCAGCCAGCAGACTGGGGGCGGGTAACGCGTAATTCTGGAAATTAGGGAGCGATTAGTGGCGGTTGCCGGCGGAACCAACCACTTTGGGCTTGGCTTAATGCCAACCGGCTTGGGCGCTGGAGCCAGTTGGCTATGACCGGCCCAGCCCAGCGCCTGGCCCGCCGACTTCCTTTTTATTACGGCTGGGTGGTGCTGTTTTCGGCCGGCACGACTCAGGTGGTACGCAACTCCGCGGCCAGCCTGACCTTGGCCGTGTTCATGTTTCCCTTAGCCGAGGATTTGGGTTGGAGCCGGACCCTGATTGCCGGAGCGGCCAGCTTTGGCGGCTTGGCCGCCTCCGGTGTGTCGCCGGTAGTCGGGTGGCTGGTTGACCGGTACGGCGCGCGGACGGTGCTGGCTTCCAGCATCTTCATCTTGGGTTTATCCACCCTGTCCCTGGCGTGGGCCACCGTCCCCGTGGCTTTCTACATCGCTTACGGAATCAGCCGGGTCATCTTTGCCAGTCCCATCCCTATTGGCGCATCGGTAGTGGTATCCAGATGGTTCGTCCGGATGCGGGGTCGGGCCAACGGGATCCTGTTTGCCTCGCACTCGGTAGGCCTCATCTTGTTCCCGCTCGTCGCCTCCGTTGTCATCGCCACCCGGGGTTGGCAGGAGGCATGGATTGGGCTGGGGGCGTTGGTTTGGGTTATCGCCCTGGTTCCGGTTGCTTTCCTCATCGCGCAGCGACCGGAAGACTTGGGGTTGCGGCCGGATGGCGACCGGCAAGACGGCCCAGCCGGCGCCGGAGGATGGGCCGCTGCGGAGGAGCCGGCGTGGACGCTGAAAGCAGCTATGCGAACCCCCGCCCTCTGGATTTTGGCTAGCGGCGTGGGGACTCTGTTTATGGTGCAGGCCGGCATAAACACGCACTTGGCGGCGCTGTTGCGAGACCAGGGGATCAGCGTATTTCTCTCTGGAGTCGGGATCAGTCTCAGTGCGGCGTTTATGGGGGCGGGCAGTCTAGCTTGGGGTTGGATTGCCGAGAAGGTTTCGGTGCGGTACGTGCTGGCCGGCGTGTCCGTGGCGGTTGCCGTTCCGGCGTTCCTTTTTCTGACAGCGGACACAACGGCGGAAGCCCTTGTCTACTCCGCCTTTTTCGGGTTCGGCGTAGGCGGGATGTTATCGGCGCCGCCGGTAGCCTACGCCGACTATTATGGCCGTCGCTCTCTGGGGGCGATCCGCGGGGTAACCGAGCCCTTCACCAGCCTGGAGCAAGCTGTGGGGGCCGTGGCGGCCGGCGTGGTGTACGACTTGACCCACAGCTATGACCTAGCCCTAATCGTCTTCGCCCTTCTCGGCGGGTTGACGGCGCTGCTGATGCTCTTTGCCCGACCTCCTGGCCGGCCTCCCGCGCTGGACCTGGCAGCTGCCGAGCCGTCTCGGGCGGGGTTGCCGAACTGAGAGGCTCGCCCGGAATGCCCGGGAGTTGATGCTTGGCGGCAGCATATCCCGGGGGCGCTGGCGGCGGCTAGCCGGGGGTTAGACTTTCCGCCGGGTCAACCGGAGTTGGCGGCGCTTCTTCGTCGGCTCATCCCACCTGCATTAAACCGTCCTTCCGGCCGGCGCCGGAATTCAGAAGGGACGGACGCAAGGAGCGACGCCAGAAGGGAATAACTTCTGGATCCCGGCCGGCGCCGGAAGGGCCTTAGGGGCCGGGGATAGGGGTTCAACTCTGAACAGTTATGCAATCGCCATAGAGCTACCGAATAGGGGTGGATCGGGAAGATGAAGGTATAGTGTAATAACTTGTTAACCGCTATATTTGGTAGAATTGATTGATTTCCAGGGAGAGTAAACTCGATGCTGGAATTGAGGAATGTAACCGCGGACGAGTTTGTTCAGTGGGTTCGAGTTGAGGCGCGGGCTTATGGTAACCGCTTGAACGCGGACCCGGAGGTGTTGCGGCCTCATTTTGATTTGGATCGTTCCATCGCGGTGTTAGACCGGGGGAACATTGTCGGCGGCGCTCATTCCCACCGGCTGGAGCTGTCTATACCCGGCGCAGCGGCGGTCGTCGCCGGGGTGGCTAACATCGCCGTGCAGCCCACGCACCGGCGGCGAGGGGTTATGACCAGGATGATGCGCCATCAGCTAGAGGACATCTATCGGCGGGGCGAGCCGTTAGCCGGGCTGTTCGCCTCGGAAAGTTTAATCTACGGTAGGTTCGGCTATGGCATCGGGTCATTGCGCGAGGAGTGGAGCATCGAGCGTCCGTATAGCTCCTACGCTCGACTCTATGAAAGTCCGGGCCATTTCGTCTTTATTGACCCGGCAGACATTGGCAAGGAACTTCCCGAGGTTTTTCGGCGCAGCACCCTGGAACGGCCCGGCGTTTTCCAGAAGGCGCCGCACCTCTGGGATCGGGAGTCCCAGGCGCTGGAGCATCGGCAAGGGGGCAGGGGAGGTCTGTTTTACGTGGGCTACGTGGATGATGGCAGGATCGACGGCTACGCCAAATACCGCACTAGCGGGGACACGGTTATCGTAAATGAGTTGATGGCCGCGACTAAAGAGGCGCATACCGCCTTGTGGCGGTTCTGCTTTGATACGGACCTGGTCACCGGGGCCGAAGCGGAGAGGCGTCCGGTGGATGACCCGCTGCCCTGGATGTTGGCCGACCCGCGGCGGTTGCGGCGGGGAACCAGAGACGGGTTGTGGCTGCGCTTGGTAGATGTCGGCGCGGCGCTGAAACTCCGGCGCTATATGGAAAGCGGTCGCTTGGTGGTGGAGGTGCGGGATGAAGTATGTCCCTGGAACGCCGGACGGTTTGAGTTGGAAGGCGCGCTGGAAGACGCGGCTTGCCATCCCACGAGTTCAGCGCCGGACTTGGTAATTACCGTGGCCGCTTTAGCTTCAACCTATTTGGGCGCCGCAAGTTTCAGCACTCTGTCCCTGGCGGGGTTGGTAGAGGAGCATACTGCGGGCGCATTGCGGCGCGCCGACCGGATGTTCGCCGTTCAGCAACAGCCTTGGACCCCCTGCGGGTTTTAGCGGCAGCGGAAGTCGACGGCGGTAAGCCGGAGGAGACCAAGGGGTTCCGCTTAACTTGGCGGCTGGGTCTAGTCTAACCCGACCCCCACATTTCGGCCACGTCCACTACCCGCATAAACTCTACGTTGGGGAAACTCCGGATGTAGTTGATCAGTCGTTCCAGCATTAGCAGCCGTCCGGGGCGGCCGATGTATTGGGGATGCATGGTGAGATTGAAGGAGCGGCCGTAGCGGTAAAGCCCCTCGAACTCCGCCGCCCAAGTCCCGTAAACTTCCTCCGGGTTGCGCATCGGCCCCAGCCGGTTGGCCGAGGGCGCATAGACGAAGTTGGGGGCGTCGTCCAGAACCCAATGGATCGGCGCTTCCACCAACCGCCGGGTCGGGTCGTCCGGGCGCAGCAGGTAGGGAGCGTCATCCCCCATCAGGCTACTGTCATAGAGGAACCCGTATTCGGACAACAAGTCCAGCGACGCCTCGCTCAACTCCCAACTGGGCGAGCGATAGCCTCGGGGGGCCGCTCCGGTGATGCCGCTGAGGATGGCGCTGCCCTGTTCCAGGACTTCCCGTTCCTCGACGGCGGTCAGCGAAGCTGGCGGTTCGTGCATATAGCCGTGGTGGCCCACCTCGTGGCCTCGCCGGACTATTTCCTGCACTAGGTCAACGTGGGTTTCCGCCACGTAGCCCGGCACGTAAAAGCTGCCCTTAATTTCGTAGTTGTCCAGCAAGTCCAGAATGCGGGGCATCGCCACCGACGGGCCGTACTCCGCCATCGACATCAGGCTAGGCAAATGGGCAAAATCGGGGTTGCGCCGAATCCAGGATGAGACGCCATCTACGTCAAAGGTCAGCATCGCCACGCATTGGGTAGCCCCGGGCCAAATACCGGACATAGTTGTTACCCTCCCAAGTTTATTGCCGGTGTTGTCGAGTATTGTAACTGATGTTGGGGAGTCGGGGGCAGAAGGTTTAAGGGATTAGTTTATCTAGTGTATCGAGGAAAGAGGAGGGGTGAGTTTCGTCAACATAGTTGTTGTTCCAAGGGCCGGAAAGACGTACCCGTTCCCGATCGCTGCGTTGTCCGAGCCAGGAGGGCTACCGATGCTATGCCGGAGCGGTTAGAGATAGAAATGGCCGAGGGGCGAAGGGTTGGTTATTCGGCCTCCGGGTAGCGACTTACGGATAGCGACGATGAGCCGGGCGCAGGGGAAGGGGTCGGTTGGCGCGCCGGGTTCACTGGCCCGGAGCCGGTATCCGGTCGAAGCCGGTGTAGGGGCGGAGGACTTCCGGGATTGCCACCGAGCCGTCGGGCTGTTGGTTGTTTTCCAGAAGGGCGATAATCACTCGGGGTAGGGCCAAGCCGGAGCCGTTGAGGGTGTGGACGAAGTCCGGGCGGGCGCCGGCGGCGGGACGGTAGCGAATGTTGGCTCGGCGCGCCTGGAAGTCGGTGCAGTTGGAGCAGGAACTGGCCTCTAGCCACTCGCCGCAGCCGGCCGACCAGATTTCGATGTCGTAGGTCATTGCCGAGGGGAAGGATATGTCTCCGGCGCACAGTTGCAGCGTCCGGTAGGCCAAGCCTAGCCGCTGGCAGACCGTCTCGGCATTAGCCACCAGCCGAGTCAGTTCGGCGTCCGAATCCTCCGGGGCCACAAACTTATACATTTCCACCTTGTTGAACTGGTGGACGCGTTTGATACCCCGGGTGTCTCGGCCGGCCGCCGCCTTTTCCCGCCGAAAGCAGGGGGTTTGGGCGACATAATGGCGGGGCAGGAAGTCGGGGGGGAGGATCTCGTCCCGGAACATGTTGGTGATGGGAACTTCGGCGGTGGGAATCAGCCACAGGTCATCCTCGGCGTCGTGGTACAGGTTATCGGCGAACTTGGGCAGGTTCCCCGACCCCTCCATTATTTCCCGGCGCACCAGGATGGGCAAAGCTAACTCGGTGTAGCCGTGTTCTTGGGTGTGCAGGTCTAGCATCCAGGATATGAGCGCCCGCTCTAGCCGGGCGCCGTAGCCGGACATCGTGTAGAAGCGGCTGCCGGAGAGCTTGACGCCCCGCTGAAAGTCGATAATCCCCAATTCCTCGGCCAAGTCCCAGTGCGGCCTGGCCGGAAAGTCCAGAGCTCGGGGTTCGCCCCACTGACGGACGACGATGTTTTCCGTTTCGCTTAACCCCGGCGGCACGTCGGGGCGGGGCAGGTTGGGCAACTCCAACAGGATGGCGTGGATGCGCTCTTCCAGGTCTTTAACTTGCTGCTCCAAGGCGTCGATTTCCGCACCCACCGCCCGCATTTCTTGGACAATATCGGCGGGGGCGTTCTGGCCGGCGGCGCGGCGCTGGCCGATTTCCCGGCTGGCCTGGTTGCGGCGGGCGCGCAGCTCATCCCCTTGGTTGCTGGCTTGGCGGCGTTGGGCGTCCAGGACCAGCAGTTCAGCGATGGGGTCTTCCTCGCCCCGGCGGGCCAGGGCTTGGCGGACAAACTCCGGGTGGCGGCGGATTAGTTCGATGGATAGCATTACTTTAACCTGATTTGGATGGACATGATTTACTGGGTGATAGGGTGCGACTACTGAGGGGGTTGTTCAGGAATTGGCATCCAGTAACTTACCGGAGTGTCGAACGGATTGATCGAGGTAGGTTCTCGGTAAAGGTCTCGCCAGCCTTCCGTTCTATTATACATTGCTCTGGCAGCGTAGGCTGAAGTTCTGGCATCCTGTTGGTGATTAGACTCTGTGCCGATCCTTTGTAGGACAGCGGGTAGTTCCAGATCAGCGCGTCGCTTAAGCAAAAAACGCAACGCCTTTGGGTGAGTTTCTGTAATTGGGATATTATCGAATTCCCGCCAAAGAGTTCTTGCTAACAGAACACCCTGCACTAAGCACGCTCCCATTAGTGAATTAACTTGTTGAACTGTACTGCTACGGGTTGAGAGTCCAAGGGCTACTACCACACCTCTGATGATTCCATCTACCTCTCGGGGCTGCCCGGTTCTAGTCCAAAACAGCGGAGCGTCAATGCCAGCGGCTCTGACCTGAGCGTTTTTAGGGAGATGGCATTTCACCTGATTGACTACAGCCTGAGCATAATTCTCGACACCGGAATACAACTCTCGGAACTGACCGTTATTGACCCGACAGATACTCCAACCAAAATGCCCTTCCCCGCCGGGGTCAAACCCCAGGAATACGTCTATTGATTCGCTCATTCTTCACCTTCTTGTTGTGGATTTGGGTTGAGCGCCCGCATTTGCGGGAAGAGCAGTACGTCGCGGATGGTGGATTGGCCGGTTAGGAGCATTACCAGGCGGTCGATGCCGATGCCCAAGCCGCCGGTGGGGGGCATACCGTATTCCAGGGCGGTCAGGAAGTCCTCGTCCAAGCGGTCAACTTCTTCGTCCCGGTAGAGTTGCCGGATATTTTCCTGTTCCTCAAACCGCTGCCTTTGCGCCGCCGGGTCGTTCAGTTCGGTGTAGGAGTTGGCGATTTCCATTCCGGCGGCGAAGGCCTCGAATCGCTCCACGTAGCCGGGCCGCCATTCCATATAGCCGGGCTGACCGGGCGCCGGCAGGGGCTTGGCCTTGGCTAACGGCGACATAACCTCGGGGTAGTCGAGCAGGAAGGCGGGTTGTATCAGGTTGGGTTCTACAAAGGTGGAAACCAGTTTGTCAATCAGCCGGCCCCGGCTTTCCCGGGGGCCGACTTCCAGCCCCAGCCCGGCGAGCCGGTTGATTAGAGAGCGGTCGTCCGGGTATTCGTCAATATCGATGCCGCTATGCCGGCGCAACTCATCTTTCAGTTGCAACCGGGGCCAGGGCGGGGTGAAGTCGATGATGGTTTCGCCGTAGGGGATTTGCGTTGCGCCGCGCACTTCCTGGGCCACGGTGGAAACCAGCGCCTCTACCATCTCCATAACATCGTTATAGTCGGCGTAGGCTTCGTAGCTTTCCAGCAGGGTGAACTCCGGGTTGTGGTCCTGGTCGATACCCTCGTTGCGGAACACTCGGCCCAGCTCATAGACCTTGTCGAAGCCGCCGACAATCAGCCGTTTCAGGTAAAGCTCGGTGGCGATGCGCAGGTAAAGGTTTTGGTTCAGGGCGTTGTGATGGGTGCTGAAGGGGCGGGCGTGGGCGCCGGCGGCCACCGGCACCAGGATGGGCGTATCGACTTCCAGAAAGCCCCGGCCGTCCAGAAAGCGGCGGATGCCGCTGATGACCCGGCTTCGCTGGGCAAAGGCGGTCATTATCTCCGGGTCGGCAATCAGGTCGAGGTAGCGCTGGCGGTAGCGGATTTCTACGTCGCGCAGGCCGTGCCACTTTTCTGGCAGGGGACGCATACCTTTGGATAGCAAGGAGACCTGGCGGGCCTCGATGGTAACTTGGCCGGTGCGGGTACGGAGCATTGGGCCGGCAACGCCGAGGAAGTCGCCCAAGTCCAAATCCTTGAGCAGGTCATAATCCTCGCCCAGCACGTTCTGTCGCAGCATGGCCTGCACCGTGCCGGAGCCGTCGCGCAGGTCGAGAAAGGCGGCCCGTCCCATCACCCGCATCGACATAATGCGCCCGGCCAGGGATTGCTCTGGGGGGTGAGTTTCTTGTTGCTCGGCGGCCTCAAAGGCGGCGGTGGCGGCAGCGGCGGCGGCGGTGCGCCGAAACCGGGGAGGGTAGGGGTCGATGCCCCGTTGCCGCAGGCGGTCCAGCTTGGTAATTCGACTGTTTAACAGCCCGTCTTCTCTTTCCAGCATACCTAATAGTTTACCGGTTTATGCCCCGGATTTTAACCCCTGGTTTGAGCCGGGCAAAAGGGAATAACCGGGAGCGGGGTCCGCTCTTATTGGCCTTTTTCAGCTTTGTCCGGGGAGAGAATTGGCGAAAAAACTTAACAAGATCGAAATACACTGTTAACGCAGGGGCAATAACTGACTGCCGGGATCGCTATAAAATTGCCTTAATTTGTTATCGAGGAGGGTTTATGTTATCGAAAGGGCTAGATTTGAAGGTAAATGAGGGGGCGTTGCGGCGGTTTCTGCCTTACGTAATTGCCGGCTTGCTGGCGGCGGCGATTATGGTGGGCTGGAATGTGGCCTTTGCCGCCGACGGTCAGGCCCCGGCGGCGCAGGAGGAAATGGACCACTTGGGCAACCTGACCACGATGGTGGCGGCTTTTCTGGTCTTCTTTATGCAGGCCGGGTTCGCCTTTCTGGGGGCTGGCCTAATCCGCTCCAAGAGCACGGTCAATTATATGACCAAGAGTTTCATGGACTTTGCTATTGCTTCCCTCTCCTTCTGGGCCTTTGGTTTCGCCATTATGATGGGCGCCTCGGCGTCCGGCATCGCTGGAACTAGCAACTTCTTCTTGTCGGAAGGCGCCGACAATTGGCAGGTTTACGTGGACTGGATGTTCCAGATGGTCTTCGCCGGCACCGCCGCCACCATCGTGGCCGGCGCAGTGGCCGAGCGCACCAAGACGCAAACCTACTTTGCTTACAGCTTCCTCATCGGCGCCATCATCTATCCCCTTTACGGCCATTGGGTCTGGAACGAGGCGGGCTGGCTGGCTACGCTGGGAGCAGCGGACTATGCTGGTTCTGGCGTGGTGCATGCGGTGGGCGGTTTTGTGGCCCTGGCCGGCGCAGCGGTAGTGGGGGCCCGCACTGGGAAGTTTAACGCCGACGGTTCGGCCAACGAACTTCCCGGCCACAACGCGCCTTTCGTGATAATCGGCACCTTCATTCTTTTCTTTGGTTGGTTCGGCTTCAACATTAACAGCGGCAGTTCCATCGGCCTCAACGCCATCAATACGCTGCTGGCCGGCGCTACCGGCGCAGTGGTCGCGCTTTACATCCGGCTGATAATGACCGGCAAAACCGATGTTCTGATGGCTTGTAACGGCGCCTTGGCCGGTTTGGTAGGCATCACCGCTCCGGTGGCCTTCGTTGACCCCTGGGCCGCCGTGGTAATCGGCGCCATCGCCGCGCCTATAATGATAGTTTCGGTCAACGTCATCGAGAAGGTGTTCAAGATTGACGACCCGGTGGGGGCCGTTTCGGTTCACGGCGTTTGCGGCCTGTGGGGACTGCTGGCGGTGGCAGTTTTCGCCAACGGCAATAACGACGTAACCGGGCTGGTCGGCGGCAACGCCGCGCTGCTGGTTCCTCAGTTGGTCAGTATGGGCGTGGTCCTGGCCTGGGCGCTGGCAACTGGCTTCGTTATGTTCTTAGTACTGAAAGTCACTATGGGCGTCCGGGTAACCGAGGCGGAGGAACTGGAAGGCGTGGACGTCTCAGAGCACGGTATTGCCGCCTACCCGGCGAGTTCTTGACCAGGTATCCCGACCGCAGCGGCTAATCCGGCTTAAGGTTTAGGCCAAAAGAAGGGGCCGGGGAGGTATTCTCCCCGGCCCTGGTTTGCGCCGGGGATAGACGAGGGATAGCCGGGGAGGGCCAGGAGCTGATCTCCGGTTATCTGGGCATATTTGTCGCGACCGCCGCTCCCGGAACCGGAGGAAGCCTCCGTCATATAACCGGCGGTTAGCCGGCGTTGCGCGGTCAACCGGCGGTCATCTTAACCCGGGAATTTTTGGCCTCTAGAGGCCCCTAAATATGGTAACGATTGCGGGGGCAGAGCGAAAGGCGTTTCCCGACTTTACCGGGAGGTTAGTTTAGTTTACACAAAGTTTACGCCGGCGATATTTCTCTGTAACACCTGCCGGTCAAAATGGCTACATAAACTAAATCGCAGGAGCGTAAAGATTATGGAAGCCCTTGTCGCCGCCGGAGCATTCGTCGGATTGTTCAGCCTCTGGGTACTACTCCCCAAAATGTTGTTGAAGAAGTAAGCCTCTCAGCAACCATCTTGCTGCTCCCTTAACCGAGTTAGGTTGCCCCGGGCCGGGGGCGGGCAAACTCCCTGGCCCGGGGTGGTGGATTGGTTCTTCGCCGATTGGTTTGTCGGTTTTGACTGATTGCGCCAGTGGGGATGTAACAAAAAGTTAACACCTTGGTAAACTGTTCGTAACACAAACCGGCCACAATAGCTGGCATATACTAAAGGCGAGGAACGAAGGGAATATGGAAATCATAGCCGCCGGAGCCGCATTCGCAGGGTTGTTCAGTATGTGGGTGCTTTTGCCCAAGTTGCTTCTCAAGAAATAGGACGACGTTGCGCCGGCCCTTATTCTTGCGGAGGACCAACCCAACCTGATCTGAGTTGTCTGAACAGTCCATACTCCGAGAATTAGTTTCGAGTATGGGCTATTTCTGTTCCCGGAGTCGGGCAAGGGCTGGAACTCGGACTCGGTTCTGAAATGCGGGTCAAGTTGAAGGTATTTCTGAAGGCCCGGCAAACCCGCCGTCATTTCCCTTCGGCGCCCTCACCTAAAGGGAGAAATAGCCAGCGATGAGCAGTGGAGATACAGCCTGGATACTGGTTTCTTCAGCCCTGGTTCTGCTGATGACCCCGGGGTTGGCCTTCTTCTACGGCGGCTTAGTCCGGCGAAAGAATGTTACCGCCACTATAATGCACAGCTTGATGTGCATGGGTCTGGTGGGCGTGGTTTGGGTATTGTGGGGTTACAGTCTGGCTTTCGGCCCAGATTTGGGCGGTCTGGGCTTGGTCGGTAACCTGGAATGGTTCGGCTTGGCCGGGGTGAGCGCCTCTGAAGCCGGCCCCTATGCGGACAACATTCCGCACCAAGCATTTATGGTATTTCAGGGCATGTTCGCCATTATCACCCCAGCGTTGATTACTGGCGCCTTTGCCGAGCGGATAAAGTTCAGCGCTTTTCTTATCTTCACCGTCCTGTGGGTAACTATCGTATATGCGCCGTTGGCCCACTGGGTTTGGGGCGGTGGCTGGCTGGGCAGCTTGGGCGCGCTGGACTTTGCCGGCGGTACGGTGGTACACATCAATTCTGGCATCGCCGCTCTGGCCGCCGCGTTAATTGTCGGCAAGCGGATTGGTTTTGGCGAGCAGCCGATGCAGCCGCACAACGTTCCGATGATCGTCTTGGGGGCTGGCCTGCTCTGGTTCGGCTGGTTCGGTTTCAACGCCGGCAGCGCCTTGGCTGCGGATGGCGTAGCGGTTAACGCCTTCGTGGTTACCAATACCGCCGCCGCCGCCGCCATAGTGTCTTGGGTGGCGATGTCCTGGATTTTCGGCAAGCGTCCCAGCGTTATCGGCGCCGCTTCCGGCGCGGTGGCTGGCTTGGTAGCCATCACTCCCGCCGCTGGCTTTGTGGGAGCGTTGCCGGCAGTTGTCATTGGCCTCGGCGCTGGCATTGTCTGCTACGGAGCGATCGAACTGCTGCTCAAGTTGAAGGTCGATGACGCCCTGGCGGTCTGGGGAGTGCACGGTATGGGCGGCGCTTGGGGCGCGCTGGCTACTGGTCTGTTCGTGGGCATTGGCTTTGGTGAGCTGGCCGAGGGAGTAAGTCGGGGGGAGCAGATTTGGGTTCAGATTATCGGAATCGTCGCCACCGCCGCTTGGTCTTTTATTGCAACGGCGATTATCCTGCTGGCCCTTAAGTACACCGTCGGGCTGCGGGCGCCGGCCTCGCATGAGGAAGTCGGCCTGGACCTGTCTCAGCATGGCGAGGGGGCCTATACCAGGCAGTAAGTCTTTCGCAAGCCGGCGGCGCCCGGGGAAGAAGGGCGGGGCTATAATTATAATATAGAAGGGTAAGGGTAGAAAAGAAACTCGGAAGGGAGGTTTTGAGTATGAGCTTTTATAAGGCGGAATATATTTGGGTTGACGGCACCGAGCCTACGGCCAAGCTGCGCTCCAAGGGCAAGATTGTCCCGGAAGGAGAAGCGCCGCCCACTTGGGGGTTTGACGGTTCCAGTACCAACCAGGCTCCGGGCGAAAACTCGGACTGTGTGCTGGCCCCGGTTATGGTGTGTCCCGACCCGGTGCGCGGCGAACCCCATAAATTGGTTATGTGTGAAGTGCTGCTCACGGATATGACGCCGCATCCTACCAATACCCGAGCCAGTTGCGCGGCGGCGGCGGAAAGGTTCGCTTCGCTCGATACCTGGTTTGGCATTGAACAGGAGTACACTTTCTTTCAAGGAGCTCGGCCGCTGGGCTTTCCGGAAAACGGGTTCCCGGCCCCGCAAGGGGGCTACTACTGTGGCGTGGGATATGATGAGGTCTTTGGTCGTCCCATTGTGGAAGAACATATGGAAGCCTGCCTCAAGGCTGGGTTGATGATTTCCGGAATCAACGGCGAAGTGATGCCCGGCCAATGGGAGTTTCAGATTGGCCCCATCGGCGCTCCCGACGTCGGCGACCACCTGTGGCTGGCCCGTTGGCTGCTCTATCGCATCGGTGAACAGCACGGGGTCAGCTCCACCCTGGATCCCAAGCCGGTAAGGGGGGACTGGAATGGCGCTGGCGCCCACACCAATTTTTCGACCAACGTAATGCGGGAAGACTACGATGCTTGCATCGCTGCGGCGGAGGCCTTGAAAACCCGCCACGACCTGCACATTGTCAACTACGGTCATCGGATTGAGGAACGCCTGACCGGACTACATGAGACCTGCTCCTATCGAGAGTTCCGTTATGGCGTGTCGGACCGAGGCGCCTCGGTGCGGATTCCTTGGCAGGTGGCCCGGGACGGCAAGGGCTATATCGAAGACCGACGTCCCAACGCTAACTGCGACCCTTACACGGTAACCCGGCTAATTCTGGAAACGGTCTGCGACGCAGCCTAGCCGTCTGATACGACCAGGGGAAAACGCCGTCCCTCCGGGGGCGGCGTTTCCGTTCCTGGCCGGTTCTTTCCGTTCCGGAACGCAGCGCAGACCGGCAGAGATACCGGGCGTTCCGGTGTCGGTCCGGGGGTTTATTAGGGCCGGGCGATGGCATACAATCTTTATGACTTACCTTTATGTATATGTACTTAGGCTAGAGCCTTAAACGGGGTTCCGTAATCTGGATTCCCTTTAGCGTGGAGGGGCTGGCATGATGGGCGACCAAAACGCCGAGCAGGAATATGTCCTGCGCAGCGCCCGGGACAACGATGTTAAGTTCGTCCGGCTCTGGTTTACCGACATACTCGGCAACCTGAAGGGGTTTGCCCTAAATGTGGACGACTTGGAGGACGCCATTGAGCGCGGGGTTGGCTTCGACGGTTCGGCTATTGAGGGGTTCGCTCGAGTTGACGAGAGCGATATGCGGGCCTTCCCTGACCCGACGACCTTTGCGGTGCTGCCCTGGCGTCCCCGACAGAATGCGGTGGCGCGGATGTTCTGCGACATCCACACTCCTGGAGGCGAATCTTTTGCCGGGGATCCGCGCCAAGCCTTGAAACGTAATCTGGAACGGGCGGCCAGGTTGGGTTATACCTATTACGTAGGCCCGGAACTGGAGTTCTTCTATTTGAAGGACGCCAACAAACCGGAGCCGTTGGACCAGGGCGATTATTTCGACCAACTTTCCAGCAATCCTACCGCCGACTTGCGCCGAGATACGGTATTGAACCTGTCGGACTTGGGGATTCCGGTCAAGTATTCTCATCACGAGGGGGCGCCCAGCCAGCATGAAATTGACCTGCAATATACTGACGCTCTGACCATGGCCGACAGCGTGATAACCGCTAAGTTGGTCATCAAGGAACTGGCCCAACTGCGCGGCTACTACGCTTCCTTTATGCCCAAGCCCTTCTCCGCGGTGAACGGGTCGGGGATGCACACTCACCAATCCCTGTTCCACGGAGAGAGCAACGCTTTTTATGACCCGGAGGATGAGTATAAGCTGTCGATTATCGGCAAACGGTTCATTGCCGGTTTAATCCGCCATGCGCCGGAAATCACCTTGGTAACCAACCAGTGGGTCAACTCCTACAAGCGTCTGGTGCCCGGCTATGAAGCTCCGGTGCATATTTCCTGGGCGCACACCAACCGTTCCGACTTGGTGCGGGTGCCGGCTTACAAGCCGGGCCACGAAACCTCGGTGCGGATTGAATATCGGGCGCCGGACCCGGCTTGCAACCCTTACTTGGCCTTCACGGTGATGCTGGCCGCCGGACTGCGCGGCATTGAGGAAGAGTATCCGGCGCCGGCGCCGTTGGAGGGCAACGTCTTTACTATGGGTCGGGAGGAGTTGGCGGATCGGGGCATTAAGACGCTGCCGGGTAGTTTGGGGGAGGCCATTACCCTGGCTGAAAACAGCGAGCTGTTGCGGGAAGCTCTGGGCGAGCACATCCGCAATAGCTTCATCCGCAACAAGCAGATTGAGTGGCAGCAGTATCGTTCCACGGTTACCGACTACGAGATAGGCCGTTATTTGCCGATGCTGTAAGCGGCGCCGGAGGACGGATGTTTTCGGCTGCCATCGGATCGGATTGGCCCCGGCTCCGGCAGCCGCTAGGGGGAGGCTTCGGTTAAGCTGAGTTGATAGGCCGCCTTTTGCCGCGTCCGGGGCGCAACGGCCGACACCGCCACCAGGGTGCGCTTTAACCCGGGCAGGGGTTCCACCACGGCTTCACCCAGCAGGGAGCCATAACCGTCGGCGGTCAGGGCGAGGTTGGTTACTCGATTTTCGGCTCCCTGCTGAATTATCTGGACGATATAGTCTTGACGCACTCGGTTGTCGGTCTTGATAAACCCTTGGGATTGCCAATCCAGATCGTTGGCGGAGATTCCGGCTTCGGGAAGGGCGATTTCTTGCAGACACAGCCCGATGCCGTTGAGGGCATCGTCAGTTACGTACTGGAAGCGCACCAGGATTTCCTGTCCGGCGTAGCGGCTCAGGTCAACGCTTTCAGAAACCCAGCCCCGGCTCTTGCCGGTGTAGCCTGGCCCAAAGGCGGCGCCGATGGGATTGGCTGCGGAGGTGTGGGGCGCCTCTAGAAGGTCCCAATGCCGTCCCCCGTCCTCCGATACTTGCACGTAGCCATAGTCCCATTCCTTTTCAATGCTGTACCATATTTGGTAGCTGAGGGTGGCTTGGGTTAGGTTCCGCAGGTCCACCGACCGGGTCAGGGAAGAGGTGATGGAGTCGCCGGAGTTGCTCCACCAGCAACCGTTTTCGGCCACTTCCGTGGGCAGCAGCTGGTTTTCCGCCGCTCCCTCGAAGCGGAAGCGCAACGGCCGATCGTGAAGCTTGGGGGCAATTTCAATGTAATGGGTTCCATATTGGGCGACTTCCCGATTCAGTTCGGCGAATTTGTTCATTAGTCGGCCGGGTTGCACCTGAACTTCCAAGTTGGAATAGCCATAAATCCCCTGCTCCTTGTCCAGAAAATTGGCAACTACCCAGTTCTGAAACGCGGTATGGAAGGTTGCGTCGTAGCCAGCCGCCGACAGGTAGGCGTCTATGCCGGCGATGTTGTCTGCCGGCTCGGTGAGCAGTTGCCGCAGGTTGCCTTTATCATCGCCGCCAACGGTCCGGTCGTAGCTGCTGTAATGTTCCGCCAGATAGTGCATAAAGAGGGATGCCCCGCCATAGTGGGCGCCGATGTTGGCGTCGTCAATGGGCCAATGCACCAAGGAAACGAAGGGACGCTGCATAAAGCGCTGCATACTAGCGGGCTGATAGCCGGCCACGGTTACCGCCAGCTCGGCCAAACCCTCGCTAATCCAACTATCATCAGAGGGGTCGTGGTTCCAGTGGATGGCGTGCTGCAATTCGTGGGCCAACACGTTCAGATAGGGGTCGGAACCTACTGGCAGATGGTCGATGTTGAGGTAAATCATCTCCCGCTGGTTGCTGCGGGGACGGACGCTGACCGGGTACTCGTCGGTGGAACTGAAATAACCGGCGGCGCCCCGAATTTTCCCGTGAACTATGGTCAGGTGCGGGTCATTGTCCACGCCAGGCGTCCATTCCTGGCCGAAGTAGGCGGTAACTCGTGGGTAGATTACCGCTTCAAACTCGGCAGCGGCTCGCTCCAGGTCTGACTGCCGCACGGGCCGGCCCTGCTCCACGTACCAGTAGGCGCGGGGCGAAACCAGCCGTAGCTCAAACTGGGATTGGTATGATTTCAGCGTTCGCGTATCCACCAGCCAGAAACGGTCCTTTTTCCCCGCGGTGTAGCTGACCGGCTCCGCGTTGACTACCCGGGGAATCTCCGGGTAGTCGGTGGGCAAGGATAACTCGGCGGCCAACCGAAAGAGGTCCCGTTCCGGAGCGGGAGCGAATTCCGCCGCGGCCGGCGGAGTAGGCGGGCGCAACGGGAACGCAACCGCAGTAGGGGACGGAGATGCATGGGGGCTAGGGCGGGTTGCAAGGGGTGGGGGCGGAACCGTTGCAGCGGCGACGGTGGGCCGGAGAGTTGAAGCGAAGGGAGTTGGGATGGGGCCCGGCTGGCCAGGGGCCGAGGTTTCGGTAGGTTGGACGGGGCGGGGCGCCGTTTCCGCGGTAGGGGCGGGCGAGGTCGTCGGCAATTTGTGCGGGTTAGCTGGGCCGGAACAGGCCGGCGTCAAGCCGCCGAGGACGGAAGCGAGCAAGGTCAGCAAGAGTACGGGAATTGTCCGGTGTCCGATGGTCATTGGCGCATTATATCGGAAATCGCAGATTAGATTAAAGGGAGGGGTAAAGGAACGATAAACGATGGCGGCATAGGGGAACTGGAGCCGGTGAAGGGAGTTGAACCCTTGACCTGCGGTTTACGAAACCGCTGCTCTGCCACTGAGCTACACCGGCTGGCCCTTGCCTACTAGCGCCTATTAGTATAGCGCTTGGGTCTCTTACCTGGAAGGTTTGGTCGGACTGGGCTGCCTAAACCGTCGCTTCGCCCAGCCCGCCGTAATCTGATGGCTGGGCCTCCGGGCCCCGGCCAGGGCGGGAGGGTAACGCAGAGGAAGCGCAGGGCGGCGGCGGAAGCGGCGCTGAACTGGAAGAGCCATCCGGTCGGGATGGTTAAGGCGTCTCCGGGCTGCACGGTCGTCGGCGCAACCTGCGTTGGGTCGATTTCTGGTGGACACCGCCAAACCTGTCCTGTACCTTCCAGGATGTACCATAGCTCCTCGACCGTCCGGTGATATACCGGCCGCGAGACCTGGCCCGGCGGCAGGACAACTTCTACCATACTGGCGCCCCGGGCCAGGCGCCTGGCATCCAGCAGGAACCGTATTTCGGAACCGTCCGGGGCGACCGCATCGGGCGCCGGGGAACGGCGGCCCGGAGGCGGTTGGGACCGGGATGGTTGGCGGGACATCAGATATTCCTTTAATATCTTGGCTAAGGGTTTTCGGCCTCCAGGTAGTCCGAGAGCTTTGCTTCGTAATGACCAACGCCCAGTTTATAGACTTCCGGGAAACGGTCAAACAGCTTAACAGCCTCCAGCATATCCGGGTTAATCCAGCCGATGACTTCTAATATACCATTATGGCTTTGGGGCAATTCTTCCCATTTCCAGATTGGTTCGTAGTGGAATATGCGGTTGCGCAGCTTTCGGATGTGATTTAACCGACCGAAAATCCGCTTGCGTGTTCGGACGCGATTGGGTATAAACGGAAAGACATCCTCGAGCAGCCTGGGCCAGAGGATGTTCTCGTAGCGGCGGTTGAACAATGTGACCCAAAATCCGAAACTACTGTTCGCTACCAGTTGACCCAGTGGTAACGGTACGTTTTGACTACCCAATCTTTTTTTGATTTTCGCCAAAGCTGGAAGTTCCTGATCAGACAATACTTCATTGAACCAATCTTCCTTGCCTCGATCCAGTGAAATGGCGTCATGGATACTATTGCGCAGGGTTACCTCCAAGACTTGCAGACCGGGATACAGGCTTTCACTCAAGGCTATGTTCCAGAAGTAGCGTGCATAGGAAATTGGGACTTCGTTTTGGTCAATAGCTTGCTCATAGGGAGCGAGCCTTTCTCCGGAAATAGACGCCGCTAGGTTTTCCAGAAATTGCAATTGACGCTCCCTTAGTGATGTGTTACGCTCCCTTTGTCGTCCCCGGGTAGTCCTCTCCCGACCTTGAGTCGGTGATGGCCCCGGGGTTTGTTTTTGTCCTCTGGGTAAAACTTCAGTTCCTCGTGCGGCGGTCGAAGGACTGAAAATCGGGGGGTTATTCGGGCGGATCAGGAAACCTGCGGCTTGCGCCCTTTGCGCTCCAGGAAGTCCTTAAAACCGTCTTCTACCGAAAGCCCCCGGAACCGGCCTTGCCGGGAGTTGACCTCGTTCCAGAACTGTTCTTCTATCGGTTTGCCGGTATGCTCAAAGAGCATTTGCTTGATGTTGGCTACGCCCTCAATTCGGTTCTTGGCAATACCCGAGGCCACTTCTACTGCCTTGTCAATCAAATTTTCTTTAGAAGTTAGGTGGTTCAGCAGGCCGATGCGGTAGGCTTCCTCGGCGAAAACTTCCCGCCCGCTGTAAAGCAGTTCCTTAGCCCGGGGCCAGCCAATCAGGTTGGGCAGGCTCCAGGTAGCGTTCATCTGGCCGTAGTTGACGGCCAGAAAGCGGAAGCTGGACTTGTCGCAGCCAATCAGGAAGTCCATAGAGGTCGCCATAACCGTGCCGCCGCCGTAGCAGAGGCCGTTGATGGCGCCGATGATGGGCTTGGGGCTGGATGCCATGCGCCAGGTATATTCGGCCCGCTCGGCAGCGGAGGCGTCTCGTTCTTCCGGCGTCCGCTCCCGGTTCTCGTGAATATCGGCGCCAGCGGAAAAGGCTCGCTCCCCGGCGCCGGTGATGACAATGGCCCCTACATCCTCATCCTGCTCCATATTGGTCAAGGCTTCGTCAACTTCCCGTACCAGTTGGATGTTAAGGGCGTTAAGCACCTCGGGGCGATTCAGGGTAATGATGGCGACTCGCTGCACTTGGTCAATTTTGATAGTCTCGTAGCTCATGTTGGCGTTTCTCCTATTTCCCTCGCCACTGCCCCGGCGGGATGACCGGAGCGGCAGGGGGGTCTGTTGGAGTAATAATAAACGGAATTTCAGGAGAACGCAAAAGGAGAATAGCGAGGGAGCGAGGGGTGGATTTCGGCTGCTACCTAAGTGGCTAAATGGTAAGAAGTCGCGGCAATCTCCCCTGAAACCGCAGTCAGTAACCGGCAAGGGTTTTCACCGCCCGGTGGGTATAATTGACTAATTAATCTACTCATCCAGAAACCGAAGGTATATAGTGTAGTAGAGGGCTTCTGCGCGGCTTTCCAAGCCGCCGGTTGAAAGTTTTAGCTATGCCCCAACCTAATCTTGAATTTGGATACGCGAATACCGGGAGTTAACCGTCCATGTCCTCATCTCTTAATCTGGCTCGTTACTTGGCTCACTTTGCGCTGGAGCAATGCGCTCCGGAAGCGCTGCCCCCAGCGGCGGTGGTCATTGCCAAGGAGATGATGGTCAATGCCGCCGCCGTTGGCCTGGCCGGAGCGGCCCAAGCGGAGGGCCAGGCAATTACCCGGTTTGCGCAGGAAATGGGCGGCAACGGCAAATGCACCATCATCGGCCAGGGGCTGCGCACTTCTCCGGCCCTGGCCGCCTTAGCTAACGGGCTGATGATGCACCTGCTGGACTTTGATGATGAGATAATTCCTGGCGGCATCCACCCGTCCAGCATTATATTTCCGGTGGTGATGGCCTTGGGGGAGCTGAACGGCGGTCCCGGTCGGGAGGTTTTGGCCGCCTTTGTCCTAGGCTGCGAGGTAATGGCCAAGTTGGGCGTTGCCAGATCCTCCAATGGCTCCCTTTCTGAATCCGCCGGAGCCGTCGGGGCCGCCGCCGCCGCCGGCCGACTGCTGGGGCTGGATGCGGCGGAGCTGGCGCCGGCTATTGCCCTTGCCGCGGGGGGGGAATTGCTGGCGGTTGGCGCCGAGGCGTCGGCTCGGGGTGAGCCGAGCGAACCTCTCCGTCCTGGGGTAGACGTTGCCGGGTTGGCCGGCCCCGGCCGGGCTTGGCGGCAGGGGCGGGCGGCAATGAACGGCGTAATGGCGGCCTTGCTGGCCCGGCAGGGTCTAACCGGAGCCGTCGGTCAGACCTCGGCTGGGTCTCAGGGAAAGGACAGCGGATATGGTTGGGGATATGGGAATGTTGCGCCGGAGGCCGATATTTTCGCCCGGCTGGGCCAGCCTTATGCCGTGTTAAGTCCTGGCGTATCCTTGAAACTCTATCCTTGCGCCTCCCCAGCTCACACTGCCATCGACGTTGTCCTGCAATTGGCCCAGCAGTACCGAATTGCCCCGGAAAACATTGCAGCGGCTCAAGTGGGGGTAACCCCGGCGGCTTTGGCAGCTCTGCCCTTTCCTACGCCGAACAGCGGGTGGGAGGCCCGGTTTTGCCTCGGCTACATCGTGGCAGCGACGCTGACTTATGGGCCGCCTTTGATTGACAACTTCACCGATGGGGCGGCGCAGGACCACCGGGTGCGTCAGTTAATGGGCCGGATAGCGGTGGAGGCCACAGAAACGCCTTCGCGCGCCATTCCTTACCCTTGCTCTCTTGCGGTAACCCTTAGGGACGGGCGGCGACTGCGGCACCGGGTCGAGTTTGCCCGGGGGCAGCCGGAATTGCCTTTGTCAGCGGAGGAGCTAACCGCCAAGTTTCTCTACTGCTCCCGCTACATCCTGCCCCCGGACCACATCGATGAGGCGGTTACTCAGCTGCGCGACCTGGAGAACGTTGAGAATACTACTAGCCTGTTTTCGGCGCTGGGCGGGTAGGCTGTCCTTGACATTGCCCCGGTCGTCAACCTATACTCGATGGACACAATTGAAGATCGCAGAGGCTGGGAAGGAGAATAGTAGGCTTCCAGCGGGGCTCAGCGAGCCGGGTCAGGTGCAAGCCGGCGCCGGGCGCAGAAGCGCGAATGGACTCCGGAGCCGCCAGCTGAACGGCAAGTTGCAAGCATCGGGTTGATGTATTCGGTTTTCCCGCAGCCAACCCGGCGCCCAATCGCCGCTAAGTTGCGCCGGGTAGGCGCCGTTAACGGCCTACGGCATGGGGGCAATGCCGGTCGGCAGCCCCTCCCGCCGGTTGAGATGTCGGCCCGGCGCGGCCAGACCCCGAAACTTTTGATTCGGGAGAAGCCGGGTTGATAACGAGGGTGGTATCGCGACAAAAGCTCGTCCCTTTAGGGGGCGGGCTTTTTGCATGTTCCGGTTTGAATCGCCGGAACGGAGCTGAGCCTAGAGGGAAATAGTATGTACTATCCATCGCTGGAAGAGATAAAAGCCCTAGCCGCCGGCGGCGGCGGCAACTTGGTCCCGATTTACCGTTCCATTAACGCCGACCTGGAAACCCCAGTGTCCGCCTATATGAAGGTGGCCCGGCCCCCCTATTCCTTCCTGCTGGAAAGCGTGGCCGGCGGGGAAAGGCTGGGCCGTTACAGCTTTATTGGCACTGAACCGTATCGGGTGGTCAAGACCGGACGGGGCGAGGAACGGGGTGAAATTGACCCGCTGGTTCCGGTGCAGGAGGAAATGAGCCAGTACCGGCTTATCCCCATCGAGGGGCTGCCGCGCTTTCACGGCGGCGGGGTCGGTTATTTGGCCTACGACTCTATCCGCTACTTTGAGCCACGGGTGCCGCCGATGCTCGCCGACCCCCAGGGCTTGCCCGAATCGGTCTTTATGTTCGCCGATACCCTGCTGGTCTTTGACCACCTGCGCCACGACATCAAAATAGTGAGCCACATCCGGCTGGCCGGCGACATTAACCAGGCCTATACCGAGGCCACGCGCAAGATTGATGCCTTGGCGCGCCGTCTGTCCCAACCCCTGGAGTTGAACCTGGGCGAGTCGATAGCTCATCCCGGTAGGCCCCAGCCGGCGCCAAGGGAAGCGGCCCTGGTAGAATCCAACTTTACCCAGCCGCAGTACGAAGAAGCGGTGGCGAAGTGCGTGGAGTATATTTACGCCGGCGACGTTATCCAGGTGGTGAACTCCCAGCGGTTTTCCCGCCGCACCGAGGCCCCCCCCTTCCAGGTCTATCGCGCCCTGCGCAGTGTCAACCCATCCCCTTATATGTACTATCTGAATTTGGGGGATTTTCAGATTGTCGGCGCCGCCATCGAAACGGTGGCTAAAGTAGAGGACGGCGTCGTTGCTACGCACCCCATCGCCGGCACCCGGCCCCGGGGCCGGACTCCGGAAGAGGACGACGCCCTGGAGTCGGAACTGAAGAACAGCGAGAAGCAGCGGGCGGAACACATTATGCTGGTGGACTTGGGCCGCAACGACATCGGGCGGGTCAGCTTGCCGGGCACTGTGTCGGTTACCCAGTTGATGGACGTGGAGCGGTTCTCCCACGTGATGCACCTGGTATCCCATGTAGAGGGGCGGCTGAAGCCGGGGCTTACCCCTTATGATGCGCTTCGTTCCTGTTTTCCGGCGGGCACCGTATCCGGCGCCCCCAAAATCCGGGCCATGGAGATTATCGCCGAGCTTGAGGGGGAAAAGCGCGGCCCCTATGGCGGCGCCGTCGGCTACTTCAGCTTTTCCGGCAATATGGACACCGCCCTGGTGTTGCGCACCGGCATCTACCGGGACGGGATAATGTATATCCAGGCCGGCGGCGGCGTGGTAGCCGACAGCAACGCCGAGGATGAATATATGGAAACGCGGCACAAGTCCGGCGCCCTGCTGCGAGCTATTGACTTGGCCGAGGGTAGAGGGTAGGCATCTATCTCCAGGGCAAGGAATGGGCGCCGGGTAAAATATGCAGGAGGTCAAACCAATGCTTAAATCAATGTTTCACACTGGATTTGTAGTCAAGGATCTAGAAAAGACTATCGATTTTTACACTAGCGTAATGGGGCTAAATTTGGTGGGGCGGACCGAGCGGCAGGGGGATTTCGCCAGCAAGCTGCTGGCTTTCCCGGAGGCTCACATCAAAGGCGCCTTCGTGGAGCTGGGCGACGGTCATCAACTGGAGCTTATCCAGTATATTAACCCGCCGGTGGGCGAAGGCCTCCTTAACCGCAACGACGCCGGCGCTTCCCACCTGGCCTTCCTGGTCGAGAATATTGAGGAGTTTTATGCCGACAAGTCCGGCCAGGGGCTGACCTTCAACAGCGACCCGGCAGCTTTGTACGCTGACGACGGCAAGCTGTTGCGCAAGGCCCTTTATGCACAAGACCCGGAGGGCAACTGGCTGGAATTCGTGGAGCTTTGCTGATGCGGCTGTTGCTGATTGACAACTATGACAGTTTTACCTACAACCTCTACCAATACCTGTCGGAGTTAGGCGCCGAGGTGGTTACGGTGCGCAACGACAAGATGGACTTGGCGGAGATTGAGGGGCTGGCCCCGGAGGGGATTGTCGTATCGCCCGGGCCGTGCACCCCGCGCGAGGCCGGCATTTCCAACGAGGTTATCCGCCATTTTGGGCCGAAACTGCCGACGCTGGGGGTCTGCTTGGGCCACCAGTGCTTGGGCGAGGTTTATGGCGGCGTGGTGGGCCGGGCCGGAGAAATCCGCCACGGCAAAACCTCGCTGATTTACCATACCGGTCAGGGGGCGCTGGCCGGCTTGCCCAACCCCTTTGAGGGTATCCGCTACCATTCCCTGGTAGTCTATCGCGACTCTCTGCCCGACAGCCTGGAGGTTACCGCCTGGACCGACAAGGGGCTGATAATGGGCCTGCGGCACAAGGAACATCCGGTAGAGGGGGTGCAGTTCCACCCGGAATCCATCCTCACCCCGGTGGGCCACGACCTGCTCCGCAATTTCCTGAACCGGGTGGCCGAGTTTCACCGGGGCGGGCAGCATTAGGGCGGGATAACCCAGAGCTTACTGAAAACGGGTATCAATCAAGGGGATGGCGCAAAGGGATGGGGGGGAGTTATGCGGGAAGAAATACGCGATCGGTTAAGGAAGTACGACGCCGAACTGGCCGAATTCTGTAATCGCTGGCAAATTACCGAGCCGAACCGGGATGGCCGGCGCTGCGGGACAACTTTAGCCTGGACAGCGATATTGACCGGTTGGCTCGGGGAAGCGGTCAAACGACTAGAGGGATTAGGGATAGCTGTTTTGGCGATTTACCGCAGTAGAGACCCGGAAAACCGGGTCTCTCTACCGACCCGCCCTAGTTTACTGCGGGTCCCGGGGCATTGCCCACTCCTTTACTAGGTTACAAAGGATACATTTTGTCGACATTTATCGGCATCGAATTTCAA
The DNA here is from genome assembly GCA_963422635.1 of Dehalococcoidia bacterium. GTDB lineage: Bacteria > Chloroflexota > Dehalococcoidia > Lucifugimonadales > UBA3495 > CATQHB01. The sequence goes on from OY730415.1 coordinate 614,769, forward strand.
TTCGTCTCCAGTCCGAATACGGCGTATTAGCTATAAATCACTGACGCAACGCAAGGAGTAAAATGCCTACCATTGCCGAGCAGATGAGTTCCTGGGCCGTTGCCCTGCGCTACCGCCACTTGCCCGCTGAGGTTGTCCACCTGACCAAGCGGATGATTATCGACACCATTGGCTGCGCCCTGGGCGGTTACGACAGCGAACCGGCCCAAATCGCCCGCGATTTAGCCGATGAAGTTACCAGCCGCCGCCCTTGCACCGTCATCGGCAGCGGCCAGTCCACCAGTCCTGAGGCGGCGACTTTTGCCAACGGGGTGATGATTCGCTACCTGGACTACAACGACGGCTATACCAGCCTGGAGTCGGGTCACCCCAGCGACAGCATCGCCGCGGTCCTGGCCGCTACCGAAATGGCCGGGCGGGGCGGACGCCGGGCTATTACCGCCACCGTGGCCGCCTACGAAGCCTTCTGCCGCTTGGGGGACGCCGCCACGCTACGCTACCGGGGCTATGACCACGTTACCAACGGCTGCATCGCCAGCGTCCTGGGCGCCGCCCGTTCCCTGGGCCTTTCCGCGGAGCAGACCCATCAGTCCCTGAACCTGGGCATCGCTCCCAACATTGCCCTGGGTCAGACCCGGGGCGGCGTCCTGTCCCACTGGAAGGGTTGCGCCTATGCCAACGCCAGCCGCAACGCCGTATATGCTACGATGCTGGCCCAGCGCGGTCTGACCGGCCCGGCGCCCATCTTTGAGGGCGAACACGGCTTCTTCCGCGCCATAACCGGAGAGCCCTACCAACTGGCGCCTTTCGGCGGCAAGGCTGTCCCCTACAAGATTGCCGAGTGCAGCATCAAGCGTTTCCCTCTAGGCCAGTATTCCCAGACGGTGGTGCAGGCGGCGCTGGAGGCGCGGGGAAAACTGCCCGCTGGCTTCGACCCAGCCGACATCGCCCAGGTGAATATCCGCACCCTGCAAAAGGCCATCGACATAATGGCCGGGGATGGTGAGAAGTGGGACCCCAAGAGCCGGGAGACCGCCGACCATAGTATGCCCTATACTACGGCGGTGGCCTTGACCTACGGACAAGTGCATCAGAGCTGCTTTGACGAGGAATACTACCGCAACCCGCAGTTATTGGACTTAACCCGCCGGGTGCAGGTGTCCGATTGGGAAGAGGCCGACCGTCGCGCTCCGGAGGCGATGCTGTGCGAGGTGGAAGTGGTAACCAGGGACGGCCAGAGCTATGCGTCGGAGGTTCCCTACCACAAAGGCCACTACAAAAACCCTATGACCGACGCCGAGGTAGAGGAGAAGTTCCGCTCCCTGGCTCAGCCTCTGCTATCCCCCGCCCAAACCGACGCCCTGCTGGAAAAGCTCTGGCAGCTGGAGGAGGTGGCGGACATCGGGGAGGTGATTCGGCTGACGCGGGTTTAGGGGGACCTGCTTGCACGGCGGATACAACAAGGGTAAGGCGGATTGGAGCCTCCTAGAATAGATGTTACGCCTTTTCCAGTTCCCGTATTAACTCTTCGAGCGGTTAAACTCCGCCTCGTGTTCCGGGTCAATTTGCATCATCACCACCCTAATAGCCCCGCCGATGGGCTAGGTCGGGCATTTGGCGTTCTGGCCGTTCATCCCTATCTCCTTCCGCCGGCGGGTAGCCTTTCGGTCATTGTACCTTAAGGTTTGGGCTTGGCGCCCCCCCTGCGCTATAATGTAGGCATTGCAAGCGTCCCGGCCGGGAAATCCGATAGCCCAGGAGCGAATTATGACCGAGCGATTTAGCGGCGTCCACTGGATGCTGGCGACTCCTTTCACGGAAGACGAGGAACTGGACTTGGCCTCCATCGGCAACCTGATGGAAAAGGCGCGCCAATCGGGCTGCGAGGGGGTGGTAGCCCTGGGCGTTACCGGGGAGGCAGCCCGATTGACCGACGCGGAACGCCGGGCGGTGGCCACCGAGGTCATCGCCAACGCTAACGGCTTGCCGGTAACCCTGGGAACTACGGCCGCCAGCGCCAGCGCCAGCGCAGCCTATAGTCGGGAAGCGCAAGAGCTGGGGGCGGCGGCGGTGATGGTGTCGGCGCCGCCGCTAGGCAAGCCCAATCCGGACGCTCTTTTTACTCACTACCGCCGGGTGGCGGCGGCGGTTGACCTGCCCATCGTGGTGCAGGACTATCCCCAGACCTCCGGCGTCCACATGGCGCCGGCCTTTATCGCCCGGCTGTTTGAAGAAATCGACAACGTCCGCTATCTGAAGCTGGAGGACCCGCCAACGCCAACCAAAATCACCGCCATCCGCAGCCTGACCGGCGATGACTTGGCGATTTTCGGCGGCCTCGGCGGGATGTATTTGCTGGATGAGTTGGCCCGTGGTTCCGCCGGCGCAATGACCGGCTTCGCCTACCCGGAGGCGCTGGTGTCCATTTATCGGCCCATGGCGGAGGGAGACCGGAAGCGGGCCGAGGAGGTGTTCTACCGGTACCTGCCCTTGCTGTTGTTCGAGTTTCAGGAGGGGATCGGCGTGGCGATCCGGAAGTACGCTTTGCAGCAACGGGGGTTGATTGCGTGCCCGCAGGTACGTCACCCCGGCCCGCAGATTACTGAGGAAACTCGCCGGGAGTTTCACCAACTGGTAGAAGCGGTGGGGCTGTAGGCATGCGCGCCGGATGTTGGGCCGGGGCGTCCAGGGATTTTAATTTGGATTACCCCGGATTTCCTTGAATATACCCCTTGCCAGATCGTGAAAAATGGTGCATACTTACCGGGTTGGATTTACTTCCTGGTGGTTCTAGCGGAGTGGCCCCACCCGTTCCCATCCCGAACACGGTAGTGAAACGCTCCAGCGCCGACGATACTGCTTTGGTAACGAAGTGGGAAAATAGGTCACCGCCGGGAGGTATTTCCGAACAAATCTACGGCGACCGGCGTGCCCAAGGTTACGTCGAGCCAGCCCAGCGACGTTCATTAGCTCAGAGTTCGCCGAGCCGGTCGTTAGGGCCTTCCTGTCGGGTCTCCTCACTTCTACATTAACAATTAGTTAAACTTGTTTGGCGTCAGGCCGGTGAACGGGTTTACAGCGTTAAATCCGGCGCCATATAATTCAGTTCATCATTGTGTTGGGTAGGTTGTCAAAATAGTAGTTTCGGGACTGCTTCTTGGTAGAAACCCGGTGAACTTTTCCGGAAATGCTTTCAGCCAGGCTAACCAAGCCCTTCTTACCCGACGGGAGCGGTATTATGGGAAGTAGATTCGAAAAGTTCTCGGAACGGGCTCGGCGAGTTTTGTCGTTGGCCCAGGAAGAAGCCCAGCGGTTTAATCACAACTATATCGGCACCGAGCATATCTTGCTCGGTTTGGTGCGAGAGACGGAAGGCGTGGCGGCCCGGGTCCTCTCCGGCTTGGGAGTGGATCTTAGTAAGGTCCGGTCGGCGGTAGAGTTCATCATCGGACGCGGTGAAAAGCCGGCTCAGGGAGAGATTGGCTTAACCCCGCGGGCCAAGAAGGTGGTAGAACTGGCGGTTGACGAGGCTCGCCGGATGAATCATACCTATATCGGCACGGAGCATCTGCTCATCGGTCTGCTCCGAGAGGGCGAAGGCGTGGCCGCCGGCGTTCTGGAAAGCCTCGGCGTTACTCTGGAAAAGGTTCGGACCGAAACCCACCGCATCCTCAGCAACAGCTCCACCGGCAGCGGTTCCCAAAGTTCCCGCACCGGCACCCGCACTCCCACCCTCGACCAGTTGGGCATTGACCTGACCAACGCCGCCCGGGACGGGAAGCTGGACCCGGTCATTGGCCGGGACCAGGAAATCCAGCGTGTCGTCCAGATCCTCAGCCGCCGCACCAAGAATAACCCGGTGTTGGTGGGCGAACCTGGCGTCGGCAAAACCGCCATCGTAGAGGCGCTGGCTCAACAAATCTACAGCGGAGAAATCCCCGAAACTCTTCAGGGCAAGCGGCTGGTTACTTTGGATATGGGCGCGCTGGTGGCCGGAACCAAGTACCGGGGCGAGTTCGAAGAACGGTTGAAGAAGGTAATTGAAGAAATAAAGAACGCCGGCAATTGCGTCCTTTTCATCGATGAAGTTCATACCTTGGTGGGCGCCGGCGCCGCCGAAGGCGCGGTGGATGCTTCCAACATTCTCAAGCCCTCCTTGGCCCGGGGCGAAATTCAGTGCATCGGGGCCACCACCCTGGATGATTACCGGAAATATGTGGAACGGGACCCGGCTCTGGAGCGCCGCTTGCAGCCAGTGCGGGTGGAAGAACCCAATTCCGAAGAGACGTTGCAAATACTTATGGGCGTCAAGGTCAACTATGAAGACCATCACAATGTGGATATAACTGAGAGTGCGGTGCGGGCCGCCGCCACCTTGGCTACCCGGTTTATCCCGGATCGTTTCCTGCCGGATAAGGCGATTGACCTACTGGACGAGGCCGGTTCCCGGGTGCGCCTGCGCGGGAGCGTCACCCCGGCGTCGGTCAAGGATGCCATGCAAGTGCTGGACCGGGTTCGGCAAGAGAAGGATGCCGCCATCGCCTCTCAGCAGTACGAGGCGGCGGCGGAATTGCGGGACCGAGAACTGAATCTGAACGAAGACTTGGATACCTTGAAGGAAGAGTGGCAAGAAGACCGTTCCAGAGGACGCTCAACAGTTACTGAAGAGGACATCGCCGAGGTTGTCAGCATGTGGACGGGCATTCCGGTAACCCGGCTGGCGGCCGAGGAGACGACGCGGCTAATCCACATGGAAGACGACCTCCACAAACGCATCATCGGCCAGGATGAGGCTATCGTTAATATCTCCAAGGCAGTGCGCCGCGCCCGGGCTGGCCTGAAAGACCCTCGGCACCCCATCGGCGTCTTTATGTTCCTCGGCCCCACCGGCGTCGGAAAGACGGAATTGGTGCGGGCTTTGGCCGAAGTAATGTTCGGCCACGAAGACAACATGATTCGCTTGGACATGTCCGAGTTTCAGGAGCGGCACACCGTCGCCCGTCTGATTGGCGCCCCGCCGGGTTATGTGGGTTACGACGAGGGGGGGCAGCTAACCGAGGGGGTTCGCCGCAAGAACTACTGCGCTATCTTGCTGGACGAAATCGAAAAGGCCCACCCGGAAGTGTTCAACATCCTCTTGCAGATTTTTGACGCCGGCCAGTTGACCGACGCTCGGGGCCGACGGGTTGACTTCCGTAACTCGATCATCGTAATGACCAGCAACCTAGGTTCCGACCTGATAAAGCGCGATACGACCCTCGGCTTCGGCGTAAAGTCTGACGAGGCTCAGAGCGGTCAGCAATCCTATGAGCGGATGAAGGACAAGGTTATGGATGAAGTCAAGCGTTTCTTCCGGCCCGAGTTCCTTAACCGCTTGGATGCCACCATAGTTTTCCACCAGTTGGACCGGGACCAGATTCACGCTATCGTTGACTTGATGATTGACATGGTTCAGAAGGAGTTGGCGGAGAAGAACATTACCTTGGAGCTTTCCACCGACGCCCGGGAATATCTGGCGGATAAGGGCTTTGATCCGGTGTTGGGGGCGCGCCCATTGCGCCGAGTGATTCAAAACGAGGTGGAGGACATCCTCTCCGATGAGTTGTTGAGTGGCCGTCTGAACGAAGGCGATGTGGCTCTGGTCGATATTGAGGACGAGAAGGTCGTCATTCGCTCCCGGGTGCCGGCTCTGCCTTCCGCCTTAAGTTAAACCTCAGCGATAACTCGAAACCGGCAGCTAGTGACAACCGGCCCCTGATTAAGGGGCCGGTTCTTGTTATAATGGCCGGGTCTTCAGGAGGTTATCGAGGTTATCAATGAGCCGGCCGAGAGAAGCGCAGCGTCCTATATTCCTGTGTCAGGATTGCGGCTACGAAAGTTCCCGCTGGCTGGGATTTTGTCCCGCTCCTTCCTGCGGTTCGAGCTTGCCCTTGCAGGAAATCAAGCCCACTGCCGCCCCAGCCCGCCAAGCTTGGCTGAATCCCGCTGGCGAAGCTCTTCAGGAACTGGCCCAACTCGACCCGGAAAACCGACAGCGCATTGAACTGGCCTCGGCGGAACTGAACCGAGTGCTGGGCGGCGGCATCGTCGCCGGGTCGGTTACCCTGTTGGCCGGAGAACCGGGAGTCGGCAAGTCCACCTTGCTGCTGCAACTGGCTCGATTTATATCCGAAAGCGGCCGCACCGCAGCCTACCTCAGCGGGGAGGAATCCCCGCACCAGATAAAATTGCGGTCGCAGAGGTTGGGGTTTGCCGGAGAACGAGTTTTTCTGGCGACGGAAACCGACGTTGATTTGGCGCTGACCCGGTTGGAGGAATGTCGGCCCGACCTCGCTATTGTTGACTCTATTCAGACTCTCTATACCCAAGACGCGCCCTCCGGGCCGGGCAGCGTGGCTCAAGTACGGGAGTGTGGCCTCAAGTTAATGCGTTGGGCCAAGCTCCGCAATGTACCGGTATTTCTGGCCGGTCACATGACCAAGGATGGTTCGCTGGCCGGCCCGCGGGTACTGGAGCACATGGTGGACTTGGTGCTGTACCTGGAGGGGCAGGACGTCAATGCCTACCGGGCGCTGCGCAGCGGCAAGAATCGCTTCGGTTCCACCACGGAAGTCGGTGTTTTTGAGATGACTGCACAGGGTTTGGTCGAAGTTCCCGACCCCTCCAGGGCCTTGTTGTCCCAGCGTTACGAAAGAGCGGTGGGGGCGGCTTTGATCCCGGCCCTGGAAGGTACGCGTCCTTTGCTGCTGGAAATTCAGGCCTTGACTGCGCCAGCTTATGCCCCGGTTCCTCGCCGGGTAGCCAATGGGGTGGACTATAATCGGCTGCTGATGCTGGCTACCGTGGCATCCCGCCGCTCTGGGTTGGAATTGGCCGGCCAAGACATTATCGTCAGCGTGGCCGGGGGATTTCGGGTCAACGAACCGGCCGCCGACTTGGGGATTGCGCTGGCCTTGGCCTCCAGTCTCTACGATTGTCCGTTGGAACCGGGCTTGGCCGCCTTCGGGGAGGTGGGACTGAGTGGCGAACTACGCACCGTGCCCCAAGTAGAGCGGCGGATAGTGGAAGCGGCCCGCCTGGGTCTGTCCCGTTGCATCTTGCCCGAGACCGCCCGCGGCGACTTGACGCGGGCGCTGGATATTGAGCTAGTCTTTGCCCAAACTTTACGCCAAGCTTGGCGCGCCGCCTTGGGTACAGCCCGGCCAAGTAAGGAAACCGAAGGGGAAGCTACGCCGGAAGTTGAGGAACTCGCCGTTGAATTTGGCTAGAATGAGGGCAATCGCTTTCATGGGGCCCGGGCCGGTTTCGGGGGGCGGCCGGCGCTTGGAAGTTCGGCGGCCGGCGCCCCCTCCTCCGCACTGGTTGCCGGCGTCATTGATGGCGACTTCCGGCGGGCGAGGCCGGTTCCCCTTTGCAGCGCAACGATACGCAACACGCAACCTCTGGGCTGGGTGAGGCGGCTCTCTCTTTTCCGCGAATCCGACGCAGGAAGAGCGCCCCGGAATTGCTCCGGGGCGCTTGCCGTTTTAGTTTTAGTTGACTTGGGGAGGATTTGGCCGGTTACTTCCTGCGTATAGTTTCTGGGTAATCTACTGGCTGAAGCTCATGGTGTTACCCCGAATGCGCGGGGCGTAATGGGGATCCCACTCCAGGTGTTCCGACAGTCCATAAATCTGGACCACCAGGAAGTTAGGCACGAAATGGAAGTTGTTGTGCACCTGGTTGGCGAGGATTTCCATCCGCTGCCGCCGCAGGTCTCCGGTAGGCGTGGCGATGGCCTCCTCCAACAAGTCTTCGAACTCCTGATAGCAGACCCCGCTGGAACGGCTGAAGCAGCTATTCCGCAGGATGGCTTGGCGGGAGAAGTCCAGCGATTCGGTCGAGGTAGCCGGCGCCGTTATGTGCATCGAGGCGAAGTTAGGCTGGCCCGGCCCCAAGTTGGCGCACTTCTCGTGCAGGTCAGCGCCGGGGGCGTTGGCAAAGTCTTCCCGGGTGCGGCCATGCCCGCAGTTGGAGCGGCCGGTTCCAGCGTGGATGGAGGACTCTACCACGTGCAAGCTGGCATTGAAGCCGACCTCCCGCCAGAAGGTTACCACTGCCTCGGCGTATTCCACATCCTTGGGCACCCGTTGGGAGCGGATATGGAGCTTGATTTCGTTTTCCGGGTCATAGCCGGCCTGCTGAATCAACTCCCGAGCGCGCTCTGGGTCGTAAGGGTAGCCGGCGGAGTTTTCCGGGGTGATTCCGACGGTTCCGGTCTGCGCGATGTTGCCATAGCAGCTAAGCACGCCGTCGAAGATTTCGGCCATCACGGTCTCGCAGTCGATAGCCAGGTTCAGGGCCTCCCGGATGTCCTTCTTCCGCAACTCCGGGTGGTGCACCGTGTCAATGGCATAGACATAGGCCTCGTTGTTGGTAGCCGACTTCCACTGGGGGACTCGGGCCCGGTCTTCAAAGGAGATTTCCGCCCAGTCCGCTTCTCCGGCGGCTAGCATAGAAGCTCGAACCTGCGGTTCGTTGCGCCACTGCTGGATTAGCCGGGGAATACTGGGGGCGCGGGAGAAACCGGTAGCCGGGTTGGGGTTATAATCAGCGTAGGCTTCCAGTTCCACCTGAACCCCCGAATCCCACTCCACAATTCGGTAAGGGCCCAGGCCCACGGTAAACCGCTCGATCTCGTCCTCGGAGGCCTGCTCGAACCAGCCCACATCCTGGAATTTGGTGAAGATGGTGGTGCGCGGTAGAATCGGGCAAGCCTTGCCGCAAACGATGTCCAGAGTATATTCGTCCACCACTTCTCCGCCGATGACGCCGTGGAAGCTGAAGTCGTTGGAGTTGTAGTTTCCGCTGGTTTCCTCGTCGCCGAAGAAGTCAATCCAGAACTTGGCTTGGGTGGCATTCCAGGGGGCGCCATTATGGAAGGTTACCCCTGGACGCAGGTTAAAGCGCCAGCGGTCAGGCCCGACTTGCTCCCAGCCTTCGACGCCGGTCAGACCCACTACCTCAAAGTTGTTGTAGTCATCAATCCAAGTCAAGGGGTCGCTGGCGAGGTCATCACAGATAGTATTTTGGATGTTGCCGCCACAGTTGGCGCTGGCGGCCCCGATGGTGGTGGGTTCCTCGCTGGTGATAAAAATGAGGGTATCCTGGGAGCTCTGCAGCGCTTGGGGCGGGGCCGACGGCGCCGGAACCGCCGTCGGGGCGGGCGCTGAAGTTGCCGAAGCGGCGCCGTCCGACGCCGGGGTGGGCTGAGTTAGGGCATCTGCCGGAGCCTTCGTCGCCGGAATGTTCAACGCTTCCGGCTTGGCGACGGCCGGTTCCGAAGTTGGCGAGACCGCAGCGGCTCCGGGAGCCGCTTCTTCCGGAGAAGAAGCGCCACAGGCCACAGTTACTATCGCCAGTAAAACTATCAGAGATACGAAGCCGCGGCTTAACAGACGTTTCTTTGCTGTTGCCATCTTAATCATAAATGTCTCCCAAGATTACGAATTGGCTTCTACTTAGCTAGGGTATAGATGTATTTTAAGATATTTTCAGAAATTCCACCTCCTTTAGCGTAAAGCCTGTTGTATTTTCTACAATAATAGTAATTATTTGTCAACCGGCCAGTTTCGCGAGGCCGGGTTCCAGGGCTTGCCAGGCCCGTTTAATTTTGAGAAGAAGGTTCCCGCTCCCCTTCCCTCCGGGCCTTCCCCTCTTCCTTTAGGCGAGGAAGAGGGGAAGGCCCGGAATCCGCGGTAGATATAAGTTGACTTTTCGTTGTCCTTACTGGTAAGTTATGTGCATACAAAACTCTGCAAGCGAGGTAGTCAGGGATGGCGAGGCGCCTTTTTAAGGAGTTGGAACGGTCCTACGGATTCGATGAAGTAGCGATAGTTCCCGGCGACGTGACCGTCAACCCAGAGATGACTTCCACCAGAATGACCATCGGGGATTGCTCCTTTGATGCGCCGATGTTGGCGTCCGCGATGGACGGCACGGTATCGCCCCGGTTCGCCACCCGGATGCACGAAATGGGCGGATTAGGCGTCCTCAACGGCGAGGGGCTTTATTCTCGATATGACGACCCTTACGCAATTCTGGAAGAGATTACCTCTATGCCTCAGGCGGAGGTTACGCAATACTTGCAGCAGGTTTATGCCGAGCCAATTCGGGAAGAGTTCATCGGCCGACGAGTGGACGAAATCAAGAAAACCGGCTCGGTTTGCGCCGTCTCGTTTACCCCGCAAAACACCAAGCGGATTTCCCCGGCGGCAGTGGAAGCCGGCGCTGACATCGTGGTGGTGCAATCCACGGTAACTACGGCTAGGCACCAATCTCGCAGCTATCGGGGGCTGGTCTTTGCCGAGTTGATTGAATCCTTGCAGGTGCCGGTCATCGTAGGCAACTGCGTCAGCTACAATGTGGCTCTGGAACTAATGGAAACCGGCGTGGATGGCATCTTGGTCGGGGTTGGCCCCGGCGCTGCCTGCACTACCCGGGAGGTTACCGGCGTGGGGGTTCCCCAGGTGAGCGCCACGTTGGAATGCGCCGCCGCCCGGGAAGACTATTTCCACCGCACCGGCCGCTATGTCTCCGTTTTCACCGACGGCGGTATCCGAACCGGCGGCGATCTGTGCAAGGCGATTGCCAGCGGCGCCGATGGCGTGATGGTAGGCACCCCCTTTGCCCAGGCTGAGGAAGCCCCGGGCCGGGGCTATAACTGGGGTATGGCTAATGCCCACGCCGAGCTGCCCCGAGGCACCCGCATCAAGGTAGGCACCAAAGGCTCGCTAAAGCAGATAATGTACGGCCCTACCTCGGTAACCAACGGCACCCAGAATTTGGTCGGCGCCCTGCAAGTGGCCATGGGAATGTGCGGCGCCTACACCATCCGGGACTTTCACCACGCCGATATGGTTATCGCTCCGTCCATCAAGACCGAGGGCAAGTATTTTCAGTTGGCCGAGTGACGCTTGGCGCCCGGCCAGGCGCTATAAGCCGATATGACCAAGTTGAAGCCGACCCCTACGCGCTGCGTCAGGGGTCGGCTGCTGTAATGATCCTGTTCCCCGACCGGGCCGGTCGGGGCTGGACAATCCGTCCTACTTCCCTTAAGTTAAGGGCCTAACCCATTATGGCGGCAACCGCCGCTTCAGCTTCAACAGGAGGTCAACGCGCTTATGGTCACCCCAACCAGAACCATCCAAATACTGGACCCCCGCCCGGAGGAAATCCCGGAGGAACTAGGTATCAGTTCCGAAATTGCCAGCTTGGAAGGCAAGGTAATCGGGCTGCTGGAGAACCGGAAGTATCATGCCGACGCCTTCTTGCAGGAATTGCAGCGGGCGCTGGAGCAGGATTACCGGGCCAAGAAGGTGGTCTATGCCGCCAAGTTCACCTTCAGTATGCCCTGCGCCGAGGAGACGATTGATTCTCTGGTAGAGGAATGTGATGCCGTCATTCACGGCATTGCCGATTGAGGTTCCTGCACGGCGTGGGGTCTCCACGACACCGTAGTAACCGAAAGCAGGGGCGTGCCGTCGGTCAGCATCATCACCAGCGCCTTCACCCGGGCCGCTCATGCGCGCGCCAGGTCATTGGGAATGCCCGGGGTGCGCATTGTTGTTCTGCCCAGTCCGCTGGCCTCCCGCAGCGTGGCCGAGGTGCAGCAAATGGCTCACGAGTATGCCGGGGAAATTGTTGGCCTGCTGACCGGGGGCTAGGCCCCGGTAGTCCGCGAATTGGTTAATCGCAGTCGGGCGGCAGTCGAGTTGGAGCAAGGGAGCGAAGAGTGGAGAGCGCCGGTATTTATCAACGAATCGAAGAGTCTCGTAGAGAACTGCTGGACCTAAGTCTGCGCAATCCACTGCTGAGTTACAGGCCTTTGCAGGCTAAAGGGGTGGAGATAGTGGGCGAAAGCGCCACTCAAATCTTCGACGCCCTGGTAACCAAAGGTCTTGCTATGTCCTTCCTGCCGGGTCGGCAGGAAGACGCGGCGGAGGCGACGGACTCCGCCGTTCCTTATCCCTGGCTCCGCGGCGCCAACCAGTCCGACCGCAGTCTCCAGACCGGCGAACCCCGGATCAACCTGCAGAAACGGTTGCTGAACACCTTCCGGGAGGCCAACACCTCCGTTGAGGAAACGGGCGTCAATACCTTGTTCCTGGCGTTGGGGATGTTTCGGTGGTATGAAGCGGACTCCAGGGAGCAGGCTCGCCTGGCTCCGTTGATTCTGGTTCCAGTACGGCTGGAGCGGGGCAGCGCTCGCGAAAGGTTCGTCGTTCAGTACACCGACGACGATTTAGGGGTAAACCTATCCTTCATCGAGAAAGCCCGCGCCGATTTTGGCTTGACTCTTCCGGGCCAGGATGCGCTGGAATCGGAGGATGGGGAGATAAATTTCGCCGGCTACATTGACCAAGCGACCGGTGTCATTGGCAAGTCGGCTCCCGACCGCTGGAGGGTGGAACCGGACCGCATCGCACTGGGATTCTTTTCTTTTAACAAATTGCTGATGTATCGGGATTTGGAAGACCCGGCAGTTGCGGAAAACGAAGTTATCTCGGCTTTATTCGGCGATGGGTTTCGAGAACCGCCTTCGGCCATCGGCGACAATGAGCGCCTGGATTCCCGCTTGGCCCCTAGAGACACTTATCACGTGCTGGACGCCGACTCGTCCCAATCTCTGGCAATTTACGACGCCAACGACAGACGCAGCCTGGTGATACAAGGACCGCCGGGAACCGGAAAATCTCAGACCATCACCAACATTATCGCCGCTGCGGTCGGGCGCGGTCAGCGGGCGCTGTTCGTGTCCGAAAAGATGGCGGCGCTGGAAGTGGTGAAGCGACGGTTGGACAGCATCGGACTGGGCGATCCTTGCCTGGAATTGCACAGCCACAAGACCAACAAACGTCAAACTCTGGATGAGTTGAAACGGATACTGGAAGCTCAAGAAACCGGCAACAACGGCAGCAACTCCGACCAGGGGCTGCACAATCTGGAGGAAATCCGCAATCAGCTCAACGACTACTCCGAAGCGGTTAATACCCCGATAGGGAGCAGCGGCGTTACCCCTCAAGACGCCTTCGGAAGATTGCTGGCTCCGGGCGGGAAGCGGACAGACAACCCTTTTCGTCGGGCTGACCTGGTCGATGTTGGCGAATGGACTGGCGACGACTTTCGCCGTAAGCGAGATGTTGTCGATGAGCTACGGCAGCGTTTGCAGCGTTCCGGCGTTCCGGCTCAACACCTCTTTTGGGGCAGCGGCCTCCGCGCTTTATTGCCGTCGGACCAAGCTGAGCTTCGGGACAAATTGACGAAGACGCTGGATGCTTTGGAAACTCTGGTCGCGTCCGTATCTCTACCGGACGCTAAAGGTCTGGAGATTCCGGCTTCTATCGACGGGGCAGCTGCGCTGCTGCATTCCGCGGAACAAGCCGTTGCCGCTCCGGACCTCTCCGGCCTGAACTTGTCGACACCCCAGTGGGTACGGAATTCGGTAGAAATCGAAACGCTGCTGGAACAAGCGGCCCGCTGGGGGCAACTGCGCCGGGAACACGACGCTATTCTAACGCCCCAGGCTTGGGATGCCGACTTGGGCCAAGTACGGCAATACTTGGATACCGCAGGCCGCAAATTATTTGGCCGCCTCTTTTCCTCCGACTACAAGCAGGCCAAAAGAAAACTGGCTTCTCTGCTCTCTGGCCCACTGCCCAAGGGAATTGACAGTCAAATTGCCCTGATTGACGCTGTTCTGAAAGAGCGACAATTCAGAAAAGCCATTAACGAGGACTACCCCGATGCTGAGCTGGCCCTGGGGAGCCACTGGAAAGGCGACGGCAGCGACTGGCCCGCCATTACACCCATCGCCAGGTGGTGGTTGAATAGGCTGAAAGATTCCGCCGAAGAACGCTTTCCGTCCCGGGCGCTCCAACTGCTGCGGGCAGCGTCCGCTAGTCCTGATGGAGAGGGATGGCACACCGGACGGCTACGAGAGGGCGTTGCGACTCTGTCCTGCGCTTTGGAAGATTACCGGGCCGCCGTCCGGGAAGTGGAGGCGGCGCTGGCGCTGGACAACCCGGCCCGGTTTGGCAGTCCACGGGGGCTTTTGGCATTAGATTTCACGGAGCAGCGCGGTACGTTGGCAGAATGGGCCGACCGGCTGCCGGATATTCAAGACATTATCAGCGTCAACAACGGGGTTGACCATCTCTTGGCGGAAAACCTGCGCCCGGTGGCGGACTTGGCGGCAAGGAGCCCGGACGCCGTCCAATCTCTGACCGCCTGGTTTGACTGGGTCTGGTACGAGAACATCGTGCAAGCTGCGTTCGAACAGCGGCCAGCGCTGCAAGGCTTCGATGGTCGAGTCCACGAAGGCCGCATCGAACGCTTCCGTACGCTCGATCTGCAATCGTTGGAGCTTAACCGTTACCGGGTCGCCGAGGCTCACCGGGAAGTCGCAGCCCGTCTTACGGAGTTGCCCAGCCGCTTGTCGCGTTCGGGAACGGTCGAGGACGAGACCCGGAAGCGCCAGCAGCAGTTGCGGGTTTTGCGGCGCGAAATTGAGAAGAAAAGCAGACACAAACCGATCCGGCAACTGATTACCGAGGCCGGCGACGTCATCCAAGAACTGAAGCCGGTCTTTATGATGAGTCCTTTGTCCATTGCCAAATACTTGAAGCCGAACAGCATGAAGTTCGACCTGGTGGTGTTCGACGAGGCCAGCCAGGTGCGCCCGGTGGATTCGCTGGGCGCGTTGCTGCGGGGTGATAAGGCGGTGGTGGTGGGCGACAGTAAACAGATGCCGCCAAGCAGTTTCTTCGACCGCATCTCCCACGGCGACGAGGAGGTTGATTCGGAAAGCGTAACCGCCGACGTCGAAAGCATCCTGGGGCTGTTCACCAGCCAGGGGGCCCCATCGCGTCAACTGAGCTGGCATTACCGAAGTCGCCACGAGTCGCTGATCGCCGTGTCCAACCGGGAGTTCTACGATAATAGCCTGGTGGTATTCCCCAGCCCCGACGCCGGGCAGGAAACCGTCGGGCTGCACTATCACCATTTGCCGGAGGCGGTGTACGACCGGGGGCGAAGCCGAACCAATCCCAAGGAAGCGATGGCAGTGGCCCGCGCCGTAATGGAACACGCGGCGCACAGTCCGGAGCTTTCTTTGGGCGTGGCCGCCTTCAGCCAGGCGCAGGCTATTGCCGACCGGTTGGAAACATTGCGACAGCAGGACGATTCCGTCGAGGGATTCTTCAATGCGCATCCCGAAGAGCCGTTCTTCGTCAAGAATCTGGAGAACGTGCAGGGCGACGAACGAGACGTTATCTTCATCAGCGTCGGCTACGGCAGGGACGAAAACCGGCAGGTTTATCAAAACTTCGGCCCGCTTAACCAGATGGGCGGCGAGCGGCGGCTGAACGTGCTGATTACTCGCGCCAAGATGCGGTGCCACGTTTATACCAACCTGAACGCCGCGGACATTAGCGTTTCCGACGCTTTGGGAATGCAGGCATTGCGCACCTTTCTGGCCTATGCCGAAACGGGGATAATGCCGGACATCCCTAGCGAAAGAGGCCGTGAGGCAGGTTCGCCCTTCCAGCAAGCTGTGGCGGCCCGGCTGGAGGAACGCGGATATCGGGTGAATGAAGTAGCCTCTGGCGGAAAGTTCGTCGACATCGGCATCGTTGACCCGCAGCGCGAAGGCAGATACATAATCGGTATCGAGTGCGATGGAGCCTCGTATCACAACTCCCGCTCGGCCCGCGACCGGGATCGACTGCGGGAGCAGGTTTTGCGCGGCCTCGGCTGGAAGTTGCATCGCGTCTGGAGCGCCGATTGGTTCCGAGACTCGGAACGGGAATTGGAACGGGCAATAGCGGCCATCGAGCAGGCCAAATCCGGCCTTTAATCTAACCCGCAAGGAGCGGTAAATGGCCCACGAGGATGCCGGGGAAATCGTCGGATTGTTGACCGGGGGTTAGACCACGAATTGTTTAATCGCAGTCGGGCGCCGTTCAAAGTAAGTATGAGTTTTATCGGTAAAACGACGCTTCTGTTAGTGAGTATTCTTACCTTGGTGGGATGCATTGCCGAGCCAGCGCCAACTCCAGAGCCGACGCCGGCGGTAAAGGCTACGGTAGATGCGGCCGTTGCGGCCACCTTGGCCGCGATGGTTCCTACAGACGTTCCAGTTCCAACCCCCAAGCCGACCGCAACGCCAACGCCGACCCTTACGCCTACCCCAACCCCCAAGCCGACCGCAACGCCGACGCCAACCCTTACGCCTACCTCAACCCCCAAACCGACCGCAACACCGACGCCAACCCTTACGCCCAGCCCAACCCCCAAGCCTACGTTCACGCCGGCACCCACGCCGACGCCGCTTCCTACTCTACGGCCTACGCTGGCGCCGGTAAGCGCTGCCGGGAGGCGAGCCAAGACTATCACCACTGACTTGGGAAGCAGGGTGGACGTAACCGTAACCGGGTTTACCCACAGCCCCCGGAGGTTCGACCAACTGGTGCAAGCGATTAACGAAGCGGAGCGCCTGCTTGACGCGCCTTACCCTTCGCCGCGGGTTACGCTGAAACGCGTCAGTACGGTGTCAGGAGGGTTCTGCGGCCAGAATGTGGTCTATAATTCCACGATAGAAGTAAGGGTTGACGACGAATGCGACGATACTCTCGCAATGCTGGCCCACGAGGTTGCCCATACCTGGTTTCACGGGAGCAACCCCGCCAATTGGATCGACGAGGGACTGGCTAATGCAATTGAGCGCCAAGTGGTTAAAAACCTTGGGGCGGATGAACCCGCCTACCGGCCGATAACTTATTGCGAAACCTACCGCAACCTTCGAGAACTGGAACAGGGTCGCCCCAACCGGGTAACCAGAAACAGCTATGCCGGCTTCAGCTGCAACTATAGCTTGGGGGACGGAATCTTCGGCGCGCTAATGGAATACTATGGGGAAGAAGAGTTCAACCGGCGCATTGCGCAATTAGCCAGACCGGCAATCAGTAGGGCCAGCCGCGAGCATACCATAGCGGATGTAAGGGAAACGCTGGGGGACGACGGGCCGGCGCTAGAGATAATCGATCTTTGGTATCAGGGCGAGCCGGAGATGCGGAAGTATCGACACCTGGACGCTATCGAGTGGAGCTACCCGCCTACTATTGACGGCGACTACCTGCACTTTGCCGGCAGCTCCAGCCAGCCGGATATGGTTTATGACTTTATACTGGGCAAAGACCCTTACTGCTCCCAATTTCTTTTATATGACGGCATTGGACGCTCCAGTTGGGTCGCTAGCGTGGCCGACCCGCTGCCGGCCGGCTGGCATCGCGACGACATTTCGGAGCTGGTAGTAATTAACCACCAAATCAACCCGGCGACGGGTCAATTCAGCGTTACCGCCCAAATAAATGGCCCGGCTTTGGCAGAGGTTGCCGACCTGTCGCTGTCCGTCCGGAGTAGAGTTACTACCGGAGCGGATGGTTTTTGCGAAGAGAGCATAAGCTATTCCCAGGGGCCAATAGTAACCGGCGTCATACCCATTGAACTCAAAGAGTTCCGCCATTACCACCTCGATGCCATTGAGTGGATTAGCCCGCCAAAGATAAGCGGCAATGTCCTCCGGTTCGCCGGCAAAGCCCTGCCCGGGGCCGTTCAACTAACCTGGAGAGAAGATTATTGCGGCCAGTTTGACTTATACTATCGCGATGAGCGAGGTTACCATTACATCGATTCCATCAACCCGCTATTGCCGGATGACCGGTTTTGGCCGGAACAAATTGCTGCCGAAGTAACGGCTCAGCGCGTGGGAGGCGACGGCGCTTTCGAAGCCTTGGTCAGAATAAGCGATAATGACCTGCTGGAGCGCCCGGACCTCATCTTGCTGGTAGAGACTGAGGCGGAATGGAATAGAAATACCCGCAAATGCGGCGACTCAGCCGTACTATCCGCAGTTGATATACGGTGAACCTGATAGACAATCAAGAAAATGGAACCCTTGCTTGCTGCCGATAAGTATGCGGCTCAGGAGCGATTATGACCAGCTTCCCTCAAATCCAATCCCGCCGCGTTGACGTTAACGCCGACTTCGCCGCCATTCAGGACTATTACGAAGAGCAGGGCTGGACTGACGGGCTGCCGGTAGTTCCGGCCACCGAAGAGCTGGTTCGCAAAATGCTGCTGCCCTACGGCGAGGACCCGGCCACCTCCTTGGGGCTAGTGCAGCCGCGCAACGCCCAGGCCACCCTGGAAAAGGTGGCGATTAACGCCGTAATGGCCGGCTGCCGTCCGGAACACTTTCCGGTGGTGGTGGCGGCGGTCAAAGCGGCCCTGCAACCGGACTTTAACCTGGCCAGCGTTCAAGCCACCACCGGCGGGGCGGCGCCGGCTGTAATCGTCAACGGGCCGATCGCTAAAGAACTGGGCATCAATGGCGATTCCGGCTGTTTCGGCCCCGGCTACCGGGCCAACGCCGTCATTGGCCGGGCCTTGCGGCTCTTTGTCCGCAACGTGGCCGGACTGATTCCGGGGGAGATGGACAAGGCAACCTTGGCTCTGCCAGCTCGCTACACCTTCTGCTTCGCCGAGAACGAGGAACGCAGCCCTTGGGAACCGCGCCACGTCGAGTTGGGACTGGAACCATCGGCCAGTATGGTAACCCTGACCGGCGTGCGGGGGATTTATACCATAATGGAAAGCACCTCGCCCACCGGCATCCAGGCGCTGCGCACGTTGGTAGGTTCCATTTGTACCATCGGCTTCTCCAACTACTACCAGATTGGCACCGGCGCCCAGATTACTCTGGCGCTGTGCCCGGAACACGCCGCCGAAATCCACGCCTCTGGATTGTCCAAGCAGGATGTGCGGGAATATGTTTTCCAGAACGCCCGAATGCCCCTCCGCCGTCTCAAAGACATTGCCCACTATGGCAACCGCAACTGGCCAGCCTGGATTGACGAAACGGACCCGTATACCCTGGTTCCGATAGTTCGCGCGGCGGATGACGTGGGAGTGGTGGTAGCCGGCGGCGACGGACGTCATTCCGCCTGGCTGGCCGGCTGGGGTGTAACCCGGGTGGTAACCCAGGAAATTGAACTGCCCTGCTGAGGCAGACCGCCGTACGAAGCAGGCAAAACGCCGGCGCCTAACTAAAGCTGGCAGCGGGCCGGCCAGGATCTCGTTTCTCCCCCAGATACGCCCTTCCCGGTAGTCGGTTAACCGATAGTCGGTCAACCCGGAATTGCCCGGCGGGGCGGGCAATTCCGGGTTACCTAACCGCGGAAATGCCTCCTTTCGCCGGCCTTTAATGGCGTCGCCGGTATCCCCGGCCGGCCGACCCATTGCCGCCGGCGAAGGGGTAGCAAGTTTAATCTCTATGCTTCCTTTGCCGGGTCGCTACCGCGGCGGCGAGCCGCCGGGGGACGGCCGGGGATTGGGCGGTAATTCCCTCCGCTTTCCCTTGATTAGCCGGCGCTGTTTGTATTATCGTCAAGTTTTACTAACCAATCTCAAGTAGCGGCGGGAGGACAGCCCCCTTTGTTCACACACCTGCATACCCATACCGAATACAGCATGTTGGACGGAATCAGCCGTATTCCCGACCTGGTATATCAGGTGCGGGATATGGGGATGGAAGCCTTGGCGATAACCGACCACGGCAACCTCTACGGGGTGGTGGACTTCTATTCCGAGTGCAAGGAAGCCGGAATCAAACCTATTATCGGTTGCGAAGTATACGTGGCCCACCACAGCCGCCATGACCGCAGCGCCGCCGAGCGCAGCCCCTATCACCTGGTGCTGCTGGCCCAGGATAACACCGGCTACCGGAACTTGATGCAGTTAGTTACTCGGGGGCATCTGGAGGGGTTTCACTACCGCCCCCGCATCGATAACGAACTGCTGGAGCAGTACCATCAGGGCCTTATCTGCCTTTCCGGTTGCGCCTCGGCAGAAGTGCCGCGGCTGATTGCCGACGGTAACCTGGACGAGGCCCGGCGGCGGGTTGGCTGGTATCGCGAACTATTCGGCGACAACTATTTCCTGGAACTACAGCGGCACGACCACGTGGAACAATTGCCCGCCATCAACGCCGGTCTCACCGCTTTTAATCAAGAACTGGGCGTTCCCCTGGTGGTAACCAACGATTCTCACTACGTCCGCCAGGGCGAATCTCCCTTGCAGGACATCTACATCTGCATCCAGACCAATACTACCGTTCAGGATGAGAAACGGCTGCGGATGGAGGACAACTCCTATTACGTCAAAAGCCCGGAGGAGATGACCCGGCTGTTCTCCGATTACCCGCAAGCCCTGGAAAACACCCAATTGATTGCCGATAGATGCCACGTCGAACTGGGCTTCGACCAGACTCATTTGCCCAAGTACGCTACGCCCAACGATATGGACGCCGATGAGTATGTGGCCCAACTCTGCTGGGAAGGTTTCCGCCGTCGCTACCCGCATCCCACCGCGGAGGCGGAACAGCGGCTCAAGTATGAGCTGGAAGTAATTCGTTATACCCAGTTCGCCAACTACTTTCTAGTGGTCTGGGACATCGCCGATTTTGTGCGCCGCAACCGAATAATGTTCGCCGTGCGGGGCAGCGCCGCCGCCAGCGTCGCCCTCTATTGCCTGGGCATTACCGACGTGGACCCTCTGGAGTACCGCTTGGTTTTCGAGCGGTTTCTCAACCTGGAACGGAAAGAGATGCCGGATATTGATATGGATTTTCAGGATGACCGGCGGGACGAGGTGCTGCACTATGTCATTGAACGTTACGGCAACGACCGGGTGGCCCAGATAATAACCTTCGGCACGATGGGGGCCAAGGCAGCCCTGCGGGACGTGGGTCGGAGCCTGGGGATGAGCTATGGCGATGTGGACCGGATTGCGCGCATGGTTCCCTTTAAGTCCCGCACCCTGGAGGACGCCCTGCGGGTCAACCCGGAGCTGCAATCCACCTACCAGGATGATCCGGCAGTCCACAAGCTGGTAGATGATGCGCAGGGGCTGGAGGGCATTGTGCATCACGTCAGCACCCACGCCGCCGGGGTGCTGATTGCCGATGAACCCTTGACGGAAACGGTGCCTTTGCAGCGTCCTTCCCGGGGCGACGAGAACAGCCCGGTAATGATGACCCAGTATTCAATGGACCCGGTAGCCAAGTTAGGTCTGTTGAAAATGGACTTCCTAGGGCTGACCAACCTGACCATCCTCGACCGGGCGACCAAACTGCTGGATGAAACCCGCGGCATCAAGATTGACTTGGGGCGATTGCCGCTGGATGACCGGGAAACTTTTGAGCTGCTTTCCTCCGGCAAGACCACCGACCTGTTCCAGTTGGAAAGCGCCGGTATGCAGCGCTACATCAAGGAGCTGAAGCCCTCCACCTTGGGCGACATCGCCGCTATGATTGCCCTCTACCGGCCGGGGCCGATGGAGCATATCGATACCTTTATTGACGCCAAGCATGGGCGCACCCCCATTTCCTACCCGCACCCCAGCCTCAAGGATTTGCTGGACGAGACCTATGGCGTCATCGTTTATCAGGACCAGGTGCTGCTGATTCTACAAAATTTTGCCGGTTATACCCTGGGCGAGGCGGATACGGTGCGCAAGGCGATGGGCAAGAAGATCGCCTCGATGATGGCCGAGGAGCGGGAGCGGTTTATCGACGGCGCCCAAGGCAAGGGGTTTCAACGTCAACTGGCAATCCAGGTGTTCGACCTCATCGAACCCTTTGCCGGCTACGCCTTTAATAAGGCGCACAGTGTCAGCTACGCCCTCATCTCCTATTGGACGGCCTGGTTCAAGGCCCATTACCCTCTGGAGTATATGGCTTCAGTGCTTAACTCCCGGTTGGACCACCCGGACAAGATGGTAAGCTCCATCAACGAATGTTCCAAGCTGAAGATTCCGGTGCTGCTCCCAGACGTTAACCGTTCCGGCCCCTTCTTTACTATCGACAAGGAAAGCGGGCCGACGCCGAGCTTGCGGTTCGGGCTGGCGGCGGTCAAGACGGTGGGCGAGGGAGCGGTAAAGCCCCTGGTGGCGGAGCGCGGGGAAAATGGTCCTTTCGGTTCTATCGACGACTTTTGCCGCCGGGCTGACATTAGCGGCTTGAACCGCCGTACTCTGGAAAGCCTGGTGAAGGTGGGGGCTTTCGACAACCTGGGCTTGCGCGGCGCCGTTTTCGCCGCTCTGGACCAAATTATGGCTACCGCCCAACTGGAGACGCGCACTCGCAACACCGGCCAGACCAGCCTGTTCGGCGCCGCGGCCCCAGCGGATGTTCCGCAAGTGGCTGGCATAAACCTGACCGGCAGCGACGTTACCGACGAGGAAAAGGCGGCTTGGGAAAAGGAATTGCTCGGCGTCTCTCTTTCCTACAACCCTTTGATGGCCCTGGCCGCCATTGACGTTGATGATGCTATCAACTCCTTGGACCAGCTGGATGAGGATATGCAGGGGCTGACCTATTCGGTAATCGGCCACGTCGCCTCAATTACGGAAAGGTACACCCGGGAGCAGAAGAAGTTTTTGGTGGTCAACCTGGACCTGCTCGGCGGTCCGATTGAGGTAATCGTGTGGCCCGACGTGTTGGAGCGCACCGCCGACCTGTGGGGCGACGGTAAGCTGCTGCGGACAACCGGCAAGCTGCGCCTCCGGGGCGACGGCTACTCCCTGGCCTGCGAACAAGTGTCGGCCTATCTGCCGGCGGCCCCGGCTTCGGCGGAAGCCGCCGCCACTGCCGGAGTGATAAGGGATTCCGGCGGCTGGCCGGCCGACTATGCCAAGATTCCCGCCGCCGTCCCGGAACGGGCCCGGAACAGCTCGCCAACCCGCAGCGGCGGCCCCAACAACCGTTCCAATAGCGTTCCCCGGCAACGTTCCGGCAACAACGGCGCTGGCGGCAACAATGGCAACGGCGGCGGCGCTTCCGCCCGTACCGTGTTTTTGGGTATTGCCGAATCCGATGACCCGGTGGAGGACGCGCACCTGCTCCGGGAGGTAATTCGGCTGTTGCTGGAGTATCCGGGCAAAGACCGGATAAATCTGGAAATCCACACCGGCGGACGGCGGGTAGTCTTGGAACTGCCGGTAGTCAGCACCGGTTACTGCGACGAACTGCATAGCCGTTTGGAGGAGCTGCTTGGCGCTAACTCGGTGCTGTTGCAAAGTTCCGACGGGCCTCGGCCCGAGGACGTTCCCTTTTAGGCGGCCAGCCACGGCCTACCAGCGTTAAAGCGATGTTGCTTTAACGCTGCCCCAATCTATTGGTATGGACGGGTAGAGGCAATTGCGAGAAATTGCCGTACCGGAGCCGGCGCTTCCGCAACGCCGGGCATTATGAATGTAGATACCGGTTGGGGAAGGCAGCCGTTCCCTTTGCTTCGGAGTTAGCTCCTTGCCTCGCCTCGGCGCCCAGATTAGCAGCGGATAGTCAGGGGCAGCCCCCGCCCTACTCCTTCCCCGGCCAGAACCGCCGCCCCGGCGCCGATAAGACAGTAATTGCCCTTGGCGTCATTCCGGCGCCGGTCGGGGGCCAGGAGCTATTGCGCTTGGTATCGTTCTACCGTTCCTTGCGTCCGCCGTTTCCGGATTCCAGCCTTCTCCCGGAACGAAGGTGGGGACGAGAAATTACTGCCCAATTCTGAACAACTCCGGGGCAAACAACGATTAACCTTAGGCAGGATTGTGCTACAATAGTATATTGCTCTTTTTGCGCCTTTTGGCTTATGGTCATTAGGCAATAGGTCCTATCCGTCGGGGTGGGGGTCGGCGCCGGTCGGTCTAACCCAACCTAGTCTAATTCAACCCGGCGTGGGCCTCGGAGCCGGTTTTATCGCCGGTCAGGGTACAAGCAATACCCTGCCTACCATACCATTACCATTGGAGGGCGGCTGTCGCCGGTATGACCGTAGTTGACGACATAAAAAACCGACTGGATCTGCTGGAAGTAGTATCCGGGTATGCCTCCTTGCAGCGCTCCGGCAGGGCTTACAAGGCCAACTGTCCCTTTCACCAGGAAAGAACTCCCTCCTTTTACGTGAACCCGGAGAGCCAAACTTGGCGCTGTTTTGGAGCCTGCGCTACCGGCGGGGATGTCTTCACCTTCATAATGAGGGCCGAGAATCTGGAGTTTTCCGAAACCTTGCAGCGGTTGGCCCAGCAGGCTGGGGTAGCCTTGCCTAGCCGGGAGCGGCGCACCGAACAGGATGTTGCTTACCGGGTTAACGAAGCGGCCCGAGACTATTTTCAACAGTATCTGTCCTCCTCCCTGGGGGCGGACGCTCGGGCCTACCTGGAGCGGCGGGGCATCTCCAAAGAAAGCGTGGCCCAGTTCCAGTTGGGCCTCAGCCCCCGGGATGGGAAAGGGCTGTTCACCTACCTACAAAGGCGCGATTTCAGCCCGGAGGAGTTGACTCAGGCCGGGGTGGCGCACCGGAACCAGGACGGAGGCGGTCGGGACGTCTTTCGGGGACGGCTGATGATTCCCATTCGCAACGGGCAAGGGGATTTGGGCGGTTTCGGCAGCCGCGCTCTGGACGATTCCATACCCAAGTATTTGAACACGGCGCGCACCTCGGTTTTCGACAAGGGCCGGCTATTGTACGGTCTTTACCTGGCTAAAGAATCGGCCCGGCGGCAGGGCGTCGTCATCGTGGAAGGCTATATGGATGTCATTATGGCTCACCAGCATGGGTTCGATAACGTGGTGGCATCTATGGGCACGGCCTTGACCGAGCATCAGGTGGCCGAGGCGCGGCGGCTCACTAACCGGATAACTATGGCTCTGGACGCCGACGCCGCCGGCCAACAGGCGACCCTGCGCAGCCTGGAATCCTCTTGGCAGGTCTTCCAGAGCCGGGTGGCGGGACGTTCGGGCGGCGCCACCCTGTTGCAGCGTCAGGATAACCTGGAGCTGAAGGTGATCGCCCTGCCTGAAGGCAAAGACCCGGATGAGTTTATTCGGCAGTCCCCGGAACGTTGGCCCGAACTGGTGAGCCGGGGCGCGCCCTTGTTTGAGTATCTGTTGCCGGCTCTGTCGTCCCACATGGACTTGACCATACCGCAGGGCAAGGCGCGGATGGTGGAGTTGCTTTTTCCTTTTATTGCGGCGGTGCAGGAACCTATCCAGCAAGATCATTACAACCAGGTTCTGGCCGCCCATTTGGGCATCAGCGAAGACACCCTGCAAGCCAGTTTCAAGCAATACGCCGCCCGGGCGCGGCGGGCCATCCGTCCCGGTTCGAGCCAGCAGGCCGCTACCCGGCCTTCCTCGGCGGAAGGCGCCGACTCCGCTGCCTTTGCCGCGCTGAACCTGGACCCGCTGGAGGACTATTGCTTGGCCCTGCTGTTGAAATACCCGGACTTACCGTCGGAGGCGCCGGAGGTTGCCGACCTGTCTTTAGATTATTTTCGCCGTCCGGAAAACCGGGAGATTTACTCTCGGCTGGTTCGAGCTTGGGCCGAAGCGCCGGGAGTCTCGGTTTCCGGCGCAGCTATGACGGAGACGCTGAAAGGGGGCGTCCCGGAGGAACTGGCCGAACACCTGGTTTCGCTGGCGCAAAAGAAGATTCCGCCGCTGGAGCCGCGGAGTCGAGTTGGCGCGCTCCGGGATGCGGTTACCCGGCTGGAAGAGCGCTATCTGAAGGAACTGAAACGGGTGGAGCAAGCCAGGTTCGCCGATGCCCTGCCCGAAGTCCCGGACCGGTTGCCGGGGCAACCGCCAGACCCATCGCCGGATTATTCGCCTGACCCGTCAGAGGAAGAAGCCTTGGCCTTAAACTGCCGGATTAAGGCCAACCAGCAGGCCCGAAATCAATCTACCCAGAACGCTTTTCGTGGAAGGTGATATATATGGTAAGACGCAGCAACGTCAGCCGGGACCTCAGCCCCGAGGAAGACTACTACGATATTAACGAGGACGGACAGGATAAGAGCAAGTTTTTGGGTATCCTGGGCAATGTAGTCAAAGAGGAAGAAGACTTGGTTGAGGGCAACGGTATGGCGGTAGCCGCCATTGAGGTGGTGGTGGAACCCTCCGAAGACCAGGATGACCAATGGGAGGGGGAGGACGGCGCGGTTCCCGCGAAGTCCGCCGGCGTGTTGGAAGAAGGCCCCGCCGACGCCGAGATCGAGGAGGAAAACGAGGAGCCAGATTGGGAAGCCGAGGCGGATAGCCTGCAAGTTCTCGATGACCCGGTGCGAATGTACCTGCGGGAAATCGGCCGCGTCGGTCTGTTGTCCGCCAAGGATGAGCGGGAATTGGCCCGCAAGCTGGAAGGAGAAAAACACCTCCTGGGCTTGGGAAAGGAACTGCTCGGCGAGGAATACTGCCAGACCCTGGAGAAAGAACTGATTGAGGAAAAGCGTCGCCTGGCCCCGGCGGGCAAGGGGGACAGGGCAGAGATTACCCCGCTGCGCAACCCGGACCGGCTCAGCAAGAAAATCCGGCAGGAGTTTAACGAAAGCGGACGGAATTGGGAGTTAACCGAAGCTTTGCTGCGCCGGCTGGCTAACTCGACCACCCTGGTGGATGCCCTGAGCGATTACCTGGAGCTGCCCCGTAACCCTTCTCTGTCGCAGCTAATCAACAACCAGACGCTTGCCGACGCAATCGATGCCCAGTTGTCCGAGGATATGCTGGCCGACTTGTCCCATACCCTCTACCTGGAACGCGACGAGGTGTACAAGCAGGTCGTCGCCTTGTCTCTGACTCGTTGGATTCTCTCCCCGGACACGGTTGACGTGCTGAATGACTGCACTCTGCTTCAGCTGGACGCAACCTTTAGCGAAGTCGGTTCGCTACCCGAACTGGCCCGATACGAACCTCTGTTCCGCCGTCGCTTCAACCACGTAAAAGCGGAGGGAGAACGCGCCCAGGCCCATTTGACCGAAGCCAACCTGCGCTTGGTGGTCAGCGTCGCCAAGAAATATATCGGCCGGGGCATGGCTTTGCTGGATATGATTCAGGAGGGAAACATCGGCCTCATCCGGGCGGTGGAAAAGTTTGACTATCGGAAGGGTTACAAGTTCAGCACCTACGCCACCTGGTGGATTCGTCAGGCCATCACCCGGGCCATCGCTGACCAGGCTCGCACCATCCGCATTCCAGTGCACATGGTGGAGACAATCAACAAACTGATGCGCCAGCACCGGCGGCTGCTCCAGGAATATGGCCGGGAGCCTACGCCGGAAGAAATCGGGGAGGCTATGGAAATCGGCCCGGAGAAGGTCGAGGAAATTATGAAAATCTCTCAAGAGCCGGTGTCCCTGGAAACTCCTATAGGCGAAGAGGAAGATTCTCACTTGGGAGACTTTATCGAGGACCGGAATGCCCCGGCCCCGGCGGACGCCGCTTCCTTCCAACTGCTCAAGGAGCAGGTATCGGAAGTGCTGGACACGCTGACCGACCGGGAAAGCCGGGTTTTGCAACTACGCTTTGGACTAGAGGACGGCCGCAGCCGCACTTTAGAAGAGGTGGGGCGAGAGTTCGGCGTTACTCGCGAGCGTATCCGGCAGATTGAAGCCAAAGCCCTGCGCAAACTGCGCCATCCCACCCGCTCCCGCAAGCTGCGGGATTTCCTGGAGTAATCGGCCGCATAACCCGCCCGAAGCGGCGCCGGCTCGGCAGCTGACCGGCTGGCGGCTGCCGAGCCGGCGCCGAAACATGACGCTGGAATGAACCGACCCCGGTCAGAAGCGGGCTCAAACTCGCCAATAGTGGCTTGCGGTTTACCTTGTTAGTCTCCAAAATTCAGCGCTATACTCGGCGCAATTTAATGGTGGGGGGTGCTGAAGTGGAAGAAAGGGCATTTCCAAAATGCCTTAAATGCAACGAAGGGCAACTTGTTCCGCTTTCCGATTACGGCGGACAGGGGGCGGCCGTGCACTATAAGGCTTGGGTCTGCATCAATCCGGGCTGCAGCTTCAATATAAAAATCCGTAACGGCGACATTCACCTCAATGAACCGATAACCCCTGGCGGTATGGGCGCATCCAGGTCTGCCAGACCGATCTGACGGCGCACGTAATCCACGGGTTCTTTTTATATAGTATTTCTTTGTAGTGGTGCGGTGATATGGAAGCTGGTTACGATTATACCCTAATGGGCGAGCGGGTCCGGCGGCGCACTTGGGTTTTACCGGCCCTGTTCACGCTGGCCTTGTCCGCGATATTGCTCTTCGCCGCCGGCGGTTACTATGGGTTCACGGCTAATGCTCAAGCCGTCTTGCCGCCATCGGCGGCCACTGGCGGCGGCGAAACCCCGGTTCCCGTTGTAGAGCGTCTGCATCAACTGGAGGCTGTGGTCAACCCCGGCGCCGGCGGTTACGTTGGGCAACCCGTACCGGCTTCGGCCTCGGCCATCGCCGGCCAGCAGCTATACCCTGCAGGGTTATCCCAAAGTAATCACTGGGTCAACCCCTTGGCTTACGAACCGTAAGCTCTCCGAAATCGACCAAAGCCTACGCGGTCGGCGGTATGCTGAAACCGCTGGAAACTGAATAGAGCGTCATTTCATGTGAGAAGGGCCAGGCTCCGGGGATATCCCCGGAGCCTGGCCCTTCTAGGGTCAAACCCGGGAACCCGGCAGAGGAACGAAAGGTTGCGAGGGGGGGATGATTGGGAAAAGAAAAGATGGGCAAACGTTGAGCGACAGTGGTTAGCCGATGGTTTATTCCGGGTGGCGTTCCCTTTTGGGGATAGTTCCTCTGGGAAAGTTCGCCAGATTATCCCTCAACTCGCTGGGTTACCCCAAAAGGAAGGATACCTTATTCGGCGGGGGATTGACTCTTGGAGCGGATGCTGAGCTTGTGGATGCGGCGCCCGATAATCGAGGTAACCTCGATACGCAGTTGCTCCAGCTCCACCACATCGCCAACGCCGGGCATCCTGCCCAAGGCCACGTAAACGTAGCCACCGACCGTATCCACATCCGGGTTGTCCAGCGATGTTCCGAACAGGTCTTCGATTACGTCGGTGGATACCCCGGGGCTTACTATGGCTGACCTGTCGGCCTGCCACGCCACTTCCGGATCTTCATTTTTGGAAAACTCGTCCTCAATTTCCCCAACAATCTCTTCCAGCAAGTCCTCCATGGTAATCAGCCCTTCCGTGCCACCGTATTCGTCCACCACAATCGCCATCTGAACTGCTCGTTGCTGAAACTCTTCCAGCAGGTGATCCAGCCGCTTGGTTTCCGGTATGAAGTAGGCGGGCCGCAGCAGGTCTTCCAGCGATGGCTGGGTCTGGTTGTCCGGGGACAGTAACTTGAGCAAGTCCAGCGAGTGAACGATACCGACGATGTTGTCGATATTTTCTTTGTAGACCGGGATGCGGGTATGGCCGCTTTTGATGATGGGATCGGTGGCTTCGAGCAGGGGAGTATTGACCTCGAGGGAAATCATATCCAGCCGGGGAACCATCACCTCGTGGGCGGTGGAGTGGTCGAGCTGGATGATGGAACGCAGCATTTCCCGGTCGTGGCGGTCCATCTGTACCAGTTCCGCTTCGGTGATGTCCAGCGTTTCCGGGGATAGATCCCCATCAGCCTCGCCCTCCTCGCCGTTTGAAAGAAGGGGGGCTCCGGCCCGGCTGCGTCCCCGGTCGGCTCCCCGGCGCAGGAGAGCCAAGGCCGGACGGGAGCAGCGCGTTACCAAGGCCGGACGGCGTTGGGCAATGAGAGCGGCCAAGCGGTGGATAAGGGTCAACAGTACCAACAAGCCCAGGGAAAGGAGAGCTTGGTAGCTCCAATTGGGAGGACCCGGAATGTGTTGAGCCAAGTAGAAGCCGGAAAGGGCGACGGCGATGACGCAGGCGTATTTGAAGGGCGAAAGGACAAACCAAGCCTGCTGGGACCGGGAGTTGTCCCGCAGCAGGCCCCCGCCGTTGCCTCCCGAGTGTTCGGCCAAGCTCAAGTAAGCGAATAAGGCCAGGAACCCGGTGAAAATTAATAATGGAGGTAAACTATCCGTATCCAAATAGTTATCAGTTGGCCGAGAATCGATGGATTCAATTGGTCAAAGGCTTTCGAGATCGTATTTTAGCAGGAACACCGACCGCAAGTAAACCCTGGGGAAGGTCTTTGGTTACCACTGCCCCGGCGCCGGTGGCCGCCTCGGGGCCCACCGTAACCGGGGCCACCAGCATAGTGTCGCAACCGATGAAGGCGTCGTCTCCGATAGCGGTGCGATGCTTATCCCGGCCATCGTAGTTGCAGGTTATGGTTCCTGCGCCGATGTTGACGTTGGCCCCGATAGAGGCGTCTCCCAGGTAGCTGAAATGGCCGGCGCGGGTTCCGACGCCCAACTGGCTTTCTTTTACTTCCACAAAATTGCCCAGGTGGACACCCTTTTCCAGGCAGGCTCCGGGCCGCAGGTGGCTGAAAGGGCCAACCTCCACCCCATCCTCCAGGGTAGCGTCCTCCAGCATCGAGGCGATAATGCGGCAGCCGTTGCCCAGCCGGGAATCTCGGATCACGGAATTAGGGCCAATTTCGCCGTCCTCGCCGATTTCCGTGTTCCCCAGCAGCAGGGTGTTGGGTCGAATTATCGTGTCCTGACCGATGGACACATCGGCGTCAATGAATACTGAGGCCGGGTCCTGGATGGTAACCCCGGCGCGCAGCCACCGCTCACAAATTTGCCAGCGCAGGATGGTTTCCACTTGAGCCTGTTGCACTCGATCGTTAACGCCAAAGACTTCCTCCGACAGCTCGCTGGGCCGGGCGTCGATCCGCCTTCCCTGAGCTGCGCCGGAGGCTACCAGGGAGGTAAGATATTTTTCTCCGTTGAGGCCGGGCCGCAGGCGGTCTAAAGCCTCGGCCAGCCAGGAAAGGTTAAAACAATAAACGCCGGAATTAACCTCCGCCGGCGCAAAGGCGCCTCCGTTCTTATCCCGGTCGGCGGCTTCAACCAAGTCAACCACCTGCCCGCGCTCATCCCGGATTACCTGTCCGAAATCCTGCGCCGGCAAGCCGTCGGCGGTCAGTATGGTCAGGTCGTTGCGTTGCTCCGAATGTTGCTGGGCCAGTTGCCCCGCCGATTCGGCCCGGATTAACGGCGAGTCGCTACCCAACAGAATCAGGTTTTCCACTGGCTCCGACTGCCCTGGTTCCAGCAGGGCGGCAACGGCCCGAGCCGCGGCGTCGCCGGTGCCCTTGGCCTCGGGCTGGATTACATATTCGATCGAGCTGTCGGCAAGCCGGTCGCCCAGCCGATTGCCGATGGGCGCAGCGTTATCAGGCGATACTACTATCAGGATGCGCCGCAGGCCCAGGCTTTGCAGCAATTCCACCGGGTAGCGAATAAGCTCCTTGCCGCAAACCCGGTGCAGGGGCTTGGGGAGTCGGGACACCATCCTTTGTCCGCGACCGGCGGCCAGCACAACTCCGGCCCACTGCTCCATGACGACACCTCTGCTAACGATATTTCCTCGGTTTTGAGTAACTGGGCAGAACGGGGCGTCTATCCCCGCTCCCACCGTCGCCCTCGACCTCGGCGGTCGTTCCGGCCGGCGCCGAAATGAAGGTTTAACGGCGCATACAGTTCATCAACTCTGAACTGTAGCGCCGTTGGTTTTGGGTGGATAATTCCTGGCGAATCCCTAAGTATTGTCCACCTAAACCAAACGGCGGCTGAGCTGCTACCGGTTTGACAACCCCTTGAGTCGGGGGCAAAATGGGGCTGATTTCCCCGAATACAACCCGGTGCGCCTATGCTGGCGTCTATATTCTACCATATTTATCCGCTTTTACCCGTTGCGGTTCAGGAGGCATTCAATGGCTGACCTTACCGACGCCGAGATTCTGGCCCAGGCCCAGGCTGCCGGCGTAACCATCCCGCCGGAACTGGTGGCCGAGGTTGGCTACAGCCTCAACGGCCTGCGGGAGGCGCTGGATAAAATTGACTTTCCGGGTCTGGAACAGGTAGAGCCTCTCCCGATTATCATACCCTCAATTCCGGCAACCCATTCTGATGAGGCGGCAGTATGAATAAACAGGAAATACCCTTTATTTCCGCCACCGAGCTGGCCGACTACATCAAATCCCGGCAAGTCTCCCCGGTGGAAGCTGCCGAGGCGTATCTGGACCGGATTGCTGCGGTTGACGGCCAGCTCAACTCTTATATCACCGTTTGCCGGGACGAAGCCCTGGCCGCAGCGCGCGAGGCGGAACGAGAGATTGCCGCCGGCAGCTACCGCGGGCCAATGCACGGCATCCCGGTGGCGGTAAAGGACCAGCTTAATACCCGGGGCATTCGCACCACCGGCGGCTCTTCCCTCTTGGCCGATAATGTCCCCGATACGGACGCCACGGTCATTGCCAAGCTGAAAGACGCCGGTTCCATCCTGTTGGGTAAGCTGAATATGAGCGAGTTCGCCAGCGGGGATGCCTTTCACCATCCCTATGGCCGGCCGCGCAACCCTTGGGATTTGAGCCGCAACCCCGGCACCTCCAGCAGCGGCTCCGGCGCGGCCACCGCCGCCGGCCTGTGCGCCACCTCGCTGGGGGAGGACACTGGCGGCTCCATTCGCGGCCCGGCTGCCTTTTGCGGCTTGGTGGGGATTCGGCCCACCTGGGGACGGGTGAGCCGCTATGGAATGCAGGGGGCGGCCTGGTCAATGGATACCGCCGGGCCGATTTCCCGCACCGTGGCCGATTGCGCTATGACCCTGGGCGCCATCGCCGGCCCCGACCCCAAAGACCCCTATACTTGGGATGCTCCAGCGCCGAACTACATGGCCGGGCTGACCGGCGACATTACAGGGCTGAAAGTCGGAGTGGTCAAGGAGCGAGTTTACAGTGATGCGGTGGACGCGGCGGTTGGCGAGGCCGTCATCCGCGCCATCGCCCGCCTGGGCGAGTTGGGCGCGGATATAGAGGAGGTCTCCTTGCCTTTGATGCTCCACTCCGCCGCCATTTCCAGCGCCATTATTATGGTGGATTCGGCGGCCCTGCACCGGGAAACCCTTGCGGAACGTTTGAGGGAATACGACCACAACAACCAAGTTCGGCTGCTAGCCGGCAGCCTACTCCCGGTCCAAACCTACCACCGAGTTCTGCGGCTGCGCCACGCCGTGCGGCAGGAGATACTGGATGCGCTGACCCGGGTAGATGCGCTGGTTATGCCCACCTCTTCCATTCCGGCGCCGGTAATCCCGGAACGGGCCGGCATTGGCAGCAAGCAGGAGGTGGTTGACGGTTACGCCGGACGGCGCAGTTTCACCAGTCCTTACAACCTGGCCGGGGTTCCGGCCCTGTCCGTGCCTTGCGGCTTCACCCCCGGCGACCGGCCGCTGCCCATCGGCTTGCAACTAGCCGGCCGGCCCTTGGACGAACAAACCGTCCTGAACATCGCCTATGCCTACGAACAAGCTACAGAGTGGCATAGGCGGCGGCCGGGAATTTAGGGTTCTACCTTACGCCGGGGCAAGGAGTACAATAAACTACGGCGTACAAGATAATCGGAGCGCTACCAGGTAAGGAGTTTAGCTATGTCCGCCAAAGGCTACGCCATTGATGAGGTATGCGACCGGCGATAGAAAATCTACGAAGGGCGGACAAAGCATTGGTAGAACCTCGGGGAAACGGCAAGTTCATCGCCATCGACCTGGACAGCGGAGATTACGAGATAGATGAGGATGATCTCATTGCCGGGGATCTGTTGCGGGAGCGGCGGCCTGAATCTGTGGGATTGGGGGGCGGAGGTAATTCATCGGCTGGGACTGGAGCCGCGGACGCCAATCCCCATAGCCTTAGCCACCGGCGCCCGGGAAAGGCTGAACACTTGGAGAGGACAAGTTATCTGGCATGACCGACCCGGGACTATCCGAATTTTGGAGTCTCCAGGAACTGCTTTACTGAGCATGCGCCTGCCTGAAGACAGTCAACTTACCATCCGCTTCCGCGGCGGCGGCGATGCGCTGATTGAGGAGCTGGCCCGGGCGGAACCGAATTGAACCGTAATTCAGCGCTTGACGGTTTACGATGACCGGCCGAATGTTAAACCCAAACCGAAAACGGAGGGAAATATGCCATGAAACTATTCCGACTCTCCCGCATCGACCAGGCGCCTATCGCCACGGCCACGCCTATTGACGGCTGGACCGGCGGCGAGGTCCGCCGAACCCGCCAGCCCTTGCTGGGGGAAGGCGACAGCGAGTTCTTCAGCAGCAGCGTGGTTAACTTTGGCAAAGGCGCAACTACCGGTTGGCACCGCCACGCCACGGACCAGCTGCTGATAATAACCAGCGGCAACGGCATTGTCGCCAACGAGGAAGAGTCCCACCAAGTGGGCGTCGGCGACGTGGTGCAGGTGTTGGCCGGAGAAAATCATTGGCACGGCGCCACCGCCGATTCAATTATGGGCCACATTACCATCACCGGCGTAACCGGCTAAAGTCGCGGTTTTCGACCCAACGACCGGAGGAAATGGCGACGCCCAGAGCTTCTCGATACATCCCGGCACGTCGCCGCCTCCGGGCAAAATCTTTTTACCCTTGGAGGCGTTCTAATGTCCCAACCCTACCAATTCTCCGTAACCGAAGCGGTCGGGCGGATACGCCGGCGGGAACTATCCCCGGTGGAATTGATGCGCTCCTTGCTGGAGCGGATCGACGCCCTGGAGCCGTCGCTTCAGGCGTGGGTCTATCTGGACCGGGCGGCGGCGCTGGCCGAGGCGGAAACCCGGGAGCGAGAGGTCGCCGCCGAATCCCGGGCGGCGCCGCTAGGTCTGCTGCACGGCATCCCCATCGGCGTCAAGGACATCTACTACACCGCCGGCATCCCCACCACTGCCTGCTCCCGGGTGTACGCCGACTTTGTCCCCGAGTACGACGCAACCCCAGTAGCTCTGCTGAAGCGGGCCGGCGCCCTGATACTGGGCAAAACGGTAACCACCGAGTTCGCCTGCATGGACCCCTCGCCGACGGTTAATCCCTGGAACCCGGCCCATACCCCCGGCGGCTCCAGCAGCGGCTCGGCGGTGGCGGTCGCCGCCCGGATGTGTCCGGCCGCCCTGGGTTCTCAGACCGTCGGTTCGGTGCTGCGGCCCGCCTCCTATAGCGGAGTAGTGGGATTCAAGCCTAGCTACGGCCGGGTCAGCCGCTACGGAGTCATTCCGGTCAGTTGGTCGCTGGACACCATGGGCTGGATGTCCCGCACTGTGGCCGACGCCGCCCTGTTGCTGCAAGCGCTGGCCGGCCCGGACGACAACGACCCGGTGGCCCCGGCCCGGCCGGTTCCCGACTATTCGGTCGCCCTGGCGTCGGCTCCGGCGCCCCGGATTGGCCTGCTCCAGCAGTTCTTCTACGACTGCGCCGACGCCGAAACCCGGCAGCATACCGACGCCGTGGTGGAGCGACTGGCCCAGGCCGGCGCCCAGGTAGAGGAACTGGCCCTGCCGCCCAGTATGGATACCGCCATCGCCGACCAGCAAATCATCATGGCGGTGGAGGGTTCCGCCTTTCACCAGCCGATGTACCGCCGCCAGGCCGCCGACTATCAGCCGGGGTTGCGGGAAATGATTCAACGGGGATTGGATACCGACGCCGTTACCTACTCCCGGGCTCTGGAGCGGCGACAGCAGTTTATTACCGATATGCGGCGGCTGGCGGAAAGAGTGGACGTTCTGCTTACCCCGTCAACGCCCACCCCCGCCCAGCCCGACCGGACCAACACCGGCAATACCATCTTCCAGGGGCCTTGGACCTCCTGCGGACTACCGGCCCTGACCCTTCCCTCCGGCCTGGCCGCCTCCGGCCTGCCCTTGGGAATCCAGTTGGCCGGGGCCTACTTTGCCGAAGATCGGCTTTTAACCGCGGCCCGGTGGTGCGAAGCGGTTTTAGAGGTGCAACTGACACCGCCGGTTTAGGTCGGGGCCGCGGTTTGGAACGAAGCTTTTGATTGAGCGGAGGTAGAATATATCAGACCGGGAAGACTATAGCCGGCACATTGCGCCAAATACGTAGTCGCGAATTGGCCCTGCCGGCCATTCAGCGAGAGTTCGTTTGGACCCATAGCCGATTACCTTTACCGCCGCAACCCAGGCGTGTCGTACTTGACCCACTCCGGCTTTTCCGGTGATTGGCTTGCCATTCGCGAGTGGCTAATTCGAAGCTTGCTAAAATCGGGCGTCTGGGGCAGCTGGTTGGAGCCGCTACTAACGGCTCTCCGGCAAGTTATAAGGGACAGTGGGCCAGATTTGTTCCCGGTTGACCGAATTAGGGCGGAAATGGCTGGTAGCGGGAGGACGTTTGCCTTTGAAGATGAGGAGGTAGAAAGGCTGGCCGATATGCGTTATGGCAACCAGCTTACCTTTGCTCTTCTATCTTTTCTTGCTCCATCGGTTGACCTGAAGAACAATTTTCATGGGGATCGCATATTCCCCGCGTCGGGTTTCCCTCGGCAAAGACTTAAAGACTTATCGATGGCGGAGTCCAGTAGGACAAAATCTAGCGCTTCATTGAATT
The DNA here is from genome assembly GCA_963422635.1 of Dehalococcoidia bacterium. GTDB lineage: Bacteria > Chloroflexota > Dehalococcoidia > Lucifugimonadales > UBA3495 > CATQHB01. The sequence goes on from OY730415.1 coordinate 651,243, forward strand.
GATATGAAGGACGGTCGTCTAGCTAACCTTCAACTTTTGTCCAGTCCGGTAAATATCGAGAAACAAGCTATGACGGCTAACAATTAGCTTTCGAAGACTTTCCCCGACCCCAGAGTTCGGCTGGAATAGCAAAACCTGCATCGTCTAAGAGAAGCGCATATTTCCATTGTTGAGTTCGCGGCATTTTGTGAAGTTTGGCGTAACCGGCTTAAGGAGGCCATCAAGAGAATACCAGGCCGGTAAAGCAAGAGGGAGTTTCCTGAGGTAGCTACTGAACCGCTATCCCCAGGAATATAGGCCGTCAGAACCAAGCGCCAGAACCGGGGCCTGATGAGTTTAAACCAAAATTTAAAACCTGCGCCAAACCGCTTGACAATCGGTAAAGCCCTGACTATACTAACCAATGTCGCCTCTGGAAACGGCGGCGGCCAAGCGCACCTTAACAGTTGAATAGTAGAAGGAAGTAAGGTTTTTCTATAAAGAGAGTTTGATCCTGGCTCAGGGTGAACGCTGGCGGCGCGCTTAATGCATGCAAGTCGAGCGTGCCAGTGGCTTCGGCCACAACGGAAAGCGGCAGACGGCTGAGTAACGCGTGAGTAACTTACCCTTTGGTGGGGTATAGCCCCGAGAAATTGGGGATAATCCCGCATAAGACCCTTAAGCCTTGGCTTGAGGGTGAAAGCCTTCGGGTGCCAGAGGAGGGGCTCGCGTCCTATCAGGTAGTTGGTGAGGTAATGGCTCACCAAGCCGATGACGGGTAGCTGGTCTGAGAGGATGACCAGCCAGAGGGGGACTGAGACACGGCCCCCACTCCTACGGGAGGCAGCAGCAGGGAATCTTGGGCAATGGGCGAAAGCCTGACCCAGCGACGTCGCGTGGGGGACGAAGGCCTTCGGGTTGTAAACCCCTTTTCCCAAGGAAGAGAAAGGACGGTACTTGGGGAATAAGCCCCGGCTAACTACGTGCCAGCAGCCGCGGTAATACGTAGGGGGCAAGCGTTACCCGGAATTATTGGGCGTAAAGAGCGCGTAGGCGGCTAGGTAAGTCTCTTGTGAAAGCTCCCGGCTTAACTGGGAGAGGTCAAGAGATACTACTTGGCTAGAGGGCAGTAGAGGAAGGCGGAATTCCCGGTGTAGCGGTGGAATGCGTAGATATCGGGAGGAACACCAGTGGCGAAGGCGGCCTTCTGGGCTGTGCCTGACGCTGAGGCGCGAGAGCGTGGGGAGCAAACAGGATTAGATACCCTGGTAGTCCACGCCCTAAACGATGGATGCTAGGTATGGGGGGTATCGACCCCTCCCGTGCCGAAGCTAACGCGATAAGCATCCCGCCTGGGGACTACGGCCGCAAGGCTAAAACTCAAAGGAATTGACGGGGGCCCGCACAAGCGGTGGAGCGTGTGGTTTAATTCGATGCTAAGCGAAGAACCTTACCAGGGCTTGACATGTTGGTAGTAGAAACCCGAAAGGGTGACGATCTCGGGGTAACTCGAGAAGCTTTCACAGGTGCTGCATGGCTGTCGTCAGCTCGTGCCGTGAGGTGTTGGGTTAAGTCCCGCAACGAGCGCAACCCTCGTCGCTAGTTACACTCTCTAGCGAGACAGCCTCCCACAAGGAGGAGGAAGGTGAGGATGACGTCAAGTCAGCATGGCCCTTATGCCCTGGGCTACACACACGCTACAATGGCCGGTACAATGGGCTGCGAAGGCGCGAGCCGGAGCCAATCTCACCAAAGCCGGCCTCAGTTGGGATTGCAGGCTGCAACTCGCCTGCATGAACGTGGAATCGCTAGTAACCGCAGGTCAGCATACTGCGGTGAATACGTTCCCGGGCCTTGTACACACCGCCCGTCACGTCATGGAAGCCGAGAACGATTGAAGTCGCTGAGCTAACCCGCAAGGGAGGCAGGCGCCGAGGTCGGGTTTGGTAACTGGGACGAAGTCGTAACAAGGTAGCTGTACCGGAAGGTGCGGCTGGATCACCTCCTTTCTAGGGAGCAGTTTCCCTGCCGGTTTTCCTAGACCACCTCTAATCGGGCGGTCAGCGGATGACGGTCGGGGCCATCTCCTAGGTCGTTCGGTGAGTGTTCCGTTTCTCCAAGCTCGTCGGTTGAGCTTCGGCTCCCCGGTTTGTGGGAACGGTTCCCCAAGAAAGCTCACCGCATCCCGGCTCACAAAGGTGTGAGCCACCTCTCACATTGAACTTCTCTTCCTTCTACTTTTCAGCGGTTAAGGCGCTTAAAGAAAGCCTCGATATTTCGAGGCTTTCTCTATTTAATCCGATAAGAAACCATCTGCCCTAAGTTCTAATTATCCGCGGCCGGAACTCTTCCGACATCCTTCGCAGCGGCTGCCTATAGCCGTAGGATGAAGATATTCAAGCCCGCTTCCTCTACTACCGGCTTGAGCTGGAATAGTAAACGAAACAGCTTCAACCCTTCCGGCTTCCTTGGAAGAAATTAGGGTTACGCTGAAACCCCGCAGGCTGTATTTGAGGGAAACTTACAGAGCTTGTAGTCTAGGCGTCTTCGGTTTTATGCCACCGGAAAATCCGGGCTCTGGAGCTCCCTGGACCTGCTGGCGGAGTTTGACCGAGCTCCTACTATTCTCGGGTTTGTTCGCCTGGATCGTTACCGGAGCCAATTGCAGGAGGCGAAGGTTGATTTGGTAATGAAGAGCGCACTCAAGCCGAAGACCGGCAAGCGCATTTTGAAAGAAGCGATGGCGGGGTGAGGTCCCATCGGACTTACTTGGATTCTATTAGGGATGTTCTTGACGCCGCAGAACCAGCGCAATAGTTCCTAGAAGGTATGGACATCGCCGGTTTGTCCACCGATACCAAAACCCGGTACGCCGTAGTCTGCCATCGGAATTCCTGTCCGGCACGCCGCTAAACGGGGATAACTACTGCATTCGCTCGCTTTCCGCCTTCCTCCCATCTTGTCCCCCGCCTTCCCTTCAAGCTATAATTTCCTGGCGTTGCCGGCGAAACCCTCAGCCGCGCGCCGGCCTCGAGGCGTACTGGCTTAACTAATGGAACGCCTACAACTCCGGGAGGTAAACAGGTTGTCCGACTTGGCCCTGGTTGCTTTTGAACCCCGATACGCCGGGTTCGTTTCTTCTATACCAATAGCGCATCTCGATTATCTCGGGGAGAGCCCCGAAATACGGTTGCAACAAGCGTGCGAGATATACAGCCGGTCTATCGGAGCGATGCGAGAACTGTTGGCGGACCTCGACAAGCTCAAGGGAAAACGCATCCCTATACCCGCCCGCAAGATGTGGGAATTGGGCGATACGGTCTTGGCGCTGGTTGCCGAGCTGGAGCAAAGTTCGATGGAACCGGATAACCTGAATGAACAACTGGTCCGGGATTTGGGCCTAAACGTAAAACGGTTGGGAACTATCGTTACCTTCCGAAGACACCTGCCGGATATAGAGCTTATTCCCGAATTCCTGGGGTGGAGTCAGTGTGAAAAGCACGCCCGTAAGGTTGCCCAGGAACTGAAAGCGGGGCAGCCGGGTCTGGGGCAGTAACCCCCCCCACTATGCAAGTAAGAGACTTGGGCGAATTTGGCCTGATTGACCGGCTCAACGCTATGGTAACCCGGGAGCGGCGCGGGCCGGATAACGGGTCGGCGCACGGCTTCCGGCTGCTGGTGGACACCGGCGACGATACGGCCGCTTGGGTCGCCGCCCCCGCCACCGAGCTTTTCACTACCGATACTGTCGTCGAAGGCGTCCACTTCACTCGGGACACCACCCCTTGGCGCGACTTGGGTTGGAAATCCCTGGCCGCCAACATCAGCGACATCGCCGCCATGGGCGGTCTGCCCCTGTACGCCTTGGTTACCTTGGGGCTGCCCCCGGAAACTCAGGTTGCCGACATCGAGGAACTGTATCGGGGAATGTTGGAAATCGGCGGGCAGTACGGCGTTGCCGTCGTTGGCGGCGACCTGGTGCGCTCCCCAGTGGCGTTCATCTCCGTCGCCCTTACCGGCATCCGCTCCGGGCCTCCGATGCTGCGCACTACCGCCCGACCCGGCGACCAAGTGGCGGTTAGCGGCTGGCTGGGTTCCTCCGGCGGCGGCCTGAAGCTAATGCTAGAAGGGAAGTCCGCCCCCGCAACGGGGGCGGACTTCCTGCGCGAGGCGCACCGGCGGCCTCGACCGGCGGTGGCCGAGGGACAGCTTCTGGCCCAAGCCGGCGTATTGACCGCTATGGACATTAGCGACGGGCTGGCCGATGACCTGTCCAAGCTCTGCCGGGCCAGCGGCGTGGCGGCTCGAATCTACGCCGACCGGCTTCCGGTCCACGCCCGGTTGCGGGAGGTTTTCCCAGACACGCACCTAGATTTGGCCCTGAGCGGCGGCGAGGATTACCTGCTCTTGTTCACCGCCCCGAAATCGGTGATGGCCCAGGTAATGCCGACCCTCTCCGAAGGGGCCGCCGCCATCGGCGAAATAATCGACGGGCCGGCCGGACAGGTAACCTTGGTAGCATCCCCTGGCGATGAGCAGGTGGCGGGACGCGCCGGCTGGGACCATTTCGGCTGACGGTTCGGAATGGGCCTACTTGGATATTTGGATATAACGATGGCTGACTACCGGCGCATTGCCACCGAAACCCCGGAGGAAACTCAGGCCGTAGGGCGTATCCTCGGGAAACGCGCCCAGCCCGGCGATGTATTTCTGCTCACCGGCCCCCTGGGCGCCGGCAAGACCTGCCTCACCCAGGGCATCGCTTGGGGCTTGGGCGTGGCCGAGTACGCCCGCAGCCCCACCTTTGTTATAATGACTCGCTACCGAGGCCGGCTGACGCTGTACCATTTAGACCTTTACCGCATCAACGACCCGCTGGAGGCTTGGGACTTGGGGCTGGATGAGCAGCTTTTCGGCGACGGCGTCTGCGTAGTGGAATGGGCCGACCGAGCCGAAGAGGTGTTTCCGGCGGACTGTCTGTGGGTTCACCTGGACTACGCCGCCAAGGAAGCGGGCCGAACCATTACCTTTGTCGAAGTCCCGCCCCGGTATCGGTCAATGGTGGATTCCCTGGCGGGTTAACTTACGAATACCGCCGGCCCGTCCGGGGGAAAGGTCTGGCTGAATGCTGTTGGCAATCGACACCTCTACCCGGTATGCCGGCGTGGCCTTGGCCGACGCCGACCGGGTTCTCTCCTCCCGTTCCTGGTACTCGGCAGTGAACCATACTGCGGAATTGATGCCGGCGGTGGCCCAGACGCTGGCGGCGGCGCAGCTGACGGTCAAAAACTTGGCCGGCATCGCCGTGGCCTTGGGACCGGGCGGGTTCAGCGCCCTGCGGGTGGGAATGAGTGTCGCCAAAGGGTTGGCCCTGGCCTCGGGTCGTCCGCTGGTAGGCGTCGGCACCCTGGATTCGGAGGCTCAACCCTACCTGGATTCCGGGTTGCCGGTGTGCGCCCTACTGGATGCGGGACGGGGAGAGGTGGCCTCCGCTCATTTCGGCGCCGCCGGCCCGAATGCTGGGCAGCGCACCCGAGGCGACCGGATTTGCCCGCCGGAGGAGTTGCTGGACGAGCTAGTCGAAACGACCCTGTTCTGCGGTGAAGGGCTGCTGTCCTGCGCCGAGTTGCTACGGGGGCGCCTGGGGGACAAAGCGGTAGTAGTGGCTGGATCTTCGCCAGCCAGCCGGTTGCACGCCTTGGCTGAACTGGGCCGGCGCCGACTGGGATTGAACGAGTCCGACGACCTGGCAACATTGCAACCCTACTATCTGCGGATGCCCAGCATCGGCGGCCCCAAACGCCGCGACCGGCGCCCCCAGCAGCCTTCAGGATAGACGGCTCTTTTAATTCCGGCGAAGGCAAAAGGAAATCCGGCGCACCTACCGGTCCATCCTGACCAGGTTCCAGAGGGGCGAAAGTAAACTTTACAAAGGATGTTGACTCGAATATGGAACGAACATTGGTATTAGTTAAACCCGACGGCGTCCAGCGGGGGCTGGTGGGAGAAGTCATATCCCGGCTGGAGCGCAGAGGGCTAAAGCTGGCTGCGCTGAAGCTGATGCAGGTTGACGAGAGCCTGGCCCGCCAGCACTATGCCGAACACGTGGAACGCCCTTTCTTCCCCAGCCTGCTCCAGTTTATCACCTCCTCCCCGGTAGTGGCCATGGCCTGGGAAGCGGAGAACGCGGTAGCCTTGGTGCGGCAGACGTTGGGGGAAACCAACCCGGCCAACTCGCCCGCCGGCACCATCCGGGGCGACTTCGGGATTGACATTGGCCGCAATTTGACTCACGGCTCGGACAGCCCGGAGTCGGCGGAGCGGGAAGTAAACCTGTTCTTCCGTCCCGAGGAGGTGCTCGGCTATAGCCGTAGTTTGGATTCGTGGATTGCGGAGTAATTACAGAACCCGGACCACTTGGGGAGCTTGGGCCCAGAGCCGTTCCAGTTCGTAGAACTCCCGCTCCTCGGGCCCGAAAATATGGACGATGATGTCGCTAAAGTCCAGTAATATCCAACCGGAGGCCGGCGTACCCTCCCGATGGAAGCGGCGCACCCCGGCCTCGCGCAAGGCTTGAGTAAGGTCCTCTTCCAGGGCCTCAATCTGCCGGGAAGAGCCAGCGGACATAATCACGAAGTAATCGGTGAAGGGGGCCAGCCGGCGCAGGTCCAGCATCACAATGTCTTCGGCCAGCTTCTCTGAAGCCAACTCTACCGCCAATTGGGCTACCTCTGCCGAGTTCAGTTCATCACCTCGTTGCAGTTGCCAATCTAAGTGTAGGGAGTATAGAACAAGGGTAGGTTGGGGGTCAATGGCGTCTAGCTGCCCGCCCTGGGCCGGTTAGCTGGCAGGAAATCCCCCGCTCCCGCTGGGAAAAGGTCCTCCTTGCGCCGGCGGTCAGCCAGAACCCGGGAAATCCCCCGCTCCCGCTGGGAAAAGGCCGAGGCCCGGGGGAAACCGTCGCCATTGACGCCATCCCCGCCCGCCACCATAATGGCAAAGGGCGGGCAACAAATCTAAGGGAGGCAAGCAAATGGCAACCGCTTTAACCTCGGCCAAGCGTCGCCGGCTGGGACGCCCCGTTTCCATCGTGGGCGCCGGTATGTCCCGGTTCGGCGCTTTCCGCGACAAGACTAGCCGCGACTTGTTCGTTGAGGCCTTTCAAGACCTGTTAGAACACTTGGATCAGGGCATTGAAGTTGCGGATATCGAGTGCGGCTACATCGGCAACTACTCCGCCGATTTGTTCGAGGGACAGGGCCATACCGCGCCGATCCTGGCCGACTGGCTGGGGATGACTCCCATGCCAGTAACCCGCATCGAAAACGCTTGCGCCAGCAGCGGCAGCGCCCTCCGGGAGGGCATCATGGCAATCGCTTCCGGTATGTACGATGTGGTATTGGCGGGCGGCGTGGAGAAGATGACCAACCTGCCCACCGAGGGCGTAACCGATGTGCTGGCCTCCGCCGCCGATGGGCTGTACGAAGTTCCGGCCGGCCTGACCTTTCCTGGCATCTACGGCGCCTTGGCCAAAGCTCACATGGATCGCTACGAAACCAGCTTGAACCACCTGCTCCAGGTGGGCATCAAGAATCACCGGAACGGCGCGCTCAACCCCAAGGCTCAGTTCAATTCCACCCTGCGGGATATGCTGGAACGGCGCCAGGCCCGGGCCGAGCAGCGCGGCGAGCCGGTTCCCGACTGGCAGGATGAAATGGACTTCCTCAACGATGCTCAAGCCAACCCGTGGATTGCCTGGCCTCTGCGGTTGTATGACTGCGCCCCCATCACCGACGGCGCCTCCTGCGTGCTGCTGGTATCCTCGGAGATTGCCGCCAATTTCACCGATAAGCCAGTGCATATCGTCGGAACCGGCCAGGCGTCGGGCCGCCCGCTCCACAATGCCGCGGAATTGACCTCGCTGTCCGCCGCGCAGGAAGCCGCCGCCCAGGCTTATGCCATGGCCGGGGTAACGCCGGCGGATATTCAAGTGGCCGAAGTTCACGACTGCTTTACTATCGCCGAGATTATCGCCACGGAAGATTTGGGCTTTTTTCAGCCGGGCGAAGGCCCCCGCGCCGTGGATGAAGGCCGCACCGCCTTGCACGGCGACCGGCCCATCAACACCTCCGGCGGCCTCAAGGCCAAGGGCCACCCGGTAGGCGCTTCCGGAGTAGCCCAAGTAATCGAGACCTTCCACCAGTTGCGCGGCGAGGCCGGCCCCCGCCAGGTGCAAAACCCCAATCTGGAACTGGGCTTGACCCACAACATCGGCGGCACCGGCGGCACCGGTGTCGTCCACATCCTGCGGAGGGGGTAAGGCAGTATGACCGAACAACCCAGAGAGTTTAATGCCGCCGCCTTCTACGCCTACCTGAAAGAAGGGCAGTTTATGGGGGTGCGTTGCCGCGCTTGCGGCAAGTTGTGCGCCGAGGCTCGCCCGATGTGTCCCGCCTGCCACAGCCGGGAAATGGAGTGGTTCCGGTTCAGCGGACGCGGGCAACTTAGCGCCTTCACCTGCATCTCCGTGGTTCCGGCGGCTTTAGCCGAAAAGGGCTATGGCCGCAACAACCCCTACTGCTCCGGCATCGTTACCCTGGAAGAGGGGCCGCGCATCAGCGCCCGCATCCTGGGCGTGGACGCCGCCAACCCCCAAAACATCCGCGCCGGCATAAACCTGGCTTTGGCCTTGGCGGATTTGGATGAAGCGAGGCCGGCGCTGGCCTTTCAGCCGGCTTAGCTAGCTTGATTTAACCGACCTGGGGCCAAACCGAAAAGCCCGGTGGAGGTTTTCTCCACCGGGCTTTCGGTCGGGTAGGCTCGAGATTATTGGGCCCTGGCGGCGCCTCGCCTAGTCCAGCCCTCGCGTGCCTACCCAGCCGGTTTGGGAAACGTCAATCATCTCCCCATTGGGGCCTTCGTACTTGGTCTCCACGTTCTGCGTCCGGGGGCCGCCCATGCCAACGTGCAAGGCGTTATTGACCTCATCCATCGGCTGGGAATTGGCTGAGACCAGGCGGGCCTCAATCTCCTCCAGGTTTTCCACCTCGAAGCCGATGTGGTGAATCCCTTCCCAGTCCTTGCCGCGCTCGCCGGCTACCGCGTCGTTCTGGAAGTCCAGGATTGCCATATTTACGTTGCCGTCGCTGAGCATATAACCCTTGGCGTTGTCGCTGTCCAGCTTGGCGACTTGGCGAAGTCCGAACACCTCGGAATAGAACTTGGCCGTCGACTCGGCGTCATTGGTGGCGATGGCGATATGCTTAATCTGGGGCATGGCGGCTTCCTCCTACTGGTCATTTTCCTGCGGCTAGCTTCAAGATACCACTTTTACGGCGTTTATTCTACCCCAAAGGCCGTCGCCCAGGTCATTGAACCGCCAAGACAATTGAGGTATAGAACCGGGCGCTGATGGCTGATGTAGAAAGCAACCCAGCCAGTCTTGCGTACTGGCAACGCCGCAATCCAGCGTTAACATCGGCTGGGGAATTGGCCGGACGCCGGCGAAACCGGGCTGCTGCGGGTAACCAGGACCAAGCCCGGTGGAAGCTATCAACCAAGCCAGCTTTGCCGCCGCGTCTGGCGTCCAGCGACTTTGCGCTGGACGCCAGACGGACTTACTGAGCTGCTGCCCTAATTGGCTGTCGCTTTGCCGAAATTAGTGTCGCCAAAGCTGTAACCCGTTTGGTTGTGGCGGGTCGGGTCGGGGCTGATGTAGCAGTAGTTGTTAATCGCCCGCACCCGGTACAAGTAGGTCGTCCCCGAAGTCAGGCCAGACGCCCGATCCAGCCAAGTCAGCGCCTTGGGGTCCCGATCGGTCAGCGTGTTATGCACCTCCCGGTACTTGTGGTCTGAGCCGGCTAGATGCTTGTCGTCGATCACCGCCGTCTCGTCCGCTTCCCGGACGCCGTCAACCCGACGCAGAATGATGTAGCCTTTGAGGGCGGCTCTAGTGCCTTCCTGGCCGGCGTTGGAGGGCGGCGCCCAGGTCAGGGTGATCCCGTCGTCGGAGGCCACCGCTCCATTTGTTTTGCCGTCGTCGCTGCCCCCGGCGTCCGTACCGTCGCCCATTAATGGAATAGTGGGGGTATGGGCGTGGACATCTGGAACTACCAGGGTCTCGGTGTGCGCCGATGCCGTGGCCCGACCAAAGTTCCTCGTATCCGGCCAGCCATCTCCGTTGCCATTGTACCAATCGGGACCGGTCTGGCAGGTGGAGAGGACCGGCTTGACCCGGTAGAAGTAGGTCTTGCCCGCCTCGACGGAAGTGTTCGGATCCGTGTAGGTGGTCTCCGTGGGCTCCATATCGTACATGGTGTCGTGAATCTCTACATAGGCGGTGAATGGACTGTCGGAAATCTCCCGCCGCAGGATGCGGTACCCTGAAATGGTCCCAATGTTGGTGGGAGCCCGCCAGTTCAGGGTTATGCCGTCACTGCCGACGGCGGCCGCGCCCGTTATACCGCCCCCGCCGGAGTCATAAAGGGTCGACGCGCCCATATTGACCGCGGTCGGGATCGGGAGGACGGTTATGGTAATGTTTATGGATACGCTCTCGCCGCTCGAGGTGGCGACTAGTCTCATCTCATAAACGTTATCCGCGTTCTGATCTACGGGGTTGGCATAATCCAGAGCACTGGAGGGGCTAAAGCGGCCACTGCTGGCGTTATAGCCGAAGTAGCCATGGTCGCCGTCGCCTCGGAGGACGTAGGAGATGGACCCGGTTCGGGAGGGCCAGTTGTCCGGGTCGATGGCTCTGATGACGAGGATAGCGCCACTTTTCCCGTCTAGCACCCGTAAGTTGAGGTCTGCACCCTCCCGAAAGAACGGCGGCCCGCACCAGCTTTCTCTGCTGAACCGTGAGTTGCCAGAGACAATTGCCCCGCTGAACCGCACTTTGTCGGCGCTTAGCCCGGAGGGCAGGTCTGTTGAGGTGAGGGGATTACCCTGGAGTTCCACTTTGTCCAAAGTGGTGATAGTGCCCAGTCTGCTGGGAATCCCTCCGGTTAACTGGTTGCAGGAGAGATCGAGAGTCTCTAGCTTGGCGGACAGACGGCCAAGTTCGGACGGGATTTCGCCGGTCAGCTGGTTACCACCGAGACGGAGAGTTTCCAGCTTTTCCAGCAGGCCAAGTTCGGGCGGGATTTCGCCGGTCAGCTGGTTACCACCGAGATAGATAGCCTCCATTGCGAAAAAGAGCTTGAAGTCGGATGGGATTTCGCCGGTCAGCTGGTTATTCTGGATAGCGATAGCTTTTAATTTGTAAAGCTCTGTGAGTTTGAGCGGGATTTCGCCGGTCAGCTGGTTATTGTAGAGATATAGAATCGTCAAGCTGTCCTTTAGCTTGCCAAGTTCGGGCGGGATTTCGCCGCTCAGCTGATTGTTATTGAGATCTAGCTCCACCAGGAGAGGCAGATTGCCGAGTTCGGGCGGGATTGCGCCGGTCAGCTGGTTCTTTTCGAGATAGAGTTTTGTAAGTTTACCCAGACTGCCAAGTTCGGGCGGGATTTCGCCGCTCAGCTGATTGTTATTGAGATAGAGAAGTTGTAAGCTGGACAGACTGCCAAGTTGGGGCGGGATTGCGCCGGTCAGCTGGTTATTATTGAGAGAGAGCCTCCATAGGCGGGGCACCTTGGCGAGTTCGGGCGGGATTTCGCCGGTCAGCTGGTTATTATTGAGATGGAGCTCCAGCAAGTTGGGCAGACTGCCGAGTTCGGGCGGGATTTCGCCGGTCAACGACCTGTTAGGCAGAGCGATATCAGTGACGCGATAGTTATCTGCTCCAACAATAGTGTCAATAATTTCAAGCTTGATCCCTCGCCAGCTGCTCATCCGCACGTTGGAGGCCCAGTTGAGGGAGCCGCTGCCGCGCAGCTCATCCTTCAAGCCCAGCAGCGTTTCGCACTCGGCCACTAGCCTCGGTTTGCCGGCAGCCCGGCAGCCGGTGCCGGCCCGGGTAACCGTTACCGTGTAGGTCTCTGAGGTAGTTGTGTCCGCGGCGGTTACCACGATAGTAATGGCGTTGGCGCCGACGTTCAGCAGCAACAGCTCACTAGCCGAGCCGCTGGCTACCGCGACGGCGCTGGATAACACCGGGGTGTTAACCGCGATGGTGGCGCCAGAGTCGGTGGCAGTGGGAGTTACCGTCAGCCAGGGCACGTCGCTGGTTACACTGGCGGTATAGGTTTTAGTGGCTGAGGTGAAGGAGGAATCCAGAGTTACCCCGGAGATAGTCAGTGCGCTCAGGGTGGCGTCGGAGGACTGGGCCTGAGCGGTAGAGACCGGGCTCCAGCTCAGGAGTAGTACGGCAATGAGAACCAGGGCCGCCTTGCCGATGCCGAACTTGGTTAAGCGCCAGCGCGCTCCTGGGCCCAGCATCAGTTTTCTTCTCCACGATGAGTGGGGGGGGGGGGGGGGGGGGGGGGGGGGGGGTAAGTAATAACTGCGTATCCACCTTTAGATGTAACCTCCTATAATTTAGACGCTTATAACAGCGCTTGGCCCAAACTCTGGTAAGGGGCGATCTATATAACTGTTACCGTCTGGCAACATTTTAGGGAGTTAAGTCGAAATTTCAAGAGTTAATCGGCCCAATTTTCACCAATTCCTAAAATGCTTTCCCGAGTTGAAAGATAACCCGGCGCGAGTTTGCCAGCGAACGCGGCTGCCGCTGAATTGGCTCTCTACTTCGGGCCCTACCGATAAAGCTGTAAAGCTGCAACTACCGCCGCAAATACCGTCCCCGGCGGACTTAATACCCCTGCAGCAATATACGACATAGATGAATCGCCCGCGCCGTGTTAGAATAAAGCCGTCGCTTGGATATTTTAGGGCAACAATTGCAGTCAGGAATAAGGCCTTTCGGGGAGGAACAGGAGATGACCGATTCAACTAACGGCTTGGGCCAACGGATGAAATTCGGGGTCTTTATGGCCCCCTTCCACCGGGTAGGGGAAAACCCGACCCTGGCCTTGGAGCGGGACTTGGAACTGTTGCAATGGCTGGACTTGCTGGGCTTTGACGAAGCCTATATCGGCGAACATCATAGCGCCGGCTGGGAGATTATCGCCTCCCCGGAGGTGTTCATTGCCACCGCCGCCGAGCGCACCCACCACATCCGATTAGGCACCGGCGTTACCAGCTTGCCCTATCACCATCCCCTGATGGTCGCCAACCGCATGGTCCTGCTCGACCACCTCACCCGGGGACGTGTCATCTTGGGCGTAGGCCCCGGCGCCCTGGCCTCCGACGCCCTGATGCTGGGCATCAACCCGGCGCGGCAGCGGGAAATGATGGATGAATCCCTCGGCATCATCCTGCGCCTGTTCAACGAAACCGAACCGCTGACTTACAAGAGCGACTGGTTTGAGCTGAACGAAGCGGCGCTGCAACTTCGCCCCTACCAGCGGCCTCACCTGCCCGTGGCGGTAGCATCAGTGCAATCCCCCGCCGGCGTCAGTCTGGCGGGCAAGCACGGGGCGGCGGTGCTTTCCATGAGCATCCCGCGGGACACTATTCGGGCCACCAGCCTCAAGGAACTATGGTCGATCGCCGAAGAGTCGGCGGCGGAGCACCGCCAGACCGTGCGCCGGGAAGACTGGGGCCTGGTGGTCGGAGTGCACCTGGCCGAAAGCAAACAGGAAGCTATGGAGGATATTCGCGTGGGTGGCGGTCGGCTGATTACCGAATACTTCGGCCATACCCTGGGTAACGAGACGCCGGACGTGCCGCCCAACCAAATAGTTGATTTTATGGTAGAACATAATCAATGGATTGTGGGTACGCCCGATGACTGCATCGCCGGCATTGAACGCTTGCAAGAGCTAAGCGGCGGCTTTGGCAGTTTTATGATTCGGGTAGAGGATTGGGCGCCCCGCGAAAAGATATTGCGCAGCTATGAACTGCTGGCCCGCCACGTTATGCCCCACTTCCAGGGCAGCTTGGCCGGCATCGTCGCCTCCAACCAATGGGCGGCCCAGCGCCGGGAAGCCCTGCAAGCCAACCGGGTGGCCGGCCTCCGGGTAGCCACCGATTCTTACTACACCGGCCGCACCTAGAGCCGGCCAAGGAAAAGGCCATGCGAAAAACCAAAATTATCGCCACCATCGGCCCGGTGTCTAACTCCCCGGAAGTTCTGGAAAAGTTAATTCTCAACGGGATGGACTGCGCTCGGCTTAATTTCTCCCACGGCGCCTTTGCCGAGCATGAGGAGATAATCCACAACGTCCGCCGTCTGTCGGCAAAGCATGGCCGCCACGTGGGGATACTACAAGACTTGGGGGGAATCAAACTGCGCCTGGGCCAAATGGAAGAGGCCCTAACCCTTTACCATGGTGAAGAGTATTCGGTAACCCCGGACGAATACTCCGACAATCCCGGGGTCATCCCTTTTCCTCAACCCGCCGTCTTGCGAAACCTGCGGGAAGGGGACCTGATTTTCATCTCCGACGGCATTGTCTGCCTGGAGACGCTGGAGACCAACGGCCCGGAGCTAAAAACCCGGGTGCGCAACGGCGGCGCTATATCCTCTTTTAAGGGAGTTAATCTGCCCGGCGTGTCCATCGACCTGCCGGTGCTTACCGAGGAAGACAAGGCGGCTCTGCGGTTCGGCGTGGCGCAGCGGGTGGACTGGGTGGCCGTGTCCTTCGTCCGCTCCGCTACGGACATCCGGTACGCCAGGGCCTACTTGCAAAGCATTGGCAGCAAGGCCCCGGTGATGGCTAAACTGGAGCGGGGCGAAGGGATTGACAACCTGGATGAAATCCTCCAGGCAGTCGACGGCGTAATGGTGGCCCGGGGCGACTTGGGCGTAGAAATCCCCATGGAACGCGTGCCTTTGGTCCAGAAGGAAATCGTCCGCAAGGCCAGCGAAGCCGCCAAGGTTTCCTGTATCGCCACCCAGATGCTCCGGTCGATGGTGGTTTCGCCCACGCCTACCCGCGCCGAAGTATCCGACATCAGCAACGCCGTCCTCGATGGCTGTGATTCCATTCTGCTGTCCGATGAAATCGCCATCGGCCAGTATCCGGTGGAAGCCGTCCGGGTGGCCGACATTACCATCCGGGAGTCGGAGCGAATTTACCCCTTCTATAAGGATTTCCCCGCCCATGACTGCACCCAGGCCATCGCCGCCGGCGCCAGCCGGCTGGTACGCGAACTGGGTTCCAAGCCCATTGTAGTTACCAGCACCGGAAGAGCCGCCTTTGAGGTGGCCCGCTACCGTCCGGAGGGCGATATAATCGTTTTTGCCCATGACGAAGAAACTTTGGGCAAGCTATGTATGGGTTGGGGCCTCTATCCCAGCGGGATAATACCTCCGGAGCAGGACATCGCCAAGCTGGTGGCGATGCTAATCAGCGGAGCCCGGGCCACCGGCTTGGTAACCGAAACCGATGTGGTTACCATCGTCCACGGCAACCTGACCGGCGTATCCGGCACCACCAACACCATTCAGGTGCTGGACCTACCGGCATACCTGAGCCGGTACTCGGAAGTAGCGGCGGCGCCGCCGGCGTGACTGAAATCCCGGCCGGCGCCTACCGCAAAAAAGCCAAGTTTCTCGGCGAATATTATTGCTCGCCGCATCTATCGGGTCGATGGGGACCGGGCGGGTCGATGGGGACCGGGGTCATTTACCAAGGCAAACCCTAACTTGGCGGCGGTTGCCTCGGGATGGTCGCCTAGTCGCCTAATGGCTTGGCATCGACCGGGGCAGGCTAGTTTGCCCCGTCAGATAACTATCCACTTCCCGGGCCATTTCCCGCCCTTCGGCGATGGCCCAGACTACTAGCGACTGCCCCCGGGCCATATCGCCGGCGGCGAACACGCCAGGGACGCTGGTCATCTTGTTGCCGTCCACCCTTACGTTGCCGCGAGCATCCAGCTCCAGGCCCAAATCGGTCAACATCCCGCTATGCTCCGGGTGCAGAAAGCCCATTGCCAGCAATACCAGGTCAGTTTCCACTTCCAGTTCACTGCCCGGCGTCTCGGCCATATTAAAGCGTCCATCCGCGTCGGCATTCCATTCCACCCGGACGGCGTGCAGCTTTTCCACTCGGCCGTTGCTACCGGAGAAGGACTTGGTCAGGATATTGTAATCCCGGATGCCTCCCTCTTCGTGGGCCGGGGATGACCGGATAGTATTCGGCCATTGCGGCCAGGGGTTATCCGGTCGCCGCCGCTCCGGCGGTTCGGGCAGCAACTCAAACTGGTAAACCACCTCGGCGCCCTGCCGGTGGGCGGTGCCCAGGCAGTCGGCGCCGGTATCGCCACCGCCCAAAATGACCACTCGTTTGCCCTCGGCGGTGATCCGTTCCGCCGGGTCTATTTCCTCGCCAGCCAGGAGCCGGTTCTGCTGGGACAGGTAGTCCATTGCCAAGTGGATGCCGTTCAGCTCTCGGCCCGGCGTCGGCAAATCCCGCGCTTGGGTGGAACCTCCGGTAAGGCATACGGCGTCAAACTCGGCTTGCAACTGTTCTACCGGATAATTAACGCCCACGTTGACGCCGGTGCGGAAATCTACTCCTTCCTCGGCCATCAGCGCGATGCGGCGGTGAACTACGGCTTTATCCAGCTTAAAATCGGGGATGCCTAGCATCAATAGGCCACCGATGTAGTCGGCCCGTTCCAGCACCGTTACCCGGTGTCCGGCTCGGTTCAACTGTTGGGCCGCCGCCAGTCCGGCCGGGCCAGAACCGACCACCGCCACCCTTTTGCCGGTGCGTTGCGCCGGCGGTTGGGGTTGGATCCAGCCTTCCTTATAACCCCGATCTGAGATTTCCTTCTCGATGTATTCAATGGTTACCGGGTCTGAGTTGATGCTCAGGACGCAGGATGCTTCGCAGGGAGCCGGGCAAATCCGGCCGGTGAATTCCGGGAAATTGTTGGTGCTGAGCAGTATATCCAGGGCTTTACGCCAATCGCCCAAATAAACTTGGTGGTTAAACTCCGGGATGACGTTCCCCAAGGGGCAGCCCATGTGGCAGAAGGGAACGGCGCAATCCATACACCGGGAACCCTGTTCCTTGGCGGCCATTTCCGGCCAAGCCAGGTACAGTTCCTGATAGTCCGACTTTCTTTCGGCGACGGAGCGGCGTTTCGGCGGCTGCCGTCCCGATTCCATAAATCCGGTAGGTTTACCCATATTTCGCTACTTCCGGTTCGACAGCTTTCCGGCGCTCTTCCAGAACCCGGCGGTAATCCCGAGGCATTACCTTCTTGAACTTGGGCAGAGACTGGCTCCAGTCGGCCAGTATCCGCCGGGCCGGAACGCTGCCGGTATATTCCAGGTGGTCTTCGATCATACTGCGGAGCAAAGCCGCATCCTCCGGGTCGGCAACCGTTTCCAAGTCGGCCAGGCCACCATTAAACCGGGTGGCGAAGTCGCCGTCGGCGTCATAAACAAAGGCGATACCACCGCTCATACCGGCGGCGAAGTTACGTCCGGTGGGGCCAATGACAACGGCGACGCCGCCGGTCATATATTCGCACCCGTGGTCGCCGATGCCCTCAATCACCGCTCGGACGCCGCTGTTGCGGACGCAGAACCGCTCGCCGCCCATTCCGCGAATAAAGGCTTGGCCGCCGGTGGCGCCATAGAGAGCTACGTTACCGATGATGATATTTTCCTCCGGCACAAAATCGGATTCAGTCGGCGGGCAGACGATAATTTTGCCGCCGCTCATCCCTTTGCCCAGATAATCGTTGGCGTCTCCCGCCAAGCGGATGTCCACCCCTTCAGCCAAAAAAGCGCCGAAACTCTGGCCGGCCGAGCCAGCCAGGTTTATTTCGATGGCGCCGGGAGGAAGGCCATCCTCTCCGTACCGCTGGGCGATTTTGCCGCTGAGCATCGCCCCGACGGTGCGGTTGGAGTTGCGGATAGGCAGGTTAATTTTGACCGACTGCCGCCGCTCCAAGGCCGGAGCGGCCTGTTTAATAAGCTGGTGGTCCAGGGCATTTTCCAGCCCATGGTCCTGGGTTTCGCACTGGTAGATAGCCACCCCATCCGACTTGGGATGCCGGTACAGCAGCTTGGAATAATCCAACCCCTGCGCTTTCCATTGCGGGACGGCGGTGTTGGCCTCCAGCGCCTCCACCCGGCCAATCATCTCCTGCACGTTCCTGAAACCCAAAGAGGCCATAATCTCCCGCAACTCTTCGGCTACAAAAAAGAAGTAGTTAATGACGTACTCGGGCTTGCCGGCAAACCGCTTGCGCAACTCCGGGTCTTGGGTGGCGATACCCACCGAGCAGGTGTTCAGGTGGCACTTGCGCAGCATGATGCAGCCGCTGACGATGAGGGGCGCGGTGGCGAAGCCGATTTCGTCAGCGCCCAGCAGGAAGGCGATGGCCGCATCCCGGCCGGTCTTGAGTTGCCCGTCGGCCTGCACCACGATACGGCTGCGCAGGTCATTGGCTACCAGCACCTGTTGAGTTTCCGCCAGCCCCAGTTCCCAGGGCAGCCCGGCGTGCTTGATGGAGGATTCGGGGGATGCTCCCGTGCCGCCGTCGTGGCCGCTAATCAACACCACGTCGCCATGACCCTTGGATACCCCGGCGGCAATGGTCCCCACACCTACTTCCGCCACCAGCTTGACGTGAATTCGCGAGTCCGGGTTGATGTTCTTCAGGTCGTGAATCAGTTGGGCCAAGTCTTCGATAGAATATATGTCGTGGTGGGGCGGCGGCGAAATCAGCTCCACGCCTGGGGTGGTATGACGAACCCAGCCGATAACCTCGTCCACCTTATGACCCGGCAGCTGCCCGCCCTCGCCCGGCTTGGAACCTTGAGCCATCTTGATTTGCAGGTCGGTAGCGTTTATCAGGTAATTGGGCGTAACGCCGAACCGACCGGACGCGACCTGCTTGATGGCGCTGTTCCGCGAATCCCCGTTCTCGTCCCGAGCATAGCGGTGATAGTCCTCACCGCCCTCGCCGGTGTTGCTGCGCGCCCCGATGCGGTTCATCGCAATCGCCATCGTTTCGTGGGCTTCCTTGCTAATCGAGCCAAAGGAGGCGGCGCCGGTGGCGAAGCGCTTGACGATTTCTTTGGCCGGCTCCACTTCATCCAGGGGTATGGGTTCCCGGCCTCTCTTGAACTCCAGCAGGCCCCGCAGCGTAGCCAGTTGCCGGCTCTGGTCGTTGACCGTCTGGCTGAACTGTCGGTAGGAGTCCCAATTGTTGGCGCGGGCAGCATACTGGAGCTTGGCGATGGTGTCCGGGTTCCACTGGTGGACTTCCCCATGCCGTCGCCACTGGTAAGCGCTGCCCGGTTCCAGTTCCGGCATAGCGGCCACCGCCGCTACCGGTTCCTGGGGAAAGGCGAACCGATGCCGCTGCAACTGTTCTTCCTCGACCACGTCCAAGCCGATGCCAGCGACGCGGGAGGGCGTCCCAGTGAAGTAGCGGTCAATCAAGTCCTGGTTAAGACCGACCGCCTCGAAGATCTGGGCGCCCCGGTAGCTCTGCACCGTGGAGATACCCATCTTGGACATCACCTTGAGCAGACCCTTCTCGTTGGCCTTGATATAGTTCTGCACCGCATAATCGGGATTAGCGCCGTTCAGCTGGCCTCGCTCCGCCATATCCCGGACCGAGGCCAGGGCCAAGTAGGGGTTTATCGCCCCGGCGCCGTAGCCCAGCAGCAGGCAGAAGTGATGCACCTCTCTCGGCTCGCCGGACTCAACCACCAGTCCCACCTTGGTGCGGCTGCCTTCCCGTATCAGGTGGTGGTGCACCGCCGCCGTGGCCAGCAGGCTGGGTATCGGCGCTTGCCGGGAATCCATACCCCGGTCTGACAGGATGATGAGGCAGTAGCCGTCCCGGATGGCCTGGGACGCTTGGGCGCACAAGGTATCCAGCGCCGCCTCAAGGGAACCGTTGCCCTGGGCGTCGAACCGGGTGGACAGGGTTACCGAACGCACGGCGTCCACCGCGGCCCGGCGGATTTTCTCCAAGCCTTCGTTGCTGACAAGCGGCGACTTCAGCTTCAACTGGTGGCAATGTCGCGGCGTTTCCTCGAACAAGTTCCGCTCGCAGCCGATAAATGCCTCCAAGGAGGTAACCAACTCCTCCCGGATGGCGTCCAGGGGCGGGTTGGTTACCTGGGCGAAAAGCTGCTTGAAGTAGTTGAACAGCAACTGGTTCTTTTCCGATAGCACCGCCAGGGGCGCATCGTTGCCCATCGAACCTACCGCCTCGTACCCGTTGGCGGCCATCGGGATGGCAAGTAGCCGCAGTTCTTCGGCGGTGTAGCCAAAGGCCCGCTGCTGCCGGGTTAGTTCCGTCTTGTCGGGCCAGGCGACCGCCGGCGGTTCGGGCAGGTCGTCCAGAGACACCCGGTTTTCCTGAAGCCAGGCACCATAAGGCTGGCGGCGCGACAGTTTCCGTTTCAGTTCCTCGTCGCCGATGATCCGGCCTTCGTCCAGGTTCACCAGAAACATCCGGCCTGGTTGCAGCCGGCCCCGCTGCCGTATCTGCGCCGGCGGAATGTCCAACACGCCGGTCTCCGAAGCCATAACCAACTTGTCGTCTTTGGTGACCGTGTACCGAAAGGGACGCAGGCCGTTGCGGTCCAGTACCGCGCAGATGTTCTTCTCATTGGCGGCCACCATCATTGCCGGGCCGTCCCAAGGTTCCATCAAGCAGGAATGATACTCGTAAAAATCCTTCTTCTCCTGGGACATCGACTCGTGCTGTTCCCAAGCCTCGGGAATCATCATCAGCATCGAATGATCCAGCGACCGGCCGGTCATCAGCAGCAATTCCAAGGCATTGTCAAAGCCGGCGGTATCGCTGGCCCCCGGAGTCGTAACCGGCAAGATCTTCTTGATGTCATCGCCAAACCGGGGCGACTCGAACTGGGTCTCCCGGGCGTGCATCCAGTTAATGTTGCCCCGCAGGGTGTTAATCTCGCCATTGTGAGCCAGATAGCGGTAGGGGTGGGCAAGTTTCCAATGGCCCAGCGTATTGGTGCTGAAACGGGAATGCACCAAGGCAAAAGCGCTGACCAGCGCTTCGTCCTCGAGGTCCCGGTAAAAGCCGGCGACCTGGTGCGCCATCAGCAGCCCCTTATAGACCAAGGTGTTGTTGGACAGGCTGCAAAGGTAGAAATAGTCGGCGTCTTCTTCGCTGAGGCCGCAATCCGGCAACAAGTTTTCGATAACCTTGCGCAGGGTATAGAGCTTGCGCTGAAGCTGTTCCGGGTCTTGAAGATTTGACCTGCCGGCGACGAACACCTGACGAATTGTAGGCTGCACCGACCGGGCGTCCCGGCCCAGCCGGTCCGGGTTCACCGGCACATCGCGCCAGCCGAGCAGATCCAGCCCTTCCGCGGCGATGGAGCGATCAATCAGGTCTTGGCATTTGAGCCGAGCCTCCGGCTGGGGCGGCAAGAAAACCATGCCTACGCCGTAGGCCCCCGGCTCCGGCAGGTTGATTCCCAGTGCGGGACACGCTTTTCTGAAAAAGGCGTGGGGCATCTGCACCAAAATGCCGGCGCCATCGCCGGTTTCCGGGTCGCGCCCGCAGGCTCCCCGGTGGCCCAAGTTTACCAGCGCCTCCAGGGCCTCGGTAACTATCTCGTGGGACTGACTGCCTTTGATATTGGCAACCACGCCCACCCCGCAACTATCGTGTTCCAGGTTGGGAGAATACAGCCCGTACCGGGCCAGCTCTTTTAACGGATTCATTGACACAACTACCGCTCCGGGAGTTTAAGGGGGACAGCTCAGGTTCTCCGACGAATAGTTTCCGGTCAGTCCTGCCGGAAACGCGGTTCAATAGCGCCAGCGCCAAGCGTTAGCCCGGCCATTTGTTAAATATATCACAATATCCTGGGGTTGGAAACCCGCATTGTACACCCCAACCCCCACTACGGTGAAGGCGGGATGTAAAGAAAATGTTACGGGGGGATCTGAAACTAGCGGAGCGGGTTAAGCAATTGCTGAAATCGGCTAATAACGTGTTCGAGGCGTCCAAGCCTTAATTCCTTGAAATAACGGGGCTTGTGAATTGGCCGGCCAACTTTCCGATCGCCGTCTAGCAAGGTCAATATATTCAGCTCAACATTGGGAAAATATGACATCAAGGTATGGGATTGCTTGCTTCCGAGCATGGAAGTGTCCTTGTCAGGTTCGGAGTAATCGCCACCCAGCATACTTTCAAGCTGCAACAAGCAACATGTAAGGCTGGGGTGGATGTATTTTAATAGCTGGAAGTCAACCAGAATACGCTTCAGCATGGCATTTTCCGCGTAAGCCTTGCACTCCACGCCTATAACGAGTTGTTTGTCCACGAATACATGGACATCTACGTGCGCTCGATAGAAATACTGGTTCTTTTTGGCGTTGATCTCATCCTTTACCGCCTGCGGTAGGCATTTTACGTATTCCGAGTTAATCGGTACATTATATCGTTTACTGTCTCCGAAGGTCAGGCGTTCCTGATAACCGCCAACTTCGCGCCAAGCGAGCATAATGATATGCGGTGCCATCTCCTCAACCAGCTTGCCTTTGGCTGCTCTGATTACTCCACCGTAAGCTCGTTCCTCGTCACTAGCCGCTTGCTCATCAATGCCAGCAACAATTTTACGGTACGAGCGAATCAGGTTTTGTTTGATAGCCGAGCTTTCACACTCCGGAATCACTTTTATACTCCCCGCAATTGAACTTCGTTAAGCCGCCGTTCAGCGGCGGCGCAGTATTCCGGGGCGATGTCGATGCCCAAAAACTTCCGGTTGTTGCAGCGGGCCACTACGCAAGTTGTCCCTACTCCGGCAAAAGGGTCAAGGACGATGTCGCCGCGAAAACTGAACAGCAGCATCACGCGTCGGGCCAGTTCCTCTGGAAACATCGCCGGATGGCCGAACTCTCTCATTCGCCGCTCCGGCGCAATTGACCACTTGGCCGTTACCCATTCTTTGAATGAGTCGGCATCTATATCGGTGTCCTCCGAGCGCCCTTCCTTCAGCAGACTGCCTTTGCAATAGACTTCTACAAACTCCCAAGTGTATTTTAAGTAGGGACTTGACGGGCTTTTCCAGCTTCCCCAAGCCGTGTATTTGCAGTTGTAGTTATTCTTCTCCCACAGGATCTCCCCTTTCCAGATTAGCCCCCTCTTCATGAAGTGATTGGAAATTATATGGTGGCTGGGTATGTAGTCCGAAAATAATGGCTGCACGTTTACCACTATTCTGCCGCCGAATTTCAGCACTCTTACACACTCATCGAAGACTCTAAAAAGCTTGGCGAAGTATAATTCCCAGTGGTCGGCATCGTCGGATTCCTGGTAGCCCAGCCCGAAATTATAAGGAGGGGAAGTGAACACTAGGTCGATGCAGTTATCCGGTAGTTTCTTCAGGACTTCCTCGCTGTCTCCGCAAACCACGCGGTCGATGAAATCCGAAGGCAGAGAATTACTGCCCTGAACAAAGCCACGCCCGTGGGCATAGTAGTGCTTGCCGCGTTCCTTTTCCTTCTGCTTGCGGTTGGCTACCTTTCTTTCGTCGTTATAGCCAACATACAAACGCTTACTGCCATTGACCCCGTAGCTTCTAATGCCCTTAATCTTATCCAGTACTTGGAGCAATATAGCCCGGTGGCCGTACTTGTCGGCCACCGCGTCAACTGCGCCTGCCAGTTCATCCAAGTTTATCTGGCGTACCCAGATGTCTAGGGATCTGTCGTCTTGCGCCAGGTAGAAATCATCCGGGCTGAACCGGCGGTTTAATTCTGCAATTACTGCCTCGATATTGCCGTCGAGAGCCTCGTTGGTTTCGAAAAATAGTCGCTTGTACTTTTCCATTAACCTTCTCTTTCCGGTCCAAAAGCGTATTCGGGACCAGCAAATCCAAGGGGTATCATGAGGATATCTCCTAGATTTTAGGCGGACGTATATGGACTGTCAAACCGGAACTGCCAGCAAATTTCATTTACCGCCCCCCCCTTTACCAATCCGCCTCGCTATGGTATAGTAGAACAGTTACGGGGACGCGCGGGTTCGACAGGAGCGCTCTGTGGCAGATTGCAAGCCGAGGAACCATCACCCTCGTTAATCCGATGGTAAAAGCTAACTGGCGAACGTGAATTCGCTCTAGCCGCCTAAGGGCGGCTACGTCCTCACTCCGCTACTCCCGGATGCGGGGCTGGGGGCGCCATCAGACCGGGATGCAGTTGCCCGAATGTCGATAGGGGCAACCTAAGATTTATCGGCTGGCCTCAAGTAGATTTCGTCGGCGGAAGCTGCGGGAGGCGAGATACAAAGCGTCGGACAAGCTTGTAGCACATCTAGCTAGAGGGCCTTTTGGACGGGGAGTTCGACTCTCCCCCGTCTCCACCATTCCTTCATAAACGCTAGCTCAAAGCGTTCATGGCAACCCTATTTCCTCTAGTTGCCCTCGTTTTCCCTTCGTTGCCGTCGCCAGAATTCGGCGCACTCAGCCCGCTTCTCTGGGCCGGCGACCAACTCAATTCTTCCCTCGGCGCTCCTGCCGGCGCTCCTGAGCCGTTTCCGCCCTTAACCGCTTCCCGAAAGTTGCCTTCCCGAAAACGCCCTCACCCATTCCCCGCCCGAAACACCTTCATCACCTCATCGCCCAAGTGGTTGATTACCTTCACCGCGATGCGGCCCGACGCCGGCTGCGGGAAGGGACGGGAGATGTCCCGGTTCAGCGTGGCCCAGACGTCCGGGTCTATCTCGGCTTTCAAGGTGGTTTTCAGCGACTTGTAGGGGTCGTCGGCGCCGAGAAAGTAGGCGTGGCGGACGAAGAAGCTCTCCTGATTGTAGTCGGTGTCGATGAACCAGCAGGCGATACCATCCGGGCCGTCGCTGCGCACCTCGCCGCTGTTGGGATGGAACACGTCCACGCCATTAACAGTGGCCTGGGACCAGTGGTTAGTGGTAGTGTTTAAGGGGAAGTCTCCGCTATTCAGTTTCTGGACCGCAGCGAGCGTTTGAGTCCGTTGAGCATCCTTCCAATTCCCGACGCTTGCGCCATTAGCGGGGTTGTCTGTTCGGGTGTGGTCATCCTCAGACGCTGCGCCAGAATCAGGAAGGTCTCCGTCTCCGCCAGCGAACCGCTCGCTATCCCCAAGAACTGGAGAAACTCCCCGGTCCCGTTGCGCTCTGCGCCTTCCGCGATATTCGCCGCTACCGACACCGCCGCCCGCCGAAGCTGACTGGTTATGCCGAACCTCTCTTCCGCCGGAAACTTGGCAGAGACTCGATAGACCATCTCTGCCAACTCCATTGATTTCTTCCAGACTTCCAAGTCCTGATAGCTCTTTAACTTGTTCATAATTCGCAACCATACTCCCACTACTGGTCACTAACCACTGGCCACTGGTCACTGTAACATCCGGCTCCCCGAAGATGACGAACAGATTGCCGTTGCCCGTGTTCTTTAGCTCGCCGGCCAGGTGCAGGTCGGCATTCATCCGGGCCTTCAGCACCGGCACCCGGCCCAGACGCTCGAACTCGGTGGTGTGGGCGTCGTAGTTGAAGGCGCAAGCAATCAACACGTCGAACCCGCCCTCCGCCGCCTCCCGTGCCGCCTCTACCAGGTCAGGCCGGGACACGGTGCCGAACTCCGGGCCGATGAATATACCCGCCCGCTTCTCAGTGGTCGGCAGTTGGCAGTCGGTGGCCAGTTCCTCGTCCTCTGGCCGCTGACCACTAACCGCCGGCCACTGATACCGCCCCTCGGCGCAGACGAAGTGGCCGGGCCAGGGCGTCAGCGAAGCGAAGGTTATCCGGTCCTCCTTGTGCGCTTGCTGCACGCCGGAACGCCGCAGGGTGTCCAGGATAATCTGGCCGAAGTCGTAGTCAGTGGCATAGTCGCTGCGCGATTCAGCCACCCGGTCAATCACGTCGCCGTTCTCATCCACGCCCAATACCCGGTGCGGCGAGATGCTCTCCACCGTAAAGGGGCCGGCGACCCGCACCTTACCGTTGTCGGTATAGGGCTTGTCGTACAGGAATTCGTAGTCGGCCTGGGCGGCGATGGAGGCGTCGATTTCCCTTTGCCGGGCGAGGCGCCGCTCCCACCAGCGGGCGTGAAGCGCGGCGGCCTCCTCCGGCCACGACTCTCCGGCATCGCGGGGAATCTCCCATTCCTCCCACGCCTCGCCCAGGGCGCCGTTCAGTTCCGCCCGCAGCGGCTCCAGTTCCTGTTGCGCCGTCTCCCAGATGACGTCGATCTCGGCGTTGTTGGCGATGGCCCGCAAGGTGATGTGGGGAACGCGCTGATAGACGAACCCCTGTCGGATATTCCCATATACCGGCGTTTCCGAGGGGGCGCGGCGACGGACTTCCCCCTCCTTTAGTTGCCCCTCCCGGCTGTCGGCCAGCAGGTAGTAGGGATAGCGGGCCCCCATAATCCGGGCGCGGGCCAGCGCCAACGCCACCCGGCTGGTGTCGATGGTAATCCACCGCCGCCCCCACTGCTCGGCCACATAGGCCGTGGTGCCAGAACCACCGGTCGGGTCCAACACCAGGTCGCCAGGGTCGGTTGTCATCAGAATGCAGCGTTGGATGGGGTTGGTTGAGGTTTGGACAACATAACTTTTATCCTGTTCAGGCCCGGTGTCCACCCATGAGTTGGTAATCTCGAAAGCAGGATAGTCATCATGGTAATAGACTGCTCTGAGGGCCGTCCGATCTGGTTGAATACGCGACGCTTGGTAAAGCCGTTTAAATCCGTCTGGCGCATACCGCCAATGAGAAGTTGGCGGTATGCGCCAGACGGATTTAAACATTTCCCGTGGCTCATGACCACCCGAAGCCATAGAGTGAACTGGCAATTTTTGATATGGGCGCGAATGGGGCGGACACCGTA
The DNA here is from genome assembly GCA_963422635.1 of Dehalococcoidia bacterium. Taxonomy (GTDB): domain Bacteria; phylum Chloroflexota; class Dehalococcoidia; order Lucifugimonadales; family UBA3495; genus CATQHB01. The sequence continues at coordinate 678,055 of OY730415.1, forward strand.
AATAGTCTTTCCTTTCGCTCGCTGTCATTGGCCGTCGCGTACCATCATCAAACTCTAGTTGGTTATACATACTTGTATCAACAAGTTTTTCCTCAAGCAACCGACGGAACTTCACTTGAGCAACATCACGGGAATACCAAATTATGTAATCTGAAATGCGCTTGACCGAGTTTTGCTGCGTAGTTCCGCTGCTGGTGCGGTAGGTAATGAGGCTAACAAAATTATCCTCCCCAAACACCTCATCCATTAGCGCCCTTACCCGGTGGACGTTTTCGTCGCCAATTTGCACGAAGACGCTGCCGGAGTCGGCCAGTAGTTCCCGGGCCACGGTGAGGCGGTCGCGCAGGTAGGTGAGGTAGGAGTGGATGCCGTCGCGCCAGGTGTCGCGAAAGGCTTTGACCTGCTCCGGCTCGCGGGTGATGTGGGCGGCGTTGCCGTCGCGCACGTCGCGGCTTTTGGTGGACCACTGGAAGTTGGAGTTGAACTTAATGCCATAGGGCGGGTCGATGTAGATACACTGCACCTTCCCTTGCAGCCCCTCCCGCTCCGACAGCGAGGCCATTACCTGCAAACTGTCGCCCAAAATCATCCGGTTCTGCCAATGTCCTTCGTGCCGGTAGAACTCGGTGCGGTCGGCGCCCTCCGGCAGCCCGTTGAAGTCGGCGAACATATCGGGTTGCCGCTCGTCGGCCGCCTGGTTCGCTTTGGATTGGCGCAGCAGGTCGGCAATCAGCGCCCGTGGATGCACCTTTTCCTGGATGTAGAGGGGCGGCGCATTCACCACCAGGTCGGCCAGGTCCTGCTCGTCCTTGCCGCGCCAGACCAGTTGCGGGTCCAGGTCCCGGTTGCGCCGCTGGTAGGCAATGCGGAGGGGCGCCGTCTCCCCTTCCGCCGCCAGCGACTGGTACTCGGCGGTAGGGATGTTGGCGCGGGTGTCCCGCTCGTGGCGCAGGGCTTCCACCGGTTTGTCCTTGCTGACGGCGGCGCGGGTTCTTTTGGCGCGGGGCATTTCACTTACCTCCGGCGGGTTCGAGGAAGGGGTGGAGCAACTCGGCGCCCCAGCCTGGGACGCGCGGTAAGTTCCGAGTTGCCCGTATCCGATTATGGCCTTGGCGGTGGCGTCCCAAAGGCGGTCAATCCCGGGCGCATTGCGGGTATAATGCGGGCCGGGGCAGAACTACGTGGCCTAAGACCCGCGTTCCCGGGTGCGTTGTTCCCGGGGTGTTGCGGGTATAATACACCTTCCCCCAGGGTCGGCCAAGTATCGGCTCCGGGTTGGCGCCCCTGGCAACCACCGGCAAAAACCGGCTGACCTACCGGCCAACTCCTGCGCCAAGCCAACTCGCCAGAACGAAGCTTCATTGCGCGTTCGGGAGGGCTGCCAGCTGAGATGCGCCCCCTCCAGCTTCGGCCAGTTGACACTGCCGTTCAATCAGCTGACGCAGATTCCGCTCGAAGTCATAAACGTCGGTGAACTCGGCGAAGGCCCAGCGTCCGTAGTGGCCCAGGGCGTTGACGCCGGGCAGCCAATAGGTTTCCATTGCACTCTTCTTCTCCTTGGCGTCCTCGCCCCGGTAGCCCTTGATTTCCACGATGAGGTTCAGCCGGTCGTCGCTCCCGCGCCCGTCGTCCACCCGCAGGATGAAGTCAGGGATGTAGGCGCGCCGGGTTGACCCGTACAAATACGGCGCTTCAAAGCCGAGGCGGTAGTTCTTGACGTAGGCTTCCACCCGGGGATGGGCCTCCGCCACGCGGCAGAACTCCCCTTCCCAATTGCCGTCCAGAACCGCCAGATTGACGTGGCACTTCCGGGGGTCGGTAACCCAGAGGCCGGTCTTGGCCGTGGTGAAGTTCACGTGCCGGGTCGAGCCGGTGGGGTTATAAGAGTCCAGCATGGCCTTGACGGCCGGCTTTCCCTGCCGGCTGGTGATGGCGTTGGTGATGCGGTTGCACGCTATATCCGCCAAATACTGATACATCAACTGCGCCGGAAAAGTCCCGCCGCGGCAAACCAGGCAGTCGTTGAGCCACTCGGTTACAATGCGCTTGAGCGGCCCGAAAAGGTGGATTTTGATGTCTTCATTGGGGTCGCGCCACTTGGTTTCCAGCAGGCGTTTGGTCAGATAGTAGGCCAAAGCGGAAGTCCGCAAGCTGCCGGTGTGAACCAGATTCAGTTCAACCCCTTCGCCAATGATGCCCTCGTTCCGGGTCTGCGTCGGCCCCACCAGTTCCGGGGTCAACTCTAACCTGGAATCGGCGGTGAAGTTGGCAATCAAGTCCTCTTTCGGCGGGTCATACCGGTAGCCGGAGACCCGGGGGAAGGTTATCTCCAGGGGATCCCGCTCCGGACGCATCGCTCGAACGTGCGTCGTTGGACGCGGCCTAACCGACTTAACCACCTTCTGCCGGGCCGTGAAGTCGAAGGGAATGCCCAGCACATCGGCGTATTCGACGTTGAGGAGTCCGGCCTCGTTGAGGTCATAGGACTGGCGGCGCAACGCCCGGCCGACCACCTGCTCGCACAGCAGTTGGGTGCCGAATGCCCGCACCCCCAGAACGTGCGTAACGGTGCTGGCATCCCAACCCTCGGTCAGCATCGACACCGATACGACGCAGCGAATTTGCTCGCCCAGCCGGCCCTCCTTGCCGACCGTGTTCATCACTTCCCGCAGCAACTCTTGCTCCGTAATGTTGTCGGCGTCATCCCGGTTGCCGGAGCGTTCGACCCGTTCCCGCCGGAACCGCTCGATTTGGTCGGCGGCGGCCCGGCGGAAGTCCTCGCTGAGCTTGCCGCCGGACTCCAGTTGTTCGCTGTCAATCAGCAAGGTGCGCGGTAGCGGGTAGCGGCTGCCGTCCGCGTCAAAGTTGCGAAACAGCTCCAGCCGCCCGTTTTGCAGCGTGGTTGAGCCGTCTCGATTCTCCCGCTCAAAGCCGGCGATGTAGTCATAGACCAACTTGGAAGTCGACGTGTTGTTGCAGACCACGATAAAGCAGGGCGGCGCCGTCGCTCCGTCCGCCCGCCATTGCTCGAAAGTATCCCGGTAATGCCCGTAGAGGGCGCCCAGGGCCGTATGCAGCGCAGCGGGTAAATTGAGAGGGTCCAAGTTCACCGCCCGCCTCCGGCCCTCCCGGGGCATATCCCGGCGAATATGCTCCCACAGGTTGCGGAAGACCGGAACCTGCTCGCCGGAGATGTTGTCGGACACCGGAACGCGGGGCAGCTTGACGATGCCGCATTCGATGGCGTCCATCAACGAGAAATCACTGACGGTCCACGGGAACAGGGTTCCCTCGGCATAACCGGAGCCGCGCAAGAAGAAAGGCGTAGCCGACAAGTCCACTACCTGCCGGACGCCCAGCTTGCGCTGGACCATTTCCAGGCCGGAAATCCAGACCCGAGCCTCTTCCGAGTTTTTGTTAGCCTCCTGTCGTTCTTCCGCCGTCAAGGGCCTTTCCGCATCGTCGCCCGGCTTGCGGCGGTAACAATGGTGTCCTTCGTCGTTCAGCGCCATCACGTTCTTTAGACCCATCAGTTCCGGCATTACCCGGCGAATCATCTGACCCTCGGTTTCCTGGGTCTCGATAGGGCGGCCCGGCCCTTGCAACAAGGCCCGCCCGCCGCTGGATAGTTCCCGGCGCTCGCGCAGGCGCAAGGCGTGATAGTTGGTGATAACTATCTTGGCCCGCTGCAAATCCGCCAGCATATCGCCGGGAACCAGTTCCCGGCTGGCGTAGTAACTGTCCGGGTCATTCGGCTGGAGCGCCCGCAGTCGGTCTTTGATGGTCAGGCCAGGGGTAACCACCAGGAAGCCGTGCGTAAACCGCTGGCTACGAGGGTGGCGGACGGCGTTGATGGTCTGCCAGGCGATAATCAGGGCCATAACGGTGGTCTTGCCGGCGCCGGTAGCCAGTTTGAGGGCGATGCGAAACAACTCCGGGTTAGCCTCTTGATTGACCTCGGCCAGCCGGCGCAAGACCCCCCGGTCGGGCGCGCTGAGCCTGGGAGCGACCTCGGTAAGCCAGATGAGGGTTTCCACCGCCTCGACCTGGCAGAAGAAGGGGCGGTAATGGCTGAAATTGGACTGCCGCCAATGGACAAGCAATCGGGCCGTTTCCGGCGTTACTCCCCAGTTGTTGGGGCTGGGTAAGCTGCGCCACTCGTCGACGCGGCGGCGTATCTCATTCACTGCCGCCGTAACGTCGTACTGCTGTTCCTCGGTGGAGAGGCCCAAACCCTCGTCAATGACAAATTGCCCCTGTCCGCCCCTTGCTTTGCCTCTTTGCCTCGGCTTGGGGATGGGCGTGATGAACTCGGCTCCTCTTCGAGCCTCGATAATCCGTTGAGTCGGTCGGCCCTCTTGGTCCAGCTCCCAATGCCGATCGGGATATTCGTATGGCGAGTTGATTATCGGCTGGTCAAAGAACGAGCTTTCCATGCTTCGCCTCTTTAAGGAGCGGTCATTAGACCCCTGTTAGTAAAGTGAGGCCCGGATACCTGGGAACCCTCGCAATAAGTCGGGGTATCGGGGTAAATGTAGCATACTTTGAGGCCAACGGGAGCGGGAAAGGGTTGGGATCACAAAAGAAAGAAGGGAGACCCGGCGCGGACGTTGCGTCGGCCTGAAACCGTTGCGGCTTGGCAACGGGGTCGGCTCCTTTGCCTGAACAAACCAGCCAATTCAATCCATTAGCCGGCCCTCCAAAAACTACGCAACGGGCCGAATTATGTGTTATGGTTTACTCATCAGACCAAAAGCTCATCCCCATTTCGGTTGCGTCTTTTCGGAAACCCGGGGCATCAAACCCTATACGGCTGAACTGCGCTGGACGCTTACCGCGCGGACACCGAGCGGACTCCGGTTTTTATGGCCTCCGCTAACGCTCAAGATGACCAGATTTCCAGGTTTAGAACGTTTAGAACTTGGCCGGAGCTGTCAAATGGCTACGATTACGCTGGATTCCGGGGCAACAATGCAGATTGCGGATGTCTTGTTTAACTTCGTTCGAGACGAGGCCTTGCCCGGCTCCAAATGGACGACGGAAGAAGCGTTTCGGTCATTAGGTCGCTTGGTGGAAGAGTTCGAACCCAGAAACCGCGAGCTTTTAGCCCGGCGCGACGAGGCGCAGCGAAAGATTGACGATTACTTCATCGCTAAAAGAGCCGGCGGCTGGCGTCCAACTCACGAATCCGCTGAAGAAGACGCCCGGCGCCTGGAGGGCTTCCTGGTTGAGCTAGGCTACCTGGAAGAGGCGCCCGGGCCCGTACCGGACTTCGCTATAACCACACCCCGGCTAGACCCGGAGATGTCCCAGAACGGCCCGGAACTGGTTACGCCGGTAACCAACGCCAGCATGGCCGTGGGCGGCGCCAACGCCCGGTGGGGCAGCCTGTATGACGCCTACTATTTGAGCGACATACACCCCGAACTCGACCGGGAAACCCAACAACCCGCTCGCCTCCGAAGGGTCGTAGCGGAGACCAACCAGTTCTTGGACCAATACGTTGCCCAATGGGACAACGACGCTACCTTCGACGACATCACCTCTTTCAAGCTGGCGTCGGGTCGCCAGGGAAGATACGAGCTAAAAGGCATGACCTCCGCCGGGGCCGAAGTCGGCTTGCGCAACCCCGAAAAATTTGTTGGGTTCAACTGGGACGAGAACCGCCAGCTGACCGATTTTCTGCTGGAAAACAACGGACTCAAAATAGAGTTTCAGCTATACGAAGAAGGGCGGCTCCACCCGGACATCGGCCAATTCAAGGACTTAATCGTCGAATCTGCGGTCACCAACATCGTGGACTTCGAAGATGCGGTGGCTATCGTCGATGCCGAAGATATGGTGGTAGGTCTGCGCAACTACCTGGGCCTGATGAAAGGCGACCTGCAAGCCTTCAGCTCTCGGGGAAACCTGAAGACCATCAATTCCGACAAAACCTGCCTGGACGTATTCGGCAACCCGCAAACCTTTAAAAGCTCCAGCCTGATGTCGGTCAGAAACGTCTCTCTGCATATCTACACCGATATGGTTATGCTGTCCGGCCAAGAGATTCCGGAACGAATCCTTGGCGTATTTATGACTACCTTGATTGCGTCCATTCACGATAAGGGTTCCGACTCCGGTTCCGACGAAGCGGAGCGGAACCCTGGGCTAGAGGAGAGCCAACTTCCTTTTCACGGCCCAACCCGCGGCCCCAACAGTAGCAAGGGATACATTTATCAGGTAACCCCCAAGTTGCAGACCTGGGCCGAGGTGGCCGAGCAGGTAAGGTTCTTTGCAGCCGTCGAGGCCGCCTTGGGCCTACCCGACGGCGTCATCCTTATCGGAATTATGAACGAGGAACTTGGCCTGACCCTGCAACTTGCCGAATCCCTCCGGGCCGCCCAAAGCCGCGTATTTTTCATCAATACCGGATTCCTCGACCGGACCGGCTCGCAAATCCGAGTGCAGATGCACGCCGGTCCGGTTGACCTCCGGGACGACCTTACCCAGAAGACCTACAATACCAGCTACGAATTGCACAACGTGGACGTAGGAATTCAGACCGGCATCCATAAAAACGGCAAGATTGGCAAGGGAATGCAGGTACGGAACCGGGCAATGGCCGAAATGCTGGAAAAGAAGATCGACCAACCTCGCAGCGGCGGCAACACCGCCTGGGTTCCCGCGCCCTATCCCAGCGATATTCACGCCATGCACTACCACATGGTTGACGTTGACCAAGTCCAAAGAACTATGGAAGACTCGCCACCGCGCAACATATCCAGACCAGCCTTGCTCGCTTTCCCTCTGCTGGACCAAGCTAAGCTCGACCCGCCCGGGTCCCGGCAGAATTACCTTTTACGTTACGTTCATAGCATGATGGCCTACGTAGCGCCCTGGGTCTATCAGGGAATCGGCTGCACTGGCGTGCCTAACTTTGACCAAATCGAGGAAATGAAAGACCGGGCCACCGAAAGAATCGACAGCGCCCTGATTGCTAACTGGAAGCTCCACAACCTAATCACCCAGGAAGACATCGAGGACGCCCTCCGGGCGGCCGCCCGGATAGTGGACGAACAAGCCTCGGGGAATCCCGCGCATCGAGGCCTGACCGATACCCAGGAGAAGCGCGACAACCTGTTAAACGACCCAGCGGTAACGGCGGTCTTACAGATTATCGAAGGCGCCCTGTCCTCCAGCGGCGCCTACGTCGAGCCGGCCCTCTTCCGGAGCCGCAAAGCCTTCAAGACCGGCGCCCTATAAGAGGTCCCGGTCAAGTCCATTTATGCGAAGCAGCCCGAAACTCCCCTACTCAGTAACTCGGCCAACCCCAAACCCGCAATGGCCTCAGCAGTCTAAATCCGACCCGGCTCGACGCCGGGAACCAAGCCCCGGGTCAACTTTCCTCCCCTACCGTCGGCTCCGCATCCAGCTCCGGTGGATGTAATAGAGTGCCGCGTTCCACCCCCTGCCGTAACCGCCCATATTCGGAACTCAGCTCCGCTCCAAAGATGAGAATCAACCCGCTAACGTAAGTCCAGAGGGACAGCACAATGACCGGCGCCAGAGCGCCGTAAACGTCCTCGAACTTGGCAATCCGGGTCAAATAGACCACAAACAGATTCTTCGCCACTTCAAATAAAATAGCCCCGCAAATGGCGCCGGGCCAAACGTACCGCCAATAAGTCCGGGTGTTCGGCATATACTTGTACATTGCCAGAAACATACCCGCCGTAAGCCCCAGGGAGAGGGCTCGGAATAGGACTGGAACCAGCCAGATCGATAGGGCGGCGTTTCCCTGGAGTTCGCCGGCGATGAATTGGTCCGTGAGCCGGGCCAAAGAGACGGCGCTTAACGACACCAGGAATAACAGGCCGACTCCGGCGGCCATAGCCAACTGCCGGGGCTTGCTGATGATGAACGGCCGGTCGCTGTGAACGTCCCAGGCCCGGTTAATAGACCGGCTCACCGCTCCAAAGATGGCGCTACCCGACCAAAGCAGCCCCAACACGCCAAAGACCCCAAACGCTCCCCGCGCCTTCAGAACCGCCTCCAGGTTGTCGTCGATAAACCGCTGCGACCCCGGAAAGTACCCCGAAGACATCTCAATCAGCCTAACCCGGATTTCATCGGGGTCAACAACGATACTCAACACGCCCACCAGGAAAAGCAGCAAGGGAAAGATGGAGAACAACGCATAATAGGAGATCCCCGCCGCCATGTGCGTGGCATCGTCGGCGGACATTTCCTTGAAGGTGCGCAGAAGCAGCCGCACCACAAACCGCTCCCCGAACCAGTCCCGGGCCGGCCGGGTCGAGTCGGCGACCGCGCCCCCTATGGTGCGAATTAGCGATGTGTTACCCAAGTTCTTCAACTTCTACCTCCTACCTCCTACCGGCAAATATGGCGATTGCGCCGTCCCGGTCAACGCCGCTAGTTTCTATACCGGAACTGTCCAAAAGTCATCCGGCCGCTTAAAGACTATAACAAATATCCTGAATCCGGTCTCGTGTGCCGGCCAAATGAAAAGCCGGCGGCGCCCCAGGACGATTGCAAAGATTGCAAAGTCGAACCGGGCGACTCCCGTTATCCCGCCCCGGCCCCGGCCGGAATCCGGAAACCCCGGCCACCCAACTCCCACTATCCCGCCCCGAACCCCGAAAAAGGTAGTTAGGTAGTTAGTAAGGTAGTCCGTCTGGACAGCGCGCCGGCGCGATGCTAACATCCGCGTAACCAACCGGGCAGGGGACAGCAGTGATGGCCTCAAGTATAAACGTGCGTTGGCGTTTTCGTCCTATGTCTAGCGGCGAGCGAAACGTTGATCCGATGGAACGAGAGTTCTTCAACAACGAAAGCATCAACACCCGCTTGGCCCGCGAGGCCATCCAAAACTCCCTGGATGCCGCCAGCGACCCAACGCAAAGCGGCCCGGTACGGATGCGCTTCTCCTTCGCCGGCGTCCATTCCCCCTTGCCGGCGGCGCAGGCCGCTCCCTACCTGGACGGCCTCATTGACCCCCTGAAACACAGCAACGCCGAGCGTCTGCACGATACTATTTCGGCTCGAATATCCCGCCGCAACCTGGCCGAAGGCGGCGTTCCCTTCTTGGTAATTGAGGACGCCGACACCCAGGGTTTGGACGGAGATTGGACCCAATTCGACGATTCTGACCTCCCCAGCGGGAAGGATAACCATTTCTTCTGGTTCTTCCGCAACACCGGCCGCTCCGGCAAAGGCGATGCGGACAACGGCTCCTGGGGATTGGGCAAGTGGGTCTTCCCCGACGCCTCCCGAATCAACTCCTACATCGCCGTTACCCGGCGCCGGTCAGACGACAAAACCCTGCTTATGGGCCAATCCATTCTGACCAAGCATACCATTAACGGCCAGCGGCACGAACCCTACGGATATTTGGGGGTTCCCGGCCAGGACAAGCTTCTGCTTCCCCTGGTCAATTCCGACCCAGCCCATCGCCCCTTCGTTGAACGGTGCATCGCTGACTTTGACCTCCGGCTTCGCAACCAACCGGGCCTGTCCCTAATAATACCCTTTCCCCGCGTTGCTCCGGAGGACGCAGACGCCATCAGCGCAGTCGGCCTCTTAACGGCCATCGTCCACAATTACTTCTACCCCCTAATCGCCGGTCGGTTGGAAGTAACCGTCGATGCCGGCGACTGCTCGCCGCCAGTTGAAGTTACCGCCTCCACTATCGATAGCGTGGTTAATAAGCTGGAGTTGCAGGAGGAAGGCGAACTAAGCGCCGACAGCTACGCCAAACTCTTTAAGCTGTGCCGGGAATCCATCGCTTTACCCGCGGCTGATTACACCGACCTCGCCAAGTTGCCCGGCAATGACCCGGCCAACCCCGAACGTGACGCGCTGGTTGCCCTGCGAGAGCCTTACCGCGCCGGCCAGCTGCTGGCTTTCCGCGTTCACGGGAATGTCCAACGCAAGGGGGACACGCGGGCGCAACAACAACCCACCGAGTTCCGGCTGTACCTGCAACGGGATGATTCGCTCCCCCAAGGGCAGGACTACTACGTTAGAGGAACGTTGTCCATTCCTAACCGGGACCATATTCAACGGCATCGGGCCTGGGCCTTGCTGCGGGTGGACGAAGGAAACCCGCTGGCCGCAATGCTTCGGGACTCCGAGCCGGCGGCCCACACCTCCTGGCGCCCCCAGACCCAGCGCGTCCAAGAGCGTTGGGTTGCGCCAAGCCGCCGAATCCAAGCCGTCCTCAGCGCTCCCGTTACCCTGTTGAACTTTCTGGAAGCCCCGCCGGAAGGACTGCAGAAGGACGCCTTTTCCGACATTTTCTTCTGGGACGGAGCTGAACCCGCACCGCCAAAACCGGAACCAACCGGCATACGGGAAAAGCCCGCGGCTTACGACTCGACTTCAGGTTCTAGTAACAAGCAACAACGGCGGGACTTCGGCGTCGCCCGGGTCGATTCCGGCTTTCGAGTAACCCTGACCGATGCCGGATTGGAAAACCCGCCCGCCCAAGCTCGACTCCAGGTAGCCTACGAGATTATCCGGGGCAACCCCCTGAAGAGTTATCACCCCGAAGACTTCCGCTTGCATGGCTCGGGCGGAGCGCTGACCCCCAGCTTCAGCGGCTGCCAGGTCAAGCCGGGCAAAGCGGGCAACGAACTGCTTCTGGACATTGATAACCCGGAAAAGTTCCAGTTCACCGTTACCGGTTTTGACCGGCGGCGCGACCTCCACGTGCGGGTGGAAGCGGCAAAGCAGAACCAGGAGGCAAGCGATGTCGGTGCGTAGATTCAACTATACCGGCCGCCAGCGCATCGAACATCAGCGCGTGTCCATCGAACTGCGCGAGCCGGCGGACGGCGGCCCGCCGACCTTCGCCGCCGACCTCGACTTATCCGCGGTGAACCTGCCCCCGGACGCCCCGGTGATCATCACCGCCTACCGCTCCCGCGCCGCTATGCGCTTCCCCTGGGGAACCGCCGCCGCCCTGACCCCGCCGGCGGATTGCCGCCTGTCGGAAGTGCCAACCAATCCCTACTTTCGGGTTACGGCGCTGGCCCCAGACGGTTCCGGCAAGGTGCTAGCCCTGGCCGACTGCATTCATCCCACCAGCGTCAACCGGCGGCAATCGCTGCTCTGGCTGGACGAAGCAGACCTGGAACAAGAAATTTGGCGGCTGGATTTCGACGAAGAGTTCAGCGCCAACCCAACCCTGATGGTGAACCGCAACATCCCCGACATCAGAAACTTGGTTCTTCGGGACCCTGCCTTCCAGGCCCAGTTGCTGCCGGAGACGCTGCGGACCATCCTCACCAGAGCCTTGCTAATCGAAGAAGTTGACCCCGCCGACACCGACAATCAAATCCCTTGGGGCCGGTGGATGGGCTTCATCAACGGCTTTTACACCGAAGATTACCCGGAACCGGACGTAAATGGCGATCGCAGTTGGGTGGAAGTAGGACTATGGATCGACGGAGCCGTTGCCGCCTTTACCCAGAACCGCTTCCCAGCCAAAGATAATTTCGTCGCCGCCCGAAGGGACTAATGAACCAACCTCAGCGCGTCTCCGAATTAACCTCAGCAGGTATCCGCCGAGCTAAAGAATACCTGGCGGCGTTGCGGGCCGACGAGAACCCCGACTTCCCGGACCTTCTGCTGAACGACTCGACCTATGCGCGCCCGGTTGTCCCGGCGGTTTACGTTCGGCCGCAGGCCTTCGCCAACCGTCGGGAAGCCGGCGAACACCTGAACCAATGCCTGGCCCCGCTGGGTCTGGAACGAATCGCCGACAACGCCGGCCTCTGGTCCTGGCTGGGAATGTTCTATTTCCGGCAGCTGGTGAACTTGGATCCCGCCGGCAACCCTCGCCTGGGCCGCAACCCCGACGTGGCCTACGTGATTGACCCGTCCGATTCCGGACGCGGAACTCAGCAGCGCCACCGCCACCGCCTGTTGGCCGCGTGGGAAATCTACACTCGGCACGGCGAAAAGGCATGGGTAATGCTGGAACAGCCAGTTTCGGCCATGGAACAATTAACCGAATACCTGATGAACAAGACCGAGGTGTTTCGCTCCGTCGGCATCGTGGATTTAGCCAACCGGCTTTACGGCGATACCGACACCCGGCGCCCCAAGACCGGTTTTGCCGGAAGCGGCCAAAATCAGCGTCCGCCCGGCGGCCTGCGCCGCCTGCTTGACGTGATGGACCAGCTATATATGACCTACGACATTTACGGAATGACCGCAGAGCAGCTTATCGAACTGTTGCCGCCGGAGTTCGACCGCTGGCGCCCCTCAACCGCAACCAGCGACCGGCCCGTGTCGAGAGCGGCCGAATATCGGCGACTTCTGTCCCAACGCCTGCGCCGGCCTCTGGGTAAGCCGGCCAACTAACTTTAACCTGCACCTTCATCCCCACCCTCGCCAACCTTCCCGCCCCGTCCGGCATTGCGCCGCCCCTGCCACCCCCGCTCCCCGACAGGGGCAATGGTCCGGGCTGTTGCTGTTCCGGGTCAAACCCCGATATCGCCAACCTCCACAGCTGTTTCGCAAATCCTGCATATTGCCTACCCAATTTGGCGTTGGGTATTGATTGCCCGCAGTTGCTAACGCATCGCTGTAGATGACAGCCAGCAGGTTTGACCTCTTGCCGGTATTGCAGACAATCCAAAACAGCCTGGCTTCAACGCTGAAATCATTGTTCTCAAGCCAGGCTGACGTCGGCGCTCCGGCGCTGGTATAGACCACCCGAACCGGCCGTTCTTCCGTATCTGCCTGCCATTTCAGTTGCGACGACAGCTTGCGCAAATAGTCTAACTGCCCCCAGCAAGTCCAGCCGGTTGGATCGGCCCCTACTGGCTTCCCCCAACTGGCTGACGGTTTGCCAGCGTCGCCGCATCCGCTGCGCCGAGGGTTTAAGGTGATGGCTCGCTGGCCCCCATAATAACGGGGTTTGCCGTTTCGTCGACGAAGAACAAACGGCGCAGGACGATGGAAGCGCCTTGCTTGGAACAATCGGCATACAGGGGAATCGCCAACTGCTCCAGCGGTGGCGATGGCGGTGGCGGAAGATCCCCGCCGCACGTCAGAGGCGCATGCCGGCCCCAACCAGCGTTTCACGTTCCACCGCGCCGGACCGGGCCTTGCCGGGGTGTCCAGGCGGCATTTGCCGGCAAGATTACCGCGGAAAGCGCCGGAAAGAAGGTGTTCAGAGTTCAGAATGGTAAGGGCAAGCGCTCGGCGGGAAGTGTCCGAAGGCGGGTTTCCCTAGACAATCTCATCGCCTTTGACCCGGCCGATCGGGGCGAGGAAGTCCCGCGCCGCGCCGGTGATGTCATCCACCTCGTCAGCTATTACTAATGGGGCGAGGAAGTCCCGCGCCGCGCCGGTGACGTTAACCTCGGCCTCCTAGTTAACGGGCCGCCGCCGCAGTATCCGGGCGGCGGCCCGTTAGCGGAAGTCGTAGGAGTTCAGATGTTCCGCCGCATCCCTAATCCGAACCTATCCCTGTCCCCACAGTTCTTCAATCTGCGCTTCCAGGAGGCGGGCGCTGCCGGAGTCGCCGTCGGAGAGGCGGAAGCAACGATCCAAGTACAGTTGAGCCAAGCGGGAGCCTTGGGTAGTGGGTTTCCGGGCGGCGGCCAACAAGTTCAGTATCTGGAACTTCTCAGGTAAGTGCCGGGCCAACGCAGTTATCTCCTCGGTCACCTCGCCGGTCATACTTTCGTCCCGCCCCTCCTGGGCAAACTGGAGCTTGCCCAGCAGCCGGGCCAGTTCGGTCAACTTGTCCCGCTCGCCCATCAGACTGAGGAGGACCTCGTTGACCTGGTAAGAGGTATCCTCCGGCTCGGTTTCCGTCCGACGACCGGACGGCTCCCCGGCCGGGATACTCTCCCGAGCCGGCATTTCCGCTCCGCCGCCCCGTTCGAAGTAGTCGGCGCACAGTTGGGAATAAGCCTGCACTGCCTCGGTGGTGGCTTCCATCATCCGGGGCAGGTCAAAGGAGAACATGCTGGCGCCAAAAATCAGGTCATCCTCCCGCAGCTCGCTGAGCCGCTCCAGAGCCTGGTAGCCGTCCACTGGCTCGGGCACCGGGGGCATCGCAAAGGCGGAAAAGTCGTTCAGCGGCAGGTTGCCCAAGTGGGCCGCCAGGAAAGGCGGCACGTACTTGCCGAAGTCGGCCTTCACCGGCAAAATAACCACGTAGGTGGCATACAGCCGGTCCGGCTCCGTATCCACCCGAAAATAGACCAGGGCGTGCCCTCTGGGTCGGCGGAAATCTCCACGGTCAAATGTCAAATCCATGCGCTCTTCCCATCGGTGCTATTAGTTTAGTAGTTGGCGGTCAGGGCATCCGGCGTCTCCGGCGTTCAGTTGCCAGCCGGGCCGGCAAACCGGCCAACCCAACCGAATTGTTAGGATAACCGTTCCGATTATAGAGTATCAAGGGGTGCGGGGCTATAGTTAGCGTGAGGGGGAGCGTATGACGGCTTATGTTTATCCGGGACTTACGCCGCTGGCGAGTTGAAGGTAGAATAAGGCAATCCTGAACCGCCGCTTTGCCATCTCAAACCAACGGTTACAACTACAATGCTCAACGCAACAAAACAGAAACTCCCCTAGAGGCCGGCAAAGCGCGCGCACGGGTTCAGCAAGTTCGGAGGAGGGTTCGGAAGGGGTTGGCCTACCTGGCGCGCTTGACATTGACCAACTTTCGCAACTTCGAGGAGCTGGACCTGGAGCTTCCTCCGGGGGTGGTGGCGCTGTACGGGGCCAACGGCCAGGGCAAGACCAGCTTGTTGGAGGCGGTATATCTGTTGGCGATTGCCCGCTCCTTTCGCGCCGAAAACGAGCGCGAAGTGGTCAACTTCCGGGCAGCCCAAGAGGGGCAGACAGCCTTGGTCGGCGGGATCCTGGACCAGGCCGGCGAACGGCTTTCGGTCTATGTAGGCTACCAGTGCATCAACGGGCCGGGGCCACGTAATTTAGCCCGGCCTAATTCGCCGGAACCGGCCCGCCGGGGCAGCGGCCGAGGCTACTCGGTGCGTAAGCAGATAAGGGTCAGCCGGGTTCGCCGCACCGCCGCCGAACTGATCGGCACCGTCGGGGCAGTTCTGTTCCGCGCCGAGGACATCGAACTGGTGCAAGGCCCTCCCTCCGGCCGGCGGCGCTACCTGGACATCCTAATCTCCCAAGGCAACCCCCTCTACCTGAAAGCCTTGCAGCGGTATCAACGGGTACTCCAGCAGCGCAACCGGCTCCTGCGACTGCTGCGCGAGGGCCGCGCCGAGGTCGGGGAACTGGAGTTTTGGGATGCCGAGTTAGTACGGGAAGGGGCCTGGCTAACCCGGCAGCGCGGCGAGACGCTCCAGCTGCTGGCCCGACTCTGCATTAAGCATCACCGCAACTTGAGCCGCCCCGGGGAGGCTCTGCGGCTGGAGCATCGGCCCAGCGTACCCCAGGGCGAAAACGCAGAAGCGGCGGAAGCGGAGTTTCGAGCCGCCCTGGCCGCGCGCCGGCAGCGGGAACTGGCCGCCGGCAGCACGGCGCTGGGGCCGCATCGGGACGATTTCAAGCTGCTGGTGGACGGTGTGGATACCAGCCTCTTTGCCTCCCGGGGCGAGGCCCGCACTTTGGCCCTGACCCTGCGGCTGGCCGAGGCATCCTACCTGGCCGAGGTTCGGGAGGAAGAGCCAATTGTCCTGCTGGATGACGTCCTGTCGGAGCTGGATACCTTTCGACGGCGGCGGGTGCTGGAGAAAATAGCCGACTATCGCCAATCGCTAATCACCACCACCGACCTGGCGCCGGTGCGGGAGTTCTTTGGCGCCGGCGCCACTTACTTGCAAGTTGACCGCGGCGCGGTGCTGCCGGCAACGGGAACGGGGTAGAGCAATTGCGTTTTACCCCCCCCCTAAAATCGCCGCGCCGGCCGACGCCGTTACGTATTCCGTGACGGGAGCGGCGGGGCCGGTTTTCTGCCGGCCCCGCCGCCAGTGAATCAAGAACATCCCTAGATAGCCGGTAGGGAATGGTCCAGGTCCGTCATTTAAGCCCTTCCCCGAAGGGTAACAAACCCGATCCCCTTCGGAATAAGCCGGAGCTGATACGGGATAAGAGTAAGGATAGGGGATGAGGAACCAATGAAGACGTCCTATTTCGCCGGCATGGGGTATTCGGGAAGAGACAGGTTTCCCCCGGCTGGCCCGGCCGCTGCTTAACTTCGTCGGCGGGCCGGAGACGGTGGCGCTACAGTTGCAAGACCTCCATACCCAATGCGGCGTGGGCGTAGTTGACCTGGCCTTTCAGCAACCCGGTATATCGCACCAGGGGGTTACGCGGCAGATTGAACTCTTCGGTCAAAAGGTCTTACCCCGCATTAAAGAGCCGCCGCCGCCCCTGGGCTAATATGCTCAGACCGGTACTTATAACCTCTCAAGCCAGCGTCCTCAAGCCGACATTGCGACAAACCCGTTTTCGAGAGCCGGTTTTCAAGGCGCGGCCGGCCCAGCTAGTCCCCAGTCCATTCAAACCCCAAGTTGGCATAGCGCACAAACACCGTTCCAAACGGCGCAGCTAAGGGCCCGTTGGCCGCCAGAATTGCGATGGTGTGTTGTCGTCCCGGCTCGGCATCCTGAGTAACCAGCGCTCGCTGCGGCACATTGAATCCCTGAATAGCTCCCCGGTCCCGGTTGCATTCGCCGTCAATCCAAATTTCTCCATAATCGTCAACACAGGTCTCGAACTGGACCCGCATCCCTCCGGTGGGATGGCCGGCGACCGTTTCAGGAATGGTAATCTTGGTGCGATACCAGACGAAGCTGAAACCGTGGGAAATCCGCTGCGGGAGGTCGTCGCACACTTCCCAACCGGAGTCGTCATAATCGGGCAATCTCGCCGGGCTGCCCTCGCTCTGGGACAGCAATCCCTCGTTAGGCTCTCCCGGTACGTAACCCCTGGCGTAGCGCCAGCTAGCGCCCGTGGCCAGCTGACCGGGTTCCTCTCCGATATTGATTGTAAGTCGCGGCATTGTTTCACCTGCCAGATTGGAATAGTTGGGACATTTGGAATAACAGGGTGTTTGGGGCACGCCAGCCACCGCCGAAGGCGGTTCTTACGCCCCTTGGTAACACGCTTGGCCGGATTTGGCAAGGCTTGGGAGTTGGGAAACCGGGCGCCGCGTTATAACTGCCCGGAAAAGCCCCCCTATACCTTAAGCGAAAGGAAGTTGAGCCAAAAGAACTTAAAATGCCTGGCAACCTCGGTCAATCCGCCATTACCGGATATTTCCCAAGTGGTATAATGGCAGCCAGTGGTTTATGTTTGAGCTTCTTTAACCGATCGCTCCGGGGGTGAAGGTCTTATGCGGTTAGCTTTTATCGGCGGAGGGACTATGGCCGAGGCCATGCTGATCGGGGCGCTGGCCGCCGACCTGGCAAAGCCTACGGACATCGCTATCGGCGAACCCGTACCCCAGCGGCGGGAATATCTGTCCGAACGGTACGGAGTCCAGACCCAACCGGATAACCTCCAAACGGCCCAGAGCGCCGACCTGGTAGCGCTGGCCATCAAACCCCAGGACTTGCCTACCGTGTTCCGTCAACTAGGCGGCCAGCTGAAACCGGAACAAGCCGTTCTATCCATTGTGGCCGGCGCCAAAATATCCGCTTTGGCCCAGGGCCTGAGCCACGATTCGATCCTTCGCGCTATGCCCAACACGCCGGCCCAGATTGGCTGCGGCATGACCCTTTGGACTTGCGCAGAGCCGGTGGACGCCGAGAAGCGCGACTTGGCCCGCTCCATGCTAGGCGCCGTGGGCCAGGAAATATACGTGGAGGATGAGAAATATCTGGATATGGCTACGGCGTTGAGCGCCAGCGGCCCGGCCTACGTCTTCCTATTCGTCGAAGCTTTGATTGACGCCGGGGTCTATGTGGGCCTGCCCCGAGAGTTGGCCCGCGCCCTGGCGCTGCAAACCGTATATGGCAGCGTCCGGTTGGTGATGGATACGGGTAAGCATCCGGGAGAACTGAAGGACATGGTAGTTTCGCCCGGCGGCACCACCGCTGAAGGGATCCAGGCTTTGGAGCGCGGCGGCGTTCCGGCGGCCTTGGTGAGCGCCGTAAACGCCGCCTATCAAAAATCCATCCAGCTGGGCCAAAGTTAGCGGAGGCTGCGCTCAATGCCTGAACCGAAAGACCTGATAAACACGCTCTTCACCCTGTTATATCTGTCAATACTGGGGCGGATAATCCTGACCTTAATCCTGTCCTTTATGTCCAGTTCCCCGCCCCCGCTGCTAGTCAGCGTCACCCAGGTTTTTATCCAGGTAACCGAGCCGCTCCTGGCGCCCATCCGCCGGGTGCTACCCACCTTCGGGATGCTGGACTTCAGCCCCCTGGTGGCAATTCTGTTGCTCAGCCTGGCCCAAAAATTGCTGGTAGAGTTTATTCTAAGGTAGCTGTCCGCGCCCAAGCTCAAGCCCCGAGCAGACCTGAGGCCAGACGATGACAACCGGGCCGCAGCGCGTTGCCGCCGCTTTAGGTTGGCGCAAGGAAGGTTCCCCTTTCCTTGCTTGGTAGGCCCCTCAACCCTTCGCGCCGTTGACGGTTAGGGTATAATTCTTGCGCATTTATGACCATAAAACTCCAGCGGATTTGGAGGTATCCGGCGATATGACGACCAATGCCACCGACCGGGAAAGGGACAGTTTCCCCGACAATTACCGCTTTGGCGACTCCCATACCCACCTGGACCAGTACGGGCCGGAAGAACTTCCCGGCATTTTGCAGCGGGCCGAGGCGGCCGGCATCGGGTTTATCGTCTGCGCCGGCACCACCCTGAACTCTACCCGAGCCTGTATCCGTATGACCAAGGAACACGCCTCCTTTTACGCCGGCGTAGGCATCCACCCGATGGAAGCGCAGCAACCCATTGATGCGGCGGTCTATAGCGAACTGGAATCCCTGGCCCGGGACAACCCCAAGGTGGTCTGCATCAGCGAGATTGGGCTAGACTTTATGCCCGATTCTCCCGACCGTCATATTCAAGACCAAGTGTTCCGGGAGCAAATTCGCCTGGCCCGCAGCCTCAAGCTGCCCATCATTTTTCACTCCCGAGAGTCCCACCCGGAGGTATTTCGGACACTGCGGGAGGAGGGAGCCGCGGCAGTAGGCGGGGTAATGCACTACTTCCAGGGAGACGAAGCAACCGCCCGGGACGCCATTGACGGCGGCTTTTTCATCTCCCTGGCCCGGCCCTTAACCCGCCTGCCGGAACTGCAAGCGACCGCCAAAGCCATCCCTCTAGCCAATATGGTGCTGGAAACCGACGCCTACCCTCAACCTTTCAAGAAGTATCGCCACAACTGGACCGAACCCAGACACGTGCGGGAAGTGGCCCAATGCCTGGCCGACCTAAAAGGCATCACCCTGGCCGAGGTAGCCGAAACCACCACCCGCAACCTGGCCGGGCTACTGGGGCTGGCCGAGACGCTGCAAACCTGACCAAACGCCGGCTGATTGCCCCAACCGGTTAACCGCCGGAAATGGAGTTGCTTATGGAACCGCGCATCAGCATTGTTACCCTGGGCGTCCGCGACCTGCCTCAGGCCGTAGCCTTTTATCGGGACGGGTTGGGACTGCCCCTCTATGACGAAAACACCGAGTCCATCGCCTTCTTCCAAAACAAGGGAACCTGGCTGGCCCTCTACCCTCGGGAGGCCCTGGCCGCCGACGCCGGCATACCCACCGAAGGCAGCGGCTTTTCCGGCGTTACCTTGGCCCACAACGTACGCACCCAGGAAGAAGTGGACGACCTGCTGGTCGTGGCCGTGACTGCCGGCGCCACCCTGGTTAAGCCGGCGCAAGATACCTTCTGGGGCGGCTATTCCGGCTATTTCGCCGACCCGGAAGGCTACCTGTGGGAAATAGCCTGGAACCCCCACGTCTGGATTGAGTAGCATCTGGAATGAATAGGCGGGGGAAGCGCTTCCCGGCAATTGCTCAAATCGCCGCCGGAAGTTACCCTTAATTACTAACCCCTAGCCCGCAGCTACCAGCCCGGATTACCTTCACCCTTCGCCGGTCGAAAGGGACGGGAACGTAACGGTTCGATCGGCTCGCCAGGAGCGAATCACTATTCAATACCCTGCGCCAAACCCCGCATAGGAGAACTCATTTATGTTGCCGGCGCTACCTGACCGTTGCCAAATCGCCCTCAAGGAATGGGCCGTTACCGTCCACGCCCTGGCCCAAGGCGACCAAATCCTGCTGCTGCGCAAAGGCGGAATTCACGAGGCGGGCAAGGACTTCCGGGTCATCCACCCCGAGTTTCTGCTCTACCCCACCTACGAACACCAGCGGCCAGACCTGCTAAAGCCCGCCCACCAACCGGCTTTGGAGCGGCTGCTGGCCGACCGCCCCCAGGCGGCCACCGTAACCTTTAGCCGATGGGCGCAGGCCGTGGAAATTATCGAAGTGGCGTCCCAGGATACGGTGGACGCCCTGGCGCCCTACCACATCTGGACTGACGAATACGCCCAGTCGCGCCTCCGCTGGAAGCCGACGCTGCCCCTATCCATCCTGCTGCTGCGGGTTTATCGGCTGTTTCAGCCGGTAACTGTCCCTTACATCACGGAATACGGCGGCTGCACCTCTTGGGTGGAACTAATGCCCCGCATCGACCTAGGCCAACTCGCGCCGGTTCTGAATGACGCCGACTTTCAGCAACAAGTGGCCGCCATCAAGAACAGTTTGGGGCTGGGGGGATGTAGGGGCGGCAGCCCGCCTTTTACTGACGCCCAGTCATTGACCGGTTTGCCCCCGGCAGGGTAAATGTTAGGGGCAGCAGCTGGCTTTTAAGGAGGCAAGAGAATGAGCCTGTCAATCGGCGTAGTGAACATTAACTATCTGGAACCGCCCAATCCGCCGATGCATGGCTCTATGTGGGACTTTATGGCTGACCCGGAAGTAAGACTAGGTGATGACCCGGGCGTAGATGAAGGCTACTGGGACGGCGGGGGAAATGGTGAGAATGCATTCTACCAGTTCTACCGGGACGAGCTGGTAAAACGAGCTAACACTTGGGCAGCTGAACAAAATCTCAACGCCATCGACCAATCTGCCCTGGTAAACTGGATCGAGAACCTGCCATACCAAAACGAGACCGATATTATAACATTGCATTTAAGTGCTTAGCTATGACAAGAGAACAAACAACGTCCAAAGCAACTCTGTTGCAAGGCGATTGCCACACCGAGTTAACCAACGTCGCTACGGCGTCGGTCGACCTTATAGTTACCTCGCCGCCCTATGCCGACCAACGGGCAACTACTTACGGCGGGATAAAGCCGGATGACTATGTGGAATGGTTCCTGCCTATAGCTGACGAATTATATCGGGTGCTGAAGCCTACCGGCACCTTTGTCCTCAATATAAAAGAACGGGCGATAAACGGTGAGCGGCATACTTACGTCATTGAGCTCATCCTGGAAATGCGAAAGCGGGGTTGGCTCTGGACAGAAGAGTTTGTTTGGCACAAGAAGAACTGCTACCCTGGCAAGTGGCCCAATCGGTTCCGGGATTCTTGGGAGCGATTGCTCCAATTCAACAAGCAGCGCCGGTTCAAGATGAACCAGGAAGCGGTGATGGTGCCGGTGGGAGACTGGTACGATAATCGGATGAACCACTTGAGCGAAACCGACCTCGTCCGAGACGAGTCCAAAGTCGGCAGCGGTTTTGGCAAGAAGGTGTCCAATTGGCTGGGGCGGGATAAGGTTTATCCCACCAACGTACTGCACCGGGCTACCGAATGCGGCAATCGTAATCACAGCGCCGTCTTCCCCTACTGGCTCCCGGAGTGGTTCATAGATTTGTTCACCGACCCTGACGACGTAGTGCTTGACCCTTTTATCGGCTCCGGTACTACCGCCTTTGCCGCCTTGGCAAAGGGCCGCAGAGTCATTGGGATTGAAAAACATGAAGGGTATTACGATAATCTCCGGGAACTGTTGGAGGAAGAGCGGCAATTGGAGCTATGAAGACGATTGCTGACGAACAAGTTATCGTCTATGTTGAAGCCAATATCGGCAGTTTTCATGAGAATCGGTTGAAGAAACTTAATGGGCTAAAGCTAAATGACTTGTTAGAACGAAAAAACCCATATTTGTTCAAAAGCAAGAATATCGTCAAAGTTTCCGACTTAATCAAGTCTTTGCTTGACGCTCACCTGAGCTCTCAAGAAGAAACCCTATTCGGCGATTTTCTCGAAGGCTTAGCAATCTACGTTGCCGAGGCAGTTCATGGAGGTTGGAAGTCCAGCGCAACAGGAATAGACCTAGAATTTGTCAAAGATAAAGCTAGATATATCGTCTCGATCAAGTCCGGCCCCAATTGGGGGAATAGTTCCCAAGTCAATAAAATGAAAGACCATTTCAACGAAGCAAACCGTGTTCTGCGCCAGCGCAATAGAATGTTGAACGTTATAGCAGTAAACGGTTGTTGCTATGGCCGAAATAATAATCCGAATAAAGGCAGCTACTTTAAGTACTGCGGACAAGAGTTCTGGGAATTGATTTCCAATGATGCTAATTTTTACACACGTATCATTGAACCGTTAGGGCATGACGCCAAGAAACACAATGACAGATTTACACAAGACTACGGCGCTGTAGTTAATCGGTTTTCACTTTTGTTCACACAAAATTTCTGTGATACTACAGGTGCTATCGACTGGGCAAAACTGGTAAGGTATAGCTCCACCAAGGGCCGAAAACCTCGGCTAACCCAACCCAACAAAAGGAACAACCAACCATGAACTACCGCACCCTTCCCCGCACCGAGCTTTCCCTTTCCGAGGTAGGTTTCGGCGTTTGGACCGTGGCTACTACCTGGTGGGGCAAAATCCCCGAGGAGCAGCGGGCCGCTTTGCTGGAAAACGCCGTGGAACTAGGCGTCAACTTCTTCGACACCGCCGACACCTATGGCGAGGGCTACGGCGAGGAAATTCTGGCTAAAGTTTTGAGCCGCCACCGCCACGACCTGGTTATCGCCACCAAGTTCGGCTACGACTTCTACGACAAGCTGACGCCCCGCATCGGCCACCAGGAACGGCCCCAGAAGTTCGACCCCGACTTCGTCCGCTTCGCCTGCGAACAGAGCCTGCGCCGCCTCAACTCCGACTACATCGACCTTTACCAAGTGCATAACCCCCGCATCGACGCCCTAGAGCGGGACGACCTGTTCGAGGCCCTGGAGGAACTAAAGGCCGAGGGCAAAATCCGCTACTACGGCGTAGCCTTGGGGCCGGACATCGGCTGGTTCGAAGAAGGCGAAGCATCGATGCAGGAACGGCAAGTCAGCAGCCTGCAAATCATTTACAGTATCCTGGAGCAGGAGCCGGCCAAAGACTTCTTCCCCATCGCCCGAGACTGCGAGGTGGGGCTGCTCTCCCGCGTCCCCCACGCTTCCGAGGCCCTGACCGGTCGCTATACCGAGGTTCCTACCTTCGACGAGAGCGACCACCGCTCCCACCGGCGGGCCGAGTGGCTGCGGGAAGCGCTGCGCAAAGTGGAGCAGGTGCAGTTCCTGGCCGGCGACGAGACCGGCCGTACCCTGGCGCAAGCGGCCATCCAGTTCGCCCTCCACCAGCCGACCATCGTGTCCGTCCTGCCCAACTTCACTAACCTCGCGGAACTAAAGACCTATACCGACGCAGTGGACACCCCCCCGTTGACCGAGGGAGAGCAGCAAATCCTGGACGACCTGTGGGACAATAATTTCTACTTGACCGAAACGCCAGTCAATCTGACCGAAGTTTAGCCAAAGCCGGGGAAATGGCTCGTATCATCATTGACACCGACCCCGGCGTGGATGACGCCATTGCCCTATTGATAGCGCTGGCCCGTCCCGACTGGGAAGTAATCGGGTTGACTACCGTCGGCGGCAACGTCCCGTTGGCCCGGGGAACCCGCAACGCCCTGGCCCTGCTGGAGTACGCCGGGCGACCGGATGTCCCGGTATTCCGGGGCAATTCCCGTCCTCTGCCAGGCAACGATAACGGCAAATTTCCCTACGCCCGCCATTTTCACGGCTGGAGCGGCTTGTCTTGCCGGCTGCCCGAACCCCGCCGCCGTCCTGAAGCAGTCGATGCAGTGGACTTTCTGGCAGCCCAGCTCAGCAGCTATCCCGACCAAATCCACCTGGTAGCCCTGGGGCCGCTGACCAACCTGGCCCGGCTGGAGCGGCAATGCCCCGGCGCTTTGGCGCAAGCGGCCTCTCTAACGGTAATGGGCGGCGCCGTGAACGTACCCGGCAACAGCTCACCCTGCGCCGAGTTCAACTTCTACAGTGACCCACTGGCGGCGCAAGCGGTAATGGCCTCTGGCGTCCCCCTGACTCTGGTGGACTTGGCAGCTTGCCGTCAAGTTTACTTGGAGCGAGCGGCCGCCGCCGGATTAAGTTCCGACAGCCGATTGGGACGGCTGGCAGCGCAACTGGCGCAAAACTGGTTTCGGCAGGATCCAAGCCGGGATCGGTTCGAGTTTTATGACCCATTGGCCCTGGCCGCCGCCCTGGTCCCGGGGATACTAACTACCCATCAAGTTACGGTCACCGTAGAAACCGCCCCCGGGCCGGAACTGGCGGCCAGTCGGGTAACCGACCCAGACGGGCCGGTAGCGGTGGCGGAAAGGGTGGACGCCGCCCAGTTCTTTGCCTTGCTGGAGGCGGGGCTGGGGTGGGCGGGGCTATAGCCAGGGTTGTAGGGGTAGGCGCAGCTAGATTTTCTGGCTTCTGGGCGCGGTTTTCGGCGACTTCTCGGCGGAAACTCAGCGACCTTGAACGCTTATGCGGGCGGCAGTCAGGGTATTGACCAACAGCATGGCGATGGTCATGGGGCCGACGCCGCCGGGCACCGGAGTAATGGCCGCGGCCTTGGCGGACACCGACTCAAAATCCACGTCCCCCTCCAGGCGATAACCCCGCCGACGGCTAGGGTCGTTCACCCGGTTGATTCCGACATCAATGACCACCGCACCCTCTTTAACCATATCGGCGGTGATCGCCCGGGTCTGGCCGATGGCGGCTACCAGAATGTCCGCCTGACGGGTGATTTCCGCCAAGTTAGCGGTGCGGGTATGGGCTACCGTAACGGTGGCGTTGGCGCCGACCTGCCGCTGCATTAACAGGGTAGCCAGGGGTTTGCCTACGATGTTGCTGCGACCGCAAATTACCACATGCCGCCCAGCCGGGTCGCAGCCATAGCGCAAGAGTATCTGCTGGATGCCCGCCGGGGTAGCCGGAATGAAATCGGGGACGCCTTGCAGCAGCTTGCCCAAGTTAAAGGGGTGCAGGCCGTCCACATCCTTCGCCGGATTCAAGGCCTCAATAACGGCGGTTTCGTCAATCTGAGGCGGCAGAGGGAGCTGGACCAAAATGCCGTGAAAACGGGCGTCGGAGTTCAGCCGCGCCACCAGCTCCAGCAGTTCGGCTTGGGAAGTAGCTTGGGGGAGCTGAAAGGCTTCGCTGAACATTCCGGCCTCGGCGCAGGCCCGTCCCTTATTGCGAACGTAAATGGCGGAGGCCGGGTCATCGCCCACCAGCGCTGCCGCCAACCCAGGCCTCACTCCATACTTCTGCCGCAACTCCCGCGCCCCGGCGGCGACCTCGGCCCGCACTACTTGGGCCAGCGCCGCTCCGTCCAGAATATTTACCATTCGTCAGCTCGTCAGAGCCCCCGGCCTTCTGCCCAGCCTCGTCCAGAAAGAATAAAAAATAGCGGCCCAATTCTAACACGGCCGCCCGCCCGCCCTCAACCGGCCCCTTTCAGCATAACTATTCCGAACTGGGTAAATTATACCAACCCCCTAATGTCATTCCTTACCCTCACCGCCCTACGGGTCTGTACCGGCAGGACGATAGGGAACCGGAGTTGCCGAAACCCTGGGAGTTGTTTAAGCTATCCGGACGGCCCGCCATTATGTCGATCAAAGGGCCGGAGGGTAGGTTCGGCTAACCGGTCCCGCCTAACGGAGGGTTGGCATAAGCATACCTTCCGGCGCTTGGCTGGCAATCGTTCCAACCATTGCAATCGTCCTAACCCATCTGTCCCATCCAGGAGAGAGCCTATGCGCATCTGTTCCTTGCTGCCCAGCGCCACCGAGATAGTCTATGCCCTGGGGTTGGGCGACCAACTGGTGGGCGTATCCCATGCCTGCGACTACCCGTCCGATGCTCGCAGCAAGCCGGTGGTCAGCCGCAGTGTCCGCAGCGTGTCCCACCTGGGCAGTCGAGAAATTGACGCCATCATCCGGCAAGCGCGCGCCAATAACAACCCGGTACACTGGATCGACGCCGACCGGCTCCGGGAGCTGCGCCCCGACCTGATTATCACCCAAGAGATTTGCGAGGTCTGCGCCATTGACCAGGGATCGGTCTATGCCACGGCGGCCCGAGCGCTGGACTATCAGCCCGAAATCATCGTTACCCGCCCCGTGGGGCTAGAGGAAATCTACCGCAACATCCTGACCATCGGCGCAGCGGCCCAAGTCGCGGAACGGGCGGAAACCCTGGTCGGCCAACTGCGGGAGCGGGCCGCCCGGGTAGCGAGGGACATTTCCGACGCCGGCCCCGGGCGGCGTCCCAAGGTCTTTTGCATTGACTGGCTGGAACCGCTGCGTAATACCGGCCAGTGGACGCCGGAACTAGTGGAGCTGGCCGGCGGAGCAGAGGGGTTGGCTGAAAAGTGGGGCAAGTCTCGAGAAATCGCCTGGGCCGAGGTGGTGGACTATCAGCCCGATTACCTGATGGTGATGCCCTGCGCCTTTGACCTGGCCCGCACCGAGCGGGAAGCACGGGAACATCTCTTTTCCCACCCAGCATGGGCCTCGTTAAAGGCGGTGCAGCAGCGCGCGGTGTACCTGTTCAACGGGCTGATCCCCAGCCGCCACGGGCCGCGAACGCTGGACGTGCTGGAAGGGTTGGCCGAGGCGCTGCACCCGGAACTGTTCGCTAACCTGGCCCCGCCGGGCGTGTTCCGCAAAGCAACCCTATAACCCCAGACCGCTCTCAAAAGAAGTGGGAGCGGTCTCGCCTTTCTCCCTGGATCAGAGGCGAGAGGAGGGTGGTCGGGGGCGGGGACGACGCCGGGATTACCCGAAAAACGCAAGCGGAAACGGCTAAATACGGAAATAGGAAGGGATAATGGAGCGTAAATGCCGTATCCGATATAACTGCGCCCCAGTCCCAACCGCTGCCCCAGCGTAGCTTAACGACGCGACGGGCGCGCCCGGGCGCTGCGGATTTCAAGACCGGGATGAAGTTCTGCAAAACCAAGGCTGCGCCTGGCCGGGCCGGCTGGGCTAGCCCGACGGCGCCCTCCCCTTTATGACGCTGGACGCTCCCGGCGCCCCCACCGTTGACGCAACGATAATCGACCTCGGCCTGGCGGCCTGGAACACCGATTCCCTCTACCCATTCCCTCTACCCGATGTTGGCCTTTGCCGAGGTGGCGCCGACCCTGACCGTCTCTCCGCCCGATTCTCCCTGGCGACGGACGGTAACGCTTCCCGGCCCCCCCGGATAAGGGATACGAAGCGCGGGAAGCCTATTTGCTGGGCAGTTCGGCAAAGAGATGACCGTTGCGCGCCTTCACCTCGAAGGCGTACATCTGGGCGATGGGGCCGTTGATGCAATTGCCAGTGAAATACTCGAACCGCCAGCCGTGCGAAGGACACATAAAGCAGGTGTCCTCCAGATAAACCGTTCCCCAACTATGCGGACAGAGGGAAGAAAGCAGCCGCAGGACGCCATCCTTCCCGCGCGCCAAGTAAAAATCGCCGCCGTCCAACGCAATAGTAGCGGGAAACTCGGTAAAGGAGTTCTCCGGGCCCAAGTCCACCTCTTTAACGCCGGCAGTAAAGTCCGGGTAAACCATTGCAATCCTCAACGCAGTCAAGATTTGGGGTCAGTATAGCGGTGGCGGGTGGGGGGTGGCAAATGCCCGCTAACTTCCGGGAGTGGGACTAAAAGAGTCCTATACGGTAACTACCGCTTTAACCAGGATGCCAGCCCCGGCCATCCGGTAGTATTCCGCCACCATGAACTTGCGGGACTGCCGGGCGACTTCCGGGTTTGCCGCCGCCTGGACCTGGTCCTGGGGTCTGATACATCGCCCGCCGAAGAGCATACATCTTTGCCGCCGCCTGGACCTGGTCCTGGGCCTGGGTCTGGGTAGCCATAACGGCGCCTCGCTCTAAGGAAGGGAGGGGCAACTCTACGCCCGATAATAAACTTTCCGCCTCTTTAACTCAAGAACCAACTCAAGAAACTGGTTACCGCCCGGACTTCCGCAGCTGGCCTGAAGATTTATTGCTCTTCAGTTCCCACATTATAATCAGTATTAAAAGCTATCCGATGTTTGGCAATTTCCCAAAACCGGTTGACAGACCGGATAGGGTATCCTAAAATCTTAATAGCTCCCTGGGTTTGCCTAAAATCCTTAAACCGGCTATCACTCCCTGGCTATTCCACATTCGAGAAGGAGGCGTCGGATGTCAAACAAAGAAGACCTCGCATTAATGGCCCACCTGATGCGGCGCGCTGGCTTTGGCGTCAATCGGGAGGAGTTAGAAACGCTCGTAGCCAAAGGCTATGACGCAGTGGTGGAAGAACTGGTTGACCCGCCCGCGGAACGGCACGGCGGTAAAGCGGAATTGTTGCTCCGCTACTATCCCGGCTGTCTGCTCCCCGGCGGCAACCCCGTAATGGGCCAGGCCAACTGGCTCTACAACATGGTCAGCACGGACAAGCCCCTGGAAGAAAAAATGGCCCTGTTCTGGCACCATGTGTTCGCCACCGGCAACTCCAAGCTGGACAACTGCGACCAGATGTTGACCCAAATCGACATGTTCCGCGAGAAGGGCATGGGCAACTATCGAGAACTGCTCATGGAACTTTCTACCAACCCGGCGATGATTTACTGGCTAGACAACAACGAAAATCACCGGGACGCGGTAAACGAGAACTGGGGTCGGGAACTGCTGGAACTCTTCACTATGGGCGTCAGCAACTACACCGAAGTGGACGTACGGGAGGCCTCCCGGGCCTTTACCGGCTGGACCATTCAGCCCAAACTGCCCCGCCAACCCTATGGCCGCTACCCCTGGTATTTCTCCTACCGGGAAGAAGACCACGACTTTGGCGAAAAGACCTTCCTCGGTCAAACCGGCAACTTCAACGGCGAAGACATCATCGACATCGTGGTGAAGGAGCCGGCTACCGCCCGCTTCATTTGCCGCCACCTCTACAACTTCTTCGTCGCCGACGAACCCCAGGTTCCCGCCTGGACCATCGAACCAGCCCGGGACGAAGAAGCCCTCGACATGATGTGCAACGTCTTCGAAGAGTCCGGCTACGAAATTCGGGAAGTCCTGCGCTTTATGTTCAAGTCCGAGTTCTTCAAGAACGCCCGTTACTCCAAAATTAAGAGCCCGGCGGAAGTGGTCGCCAGCACCATGAAGATGGTCGGCTCCTACCAGTTCCCCGACCCAGGCCTGACCAAGGTTTGCCGGGAGCCCGGCTATATGGGTCAGGATATTCTTGACCCGCCCAGCGTGGAAGGCTGGCACACCGGCTCCGAATGGATTAACAGCGGCTCCCTGCTGGCCCGCATCAACTTTGTCGCCGACAGCGTAACCAAGACCAGCCAGCCTGGTATGCAAAACATCATCCGCCACATCAAGACGGATAACGTCAGCGCCCCGGATGAACTCCTGAATGCCTGCCTGGATCACATGGGCTTCCTGGAACTCAGCGACGAGACCCGCGCCCAGTTGAGCGAACACGCCCACGCCGGCGGCAACCTGGACTGGAGCGACGAAGCGGCCGCCGCCACTCGTATCGGTGAGATGATGGCCCTGATTAGCGCCACCACCGAGTACCAGTTCGCCTAAAGCGTTCGATAGACTACCGAACCGGATTGCAATAAAGGAGGAAGCGATGACTTCAACAAAGAAAGACCCGGTCATTGTCGTGTTGCAGCTCACCGGCGGCAACGACTATATGAACACGATTATCCCCTACAGCGATCCGCTGTACTATGAGAACCGGCCCAACGTCGGCTACAAAATGGAAGACATCATCCAGGTGGACGACCACTTGGGGATGATGCCCAGCATGGGCCCCATCAAGGAACTGTATGACCAGGGCAAGGTAGCCGTCATCCACGGCATCGGCTACCCGGACTCCCCCCGCTCCCACTTCCGCTCCATGGACATCTGGCATACCTGCGAGCCCGACAAGGTCGGGACGGAAGGCTGGGCCGGCCGTCTGGCCCGGGAACTGGACCCGAACAAGGAGAACGTCCTGACCGCCATCAACTTTGGGCATGGTCTGCCCCGCGCTTTGGCCGTTCCGGGCGTTCCGGTCGCCGCCATCGCCGACTTGGGCACCTATGGCCTGCTCACCGGCATCAGCGACCAGGACCAGCGAGCCCGGGCCTTGGACCTGTTCACCCGAATGTATTCCCCCACCGTCGGCGGCAGCTTTGTAACCGACTACCTGCGCTCCACCGGCACGGAAGCCATGATTGGCGCCGACATCGTAAAGGTGGCCCCGGAACGCTACTCCTCCAACGTGGAGTATCCCAGTTCCCCCATCGCCCAACACCTGCGCGACATCGCCCAAGTCTATATGGCCGACCTCGGAACCCGGGTTTTCTACACTCAACACGCCAGCTTTGACACCCACGCCGGCGAGTACGCCGCCCATCCCGCGCTGTGGAAGGACATTTCAGAAGGCGTATCCGCTTTCTTCGAAGACCTGAAGGAGCATAACACCGGCGAGAACGTTATTATGTACCTGTTCTCCGAGTTCGGACGCCGGGTGCGCGACAACGGTTCCGGCACCGACCACGGCGCCGCCGGCGTAGCCTTCGCCATCGGCGACGGGGTCACCGGCGGAATGTACGGCGAGTACCCGTCCCGCGAGGCCCGCGACCTGGAACAGGGCGACCTGGTTCCCAACTACGACTTCCGCGGCGCTTACACCACCATCGTGGAAGACTGGTTCGGCCTGGACGCCACTCCGCTGGTCAACGGCAACTTCGAGAAGATGAGCTACCTGAAGTAAGTCGCCAGCAGTCTCCAATTACGGCGCCCAACAGGACGGTAGCGCCTGGCGCTCAATCGAGTTGCCCCGATTCCCACATCGAAGTCAATCAAGATTGAGGTTTTAGGGCCGGGTGAACTTTCCCAACCGGGGCGGTTCCCCGGCCCTTCCTGCCGAAAGGAAAAACCGCAAGCTCCGGCGGTTTCCCGCCTCAGCTTGGCCCATCGAAGAAGACTATCAGATAGGAGGAGAACATGGCGCAGAATACTATAGCCGCCGGGCGCGCCTGGCTTTATAGCCACAACATCGGCCGCAACGGCGCAGCCGGTATGGGCTTCAGTCAGCCCGTTAGCATCGCCGCCGCCAAAGACGGCGTTTTGTACGTAACCAATCGAGCCACCGAGCAAAACCCCGGCGGCATCCGAATTACCAAGTTCACCACCGACCAGGAATACCTCGGCGAGTTTGGCCGAGCCGGGCTGGCCTACGGCAGTGATGAGCCTTCCACCTTTACCTGGCTTTCCGGCGTCGCTATCGACTCCGCCGGAAAGGTTTACGTCGCCGACGAATATCAATGCCGCGTCGTCATCTTCGACGGAGAGGGCGCTGTCCTGGGCGGCTGGGGCGAGAAAGGCGATGGCGAAGGCCAATTGAACGGCCCGGCCGGCATGTCTTTCGACGACGAGGACAACCTTTGGATTGTCAACTCCTTCAACAGCCGCGTCCAGAAGTTCAGTAAGGATGGCGCCTGCCTGGGCGGGTTCGGCAAAAAAGGCAGCGGCGAGGACGAGCTGGAAATGCCCGACGGCATCGCCATCGACGCCAACGGCGACATCTACGTGGCCGACTGGGGCAACAACCGCGTCCAAAAGTATAGCGTTGGCGGAACCCTACTCCGCACCTTCGCCCATGAAATTAACGGAGCGGAAGCCCTGAACCACCCCACCGACGTTTGCGTGGACGGGGACGGAGACGTATATGTGGTGGATTGGATGAACGACCGGGTGGTTATCTACGACCCGGAATCCCGGCCCCTAGCCTACCTCGAAGGCGATGCGATTGACATCTCCAAATGGGGACAGATGGGGCTGGAAGCCAACCCGGACATGGTAAAGGCCCGGCGGCGAGTGCCCGACTTGCTGGAGCAACAGCGAAAGTTCACCAAGCCCACCGCCTGCGCCTACGACCGGGAAAACAACCTCCTCTTCATCTGCGACACGGCCCGCAACCGGGTCCAGGTGTACGAGAAAGACCACAAATACTTGGACCCGCAAATCAACCTGTAGGCGCTTCCGGCCCGCAACCTCCGATACCGGCGCTCCCAACATCCCTGAACTTGGCTAAAAGAGGAGCGCCGGTATTGGGGAAGCCGGTTTAGGTTTGCCTCGGCAACGCCCCAGCGCGCAATAACCCCGACCGCCGCCAACCCCCAGCTCCGGCGCAATAGCCAGTCAACGCCTGGGAAACCGGGGCGCTATCCGCTACCGATCCCGGTCGATAACGGCGCGGCGATGAGTGCCTTCGCCGATTTTGCGGCCGCCATCATAGGCTTCAACCTGAAAGTTCAGCCGGTTGCGGCTTACCTCCAGCAGTTCGGCGTGGGCGATGACGGTGGCGCCAATCTCGGAGGGGGCCAGGTGCCGCACACTTACCTCATAGCCCACCGAAGTCTGCCCCTCCTCCAAATAAGCATCAATGGCTGCGGTGGCCGCCCGCTCCATCAGACTAATCATCGAGGGCGTACTGAACTTGTCCACGTGGCCGGCCACGTTATGCTCGCATACCAAGGTCTGCCGCTGCCCCTTCAATCCAGGGGCGATATTCGGGCTAACCATACTGTTGCCGCCTCCTCCTTCCTGCCGCTGTTCGGTTTTCGGTTGCCTTTCCCCATCTATAATACCAGCAAGCGGGTCAAGACCCAACCGACCGCCCCGGCGCAAGAACGCCTCAACCTTGAACCGGCTACGGTTTTGATATATGATTGCGCAACCGGGAGAATGCAGAAAATGCAGAATCGGTTTCCAGGTTTCCGCCAAAGCGGGAATGAATGATCGAAAGCATGCCAAGCAAACGCAACCTACTGTCAGTTACCGACCTCAGCCCGGAGGACACCAGGGCCATCGTCCGCCGCGCCCTTGAACTGAAAACGGAGCTGAAATCGCCGTCTCAATTCTGGAGAGCGAGCGACGCCGGCAGTGCCCTGCGCAACAAGAGCGTGGCCCTGCTCTTTGAGAAGCCGTCTCTGCGCACCAAGGTCAGCTTTATGGTAGGCATCCAGGAATTGGGCGGCTATTCCCTATACCTGGGGCCAGAAGAAGTGGGCCTGGGCGCTCGGGAGCCGGTTTCCGATGTAGCCCGCGTCCTGTCCGGCTACGTGGATTGCATCGTCGCCCGGGTTAACTCCCATCGCAGCCTCGAGGAACTGGCCGAGTACGCCAGCGTGCCGGTAATCAACGCCCTCTCCGACTGGGAGCATCCCTGTCAGATAATGGCCGACCTGCTAACCGTGGTGGAACATCAAGGGGAACTGGCCGGGCGCAAGCTGGCCTTCATCGGCGACGGCAACAACGTGGCCCGCAGTCTGTGCTTGGCCCTGCCGGCCGTAGGCATGAACTTCGCCATCGCCTCGCCAACGGGCTACTGCCTCGACGAGGCTACCCTGCAAGCGGCGCAACAAGCCTCTCGACAAGGAGAGAGCGGTAGGACGGCGGAAATCCGGTCGTTGCAAAACCCGGCGGCGGCGGTGCAAGACGCCGACCTAGTCTATACCGATGTTTGGACCAGTATGGGCGACGAAGCGGAACGGGGTGGCCGACTGGAGGCTTTCCAGGGCTATACGGTAGACCCGGCGCTACTGGCCCAAGCCAAGTCCACCGCCAACTTTATGCACGATATGCCGGCCCACTATGGAGAGGAGGTTTCCCCCGGAATGCTAGAACATCCCCAATCCATTGCCTACAACCAGGCGCATAACCGAAAACCGGCGCAGCAAGCGATACTGGAGTACCTGATTGGCGGCCGGTAGGGGAATGACCAGTGTTATAACCACGAAAGGCGCGAAGGTTTTTAGTAGTTCGGAACTTATACGCCTGAACAAGAAATCTTGCTGGAAATAGGGCTTGCCTCGATATAAAATCCCTCCAACTGCGCAAGCCCGGTAACTATCTATTCGTGGGCATTGGAACTGGACCGGGGTAAGGTCGCCCATGACCGGCCCGGTAACTACCTATTCGTGGGCATTGGTCTAATTCGTGGTTAACATCCCGCATGCAGGAAAGACAGGAAAGATATGGTTCAACAAATTAACTCGGAAAACCGCATAGAAGACCTTGGCCCAACCCAGCCCCGGCCCCTGCCCATCGTAGCGGTGGTCGGGCGGCCCAACGTCGGCAAGTCTTCCCTGTTCAACCGGATTCTAGCCCGCCGCCAAGCCATTGTGTCCAACGTGGCCGGCACTACCCGAGACCGTCTGATGTCCGAGGCCGACTGGGACGACTATCGCTTTATCCTGGTAGACACCGGCGGCCTGGAACCCGACCCGGAAGGTCACATCCGGGAGATGGTGCAGGAACAGGCGGATACGGCAATGGCCGAGGCCGACGTAATCGTATTCGTAACCGACGGCGCCGACGGCCTGACTCCCACCGACCAGGACATTGCCGAACGGCTGCGGCGCGCCCCAAAGCCGGTAATCCTGGCGGTCAACAAGATAGACAACGACTCCCGGGAGGTGTCCGCCGCCGAGTTTTACCAACTGGGCATGGCCGACTCGGTGATGATTAGCGCCTACCACAACTACGGCATCTACGACCTGATGGAACGGGTTACCTTCCGCCTGCCAGCGCCGGAGTATATCCCCGACGCCGCGAAACTAGCTGCTGAATCGGTGGCGGAGAAACCTCCTGAAGCAGAGCAAGTCCCAGTCAATCGGTCTGCGCTCAACGAACTGCGGCTGGCTATCGTGGGGCGAACCAACGTCGGCAAGTCTATGCTGCTAAATGCGATCCTCGGCCAGGAACGAGCTATTGTCAGCGACCTTGCCGGCACCACCCGGGATGCGCTGGATACCGAAATGACTTACCGGGAATGCCCGCTAACGCTGATTGACACGGCCGGCATCCGGCGGCCGGGGCAGGTGAAGCCGGGCATCGAAAAATACAGTGTGCTGCGGTCGGTGAATGCGGTCAACCGCAGCGACATTACCTTGCTGGTTACCGACGCCTCGGAACTGGCTACCGCTCAGGACGCGCACCTAGCCGGCCTGGCCTGGGAAATGGGCCGCGGCATAATTGTGGTGGTCAACAAATGGGATTTGGTGCCGGAAACGGAGCGCTACGCCCGGGAAGAGGCTATCGCCCGGATGCAGGACCGGCTCCATTTTATGCCCTACGTCCCCATCTGCTTCACCTCAGCCCTCAACCAGCAGGGCATTACCACGTTGCTGAATACCGCCCTGGAATTGGGGCAAGAGCGAATGCGCTGGATACCGGGGCGAGACTTGCAATATCTGCTGGCCGAGGCGCTGACCGACCACACGCCGCCGCCAGTAAAAGGCAAAGGACGGCGGGGCGAGTTTCTGCGCATTAACCGGGTCAACCAAGTTGGCGTAAACCCGCCTACCTTTCTGTTTACCGTGAACAACCCGACGCTGGTACACTTTACCTACCAGCGTTATCTGGAAAACCGGATACGGCACAAGTTCAGGTTTGACCATACCCATCTAAAACTGGTGTTCAAGAGACGATGAGCCGGGCTATACCCCTTCCCGCCTTATGCTCCCTGGCAGCTTTGCCTTTGCTGGCCGCTGCGTCCGCCATCGCATTGTTGTCCTTGGACCAGGCTCCCACGGCTTGGCGATACGCAGCGCTTCTTCCCTTAACCTACTTTATTGGCGCCCTGCCCTGGGGCTATGTAATCCTTTGTCTGCGACGGGGTATCGACATCCGGGAATACGGCAGCGGCCGCACCGGGGTTTCCAACGCCTTGCGCACCGCCGGAATGCGGATAGCCGGGCTGGTGCTAACCTTGGACTTGGCCAAAGGAATCGCAGCGGTATTGCTAGCGCGCACGCTTATCGGCGACCCGACGGCAGAAGTAGCGGCCGGCTTGCTGACTCTGGCGGGACACAACTGGCCGGTATTCTTGGGTTTCCGGGGCGGCCGGGGCATTGCGCCGGGCTTGGGCGGACTGGTGATAATATCACCCTTGGCAGCGGCGGCGGGCGTGGTAGTTTTCATACCCACCTGCCTGGTTAGCCGCTACCTGTCCTTGGGTTCAATCCTCGGCGTGATTGCCGCCGCCGCCGCCTTGCTGTCCCTGGTTTTGCTGGGCGTTAACCCCGGGGGCTTAAACTCTAACCTCTATCTAATTTACGGACTGTTGGGCAGCAGTGTCATAATCTGGCAACACCGGGACAACATTCAGCGAATTATGCGTGGCACCGAGCGGCGTATCGGCAACCCAGCAACCCGAATCCAGCAACCTTGAGCCGGCCGGCGTCCCCAACCATCAAGGGCAATCCCCATCCCTAATTACCCCCTATCCCGACCCCGAGTTCTTTGCCCGACTCGCAGTAGTTCCGCCTTTATGATAGATTATATTATCCTGACCGCGCCGGAAACCCTTAAATGCAACGCACTCAGAAACGGACCGCCCCTTGAATTCGACAACCGCCATAGTTGGCGCTACCACCTGGGGCACCACCCTGGGGATTATAATGGCGCGCCGCAACATCCCGGTGACTATCTTGGCCCGGACGCCGGAGGAGGCGGAGCGGCTTAACTCCGACCGGCAAAACCGGCGTTTCTTGCCGGGCATGCCTTTCCCGGACTGCCTCACCGTGGACAGCGACCCGGAGCGGGTAATCGGGCCAGCCGGGCTAGTTATTCTGGCCGTACCCTCCAACCACTTTCGCCGCAACGTGCAATGGGTCGTCAACGACCTGTCGGCGAAAGCCGCCATCCTCAGCGTATCCAAAGGGCTGGAACTGCCCGGCGGAAAGCGAATGAGCGAGGTATTGGAAGAGGAACTGCCCCCGGCCCTCCGTTCCAACATTTGCGTCCTTTCCGGCCCGAACTTGGCCCGAGAGATCGCCCAGGAAAAACCGGCGGCAACGGTGGTGGCCGGCCATGACGGGGAGAAAGCCGTTTATGTCCAGGAACTGCTGACCTCCGCCTCCTTCCGGATTTATACCAGCGACGACATAATCGGCGTGGAGCTGGGCGGCACCCTGAAGAACATTATCGCCCTCGGCGCCGGTATAGCTGACGGGCTGGAAATGGGCCAGAACAGCAAATCGACTCTGATTACCCGGGGCTTGGCCGAGATGTCCCGCCTGGGGATTGCCGCCGGCGCCCAGTATTTGACCTTCGCCGGGCTGGCCGGGTTGGGCGACTTGGTAGCCACCTGCTACAGCGAATTGAGCCGCAACCGTTATGCCGGAGAACAGTTGGCCCGAGGCCGTTCCTGGCCGGAAATACGGGATACGATGCAGAACGTCGTGGAAGGAGTCAACTCCAGCGGCGCCGCGCTGGCAATGGCCGAAAGGCTGAACGTGGAGCTGCCCATCGCCCGAGTAACCTACCGTATCCTCTTTGAGAACTTACCGCCCCGGGAGGCCATCGCCGAGCTAATGGCCCGGCCGGCCAACTCCGAGTGGTAGCAAATTTCTCTCCGCCTTTTCCGACCGCCGAGCCCCCCTATCCGGTAAGCTTCTAACCTCGTTCACCAAAGGCCCCAAACCCCCTTCGCAGTCAGCTTGTTGAACCCGCCGCTCCTTCGGCTTCCCTCCTTTCGCTAAGCTCAGCTCCCGGCCCCAGGTGAGGGGGGGAGGGTAGGGTGGAGCGCCAGCTAACCGGTTGCGCCGTCAGAGGGCCGGGCTACCGGTCGAGGCTAGGGGTAGCGCCTTCAGCCGGCGGCGCGACGAAACTCTTCCAACCCCTCCTCCAGAGCGGCCCAAGGCAGCAAGGCGCACTTAATACGCACCGGATAGCGGCGCACCACCTGCAAGGCTGCCAAGTCTTTCAGTTGCGCCAGAGCGTCGGCGGGCAGGTCATTACCCTGCATCAGTCCCCGGAAAAGCCGGGCCAACTCCTCCAATTCCTCCGCCGACTTACCATCGATACCCTCAGCCATCATTGACGCTGAAGCCTGGATAATAGAACAGCCCTGGGACTGGGAAGACACCCGAGAAACTCGACCGTCCCGGTCAAACCGGAGGCGGAGGGTTACCTCATCGCCGCAAAAGGGGTTGAACTCCCGGGCCGAAACATCGGCGTCGACCAAGGGTGCGCGGTGCCGCGGATTGCGGAAATGGTCCATAATGGCGGCTCCGTAGAGGCCATCAAAAGAAACATCCGGAAACTGAGACATAACGTTAAATCTACCTGGTAAAGGGTAAATCTCGGTTCAACGCCGGAGAATGCCTGAGAACGAAAGAAGGGCGCCTCTCTCTGCCTATAGCTTACCACAAACGGGCGGGGCGAGGCGGACCTGAGCCGGGATGATAGTCCTGGTACGAGGTCTTTTAACCGTCGAGGAAAGCCCTCTACTCCTTGATAAGGGGAGCCAGAGAAGAAGTTAGGCGAGAACATCCCCGCAAAATCATCTTATCCTGTCAGCTAACTGCCTGACATTGAACGGTGGATTTACGCTACATTGGTTCGGTCGGTTCGCCGGTTAAATTGTTTCGACCCCCTCGCGTCGGTTGCAAGTCGGGTTAGGGAGGAGTGGTATGACGCGCTTATCTACCTTTATCAGGTTACTTTTGCCAGGTTTGTTGCTGCTAGCGTTGGCGGCCTGCGCTTCCGATGCTCCGTTATCCGAAGAGGCGGCTGAGCCGAGGCCCTTGGTTGGGATGTCCCCCGTTGCGGCGGCTCCGGTTGCGGCAGCCCCGGTTCCGGCAGCCCCGGTTCCGGCAGCCCCGGTTCCGGCAGCCCCGATTGCAGTCGCCTCCGTTCCGCCGCCGGCCGTGGAATCCGCCCCACCGCCGCTGACTCTCCCCGTTCTAAAGAAGGGCAAACACGGCGGCTCCCTGGTGGTGGCCAGCATGGCCGATTTCCCCAATCGGGACGTGCACCAGGAGGGTCAAGAAACCCTGGCCACCCTGGGGCCGGGACTGGCTTATAGCCGGTTGCTGCGCGTTAGCCTTGGGCAAGGGCATTCCCAGCCTAACTTGTCCCTGGAGTGCGACCTGTGCGAAAGCTGGGAACTGACTCCGGACTTGGCCTATGAGTTCCAACTGCGTCCCAATGTACGCTGGCATAATGTGGCGCCAGTCAACGGGCGATACTTGGTGGCGGAAGACTTGGCCTACAGTTATGCGCGGCTGCGAACTGCCGGCTGGCCCGGAGCCGCCCGATTCGCCGACCGGGGCATCGGCGAAATTAAAGCCCTCGACGACCACACCCTGCGGGTCGAGTTGAACTTTCTGGACAGCGACGCCCTGCTGGCCCTCGCTGACGGACACAGTAAGATTGTGGCCCCGGAAGTGGTTGCAGCGTATGGCGACCTCAAACAAGCTCCAGTGATCGGCTCCGGCCCCTGGGTTTGGGAGCCGGCGCCGACGGAAACCAGCGCCCACTTCAGTCGCAACCCCTCCTATTTTGAGCCGGAGCTGCCCTACTTGGACCATCTGACCGTCAAACCAGTCAAAGGTCCGGGCCGACCGGACTCGGTGAACCGGGAACGAATCGCTCTTTTACAGGCCGGCTTGGTAGACGTGGCCGTGGTTCCGCCAACCGGCTGGGAACAGCTGCGACAGAGCAGTGTCGAGTTCAACGCGCGGGTCTCCCAGCAGCCGGAAATCGGAGTGGTAATGGCCCTCAACACCCAGTCGCCGCCGTTGAACAATCCAGCGGTGCGCCAAGCCATTTTCAAGGCCGTTGACCCTTGGGAGTATGTGGATGTCAACTGGTCAGGTCAAGGCAGCGTGGGCTTGGGAATACCCACCCACGGACCGGATTGGCAACTGGGCCGCGCCGAGATGCACGCCGATTACCTGGCTTCTCCCAGCGAGGCCCGGGATATTTTGACCAGCAACGGGATATACTTCCCGTTGCCCCTTGAGGTGACCGTAGCTAACCTGGGGCCGGGCTATCTGCAGCTAGGCGAACAGGTGGCGCAGGACTTGCGTTCGGTAGGCTTAGACCCCACGTTGCGGACGGTGAACCCCAACAATTTCGGGGAAGAGCTATTTAGCCCAGCCCGGCAATACCAGATTATCTTGGGGCCGGCGCCGCCTCACCCCACCACCAACGGCTATCTGTACGCCCTGTTGCACAGCGGCGGGCCAGGGAACATCGCCAGCCATCAGGATGCGACCCTGGACCGGATGATTGAGCGGCAAGCGGCGGAACTAAACCCGGCGCGGCGGCAAGCGCAGTTGCTGGAGCTGCAACGGCACGTTCTGAATCAGGCCTATATGTTCAGCCCAGTAACCGGCTCTTATCGCTGGGTATTCGACTGGAACCTGAAGGATTTCTACCCCAACACCGTCCTGTCCGAATACCACTACTGGGCCGAAACTTGGCGGCAATAGCGGCGGAGGCCAGCGTAAATCAAACCAGGTAGATAGCGAACCTCGGGGCGGACTTATGGTTCCGCCCCGACGCTTTTTAGCCCGGTTGGCTTGAGACTAGGCCGTTAATCCGGGGAGCTGTAGGTAGCCGGCAGGGCGCCGGCGCCCCGTTTCAGACCTTTCAAGTAGGCAATCTGCCCCTGGTGCTGGTAAAACTCGCCCAGCAGTATTCGCATCACCCCAGCAACGGACAGGTTAGGCCGCCGTTCCCGGGGTATCCGGTCAAAGTCCTCCGGCGCCAACTCCCGCAGATACTCCCGGGTTCCAGCGCGAACCGCCTCGCCGTAGCGCAGCAATTCCGCCAAGTCCAGGGCCGGGAAGTTGGCTACCTGTTCCGGGGTATGTCCGAAACCATTATCCCGGGTAGGCAGGCCGAATTTTTCGTGCCAGCCGTCGCGTTCCCACAACTCCGGCTGCCCCTGGATAAAGAACTGAACCCACATATCCTCCACCCGTATGTTGTGCCACAACA
The DNA here is from genome assembly GCA_963422635.1 of Dehalococcoidia bacterium. GTDB lineage: Bacteria > Chloroflexota > Dehalococcoidia > Lucifugimonadales > UBA3495 > CATQHB01. The sequence continues at coordinate 719,189 of OY730415.1, forward strand.
TCCAGCCAATGGGGTTAGCTTCCGGGCCGGGCTGCCAAGCCAACTCCTCCGGGGTCAGGTCTTGAACCGCTTCCAACAAAAGAGCCTGCTCTCGTTCCAGGGCCGACTCAATAAAATCGTTAAGTATCATGGTAAAGCCCCTTAATTTAAGTGGGTTTATCTAACCCTGCAGAAACCCGATCACCGCATCAAAAAACTCGTCGGGTTGCTCTACTTGGGGAATGTGGCCGCATCGCTCAATGACGCGCAGGGTGGCGTTGGGCAGCAGTTGTTGAAAGGCTGCCCCATAGGCCGGGGGAACAATGCCGTCGGAGTCTCCCCAGATCAGCAGAGCCGGCATAGTTATCCGATGAGCCCGCTTGGGCAGCCCCTTGTCCGGTATGGGCCAGACGAACTTGCCTACGGCGGCCAGGGTTTGGGTGCGGGACAGGTCGGCCTCCAGTTTAGCCGCCGGGTCAGTAGGCGCCGACATATAGGCTTGGGCCACCTCGGTAGCGGAGTCGCGCCAAAGCAGTTCGGCCCGCTCCGAGCGGGTAAGGATAAAAAAGTCGGCCACGGGGGTATTTTCCAGCCACAAGCCCAGCGAGCCGACCAATACCAACCGCGCTACCCGCTGCGGACAATGGGCCGCCAATTCCGCCGCCAGCATCCCGCCATAGGAATGGCCCACCACATAGGCGCGGTCCAACCCCAAAGTATCCAGCAGTTCCTCGTAGAAGATAACCAAATCCCACAGGTCATCCAAGTGTTCCAGCCCATCAGACTGGGCCACACCGGGATGCGCCGGGGCGATGACATGAAACTCGGCGGCCAAACGGTCGAGGCAAGCGTCCCAGCCGGTAAAGCCGTCAGCCCCATGCAGATAGAGCAGGTTGTCGCCGCTGCCGCCCTCCACCAACTGGACATTAAACTTGCCGTTGCGCAGGGCAACCGTCCGCTCAATATAACTGTTTTCGGTTATCTGGGCCAAGACCGTTACCTCCCGGTGTCTCAAAGTATCCGGGTATCCGGCGTTAGCTAGTCCCGACGGGTGGATAGCCCGGGTCATCAGGTAAACCCGGCTGACGAGCGGCTTCCACTGCCAGCCGATCGCAGCATTCGTTCTCTTTGTCTCCGGCATGGCCCCGAACCCACCGGAACTGCACCTCGTGCTTCGCGCAGAGGTCAAGCAGGGCTTCCCACAAGTCCGGGTTGACCGCCTTTTCCCGCTTATTGCGCTGCCAGCCGTTAGCCCGCCATCTTTGCGCCCAGCCCTTGGTCATTGCATCCACCACGTAGCGGGAATCGCTATGCAAGGTTACCCGGCAGGGCTGGGGCAGGGCCTCCAAAGCCTTGATAACCGCCAGCAGCTCCATCCGGTTGTTGGTAGTCAGCCGGAAGCCGCCGCTTAACTCCTTGCGGTTAGCGCCATAGCGCAGGACAACGCCGTACCCGCCGGGGCCCGGGTTGCCCAAGCAAGCGCCATCGGTGTGTATCTCCACCGGGTCAAGCAAGGCTAACCTCCAGTTTCCGCAGGAGTTCGGCGACTTGACGGAGGTCAACTGCAACCATATTCCTGGTCATCCACCCTTCGTAAAAGTTGACGTGAAGGGCGCTTGCCGTACTAAAGAAAGTCAGCAATTGTTCGTCTCCGGACTCTTCAGCAAGCCGGTCGATTATCCGGAAAAGCTCCCGATGCCCATTATGCGGCCAACCCCTGGCGTGAGCTATGCTTTTGACCCTCTCGGCGGCGGCTCCCCAGCCCTTTTCCGAGGCTTGCAACAGATCATCCCCAGCCAAGGACGACTCCGCTTGGGCCAGGAACTTTCGGCTGGCGGAGCTGTAGTATTCGGCTTGGGTGGTCATTGGAATTGCTCTTCCTCCGGGTCTTACTGAACTGACGACGACCTGGTTCTTCAAGTTTCCGCATAACCCTAAAAGGCGATGCTCGGAAGCTTGCCCCAACTGCTCTCGGTTGCCCCAGCAAGCGCCATCGGTGTGTATCTCCACCGGGTCAAGCAAGGCTAACCTCCAGTTTCCGCAGGAGTTCGGCGACTTGACGGAGGTCAACTGCAACCGTATTCCTGGTCATCCACCCTTCGTAAAAGTTGACGTGAAGGGCGCTTGCCGTACTAAAGAAAGTCAGCAATTGTTCGTCTCCGGACTCTTCAGCAAGCCGGTCGATTATCCGGAAAAGCTCCCGATGCCCATTATGCGGCCAACCCCTGGCGTGAGCTATGCCTTTGACCATTTCGGCGGCGGCGCCCCAGCCCTTTTCCGAGGCTTGCAACAGATCATCCAGGGCCAAGGACGCCTCGGCTTGGGCCAGAAACTTTCGGCTGGTGGAACTATAGTATTCGGCTTGGGTGGTCATTGGAATTGCTCCGCGCATAACCTTGCGAAAACCGGATAGGCCGAATAACCCATCAGCGTACAGCTTAACCCAATGCGGCGGTATTCGGGGGCGTTCTCCGCCAACGCGTTCCCCGCTCCGCCAAGAAAGGGGGCGAGATGAGGAAAAGGGGCAGAGCCTCGGTTCTACTCGGTAGTTACCGAGACCGAGGACGCAGCCGCCTCGGTATTCTCGATAGCGGCGTTGAGCGTGTGCCAAGGCAAGATAGCGCACTTGATGCGGGTGGGGAAGGCGGAGACGCCGGACAGCGCTTCCAGGTCGCCCAAGTCGTCGTCGTCCGCTTCGCCCCCCGGCTCGGTTATCCTGGCGTGGAAGACGTCGAAGATTTCTCCCGCTTTAGACAAGGTCTGGCCCTTGACGCTCTGGGTCAACATCGAGGCCGAGGCGCGGGATATGGCGCAGCCCACCCCCTGGAAGGCCACGTCGGCAATTACGTCACCCTCCACCTTCAGATAGATGGTAACCCGGTCGCCGCACAGGGGGTTATAGCCGTCGGCCTGGCGGTTGGCGTCCTCCGGTTTGCGGAAGTTTCGGGGGCGGTTGTTATGCTCCAGCAGGATTTCCTGGTACAGCTCGTTCAGGTTAGCCATCAGCGACCAAATACCTCAATAACCCGGTCAATTCCCTTGACCAGCGTATCAATCTCTTCTTTGGTGTTGTAAAAAGCCAAGGACGCCCGAACGGTGGCCGGCACGCCAAAGCGTTCCATCAGAGGCTGGGCGCAGTGATGCCCGGTACGGACGGCGATACCCTCAACGTCCAAAATAGTGCCAACGTCGTGAGGATGAACCTCATCCATAACGAAAGACAGGATGCTGCCCTTGCGTCGGGCGGCGCCAATCAGCCGGAGCGGGCCGATTTCGGCGAGCCGTTTCGTTCCATAGTCCAATAATTCCTTTTCATAGGCGGCGATATTATCCAGACCCAAGCCGGCAACATAGTCTATGGCGGCGCCCAATCCAATACTTCCGGCGATGTTCTGCGTTCCCGCCTCGAACTTGTTCGGAATGGTGTTATACAAAGTCTGCTCAAAGGTTACGGAGCGAATCATCTCGCCACCCCCCTGATAGGGAGGCATCTCCTCCAGCAGCCCGGCTTTGCCGTAGAGGACGCCGACCCCGGTGGGACCATAGAGCTTATGGCCGGAAAAAACGTAAAAATCGCAACCCAGCCGGGTAACGTCCACCGGCACGTGGGCCACCGCCTGAGCGCCATCCAGCAACACCGGAACGCCCTGGCGGTGGGCCAGTTCTACAATCTGCTCCACCGGATTGATCGTGCCTAGAGCGTTAGACTGGTGCACGATGGACACCAGCTTGGTGCGGGGATTCAACAGCTTTTCATACTCGTCCAGCAGCAGTTCGCCGTCGTCGTTGACCGGGACTATCTTGAGGCGGGCGCCCTTTTCCTGACTCAGGATTTGCCAGGGGACGATGTTGGAGTGGTGTTCCATCGCCGAGATAATTATTTCATCGCCGGGGCCGATGTTCTGACGACCATAGGTTTGGGCCACCAGGTTGATGCCCTCGGTGGCGCCGCGAACAAAGATAACCTCCTCGTCCTTGGCGGCGTTGATGAACTGCCGCGCCTTGCTGCGCGCCGCTTCATAGGAGTCAGTCGCCCGCTGGCTCAGGGTGTGGACGCCCCGATGCACGTTGGAATTCTCGGTAGTGTAGTAATTGACCAGGGCATCGAGTACCGCCTGGGGTTTCTGGCTGGTGGCGGCATTGTCGAGATAGACCAGCGGCCGGCCATTTATGGTCTGTTTCAGGATAGGAAAATCTTCCCGGATCCTGGCTACGTCAAAAGGACCGAAGGCAAAGGCAGTTGACATTCTAGGCGCCTCCCAAGCTACGGCCGGAGCCGGGGTTTTCAGTGCCGGAAACAGTTTTGACGGACGGGGCGTTGCCAGGAATAACCTGGCCCCTAACCGTATTCAGGAACAAGCGATTCAGGTAGTCCCGCACCGGCGCGTCAGGGACGGACTCAATAATTTCGCTGGCAAAGGCGTGAATCAGGATTTGGCTAGCAGTTTCCGGGTCTATGCCCCGGCTGCGCATATAGAACAAGGCATCGTCGTCAATGTGGCCGGCAGTGGCCCCATGCCCGCACTTTACATCGTCAGCGTAGATGAGCAGGCTAGGCTTGCTGTCCACCTCGGCCCGATCCGAAAGAATAAGGTTCTTGTCGGTCTGCTGGGCGTCGGTTTTCTGCGCATCCTCCCGAACCAGCACGGTGCCGCCAAAGACGGCCCGGGAGCGTCCGTCCAGGATACCCTTGTAGTAGAGCCGGCTGGTCCCGTAGGGCTGGGCGTGGTCAATGCTGACCAGGTTGTCCACATGCTGACGGTCGTCGGTCAGGTAGAGGCCGTTCAGCGAGCAATAAGCGCCGGCGCCATCCAGCAACGTCGACAGGTCATGCCGGGCCAGGGCGGCGCCCAAGGCAAAGGAACCGGAGTTATAACTACTGTCCTTGGCCTGCGTTACCCGGGTCGTGCCGACGTGAAAAGCGGCCCGACTCTCGTCCAGCAAGCGATAGTGGCGCAGCTGAGCGCCTTCGCCGACGGCTATCTCAGTAACCGCGTTGGTAAAATAGCGAAGGGATTCGTCCTTGTCCCCGGCGCCGCCGCCGGAGCCGATGTAGGACTCGAAAACGGTCAAGCGGGTGTTGCGTCCGGCGACGATTAGCGCCCGGGGGTAAGCCACCGTGGCCTCGCTATACCGCAGGTGAGTAATGTTCACAAAGACCGGCTCGGTATAGTCGTCGGGCAGCCGCACATAGGCCCCGTCATTCAGAAAGGCGGTATTCAGGGCGACAAAAGAATCGTCGTCATAAACGGCATGGCCGGCCAGATTAGCGCGAACTACGGCGCCTTCGTCCCGGGATTTGCCGGCTTCAGCCAGGGAGCCGACGGTAAAAGGCCCGTCCTGAGCCGGGGCCTTACCCGTTCCGTCCCGCCGTTGGCCCAAACTCACCGGGTGACCGTCCACGAAAACCAGGTTCAGCCAAGCGTCGGGGAAGGTGCGGTAGGGCAGGCGTTCATCGGCTGTTCCGGTTAAATCCGGCGGGCCGTCCAGGGGAGCGGCCGATGGGCCGAACTCGGTTTGGGCAATGGGCCTGACGTTAGTATATTTCCAGCGTTCGTTGCCCCGCCGGGCGATAGGAAAGCCCTGGCAGTCGAAACGCTCCCAAGCGGCGGCGCGCAGGTCGTTGAGCCAAGCCGGGTCGGCGACGGCGCGCTGTTCCCGAAGCGCCAGATAGGCGGAATAGTAAGCCGGGTGATTGGCCGGGTGGTTAATAATGGCGGCGCTCATAGACTCTCCCCGGCCACCACCGCTTCCTTTATCCAGTCATAACCCTTCTCTTCCAGTTCCAGGGCCAGTTCCGGGCCGCCAGTGCGAACGATCCGGCCCTCCAGAAGCACGTGAACCTTATCCGGGGTGATATAGTTGAGCAGCCGCTGGTAGTGGGTAACCAGGACGATGGCGTTATCCGCCGTGCGCAAGCTGTTCACCCCGTCGGACACGATGCGCAGGGCATCAATGTCGAGGCCGGAGTCGGTCTCGTCCAGCAGCGCCAGGGTTGGCTCCAAAATCGCCATCTGGAGAATCTCGTTGCGCTTCTTCTCGCCGCCGGAGAAACCCTCGTTGACCGAGCGGCGCACCAGTTCCGGGTCAATCTCCACCAGTTTAACCTTCTCCCGCAGCATCAGGTCAAACTCTCTGGCGCCGTACTCCTCCTCGCCCCGGTGCTGCCGGACGGCGTCGGCGGCGGCCTTGAGGAACTGCCAAGCCCGGACGCCGGGCAATTCCAGGGGATATTGAAAAGCCAGAAAGACCCCCTCCCTGGCCCGTTCCTCCGGGGCCATTTGCAACAAGTCCTTGCCGCGATAGAGAGCCTCGCCGGCGGTTACCTGGTACTCCGGGCGGCCAGCCAGGGCGCTGGCCAAGGTGCTTTTGCCGGAACCGTTAGGCCCCATAATGGCATGAACCTCGCCGGCGTTGACGGTCAGGTCAACCCCGCTGAGGATTTCTTGCTCCGCCACCGAAACGTGGAGGTTGGCTATTTGGAGGATAGGGGGCATTTGGATGTTCTGCTCCTTTGAAATCAGTTTATTCACGGATAATCACGATTAACGACAAACATAATCGCCACCGACCCCGGGGCTGTTAGGCGTATTATCGACGGTGAAGTAAATCCCCTGTAGCCCGCGCCACGCCGCCAGCAACGGTCGGGGCGCCGCCGGCATACTCAACAGCCAACGAAGAAGGCCCTCGCTATCCTGGTCCTAGTCGTTCAACTTATCCGACTACTGCTCTTTTCCCCGATCGTTCTAGCGGCTCCGCTGTAGCGAAAATACCTCACCGATGGCAATCTACAAATACCCTATCCTACCGTTCCTTCCAGGCTAACCTTCATCAATTGGCCGGCTTCCATGGCGAACTCGAAGGGCAGTTCCTGGAAGATGCCGCGGCAGAAGCCGTTGATAATCAGATAGTTGGCTTCCTCTGGGGAAATGCCCCGCTGTTGGCAGTAGAAAAGCTGGTCGTCGCTGACCTTGGAAGTGCTGGCCTCATGTTCCAACTGGGCCGTAGGATTTTGCACCTCAATGTAAGGGACGGTATGGGCGCCGCATTTATCGCCAATTAGCAGGGAATCGCACTGAGTAAAGTTCCTGGCTCCGGCGGCGGCGGGCATAATTTTGACCAGTCCCCGGTAGGTGTTTTGCCCCTTGCCGGCGGAGATGCCCTTGGCGACGATGGTGCTGCGGGTGTTCTTGCCGAGATGAATCATCTTGGTGCCGGTGTCGGCCTGCTGGTAGTTATTGACCAGGGCCACCGAGTAGAACTCGCCGATGGAGTTATCCCCTTGCAGGATGACGCTGGGGTACTTCCAGGTGATGGCCGAGCCGGTTTCCACCTGGGTCCAGGAGATTTTGGAGTTCTTGCCCTGGGCCTTGCCCCGCTTGGTTACGAAGTTATACACCCCGCCGTTGCCCTCTTTATCGCCGGGGAACCAGTTTTGCAGGGTGGAGTATTTAATCTCCGCATCGTCCAGGGCGACCAGTTCCACCACCGCGGCGTGGAGTTGGTTGGTCTTGCGCATCGGGGCGGTACAGCCCTCGAGGTAGCTGACGTAGGCGCCCTCCTCGGCCACGATGAGGGTACGCTCAAACTGGCCGGTATCCAGGGCGTTGATGCGGAAATAGGTCATCAGCTCCATCGGGCAGCGGACGCCCTTGGGGATGTAGGCGAAGGAGCCGTCGCTGAACACGGCGGAGTTGAGGGCGGCATAGAAGTTGTCGGCGTAAGGCACCACCGAGCCGAGGTATTTCTGTACCAACTCCGGGTGATTCCGGACCGCCTCGCTCATGGAACAGAAGATAACCCCGGCCTTTTCCAGGGTTTCCTGGTAGGTGGTAGCTACCGAGGCGCTGTCCAGCACCGCGTCCACGGCGACGCCGGCCAACTGTTTCTGTTCATCCAGGGGAATGCCCAGCTTGCCAAAAGCCTCCAACAGTTCCGGATCAACCTCGTCCATGCTCTGGGGGCCGTCCTTTTTGGATGCGGGGGAGGCGTAATAGATGATGTCCTGAAAATCGATGGGCGGATGCTTTATATTGGCCCAGGTCGGCTCCTCTTCTTTAAGGCTTACCCAGTAGCGGTAAGCCTTAAGCCGCCATTCCAGCAGCCACTCCGGCTCCCCTTTCTTGGCGGAAATAAAGCGGACAATGTCCTCGCTGAGACCTTTGGGGGCGGAGTCCTCCTCGATGTCAATGGTAAAGCCCCACTTATAATCGGTATCGATGTCGGTGGAAGAGCGAGATATGACCCTTTGGGTCGTCATTAAGCATCCCTCCGGTCGGCTTAAGATTAGCGCGCTGCGAATCGCGGACAACCGGCTTGGTTCTTGCATTAGCCGACCTCGCCAAGCCGGCTGAGCGCCGGAGCCAATCTGCGCCGATTTGAATAAGCCAATCGTTGATAATTGTTGACTAAATAGGTCAACAATTAAGAATAGCATCCCGCAGCTAGGCTGTCAACGGATGCGCCAGGAGGCGACCGATACAGACCTGCAACCGCCATCCCAGTTGCGCTGTCAACGGATGCGCCAGGAGGTTAGGGAGGCGACTGTTCCGGGTTGAGGGCCATACCGCCTCCCATCCCTGTCCTCCTTCCGGGGCGCTGGCCAAGACCTTCCTTGCTTGACCTCTAATCCGCCCTGTAGTTAGAATGGCCCAACGCCCGGCTAGGTCCGGACGGAGGGGCGAGGGACGGCAAGACCACGAGAAGCCGGACGGGGAGCCAAGAAGGTATAATGGGAAAGGCCGGGGCTGGCAATGGCCGTATTTTGTCTGAAGCATCTGAAGTGGAAGCAATCGAACCCAAGCGTCCCGGTTCTCCCGACCGCCCCGACCGTCCCGCCCGAGGATGGGACGCCCCGGAGCAACCGCCGAGTCAAAATCGGGTTGCCGGCGTTGCGGATGCAGCGGCCCTGCGGCAAGCCCTACACGAAGAGCTTAACCGGGCGCCTCCCGTGTCAGCTGGCTCGCCGTCGTTGCCGCTATTAATCGTTCTCTGCGGCCTGCCGGGGACGGGCAAGTCCTATTTCGCCGCCGCCCTGGCTAGCCGCGTTCCCTGCATCGTCCTGGGCAGCGACCGCCTGCGCAAGATTCTAGCGCCTCAACCCCGCTACACTCGGGGCGAGCACTCCCGGATTTTCACCGCCGCCCATTGCCTGCTAGAGCAACTGCTAACTGAGGGATGTCCGGTTATCTTTGACGCCACCAATCTGACCGAGCGCGCCCGCCAGCCCCTGTACGACATTGCCGACCGCACCGGGGCGCAACTGCTGCTGATAAAGTTCAGCGCTCCGGAAGCGCTAATTCGTCAACGCCTGGCCCGGCGAGGGGAACGGCAAGCCGCCGGATTAAGCTCCAACCTCCCTTCCTGTACCGACTGGCCCAATTATACCGACTGGTCTGATGCCGACTGGCGGATTTACTGCCGCCTGCGCCCTGGCGAGGAGCCGCCGCAACGTCCTCACTGCACCGTCGATTCCTCTTGCGACATAGCCCCGACGGTAGCGGAAATAGCCAGGTTAATCGGCGAATAACTTCCCGCTTTCCGGCCTTTCGGCGGCGGAGCGGGTAAAGTCGAGGGAAACCGGCCCCGAGCGACGGCCGGCAACTAAAAGGGCCAAGCCAGTTGCCGTTGCTGCAGAACGCCCGTGATTACCGCCAGAACCGCCAGAAAGATTATCACTCCCAGCAAACAGCCGAACCCGAACAAGCAACCCCGGCCGACGGTTCGGAATGGCGAAAGCAAAAATCCCAACATACTCCCTCCCTTAACATCTATAAGGCGCAGCAGAACGCCCCGGCCCGCTCGGTGAACTATAATCGCATTGCTGTAGCTGACCAGCTATGCTATCATTTCAATACTCAGAATACCTAATCCACCTAATCGGAGCGAACAACAACAAATGGAAATTGGTATTTTTATGGCTCTTTCCAGCCAATCAATAGACGTGGCCGAGTTGGCTCAAAAAGCGGAGGCCGTTGGGTTTGAGTCCTTGTGGCTGCCGGAGCATCCGATTATGCCGGTGCATACCCACAGCCGTTACCACGGCTCCGCCGACGGTTCCATCCCTGAATATATGACCGATATGGTTGACCCTTATATGGCGCTGGCCCGGGCCTCGGCGGTTACGCAGAACATTAAGCTAGGCACCAGCATAACCCTGATACCGGAGCGCAACCCCCTGCTTTTAGCCAAGCAAATCTCCTCCCTCGACCTCTTCTCCGGCGGGCGTTTCATCCTCGGCGTCGGCGCCGGCTGGCTGCGGGAAGAGACGGAAATTATGGGCGGCGACTTTGACCGCCGTTGGACGCAAACCAGGGAGTCCGTCCAGGTAATGAAGGAGCTCTGGACCAAGGAAGAGGCCGAGTTTCACGGCAACTACTTCGACTTTCCGCCGGTCAAGTGCTACCCCAAGCCGGCGCAGAAACCCCATCCGCCAGTGTTGCTGGGCGGCTCGGCCAAGAACGTATTTCGCCGGGTAGTGGGTTGGGCCGATGGTTGGCTTCCCGCCGGGCCGTCGGCAGCGCAGGTACAGGCGGGCCGGGCCACGCTGGACGAATTGGCTGAAGCGGCCGGCCGCGCTCCGGAGTCCATCCAGATAACCGCCTTTGCCGTCCCCTCCGACCGGGAACTGTTAGCGCAAATTGCGGAAGCCGGGGCCAATCGAGCCATCGTGATGCTGCCCAACACCAAAGACGCCGGCGCCCTGGACGAACTGGAGCGCATCGCCGCAGCAGCGCTGTAGCCGGGACCCGGAAGGGCGGAGGCGGCGCTAATTAAGTTAAGGAGACCCGTTCCATTTATGACCCAATCGGCTTCAACCCAGCCCTCCGTAGCCGATTGCCGGCGGCAGGCCGAAGATTTTCTGGTCAAAGGCCGCCAGCATTTGGTAGAGGAGGATGTGCTGCAAGCCTCCGAAAAGGGCTGTTGTGGGGTGCGGCGGCGCAAATGGTTAAAGCGGCTGCCGAACAGAGCGGCTGGCCCCACAACAGCCACCGCCGGCTCTACAGCATCGTTCGGTAGCATCGTTCGGTCCCTGGTGGCGGAGACCGGCGACACCCAAATTTTCACCCTGTTCCAGGTGGCCTCCGGCCTGCACCGCAACTTTTGCGAAGACTGGCAGCCCTTGGAAATGGTTCAGGCAGGTCTGGACGATATCGAGCAATTTCTGGTCAAGCTCCAACCATTAACCGGGACCGAAGGGGCGCCGTCCGCCGGGAAGCGCCCCGTTTTGACCGCTAAGACAGCGTAAACCGCGCGAAGGGGCGCCGTCCGCCGGGAAGCGCCAGTAAGGTATGGGCTCTCCGCCGGCTCCCCCGTCCAAAGGCAAAAGGCAATCCGACTCTGATGCACCGGGAATTGCTCCGACCGGTTCCCGAAGGAGGCGCCAATGGTTACTTCCTACTCCGTAGTGGGCCAACCAGTTGTTCGCGGCGAGGGCGCCGAAAAGGTGTCCGGTCAAACCATTTATACCTCCGATGTGGCGCTGCCGGGGATGCTTTGGGGCAAGGCGCTGCGCAGTCCCCTTCCCTATGCCCGGATTGTGAGCATCGACATCACCCGGGCCGCCCAACTGCCCGGAGTTCACGCCGTCATTACCGGGCAGGACCTGCCCGACCGGCGGGTGGGCCGGCTGCTCCGGGACTGCCCGGTACTGGCTAAAGACCAGGCGCTGTTCGTTGGCGAGAAAGTGGCCGCCGTGGCCGCCGAAGACCCGGACATTGCGGAAGAAGCCTTGTTGTTGATTGAGGTGGAGTACGAGGAACTGCCGGCGGTCTTTGACCCCTTGGAGGCAATGGAGGATAGCGCCCCTACCCTCCACAAAAACCTGGCCGCTTACCCCGGCCTACCCCAGCCCAGGTCTTCGATCAACAACGTCTTTGCCCACAACGTCTGGGACAAGGGCGAGATCGAGCGGGGCTTCGCCGAATCCGACCTGGTATTCGAGCATACCTTCACCACCCAGCTAATGCACCAAGCCTACCTGGAGCCGCACGCCTGTGTAGTGGATATCGACGCCAGCGGGCGGGTACAAGTCTGGGCCAACAACAAAGGCCCCTTTATGCTGCGGGAACAGTTGGCCGCCGTCTGGGACTTACCCCAAGAGCAAATCCTTATTAACCCGTGCAGTATTGGCGGCGACTTTGGGGGCAAGGGTTCCTTTATGGATGTACCTTTGTGCTACTATCTGGCCCGCGCCGCCGGACGCCCGGTAAAGATGGTGATGGACTACCTCCAGGAACTCCAAGCCGGCAACCCGCGCCATCCCGGAAGCATCACCCTCAAGACGGGAATGAAAGCGGATGGGCGAATCTGGGCGCGTCAAGCTCGCACCGTCTTTAACAGCGGGGCCTACGGCGCCTTCAAGCCCCGGGTGCACCTGCGCGGCGCCGACCACAGCGGCGGCCCCTACCGTATCCCCCACGTCCATATCGACAGCTATATGGTTTACACCAACAACGTCCCCTGCGGCCACATGCGCGCTCCGGCCAAACCCCAAGTAACCTTTGCCGTGGAAGCCCACATGGACCTGATTGCCCGAGCAATGGGGCTAGACCCCTACGAGTTTCGGATGCTCAACATACTGCGGGAGGGCGACACTAACCCGGTAGGCGAAGCGTGGTTGAACATCCGCGCCGGGGACACTCTACGGCAGGCCGCCGAAGCCGCCGAATGGCGCAAACCCAAGGCGACTTCCTCAACCGGGGCCTATTTGGGCCGGGGCCTTGCCATCTCCGACCAGCCGCCCGGCTCCGGCCAATCCTCCGCCGAAGTTACGCTGGACGCTGACGGCAAAGCCACGCTGCTAATGTCCCTGTGGGACACCGGCACCGGCGCCCATACCGTCCTGCGTCAGGTGGTGGCCGAAACCCTGACCATTCCGATAGAGGATGTGGGCGTAATCATCCAGGATACCGACGCCGTGCCTTTCGAGTCCGGCCCCGGAGGAAGTCGGGTTACCTACACCTCCGGCCAGTCCACCCTGGGCGCCGCCGAAGACCTGCGGGAACAACTGACCGTCCTGGCCGCCGAATATCTGGGCAGCGCCGCCGATTCGGTTACCCTTCAAGCCGGGCAGTTTAGCGCCGGGGACGGTTCCGCTTCCGGCGGCGCCGGCAGCCCCTCCATGTCCCTGCGCGATGTGGCGGCTCAAGCGGTCGCCGCCTTGGGCAAACCCCTGGCCGGCCATAAGACCTACACCGCTCCCCCCTCCGAATATACCTCTTACTGCGCCCAGGCGGCCGAGGTGGAGGTGGACCCGGAGACGGGACAGGTAACGGTCAAACGACTGGTTACCGCCCACGACATCGGCACGGTGCTGAACCCGTTGACTCACCAGGGACAGATTGAAGGCGGCGTTATTCAAGGCCTGGGTTATGCCCTGATGGAAGAGCTGGAAACCGCAGAAGGCCGCATCGCCACCTTGAGCCTGGGCGACTATAAGATACCCACCATCAAGGACATCCCAGAACTGGTAACCGTGCTGCTGGAGCCGGCCGGCGGCCCGGCCCCCTTCCAGAGCAAGGGCATCGGCGAAAGCAGCAACACCCCGGTAGCCGGGGCCATCGCCAACGCCGTTTACGATGCCATCGGCGTCCCCCTGACCCAACTGCCCATCACCGCCGAGCGGGTGCTGCTGGCATTGAAAGGGAAGGAGTAGCGGTGGATTACCGGGCCGAAGACAACCAGTGAAACCGGGACGCGCTGAGGCGCGACGCTTGTTTGCCCGGGTATGGTATAGTGTTTACCTAGGCCGCCAACCCAAACCAAGGCGTTCCAATGACAAGGGCCGATTCAGCCCTTCGACAACGGGTCAGCCGGCTGGAAGGAGCGTATAAGCCTGGGGCTACCCAAGCCGATGGGGCCGACCGTAAGAACCTACGTAGCCAACCTGCAGACCGATATTGCTTAAGCGGTTTTCCGCTTGAGCCGCTGGATGGTTAGCCTGACGCTTGGCGGGATGGTCGCTATATCGGCCTTAACCGTTTTAACCGTTGTCATCGCAAAATTCATGGCTTAAAGGGCCTAACTCCCAACCTGCGGCATCCCAATAAAAATCGGAGGTAAAACCTTATGGCGCAAACTACCGGACTGGGCCACGTGGGCATTTTCGCCGACGACTTTATGAAACAGCGCGACTTTTATACCCGGGTTATCGGCCTGCAAATCGCGGACGAGAACCTGGAGCGCGGAATGTGCTTTATGTCCTCCGACCCGGTGTCGGAACACCACGAGTTTGTGGTGATGAAGGGCCGCAAGGCCGACACCGACACCAACGTCATCCAGCAGATTTCCTTCAAGGTTCCCACCATCCAGGATATGCGGGAATACAAGGCCCGGCTGGAGGAGGAGAACATCACCATCGAGCGGATTGTCAGCCACGGCAACGCCTTTGGGATGTATTTCTTTGACCCGGAAGGCAACCGGGTGGAGCTTTACTACCGCACCGGCTTCCCGGTGCCGCAGCCCCATGGCGACCTGATTGACTTGGAACGCTCCGATTCGGAACTCCTTTCCGACGCTCGCCACCTCCTGATGACCAAAGAACCGACCAAGTAACCTGTCCCGTTGGCGGGCAGATGGCCAAGGTTGATTCCCGGAGATACTCGGCAGGAAAGCCAGGGCAGTTTCAACCCTGCCCTGGTGCCTTGGCGGGTCGTAAATATCAAGGTCATAGCGATGCTTAAACGCCCGGTTAGGGCTCTGGGCGGATTTGTCGGCCGGTGGGCCTACCGGCTCTACTTAGGGTTGGGCATCCTGTTGGTGACGGTGATAGTCTTGTTTACCGTCTTCCCTCAGCTAGTTACTGGGTTCCATACGGCCCTCTTTGTCCTCCAAACCCTCAACGCGCCGGTCAAGCCTCAATCCTGGTTTACCGCCCCGCCGATACGGGAAGAGATAACTTATGCCCGCCCGGATGAGCTGGGCCGGGCCGACGTTTACTACATCCCCAATGGCAAACGGCGGGCAGGGCTACTGGTGTTTCTCGGCGCCAACGCCGCCGGACGGGACGACCCGGACGTGATAAACTTCGGCAACGCCCTGTCCCGGGCCGGTTTCGCGGTTATGTTCAGTTGGTCGCCGACCATGGGTTTGCAGAGCAGCGTTGACCCGGCGGAGATAGACAACTTGACTTGGGCTTTCCGGCACCTTCGAAGCCGGGATTACGTAGACCCGGAACGAGTGGGCATGGCCGGTTTCTCCGTAGGCGGCTCCTTCGTTATGGTAGCCGCCGCCGACCCCCGGATTCGGGACGACGTGGCCTTCGTCAATTCCTTCGGAGCTTACTACGACGCCCGGGATTTCTTCATCCAGATAGCCAGCAACTCCCGGATTTCCAACGGACAAGCCGAGCCTTGGGCGGTGGATGATTTGACCCGGCGGGTATTTGCCAATGAGCTTATTCAGGCGGTTTCCGACCCGGCGGAGCGAGAATTGTTAACTCGCCGCTTTATCGAAACCGCCGCGGCGGTCGAGTCGGGTAGCGCCGCGGAACCGGCTCAACTTTCAGAGCAGGCCGATATTTCCCGCAAGTTACTGGAGGGAACCACCCCGGAAGAGGCCGGAAGGCTGCTGGACCGGATGCCGGCGGACTTTCGACAGGAGTTGCAGGGAATATCTCCCAGCCAGCGCCTCGCCGACGTCCGGGCGAGACTGCTGATTATGCACGATGTAGGAGACTTGCTGATTCCGGTTGGCGAGTCCCGACGCTTGGTGGAAACCTGGCGAAGAAGCGGACGCGACGACCTACGTTACACGGAGACGGCGATTTTTGACCACGTTAGGCCGGGCCATGACCGCAGTTTTTGGGGATTAGTTACAGGAGCTGGCGGCCTTTTTCGGCACATGTACGAAATCCTCCGCCTGGCGGCATAAACTCGCTGCCCCAGTCTTTCCACGCTGAACGCTGCTCAAGTTCGGGACACCACGACCCCGGCAACACGAAGGCAACCGGGAGCAAGGGAACCCTCCCCATACCCCGGTACTAGCTAGTTCCAGTATTCCACGAGGACGGGGATATGAGAACTCTCCCCATACCCCGGTACTAGCTGCAATTCAACTAACTGAGGTGGCGGCAATGGCCCAAGAGTCTGCTCGATGCGATACCTGCGGCCGGGAATTTGACGATTCGCCCTTCGACCCAGCCCAGATACCGGTTACGCTCAATCTCAACCCCAACGAACCCAAGAATTTCGTGGAACGGAGCCTGAAGGAACATAACCGTCTGCTGGAAACGTTGTCCACCCAGTTGGAGGAGCTGCTGGAACTAATGCAAGGGGGAGCCGCGGATAACGGGTCGGCGGTGGAGCTACTGGAGACGCTGCGGGAAAACTTGCGTCCCCGGCATGGCTTGTGCATCGACGGCAGCTGCGCTCCTTGCCGGGTGCATGAAGAGGCCATCAAAGAGCATGTCTTGCTCTATATCGACTGGAAGGCGCCCGGCACGGTGGAAAAGCTGCGACAGACCCGACACCGAAATTGAGCGTCCGGAATTAAAATTGCGCTCCGGCGAACCCCGCTTCCGCCGAATTCCCGGGTTAAGGACGGTTTATCTACAACTCGTAGTTCTTAATTTTCCGGTTCGGCCCCGGCGTTCGCGCCATCTTCAGTCGGCGGCGCCGCCGGAGCCGTAAAGGGCGAAACATACCCTTCTCCGACGTCGGCGGCCACCGCTGCGCCCATGGCCGTAATCGCCACCTCAATCTGGTCATCTTCCGGCTGCCGGGTGGTCAGCCGCTGCAACCACAACCCCGGGACGGCCATCCAACGAGCAATGGGCCAAGCGGGATGTACCCCGCTGAACCGGATCAGCTCGTAACTGATGCCGGCCACCACTGGAATTAACAGCACGCGAGACAGGATCCGCCATTCCAAATCGGGCCGTCCCAGAAAGGCGAAGACGATGACGGACACCAGGACTACGGTCAGCAGAAAGGCAGTGCCGCAACGAGGATGAGGCGTGCCGAACCGGCGTACATTAGCGACGGTCAAGGCCAAGCCGGCCTCGTAGGCGTGTACCGCCATATGTTCCGCGCCGTGATAGGCAAACACCCGTCGGATGTCTTTCATCAGTCCGATGCCGCCGATGTAGCCCACCAGGATAAGCAGCCGGATAATACCTTCAATGGTATTGCTGAGCAGGTCGGAAGAGATAAAGGGGTCGATGAGCCGTACCGCCAGCAGGGGCAGGATGAAAAATATCCCCACGCCCAAGGTGAGCGATACCGCCAGGGTAGCGGCCATCGCCCAGCCGGGAATATCCCCAGTGTCGTTGGTAGAATTGGCGTCGTCGCCCAGTTGTTCCGCAGTCGCCAGGGCCGCCGAGCGGTTAAGGGCTTTTATCCCCAACAGCAGCGTCTCGGTAAGGACCAGCATACCTCGCAGCAGGGGAATACGACGGATGCGGCCGGTAAAGGCGGTATTCAGTCGTTCGTGATAATGGTAGATGTCGCCATCGGGGCGGCGCACGGCCAAGCTGAAATACTCCCGGCCGCGAATCATTACGCCTTCGATAACCGCTTGCCCGCCGTAAGTGAATCTTGGTTGCTCCGCCACTAACTCACTACCTCGAATATATCGGTGAAGTTGTAGGTTCCCAATATGCGCCGACCGAATCATCCCGGCTCAACAAAAGCAATCGAGGGTCAACTAACATCGACCCTCGATCCCGGAAACTTCTTCTTTGTTTTGTTGTACCGGAGTAATTACTGGAGATTGTAGCGACGCCGCAGCCGCTCAATGCGTCCTTGGGTGTCCACGATGCGCTGCTCGCCAGTATAGAAGGGGTGGCATTTGCTGCAAACCTCGACGCGCAGAGTCGGCTTGGTGGCTCCGGTCTGAAAAACGTTGCCACAGGAACAGGTTACGGTCGAATTGAAAAACTGGGGATGGATATCCGCTTTCATTATTGCTCTTCCCTGGTCCGGTCCAGTTGGTCCGGTTGAAAATACTCTCCGGCGGAAATCAGGCCGGGTAAACGCTGACTTGGCGGCGCCCCTTGGCGGCCCATTCGAAGGTTACTTTACCGTCGGTCTTGGCAAAAATGGTATGGTCTCGACCCAAGCCCACGTTGTTGCCGGGGCGGATGCGGGTACCGCGCTGCCGGATGATGATCGAGCCAGGGGTGACTTGTTCGCCGCCATATTTCTTCACGCCCAAACGTTTAGCGTTGCTGTCGCGGCCGTTGTTGGTGCTGCCGCCGGCTTTCTTATGGGCCATTGTCGGGTTAACCTCCTGCGTGGATATCCTGAATTACGAGGCGGGTATAATTTTGCCGGTGGCCCCGCTTGCGACGGTAGCGAGTTTTGGCCTTGTACTTAAAGACCATCAACTTCCGGTCTTTGTAGTGGGACTGCACCTGGGCTACCACTCGGGCTCCGGCCACATGGGGAGAACCAAAGTTGACCTGGCCGCCGTCGGAAACCGCCAAGACCTCATCGAATTCCGCCGCATCGCCTACTTCCAGCGGCAACAACTCCACGTCCAGCACGTCGCCCGGCTTAACCCGATACTGCTTGCCCCCGGTCTTAAAAATCGCATAATCCATAATAAATCAAAACCTCAACCGGCTTATTGTAGGGAAATCCGGCGGGGGTGTCAAGGGAAGGGAGTAAGTTAAGAAACGTCAAACAGTTTCCTAGAAACCACCGGGGTTCAGATTTCATAAATCCAGTCCGTGACAGTTTCCCGGTCTATGATTCCTTTATTTACCAGAACCATTTGGACCGTATGCGGCGAGACGCCGAAATGTTGTGCGGCATCATCTATATCGTCGCTACTTAGTATTTCAGTGTCGAGATGTTCGGTTAAAACATCGACTGGACATAGCAGTTCCTGAGCAAAAGCGCGTTGAAATTTCTGCCGGTGGGTTGCGGAGCGGGTTCCGGGTAAAAGCCGCTCCCGATCCGGGGTAACAATGTGATCCGCCGCCAAGCGCGCCAAGGCGAAGCGGCGGGTAGTCGGACGATTACTGTTCCATACTATACGGAAGGCGTCGGAAATGTCTTGGTCGCGGACTCCAGCAATCAGGGACTTCTGGTTATTGGGAAGGCTTTCGGAGAGTTGTTTTTCCGTGATGTGGAACAAATCGCAAAGCTTATCTGTATGGATGGGGGGTTCCAGTCCCCAAATTTCTCGCGCTACTCGGGCGGCCTGAGTGGCGCGACGCCAGGGCGGTCCCAAAGGATTGGATTCCGTTGTGAGTTTTTGACGTATATTATCGCAACCAGGTACATAGATGGTTACGTCACTTTCTTGCGCAGCGTCCCATAGATCGCTTAGATGAGAAATCGCCCGCTCTTTGGAGGTTGCGGCCATCTCCTGGACTGCGCTCGCTCCATACGCATCTTTCAGTTTCCGCAGGCCGTTGAGGATGTCGTACGGCCCTTCATCGGGGTCATATCCCATGCACGCTTCCAGACTGCGCCATTCGGAAACTTCCGGGTGGCGGCGTTCCCTGGATACCTCGTCCCAAAGCGCGCTCAAGTCGGATTGACCCTTCCCGATACTGGACAACCTCGCAATGGTTCCTTCGATGAAGTTGTCCACGCCTCGCTCAAAATCGCCCAGGGGAACCGGTATATCAAAGCGGTTCAGATAACGAATAGGCTCCGCTTCCCACCGTTTGGTAGGACAAGAGCTGACCATAACCGACTGCCAGTCACTGGCAAAGGCCAAGTCGGGCCAAACGTATCCTTTGCCGGCGTTGCCTATCTTGTGGCTAGTACGCCAAGAATAATTATAGGCTTTGGGTTCCCATAGCAACCGCCACCAATTGATAGCAAACCATTCGGCCAAGCAACGGGCGGAGAGACGGGCGGAGAAGCGGACGGTCTTGGCAAAAATATCTTCGACTTCGGTGGCGCAAGATTCACCAACATTGATGGCAAGAGCGGCCAGCGTTGATTGCTCGGCCGCATCGCCGTCATCACCGGGCAGCCACTCATAGCCGATGCAAAATGTTGCGCTCATAACTGATCCCAGCGTCTCAGGACTTCGGCTCCGAAATCGTCGGTTGAGGGAATGGGATAACCGTGGTAACTGCCTTGCTCCTGGTTGTCGAGTTGCGCCTCCAAGGGAAACCCGTCTTGAGTAACCGCCCAGACATTCTGCGGAAAGTCCCCACGGGTTTGTACGCTAATCAACCCTCGGGTTGCGCCTTCCCTGATTAGCCGCAAGGCTTCAGCTTGGGTGGTTATACCCACTGCATCGCATAATGTTTTGTCGGGACGCGGTTGAGCGGGAGGTATGAGGTTAAAATCCCCCGGATTCCTTTTATGGGCTGGATTGCCCCCATACTTCAAGCGTCCGACAAGAAGGGCTATTTCATCCGGGCTGCAGGATTCCCGGATTTGGCGCTTTGGGTTAAATTTCCGGCGATGTTGTATTGGCTCACTCGCCATAGCAACCTGCCTGTTTCACGGCGTCAGCGAATTATGGATGTTTGCAGAGCATAATGTCTATATCAAGCTATTCCGACGCCGGCCAGAATCCACCCCACCCCCCTAAAACAAGCGCCTTACCGACAGTTCGGCGCAGGTGTCGCGGATGAACTGCGCCACCTCCGGGTGGAGGGGAATGCCTTCTTTGCGACGGACGGCTTCCATCTCGGCCTCCGGTTGGCCGGCAACCAGCACTCGGTCGTGGCCCGGCGCCGGTTTGGTGCTTTTCATCATTTGGAGCCAGCCATCCATCTCATCCTTGAAATGCTCCGGGTCGTCGAAGCCGGCGATGTTGTAGGCGGCGACGTAGTGGCCGAAGTTGGGCCGGCCCGGAACGGCGCCGTAGCCGAAGCCGGTAAGCACCCCGGCGAAAATATCCACCACGCAGGCCAGTCCATAACCCTTGTGCGAACCCAGTTCCCGAGTAGCGCCCATGGGCAGCAGGTGATAGTTCTCCGGCGCCGGCGCCTCTTCCATAATCGGCGTGCCGTCCGCATCGGCCAGCCAGCCCGGTTCCAGGTCGGCGCCCAGCCGGCGGGCAATCTCAATCTTGTTCTGGGCTACCGAACTGGTGGCGGCGTCAAACACGAAGGGCGGCTCGTTACGGGCCGGCACGGCCACCGCAATGGGATTGGTGCCTAAACGCGGCTCGGCGCCAAAGGTAGGCACCATCCGGGGCGGCGCGCTGGTCATACAGACCCCAATCATATCGTGCTCCAAGGCCAGCATAGCGTGGTAAGAGGCCATCCCCAAGTGCCGGGAGTTGCCAATGGTGACCATGCCAACGCCCGATTCCCGCGCCTTGCGGATCGCGATGTCCATCCCTTTAGGCGTCATAATCGTGCCTAGCCCCCGATCCGAGTCCAGGCTGGCGGTGCTGGCCGTCTCCCGGACGATGCGCATATTGGGCCGGGGGTTTATATCGCCCCGCTGGTAGCCGCCCAAGTAGCTACGAAGCATATTGGACACCCCATGGCTGTCCACCCCCCGCAGGTCGGCCAGCGTCAGCACGTCGGCTCCCAACTGCGCATCCTCCGGCGGCACCCCCACCTTCTCAAATATAGCGGCGACCACCGCTTTCAGGTCGTCGCCGGGAACGGTAATGGCCTCATCCAGGTTGACGCGGAATCTTGGCAGCACAATAAACCTCGCTTTTTGGTTACAAATTACGAACTCAGGAGGCGGGAGAGATTACGAGCTCCAATTCTTAACTCTGAATCCTTCCGTTTTACAAGAAGGACAGGGCCGCCCGTAGGAACTCATCGGTCTTTTCCATCTGGGGCAGGTGGCCGCAGTTGTCGAGCGCTACCAGGTCGGAACCGGGTATCGCCTGTTGGAAGAGCTGACCGCACTCCAGCGGGGCCAGTCGATCCTCCCGTCCCCAGATGATGCGGGTCGGGATGTTCACCCGGGCCAGCCGGGGGGCCAAGCTAGGGTCGTGCATATAGGGCTTCCAGCAGAGCCGCGCCGCCATCTCCCGGTTCCGCTCCAATATCGCCAGCATTTCCGGCGAAGGCGCCTGACCGAAGACCTGGTCATACTCCGGGGTTTGGGCCGGGTCGTGGAACAGCAGGTCGATGACCTGGGCCGGCGAGATAATGAAAACGTCGGCGATTTCCCCTTCCTGGGGCTTGATACCCACCGAACCGACCAGCAGCAGCTTGCTGAACACCGGGCCGGCCGCCGCCACCATCTCCGCCGCCAACCAGCCGCCCATCGAAAAGCCTATCGCCCGGCAGCCTTGCAGCCCCTGACTTTCCACCAGCCAGTTATAGAAGCAAGCCATATCGTGGATGGTCTCCAGCCACTCGGGCCGCTCCGAGGCGTCAAAGCCGGGATGGGAGGGCAAATACACGGTATAGCGTTCCGCCAGGGATTGAAGGTAGCGCAGCCAGCCGCCGCTGCCGCCAGCTCCGTGCAACACCAACAAGGGGTCGCCGGCGCCTCCCTTGAGCAGCTGCACCTGGGCGCCGCCTACCTCGATAAACTCTTCCTTAAAATCCGCGGGCATAGCTCTGTGGCCTCCTTAGTTCACCGTATCAGGTCAGTCAATCCTACCCGCAGCCAAGGCGTGGGTCAAGAATAACCGCCCTCCGGGCCGTCGCTCATCCATCTCCGGCAATCCGGTCAGTCATTGTTCCCGAGAGCGCCGGCCGCCGTCGGTCTTTAACTTTTGTTTAACAACCGGCGCTTAGCGACTGGACGCTCCAGACCGCTCAAGATAATGTATTATATAGACGGCCCAACGGCTAAAACCCTCCAAACCGGATTGAACTGGCCAAACCGGATTGAACAGGATTGTAATTATGGCAAAAGTCTTGATTTCCGACCCCATCGCCGCGGAAGGGCTTGAACTATTGACCTCCAGGGCCGAAGTGGACGTCAAAACCGGGTTGAAACCGGCAGAATTGCTTGAGGTAATCGGGGAGTACGATGCCCTGGTCGTCCGCAGCGAAACCCAGGTTACCGCCCAGGTAATTGCGGCCGGCCAGCGCCTCCAGGTAATCGCCCGGGCCGGCATCGGCGTGGACAACATCGACCTGTCGGCGGCCACCGGCGCCGGCATCGCCGTGGTCAACGCCCCCATCGGCAACACCGTGGCCGCCGCCGAACATTCCCTGGCGCTGATGCTGGCCCTGGCCCGCAACATTCCCCAAGCCTACCAATCGCTGAAGCAGGGCGAATGGCGGCGCAGCGCCTTTATGGGCATCGAAGTCCGCAACAAGTACCTGGGAGTGGTCGGTTTGGGCCGGGTCGGCTCCGAGGTGGCCCGCCGCGCCCAGAGTTTCGGGATGCAGCTGCTGGCCTACGACCCCTTTGTCGGCCCCGATTACGCCCGTCGGCTGGGCGCCGAGCTGCTGCCCCTGGATGCGCTGCTGGCCCAGGCGGACTTCCTAACCCTGCATACGCCGCTGACTCCGGCCACCACCAACTTGATTGGGGCGCGGGAGTTGGCCCTGATGAAGCCGGGGGCGCGGCTGATAAACGTGGCCCGGGGCGAGTTGATTGACGAGGCGGCCCTGCTCCAGGCGCTGGAAAATGACCAGCTGGCCGGCGCCGCCCTGGACGTTTTTGTCCAGGAACCCCCCCGAAACCAGGCGCTGATAACCCACCCCAGGATTATGGCGACCCCCCACCTGGGCGCCTCTACCCAAGAAGCTCAGCGCGAAGTGGCGATTGAAGCGGCCGAGCAGGCGTTGGCGGTTCTGGAGGGGCGGACGGCGCGCAACACGGTCAACGCCCCTTTCCTGGCGCCCGACGTCCACGATCTAATGGCCCCCTACATTCCCGTAGCCCTGTTGGTAGGCAAGCTGCTGACTCACCTGGCCCAAGACCAGTTCGTGGGCCTAACCATCACCTACGAGGGCGAAATTGCCCAGCATGATACGATTATGCTCAAGTCGGCGGCGCTGGCCGGAGCGCTGACGCCGATAAGCTCGGAACAGGTAAACCTGATTAACGCCCCGGTGCTGGCCCAGCAGCGCGGCCTGCGAATCATCGAGCAAAAAAACTCGGTGGCGCCCGAATATGCCAGCCTGCTTACCGTTACCCTGACCACTAGCAACGGCAGCGTTACCCTGGCCGGAACCTCCTTACGCAACGAGCCGCACATCGTCAAGGTCAACGATTACTGGCTAGACCTGCCCCCCTCGGCGCCTTATATGCTCTTCGTGGATAACCCGGACCAGCCCGGCTCCATCGGCGCAGTGGGAACGGTCGCCGGCCGGCACAACATCAACATCAGCTTCATGGAGGTGGGCCGCCTCAGCGCCCGGGGGCAGGCGATGATGGTGCTGGGGCTAGACGACCCCATTCCCCAACACGTGCTGGCGGAAATCAAAGCCCTCCCCCAAATCCAGGACGCCCGGTTGGTGAAGTTGTAACAACGCTGTAACGGGAGCGACGACGTTGGCTAACGATGACGCCTTGACACTTTTGCGGAAAGCTCCATATGTTTATTGACCTAAAGCAACGAACGATAGTTGGGCCGCCGCCGGGCGCCGGTTATCGGTCATCAAAGGGAGGCTGGCGTATGCGCAGCTTCCCTTGACTGGTAACCGGCTCCCGTATTCGCTGCGCAAGCAAAATCACCCCAGCGTCCTTCGCCGCCCAACCTACTTTACGCAATAGCCGCCGTCGTAACGTCGTATTATGGTATCCTGTCCCCGACAAAACTCGGCTGAACGCGCAGTTTTAAGCGACATTGGAGGGAAGTAATAATAATGGCCGAAAAGATTGCGATTATGGGAGCCGGCGCCCTGGGCAGCTACGTCGGAGCTTTTCTGACCCAAGCCGGCGAGGATGTAACCTTTATTGATATGTGGCCGGAACACGTGGAAACTATGCGCTCCCAAGGCCTGCGGGCCAGCGGCAGCCAAGGCGATTTCACCGCGCCGGTCAAGGCGATGCACCTGACCGACGCCCAGGGTATCATCGAACCCTTCGACTTCGCCTTCATCGCGATGAAATCCTACGATACCGAGTGGGCCACCCACTTCATCAAGCGCTACGTCAAGCCCGAAGGGTTCTTCATCTCCCTGCAAAACTGCTGGAACGACCCGATTATCGGCGAAATAGTCGGCCACGACCGGGAAATCGGCTGCATCGCCTCCCACATCGAAGTCGCCCTGTGGGAGCCGGGCCACGTGCTGCGCGGCGGCGAGCCGGGCCGGAACCACGGCCATGTGGTCTTCCGAGTCGGCGAGCAACACGGCCAAATAACGCCCCGCAGTGAGCGCATCGCCCAAAAGCTGGACTGCATTGACGCCGCCTATGCCACCGACAACCTGACCGGAGAGCGCTGGGCTAAGCTGTGCCAAAACGGAATGGGCAACGCCATCTCCGCTATGTCCACCCTCGGTTCTCAGGATATGGCTCAGGACGCCCGCTGCCGCCGAATCCGTATTCACCTGGCTAAGGAAGGAGCCCAAGTGGGCCTGGCCCAAGGGCTGAACGTGGTGGACATCAACGGCATCCCGGCCCGCACTTGGGCCGACGCCGACCAGGGCGACGTGTTCGAGGAGTTGGACGGCATAATGACCGGCCGGGGCGGCCGGGTCAACTGGCTGGCTTCTATGGCCCAGGACGTGCATAAGGGCCGCCATTCGGAAATTGACTTTATGAACGGCCTAATTTGCCGCAAGGGCCAAGAAACCGGCGTGCCAACTCCCTACCACGACGCTATAGTTGACGCCATGCACGGCATCGACGACGGCTCCTTCAAACCCAACCCAGCCGCCGTTGACCGCATAATGCAAGCGGTGGGCCGATAGGTTCAGCCAAAAGACCGGGCTGTTCCAACCGGCAAGCAGTTGGTCAATCCTTCTTTACCTCTAATCGGGAGGCGCCGATGCTGATAAAGGTAGAACCAGCCGGGTTCTTTATGCACACCGTCCAACTGATTTTTGACGTGGAAAGCCCGGACGCGGAGGACCGGCCAGTGCGGGATTACCTGGCGGATAACGAGCTGGAACCCCACTACCAGTCCACCGGGGAGTACGAGGGCCGCCAATGCGAGATAATGCAGTTTGGCGGCTGCTACTTGGGCCGCCATCTGCAGAGCGTCGGCCAAATACAACGCCGGGCGGTGGAGGTTGAGCTGCTGACCGCCGCGGTAGAGAGCCATTTGGCGGCGCTGGCGGGAGAGTTGAAGTTGGAACCGGAACTGCCGGTAACGAAGCCGAGAAAGGCGCCGGACGAAGAGCGGCGGCGGGAAACGCTTGCCGCCCTGGCAACCAACTTGGTGGCCGATTTATACCAGGAATCAGCGTTTCAGGCTAACGAGAGCGGCGAGTTGGTCGCCTCCTTGTCCCGGGAAGAGGTTAGAGCGGCAGCGCAGCGGCGGCTGAAAGCCTGAAGGCGCGTCTAATAACTTACGCGCCTAGAAGCGGCGCCGGGGAATGTCCCCAAGCGAGTGTTCGAATAAAACTAGGATATTCTGTCGGCGTTCCCCCGGCGTTGTGGGCCCGGTCAGCGCTTGGCGAAGCTGGCAGCGTCGCCAGCATATCCGGGGTATTGGTATCTCTTCTGGGGGCTAGGATTCGCCCTGCTCCAACTGCGCCGACTGAGGGGTGAAACCCGAGCCGCCCGAGCCGCCCGGGCGGTCGCCGAGGAAACCAATAGGCGGTTACGACGCGATTTAACCGGCATTGACCTGACTCGCTTGAAGGAGCGAATACCGGGGCTAGTTGAATTGCATCGAGCCGGCGACCGCTCCCGTGGGTTAGATCGCTACCCGGAGATACGGGAACTATTTCTTAAAGTCCGACGGCAGCGCCCTAATTTGTCCGAAAAACACCGACGCAAAGTTCAAAACGCGATGGTCGAACTGACAAGTATGCAGAGCGAGTTAGAAGCGTTGGAGGGTGATATGCCCGCTGAGTCGGAAACTTGAAATACCGAGTGGACTTTCCTGATGTCTCCCTGGCTATTTCCAGCGACCGGGCAGATTACCAACTCGATCTGGTTAGCGAAACCGGAAATGTAATCAAGTCCCTTCGGTGGAGTAGCCTCCCTACTCATCAGTTGGCCTCGGTAGGTGCAAGCTCCGAGGTTCCAAACGAGCTGTTAAAAGAGATTTACAAGCTAGACGAAGCCTACGTACAGAGCGTTAACCTCAAGAAAGCCCTCCAGCGCCTCAAGCAAACCTGGGGCCCTTCCCTTGCCTCCCTTCCCTACCGCCGGTAAGCGTATCCCGTAGCGGTGCGCTCGCAGTTCAGGCGGCGGTTCAAGTGCAGCCCCTCCAGCACAAACTCCACCGCCGCGGCCAGCGCTTCCGGCCGCCGGTCTTCGGTCAACCGGGCGGCGGCGGCGCCCAAACCGTCCACTCCGGCGGCCAGGGCAGGGTATTCGCCGGCGGGCTTTTCGCTGCCCGTCTCGGCGGCGCTGCCCAAGTCAAAAGCGGTTACGATGTCGTCCAGCTCCTCCACGTCAAAATAACGGCCAAAGACCCGCAAGACGGCCCGCCGGGTCAAGTCCTCCATCACCCGTCCTTCCCGTCCCTCCTCAAAGGTTTCCAGCTCGATCTTGCCGCCAAAAGAGGCGGCAATGTAGGGGAGGTCGCTAATGCGAGGGCAGGCTGCCTGGTCGCCAGCGCGAATGGCTCGGCGCACCGCGTTGCTCAAAAGCGTCTCGTAGTTGGCGATGGACACCCGGACGCTGACGCCGGAACGCTGGTTGATTTCGCTGCTGTTGCGCGCCTGGGCGGTAATTTCGGCCACAATTTCCTTCATATACTGGGGGATGACCAGGTTGTCCTCGTCGACAAAGCGGCCCCGCTCCTGGTCCATAATGGTTATTTCTTCCTCAATGCGCCGGGGATAATGGGTGTGAATCTGGGAGCCGTAGCGGTCTTTCAAGGGAGTAACGATGCGGCCCCGGTTGGTATAATCCTCCGGGTTGGCGGTAGCTACCACGTAAACGTCCAGAGGCAGCCGAATCCGGTAGCCCTTGATTTGCACATCCCGCTCCTCCATCAGATTAAAGAGGCCCACCTGAATCCGCTCAGCCAGGTCGGGCAGTTCGTTGATGGAGAAGATGCCCCGGTTGGTGCGCGGCACCAACCCATAATGAATCGCCAGTTCGTCGGACAAGTACCGTCCTTCAGCCACTTTGATGGGGTCAACTTCGCCAATCAGGTCGGCGATCGAAATATCCGGAGTCGCCAGCTTCTCTGAGTAGCGTTCCTCCGGAGTTATCCACTCAACCCCGGCCTGGTCGCCCAGTTCGTTCACCTGGTCGCGGCAGGCCCGGCAGATGGGGTTGAAGGGGTTGTCGTTAATTTCACAGCCGGCGACTTTAGGGACGGCCTCGTCCAGCAAATTGACCATACTGCGAATGAGGCGGGACTTGGCCTGACCCCGCTCGCCCAGCAGGATAACATCCTGGCCCGCCAGAATAGCATTCTCCAGTTGGGGGATTACCGTGTCCTCAAAGCCGATAATATCGGGAAACACCCTTTCCGCGGAGCGCATTTTCGCAATCAGATTCTTGCGCAACTCCTCCCGCACCGGGAGCGCCCGATAACCGCTGTCGCGCAGCTTGCCGATGGTGTCCGGCCGGTTGGTGGAACCGGTCTGGGCTGTAGAGGTCATTTCCCCCTCCGCTGTCAACTGCCTAAGCTAGCCTATTCACGACGTCCATTCAGTATAGCACAAGGTGGCGACGGGATGATGCCAGTATGTATCGCTTGGGCGGCGGCGCTGACGGTTGGCCGGTAGAGTTGCCGGATTCTGGCGCCGGCCGGAATGACGGTTGGGAAGTTGGGAAGTTGGGAAGTGCGAAGATAGCGGCGGATAGTAACCGACTATGGTAACCGACTGCGGATGGCAGTGGGAGCCAGGGTTTTATAGTATAATAGTTGGAGGGCATGCTTTGGCGGCGATTATGGTTGGGTTATAGTTGGGGGAATGATGTCCCGTTTGCTAATCAATATATTTATGCTGCTATTGCCCCGGTTTTTGCCGGCGATTCTGCGCTACCTGCTGCTGGTCTGGCGGCTAACTTTTGACCGGCGGGTAAGTATCTTTCTGCGAGCTTTGACGCCGCTGGCTTTGCTCTATATCGTCTCGCCTTTTGACCTGATTAGGGACAACATTCCGATTCTGGGCCGGATGGATGACCTGATAATTCTGGGGCTGGCGCTGCTGCTGCTGATTAAGCTGGCGCCCCCGGACGTGGTGGACGAACACTTGGGCAAACCCCGGCCGGAGCGCCCGGAGGATAAAGACCCTTCCCGAGTAGTGGACGGCAAGGCCCGTTTTCTGGATAACGACTAGGCTATGTTCACCGAAGCCGCTACTACCACCCCTCCCGCCGGGTCTTGGAACGCCGACGGCATATCCCTGTATATCCACGTCCCCTTCTGCCAAACCAAGTGTCCCTACTGCGATTTCAACACCTACCAGGGCATCGAAAGCCTGATGTCGCCCTACCGCACCGCCTTGACCGCCGAGTTGACCGCCTGGGGGACGGTCTTGAACCGGCCGACGGTCAATACGGTGTTCTTTGGCGGGGGGACGCCCTCGTATCTGCCAACGGGAGCCCTCGGGGAAATCCTGACCGCCGCCGGGAACGCCTTCCGGCTCCGGCCCGACGCCGAGATAACTATCGAGGCCAACCCCGGCGACTTGGATGCGGAAACCGCCCATCGACTGTTGGCCCAAGGCGTCAACCGCCTGAGCATCGGGGTGCAGAGCCTGGACAACGACCTGCTGGCCCTGCTGGGCCGCCGCCACAACGCTGACCAGGCCATCGCCGCTTTTCGCACGGTCCGGGATGCCGGGTTCGCCAACATCAACCTGGACCTGATGTATGGGCTGCCCCGCCAGACCGCGGCCCAGTGGCAGGATACGCTGCAACGGCTGGCCGCCCTTTCGCCAAGCCATATATCCCTCTACTGCCTGACCCTGGAAGAAGGGACCCCCTTGCGCCGCTGGGTGGAACAAGGCAAGCTGCCCGCGCCCGACCCGGACTTGGCGGCGGATATGTACCACTATGCCCGGGAGTTGCTGGCCGACTGCGGCTATCACCACTACGAAATATCCAACTGGGCGCGGCCGGGGCTGACTTCCCGGCATAACTTGGCCTACTGGCAGACCCGCCCCTATCTGGGCGTGGGGCCGGGCGCCCACTCTTGCCTGAGCGGACACCGTTTCTGGAACCTGGACTCGCCTCGCGCCTACATTGCGGCAGTAAAGAAGTGGGCCGAGGGGCCTATCTCGTCGCCCTTGCCCTTAACCGACGGGCCGGTTAACCAGCTGACCGCCGCCGGGCTGGAGCGCGTCGGCCCGGTAGCGGGACAGGAGCGTATTAGTCCGGAACTAGCCGCCTCGGAGACCATGTTCCTGGGGCTGCGGCTGCTGGACGGGCTGAACCTGTCTTCCGCCTCGGCCCGGCTGGGCCTTGACCTGGCCGCCAAATACCAACCCGAGATTGACGAACTGCTGGCCCTCGGTCTGCTGGAGCGGCAAGGTTCCTTACTGCGCTTGAGCCAGCGGGCCTACTTGATCGCCAACCAGGTATTTACGCGGTTTCTCGAATGAGGACGCCGGTTCAGCTAGCGCCGGCCGCAGATGGAGGAGTTAAAATGCGCCCCCGCCAAGCCCTGGACCTCTACTTAGCCGATTACAAAGACCGGCCAGGCGGCATTCACGACCTGCTGACCGTATTTCAGCAAGTTCGGGATAGTTTCGGCGGCGTCCGGGCGTTGTATCCCGGCAGCTACCTGCATATAACGCCTTCTTTAGTCTTCCCCCAAGTATGTTACGTGGATTCCCTGAAGGGTATTGGCGAGGCGCTGGCCGACCCGACCTTGCTGGCGTATGTAAACCGCCACAAGAGCTACCCGGAAGCCGCCCAAATTTGGAGCTATCAAGAAGACTACTACAACTTCAATGCAGAGCCGGAGTCATCCTTCGATCTGCTCATATCCCTTAACGCCGGGTTCATTTCCCAAGCAGGCAAGCGCTTTCTGCGCTCTGGGGGGCTGCTGCTGGCGAATGACGAACACTATGATGCTCGCCGCGCCTGGGTTGACCCGGACTACCAACTCCTGGGCGTACTCCCAGGAGAAACTGGAGAGCATCTTCGTCTGAGAACCGCCGAAGACCAACTTTCCGGCTATTTCAAGGCGAACAAGGGAGCGCCGCTGACCCCGGAAATGGTGGAGTCCGATGCGAAAAGGTCGCCCAGCCGGGCCCGGTTCAAGCCAGTCAAAACGGCGGCGGCGTATCTGTTCCGGCTCCGGCGTTGACTGACTGACCGGAGGCGCCCCGGTCAGGATTGGGGCCAACAGCTTGGGGGCGTCAGGCCCCTGGCTTCCGGCCGGCGCCCCCCGTCGTCCGGCCGGCGCCGGCTTGGGCCTTCTGCCGCCGTCGGGTCAGGGTACGGCGGATGTATTCGGCGGCGTCCGGAGTTTTGCAGCCAGTTTCGCCATGATCCACCGCCACCTTGCCGATGCGGGCGGCGGCGGCCAACGCCGGCTGCTCCAGCGCGTCGTTGCGGATGCCAATGGCAATCAGCGCGCTGTTCATAGCGTCCCTGACCCGGTTCTTGCGGTGGTGAATCTCTCTTTCAATAGTGTCCAGGCGGGCGATAAAGTATGCATCGGGCAAGTCCCGGTTTTTCAGCGCCAGGCGCGCCACCAGCAGCCAGCCGGCCCGGCCCGGCCACTCGGCGGCGGCGCAACCCCACTGTTCCGCCTTGTCATAAGCCAGAGACGTTTGCCCCGCCAAGCCGGCAAAGGCGTCGGTAAGCACGTAGTTGTCCAGGTCATCAACCCAGGAATCGAGCAAGGCGGCATCGGCTTGAGCCGGGTCGGCCACCATAGCGGCCAGCACTCGGGCGTCGTGGTTGCCGGTGGCCCATAATTCCCGAGCCAGCGAATGGTCGGGCTTGACGGCTTTAGCCAGCTGGTTCTGGTTGGCATAGCTGACGCCAAACAGGTTGGCGCCCACCCCGTGCCGCCGGTAGATTTTCCGGTTCTGGGCGGTGCCTAAACTTTCCAGTTCTTGCAGCGCTTCTTGGCAATTCATAAATTTAGTCTCGCTCCCAACCTCAGACCGCCGCAAGCGCCGGCCGTTAATTCCTGAAATACTTGGACGCTTTATACTATCCCGTTATTATCCGGGACAAGCGGCTTAGGGTACTGATTGGGAGGAATCTGGTCGGAGTTGATGCCCTTGTCCCCCGGGCGACCGGTATATTATAGTTAGCTAGATCGAAACCGACCTGACTGGCCTGGTCCCCTGGGCGACCGGCATACTCTTGTCCGGCGCTCCCCGAACACCGATACGCTTCAAGCCCCGCCGCCGCTTGCCGCTATCTCTAACGACCCGGTAGCGCTATCCTTATATCCTGACCCTGGACGCCTACAGTCCCAACTTGAGGTTAACCCGCATGTACGTCATTGGCACCGCCGGCCATGTGGATCATGGCAAATCTACCCTGGTCAAGGCCCTAACCGACATCGACCCGGATCGGCTGCCCGAAGAGAAGGAACGGGAGATGACCGTTGACCTGGGCTTTGCCTGGATGACGCTGCCCAGCGGCCGGGAGGTCAGCATCGTGGACGTGCCCGGCCATGAGCGCTTCATCAAGAATATGCTGGCCGGCGTCGGCGCCATTGACCTGGCCTTGCTGATTGTGGCCGCCGACGAAAGCATAATGCAGCAGACCCGCGAACATCTGGCAATTCTCGACATCCTCCAAATCCAGCGCGGCCTGGTGGTCATCACCAAAACCGACCTGGTTGATGCGGAACTGGTGGAGCTGGTTAAGGCGGAGGTGGAAGACGCAGTGGCCGGCACCTCTTTCGAGGGCCGTCCCATGATTGGCGTCTCAGCCTATACCGGAGCCGGCTTGGACCAACTGAAAGAGGCTATTGACCACCTTCTGGACGAGACCGGAGCGCGCCGGGACCTGGGACGGCCCCGCCTTCCCGTTGACCGCTGCTTTTCTATCTCCGGCTTTGGCACCGTGGTAACCGGCACGCTGATTGACGGCGTTTTTGCCGTGGGGCAGGAAGTGGAACTGGCGCCCTCCGGTATGCGGGGGCGGATAAGGGGCCTGCAGACCCACAAGGAGCGGGTGGAACAGAGCAATCCGGGCGTCCGGCTGGCCGTGAACCTTTCCGGCATCGCTCGCGCCGAAATTCAGCGAGGCGAGTTCGTAACTCTCCCCGGCTGGCTGCGCTCCACCCGCCGGCTGGACGCCCGTCTGCGGATGGTTCGGAACGCGCCCCATCCATTGCGCCACAACGCCGGCATCACCTTTCACCTCTTCACCGGCGAAACCGCGGCGCGGGTACGGCTGCTAGACGCCGACCGGCTGGCCCCTGGCGAGGAAGGCTGGATTCAGTTGCTGCTGGACGACCCGATTCCGATGGTCAAGGGCGACTATTTCGTCCTCCGCTCCGCCGAGGACACCCTGGGCGGGGGACAGGTAGCAAACCCCAACCCCCAGCGGCGACACCGACGTTTTAACCAGGAGACCATCGAACAGTTAACGCTGCTGGATCAGGGCACCAGCGATGACCTGATTTTCAGCGTAGCCGACCAGTGGGGCCCCTGCGACCTGAGCGCCCTGTCCCAACGCTCTAACCTGTCCGCCGCGGAAGCGTTGGAGCGGGCCATCCTGCTGGCCGAAGCCGGCGACCTGATAATCCTGGGCGACTTGGGCGGAGAAAGCGATGCGGTGGTCTATTCGGCCCAGGGCTGGGACATCCTGAAAGGGAAGATAAGCGTAGCTCTGCAAACCTATCACCACCGGCATCCCCTGCGGCGGGGCGTCCCCACCCAGGAAATCCGGAGCCGCGCCGGACTGACCCAAGCGGTGTACCTGAAGGCTTTAACCCGTCTGGTGGCGGAAGGCTGCCTGGTGGAGGAAGACCAGCGCCTGCGCCGGCCCGACCACCAGGTTGAGCTGACTCCGGAACTGGAACGGCAGGCCGCCGCCTATCTGCAAACCCTGGAACAGCACCCCTATTCGCCGCCAACGGAGCAGCGCCTGGACCCAGAACTGCTGGGGGCATTGCTGGAAGCGGGCCGAGTGGTGAAGGTCAGTGATTCAGTGGTCTTCGCCGCCGCCGCCTACCGGGAACTGACCGAAAAAATTGTGGCGCGCCTGGAGGAGCGGGGCAGCATCACCGTAGCCGACGCCCGCACTATGTTCGACACCAGCCGCAAATACATCCTCCCCCTGCTGGAACACCTGGACCAGCAGCGCATAACCCGCCGGGTAGGGGATGAGCGGGTGCTGCGGTAGGGGGCGGGAGAGTGGAATGTATGTTAAGTCTTCCTGGTTGAATCCATCAAGGGTTCCCCCACTCAAAGCTAGATACTAGTTCCCGCAACATGTCGTAAGTATTTACGCAGCGAATTCTAAACTGATTGCAAAGGTTCGGTAAAGGCACTCTTTTTTTCACATTTGGGGTTGATACTTCGTTGGTAACTACTATTGCTCCATTCACCCTAGCGTAAGCGGCCAGCCACCCATCAGCCACTCTAGCGAATTCATCCCGGGCTGCCGGCGAAAATTGATCATTTCCCCACACCCAATCCATCATTTGAACGTAAGCTGCTACAACCGGCGGCGTTTGGGTAGAAACAAATGCGCTGCTACAAACCCGGTCAACCCAGTTAACCAATTCAGGTGGCGATAACACCTCATCCCGTACCCGGTCTGGAATAAGCAATCGTCCAGCCTGAAGGTAGTAAGCCAAACATTCCCAGAAGCCCGGACAAAGGTCTGGCGCATAATAATCGTGGTGCGCAGTCATCAGGACATTGGCATCCAGCGCGTACTGAACCTGATTATGCTTCATTACAGTTAGAGACTTGCCTTGGCAACCAGCTTCTCGAAGCTGTCGCCGCGCAACCCGGTGAGGGAATAAGCCTCTCGATAGGTCAAACGTCCTTCTTTAACCGCCCGAACCACTGCGGCGCCAAACCGCCGGCCGATGCGTACATTCTGATTGCTCCAGAAGTTACCACCACCAACGACTACTTCCTCCCGGCGGCGTTCATCCGCTTGATACCGCCAATAAAAAGCATAAAAATCTTGCTGGTCTATAAGCTCCAAGTCCAGAGCGCGACGAGCGGCGACCATAGCGCTGACTTTGAAATGACGCGCTACTTTTTGGTAGCGGTCGTCGTTTTCACTAACAGTAGCCCAATAACCGCCGAAAACCTCGGAAGAGATGAGAAACTCAGCGGCAACACTATTACAAAATGCCTCGGCTTCGTTCTCCGCCGGCTGAAAGTCATCGAAATTGGATACCCCGTCTTCGTCGATGAAAATATGGGCTAGTTCGTGGGCCATGGTGAACATCTGCGCCGACTTATAGTCCGAGTTATTGATGAAAATTAGCGGCGCATATTCGTCTAACAAGGCGAAACCGCGAAACTCGTCCGGGTTTAACTTCCGATGGGTATTGTTGCCCACGACGCCATTGATGACCACCAGTATGCCGGAATTTTCAACACAATCCCGGAGCAAGCGCAGAGCTCCCTCCCAACTTGACTCCCTTGCGGCCCATTCCCTTTTCAATTCCAGCGTATCCCGAACGGAATCAGCCACCGCTTCCGGCCGGTCCGCGGTGGTGAATGAACTGACAAAGGAGAGCGGTTCAATCTCGTCCTCAAGCAGTTCATCGCGCATCCAAGCCTGCCGGCGCTGCATATCGTACACCGTTTCCAGCAAGTCCGGACTGGGCCTGAGCGGAGGACGGTCTCCCCCAGTACGAAAATCGGTTATGGGCAGGCTGTCCTCCAGCGGTTCTGTCAGGTAAAGAAAGCCTTGGGGAGTATGCGTAACTCGGGCCAGCCGTTCCACTTGAGCTATACTAATTTTGGAGGACGGTCTCCCCCAGTACGAAAATCGGTTATGGGCAGGCTGTCCTCCGGCGGTTCTGTCAGGTAAAGAAAGCCTTGGGGAGTATGCGTAACCCGGGCCAGCCGTTCCACTTGAGCTATACTAATTTTGCCGGAGCATTCCCATTCCTCCACTCGCTCCGTCTTGATATTTAACTTGCCAGCCAACGCGCTGGCGTCAAATCCGGCCCGCTCTCTTGCCCATTGCAGCACGGCTGGTTGTAATGTTATCTGCAAGCGTCGGCTAGTCATTGTTTGCAAAATCTTTACTGAATCTGAGTAGCATTTCGCCCTTGTCTAGGGCAGTGATAGTAGCCTAACCAGTTACCATCGTCAATTTCCCAAAAACCCGATTGACATTCCCCGCCAATTTTTATATAATTCTAAAAGTATCAAGTCGGCTGGTTAAATGGCCCCGTAGCCGCGGGGCCTTTTCTAGTCTTTGTCCCGGGTTTTGCCCCTGTGGCGCAACGGTAGCGCAGTCGATTTGTAATCGACAGGTTAGGGGTTCGAGTCCCCTCTGGGGCTCCGTAGGTTGCGCCCCATACCTGAACCTGACCCCATCGGTTCGGTTAGGTTCGGAGCCTGATCCCCGGTAGGGAGCGGGCGTCTTCGGGGAGGGGTGGGTGAGTGGTTAAAGCCACCAGACTGTAAATCTGGCGTCCGGAAGGACTTCGCAGGTTCGAATCCTGCCCCCTCCACCATCTTAAATTAATAAGCTATAATATAAAATGTATTTAATTGAACCAAACCAAAACTCAATAACTTGAGAAGTCCCGAGCCCAGATAGCTCAGCGGTAGAGCACGTTCTTGGTAAGAACGGGGTCGGCGGTTCAATCCCGCCTCTGGGCTCCAGCGCTTCCCAAGAGAGCGAAAAGGAGTAAGGAGTAAATGGCGAAACAGCAATTCAATCGTTCCAAACCTCACGTGAACGTAGGAACCATCGGCCACGTTGACCACGGCAAAACCACCCTCACCGCTGCCATCACCAAGGTTATGGCCGACAAAGGGATGGCTAACTTCCGGGACTTCGGCAGCATCGACAACGCGCCGGAAGAAAGGGCCCGGGGCGTAACCATCGCCATCGCTCACGTGGAATATGAGAGCGACAGCCGCCACTATGCCCACGTGGATTGCCCCGGTCACGCCGACTACATCAAGAACATGATTACCGGCGCCGCTCAAATGGATGGCGCCGTCCTGGTAGTCAGCGCCCCCGACGGCCCGATGCCCCAAACCCGCGAGCATATTCTCCTGGCCCGCCAGGTGGAAGTGCCCCGCATCCTGGTCGCCTTGAACAAGGTGGATATGATGGACGACGAGGAATTGCTGGAGTTGGTAGAACTGGAAGTTCGGGAACTGCTCAGCCGTTACGACTTCCCCGGCGACGACACCCCCATCGTCCGGGTCAGCGCCCTGAAGGCCCTGGACGGCGACCCGGAGGCCATGGCCGGCGTGGGCGAACTGGTAGCAGCCATGGACGACTACATTCCGGTGCCGGCCCGCCTCACCGACCGACCCTTCCTGATGCCCATCGAAGACGTTTTCGGCATCAAGGGCCGCGGCACCGTGGTAACCGGCCGCGTGGAACGCGGATCTCTCAAGCAAGGCGAAGAAATCGAAATCATCCGCTCCGGGGGCGTGCGCAAGACGGTAGCCACCGGGCTGGAGATGTTCCACAAACTGCTGGACAGCACCGAAGCCGGCGACGCCGTGGGCATCTTACTGCGCGGCGTGGACCGGGACGAGGTGGAACGGGGCCAGGTGGTGGTGAAGCCCGGCTCGATGCAGCCGCATACCAAGGCCGAAGCTGAGGTGTACGTCCTGAGCCGCGAAGAAGGCGGCCGCCATACTCCCTTCTTCTCCGGCTACAAGCCCCAGTTCTATATTCGCACCAGCGACATCACCGGCGAAGTCAACCTGCCCGAAGGGGTGGAAATGGTGATGCCCGGGGATAACATCACCATAACCGTGAATCTCATCACCCCCATCGCCCTGGAAGAGCGCCAGCGTTTCGCCATCCGGGAGGGCGGCCGCACCGTAGGATCCGGGGTGTTCACCAAACTGTTGGACTAACCGCGTAGCCTCCTGCCCCAACCGGAATAACGGAAGAAGGTTAGATATAATGGCTAGAAAAAGCGCCGATATACGGGGAGTCATCACCCTGCAATGCAGCGAATGCCGGGAGCGAAATTACGCCACGGTCAAGAACCGCCGTAACGATACCCAGCGGATGGAGTTGCGTAAGTATTGCTCTCGTTGCCGGGGCCACAAGAGCCACCGCGAAGTACGGTAGGCGTAGGCTCCGATGGCCCGGGTAAACGCCCAGCAGCGCAACCAGTCGCCCATCACGCCGCGCAGCGTGGGTCGGGTTAGCCCGATCCTGTTCCTCCAGGAAGTAATATCGGAGCTGCGTAAGTCAGTGTGGCCCAGCCGGGAGGAAACCTCCCGGCTTACCGTCATCGTTATCGTCCTGGCGGTAGCCATCGGGTTCTTCCTCGGCGGCCTCGACCGGTTGTTCGCCGAATTGTTTAATCGGATTATATTCCGAATATTTTAAGTCAACCCGCAAACCGATCCGGGTTCTTGCCGCCGCTTGCTCCAGTTTTTGCCCCAGCTCCCGCCCGTGCCGGCGGGTAAGGGCCGGTTCCGAACCCGCTTTCATTTTTAAGCGGAACTGAGCATAGCGCAGCCGGCTGGAAAAGCCGGGTCAGTTGACGGTTTCAGGTTGAGCGTGACGGCTAATGACCACTGAAAGAGAAGATTTGATGGAAATGGAAGCGGAAGCAGAACTGGATTTCCGCTGGTATATCGTCCACACCTATTCCGGCCAGGAAGACCGGGTGAAGAAGAACTTGGACCTGCGTATTCAGAGCCTAGATATGCAGGATCGCATCTTCCAGGTTATCGTTCCCACCGAAGAGGAAATAATCTTCAAGGACGGAAAACGTAAGTCGGAACAACGCAAACTCTTCCCCGGCTATATCCTGGTGCAGATGAATATGGATGACGAAAGCTGGTACGCCGTCCGCAATACCCCAGGCGTAACCGGCTTCATATCCACCGAGGACGACTACGACAAGCGGCCCAAGCCGGTGCCGTTGGAAGATTCGCAACTGGATTCTATTTTGAAACACTCGGAATCCGGGCCGGTTCGAATTAAAATAGGACTGCAATCTGGCGACGTGGTACGCATCACCGAAGGGCCTTTCGTTGACTTCGTAGGCTCCATCGGCGACGTGGACGAAGGTAAAGGCAAGGTTCGGGTGCTGGTCTCCTTCTTCGGGCGGGAAACGCCAGTGGAACTGGACTTTTTGCAAGTGGAACGCGCTTAACCGGAAGGAAGGATTTCAGCTTCTTCGTCCGCTCCGTTACCTTAAGAAGAAGGACTTAAAAAACCCTCGGCTCAGGAGGATTGGGTGGCAAAAAAGGTTAGAGCAATCATCAAGTTGCAGCTGGAGGCGGGCAAGGCTACTCCCGCTCCGCCGGTCGGCCCGGCCTTGGGTCAGCACGGCGTCAACATCATGAATTTCGTCAAAGAGTATAACGAGCGTACCTCCCCCCAGGCCGGAACCATCGTACCGGTGCACCTTACGGTGTTCGAAGACCGCTCCTTTACCTTCGTAACCCGCACTCCTCCGGCATCGGACCTGCTGCGCCGGGCCGCCGGCGTTGCGAAAGGCGCCGGCGATTTTCGCCAGGGCGGCGCCGGCGTCATCAGCCGCCAGGACCTCCGGGAAATCGCCGAAACCAAACTGAAAGACCTCAACGCTAACTCGGTGGAACAAGCTATGTCCATCATCGAAGGCACCGCCCGCAGTATGGGCATTAACGTGGAAGGGGATTAGAATACTATGCCCAAGCGCAGCAGAAGATACTCCAGCCTGGTCGAGCGAGTGGAACCGGGCAAGCTGTATCAACCCGGCGAGGCCATTGACCTGCTTAAGGAACTGGCTAACACCAAGTTTGACGAGACCCTGGAAATTCACCTCCGCACCAGCGCCGACCCCCGGCACGCCGACCAGATGGTGCGGGAAGTAACCGTCCTGCCCCACGGCTTGGGCAAGCAGGTGCGGGTGCTGGTCTTTACCAGCGGCGAAGGCGCGGACATCGCCCGCCAGGCGGGAGCCGACTACGTAGGCGACGATGACTTGATCGCGCAAATCGAGGGCGGCTGGGTAGATTTCGAGGTGGGGCTGGCTACGCCGGAAATTATGCCTAAAATCGGTAAGCTGGGGCGTATTCTAGGTCGCCGGGGCTTGATGCCCAATCCGCGCACCGGCACAATGGTGCCAGCTCGAGACTTGGGAAGGGTAATCGGAGAGTCCAAGGCCGGCCGCCTGGAATACCGTACCGACCGGACGGCAATTATTCATTCCCCTTTCGGCAAGGCCAGCTTCGACACCGACCTGCTGCTGGAAAACTTGGCCGTGCTGGTCGACTCCCTAGTCCGCGCTAAACCGGCGGC
The DNA here is from genome assembly GCA_963422635.1 of Dehalococcoidia bacterium. Classification (GTDB taxonomy): domain Bacteria; phylum Chloroflexota; class Dehalococcoidia; order Lucifugimonadales; family UBA3495; genus CATQHB01. Next base: position 759,445 of record OY730415.1, read on the forward strand.
GGTCAAGGGGGCCTTTATTCGCTCCGCCTACCTTACTTCCTCCATGGGGCCTAGCATCCCCCTGGACTTGAACGCCCTGCAAGCCCTTAAACCGGAATAGCGGCGAGCGCGCTCCCTGGCGGTCGTGCCATCGCCGCTCGGCGCGGAAACCGTGGTTTAAGGCGATTGCCCTTGGAGTTGCCTGGCGCTAGACGAAAGCAGGATTTACCAATAAACTTAACCTATATCGTCAAACAACCTTAACGCTGTAGAACGTCGGTCTTGCCGGCCCGGGTTTAGCGCACTTGGGTCTGCAAGTTAATGGCCCTCTTTAGGGCCGCCGGCCGAGGCGCAACTTAACCGGCCCGGCCGGCTCAGTGGGAGCGGGCCGAACCGTTGCCGGTTTCCCTGCGTCTCATCTGGGGACGCAGGATTTTTTTTGAGAGGAGGTAAGCCTTTGCCAACACCGGCTAAAATAGAGCGCGTGGCGGAACTGAAGGATAAACTGGAACGCTGTTCCATCGCCTTGACGGCGGGTTATGCCGGCCTTCCGGTGAACACTATGACCGACTTGCGGCGCCGGATGCGGGATGCCGGGGTGGATTTCGTCGTGGTCAAGAATACGCTGGCCAACCTGGCCGCCGTTGAAGCTCAGGTGCCGCAGCTCCGGGAAATCGTGGAAGGCCCCACCGCCATCGCCTTCGGCTACGATGACCCGGTGGAAACCGCCCGGGCCGTAAACGATTATATCCGGGCGACCCGAGCTCCGCTGTCCATCCGCGGGGCAATTCTGGGCGTTGGCCCAACCCTGCCGCCAGCCGAGGTCGAGCGGTTGGCCGCGCTGCCGCCCCGACCTCAAATGCTGGCGAATTTGCTGGGGCAGATTCAGTCCCCCATCCAACGTTTGCTGGGCGTCTTGAACGGTCCCTTGCAGAACTTGGACGGCTTGCTGCAGGCCCGTATACGCCAGCTGGAGGAGGCCGAGCCCGCCGGCTAAAGCCCACCGGAGGCTTGTTGGTTGAACCGGGCGGCAGAGGGGAACGGTTCTGAAATCAAACGACGGGGAAGAGAAATTGGCCCCAACTTCCGAATACTATAAACAGCATCAGCAAAGGAGGCCCCATGGCTACTAAAGAGGAACTGCTGGAAACTATCAAAGGTATGAGCGTCCTGGAATTGGCCGACCTGGTCAAGGCGCTGGAGGACGAGTTCGGGATTACCGCCGCCGCTCCGGTGGCTGTCGCCGCCGCCCCAACCGCGGCCGAGGCTGCCGCCACGGTTGAGGATGAACAGACCGAGTTTGACGTCAACCTACAGACCATCGGCCCCAACAAGATTAACGTCATCAAAGCTGTCCGGGAGATTACTACCCTGGGGCTGCGCGAGGCCAAGGAATTGGTGGAATCCGCCCCAGCCCGTATCAAGGAAGGTATCGCCAAGGACGAAGCCGAGGGGATTAAAGTGAAGCTGGAAGAGGCCGGAGCCGTCGCCGAGGTAAAGTAATCGCCGGAGACTGGCGGCTCAAGACCTTCCCCCCCTGCCGCACCCGCCTAATCCGACCGCCGAAGCCGGCCTTGAGCGTCCGTGACGGCTGGGAGCGGTTCCTCAATACTAAGCGGCAGCCCCCCGGCCAAGCGGGGTTTCGGGACGCCAACGCGGCGCCCGAAGCCCCGCCGCCGGCCCCAATCCTGGAAACTGGAAACGACGGTATGCTCGGTAGGCCAATGGCGTCGCGGGGCAATGCAACACGCCGGTCGAAGTCTTGTCCGCATTATCGGGTTGCCTATGTTTGCTGGCGCCGTCCTGCCAATAGGCCGAGCGACAAGCCCTTAGCGCAGCGCAGCAACCTTTGGAGTTACCCCGCAAACATCCAGCTAAAGCTCCTTCCCCAATGCGAATCTGCGCTTGCGGCCTATATCTCTCAGCCCCGCTTCCACCAGGAGCGAGGCGGTAAAAAGGCGCCTTCTCGCTGGGGAAAGGGCCGTTGCGGAGAAGCGGGAACCCTAGGGAACGGGAATTAGGGAGGGTAGGATGGGCCGGTTTCAACCGGCCGCTACATACCCTCCACCGAGAAGAAGGGCTGGTCCCAGTCCAGGTCGGGGGCGCCGGTCAACTTGCTGGTATGCAGTCGGCAGGCGCGAAGCCAGAGCCGCAGGATGTTGTTGTTGATGTAGGCCGGAGGCAGTCGACGTCCGTAGCGTTGCAAAACCCATTGGGTGTGTCCGGCGGCCAAGAACTCCTCCATAAAGGCGGTAGGTTCAGCCTCCGCCGCGCACGCCTCCAGAATCTCCGCTGGCGCCTCGGAGCAGCGCATATCCGGGTTGGCCGCCGCCAATTGCAGGTAGTATTCCTCCGTTTCCGCATCCATTGCCTGCATCCTTGTCGCTGGTGGGGGGATTGGGTTGAAGCTGAAGCCCGCTCCAAGCTGCGCTATGGGAGGGATGGGACGCCCCTAAGGGCGCCCCTAATTTTGCGGGAAGGTTGGCAGGAAGGGGCGGCCGGTTACAGATTCATCTGGGGAACCATGTAGCCACGAACCTTGTTGTATATCTGGAGACGGCTGCGCTGGCTGTCCACCACCATTAGCCGACCCTTTTCCCTGTCGTAAACCAGGCCGGTGGGTAAGGCGAACCGCCATTCCGATTCCTGCCCGTAAATATCCACCTCACGACGGCGCTTGATGTAGTCGGCGTTGGCGTCCACCGTCAGCTTGGCCCAGTGGGACAGTTCCTGGGCGTCGCCGACGAGGGTGATAATGAAGTTGCCGGCGGCGTCGAAGATGTGGACGCGTCCCGGATGCTGTCCGTTGTCGCTCCAGTCGGCCACGTAAACATCGCCCTCCGGGTCCACCGCTACACTGGTGGGCAAATGCAATTGCCCTCGTTCCGGCGCTTGGGTCGAGCCGGGGCGGCCGAACTGGGCCAGCCATTGACCGTCGGAGTTGAATTTTTGTACCCGGTGGTTCCGATGGTCGGCTACGTAAACGTTGCCGGCCTGGTCGGCGGCAATGCCCCAAGGGGAGTTGAACTGGCCGTTTTCGGCGCCGAACTCGCCCCAGCCGTTCAGGAATTGGCCGTCGCAGGCGAACTTGCGTATCTGGTGGCTGCGACCGTCGGTTACATAAAGGTTGTCGTCAGCGTCAATGGCCAAGCTGGCGGCGCCGTGGGCTTGGCCGTCGTCCTGTTCCCCGGGCGACAAGGCGCTCCAGCGGTTCAGGAAGTTGCCTTCCGGGTCATAGACGGAAACCAGATTGAGCCATTCGTCGGAAACGTAAATCCGGCCTTGGCGGTCGGTAACGATCCCGGAAGCCCAGATGAACTCGCCGTTGCCGTCGCCGTATTTGGCGAATTCTCCCAGAAACTCCTCTTGACCCCATTCGGGGCCGACGGTTAGTTGAGAGACCCGGGCGCCGTAGCCAATCCGGTTCCAAGGGACATTGCTGATTCCCTCGCTGCCTCGGTTAACCACGTAAACCAGGTTGCCCGGGCCCAAGGCGGCGGCCACGGGCTGGCTGAAGCCCATGCCCGACTGAGCGCCTCGACCCACCGAGTGGCTATAGTCGTAAGTGCGTCCCGCTGCTACCTGCGTAAGCATTTTGCATTTCTCCCGATAGGTTTTGTTAAGAAGGGGCGGAGGGTTTGGTCAGCAGGTCAGGGATTATCCGGCCTCTTACCGCCCGACGCTGGGTTGGCTAAATCGGCTTGACGTACAGTTTTCTTGGTGAGCCTAGTTGCGACTTTGCAGTTGCCATCGCAAAGCATCCTTAAAATCCCTTGACTTTTCTTAACCGTCTCACCGGTTTTCGCCGGAATCTCTTTCTTTGTTGTATCAATAGGCGGGGCAACTACCGGAGTTGCCCCTAGCGCCGGTCAGGAGCCGCTGCGGGTTAAGGCGTTGACCCAGGCTAGATAAACCGGGGTTTCTCAAAGACGCCGCCCACCAGCGGTTGGGCATCCAGGCCCATCCAGTCCTCGGCGATGGTGGTGTAAATGCTACGGAAGTCCAGGTTGGGAACCACGTCGCCTTGTTCCAAGTCTTCGGGGCGGATGGAGGGATATTCGCCGTACTCGCCGCCTTTTATCGGGTCGCCGACCAGGAAAGCGACGCCGCCGGCGCCGTGGTCGGTGCCGGAGCCGTTGTCGTGAACCCGGCGGCCAAACTCGGTGAACATCAGCATTATGACGTTGTCCGCCGCGTCATTTTCCCGCAGGTCGTCGAAGAAGCTCTCCACTGCCTGGGAAACGTCCGTCCACAGCTTATCGTGCATTCCCACCTGGTTGGAATGGCTGTCGAAGCTGCCGTGGTCGCAGTAGAAGATGCGGGTCCCCAAGTTGGCTTGATGCACCTGGGAGATGCCCTTGAGCTTGCCGGCGATGGTGGTGTCCGGGTACTCCACAGCAGAGGAGTAAAGTTCCGGGGCGGTCTTGAGGATGTCGGCGGCTTTCATAGAATCGAGGCCGGTCTGGCCCAGGTAGTCCATCACGGCGCCGGCGCCGATGGTGGGAGAGTAGAGGCGGGTGAAGCGGTCGAGGATTTTGTCGCGCTGCTCCGCCTCGCCGATGCCGGTAAGCAGGCCAAAGGAGTCCAGGTCGTCCACGCAGGCCACCGGCACGCCGGGGAGGGCCAAAGCGCGGGGCAGGCTGGGGCCGAAACTGACGGTGGTTACCACGTTTTCCTTGTGGGGGTCGATATCCTTGGTGGCTCGACCAAGCCAACCTTCGGTGCCCAACTTGTCGGGTTCGCAGGTGTGCCAGATGTCCATCGAGCGGAAGTGGGAGCGGGGGGAGTTGGCATAGCCGACGCCGTGGATAATCGCCAGCTTGCCCTGCTCGAACATATTCTGCATCGGCGCCATGGTGGGATGCAGGCCGACCTTATCGTTGAGCTTCAGGATTCGCTCCTCCGCTACGCCAACCGCCGGGCGGTTGTCCCGATAGAGGGGGTCGGTGTAAGGGATGACGGTGTTCAGGTAGTCGTTGCCCCCGGTAAGCTGCAAAACCACCAGCACCGGGTCTTTTTTGGTTGTGGACATTACTTATCCTCCTGGATTTTTCTCGAGGGATTTGCCTTTACCCCAAGCTCTATCCTTGGAGGATCGGAGTTGGGGTAAAGGGATTTAAGCGTACTGGTAATCGCGCAGGGAGACAATCAACTGCAACAGTTCGGATACCCGCTCGGTAGAAGCGGCGGTGTCCTGTTGGCTGCTCCAGGTAAGGGCGCCGCCGGGGGTGGCGTGGTCCAGCAGTTCCTGACGGGTATCCCGGTTCACTTCCAGCGGCCCCATCAAGTCGAGGCAGGTGTCCACGAACTGGTCCGGGGCGGCGTCGCCCTGGGAGCGGAGGCGGTTGACGATGCTTTGGACGCCGGGACGGGACACGTCGCCCACCATATCGGCGGTGAAGTTTATTCGGCGCATCAGGGAGCCGCTGTTAATCCACTCGGCGCCGGTGTGCCAACCCTCTACGCTGGGGGGGTTGAGCAGGTCTTGACCCATATAGTTCGGCTGGCGGGAGAGGTCGCCGATGCCGGGGGCCGGGAACTCGGCGCCGCCGACCAGTTTCAGGGTGCCTACCACTACTTCCGCCGGGCTCTTTAGCTTGGCGAATCGGGCGTTCTTGAAAAAGTCGGAGTTGAACAGCACGCGCAGCGTTGAGCGAAGGTCGTAGCCGGACTCGATGAAGGCGTCGGCCAAGGTATCGATGGCGTCTTCGTCCAGGGGCGGGGTAACCGCCCAGGCGGGAACTTGAGCTTCGTCCGCCACGAAGTAGTTATAGAGGTGGCGGGCGATAAAGCTGGCGGTGGCCGGGTGCTGGCAGATGATGTCAATTACATCGTCGCCGTTCAGGTTGCCGGTCTCGCCGAGGAAGGTTTTTTCGCCGTTGTCGTGGTCTTCCGGGCGATAGGCGAAGCGCCAGTCGTGGCGTCCCAGCGGACCACGGGGCAGTTTGGGTTCGATGGTCCAGCCAGTAAAGGCGCGGGAACATTCCCGCACATCCACTTCGGTATAGTTGCCGACGCCCATGCTGAACAGTTCCAGCAACTCCCGGCCCCAGTTCTCGTTGACCGCTTCGGCGTGGTTGTCGTTGTTGTCCAGCCAATAAATCATGGCCGGGTTCTTGGCGATTTCCAGGAGCAGTTCCTTATAGCTGCCCATGCCCTTCTCGCGGAACATGGTGACCATATTCTGGATTTCGTCGTAGTGGTCCACTTTGGAGACGCCGGTGGCGAAGAGGTGGTGCCAGAAGAGGGCCATTTTCTCTTCCAGGGGGCGCTTGGTGTTAAGCATAAACCAGAGCCACTCGGCGGCGCCCATGCCGGGCAGGGTGCCGGGACGCCAGGTCCAAGGCTGGTAGCGCATCATCTCGAAGCGGTCGAGGGCTTCCTCTTCCGGGTTCAGCAGTTCTTCAACGGTGGCTTCATACCCTTTAGCGACGCGGGCTTCCAGTTCTTCCCTGGTGGCGCCGAAGCCGGCGCGGCGCATCAGATGAGCCATTAAGGCTATATCGTGGTCAGCCATTGCCCTTCCCTCCTCAACAGATAAATGTCTAGTGTCCATTGTTTATAACGAATGGTTATAGATTGCTATCATTATCCGCTAACCGCCAAGCGGTTGTCAATTCCGGCGCCGGCCGGAATGACGATAAGGGGGTCGGGGTGATTTCCCTCTCGCTGAACAGTTACGATGGGGCGATGGGGCGATTCCTGGCCGCAACTAAAAGTCCGACAGACCGTTGCCCCGGGCCAGTTCTACCGCCAGCCGGATGGACTCCAGCATACTGACGTGCTGGGCGATTCCCTGGCCGGCGATGTCAAAGGCGGTGCCGTGGTCCACCGAGGTGCGCACGAAGGGCAGTCCCAAGTTGGCGGTAACGCTTTCCTCGAAGCCGTAGACCTTGACCGGGATGTGTCCCTGGTCGTGAAACATCGCCAGCACGGCGTCGTAGCGGCCCTGGATGGCCTGGTGGAAGACGCTGTCGGCCGGGATGGGGCCAACCGCGTTGATGCCCCGTTCCTGGGCGGCGTTTACCGCCGGCGCAATTTCTTCGGCCTCTTCATTGCCTAGCAGCCCGCCGTCGCTGTTGTGGGGGTTTAGCCCGGCCGCCGCCAGCCGGGGTTGGGGAAAGCCCCAGCGAACAAAAGTATCGTGGGTTAACTGTAAAAACTCCAGAATACGCTCCTTTTTCACGTAGTCGCAAGCTAGCCGCAGGGAGCGGTGGGTGGTTAGGTGCACCACCCGCAGGTTTTTGGACAGCAGCATGGTGGCGATGGTCTTGACGCCGGCCAGTTCTTGCAGCAGTTCGGTATGGCCGATGGATTGAAACCCGGCCAGGCTGGCCGCTTCCTTGTTGAGGGGAGCGGTGGCTATTCCGTCGATGATGCCGGCCAGGGCTAACTCGCCGGCCTTGGTTACCCATTCCATCGCCGCCTTACCGCAGGGGACGCTTATTTGGCCGACGGTGATGTTCTCCGGGTTCAGGTTGTGGATGTCCACCACGTCCACCACGGCGGGGTTCTGCCCGGCGGCGGTGGGGTCGTCGGTTTCGTTGACTTTAAGGGGCAAGCCGGTAACCTGTAAGGACTGACGCATCGCGAAGGCGCTGCCGATGACCAGGGGGCGGCAGGAGGCGTAAACTCGGGGGTCGGCCAGGGCTTTGACTACCACCTCCGGCCCGATGCCGCAAGGGTCGCCCATAGTGATGGCGATGGCCGGTTTCTGAGTGTCTGCGTTAGTCATAATGTCCGTTACCCTCATATCCATAATTTAGCGCGGGGTTTCCTCGCTGAGGTAAAGTAGGGGAGCAGTGTCTATACAAGCCGCATTGCCGGGAAGGGAACCTATCCGCATTGCTTACCGCGCCGGCAGTCCACCCAGGCTTGGGCATCGATACCCGCTTCCTCCCTCGGATACTGGCGAACCCCACCTATCCCCGACCATTGATGGGCCTCCGGATTTTGTAATCGATCCATTGGGAGGGGCGGGTTGGCGCACCGTTATTACTTTATTGCTTTGACCAATGACCGAGGGGCATAGCTGCAATGGATGGGGAGAAGGATACCACGACTCCGACGGTTGGGCAGTGGGAAGGCATAGCTGCAATGGATAATGGATGTGGAGAAGTCTTCCCTGAGCATTGTTGCCGAATTATAGCATAAGCCCTACAAAAAGGCCCCGGGCTTATACGCCAAGGGCCGAAGGGGTTCAGGGGGGATACATTCCCTACTCGCATTTGTTCCAGCCGCAGGATACGCACATCAGGCAGCCTTCTTGAAAGATTACCGGGGTGTTACAGTCGGGGCATTTACGGGCGGGGTTGGTCGGGTGGACTGCGCCGCCGGGATTGGAGTTGAGGTTGGCCTTGACCTTGCCGTTGCGGTGCACCTTCTCAGCGGTAAACTGTAACTGCACCGACTCGCCTTCCGCCGTTTCCAGGGGGTCGGTTTCGCCGGAAATGTGACGCTCCAGGGCCAGGGCCACCGCGTCCGGGCCGGAACGCACCAGGGCGCCTTGGTCCCAGGCGGGGCAGCAGGTTATGCCTCGCAGTTGCGCGACCACGTCTAGCGGGTTGATGCCGGAGCGCAGGGCCAGGGAGACCAGGCGAGAGATGGCCTCTAACTGGGCGGAATCGCAACCGCCGGCCTTGCCCAGGGTGCTGAACACCTCAAAGGGGGAGCCTTCTTTTTCGAAGTTGATGGTTACGTACATATTGCCGTGGCCGGTGCGCACCCGTTCGGTGACGCCGTGAATCCGCTGGGGCCGCTCCCGGGGCGTCCGGCGTTGGGGAAGGATGGCGGGCGGGGCCGGCGGGGCGGCGGCGTCTCCCAGCGCGTCTTCGGGCGTTGGGGACGCCGTAGCCGTTTCGCCGGCGCTAAGCACCTGGCCGGCTTTGCTGCCGTCCCGGTACACCGTGATGCCCTTGCAACCGGTCTCGTAGGCCAGCCGGTAGGCTTGGGCCACGTCGTCGATGGCGGCTTCGTTGGGGAAGTTGATGGTTTTGGACACGGAGTTGTCGGTATAGCGTTGGAAGGCGGCCTGCATCCGCACGTGCCATTCCGGAGAGATGTCGTGGGAGGTGCGGAATACTTTTTTGACCCACTGGGGGATTCCCAGGTCGTCATCGAGATTGCTAATGCTGCCCTTTTGGGCCAACTGCTCCATCAGTTCCGGGGAGTAGAAGCCCTCGTGCCGGGCTACCGCTTCAAAGTAGGGGTTGCCCTCGACCAGCCGGGTGTTGTCCATCACGTTGCGGACGTAGGACAGGGCGAACAGGGGCTCGATGCCGCTGGAGGCGCCGGCGATGATGCTGATGGTGCCGGTAGGGGCGATGGTTACCGGGGCGGAGTTGCGCATCCGGCGAACCTGGCCCGGTTTGTTATAGACGCTGCCTTCCCAAGCGGGGAAGGGGCCGCGTTTTTCCGCCAGTTCCATCGACGCCTGGTAGGCATCTTCCTGGATTTGACGCATTACCGCGGCGCCCAGGTCCAGGGCTTCTTCAGAGTCGTAGCGGAGGCCCAACTGCACCAGCAAGTCGGAAAAGCCCATAACTCCCAGGCCGATACGCCGGGTTTTCTTGCTCATCTCCTCGATTTCCGGGATGGGGTAGGTGTTCATATCGATGACGTTATCGAGCAGATGCACGCCGGTGCGGACGGCCCGGGCCAGACGGTTCCAGTCAATTTGCACGTCGTTGCCGCTGTAATGCACCATACGGGCCAGGTTGAGCGAACCCAGGTTGCAGGACTCGAAGGGTAACAGGGGCTGTTCGCCGCAGGGGTTGGTGGACTCGATATAGCCCAGTTGGGGATTGGGGTTGTCCCGGTTGATCCGGTCCAGAAAGACGATGCCCGGGTCGCCGGTCTGCCAAGCCATCTTCACCAGGCGGTCGAAGACTTCCCGGGCGTTGAGCCGACCGGTTATCTGGCTGGTGCGGGGGTTAACCAGGTCATAGTCTTGGCGCTGCTCCACCTGCCGCATAAAGTCCTCGGTTACCGCCACCGAGATGTTGAAGTTAATCAGATGTTCCCCGTCCTCCTTGGCGTGGATGAAACGGAGGATGTCGGGGTGGTTGACGTTCAGGATACCCATATTGGCGCCCCGGCGGGTGCCGCCCTGCTTGACCACGTCGGTGGCGGCGTCAAAGGCGTTGATGAAGCTGACCGGACCGGAAGCTACGCCCCCGGTGGAGCCGACCACGTCCCCTTCCGGGCGCAGGCGGGAGAAGGAAAAGCCGGTGCCGCCGCCGCTCTTGTGAATCAGGGCGGTTTGGCGCACCCGGGTGAAGATGGACTCCAGGGAGTCGTCCACCGGCAGGACAAAGCAGGCGGAAAGCTGTTGCAGCTCCCGTCCGGCGTTCATCAGTGTGGGCGAGTTGGGCATAAACTCCAGACTGCGCATCACGTCGTAGAACTCTTCCTCGGTGGCCTGCCGCTCCATTTCCGGGACGGAGTAGTTGAGGTCGGCTTGGGAGAGGTTATGCGCCACCCGGCGGAACATGCCGTCGGGGTCTTCCAGGATGTTGCCTTCCCGGTCTTTAGACAGGTAGCGCCGCCGGAGCACCACTTGGGAATTGTCGGTAAGCTCGGTGGAGCGATTGTTAATTTGCTGGGCGATACCGACGGCGAACAAGGCGTCCCGGATGCGGCTTCTCACCGTTTCAGTTTCAGTAGAGCTGCTTGGATTATCTTGAATAGTCGCCATATTTCACCATTTCACATTCAAATCTCTAGTTCAACTTGGTGGTCAGTTCCAGCGGGGGGGTCTGTCTTAATTTTCCGGCCAGCATCAGGTCGATACTGAGGCCCCAGTGGAAATACATTACCGGAACCGGGCGGGGCGGGCCGGGGATTTTTACGGCGAACTGCCTTAATAAGCCGATTAACGACGGGCGGGCAGCAGACTGGTTTTCTAGCGCATTGATGACGGAATTGACCGCCGCCCCGACCGGGCCGGGGAAGGTCTGGTTGATTACGCCGGATTGAAGCTGCGCTCCCCGTTGGGAAAGCCGCTGTTCAATCAGGTCGGCCAGGTCTTTCAGGGCGCCGTAGGCCAGCGGATGGGCGGAAACCAGTTCGATAGTCAGCCCGGACGGGTTGACCCGACACTGTTTAACCGGGAAGCTAACCCTCAATTCCCGGGTCAATTCCCGGGCGGTTTGGACTTCCTGTCCACGGGGCAGCGGCTGGCACCGGACTTCTACCAAGTATTTTGTCTGTTCACCCATAAATTATATTACTGCTCCCCTTATTTGGTATATAACTTGGTTGACTCGCTCCAGGCTTTTTGATTTCGCCTCTTCCTGAAATGGCCTAAATTCAACCTGCGCCTCGGGGCGTGGGGATTTTCTACCGGCAATTAAAAGGACTGGGTACCGCCGCGGTACCGGAAGCGGGGCTTAAGGTGCGGCGGCGGCTTCCTCCCACTCTTTTAACATTTTTTCCGCGGATTTTCGCTGGGCAACTGTCAGTAAAGCCGTCGCCCGGGCCAATTCGGAGCCTATCTCTGCGCATAATTGCCCCATACGGCGGCTTTCCGTTTCCAGCCATTTCAATTCATCGAAAGTCGCTTCCTCGCCACCGTCGGCCGGGGCGGCCGGGGCGGTCAGGACGGTCGGAGCCGGGACGGTTCGCTGGCCCCGGGCTGGGGTGACCGCTCCCTTTTCCGCCGATTTGTTTCCCGGTTTTGACGCGGTAGGCTGGGAAGACGGCAAGGGGCGGTCGTCCTTCTCGCCCCAGGGATTTCGGCCCAGCCGCTGCCGCAGCGCCGCTGCCTGACGGTCCAACCTCACTGCCGCCCACTCCGCCCGTTTGTGGCTCTTCCACAAGACCATATATTCTGCAGTGCGGTTTATGCTCAACGTCTTTTCCTCGTCTTTTCGTTCCGGTTTTCGCCGATTTCGGGTCGTTCCCTGGTCTCGAGGAGGTTCCGGTCGCGCTGGTTAAGCCTCTTCCAGGTCATCCAGTTCCCGGGGCATAGCGAACCAGCAAGCCACCAGGCTGGCCCGCACCTCCTTGTCAATGTCGTCTTGCAGGTCGGCGATGGGGTTGGAGGCGAACTCGGCGTCAAATTCGGTTCCGCGTCCTACAACAAAATCCGGGGCGTCGTCGCCGGCGGCGGGCGCCGCGACCGGAGCGGGAAGCTGGAGCAGGAGGTCTTCCAGCTGATGCACCCGGTTGTTGTGGGTCAATAGCCGGGTAAGGGCGGAGTATTGGGCGTTGGTAGTCATCGAAAAAATCTCCTTTTCCTTTAGGGTTATGGTGGGGGTTTTATGATTCCGGTTCTGCCGATTCCTGGTCGGTTTCCGTATTGGTTTCCGTATTGGCCGCCCGGTCGGCCGCGCCGCTGGCGCTATTGGTTCCGAAGGTTTCGGTCGCCGTTTTCTCCTGGGCGAAAGTCCGGTTTCGGTCGGCGCCGGGTTCGGAGTCCGGAGCGGACTCCAGAGCGGACTCCGGAGTCAATTCCAGTTCGGGGCCGGCAGGTCCGGGGCGCCGGGAGCGCTGGCGTCGCTCCCTGGCGTCGCTGCTGCGCCGGCGCCAGTTTGGGCCTGGCTCGATGGGCGACAAGGGGAGCTGGGCGCCTCGTCCCTCCCGCAAATCGTCAACCGCTTGTTCAAAGCTCTCGATGTCCTGAAAGTCCCGGTACACGCTGGCGTAGCGGATATAAGCCACCCGGTCCAGGTTTTTCAGTTGATCCATAACCGCCTCGCCGATCACGTTGGCGGCCACTTCGCCCTGCCCCTGGAATTTTCCTTCGATGTCCTCGACCATCTTTTCGATGGCGGCGACGGGAACCGGACGCTTGGCGCAGGCTTTGCGAGCGCCGGCGGCCAGTTTTTCCCGGTCAAACTCCTCGCGGCGGTTATCTCGCTTGGTTACCATCAGCGCGGCGGCGTGAATCCGTTCATAGGTAGTAAACCTCCAATTACAGTCCTGACATTCCCGGCGGCGACGAATGCCGTTTTCCACGTTCCGGGAATTGGTAACTCGGGATTTGGAGGAGCCACAATGAGGGCACCGCATTTCCGCACTTCCTTGTCCTATTCCTTAAACTTTTCTTAAAACTTTTTTAGAAATACACCATATTGTATCTCCCCGGCGAGTGGATACAATTTATAGTAGGCGGATTTTATTGCGCTGCCAGATATAAGTCAAGCTATAGAGGTGGCAAAATCGAGTCAAAATCAGTATGAGCCCGGCTCCCAGCTCACCCGGAGATTCAAGCTTGCAGGCTTTAAACGACTTCCCGTAATTGTCCCTACCAGGCAGCGCCTACCGTCTGGCGGGCTCCTTGGCCGCGCATTTCGGTCGCCAGGCTGCCCCTATCATCGGCGGCGAAACCGGCATCCGCCCGGAAGGGACTGGGACAGCAACGGGGGGGACAGACTCATCACGGCTGTTGTCGGAGGGGTTGGGATACGGGACAGCAACGGGGGGGGGGGCAGACCCGTTCAACGAACTTCAGGGAGGGGGAATAGCGGGGCGCCGGGTGCGGAGTGCGGGGTAGGTAATGGTAGGTGGTAGAGGCGTATAGTCTTTGGGGGGCCGGGGAAAAGAGGAAGGCCGCCTCGCTTAACGGGGCGGCCTTAAACAGGTTCTCGGCGCTCGATTGGTTGGTATTACCGAACTAATTGGATTATTGCTGCGAGCCTCCGAGAATATTCCTCCAAGTAAGGAATAGGTTCAGATTTTATCATTGGGGCGCCGGGGCGACCGAGGGAAGGTTCGCCGGTTTAGGGCGTTTTACTCCGGTTTAGCGAAGACTCCCCCGATATCGCAGCCGCTGCCAGAGGCTTGAGCTGCGTTCTTGTTCCCGTTCTTGACGCAATTGCTGACGCAGTTCCCGGCGCTGGGGCTGGGCTTCGGTTTCCTTATTGCCGTTGCCGTTGCCGTTGCTGGGCGTGCCGGCGGCGGTATGCCTATCGAAAAAATCCCCGCCGGCTGTTGCCGCCGGACTGCCGGCGCAGGAAGCTGGGTACGTCCAGGTCATCGGCGCTTCCCGACGGTATATCCTGCAACAACTGCTGCAACTCGGCCTCGCGCATCTTCTGGGTGTCCTGGAGCACCGGGAAGGCGGCAGCGACCATGGTCATCTTTACCTCGTCATCCAGGCGGGGGTCCCGGCTGGTGCCGAAGATGATGTTGGCATCCGGGTCGGACATCTCTTCCAGGATGTGGGCCGCGTCCTGAACTTCCTGCAAAGATAGCCCGGTTCCGCCGGTAATGACGAACAGGATGCGCTTGGCGCCCTCCATCGCGATGTCCAGCAAGGGGCTGCGGGTAGCCATTTTGGCGGCGTCAACCGCCCGGTTTTCGCCCTTGCCGCGGCCAATGGCCAGCCAAGCCGGGCCGGCGTTGCTGAGGATGGTCTTCACGTCGGCGAAGTCCACGTTAATTTCGCCGGGGACGGTTACCACCTCGGCGATGGCCTGGACGCCCTGATGCAAAACCGAGTCGGCCATCTTCAGGGCATCTTCCCAAGTAAAGGTCTGGTCCTTCTCCTGGTTCAGTTCCAGCAGCCGGTCGTTGGGGATGACGATAACGGTGTCGGCATGGTCTTTGAGTCGTTCGATGCCCTCGTCGGCGTTTTTGCGACGGGCGGCGGCCTCAAAGGAGAAGGGGCGGCTAACTACGGCGACGGTAAGGGCGCCGCTCTCCTTGGCAATCTGGCAGACCACCGGCGCAGCGCCGGTGCCAGTGCCGCCACCCATACCAACGGCGACAAAGACCATATCGGCGCCGTCCACGGCCTTTTCGATTTCGGCCCGGGACTCTTCCGCCGACTGCCGGCCCAGTTCGGGCTGGGCGCCGGAGCCTAATCCCCGGGTCAAGCTCTGGCCCAGGGCGATACGATGGGACACATCGCACCGGAAGAGATGCTGGGCATCGGTATTCAGAGCGTAATACTCCACCACCGGCAGCTTATCTTTATACATCCGGCTGACCGCGTTGCTGCCGCCGCCGCCAACCCCCAGAACCTTAATCAGGGGAACTCCCCGAGCAATTTCCGGCATCGTATTGGGATTATCGTTATGCTCTCTGCCGGGTTCCCAAGACGCTGAGCTTCCAAATACCATAATCACCTTCCTCCGACTGCCTAAATATGACCAAGATTTATCTAATCCGCTTTTCTTCCGGGCGCTGCGCTGGCGCTTCCCGTTACCCGGTATCCTATCTTGTTTTGCCGGAAATTCGCCGGCGCCGTCCGGTAGAAATTGTTCCCGCTCCCGCTCCCGCTCAGCCGTTGTTTATGCCGAGACCTTTTCCCGGGTGCGCTTGAACTTGCTGAGCAGAGATTTGTATCCCCGGGTTGAGTCTTCCGGTTCTCGATAAGACCGCCGCTCGCCCTGGTGTTTGATGCCCCAGAGCAGGGTTCCCACCCCGGCGGAAAAGCCGGGCTTGCGCAGTTGGGAGGGCAGCCCGGCCACGCCTTGGGGATAAGCGATGCGCACCGGCCCGCCCAGGAGCTTTTCCGTCAGCTCCGGCAGGCCGGCCATGTCGGCGCTGCCTCCGGTGAATACCAAGCCTCCATCGGGCAGCCGATCCAACCCGCCCTGGCTTATTCGCAGCACCACCAGCTTCAGAATTTCCAGCATCCGCATACTGATCGGCTCGCACAGCGTCTGCCGCCGCACCACCCGCTGCGGCTGCCCCTGGGCGCTGGGGATGACTATCTCTTCTTCCGGGCTGACCAGTTCCGGCAATACGTTGCCCCACTTAATCTTGGCTTCCTCCGCCAGGTAGTAGGGGATGCCTCCGGCCACCGCCAAGTCGCGGGTAAGCTGACTGCCGCCCACCGGCAGAACCGACGAGAAGCGGGGGGCGCCGTATTGGAAGACCGTTATGTCGGTGGTGCCGCTGCCGATGTCCACCAAAACCACGCCCATTTCCCGCTCGTCGGCGGTCAGGGTGGCCTCGGCGGAGGCTAGGGATTGCAGCACCAGGCTTTTTACTGGAGCGCGTTTGGCCGCTACGGCGTTGGCGGTGTTTTTGAGGACGGCGGCGTCGCCCAAAACTACGTGGGCTTCCAGCTGCACCTCGTTGGCGTGCAAACCGGTGGGGTTGCGTACCCCGGACAGGCCATCCACTTCGTAGCCGATGGGGATGATGTGCAGCGCTTCTTGGGCTCCGTCCATTCGGGGAAAGGCTGACCGAATGAACTGGTGCATCTGCTGGGTAGTAATGCCCTCCGAGTCGCCGCCATGCCGCATTACGTCCTTAATGTTACGGCTGGAGATATGCTCTCCGCTGACTACCACGTAAGCGCCAGGGTTAGCTCCCTTGCCCAGGTAGCGCTGGGCCTCCTCCATCGATTCCTGTACCGCTTCCCGGACCTCTTCGATGTTCTCGATACGGCCCTTCTGCACTCCCCGGGATGGGGTAATGCCAGAGCCCAGCACTTTCAGTTCTCCTTCGCTACCCACCCGAGCTACGATGGAGCATATCTTGCTGGTGCCAATATCTACGGCTTTATAGAATACTTCTTTCGCCAAGTTGTCCCGTCCTTATAAACCAGAGTGCTTGACCGGAGTTCACCAGCTCACCGTAGTTCGCCGCTGTTCCCGTTGAACCTGAGCGCTCGACTTGCTTCCGGCGTTCCTTTCCGCTTTTCCGCTTCGCCGGCTATATCCTTTTGTTACCTTTTATATTTCTATTCCCTTTATTCGGCCAGGCGTTCCGCCACCCTCAGCCGGGCGCTGCGACTGCGCGGGTTGGCCGCCACTTCCTCGGCTTCTGGCCGGATTACCCGGCGGTTAACCCGGCGCAGGGTGGGCTGATGTTGGCAGAGGCATACCGGCAGGGCTGGCGGGCAAAGGCATTGGGCCGACTGCCGGGACAGGAAGGTCTTAACTGACCGGTCTTCCAGGCTGTGGTAGCTGATAACGGCCAGCCGTCCTGCCGGAGCCAGCAATTCAGTCGTCGCTTGCAGCCCGGCGGTCAAGGTAGCCAATTCATCATTTACGGCGATACGCAGGGCCTGAAAGGTTCGGGTAGCCGGATGGGTTCTTCTTCTTCCGCCAGTTCGTCCCCGCGTCCTTCCCTTCGGGTTTCGCCCGGCAACTTCCCCCACCAAGTTAGCCAGTTCGGCGGTAGTATCGACCGGCCGGCGCCGGACTAGAGCGCGGGCGATGGCGCGGGACCGGGGTTCCTCGCCGTATTCCCAAAGGATGCGCGCCAGCTCCTCTTCCGGCCAGGTATTGATAATTTCCGCCGCCGGGGGAAGGTTCGAGTTCGGGTCGAAGCGCATATCCAACGGTTCATCTCGCTGAAAGCTGAAGCCGAACCCGGCGGCATCCACCTGAAGGGATGAAATCCCCAAATCCAGCAGAACGCCGTCGACCCGAGCCGAGTTTCCCCAGACCTTCCGGGCCAGGGCGGTCATATCGGCATAGCTGCCCAAGGCTGGTATAAAGCGGTCGCCAAAGGGAGCTAAACGCTCCGCTGCCCGGACTAAAGAACGAGGGTCCCGGTCGATACCCAACACACTCCCCTGAGGGGCGGACGCCCGGAGGAAAGACAACGCGTGTCCTCCATCCCCCACCGTAGCATCCACATACAACCCGCCCGGGCGCACCCCTAACCGACCCTTAACCTCCGACAGCAACACCGGCCGGTGAAAAGGAGGAGTCGCCGCCCCTTCTTCCCGATCGGTCATAGCCAACCTGCCCGGCTTACCGGGAGCCGGTTTGACGAACCGCTGGGCTGCGCCCAACCGGGAGCTGTCGCGCCGGTCTTCCCTTTCCAATTCCGATGTTGCTGCAAGAGATACCATAATCTTCCGTTGGAACGCCTCGTTCTCCATCCAATTTGCCGGGGCAATGGGAGTAGGGGCTTGGTATTAACCTTTCGCTTCGCCGCCCGAGAGGGCGCCCAGCGAGCCAAGGAAAGAACAGCGGGAACCCGGTTCAACCCCGGATAATGGTTACCCAACCCAACCCGACCGTACCCCGAACTGCCTATTGATTGACGGCTCCCCCAGCTATTGGAAGTTGCGGGAGCGCCGGAGAGAGACCGATGCGAGGAGCCGTAGCTACCCCGAACGGCGGTAATGCAGAGTGTTGCGAAGATGTGATCCACCCACGAACCCCTCACCCCAATCACTGGACTGAACTTATCAATCCCGCAAAGATACTGTCAACGGATGAAAGATACTGTTTTTGACCAATTTTATAAAAAGTCATTTTTGGTCGATTTATTAGAAAAGGGAAAGGCCGAAAGGAGGCGGGGCCGGCGCCGGCCCCGTTTCCCCCTATGACTACTCAGTTGACATTGGATTGGGCAGGGCGGGCCGGCGCCGGCCCCGTTTCCCCTTTTCCGGATAAGGTGTATGCTAGGCGCTACTTCACAAGCGGGTAGTCGGGTGGTATTGATGAAAATTGAGCGCCAAAACGCCAAAGGCAAGCCGGTTTTCTACGGCTGGTATATCGTAGCCACCTGTATTTTTGTGGCCTTCGTTACCAACGGAGCGCGCAACAGCTTCGGCATTTTCGTGCTGCCGATGAGCGAGGAGTTCGACTGGAGCCGCAGCACCATCTCCTTTGCGGCGGCCTCGGGCTTCCTGGTTAACGGTCTGACCCAACCTTTTATGGGCAAATTGCTGGACCGTTTCGGGGGCCGCAAGGTTATCATCTCCAGCCTGGCGCTGTTCGGCGTGGCGACGGTGACCTTGAGCCTCACCTTCCACTACCTCTTCCTGATCTTTATCTTCGGCTTTGTATCCTCGGTGGCCTTGAGCGGAATGTCGCTAAACAACACCGGCTCCCTGCTTTCCCGCTGGTTCCGGCGACGGCGGGCCACCGTGGTGGGCCTGAACGCCGCCGGCCTGTCCGCCGGGGGGCTGCTGCTGGTGCCGCTGGGGATGTATCTGCTCCAGGCGACCAACTGGCGCATCACCTGGGTCGCTTTCGGGGCGCTGATTCTGGCGCTGTCGGCGCCGCTGGCGTTCTTCTTCCTCCGGGACGACCCCCAGGATATGGGGTTGAACCCGGACGGCGACGAAACCTTGCCGGGCGCCGCTTCGGGGTCGCGGAGCGGACGGCTGGGCGGGATACTGGATACCGACAGTTGGGCCCAGTCCCTGCGCTCGATGCCCATCTGGCAGATGACCATCGCCTACTTTGCCTGCGGGTACACCACGGCCGTTCTGTCGGTTCACTTCGTACCTTTTGCCGCATCGCTGGGGGTACGCCCCCAGGCGGCTGCTCTCATTTTCGCCTTGATGATGGGGTTGAACGTGGCGGGGAGCATTGGGGCGGGCATTCTATCGGACAAGTTCAGCCGCAAGAATATGCTGGCCCTGGTTTATTTTGTGCGCGGCACCGCCTATATCTTGATGCTGGTGGGGGTGGAGGCGTTCGGGCTGGGGATGCCGGCTCTGATTGTCTTCGCCATAATCGCCGGAATCTCCTGGATTGCCACGGCGCCGCTGACCACCGCGCTGATTGCCGACGTTTACGGAGTGCGGGCTTTGGCTACCATCTCCGGCATGGCCTTCCTGGTGCATGCGGTGGGCAGCGGCCTCAGCATCTGGCTGGCCGGGTTTCTCTTTGACCTGACCGGTTCCTATACTCTTCCCTTTGCCATCGCCGGCATCATTCTGTTCCCGGCGGCGGTGTTCGCCTTTTCCATCAAGGAGCGCAAGTATTCGTCTCGCTACAATCTAGCGCCGGAGCTAGAGTCGCCGGCGGCGGTTCCGGCGGCCGGGGATTGATTATCGATAATCTATAATCGATTACGGATTACGAACCAGTCTGGGCGGTTCAGGGTCGCTAATCCGCCATTGGGATAGGGGTTTGACCTAAGGAGCGGGGTTTGTCGGAATGTTTGCTTCACTATTGCTGTTGCTGTCGGCGGCAAGGCACCACGATGAAATACCGGATGCGGCGTTTCTCGAGTGGATTAAGGCCCAGCTAGACCATTTTATAAAGCTGGAGCCGTGGGCGGTGGTGGCAGTCCTGGGGGTGATTGTGTTGGCGATACCCTTGGGGCTGGTCGGGTTTTACCTGTGCCAGGGGCGGCGGGCCTCTACGGATTAACCGTCTTTTCAACCCTTCCCGGCGGTAGGACGGTAGCGGCGCCGCGAGGAGAATTAGTTTTTGTTATCTTCAAACCGACGCCGGCGCTCTATATCGTTGCGGTAAAAAGCTCCACAAGAAAGGGACGGGTTATGGAACCCGTCCCTTTCTGCGAAATGAGAAATAACCGATCCGATGTTTAGCCGGGATTGTGTTTTTCAATCAGGGGAGCCACCCGGTCGTCCACGCCGCCGATGGGCTGACCGGCATCGACCCGGGCCACCGCCAAGTGGGCGTCCCGTTGAATTTCCTCCCAGTCGGGTTCTAGTTCATACTCGTCCCGAAGTTCGTCGAACAAGTCAGTTAACGATTTTTGATCGAACATAACGCTTTTTCTTGATACCTCCTCCCTCGTATCTCGCCGAAGCGTACCCTAGTCTATCCAATTTTGCCCCGGCTGGCAAGACTTGACGCATAATTGAGCGGGGCCCTTCCGCTGGCGGACGGTTTAAGAAAATTATTCCCTTAATTATTCAGTTAAGGAACTGACGCCGGGCCGCTTGACGACTTGGATGACCCTTCTTTAGCGTAGATATTGTCAGGACCGACCCGACCGACGATACGGGTCGGTCTTTCTTATTACGTTACGGGATTCACCGGATTTAAGGGAGGTGCTCATTTGCGTTGTCGTCGTTGTAATTCGGTCAAGCTGGTCAAGTTGGAGGTTATTCATCCCAAAGACAACCCGGTAATCCGCTGCCGGGAGTGCGGATTCCTGTTCAGTCCGGGGCTGCCGCCCCCCTCCACGGCGGCCGGTTACCGACCGGCTCAACCGGGTCAGGGAGGTTAGGCTAGATGAGCGGACGGAGCGAACAGAGCGAACGGAGCGAACAGAGCGAACGGAGCGAACGGAGCGAACGGAGCGAACGGCCGAAACTTGTTGACCCGGCTTCGGTCGGGACGGAGCCCCCAGACGCCGGCGCCGACACCGCCGCCAAACCAAAGGCCGCGGCGGCGTCTTCCGGGCTGACTCCGGTGGAGTTCGCCCGGGAGACGCTGGGGGTGGAGTTATGGGCCAAGCAGGAGGAGGTGCTGACCGCTTTGCTGGAGCATCGGCGGGTGGCGGTCAAGTCGGGGAACGGGCTGGGCAAGGGGTTTAGCGCCGCGGTGGCGGCGCTGTGGTTCTTACACTGCCACGACCCGGCGATCGTCCTCAGCACGGCCCCCACCTTTCGTCAAGTGCGGCATATCCTGTGGCGGCAGATTCACAGCCTGCACCGCCGGGCGCCGGCGGCGCTTAAAGGCAAGCTGTTGGATACCCGCTGGGAATTGGCCGATGACCGTTACGCTATGGGCCTGTCTGCCGACACCGCCGACCAGTTCCAGGGTTTTCACAGTCCCAATATGCTGATTGTGGTGGACGAAGCGGAGGGGGTTAGCGATGAGATTTATGAGGCCATTGAAGCGGTGATGACTTCCGCTGCGCCGCGCCTGCTGCTTATCGGCAATCCCACCACCGCATCGGGGGTATTCCGGCGAGCCTTTTATCGGTAGTGTCTCAGTTTGAAATTGCGGATTTTCGCGGAGCATAAGGTCCGCGCTTGCCGGGTTTCGGCAACGATGCGTTAACCAAGTCAACCAGCCAATCTATGTTATAGGCGTGGTCGGTCAGGCCCGCCGCCATCGCCGGTGTTGTTTTGTAGCCATGATTGCGCTTGGTCAGAGTGGTGTGAGGACGACAGAAGTTATAATGGACAAAGTATAGAGCCAGCATATGGCAGTGGTTTTCCAGTTTCTTGGAGAAGGCGTTAGTGAGCCTGGTGAACCGCCGCATCCCCATCCGCATCGTGAGGTTCTGCCGCTCCACATAGGACGTACTGATATGCTCCCAATCGGGGTTGCCAGACACTTCCTGCTTGACAAATCCGACGCACTCAACTGGTGAGTACCGCCGCTGGTCTTCCTTGGGCGCGTCGCCGTACAGTTTCACCAGTTGGGCATAATCCACGTCTCCGCCGAAAGCCACTTCCACAGCTTCTAAGTACGACTTCAACCCGTCGGTGGTGATCTGGACGCGGTTTGCCAACCGCTCACGCAGGTCGTCCATAATCTCAATGGCCGCGCCGGAGTCCCGGACGGGGCTGACATGCCAGGAGACTATCAATTTGCTGTCGGCGTCGATGCCCGTCCACGTCCATACGTTGCCGGCTTCGGCGGGCGCGGCCTTCGCGTACTCAACGTTCTTGCGCTTGGCATAACAGAAGCTCCAAATCTCGTCGCACTGCACCTTGCGCGTCGCAAGGTCACGGACGGTACGGTCGTGGAAGGACGCGCTGGCTTCTCCAGCGTCCACAAGCAGTTTCGTTACGGTGTTGATGGACACATCAGTCACGCGGCTGATGGACCGCATGGACGAGCCTTCCACCAGAAGACTGAGTATCTGCCGATGTTTGTCGTTGGAAATCCGATTTGGCATGCCCACAGTATAAGGACTCCCGCCTTATCTGTCAAGCATTTGTGCATTACGAAATTGCAAGCCTGGTCTGCGAATTTCCCACTAACGACCGCGGATCAGGTGGCGGCAACTTGGGTAGCTCGCCTTTGGTTAGCATCTCCTGTACGCTCAACACCTGCATCACAGGATAGTCCGAAACACCGTCAGCCCCAGCATCAAGTATTACCCTGCCTTGTTCAGCAGCGAATGTACGCAGGTTGTGAGGCGGCGGATACAGGCTGACCATTATGGACATCGGGGAGAAAACCCCCCGGTTCTGCATCGCAGTCTGCGCCCCCAGCAGCTTGTCCATATCGGGTCGGCCAATGCGGTTGCGATGCATTTTGACCTGTATGGGGATGACTTCTTTGGCCGCCCCATAAAAGCGGGCATCCACGCCGCCATCGCCCGTTTTCCGGTCATTAGGCACGGCGTTGAGCAAGCCCGCCACCTTGTCCTCGGCCCAGGCCCAGCCCGGTATGCCGTCTTCCGTATCATCACGGCTTTGCAAGGCCCGCTTCTCAAACTGCTCCCACTCGTAATCACTCCAACCTAACCCATAAACTACAGGCGCAACGTCGCCGCCCCGGGAAGTCAACCGCTGTTCCATGACCCGCACCGCAATGCCGCTTATGTCAATGCCCATATATTTGCGCCCCAGCTTGGCGGCCGCGTCCGCCGCCGTGCCGCACCCACAGAACGGGTCCATTACCAAGTCGTCGGGGTCTGATGACGCTTTAATGATGCGTTCCAGCAATGCTATCGGCTTTTGCGTGGAATATCCTATGTTTTCAGAAGGCTTACGGCCTACCGGCGTCATTCCATCCCTGTCCTCCAGCCAGTAATCTTCGGGAAGTTTGCCTTTTGCCAGATATTCGTCACGCAAATCTTCAGTCATAGCATCCGCAATCATCGCTCCAGACCTATTGGTGTTCAGAGCTTTATGCGGAATGCGTATATCATCCTTATTGAACTTCCACTTCTTACCCTTTGTGTACCAGAAAACAGTATCGTGCTTACGGTTGAAATGGCGAAGATAGGGCGAACCCGGCCCGGTATAGCACCACACAATTTCGTTCCTGAAATAAGGGTTGTTGAGTTGCTCTCCCACGAACACAGCATTGAGCAGTATTCGCAGAAAAACCATAGCGTGATGGTCGCAGTGCAAATAGATACTACCCGTCGGCTTCAATACCCGGTGCATCTGTGCCAGACGGCGGCCCATAAACACCGCGTAAGCCGCCATTTTGGACTGCTCGCCGGTTATCAGCCGGATGCCATCAATGGCGTTCAGCAACGGGCCACGCTGAAGCTGGCGATAGGCGTTCTCCGTTTCTACCGCCCAGCGGAAGATGTCTCGGAGCTGAGCATCAACCCTTCCCTTATCGCCGAAGACAGCCACATAATTGTGGTTGGAATTGAACGGCGGGTCCAGGTAAATCAGATCAACGCATTCGTCCGGCAGAACACGCAACACATCAATGTTGTCAGCGCAGACCAGCGCGTTACCCGCCAGGTACTTGGCGGCGTCAGAGTTCTCCTCTGGGAAAAGTTGGGGGGGGGGGGGCTTGGCGCATTACGGCTTCTCCGTCTGATCGGTCTTGCCCCAGCGGGCGCTGGCTGCCTGCGCCGCAATCTCCGACCGGCGTTCCGGCGACAGGGCTTCCGCCCGCGCCTTGCCGCCCTTCTTGCCGGCCATTTGCCGTGCCTGCAAATGGGGCTGCTCTGGTTCCAGTTCATCTTCAATTTCGCCAGTCGCTATCTTGGCTACCATGACAGCACAGCCTATTACATCGGCTGGCCTTTTCTGGCCGTTCGGTCCGATTGGCATCGCGCCCATCCTCCACATTTGTCACGCCACAATAATATATGGCGTGACAAATGCTATTACAACCAAGATTTTTTTGTCAACCCTGCAATCCCGATTGGCAGACCTTACGCCTCCACAAGAGCGCAATTTCAAACTGAGACACGAGCCTTTTATCAGGAACGTAACATCTATCACTGCATTACCATTTCGGCGCTAGACAGTCCCAACGTGCAGTCGGGCCGCGTAGTTATCCCCGGGCTGACCACGGCGCGTTGGGTGGAGGAGCGGCGGCAAATCTGGGGCGCGGATAACCCGCTGTACCGGGCGCGGGTGCTGGGCGAGTTCCCCGACCAGGCCGAGGACACGCTAATCCGACTGTCTGACGTGGAGGCCGCCGCTGGCCGGCACGGCGCCGGCCGGAGCGCTAGGGAAGGGGCCCATAACCCCTGCGTGGTCGAGGGACTGGAACGCGCCGGCCGGAGCGCTAGGGAAGGGGCCCAGGCGGCAACAGACGCGGGCTCGGGTACGGGCTCGGGTACGAACTCGGACGCCGCCGGCCGGGCCTCGGGGGAGGTGACGCTGGCGGTGGACGTAGCTCGTTTCGGCTCCGACCACAGCGTGATTCTGCGTCGCTGCGGGAACCGGGTTGAGGAGATTCGCATTTTTAGCGGTATGGATACGATGGAGTTGGCCGGCTGGGTGGCCGCCGCCATTCGGGAGTTTCAGCCGATCCAAACCTGTATTGACGAGGTGGGCGTGGGCGCTGGGGTGGTGGACCGGCTGCGCGAACAGGGTTATGGCGTGCGGGGCGTCAACGTGGCCCACGCCGCCCGGCAGAAGGAGGTTTTCGCCAACCTGCGGGCCGAAGGTTATTGGCGGCTGCGGGAACTCTTCGCCGCCGGGGAAATCAGCATCCCGCCGGACCAGCAACTGATGGGCGAACTGGCGGCCTTGAGCTATAGCTATGACAGCCAGGGCCGGATTCTGTTGGAGAGCAAGGAGGCTATGCGCCGGCGAGGGATTGCGTCGCCAGACAAGGCGGACGCGCTGATGCTGGCCTTCATCGCCCCGGTAAGCCGGGCGCGGGTATGGACCTAGATATCCGCCCTACTGGACGCCGCCGGGTTTATTCCCTGCCGCGGCGTCTAACCGGCGGCGCTCAAGCGGTTAATAACAGAGGAGTTAGTTAATTAAAATGAACGTCAAGCGATTAATTGAGCTGGCGCGATTCGGCGCAGCGTCCCCTAAACCGGCGGAGTTGAACTTCGTCCGGCGCAGCAGCCGGGCGGCGGCCGCCGACCTGGAGCCAATGCGAGAGGTCATCGGAAGCGGCGGCGGCTGGGCCCCGCCGGAATACGGCGCTTATTACGCCACGTCGGTTTCGGTCTATGCGGCGGTCAAGCTGCGGGCCGATGCGGTAAGCCGTTTGCCGGTAACGGTCTATCGTCGCCACCCGGAGGGAACCCGGCTGCCGGTGGCGTCTTCCCATCCGGCGCAGCAATTGCTTAACCGAGTCAATGCCTGGCACACCCGCGGCGACTTGTGGCGGGCCACGGAGATTTATTTGAACCTGTGGGGTCAGGCTTTTTGGGCCTTGGAGCGAGATGAGGAGGGCCGGCGGGAGATCTGGCCGCTGCGCCCGGATCGGGTAACCATTTTGCCCGACGGGAAGCGGCACATTCGAGGGTTTGTCTATCGGGGACGGAACGGCGGGCCGGTGGCCTATACCGCGGACGAGGTCCTGTGGCTACGCTATTTCAACCCGCTGGAGGAGTATGCCGGCTTATCCCCGCTGGCTTCGGCCCGGCTGTCGGTGGATATGGGCGGCGACGGGCTGCGGTTCAACCGCAATTTTCTGCGTAATTCGGCTCAACCGGACTTTGTGCTGCTGACTGACGCCCAGATGACCGACGCTGAGATTGAGGATTTTTACCGCCGTTGGGAGGCGCGCTACCGAGGGCCGCAGAATGCCCGACGGCCGGCCATCGCCAACTTTGTGCGGGACATCCGGACGTTGGGGTTGAGTCACCGGGATATGGATTTTATTCGGGGGTTGCGCTGGAGTCTCGAGGAGGTGAGCCGCGCCTACGGGGTACCCAAACCGCTGCTGGCGGACCTGGAACGGGCCACTTTTGCCAACATTAACGCCGCCGAGCGCCTCTTCTGGCGCAATACTATCGTGCCGGAGGTTCGGTTTTTGGAGGAGCAGCTTAACCGGATGTTGCTGCCCCGGCTGGGCTACCCGGACTTGGAGTTGGCCTTTGACTTGAGCGCGGTTGAGGCGATGCGGGAGGATGAGAACAGCCGGGTAAGCCGGGAGATGCAGTTGCTGGACCGGGGCGTGGTAACCATCAACGAACTGCGCCGCCAACGCAACCTGCCGGATGTGCCGTGGGGGGACACTTGGGCGAAAGCGGCGGCGGGATGAGCGAAAGGCCCTGGACATGGGGGCTATATTCGGCTTGCTTTAGAGGGGGGCTATCCGGAAACCCGGCAAGAATCGGTCGGGTCAGACCCTCCTGACAACCCCCTTAACCTCTGGTATAATCGGGGCGCAGCGGGCGGGCGTAACTCAGTGGTAGAGTGTTTGCTTCCCAAGCAAACGCAACCTGCAGGAGGCGCCTTGGGGGATACTTGGTCGAGGGCAGCGGAAGGGTAACCGGCCGGCTAACCGGTTAAAACCCTGACGCGGCTAAGAACGGTGTTGAACGCAGGCCGGGCAAAAGCAGTCGTCCCGGTTGCGGGTCATATGTACCAACCCGTGAATCCGATTGCCTTCCTGGTCAAATCGGGGCGCAATCTGGTTGAAATAACGGGAGTGGCCGGTTTCATAATGAGCGAAAACCGCATTGGATACAAAGTCGGCCAGTTGCAATAGTCTGGTGTTCTTGGCCGGCGCGAAGTACGGTATATCAGCCAGGTTGTGTACGTTTCCCCATCGATGTCCTTCAGTCGATATTTTCCTCGCCAATGATTCCAAGTTATTCTTGTAGCTCGATTCGGCGGTTATAATGAGGCCGCGCTGATCTTCGCCGTGGTCTCTATGGATACGACTGAGGAGCATATCAAATCGGCTAACTATTTCTTCAAAACCTCGCTCGTACGGGTCTGAAGTCATAAATGCCTTTTCCATAGCTACAGCAATTATACGAGCGTGGGAATTGGCAATCACTTGGTACACGTCGGAGAAAATACCGGCTCGTTCTTTTGCAGAAAGCTTATTGAAGGGTTCGGGCACTCTATCTTCGGGAGAGCGTAAGGACGAAGCGTGAAAAAAGACCGGTTCAGGCCAATCTCGAAAGTATTTGGCTTGTATCTGGTCCATTTCACGAGCTAGATGATGGGTGTTACGCTCAAAAGCAACAAGGCTCGCTACCACAAAATAGCGAGCCTCCTTATGAGTTCCTGATTCGTCCAAGTAAGCTATGTGCATAAAGAGAGCCGACTGAACAAAAGTCCAACGGACCTACCGGTAAGGGCCCTATCGGCTACCAGATAATATACACTCAGGCATTAACCCTTGTCAATACCTGACAACCACCCTTGACCTCTGGTATAATTGGGGCGCAGCGGGCGGGCGTAACTCAGTGGTAGAGTGTTTGCTTCCCAAGCAAAAAGTCGTGGGTTCGAATCCCATCGCCCGCTCCAGTTCGCCTCTTTAATTATTCAGATTCAGCGGCTCGGTTGACTTTATCCACCCGAAATTTGACCGGAAACTTGCGACGGGCTGGGCCCGCCCGGCGATACCGCGGATATTGCCATCCGACAGAAGCGCATCCGACTGACGAGGGAAGGTATATGCCCACCTTGGACTTTAAGGGCAAGCAGCACATCTACGCCCACCACCTCACCGTCCCCTATCGGCCACTGATTCCGGACTTGGGCAAATCAAAATTAGAACATTTGTCGACACACACACACACACACACACACACCAGAACGTAAGTTCGCCTAACATTCCCGCCGACGGGAACCTTATTATCCACGGCGACAACCTCCACGCCCTGAAAGCGCTGCTGCCCCGCTACGCCGGCCGCATTAAGTGCATCTATATTGACCCGCCCTATAACACCGGCAACGAGGGCTGGGCCTATAACGACAACGTCAATAGCCCGCTGATGCGGGAATGGCTGGCCCAGAACGGCCCGGTCGATAAAGAGGACCTGGAACGCCACGACAAGTGGCTCTGTATGATGTGGCCCCGCCTGCACCTGCTCAAGGAACTGCTATCCGACGACGGCGTAATCTTCGTCTCCATTGACGACAACGAGCAGCACCACCTGCGGATGCTGCTGGACGAGATTTTCGGGGCGGAGAATTTTGTAACTAATATTGTTTGGCAGAAGAAATCTAACCCTCAAAATGATGCCAAATACTTTTCAGACAATCACGACTTTGTTCTGTGCTATGCGAAAAATGTTGCTGGCGACGTTACATGGAAACGCAATCTCATGCCTCGTACTGAGAGACAGGACGCTAGGTATAAATACGACGACGACGATGGACGTGGCCCTTGGGCGCCGGATAATTTAAGCGTTAAAACTTATTCTACCGATTATGATTATCCCATTACCAACCCCAAAACTGGACAAGTTCACTATCCACCACATGGAGGTTGCTGGAGAGCTAATCAGCAGACAACGCTCAAATGGATCACGGAAAATCGCATCTATTTCGGGAAAAGCGGCGAAGGCAGACCCACACTCAAAAGATATTTGAGTAAGGTGAAACAAGGCATAGTCCCACTTACTGTATGGACATGCGATGATACTGGAGATACCGCTAGTGCATATAACAATATCAAAGAAATATTCTTGGACAGTGATAGACCTTTCGAAAACCCCAAACCACCTACTCTTATAGACCGCATTCTGCGCATTGCCACCGGCCCCGACGACATCATCCTCGATTCCTTCGCCGGCAGCGGCACTACGGCCCACGCCGTGTTGGCGCTGAACCGGGCGGACGGGGGCAACCGCCGGTTTATTTTGGTGGAGTGCGAGGATTACGCTGACCGCATCACCGCCGAGCGGGTGCGCCGGGTGATCCAGGGCGTGCCTTCGGCTAAAGACCCGGCGCTGCGGGAGGGGTTGGGAGGCTCCTTCACCTACTACACGCTGGGGGAGCCGGTGGACCTGGAGGCTATTCTGACAGGGGAGTCGCTGCCCTCCTTCCCGATGCTGGCGGCCTATCTGCTGCATACCGGCGCCGGGGTTTCCAGCGGCGCCCCCCTGGAGCGGCAGAACGCTGACGGTCTGTTTTATGCCGACGAAAAGAACCACTACCATCTGATTTATGAGCCAGACCTTGCCTTTCTGCGGAGCAACGGGGCCGTGCTGAACGAGAAGCTGGCCCGGCGCATCAATCAGTCGGCCCAAGCCAACGGCAAGAAGGCGGTGGTGTTCGCCGCCGGAAAGTATATGGGCCAGCGGGAGCTTTCGCGGCTGGGTATAACCTTCTGTCAGCTGCCCTACGAAATCTACCGCGGCGACGGGTAACGGAGGAACGGCGTTGGAGCTGAAAGAGTATCAAAGCAAGGCGCTGGACGCCTTTACCCGCTGGCTGCAGGAGCTGAAGCGCGAGCAGGGCCAAGCGCAAAAAACCATTGCGACGCTGCAAGACGCCGGGGTGGAGGTCCCGGCGGAAATTCGTAACTACCCGAGCAAGGCATGGCAGAAACTGGCCGAAGCCGACGGCGTGGCTCATCCCGACCGGCTATACGTTGACCGCACCGATGACGCGGGCCGCCCCATTCCCCACGTCTGTTTCAAGATACCTACCGGCGGCGGGAAGACGCTGCTGGCGGCGGCGGCCCTGGAACGGATGAACCGGCAGGCTGGCTTGACGCTGTGGATTACGCCTACTCGCGCCATTTACCAGCAAACTAAAGCGGCGCTTTGGAATCGGGAGCATCCCTACCGTCAAATGCTGGAGCGGGCCAGCGGCGGGCGGGTCAAGTTGCTGGAAAAGGACGACCAGTTCACCGCCGGCGATGTCAACAACTATCTGTGCGTGATGCTGCTGATGCTGCCGGCGGCCAACCGGCAAAAGGGCCGCGACTTTCTGCGAATGTTCCGGGATAGCGGCCGCTACCCGACGCTGTTCCCCGACGGCGACGACCTGCTGGCCGACGGCCGGCTGCTGGAGCAGTTTCCCGACCTGGAGCGCGCCGCGGATAACGGCCCGGTTAAGCACAGCCTGTTTAATCTGTTCAAGATGCTGCGCCCGGTGGTCGTGCTAGACGAAGCGCATAAGGCCTATGGCAAACCGGACGCCGCCCGCGACTTTGTCCGGTCGGTCAACCGTCTCAACCCGAGCTTGGCCATCGAGCTGTCGGCCACGCCCAACAGCAGCGTCAGCAACCTGCTGGTGGACATCTCCGGCGTCGAACTGAAGGAGGAGGAGATGATTAAGCTGCCGGTGCAGGTAACATCTTTCATCGGCGGCGAATGGCGGCACACCCTGGGAGAGGCGTATGCGGAACTGGAGCGGATTGACGCCGAAGCGCAACATTTCCGGGAGACGGCGGAAGGACGCTATATTCGCCCGATCGCCGTGGTGCGGGTGGAGCGCACCGGCCGAGACCAGCGGGACGGGGAGCGGGTTCACGCCGAGGATGTGCGCGAGCACTTGACGCTGAACTTGGGCGCGCCAGCCAATGCGGTGCGGGTCAAGTCGGCGGAAAATGACGAACTGGGCCGAGAGGACTTGCTTTCTCCTTATTCGGAGGTGCGCTGGATAATCACCAAGTCGGCCTTGATGGAGGGCTGGGACTGCCCCTTCGCCTACTTGCTGGTGATGCTGGACAACACCTCGGCCCAACGGGCTATCACGCAACTGGTGGGGCGGGTGATGCGCCAACCGTATGCCCGCCGCACCGGAAGAGAACTGCTGGATCAGTGCTATGTTTACTGCTATAACACCGAGGTGGGCGTGTCGGTGAGTCAGGTCAAAAACGGGCTGGAGCAGGAAGGGTTGACCGGTCTGGGCGACCAGATTATCGCCAGTACGACGGCGCTGAAGCGGATCAGGCTGGAGCGTCGGCAGCGGTTCCGGGGACAGAACATCTTTTTGCCTCGGGTGAATCACCGGGAGGGCGAAGGGTGGCAAGAGCTGGACTATCAGCGTCATATCCTGCCGGAAATACCCTGGGAAGGGATCCACCCCGACGACTTGCAGATGGCCTTGCCCAGCCCAGCCCGGCGGCAGCAAGTGACGGTGGACGTGGGGGATGCCGCCCCCGTTTATCACCCCGGCCAGGAACTGGATATCGACAAGACGGTCCGCATTCTCTGGTTCACGCGCCGGCTGACCGACCTGATACCGAACCCGTGGCAGGCGGCCCGCATCGCGCAGGAGCTGATTCAGAATCTGGAAGCCGCCGGAGAGAGCAGCGATTCCATCTTTGACCAGCGCAATTTCCTGGCGTCGGCGTTGCGGGAGCAGGTAGCCGCCGCGGTGGAAAGTTTGGCCGAGCAGGTTTTTTGCGATAAGCTGAACCGTAGGGAAATCAGCTTCGACCTGGAATCCGGCGGGGATAATTTCAAGCTGGAGGAAAGCTATGAAATTACGGTCAGCGTTAATGAACGCAGCCTGGAAAATTATGGCAAGCCGTTGCAGTTGAGCTTGTTTCAGCCGGTTTTAGAGCGTAATTTTGACAGCGACCTGGAGCGGGATTTCGCCCGTTATCTGGATGAACGGAAAGCGCTGCAGTGGTGGCACCGGGTGGCGGCCCGCCAGCAGGGGGACTACTACTTGAGGGGTTGGAACAGATATCGAATCTGGCCCGACTTTGTCGCTATGACTATCGAAGGTTACGGCGGTTACGGCAAGCCGCAGCTCCTGGTTTTCGACGCCAAAGGGAAGCATCTTGGCGGCAATCCCGATACCGAGTATAAACGGAAAGCGCTCGAGAAACTGGAGGCCGCTTTCAATGCCGGCAGTTCCGGCGTTATGACCATCCGAGACGGCCCGGCCAAAGGCGTCTTCCGCTTGATATTCGACGAAACCGAGTTGTCTCAAGTCCTATTCAGCTTGGGGGCCGGCGGCAACGCCTAAGGGCATCCCTAACGCCAATCTCGGCCTTTCCTCTTGTTTTGCGGCATACCTTCCCCGGTCGTCCTGGTCTGCGCCGGATGACAATGTCTCCTTTACCCGTTACCATAATAATCGGGACAATTGGAATAATTGAGATAACGAGACAACTGGAGTAATCCCCGCAAGGGGCGGGCCGGAGAGTTGCGTGGACACTGACCAAGGCCAAGATCGGGATCAAGACCGGGACCGGAACTATTTTCAGGATGGCGATTTGGTCCTGCTGCTGGACCGGAAGAACCGCCGTTATTTGAACACCCTGGCCGAGGGGCAGGTGTTTCACAGTCACCTGGGGCGGCTGGCTTATGACGACTTGATTGGGCAGACGGTAGGAAGCTGGCGCCGTACCGACCGGGGTCATATCCTGCTGGCGGTGCGTCCGACTCTGGGGGACTTTGTGCGGGAGATGCCCCGCGGCCCCCAGATTATCTATCCCAAAGATTTGGGCAACATCATCTCTTTCGCCGACATTTTTCCCGGGGCTACCGTCATCGAGGCGGGTCTGGGTTCCGGGGCTTTGACCGCCGCCCTGCTGCGGGCGGTGGGCGATGCCGGGCGGGTCGTAACCTATGAGATTAACGAGTCGGTGGTTCCCCGGGCCTGGCAGAACATCCGCCGGGTCATACCCAACCCTTCCAACCTGACGGTAACCATTGGCGACGTTTACCAGGGCATTGCCGAGCGGCAAGTCGATCGGGTAGTCCTGGATGTGCCGGAACCTTGGCAGGCGGTGGCCGGTATCGCCGAGGCGCTGGTTATGGGCGGAATGATGATTAGTTTTCTGCCGACGATATTGCAGGTGCACCAACTGGCGGGCCAACTGCAAGCGGACGGGCGGTTTCAGCTAATTGAGACTATCGAAACTCTGCTGCGGCCTTGGCACGTTACGGAACGGAGTGTCCGGCCGGCGCACCGGATGGTCGCCCACAGCGGTTTCTTGACCACTGCGGTGCGGTGCCAGCCGCGGGTGATTGGCACGGTGAGTAACCCGGCGCTTTAAGAACTCGAACACCCAATAGGGACGGGACGGCGGCAGGGAATTGCGAACTGCGGGTATGAACGGATAGCCGGATAGCCGCAAATCCGGGAAGCGGAATTATCCGGCTGGCCCGGGTAAATTAAACCGGGCGGTGGATGAGTTGTCCGGCTTTATTCGGGCGGCGGCTTTGGCGCGCCCCGGCAAAAGCCTGGATGACCTAACGCCCCGGTCGGTGCACCGCAAGCTGCGCGATACGAACTTCGCCAAGGATGTGAATCGGGAGGGTATCCGCAAAGGAGCCGCCGAGCTGGGGTGGAGCTGGACGAGCATATCAGTTTCATTGTGGAAGGTATGAAGCCGGTTGCGGAGCGGATCGGTTTGGCGACGGGGGAGTAGTCCCGTCCGCCATAGCCTTATCGCCCAGGAGCGGGGTGGAGGGGGCGGAAGGTCCCGGCGGTGATAATCGAGGCAACCCTAAGGGTTGCCTCGACGGGTTTAGCCCGCGGAGACAAGCTGGTCAGGGTTGCCTTTCCTGGCCCGGCCAAAGCTGCTGTAGATCAAGCTCAAACTCCTGCTCCGCCGCCGGCCAAGCGTTGGGCAGGGACAGGTGTCGGCGGGTTAGCAAGGGTAGGGGCATAGCATCGGCCAGCTCCCCGACGCTTGGCGACGGCTCCAAGCCCCACAGCTTGGGCCGTCCTACATTTTTACCTTGGGCCAAAACCTGGAAATCGCCCAGCCCACCGGGACGGGCCAAGGCGGAAAGGCCGGCGTGGTTGGCTTGGGCCGGACCGGGAGGCAAGGGCGTGGCGGCCAGGCGGCGACGGAAACGGTCCAGCCCCAGGTTGCGGAGGAACTGACGCTGGGTGGTATTCCCCAAGCGAACCAGCCCGGCGCGACGGCCGGCGTTGACGACCGAGGTAAAGTCCACTTGGGCGGTGATGTCTTGCCGGCCAATGTTGCGCAGGGGGGAGTCGGTCTGGACGTGGCGGTAATAGGTGGTCAGCGTACCGCGGGGGCGGAGTTCCGCGGAATAAAGTTCTGCCGCCGGCCGGCCATAGTCTAGGGTCAGGACAAAGCCGGCCGCCAGCGAGTCGGCCACTGCTGCGGCCCAGGCATCCAGGCCCAGGTTGATTTCGGCAGTTTGCCCCTCGGCCAAAACTACGCCTAACTCTGCCAACCAATCGGCCAGGGCCGGGGCGCTGAGTTCGGCGATTTTAGTCGCGAAGGGAGCTGAAGGGTCGCTAAGGGGAGGCTGGAGGGTGATGTAAACCTCGCGGAGTTCACCGTTTTCTTGTTTCACCTGGTGGACGGGAAAGGCGTCGAGTAGTTCGTTGGAGATGATACAGCCGCGCAGGTTGCGCAAAGGTATATCCGAAGTTGCAATGCGGTTAACGCTGGGCAGCGCGGGTTCGTAGCCGGGGCTGGCGCTCCGGCGGTCGAGGCACAGGTAGCGCAGGCAGCGGGCAAACCCGTCGGGCATATTAAGGGGCAAGTTATCGGGCATAGCGGCGGCGGCGGCCAGGATGTCTCGGCAGAGCAGTCCATTGCCGGCGCCCAGCTCAACCACGTAAAAGGGGTCGGGGGCGTCCATCAGCTGCCAGAGTTGGCGCAGCTGCACCGCCAGCAGCGCGCCAAAGGCAGGATGGGCCAAGGGGGAGGTGTAGTAATCTCCCGATGCTCCATAGGGTTCGGCGTCCCCCGGCTGGCGGCTATAGTAACCGCCATCGGGCCAGTAGAGGGCCAGTTCCATAAACTCGGCCCAAGTTAGGGGGCCGGCGGCCCGGATGCGGCGACGTATTTCGGCTTCGGGAGGCGATTCAGGGATCATAGGGATTATTGTACGTTATGGCGGGGGCTGCTTTTAGTTAACCGGTTATCGTCCTATGGTCCGGTTTATCCGGAGCAGGGGCGTTTTGCCGATACGGGAACGAATGTCTTGACTCCGCCTAGCCGTTATTCCCGTGAAAATGGGGGTCCAGAATATCCTGGCCCTTTGGATTTTGGCCTTCTCCGGGAGAACGCTGCGTAAACCGCCGGGGTTTAGTTCATTACTCACGTATCAGCGACTTACGGGGCCGGACAACCTTCAACCCGTATAACGGCTGCAACTTCCCCCTTGCGCCGAAATAGTGGTTCAGATAAGGTTGTCCGGCCCCCGCTTATCAGCGTTAGCGGGCCGGGGCGCGGGTGGGTTAGCGCAGGGGCGCAGCGTAAATTTGGCCGCCCTTGGGACAATCGGCGCAGGGGGCGGAGCTCCACAGAGCGTTACGGCTGCCTTCCCGGGCAATACCCAGCGGGGTCAGATGCCGGTCGTAAATCTCGCCGTAGTTGCCGACGGAGCGGATGATGTCTTGGGCCACGGTTTTGCTGAGGCCCAGCTCCTCCTGTGCGAAGACGCCCTCCAATCCAAACAGCCGGTCAGTCGACGAATCGCCGGTCACGGCGGTAGGTACGTTGTCGGAAGTGACGCCAAAGGCCTCGGCGTAGATCAGGATAGCCATTACCATCTTGACCAGGTCGTGCCACTGGTCATCGCCGCTGGGGACCACCGGACCTAGCGGCTCTTCCGAGATGGTGCCGGGCAGGATAGTATGTTCGTTTGGGTTGACGAAGGTAGCCCGGGTGCTGACCAGTCCGGAGCGGTCGGTAGTAAGGGCATCGCACTGCTCGCTCAGGTAAGCGCTGTTGGTGGAAATATTGTCCGGGAAGGCGATTATTTCGAAGTTCATGCTGTTCTGATCACTGAAGTCTTGCAGATTCAGCTCGGTGGTAGTGCCTTGCAGCACGCAGATCTTGGCGTCTTTCAGCTCCAGCATTGAAGAAATACCCAGGGCGGTGGGTACCATAAACCCCTGACCGTCGTAGAACATAATCTGGGCAAAGTTCCCCCACTGGACATCCCGGGAAGAGGTCCAAGTGGTATTGCGGGACATAATATCCACTTCGCCGGATTGCAGCGTCGGTCCCCGCTCGGAGGCCGTGGTAGGCCGAAACTCCACGGCGTCCGGGTCGCCGAGGACGGCGGCGGCTACGGCGCGGCACAGGTCAATATCAAAGCCCCGGGTGTTGCCGGCGTCGTCAATATACCCGAAGCCGGCCAGGCTATTATTGCTGGCGCAGATGAGAGAGCCCCGCTCTTTCACCAGCTCGAGCCGGCGGGCCGAAGTCCTTGCTTCCGGCGAGGACGCAGTTGGCTCGGCGGCCAGGGTTGCTTGAACTCTAGCTTCGACCGTAGCCTCGATATCCGGCGTCGGGCCGGCAGAAGGGGCGGCGTTGTTTTCGGAGGTACAGGCAATCAACGCCGCCAAGGCCAGGGTTAGGATAAATGCAGTCATCGGGAAATACTTGCGGTGATTCAAAATAGACCTTCCATCTAGTAAGATTTGTTCGCCAATCTGGGCTTCTCCGGGTTTCTTAAGACGCGCTTCGGAGGTTGTCTTGTATGGATGAAGAGCGAGCTGTTTGAGAGCGGAGGCGGGGCTTGCGGGTCTGCCTCGTTGAATTGTTTGACCTCTTCGGCCGGCTGAAAATCACTTGCCGCTCTTACTTGGCAGGGCAATCGGTGGCGGTTCGGTGAAGGGATGCCCGTCGCGTTCTGCGGTCAAGCGGCGTTCATTCCAGGTCAGCCATTGCCGGTGCGCCTCTTGCTGCCCTTCTTGGCGTCCTTCTTGGCGTCCTTCTTGCTTTATCTTTCTTATCGCGTCGGGGATTAGCAATACCATTTTGCCGGTTACCTCCACAATAATTGCCGTTACCGAGGCTATACCAGCCGACATACCGAAGATGGCGGCCAATAATAGTATGTAGGATTCATTGTCCCAGCGCAGAGCTTCCCAGTGTCGCCACAAGAGGAAAACTACGGAGCCTACATATACAATGTAATAGGCGACCCAGTATTTTTCAACTATTGATTTTAAGGCGCTCTCTCTAAAGGAACCTCTTGACCCAGCGGGCAACTCATTGTTGGGAGGATTCATTGTCGATATAAATTATTTCCGAGATGCCGGGCCAACCGCTTGTCGCGGTTACCCCCGTTGCTCTATCGGCACGTACTCCAGGTCCATTTCGCCGGTGTATTCCAGCAGGGGGCGGATTAGTATGTTGTCCTGGAACTGCTCGACGCACTGGAGGGTCCAGCCGGGGATGCGGCCCAGGGCAAAGATGGAGATGAACAGGTCGTCGGGGATGCCGAGCAGGTAGTAGATGGAGCCGGCGAAGAAGTCCACGTTGACGAAGATGCCCCGGGAGCGGTAAGGCACCATAGCCTCTTCTTCGACGTAGGTGAGTATCTGGAACCAGTGGGGTTGACCTACCTTTTCGCTCAAGGCGCGGGAGCGGTCGCGCAGGTGGCGGGCTCGGGGGTCTTCGGCGCGGTAAACCCGGTGGCCGAAGCCCATAATGCGGCCGCCGTTGTCCAAGATGTTGCGGCAATACTCTTCGGCGTTCTCCGGCTGGCCGATTTCGAGGGCCATTTTCATGACTTCTTCGGCGGCGCCGCCGTGGGCCGGGCCTTTGAGAGTGCCGACGCCGGTGACTACGGCGGAGTGGAGGTCGGAGATGGTGGAGGCGGTAACCCGGGCACCGAAGGCTGAAGCATTGGCCCCGTGCTCGGCGTGAAGGATGAAGTCCACGTCCAGGAGCTTGGTAGTTTCCGCGTCGGGCAGTTCGTCGAACAGCATATAGAGGAAATTGCCGGCGTGGGTCAGGTCGGGGTGGGGGGCTACCGGCTCCAGTCCTTGGCGCAGTCGGTGATGGGCGGCGACGATGGTCGGCCCCATGGCGGTCATGCGGATGCCTTTGCGCAAGGTGGCCTCGACAGAGTTGTCGTTGACCTCCGGGTCAAAGGCGGAGAGGGCGGAGATACCGGTGCGCAGCGCGTCCATCGGGTGGCTGTTCTTGACCAAGTCGAGGACCTGGATAACCTCGTCAGGGATGCGGCGGTTAGTGCGTAGAAGGCTGTCGAATTCGTCCAGTTCCGGTTGGGCGGGAAGGCGGCCATAGAGTAACAGGTAGATTACTTCTTCAAAGGTGGAACGTTCGGCCAGGTCGTGAATGTTATAGCCGCGATAGAGGAGTTTGCCCACTTCGCCGTCAATGAAGCTGGAGCTGGTGGTATCCAGGTAAACGTCCTTGAGTCCTTTCTTGATCTCCGGGGTCATCAACCAACCTCCTACCAAGGGTTCCGACTACCTAGGGGTTCGGAGCGTCTTTGAACCGCTTGGGCCGCATAAAATCGTATAAGAAAAGGGGAGTATTTGTAGCCAGGATTTTAGCATTGGGCCCTAGGGGTGTCAAGGGAAGTTGGCCGCTGCCGCGCTGGGCGGCGTCGAGAAACTACCCCCGGAGAGAACTCCCGAAAATGTGCGCGCACCTTGCGCAATGGTCGCCGAGAAACTACCCCCGGAGAGAACTGTTTCTCCGCCCTGACCGGCTTCAGACGAACCGGTTTGGGGTTCCGTGCGGCCTTGCGCTGAGCTATCTAGGGTTGCCTGAATGGATACACTGTCAGAATGGATACACTGTCAGATTGAAGACACCGCCTTCGCCTTTATGGTAAGTAGCGGCTTCTATGGAGTAAGTTCCAGGGGCTAGGCCATCAGCGGCGGCCTGGCACAGCGTATCTCCGTTACGCCCCCCAATATCATTCGAGTCTTCCGCCAAGGTATCACCGCAAGGAACCGCGCCGTCAACCAGGTAAAGATAAGCGCCTAGGTTAGAGGTTAAGTAGATGGAGACTCTGTCCTTCCGGGATACAGTGAAAGAGTAATATCTTGCGAAACTTTCCGGTCGCCGCTTCGAGACGCATTCGTCGCTCCAAGCCCCGAAACGGGATACGCTGAGGTCAGTCAGATCGCCCAGGTCCACAATGGCCCCTTCCGCTCGGGAAGTCAGGGTATTGAGGTCTAATTCCGCATCTTCGATGAACGAGTCTATACCTGTCGACAGATTATCACCCCCAGAGTCCCAAGCTTCTCGCACACAGCGATTATAGTTGTCTAAATTGCCAAAATGCCTCTTCCATACTTTCGCCAGCAGCATCCAACCATCGTAATCTGTCCCTTCGGCTTGGTCCATGCAGTAAACAGCGCAATCTGAATTTTGGAAAACTTGATGCCAGGTTACAGCAATCCGCACCCAATCACTGGCGCTCTCGGCAGCTTTTTCAGCTTCGACCAAATAGCGAAGGGCATAGGAGTAGTTGGTTACCTCTTCCCGGGCTGACTCCACTAACCAGTCAATCCAGGAAGTTCTGTCATTCAAGTCTCTGTGCATGTGCCATTGCAAGTATTCAAAGTACCACCACCACCCTAACTCAAAGCGCTCTCTGAAGATTTCTATGGCTTGCGAATCGTTACCCATCTCCACCCATATATCAGCAATCCGCGTCCAGGAATCATCCCAGGAATCGTCTTCGGATTCCTCGGCGAGGGCCTCGGCTTTGGCGATACACTGGCGGGCCAGCGCCAGGTCGTTAAAGTCTTTCGCCCACGCTCTCGCCAACGCGAGCCAATCGGCCACATCCTGAGCTGACGTTCCGGCTCGGGACAGGCAACGCAATGCCAGGCTTTGGCTGTCGGGCAACTGCCCTAGGCTTCTGGCAACGAAGACCCATTCTGCGGCAGATTTCGCCACATCTCCTTGCATTTTCTTTTCTCCCGTTCGCAGCAAGTCCAAAGGATAGCCCAGAATTTCCCGCAAATAGTAATTACTGAGCCGCTAAACTTCAAGGGCAAGTTTTGTATGGAAGGACGCTCAAACTTGACATCCGACGTAGCTTGTTACAAAATCGCCTTGATTTCTCCACTTCTAGCGGCCTACTTGGGCGTAATTCGATACTAATATGCCCCGATCGATGTAATCGCAGTGCAATCGCATTGGCGCGCTTGCACCACCTGCCCGACGAAATTGATAAAGACAGAAGGGGGTCAGCGAATGACCACTACCTCAAACGGCAACCGATCCATGCTTGAAGTAGCCGGCAACCCGGTAGAGTTGTTCTCCGGCGGCGCTGGCCCGCCCCTGCTCTTTTTACACGGGGCCGGGGGCAACGCCGGCTGGCAGCCTTATCACGAAGAGCTGGCCCGAAGCTACACGGTGTATGCGCCTTCGCAGCCGGGCTTTAACGGCACGGAACGGCCCGATTGGGTCTATACTATCACCGACGTTTGCCATTTTAACCAGGCGATGGCGGAGGCGCTGGGGTTGGAACAGTATGTTTTGATGGGGTCGTCGATGGGAGGTTGGGTGGCGGCGGAGATGGCGGCGATGTGCCGGCGCGACCTGAAGGCGCTAGTTCTGGTGGGCGCCGCTGGCATCAAGCCGGAAAGGGGCGAGATTGCCGAGATTTTTATGGTGTCGGCCCAGACCCGGATGCAGCAGCGGTTCTATGACTTATCCCAGGTTCCCAACGGAGAGCAGTACCAGCGGGAACCGACGCCGGAGGAGCAGTTGGCGGCCCATTCCAACCAGGAAATGGCTTCCCGGTTGTGCTGGCGTCCCTACTTGCATAACCCCAGCCTGCCCTACTACCTAGGGCGGGTGGATACGCCGACGCTGTTGGTCTGGGGCCGGCAGGACGCGATTATTCCAGTGGAGTGCGGCGAGCTGTTTCAGGCGGCTCTGCCCAACGCCCGGCTGGAAATAATCGAAAATTGCGGCCATTCTCCGGCGCTGGAAAAGCCGGACGAGTTTGTGGCGACTGTTAACCGGTTTTTGGCGGGTCGGTAAATACCCCAGGGGCTTGACCGGTTAGGCGGTCATTGAATTTGTCGGAGGTCAAGTTGCAACAGTTGCGGGCCGAGACGAGCTTGGGCTTTAAGTCGGTTAACGACCGGATTGACCGGGGCGCTGCTCTCCGGTTGGATAATCGGCGGCGGCATTATTGCCGTTCAGCTGGGGGCGCTGGTAACGCTGATACTTCGGGGCAGCGGCAACTGACCCGGACCCAGACGGTCAATGGGGAAGCGGGGGTGGAGTGGATTTTCGGTCTTGACCGATGGCTTTCTCGTAAGTCATCCCCAAGAAGGCAAGAAGGGAATGACGGAAGAAATTGATGGATGCCGCGGGTTATTAGAAAGGAGGAGCGAGCGATGACGGAAGTTTTTTGGTTTTCGGAGCAGCCCTACGGCCACGTAACCGATGAAGACTTGGCCCCCTATGAGTCGGGGCGGATGCACTTCCCCAATACCCACTTCGACCCGGAAAAGGCCCACGTATTGTATAACAATTACCACGACCAATATGCGCTGGCCGATGAGGTGGGCTTTGACGGTATTATGTCCAACGAGCATCACTCCTCCTATTGGTGTATGAAGCCATCGGTCAACGTGGATGCGGCGGTCATCGCCAAGGTAACCAAGCGGGTAAAAATTGCGATGTTGGGCAACGTAATCGCGCTTAACGATCCGGTGAAGATGGCCGAGGAAATCGCTATGCTGGACTGCATCTCCGGCGGGCGGATAATCTCCGGCTTTGTGCGGGGGACGGCGGTGGAAACGCTGCACGCCGGCATCAGCCCCACCGAAAACCGGGATCGGTTTGAGGAGGCTCACGACTTGATTGTCAAGTGCTGGACTACGCCCGGCCCTTTCCGTTGGG
Source organism: Dehalococcoidia bacterium (assembly GCA_963422635.1). Taxonomy (GTDB): domain Bacteria; phylum Chloroflexota; class Dehalococcoidia; order Lucifugimonadales; family UBA3495; genus CATQHB01. Next base: position 801,405 of record OY730415.1, read on the forward strand.
AGGGCCGCTATTTTCCGCACCGGATGGTCAACCCCTGGGTGTCGCCGATGCAGAAACCCCACCCGGCGGTGTGGTTTCCCGGCACTGGCAGCCCGGAGAGCGTCATCTGGGCCGCCAAGCGGATGTATCCCTATATGAACCTGGGGTCGCTGCTGGATTTGACCAAGCAGTTGAAGGACATCTATTTTGAGACGGCCCGGGAGGAGGGCTATGAGCCGGGGCCGGAGCATTTCGGCTATTTGATTCGCTGTCTGGTGGCCGATACGGATGAGCGAGCGCAGGAGGTGGGCCGCACCTTTTTGTGGACTGAGAGCCATCGCCAGCGGGGGCCGGTGGAGTTTAACGACCCGCCGGGCTACCAGTCCCGGGAGGCGTTGCGGATAAAGATGTCGCGTCCCACCATCGGCACCGGCACCGTCGGACGGCGGATGAGCTACGAGGATTTGCAGGAGGCCCACAACATCATCGTAGGCAGTCCGGAGACGGTCATTCAGAAGCTGCGCTACATCAAGCAGTCGCTGGACCCGGGGTATATGCTCATTTACGGCAACGAGGGCGATATGCCGCATGAGGATGTGATGCGGTCGGTCGAACTGCTCGGCGCCAAGGTGATACCGGCAGTTAAGGAGGACTAGCTACCGGGGGTTTCTCGTTTTCCGGAACTCGACATGTCGGGGCGGGGTTATTAAAACCCCGCCCCGACAACAACTGGGATTCCATTCAACCGGCCCAGTTACGCCTATCCTGGTTCAAGGCTTACATACATTACTCAATCATTCAGTACTCAATACTTGCGCTGAAGCCTGTGCCCCAACCGGGCTAGTCAAGAAGAAGGGTTAATCCTTCTCCTCTCTATCCGATCCAAACAACTGCTCCTTAACCTCTGGAGGCAATTCCACGTTAAACCGCTCCATAACTTCCCTAATCCTTTTCCTCTCTGCCTTCTGACCATTAGCTCGGCCTTCAGCTCGGCCCTCAGCTCGGCCTTCAGCCTTGCCAGATTCCTTCAGTTTTTTCACTGCTGCCGGGATCAACAGTACCATAGTAACCGATACCTCCGTAATAAATACCGCGCCCAAGGCGGCGCCCGCTGAGGAACTGAATATGTCGCTCAGTAAGTCTACATTATCCCAGCGTAGTTCTTCCCGGAACCTCCAGGAATAGACGCCCACCGAAACCACATACGCCAAGTAGTAAGCGACCCAGTATTTTTCCGGCTATTTGTCCGAGCGCTTTCATCAGCTTCTATCGATTCCTTTCAACTATACCACCGGCAGCTTTTAGTTGACAAACTTGCTGTTGGCCTCGGTCGCTTCACATCTTGGGGAGCATAACCTGAATCCGGTCCAGGATGCGGTGGCTTACCTCGTACTTGGTAAGTAAAGGGAGATGTTCTATTTGCAGTTTCCGGTCAATAAGGACCACTTTGTTGGTGTCGGCGCCGAAACCGCTGGCGGCGTCGGTGATGTCGTTGGCTACGATTAGGTCCAGGGACTTGCGGCGTACCTTGTCGGAGGCATTGGCTACCAGGTTTTCGCTTTCGGCGGCGAAACCTACTTTGATGAAATCGCCCCGGGCAGCCTCGAGGATGTCGGTGGTTTTGGTCAATTCGATGGTCAGAGCGGCGTCGGTTTTCTTGATTTTCCGCTCCACCGCTACTGCCGGACGGTAGTCGGCCACCGCCGCCGCCATTATCAGGGCGTCGGCCCGTTTGACTTCTTGCAAGACCGCTTGGGCCATTTGCTCCGCCGTTTGCACCTTGATTACTTCCACCAGGGGGGGGGCGGCCAGGCTGGTGGGAGCGGTTACCAGCGCCACTTGAGCGCCCCGGTCCCGGGCCGCCTCGGCCAGGGCGTAGCCCATCTTGCCGGAGGAGTTGTTGGTAATGACTCGCACCGGGTCAAGGGGCTCTTGGGTGCCGCCGGCGCTGATGACGATAGTGCGCCCGGCCAAGTCGCCGTCCCGTCCCAGCGTGGCGGCGATGCGGCCCAGCAGTTCCACCGGCTCCAGCAGCCGGCCCATACCCAGCAAACCGGAGGCCAGCCGGCCCGGGGCAGGGCCGGCGATGGTTACCCCGCGTTGGCGCAGCTTATCCAGGTTATCCCGAGTGGCCGGATGGTCGTACATCGCGGCGTCCATGGCCGGGGCCACCAACAGGGGGGCTTGGGTGGCGATGACGGTGGTGGTCAGCGGGTCGTCGGCTAGTCCCAAGGCTAGCTTGGCGATGCAGTGTACCGTAGCCGGGACGACAACTATGATATCGGCGCGGCGGGCCAAGGCTACATGCTCGTTGGCGAACTCGGAGTCGGGGGCGTAGGTGTCGGTTACCACTTCCCGGTGGGTGATGCTGCGAAAGGACAAGGGCGTGACGAATTGGGTGGCGCCGTAGCTCATAATTACGTCCACCAAGGCGCCGGCTTGCGCCAGTTTGCTGGCAAGGTCAACGGCCTTGTAAGCGGCAATGCTGCCGGTAACCCCCAGGACAATGCGCTTGTTGGCTAGTGGCGCGGTTGCGGTCAAGGTTTCTCCTTAATTACGAATACGAATCGGAAACCGGGAATTACGGTCCAGAATCCGGGTTTGGCAGACGGGTTTGGCGGATTGGGTCAGTCGCGCAAATCGCCGTATCAACCTCAAGTTCGCGCTTCGTAATTCCTGGTTCGCAATTGCTTATCCCGGTTCATCCGGTAAATCAGACGCAGGCCGAGGAGGGTCAAGTCCTGGTTGATAGCGTCAAATACCGTAGTTTCGTCGGCGATAACGGAAACCAGGCCGCCGGTGCCGATGACCCGGGCGTCCGGTCCGATTTCGTCCTTAATCCGGTTGACCATGCCGGTAACCAGGGCGGCATAGCCGTACACCAAGCCGGACTGGAGGGCGTTGACGGTGTTGCGGCCCACCACCGACTTGGGGGCGACCAACTCGACCCGCCGCAGTTGGGAGGCGTTAAAAAAGAGGGCGTCGGCGCCCAGGCTGATGCCGGGAGCGATGGCGCCGCCCAGATATTCTCCTTCCCGGTTTACCACATCAAACACGGTGGCCGTCCCCAGGTCGACCACAACCAGCGGAGGAGGGTATAGTTCGATGGCGGCTACGGCGTCAGCGATGCGGTCGGCGCCCACGTCCCGAGGGTTGTCGTAGAGGATGGGCAATCCGGTGCGGATGCCGGCGGAAACGGTAAGGGGTTCTACGTTGAAGTAGGTGTGGCAAAGCTCGGCGAAGACGGCAGTCAAGGGCGGGACGCCGCTGCACATACAGGCGTCGGTGATTTGGGAAGGGTCAACGCCTCGCAGGTTTAGCAAGCTGACTAGTTGCAGGCCGTACTCGTCAGCCCGCCGCCGGGAGTTGGTGGAGAGGCGAAAGGTGGCCGCCAGAAGGTCGCCGTCAAACACGCCCAGCGTAACCACCGTATTGCCGATGTCGATAGTGAGCAGCATCGGGGTCAATTGTACCGTAGCGGTTGAACGGGGGCAATGACTGAGGGTATGGCCCGGCATATGCCTTAGCCTGAGTTGACGTTGGGTTGCGGTATTGGTAAACTGAAACTCTCCGGGCGGTTAGCTCAGTTGGTTAGAGCACTTGCTCGACACGCAAGAGGCCAGTGGTTCGAGTCCACTACCGCCCACCACCTTGGCCGAAATCAAGAACCTCCGGGTGGCGAAGTTCTTCAGTTCGATGCCCCCCGGGGCAGGCTGTTGATGAACCAGTCGTTGGTTGCGGGATTGTCGAAGTCAATGACCGGAGCTGGCGCGTCACGGATGACGCCCGCGCCAGTAGGGTATTCCACGGCGATACCGTTTACCAACATTCGATGAAAGGCGCGGTTGCGGGTCTCCGGCGCCGGCCCTTCCGGGTGGGTCGGCCTGCGGAGAGCGTCGGCCAGCGGCACGGAGAGCAGGTCGTAGTCGGCTCGTTCGGCGTGCCGAGGGAAATGTCCGGCCCGTACGCTACCGGGCCAAGCCAAGTCGGCTAGTTCGACGGCGGCTTCGTTAAAGGCGGTTATTAGATTTCTATGGCAACATCAGGAGTTCGTCCTTGGGTTCCGGAGTTGGGTCGCTGAATTTCCGCGCCATATCGAGCCTAATGCCCCAGCTTGATTGCTCTGCTCCAGAGCCGCCTCATTAGGTTAGGTATCGCTGTGGGCCGAGCATTCTGGAAGTTCGGGGGCTTGGGCACCGCCGACGGCGGCTTCGTTGCTCCAATATCCAAGCTCCAATATCCAACAGATGATAGCCTCATGCTGGTGCATCAAGCTCTCCTTTCAAGTTGGCGTCGCAGCCTAGGTGATAGTGGCGGCAGTCACAATGCCTTCAGGATTTGCTCGAACTGGTCGGGGCTAGACCATCGAGCGATTTCGGAGTATTCATTTACCAAGTTGAAATTCTGTTCCTGCCAAACATCAGATAAGTCATCGAACAACGAAACGAAGGTTATATTGGGTTGGTTGTCCTTTAGGTGGCTGAGATCGACACATCCAGCCAGGACGTGTTCTGAAATCCGACGAGCGGCGCTACGGGAACCTGTGCTAAGCAAGAAAACCAGCGATGTTCGGTTATCGGTCTGCGTCTCAAAATCGACGGTCCAGTTTTGGCTAGACCGGCCTTGTCTCGTCACCTGGCGTTCGAAGGGGATTTGCTTTTCGCGCAGCCACTCGTCCACTTCATCCCCGGTCGTCTGAAACGCTTGGCTCCGCAACGTGAACCACAGGTCAGAGACTCGCACGGCGGCTTGAGCGATGCGAAGCGCCGCTTCCCCCAAGGCGTCCTTCACTACTTGGCGAAGTACCAATTGGTCTCCGGATAGCTCTATACGGAGGGTTTGGCATACATCTTGCGCCAGCAATCGCTGTTTCGGTGAAAGGCGCCGGCTTATTGATTGCAGCGCAAGCCAGCCCAGCGCATCCCCATAGTCAGTGACAATGTAACCGCTGCCGCGTTTCAGAACGAATACGTCCACAACCCCTCCGTCCGGGTACAGCAACGGAGTACGTACCCGCACTCCTTCTTGCGGAGCCGGCGAGCACACAAACAGGGGAGGCAACGACCGGTTAATAGAAGCGCAAAGTTCGTTCACGTTCATAACAACATTGCACCTTGAATATGGGGAACTTGGATTATACCCGCATGCCGGAGATTTGCCTCAGCGCAGAATTGGCGCCACACTTCTACAGGGCGATCCCAGGTCTCGGTAATATCCGGTGGGACGTAGGCCCATTTATCCCGGTTGTTTGGCGTCCAATAGTTCTTGTGCTTCTCTCCCACAGATTCTCCATCAGGATTCTGATGGTCTGCTCCCAAATCGAGGCCGTAGATTCGGCCCACGCTCCGATGGATGATGGCGTAAGACAATTTCCCGGAAGAGGGGTTGTACCAGCCTTTCACGAATATGGGGTATCCTTCGTCGGAATCGACGTCGGTCCTAAACCCTCGCATTGGTGAGTTGGGGCGGCCTTCCCACACAATGTCTTCTACGATACGCTTGGTGTCGTCGGTAATAATGGCGTCGTACTCCTGCTGACTCAGGGTCATATCCTATTACCCCAGCGTCGAGCCTGCAAGCCGGAGTGGAATACACCAAGTCGCCATCCTCAACTTTCCTGCGTGCGCGGCTTGGTATCTTATCTGTGCCAGAGACTAGACGCTGAATTTCTGATATACGGTTCTACGTAATATTCCCGGTATCCAGATAATTGATAAAGGGCCTCTCTTTTTTGGAGAGTAAGTTACCTCGTTGAGTTCGGCGATTTCTCCCAAGGCAACTTCTCGCCACTTCTCCGTCATTTCTTGCTTCTTTTTTGGTGCCCTCTTGCAGCGCCACATACTGCCGCTCTATCTCGCGGTGGAAACTCTCCGGCAGTCTCGCCCAGTCGTGGAGCTGGACGAGAATCGGGAGGTTAGATTGCTCTAGCGCTTCAAGCAGGTCAATATACCCTTCGCCCAACGGCTCCAAAGTGGGGCTGCGCAGTACCAGGTCCAGGTCGCTGCCAGGATGGCTTTCACCTTTGACCCGGCTGCCGTAAGCCCACACCGCCGCGTCGGGCACGTGCTTGCGCAGCAGCGCCTCCAGCTGGCCCCGGTAGCGGGGCGGTAAGTCCAGCCGGTCAGTCATCCGCTCCCTCCGCTATTACTCTTGCCAGCTCCCGGGCATCCACGATGAAGTCCGGCAGCAGTTTGAGCGTCGTCTCCGCGAACCCTTCTCCGTAGTCGTGGGCCGTGTCGTTCCGGTTGTCCCGGTAGCCGAACCACCGCTCACAAGCCTCTACCGATATTAGGTCATGCTTGGCGGCGTGCCGGAAGGCATCCTTGAAAGTCAGCCGGTCCGCCTGCCGGTTGCTGGCGAAATAGGGCCTCAAGCGCTTCTTCAGCAAGCTGCTGGATTGCTCCAGTATGAGTTCAAACTCCTTGACGGAAGCGGCGCGCAAGATGTCGTAGAAAGCATCGTCAGCCCCCCGCTGTCGCAGGTGATCGAAGGCCGACTCCAGATTATTGATGCAGCGGGCCAAGAAATCCGTGTTGATGAGCATTGCTTATTCTCCCGGCTCACGCCCCAACTTTTCTAGGTCCTCTGCGATGGCTGAGTCCAGCCGCCCCGCCAAGGGGGATAGGCCGCGGACAAGCAAGTCGTCCTCTGCGGCGTCCATGCTACCCCGCAGAGCGTCGGCCATACGACGCCAAAGTAGGATTCGTAACCGTAACGGCGGCGCCAGCTTTCGTTAATCCTTCGGTGTTCGTCCCCCCTTCCCAGTCGCGCCGGTCGCGCCGCCGCCATTGCGCTTCGCTCCTGCGTCTTCCCTGGCTCTGCCCGGGGTTTTAAGCCTTTACCCAATCCACTCCGTTCAGGACTATTTTCTGGAATTCCGGGGTCTGGAAGCTGCGGCCATCGTGCCCCAGCAGCAGCACAAACACCTTGCCGGCGCCGTAGGTTCGGGTCCAGGCCAGCGGGAAGGTGCCGCCGGGCATCGGAGTTAGCGCCCGCTCCGGTCCCCAGGGCCAGGTTCCTTCCTCCGAGTCGCCGGTCAGGAATATGTCGTTGCCTTCCCCATAAGCCAGCCCCATATATAGTTCGTCATTGGTCGAAAAGTCGCTAACGCCCTTAACGCCGGGGTGGTCGGCGTTGCTGACATTAACCGTAAACTCCCCATAAGGCGGGTGGAAGCTGGTTCCGGTAATCCAGCCGCCGCCGGTGATGTCGTGGTACTCGGGCCAGGCGTTGGACCGACAGGTGGATATGTGGAGGCAGACAAACCCTTTGCCGGAACGGATGAACTCGGCCATGCCGGCCTGCTCCGCCGGGCCCAGGGCCAGGTCGCCGAAGTCGGGCAGGTTTTCGCGGCGCGTATTGAATACCAGGGCGTCATAGCCGTCCATTGCAGCGGCATCGGCCAGCGGCGAAGCGTCTTCGGTAACGGTCACTTCGTGGCCGGCGGCGGAGAGAAAGTCGTTCAGGATGGGAGTGGATTCTTCGTAGGGGTGACGCCCTCCGGTTATTACCAGCAATTTCACTGAATCATACCTCCAGTCTTGATTTATGATTAAGCTAGTCAGACTTCGGCCATTATACACCAGGGGCATGGGCCCAGACAGTTCGTTCCTTGCCCTAACCGCAGGGACGGTATAATATATGCTGGGAAATTACTCCGGGTTGAATGAGCCCAATTCCATTGTTTTGCCGGTCTTGCCGTTGGCGACGGCGGGCGCCCCGGTTTTCCGCTACCGATAAGAGGAGGAGCAGTAATTATGGTTTCCCCGGCCATCAAGCCCATTGATATTCATATCCACCCCTTTACTCAGGAAACTTGCCTGGGGCATGGGCCGTCCTATACCGAGGCGCACTACGATTTTTTCGGGCGCAGCCCGGAGGCCCCGCACCACGGCAAGCAGTTTATTACCATTGATGAGACCTATGAGCATTTTCAGGAAGCCGGCGTGGACAAGGCGGTCATCGTCAATATGGTTTCCTACAACCAGTGGGGGCGAGCTTTGCCCAACGACTATCTGGCGTTGTATGCCGAGAAGTACCCGGACCTGTTTATCCCCTTCGCCGGAGTTGACCCTCACATGGGGCCGCCGGCCTTGCGGGAGATTGAGCGGGCGGCCACCGAACTAGGCTGCAAGGGCTTGAAGTTTCACCCGGCCTACCAAGAGTTTTGTCCCAACGACAAGGCCCTGATGTGGCCCATTTACGAGAAGTGCGTCGAGCTGGACATCGCCATTTTGGTGCATACCGGCACCACCCGGATGACCCGCTGCACAATCAACGGCTGCCGTCCGGTGATGTTGGACGATGTGGCTACCGCTTTTCCCAGCCTGCGCATCATTATGACGCATTTCGGCTGGCCTTGGACGGAGGAAGGTTTGGCGGTCTGCTGGCGGCACGAGAATGTCTATATGGACCTGTCCGGCTGGCTACCTCGCTATGTTTTTGCTACCCAGCCGATCGTTTTTCAGTATCTGAACACGGTGCTGCAAGACAAGCTGGTGTTCGGCAGCGACTACCCGGCCATTAACCCCAAGGTGTGGCTGGATGATTTTCAGAAGATTGTGGACCGCGGTTTCGAGTGGGGCGGAGCGCACCGCAGCATCAGCCCGGCGGTGTACGAGAAGTTTGTGCGGGGCAACGCAATCAAGGCCCTGAAGCTGGACGTTTAAGCCGGCTCGGCCCCGTCCGTCATCCTTGCCTCAGCAGGGATCGAATATGCGTCGCGACGCAATATAACAATATAATAGGTTACCGTCATTCCTGTCTTGACGACAATCTCAAGGAGGTTCAAGTTGCTGGATAAGGACTTGCACGACGTACCCTTTTACTATCAGGCCATCGACTTTGCGGAACTGGTGCGGGAGTACCCGCCGGCGCCCGATTTTTTCCGCAAGGTGTTTATGCTTGGTACGGAGGAAATCCGCGCCTTGCAAGAACGGCGGCTGAAGGGAGCTGTGGCGCGAGCCTATAAAGTTCCTTTTTACCGCAGCAAGTGGGTGGAGGCTGGGGTTGAGCCTGGCGACATCAAAACTATCGCCGACCTGAAGAAGCTGCCGATGTACACGGTAGAGGATATACGCCAGAGCGTGGACGCCTACCCGCCCTTTGGCGACTATGTGGGCCCGGATGTGCGAGCCGGCGAAATGCCTTGGCGTATCCATTCCAGCGGCGGCACGGCCGGCGAGCCGCGTCCGACCTTTTACACCCCTTGGGATCGGGAGGTGGGCAACATCCTGCGGGCGCGCTCCTACTACTGGCACGGGTTAAAGCCTGGCGATGTGGTGATGAATACCCTGCTCTATTCCACCCACAACGCCGCTTATTCGGCCCATGAAGCCTTGTGGCAATGGCTGGGTTGTATTCCGGTAACCACCAGCGCCGGCGTGGTTACCCGCACTACCCGCGCCCTGGAAATCGCCCAGAAATGGCAGGTCAACGCCTTGGTCGGCTTTCCTGAGTACCTGATTCACATGTCCCAGGTCGCCAAAGATATGGGGCTGGAAGTGGGCAAGGACTTGAAGCTGAAGCTGATTGAGAGTTTCGGCAAGTCGGACTTGGTAAAGGAGGCGTGGGGCGTTCCGGCCTACGATACCTATGGGATGCACGAGGTACAGGCTATATCCTCCGAGTGTCCCTACGGCGGCGGTCATCACATTTGGGAGGATGCCTTCATTGTTGAGATAGTTGACCCGGATACCTACGAGCCAGTGAAGCCGGGCGAACTGGGGACGATGATTGTAACCGCCCTTTACAAGGACGCTTATCCCATTGTCCGCTACGATATTAAGGACGTTACCCGGCTGTGGCCCCAGGGTCAATGCGCCTGCGGCAGTTGGATGCAGAAGATTGACCCCATTCACGGCCGTTCCGACTTTATGGTTAAGCTGCGGGGCGTGAACGTTTGGCCCGAAGGGTGCGGCGCTATTGTCGCGACCAAGAGCGGCCTGACCGGGGAGTATTATTGTATCGTGGAGCGCAACGGCAACCGGGAGGAGATGACCTTGCAAGCGGAGCATACCCCGGAGGCTGCCGACTTGGAAGCTATTCACCGGGACTTGGAGCGGACCTTGCGCGACCGGCTGAACGTGGGGATCCAGGTGGAGTTGGTGCCGCCGGACAGCCTGGCCCTCTTGACTGGCGCCGGGGTGCTGCCCAAAGCCCGCCGACTGGACGACCGGCGGAAGAAAGCGAAGTAATTTGGGGTAAGACCGCCGGCGCCAGACTGCCGGCAATAGCAAGCGAATTCCGGGGGCGGAGTTCCTTCCCGCCCCTTTTTACCTACTTGCTTGGCGGGGCCGGCGCACCGGATAATTTGGCTGGATTGATCTCCGGATTTTCCGGGGCAACCGATGCTTCCGGCCTTTATGTCAATTCCACCTTAACTTTGCTGTCCGCCGCCGGTCGGTGGAAGGCTGACTGATATTCGCTGAGGGGAAATCGGCGGGTTATTAGTCCGGCTGCTGCCTCCGGCCAGCGTTGCTTAATTTGGGTCAAGCCGGCTACTCCGGCCCGGAAACCCGACGGGTTGGCGTCGACTGAACCAACAATCAGTCGGTGGCCCAGCGCCAGCTAGTTGTTAAAGTTGCTGGCGTCAGCGGGCGGCAGTCTCCGGCGACGCCTAACAAACCCAAGAGGCTGTTGCCGCCCAGTTGTCGGTAAGCGTTGAGTACGAGCGGCGCATACCCGGCGGACTTCCTAGCAGAAGCCGACCGGGCCGCCTCCCTCGGCCCGGTCGGCTACCGGAGTTTCTTCGGTGTTGGCAAAATGGGCGCCGCTTTGGCGGACAATTCGCCTTTTTTTGTCCCATCGGTTCGGAGCGGTCAACGACGCCGGTTTCGATACCCCGCGGCCGGAGCAGCATAGCGGCCAGCAAACCGATGCCCCCCCCCCGCCCTTTTCAGGCTAATCTGGCGGTCAAACATCCCTGCTGGTATAGGATGCCCAGCGCGGCCGCCCTTTTCAGGCGCCGGGGCCGGCGTTCCTGGATTTTTCCGGGATTGCCGGATAGCCTTTTCCACTACGGCCAAAGGCTCTAGCAGCGCGTCGGCCCCGGTCGGCGCCGGGGTAAGAAATCGGGTATCTTCAGCCTAGTATTCGGACAGGAACCCGGGTCGGCCCTTGCTGGCGCTTTTGGTGAAGTCGCCGGTCAAGCACATATCGTTTTGACCGCTGGGGCAAGGGAGGCAAGGGGCGTGGGGACAGGGCCGTCGCACCGTGGGCTACCACAATAGTATCGTCGCCAACCGAAAGCCCGTCGGTATGCCGGCGCAGGTCAACCACCCGGCCCAATCTTCATGTCCGATTACCCGAAAATCGTTGCCTTCCGGGGACTTGCCCTAGTGGCCGCCAATAATTTTCTGGTCGGAGCCGCCGCATACGCCAACCTGCGCCCCTGGCGCCAGGGGCTTCCCCGGGGGCCGGGCGCAGGCTCCTTTTCCGATGCACATCTAACGGGGGCGAACCTGGCTTCCCCGGGGGCCGGGCGCAGGCTCCGGGGTTCCCCGGATAGCCAGAGAAGCGGCAACGCCCGGCCTGCTGGCGACCGCTCTCATATCGCGCTTACCAGTCCGCCAACCCGGCGCTATCGATGTCCCGATCCAGGTTGCAGGCGGCGCTGATCAGCGCCAAGTGGGTGAAAGCTTGGGGGAAGTTGCCCAATCCTTCGCCACTGTGTCCGGTTTCCTCGGCGTACAAGCCCAGGTGGTTGGCGTAGCTCAGCATTTTTTCAAAGATGAGTCGGGCCTGGTCCAGGGCCTCCGGGTCATAGCGGCCGGCCCGGCTCATCGCCTCGACCAGCCAGAAAGTACAGATGTTGAAGGAACCTTCGTAGCCCATCAAACCGTCGGGCGATGCCTCCAGGTTATAACGGTAAACCAGGCTGTTGGAGACTAGCCCGCCCTGCTCCGGCGACTGGTTGATAGCCTTCAGGGTTTTCAGCATTCGCGGGTCGGAAGGAGCCATAAAAAACACCAGCGGCATTACCAGGTTGGAAGCGTCCAGAGTTTGGCTACCATAGTATTGGACAAAGGCTTGGCGCTCTTCACTCCAGCCCTGCCGCATAATGTCCTCATAGATTTCATCCCGGGCTATTTCCCAGCGCGCCCGGTCTGCCGGGAAAGAACGGGCATCGGCCAGCCGCAAAGCTCGGTCAACGGCCACCCAGCACATTAGTTTGGAGTAAACGAAGTGCTTGCGCCCACCGCGCACTTCCCAGATGCCCTCGTCTTCCCGATGCCAATTGTCCACTACCCAGTTGGTCAGGCGGCGCAAGTGGGTCCAGAAGTCATAAGAAATGGGTTCGGCGTGCTTGTTGTAAATATAAACCGAGTCCATCAACTCGCCGTAAATATCCAACTGCAACTGGTTATAGGCGCCGTTGCCGATGCGAATGGGAGTGGAGCCTTTGTAGCCTTCCAGATGCCAGAGGGTTTCCTCGGCCAATTCGTGCCGGCCGTCGATGCCATACATAACTTGCAGCGACCCGTCCGGGTTCAGTTCGCTGGCCCGGGCCTCAATCCATTTCATAAAATTGGCGGCTTCCTCGGTGAACCCGATGCGGAGCAGGGCGTAGAGGGTGAAGGCAGCGTCTCGAATCCAGGTATAACGGTAGTCCCAGTTCCGCACTCCGCCCAAGTCCTCGGGCAGGCTGCAAGTGGGCGCGGCCACGATCGCCCCGGTAGGGTCGTAGGTCAGCAATTTCAGCACCAGGGCCGACCGCTCTACCATTTCCCGCCAGCGGCCTTTGTAGTGGCATCGGGACAACCAGTTGCGCCAGTAGGCCACCGTATCCGCAAAGAGTTGTTCGCTTTCCGCTTCGCTAAAGGGGTGGGGTTCGGTCTGGTTATTGCCGGGGTCGTCAATGGCAAAGGTGATGGCCTGACCCTCGTCGAGGGTGAACTCGCTGGTTAACCCGCTGCCCGTCTTTTGCAGCGGCAAGGTGGTGGATAGCTGAAGGGTGATGTCATCGGAGGTAATGAGAGCTCCCGCCTCGTTTAACTGGATTTCATGGCTGTTGCGGGCAAAGTTGAAGGCCGGGAAACAGGTCATCCGGAAGGTCATCGTACCCCGGACGACGTTCACGCGACGAATCAGTTCGTTGCGATTGTGGCGAACGTGATTCTCGCCCACTGGCATAAAGTCTATAACTTCGCCTACTCCATCGGGAGAGAGGAAACGGGTTACCAGAACGTTGGTCTCCGGCCAGTAGATTTGCTTGTGGGTAAGCTTCTGGTTATCCCCGGTGGGAGCAATCTTGAAGTGGCCGCCCTTTTCATCGTCCAGGATGGCGGCAAAGACGCTGGGCGAGTCGAAATTGGGACAGCAGAACCAGTCGATTGAGCCGTTAATTCCGACCAGCGCCACGGTGTGCATATTGCCGATAATCCCATAGTCTTCAATTGGCTGATAGCTCATAGCGTTCCTCCCATGACGGTCTGAAAAGGGCGATGCCGGATCAGGGCAATACGACGCAGGCCCGCCCCGCCAGTTCCATCGCCTCAATGCTTTGCAGCGCCGCGTCGGCCTCTTCCAGTTGGCAAATGTGGGTAACCACCGGGCGGATGCGCCCTTGGGCCACCAGTTCTACCGCATCGGCCAGTTCTTGACGGCTGCAATAGCGGGAACCGGTGAGCACAAGTTCATTGCTGAGCGAGCGGGCGTTGAGCGGCAAGGTGGCCTGGCTATTGTAGGAGCCGACGAATACTAGTCGGCCGCCTTTGCCCAGGCTGTCCAGGCTGGCTTGCATCGTGTCGGCGGCGCCGACCATCTCCACCACCACATCCACGCCCCGGCCGCCGGTCAGCCGCCGGGCTTCCTCCTCGAAACCGGTCTCCCGGGAGTTGATGACGGCGTCGGCGCCCATCTCCCGGGCCAGGGCCAGCTTCTCGGCGCTAATATCCACGGCGAGAACCCGCGCTCCCAGCGCTTTGGCCAGCTGTACCATGTGGATGCCAACGCCACCGCCGGCGCCCACTACCAGCACCGTTTCGGGGGCCTTGACCCGCGCTCTTTCCCGCAGCACATGCACCGGCGTAGCGATAGCGTCGGCGGTAATCGCTGCGTCCACATAGTCCATCGCCGGCGGGATACGACACAAGTTCCGTTCCGGGAGCTTCACATACTCGGCCAGGCCGCCGTCAATTTGCCGTCCTACGTAGCCGGCGTGATTGTCGCACAGGTCTTCCCGGCCCACGTTGCACCAGCGGCAGTTGCCGCAGGTGAGATAGAAGTACACGTTAACTCGGTCGCCCGGTTGGAAAGACGTAACGTTGGGGCCGATTTCCACCACGTCGCCGGCAATCTCGTGTCCGATGATGCGCGGCGTTTTGTCGCGTATAGTTCCCCGGCCAAAGCCCCGACCCTGACGGTTCCAGACCAGGGTAAGGCCCAGACCGCAGGCGCGCACCCGAACCAGCGCCTCGCCGCTGCCGGGTTGGGGAATAGGCGTCTCTTCCAGGTGGAGGGAGCCGCCCGGTTCTTTCAACAGCAACGCTTTCATCATTTTCTCCCCAGCTCGTTACTCCAAGCCGATGTCGATTGAGCCGCGCCGAAGGGTTTTATAAGCTAACAGAATGTTAAGTAATCAGGCAACGGCATCATTATCGCACACAGTGGAAGGCGCCGCCGGCATTAGGACAGTAGCAAGCGATGGTAAGTATCTCATATCAGCAGTATTGACCTGCAGGTCCAGCGAAAATGCAGCCCAGCTGGTAAACTTGTCAAAGGGGGGGCACCTTGACTAATCCTAACGAAACCACCAACGCCAAGCCGACGCGCCGAGCCGGGTATTTTATTTATTACTTCTGCCACAACCCTTTGGGCCTCATCGGGTTGGTTATCGTGGTGATAATGATACTCACCGCTTTTCTGTCCGATGTTATCGCCCGGTACGACTATAATGAACAGAACTATGACTCGCTACTTCATCCTCCCAGCGCTCGGTTCTTTTTCGGGACTGACTCTTTTGGGAGAGATGTTTTCTCCAGGATGGTGGGCGGGGTCAGAAATTCTATGCTGATGGCCCTTCTGTCGGTACTTACTGCAACGGGAGTCGGGGCTATTTTCGGGGTGATTTCCGGACGCTTTATAAGCAAGCTCGACGCCGCAGTGCGATGGTTGGTAGATCGGTGGACTTCCTTGCCGGGACAGCTTCTGGCCCCGCTGTTACTCCCGCTCCTGGCCTCGATGCTGGCCAATATTCTGGCCCCTATCCTGGCTATGCTCCTTTTGTTGCCGGCGATAGTTTGGGTAGCGTTCAGGGGTGACTCCTTGCCGTCCTACGGTGCAATAATCATACTAGGAACTGCCTTTGTCATTATGCATGGGGCTGTGCTGGTTACTCATTCAGTCCTCACCTCTCTTCGGGAAAAGGACCACACCACAGCCGCCCGCTCCATAGCCATAATACCCTCCATGTTCGGCACTGCAATTCTCATGGAGGTGGGGTTCCGCCTCTTGGGTGTAGCCCCGCATCCTGGCCCCTCCTTGGGAATCCTCTTTTGGGATTCCATTCAATACGGGCATATTGCGCCCTGGCCCCTCATATTCACCAGCATTTTCATTTTCGTTGCCGTGCTGGGCTTTGCCTTATTTGGCTTCGCTCTGCGGGGCTTGTCTAGCTCCTGGCAACGGAGCAAGTAGGCAAAGACGGAATGGCGCTGATGCTGACCGCCTCCTCCTTTGCAACAGGGTAGGGACAACCATAGACGAGGGGGGAGTATGCAAAGGTAAGGGCTTACCCTTCCGGTTCTACCGGGGGCAGGTCGGCAATGTTTAGCGCTGCGTCCGCAGCCGCAGCCGCAGCTGGGTCGAACCGGGTCAGCCGTTCCAGGCGCCGTTCCTGTTCCCGGGTTGCCGGCGTAAAGCGGCGCGGTGCGGTATTGAGGATATTATCCAACCCTGCTATTAACTCCAAGCAACGGTCAATTCGATGCTGTACCCGATACCGATCGAAGCGGTGTTCGTAAAAATTGTTGTGCAGAGCTTGGGCAGAATCAAAAAGGTCGATAAGGGGGGGACGGCCAAACTCCAGGGAAAGTTGGCTCACGATGTCGTCCAACAGGGGATGGCTTTTGTGGTTCCAACCCCGGCTTATGCCGACAGCTTTCAGGGCCTCAGCAACCGCGCCCCAGGCCTTTTCCGAGGCTTGCGCCAAGTCGCCCTGTTCCAGTTCTTCCTGAGCTTGGCGGATGCGCTTGCGACTCATTTCCAGATAGCGGTCGGACAGTTCTGTAGCGGTTGCCATACGGGACATCTCCGGACGATTGAGGGTTAATCCTATTTTACCAAGGCGCTCCATACCAACGCATTACCCAACGCATTACTCCATTTCCAAAAATTCCTGCACCCAGTCGGTAGCCGGCTGCTTGTCGTACTGGCCGTAAAGGACGGTAGCGTTGCGCAAGGCGTCGCCGCCAAAGTAGCGCTCGTACAGCACCTGCCGCGAGGCGAAGGAACTGCAACAGGTATCCCAAGCCAGCCGGAACAGGCGCACCCGTTCCGCAGCGCTGGCGGTGTCCGTGTCCAGATACTGACGTATCTCCGGAGCCAGCGGGCCGTTCAGATCGGCTTCCGTCGGCAGGGCCATCAGGCTGCTGGAACCGAGAAAGTGCAGTATCTCCGCCATCCGGGGGTACATACGGATGAACTGGCTGCGGGCCACCAGCAAGGGCATATAGTTGGGACACATTACCTCCCATTGGTCTATTTCCGCCTCCGCCTCGGCGGCGCGCAGCAGCGCCTTGGTAATTTCCAGGTTTTCAATTACTTCGGCTACCATCTGCTGCACCTGGGCTAACTCGGTGGAACCCAGGGTGCGGGTCATTAAGTTAGCCAATCCCAGCATAAACTCGCACTTGACCACGTTCTTGGTAACTACCTGGTGGCCGGTGTGGGCGTTGCGGTTGGAGGCCTCGCCCCAAGTGTTGGCCCGCGCCACGTCGCCCAGCAGGAAGACCCGCTCCCAGGGAACCAGGACGTTGTTGAAGAAGACGATGGCGTCCATTTCCTCAAACCGAGAGGCCAGGGGGTGGTCGAAGTGGGAGCGGCCCAGGTCAAAGCTCTCCCGGCAGAGGAATTTCATCCCCGGCGTGTTACAGGGCAGGGCAAACCCGAAGGCGTAGCGTTCTCCGGCATCGCCGGGCAGCCGGTGGGTACGGGCCGGATAGACGATAATTTCGTCGGAAAGCGGGCCGAGGGTAGCCAATACCCGGGCGCCGTTAACGATGATGCCGGCGTCGGTTTCCTTGACTACTGCCAGAGCCACATCGGTGCGGTCTTCCAGCGCAGTGGTCAGGGAAGAGCGGCGGCGCTGGAGATTGACTAGCGTATGCGTCAGGGTCAGGTCCTGCTCCCGGATGTATTCGTAGTAGTTTTCGATGTTTTGCTTAAACTCCGGGCGGTTCTGGCCGCAGAAGTCGCTGGCGGCGGCCATGGACATCACCGCCACGTTGAGAAAGTCCGGGGTACGGCCCATCATCCCGCAGCTTACCTGCGCCCAGTGGCGCATCATCCGGCGGCGGCGGGCCAGGTCTTCGCTGCTGCGGGGAATGATGAAGGATAGGCCCACCGGGTCGCCGCTGCTGGGGGAAGAGTAGGTCATCTCCGGACCAAGGGCCGGGTCATGCTGCAAATCGTACAGAGCGGCCAAGGTGCGGGCGCCGTTACTCAGGGTGGGATGAGCGGTAACGTCCTTAATCCGCTGCCCTTCCATATAAACTTCCGGGGAGGATTCGCGCAGGCGTTCCAGATAGTCCGCTCCGCTTCGGGCCGGCATAACGTTACCTCCTCTAGTGGTTGTCGAAGTTGTTGTAGGGAGTTTCTAGTGCCATATGGGCGTAAATCTCGAAAATCGCCTGGCTGACTGAGTCCTTGACTTCCACGACCCGAAATTGCATTTTATGAACACGCTTCTTGGCTTTCTTGAATTCAGCCATAAACTTCTCTCGGAACTCACTATTCTCCTTTGCTAGCTCCCAGTCTAGGTCATGTCGCCATTGCCTCTTCGACTTGCAAAGACCAGGGGAGTTCCTCTTATAGTCCGCCATGACTTTCCCTTTGGCTATGTTAGATGCAAAGGCCGCCTGGCTCTTTAAACTACTATCCCGCCCATGTATCTGAATCCTATTTATGAGATCGTCTGACCGGCCCACGTACAGAGGGCAGTCATTCTCGTAAAAGACGTAGATTCCTTTGTTGGAAGAACACTTCTCTTCACATAACTTTCTTACCTTACTGCGTTTCGTAAGTTCACATGCTTTAAGATTTTTTAGATACTTCGGCATGTTCTCAATTATTTCCTCAAACTGCCAGTTTGGCATCGTTCTTCTTCTCCCTTAATTGAATGTTGGGTGCAGCAACCCCAGCATTTCCTTTCGCCAGTCCGCCCCTTGAGGCAGTATTTTTTCGATGGCCCGGGCGTTGTAGTAGGTGGGGGCTACCCCCGGCGGCGTTCCTCCGTCAGCGACGGTTTGGGCGGCCTGGAGCAACAAGCGGCGGGCCTGGATAATCGCTATGTCGCTGCGGGTCAGGTTTTCCCGGGTGCGGTCAACAATGGGGCCCATGCTTTCCTGCACCGCCACGTCCTGGGCGTTGATGCCGTCAATGCCGGTGAAGGTTTCGTATTTTTGCGCCTGCCGGTCAATCAGCCAGTCGTTTTCCCGGTTGCCGCTGCTGCGGTAATTGGGAAGCAACTGGGCCGGGCCGCGGCCGTAGCCTTGCTCAATCTCCGCCCACTCCGCATCGGTTATCGGCTCTGGGCCAAAGCTGTAAACCCAGTTGTAAATCATGCAATTTTCATCGTCCATCGGCACCCAGGCGTGGCCGGCGATGACCTGCTTGGCGGCCTGCCCCTTGTAACCGGACTGGCGGGGCCGCATCTGGTGAAAGGGTAGAATATACTGGTAGGCCCGCACAAAATCGCCCCGCTCGCCCAGAGAACGGAGGCCGACGTAGCGATAGCCGTAGTCGGTAAGGTCAACTTCCACGGTTGGCGCCCCGCCGGTAACGAAGTCGGTGTTGATGCCGATGCCAGCCTTGTCGGTATCGGCAGTCAAGGTGCGGTGCAGAATGGGAGCGTGGGCGGTGTCGATACCGCCCTCCAGAGATTGCAGCCAGTTGCATACTTGCCAGTTCTTGGAGATGCGGCTATGAGTTTCCGGCGCTTGCGTCCACTCGAAGTTGGGCGGCGGCGGCGCATTGCCCGGCTCGCCCAAATAGGCCCAGACCACGCCCCCCTGCTCCAGAACCGGGTAGGCGGTGATGCGCACCTTGGTGGAAAAGTCGCTGTCCGGCGGTTCGTTCATCATATCCAGGCAATTGCCGGCCACGTCAAACTTCCAGCCGTGATAGACGCAGCGCAACCCGCATTCCTCGTTGCGCCCCAGGAACAGCGAAGCCCTTCGGTGCGGACAGTATTCGTCCAGCAAACCAATCCGCCCCCGCGTGTCTCGAAAAGCCACCAGGTCTTCGCCCAACAACCGCACCCGCGCCGGCGGGCAGTCCGGCTCCGGCAGTTCGCTGGACAGCAGGGCCGGAATCCAGTAACAGCGCATTACCCGGCCCATCGGAGTATCCCGGTTGGTGCGGGTTAGGGTTTCGTTGTCAATGTGGGAGAGCATAGTTTTCTCCTGGATTTTTAATTCGAAGGTCGGTTCACCCCGGCGGCGCAGAACCGCCCTGAGTTTTCTAGGTCCTTATTCTAAGCCCATTGAGCAAAGCCCATAGCGCAGCCGGTGCCGGCCGGAGAGCGGTAGCAAGGCACGTAGTCCACCACTTGCATCTCCAGATGCTCGACGGCCCCGGCTACGGCAATCCAGTTACGAATTTCCGAGTTGCCGGAGTTGAGTTTGGCGCGGGGTAGGGCGAACAGAGCGTCAGCATCCCGGTTCTGCATTGCCGTCAATACTTGGTGGTCCAAGTCTTCGTCAATGACAAAGTGGCTCAGCCCGCCGGAGGCGACTACGGCAACTCGCGCATCTCCTTTCCAATCTTGTATGGCGGAGCGCACCGCTTGACCCAACTCGTAACAGCGTTGGGGCGTAACCTGGTTGGGCGGGTAATAGGTGTTGACCATTATCGGCAAGGCGGGTACGGGTTTCTGCTGCAAAATGCGCTGATAGAGGTAGCCAAAGGCGTGGCCCATACCCTGGCCGGGGGGCAAGCGGCGGGAGTGGGCCACGTCAAACCGTTGGTCAACCAAGTATTCAATCAGATGACGCCCCAGGTCGGCGGCGACCGGATAGTCAATTTCCTGGTCGGGGTTCCAGCCCCAGGCGTTGGCTTTGCGGTGGGCCGGCGCCGAGGCGGGAACCGGCATCGGCACGCTGCGGATGGTCTCGCCCCAATAAATCAGGGTCGCCGGCATATTGCCCTCGTTGAACAGTTCCAGTTGGTCGTCGCCAATCATCACGATGATGTCCGGCGCTGCCTTTTCCAGCGTTTGGCCCAGGGTGGCGATACCTTGCTGGCAGGCCCGGTAACGGGTCTGGAACTTGTCCTCGGTCAGTTCCTTTTCGATAACCGACCGGTCGGCGGTAGCCAGCAGCTCCTCAAAGGTGTAGGGCTTGCCGTCAGAGGCCCATAGCTCCCGATGCCGGTTGTCGCCTTCGCCGTAGGCCATCCACAAGTCGGGCGGGGTGCTTAATTGGGGGCTATGGGAAGAACCCAGTCCCAAAACGATGTCTGCCATTGCTTTTTACCTCCGGTTTAATTGCGGTCTTTACGGTCGACGCCGCGTCCCCGGCCTAATCCTCCGGCGGCGCAAAGTCGGGCATCGGCGGCGGGTAGTCAATGGTTGCCTTTTCCCGGGCTTCCTCTGCCGTAAGACGCAGACGACGGATAATCATTTCCTGCTCCGGGGAGGGAACAAAGTTGGGGTTGGGCCCTCGGTTCCTTATTTCTGCAAAGACTTCCAGCAAAGCGGTTACGCGGTTTACACGGCTCTGCACTTCCGCATCATACATCAGGTCTTCGTAGAAGTTGGCGTGCAAGATGTCGGCGCTATCCTGCATCGCGGTTAAGTCCGGTTGGTCAAACTCGGCGGCAATCAAATCCACGATAGACCGGCGGCGGTTGTGGGAATCATGCCGCCATTGACGATCTTCAGCGATGGCTTTGACCGCATGCGCCACGGCCCCGGCAGCCTTTTCCGAAGCCTGCAACCGGTCGCCCTTCTGGTCCAACTCGTAATTGGCTTGGCGGATGAGACGCCGACATAAAGCGGCGTGGTATTCGGCGCTTTCGGTGTTGGCAATCATACTGGTTAACCCTAATCCTCCGGCGGCGCAAAGTCGGGCATCGGCGGCGGGTAGTCAATGGTTGCCTTTTCCAGGGCTTCCTCTGCCGTCAAGGCAAGGCTGCCCGCCTTTTCTACATACGGTATAGTTGAGGAAAGGAGCGGTTCAAGCTGGTCGCTGCGCCGAAATCTGCCCGGTTAAATCGACAAAACCACATCTACCAAGGCTATCTTACCCTCATTTACCGCCGCCAGAGCCTGCTGCAGGGCCGGAACCAGCTCTGCTGGGTCTTCCACGCGCACGCCGTAGCCACCGAAGGGTTCTACCAGCTTGGCGTAGTCCGGGCCGGGGATGTGTACCCCGTGCCAGATGTCGGAGCGGGCGGCGTCGCCGTCCGGGTAGTAATGCTGGTGGTTACGGCGCATGGCTTCATAGTTGCCGTTGTTGAATACCACAGTCAGGAAGGGCAGGTTGGCTTCCCCGGCCACGCCAAAGCTCTGGGTAACCGGATTGTAGAGGAAACCGCCGTCCCCCATCAGGGCTACCACCGGCCGGTTGGGCAGGGCCAGCTTGACGCCCAAAGCCAAACCCAGTCCTTGACCGAGGCCGCCGTTGGGGTGGAAATAGCTTTGGGGCCGTTCCCACTGGACGTGGCGCATTACCTGGCCCCGATGCGAGGTAACCTCCTCCACAAAAACTGCATCGTCGGGCATTGCTTCGCTGACGGCGGCGCACAGCCATACTGGGTCAATCGGCCGGCGGGAGCGGGCCGCCGCCTCTGCCGCCCGGCGGCTCTCTTCCCGTCGATTATGCTCCGCGGCCCAGTATTCCCGGCGTTCCGCAATTTGGGCCGCGGCGGAACCGGCGGCGACGCCGTTGGCGGTTAGGGCGAGGGTCAACAATTGCAGGGCGAGGGTCAAGTCCCCTTCCACGTACAGATCGGCCAGCAGGTTCTGATAGGCCATCTGTCCCTTGAGGGGGTTTTCGCCCAAGGCGACGACGGTGGCGTGAGACGGGCCGGCGTTGGGCGGATACCAGGGCGACCGGCTACCCAGCAGCAGTACCAGGTCGGCTTGGTTCAGGAAAGGTTCCGGGTTGGCGCCCAAGTAAAGGGGATGACTCTTGGGGAAATTGGCATAGGCAGAGGCGCTCTCGATGACCGGAATCGCCAGCAATTCGGCCAGTTGGACCAAGCTATTGAAGCCGGCCACTTCCTGTCCCGAACCCTCGGTGATAATCAGGGGCCGTTTGCTGTGGGAAAGCAGGGAGACCAGCCGGTCGATGGAATCGGTGGTCGGTTGGGTTTTGGGAGCCGGGGGAACCGGGCGAATTTTAGCCGGCGGCGTCCAGCCGTGAATCATAGTTTCAATGGGAATATCCAGAAAAGCCGGGCCTTTGGGAACTCGTTGGGCCAGTTCGCCGGCGCGCACCAGCTGCTCGTACAAGGTATAAGGGCTGGTGGCTTGGCCGCTCCACTTGGTAAAAGGCTCCACAAAGCGGTTGGGGCCGCCGACCACGCTAAGGTTCCGATACCACTGCCCTTGCGGGTCTAGCTCCGGGTTCTCGCCATAGCTAGTAGCCTCGCCGGAGCAGACCAGCATCGGCGCCTCGCCCAGGTAGGCGCTGTGGATGCCCACGCCGCCCTGGAGCAACCCTACCCCGGCGTGGAGCAGAACGGCTTGCATTTTGCCGGTAACTCGGGTGTAGCCCAGGGCCAGGTCCACCGCCAAAGTCTCGTGCCAGCAGTTAATGTAGGCGGGGCCGTCGGTTTCGTTAATCTTCTGACGGGCCAGGGCTTCCCACACCGGCGCCCACTCCGAACCGGGAGATGATATGATGTAGTCAATACCCAGATTGCGGAAGGCTTCCAGAATGGCGTCCCCGCCGTCTTTGGCTTGCGTCACAGCAAGACCTCCAGTACTCCAGTATAGGTTGGTGGGCTATGCGGCGTTGGGCCGGCCGCCCGGCGGGGCGGAATTACTCCGTCAAATGCCGCCTTCCCGAGGAAATATGGCTTGAATTGGAGTATAAGTAGGGTTATATCCGGTGTCAAATAGCGAGGTAGGTGATTATGACTGCTGACCAACCATCCGGGCTACAAGGTGTATTTGAGCCGCCGGTTCCCTCCCGCGTTATTTTCGGGTTGGGCAAGGCGGAGGAACTGAACGCCGAGTTGGAGCGACTGGGCAGCCAACGGGCCATGGTGCTGTCCGGGCGGAGTGTGGCGGAAAAGACGGATACGGTGGAACGGGTGGCCGCTGCGCTGGGGGATCGCTGTACGGCGGTTTATTCCAAACTAACCCAGCGGGCGCCCCTGGCCGTTGCGCTGGAGGCGGCCCAAATTGCCGCCGAATACAACATAGATACCTTGGTGGGCGTAGGCGGCAGCACCGTCTCCGACGCCGCCCGGATGATTGGCGTGATGCTGGCCGACGACATCAACTCCGCCGAGCGGTTGCGGGAGCTGGCTCACGACGGCGGCGGCAATTTTCAGTCCCAGGCCGACCCGGCCGCCTTGCCCCTTCAAGTATCCATCCCTACTACTCTGTCCGCCGGCGAGTTCAACAGCGGCGGCGGCAACGTGCTGGACGACCAGGCCGGCCATAAAATCCGGGTTCGCTGCCCCGACCTGTATGCCCATCTAATCGTTCTGGACCCTGTTATGACCGAAGGAACCCCCGATTGGCTCTGGCTTTCCAGCGGGGTTAAGGCTTTAGACCACTGCATCGAGCGGCTCTATTGCCACGGGCATCAGCCGGCCACGGACGCTACCTGCTTGATGGCCGCCGAACTGCTGTTTCGTCACCTGCCCCAATCCCGGGAAGAGGACCGTAATCCGGAGGCCCGGCTGCAATGCCTGGTGGCGGCCTGGCTTTCCATGATGGGCGCGCCCAGCGTCGGTTCCGGCCTGAGCCACGCTTTGGGCCACGTCATCGGCGTCAAATACAACGTGGGCCACGGCCATACTTCCTGCGTTACCCAACCCTACGTGATGGAGTTCAACCGCCCGGCCTCGGCGGGCCAGCAGAGCCGGCTGGCCCGGGCCGCCGGCATTGACACCCGGGGGATGAGCGACGAAGCGGCGGCCACGGCGGCCTATCAAGTAGTGGACGACTTCATCCGCGAACTAGGGATGCCTCACCGTTTACGGGAACTGGAAATACCCCGCGAGGACTTGCCCGAAATCGCTCGGCTGACTCTGGCAGACGGCCCGGCCCGCAATAACCCGGTGGCGGTGAGCCAGCCGGAGGACTTGCTGGAGCTGTTGGAGCAGGCTTGGTAAGCCCCAGATTGGACGCAGAGTTAGACGCCGGGTTAGACGCAGATTCGCCGGACGTCTGCCGGCTCAACCCAAACCGCCGTCAGCAATGCTTCTTCCTGACGGCGAATTTCGGGATGCCTCACCTTCGGCTAATCTGCTAAAATGTACCCCACCGGGCTTTGTCCGGGCGCATCCCGAAGCTAATCGCAAATAAATAACAACAACGGAGGTAACCTGATATGCCATCCTTTACTGATACGCTGCAAGTTAACGGGGAAGCCATGGAGATGTACGCTGCGGTGCCGAGCGGCTCCGGCCCCTTCCCTGCTGTGGTTATCGCCTTTCACGTGGGCGGTATGGACGAGTTTGACAAGGTTATGGCCGATCGCTTCGCCGAGGAAGGCTATGTGGCGGTAGTTCCCGACCTGTTTCACCGGCTCAGCGAGGAGGCGATGAACGGCCCCCGCCTGGACCGCCTGGGCCACCTGAGCGACCCGGACATTATCGCCGATATGAACGCGGCAGTGGAGTTTCTTAAGAGCAACTCGGCCATTGACAACGAGCGCATCGGCGTTACCGGCTTCTGTATGGGCGGGCGCATCGCTTGGTTGATGGCGGCGGTAAACCCCATCTTCAAGGCCACGGCGCCCTTCTACGGCGGCAACATAATGTCTCCCTGGGGCGCCGCCGACCAGTCGCCTTTTGACCTGACCGAAAACATCAACTGCCCGATGCTGTTCCACTTCGGGGAGATTGACGGCAACCCTTCCCAAGAGGATATGGTCAAGCTGGATACCGAGTTGAATCGTTTGGGCAAAGAACATACCTTCCACACCTACCCCGGCGCCGACCACGCCTTTATGGACTGGACCGGGGCGCGCCACAATGCGGAGGGCGCCGAAATCGCCTGGCCCCGCACGGTAGAGTTCTTCGATAAATACTTGAAGGGTTAAAGCCAACCTCCGGCGTCAACGGCCCAGACGGGGTAACCCCGGCCCGGTCCGGGACCCGGGTAAATGTGCGAGACTTCCAGCGCTGGATGGGGGGTGACCCCGGCCCGGTCCGGGACCAGGCCAGCTGGGGCCGTTGACGCCGGAGAGCCGGGGAAGTCGGTAGGGACCGTTAAGGGTAAGGGGGCCGCTGGGTGCGGCCGGCTAGAAACTCTGAATTATTAAGGAGCAGGCTATGACCACTACCGAAAAGCAATACAGCGTGGGCGGCGTGATGCTGGACCGTCCCTTCAAGATTCGCCGGTTGGGCCACTTCGGCTTTAACTCGGATAATATGGCGGCGGCCGTTCATTTTTATCGCGACCTGCTCGGCTTCTGGGAGTCGGACGTGCTGGACTTCAAGCGTATTCCCGGTCTGGAGGACAAGCTGGCCCACATTGAGGATGGTCGAGGTTATTTCTTTACTCACGGCAGCGACCACCACGCCTTTGTCCTGTTTCCCCGCAACGTGATGGACGCTTTTGTGGCCGCCGGCGGTGGCGGCGGCGGCCAGGGCGAGGTAACCATCAACCAGATTACCTGGCAGACCGGCGCTTTAGCCGAGGTGGTCAACGGCGCCCGCTTCTTTGAGGCGCAGGGTATCGGCATCCAGCGGGTGGGACGGGATATGCCAGGCAGCAACTGGCACGTCTATCCCTACGACCCGGACGGCCACATCAACGAGCTTTACTACGGCATTGAGCAGATTGACTGGACCCGCCGCAGCAAGCCTCGGGAGATGTATTACCGGATTTTCCACGAGGAGCCGACCTTGCCCCAGATGTCCGAGGAGGCCGAGGTGGAAGAGGCCCTGGATAAAGGCATCGACATCTATTCCGGCTTCCGCGGCGCCGAAACCCTACCGGCCAAGTATGACGTGGCCGGCGTTCTGCTGCCCCGTCCTTTCAAGATAACCAAAATCGGGCCGGTCAACCTCTTCGTCCAGGATCTGGCGGCGGCGCTGAACTTCTACGTCAACCACCTGGGCTTCACCGTTACCGAAGAGACGGAGTACCTGGGGCAGCGGCTCTACTTCCTGCGCAGCGGCGCCGAACACCACAGCTTGGCCCTTTTCCCCAAGTCGCTGCGAGAAGAATTGGGTTGCAGCTCCCACACTACCAACGCCTCTTTTGGCGTGGAAGTGGGCAGCTATACCCAACTGCGGGATGCGGTAGCCTTCCTGAAGGAAAACGGGGTGGAGTTCAAGGATATGCCGCCGGAACTACACCCGGGCATTGACTACGTTGCCTATGGCGTTGACCCGGACGGGCATCTGATTCAGCTTTACTATTATATGGAGCAAATTGGCTGGAGCGGAAAGCCGCGCCCCCAGGAACTGCGCCGCCCGGTGGCGGTGGCCGACTGGCCGGCCACCCTGGAACCCTTGTCCGACACCTACGCTGACCAGGTTTTCCAGGGGCCGTTGGGGTAGCCCGGAGCGCAACGACCACCATTAACCATAACCATTAATAACCATAACCATTAATTATTGACGGGTAACTATTGACGGGGCGGGTTTGGAACCCGCCCCGGTGTCTTTCCGATTTGCCGGGTAGGGAGGGGTTATGCCGCGCCAAACCGAACCTAACGCCAATCAAACTCTGGGCGACTTGCTGCGCCGGATGCTGCCCAGCTGCGAAGTGCGCTCCGAGAACACTCAAACCATCGTCGGGCATTGGGGACGGCACCCCGACGTGCTGATTACCGGGCCGGGCCGATCTCCGGTGGTGGTGGAGGCGGAATACGAACCGGCGCCGGAAGCGGAGCAGGACGCCGCCGCCCGGCTGGGGTTGAAAGTCGCCGAAGAATCCCGCCCCATTGAAGCCGCCATCGCCCTGCGCTACCCCAAGGCGGTCGAAGAAGCCTACGAGTTGAGTTCGGCATTGACGGCGGCCAACCTTTCCTACTGCGTGTTGTATGAGGACGGCGCCCGGTTCCCGGAGGCTGGCTGGCTGCCAGGCTCGGTTACCGACCTGGCCGACCTGATTCGGCTGGTGTCCGCGCCTCGGAAGGAGGTGGAACAGGCCGCCGAAACTTTGGAAAGCGGCATTGAGCGGGCGGCGGCGGTTCTGGACCGGATGTCCGAATTGCGCCCCCGGCTCGCCGCCGACCTGGCCCAGTTGCTGGGGATGTCCGACGTGCCGCAAACCCGCCGGATGGCTGGCGCTATTCTAGCTAATGCCCTGGTCTTTCACGAGCGCATTGCCGGGATGCACGACGCCGTCAAGCCGCTGCGGCTGCTGGGCGGCCCGGCCGACCCAGGCTTGCAGAATGCCGTCCTGGGCGCTTGGGAAGATATCCTGAAAATCAACTACTATCCCATCTTTGCTATCGCCAAAGACCTGCTGATGACCATCCCTTCCGCCGAGGCGGCTCAGGTTCTGGATCTACTGCGCCCCACGGCGCAAGAAGTGGAATCCGCCGGGGTGGACCAGGCCCACGACCTGACCGGACGCATCTTCCAGCGGCTGATTGCCGACCGTAAGTATTTGGCTACCTTCTATACTCGGCCGGAGTCGGCGGCGCTGCTGGCGAGGTTGGCCGTCGCCCGGCTGGAGGGCGTGGACTGGAGCGATGCCGCCGCCCTGGGCCGGCTGCGAGTCGGCGACTTCGCCTGCGGCACCGGCGCGCTGCTGTCGGCGGTCTATGACCAGCTAGCCGCTCGCCACGAGCGGGCTGGCGGCGATCCGGCAAAACTCCATCCGGCAATGCTGGAAGAGGTTCTCTACGGCTGCGATGTAATGCCTTCGGCCATTCACATCACCGGCTCCACCCTCTCCGGCGTCCGGCCCAACGTAGGCTTCGGCCAATCCCGTCTCTACACGATGCCTTACGGACGGCAAGCCGACGGCAGCGTTAAAATCGGCTCGCTGGAACTGCTGCAATCCTCGGCGGCGCTGACCCTGTTCAACACCAGCGACCCGGCCCGACGCACCGGCAGCGCCGGCGAGGAAACCGCCGCCCAGGTTGTGGTGGATGTACCGGATGAGGGCTTTGACCTGGTGATTATGAACCCGCCTTTTACCCGGGCCACTAATCACGGAGGCCTCCACTCCGATATAGTCAACCCGGCTTTCGCCGCTTTTGAGGCCAGCAAATCCGATATGGAGGCTATGGGTGAACGGATGCGGGAGTTGGGGCGGAGGACCTGCTATGACGGCAAAGCAGGGATGGCGTCGGCATTTACTGCCTTAGCCGACCGCAAACTCAAACCTGATGGCGTGCTGGCTCTGGTTTTGCCCTTATCGGTTTCTGCCGGCTCTTCTTGGGAGAAGTTCCGGCAAATGCTGGCCGAGGGTTATACCGACTTGCAGGTATTGAGCATCGCCGCCAGCGGCAAGGAAATGTCCTTTTCGTCGGACACCGGGATGGCGGAATGCCTGGTGGTGGCTCGTAAGCTCAAGAGGGGTGAGACTTCAGCAGAGCAGTCCATTTTCACCTCCTTGCGCCGCCGCCCGGCAGGATTCGCCCAGGCTGCTGAAATCGCCAAAACCCTAGCCTTCACCACTAACATTAGAGGCATCGAAGATGGGCCTTATGGCGGAACGCCGCTAACCGTCGGAGTAGAACAAACAGGGGAAATCACGTCGGCGAATTTTGCTTAGCAAAATTCGCCGACGTGGAATTGCGTTCGCATTCAGGATGCCGCAGTTGCTCAAACAGCCCATTCCCTTACAGAATCCAGGCTGTGGCTTCCTACTTTTCTAGCCTCCTGTGAACTGCCAGTAACCCCATTGGAAAATGTCGGACGGCGGGGGCTAGTTCACCGCCTTATTCTGGGGCCTCCTAATCCAGCTCCTTTCACCAAAACTGCGCCCAGCCCCACTGCCACCTACCCCGCTCTCTGGAACCACTACGCCAAGAAAGAGACTCGGATGGTCTGCGAACCGGACGCCCAACTGCTGGTGCGGCCCGGTATGGAAGCGAAGGCCGCTGAGATTTGGGCTACCGCCAGCCGCTGCCATCTTAACTTGGATTTCCGCTTCAACTCCCAACCCTTATGCGCCGCCTTTACCGAACGGGAAAGCGTTGGTGGTAGAGCATGGCCAAATGTTCTTTTCGATAATGAAAAATTTGACTATGCTTTTGTTGTGTGGGGTAACTCCACGCTGGGTCTGTTATCTTTTTGGTGGCACTCCAACCGTCAACAGGACGGTCGTGGACAGATAACTATCAGTTCCGTTGAAACCCTGCCCATCCTCGACTTGCGGGCCTTGAGCGATGCGCAGCTGACGCTGGCTGAAGAGATATTTGAGGAGTTTCGGGATAAGGAGTTGCAGCCGGCGTATTTGGCCGATGCCGACCCGAACCGGGCCTGGCTGGATCGGCGAGTGGTCTGCGACCTGCTGGGGTTTGACGAGGCGGTGTATCGGG
Source organism: Dehalococcoidia bacterium (assembly GCA_963422635.1). Lineage (GTDB taxonomy): Bacteria > Chloroflexota > Dehalococcoidia > Lucifugimonadales > UBA3495 > CATQHB01. The sequence continues at coordinate 831,242 of OY730415.1, forward strand.
GAGTGCGGCGGCTGGCGGCCAAGTGGTGCGCCGAGCCGTCGGTGCACGGGGGCAAGCGGCGGCCCAGGGGCGCGCAGTTGGCGCTGTGATGGTTGGCGGGCGGGCGCCGTGTTACACTAATGTTTTAGTAAATACCAGCGGATTGGCAGCATAGGAGGCAGCAGGAATGGCTACTACTGGCCGGCAGCGGATTCCGGTTCGGGTTTGCCCGCCGGGGACGATGTTGAAGGAAGCAGAGCGCAAATTGCGCAAGTACGAGATACGCTACGAGATGTCCAGCGAGAAGATGGCAAAGCTTTTGTCGCTGGACGCCATACGTCCTACGGCAGAGGTGCTTGAATGGTATTCCACCTATCAAGGCGTGAAATCGATGCTCGCCAAGACCGCCACGGCTGGAACTCCTGGGACCACTACCGAACCATCCACGAAATCCGGCTGAGTGAGCATCCCTTTGTAGTTAGTTTCCAGGATACTCTTGTTTTCTCAAACGAAGGCAAGGGTGATATTTCTTTGATTGGAAGGGTCTATTGCCACAAGGACGCAATCTTGGAAGTGGAGAAGTGGTTTGATACCAGCTACTTCGGTAATACCTTGCGGGTTAAATGTTATTCTTATCGCTATATCGCTTGGCTACCGGGGGAGCATCTGTTGCTGAAGTACCACAACATCCACGAAGATGAAGACGAGTACCACCACCGGATTTATGACCCGGCCACCGGAGAAGAGGTTTACCACGAGGTTCTGGAACGGTATCAGTTCCCCCTATTCACCGAAGTTCTGGACGAACTGCAAGCCATGACCCAAGATTTGTAGCGCTGGCCGGGCCGGCAGCGTTAACCGACGGCAACCGCTTGAAATTGTAGTAATAAAGGGGGGGGGAGCTGCTTTAACTAATAATCGCAGCTCCCCTCCTTAGCCTTTGTCCGGTTTTGGGTTCAGCCCCTACCGCCTACATCATCCTTCTAATGATGTTCTGGCCCTGCTCCTCGGTCAGGCCCAAGGGACGGAAGGCCAGAGGGCCGCCCTCGTCCAGCACCGGTTCCCGGCGGCCCAGGGTAAGGGAGTCCGGGGAGCGGAAGAAGACGCCGGTATAGATGGTGTCGCCCCAAGCCATCGCCTTTTCGCAGGCTGCTTTCCAGTCGCCGGTGTCGTGTTCCTCATCCTCCAGCTTGACCACCCGATCCTTGAAGAAGTTGTGGGTATTATCCAGGTTGAAGGTAACGCAGGGGCTGAAAACGTCCACCAGAGCGAAGCCCTGGTGTTCAATGGCCTGCTGCATCAGGTCGGTCAGGTGGCGCACGTCGCCGCTGTAGCCCCGGGCCACGAAGGTCGCCCCGTTCATAATGGCGGAGGTGATGGGGTTAATTGGCATTTCCACGCTGCCGAAGGGGGTGCTCTTGGTCTTCATCCCGTCCCGACTGGTGGGGGAAATCTGGCCGGTGGTCAGGCCGTAAATCTGGTTGTTCATCACGATATAGGTGAGGTCGATGTTGCGGCGGGCGGTGTGGGTGAAATGGTTGCCGCCGATGCCATAGCCGTCGCCGTCGCCGCCGGTAACGATGACGGTCAGTTCGTGGTTCGCCAGCTTGGCGCCGGTGGCGACGGCCAGGGAACGGCCGTGCAAAGTATGCATTCCGTAGCTGTTAAAGTATCCCGGCAGGTTGGAGGAGCAGCCGATGCCGCTGACCGTAAGTATCTGGTGGGGTTGCAACCCCAAGCCGGCGCAGGCCCGCTGCAAGCTGTTCAATACGCCAAAATCGCCACAGCCGGGGCACCAGTCCGGGTCCACCGCCCCCTTAAAATCCCGGGCCGTTAAGGCAACAACTCCAACATCTCCAGCGCTATCTTGAGTAGTAGTCATCGACAATCCCTCTTAAAACGATTTGGCTATACTTCGCTATACAATGATTTCTTGAACGGGAACGTATCGGTCGGTATTTCCGGCCAATTGTTCCAGCACTCCGTCCACGATGTGGTGGGGCATAAAAGGCTCGCCGTCATATTTACGGATATGGCCGGTTACCGACAGGCCGGTTTCGCTGCGCAGATAGCGATAGAACTGGCCGGAATAGTTGTTTTCCACGATGATGACCTGCCGGGCTTGAGACAAACGGCGGGTAACGGCGTCGGCGTGGAAGGGGACAATCCATTTGATGGGCAACTGGTTGGCTTTAACGCCCTGTTCGGCCAACTGCTCGATGGCCTCTTTGATTACGCCATAGGTTGAACCCCAGCCGACCAGGGTTACGTCGGCGTCTTCGGGACCTTCCAGTTCCGGCGGGGCGATGGAATCAACCACGTCCTGGAACTTGCGCGCTCGTTTCTCCACCATCATCCGCCGTTTCAGGGGGTTGGTGAACTCATCGCTAATCAGCGTCGAGTTCTCATCGTGTTCGTCGGTGGCGGCCACGTGAACATAGCCCTCCAGACCGGGCAAGGCCCGGGGCGAAACGCCGCTCTCCGTATCCCGGTAGCGCATATAGCCGTTGGCTTCGGCGTTATTCTGGGGCGCCGTCGGCTCGATAATCAACTCGCCCCGGTCGATGACCGGATGCAGGTCGATAGCGTCCGGGTCAACGCTGAACCGGCCTTCGCCGATTAACAGGTCGGACAGCACGATAGCCGGACATTGGGCTTGGTCGGCCAAGTTAAAGAGTTCGGGCATCGTGTTATAGCAATCCAGGGCGTCCTTGGGGGCGACGATAAAACGCTCGAAATCGCCCTGGCTGGCGCCCAAGGCCTGCCAAAGGTCGCCCTGTTCCGTCTTGGTAGGCACGCCGGTGGAGGGGCCGGCCCGCTGCACGTTAATAAAAACCACCGGGATTTCCATCATCCCAGCGGCGCCTACCGCTTCGGTCATCAGGGCGAAACCGCCGCCGGAGGTGCCGCACATGGCGCGGCAGCCGGCGTGGGCCGCGCCGATAGCCATATTGGCTACGCCGATTTCGTCCTCAACCTGCCGCACCATAATCCCCAAGTTGCGGGCATTTTGCGCCATCCAGTGCAGGACGCCGCTGGAAGGGCTCATCGGATAAGCGCAATAGACCTTGACCCCGGCTGCGGCGCCGCCCATGGCAATGGCGTCGTTGCCGGCCCAGACCGCCAGGGGTTTGCCGCCGGTAGGCATAGGGTCATAATAAGGAACAAAATTATCGTTGGCGTACTCAAACCCGGCCCGGGCCACCGTCACGTTCTGCTCCACCACCGCCGCCCCCTGCCTTTGGAACCGCAGCGTCAGACTCTCCTCCAGAATCTCAAAGTCCAGCCCCAGCAAAGACATAATGGCGCCCACGGCGATGGTGTTCTGGATTAGTCGGTTGCGGCTGTCGCCGCTGAGGTCGGAAACGGGGAGGGGGCAAAGGTGGACGCCGTCGTTGGCGGCGTTGGGCGTAACGTTATCGCCATTATAAATGACCCGGCTGCCCGGCCCCATCAAGTTCAGATGGCGGTTCATCGTGTCCTGGTTCAGGCACAGCAACAAGTCCAGTTTATCCCCATGCGTGTATAATTCCTTATCGGAAACCCGGACGGTCAGAAAGATATGCCCGCCGCGAATGATGGACTGGTAGGCGTTATAGGTGTATAGGTGGAGGCCCCGGCGGACGAAAATCCGGGCCAGAATGTCGCCCGGCGTCGCTATTCCCTGGCCGGCTTCCCCGCCGATGCTCAGGGCGAAATCATACTTGCTTAACGCCATTTGAGACTCCTTTTGATTAAGTTGCCGGCCCCCGCTTCCAGCCATTCGGTAAAGCGTTAGTATAATCCCGAAGTGGGTCTAGCGCAACGCATTGCTGAATAGAAGCCCGGGCAATCGCAAAATCGTCGCTGCCGGTGACCGCCGCCGGGGTAATCCTGACCCATCCCGTCGTTACCGGGAAAGTCGTTACCGGGAAAGCGATAATCCGGTTTCTCCGGGAAAAGCGGCGCCCTCCTCAATAGTCTCAACGTCATCCTTAATAGTCTCAATAGTTCTCGAGGCCTGGCTTCCGGTCGGCGCCGGGAGGACGCGGTTGGGCGGTCCGACTTGGCAATCGTCTTGCGCCTGCTCGCCCAACCTTGACAGGATAATCGGTTAATGGCGATAATCAAATTAAGCAAAGTAAAAGCGAGGGGTGAATGTAGCGGACAGATCCTTGCTTGACGTTGGCGCTGGAGCAGTATATAAGCAAGAATCGTATGCGCGGCGGGGGATTCCTCAAGGATTCCCCCGCAAAGATACGACTGAAAGATCCGAAGGGAGGTAAGGTACATTGGCTAACCAGGATATCGCATTGATGGCGCACCTGATGCGCCGGGCCGGTTTTGGCGCTACCCGCGACGAGTTGGAAGAACGAGCGACCCGGGGTTATGCGGCGACGGTGGAAGAATTACTGAATCCCGAAGCTCAAGAAGCGTCGGATCGGTTGGACTTTCTGCGCTACCATCCGGGCTTCTGGAAGCCGCCCACCTCCGCCGGAATGGGCGGCGCCGTCTGGCTGCACGATATGGTCAACACCCGGCGGGTACTTCAAGAAAAGATGGTCCTGTTCTGGCACCATGTCTTTGCCACCGGCTACTCCAAAATTGACCATTATCATGAGGTATTTAAGCAGATTGATCTGTTCCGGGAACGGGGCATGGGCAACTACCGAGACTTGTTGGCAGAGTTAGCCAAAAACCCGGCCATGATTTACTGGCTGGATAACTGCGACAACCACGCCGACGCCGTCAACGAGAACTGGGGCCGGGAACTGTTGGAACTTTTCAGTATGGGCGTCGGCAACTATACCGAAGACGATGTGCGGGAATGTTCCCGCGCCTTCACCGGCTGGACCATCTCCCCGATGATCCCCCGCAGCGCCTACGGACGGTTCGACTGGGAGTTCGAGTACCAGGAAGAAGACCACGACGACGGAGAAAAGACCTTCCTGGGGCATACCGGCAACTTCAACGGCGAAGACATCATCGACATCGTTTGCCGGCATCCAGCCACCGCCCGGTTCATCGCCCGCCACCTCTACAACTTCTTCGTGGCCGATGAACCGCAGGTTCCCGCCTGGTCGGTAACGCCACCCAACGACCCGGCGGCCATCGACCTGCTGGCGCAAACCTTTATCGACTCCAACTACGAAATCACGCCGGCGCTGCGAGTTCTGTTTATGTCCGACTTCTTCAAGAACGCCCGCTTCGCCAAAATCAAAAGTCCCGCCGAGGTGGTGGTGGGCGCCCTGCGTCTGGTCGGCGGCTACCAGTTCCCGGCGCCGGGCGTGGGTGAACTTTCGCGGCAAGCCGCCTACATGGGGCAGGAGTTTATGAATCCTCCCAGCGTAGAGGGTTGGCACACCGGCGCCGAGTGGATTAATAGCGGCTCGCTGATGAAGCGGATTAATTTCTCCGCCGATATGGTGGCCCAGACCGACAAGCCGGGCATCCAGTCCATCATCGAGCGGCTGCGGGCCGAGGGCAACCTGACGCCCAGCCGGTTGGTGGACGGTTGTCTGGACTTGATGGGGCCGTTGGAAGTGGCGGCGGATAACCGGCAGCAACTGGTCAACCACGCTCAGGAGGCGGGCGACTTGAGTTGGGATGACGGAAACGCCACCGATCGGGTGGGCGAGATGCTCCAGCTAATCGTATCCCTCCGGGAGTATCAGTACGCCTGATCGGACCAGCTAGGGGCCAAAGGCCGATAGCCGATAATCGAGAGCCAATAATCGAGAGGACAGGATATAGAGCATGGTTACTCAAATAGTGGCCGGACGGGTGTATGACTACAGTCGGGTGGTGGGTCGCGGCGCGGTTTCCGGCGCCGGATTCACCATGCCCGTAGCGATGGGTTTGGGTCAGAACGATACCGTTTATGTGGTTGACCGAGGGTCGGAATACATCCCCGGCGCTCCCTGGAACCGGGTGGCTCACGGTTGCCGCGTCGGTGTCTTTACCATCGGCGGAGCGGAAGAGGATGAGGAATGGGTAACGGAGTTCGGCAAGTATGGCGATGCCGCCGGTGAGCTAATCTGGCCGTCAGGCGTTGCCCTGGATTCCCGCGGCCAGGCCTACGTAACCGACGAATGGATGAACCGGGTGTCCGTTTTCGACCGGGACGGCAGTTTTGTAACCCACTGGGGAACCGAAGGGAGCGGCCCCGGCCAGTTCCTCGGCCCTTCCGGTATTCTCATCGATAACCAGGATACGGTTTACGTGGTGGACGGCCGCAACCACCGGGTCCAGAAGCTGACTTCCGACGGCGCTTACCTGGCCGAGTTCGGCGGTTTTGGCAGCGGCGAGGGTCAGTTTAACCGTCCCTGGGGATTGACCTTGAACGACGGGTATATCTACCTGGCCGACACCAAGAATAACCGGGCGCAGAAGCTAACCACTGAGGGAGCGTTCGTAGCCCAGTATGGCAGCTACGGGCCGGGTCGCGGCCAGCTTAACCACCCCTCGGACGTGGCGGTTGACCCGGACGGCGATATTTACATCTGCGACTGGGGCAACAGCCGGGTGCAGGTTTTCAGCCAGGAAGGTCGGTTCCTGACCAGCCTGGTCGGCGACGCCCAGGAACTTTCCAAGTGGGCCCGGCCGGTGATAATGGCCAACCCACAGGGGCTGAAACGTCGCCGCGAGGTCAAGAACATCGAGGTGGAGTGGTGCTTGGCTTTGCCCAGCGCAGTAGTCTTTGACGCCGACCGGGGTCGCCTCTTGATTGCCGACACTCAGCGCAACCGCATTCAGATTTACAACAAGGTGAAGGGTTACGTGTCGGCCCAACGCAACCTGTAATAATCGACGCTTTTGAGGGCCAGGGGTGTCTCGGCCCGGCTCTTTTGCCCGACCAGTACCCTGGACCTCTTTCTCCGGTGAACCGCTGGGGCTGTTGACTTTGCCCTAGGCCGTTTAGGGCCGGCCGCCAAACCATCCCGAAACCTGACCCGGTAGGAACTTGCCAGTGACCTATCCTTACATCGGCCCGGAAAGCGAACCAGCGTACCTTCAGCTGGCCCTTGACCGGGCCGATATGCGATGTTCCGATGCGCCCCCGGAGATATTGCAAGCCGCGTCCTTCGCCGGAGAGGAGCCTACCGAATTTCTCCATAATTTTTTCGCCGCCGGCTATACCCAGTGGGTCTGGAAGACCCAGGGAATCAAGATTGACTTTGACCAGGAGCGCATCGCCCGGGCGGTAATTCTGCTCTGGATCCGGGCCTGCGAGCTTTATACCAGCCTGGTTTACGACCGCCCCGATGCCAATTGGGGAAAGACCTTCTTCTCTGATGAGGGGCTATACGATTAAAGGTTGGATGGCCCAGCCCTTTCCCTTTTAGCCCCGCTCCGCCGCAAACGCCGGCGCAACTTGACGCCTTTACCAATTCCAATTACGAAAAGGCTATAGCTTTTGCCGACGATTGGTATTATTATTGCTCCATACCGCCAAGAGTTTTCTAATTTCTTGAACCGGAGGAGAGGTATGGCGAGAGACTACACTATCAGCATCAGCGCTGTGGGCGGCGGGCTGTCTTGCAGCCCAGACGGGGGCGAAACCTGGAACCGGATTCGCGACCCGCTGCCCTCTGAGTGCAACGTCCGCGCACTCACCGTCTATCCCGACGACCCGCATCGTCTTATTGCCGGCACCGATGTGGGTATCTATCGCAGCGATGACAACGGCAACAGTTGGCAAGAACTGGACTCCCCGATGTCGGGCATCCAAATTTGGTCGGTAACCGTTGACCCGGAAGACTCGGAGATTATATTCGCTGGAACCCGCCCCGATGCCTTCCGCTCTCGGGACGGGGGCAAGAACTGGGAACAACTTTCCTTGGGCGTTACCTTGCCCTGTCCGGTGGGCATCCCCCGCACCACCAATATGATTGTTGACCCCCGCGACCACCGGACGGTCTGGGCCGGCATTGAGGTGGACGGCATCTATAAGAGCCTGGACGGCGGCGATAGCTGGATTCACCTCCCCGACTTGGGCCCCGATCCCTTCCACGGAGATATTCACGGCATGACCCTGCGGGTGGGGCCGACTACCTCGGTTCACGCCACCACGCCTTTCGGCATTTCTACCAGCGTCGACGAGGGGGAAAGCTGGGAATTGCACGAGTTCCCCAAGTTCAACGAGAACGACCGCCGTTCCTATTGCCGGGGAATGGCGATTAAGCCGGACAACCCGCAGGTGATGTTCGTGGGCAATGGGGACGCCATCCCCGGCGTTACCGGGGTCATCCAGCGCACCACTGACGGCGGCAATAGTTGGCAGCCGGCATCGTTGCCGGTGGAACCCAACTCGGTGGTTTACTGGTTTGGCGTTCACTCCGCCGTTCCCGACGTGGTGGTGGCCGCCAGCCTGTACGGATACGTGTATCTGAGCGATGACGGCGGCGAAAGCTGGCGAAAACTGCAAAAGGAGTTCGGCGAAATCCGCTCCGTAGCCCTGACGCCTAACTAGTCGGACGTTGCAACGTTCGGGCCGAAAGAGGCACGAGGCCTCCAAAAGTCGGGAGGCCTCGTGCCTCTTTATTTACCGTTATTCCGGAACAAACACGTGTATCCCGCAGCGTATTAGATTTACGCTTGGGTCGGAGGAACGGCAAGCGGCCAGATGCGGTTGCCCAGGCTGGGAGAGTGGGGCGCGTGAATCAGGTTCTTAATTACCTGGTTTGACCATTCGGCGTCGGTGTCAATGAAATGGTTGTCCACCGCTTCCATCGACACAAACTCGTAGAGGATGGCGTGTTTGGCCCAGCCGACGATGGAAACCAGCTTGCGGGCGCCGACGCAGCCGGGCATGGGAACCATCAAGGGCAGTCGGGAGCGGGAGTACCAGGTTCCCATCTCGTCTTCATTTTCCAGCGCATTGATGTTGAAACTACCCAGTTGCACCACCGGGCCGGGGGTCAGGCCGGGTTGGCGAGACTTGACTGCCGGGCCGTCCACCCGCGCCTCTTCCACAAAAATGCAGTAGCGGGAGTTGCGCCGCCGGGCCAGCATTTCCCGCGTCCGGTCGTCGGACTGGGCCATTAACTCCGGTACGCTGGGGTCAACAAAGGTGTGGGGCGAGGCGGCGCCGAAGAGCAGCAGGTACTGGTTGCCTGGCGGCGCTCCCGGATCGTCCATCCCCGGATCGTCGATGTGGGTCAAAATCCGGTGGATGCTCGCCTCTCGCTCCGGGGTCATTACGTTTTCCTGGTGGGCGGCCCACAGGTAGCCGGGCCGGGACAGGGCTTCGGGCAAGTGAACCTCGTGCAGCCAGGATAGATATTCGTCCTTGCCTTGCTCCGGCAGGTCGTACCAAGTGGCCCAAATGCCTCGATCCATAGCCAGTCATCTCCTTTTCCTTCAAGTTAGCCTAGTCTAAATGGGTGGTTCCGGCCCTGTCAAACAAGGCCATTTTTCTCGTCCCAAAACGGAACAGCGCACCGATTAAGTTAAGCTGCGATTTTCCGGCGAAGCGTTTTCCGTTTCCTTGACAAGGTAGAAGGCTCTTTCTACAATCCTGTAGTTCAATAACTTGGTAGCCCGATTGAACAGTTAAAGCGGCTGGCGGCTGGTATTGAGGATTGAGGCGTTCCGCCGGCGCAAGGAGAAGATTATGTCCACGGAGAAGTTCTCTCCCGGATTTAGCCGCATCGTCAAGGAAAACGCCGTTCTGGAAAAGATTTCCGGCGGCCACATCTTTACTGAAGGGCCGGTTTGGAATGGCCAGGAAAACTTCTTGGTCTGGACGGATATTATCGATGATACTATCTGGAAGTGGATACCGGGCCAGGGAACCAGTATCATTATGCGTCCCTCGGGCAAGGCCGACGGGATGACCTATGACCACCAGGGTCGGCTGCTGGTGGCCGGTTGGAGCAGCCGCACCGTTTGGAGATGGGAACACGATGGCTCCACCACGGTACTGGCTTCTCACGTGGACGGCAAGAAGCTCAACACTCCCAACGACATCGTTATGAAGTCTGATGGAGTCGTTTATTTTACCGACCCGTCCAACGGCATCCGCAACGTAGGTATGGAATGCGATGACGTGCAGAAATATGTGGACTATGAGGCGGTTTACCGGCTGGATTTGGCCGATGCTAGCCTGACCTTGCTGGTGGACGATTTTATCAACCCCAACGGCCTATGCTTTTCCCCGGACGAGTCGCTGCTTTATATCAATGACACGCCCCGCCGCCACATTCGGGTGTTTGATGTGCTGCCCGATGGAACTATTGACGCGGCTAACGGGCGGTTGTTCGCCGAGCTGTTCCACGACGACCACGGTTCCCCGGACGGGATGAAGGTGGACGTGGAAGGCAACGTTTACTGCACTGGCCCCGGCGGGGTCTGGGTTATAGATCCCCAGGGTAATCCCTTGGGACGGCTGCTGGTTCCGGAAGATTGCGCCAATTTTGGCTTTGGCGACCCGGATTATCGGACGATGTATTTTACCGCCCGCACCTCGGTTTACCGGATGCGGTTGGAGATAGCGGGGCTGCCCACCTATCCGATTCCGTAGGCGCGTACCGGGTGGGCGGAAGGCGCGCCGCCGGCAGCGGGATAAAGGGACTTGCCCTTTTCCTGCCCGTAATCAGGAGGTTGTTGATGAATTGGGAATATGAATTGGTTGCCGGGCCTTACGGCAGCCCTACCGACGGGCCGGTGTGGGACGGGGAAGCGTTGCTGTTCACCTCCCTGCCATTGCCGGCCAACACAATTAACAATCGGATACTGCGCTATGACCCGCAAACCGGGGCCGTAACCGACTTTCGCAAGTGGACCAATCGGGTAGTCGGCTTGGCCTTTTCCGCCGACGGCATCCTCTACGGCTGCCAGAGCGGCGCCCGGCGAGTGGTGCGGTTTAACCGGGACGGTTCCACTTCGCCTTTGGCCTACCGGGTGGACGGCAAGTTTCACAACCAACCCAAGGACTTGGCGGTGGACCAGCAAGGTCGCATCTGGTTTACCGATCCGGTCTGGGGGCCGCCGGTACAGGGCGGTCTGCGCAACCACGAACTGGAACCTTATTCCATTGACTACCGGGCGGCGCTGCGGATGGAGACGCCCAACAAGGACGCTCCCCTACGCCGGATGACTTATGACACGGTAGCGCCCTTGGCGTTGGCCTTGTCCCCGGAGGAGGATGTTCTCTACGTGGCCGAGAGCAGCGAGGAGCCGGCGGGCAAGCGGGAGTTGCGGGCTTACCCGATTAACTCGGACGGCTCGCTGGGCGATTACGCCCTGTTGCACGCTTTTGGCGCCGATTACCGCGGGGCGCACCGGGGCATCAGCGGGATGTGCCTGGATACCGCGGGCAACATCGTCGCCGCCGCCGGCAGCGAACGCAGTGGGCCAGGGCCGATGATTTACGTCTTTTCTCCCACCGGGCAGGTTCTGGAAACCCAACCCGTTCCGGCGGAACCGACCAACTGCGCCTTCGGCGGCCTGAACCTTGACGACCTTTACGTGACCACCACCGAGGGCCACCTGTACCGGGTAGCTAACACCGACCGCCAGGGGCATGCGCTGCCCTCGGCGGCGGGGCCGGCGGCGGGAGAGTAGGGGGAAGTTCGTTTTCCCTAGGGGAGTACGACAAAACCAATGTCTGGGATATAAAGCCGGCCAACCACGTCGGTCATCCTGCGGTGTTTCCAGATGAACTGGCGCGCCGGGTGGTTTGGTATTACTCCTTTGAGGGAGCCGACGTTTTGGACCCCTTCGCCGGCGTCGGCACGGTAGGCCGGGTTGTCAAAGCCATGGGAATCCGGTTTCTGTTGGTTGAAAAGCGGGCGGATTATTACGAGATAATGCGCCGGGAATTGGGGCAAATCCTTTTGGCGTATCCCACGGATTTTGACGACCTCCAGTATCGCTGGAGCGCCTACGATGACGCCTAACCTGTATGACATCAATTCCGCCGAGGGGGTGCGGCAGATTGGGGCCGCGCTCTTCCAGGGATACAATTATCGCTTGTACCCCGAAGGACAAACGCGGAACCAGTTGTTTGACTCCGATCAACAACTTATTCAAGTCCGGCATCGTTTGCTCGCCGATGCCGGATATGCGGAATGGCTGAGCGGTCAACGCATTGCCGGACAATTTATTTGCCGCCAGTCTGTTGCCCAGCTAACTCTTTACTCAAACCGGGAGGCCCTTAATGGTAACCGAGGCTTTCACCAGCGATTTTCGCCGCATTGTTCCTGAGGAGGCCGCCTTTAGCAAGGTGGCTTCCGGGCTGACCTTTACTGAAGGGCCGGTGTGGAACCACCGGGAAGGCTACTTGGCTTGGGTGGACATCATCGGCGATACTATCTGGAAGTGGGTTCCCGGCGAGGGCAATAGCATTGTGATGCGACCTTCGGGCCACGCCAACGGGATGACCTTTGACGCCCAGGGCCGGTTGGTCATTGCCGGCTGGAGCGGCCGCACCGTTTGGCGCATTGAAAGGGACGGCTCCGTCACGACGCTGGCCGACCGCTACCAAGGCGTCAAGCTCAATACGCCCAATGACATTGTTATCAAGTCTGACGGCGACATCTACTTCACCGACCCGTCCAACGGCGTTCACCTGGTGGGACATCAAGGGGCCGATTTGCAGAAATACCTGGATTATGAGGGGGTGTATCGGCTGAACCCGGAGACGCGGGAATTGACTCTGCTTAATGACGACATGGTTTTCCCCAACGGCCTCTGCTTTTCGCCCGACGAGACGCTGCTGTACGTCAACGATACTACCCAGCACTATATCCGGGTGTTTGACGTTCTACCTGACGGAACTTTGGTCAACCCGCGTCCTTTCGCCGACCTGCACGGCTATGACATGGGCCATCCCGATGGCATTAAGGTGGATGTGGCGGGCAACGTCTATTGCACCGGCCCCGGCGGGGTCTGGGTATTAGACCCGGCGGGGCGGCGGCTGGGGCTAATCCGCACCCCGGAGCCGTGCCATAACTTCACCATTGGCGGCGCGGATTTGCGGACGATTTTCTTCGCCTGCCGCACCACAATCTACCGGATGGGGATAAGTATGCCTGGGATTGCGGTGGGCGCTGGCCTTAAGGCCGGCCCGGGCTGAAGGCGCCGCTGTCGCGAGGTTAGCGCCGTTGGGTCTGGGTAGATAATTCCTAGTAAGTCCTTAAGTATATTCATCCAGAGACCCTGGCGTCCGGGAATACTTTACGGAAGCGCCGCCGGCTCCCGTTTTTCCGCAACTCGGAACAGTTACCAGCTACCGCCGGCAATCGAGGAAGCGACAAGGGAGTATTGAGCCGATGACCGATGACCACGCTGTTAATGGGGATGAACCGGAAGTCAACGGGTTGACGCTGACCGCAGCCGGGGTGGAAGACTTGACCGACCAGTTGACCCAATATATGACGGAGATTGAGTTGGGCGGGCTGACCGACATTATCGGCCAAGTGTTGGACGACTTTCTGGACCAGTGCGGGGGTATGCCGGAGGATTTACGCGATCCGGCGGCCTTTGAGCGCATCACCAACAACCAACTGGCCGTAACGCTGGCTTATCAACTGGGGCGGCTGGAGGGCCGCTCTCCTCAGATAGTGAACCGGCTGGTGCGGCAGGCGGTGGAAAAGTGGCCGCCTCGTTATCTGGAAACAGCTGCCAACATTTCGGACCTGGACCTGGAAAATCCCAAGGAACTGGTCTATCCCCGGCTGCGCCGCTTGCAGTTCGCCGACCCGGAAGCGGACGCCGGCTAATTCTTATTCCATATCCAGGAGGAGCGATGACTACCCTAGCCGCTGACTACGACCTGGTGTTAAGGGGGGGAACCCTGCTGGACCCGGCCCAGGGCATTCATGACCGGCGAGACGTTGCCTTTCGGGACGGGATGGTAGCCGAGGTAGGCGAGCATATCGCCCCGGAGAGAGCGGCCGCCGCGATTGACGTTTCCGGCAAGATGGTAACCCCGGGCTTGGTTGACCTGCACGGCCATTTCTATCACGGCGGCACGGGCAGCGCGGTTCATGCCGACCAAAACTGCTTGTCCGCCGGAGCGACTACCGGGGTTGACGCCGGTAGTTCCGGTTTCCTGAACTTGGGGGCGATGCGGGACTATGTATTCCCGGCCCACCGGACGCGACTGCTGGCCTTTCTCCATATCGGGGCGGTGGGACTGGCCGCCAACCGGGTGCTGGGCGGCGGCTTGCAAGACCTGCGGATTATTGACGCTGACCGGACTGCCGATACCATCAAGGACAATGCCGGGTTCCTCTTCGGGGTCAAGGTGCGGATGGAACTTAACGCGGTGGCCTACTGGAACGCCGCCGAAGCGATGCGCCAGGCCCGGGCCGCCGCTGACCGATCCCACAGCAGATTGATGGTCCACATCAGCGGCACGCCGCTGCCCCTGCCGCAAGTCCTGGAGTTCATGGGGCCCGGGGACATTTGCACCCACGCCTTTAACGGCAACCCGGAGGGTATTCTCGACCGGCAGGACCGGATACGCCCCGAGGTGCGGGCCGCCGCGGAACGGGGCGTAATTATGGACTTGGGACATGCCGGCATCCATTGCGACGTCGCGGTGGCCAAGGCGGCCCTGGATCAGGGATTGCCGCCGGATACCATCAGCACCGACATTCATATTGCGCCGCCGGGACGCAAGGTTTATTTGATGAACGACCTGGTCAGCAAGTTCCACGCCTTGGGAATGTCCCTTCACGATGCGGTCGCCGCCAGCACGTCCCGGCCGGCCCAGGCGTTGGGATTGGAGGATACCCTGGGTTCGCTGGCGCCGGGCATGGCCGGGGATGCGGCGGTCTATGACCTGCGGGAGGGCCGGTTTGTCTGGCACGACATGGCTCGACGCCCGGTGGAAGGCAAAGTCCGGCTGGATACCTTCTTGACGGTGCGGAATGGAGCGGTGGTCTGGCGCGAAGGGCGGCTGACCGAAATGGGACCGTGTTAACGTCAAGAGCCGTTCCTAAACCCTTCTTAAAAACGAGGGACAACCGGCGTAGCCGCTCGGAAGGGGCAAGGGTGATGAGTTATTCGTAGATATTCTCTACTGCGCTATTTCCAACACCGCTTGGGCGTTTTCCCCCAGGATGCGCCGTTTCTCAAAGTCGTTCAGGTATTTGAGGGAGTTTAGCCATTCTACCGGATTAGCCGGCCCCATATCGAAGGGGAAGTCGTCGCCCAACATCACCCGGTCGGCGCCCACCTGGTCAATTAAGTACTTCAGCCCAGCGTCGCTGTGGGTGATGCAGTCATAGTAAAGATGCTTCAGGTAGTCGCTGGGGGCCTGCTTTATTCGGTTGACCTGCGGCTCCGGGCGAACCTGCGCCCCAAAGTCCATCCGGCCAATGCCAAAGCAGGCGTAGCCACCGCCGTGGGCAAAGCAAAGGTTAAGGTCCGGGTAGCGGTCTAAGACGCCGCCAAAGATAAAGGAGGCGATAGCGATGGTGGTATCCAACGGGAAGTTAATCAGGTTGGAGAGGTAGTAGCGCCCGGCCCGTTCGGAGCCGGCCGGGTTGTGGGGGTGAAAGAATACGAAGGCGCCCAACCGCTCGGCGGCTTCGAAGAAGGGCTGGAACCGGGGTTCGTCCCAGTTGTGGCCCTCCATGTTGGTATTAAGCTCCACGCCTTTAAGCCCTAACTCCCGCATCGCCCGTTCCAGTTCGGATACGGCGGCGAAAGGTTCTTGCATCGGGACCGTGGCCAAGCCGATGAACCGGGTCGGGTGGGACTTGGCTACCTGGGCAATCTCGTTGTTCAACTCTTGGGCTGAGGCCAAACCAGCGGCGATGTCCAAGTGATAGTTAGTCAGATAGGGGGCCACTGACAAGACGTGAATATCCACTCCCTGCTGGTCCATAAAGGCAATTCGTTCTTCTGGAGTGAAGCGCCACTTTTCATCAATTGGCCCGGCGATGCGGTTGGTGGCGTTTATGAACTCGACGCCGTCCCGGGTAAACAGGCTGGCGCCGTACCAATGCCCCTCTTTTTGGTTGGCGTTCCAAAAAGAAGGCGGGACAATATGGCTGTGTACGTCAATTACTTTCATTTATTTCCTCCCTTGGTCTGGGGTTATAGTATCCCACCCGGCGCATTTTCAGCAACGAGCGGAAGGGGTCGGAAGTTACGCGAATCGGGAATTGAAAATTGGCGCAATTCTTGATTCCTGATTGCCTTTTCAGGTCTTGCCAATCGCCCGGTACACTGTCAAACTGTAGGCTATGAGATTTGGCGAATTTGACATCAAAGAACCTCTCCCGGAGCTGAAAGACCCCCATTTGCTGGCCGTCTTGCGTCCCTGGATTGACGTGGGGCGGGTTGGGAGCATGAGCCTGAGCCGGCTGGAACGCCATCTGAGGGCCAAGGAGTTGGGGCGGCTGCACCGTCCGGGTCGGTTTTATGACTTCACCCGCTACCGGCCCCGTTCCTATTTCAACCAGGGCCGCCGGGAGGTTTCCATCCCCAACACCATCATCCGGTATGCTGAGCGGGCGGAGGGGCCAGATCTGCTGCTGGCCCACCTGCTGGAGCCGCACCTGTACGGCGAGGACTATACCGAGACGATGCTGGAACTACTGAGCCGGTTAGGCGTGAAACGGTACTCGCTGGTCGGCGCAATGTACGATATGGTGCCTCACACCAGGCCGTTGTTGGTGTCCGGGTCGGGTTCCGACGCCCGAAACGGAGCGGATATAGCAGCGGAACACCGACAGGTACGGGTGCGTTCCAGCAACTACGAAGGCCCCACGACTATCACCTACCTGATATCTCAGGAGGCGGCCCAGCAGGGCATTGAGACTCGCACTTTCGTGGTTCATCTGCCGCAATACTTTCAAGTGGATGAAGACCTTATGGGCGCCGCCCGGCTGATGGAAATCCTGTGCGCCCAGTATAGTTTGCCGGAGCGGTTGATTCAGCTGGAACGAGGCCGGGAGCAGTACGACTCCATCGAAGGCATGGTCGGCGACGAGGGAGAAGGAGAAAGCGTAGCTTCCCTGTTGAAACAACTAGAGGAACATTATGACCGGGAACAACGCGCCGAAGAGCCGGCGCCGCCGCCCCTTTCTCCGGACATCGAGGAGTTTCTGCGGGACGTGGGGGAGGACTTCAATCGGCCCGGGGGGAGTTGAGGGTTGCCGGAGCGGAACGCGGCCAGGATTTGGCCTAGTTCCTCTTGGAAGGCGCGCGCCGTCTCCTTGAAGGCCGGTGGTCGCTGGGAATGCCGGCAGCCCGGGCCGAAGAACTCGACCGTCCTGGCTGAATGGAAGTTTAGGGACTCGGCGGCGGTCTCGGCGCCGAGCAGGGTTCTTTTCTGGTTGTTCCCGGAATTGCTTTACGACAGCTTCCCGGTCGCCCGCCGCAAATACCTGCTCCGCAGCCTGATATATTCAGTCCTCTGCGCCGGACAGTCCGGCGAGCAGGCGCTGACCGGTTTCTTTCGTCAATTGCTCCCGCAGCCACCTCTGGGTATCCCCGAAATGGGAAAACACCATTACCTTGCCCTAGCCATCGGCACGCAGCTTGGCGATTTGAGCCAAAAGCTTGGCTAACTTGCTGTCTGGCCGGGTTTGAGCGAGGCAGCGGCCCAGTAAGTCGAAAAGCATTTGTTGACCCGTGGCAGTTAACTCTGGCTTGGGTATTCCCATTTCCGGGTCTAGGTGCGAGTAGCTGTCTGTGTTTTCTGCATCTTCTGCATCGCCAACTGGCAGGTCATCCTATTGGATTTCCTCCGCCGGTTACTTCTATTCCTCCAGAATCAGTTGCCAGATTCAGGTTCTGCCAACGAGTCGGCGCGCTGATAGCCCTGGAGCGTTACTTTGCCGATGCGGTGTAGCTTGTCGGAGCGGGTAAGGGTCAGATACCCCAAACTCACCAGCTCGTCGATGGCGGCCTCCCAGCGCGCTTCCTCTCGCCCGGAGACGCGCTCGGCGAATACTGGCCCGCCGCTTACGTTGAAGGTGCTTCCGGCCAGGGTCGCCGCTTGTATCACATAGCCGCTCTCGGCGGCGGCAGCGGCTATCAGGATTTTTTCTGCGTCGTTATTCATAAACTTGCTCCTGCTCCGTGGGCTGGCGGAAACCTACTCCGACCCTGGGTTGGGGGTGAGGCAGGCCATAGGCGACTTGGACGTTAGTTTCTTCCCGGGGGCGGCAAACAACCAAGACTTCCATAGCTTCACCGTAACATTCCATTATGACCCGGGCAATTCTGGCAACTTTCTCCCGGTCGGTTTCAAGTTCCGGCATTCATTCCTCTTCTTTCTATACTGGACTAGGCATTAGGTTTAGCTAGTCCAACACAGATTATCTCGACAGCGGCGCAGCATACCAGTTACTTCTCTTGAACCAACATCAGCAACTGTACCCCTTCCGGCGCCGACTTCCACTCCGGCGTTTCTTCCCGGTACATCTCGGACCCCAGCGTGCGGGCCGGCCCCAAGTCCGGGTCGTCCGGCCACATTACCCGGAGCAGGGCCTTCGACGCCCCCTTGCAGGTGGCGTCGTCCTGGAAATCGTGCAGCCGGCGCCAGTCGATGGCGACGTTCACATTCGAGTTTCGGGGACTGGGCGCATTGCCGGAAGATATCCTTCAGGCCCGTGGTGGGGAGTAGGCGCTCTGGAAGAACTGGCGAGCCGCCTCGGCGGTGGACAATTCGCCGGATCGGGAACGCTGAAGGTCGGTGGCGTAATTGTCCTTCGCATTTTCCTCGGAACGGAGTTGGCGCGCATTGAACGGTAATTCGGTTGGGAAGCGAAGTACGGCATCTAGCCGCCCCTTATAGTTTCTCGCCAGACCAAGTTACCGGTGGCAGGAAGGGTAGATTTCCCGCGTATCCTCCCTCAAGAAGTAAGGGACTGCTGGTCGCGCAGGCTTTTGCCCCCGCTTATCCTGAGCGGATTGCAAACCGGCTCTAATATCCCTTAAAGGCTTCGGTGAACCGCAGGACCTTTTCTAACGGCCCGTCAAACGCCAACTGAGCCGGCGTTTCCCCGGAGCTGAGGTCTAGCCGTCCGTAAATCAGCAGCACGTAGGCGCTGGCGTTGCACCGAAAAGTTACGTCGGCGGGGGTATCTTCGGCCGGCTCGATGCGGAAGCTGTTTTCAGCCAAGACCACGTCTTGGCTGAACGCAGCGGAGCCGGAAACCTCGAAGCGGAAACGCGCCGCCTCGCTGTCGGACAGCGGGACGAAACAGGCGTTCAGCCAGCGGTGGGCCACGTTAACAATCAGGGCGGCGGCGGCCTCAGAAAGCTCGGCGGCCGGGTCAAAGGCGGAACGAATGTCCCAGCCGTGAATCGCCGTTTCCTGGATGCGCCGGGTCAGGTTTTCGTGTACCGGTATAATGCCGCGGCGATGAAAAGAGTCCTTCTCCCAATCCTCGGCTTGCAGTTCGTTCACCGCCTGCAACAGCCGGGCGCAACCGTCCTCATAGGCTTGCAGCGTCTGGGCCGGTTCCATATCGCTGCGGTAGGCGATGGCCCGTTCCGCCGTCAGCTCCGAGGCCCGCTCGCCGGGGTCAAGCAAGCGCTGTCCCTCCGGCGGGCTGGGGTCGTCGCCCCGGGCGCGGTTCAGGGCCACCGCGGCCCCGCCATTACCTTGAGCCAGGTGCGCCGCTACATCAGCCACCGTCCAACCGTCGCAAGCGCTGTCCCGCTCCCACCCTTCAGCGTCTAGCTCGGACAGAAACTGGGCCAGCCGCTCTCCCTCAGAACGGAGAACCGCTATGGCGCTAAGCCTATCGGGAATGTTTGCCGTAACCATTGTCGTCCCTCCCTGGTCTGCTTGGATCCGTATTGAGGATTGAGGCTAGGGCAGATTTTATGGCGCGCCGACGCCGGCCACCCGATAAAGACTGCCTTGGGTGGTGGTAAGATACAGGTCGGCGCCAGCAAAGGCGCAGTTGGTCGGTTCTTCCGGCAGCTGGCAGGACTCCAGTATCCGGCCGGTCGGAGAGAAAACATAGACCATCGGCCCTGGGCCAGCCTTTTCCCAGCCGGCGACAGCCAGCAAGTTGCCCTCGTTATCCAGACTCATACCGGCGATACCCCGGTGGACGCCGCGCCGGTCGCTGCCAAAGGCGTGCAGCAAGCGGTAGGGACCCAAGGTGTCATCCGCCAAAATGGGGTAAGCGCGCAGTTCCCGTTTCCCGTCAGCCTCTTCACTGGATTCGGCAAGGTACAGAGTGTCTTCATCGGTTGAGAGCAGCAATGCTGCCGGAGCGTCGGTGTCGTAGGTCATCCGGCGGATGGGCGAGGTCAGGTTGGGCGTTTCCAGCCGCAGCACGGAAGCGTGGGGCAGTTTGTCGTGAATTTGGGGGTTCATCGCCTCCCGCAGGTCGCCGTGAGGGTCGCAAAACCAGATACGGTCTTGCCGGTCAACGGCCAAATCCTTGGGCTGGTTATGATACACCCCGTGCAGTTTATGGGCCAACGGAGATGCGCTGCCATCGGCGTTGAAGCGCACCAAGCGACGGCCCCCGCTCTGCGCGCCGTAAAGCGTTCCGGCGGCCGATAAGGCCAAGCCGGTGGTGCGGTTGGTCCAGCAACGGAAGTCGGTTACCGCGCCGATAGCCGGGTCAAAGCGCAGTATCCGGTTGTTCTTCGCATTGAAGGGAAAGGTAAGCTGAGTAAACAACAAGGCTTCCCCGTCCCAGACCGGGCCGTCGGTGGGGCTGCCGTAAGGCCCGGCGACTTTCTCAAACTCCCAACTCACTGCCAACCTCTACAAGATTCAACTTTCAGCAAAGTCCAGTTCCGGCACAAGGCCGGGATAAGGAATTACTGGATTGTAGGAGGACGTCTTGAAGCTGTCAATAAGGGGAGGGCGCAGCCTTCGGTTACGGCAGTTACAGCGATTACGGTTGAATTATGTATCCGACGGCGCTAATCTGACCCCAGAGCATTTTCCGGCAGGTTCCGAAACAGCACAGCAGACGGAGGGTTGCGGCAATGGCCGAGAAGCGGATAGGCGTAGCGGCGATGGGCGGGGACAGCCGGGCGGTGGTGGCCCGGATTCAAGAACTGGAGAGCTTGGGCATCGGGGCGGCGTGGCTCACTTCCGGCGGGGCGGGGCCGGACGCCCTGACCACCTTTGCGGCGGCGGCGGCCACCACCGAGCGCATCTTGCTCGGCACCAGCATCATTCCCACCTACCCGCGACACCCCATCGTGGCGGTACAGCAGACCCAGGTAGTAGCGCAACTGGCGCCGGGGCGGTTTCGTCTCGGCCTAGGCCCCAGCCACCAAGTCAGCATTGAGCCGATGTTCGGCATTGCGCATAACGCCCCGCTGACCAATCTGCGGGAGTATATCCGGGTGGTCAAGGATCTGCTTTGGGAAGGGAAGGTGGACTATGACGGCAGCCAATATCACGGCCACGCCGCCCTGCCCGGCGCGCCGGCCCCGGACGTGCCGGTGATGGCCTCAGCCCTGCGCCGCCGCTCCTTCCGGCTGTGCGGCGAGGTGGCCGATGGCGCGATAAGCTGGGTCTGCCCCGGCCAATACCTGCGGGACGTAGCTGTGCCGGCGATGCGGGAAGGGGCGGAACAAGCCGGACGCGCCGTTCCGCCCCTGGTGGCCCACGCTCCGGTGTGTGTTCACGACAACCCGGAGGAGGCGCGGGAAGCCGCCCGCCAACAGCTTGCCAACTACCCCCGCTCGCCCTTCTACCAGGAGATGTTCGCCGCCTCGGGCCACCCGGAGGCGCGGGATGGGGTGTGGAGCGACGGGATGCTGGAGGATGTGGTTTTTATGGGCCGTGAAGAGGACGTAGCCGGCCGGCTGCGCGAACTTTTCGACTGGGGGGCTACGGAGATTCTGGCTCACCCGGTTATGGCGGGCGGCAACCCTCAAGCATCCCTGAACCGCAGCTTGAACCTGATCGCGGCGGTGGGGCAAGGGCTATAGCGGGTTGGGCGGGATTACGTAACCCAACCCAACTCATACCCCCGGATAGGGTTCGGCTAGCCGCGCCGCTCGGCATAAACTTGGTGTGCCCGGTCAATGGCGCGTACCCGTCCGCTGACCAGAACGTCCTGACGCTCGGCGGCCCAGCGGTTGGCGGCGGCTACGCTGGCTACCGAACCCTGGAACTGGGGCATTACATAGCGGGCCAGCAGCTCCAAGCTGTGCAGCATCTTCTCCCGGGGGGCCCAGTCGATGGTCTGCGCCAGGAAACCGCCAAAGCCGCCGCTCTGTTCCGCCAGGTTTTGGATGCCGGCGATGCAGTCGTCGGGCGTGCCGATAATCCAGGAGCCATTTTCCGCCATAAAGTCCGCCACCCTTTCCAGCGGGCCGTCAAAGGCGGCTTTGCGGCCATTGGTGCCTTCCGAGTATTCCCGCAGGTAGCGGCCGGCGCCCAACCGAACCTCATCCAGCGCCTGTTGCCGGTCTTCCGCCAGATGCACCGGCACGGCCAGACGCCAGTCGTGGCGGCGCATTGTTTGTTTGTGCTCCGCCGCCGAGTTTTCGGCGATTTCCCACAGTCCCCGGAGGTTGGACGGCCCGGCCGACGGATCCCGGGGAACGGTGATGGTCAGCACCGAGGCGCCGTATTTGCCGGCTAGCGCCACGCCGGCAGGGGACTGCACCGAGGCCACCGCCAAGGGCATATAAGGCCGCTGGTAGGGGCGCAGTTGGAGCATCGCCTCTCGCAACTCAAACCAGTCGCTTTTGTAGGTTATCGGTTTGTCTTCGGTGAAAAGCCGCAAAATGATACCCAGGGACTCGTCCATCTTCTCCCGCTGGGTGGTCGGGTCAATGCCCAGCATATAAGCGTCGCCGGGGAGGGCTCCGGGGCCGACGCCCAGCATCACCCGCCCGTGGGTCATGTGGTCCAGCTGTACCATCCGGTTCGCCACCATCAGCGGGTGGTGGTAGGGCAGGCTGATGACGCCGGTGCCTAGCTTGATGTAGCGAGTGCGTTCGGCGGCGGCGGCGATGAACAACTCCGGCGAGGAGATGGTCTCCCAGCCGGCGCTGTGATGCTCGCCAATCCAGGCTTCATCGTAGCCCAGGTAATCCAACCATTGCACCAGTTCCAGGTCTCGGTCTATCGCCAGAGTGGGGTTTTCGCCGACCCGGTGAAAAGGACCCAGGAATATGCCAAACTTCATACGCTCGGGCAAGTTAGTCACAGACACCTCCCCTAGGAACAGATAGGAACAGAGTCGAGGAACCGAATTGGAACGGCGCCGGATGCGACCGGATACTAACGGATACCCTGGTAAGCCGCTAAAGGAGTATCCAGAAGGGATTATAACCACCGAAAGAAGTTGGGGCAAACGTATTCTATTGAAGTAATGGTTCAGAGTTAGCCGGTATGTCGGTTTGGTAAGGGATGGTTTGATGAGGAACGGCGCCAGGGGGTAATAGCTCCTGGATTCGGGCCGGGGCCGGAATGACGGTTTATAGCGCCTACCGCGCATCAACCCGGAACTGTTAAATCCAGGCGTCCCGGTTGATGCCCTCCCCAGATATGGGGAAGCGGCAGTGGCTGGGTTAAATCCAGGCGTCCCGGTTGATGCGGAAGGGAGGTATATTCTGGTTATAGTTTAGGCGCGAACCTGGCTGGCGCAGGGCGCAGGGTGCAGGGTGCAGGGTGCAGGGTAGGAGCGGAGGCTTTGTATCGCAAGAATGTAAGCCGGTTGTCGATATTTGGATTTGCGAGTTTCTTGACGCTGGCCTTAGCCTTGATTTGGGCCTGAGCCTGAACCGGCGACGGAGTGGGGGGCCGACTTGGGGGAACTGACGGCTGAAGGGATGAGCGCCGCCGGGAGTTGGGATGAAAGCTACGCTGGGGTTGGCTGAGGGAAGGATAACAGTTCGGAATTGAGCGATTCTACTCGCCGGCCCCTAACGCCTCTCCTAACTCTTAACGTCATTTAGGTTAACCTCCCAACCTTGCTATCGTTCCGTCCACGTAGAGGATTTGCAGGGTGGTCAGGACGCTGGCGTTCAACTGCTTCTTTTGCTCCTCATCCATCCCGACGGCCATCCGGTTAAGCAAATCGGCCACCGAAGTTTCGCCATCTACCAAGTCCACCAGGCGGGCCACCAGGCTGCTACAAGGCAACCCCTCCGGGTGACCTGCCGTAACCAGCGCGTAACCCGGAATAAACTCGCCGTCGCCGACCACCGGCTTGCGCTCGACCCGAACGCCGGAGCGCAGACGGGGAGCCGCCCGGTAAATAGGGGCGGGTTCGTTTCCTGAGGGAGTGAAATACTCCTCAATACCGGCTTGGCGACGGGCCCGCTCCTCCTCCACCGCGCGCACCTCTTCGGCGAACCAAGCCGGCGTCTGCCCCCGCTCCAGCGCCATCCGCTCGTAACCTCGGGGCGGTTGCCCGGCCACCGCCTGGATGAAAGAGTGGCGCGGGGAGAAGTTGGCGCCGGCCCGGTCCGGGGCTGAGCTTGAGCCAAGGGCGAAGTCGGGGTCCAGGATACGGCGAGCCTCCCAGAAGTAGGATTCGACGGTGCGGTTGCTGGAGTAGAAAAGGAGCGCCAGCTCCCGGAAGTGGTGGTATTCCTTGTAGTAAAGTTCTTGATAGACGGCGGCGGCGGCGGCGGCCATCGCCGGCTCCCGCAGGGCGGTGGTTGCATAGGCGGCGGCCAGGACGCCCGACATCAGCGCCAGATGCACTCCGGAGGAGAAGAGGGGGTCAATAAAACAGGCCGCATCGCCCAGCAGCGCATAGCCGTCGCCGGCAATCTCATCGCAAGCGTAAGACCAGTCCCGGACGATACGGGCCGCTCCAACCCGTTGCGCCTTCGCCAGCAGCAGCGCCGTATGCGGAGCTTGGGCCAATTGCTGCTCCAGAAACCGCTCCAGACCCAGCTTCCGCACCGACGCCTCGCTCGCCTGCTGGTCCACCACTGCCCCCACGCTGGACTGGCCGGTATGCAACGGGATGGTCCAGAGCCAGCCGTCGGGGTAGGATTCGATGAAGATGTTGGTGTCGGCCGGCGGCGGCAGCCGGCGGGCGCCGCTAAAGTAGGCATAGACGGCCAGGTTGCGGAAGGAAGCGTCCCAGCGGCGCAAACCCAGTTGACGGCCCAGCAGCGTCCCCTGCCCGCTGGCATCCACCACAAAACGGGCGTGGACGGTTCCGGCTTGGCCGGCAGCGTCCAGGCAACGAACTCCTACGGCGCGCCCTCGGCGAAAACCGGGCGGGCCGCTCGGCTCGTCTTTCCCGTCAAACCGAACTTCAACTACCCGGCAGCCCTGACGCGCTTCTACGCCTTGGGCGGCGGCGTTGTCCAGCAGCAGTTGGTCGAACTGGGGTCGCCATACTTGGTAGGCGTGAGGGTAACGGCGGTTGGTTTCGCCAAAGAACCAACTCCAGGGAGTTTTGTCCCGCCCCCAGACCATTGTGGCGCCCCACTTGCGGAGGAAGCCTTGGGCCGCCACTGCCGGCAGGACGCCCAGTTCTTCCAAAACGGGGATGCTGGCTGGAAGCAGCGATTCACCCACATGGTCGCGGGGGAACCGCTCCCGCTCCAGCAGCAATACCGTCCAGCCCTGGCGGGCCAGCATAGTAGCGGCGGCGCTGCCCCCCGGCCCACCACCGATAACCACTATGTCAACGGACGATTCCCAGGTCATAATGCGCTCTATCTGTAGTTGTTCAGGATTAGACAGTCATATCGGCCTTCTACGTCATTCCGGCGAAATCCGGTGGGACGGTAGAGAACGTATGACTTACCGGGCTAGACGGTTGCCTCTACTAGCCTAATACTCAATTGATTTTATCCTATCGCCTATAGTAGCGTCGGACCTTAAAAGCAAGCAAGATAAGCAAAACTTAACGAACTGCGAACTGAAGGAAAAGGAAATATGCTGCGACTAGGGACTATTGGCCGGCTTATTCTGACAACAGCGCCCCTGTTATTGCTGTTGGCCGCTCTCTCGGCTTGCAGCCAATCTCCCACCCCTACCCCTGCGTCCATGCCAGATATGCATGAGCATGATCATTCGGCTATGCCCGGCGTGGTATCACCGCCGCCGCCGGGCGCAACCCAAGTGAAGGTGACGCTCGGCGAGTGGACGGTGGCCCCTTCGCCAAGAACCGTCCCGGCCGGCTTAATCTATTTCCTGGTCGAAAATCGCGGGCTGGAACACCCGCATGAATTGGTCGTGGCGAAGACCGATCTCGACTCGAACCAGTTGTCCCATATAGCTGGCGTAGTAGAAGAAAGCAAGGTCGAAATCATCGGGAGGATCGAAGAGTTCGCCATCAACTCCACCGCTTCCGGGGTAATGAACCTGTCGCCAGGTAACTACGCGCTATTTTGCAATCTCACGGAGCTTACGGACAAGGAACTGGATAGCCACTACCTGATGGGTATGCACACTTCGTTCACCGTTCAGTAGCCCCCCAAGTTTTACCGCTAATCCTGCATTGCTCACCCGCCCAGCGGACTGCCTCCCTGGATCAGGCGCACTATGTCTTGGTAGGTTATTATCAGGATCAGGCCAATCAATACTATGAAGCCAATCAGATGCACCATCCCTTCCCGTTCCGGCGGCACCCGCTTGCCGCCGCGCACCCACTCCAGCCCCACGAACACCAGCCGTCCACCGTCCAGCATCGGGATGGGCAGCAAGTTCAGGATTGCCAGGTTGATGCTGAACAGAATGGACAAGGCCAGCCAACCGCGCAACCCGCCCTGTTGAGTTACTTCGCCGGTTACCTGGGCAATGCCCACCGGCCCGGATAACTGGGGAGCGCGGGTTCCGCTAATCCAGGAGGATATTTCCTGCTCCAGCAGCGTCAACATCTCCCAGGTGCTGGCGAAACCGCTGATCAAAGCCGTCCAGGGCGGTTCGTAGCGGGTTTCGCTACGCTGGTTGATTAGCTCTATCCGAATTCCGGTGGCGCCTTGACCTTCCGGCGGATTGACCCGGGGGGTCAGCCGAACTACCAACTGTCGGCCCTCCCGTTCAACGGTCCATTCCATTTCCGAGCCGGCGCTCCGGGTAGTCAGCCGCACCAGGTCGGAGCCGTGTTCAATCTCCCGTCCCGCAGCGTGGGTAATAATATCGCCGGGACGAATTCCGGCGGCTTGGGCCGGCGAATTGTCGGCCACTTGCCCCACCGCCACGTTGCCCAACGTTACGTTCTGAGGAATCATAAATAGAATGGTGAAGACGACTATCGGAAAAATAGCGTTCATAAAAGCGCCGGCGGCCAGGACGATGGCCCGGGCCCCGGGGCTTTTGCTGGCCAAACTGCGGGGCGCCGCCGGGTTGTTTTCTCCAGCCAACCGCACAAACCCGCCCAAAGGCAGCCAGTTCACCGAGTAGAGCATATCCGCTACCACAAAAGAGTGGGCGTCCAGTTGCCGGAGCGGGCCTTCGTGTTGCAGATACTCGTCGCCGGAGATTTCTTGCAAGGATGTTTGACGGCGCCGCTGGCCCGGCGGGAGGATTTCGACGGAATGGGCGACCAGATTGCCGGCGGCGTCCTCGGTGGAACTGACCCGCACAAACTGGCCGACTTGCAGGGTTGCGCCGTCCGCCGAGCTAACCAGCCGGGTAGTCCCATCCACCCGCACCGTAGTTTTGCCGGTGTAGAAGCCGAAGGCCCGGGGCGGGTAGCCGATACCGAACTCCAGGACTTTTACCTTGAAGGCTTTGGCAGTGGCAAAGTGTCCCCACTCGTGAATAACCACCAGCATTACCAGCATCGGTACAAAGGCGCCAATAGCGATAAGGGCTGATTCCATTTATTCCGTTCCTCGCTGTGTTGTATAAAACCTGGAAACCGGCTCATCCTGAGCTGATTGAAAGGCGACCAACTACCCCATCAACCCGACATACCGACTCCCGGTAATCGACGGCTCCCTAGCCAGTTCGCGGCGGATACCCGACGCCAGCTCCTCGTCCAACCCCAGCGCATCAGTGACCGCCGAATCCAAGGCGACTCGCGCCGGGCATTGGTTCAGTTGGGGCAAGGGCAGCATAACCGATTCGGCGTATTGGTCATAGGCCGCCGCCAGCTTTGCCGCCGCCACGCCACCGCGAGCGGCAAAGTCGGGGACAACCAGCCTCCGCATATCGTCGATGGACATATTCGGGTAAGTTGGCTTTCTATTTGAGCGGTCACCCATTATAGCCAGTATCCCCACAGACGAGTTCAAATAAACGCAGAGGCTTTTCTCGATACCCTCAACCTCAACATCCGGTGTATTCGGCTTGCAAGGCACCCATGCTGAGCCGAGAATCGGATAGTCTATTCGGGCAGATACCACCCGGGTCGTTGGCAAAAACAGGCGGGTGGGTAATAACATCCGACTCCGCTGGTTCCAGAGACGCTGGCTTTGTCCCTCCTTGCCGAGTTTGGCTACTAGGTAGGTATCCGGCCTTGCCGCCATTGATTGGGTAACATCGGTTTTGTGGTTCCATAAGGCGGTCATTCCGGCTGCGTCAGGCATAGTCTGGTTATTAAACGTGCCCCGGATCTGTCGACCGTCTGGCCCTATAATTGCCATAGAGCCAAGGGGAAGAGATGCGAAAAGTTTGTTGAGCTAACGCTCAACAAACTTTTCGCACAAATTTGGCGACAAGAATTGCGCCGCTCCCCAATTCCCGGCAGCAATTCTATGCTCCGGCCATTCCTGCACCGTTCCATAGCCCTGGTTTGCTACGTTGCCAGCGACAATCGCCGCCGCCACGTTAGCCGCCGCCGCCGGCGTGTTAGGGTTTATCGCCAGATTAATTACCTGCGTAGGCGGCTTTTGCCCTCTCTCCGTCGGCCAGGAGCGGCAAATCAGCAACATCTCGCCGATACTGGTATTCTCCGAAAAGTAGATACGCTCCGGGTCGTGAGAGGTTACGATAGTTTCAACATGGTAACGGCTTGCCAGATATTTGCGAATCTCCGACGCCGAAACATTCGTAGCGGTAACCAGGGGCAATACTGAAGCGATACTACCAGCATCACCTTTATGGAGATAGTCCGCCAATACCAAAAAGGCGTTGCCATTGCTGGAGAGATGCACCGGCTTGTTGGCAAACAGCGTTTTCTCTCGAGTTTGTATCTTTCGTTCATCTGTTTTGCTGAACTGATTGTGACGTAGATCAGATCGAGTAAAAGGCGGGTTCATAATCACCAGGTCGGCCGGTTCCGCCGCCGCCGTCTCTTCCCCGCTATCAATCTGAGTTGCGATCGGCGTCCCATCGGGCCAGGGCATCAACATCGGCTGCTGGTCCAGAAACTCCAATGACCCCAAATGAGCGGCGCCGGCGTCGTCCACCCCCAGCATTGTTCGCCAGATTTTCATATTGTGAAACTGCGTGGCAGGCGAGAGCAGGCCCAAGGTGGTAGCCGCCATGTGGGTGGCGGTCAGGTTCACATCATAGCCGGCCAACACCCGCTCAATCAGGGCGGCAGCCAGGGCGGCATCGTCTCGGGAGCGGGGAGCCAGGTCGCGGATGCGCTCGGCGGCGGCCATCAACAAAGTGCCGGTGCCGCAAGCCGGGTCGGTAATACGCAGTTGGGCGATGGCTGCCGGGTTTTGCCAGTCGCACAGGTTCTCGGTAATTGCCAGAGTCGCCAGCAGGGTCGCCGCCGGGGTGGTGGTATAGAAGGAGCCGTCATAGCGGGCCGTGTCCAGGACGGTATGGAAAATGCGACCCAGCAGGTCGTGGCGAAAGCTGGCAATATCCCCGGCGGCGGCCAGGGCGGCGTCAGCGGTGTCGCGGACGGCAGCGGTAAAGGCCGGATCCCGGGGAGTGGACAAGAGCGCCGCCCGACCGGTTTCAAAAATCGGCTTGTAGTCCAAAGCCAGAATCAGGTTCCAGGCAGCGCTGAAAGCTCCTACCGGGTCGTCCGCCCCAGCGCACTGCTGAGCCATAGCCGGCGGCCAGTCGCCGGTAAAGGGCTGAGGCGGGTTGGTCCGGTTATCCAGCT
The DNA here is from genome assembly GCA_963422635.1 of Dehalococcoidia bacterium. Classification (GTDB taxonomy): domain Bacteria; phylum Chloroflexota; class Dehalococcoidia; order Lucifugimonadales; family UBA3495; genus CATQHB01. Next base: position 861,094 of record OY730415.1, read on the forward strand.
CCGGGCGCAGGGCATAGCGGTGGCCGTCCAGGCGGGAGTGGAACATCACGGCGGTAGCCACCACCAGCAAAGCGCGCTTTGCTGGTGCGTCCCAGGGGTTACGCATGGGCCGGCCGTCTCTGGTCTGCCAGGGCAAGTCCAAGGCGAGGGCCAGTTCTTGCTTCCGACTTTCACTGAGCCGGCGCACCGCTCCGTCTAGGCTACCCGACAAGACGGCGGCGATGGTATCCGGGTCGCCCAACTGAGCCGGGGTCAGCCGGATGACCGACACCAGCCGTTCAATGTCCCCGGTAGTCCATACGGCGGCGGCGGCGCTGTCGCGCACCGTCCACATAAATTGCGCCGACGGCAAGGTATTCTGAGTAGTGTGGTCGGGGTAGCAGACAGCAACGGCGCAGTCGGCCAGGTTCTGCTCTAACCGGGCGTCGGCATCGCGAATAGCCCCGGCCTGTTTGGCTGGAGTTTGCCCGTGTTCCGCTTCTACCGCGATGACCGCCGGGCCAATGCGGACTTCTACGTCAATGCGCCGGTTGCTGGGGTGCATCACTTCGGCCTTGGCATTTAGTCCCTGACGACGCAACTCCTCGGCCAGCCAAACATTCAATGTATGTTCATGCTCTCGGGTGGTCATCGATAGCCCTCGCTTGAGATTCACTTACGCCGGCGGACCGGAACGTCGGGAAGGGCGCTGCCGGCTTGACCGGGCTTAAACGGAAAGAATGCTGGTTCGGGCCGGCCGCCGGCAAGGAATGGTTCACCGGACCCGGGCAGCTATTTTCTGCGCTTGCCGGGTGGCCCAGGCGTCGGCCTCCAGTAAGTCGGCCAACTCCCGGCCCGGGGAGGGTCGGTGCGCCGCTATTACCGACTCCACCACCCGGTAGATGTCGCCAAAGCCGATTTGTCCCGCTAAAAAGGCGTTGACCGCCACCTCGTCGGCCGCGCTCAAGACCGCCGGATAGGTCTGCCCCCGTTGCGCCGTTTCCAGGGCCAAGCCAAAACAGGGGTAACGCTCCGGTTCCAGCGGCTGAAAGTCCAGGGCGTGGGCGATGCCGGTATCCAGCCGGGGAACCAGCCCGTCGTTGGGCCGCCGGAGCGGATAAAACAGGGCGTACTGGATGGGCAACCGCATACTGGGCGGGCCCAGCTGGGCCTTCACCGACCCGTCGGCAAACTCTACCATGGAGTGGATGGTGCTTTGGGGTGGATTACCACCTCGATGTTTTCCCGGGGTAAGCCGAACAGCCAGTGAGATTCGATGACCTCAAAGGCTTTGTTCATCAGCGTGGCCGAATCAATGGTTATCTTGCGGCCCATTTGCCAAGTAGGATGACGCAGGGCCTGCTCTGGGGTTACCGCCCCTATCTCGGCCAAGGGCGTGGCGCGGAAGGGGCCGCCGGAGGCGGTGATAATCAGCCGGCGGATTTCGTTGTCAACCTCCCCCTGGAGGCACTGCCAGATGGCGCTGGGTTCGCTGTCGACCGGCAGAATGACGCCGCCGTAGCGGTCTTCGTATTCTTTGAGCAACCAGCCGGCCATCACGATCGGTTCCTTGTTAGACAAGGCCACCGTCTTTTTGTGCTTCAGGGCATTGAGGGTAGGGCGTAGGCCAGCCACCCCGGTGGTAGCGACCATTACCACGTCCACCTGCCTAAGGCAGACCATTTCCTCCATCGGGGTAAAGACCGGGCCCGCAGGCAGGGCGGAGGGCGGCGCCAAGGAGTAGATATGGCCGGGGCGAAACTCGGCGATTTGCTGCTTCAGCAGTTCCAGATTAGCGCCGGCGGCCAGCCCTACCACCTGGAACTCTCGGGGAAAGGCGCGCACGATGTCCAGGGTCTGGCAGCCAATGGAGCCGGTGGAGCCCAGGACGACTATGTTTCTCATGTTCCAGTCCCTCGGTCATTTTTGTCGGCACCGGAAGCTCTTCATACCGAACTGCCGATTTTGGCAAATCCCTGACCCTAATTGAAATTGAAATTGAAGGTCAAATCGCCAGATAAACCGGATAATAGGTTACCGGTATGGTTACCAGCAGGCTGTCCAATCGGTCCAGCAGCCCGCCGTGGCCAGGCATCAGGCTGCCAGAGTCTTTGACCCCGGCCCAGCGCTTCAGTTTCGACTCCCACAAATCGCCGGCTTGGGCCGCAACGCCTACTGTAGCGCCAATCAAGGGCGGCTGCCAATTCCAGGTCTCTCGAGCCAAACCCAGAGCGAGAAAGTAGTCCAGCAGCACGGCGGCTATCAGGGCGCCGGCGAACCCGCCGGCGGCGCCCTCCCAAGTCTTGTTCGGGCTGATGGTTGGGGCCAGCGGATGACGACCGATCGTCCGACCGATAAGGTAGGCCCCGGTGTCGGTGGCAAAGGTGGCAAGCAAGGCGAAAAGCAGCCAGTTGCGGCCCAGTTCATAACCATAACTGTCGCCGCCGCTGTCCCCTACCTGAACCAGCAACAGGACGTGAGCCAGCAGAAAGCCGACGTAAACCGGCCCGCCGACCAGGTAGGCCGCCGCCGCCAGCCAGTTTTCTCCCCGGTAAAAGGCGATGAGCCACAGCAGGGCGACAAAGCCTCCGCAAATAAGTAGGCCCAGCGAGATGGCCGCAAAGGGCAGCGGGCCATTAGCGGCGGCTCCTCCGATGACAAAAGCGATTACCCACATAGCGCCCAGGGGAAAGGGCAGAGGCGCGGGCCGGGGCCCGGGTGAAGATTGGAGCCGGGCCGGGGGATCCTGGTCCCGGATTACCCAGTGGAGTTTGTCGCCCGGGTAGAGATATAAGGACAAAGGCCGGGCCGGGCCTTGTTCCACTTCCCCTTCCCCTTCTCTTGGGCTTTCCCGGGGTGGTAGCGGATTATCCGGTGGGCGCAGTCGGTAGAACTCCCGTACCCCCAGGATGGCGGCCAATGAAACAAGGAGGAAAACCCAGAGAACGCCGCTCCAGAGGGCGATAAACAGGATGAGAAGCCCCACCAAGGCAGTGAGGGACCGGGAGAGCAAGGAGTTCAGCTCTCCGGGGGGATGTTGCCAAAACGTCGCTGACGACTGCTGAAGGAATCCAACGCCCGCTCCAGCTCGGCGGCGTCCAGGTCCGGCCAAAGGGTGGGAGTGTGGTAATACTCGCTGTAGGCCGACTGCCACAACAGAAAGTTGCTGATGCGCAGTTCGCCGCCGGTGCGAATTATCAGGTCCGGGTCCGGGCAGTGGGCGGTGAACAGGCAGCGGCTGAACATAGCTTCGTCCACTTCCTCCGATTTCACTCCGTCTCGGATTAACTGCTTTACCGCCGCCAAAATCTCCTGCCGTCCGCCGTAGTCGAAAGCCAGGTTAAGGACGATGCCGGTGTTATCGTGAGTCATCGACTGAATCCGCTCGATAGCCTGGCAAATGTCCCGGGAGAGGTGATCGACCTGCCCGATGTGGTAAACCCGGACGTTATTTTCTTGAAGCAAGTTAATTTTTTGCAGCAGAGCCTCGTGGAATAGTTCGATAATTCCCTCCACCTCTGCCGGCGGGCGCGACCAGTTCTCGGTGGAAAAGGCGAACAGAGTAAGGTATTCCACGCCCCGGCCGGCCAACAACTCCAGCACTCGGGAAATGGAATCCACGCCCTCCCGGTGTCCGGCTAGACGGGGAAGACCCCGTTGCTTGGCCCAGCGGCCGTTGCCGTCCATGATAATGGCGACGTGTTGGGGTACCCCAACCGGCCGAGCCGCGAAAACCGGGGGCGGCTTTCCGGCGGCTTGACCATTTGGGCCGGACGAGGCGGTAGTTGGCGCGGGAACCGGTCCGGTACAGGCTTTCATCAATCAAATCCAGCGTCAAGTTCCGGGGACTAAACCTGCATAATTTCCGCTTCTTTGGCGGTGGCAACCTGGTCAATGTTCTTGATGTGAGCGTCGGTGGCTTTTTGCAATTGCTCTTGGCTGCGGCGATTCTGGTCTTGGGAAATAGCCTTGTCCCGCTCCAATTTGCGCAGAGTTTCCAGCCCGTCCCGGCGCACGTTGCGTACCGACACCTTGCCCTCCTCAACCTTGCGCTTAAGCAACCGCACCAGTTCCTGCCGCCGTTCCTGGTTCAGCGGCGGGATCGGCACGGTGATGATGTTGCCGTCGTTGGAAGGGTTAAAGCCCAGTTCGGAGCGCATCAGGCTCCGCTCAATTTCCCGCAGGGCCTGCTTGTCCCAGGGCTGCACCATAATAGCCCGGGCGTCGGGAGCGGAGATGGAGGCAATCTGCTTCAGCGGCGTGGGCGAGCCGTAATAATCAACCGTAACATTTTCGATAAGCGAGGGAGTCGCTCGGCCGGTGCGCAACGAGGTAAGCTCCCGTTGCAGGGCGTCAATGGAACGGGACATCTTGCGTTCCACCTCGCTGAGGACGGCTTCCGGGGTTAATTGAGTTTCGGCGTTATCCTGTTCTGGCATGGTCAATTCCTCCCGTTGCTGCTCTCTTTATCCAGGGATAATTGCCCTCCCTCCGGGGAGCGGGCCGGGCAGCCGAAGTTTCTATCGTTCCGTTCCTCAGGGATTAGAGCGGCGGTATTCCCCACTGGCGATGGTAGTCCCTACCGGAGCGCCGCTCAAAATGCTGCTCATATTGCCCTTCGCGAAGATATTAAAGACGACAATGGGCAGCTTGTTTTCCATACAAAGAGAAACGGCGGTGGAGTCCATAACTCCCAAACGCCGGTTCAGGGCCTCCAGGTAATCCAGATTGGTGAACCGCTGGGCGTCCGGGTTGACGTGGGGGTCGGAGTCATAGACGCCGTCCACGTTGTTCTTAGCCATCAATAGCACCTCGGCGCCGATTTCCAGGGCGCGCAAGGCCGAGGCGGTGTCGGTGGTCATAAAGGGGTTGCCGGTGCCGGCGGAAAAGATGACCACTCGCCCCTTTTCCAGGTGCCGGATGGCCCGGCGGCGGATGTAGGGTTCGGCCACGGTCTGGATTTGCAGGGCGCTTTGGGTACGGGTGATGATGCCCCGCTTTTCCAGGGAATCTTGCAAGGCCAAGGCGTTAATGATGGTCGCCAACATACCGGAATAGTCGGCAGTAGCCCGGTCCATCCCGCGCAATTCGGCCTGCTCGCCGCGCCAGATGTTGCCGCCGCCAATGACGACAGCTAGTTCAATACCCATCTGGTTAGCCTCGCCGATTTGCTGGGCCAAGTAATTGACCGCGTCGGGGTCAATGCCGGAAGAAGCAGAGCCTTTAAGAGATTCTCCGCTGATTTTCAGCAACACTCGTTGATACTTGGGCGCAAGCATAGGCTCCGAAACAGCTATTCTTCGAGGGCTAACCGGCTAAACCGGACTACCCTTACGTTCTCGCCGACCTTGGCGGCCAACTCCTGGACAATATCCGCCACCACTCGGGAGCTGTCCTTAATAAAGGTCTGCTGCAACAGGCTTACCTGGTTGGCCGGGCGACTGTCTCCATCTTCAATCTCGCCGTCGCTAAGATAAATCGGCCCCATCGCCGCCACTTGCATGGCAATGTCGTGGGCCAGCTGCTTAAACTCCGGCGTGCGAGCTACAAAATCGGTTTCGCAGCCCAGTTCCACCAAGGCGCCCACCCGGCCGCCGGTATGGATGTAGGCTTCGATTACCCCCTCGGTGGTGGCCCGGTCGGCCCGTCGAGCGGCTTGGGCAAACCCTTTGAGGCGCAGGGCCTCAGCGGCCCGGTTCAAATCGCCTTCGGTGTCTTCCAGAGCTTGTTTACATTCCATAACGCCGGCCCCGGTCTGTTCGCGCAGGGACCGAATTTGTTCGACAGTAACTGCCAAGGGTCTCCTCCAAATTTTGGGAATTATATCCTTGATTAGACCGTGGTTAAGATGGATTCTCGGGCTTTCCGGACAAAACGCCTCGGCTTCCGGGATGCGCGGCAACACGATGACGCCGTCCAATTCTACGCCAAAAGGCGCATCGGGTATTTCAGAAGGTTGCGTGCGCTTCCCGTCCCTCTTTAGCGCCCTTGCTCCTTTAGTTCTCGCACTTTTTGGGGAATTAACCGCGCCATCCAACCTATCCCTCAACAAAAATGGTCAGTCCCAGGGTCGCGCCCAAGTCTGCGCCGATAGTATCGGCCAACAAGCCGATGTAATCGTCATTTCATCGAGGCGAGTATCGGCGCAACCCCAGCGGAACGCCGGTAAGAATTGGGCCGAGAGTATAATAAACTATCCAGTAGTTTCCGACGAATGTCTTGGTCTTGATGGTTACGTTCTCCGGCCTTTCGCCAGCGGGCCGCTCCAGGGGTGGGCTGGGGTTATTCCGCTGCTCCCCCCTCCCGCGCCTGACCCATCAGCTGGGCCAAGTCATCCAGGGGCATCGCAGCCAGGGCCAAGTGTTCCGCTTCCTCGTCGGACAGCTCTTCCAGATCTTCGCCGGCCAATGCCCGGGCCTCGGCTTCCGCTTGGGCTTGGGCCGCCGCTTCCGCTTGGGCTCGCTGTTCCTGCAGCAGGGCTTCCCGCTCGGCCTGACCTTCCAGGATAGCGGAGGCCATTCGGCCGGTTACCAGCCGGATGGAACGGACGGCGTCATCGTTGCCGGGAATCGGACGAGTTACCAAGTCGGGGTTGGTGTCGGTGTCCACAATGGCGAAGATGGGTATTCCCATCCGGCGGGCTTCGGCGACGCAGATGTCCTCTTTGCAGAGGTCAATGATGAACATCGCCTGAGGCAAGGCGGTCATGTTGCGAATACCCAGGAAGTATTTTTCCAGCTTGGCCAGGGTTTCCTCCAGCTTCAACCCTTCCTTCTTGGGCAGCACTCGGAAATAGCCCTGGTCGCGCTTCTGTTGCAACTCAATCATATAGTTGATGCGACTGCGAATGGTCTGGAAGTTGGTGAGGGTGCCGCCCAGCCAGCGCTGGTTGATGTACCACATCCCACAGCGTTCGGCTTCGGTCTGCATTACTTCCTGAGCTTGCTTCTTGGTGCCGACAAACAGGACTTTGCCCCCCTCGGCGGCCACCTGAATCATCGCCCGGTAAGCCTCGTTCATCAGGCCCAGGGTTTGTTGCAGGTCGATGATGTGAATACCGTTGCGCTGGGTGAAGATGTAGCGCTTCATACGGGGGTTCCAGCGCCGGGTCTGGTGTCCGAAATGGACCCCCGCCTCCAGTAGCGACTTCATCGTCAAGGGTTCCCGAGGAGGAACGGGATGGGGGGCAGGAGTAGCCGGCGCAACCGGAACCGTCGGCGCTGATTCGGCAGGACGCTCTAGAGACTGTACCATAATAATCCGTCCTTATAACTGCTGTCGCAGGGTTTTATCGAGTATAACACAAGGGCTGATGGCGGAGCAATGCGGGAATTGGCTCTGACCGGACTGATCCCCGCCGCCGGGGGCTGCTATAACCAGGCCAGCCAGGCCAGCCGCGCCACGTTAAGCAGGATTGTCCCATAGATACCGGCAGCCAGGTCGTCGGCCATTATGCCCCAGCCGCCGTGCAGCCGCTCCAACCGCCGGGCCGGCCAGGGCTTTACGATGTCGAAAAACCGGAAGCAGAGAAAGGCCGCCGCCAGCCCTAGTTCATCCCGGGGCAGCAGCAAACAAGTAGTCCACATACCGACAAACTCATCCCACACCGCCCGGCCCGGGTCCGGTTCTTGCGCCGTAACCAGCAGACCGGTAGCCCACACCCCCAGCGGGAAGCCGACGGCTATCAGCCCGACCAGCAGGTACCGTTCCGCCGCCGGGTCGGGTAGCGGGAGAAGGTAATAGAGGACAACGGCGGCCAGGCTGCCGGCCGTGCCCGGGGCCACCGGAGACAGCCCCGTTCCAAACCCGATGCCGATGAACCGACCTAAGGCGTTCAGTTTAATCAAGTTTTCTTTACACCGAAAAGCCGGCGTTTAGAGATTTTTGCTGGCCCGGCAACCCCTTCGAGTACATTCGCCGGCCTTTGTGGATACATTACCCGTAGCCCAAGCGGTGCAGGTCGGCCTCGTCCAAACCCAAGTAGTGGCCCACCTCGTGCCATAGGGTAATTCGGATTTCCCGGACAGCCTCGGCGCGGGTGGCGCAGCTTTGCATTATCGGCTGACGGTAGAGGGTGATGCGGTCAGGCAGAGCCGGGCCGATACCTTCCCGTTCCGTCAACGGTACGCCGTGGTACAAGCCCAAAAGCGCGTGACCTTCCTCCGCCAGTCCCTGGTCTTCCGGGCCGGGCCATTCCTCCACCGTCACATCCACGTTGTCCAGCCGCTGCGTCACCTCCGGGGGCAACTGCCGGTAGGCCCGGCGCGCCAGCCGGACGAATTCTCGGCGAGTCAGTTCAATCACAACGTTAGCCCCTTCTGGAAAGGTCGTTCAACCCAGAGACGCAACATGGCGCCCAACTTGCGTAAGTCCTAAAACTATAAATCCTTAAATCCTTCGCGCCTATTCCGGTCTAAGTTGCCGCTCCGTCCGCTGCCGGAGGTTTTTCAAGATGTCTATGTTGCGTTGGTCGGGGCCGTCGCCCTCAAAACCGGGCACTTCCAGGAAGAAGGGAACTTCTCGGAAAGCGGGATGGCCCATGATGGCGGCAAAGCCTTGCTCGCCAATATATCCCTCGCCGATGTTGTCGTGTCGGTCAACGCCGGAGCCAAAAAGCTGCCTGGAGTCGTTGGCGTGCACCGCCGCCAGGTTTTCCACTCCGATGGCCGCGTCAAACTGGGCAATCATCCTCTCTACCCCCTCCGGCGTGGTCAGGTCATAACCGGCGGCGAAGCTGTGCTGGGTGTCCAGGCAAATACGGAGGCGGGGACTATCTACGGCCTGGAGGATGCCGCCCAGTTCCTCGAACTTGGCTCCCAGGTGCTGGCCCATGCCGGCCATGTTTTCCAGACACAGATAAGGACCTTCCGGCGTGTTGTCCAACACCCGCGTGATAGCGTTTACCGCTTGGTCGAACACCTGCTCATAGCCCTGTCCCTTGTGGCTGCCGGGGTGGAAGATAACGCCGTCGGCGTCAATGCTGGCGGCCAGGGTCATATAGTTGATGAGGGATTGGACGCCCTTTTCCACCAGTTCCGGGTTGGGGCTGCCCAAGTTGATGAGGTAGATGGCGTGAAAGAAGACCGCGCCCATACCGGTCTCGGCTCGGCGCTGCTTGAAGGCGGCAATTTCCGATTCCGGCGGCGGCTTGAAGGCCCAACTGCGGGCCGAGGAGCCGAACATCTGGATCGCCTCGCAACCGATATCGGCCCCTCGGTCAATGGCTTTGCTGATACCGCCGGCGGATGAAACATGTGCCCCAATCTGCATAATCTGTTTTTTACCTCCCTTTAATCTAACCTGCCAATGGGCTCGGACAGACCCGAATCAGCGCAACGGGATTGAGCAATTAAGCCCGACATTTCGCTGAATGTCGGCGGTTAGAGCTATTTTACTACTGGGCCATGCCTTCCTGCTTTACTCTACTTGTTTCCAGATAGGCTCAAAGGCGCGGCGGATGTTTGCTAACCCTTCGGCTTCGGCGGCGTCAGCAGTTACCCTTCCGGGCAAAGATGCAAGATATTCCTGATAACGGCAACCGTACCCGTACCCGTCCTCCGGTCGCAATTGCGCCGCCATCCTGGTCAGGCGGCAACCGGACGCCGCCATCCTGATTTAGCGATTCAATTGCCTTGCCGAGCAGTCGGTAGGCGCCAACCGCCTCTATTCCCATGAGGGCGCTGGCGGAATCCAGCGCCAGGGTTACGCCCGGGTAAATCTCAGCCGCTTCAGCTTCGCCACCTTCTTCGGCAGCCCCTCCCGGGTATCGGTGAAGGCTTTTATTTGGGCCAGCTAGGGCTCGCCGCTCTTTTCCCGGAACCGGACGTTGTAGGAGGCGTTGGAGTTAAAGGGCGGGTCCAGATAGACCAGGTCCACCGATTCGTCAGCCAAATGCTCCCGGAGGACTTGCCAGTTGTCGCCATAGCAGAAGGTGTTGGTTGGCATAGCGGTTACTTCCCGGCCAGGGCTTCGGCGTCGCGGATGTAGTCCAGGGTTTCCCGGATGTCAGCGACCAGGTCTTCTCCCGGTTCCAGGATACCGTCGTAGAAACAGGCGCCGTGCAGAAAGGATTGACGGGCTGCATAGCGCAGGCGCAGGGTTTCCAGAGTCGGGTCTTGGTGGCGCAGTTGCCTTATCCCGCGCATAGTTTGCCCGGAGGAGCGGGGTTCATCCCCGGTGCGGGCCAGAATCAGGGCGTCGGTGGCCCGCTTGGTGGCTCCCCAAGCCTTTTCCGCCGCATTGCGCAACCTATCCTGCGCCAGCATTTCCAGGGCGTCGTCATAGAGAAATCGGGCGTCAGCGAAAAGCTCCCTAGTCCGGTCGGTTTCCAACATATCGCCTCGCTGGGTTGGCGTTGAATGAGTCTATTTTACTGCGCCCGGTTTCGGGGTGCGGGCTTATCGCGCCAATAACCCCAACAGCCCCGTGGCGGCCGCCGCCCCGGCGCGACGGCCCCGCCGAAACAGCCAGCCTATTTCGCCCCGCTCCCAGATGACGATGAACTGGCTGGCGATGAAGATGGAACTGTAGGTTCCTATCACCACGCCAATGGCTACTACCAGCAACAGTTCGCGGATGCTGGCCCCCCCAATCAGCAGCATCGCCAGCAGCACGGTAAAGGTGGTGAAGCTGGTGTTTACGGAGCGGCCAATAGTTTCGACGATACTCAGGTTAACCGTGGATTCCAGCGCGCGGTCCGGGTAGCGGATGACGTTCTCCCGGATGCGGTCGAAGATTACGATGGTGTCGTTGACGCTGTAACCGGCCACGGTCAGGATGCCGACGATGAACATCGAGTTGACTTCCATGTTGATAACCCGGCCCAGGATGGAGAATATCCCCAGCACCAGCAGGGTGTCGTGAATCAGCGTCAGAATGGCACTGATTCCATAGCGGTAGGCCCGGGGCACTCGCCGGAAGGCGTACCAGATGTATATCAGGATGAATACAGAGGCGGCGGCCAGGGCGATTATCGCATTGCGTACCGTCTCCCGGGCCACGATGGGCGAAGTGGAGTCGAAGTTTACCGCCACGATGGGGGCGATGTTCTTGGTCAAGTCGTCTTCAATCAACTGACGCGGTGATTTTTGGTTGCTGCCGCTGCTCTCGGCCAGCACCTTGGTGCGTACCAGGACGCTGCGACTGCCGGTGCGCTGAATCAGGGCCTCCGGGTGGCCCAAGGCCGCCATCCGCTGCTGTACCTCGTCCTGCGCCACCGGCCGCTCAAAGGTGATGTCCAGCACCGAGCCGCTGGTGAAGTCGATACCCGGCCGCAGCCCGGAGCCGCCGGTGACCCAACCGCCGGGCGGCGCTATCAGCGAGATTAGCCCGGGCAGAATAATCAGGGCGGAGAAGAGGAAGTACCAACCCCGTTTGCTGACTATGTTAAGCACTGCTTCTACCTCCCTATACGCTATACGTTGCGGGTTTGACCGGGCGTTCCGCCGGCGCCGGGCCGATTGAACCTGGTTCGGCCAGCGCCGGAACCGGTTCCGGCAGCTTGGCGCGGCGGCGGTTCCGGGGTGAACAGGTTCAGGCGGCGGCCCAGCCCAACCCAAGCCAGTAGCTGGAGCAGGTTGCGGCTAACTACGATGGCAGTGAACATACTGACCACCACGCCGATGAACAAGGTGAAGGCAAAGCCGGTTACCAGGTCATCGGCGGCGCGGCTCCCCAGCCAGAGCAACACCAGGCAGGTTATGACGGTGGAGAAGTTGCCGTCCCGAATGGCCGGCCAAGCCCGGCTGAAGCCCACCTCCATTGAGGAGGCCAGGGTGCGGCCAATACGTATCTCTTCTTTAATCCGCTCGAAAATCAGGATGTTGGCGTCCACCGCCAGGCCGATGGACAGGATGAAGGCGCCAATGCCGGAAAGGCCCAGGGTTACCGGCACCAGCTTGAACACCGCCAGCACGACGACGGTGTAGAAGACCAGCGCCAGGGCAGCCACCACGCCGGCCATGCGGTAGTAGGCAACCATAAATACCAGCACCAACCCCAGCCCGATGATTCCAGCCATCAGGCTCTTTTCCAGGGACTCGGAACCCAGCAGAGCGTCCACGTCCCTTTCCTGAATCAGCTTCAGCGGCACGGGCAGGCTGCCGGCTTTCAGTTGAATCGCCAAAGTGCTGGCCTCTTCCCGGGAGAAGTTGCCGCTGATGGAACTGCGGCCGTCGCGTATCCAAGCCCGAGACACCGGCGCAATCAGCAATTCATCATCCAGAAAGATGGCGATACGCTTAGTATCCAGACCAACAATGCGTTGGGTCAAGTCGGCGAAGATGCCGGCGCCCAGGTCGTTGAAGGCGATGTTAACCTCCCATTCCCCGGTGTTGGGGTCGGTGGAGGCATAGGCATTGTCCAAGTCGTCGCCGGTGAGGCCGATTTCCGCATCGGTATAGGTGATACAGCTAACATCGGAACAGGTGCGCTCCTTGAATACCAATTGGGCGGTCTCGCCAATCAAGGCTTTGGCCGTTTCGATGCCGCCGGTGGTCTGAAAAGAATTGACCGCGCCGATGCCTCCGGCCAGGACGCCGCGCAATTCCTGCTGCTGGTTCAGGTTCAGGGAAACGGTACGGAGTTCAAACCTCCGCTCGTTCCCGCCAAGCATGGATACGGAAAAATCTTCAAAGCCCTGGGCTTGCAATATTTCTTCCACTTGGGCAACGTCAGCGCTTTCGCTGAACTCCACCGTGGTGATGGAGCCGCTGGCCCCGGGCAACTGGACAATGACCCGGTCGTCGCCGAATAGCTGGATAATCGGCTCCTCGGTGCCGAAGAGGTTAACCCGCCGGTTGATGGTGTTCAGCACTCCCTGCATCTGGTCAGGGGAAGGGGGCGGAGTTTCGGTAACGGTATAGGATTCCACGCCGTTGGCAGCGCCTTCGGCCTCTGAAAAATCCACTACCGTAATCCCCGCCACTTCGCCGTCGTCCCCGCTGACCGCTTCGGCCAGGGCTTCTTCCATCTGTTGCTGCAATGCGGCGTCCAGGGGGGTATCGGTGGCGATGCGGATGCCGTTGATTCCTCCCCAGATAGCCACGCTCTGGTTCGAAAAGTTCAAGCCGGCGATAGCTTCGGTAACGGTGGTTACCAGATCGGGGCGCTGTTCATCGTCCGAGAACTGGAACTGCACCTCCGCCGCATTCAGCGCCGGGGGAACCGGGGCGCCCCCTCCTACCGCATCGTCCAGGGAGTCTTGCAAGTCGTCCAAGACTTCCGGGTCCAGCAAGCCGGCGGCAATCAAGTAAGAACGATCGTCCCGGGGCTGAACTTCATAGTCGACAATTTCCAGTGCGTCCAGAGCTTCCTCGATGACGGCGGCTTCCACCGGTTCAGTAAAGACCAGCTCAATGCGGGCGCCGGTATCGGCCTGATAGACCAGATGGCCGCCGCCGCGCAAGTCCAAGCCCAGTTTCAGCCCCAAGGGGCCGTCGCCGCCCCGGTCAAGGGCGGGAAAGCCCGGAACGTTGATATTGACCTGCGTAAAGGCTAAGGCGGCTACGGAAAGAGCCAGGATAAACAGGACCAAGATGGATAACCGGATACTGCGCCCGCGCATTTAATCGCTCCTAAAAATTGGCTGCCCGGTTAATCGCTCCGGGATTGTCGGGGTGAAACTCATTCCTTTAACAACTAACCCGCTCCCTCGGATCCCGTCAAAGGGACGTCGCAGGGTCTGGGCCAAACCCTTCCGGCTTCCGTTGCCTGCTCCCCGGTTCCACGCTCTCCGGAGCGGTGGCGTACGCTCCTTCGCCTGATGGAACAGAAGTAGGGGCGGCTTCGATATTTACCCGTATTTACCCGTCCTCCAAAATAGCGGCAACACAAGCTAACGCGTCTTCGCGGGTGGCAATTTCCCCGGCAGCCCGCGCTTCTTCAATCTGCTCCAGCAAGCGCCCGATCTGCGGCCCTGGCGGGAGGTCAAACCCCTGCATCAGGTCGTGGCCGGTCAGCAGTCGTTCCGGACCACGGCTCGAATCGCGCCCTGCCCCTTGAACCCAAGGCGGCTCCCTTCCAGCCTGCAAAATAGCTCCCATCATTCTAGCATGACTGGCCCAGGGGTCCGGCGCTATTTCCGGCCCCTTTGCCGCCAGATAATCGGCCAGCGCCAGATAAACGGTATCTATCGCTACCTCTTTCACGTCACGGAAATAGCGATAAATCGCCCTTCGAGAGGGTTCTTCCCGCCCTTGCCGCAACTGGGAGGGGCGCAGGTGATGTTCCACCATCCGAGCCACCATTGCCACGCTACGGGAGCTGAAGCGCAGTTGAGTCAACCGCGCCTCGACCATTTCCGCTCCCAGTTCCGAGTGGCCCAGAAAGCGAATACGGCCGGTGGCGTCCGGTTTCTTGGTCTGGGGTTTGGCGATGTCATGGAGCAACCCGGCCAGCTTGAGGAGGGTGCGGCGCGAGTGGCCGTCGCCCGCCTCCTGCGCGAAGTAGTCCGCCGTTTCCGCGGTCCAAGGCGCCAGGGAGTAGAGGGCCGAGTTCTGGTGGCCTCGGGTGACCAACTCAGCGTGTTCCACGGTGTGCAGCAGGTGGTTCCAAACGTCCCAATAGTGGACACGGGGCTGGTCAACACCCTTGGTCAACGCCAACTCCGGGATTATCCGGCATAACAAATCCAACCGGTCCAGCGCCTCCAACTGCCCCCGGGCGCCGTCGCTGGCCAGAATCGTCAGAAACTCATCTCGCACCCGTTCCGGGGCCACCCGTTCCAGCCAGGGGGCGTCGGCGCGGATTTGACGGGCGGTTTCCGGTTCCAGCCGGAACTTTAGCTGCGCGGCCAGGCGGACACCGCGAAGCAGTCGGACAGAGTCAGCCCGGAACCCGGCCGGGCTGACCAAGCGGATTCGCTTTCGGGCCAAGTCCGCCCGGCCGCCAAAGGGGTCGATTACCGCCTCAGCCCAGCCGGGGGCCAGGACCAGCGGGACTAACCGCCCATCGCCCGACTCTCCCGCCGCCAAGTTCAAAGAGTTACCAATAGTCCCGGGATTCAGGGGCAGCGCCAGGGCGTTAACTGTAAAGTCTCGGCGAGCCAGGTCGTCTTCAATGCCACCGGAAAAGCCGGTCAAGTCCACGGTTCGGCGGCGATTGTTTGGGGCGTTGTCGCCCGGTGGGGCGGGGATCGTCACCCGCGCCGCGCCGTAGTTCGGACTGAGGGGAAAGGAGGAGCCGCCCAGCCGGTGAGCCAATTCCCGTCCCAGAGCTTGCACCGATTCGCCGGCGGCGGGGACGGCAATATCCAAATCCGGGGCGGTCGACGCCGGCGCTGGCGGCCCGGCCCAGTCGGAAAGTCCGGTCAGCAAAGAATCGCGCAGGAAGCCGCCCACCAGAAAAGCCGCTTCCTCCCGGTGAGGGAAGCGCGCCGAGAAAAATTGGGTGATTTCAGTAAGTATGAGCGGTATGTCCTGAAAGGTGACGGCGAGTTTCACCAAGCTTCACTGGGTATAGTCCGAAAGTATCCACCCGTGGGGTGGGCGAAGGACGGCTAGCCGTCCTTCGCTGGGCATAGTCCGGGAGTATTGCTCAAACTTCGTTCAAGGCAAACCAAGCTGGGTAGAGCGGTTCGCCAAGTTTTCTTGGCCTTGTTACAATTGATACGGCCGTTACAAAGGTCAACAATTCACCCGGGGTATCCGGTCTTTCCGGATTGACTATTCGTTGGGTTCGGCGGATGCGGTTTCTTTCGCCGGTTCCTCCGGGTCTGGTTGATAGCTAATTTTCCACAGGCTTTCGCGAGAAACCAGGTGGTCGATATACAGGATGCCGTTGAGATGGTCGGTTTCGTGTTCCAACGCCTGGGCCAGCAGGCCCTCGGCCTTGATGCGGACCATTTTACCGTTCAAGTCCAAAGCCCTGGCCCGCACCCGTTGGGAGCGTTTGACCGTACCTCGGTAGCCGGGGATGCTCAGGCAGCCCTCCTCCACTTCTCGTTCTCCTTCCCGACGGATTATTTCCGGGTTTATCAGCACCAGAGCCTCTTCCCATTCCGGCAGTTGAATTACCGCCACCTTTTGCAAACCGCCTACCTGGTTGGCGGCCAAGCCTACCCCGTGTTCAGCGTGCATGGTTTCTACCATATCCTGAGTATATTGGGCCATGCTGGGCGGTATTTGAGTAATCCTCCGTCCTTGCTGTCGCAAAATTGGATCGGGAACGCGCCGCATGGTCAGAAGAGCCACGGTGGGATACCTCCCGGTAGGTTAAGCTCCATTTACCCGACGGCGATGCGCCAAGTTGGAGCGGAAGTAATTATATCCTAACCTAGCTGGAAAGTGCAAAGCGAGAACGCCGTCCTCCGATAAGCTCGGTAAGCTCAAGATGAGCCGGTTAGACCGCCAACCCTCGATCAGCGCTGGAGCGCAATACCGGACGGGTCTGAAATTTAACCGCCAACCCCGGCCCCCGCTCTGGGTCCCGGTCGGCGCCGGGATGACAAACTGCGTCAAGAAGGGTGCAGTTCAGCGTTAGTTAGTTCTCTGGCGAATTAGATTAAAGGGAGGCATCGGCGGCGGAAAATTAATGGATGCATTGCCCCATGCCCCTTCTTCCGGAACCCGCAAGCGGTCTATCGCCCCTTGCTGCTCCGATGATGGGGCAAAGTCAAGGCGCATCCCTCGTTTCCGGTTTCTACCAAGGATTCCAGCATTTTGGTTACGGCGCTAGTCGTTCCTTCAATTGCCCGTCGTACAGCAGGTCTTTATAAAAGTTATCGCGCAGCTCGTCAGCTCGCTGTTGCAGCGTCATCAGTTTCGGTTGGTCAAATTCGGAGACGATCAAGTCCCTAATTGAACGACGCAGATCGGGGGAAGGCGCTGCCAGTAGCCGTCTTCGCCGACGGCTTTGACCGCGTAAGCTACCGCGCCGGAGGCTTTATTCGACGCTGGTACCCGGTCGCCTTTTTCTCCAGCTCATAGCGGGCCTGCCGAATAAGGCATTGGCTCAGTTCGGCATAGCGTTCAGCGTTTTCGGCGGACATACGGGTTAATCTCTTTCAAGCTGCCATCCCCTTACCTGAACCTAATTATACAACCTACACCGCCACCGCTACCTCTACAGCAAATGCACCGGGTCCACGTCGATAGTTGCGGCCCGGGTGGGCAGGTCAATTCCCTCCAGAAAGCGGTGTAGGTTGCGGCCCCGCAGGGTAAGGCGCCAGCGATAGTGGCCGCGCATCCGCTCCGGTATGCCGGGGGCGGGGCCGATTATCTGGACGCCGGTAAGTCCCTGGGCGCGGCTGCGCTGCCGGAGCAACCGCGCGGCGGTAATGGCTTGTTGCTGACAAGCGGTCGGGTTGGCGTCTTGATAAAGCAGGTGAATCAGCCGATTAAAGGGCGGATTGCCCTGCTGGTGGCGAGCTTCTATCTCCGTACGGAACAGGGCGGCGTAGTCCTGATTAGCGGCGGCGACCACCGCGTAGTGGTCGGGGTTGTAGGTCTGGATGATGGCTCGACCGGGGTCTGCGCCTCGTCCGGCCCGGCCCGCTACCTGGCAAAGCAGACCAAAGGCGCGTTCGCCCGCCCGGAAATCGGGCAAATGAATTCCCACGTCGGCCAGCACCACGCCGACCAGGGTTACGTTAGGCACGTCCAGCCCCTTGGCTACCATTTGCGTACCTACCAGCACCTGGGTTTCACCCGCGGCCAGGCGGCGCATAGTTTCTTCCGGCCCCGGCCCGGCGCGGGAGGCATCGGCATCCCACCGCTCCACCCGTACTTCGGGGAGCAAGGCCTTAACCTCGTCCACTACCCGCTGGGTGCCGATGCCCAGTTGCCGGATGTGGCTGCCCCGACATTGGCGGCACTGGCGGGGCGGGCGGCTGCGTCGGTTACAGCGATGACAACGCAGCCGGGCTTCCGCCGCGTGATAGGTCAAGGACACGGCGCAACTGCTGCAAGTTGCCACATAGCCGCAATCCCGGCACTGGACGATGGGCGCGCTGCCCCGGCGATTCAGGAAGAGGATGGCCTGCTGCCCCAGGGCGACGTGCTCGGTCAGGGCCTGGGAAAGGGAACGGCTGAAAATGCTGCGGTTGCCCTGACGCAGTTCCAGGCGCATATCGCAGATTTCCACTGGGGCCAGCCCGTCGCCGTCTATCTCCTCCAGTTTTTCAGCATTGCCTCGGCCTCCTTCCGGAACACGGGGGAAGGTCTCGCGCTTGTCTGGGGAAAGCAGTTTGACGCAGCCTCCTTCCGGAACACGAGGGAGGGTCGTCTCGCCTTTCCCGCTACCTTCTCCCAGGGGATAGCGGGCGGGGGTGCGGATCCGGCGGGGCAGTTGCAACAGACGATAGCTGCCCCGGCGGGCATGATAGTAAGATTCCACGTCCGGCGTGGCGCTGCCCAGAATCACCGCTGCCCCGGTGAGGCGGGCCAGCTCCAGGGCGGCGGTGCGGGCGTGATAAAAAGGCTGAACTTCGACCTGTTTATAAGTCCACTCGTGTTCTTCGTCAAGGACAATCAGGCCCAGGTTGGGCGCCGGGGCAAAGAGGGCGCTACGGGGGCCGACCACCACGGCATAGTCGCCGTCCCGGATTTTCCACCACTGGTCAAACTTCTGCCGCTCGGTCAGGCCGCTATGCAGCGCCGCCACCCGGCCGGGGAAGCGGGCGTTGACCCGCTGCACCGTTTGGGGCGTCAGGGCGATTTCCGGCACCAGGAAGAGGGCTTGCTTGCCTTGCTGCGCCACCTGCTGAATGGCCTGCAAATACACTTCGGTTTTGCCGCTGCCGGTAACGCCGTGCAGCAGAAAGGTTCGGGGTTGTCGAGTCGGGTCGTCCAGCGTCTCGACGATGCGGGCCAGAGCGTCAGCCTGCATGGGGGTCAGCGTAAGCGGCGGCTCCGGTTCCCGGACAGTTGCGGCGGCGGCCACGGCCCTTGGACTAGCTGCCATCGAACTCTCCTGACGCACCCACTCCAAACCTAGCAGTCCTTTACCCACCAGGTCGTTGCCGGCGCCGGCCCCGAACTCCTTGTTGGCTTGGGTGGCGGAATAGCCCTCGCTCCGCTCCCGGACGGCCTGGAGCAGCTTTTCCTGCCGCGCCGAAAGCTGGCCCGGCGCCGAGGGCCACTGCCCGGCGGCATCCTGACGACCGGCGGGAAGGAGCTGGGCAGCGTACCTGAAAGTGCGCGGCCGCGGCAAGGTCACCCGGCGGCGAATGAAACCCCGGTCAGCCAGCCGATTTACTTCAATCCTGCCGGATTTGCCCAGCAGCTTGATAAACTCCGTCTCGCTCAGTCTTTTCTCATCGGAGAGGGCTTGCAGAGCCCCCTGAATCGTAGGTTTCAGCGTATCCAGGTCAGTATTTTCGACGGGTATCGGCAAGATTTGGGAACGCACACGAGCCTTGAACCCGGGGGGCAGGAACAAGGCGACAGCTTCGAAAAGGGAGCAGAGGTAATACCGGCTAATCCAACCGGACAAGGAAAGGGCAACGGCGTCCAGCAGCGGGGCCGGCTCCACCGGTTGCAGAATGTCCTTGGTGACTTCTACTTGAGGCGCCGCGGTCAGTTCGATGACGACGCCCTGGAGGGTGCGGCGGCCAAAGGGAACCCAAACCAGTTGACCCGGTTGCAGGCGAAAGCGGTCGGGAATGTGGTAGGAAAAGGTGCGGGAATGGTTAACCGGGGCGTCCACCGCTACTTCTGCGTATCTCATCTTAGCCATTGGTTGCCGGGTGGAGTAACGGAAAGCCGAAGATTGCGCCTCCATCGTTCAGCGGCCTCGGAGCCGCCTGGCCTGGGTAGGGGCTGTTGTAGGGATAAGGAGCGCCTTTACGTTCCGGCGCAACGCCGGCGTTGAGCGCTCCTCTGGGCTAACCTTGACTGGGACTGCGCCGGAAAACGGCATCGCGCAGTAGTTCCAGATATCCTTCCACCCGGGATTGCCCTTGTTCCACATTGCGAAGTCGCAAATCCACGTCCTTGAACGATTGGGCCATCTCGTCAAACCGCTGATTTTGGCGAGCTTCCAATTCCTTAAACCGCTGATTTTGGCGAGCTTCCAGTTCCTTAAACCGCTGATTTTGGCGAGCTTCCAGTTCCTTAAGTTGCTGATTCTGGCGGACTTCCGTTTCCTTGGATTGTTGATCCTGACGGGCTTCCAGTTCCTTAAGTTGCTGGTTCTGACGAACTTCCAAACGGTCGATGCGTCGCTCGTTCCGCCGATCGCTCCAGTAGAACATACCCAGCATCAAGCCGACTATTGTGGCGGCTACCCCCAGCAGCGGTATCAGCCCGGTTGTCTCTGTTGTCATGGGTTACGCCTCAGCGCATTGGTTGAACCCTAATTCGCGTCAGTCCGCATCGTAGCGGCGCCCGTCCTGCGAAAAGACGGGGAATGCTCAGCCCTCTGCCGATTAAAAGCGTTACTCCCCGACGGCTTGCCCCCGGGGACGACGCGGCATAGTCTTTTCCTTGATGCGGGCGGCCCGGCCCTGCAAGCCGCGCAGATAATAAAGTTTGGCCCGGCGAACCGAACCCCGCCGGGTAACTTCCAGCGAATCAATCAGGGGCGAATAGAGGGGGAAAATCCGCTCAACGCCGATACCGCCGCCGGCCGTCCGGCGCACGGTAAAGTTAGCCGAGGGGCCGCTGCCATTCTGGCGGCGGATTACCACCCCTTGAAAGGCCTGAATACGCTCTCGTTCGCCTTCCCGGATTCGGAAATTGACTCGCACCGTATCTCCGGCTCCAAATTCCGGGATTTTCGGGTTGCTTTCCGGCTTTAGTATTTGGGCAGCTTCCATAATTCTTAACCTTCGTTTCTGTTTTTCTATTCCACGATAGCGATTACGCGCCAGGGCGATGTTCGTAATTCCAATCGACCCGGAGGTTCACCTTATCAAGATAAGAGTATCACATCGGGCGCCAAAATGGCATACCAAATCCCGGCGGTCGCCGTTTCGTTTGGGGGCAACTCTGGGAAGTTTGCCAGGAGTTATCTCCTCCTTCCCCCGAAGGAGAACTAATCCCGCCATTGAACGACCGGTCCAGCGCCCACCCGTTGCCTTATAATGTTGCTCGGCAATTGTATAGTTAAGTAATTAAGGAGAAACGAGATGAGCGCAGCGGATGCAGTTATGTGGGCGCTGGACCGGAACTGGAACATGGTGGACGCCGCCATTGCCGGGTTAGACGCGGACACTCTGGGCCGCCAGCCCACCGAACAATGCAATTCCATCGCCTGGATTCTGTGGCACATGAACCAGGTTATAGATACCTTTATCAACGAGCGGCTCCAGAACCGCCCCTCCTTCTGGGTCAGCCAGGGCTGGCGCGAAAAATTCGGGATGGCCGGCAATGTCCGCCGGATGGGCTGGACGCCGGAAGAGCTTTCCCGATGGTCAGTTCCCGCGCTAGAAGTAATCCTCGACTACCAGGCAGTAATGCGGCAGGCGGCCCGGGACTACATCAGCCCCCTGACCGCTGCCGACCTGGAGCGTCCCGTAACCTTTCCGCCGGAAGCGGAAACTCGCGAGCATACCCTCGCCACCGCCCTGGGTCAGTTGGTGTGGGACAACGTAGCTCACGGCGGTCAGATTGCCTACTTGCGGGGCCTGTTCCAGGGCATGGGCTGGCATCGGTAGCGCAGCGCATCGGTAGCGCGGTAGTAAGAGCGGCGGGATTGCGCAATTGAAACTACGACTGTTGAATAGGTCATCCTCGCCACCCTATAATCTACCCATACCCCAAACCTATCCCAGATTACTGGCGAGAAAGGAGGACCTATGCCTCGAATCAAGCACATCGCGATACGCACCCCAGACCCGGAGAAAACCGCTGCCTTTTACATCCAGGTGTTCGGGCTGGAAGAGGTGGGCAAGGCCGGCTCCGGCTGCTACCTGTCCGACGGCTACATCAACCTGGCGATCCTCAAGTCCATCGAGCAGGGCGGCGAAGAAAGTGTCCGGGACGTGGCCGGCTACGCCGGAATTGACCACCTGGGCTTTATGGTCGAGGACCTGGACGAGGTTTGCCAGAAGCTGGAAGCTGAAGGCGCCCGCCCGATGAACCAGCGAATAGAACTGGGCGGAGCGTCCAACCCCGCCGGCCAGTCCTACTATGAACTCAAGTACCGGGGGCCGGATGAACAGGTCATTGACGTTTCCGGTTCCGGCTGGATTGGGGCCTAATACCCCATCCCGGATAACCGGCCCGGCAGATTCGGGGCGGGATTGCAACCCGCCCCAGGCTCAATAGACGCTCGGCCAGGCCGGTGTTGGGAGCGCCGACCGAACGGGTTTATCGACCAGTCATAGCGGAAAACATCCCCTTATGTCTATACAATCCCGCCCCGAACAATCCCGCCCCCCCTGATCCCGAACCTCTCTTTCACTATTACCCTAATGCCTCAAAAAGGAATGAAAGCTGGGCCGGTTTGTGCTAACATCTTAAGGTAACCCCAAGCGCCATAGGACGGGTGAAGCAATTTGGCCGGCATCGGCATAAATGGCAAGTAATGCACCCCGGCAAGAAACCGTGGCCGCTAGCCCTCGCCGGGAAAGGGTTCCCGGGTTAAACGCCTTTTCTACCGCCAGACTTTATAAAGATTTCCGATACGTTTGGTTCGGAAATTTTTTTGCGGTCAGCGGCCAGTGGCTCCAAATGCTGACCGTTGGCTGGCTGGAGCTGGAACTCACGGACGGCAACGCACTGCTTACCGGCACCGTGGTGGGCATCCGCGCCCTGCCGGCGCTGGTTATCGGCCCCTGGGCCGGCGTTTTGGCCGACCGGGTGGACCGGCGCAAGCTGGTAATGGTCGCCCAAACCGGTATGGCCCTGTCCGCCGCCGTTTTCGCCATTTTGGTTATTTCCACCGACTTGGAAGCCGAAGTCATCACCGGGCCACTGCGTTGGTGGCACCCCTTCATCTACATGGCTTTCGCCGGCGTGGCCCATTCCTTTATTCAGCCGGTGCGCCAAGCGATGATCGCCAATACAGTGCCGCGCCACGCCCTGGCCGGCGCCCTGGCGTTGAACGGGATGGTTTACCCCAGCACCCGCATTATCGCCCCGGCCCTGGGCGGTTTGCTGATTGCGACCCTGGGGTTCAAGTGGAACTTCTTTCTGGAAGCGGCGTTATACCTCATCATCGTGCTGTTGATGCTGCCGGTGCGCCTCCCCTACCGCGCCAACGACTCGCGAGAGCGTTCCTCGGTATTCGCCAGTATGCTGGCGGGCCTCCGCTACGTGAAAAACGAGAAGAGCATTCTCCAGCTTATCGTCATGGCCCTCATTCCCAACCTGGTATTTCAGCCGCTTATTTTCGTCCTGCCCGTTTTCACCACTGAGACGCTGGGCCGGGGTTCCGGTTCCGGCGGCGCCCTGGCCGCAGCGGTAGGGGTAGGCGGCCTCATCGCCGCCATGTTCGTCGCCCTGATCGGCTATCTCACCAAAAAGGGCAACGCCACCTTTCTCGGCCTGATTGGGGGGTGTATCTTTACCCTGTTATTCGCCCAATCGCACTGGATGGGAGTATCTTTTGCGATGTTAATGGGACTAGGCTTCAGCCAGTACGTTTTCCGGGTCGCCAACAGTACCCTGCTGCAAACGGTGGTGCCCGACCCGCTGCGGGGGCGAGTAATGAGCATTTATATGCTGGATCACGGGCTAACGCCGCTGGCGACCCTGTTGATTGGCTTGTTCATGCACCTGTGGAACCCCTCCGGCGCCTTCACGGTAATCGCCGCGGTCAGCTTGGGCATCGCCGTCCTGCAAGCGCTGACCTTCCGCACCGTGCGGTCGCTGAGTTAGGAACCGCCAATTATCCATTAACTACCCTCTATCTATTACCGACCCGTCTATCGATTCCTAATTCCCGATTTCGTGATTTTCCCGGCGAGTTAAGCGATGACTATCCGATGACTGCAACTATAACGCAAAGCGCTAACTACAAATGGTGGGCCTTCGGGGCGGTGGCAGTTGGCACCTTCGCATCGGTGGCCGACCAAGTGAGCGTCAACGTGGCGCTGCCCCAGATTGCTCGCCACTTCACCACCGACATCCCAACGGTGCAGTGGGTAATTATCAGCTATACTCTGACCATCAGCGCCCTGTTGCTGCCCATGGGCCGGCTGGCCGACATTATCGGTCTCAAAAAAGTCTATATCATCGGCTCCCTGGTGTTCGCTCTATTCGCCCTGGCGGCGGGTTCGTCCACCAACCTGGGATTTCTGATTGGCTCCCGCATTTTACAAGGCGCCGGGGCGGCCATGACCCAGGGCACCGGCATGGCGATAATCGCCGCCGCCTTTCCGGGCAACGAACGGGGCAAGGCCATCGGCTTTATGATGGCGGTGGTCGGTTTCGGGGCCGTCGTCGGCCCGGCCCTGGGCGGGTTTCTGGTGGACCTGTTCGGCTGGCGCTCGGTGTTCCTGGTCAACATCCCGCTGATGGCCTTGGGCATCGGCCTGGGGATGGCGGTCTTGGCCGACCGGCGGGCCGGCCCAGAGGGAGCGAACCAACAACGATCCGGATTCGACTGGTGGGGAGCCGCCTCGTCGACCGGGGCGTTGTTGCTGTTCCTCCTCGCCATAAACAACGCCCACCGCTACGGGTGGACTTCGTTACCCATCCTGATGGCGCTGGGCGCCTTTGTATCCCTGCTGACTATTTTTGTCTGGTGGGAACTGCGGACGCCCAGCCCCATGCTAAACCCGCGCTTTTTCCGGCGGTTGATTTTCTCTTCCGGCGTATCCGCCGCCTTTCTTACCTTCCTGGGCGGCTCGGCCGTCTTCTTCCTAACCCCCTTTTACCTGCAGCAAGTTCTCGGCTACAGCCCCACCCAAGCCGGGTTGGTGGTAGTGCCCGGAGCGGTGTGTGTGCTGGTTCTGGGGCCATTGAGCGGGCGGCTTTCCGACCGTTACGGCTGGCGTCTTTTTACGGTGGGCGGATTAGCTCTGTTAACTACCGGCCTATTTATCCTCTCCCGGCTGACCGAGGACTCTTCCCTGACCCTGGTAATATCGGGGCTGATTCTGCAAAGCTGCGGTATGGGTACTTTCTACTCCCCCAACGTCAGCTCGGTGTTAAGCTCGGTGGAGCGGGAAAGCTATGGGACAATATCGTCATTTCTGAACTTGGTACGCAATTCAGGCAACGTCGTCAGCATCGCGGTAGCCACCGCCATCGTTACCGCAACAATGGGGTCTATGGGCTACGAGCCCAGCCTGGAAGCGGTGAAGACCGGCGGCGCGGCCGGTGTGGGAGGCGCCTTTACCATGGGGCTGCGTTACACCTACTTGACAATGGCCGGGCTCCTGTTGACGGCAATGGTCATATCCGCCCTGCCGAGGAGGCCGGCCCCGGCTGCCCACTCCGGCGCAAGCTCCGGGTAATGATAAAGGGAAGCCTAGCCGGCTTGAAATCGGCTCCTACGAATACCGGATTAAAGGGAAATTATCTGCGAAAGTAACCAAGCCAACATCTACCGCTCTGTTATCCCAGGGCAGGAACCGAACCCGGACGCCGACCCGGTCGATACGGCCCAGTGGTGGCTGAACGGCAACCCGGACATCCGGTCTAAATAGGTAACCGGCCAGGCTGCCGACTACTCAACCGGCCAGCCTTCGGCCGCTTTGCCGGCGGCCAGGACTGACGGAAGGACAACCGCAGCCTAGCCGGTAGTAGTTCGATAGTCGCCCGAAGCGTTCCGCCAGCCCCAATGCCGTCCGCGCTTCGGACGACCCGCGACACAACTGAGCGGACATCCCAACCTCCGGACATCCGGCGCTTGACAGGGGTTAACCCGGGGTTTTACCATTCTATTAGACGATTTACCCGCGTTGCCGGGGTTGGATGCGCCCGGTTAACCCGGGGTTTTACCATTCTATTAGACCCTGGAAGGGTATTGGGATAGTTCCCCCCAAAGGGTTGCAGCCCATCGTCTGGCGCCCGGCGCCGGCTGGCGATGGTTCAGCAAAAATGGTAGAATGACGGCATTCAGTGAATCTGGAGGACAATCGCCTGGGGATATAGCTCAATTGGGAGAGCGCGGCGTTCGCAATGCCGAGGTTGGGGGTTCGAGCCCCCCTATCTCCACCAACCCGCCCCTGTAGCTCAGCGGATAGAGCGGCGGCGTCCTAAGTCGCGCGTCGGGGGTTCGAGTCCCTCCAGGGGTACCATATGTTCTATGTTCTTTATCCTTAAGCGCTATCCTTAAAACGTTATCGCAGGAGCGTAGCTCAGTCTGGTCAGAGCGCTGGTCTCCAAAACCAGTGGTCGGGGGTTCGAATCCTCCCGCTCCTGCCAAATTTTTCAACCCGGTAACCCCTTAGCCTTAACCGAAAATAGAGGGTCTTAAGACCCTCTATTCTTTTTAGCCTCCTTCCCAACCGACCAGCTTATCCCAGAGGTGCGAACATGGGCAGTCCAATAGCCCCCGACTTGACCCGCCACCTGAAAAACGTAGGCGACCCGGCCTTGTCTCCGGATGGCGACTGGCTGGCCTTCGCCTATTCCTGGGTAGAACCCGGCCTGCTGGAAAGCCGCTCCCGCATTATGCTGCTAGCCTTGGCGGATACGGAACCGGAGCAACCCCCGGAAGCGGTAGAGTTTACCCAGGGCTTTCGGGACGGGTTGCCCAAGTTCTCTCCGGACGGGAAGACCCTCGCCTTTCTGCGGGGCGACCCGGCCGGCCCGCGCCAGATTTGGCTCATCAACGTGGCCGGCGGCGAGGCCCGGCAGCTTACCCGCTCCCCAAGCAACATTATCGACCTGGCCTGGTCTCCAGACTCCCGCCGGCTGGTCTATTGCGCCGACGTGGACCCGGACGCTCCCCTCCCGACGGCGACCGCCGCCGGTTGGCCCCGGGTCAGCGTGGCCCGGCGCATCCGTTACCGTTACGACGGCCTGGGCTGGCGGGGCGACGCCCACTTTCACCTCTTCATCGTTGCCCTGGCGGACGGAGCCGCCCACCAGCTCACCGACGGCGACTGGGACGACGTTCTGCCGGCGTGGTCGCCCGATGGAGAACGGATCGCCTTCGTCTCCGGCCGTCGGGAAGACCGGGATACCCGCTCCCTATCCGAGGCCTACGTAATTGACGCCGCCGGAAATGGTGCGGTTCCGTCAGCTCACCCGGAGCCGAGGGAGCGGAACGAACAGCGCGACTCCCCGGAAATCCGACCGGAACTCTGGTCCACCGGGCTGGAAAGCGTGGGCGCTCTGGCCTGGTCTCCCAACGGGCAACGGCTGTTGGCCGCCGGCTCTCCCAACCAAAACGGACTGGGCCTGTGGCAAAGCTGGCTCTACATCCTGGAACCGGGACAGCCGCCCCGCCGCCTGACCGACGACACCCTCCGCCCTTGCCTGGGCCTGCCAACCATTAGCCCCACGCCGGAAATGCGCTGGTACGACGATGACCGCATCCTGTTTTTGGGAGAGGCCCGGGGCCAGTCCTACTTGATGGAAGTATCCGCCGCCGGGGGAACCGTCAAAAGGCTGGCAGGGGGCCGCCGGCAGAGCGCGGCGCTGGCCCTGGACCGCCCCGGTAAAAGGGCGGTAACCGTAGCCAATACCCCCGATTCGCCCGGCGACCTGCACCGAATTGACCCGGCAAGCCAAACCACCCGGCAGCTGACCCACTACAACCGCGATTACCTGCGAGAACACCCGCCAGCCCGGCAGGAGAAGTTCAGCATCCAACGAAACGAGCTGGAAATTGAGTGCCGGTTATACCTTCCGCCAGATTTTAACCCGTCCCGCCAATACCCCCTCGTACTGGAAATTCACGGCGGCCCCAACGGAGCCTTTTACGACTCCTTTGTGCCGTTGCAGCAGGTATTAGCCACCAACGGCTACCTCGTCCTGGCGGCGAATCCCCGCGGTTCCTCCACCTACGGCGACGACTTTATGACGGCGGTGCTGGAGGACTGGGGCGGCGAGGACTATCTGGATTTGATGGCGGCGGTGGATGAAGTAGCCGCCAGACCCTACGTGGACGAGAACCGGCTGGGGGTACACGGCTACAGCTATGGCGGCTATATGACTAGCTGGATTGTGGGGCATAACCGTCGGTTCTGCGCGGCGGTAGTTGGCGCGCCCTGCATTGACCTGGTGAGTATGTACGGCACCTCGGACATTGGCGTCAGCTTTGGCGAAGTGCAGTGGGGCGGCTCCCCGGTCGATGCCTTTCAAGCTCTGGTTGACCGCTCGCCGCTGACCTACGCCCCCCAAGTGGAAGCGCCGGTCTTGCTGCTGCATGGGGAGGACGATGCCCGGTGTCCCATATCCCAGAGCGAAGCCTACTTTGTGCAGCTAAAGCGGCTGGGCAAAGAGGTGGAACTGGCCCGGTTCCCCGGCTGCTCCCACTCTTTCCCCCGGCAAGGCCACCCCAAACTGCGCGAGGAGTACCTAAACCGCACCCTGGAATGGTTTAACCGCTATTTGGGACGAAGTTAGACCCGGTTTGCCCGTCTGGACGGCGGGGTCTCGCCACCGTCTTCCAGCCCCCGCACCCCGGCTGACGCAGTGAATCGGCCGGTCTTATGCCTCTGGCGGACTCACCCTTCGCAGCAGCCCGGCGGCCAGCGCCAGCCCAACTATTCCTCCCAAGGTATCGACAACCAGGTCGACGACGCTAGGCGAACGCCCCGGAGTGAACGCTTGGTGCGCCTCGTCGGAGATGGCATACAGCACGGTAAACCCCACAACGGCACTCCCCAGCGCCCGGGGCGAAAGAACCTCTTTCCAAGTACGAAACGCCCAATAGGCCAAAGCTGCCAGAATAGCAAACTCGGCAAAATGAGCCAAGTAGAAGATAAACGGTATGCCCGGATCAAGCGACCCTACCGCGTCAGAGCTGATACTAGACCCGGCAAAGATAACCCCCATCCAAACCAATAACGGCGCCCAATAGATGCTGAACTGCCAAATAAACCGCTTCAAATCCCCTGCTCCCCTACCCCTCGCCTCTCACCCTCCGTCTTTTCCCTTTTCGCGGGAACCTGGAGCGTTTTAACTTAGGCCATCTTCCCTCTTTACCCTGCCGTGAGGCGGAAACGCATAGACGCCCCGGTATTCCCGGGGCAGCAGGGCGGCGATCCGCAGCATAATCATTTCCAGCACGCTGTCAGCCCCGTTCCTGACTTGGCCGCCTTCCAAAACCGGGGGCGTGAAAGGCGGGCCAATGTTGACCCGAAAGCGGCATAAAGGCAACGCCATCCGCTTGGGGGAAAACTTTTCCGTTCCGGTAATGCCAATGGGCAGAATAGGAGCCTGGGACTTCATCGCCAGAAAAGCGGCGCCAGCCATCCCCTTTTGCATCGTACCATCCAAGCTGATATGTCCCTCCGGGA
The DNA here is from genome assembly GCA_963422635.1 of Dehalococcoidia bacterium. Lineage (GTDB taxonomy): Bacteria > Chloroflexota > Dehalococcoidia > Lucifugimonadales > UBA3495 > CATQHB01. Next base: position 890,378 of record OY730415.1, read on the forward strand.
AAATGACCACGACCTGGTCCTGGGCCAACAGGTTCAGGGCCGTGCGCATCGCGCTCACTCCCATTGAACGGTCCACCGGATGCACGCGCAGGGAGCTGAAGAGCCGCCGCCGGGGAACAGTGTCAAAAAGCTCCCGTTTCCCCAGAAAAGACAGCGGGCGGGTCAAGGCAACGGCCACCGCGGGCGGGTCGTTATAGGAGATATGGTTGGCGACTACAATCAGCGGGCCGTGGGAAGGCGTACATTCCCGACCGGTCACCTCCATTCGCCCCAGAACGTTGAAGCAAAACCAAGCCAGGGCGCGGCACGGGTAATACAGCCGGCTCACGATTTGGCCGGCCCGGACCAGTAATGCACCCTTTCCAGCAAGGCGTCCACTACCTGTTCAACAGTAAGCTCATCGGTGTTTACCAACAAGGCGTCCGGGGCCTGGGTCAAGGGAGAATCGTACCGCCACGCGTCAATCTCATCCCTGGTTCTGGTCTCTACCAGCGTCCGCTCAAAGTCGCTCCGATGTCCCTGACGGAGCATTTCTTCATGGCGTCGACGGGCGCGCACCTCCGGCGAAGCAGTCATATACACCTTCAGGTCGGCATCAGGCAGAACTACCGTGCCAATGTCTCGGCCCACCATCACGATACCGCCGGCCGCCGCGGCGACGGCCCGTTGCTGCCGTACCAATTCCTCGCGCACTTCGGGAACCCGGGCAACCAGGGACACGCGCCGGTCAATCTCCGGCGCCTTCAGTTCAGGCCCCAGCTCCCTATCATCCAGCAGGATAGAATTACCCTCCTCATCCTTGAGCCGGAGGGATGCGTTCCGGGCCAGGTCGCCCAAGGCCAGCGCATCATCCATATCCGCCTCTCGACGGAGGGCCAGCCAAGTAATGGCCCGATACATAATGCCGGTATCCAGATAGGGGCAGCCCATGCGGGCAGCCAATTCTCGACCCACCGCCGTCTTGCCGGCCGCCACCGGCCCGTCAATAGCGATAACCCCAGCCGGCGCCGCCGTTAATTCCCCGTTTCCCATAAGACTTCCAAGTTCCCCTATAGCGAGCCCGGATATCGAATCCAGTTTCCGAAGTATAGCACAGATAGCCGGTCGGCTTAACGGTACGGGGGGTTGCTGAAACCGGGCTGGGCCGAACCGGCTTGCCGAATAAGCGCCGGTCTCGCGCTCCGGCTCTTCCGCCTTTCCCTGATCTTACTATGGTATATAATTGCCTGAACCCATCTTGGCTAAGCTAACCGGCCCAAGTCAAACGTCTGGCCATCCGCCAAGTTCCCGCCGGAGTCCCGGGGTAAGGCCGGAGGTTAGGAGGTCAGGAAGTATCGTATTGTTGGACGACCTGGTTGAAGTTATCGAAACGCTGCAACAACACATACGCAACCACGGCGCCTCCCTGCGCCAAAACGAAACCCGCACCCGCCTGGCCCTGGTTGACCCCTTGCTGCAAGCCCTGGGTTGGAACGTGGCCGACCCGCAGTTGGTAACGCCGGAGTATGTTGTTGCTGCGGCGTTGCGGCCAAGACCCGGCCTCGGTGTGGATTAAAGAGGGCCGAATCCGGGCGCCCTTCGACCGGCTCAGGACAAATGCGCTTATACCGTAACCCGACGGCCAGTTGGGGCGGTTCGGCGCAAACCCGACCCAAGCTAGAAAAGGAGACTAATTACCTATGACCGTCACCCCAACTACTCCCGCTAAAAAAATCGCCGTGGTCGGAGCCGGCGGCACCGGCAGCGTCATCGGTGGAATGCTCACCGTAGCCGGCCACGACGTCGTCATCATCGACCAGTGGGGCGCCCACGTGGAGGCGATGCAAGCCCACGGCCTATATATGTCCATCGCCGGCGAAGAGTTTACCTCGCCGGTGCGCGCCCTTCACCTTTACGATGTCTGCACCCTGGAAGAGCGGTTCGACATCGTTTTCCTGGCTTGCAAGTCCTACGACAGCCTCTGGCTGACCCAGCTTATCCTCCCCTACCTGAAGGACGACGGAACGCTGATTTCCGCCCAAAACAGCCTCAACGACGAGTGGCTGGCGCCGATGGTCGGCCCCACCCGAGACATCGGCTGCGTCCTGACTATGTCCTCGGAGGTCTTTGAGCCGGGCCATCTCAAGCGCAACACCGCGATGGACCGCACCACCTTTGTCCTGGGCGAACTGCACGGGCGGATTACGCCCCGGCTGCGGGAGTTGCAGCAAATACTATCCGCCGCTGGCAAGACCGAGTTGACCACCAACCTGTGGGGAACGCGCTGGTCCAAGCTAGTGTTCAACTGCATCGTCGCCCCGGTCTGCGCCCTGGCCGGCGTCGGCCCGGCCCGCCTGACCGAGGCGCCGGAGCGGGTGCGGGTCTGCCTGGAGTTAGGCCGGGAGGCCCTGCTGGTGGGACAAGCCCAGGGCTATAGTATGGAGCCAGTGTTCGGCCTATCGATGGAGGAGGCCGCCGCCTCGCCGGAAGCCCTGGTGGAAAACCTGGTTAAGGCGTCCCAGGCTGAAGGGCGGGAGGCCCGCTCCTTCTTCCACCAGGACATCCTCAAAGGAAGGCGCACCGAGGTGGATTACATCAACGGCCTGGTCGTCCGCAAAGGGCGCGAGAGCGGCGTACCTACCCCAATGAACGCGGCGGCGGTAACTCTAATGCACCGCCTGGAACGGGGCGAAATGGGCCCGACCCCGGAGAATATAGGGCTGCTGGAAGAACAGGCGGCGGGGGAGTAGGGGGCGCCATTTATCTACCGAAACACTCTGTCAACCCCTAATTCCTCGGTCCATCGGCAACACAACAAAGGTTGAATAAGTTAATCTGGACACTATTAACATAAATTGCTAGAATGCGCCCATTCAGCTTTACGGAGTAACCGATGCCGCTGGAAGACGACTTACGGATCATAGCGAATCGATTGCCAGAGGTACGCAACCATCTGGAAACCGAAGAAGCAACCAAAAATGCGCTGATAATGCCTTTTATTCGGGCTTTGGGTTACGATGTGTTTGACCCCACCGAGGTGATTCCTGAATTCACTGCCGATGTAGGAAACCGCAGTGGCGAGAAGGTGGATTACGCCATTGTTCATGACGGAGCTCCGGTCATTCTATTTGAATGTAAAGCTGCTGGCATACCCCTGAACGACCAGCACCTGAACCAGTTAACCCGTTACTTCACCACCACCCCGGCGCGCATCGGCGTACTAACCAACGGCATCAGCTACCGCTTCTATGCCGATTTGGTCCGGCTTAACATGATGGACACCAAGCCTTTTCTGGAAATCGATATGGAGAACTTGGATGATGCAGCATTGTCGGAGCTTGGCAAGTTCTCTAAAGGTATTTTTGATGTTGCATCAACATTGGCCGCCGCCAGCGAAATGAAATATATCAAGGAAATTAAGCAGATTCTGTCCCAGCAATTGAGAGCGCCGGACGAGGAGTTTGTCAGTTTTATAACTGGCCGAATTTATTCCGGACGTCGTACTCAGCCAGTAATCGAACGTTTCACCCAAATTACTAAAGTTGCCTTTAATCAGTTAATCAACGATCGGGTACAGAACCGCCTGCGGTCAGCCATATCTCTGGGAGAGAGCCCCGTTGAAGAACCGCCGGCCGCCGAAACCGGTACTAAGATTCAGCCGCCCCTGGCGGCGCCCCAATTCTCACCCGTTAGCGACTGGAAACGCTTTTCCGATTTTGAAGCGACGCTAGGCGCTGCTCCTCCGTCCGCCATTAGATTCCCTACGGGAAAGGAAGAGTCTATCCGAAACTGGAGACACTTGGTTGAAATTACTCTTTCCTGGCTTTGGGAAAACCAGATCCTTAAGCTATCCGACTTGCCAATAGCATCCAGCAAAAAGCGGTACTTGGCTAGCGCTACGCCAATTCACCCCACCGGAAGACCTTATAAACCAGCATGCCAAGTTCCCGGGACTCCGTTATACATTGATGGTAACATTAACTCTAAAGTATCGGTCAGCAATGCCAAGAAAGCCTTGCAGCGTTGCGGCCAAGACCCGGCATTGGTACTGCTTAAGGTCGAATGAGGGGGCACAGGTCCGCTCCGACAAACCCGCCCAATCTTCAACTACGGCAAGCCCCCCTAACCCGGGTGGCCCGGTGCGCCATACAGCGGGCAGCCGTGGCAGGATGTTGCTTGTCCGCAGGGGGCCGATTGACCGGCGGAACCAGCGAAGGCGCCCCCGACCGGGCCGGCCAACTCCCCCTCCATCGCCCGCCGCTCGCTGCCCCCCTCGGCGAACAGGTCCAGCTTTAGCTGCTTGGAACTGGGCGGACGCTGCCCCGGAAAGGCCACGAAGGGCCAAGCGCGCTTGCGCACCACGCCCATCGCCTGCAAATCCCGCCAGTTGTCGATGGTGTGCTGCCGGCGATTCGCCACAATGCGCTGGGCCGAGGTCGGCCCCAACCCCGGCACCCGCAGCAACTGCTCCTCGCTGGCCGCGTTCAAGTCCACCGGAAAGGCGTCCAGGTTCTCCAAGGCGATGGCCGTCTTCGGATCCTGCTCCAGCGGCAGAAAACCGCCCTGGTCAAAGGCCAGACCCAGCTCGTTGCTGGAATAGCGGTAAATACGCTTGAGCCAGTCCATCTGGTACAGGCGATGTTCCCGCAGCGGCGGCGTGGCCGGATGCTCCGCCAGCGGCGTATGGGCCGCCGGACGGAACGCCGAATAATAGACCCGCTTCAGGTTCCAGTCGCTATAGAGCTGGTCAACCCGGTCAAAGATGGCGGCGTCGGTCTCGTCGGCAGCCCCTACCACCATCTGGGTCGCCTGCCCCACCGCGCCGTCGCTGCTGGCCTGAGTTAGCTGGTGAATCCAGCCCATCGGCGCCAGGATGCCGCCCGCAAAGTCCTTGTGCGGGCTGATGCGCTGCATCATCTCCGCCGTGGGCGTTTCGACGTTGACCGACAGACGGGAGCCTAACCGGTGCGCCGCCTCCACGTACTCATACTCGGTGCCGGGCATTAACTTCAGATGGACATAACCCTTGAAGCCGTACTTGCGCCGAACGGTTTCGATGACCTGAATCATCTTGTCCGAGGTTTTGGAAGGAGTCCCGGCGATGCCGGAGCTGAGGAACAGGCCGGCGACGGTGTGGCGCCGGTGCATTTCCATAAAGGCTTTAGCCAGCTCGTCCACCTTGAAGGCGTAACGCTTGCGGGGAACATAAACGCTGTTGGGACAGTAGGCGCAGTCCATCATACAGAAGTCGGTGAACATCACCCGCATCAGGTTGATGAATTTGCCGCCCGGCATTGCGGCGCGATAGACGCCGGGGACGGGTCGCTTGGCCGGGTTGGCGTAGGAGTAATTACCCGGCGGAGCGGGGACGGCGGATTGACTTTTGGCCCATTTACCGCCTTGGGGCTGGGCCAGCACGTCGTCGCCAGCCATTCCCCCCAAAATCTGAATCTTCTCGTAAACGTCCGGGGCGCGCTGGATAAGCATAACCGGTAACCTCCCGTGCCATATTACAGAACTTATGTTCTTAATATTGCCTGAGGGTTAGGCGGGGTGTCAAGGGGGCGAGAGTCGAAGTTCTACCTCAAGAACCTGGATATACTTTGCGGAATAGCAACGGATGTCAGATGCCACAAAGCCCTTCGCATTCATCAGCCATCACCTCGTCATAGCTGGTTGTCTCGCTAAAATCCACTTGGTTCAGCGGCTTTCGGGAGCGGTGCAGGTACGCCTCCCCCCGGATAGCTCCACGCACGGTGGGGATTTCCCGCAGGGCTTGATCCACAAAGACGGCATCGGCAAAGGAGTCCGGGGCCTTTTCCTTGAGTTGCTTCCAAACGGCGTCGCTATGATAGGGGCAGCCGATACAAGAACTAGTAGGCAAATAACGGCCCGGGTAGTTTTCGTTAAACCAGTTCAGGAGTTGGGCGCGGCTAAAGCCATTTTCGATTAAAGGATACTTGTTAGTTATCCATTCGTCTTTGCTGGATTTTACTCTTACCGATTCGTCAGCGCTTATCCCCAGCCACATTTCCACCTGGGTAGCCTTTTCCGCCCGGCGTTTGGGTTGAATCTGGAGCCGCTCTTTCAAGTGCTTGCGGATGGGGTCAAGTTTATAGACCCGGGTGCATTGACGGGTAGCGACGCCGCTGCTGCCGTCGGCGTTGCGGACAAATACTGGGATGTCCAGGAAGCTGCGCCCCTCCGGGTTAACGCCACTGAGGATATGGCTTTTAATGTTTCCGGCTTGGACCTTTACGACGGGGAAAGATAATTCCGATTCCAGCCAGGCGAGATGTTCATATACTTCCGGCGGTTCCCACCCGGTATCGGCAAAAATGGCGAAGTCGGGTTTGGGAAGTCCGTACTCCCCCCGCTCGGACATCAGCGCCAAACAGGATGACTGAACACCAGCGCCAAGGCTTAAGACCACGGTAGGTTGACTGTTGCGCAGCTTGGTGCGGTCATTCACGTAATTCGGCTCTGACATAACGGCGTCAGCGAATTCAATCATACGCTTCCGTAGCGCGTCTCGAAGTAGGGAGTCCAGCAACTGCACCCCGGCCATTAAGTTTACCCGGCGCCACAAGACCCGCACCCCGGCCCGGTTAATGCCATTCGCTTCGTTCAGCAAAACGCGTACAAACTCGGCTAACAGCTCGGGCGTCCAAGTAAAGCCGCTGCCCGTCCCCATTAGCGTGTGATAATGCTCCGCGCTATGGGCAAAGTGATCCAGGGCCTGCGCCGCGGTAAAGGCGCCACCGGAAGCGTGGGCCGCTTTCTTGGCGACGTGGGCAATCCACCAGGTTCGGGAAGCGGTATTGCTGTCCCACAAAGCGCTGCCGCCTTGACCGGCAACAAACCAATGCCGCTTGATGTGGTTAGTAAAATTGGAGCTTTGCCGTCGCCAGCGTTTCAGACTGTAACTGTGGAGGCGGAAGTGGGTCATCCAGGTCCAGATAAGCGCATCGTTAGCCAAGCTAGGGGTCATGTCGTGGATGGAGTTGTAAAAATCCAGGGCCTGGCAGTCGGCCCGGTTGGGTTGACCGCCCGCTACCGGCGTCAGGCTGATGGGACGGGTTGAATACAGCCCGGTATCTTCGACGTAGTCGGTCAATCCCCGACCTTGCAGGACTTCGTGAAAGTCGGTGGCCGGATCCGCATAGATTTGCGGATTTTGTTCGGCTACTTCCAGCAACTGATTGTAAGCGTCCTGGGTTAGCCGATATATCGGAAAACGTTGCTCTTGCATCATCCTACTCCTAGTCCGGGTTAATAAAAGCGGCAATCAGTTTCTTCAGGGGCCTATCCATCAAAGTTTGAGCGTGCTGAAGGGCATTTTCCTTCAGAGAATCAGCATCGACATCGACCTTCTTTTCTTGCAGCGCGCGCCGAAAGGTTTCTACCCAAGCAGCTTCCTGGTTATCGTGGTCGTTCAGGTGGCGCAGGGCCTCGGTGATGACATGCAGATACACTCCCGGGAAAAGGGCGGCCATTTCTGGGGAGTTGGCCCCTCGATCCCGAAGCGCTTCGAGATTCGCCTTGTCAGCAGAGCTCACATAAACGCGGATGCGGTTATCGTCGAAGTTGGCTTGAAAGGCGCCTTGCGCCACTTCAGGCCTCGCTACCAAGTCAATAACCGAGTCCGGACTGGCGCCCTCTTCCAGTCTAATAAGCGTAGAATCGCCCACGGCCAGAATAGAGGCCGGGGCCAGGTCGAACCCCTCGGGTTTGATGGTCTGGAACTCGACGGCGTGTTCCGCCGACTTAAAGCCCTCGATAGGCTGGGCGGCAACGATGTATGGGGTTATCATCAGTGATTGATGGTATTCGCCGGCGTTCAAAGTCAAGATTTCGTCATCCTGACCGGAGGGGAATATCTGACGAGTAAAGGTTTTGTCGCATAACACTATTGACGCGTATTTTGCCTGTCCTGCCGTTATCAGGCTTTTGAGGTAGGGGCTCTTGCACTGATACTTGACGGGCAGGTTAATGGATCCGTCCTTGTCGAGCACCACGCCGGGCAGCGTTGCACTAAAACTGGCGCCCTGACCGTAGTCATCAGTCCAGGAAGCCAGCAGCGGGTAGGGAAGCAAGCGGTCGTTCCACATAGTCGTCATTCTCCCGACCCCTCCTTTTCGTTTTCCTGCCGCTGATAGATGCCGAGGTTAATGGCGATGCCGCTAATCGGCTGGCCGGTGTTCACTTTAAGGACGATGCGTTGGCCGGGCGCCGGGGTTAAGGAGACCAGCCCGCTTTCCAGGCTGACCGGCAGTTCGGCGGGGCTGAGGGCCTGAACGCTGGTAACCTCAATCTTCTGTTGCCTTTCCCTTTCGCCGCCGGCGGGCAGCAAGGCCAGCTTCAGCGGCCCGTTCAAGTCGGCGGCGGTGGTGAAGGCGACGGTAGCTGCCTGGGAAGTTGTGGGGATAAAGCGCGGACTCGTTAAACGGGAACGCGCGCGTCGCTCCCCAGACTCCTTGCGCCGCGGACGGTCCGGGTTGGGATCCGGGCCGGGTCCTGGCCCAGGGTGTTCTGCCGGGTCAGGAATATCATCCGGCGCCGACTCCGGAGTGGTGTCGTCGCCCTTTTCGTCAATGATAACCTCTATTTGGGCCCGCCTCCCTCGTGTCGGAACGCTATCAGTCTTCAAGGCCCGATTCCCTGGGGCGTCCGGGTTCAGCTCCGGGAAGTATTGGGCCAGCTCCCGCAGGTTGCTGGTATCGCCGTACTGGTTAATCATCGTTTTTTCGTCGATAATAGCGCGCAGTTTCTGCCGAGCCTCGAGAAAGATGCTTTCCGCTTTCTTGCGTTCCACCTCGTCCGATAGCTGGTTAGTGGACAAGGCGTCATGGCTAGGGTTTTCCATATTTCGCAGCCACTGGTCGCCGGGGTTGCTGGCCGGGGTCACCACGGCGGCATATTCGGGCCACAGGCCATTTCTTCGGGGAGCCAGTGGGTTGACCTTCTGCTCCCGGCTGTCCGTAATGAGCATTCCGTTGCGGTTGATGTGGGCGATGCGCCCGGGACCTTCGTTAAGGCGCAGGTAGAGCTTCAAGACGCCTAGCCGGTCAAAGGATTCGGTCTGAACTGGCTCGGATTCGCGGATAGCCCGGTAAAAGTGGCGGGAAGGGGAATTGGGGGGCAAGTCCCGAAAGAGGGTGTCCAAAGTTTCGTAGTTGATGTCGACGGGTTCTCCGTCAGCGGGACAGACTGTAACTACCAACCCCTTGTGGTGAATGGCGTAGAAGAAGTTCTCGATGGTGGCTTGGACGACTTCTTTCTCCCACTGGGAGGTGCGGGGGTCAAACCCCAGGATAAAGACGCCGGTGCCAATGGCTTTTAACCGGAAGAAGTCGGGGATTTGGGTGTTCTGTAAGGGTTGGCCCGATGCCAGGGGAAAGAACCCGATGTGCTGTAGCGTGGCGGGCGACTGATTCTAATCAGTCGCCCGCCACGCGAGTTCATGCGCCATAAGGTTGGCTTTCCCCTGGCATTTTTCCACCCTGCCGCCCTCTTTCAAGTTCAAATAGCGGGTGGAGTAAAATACGGTGCGCAGGGAGCTGACGTTGAAAACGGCGTTTTTCCCGATGCCATAGGAACCTCCGGGGTTGTCACCGGACTTTTGCACCGACCCTTCTTGCCGTACCAGGGCATTCCAATTGGCGCCGACAGACCCTTTAGTACCCGAATCTATTATCCGCAGGCAGCGTATTTCATCCGACTGGGCCGCAGCTACCGCTTTAGCGTAAACTTCCTGCAATTTCGGTTTCCCATCTTTTTGGGCCCGCTCCCGACAGGCTGACAGATGGTCTGCCAATTCGGCGGCGCCGACAAACTCCGAGGCGAACCAACTTTCTTCAAAGACCACCGATACCGGGCCGGACAGGTCATTATCTTTAGCGTCCAGGGAGTTTTGCAAAACTTCCCGAACCAGTTTAGGCAAAGGGTCGTCGCCAAAATGGGCGATGGCCGCATCCTGGATGACTTCAATGCCGCCGTTAGTAGGCGGAAAGTTCCACCTGGGTAGATCGTTCATAAACGCCTCTCCTCTTCTCTCTTCTATCAGTATAAGTTACGGTTCTGAACCCTAAACCAACGCCAGCTGCTCGTACCGCCCGCCCACTATCGGCGCGGCGTCCAGACCCAGCCAGCCTTCCACCAGCGTGGCGTACAGCCCCCGGTAGTCGTAGCCGAAGCGCAGGTCGCCCTCCAACAAGTCCCCTTCCGCCAGGGACGGGTATTCGCCGTACTGCCCGCCCTTTACCGGGGAGCCGATGACCAGGGCCAGGCCGCCGGAGCCATGGTCGGTGCCGGAGCCGTTGTCCTTGGCCCGCCGGCCAAACTCGGTGAACACCAGCATTGCCACCCGGTCGGCGACCTGATGTTCCCGCAGGTCGGCAAAGAAACTGGCAATCGCCTGAGACAGCTCCGTCCATAGCTGGGTATGCACCGTCAATTCGGCGGCGTGGGTGTCATAACCGCCGTGTTGGGTATAAAAGACCCGCGTCCCCAAGTCCGCCAATAATACTTGGGCAATGCTGCGCAGATTGCGTCCGATGCCACTGTCGCCATACTCCACCGAGGACTGGTATTTTTCCGGCGCCTTCCGCAGCATATCGGCGCCCTTCAGGGCATCCAGCCCGGTCCGGCCCAGATAATCCATAACCGGGCCGGTTCCCAGGGCCGGGGCGTACATCCGGGCGAAAACTTCCAGGGCCGGCTTCCGGCTCGGCTCCCGGACGATGCCGGTAAGCAATCCGTAGTTTTCCAGCACGGCCACCGACGCCACCGACGTCCCAGGCAGGGCCATGGCCCGGGGCAGTCCCCGGCCAAAGTTCACCCCAGTCAACACATTCTCGGCCTGGGGGTCCAGGTCGCGGATGACCTTGCCCAACCAGCCCTCAACGCCTATCTTGTCCGGCTCGCAAGTGTGCCAGATGTCCATCGAACGGAAGTGGGAACGGTTGGGGTTGGCATAGCCTACGCCATGCACCAACGCCACCTCACCCCGGTCGTATAGCTCCTTAACCGGCGTCAGGGCCGGGTTGAACCCTACCTGGTCATCCAGCGGCAAGACCTGCTCCAGCGGCACGTTGACGGCGGGCCGGTAGTCATAATAAAGGGGGACGCCATAGGGAACGATGGTGTTCAGATAATCGTTGCCGCCGGTAAGCTGGAGAACTACCAGCGCCGGGGCCGGGGAAGCGTTGGTCATCGTATTCGCTCCTTTGCCGGGTGGGGGCCGGAGGGGGGTGTCGAGGATGGGGAAGTATAACCGGCAGGGTCGAACCCGGCCCGAGTTGCGCTGGAGAGACATATTCTGCGCCCCTATGGTGGCCGCCCAAGGGGGCAAGGAAACCACAGAGGCGCAGAAATTAGGCCGATGAACCGGTTTATTGGCCGGGACGAGCTAGATGCTGAAGGAGGTGCCGCAACCGCAAGCCTTCTTGGCGTTGGGGTTATCGAAAATGAAGCCCTTGCCGTTTAGCCCGTCGGAAAAGTCCAGCTCGGTGCCGACCAGGTAGATATAGCTTTTCTTGTCCACCATCACCTTAACCCCGTGCTGCTCTACCACCTTGTCGGTCTCCAACTCCTCATTGGTAATTTTCAGGTCGTAGGTCAAACCGGAACAGCCGCCGCCCTTGACCGCGACGCGCAGGCCCACGCCCTCCAAGACGCCTTCCTTGTCGGCGAAATACTTAATCTTCTCGGCGGCCTTCTCGGTGATTTGCACGCCCAGTTCTACCCCATCCATAGTAATTGCCATAATGCCCTCCCGCCAGACTGCCAGAAACGGTTTTTAGTATTTAGTTAGATGGTATCGTTATTGTATGTTCAACCGGGCAGGGGCGTCAAGGGCCGGAGGCTTCCTTACCCCTCTGGGAGGGGGCGAAGGAAAACCTCAGCCAGTCGGGGTTAGGCGCATTGACAGGGCCGACCCGAGTTATTTACGATGAACCGGTAGCGGGGCAATGGAACGAAGGGCGCAGCGCGCAAGGAGTCGGTCGGTCGGCGGTTGACGAATGTTTGCCTACGATGTAATACAAGGAAATGCCGGTATCTTGCCCGAAACTAAGGCGGGCAAGCATGACGTAGCCGCCTTTCGCGGTATTGAGTATCTGGCCTACCGGGCCGAGTTGCGTATCTTGCGCCGCCAGCTTCTGGCCCTGCAAGAGGGGGTGATCAGCAAGGGACGGCGGGTAGCCATCGTTCTGGAAGGAAGGGACGCCGCCGGCAAGGGCAGCACCGCCGCCACAATTACTCATTACCTCAATCCCAGGTCCTCCGGCATTATCAGCCAGGGCATACCCACACCCCAGGAAATGCGCAACTGGCTGGGCCGGCACTACAAGCTGATGCCCGGCCCCGGGGAAATAATCGTGTTCGACCGTTCCTGGTACTCCCGCGCCCTGATCCAGCCGGTTATGGGCTACTGCTCGATGCGCCAGTATCACTATTTTATGAACCAGGTGAACGACTGGGAAAAGAAACTGGTGGACGAAGGGGTTGACCTCATCAAAATCTATCTGTCCGTATCCCGAGAATCTCAGACCCTGCGGTTTCGGCTGCGCCAAGACAGCGACTTGCAATACTGGAAATACTCGGCCAATGACCGTAAGGTGGCGGAACGTTGGCAGCTGCTAACCTTTTTCAAGGAGCGGATGTTCGCCGTTACCTCTACCGATTACGCCCCTTGGGTTATCATCGAATCGGACAATAAGCAACAGGCCCGGCTCAACGCCATCCACTACATCCTGACCCGCTTTGACTACGCGGGCAAGGACTTGCGACCCGAGTACATTTACCAGGCTGCCGAAACGGATATGCTGACCGATATGATTGTGGACGGGGTGCTGTTCACCGGGTTAAACCGCGAGCAAGTAGGGATATTGGAACGGATTCACATACATGAATAGAGCTGATTTGCCCCAGCTGTTTGCTGCCGGAGGCCTGGTTCTCTGTGGCGGCAATGCGCTGGTCATCCGAAAGCACCGACTTCTGGACCTGCCCAAGGGGAAGCTGGACTACCCCGATGAATCCTATGCCGAATGCGCCCTCCGGGAAATTGCCGAAGAAACGGGCCTGAGGCCCGAACTGATTGTCATCCGTTCCTCCCTTTGCCAAAGCGACTATATTTCCTACTACCGGATTGGGCCGGTCAACAAGACGGTGCAATGGTTTCTGCTGGACTATACCGGCAGCCTGAGAGACCCGCTCCGGCCCGACTTGACCGAGGGCATCGACCAGTGTCAGTGGGTGGCGTTGACCGACTTGACGGAAGGGTTGCGGGCAGCCCGTCCCTATCTGCGTCCGGTGCGCCAAGCCATTGAGCGCGCCCTGTATCCCACCCCGGCGCCGTTGCCGGGGACTATCGGTTAGAGGCGGCAACCGAAGACCGGCGGTTGGACGCTGACCCAATGACCACCCCGCAATAGCTATCCCGGAGGTTACGTTATGACCTTGCCCTCGCCTTCCCAGACCTATTCCGACCGGACCGCCGAGTATCGGGCCGCCACCGAGGGCGCCGCGCTCCACGACATTTCCTATGCCGGACGGCTCCGGGCCGAGGGAACCGATGCCCTGGACTTGCTAAACCGCCTTTCCACCAACGGGGTCGTCAACCTGGCGCCGGGCCAGGGCGCGCCCACCGTTCTGACCACCGACCGGGGCCGCATCCTCGACCTGCTGGCCGTGGTCAATACCGGCGAATATATCCTGCTGCTCACCAGCCCCGGCGAACAGCAGCGGGTGATGGAATGGCTGGACAAATATACCATCATGGAAGATTTGACCGTTACCGACCTGACGCCGGACACCGTCCTGCTGACGGTATGCGGCCCCCGCAGCCCGTCAGCCCTGAATGCCGTCATTACTCCGTCCCCTACGCTGGGAGCGCCCGGCCCGGATGAACTGGAACCCTACGCCACTTTTTCTACCGCCATCGCCGGAAAGGAGACGCTGGTAATCCGACGGCCCTTGGGGGAACTGTCCGCCTTTGACTTGATGACGGATAAGGAGTCGGCGGCGGCGGTCTGGTCGGCGCTAGCGGCGGCCGGTATTACTCCCGTCGGAATGGAGGCTTACGAGACGGCGCTGGTGCGGCACGCCATACCCCGCTACGGCCGGGAGTTGGGCGAGGCGTATAACCCGCTGGAGGCCGGGCTGATTGGTTCCATAGACTTCGCCAAGGGCTGTTACATCGGGCAGGAGGTAATCGCCCGGCTGGATACTTACCAGAAGGTACAGAAGTCCCTGGCGCGGCTGCGCTTCTCCGCCGGCGCAGTGGTGTCTGAGGGCGCCGGCTTGGAGCAGGAGGGACGAAAGGTAGGCCAGATAACCTCTCTGGCGGTCATACCCACCACCGGCGAGCTGGTAGGCCTGGGCTACGTCCGTAACGCCCAGGCCGCCGCCGGCGCGTCGCTAACGCTCACCGCCCCGGCCCAAGGGGTAGCCGAAGTTTTGGACTTGCCCCGGTTGTTTGGCGCCGGGGAGGGATAGGATAGGGTTGGTATTTGTGATTGCGATATATCATCAGGTTGAAGGAGTGTGATGGAATACAGGCGCAATTATGAAAGAACGGATTACCCCCATCGGTGTAATTGCCTTAATTGCCTTCCTCTCCTGGTTTATTTGGGACGACCTGAAAGATTTGCGAGGGGACGTCCATTCCGTTGAAGTCCGCATTTCGGTGGTAGAAACGGACTTGGGCCACATAAAAGACGATGTGGCTGGGATGTGGCAGGACATTGAAGAGATCCAGAAAGACATAGCAGGGATGCAACAAGATATGGCAGAGATTAAGGGCTTGTTGCAGAGCCGGCAGCAGACGGACTATGCGGAGGCAAGTTCTCTCCCACAATATGCGCAGTGAGTGAGGAACCGCCCTCGGTATCGGCTCCGCCGCATCACCCGGCCACCTTTATTTCCCCGTCGCCGTTAACCGCCAACAGGGACGTGAAGTCGTAGCCCCGGCGTTGCAGTTCCGCTCCGCCGCCTTCCCGCCGGTCTAGCAGGGTCAAAACCTTTACCACCGTACCGCCGGCGGCCTCGGCGGCGTCGATCGCCTGAAAAAGAGAGCCGCCGGTGGTGCAGGTATCGTCCACAATGGCTACCCGACAGCCCGGCGACAGATGTCCCTCAATGGCTTGGCCGGCGCCATGAGCTTTTGCTTCCTTGCGCACAATGAAGGCCGGAATAGCCGTTCCGGGGGAGTTTTCTTCCCGGTAGCTGGTCAAGGCCACAGCGGTAACTATCGGGTCGGCGCCCAAGGTTGGTCCGCCAATAGCCTCGGCGCCAGCGTCTCGAATTACCGGTAGCAAAGCCTGACCGATAAGGTACGCTCCTTCCGGGTCCAGGCTCAACAATCGCCCGTCAAAATAGTAGCCGCTTTTCCGGCCCGAAGTAAGAGTGAAATCCCCGTAACGGAGAGCGCCTTTTTCCAAGGCCAGTTGCAATAGTCGCTGCGCAATTTCGGTCAAGACAACTTCTCCTATAATAAGCGGCCGGTCGGCTCGTCCTCCGGAAAGGTCAGGCCGGCGGCGGGGTAAGGCCAAGCCGATACAACCCCTGCTTTGCAATATAACGTTCCACCGGCTCCGGAACCTGGTAACGGAAAGAGATGCCGGCGGCGGCCCGGCGGCGGATTTCGGTAGCGCTGAAGTCCACGCTGGGCACCGGAAGCACGGTTATGCGGTCGGCGTATTCCCGGTAACCCGCCAGAATAGCAGCCAGCTGTTGTTCCCGGTAACCGGGACGGCTCACCACCACCAGCCGGGACAACTCCAGCAGCCGCTTCGGTTCCTTCCAGCGGTGAAAACTCTCGAAGGCGTCCAGGCCCAGGATGAAATGCAGTTCCGCCGATGGCCCCAAGTCGGCGGTCAACTCCTCCAACGTGTCCACGGTGTAGCTGGGGCCGGGCCGGTCAACTTCGTTGCGAAGCGCCGCAAAATGAGGGTTGGAGGCTACGGCCAGTTCTACCATCCTCAGCCGGCGCCGGGCCGCGGTCAGGGGCTGGCCCTCCTTCAGCCAAGGTTGGCCGGCGGGAATAAACAGCACCCGGTCCAAGCCCTGGCTGAGCCGGCTTTCCTCGGCAATTACCAGGTGGCCCAAATGGATCGGGTCGAAGGTGCCGCCCAGAACGCCTACCCGCATACTGGAACCGCCATACTTTACCCTCGCGCTAGAACCACTCCATTTCCGCCCGACCGATGCGGATGGTGTCCCCGGGCTGGATTCCCGCATCCTGTAGTCGGCGGGCAAGACCCAAGCGGTTCATTTCCCGCCACAGCTGCAGCAGCACCCGATAGTCGCGGGTGTCGGCCAATGCGCTAAGCCGTTCCAGTTGCTCCGACCGGATGACGTACACCCCGTTGTCTATAGAGAAGGTGGTGGGCGGGGCTGCCGTCCGGCGTCGGTTGGGCGGGCTCCAGGCGCCTCCGGCTTCCGCCCCTGACGTTGTAACGGGAACCGCCGAGGGTTCATCCTTGGGAAGCGTATCCAGCGTCGCGATTACCAGGCCCAGCATTTCATCGATGCCTTCGCCGCTGACCGCCGAGATAAAGAATATGGGCGTATCCGTTCTATCGGGTAGGACTGGCAACTTCGCCGCCGCCTGGCGCAGGGCCCCTTCCAGTTCAACCCGCCGTTCCCGCGCCTCGGTTACGTCAATCTTGTTGACGGCGATAAGCTGGGGCTTGTAAGCCAACGCCGGGTTAAACTCCCGAAGCTCCCGGTTAATCATGTGAAAGTCGGCCACCGGGTCTTCGGATAGACCGTCCAGGACGTGGATGTAGAGGCGGGCGCGCTCGGCGTGGCGCAGGAACTGATCGCCAAGGCCCACCCCTTCGTGCGCCCCTTCAAGCAAACCCGGCACTTCCATCATCACAAAATCATTACCCCGGCTATTGACTACGCCCAGCGCCGGCTCGACGGTGGTGAAAGGGTAGTCGGCGATGCGCGGTTTGGCTGCGGAACAGCGGGATATAAGGGTGGACTTGCCGGCGTTGGGCCGGGCCAACAGGCCGACATCGGCCAACAACTTCAGCTCCAGGAAGAGGACGACGGATTCTCCCCGCTCGCCCTTTTGGGACAGGATCGGCTCCTGGTTGGTGGAGGAGACATAGTGGGCGTTACCCCAGCCGCCGCCGCCGCCCCGGGCCACCAAGCGCGGAACAGAGTCGGTTACATCGGTCAGAAAATCTTTTTCCCCACCCTTAAGCATTTTCCAGACCACCGTTCCTAGAGGGACGCGGATAGTGGTCGCTACGCCATTACCGCCCCGTTGGCCCTTGCCCTTGCCGTGTCCCCCCCGGTCAGCATACATCGTGCTGTTGTATTTCAGGTGTAGCAGGGTATTTAGCGAGGGGTCGCCGACTACGTAAGCATTACCGCCATCGCCGCCATCCCCCCCGTTAGGCCCACCCTTGGGCTTAAACTTTTCCCGCAGAAAACTAACGCAACCGTTCCCGCCATCCCCAGCTTTAATGTTTAATCTAACAGTATCAATCATAATATAAAATCTGTAGTAGGTAATAAGAATAATAAGGGTGTGGAAAAGTGGATAAGGGCTATTTGTCGCTATTTAGGTCAGAGTTTACTTGTTCTATTCTATCCCTGATAACTGGGTCTGGGTAGTGGATAACCTGACTTGATTAGTGGATAAGTTTTAGCCAAGCTCTAGCCC
Organism: Dehalococcoidia bacterium; assembly: GCA_963422635.1. Lineage (GTDB taxonomy): Bacteria > Chloroflexota > Dehalococcoidia > Lucifugimonadales > UBA3495 > CATQHB01. Next base: position 908,040 of record OY730415.1, read on the forward strand.
CCTCCGTAGTCTTGCCGATGGTCTGGGGTTGTTAAACTTCTCGTTGCGTATTATCCACCGATTAGAACAAGTTATCCACTAAAAACCGGGAGTTATCCACGAAATTATGTGAACAGGGGGAATTGATTGGCGATGTTGCTTAGGAAGTTGCCAGGGAATTACCCTTTATGATGCTCTCGTACATCAGGTCTGACGCAGGTCTGACTGGATTCCAGAGCGGATTGACGGCACGGCGCGCTTAGCTGCGCTTGCTCGGAAAGCATAGCACACAGTCCGGGTGGTGAGTAGAGTTTGAGGGAAAGGGCCGAGATAGCTGGGCCAAGCATAACGCCTACGTAAAGATCGCCTCTTTGATGGTCAGAACATCCTGGCGAAGCTGGTAGTCCTCGTTGATTTCCCCGTTGATTTTGCCGGCGCCGTGAATGACGGTGGAGTGGTCCCGTTTGCCTAACAGCCGGCCCACGTCGGTGGGAGATAGCTCCAGTTCGTAGATGAGCAGATACATCGCTACCTGACGGGCCAGGGCGATGGTCTTGCTGCGGCTCCGGCCCAGCAAGTCGGCGTTGGAAACCCGGTAGTGGCGCGATACTTGCTCCAGGATGCGCTCCGGGTCAATGGCGTGGCGCGCCGTATCCAGGGTCAGGTCGTCCAGCAGCCGGGAGGTCGATTCCAGGGTTACCGGCACGTTCATCAGTTGAGAATAGGCCACCACCCGGTTCAGGCTACCCTCCAATTCCCGCACGTTCTTCTGCACCCGCTTGGCGATAAGCTCCACCACGCTTTCCTCCATTGAGGTCTTCAGTTGGTCGGCCTTGGCATAGAGGATCGCCATGCGAGTTTCCAGGTCCGGCGGCTGGATGTCGGCAATCAGACCCCATTCAAAGCGGGAGCGGAGCCGGTCTTCTAGCAAGGCCAGGGATTTGGGCGGCCGGTCGGAGGTCAACACTATCTGGTAGCCGGCAGTATGCAGGTCGTTGAAGGTATGGAAAAACCCTTCCTGGGTCTGTTCCTTGCCGCTCATAAACTGCACATCGTCAATCAGCAGGACCTGGACGCTGCGGTAGCGCTGCCGGAACTCCTCGGTGGTGCGGTTGCGGATGGCGGAAATGAAATCGTTAGTGAACTGTTCCGAGGAGACGTAGAGGACAGCCTGACCGCGGCGGGCGGCATCCTGGCCGATGGCGTGCAGCAGGTGAGTCTTGCCCAAGCCTACGCCGGAGTATAGAAACAGGGGATTGTAGGCTTGGCCGGGGGCGTCGGCCACCGCCTGGGCCGCGCTGAAGGCCATTCGGTTGGAGTTGCCGACGACAAAGCTGTTGAAGGAATACTTATCGTCGAAGCTGAGGCCGGTGGCGACAGGAAGGGGTTTGGGAGACGACCCGGCTGGCCGGCTGGCCGTTCCCGGGTTTGAGGAACCGTTTGGGGAGTCGTTCAGGGCATCGCTGCCGTGGTAAACAGATGGGGCCTCAGGCGCTGGTTCCGCGACTTCCGGTGATACCTGGAACCGAATATCCAGAGGTTGGCCGGAGGACTGGCGTAAGGCCCGCAGGATGGTTTGGTACATCCGTTGTTCCAGCCAAGCGATGGTGAAAACGCTGGCAACCTCCACCAACAAGTCCGTGCCATTGAAACCGATGCCCTCGGTTTGCTTCAGCCAGGTCTCGAAAGTGGCGCGAGGCAACTCCAGTTCCAGTTGACCCAGGGCAGCGTTCCAGATGTCCTTTGCCGATGCGTCTGTCATAGCGAAATAAGAGAACCCAAAACGATTCCGTCCCGCAAACCAGCCGGGCGTCTGACAAGGTTAGCCGACCCCCGACTAAAATCGCAAGGCGGGGAAGAAGTCGATTAAGGTCTTTTCCCTATCCCTTCTCCCCGCACCATTAGGGAGAGGGAATTCCCCTAACACCTAAAGTATCTACCCCTTTGCCGGCTGCCATAGGGCCACGGGCCGCCGTTGCTACCGGGGAAGGGGGGTGGTATTCTTGAGAAACCGGAAACGAGGGTGTTGGTGGCGCATATTGTTGAGCGTTTGGCCCAGTTGTCGGCCCAGTTGTCGGCAAGGTATTTGCCTCGGTTGGCGGTCTGGTTCTGGATAGCGGCGCTAGCGTGAACGGTTCCGGCCCTGGTTGGCTGCGGCAACCCGCCCTACTTCCTCCCCGAACTAGCCGATAAATCCGGCCGGGCATTGGTGGACCCACCTGCGGAAGCCGGCGCGATAACCGGGGAGGCAGCCAATTTGAGCGTTGACCGGATTGCCTACATCAGCCCCTATGGAGACTTGTTCACCATTAAGCCTGACGGCAGCGAGAAGCGGCGGCTGACCGGCGGCGGCCAAGTTCAAGCCGATCCGTCCGATCCGTCCGACCTGGACGAACCGGCTGGCGTCTATATGGTGCAGGACTTGGGTTTTAGCAACGTATATGCCTGGCCTACCTGGTCTCCCGATGGGACTAGGCTGGCCGTCTCCCGGGTGCGGATTGCTGACGGCCGCTCGTTGCAAGTGTCCGTCCAAGTGATAGACGCCGCCACCGGGCACAGCCGGATGGTCTATGAGAACGATGTTCCGGCTTTGATTGCCGACGGCGCGCCCCACTATCTCTATTGGTCTCCGGACGGAGAATATTTGTCTTTTCTGGCGGTTACGCGGCGGGGGCTGACCCTGTTTGCGGTGAACCCGGATACGACCCAGGGCGCAGTGGCTGTGGAGCGGGGGGCGCCCCTCTATTATAGCTGGGGCGGCGACAGCGACTCCCTGATGGTCCATTCCCGGGAGGAGGTCAAGCTGCTGCAGAAACCCTTTAGGGCGGATACCGCCCGGCGGTTGGTGAACTCGGCGGGCTTTCGAACGCCGGCTCTGTCCCCGGACGGACGGCGTTGGGCCTATACGGTGGCCGACCCCTCGGGCGGCGCGCTCTACGTGGGGGCGAGGGATGACCCGGCCGGGCCGCGGCGGGCTCTGGATACCGGCCCCCTGGCCGCCTTTATGTGGTCGCCCGACGGACAATCGCTGGCGGTGGCCGACCAGCAAGACCCTCAAGGCCGCATCTTCCAGCGGATTCAGTTGGTGACCCTCGATGCCGCCGGCGAGGTCAGTAGCGCTCGAACCCTGGTGGAAGAGCCGCTGCTCTCCTTCTATTGGTCGCCCAGCGGGGAACGCCTGGCCTGGGTAGCCGTTGACCTGGACGACCAGGTGTTTGAGTGGATGGTGGCTTCGGTCAATGCCGTTGCTGCAGGGTCTGGCGCTTCCGACGGCGGCCCGGCGCGGGAACTGTTCCGGTTCCGGCCCAGCAGCGAAGTTTTCACGATGCTCAGCTTCTTTGACCAGTACGCCTATTCCCATTCTCCCTGGTCGCCCGACGGCTCCCGACTGGTGGTGGCCGGGTCCGGTTACGCTGACGGCCCGGTGTCGGAGCGGCGCAACGGCCATACCCCCAGCGGGGCGCGGGTATATGTGCTGGACGCCGGGGGGGACACTCCCCCGCAGGAGCTAGTCGAGGGCAACTTAGCCTTTTGGTCGTGGAACTGACCGCTTGAGTCGTTTCTCTGGAAAGAGGGGTTTGACGAAATTGCCGACGAAGTTTCTGAACCGCCGGCGGTTACCGGCGGCCTTTGCGGCGACGCTGTTATTCTTGTCGGTGGCGGCTTGTGGAGTTGGCCCGACCCCGACTTGGCCCCCGACCCCGACCCCGATACCTACGCCCACGCCTCTACCGGACCCGAGGGTCATTCTGGAGCGGGCGGCGGCCAGGCTGTTGGCCGAAAAGTCGCTGGCCTTTACCTTGGAACATCCTGCCGGCGGCGCTTTCTTGAGTCCCGGTCTGCTGCTGACCCGGGCTGAGGGCGTGGTCAATACTCCGGCCAACCGCCCCGAGAGCTTTAGCGTTACCCTGGACTTGGAAACATCCGGCTCCTTCCTGCAAATCAGCGTGATAGTGGTGGAAGAGGGCGCCTATGTTACCAACCTTTTCAGTGGCGAATGGGAACCGGTTGCCAGGGAGCGGATTCCTTTCCGGGTTGACCAAATCAACCGGGTCGTTGCCGACCTGCTTACCGGGACGCAGTCCCCGGAGTTGGTTGGCGTAGAGCGAACAGAGGGATATGACGCCTACCGCTTGCGGGGAACCACTTCCCCGAAGGCGCTGGCCGACCTGATTCCCGGCGCCATGGCTGATTCGGCTGTCCCGGTGGAACTGTGGGTTGAGTCGACGGATAGCCGACTGCGGAAGGCGCGACTGACCGGCTCGCTGGCGGCCGGCGATGCGCTGGACGTTGTGCGCGTCTTGACCCTTAAAGCCCGGAACTCCCCGGCGCAAATCGCCGTCCCGCCGCTTCCGCCGCGATGACCCGGTACGCCGGCCGGCCCGGGGGCCAAAAACTTGGCAGAGAGGTTACTCGCGAGCGAACCGCGCTATGTCCGATGTTGCGCCCGGCCAGCTAAAACGCCCGCCGCCGGTTCCGATAGCGCTGGCGGTCATTGGCTTGGGCGCCTTTTTCACCGCTCTGGACCAGACGGTCGTGGTTACCGTCCTGCCGGCGGTGATGCTGGACTTGCGTATTCCCCTGACTGAACTGGACCGGGTATCCTGGATAGTTACGGCCTACCTGCTGGGCTACACCGCCTTTATGCCTCTGATTGGCCGGCTGGCTGACGTTTACGGCTATCCCCGGGTCTATATGATTGGGCTGGGGATATTCGGCGCCGGCAGCGTCCTGGTGGCCCTCTCCGGCAGCCTGGAAGCGGTAATTGGGGCGCGGGTCATTCAGGCCATCGGCGGAGCGGCGGCAGCGGCCGTCGGCTTTGCCCTGGCCGCCGAAACCTGGCCGCCGCAACGCCGAGGTCTGGCCCTGGGCATCGTCGGCGGAGCGGCCGAGGCCGGTTCAATGTTGGGGCCGGCCTACGGCGGGGCGATCGTGGAGTTGCTCAATTGGCGGTGGATTTTCTGGCTGAACCTGCCTCAAGTCGCCTTGCTGCTGCCGGGGCTGCTCTGGTTTCCCAACCGGCGCCGGCGGGAAGCCCGGGTGGACTACTTCGGCGGGGCGTTGCTGGTGGCGACCCTGCTGGCGCTGTCCCTGGCCGTATCCCGGCCGGGGCTGTTCACCCGCGCCTCGGCCCTGCCCTTCATCCTGGGCGGCGCCGGCTTGCTAATGGCGTTAGGCTTGGGCGCGCTGGAACTGCGGCTGGAACAAAGGGCCGGCCAGCCGCTGCTGCCGCCGCTCCTGTTCCGATCTTTGTCCTTTGTTTCGGCCAACCTGACCCAACTGCTGGTGGGCGTGGCGCTGATTATTGCGCTGGTTACCGTGCCGCTGATGGCTAACACGGTGATGGGCAAAGAACCCTTTACCAGCGCTCTATGGCTGCTGCGGTTGACCAGCGCCATTCCTCTGGGGGCGGTTATCGGCGGTCAACTGCTGACTTGGCCCGGTTGGTTCGGAGTCCGGTCGGTAACCGCGGCCGGGCTACTGCTGACGGCGGTGGGATTGTTCCTGGTCAGCGGTTGGGGGCTGGATGTAGCTGAGCCGGCTCTGACGCTGCATCTGGCCCTGGCCGGGTTAGGTTTCGGTCTGGTAGTGGCGCCGATAATGTCCCAAGCGCTGAACCCGGCGCCGGAAGTTTACCGGGCAACGGCGGCGTCGCTGGTGGTGGTGGCGCGGCTGTTGGGGATGACCCTGGGTCTGGCGGCCTTGGCGGCTTGGGGCATCGAGCATTTTCAGGCCCTGACCGCCGGGTTAAGTCTGCCCTTGCCAACCCCTGGCGAGGCGCCAGCGGCCGCCGCCGCCCGGCTTGCCGCCTATGCGGTCGAGGTAAACAACGCCGGTCTGATCCTGTTCCACCGCTTCTTCCGCATCGCCGCGGTAATCTCTCTCCTCGCCCTGCTGCCTGCGCTGCTGCTGCGGGAGCGGCGGGGGCCGGGCCATCGCGCTTAACCCCCTATCATACGCTCAACCGCTCTGCCGTCCCCTAAGGGCATTGCCGAGCGAGCCACCGCCAGCTTGAAAGTCCGGGTCGGCGCGCTCCCTTCCTCTCCTCTTTTTAGCCGGTTTAGCCAGCGGATGCCCGTAGAGTGGGGGGGCTGTTCGGTATAAGCGGCGTAAGCGTTACGTTAGAGGAGTTTAACCCCCTACTTCCCCTACTTCCACCCAAACACCGGCGGGAACGCTACCACTACCACCGCCGCCCAGCCGGCGTACACCGGCAGGTAGGCGGTCTGCCAGCGTTCCAGGGCGGCGAAGGAAGCGCTCCGTCTCCACAGGAAGCGGGCGTAGAGCCAAGCCGACCAGGCCAGGTTGACCAGCAAAATGATGTTCTCCCCCAGAGCCGCCGTTTTGTTGGCGCTAAAGCCGAACTCGGTTATGCGAGCGGTGATGGCGGTCAGGGCCATGGCGTCGGCAATCAGGGCGCAGACCACCAGCAGGGCGGTCAACCAGTCAAAGAGGTTGGGCGGCGCTTGCGGGTCCCGGGCCGACAGGGAGTAGAGCAGCAGGCCCAGCACCAATACCAGCAACAGGTCGAAGCCGATGAGCGCTTCGCGTTCCGCGCCGATGCCCTGGCCGGTCCACAACATCGTCGCCAGAAAGGTCAGCAACGCCAGCGCGACCAGTGGCGTGAACACCCGCGCCAGTACCGGAGCTATATTCTCAATGACGCTCTGCTTGGCCTCTACCAGCCAGGCGGCTATCAGGACGGCGCCCATTGCGCCGCAGGGCGCCACCCATTCCAAGAGCAGCCAGGAAGCGTCCACTTCAATTGCTGAAAACAGCAAGGCCATCAACCCTATCAGCGCCCCGCCGCCCATAACGATCAGCAGGTAGTAGATGAACAACTCGCCGGAGAACCGTATGAAGTTCATGTACCCGTCATACCAGTCGCCGTCCCAGGGCCAGCGGCCTCCGGTATAAGCGACTCCCACCACCAACCACAGGGCAATGGGTAAGTGCAATGCGACAAGTATCAGAGTAACGCCATCGGGAACCAGAGGATAGCTGTTGACCAGGACGGCGGCTACCACAAAGGGCAGGGCCAGCCAGGGCCGGCGCGCCGCCGGCAGTTGCCGCTTCCAAGCCAGGTAACCGGTCAACAAGGGCAGAACAAAGAAACTGAGGTTGCGGGCATAAAATGATGCTTCCTCTAACTCGCCGAAGAAGGCGAAACCGAACAGTTGGGGAACCTTTATCGCCGCCGCCGCCGCCAGGGCCAGCGCGATGACCAGGACCAGTTCGACGCTAGAGGATCGGGCCGGCGCGCTCTCCGGGGCGGAGTCGGCCACCAGTTGCTTCCACAGCCGGTCGGAATGTTCCTTGGCAAACTCTTGGGATACGGCATCCAGGTTGCCCAGGCGCTTGGCCGCTACCAGAAAAGCTTCGTCATCGGTCAGCCCCGTCTCGGTCAGCGCCGCCATCTGGTCGCGCAGATGTCCTTCCAGCTCAGCCAGATCCGACGGACGCAGCGCAGCCCGTCGGCTCAGCTGGCTGCGCCACTGATCAATCAAACCTTTAAGCGTTTCGTTATCTGCGGCCATTTCCGTCTATGCTTGCCATCTGTGCCGCCATTTTGAGAATCACCAGGCCAATCCCGACCCGGCGTCCAGCGTACTCGACGGCCAGAGCCGGCGCAGAGTATCGTTCACCGTCTGCCACTGGCGCCGCTGGGCCGCCAAGCGTCGCTGGCCGGATTCGGTAATGCGGTAATAGCGGCGGCGGCGGCCCCTTTCCGAGAGACGCCATTCCGCCACGACGTAACCTAACCGCTCCAGCCGGTGCAGCGCCGGATAAAGCATACCGTCAGTCCACTGAATCTGGCCGTCGGACAGTTCGCTGACCCGCTTGAGAATAGCGTAGCCGTAGCTGTCTCCTTCGTTCAGGATAGCCAGCGCCAGATGGGTAGCCGAAGCAGCTACCAAGTCTTTGCTGAAGTTCATCCCTCCCCTTCCCAGAAGGCGATTGAGCCGTTGTATATACGCCCGGACTCACTATACCTTGTTATTCTAGGTATATCAACCCAACCCAATTAAAAGACGGCAACGTCAAGGACATCTTGGAAAAATGATGGAGGAGCGTCCCGCCGATGGGGAGATTCGCCGAACCGGTGAAGAGTTGCGCAGCGTCAATTGGGGTGGGATTAGAAGCGCCGGACGAAGGAGATGAGGGAATGGGTATGCGGCCCTGGTTTATCCCAAGGGACGATAACTAATGTGAACTAGTGCGTCTGCCAATTAGTTGACCAACTAATTGTTTGACTGTTGTATATTGCGACAGCCGGCGGCTTGATTTCCGAATGACGCTGCCCAGGAAAAACGACGGTCAAAACCGCCGGGGCGGACTAAAAGTCCGCCCCCAATTAAACCTTTATCCTTTCTACTGCCTTCACTGGCAGTAACTCCCTAACCGCCGGTACGCCGGTTAATCATGGCCTCGGCCAAGGGGCTGGCGCCGGAACGGACGGCGATGTTGACCAGCGACGGACGGCCCGAGTTGATGGCCCGTTCCACTGCCGGGGCTACCTCCGCCGGCTTTTCCACGTATTCGGCATAGCCGCCGATGGCCTCCACCACCTGGTCATAGCGGATGAAGCGCAGATCGGTGCCGACCGCCCGTCCGTAATAGGCGACTTGGAAGGTCTTGTCGATGCCCCAGGTGGCGTCATTGCCCATTACCGTGGTGATGGGCAGGTTGTGCCGAATGCAGGTGTCGTACTCCATCGGATAAAAGCCGAAGGAGCCGTCGCCGCAGAAGACCAGCACCTTGCTTTCCGGGTGGGCCAGCTTGGCAGCCATACCGTAGGGGATGCCGCCGCCCAGGTGCCCCAGGGGGCCGAGGCGCAGGAACCGCCCTGGCTGGCGGGCGCTGAAATAGGAGCGGCCCCATTGCACGTAATCCCCCCCGTCCAAAATAATGAAAGTGTCCTCGTCAATCAGCTTCTCAATGCCGGTAAATACGTCAACCGGATGCATCGGCTCCTCGCCGGTCGCATTGGCCCGCATCTGCGCCAGCCAGTCCTCCCGGTCTTGGGCGAGCTGGGCTACCCAGGGAGAGATGTCGGCCCGACTGCCTTGACCGGCCGCCGCCGTAAGCTGCTCGGTGATGGCGCCCAAGTCGCCCAGCAGACCCACGGCCACGCCCCGGTTGCGTCCGATTTCCGCCGGAGCCGGGTCGGCCTGAATCAGCTGGGCCTCCGGGCTGAAAACCTGACCGTAGCGGTAGCGGTGGTCCAGCCGCTTGCCCAGCAATAAAACCACGTCGGCCTCTCGAAAGCGGCGGGCCGCCCGATTCAGCGCTCCGTCGGCATAGCCGAAGCAAAGGGGATGTTCATCGTCAACCATCCCCCGCGCCTGCTCCACGGTAAAGGCGGGAATGCCGGTGGCCTCTACCAGGGCGGTCAACTGCTCTTGGTTGGCGGTATAGCGGGCCGGGTTGCCCACGATGATGACCGGACGCTGGGCCTGACGCAGCAGGGCGACGGCTTGCTGAATCAAGGCCGGGTCGCCTTGGGCGTGGCCCATGTTTCGATATTCCCCGGGCCGGTAGGGGGGCAAATCCTCCTCGGAAATAGGCGTATCCTGTAGGTCGATAGGCAGGGTGAGATGAACTGGGCCGGGCCGGCCGGACATAGCGGTGCGGAAGGCGGTGGCGACGAACTCCGGGATGCGATGCAAGTCGTGAATCAGCCAGGAGCCTTTGGTTACCGGGGCAGCCATACCCACCTGGTCCACTTCCTGAAAGGTGGTCATACCCTTTTCGGGCAATTCGGCGCAGCCGGCGACAAAAATAACCGGGCTTTCCGAGGTGTAGATGGCGGGCAGACCGGAGATGGCGTTGGAGAACCCGGGGCCGCCGGTGAACATCGCTACCGCCGGCTCGCCGGTGATTCGGGCATAACCGTCGGCCATGTGCATCGCCGCTCCCTCATGGCGGGTATCAATAAACTCGATGCCTTCGTCGGCCGCCGCATCCACCAGGGGTAGGATAGTATCGCCGACGATGGTAAACACCCGCCGGACTCCTTCCTGTTTCAGGCAGCGGATGAATAGGTGTCCTCCGTTCAGGTTGGGCATAGTTGCTCCTTTTGTATTGCGTCGTATTGCGCCTTTAGGGGCAGCGAGATTCGCCCTGGTTTGCCCCAGAGCTTACATTGGCGGAACGGTTTCGGCAAGTAAGCCGGCTCTGGTTCAGGCCTTTTTCATTCGGGGGCCTTGGGCGAATCGGATGAAATATGAAAGAAGTTCTCACGGGAGCAGTCGCCAAAGGAAGATAGAGAAGTATAGAGATGATGATAGCGGCAATACCGCTGGACGCAGCCGGCCAAGCCAGTTTCTTTGCCGGTTCAGGAAGGGCGAAGCACATCTACGGGCAACAGGTAACAAGCGGCCTCGGCCGACCGCTCCAGGGTTTCCCGCGCTGCGGTGTGGAGCTGCACTCCGACCACTACCGCCCGACACGGGGAGTTGGTGAACCTGGTTATATACCCGGCGTTCCGCACGGCTCGGCTGATGTCGTGGTTGTCGATGGTATAAGACGCTTCGACGGCGACATACTCCGGTTGGCCGGCGGCGTTAGGCCCCTTCAGCACAAAGTCGGCGTCCCAGAAGCTCTTGATGTCGTCCCAGCTTATTTGAGCTGCTTGCCAGTCCTCGCACATATCAATCAGGTCGTCGCGAGTCTGGCGGCGAGGCCGGAACAGTCCGAGCTGGCTAGCGATTCCGCGGATGTGGTAGTAGGAAGCCCGGGCGGTCATAAACCCCTTGATGTCGGCGACGTCGTTACGCAGGCGTTTTTGGCCCTCTTCCAAGCGCCCCTGGTTTTCTTCGAGGCGTTTTTGGCCATCTTTAAGCTCGGTGATATCGGCTTCTATTCCCTGAAACTTGTTTTGAGTCCAGGAGACGAAATTAACGAACTGAGCCGGTAGTTGCAGCAGTTCCTCGGTGAGGATGAAACGCCTTACTTCGGCGGCGAACTCCGGGTCTTCGCGCAGTAACCGGATCAAGTCGGCGGTAGTGCTTATGGTAGCCATCGTCTTTACACTTTCTTTTGTTTGTCCTGATGAGTCTCTATTCTAACCGGAAACCGGCCTTTTGGATAGTCCGGGGCAGCCGTTTCCTCTTTCAGCCGAGCCTGAACTTGACCTCCCTCTGTAGGGTGGGCGTGGGTTCGCGCCAATGAGCTAGACCCAGAGATGGTAAGACTCTCCTTCGCAGGGTGGGTGTGAGACTTGGTTTGGGTGGTTGGGAGACTCGGTTTCGGTCGGCGGGGCGGCAAGTCAGTCCGGTTCTCCCGTCTCCACCCATAGCCGGTACACTTCCCGGCGGGGCAAGCCGGTGGCGGCGGCTACTGCGGTTACCGCTTCCCGACCCCGCACACCCTCCCGGCGCAGTTGGGCCAGCCGATTCCGTAAATCGGCTTGAGCTGCTTCCGGCGGGGCTTGAGCTATATTTCCGGCATCATTTCCGGCCACCACCAGAACGAATTCGCCCCGGGGCGCGGCGAAATAGGTTAGGGCTTGGGACAGGACGCTGCGCCGGATTTCTTCGTAGAACTTGGTCAACTCCCGGCAAACGACGACGTTCCGGTCGCCCAGGACAGCTAGCAAATCCTCCAGCGTGGGTCGCAGCCGGTGGGGAGCCTCGAAGATGACCAGAGTAAAAGGCAGAGAGGCCACTGCCGCAAGTCTGGCTCGCCGGTCTTTGCGACGTCGGGGCAGAAAACCTAGAAAAAGGAAGGAGTCGGCCGGCATACCGGCAACGGACAAGGCCGTGGTTACTGCCGACGGTCCGGGAATAACCTCCACCGGAAAGCCGGCTCCGGCCACCTGGGTCGTAATCTCGCTGCCCGGGTCGCTGATTGCCGGCATCCCCGCATCCGTAACCAGGGCCACATCCCCGGACTCCAGGGCGCGTAGCAGTTCCGGCAGGCGAGCCGGCCAGTTGTGACGATGGCAGCTGACCAAGGGGACCCGTAGCCCTAAATGGTTCAGCAGCCGGCGGGTAATTCGGGTATCTTCGGCGGCAATCAGCGAAACCTGTCCCAGGATGCGAGCGGCCCGCCAGGTGATATCTTCCAGGTTGCCGATGGGCGTGCCAACGATGTAAAGGGTTCCCATAGGATAAATATATACCCCACGCTGCGCCGCCCCTTCAGGCGCTCAGCCGGCGAAGATTTCCGGGTTACCCCGCCGGGCTTATCTCGCGCTCGCTGATTTCTATATTCCGTATTTCCAGCCGCTCGGCAGGGGTGGACCTTTCACCGCCGCCCCCGGAGGTTACCGCAGCGTCGGCCAAAGTATCCAGCGTGTCTTCGCCTTCAACCAACATCCCGAAGATGGTGTAGTTGGGGGGCAGGCCCACGTTTTGGCCGTGAACGATGAAGAACTGGCTCCCGTTGGTGTTGGGCCCGGCGTTAGCCATGGCCAGCGTCCCCTTGACGTAGGGTCGGCTAACCGGCTCGTCGTTGAAGCGGTAGCCCGGGCCGCCCCGGCCGCTGCCCTCGGGACAGCCGCCCTGAACCATAAAATCCTTAATTACTCGGTGGAAACAGCCGGCCGCATAAAAACCCTCCCGGGCCAGAAAGACAAAGTTATTGACGGTGCGGGGAACTTCCGCGGCAAACAATTCCAGGGTCATATCGCCGTGATTGGTGCGGATGGTGGCCGAATAGCGCTTGGTAGGCTCCAGAATCAACTCCGGAGCAGCGGCATACTGCTTGGGGGGCATATCTCCTCCTGATATGTCGATATAGGCGGTATATGGGTATAGTTCAGCAGTTCGGGACAGCTACCCAGTTTACCACAACCCCCAAGCCGCCGCTCCGGTTCCATTCCCCCGAAAAGCCTCGGCAAGGGGCCGTCTATCGGATATTTGGCAAAAGACGGTTATTAAAAAGACGGTTATTATCGGTTATTATTGGGAGGTATCCAGGTCCAGCCCCCCACCGTCAAGAGGAGTCAGAGGAGTAACAGAAGTGCAAAAGACTTTAGCCGGGGACTTCGTAAAGGTCGCCAGGAGTTTGGCCCCCCAAATTTGCGCCGCCCGAGATGAGATGGACCAGCGCCGCCGGGTGCCGGAAGACTTGGCCCGGCGGCTGGACCAGTCCGGCGCGTTCCGACTGTTCTTGCCGGCCAGCATGGGCGGCCCCCAATTAGACCCGCTCACCGCCTACCGCGTCATCGAGGAACTTTCCCGGGCCGAAGGGTCGGTGGGCTGGTGCGCCCTGCTGTCTAACGGAGGCGCCGTCTTTACCGGCAACTTTGCCCCCGAAGTGGGCCGCGCTATGTTCGGCTCGCCCCCGGATTTTCGCGCGGCCGGTTCCTTCCGTCCTGAAGGCGAAGCCCGTTCGGTGGCTGGCGGCTACCGGGTTAGCGGTCGGTGGGATTACGCCAGCGGCATAGACAACGCCAACTGGCTTTTCGTCAACTGTAAGGTGGCGGATGATAACGGCCCTCGTCTGACCGAAGCCGGCCGACCGGATACGGTGATGCTGTTTTCGCCGGTGGAGACGGCGACCGTTTACGATACTTGGCGGGTGGTGGGGCTGTGTGGCACTGGCAGCAACGACTTTGAGCTTGATGACGTGTTCGTGCCTTTAGAGCGTACCTTCCGGCTCTACAGCCCGCCCCGGGAACCCGGCTTTCTCTACCATCCGCGCACTATGCTGATAGCCATCTGGCTGCTGGTATCAGCCGTAGCCCTGGGTATTGCCCGGGGCGCAATGGACACCTTTGTGGAGTTGGCGACCCAAGCCGGCACCACCATTTCCGCCACCCGGTTGCGAGACCGTCCCCAAGTGCAGGCCAAAGTCGGGGAGGCCGAGGCCATCATTAGCGGCGCCCGGGCCTACGCGCTGGCTGCCGTAACCGCCGCCTGGCAGACCTTCGGCGAGAAGATGCCCGCTCCCAGCCCCGAATTAACGCAAGCGCGACTGGCTATAACCCATTCCATCCACCAGGCGGCCCGGGCGGTGGACTTGCTATTCCACGCCGCCGGCACCAACGCCATTCACCAAAGGAATGGCTTGGAGCGACGTTTTCGGGACGTGCATGTGGTGATGCAGCACGGCGCCGGCCTGCTTTCCAACTACGAATTCGGCGGACAGGCCCTGCTAGGGCTGCATCCTGGCGACGCCGGCTGGTGATTGGCAATACAAATTGTCAATAGCAATTCGTGGGTCACCGCCAACCGGTTAGCCGGCTACCCATGAGTTGGCGGGACGAGGAGGGCGGACGGTTCCAGATAGTAGAGGCCGCCGGACAGCAGCCGTTGCAGTTCCGGGGTAATCAATCCCAAACCGGGGCGCTGATTGACCGGGCGCCCCGTCAACCGCTCGGACAGGCTGCGCCGGGGCCGCAGCCACCGAGGACGGGCTTTGTTCTTATCGATATGGCCCAGCCGAGCCGCCAAATCCAGGGACTGCTCAAAATCCAGCAGTTCGTCCACCAGCCCCAACTCCTTGCCGCGGCGGGCGGTGAACATCTCGCCGGTAGCCAGTTCCCGCGCCCGCTCCTCTTCCAGCGAGCGCCCTTGGGCCACCACCGACACAAAGTTGTCGTAAACCTCGGCAATCAATTCCTGAAGCTTTTCCGATTCCTCATCGGTGGGGCTGCGCCAGAAACCGCTCATGTCCTTGAGCCGCCCGCCTTTGAACACCGAAAACTCGATGCCAACCCGTCCCAGCAGCTGCTCTAAAATGGGCCGCAGGTAGATGACGCCGACGGAGCCGACCATGGTGGTGGGCAAAGCGGTAATCCGGTTGGCGGCGCAGGCCAGGTAATAGCCGCCAGAGGCCCCGATGCTGCGGATGTAGGCCACCACCGGCTTGCGGGCCGCCACCTTGCGCAAACTGTGATAGAGCAGTTCCGAGCCGGCCGCCGAGCCGCCGGGGGACTGAATGTCCACCAACAGGGCGCGGTAGCGGTCGTTGGCGGCGACTTCGGCAAAAAGGCGAGAATAGACCGACTCCCCGACCCGGGTTCCGATAACCCCGTGAACTTCCACAACGGCAACGCCGGAATTGCGCCGGAATAACTGGGGCATAATGGAACCCTCCTGATGCGGTCAGGGGAATAATAGCATAATACGGCGAGTAGGGGTTAGGCGGGAATTCGCATCGCGCGAGGAGAATAAAAATGTCCGGGGCCGGCAGATTAGACAATTGATAATGGCTGGTCCGACAGCGTATAATACAGATTAAGGCGACGATTTTAGAGCTCCATCCCGGCCTGGAGGAAGACAACAATGGTTGACGTTTTAACCGGAACTTTCACGGTGAAATCAGGACACGCCCAGATGCTCAAGGGCGGCGTGATTATGGACGTGGTAAACGCCGAGCAAGCCAAAATCGCCGAGGAAGCCGGAGCGGTAGCCGTGATGGCCCTGGAACGGGTGCCGGCCGACATTCGCGCCGATGGAGGCGTGGCCCGGATGACCGACCCTTCGGTTATCCTGGATATTATGGACTGCGTAAGCATTCCGGTTATGGCTAAGTGCCGTATCGGCCACTTCGTCGAGGCCCAGGTGCTGGAAGCTATCGGTATCGATTATATCGACGAATCTGAAGTGCTGACCCCGGCGGACGAGGTGCACCACGTTTGGAAGCACGACTTCCGGGTGCCTTTCGTCTGTGGCTGCCGGGATTTGGGCGAGGCCCTGCGCCGTATTTCCGAGGGGGCGGCGATGATTCGCACCAAGGGCGAAGCCGGCACCGGCGACGTGGTGGAAGCGGTGCGGCACATGCGGGCAGTCCAGGACGCCATCCGCAAGCTGAAGAATATGCCGGAGGATGAACTGGTGGTGGAGGCCCGCAACCTGGGAGTCAGCCTGGAGCTTTTGACCAGCGTCCGGGAACTGGGCCGGCTGCCGGTGGTTAATTTCGCCGCCGGCGGGGTAGCCACTCCGGCCGACGCCGCCTTGATGATGCAGTTGGGCGCGGACGGCGTGTTCGTCGGCTCCGGCATCTTCAAATCCGGCAACCCGATTCAGCGGGGCCACTCCATCGTTCAGGCGGTTACCCACTACAATGACCCCAGTATTCTGGCCGCCGTTTCCAAGAACCTGGGCGAGCCGATGGTGGGCATCAGCGCTCGTTCCATCCCCCAAGAACAGTTGCTGGCCCCCCGCAGCATTTAGCAAGGCTTGGTTTGTATCATAAGGAAATTGCAGTTCGCCGTTGAGGATAGGATCGTGGCAAAAAGAAATAACTGCACCTTTTGCGGCGACTCAGGTCGAATTGTAAGGGAAGCGGACGGTAACAGAATTCGGTGCCCCCGCTGTCGAAAGGACTGCGCATTTTGCAGAAATTCCGGTCGAATTATACGGGGAGCAGATGGAAGAAGTGTTCGCTGTCCCCAGTGTCAGGGAGAGTCATATATGCCGAAAGCTCTTCCCCTCAGTGAATTTGCGAAGTTGAATCTCAACGACTCCGCCTTCACGGGAGCGCCTAATTCAATACAGCGACCGACTTACCAGCCCCGTCCGAAATTCTTGCCCGCTGCAAGTAAACCCAAGGCAGTTAGCGGTCCCAAGTCAGTAGGTAGAGCGAATCCCTCGCTAGGGTCCTCTGTCGGCAAATTATTCAAAACTGGGGGGTACGTTGTTACCATCGTCGCCATGCTGTCCGCTCTAATGATTATAACCTTTGCGGTCTTGACGAATACCGGAATAATTGACGACCAGAGTTGGCAAACTCTCATCCGGCGTTTTGGCTGACCAGATAGTTGCGAGGTTTGGTGAAAATTGGGTTGCTCCTTACAATCAAAGCGATGAGGATAAGGGCCTTTCAGCTTCCAGGCGTTTCCCTTATTCCGCTCTCAGAAGTGGCGATAGGTAGCGATATGAGAAAATTGGGCGGCGGAGGCGGATAGGATAGCGTGAAAATCGGGGTATTAGCCGTACAGGGGGACTTTGCCGAGCATATCGCCGTCTTAAATCGGCTGAAGGCGGACTGCTTTGAGGCGAGGCTGCCGGAACATCTGGAAGGGGTGGACGGCCTAATCATCCCCGGCGGCGAAAGCACTACCCTGAGCCGGTTGATGAGCATTTATCATCTGCGAGAGCCGGTACAAGCCCTGGCCGAACAGGGCAAGGCAATTTGGGGCACTTGCGCCGGAATGATAATGCTGGCCCAAGAGATTGCCGAGGCCGACCCGGTTCCGTTGCGCCTGATGAACATCGGCGTACAGCGCAATGCCTTTGGCCGTCAGATTGACAGCTTTGAGCAGGACTTGGACATCGCCGGCCTGGAACCGGATTCGGGACGAAAGCCGGAACCTTTCCACGCCGTTTTCATTCGCGCCCCGGTGGTTACTTGGGTGGGGTCGCAGGTAAAGACCTTGGCGTCTCTACCCGGCGGCCCGGCCGTGGCCGTGCGCCAGGACAACCGGATGGCTACCTCCTTTCATCCGGAACTGACCGGAGACGTTCGCCTCCACCGCTATTTTCTGGATTTGGCGGCTAAATCCTGCCCGAATTCCGGCCTTGGCTCCGGTTCTAGAACCGAGATCCAAACTAGAACCGAAACGATGACCGAAATAACGGACGCACCCTATTTCGGCAAGGCGCCGAGCGGGTAGCGGTGGAAAGGAGTAACGGACTGTACCCATCGAGCCGGGCGAAGGGTCGGCTGGGTGAGAATCGGTCCTGGCCGGCGGGGGATTTCGCGGTAATGGCCTACCCGGATTACCCGAAACGGTTGTCCCAGACGCTGAACTTTGCCGGGGCCGGCCGGGTAGTCAGCGCTGGCTGACGCCGGATTACCGGGAGCCGGTGGGCGCACGGCTGCGCCGCCCCGGGTTCCGCGCGGTGGCGCAATATATTGCAATATACTATGCTGGTTAAGTTAGCGGCCGTCCCTTCGCCCGGTTACGGGATGGCCCCGGTGGAGGCGCGAATTTGGTAGCAGCGCAAAAGCTGGTCCAAGAGGAATTAGAGCGACTGCTGGAGGTTTTGCCCCAACGGGTCCAGGGCAGCCTGATTAAACAGGAAAACCTGGAAGAGCTGTTGGAGGTGGTGCTGGACTTGGGCCGCCTCCCGGAGGCTCGCTTTCCCTCCGGGGACGTGATATTGGACGATCGGGAAATCAGCCGGAACGACCTGGACTACCTGGTGCGGCAGGTAGGCGACTTTGGCGACGACAACCGGGCCGGTATGGAGCGCACTTTACACCGCATATCCGCCATCCGCAACCGCAAGGGGCAGGTGGTGGGCATTACTTGCCGCGCCGGTCGCGCCGTATCCGGCGCCATCAAAATCATCGAAGATCTGGCCTTTGCCAGCAAGAATATCCTGTTGCTGGGCCGGCCCGGTGTGGGCAAGACCACTATGTTGCGGGAGGTGGCCCGGGTGTTGGCCGACGAAGCCCGCAAACGCGTGGTGATTGTGGACACCTCTAACGAAATTGCCGGCGACGGCGATGTACCGCATCCGGCCATCGGCCACGCCCGAAGGATGCAGGTGGCTACCCCTACCCGGCAGCACGGGGTGATGATTGAAGCGGTGGAAAACCACATGCCCGAAGTCATTATCATTGACGAGATGGGCGCCGAAGAGGAAGCCGCCGCCGCCCGCACCATCGCCGAGCGGGGCGTGCAGTTGATCGCCACCGCCCACGGCAATACCCTGGACAACCTGATTCTCAACCCTACCCTGTCTGACCTGGTCGGCGGCGTTCAGTCGGTAACTCTGGGCGACCAGGAAGCCCGCTACCGAGGCACGCAAAAGACGGTGCTGGAACGCAAGGCTCCGCCCACCTTTGACGTGGTGGTGGAAATTCAGAGTTGGGAGCAGGTGGCAGTCCACGACGGCGTGGCGCACGTAGTTGACCAATGGCTGCGCGGTTACCCCATCGCCCCGGTGGTTCGTTCGCTGGGCGCGGACGGGGAGGTGGTGGAGGAGCAGGCGCCGCCCCGGCCCAATGCCGACCCGCCGGCGTCCTGGACCCCGGATTTCTCCCGCCGGAACTCCGATGCCGACGCCAGCTACGGGGGGCGTCGCTCCGACCGGCGTCAGGGCCGACGTCAGGAACGACCGTTCGGTCAACCGGCCAGCCAGCCGGATAGCTTCCCAGATGGCGGTCAGGACCACCGCCAAGGCCGAAACCCGGACGACCGCGCCGAAACTGCCGCCGGCGCGGCGGCGGCGGATATCCCACCCCGCCGACTGGAGGCGCAGGTGTTCCTGTTCGGGGTAAGTCGAGACAAACTGGAAGCGGCCCAGGCGGAAATCGGGCTGGATGTGGCGATTGTCAACGAACTGCGCCGGGCCTCGCTGGTGCTGACCACCAAGACTCACTACCGCCGGGGCGCCCAGTTGGTGCGGGCGGCGGAGGCCAGCGGAACGCCGGTATATGTGCTGCGCAAGAACACTATGCCCCAGGTGGTGGACTTTCTGCGAACCTTGGCTAAGGAGCAGGGATTGACCCTCCGGGGCAGCGGTAACCCGCGTCCCCAGGATGACGCCGGTTCCCCCGGTTCCAAAGAGCTGTTGGAACAGGCCATGTCCGAGGCCGAAAATGCGGCCCAAAGGGTGATGGAGGGCGAGTTCAGCGTACAGCTAAACCCGCAGCGGGCCTACGTGCGCCGACTGCAACACCTGTTGGCCCAACGCTTTAACCTGGCCTCCACCAGCCGGGGCCGGGAGCCGGAGCGGTCGGTGTTGTTCTACCGGCTCTAGGCGGGATGGGCGCTTATCCCGGATAAGCGCCCATCCCGCCTGCCTTGACATCCTTATTGAAGCGCTGGCATAAAATGACTACCGAATTATTTCAGATCTGGTCAGTAACTATCTGGGAGGCGGCCGGTGGCCCGGTATGTTTGTATCTTTTGAGGGCGGCGAAGGCGCTGGCAAGACGACTCAAGCCGGGTTGCTCCGCGACCGGCTCCGGCGTTGGGATCCGGCTCGCGCCTGCGACTTGGTGCGCGAGCCGGGCGGCACTACCTTGGGCGAGTACCTGCGGGGTTACCTCAAGAGCGAACAGCCCCTGACTTCGGAAGCGGAGTTGCTCCTCTTTGCGGCGGCCCGGGCGGAGCTGGCGACCAATCGGATCCGGCCTACCCTGGCGGCCGGCGGCCTTGTCATTGCCGACCGCTTCGCCGCCTCCACCGTTGCCTATCAGGGCTACGGTCGGGGAATTGATTTGGAAGTGATTGCCGCCCTGAACGGCTTTGCCACCGGGGGAATTAGCCCCGACCTGACCTTTCTTTTAGACTTGGCGCCGGCGGAAGGGTTGAAACGCGCCTTCGGCCACCAGATGGCCTTTTCCGTGGATGCGGCCGGCGGCTTGGCGCCGCTGCGCCGGAACGATGAGGGACGGCGGTTTGAGGATTTAGCCCTGGCGTTTCACGAGAAGGCGCGGCGCGGCTTTTTGGCCCAAGCCGAGGCCAACCCGGAACATTGGATTGTCATAGATGGCGCCCTTTCGGTGGAAGAGATCGGCGAAGAGGTGTGGCAGCGCGTTAGGCGGCGGCTAGGGTCTCCCGCCGGCGGGTTTACCGGTACATCGAGAGCGTAAGACGGGTTTTAGCCCGGCCCCGGTGGATTTACCGTACTTACCCAGGTTGGGAACCAAGAAAACCAGCGGCCTCTCTTATTGCAATAAGAGAGGCCGCTTTCCGCAGGTCTTAACTGGGCCGGCGGATTAAGCCGGCGTTGTCGGCTAGTTGTCCGCCGGAACCGGCTCCAAGTTGGCAATCCTCTCGGAGATTA
Organism: Dehalococcoidia bacterium; assembly: GCA_963422635.1. Lineage (GTDB taxonomy): Bacteria > Chloroflexota > Dehalococcoidia > Lucifugimonadales > UBA3495 > CATQHB01. The sequence continues at coordinate 928,721 of OY730415.1, forward strand.
CTTCCTTCATTTTGCGGACGCGAGCCAAGTCGGGGTAGCTATTGCCCTCGGCCTTCTTGTCAAAGATTTTTTCGCCGTCCACAAAAACTTCCATTATGCCCTGACCGCGCGGGGAAATAGTAATAGCGGCGTCGGGACCATAGGCGCGGAAAAATTCATTCGCCATCCACGTGGCGGTAGCATGGTGCTGTCAAGGTACGCAGTAGGTAATCTCCAGCTGGACTTTTCCTTCCATGTTTATCCTCCTTGACCCATCAGTTTAGTAAGGTCTTCCCTATTTTACCCCAAATTAGCGGCAAGTCAAGGCTATTTGCTCCGAAGGCCCGGGCCTTTAACCCGTCCGATGGAGCGGGCGAAGGGTCTTCCCCTGACAAAAGGGTCTTCCGTCCAACACCTCTTTAGCTGTACCCCAGGCGGCGGTCTTCCCCTGACAAAAGGGTCTTCACCCCGACAATTAGAAGCCGCGGTAAAAGGCCGGCCTTCTTTTGTCCGTCCGCTGGTCCGTCCGCTGGTAGCGGGGCAATTTCTCTTTGCCGGGCTGGGCGGAACTCCCCGGGCTGGGCCAACCTTACGGTACGGTCGTTTCGTTACCGCCATTGCGGTTAGGTTAGAGGGCTAAAACTCCGGCCGGCGCTTTTCCCGAAAGGCCCGGATGCCTTCCCGAGGGTGGGGAGAGGTGGCGAAGTATTGAACGAAAGCCAGCCCCTCCAGGGCCACGCCCTCCCGCAGGGGCAGGTCTTGGCCTTGCCGGGCGGTGGACTTGATCCAGCCCAGCCCGGCCCGGCTCTTGTCCCGCAGTTGGCCCAGCAAGCTCTCCAGTTCCGCCTCCAGAAACTCCGGGGGGAGAGCCCGCAGCGCCAAGCCCCAGTCGGCCGCCTCGACGCCGGAGAGCCAGCGGCCAGTGGTCAGCAGTTCCATGGCTCGCTGCATCCCGATGCGGCGGGGCAAGCGTTGGGTGGAGCCGCCGCCGGGCATCAGGCCAAAGTTAGCGTGTTGGTCGCCGATGCGGGCGTCCGTGGCGGCTAGGGCCAGGTCGCAGGCCAACATCAGCTCCAACCCGCCGGCCAAGGCAAAGCCGTGCACCACGGCAATGGTCGGGATGGGCAGTTCCTCCAACTGAAACAGGCAGTCGTTGAGTTGCCGGACATAGGGAGGAAGGCGGGATAAGTCCTCGAAAACGGTGTCGAAAAAGAGCAAGTCGGCGCCAGCGCTAAAGGCGCGGCCCTCGCCCCGGACGACCAACGCCTTGACCGATTCGTCCCGACCGACGGCGGCGACCGCGTGGGAAAACTCGGCCAGCAACTCCATGCTCAGGGCGTTCAGAGCGTCGGGGCGGTTCAGGCGCAGGGTGGCGACGAAGTCCGCCTTTTCCAGCTTTATGTTGGTGTAATCCAAGCGATTCCTCGGTTGAACCGCCGGGTTGGATTGATTTCCCCGGCGGCGGTTAGTTGGGAATGGTTAGCCGGCGCCGGTTAGCTAGTTATTTGCTGGGGTTTCCGGACTCCGGCGCCGGCTGGAATGAAGGTTGGTTGTCATAGTAACGGCGGCATACCGGAGGGCCCAAACGGGGCTGGTGAAAAATCCGATAGCGATTAACGGTACATAGGCTTGAAGAAGCTGTGCAGAAAGTTGCGCTGGTGGGCCCAGGAGTGGGCGCGCTTGATTACGCCGTCGGGGATGGGCTGGCCTTGGCGCTGGGTAATCCGCATAGTGTCGTAGCTGCTCAGTTCCGGCGGAGCGTCAGCGGTGAAAATTATCTCGCAGCCCGCCGATTCGATAAACAGTTTCAGGGAGTTATAGCCGGTTACTTTCTTGTTGGGGGACTGATAAACGTAGAGTTCGGTGCAGCCGTAGAGGTCTTCCAAATGGTCATTGCCGTTGCCCCGGCCGCCGCCCTGGCGTAACTGGCGCCGGTCGATGCCGTGTCCCCGCAAGTCCATATTCATAAGCCATCCTCTTTAACTTGCCCGGATATGCCGGATAATGAAGCCTCAGCGGTTGGTGTTGATGTTAGGGGTAGATAGCCCAGCCCACCCGGTCGGTTTCGGCCCGGTAGAAATGGCCGTCGGTGGAGGTAACGTACAGGGTGGTCAGGCCAGGGCCGCCGAAACAGCAGTTGGTGGGTCGGTTACAGCCGATGGGGTGGGTTTCCAGCACCCGGCCGCTGGGCGAAAAGACGTAAATCATCGGTCCGGGGCCGCCCAGTTCCCAGCCGGCGGCGGCGATAATGTTGCCCTCGGCGTCCAGGCACATCCCATCAATGCCCCGGTGTATGGCGTCGGAATCCCGGCCAAAGGAGTGGAGGGTAACATAGGCGCCCAAGCTGCCGTCCTCGTTTATCGGGTAAGCTCGCAGCTCCCGGTTCAAGTCCCTCCGCTCGCTGTTGCTTTCGGCCACGTAGAGGGTTCGCTGGTCGGGGGAGACCAGTATCCCGTTGGGCATAGTGGTGTCGAAGGTAACGCGGGCGACGGTATAGCTACCGTCGGGTTGCGGGTCGGCCCGCAGCGCCGACCGGTTGTCCAGTTCCTCCGATTCGGCGGGGTCGATGTTGCCGGCGTTCCAAGGGTTGGTGAACCAGATACGGCCGCGCCGGTCAATCGCCAGGTCGTTAGGCGTGTTGAGCCTTTGCCCGTCTACCCGGTCGGCTACGACGGTCATCCCGCCGTCCGGGTCAAAGCGGACGATGGCCCGCCCGCCGGAACAACAGCCGAAAAGGTTTCCCCGGCTGTCGAAGGCCAAGCCGTTGGTGTGCTTGACGCCGCCCCGTTCTTCGGTGATATCGCCGGAGTTGGGAGCATAACGCATAATGCGGCTGCTGGGGATATGGGTAAAGAGGATGTCCTCTCCGTCCCAGACCGGGCCTTCGGTAACGCCGCCATAGGGTCGGCGGAGCAACTCAAACTGGTATTGCCAAGCCATAGGACAACCCCTCCTGAAGAGACTTTTGGGCTGATTTTAGCAGAGGATGCCCCTCGGATACAAATCAGCCGAGCTGCCGGGCCGGGTTATTTGCGGTTGGGGAAAATCCCCGTTCCATCCCCAACACCCGTTCCTTACCCAATAAACGAGGACGGCAGCCGGCCCCTTTCCGCCTCCTACCCCTTCACCTTTCAGAAAGAGGGGACTAAAAGCCCCTTGGCCTCTGGTCGAAAGAACTAGGCCATTTATGCTGTTGTCATTGTCATTGTCATTGTCGTTGCCGATTCCGAGCCGATGTTGATGATGATATTGATATTGCCCTTCTTTTGCGTTAAATTATGCTGGGGATTAAATTATACGGGAGGCCCAAGGCTGGGTTTCCGGCGGCGGCCCGACTTCACCGATTGGCGGTTTATTGATCAGCATGTCAGCGATAATGAGGGAGATTTTAGAGACCTTGGCCTTGGCCGTAGTGGTCTTTATCCTCGTCCACGGCAGTGCGCAAAACTTCAAGGTGGAAGGTTCCAGTATGTCCCCCACCCTGGAGGAGCGACAGTACCTGCTGGTCAACAAACTAATCTATTTCCGGCTGGACCAGGAGCGTCTGTCGCGCATTATCCCCTTCTGGCGGGTGGACGAAGCTACGGAAAGCCGCCCCTTTCGCTTCCCCAAATCCGGGGAGATTATCGTGTTCCAATTTCCCCTGGAACCGAAGCGCGATTTTGTTAAGCGGGTGATCGGAGTGCCGGGAGATGTGGTTGAAATCGTGGGCGGCGAGGTACGGATAAACGGCGCGGTTGTCCACGAGCCTTACTTGCGCTACCGGGATTCCTTGGACATGGGGCGGATTCAGTTGAGAGACCGAGAGTATTTCGTGATGGGGGACAACCGGCAGCGAAGTAACGACTCTCGCAGCTGGGGGCCAGTGCCGGAAGATTACATCGTGGGCAAGGTGTGGCTGGTTTATTGGCCCTTCGCCAACCTGGGTCAGCCCCGGTAGAGTGTAATAACGAATCAGGAATTACGACGCCCGCCTTTTCCCATCAGTAATTCCTGTTTCGCAATTCGTGATTTCCCCGTAGGTTACTCCTCCGACCGAACCGGGCCAACCAGGATGTCATCCCCCTCTACCCGTATCTCAAAGGTGCGGAGAGTGTCCACCGCCGGGGGGGTCAGCGCCTTGCCGGTTCTCACATTGAAAACCGCCCCGTGCAGGGGGCACTGAACCTCCGCTCCATCCAGGTCGCCCTCGGAGAGAGAGGCGTAAGCGTGGGTGCAAATATCGTCGCAGGCGTGCAGGTCGCCGTCCACGTTGACCAGCAACACTTGAGCATCGCCCACATCCACCACCTTCATATCCCCGGGGGATACTTGACTCAGTTCAGCAACCTTTACGAAATCGGTCATAAATCCTCCTTTACGTTGAGTCCCGAAATTTAACAATTCCATCGGGTTCGTCCGGGTTCGTCCGCCGGCTTCACCGATTCGGTAACCATTATATTATATCTAACTCGGCCCGGCGGTTAAAGGGGCGCGCAACCGCCGGCTCCCTGGGAGCGCCTTCCGCAGGCTTTGCGATGCCCTTTACCGCCGGGCCGGCCAATTTGGACGAGCCTTTTAATTCGTCCTTTCCGGTGGAGCGGGAGAGGGGATTTCCCCGGACAATTGAGCGACCCGGGCCAATTTGACGACGGCGGTGCAATGGCGTTGCAACCGGGCTTGCGCCGTGCTATAATTGAACAGATGTTTAGAGAAGATAAGATAGAAGGTTTTGCATAAGTAATGCTGGATGCTGACACACGGGAACGAATAACGCGGGAATACCGGACTCATAACAACGATACCGGGTCCACTGAGCTACAGGTTGCGGTACTGACCGAGCGGATTCGGCAGATAACCGACCACCTCCGCACCCACAAGAAGGACTTCCACTCTCGCCGTGGTCTGGTCAGCATGGTGTCGAAACGCCGCAGGCTTCTTAAATACCTCAGTAACGAAGACGTGAACCGTTATCAGAGCCTTATCGGCCGGCTGGGACTGCGCCGCTAGTATCGCTGGAATCCGGCTCAATCCCCTGATCAACTCCTCAGTCCGTCTTGTTACCCGGTTAAGGACGCCCGCCGGCTAAATGTGCTGGCTTCGCGTTTGTCTCCTCTCCGTTTATCTTTTAGAAGTGAGGTTATATAACCTTATTATGCCTGATTCTACCATTGTCGAGCGAGTCATCGGAAAAGAAAAGTTGGCGCTGGAATCCGGGAAGCTGGCTTTTCAGGCTCACGGCTCAGTTACCCTGCGTTACGGGGATACCCTGGTCTTGGCCACGGCGGTTATGGCCGAAAAACCCCGCGCCGACATCGACTTCCTGCCCCTTACCGTCGAATTTGAGGAGCGTCTCTACGCCGTCGGCAAAATACCGGGTAGCTTCTTTCGGCGGGAAGGACGACCCGGCCAGGAAGCTATCCTGTCCGCCCGCCTCACCGACCGCTCCATCCGCCCCCTCTTCCCGAAAGGGTTGCACAACGAAATCCAGGTTATCCTTACCGTTTTGTCCGTGGACCAGGAGAATCCGCCGGATGTTCTCGGGATGATTGGCGCCTCGGCGGCTCTGTCGATGTCTCAGATGCCTTTCGACGGGCCGATCGGGGCTTGCCGGATTGCTTACAACGCCGGCGAATTCACCGTCAATCCAACTTACGCCGAAATCGACGCCGGGCAGCTCAATATGGTGGTTGCCAGCACCCGGGACGCCATTATGATGGTGGAGGCCGGCTCCTATGAGGTTTCCGAAGAGGTCATCCTCGAAGGTATCCAGAAAGCCTTTGCCGCCAATCTGGTTACCATCGACTTGATTGACGAACTGGTCGGACAGGTAGGCAAGCCCAAGATTGAGGCAACCGTTGACACGGAAGAGGCCGAGCGGCTGGATACCCAGCTTAAAGCCATATTGAACGGACGGGTAGGCGCTCTGCTGGAGCGGAACTCCTTCAAGTCGGAACGGGACGAAGGTCTGGACCGGCTGGAAGCTGAAGCGTCGGAGCAACTGGCCGAGGCGTTTACCCGCAACCAAATCGCCGAAGGTTTCAAGAACGTAGTTAAAGGCGAAGTGCGGCGGCGCATCCTGGAACAAGGAGTTCGCCCCGACGGTCGCGGCCTGGCGGAGATCCGGCCCATCACCTGCGAGGTGGGCGCCCTGCCCCGCACTCACGGCTCCGGCCTGTTCACCCGCGGCCAAACGCAAGTCCTGTCCGTTGCTACTCTGGGTCCGTTGAATATGAAGCAAACCCTGGACACCCTGTCCCCGGACGGAACCCGCCAATTTATGCACCATTATAACTTTCCGCCTTATTCCGTTGGCGAGGCGCGGCGGGTTGGCTCGCCCGGCCGGCGAGAAATCGGGCACGGCGCCTTGGCGGAGCGGGCCATCTTGTCATCCCTGCCCACGGAGAACGAGTTCCCTTACACCATAAGGGTAGTATCCGAGGTGCTTTCTTCTAACGGCAGCACTTCTATGGGCAGCGTCTGCGGCTCCAGCCTGGCCCTGATGGACGCCGGAGTGCCGCTGAAGGCCCCGGTGGCCGGCATTGCGATGGGCCTGGTAACCGACAACGATGGCAAGTTCGCGGTACTGAGCGACATTCAGGGCATCGAAGATTTTCTGGGCGACATGGATTTCAAGGTGGCCGGCACCGCCGCCGGCATCAACGCCCTGCAAATGGACATCAAGCTCAAGGGACTGGAGGAGGACATCCTGCGTCAGGCTCTGGAACAGGCCCGCTTGGGCCGGCTGCACATCCTGGATAAAATGTCCGAGGCCATAGTTGAGGCCCGTACCGAAATGAGCCCCTACGCCCCCAAGACGGTTCGGATACAAATTCCGGTGGCGAAAATCGGCGCCGTCATCGGCCCCGGCGGACGCGTCATCCGCAGCATCATCGAAGAAACTGGCGCATCCATCGATGTGGCGGACGATGGCGGCGTTACCGTCAGTTCCTCGTCGCAGTCGATGATTGACCTGGCCGTCGGCAAGATAGAGGGTCTGACCCGCGAACTGGTGGTGGGGGACATCCTCACCGGCAAGGTTGGCCGGCTGACCAATTTTGGCGCCTTCATCGAACTGTTGCCCGGCAAGGACGGCTTGGTACGCAATGAAGACTTGGGCGAAATGGAAGAGGAGCTTAAGCTGGGCCAGGAAATCACGGTGATGGTCCAAGAGATAGACTCTATGGGACGGGTGAATGTGTCCCGTCGGGCGCTGTTCGGCGATAGCGGCGGTGAACGTCCGCCCCGGCCGGCGCGGCCGCCCCAAGACCGCGACCGGGGCGGGGACCGAAGCAGCGAACGTCCCCGCTCCGGCGGGTTCGGCGGTCGGGGCGGCCCCGGCGGCCCCGGCGGAAATCGCAGCGGCGGCTCGCGAGGCGGTCCGGGCGGCGGCGGCCCCGGCGGCAATCGCGGCGGCGGCTCGCGAGGCGGTCCGGGCGGCGGCGGCCCCGGCGGCAATCGCGGTGGCGGCCTGTCCGAGCGGCGCTTCCTCGGCGGCAGCGGCGGCAACCGCAACCGGTAAGCGCAACCGCAACCGCTTATCAGGCCGAAAGGGAGGGCCGGACTTCGGGCCGGCCCTCCCTTTCTTGGGGGTAACTTCGTCTTTCCCGAAGGGGCAGCCGGTGGTATTATGTGGGCCAATCCAAAACATTACCCTTTCGGGTTGAATTTGCGGGGGTTGCGATGGCGCCGATCCGGGTGGTAATCAACGGGGCAACCGGGAAGATGGGAGCGGAAACGGTGGCTGCGGTGAGCCGCGAAACTGACTTGGCGCTGGTGGGAGCAACCTGCCGGCGGGAGCGGGGCGGAACTCTGGCTTTGCCCACCGGCGGCGTGGTTCCGCTGTCCACCAACCTGGAGGACCTGCTGGAGCGTACCCGTCCCGATGTTGTGGTGGACTTCACCAACGCAACCGCTTGCATGGAAGCCGCGCCAGTAGCGGCAGCTCGCTCGGCCAACTTGGTGCTGGGAGTCAGCGGGCTGACCGACGACGACCTGCGGCAACTGGATGCGCTGGCTAACGATCGAAATATCGGCGTCATTGTCGCTCCCAACTTTGCCCTGGGCGCGGTTATTCTGAAAAAGCTGGTGGAGCAGGCGGCGCCCTTTTTCGACTACGTGGACATCGTGGAATCTCACCACGAGGCCAAGATAGACTCCCCATCCGGGTTTGCCCTGGACTTGGCTAAGGCGATCGGCGACGAAAAGCGGTTCTCCCGCAACTATCCGGAGCGGGAGAACTTGCCGGACACTCGGGGCGGCGATTATAACGGAGTAACCATCCACAGCATCCGAATGCCGGGACGCAGCGCCCACCACGAAGTAATTCTGGGGGCTGCCGGGCAGACCATCGCCCTGCGCCACGACACCCTCACCCGCGATTGCTATATGCCCGGGGTAACCCGGTGCATCCGCGAAGTCGTAAAATGTCCGGGACTGGTGGTAGGCTTGGAAAACATTCTGGGTCTGTAGCGGTTCTCATCGAGCGCCGGTATCATCCTCAGTCCCCCGCCGCGCCGTTGTACCGACCGGCGGGATTGCAACCGGCCAGAGCCGTTCCGGGCATCTCACCGAATTCAGTAGAATCGCCCGGTACGACGGATAACATGGATTCCGTGATATAGACCCGGGATATAGAGAAGTAAGCGATGCAAAAACCGGTACAAGACCTGAAAGACCTGGTTATCGCCGTAGTGGGCGCCACCGGAGCGGTGGGCGCCGAATTTCTGAAAATCGTTGAGCAGCGGCACCCCAACTTGTATGGACTCAAGCTGCTGGCCTCAACGCGTTCCGCCGGTCGTAAGCTGACGGTCAACGGGCGGGAGTTTACGGTGGAGGAAACCGCCGAGGACTCTTTTGAGGGGGTGGACCTCGCCTTCATCTCGGCCAGCGCCGAGGCCAGTCGCCATTGGGCGCCGCGAGCCGTCGCCGCCGGGGCCGCGGTTATTGACGATAGCTCCGCCTTTCGGATGCAGGACGCCGTGCCGCTGGTGGTGCCGGAGGTGAACGGCGCCGACTTGGTAGGGCACCAGGGCATCATCGCCATTCCCAATTGCTCCACCACTCCCTTGGCGATGGTGGCCTATCCGTTGCAACAGGCCAACCCCATCGTCCGCATCATCGCCGACACCTATCAATCGGTGTCTGGGGCTGGCGCCGCCGCCGTAGCGGAACTGAAAGAGCAGACCGAGGCCCTGCTGAAGGGCCGCCCGGTAACGGCGCGAAACCAGCCCCAGCAAATCGGCTTTAATGTCATTCCGCAGATCGACAGCTTTCAGGAGAACGGCTATACCCGGGAAGAGCAGAAGATGATGGACGAGAGCCGGAAGATTCTGCATGCGCCGAACCTCCGGGTGTCGGCTACCTGTGTGCGGGTGCCGGTGCTGGTATCCCACAGTGCGGCGGTGCATATCGAGTTTGCGGAGGCGCCGTCTCCGGGGATCGCTCAAGCCCGGCTGATGGATATGCCCGGGGTAAGGGTGTTGGATGACCCGCAGCAGGGCGAGTACCCGATGCCCTGGAACGTAACCGGCGAGGATGACGTTTTCGTAGGCCGGATCCGGCATGACTCATCCTACCGCAACAACTGGCTATCCTTGTGGGTGGTATCGGACAACCTGCGCAAAGGGGCGGCGCTCAACTCGATCCAGATTGCCGAAGAACTGGTGGCCCGAAACTGCCTCCAGCCCGCCGTCGCCGCTCGGCCCAAGCTAGGGGTGGGCGAACCGGAAAGCCCGGAAGAGTAGGCCCGGCGGAAAGACCCCGTCCCGGCGCCCGCTCCCGACGATCCGGGCCATTTAATTGGCGTTAAAAGTCCTGATCCCGCCGGAAGTTGGTTAAGCCGGCGGCCATATCTCGTAGGGCCGCCGGCGCCGGCGCGAAGGATTTCCCCTTCTCCTTCCTTCCCTCTCCCGATGGCCGGCCCCTCCCAGGGAGATATGAGCTGCAATCCACCCGACCACCCGATCAGCAACCCCAACCAATAACAAAGAACCTTGGGGGGCCGGTCCCCCGGCGGACGTGCGGCGACTTTTCCCAAGCGCTATAATCTTGCTGGGTGGGCCGGATAACCGGCCGCCATCCCAAGGCGAAATAATTTTAATAGCAGCCCAAGCTCGTCCGGTAACACTGAGGAGGAACTGTGAACATCGGCTACCAAAACCTACGAACGCCTGGGCCAACGCCGATTCCCGCTGATATCTACGCGGCGATGTCGGACCCGATGATCAACCATCGGGGGCCCGAGTTTTTTGAGTTAATAACCGAGTGCACCGAAAAGTTGAAACAGGTTTTTATGACCACGAAGGACCTGTTTATCCTAACTTCCTCGGGCACCGGGGCGCTGGAAGCGTCCATCGTCAATACCCTTTCGCCGGGGGACAAAGTCCTGGCCGCTAGCGCCGGCTCTTTTGGCGACCGCTACGCCGACGCTCTGGAAGCCTATGGCGTCGCGGTGCAACGGGTTACCTTTGAGTGGGGCGAGCCGGTGGACCCGGAGGCTATCCGCCAAGGCTTGCAGGGCGACCCGGAAATAAAGGCGGTCATTATCACGCACAACGAAACCTCCACCGGGGTTACCCACGACCTGCAAAGCATTGCCCAAGTGGTCAAGGGCGAGTTTGGCAAGCTGCTTTTGGTGGACGCTGTAAGCAGCTTGGGCTGCGTGCCGCTGCCGGTGGACGGGTGGGACTGCGACGTGGTCTCCACCGGGTCTCAGAAGGGCTTTATGATACCGCCGGGGCTGGCCTTTATCAGTTTTGGCGGCGCCGCCTGGAAAGCGCAAGAGTCGGCCACTATGCCCCGGTTCTACTTCGACCTGGCCGAGGCCAAGAAGTATCTGGATCGAGGACAAACGCCCTGGACTCCCAACCTTTCCGCGATGTATGGACTGCGCGCGGCGCTGAACAACATCTTTGCCGAGGGGCTGGAAGCCCTTTTTGACCGGCACGTCAGCATCGGCCAATTCACCCGCGATGGGGTGCGGGCGTTGGGGCTGGAATTGCTTTGCACTGACGAGGCCCGAGCCTCCAACACGGTAACCGCCGTGAAGATGCCACCCCATGTTGACGGTGAGCAGTTGATGGAAATTATGCGCACCGAAGAAAACGTGGTGCTGGCTGGCGGCCAGGGTAAGCTCACCGGCCACATCTTCCGCATCGGCCACTTGGGATATGTTGCCGAAGACCATATCCAGGAGGTGTTGGAGGCCCTGGGGCGAACGCTGCCCCGGGTAGGGTTCTAAACCCGTCCGCCAAAGGCTCTAGTTATGTCAATGTCGCAGCTACAACAAACTATGTCCGCCCTTCGCTTGAGCCTGGCCGAGCTGCAGAACCGGGAACAGCAGGTTGATGCGTTGATTAGTCAGTTTCGTACCCAACTGCGGCGACTGCCCCGGCAGGTCATCTACGGTCGGATGCCGCTGGACGTTTCCCTATCCTCAATGGGCGAAATTGAGGAGCGGTTGGCCGATGCGGAGGCTACCAGACGGCGCCTGCTGGCAATCAAGAAGACGGCAACGGAGGAGTTGGCGGCCCTGGAGTCGGTGCGGCAGGTTGACCAAGCCCGTCGCTCCCTGGCCGATCTGCGCCGTCAGTCTAGGGCCGACGGGGAAACCGCTGAGGCCCAGGCCGAAATGCGCCGGCTGGAGTCCTTCATCGCCGAGCACAGCAAGTTGGCGGAACAGGTAATCACCGCTCGTTACCAGGAGCGACGGGACGGGGGGTAATTGGAGGGGCGGGATTGAGACCGGGGTGGTAGCTGACTTTTACGCCGGCCCGAGCAACGGCTCCAACCGGGTCAGCAAATCCTGAACGGCTTGCAGATACCGCCGGACAGTACGAGGACGCAACCAGTTCTCGTAAAAATTGGTGTGCAGGCCCGAAGCCCTCTGAAATAGGTCGGACAATTCCGGGTCGCCGGTTTCCTCCGTCAAATCCTCGATAATGATATACAAGAGGCGATGCTGATGGTGCGGCCAACCCCGTTCTTCGGCAATTGCCTTGACCATTTCCGCCGCCGCGCCCCAGCCTTTTTCCGAGGCTTGAGGTAGATCGTTGTCAGCCAAGTATTGGTAAGCCTTGCCCATAAACTCCCGACTGGCGGCGGCGTAGCGGTTAGGGGATCCCAGCATAGAATTGTTCCTTCAGTTAGTTGGCGATTTGGTTAGCGGCCAAAGCTATTATAGCGCGCGCCTTAAGCCGGCAGAAGGGTCGGGTTAGGGCGCAACCCTATAAACTCCCCTCCAGCCGGTTTAGCACCAGGCCGGTGGGCAGCTTGGGATAGAAGAAGGTGGACTTGGCTGGCAGACGCTGGCCGCCGCCTACGATGGACTCAAAGGCGTCCATCGGGAAGGGCTGGAGCAGAAAGGCTAGCTGCTGGATGCCGGCGCCCACCATTGCCGCCGCGCTTTCGGCGTCGTGGCTGTAATCTACGTGGCGGGACATAGCATCGCCTAGCAGGGGCTGGATGACCTGCTCGTCCAACATCCACGTCTCGGACCGGGCGAGGGCGCCCCAGTTTCGCCAATCGATGCCGGCGCGTAACGTTAGCAGGGTCGGTTGGTCGTCGCCGGCCGTCACGCCGCCAATTACGCCAACTGTAGGCCGTTCCCGCCCCCGGTCTAGAACCAACTCCGCTAGTCCCGCCACGCCACCGCAGTCGGCCAAGTTCACCGGCTCCGGCTCGAAAAGCTCCAGTAGCCGCTCTTTTAAGCTGGACAATTGCTCTGCGGCGAGGCCGCCGATAATCTTGTGGTATGGGAGCAATTGCAGCCCCGGGTCGTCAAACTCGGTGAGGCACATCATCACATAATTATGCGCCGCATTAGGGGCTGCGTCAGGAACGGCCCCGGAGGCCGGCGATTGAGCCTTCCGATAGCGTAGGGCAGCCTCGTAACGGTGGTGGCCGTCCGCCAGAAACACTGGCCGTTCGGCAAAGAACCGGGTGATGCGTTGCTGCAAGTCGGGGTCGGCGATGCGCCATAGGGCCACCGCTCCGATATTGCTGCCAATATCCTGCTCCGGGCGGGCTGCCGTCGCCACCTCCGGCGGGCCGGACATTACCCGGTCAAACACCGGCCTCAACTCTCCTTCAGCATCCCGGTACAGCGTCATCAGCGGGCTGAACTGAGTCTTTGACGCCTCCAGCAGAGCCACTCGGTCCAGCACCGCCGGTTCCCGGGTAAACTCGTGGGGTAGCACCGACCCGCCGCCATAGTCCTCGACTAATACGTTGCCGAACAGACCCAGCTGCGCCCGTTCCTGCCCCCGGTGTCGGTAGGTGTGGCGCAACAGGTAAAAGCTGGCCTCCCGCTCCTGGCGCAGCGCTCCTTGGGCCAACCATTTCTGAAAGAGGGCCGCCGCCTGCTGGTAACCGGCCTCCGGGTTCACCGGGTCCGGCTGTTCGCCGCCCTCCAGATGCACCGCGTTGTAAGGACTGAGCCGTTTTAACGACTCTTTCAGCCCCGGGCCAATCATGTCGTAGGGCGGGCACAAGATTGCGGATAGACTGCCCGCCACCTGAGGGTTGTACCGGCAGCCACGGAAGGGAAGGAAGACGGCCATGTTAATCGGCTCCTAGGATAAGTAGGGGAATTATAGGGCAGGGCGGCGGGGCAAGTCCAGATTATCCGGGTCGGGCAGCTGTTTAGAACTGGGCAATCATGTCGGCATGGCCGCATAACTCTATTATTTACCCCCCTACCGGGATTCTTCACCCTTGCCGGCGCTTCGGCCCGGGTCTGGAGCTTGGCTTGACACTCTTTCCGCCGTCAAGGTAGGCTAACCGGCGTTAGTTTCCGCAGTATTTTGTTCTTGTCTCTAATTCCATCGACCGTCCGGAGGAGAGGAGTATATGTCCGCACCCCGCACTGGTCCTGGCGCTGACCGTACCCGGCTTGACTATATCCTGGTGGAACGGCAGCTGCCGATTGCTACTCTTACCATTAATCGACCGCGCCAACGCAACGCCATCAGTTATGCTATGTGGGGCGAGCTGGCTGACCGGCTGGCGGAACTGGACGCTGACGGCGAGGTTCGGGCGGTGGTTATCACCGGCGCCGGCGGGGTCGCATTTTCCGCCGGCGCCGACATCGCAGACTTTGACCGCTACCGGGCCGACTCCGCCAAGGGGCGGGTCTATAACACGGCGGTTGACCGGTTGCTGGATACAATTGCCGGGATGGACACCCCCACCATCTCGATGATTTGCGGCTTTGCCGCCGGTGGCGGCTGTGAATTGGCAGTGGCTACCGACCTGCGCATCGCCGCCGTGGGCAGCCGCTTGGGGATTCCGGCGGCCCGGCTAGGCATTAGCATCGGCCACCGGGAAATGCGGGGTTTGGTGAACTTGGTGGGTAAGGGCAACGCCTTATACCTCCTGCTCTCGGGCCGTTTGCTGGCTGCCGAAGATGCGCTGCGGATTGGGTTGGTTAATCAGGTGACGCCGGCGGAGAAACTCGCTACCGTTACTTACCAACTGGCCGCCGAAATCGCCGCCTTGGCGCCCTTGTCCCATGCCGCCAACAAGCGAATCCTGAATCAGATACAAGCCAAGCCCTCCCTCGACAACCTGACACCGGAAGAGGCCGACTTGCCCCTGGCCCAGTTTGATACCCGGGACTACCAGGAGGGCTACCGGGCCTTTCTGGAAAAACGCCCCCCCAACTTTCAAGGAAGGTAGCTGGTCAACTATGAATTACGATGCCGGGACTCCTGATGGAGCCATCCTGACTCATATCGCCCTATTTGCCTGCGGGATTAGTAATTTGTAGTTCCTGATTGTTTATGGCGCAGCGTACACGCAAAAAACGGGCCGACCGGTTGTTGGCTGAGCGCGCCCTGGCCGACAGTCGGGAGCAGGCCCAGCTATTGATTATGGAAGGTTTGGTGTTCACTCCCTCCGGGCGGGTGCTCAAAGCCAGCTCCGCCCTGGCGGAAACTACGCCGCTGGAGGTGCGAGGACGGCCCCCCTATGTCAGCCGCGGCGGACTGAAGCTGGCCCATGCGCTGGATGTCTTTGACCTGCCGGTGGCCGGCTTGACCGCCCTGGATCTGGGCGCTTCCACCGGCGGGTTTACCGACTGTCTGTTGCAGCGGGAGGCGCAAAGAGTCTATGCGGTGGATGTGGGCCATGGTCAGCTTCACCACCGCCTCCGCCAGGATGCGCGGGTTGCGGTGTGGGAAAAGCGCAACGCCCGCTATCCCCTGGCCCTGCCGGAGCCGGTGGACTTGGCGGTAATTGACGTGTCTTTTATATCGTTGACCCTGGTAATTCCCCAAGCCTTGGAGCGCCTCAAGCCGGGCTGCTTCATCGTGGCCCTGGTCAAACCGCAATTCGAGGCCGCCCGGGGGCAAGTGGGCCGGGGGGGAGTGGTCAAAGACCCGAAAGTTCACGCCGGCGCGCTGGGTCGGATTATTGGGTGGGCGGTAAACCGAGGCTTGCGGGTAAGAAACCTGTGCTCCTCGCCCATTTTGGGAGACAAGGGCAACCGGGAGTTCTTTTTACTGCTGCAAAAGCCGCGCTGAAGGGGCGATTTAATTACGAGTTAGCGGTCGATATTGTTGATATTATCGCTCCCTGGTTGGACCAGAGAATGACCGTCCCCCAATCCGCAATTTTTGATTCTTAATTCGTATAAGAGGTGAGATGACTACCAGCCGAATGACCAGTCTGTTGCTGCTCCTGGCCTTGGTGGCGGCGTTATGGGTTGTGGAGCTGGTCAACGCCTTCCTTGACCACCGGCTCAACGTCTATGGCGTGTTCCCTCGCACGTGGGAAGGCTTGCGGGGCATTCCCCTTATTCCCTTCCTGCATGGGGGGTTCGGTCATCTGGCCTCCAACACCTTTCCCTTGTTGGTCCTGGGCGGGTTGATAGCGGTGCGTGGCCGCAGCAACTGGCTGGCTCTGACGGCCTTAATTATATTTATCGGCGGAGCCGGCGTGTGGCTAATCGGACGCTCCGCATTGCACGTCGGCGCCAGCGGGCTAGTCTTCGGTTACTTCGGCTACCTGGTGGCCCGTAGTCTTTATGAACGGAGCTTTCTGTCCATCCTGGTTGCGGTGATAGTAATTCTGGTTTTCGGGTGGGGGATTTTCTTCGGAGCGCTGCCCACCGCCAAACTCGTGTCTTGGGAAGGGCATCTGTGCGGCTTGCTGGCCGGGGCGCTGGTTGCCTGGTTGACTCGCCCCCGCTCGCCCCGAACCAATCCGGCCTGAGAACGACAGCGTTTTAATCCGGTCAACCGTCAAGGCGGTATAGATCGTCTTGGCGGCTACCGGCGCCTGCTCTCCCCAAGACTAAAACGCAATTGCCCTGATATTCGGCCAGCCGGCGCCTTCCTGTTTCCCAACAGACGCTCGGCGACTTATAATGCAACCATCAAACCGGGCAAATCGGGTCTTTACTCACCCCGGTATCTTTCCCCCGGTTAGCAGGAGGTTCTATGGATGTTAAGGAAGTGGCGGAAATGTTGCTGGCCCAGGGCAAACGAGTTTCGGTGGCCGAGGCCGACACCGCTGGCTTGGTCGGCTATCTGCTAGGCTCCACCCCCGGCAGTTCGCAGTTCTTTCCCGGCGGCGTCATCGCCTATACCGGCGGTCTGAAACAGAGTATCCTGGGCGTGTCAGACGAACTGTATAACACCAAGGGCAGCGTCTGCGCGGAGATGGCGATTGCGATGGCCCGGGGCGTCCGGGAGTTGACGGGCGCGGACTTCGCCGTTTCCACCACCGGCGTTACCGGCCCCGGCGCCGGTCGTTCCGGCCTGCCCATCGGCACCTTTTACATTGGTCTGTCGGATAAGGACGGCGAGGACGTAGCCATTCACCTGCAACTGGACGGCGACCGCGACCAGAACAAGCGCGGCGCAGCGCAGGCGGCCATTGACCTGCTGGGCCAGCGGCTTCAGGAGGGCTGATGGCAGAGGACAAGGGGATAATCCTGTTGAGCCAGAACCTCTTCTTTCAGGGTCGGGTAGAAACCGCGGCCGAGCCGCTGGGCTACCAAGTGCGTCAGGCCCGCACTGAGGCGGATTTCTGGACTTTGTGGGCGTTGTGGGATGGTAATGGCGACGGGGGGACGGCCTTGGCGCTGGCGCTGGTGGACCTGGAGGGCGATGCGGATACTTGGGCCGCCGTTTTGACCGGCTTGCAACGGCGCACCGCCGGCGACGCCGGGTCAAGCCCCGGGGCCGAGGTGCGAATAGTAGCCTTTGGCCCCCACGAAGACACGGCATCAATGGAACGAGCCAAGGAATTGGGTTGCCCCCTGACCTTGAATAAGGGCCGGTTCAGCGCCACGCTGGGGGATATAATCGCCGGCAGGTAGGCGGACGGCGGCTGGAAAAGGACTTCTATTGCGATTGACCCGGAGGCGTTGGTTAAAGGAAGATGGAAAACCTGTCGGCCGGGGGGCCCTTGGGCCCGGAAGCATTTTCTCAAGAGATAGCCAACGCTCCTCGCTGAAGCAAACTATCTGGCAACAGTCAGCAACTCCCACCGCAAGGCTTTTGGACAATTTTTCACTCACCCGAAAGTCGCCCGGTTTATGGTGGATTGGGTTATAAAATCGGGCAGCGCTGCCATCTATGACCCCGCCTTTGGCTTGGAAGCCTTCCTGGACGCTACCCCTGACCGGGCCGATACCTTCTTTACCGGGAGCGAGGCTGACCCCCGATTTTGGCTTATTGGCAAGCTACCGGAGCAAGCAGTCGGGCTGAAGTTTGTTGGGAAGACTACTTGCTATCGTGGGGGAGGAGGAGCCGGAATATCGTAGCTAACCCGCCCTATATGCGGTTCCAGAAGTTCCTGAACCGTAGCCAAGTGTTTGAGCGGTTTGAGCGGCAGCTCAACTTTAAACTGCCCGGCTACATCAATACAGCGTACGCCTTTCTGATCAAATCCTGGGCCGAGTTGGAACCGGCTGGCCGGCTGGCCTACATAATGCCTTTAGAGTTTCTAAATGCCGGATATGGGGCAATGGTCAAGGAAAAGCTGCTTGACGAATCTCACTTGGCCGCCATCGTTCGGCTGGATTGCGAAAGGGAGGCGATTCCCGAATAATTCGCAACACCTCTAACTCCCTTAACCTGACCGGTTTTCACGGGTTCCAGCCCAATTTGCTGGGCCGGGAATACGTCGATCGCCTTTTTCTCTATTTCTGCTCCAAACTGGGGCGGGAGATAATATCCTTTAGAGATAACTCCCAGGAATGCTCGCTAGATTATCCTCTCAAAGGAACGGCGCCAGGGTTTATATTGCGTTGACAAAAATTAGCGGCCAATGGTAAACTGGTTAAGATTAGCGTAAGGCGTTTTGAGTTGACTTGGCGCTTCCTTTCCAGGTTCTCAAACTGCCCCTGCCGGGTTACGCGATACAGGACGTGGTTCCACCCGACACGACACGACATGACGCGCAGGCCAAAAGGTTCGTTCCACTGTTTAGAAATGACAACCGCCGGGAAAACCTCACGCCCCACCCTTCGGGGCCTTCATTTTCTTGAAATGCCCTTTTTATTTACCTTTTCCGGCGCCGAGACCTCCGACGGCTCGGCAGAGAGGGTGGCCGGGCGCGCTGGGCCGGCGCTATCCGCCGACCCAAGCAATTTGATACGGTTCGGTTTACGCGGCCGCGCCCAAATAATACAACTACTACAACGAAGCAAATTGTCCTGAGTAATCAGGCCGGGAGGAGATTGGCAATGCAGATGCGCGACTTTGTTGTCCGCTTCGCCGGGGAAGGCGGGCAGGGAGTAGTAACCTCAGCGGAGGGCTTGGCCCAAGCCGCCACCCAGGTGGGTTATCACGCCCTAACCTATGCTACTTTCCCTTCCCAGATTCTGGGCGGCCCTACTTGGACCCAGGCCCGGATTTCGGTGGAAGGCATATTGAGCGCCGGCGATGACGTGGATGTCTTGGTGGCTTTTAACCGGGAGGCTTATGACACGCACCGGGAAGAGGTGCGGGAAGGCGGCTTGGTCATCTATAACTCTAACGACTTCCAACTGGAAGGCGATGACCGCAGCTATGGCTTGCAGATTGACGAGCTGGCCCGCTCCACCGGCAACAACCGGGCGGCCAATATGGTGATTATGGGCGCCTTGGCCCACTTGGTAAATATGCCCCAGGAATATCTGGAAGAGTTCGTCGAAAGCCGTTTCCGGCGGGGCCGAGCCAATGATGAGGACATTATCCAGTCCAACATCCGGGCCCTTAAGTTGGGTCGGGAAGAAACCGCTCGCGGTGGCTTCCTCCTGGGTGAATTGGCTCATCCGCAGGTGCCGGACTATTCCCAGATTATGCTCAAAGGCAACGAAGCCATCTCCTTGGGCGCCCTGGCCGCCGGCCTAGAGTTCTACGTCGGTTACCCCATCTCCCCGGCCACTACTATTCTAGTCTTTATGGAGCGCCACCTGGTCGGCCCCAACAAGTTCGCCTACCAGGTAAGCTCGGAAATCGAATCCATTACCACCATCCTGGGCGCCGGTTATGCCGGCAAGAAGGCGATGACCGCCACTGCTGGTCCCGGATTTTCGCTGATGAGCGAGGGTTTGGGCTTGAGCTGGATGGCCGAGATTCCCCTGGTGGTGGTGGACGTGCAGCGCGGCGGCCCCGCCACCGGCCTGCCTACCAAGACGGAGCAGTCCGACCTGCTGGCTTGTATGTACCCGGCGCACGGTGATGTAAAAATGCCGGTCATCGCTGTTGGCACGGTGGAGGAGTGTTTCTTCGGCGCCGTCAAGGCCCTGAACTGGGCGGAACGCTATCAAGGCCCGGTAATCCTGATGACCGAAATGGCCTTGGCCGAGCGGGTGCAGAACATTCGACGGCCCGACCTGTCCCGGGTAATCCCGGAGAACCGGGTGGTTTACCAGGGAACCAACGGCTATAGCCGCTATCAGGGGTCCGAGCTTTCCCCGATGCCGCTGCCCGGCGGCCCTGGCGCTTATGTAGCCAACGGCAGCGAGCATGACGAGATGGGCGATACCACCCACTTAGCCAGTCGGCACGTCCAGATGACCGAGCGTCGGTTTGGCAAGTTGAAGCTGCTGGAAGAGAATGAGTATGAGCGGGACAACGCCGACGAGCCGGTGGCGGTTATGCCTTGGGGCGGCTCCAAGGGGCCGACGCGGGAGGCGTATAACCAACTCCGCGAACAGGACGTCCCTATCGGCTGGTACTACACGATGTTGCTCAACCCCCTGCCGCCGGCGCTGTTGGAAGAACTGCGGCAGAAGGAGTTGGTAATTGTCCCTGAGCTTAACTACCAGGGGCAGTTCTCCGGCTTGCTCCGCGCCCAGGGAGTTAAGGCCGAGTCCATTACCCAATATACCGGCTTGCCTTTCAAGGTTCGCGACTTGGTGGAGCGAATAACCGAGTTGAATAATTCCCGTCGCAAGGAGATAGTCCGAGTATGAGCAAGAAAAACCCCGAATACGACTTCAAATGGTGCCCCGGCTGTGGCGACTTTGGCGTGCGTCGGGCTTTGGAATTCGCTATGATAAATCGGCTGGAAGAGACCGGCCTGCCGATGGAAAATAACGTGGTCGTCGCTGGCATTGGTTGCTCGGGCAACTTGGTGCATCTGCTGGAGGGGCAGCAACCCTACGGCTTCCACGGGATTCACGGCCGCACTCTTCCGGTGTCGTTGGGCGTGAAGATGGCCCGCCCGGAACTCAACGTGGTGGTCGTAGCCGGCGATGGCGATTTTCTCAGCATCGGCGGCGAGCATATCGGCCCCCAAGCGGCTCGCAACCTGAACATCTGCGCCGTGGTGATGGATAACGGGGTTTACGGCTTGACCAAGGGGCAAAGCTCGCCTACCACCAAGTTTGGCGAGGTTACCAGCTCAACTCCTTATGGCAAAATTGAGGAGGAAGCCGACCCGCTGGAACTGTACCTTACCTTGGGCGTCTCTTTCGTAGCCTCCGGTTTCTCCGGTCAGCCCCGGGAACTGGCTAAGCTCATTACTCAGGGTATGGAGCACGAAGGGTTTGCGATGGTCCACGTCCAATCTCCCTGCACCACCTACAATGACACCTTTGAGCTAATCAAGGGCAATCCCCGCAAGGGTATCGAGCCGCTGCTCTTTGAGGTGCCGGAAGACCACGATGTCACGGATCGGGGCGCGGCCTATAGTCTGTTGCAGCGACGGGGCGTCCCGATGGGCGTCCTGTACCGGGACGAGGCGCGCCCTTCCCTGGAGCAGCGGCTGGAAGAAGTTCGGGGCAAGGCTCGCCAACGTACCGTCGAAGAGCTGATGAACACCTTCGCCTTCTAAACTTCGATGGCCCAAACTCGGTTTACTAAAAACTCCCCGCCAACAGGGCGGGGAGTTTTGGCGGAACCATCCCTTCGTCGATAGTTCCGCCCCGGCCTTAAGCATAGAGAGTCGGATAGCCAGTCGACGAGAACCAGTTAAATATGGGCCGGATTTTAGGCCCCGCTAATCCCCAGCTCCTGCTTCAGGTCATCAATTACCTGGGTGCGGGAGCGGGTTTGCCAGCGGACGCGGCTCCCGATCGGTTCGTTCTCTATTTCCGGTTCAACTTTCAGGGCGACGAATACTGGTCCAGGCTGATCGAGGATTTCCTCGATATGATTGGTAAAGTCTTCCAGGTTATCGAAGGCGTAGGCGGCTGGATAGCCCGACCCCTTGGCGATGACGTCGTAGGCGATGTTCTTGGCGTTGGGCACCGGCTGGCCGCCGGTGGTGGCGTAGCATTCATTGTCGAGCATAAAGTGGTAGAGGTTGGCCGGCGCCTTTTCCGCGATAGTCGGCAGCGCGCCCAGGTTCATCAGTACATCCCCTTCCGAGTCGAAAAGCGCTATCCGCTCGTTGGGCAACGACAGGGCCACGCCCAGAGCAAAAGAGGCGTGGCCGCCCATAGCCGGGTCTCCCACCGGCAAATCCCGGTGAGGTTGGTCGCTGATGTTGGTCCAGTGCTTGCCTCCCCGGCCGGGAATCACTACCGCATTCCCCCGGTATTGCTGAAAAACCTGGAACATATCCGCCATCTGAATCATATCGCCTCGCTGAAAACTTTTGTATTGCCGGGTCTCCCCGGTTCTCGCTACCTTCGGGCTTCGGGTGATGGCCGGGGTGAGCGGGTCGGTGTTCCCCCGTCCGGGATTTCTAATTCTTGTTTCCCGATGTTAGAGGCCGATCCTCTAGCGGTTAAACCCGTGATATTCGTCGCCTACCAGCACCGCCACCGGCCGGCGAGTGCGTTCCGCCTCCTCAAAGGCGATAGAAATGCGCGAGGCGTCTTCGCCGTTCTCCACCAAGTAGTAGTTGATGCCGAAGGCGTTGAGGAACCGCTCGGTGTAGGTGGCGGCGGTATCAGAGTTCACTCCATGACGAGTCCAGCCGCGGTAGCCTACCAGCATCACCACCGGAATGTTGAGGCTCAAGCCCCAGCCGCGCAGCGAGTCGCCGGATTCCATCATCCCGGTGTTCTGAATTAGGATGATCGGCTTTTTGCCGCCGACGGTAAGCCCGGCGGCGGTGGAAAAGGCCTGACCTTCTCGGCTGACTGGAATGAGGTCCAGGGTCGGGTCTTCCTGCATCAGTAGATACAGCCAGTTAGTCTCGCTGTCCGGCAACCAAACCACGTGGGTCACGCCGTTCCGCTTCATCTCGCCCATTACCACTTCCGGGCTGAGTTGGCCTTCTTGTTGCTGCGTCATCCTCTTACCTGCCTCTGCTGCGCTATGCTCTACTGGGCGGCGCTTCGGTTGAAAGGATTATAGCTCCGGGCCGGGCAATGTCAACCAGACCGGGAATTCGGTTCGGAATATGATGATACGATTGGCAGTAATTGCAGTAATTATTGAAGCCAAAATGAGGGTATATGCCGGCGCCCGAACGAGGGTCGGTTATCTTTAGGGGTTTTTAGGATGGAAACTGCGAGCCGGAAGAGGTAATGGCCCGGGACGTCCAGTACCCCCTGGACTACCTTCGAGACGCCGAGCGGCGGGCCGGAGACGCCGGACTTCGCTAGTCCTTTACGGAATGCTGGACAAAAGGTCAGGCGCCGGCGCCGGGGGAGGCGTTATAGGGAGCGGCGTTGTAGTCGGTCGGCGGTTCGCCGTCCTGGGATTGATATTTGGAGGGACACTTGACCAGAATGTTGTCGGTCAGGAAAACGTCATCCGCGCCATAGCTGCCCTCCAGGATGATTTCCGAGTGCGGGTTGAAGAACAGGTCGGGCATCACGCCGACATAGGAGGCCTGCAAGCCGGGGCCGGCGACGGCGTCCTCTTTATCCACCAACCGGAAATAGGCCAGCGTTCCCGTTCCCTCCCGGTGAAAGGAATCGGGCGCTAGTTTGCCGGATACCCGCAGTACCTGCCCATTCCGGTATTCCGCATCGCCCATAAACTCGCTGACGGTCAGAAAATAGAGGGCGTTGCCGGGGAAGGCGGCGTAAATCATATAGCCCACGGCTAAGACTGTCACCAGCCCCAGGATGATTAAGCGAAGGCGGGTGCGATGGCCGGAATCCGCCTCTGCCGCCGCTACGATTGCTTCCGGTGAAAGTTCCGCCGGGTTAAGTTTATTCGCTGCCACTGACTACCTCTTGGTTCGGTTGAATTGATTTGGTTGAAGGTTGGTTGGGTTGAACGGTGAATGAACATTTTGAACAGTATCTATGATAGCGCGAAAGCCCCGATTCGTCATTGTTTCGTCATTGGGTTGCAGCAGGAATAAGCGGGCTACGACGGAGTATCGTCGCGCTTGTCTTCCTGACCCGGTTGCATTTCCCGGATTTCCCGCTCCAGTTCCTGCCGGCGGCGGGAGATTAAGAAGGCGTAGCCGAAGAATACTAGCCAGGTTATCGCAAAGGCGGCGAACAGAAAGGGCAAGTTGGCCGGTGATTGGCTCTGTAACAGGATAAAGGGCATATTGGCTTTTCTTTCCTTAAACGGATTCGGGTTGAATAGTCGCTCTCCTACCCGACCCGGGTCTCAAAGGCCTTCAAGGGGAGGGAATTTAGGCATCCGCTGGCTCTTCCGGGGAGCGGGGGTTGTTTCGCCGGGCGGCGAAGCGCCGGGCCGCCAGCTGGTCTTCGCCATTCCGCAACGCCGTCCGCTCCAGCAACAGATATAGGAACAGCAGCAGAAAGACGGCCAGGGAAAAGAACAACGTCCCGCGCATTATCGGCTCCAACGCTCCCGCGTCGGCCAAGGGGCCGACCACCGCCGACGGGTGGATTGACCGCCACCACTGTACCGAGTAATAGACGATTGGCACATCCACAAAGCCGATGATGCCCACGGCGGCGGCATAAACCGCTCCTTGTCGTCGGTTGGGAACATAGGCGCGTAGCATCAGGTAAGCGACGTAAATCAGCCACAGGATTAGCGTGGTGGTCAGGCGCGGTTCCCAAGTCCACCAGACGCCCCACACTGGCCGGGCCCAGATAACGCCGGTGAGCAGGGCCAGGGTAACGAACACTACCCCCACCTCGGCGGCGGCGTGGGCCACGCTGTCCCATCGCTGGCGGCGGGTAACCAGGTAGCCGATGCTGGCGACAAATACCACAAAAAAGGCTAAAAAGGACACTACTGCGATTGGCACGTGAAAGTAGAAAATCCGCTGCACGTGACCCAGCACTGCGTCGGTGGGCGCCACCATAAATATCAGATACAGGTTGACCAGCATCAACGCGGCGGTCAGGATAACCAGGCCGCCGGACAGTCCGGGGAAACGCCCTCCGGCGGTTCCGCCGGCTGCCGGAAAGGGGGATGATGTCCCTTTAGTCGCGGCCAAGGTCAGTTACTCCTCAACGATTATCGAAAAAACCCAGGGACATATTACCAGAAAAAGGGCGTCGAATACCGCAATCAGGGGCAGCCAGCGGCCGGTTGCTCCACCCCCCCATCCGCTGCTGTCCGTTTCTCCGGCGATGACTGCGCCGGAAACTTCTACTGCGCCAATCAATACCGGCAAAATGACTGGGAAGAACAGCGCCGGCAGCATTACCTCTCGGGAGCGGGTCTGCGCCGCAATGGCGGAGAAGAGGGTTCCCACCGTGGCAAACCCCAGGGTCGTCAGCAGGATGGCGGCGGCGAGGGTCAGGGAAAAGGCGGAGAAGTTGAGCAGGACGGCGAAGATGGGCAGCAACGCCGCCTCGATAACCAGCATAAAGAGGAGGTTGACCAGCGCCTTGCCCAGAAAAATGGCGTCCCGGCTGACCGGCGCCTGCAGCAAGCCCTCCAGCCCCCCCTGTTCCCGTTCTCGCACAAAGGCGCGGCTCATCGCCATCGTCCCAGCGAAGGTAAAGGCCACCCACAGCAGGCCCGGGGCCAGCTCGGTAACTCGCTGCGGGTTGACGTTGAGGGCGAAGTTGAACACCACCGCTACCAGAAATCCGAACATCAGGGCCGAAACGATGATGTCTCGAGAGCGTAGTTCCAGCAGTAAGTCCTTCCAGACCAGCGCCGCCAGGGGCCGCAAAAAGCGCGTCCGCATCAATGCGCATCCCGCATGCTCAGGCCGCAGCCCGGTCAAAACCCAGCCGACCGCCGGCCAGGGTTGCCGCCCGGCTGGCCCAGGCCAGCCCCAAGTTTGTATTGTGGGTCGTCATCACCACCGACTGACCCGCCGCCGTCCACTCTTGCAGCAGGGCGGCCAGAGCCGCTACCGAATCCCGGTCCAGCCCGGACTCCGGCTCGTCCAGCAGCAGTAAGGAAGGTTGGTGTAGAAGGGCTCGAGCAATAGCCAAGCGTTTCTGCATTCCGTGGGATAGGCTGCGGACGCGCCGGTCGGCTCGGAGGGACAGCCCCACCCGTTCCAGCGCCCCGGCGACTCTGGCTTTGAGGTCGGGAAGGGAGTAAAGCCGGCCATAGAAGGAGAGGTTTTCGCGGCAGGTCAAGTCGTCGTAGAGGAAACCGCTGTGGGACACCACGCCTATCCGGCGGCGGGCTGCCTCGGCTTGGCGGCGCAGGTCAAAACCGGCGATACGGATCCTGCCGCTGTCGGGTCGGGTCTGGCCGGACAGGGTACGTAGCAGGGTAGTTTTGCCGGAGCCGTTGGCGCCGAATATGACCAGAAATTCGCCCCAGCCCAGGGTCAAGTCCAAATCCCAGAGCACCGGTAGGTCGTCAAACCCCTTCTCCAGCCCAGACACATCGATTGCGTTGCCGGAAGAGGGATTTGCCACGCATTACCTCGGAACCTGACTAGGACGCCAAGGATGGCCGCCGTCCCATTGCATAATAATGGCAACGGCAAAAGTTCCGCAAGGCATCCTGCTACCTAGTATAAGGGTTAATGGTTGCGGGCCAGTAACAAGTACAGTGTGGTATGATAGCTAACAGGAGGGATTATGACGACGGCAATCGACCCCACAGATGCCCGGTTGGCCCGGCTGGAAGAACGAGTTGATAACCTACAGGAGGGTCAGCGTCAAATTTTGGCTCGCCTGGATGCCATAGATACTCGCATTGACACCCGAATTGACAACCTGCAATATGCCATGGCTACCCGCATTGACAACCTGCAGCATGACACGGATGCTCGAATGGACAACCTGCAACAAGCTATGGCTACCCGCATTGACAACCTGCAACATGACACGGATGCCCGAATGGACAACCTGCAACAAGCTATGGCTACCCACATTAACAATCTGCACGTCGGGCAACGGCAAGTCTTGCTGACAATTATGGGTCTAGGCGCTACCCTGATTTTGGCGGTAATCGGCGGGACGATAACCCTGGCGGTTCGGTTGGGCTGACCTGTCGCCAAGGGAATTATGAACTTAGCGGGGTGGAGAAAACCGGGCAGCGGAGCTCAGTCCGCTCGGAAAATTTCCCCTCCTTGGTACTGTTGAGTTACCCTCTACTCCCCTACGGTGTAACCTTGAAACCGCTCCCGCAGGACTTTTTTGTCGAACTTGCCGACGCTGGTTTTGGGGATTTCGTCGATGAATACCACGTCGTCGGGCAGCCACCAGCGAGCGAACTTGTCCCGGATGAAGTCCATTATACGGGCCTTGTCCAGGGATTGTCGGGATTCCTCTTTGGCTACTACGCAGGCCAGGGGGCGCTCCTGCCAGGTGGGGTGCGGGATGGCGATTACCGCCGCCTCCAGCACATCCGGGTGGGCGATGATGGCTGTTTCCAGGTCCACCGAGGAAATCCACTCCCCGCCGCTCTTGACCATATCCTTCACCCGGTCGCCAATCTGCACATACCCTTCGGCATCTACCGAGGCGATGTCGCCGCTGTGATACCAGCCGTCAATGTAGGTTTCTGCGGTACGCGGGTCGTTATAATATTCCCGGGCGACCCAAGGGCCGCGGAACAGCAACTCGCCCCGCTGCTCGCCGTCCCAAGGCAAGTCTTGCCCGGTATCGTCCACCAGCTTCAGGTCAATGCCGGCGACCAAAATACCCTGCTTGCCCGACAGCTCGGACTGTTCGGATTCCGGCCGGTTTTCCAAGCCGGTCTTGAGCCGGTTGACCGTTACGATGGGAGCCGCCTCGGTCATACCGTAGGCTTGCACCAGCTTTACTCCCAACCGCTCCCGGTAAGCCTCGATAACGCTCGCCGGCAAGGCCGACCCGCCGCTGAAAATTTCCCGCAGCGAAGAAAAGTCGTAGCTCTCCCCGGAACGCTCCAAATAGTCTAGCACGCCCACCCAAATGGTAGGGACGCCGGCGCTGACCGTTACCCGGCGCCGGTCGATAAGCTCGCAAATGGCCTGAGGGTCGGGACGGACGCCGGGCATAACCTGGTTGGCGCCTACCATCGTCGAGGAGTAGGGGAACCCCCAGCAGTTGGCGTGGAACATGGGCACAATCGCCATGGTCGTATCCTGCTCGGAAAAGGCCATTACGTCCGCCATACACTGGGCCATGGAATGCAGGTAAAGGGCGCGATGGCTGTAAATTACGCCCTTGGGTCGCCCGGTGGTGGCCGAAGTGTAGCATAGGCCGGCCGGGGAGTATTCGTCCACTTCCACCGGCGCGAACTGGTCGGATGCTTGGGCCAGCAGCGTTTCGTAGCAGTGGGCCGAGGGTAGCGTAGTAGCCGGCTCCGGCGCATCGGTCATTAGGATGTAGTGTTCCACCGTCTCCAGACGGTCGGCCAGTCCTTCGATAACCGGGGCCAGGTCCGGGTCAATCAGCAACGCCTTGTCCCCGGCGTGATTGATGATGTAAACCAGGTCGTCGGCGGAAAGACGAATGTTAATGGTGTGGTTAACGGCGCCCATCGCAGGAGTGGCGAAATAGGCTTCCAGGTGTCGGTAGGTATTCCAGGCAAAGGTGCCTACCCGGTCGCCCTTCGCCACGCCCAAGCCGGCCAGCGCATTGCAGAGGCGGGCCACCCGCGCCGCCATATCTTGGTAGGTATAGCGATGCGCGCCGTCTTCAGCTCCTTCAACGCGGGTGATTATTTCCTTGTTGGGAAAGATGGTTTTGGCCCGCTCCAGGATCCGGGGAATCAGCAGCGAATAGCGCATTGTCATCGCCGGCGCCTCCTAGCCATTAGGGCATTGGCTTGATGGGGAAGGGGGGATTGCCGACCGGGTTGCCCGGTTCGTAATTATCAGTTATCCCGCTCGCTGGTTCAAGAACTTTTGATGCTTACTCCGCCGTCCACCGCCCAAGTTTGGCCGGTTACGTAGGCGGCGGCCGGCGACGCCAGAAAGACGGACAGGTAGCCGATTTCTTTGAGGTAGCCCACTCTGCCCAGGGGAACCTGCTCCTTGGCGGCGTCTTGTCGGGCTTGGTAGGCTTCCGCCGACATCTGGGCCGGGTCGGGGAAACTGCCCGGAGCGATGGAATTGACCCGCACTCCGTAAGGCGCCCACTCTTGGGCCAGCGACTCGGTAAAACGCATCACTCCGGCTTTGGCGGCGTCATAAGCTGCCGACCCTTGCCGTCCCCGGAAGGCGGCCCAGCCGGATATGTTGACCACAGATCCCTGCCTCCGTTCCAGCAGGTGGCTGCCGAGGGAGCGGCAGCCTTGAAAGGCTTCGGTCAGGTTCACGTCCACGATAAAATGCCATTCCGCTTCGCTCATACCCTCTACGGCGATGCCGGGCAGCTTGACCACCGGCTTGCGGATGGCGTCGCCGACGCAGGTTACCAGGGTGTCGATATGCCCAAACTCGGCCAGGGCCTGTTGCGCCACCCGTTCCATATCAGCGGCTTTGGTGGCGTCGCCGGTCAGGGGCAGCGCCTCTTGGCCCAGGGCGCGCACCTCCGTAGCCACCTGGTTGACGCCGGCGTCGGTGAGGCCGCTAATGGCAACGGCGGCGCCGGCCTCGGCGAAGGCCAGGGCAATACCCCGGCCGATGCCCCGGCCCGCGCCGGTAATCAACACTTTTTGCCCGTTAACGTCAAACTCAGGAAGACTCATACCACGCCTCCAAACCGGCAGGGTTACTTCAGCTTTAGGGGCCAGTTTAATAGCCGACAGAAACCCCGTCAATGCGCTGCCGACTTCCATTTCAGCCGAGTCCAGCCGAGCCCACCCGATGGCCTTTTTATCTTCGGAGGGATGCACCCCCTTTGATTCTTTGACGCTCCCTTCCTATTTTAGTAATATGCGGACGCCGAGGGATTTGTTGGCCGAGGGATTTGTTGAAAGTTGCCGCTTGGCGGCGCTGGGGAGGGTTTACACGATGAAAGCGGTTTATCTGGACCAACCGGGCGGGCCGGAGGCGCTGAACTATGGGGACTTGCCGGAACCGGAGGTTGCCCCCGGCGAGGTGATGCTGCGGGTTTACGCCAGCGCCTTGAACCGGGCCGATATGGGGTTGCGTTCTCGCGGGCGTAGTGGTTCCTCGCCCCGCATCCTGGGCATGGATGTGGCCGGCGAGATTATCGCCATCAGCCCGGAAGCCCACACGAGTCTGAAGGTTGGCGACCGGGTATTGCTGGAAAATCGGGTCAAGTGCGAGATATGCGACAATTGTATCCAGGGACTGGACCAGTATTGCAGTACGCAAAGGCGCATCGGCGTTGACCTGGACGGCGGCCATGCCGAATATATCACCGCCCCGGCGGTCAACGCCTATAAAATCCCCGATGCGATGAGCTTTTCCGAGGCCGCCGCCCTGCCCTTGGCCGGCCATACCGCTTGGCAGTGTATGGTAGTTCAAGGCCAGGTTCGTTCTTGGGATGATGTGTTGATTCACGCCGCCGGCAGCGGCGTCGCTAGTATGGCGATCCAGATTGCCAAGATGGTGGGCGCCCGGGTCATCACCACCGCCGGCAGCGACTGGAAGTTGGAAAGGGCCAGGGACTGGGGCGCGGACTGGGGCATTAACTACCGGGAAACGACCAACCTCAGCGAAAAGGTGCGGGAGCTTACCGATGGCAAGGGAGTTGACCTGGTGTTCGACGTGGTGGGCGCCGACGTTTGGGAGGAGAGTATGCGCTGCCTTAAACCCGGCGGGCGGCTGGTCATTACCGGGGTTACCTCCGGCGCCCGCGTCAATATGGATTTGTCGATCCTTCAGGGGCGACCCTTGCACCTGATGGGCAGCGGGGGCCGTACCCGCCGCAGCTTTGGCGACCTGATGAAACTGGTTAATCAGGGCGAACTGCGGGGCATAGTAGGCCAGACTTTTCCGCTGGCCGAGGTAGCCGAAGCGCATCGGGTAATGGAGTCGCGGGACTTTTACGGCAAGCTGGTGATTGAAAGTTAGGCCGGGGGGGTAATCGGACGGGCTACCTCTCCAACGGGCAAAAACAAGGATTGCCCGGCGCCCGGCAGAAATATGCCGAGCGTTCCAGCCCTGGCTTACCCTTCGCTGATGCTGTAAGTGGCCGGTTGTTCGGCGATGCGCCCCTCTTCCCGCAGCTTGGTCAGATGGGTTTGGACGTTGCGGGCGGCGGCGCCCCGCAGGTTCTGGCGCAGGTTGCGCGGATACACGGCGGTTACCGTCTCCGCCACCGTACTTGTACCGTCGGACAGGGCGGCTAACACTTGCTCTTCCCGTTCTTGCCGGTGCTGAAGATACCAGCGAATGCGAGCCTCGCCGTTATGAATCACTTGGCCGTGACCGGGGCAGATGATTTGAGGTCGCTGCCGGGCCATCAATTCCAATGATGCCATATACTGCTTCAGGTTGCGGACGCTGGAGGAGGAGTTGCCCAGGATGTTATCGCCGCTGAACAGGACGTTGTCGGCCCGCAAGTAGTAGCAAACGTGGTCGTCCTCGTGGCCGGGGGTGAACAGCGCCCGCAGGGTTATGCCGTTACGGCTGTTGCCGCCGCCGCCGGCGGGTATCAGCTCCCGGGAGCGCAGCTTGGCCACGCAGCCTGCGCCCAGCCGTTGGGCCAGGGTTGGCGCCAGCTTGGGGTGGCAGTGCACCGGGCAGTCAAAGACCTCTTGCAGCCGGTCCAAGCCGCCGATGTGGTCGCCGTGGCCGTGAGTAATCAAGATAGCTGACATCCGGGGCCGGCCCAGTTCCTCATAGTAATCCAGTATCTGCCGCGTCCAGGCCCGGTAGGGTTCTCCCGAGTCCACCATTACCATGTGGTCGTCCGGGGCGCCGACAAAGTAAATTTGCGTGCCGCCGGGGTGCATCGCCCCAAAGGAATCGGGGTCTTCCCGGATGTGGACGCTGTAAATATGCTCGGTAATCTGCATGGCCCTCCTCGCTCAAGAGAGTCCTCTTCCGCCGGGACACCGAGGAATCGGAGATTCGCTGCGGGGGAAACGCTATTCGGCCACGATGTAGTTGCGTAGTAGGCCGATGCCGCTGATTTCCACCTCGATGGTGTCGCCGGGGAACATATCGCCGTCGGCGCCTTGAGTTCCCATCCACAGCGTATCGCCGGGGTGCAAGGTAGTATATTTGCTCATCTCCATAATCCAAGTCGGCGCATCCCAAATCTGCTCCGCTGCGGTAAAGTCCTCCCACACCGCGCCGTTGCGCCGGACGATAATCCGAAAACCGTCATGGGCCAAGCCGGTTACAATCCAGGGGCCCAAGGGCTTGAAGGTGTCGCAGTTCTTGCCGCGGAACATCGTTCGGTCGCCGCCTTGCCAGACCCGTTCGCTGATGTCGTTGCCGATGGTGTAGCCGAATACGCAGTCCAGGGCCTCCTCCCGGCTGACGACCTTGCGGGCTTGCTTGCCGATGACCACCGCCAATTGACCCTCCGGCTGCACCGCGCCGGAACTGTCCGCCGGCACTACGATGTTGTCTTCCGCGCCGATGATGGCGTGCACCGAGCGGAAGTTGGGTTCGGGGAACTTGGGGTAGTTAGGCGCAGCCCCCCGGCGGCGGGCCATACCCTCCACGTGGCCCCGGTGATTGGGGCCGGCGGCGTAGAGCATCGGCGGGATGATGGGGGCCAGCAGGCGCACCTCGCCCAAAGCGTAGGTAGTTCCGGTTTCCTTGGGCGCATAGCCGGTCGCCGCCACCGGGCTGCCCTCTACCTCGATAACTTCGTCATCCACCACTTTGCCGTAGCCGATGGTCTCGCCCCGTTGAAAGCGGCACCAAATCATAGCGTCCCTCCCTCGCCGATGTTTTCCCTTTGCCGGAATGGACCAGAATGGATCTGATTGTGGCATTGGCCCCGGCGGGCGTCAAGGCGGGGGATGACGTTGTCCGATTGCAGTGAAGGTAGGGCGCAACTATAATGGCGGAGAGCGGTCGGGCTGGGCCGAGTACTCGCCCTAATAAAGCGTTATTCGACTCGATGGATATGGATATTGAACCGAGAATGGATCAACTCGCTAACGGGTATGCGGCCAGAAGAAACCCCCAACCAAGCCGCCGCCATCCTGCGAAAGGCGGTCAGAAACAAGGGAAACTGCCGGCTTCTTCTTATTGCGACTCATACCAATTTGTTCGAATGCCCCACCCGGTCGGATGTAGATGTCGTTCCATCAACCGACCTCGTTGTTAGTCAACTCACGTCAAGGCGGCAATTACAATACCAACCCGGAGGCGCCGAATGCTCACCCAAGCCGAATTGAAACAAGCTTTAACTAAAGCCCTGCCCCAAACCGACGGCCCAGTTTCCTTGAAGGGGTTAAGCGCGGTCGCCGAGGTTTATCGCGATGCCTGGGGGATTCCTCATGTGCGGGCGGCTAACGGGTCGGACGCCTTTTTTGTCCAGGGGTTCGTTACCGCCCAAGACCGGCTGTGGCAGATGGAGTATGACCGGCGGCGGGGCAGCGGTCGCTGGGCCGAGGCGGTAGGGTCAGCCGGGCTGGAGCAGGACTTGTTAATGCGCCGCTTCCGGCTGGAGGCCAGCGCCCGGGCCGATTATCAGGCGGTCAACGAAGCCACGCGCACGATGCTGGATGCTTACGCCCGGGGCGTCAACGCTTACATTGATACTGCCCAAGCCGCCGGCGCCCTGCCGGTCGAGTATGCCATTACCGGCCTGGCCCCGGAACCTTGGCAGCCCTGGGACGGACTGGTGGCCTTCAAGGTGCGCCACATCTTGATGGGCGTGTTCGAGTCCAAGGTTTGGCGGGCGCAACTGGTGCGGCGGTTAGGGCCGGAAAAGGCCGCCGCGCTGGCTCCCGGCTACCAGCCGGGGGAGCTGCAAATCCTGCCGCCGGGGACGCCCTATGCCGCTTCGCTGAACAATGGCTCGGTGGATGATGGGTTGGCCGAACTTACTCAGAGCGCCGCCGCCCTCAATTACCTGGGGGAAACTGACAGCGGCAGCAATAGCTGGGCCCTGGCCGGCAGCCGCACCGCCAGCGGCAAGCCCCTTTTGGCCGGCGACTCCCACCGGGCCCTGGACACTCCCAACGTTTACTACCCGAGCCATATCGCCTGCCCGGAGTTCGACGTGGTGGGGTTGGCCCTCCCGGGGGTTCCCGGCTTTCCCCACTTCGGCCACAACGACCGGGTGGCTTGGTGCATCACCCACACCAGCGCCGACTATCAGGACTTGTATATTGAGCGGTTTAAGGAGGATAACCCGGAGTATTACTGGTACCGGGGCGAGGGGCGGCGGGCCGAGGTGTTTCAGGAGACGATCCAGGTGCGGGACGGCGCTCCGGTGAACCTCTCGGTGTACGTTACGCAGCATGGGCCGATAATCTCCGGGCCGTATGAACCCAAAGAAGGGTCGGGGTCTGGCGAGCGGACGGGCGTCGCCTTCCGGTACACCGCCACCGACGGCGCCAAGCCCTGGCCGGAGGTTATCCCGGCGATGCTGCGGGCCAGGGACGGCTATGCGCTGGCCGACTCGATGCGGGGTTGGGTTGACCCCTGCAATAACTTGGTCTTTGCTGATGGGGACGGCAATATCGGCTACCTCTGCCGGGGAGAAATCCCTATCCGCTCAATGCAGAACGCCCGGTTGCCGGTTCCCGGCTGGACCGGGGAACACGAGTGGACGGGCAACATCCCTTTCGAAGAATTGCCCCGCTCCGTCAACCCGGAGTCGGGCTACATCGTAACCGCCAACAACAAGCCGGTGGGCGACGACTACCCGTATTATATCTCTACGGAGTTCACCCCCGGCTTCCGGGCCGAGCGGGTAACCAAAGCGCTGCTGGCCCTGGAGCGGCCGGCGGCAGCGGATATGGCTAAAGTTCACGCCGAGCGCATTTCTATCCCGGCCCTCGCCTATATTGATTACTTGAAAGCCAACCGGGAACAGCTAATTATGGCAGACCCCCTGGCAGCTCAAGCCCTGGAAAAGCTGCTGGCCTGGGACGGCGGTATGGACGCCGACCGGGTGGAGCCGACTATCTACAGCGCCTTCCGGGATGCCCTGCTTTACCGCCTTTTCCAGCTCCATTTAGGGGAAGAACTGACGGCGGAAGTCTGGAACCCGGCCAACCGGGGCGTCGGCGTCTTTCTGGGCCGGGTCAGAAGCCTGCTGATTACCCTCTTTCCGGAGGATGACCGCCGACTGCTGCCAGCGGAAGAAAGCTGGCCGTCTTTACTGGCGGCGGCCCTGGCTGAGGGCGTGGCGGCGCTGCGGACGAGGCTGGGCGACGATTTGGAGCAATGGCGTTGGGATCTATTGCACCAAGCTCGCCCCCGGCATACCCTTTCCGGGGCCTTCCCGGAGCTGGCCGGGCTGCTGGACCCGCCGACTATACCGATGGCCGGCGACGGCGACACGCCCTTGGCTGGCGCCTATGCCCCGGCGGATCTGGCTACGGTGGGCGGCTTGTCGGTGGCCCGCTATGTCTTCGACCTGGCCGATTGGGAAAACTCGCAGTGGGCGATCCCGTTGGGCGCATCGGGCCGCCCGGCCAGCCCGCACTACCATGACCAGTCGGACGTTTGGCGCCGGGTGCGGATGGTTCCGATGGAATATAACTGGACGGGCATCATCGCCCGTAGCGAGGCGCAGCAAATCCTGGAACCGGGATGACGCGGCTGAGCTATCGGGGACCGGCGCCGGGCTGAGCCCCGGAGGGAGGGAAATGCCGGGGCAGCCCGGTTGCGTTGCTTGGCGTTGCTTGGCCTCGCCGTCTGCAATCAAATCAACCCGGCATAGTAATTATCAGTAATTATCGACCCAGGCGCAACGGCGCCTTCCCTTTCCGGTGATTGACAAGCCCCGCCGTATGTAGTATATGTTCTCAACATGCTATCGGATATGCGGCGGCAAGGCGCCAGCCTGGAGTTTCCTTGCGCCTTTCGACAGACCTATGCCGTTACATTGAGAGTAGGGCGCCGTTTATGGGCGCAATTCGTCAGGTCAGATTCCAGTTAGGGGTTCGCGGCAATCTAATTTAGAAAGGAATTATCGTGAAAATTATGCGTATCGACCGCCCCAGAACCTTTATATATCCAGTGGTTATGCTACTGTTGCTGATTGGCGTGGCCTGCGGCACGGCTTCTGAGGAGCCGGCGGCCCCGGCCAGTCAGCAACAGCCGGCGGCCCCGTCTTCCGACTCCGGTTCCGGTTCAGCCGCCAAGTCCGAGCCGACCGCCCCGGCCGCTGCGCCGACCAGCGCTCCCCCGGCGCAGAACGTTTCTCCCACCCCTACGACGGCGCCGAAACAAGCCAAAGCGACCCCTGAGACCGCTCAGGTGGACGATGCCCCTTACGGTATCCTGCGCATTGCCAACAAAGACTTGGGGCCGCCCCAGTTCTTGCCCAAGAACATGGCCGTACCCCAGGCCACCTACGTCAGTCCGGTCATCTTCGACGCTCTCTGGCGAATAAGCCCGGGCCGGGAACTGCAAAACGACCTGTTGGAAGACTGGAGCCTCTCGGATGATGGCACTACCTGGCGGCTTCAGTTGAAGGAAGGCATCCCCTACCACAAGGGTTATGGCGACGCCAATGTCCATGACCTGATGTGGGTGGTGAACCAGATTATGCTGGACGAGGGGCGACACCCCGGCAAAACTAATATGCGCCGAATTTTCCAACGGGAAGAAACGGAAACTACCGTCAATATCATTGACGACCTGACGGTGGAGATTAACACCGGCACCCATCGGGCTTTCGATTTCATCTGGCGGTTCCAGCAGTTCGGCGCCAACAACTTCATCCCAATGGCCAGCAAGGCTTACGCCGACGAGGTGGGGGAAGAGAAGGCTACGCTGGAAGGCATTGGCACCGGCCCTTGGCAGTTTGTCGAGTTTCGTACTAATGAGCGTTTCATCTCCGAGGCAGTGCCGGACCACTGGCACAAGACGCCCTACTTCCAGGAACTGCACTACTTCCAGATTGCGGAAGAGTCCACCCGCATCGCCAACTTTATGGCCGGCGAACTGGACACAATGCAGACCTCCTTGGGGTCGATTCCCAACCTGATTGACGCGCCGGGCGTCAAGTTTATGCGCTTTGCGGGCGCCTTGGAACTGCACATTACCCTCCACGGCCAGCTTTACATCGACCGGGAGGGCGTCCCGGAACGGGACGTAAGCTTGCCCTGGATTTCCGCCGACGCCGACCCCGCTTCGGCCGAGTGGAAACAGGCGCGGGATGTGCGCGAGGCTATGCGGATCGCCATTAACCGGGAATCGATCGTGGATAACGTGCTGGACGGCGAAGGACACGCGAATAACCCTTATTGGCGTTGGACCGGCTATGAGCAGTTTTTTGATGAAGAGATGCGCAATACCAAGCCGGAATACGACCCGGAGCGAGCCAGGCAGTTGCTCGCTGACGCCGGCTACGGCGACGGCTTCTCTATCGATATGGCGCTGACCCAGCGTTCCTACCCCGGCACCCCCAAGGTTGGAGAAGCGGTATGCGTGATGTGGGAGGAGATAAACGTCCGTTGCAACCAGCAGCGAATGCCGATGACCGCCTTCCGGCCCCATTTCGTCAACCGCACCTGGAAGGGCTATAACACCCACGATAACAGCCCCGCCGACGAGCCGTTGGACGCCTATAACCAGGGCGTATCCAGCAAAGGACTGATTATGCGGGGGATGGAGCATCCCTACCTGGATGCCCAGGTAGAGGCGATGTTCAGCGAACCCGACTTTGAGAAGCGGATGGTGATTCAGCGGGAAACCGCCAAGTGGATTCTAGAAAACGCCGTCCATTTCCCCATCGCATCCATCAACGTGGTGTGGCCGGTTGGCGCCGAAATTGACCTGTGGAACTTCGGCTGCTGCGCCCGGGATATCGCTTCCAATCTGGAATTCGCTCCCCACCGGGACCAGTTGGATGGCGAACAGTTCCCCAAATAAACGCCGGTTCCGGCTGATGGTGGTTAGTAAAATACTGGGGGGCGGGTTTGCAAACCCGCCCCCCAGTTGCCGGTAAAATAATTCGGGATGGTCAAAGCTCAAGCAGGCCTACGCCGGTCCACCAGTGGCGACCCTTGCCCCGCCGCCGCCGCTGGAACCCCTGGGCGGTGAGCTGCATTCCAAAGCTGCGCTGCGGCAGCGGCGCCCGGCCTTGTTCCAAACACCAGTTGATATAAGCCTGATATAAGTCCTTGGCGATTATCTTGGCATCCGCGCCTACAACGCAGCGGGCGGAGATGAAGTCGGGTACGGCGGCTATCTGCGACTCGCCCCTGGGGCTGGCGGCCTCCCGAGTAACCTCCGGCGTTTCCTCTTGCTCGCGCTCCGGTGGAAGCTCCGTCGGGTATTGAGCCGCCTGTTCTACCCGGTTGCTGCAATACTCGAGTAGGGCCATATAACGTTGCAGTCCGCCAAAGTCGTCCCAGAAGACTTCCTTACCGTCGAGGGTCGATGCGTCCAGGGTAAAAGGCACCTCCCGAACTTCGAAGCGGTGGCGATAGTTCGGGGGGCAAATCCAGGTTGGCGCCAGCAGATCCCGGCTCAGGGTGTTGTTCAGCAGGTAAAAGGAGCATCGGGCGCCCTTCAGGCCCGGATCGGCTTCTTGCAAGGGCGAACCGATGTAGGTGTTTTCGAGGGCCCGGTAGGTTTGGATGGCGGAGAAGGCAAAAGCGCCCCGGATTTGGTTACTGACGCAGCGCACCAGTTCCCGGTTATCCCGCAACTCCAGAGGCGTTTCCACCTCCACTATTTCATCGGTCAGGGCCTTGAACTCAGTTTTGCCGGGTACGAAGGCGGCGGTAATTACCCCCCGCTGGGCCGCGGCCCACAAAGCGATGGACAAGGCCAGGTTTTCTTTGACCATTTTGATGTTCGATGAAGCTGGCCCCACAGACTCGCCTCCTGAATCGCGGAACGTTTGCTATCCGGCTAAACTGGGACGACCTTATCCGCTACTGCGCTACTGGTTGATGTCCATCACCACTTTGATGATGTTGTCCTGTCGCTGCTCGTACATATCGTAGGCAGTCTGCACTTGGGAAAAGGGCAGGCGGTGAGTAATCAGGTCGGCCGGTTCGCACCAACCGCGCTCTCGCAGGTTCACCAAGTCCTGAATCTGGCTGATGGGGTCGGCGCTGCGGGCGCCGGTAGTGGGGATAATCGTGGGCTGCTTTTCCATCAGCAGGTTATGCTCGACCGGCACAATGTCGTCGCTCTGGATGCCAAAGAGGATGACGGTGCCGAATCGCTTCACCTGACGGAAGGCCATAGTGAAAGTATCCGGGTAGCCGGCGGCCTCCACCACGATGTCGGGGCCGACGCCGCGAGTAATTTCCTGCACCGCATCGGTCAGGTCGTCCTGGTCTGGGTTAATGATATGGGTGGCTCCCATATCGCGGGCTTTTTCCAGGCGGTAGTCCAGCGGGTCGACGGCGATGACGTTCCGCGCTCCCATCCGGGAGGTTAGCATAGTAAAGCTGAGGCCGATACTGCCCTGGCCCAGCACCAGCACATTCTTTTGCAGCAGGGTGTCCATCCGTTTGCAGGAGTAGAGGACGGTTCCCGGGGGCTGGCACATAACCCACTCTTCCAGCGGCCCCTCATCCGGCAGCAAAACCATCCGGTCAGGATTAGAGACCAGATATTCCAGCAGGCCGCCGGCGCCCCGCTGGGGAATCACGATGACCCGCTGCCCCTCGTGATAAGCGTCGGTACGGCTCTCCACGATGACGCCGGCCAACTCATGGCAAGGACGGCCCGGGGCCATCGGGTAGTTTTCTTCCGGTTCAATCGGCCCGTAGCCGTGACGGATGTCGCTGCCGCAAACCGAAACCCGTTCCAGCTTTATTAGGCACTCGCCATCGCCGGCCTGGGGCAGATCCAAATCCACGAAATCGAACTGCTTTGGACCCACCAGTCTGGCTGCTTTCATCGGTAACACCCCACCAAAAAATTAACCTTAAAGTCGTTGTTCCCGTTAAAATCCGGGCCTTGACCGGCGCCGTAAAGCCATAAAAGCGACGGGTTATACCCGGAGTCCCCATACGTGTATCTTAATGTCTAACCCGCCTCTAGGCAAGCGGTTCGGACTGTTTAGGCCGAAGTTATTTGGGAGTTGGGAGAAAGGGCGTTGCCATTGGAGAGCGGAAGAGGAGATTAGTCGGGGCAATTCGACTATACGTTATCTGGATTCCAGCCGGCGCCGGCCGGAATGACGAGGCGCCCCTGTCTGGCTTGGCAATTGTCTTGGCCCACTTGCTGGGCGATTACCGCCGGCCCTTTCTCTATGGTAAGATAACCGGGTTGGGATATTAGATGTCGCCTTTTGCCTTTCGCCTTTGCCTGGTCAGGCGGTGTCGGGAGGCAAGCGTCAATCAATTTTTAGGAGGCCGAATTATGACAGCGGAAGTTGGGCAAGCCGCCCCGGACTTTACCCTTTACGATACCGACCGGCAGCAGCGGAGTTTGAGCGAGTTTCAGGGCAAAAACGTGGTGCTGGCCTTCTTTCCAGGCGCCTTTACCGGCGTTTGCACCACCGAGGCTTGCGCCTTGCGCGACCAGGTGGACCAGTTTAACTCGATGAACGCCCAAGTGGTGGGCATCACCGTTGACGCCCCTTTTGCGCAGAAGAAATGGGCCGACGACAACAACGTCAACTACCCCTTCCTCAGCGACTTTAACCGGGAGGCGGTCAACGCCTATGCGGTGGCCTTGCCCAACCTGGCCGGGATGGAAGGCTACGTGGCGGCCAACCGGGCCGTGGTGGTTGTGGACGCCGCTGGCATCATCCGTTACCGCTGGGTGGCTCCCTCCCCGGCCAACGAGCCGGATTATGACGCAGTGCGGGAAGCGGTGAGTCAACTGGCTTAACCCGCGCGCCGCTCCGGGAGTTCTGCGTCTCCGGGTTGAATTGCCCGGGAGATTTATTAGCCGCCTTCGCCCAGGGACGCAGATTTATTCCCCCATCAGGCCCCTACATTAGGCATCAGGTCAAAGGAGGGAAGCATGCCGGCGCTGGAAGTTAAGGCTCTAATTTTTGACGTTTTCGGCACCGTGGTGGACTGGCGCAGCAGCATTATCGAGCAATGCGCCGCCTTCGGCCAAGTTCGGAGCATTGACCGGGATTGGGCCGCCTTCGCCAACGCCTGGCGGGGCAAATATCGTCCCTTTATGGACAAAGTCCGCACCGGCGAATTGCCTTGGACTAATCTGGACGCCCTGCACCGGATGTCCCTGGAAGAGACGCTGGTCGAATTTGAGATTGACGGGCTGACCGAGGCCGAGAAGGGCGAGGTCAACCTCTTCTGGCATCGCCTCCGCCCTTGGGCCGACGCGGTTCCCGGCCTGTATCGGCTCAAGAGTCGCTACATCATCGCCCCGATGTCTAACGGCAACATTGCGCTGATGACCAATATGGCAAAGAACGGGGGCTTGCCCTGGGACTGCATCCTGGGGGCCGAGGTAGCCCGCCACTACAAGCCCGACCCGGAAAGCTACCTGACCGCCGTTGACCTGCTGGGCTTGCGCCCGGAGCAAGTGATGATGACGGCGGCCCACCAAGGGGACTTGCTGGCGGCGCAAAGGGTGGGGCTAAAGGCGGGGTTCGTGCCGCGCCCGATGGAACACGGCCCCGACGTTACGCCCGACCCTACCCCCGACCCGTCTTTTGACGTGGTAGCCGCCGACTTCGTTGACTTGGCCCGGCAAATGGGGGTTTAAGCTGGGGCGATTACAATCTCAAACTCAAACTAGAAATCGGGAGTTACCCGTCGCCAATGGATAGCTGATAACGGTAATTTCCGGGAGAAGCGCTATGCCCCGCATCGCCGTCCGCCTGGAGAACGACCCGCAACTGCCCCCCGAGGACTTTCAGGAGTTGGCGACTCTCGCCGAAAGTCGGGGTTACGAAACGGTTTGGGTTCCCGAAGGTTCAGGCCGCGACTCCCTGAGCCAGCTTGCTTTTTTGGCTGCTCGCACCGAGCGAGTCAAGCTGGCTACCGGCATTCTGCCCATCTACCACCGCACTCCTACGTTGACCGCAATGTCCGCTGCCGGGCTGAGCGCACTGTCCGCCGGGAGGTTTGTCCTGGGCTTGGGCGTGGGGCATCAACCTTCGGTAGTAGGGAACCACGGCGTCTCTTTCCGCCGGCCCTTGACCCGGATGCGGGAGACCATCACCATCATTCGCCGCCTGCTCCGGGGGGAGCAGGTAACCTATGCCGGGCGCGTTTTCAACCTGGACAACGCTAACCTGGGCGGGGCGGCGCCGGCGGAACCGACGCCGGTTTACAGCGCTGCCTTGGGACCGCAGATGCTGGAACTGGCCGGAGAACTGGCCGATGGAGCGCTGCTTAACTGGACTGCCGTCGCCTATCTGGAACCAGCCATTCAATGTTTGCGGCGAGGCGCTGAGAAAGCCGGCAGAAACCTTGCGGAAATCGACATCGCCGGCTATGTGCGGGTAGCGGTGGCCGAGGACGAAGCTGACCTAACCGAGGCGCGCGCTACTCTGCAGCGGCAGATTGCTCGCTATGCCGGCAACACCTTCTACCGCAGCTTTTTCCGGAACATGGGCTTTGCCGGGGAGATGGCGGCGGCGGAACGGGCGATGCAACAGGGCGACCTCCCAGCGGCCGCCGGCGCCATCAGTCGGGAAATGCAGAACCAGGTAGCTATAATCGGCCGCCCGGAAGAATGCCGCGCCGAGATCGAAAAAAGGCGCGCTTTGGGCCTGCAACTGCCGGTAGTCGCTCCCTTCACCGTGGCCGATGCCAAAGCCTCCTACCAACGGGTTATAAACGCTTTTGCGGGATAAGACAAGGTTTAATTAAGTAAGCCTTATCCGGTAAAATTAGGCCCGAGGTAGCCGGGAAGATGAGAAAAATGGCGGATTACAACCCCTTCTTCCGTATAGCGGATAGCCGTCCTGGGATAACCGACGATGAGGGCCTGCAAAAGCGATGGGGCGAGCGCGCCAGAGATGTCAAGTTTATTGACGGCAACTATAAAGAGTTGCCGAAACCATACCCCGACCGATGGGCAGCGATTTAACAGGAGCAAGTAGTACCTACTTTCGCAAGTCCTAAAGGGAGGGGCGAAACTTGGGATGGCAGGGCATTCGCCGGGGAAATAGGGCGATTGAGCTGCTGGAACCCAATCCGTCCCACCGGATACCCGGATGGTTTAACAAATGACCATTGCCGGCCGCTTCCGGTCAATCGGAGGCGCTACTTGGCGCCTTAGGCGCAGGCATTCATTGATTTCCCCGGCTCGGCGTAACCAGTTCGGTTGACTTCTTGATTGATACCGGCTCAGACAACATCTCGCTGCATCCCCGGGACATTAACCGACTGGGGATTGGTTGCCTAAATCTGAATGAAGGTTCTTTACGGCCTTCAAGGGGGATTGGCGGCAGTATTGGATACTACATCGAACCGGCTTGGCTTAGGTTCACGGAAAGCGCTGGCGAACGTAGATTCTACTAGTTAGACGTCCACAATCTGCGAAATGACCCCGGTCTCGACAATGCAGGGCATACCCTCCCGGCTGGGCCGGGACTTCCTTAACCGTTGCGCGGGCTAACTGAACTATTCCCGAAATCTAGTACGCCTGGAAGCGCCGGACGTTTCTGATGCCTTGGTCCGGCTCCGGCCGGCCGCCTAAACCGCACCGCTTGCCCCGCCAACATTCCCGGTCAACCCGCAAGCCTCCGCCACCAGTTCGTAGGAGCGCAGCCGGTCGGCGTAGTCGTGGCAGATGGTTACGACGCTCAGGTCGTCGGTCTGGTAAAGCTCCGCTAGATGTTCCAGCCCCTCCCGGACCTGTTGGGGGTTGCCGTCCACGCAGACCTGGCTATATTGGCGGACAAAGGCCAGTTCGTTGAGCTGGTAGTTGTAGCCCAACGCCTCTTCCCCGGACGGTATCCCTTTGGCTCGGTTGGTTACGGAGTAGAGGCGAGCGAGATTGCGGCTGGCGGCGATCCGCCGGGCGTCTTCTTCAGTTTCGGCGCAGAGCGCCTGCACTCCGACATTAACTTTAGGTTCGGCCAGGGTTTTTGACGGCTCAAACTGCTTACGGTAGCCCGCCACAATCTGCGGGCCTTCCGCTACGCCCAGGCCGAAAAAATGGGCATAGGCAAAGGGCAGTCCCAGGCGGGCGGCCATGTAGGCGCTTTCGTAGCGGGAACCTAGCAGCCACACCTCCGGGGTCGTTTCCGTCTCTCCCGGCCCGGCCTGCACCGCGGCAAAGGGATGTTCCGGCTCCAGCCCGCCGTTGAGGTAGCCCAGCAAATCTACCACCTGCCGGGGGTAGTGCTGAATGTCTGTGGCGCTGCCGGGATAGGCCAGCGCCGCCGCGGTAAGCTGGTCGCTGCCCGGCGCGCGGCCCACGCCCAGGTCGATGCGTCCGGGGTAGAGCGAATCCAGCATCCGAAAGTTTTCCGCCACCTTCAGGGCGCTGTAGTGGGACAGCATCACGCCGCCGCTGCCCACCCGGATGGCGCGGGTACGGGCGGCCACTTGGCCCGCCAACACCTCCGGGCTGGTGCCGGCAAAGTTGGGCAAGTTGTGGTGTTCGGCCAGCCAATAGCGGTAATAGCCCAATTCTTCTACCGCCACCGCCAGTTGGATCGTATCCCGCAGCGCATCGGCGGCAG
This sequence comes from Dehalococcoidia bacterium, assembly GCA_963422635.1. Taxonomy (GTDB): domain Bacteria; phylum Chloroflexota; class Dehalococcoidia; order Lucifugimonadales; family UBA3495; genus CATQHB01. The sequence continues at coordinate 973,005 of OY730415.1, forward strand.
TTTCACCGGCCCGCACCGGCGACTGGTCCACCACGCTCAAGGTAAGTTTTCGGCGCACAGCCCGCTCCTGTTGGGTGAAGGTGCCGAAATTATAGCGCCGCTGGAGCCTTTTGGGCTTCTATAGGTTCTCTTTTGTTGTTGATTGTTTGCGTGTTATTGATTGTTTGCGGCGTTGGCGCGGGTCGCAACTTCCACTAGTAAACACCGGTAAACAAGAATTTAACGAAAATTAAACCAAATGTTAAACTCTTGCTAGTAGAAAAGAGATTGTTAATTCGGGAGGGCTGCATTATTCTGTTGCCCGGTTTTCCGCAATTCCCGACCTGGACTTTGATTGGCAACTCTCAATTGAGAAACCGCCGCGCCGGCGTGGTAGGACATGGGCTTTACACTAAAGGGGTGAGTTGCCTTGGTCAGACCCGAAAATACCCTTAACCGCGTCGTCGCCGTCGCAAAATCCTGGTTTAGCATATCCCCTAAATGGAATAAGTACCTGCCGGAACGGATAATTAAGACCGTCCTCTTTCTTTGCAGCATCGTATCTATCTTCACCACCATCGGCATCGTTTCCGTCCTGATATTTGAGGCAGCCCTTTTCTTCCAGGAAGTTTCCATCTTCGAGTTCTTGACCGGCACGAAATGGACGCCCCTGTTTGCCTCCAAGCGCTTCGGCATATTGCCTCTGGTTACCGGCACCCTGCTAACCTCCGTCGGCGCAATGTTTGTGGCCTTGCCCTTGGGGTTGCTCAGCGCCATCTACCTGAGCGAGTACGCGCCGGACCGGCTGCGGCGGATTCTGAAGCCGATTTTGGAAGTGCTGGCGGGGGTTCCGACGGTGGTTTACGGCTATTTCGCCCTGCTCTTCGTAACTCCCATCCTGCGCAGCATCGCCGACCAGGTCTCCTTCGTGGAAATATCCGTCTTTAACGGCCTTAGCGCCTCCATCGTTATGGGTATAATGATTCTGCCGATGGTTTCCAGCTTGAGCGAGGACGCCATGCGGTCGGCGCCCCGCTCCTTGCGAGAAGGCGCCTACGCCTTGGGCAGCACCAAGCTGGAGGTATCCACGCGGGTGGTAATTCCGGCGGCCCTGTCGGGCATCGTTGCCGCCTTCATCCTGTCGATGTCCCGGGCCATTGGCGAGACCATGATTGTTACGGTGGCCGCCGGACAGAACCCCAACTTTACCCTCAACCCCTTCGTGCCAATCGAAACGATGACCGCCTACATCGTGCAGGTCAGTTTGGGCGACACTCCCACCGGCACCCTGGCGTTCAAGACGATTTTCGCCGTGGGCTTGAGCCTTTTTGTAATCACCCTGGCAATGAACTTGTTTAGCCAGTTCATTGTCCGCCGGTTCCGGGAGGTGTACGAGTAATGGCGGTTATCAGCCAGGGCGAGTTCCGGCGGCGGATGAACCGACGTAAGTTAGAAGGGCATATTTTCCATGCCCTGTGCCTGCTCGCCATCCTCATCGCCCTGTCGATGCTGGGGGCGTTGCTCTTAAACATCGCCTCCGAAGGAATTATGCGGGTTAACTGGTCTTTCATTACCAGCTTCCCCTCCCGCCACCCGGAGCAGGCCGGCATTCAGGCGGCATTGCTGGGCAGCATCTATGTGGTAACCCTGGCCGGCGCGCTGGCCTTCATCTTTGGCGTCGGCGCCGCCATCTACCTGGAGGAATACGCCGCCCGCAACTGGTTCGCCCGGATAATCCAGATAAACATCTCCAACCTGGCCGGAGTGCCTTCCATCGTTTACGGCATTCTGGGGCTGGAAATTTTTGTGCGCTATCTGGCCTTAGGCAAGAGCGTGATTGCCGGCGGGCTTACCCTGGCCCTGCTGGCGCTACCCATTGTCATCATCGCGTCGGAAGAGGCGATTCGGGCAGTGCCCTCTTCCATCCGGGAAGGCGGATACGCCCTGGGCGCTACCCGCTGGCAGGCCATCTGGAACTTGGTGTTGCCCCAAGCCTTCCCCGGCATCCTTACCGGGGTAATTCTGGCGGTAAGCCGGGCCATCGGCGAAACGGCGCCGCTGATTGTAATGGGCGCCTTGACCTTTGTGCCTTTCGCCCCGGATAGCCCGCTGAGCCGCTTTACCGTGCTGCCCATCCAGATATTCAACTGGGTATCCCGCCCTCAGGAGGGGTTTCACCAGGCCGCCGCCGCCGGAATCATCGTGCTGTTGGTATTGCTGCTTTCGATGAACGCCGTGGCGGTTCTGTTGCGCAACAAGTTCCAGAACCGATTGGAGGGTTAGTCTGTTGGTAGAAACTGCGCCGGTGCTACGTACCGCCGACTTGAGCGTTTACTACGGCTCGGTCCGGGTAATCAGCGGTGTTACTTTGGATTTGGAAACCCATAAGATAACCTCTATCATCGGCCCTTCCGGTTCGGGGAAAAGTACCCTGTTGCGTTGCTTCAACCGGATGAACGACCTGATTCCCAGCTTTCGTATGTCGGGTCAGGTGCTGTTTGACGGCCAGGATATTTACGCTGCCGGGGTGGACCCGACGGAGATTCGTTACCAGATTGGCATGGTTTTCCAGCGGCCCAATCCCTTCCCCAAGTCCATCTACGACAACGTGGCCTTTGGCCCGCGGGTCAACGGGTTCAAGGGCGACCTCCCCGGCTTGGTGGAACAATCCATCCGCCGCGCCGCCCTGTGGGACGAGGTTAAAGACCGGCTCAAGGAGAGCGCCTTGTCTTTGTCCGGCGGCCAGCAGCAACGCCTCTGCATCGCCCGCGCCCTGGCCGTGGAGCCGCAGGTAATCCTGATGGACGAGCCTTGCTCCGCCCTCGACCCCATTTCTACCCTGGCGATCGAGGAACTGATGCGGGAGCTTTCCAGGGAATACTCGATAGTAATCGTAACTCACAATATGCAGCAGGCGGCCCGGGTTTCCGACTTTACCGCCTTCCTTATGGGACGAGAAGACAAGGTTAGCGAGCTGATAGAATATGGCGAGACCCGGCAGATATTCACCACTCCTGGGGATGAGCGAACCGAGGCCTATATCACCGGGCGGTTCGGTTAAGCCGCCGGAAATGTCGGTATTGGGGACGCAGCGCCGAACGAGTCAGCTACCGGATTTCCGGAAATCCGGTAGTCCTTCCTCCAGGCAACGCTCAGCCTCAGCCTTTTATAATTGCGTCGTTGCTCCGGTTGCCGCTGGGCCAACCGCCCGGGCAGGCAAACCCGATATGCCCCATCCCGAATAACCAGCCCGTTATTTTCGCTTTTTACCGACCGGAGTCCTTTTACTGACACTTCCCGATTGACCGGAGGGCCGGGCGACGGTATCATAAGCACAGACGTTCCAATTTTTTACAGGAGTTGTTTTAAGCTATGTCAGAGGTAAGCAGCTATAATCCTGGAACCTTTTGCTGGGTCGACCTAGCCACCGCCGACGCCGCTGGTTCCAAGCATTTTTACTCCCAACTGCTGGGCTGGACCTATATAGACAACCCGATAGAAGGCACGGATATGGTCTATTCGATGATGCAGAAGGACGACAAGAACGTTTGCGGCCTGTATCAGATGGATGACGGGATGCTGGAGCAGGGCATTCCGCCCCATTGGACCAGCTACATATCCGTGGAGAGCGCGGATGCCGGCGCCGAAAAGGTCGCTGCGGCCGGCGGCACGGTATTGATGGAGCCGGCGGATGTCTTTGAGGCCGGGCGCATGGCGATGGCGCAGGACGCTACCGGCGCGGCCTTCGGCCTGTGGCAACCCAAAGAGCATATCGGCGCCCAGGTAATCAACGAGCCGGGCGCCCTGGGCTGGAACGAGCTTTACACCAATGACACCGGGGCCGCCGCCGGGTTCTACGCCAACGTTTTTGGCTGGACTTCCGCCACGAGTTCCATGGGGCCGGAGAGCGGGGATTATACCGAGTTCAAGACCGGGGATAATCCGGTGGGAGGCATGATGCAAATCAGGCCCGAATGGGGCGAAGCGCCGCCTAACTGGTCGGTATATTTCCAGGTTGAAGACTGCGCCGCCAGCCTGGAAAAGGCGCAAAGCCTGGGCGCCGAGGTGGTCGTGCCAGTAACGGAGGTGGATACCGTCCGCTTCGCCTTCCTGAAAGACCCCCAGGGGATCTACCTGGGGTTGGCGCAGGTAACGGGGTAGGGCCGGGCCGCTTCAACTGATGTGGAACTAAAGAAGCGGCTTCCGACATCGGAAGCCGCTGCAAGTTACTCTAGGCCCCCAACATCACGTCTTAAAATGAAAACCGCCCTCTATTATCAGAAGTGTTGACACGGTCGGAAATTGAGGCTAGACTGATTTCTAATGATAGTTATTAACGTCCGTTGCCGCTGTACTTGTCCGCCTACATAGGGGGCGGGTAGGTCTTGTGTCCGGCGGACACCCTGCACCCACCAAGGCCGTAATGCTTGGTGGGTTTTGTTTTGCCCCAATTCCGGGCCACAAGAGGCGCAGATTGGTTATAACCGGCCCGTCCCAAACTGGGATAAATCGTCCGAAATCTACCGGAAATCTGAAGGAGGTCTCGTTGACCAGTAAAATAGACCGCCCCCAGGCGCCAGCTCAGGAAGATATTCACCGCGAGAGTATGAAACTGGCCCCGTCCGCTCCCGGAATCATCCCCTTTATGGAGGACGAGGTTCAGCGATTCGAAGCGGAATCGGCCCGCTTCCAGGCCGGCGAGCAGGAAAATGCTGAGTTTACTCCCTTCCGTCTTCGGCAAGGGGTGTACGGTCAACGGCAGGCCGATGTGCAGATGATTCGGGTGAAAATCCCTGGCGGCATCCTCACTGCCGACGCCCTGGATGCCTTGGGCGAGGTGGCCGAGGCCTACGCTCCTCTGGGCAAAGGCCACATCACTACCCGGCAAAACGTCCAGTTTCACCATATACCCCTAACCCGCTGTCCCGAAGCGTTGCGGCGGCTGGGCACGGCGGGCCTGACCAGCCGGGAAGCCTGCGGCAACACCGTCCGCAACGTGGTGGGGTCGCCCACCGCCGGCGTGGACGCCGACGAAATCTTCGACCCTACGCCCTACCTGACCGCCTACGTCCGGTTCGGTGTGCGTCACCCTATCACTCAGGCATTTCCGCGCAAGTTCAAGACCGCCTTTACCGGCATTGACTGCCGCGATACCGTGGCCGCCGCCATTCAGGATTTGACCTACGTAGCTCAGCTTAAAGAAGTGGATGGCGAACTACAGCGCGGCTTCAAGGTTTTCGTGGGCGGCGGCACCTCCATTATGCCCCGCTTAGCCAAGCCGCTGTACGAGTTCTTGCCCGAAGCGGATTACCTGCGCTTGGCTCTGGCCGTCTGGACCGTCTTTGAGCAGGCGGTGTCCCTCCGCAAGAACCGGATGATGGCCCGGCTCAAGGTGCTGATTGACCGCATTGGTCTGGAGGAGTTTCGCCACTTGGTGGAAGCGGAACTGGCCCAGATTGGCCCCATTGACCCCCAGCCTTTGATGGTCGCCGAGGAAGTATATCGGGAAACGCCGCCGGAACTTCCCGTGGTCTCTCCTGGTATTTCCGCCAACGGACACAACGGCGGCGAGGAGTATAACTACTGGCGGGAAACCAATGTCGTTGCCCAGAAACAGGCGGGCTACCACGTGGTTTACGTTAAGCCGGTCATGGGCGACCTTACCCCGGTCCAGTTCCGGGGTTTGGCCGACATCGTACGCCGCTACACCGGCGGCCGGGCTCACGCCACCCAAGAGCAGAACCTGGCGCTGCGCTGGGCGCCGGAAGCTTCGTTGCATCAGGTGTGGGAGGCCCTGGGCGCAATTGACTTGAACGAGCCGGGCGCTCACACCATTACCAACGTGGTGTCTTGCCCCGGCACCGATAGCTGCAAGCTGGGAATCACCTCATCCATGGGCTTGGCCAAGGCCGTTCGGGAGGAATTAAACTCCTGGGACGGCCTGCGCAATGACGAGGGAGCGCAGAAGATACGCATCAAGATGAGCGGTTGCCCCAACGGCTGCGGCCTGCACCATATCGCCAATATCGGCTTTCATGGAGCCGCCATCAAGGGGCCGGACGGAAGCCAGGTTCCAGCCTATGAGTTGTTCTTGGGCGGCAACTACGGCGACAACCGGGTGGAGGATTCCCGCATCGGAAGCCGCATCCCCAAGGTCAAGGTTCCAGCCAAGCTGGCGCCTGGCTTAATCCGCGAAATTGTCACTTACTACCAAGATAATCGACAGGTAGGCGAGAGTTTCAACGGCTTCCTGGATCGGGTGGGCGTAGCGGAGTTGACCGCCGTGGCCGCCGCCGCGCAGCAGTCCGCTAGCAGCGGCGAGGTCGGCGGCGACCTGTATGTTGACTGGGAGCGCACCAACGCCTACGTGCTGGAACGGGGCGAGGGCGAGTGCGCCGTTTAGAGGATTGGCCCGGCCCTTCCCTACGGCCCTTCCCTACGGCCCTTTCCAGGGAAGCGGGCCGGTATGCGGGAGCAATACCGGAGCAACTACCATCTATCTACCGATTATCTATATATCGATAACGCCTAGCTCAAGGAACGAACTCTTTGGCCTCTTTAGACGGCAAGACCATCGCCTTTGTGGAAGCCCGCATGACCGCGGAAATGGCTTCCCTAATCCGGCGGCACGGCGGCGTTCCCTGCCCGGCGCCGGTACTGCAGGAGGTGTATCTCAAGGACAGCCCGGAGGTACAGCAGCTAATTCTGGATACCTGCGCCGGTCGGATTGACGTCGTGATCCTGCTTACCGGCGTGGGCGCTCAAGCCCTGATAGCCGCCGCCGCCGTTATGGGACGGGATGCCGAGTTCATCCGCTCTCTGGATAGCCTGACCGTCATCGCCCGCAGTCCCAAGCCGGCCCGGGCGCTGCGGCAGCGCAAAATTCATATTGATCTGATGCCTCCGGAACCTTTCACTACCGCCGACCTGGTTAACTCCCTGGCCGAATGGGACTTGTCCGGTAAAACGGTGGCGGTGCAGCACTACGGAGGCCCCAACCGGCCCCTGATACAGCGCCTGCGGGAGAGAGGGGCCGAGGTGCGGGAGGTTACTCTCTACGCTTGGGGATTGCCCGAGGACGAAACGCCGGCGCTGGCAATGATTGACGACCTGGCCCAAGGCAAGATTGACGCCATCGCTTTCACTAGCCAACCCCAGGTAGGCAACCTGTTGACCATCGCCGCCCGGGCCGGCAAGGAGGCCGCTTTGCGCGCCAGCTTGGGCAAAAGCTCGGGCGCAACGAAAAAAGGCGCAGCGGACGAGCGTGATGGGTCCCCTGGGGTGGTGGTAGCTTCGGTAGGGCCGGTGTGCAGCCGGCGACTACGGGAGGCCGGCATTGCGGTGGATGTGGAACCGGAGCATCCCCACATGGGCAGTATGGTAATAGCCTTGGCGGAATACTTTCAAGCAGCTTAAGTCCAGCCGATATGCGGCGATTAGTCCTCGTTCAAGTCCGGTCAGCCCAGCCTCCCCGGTCAACCAAGAATACCGATTAAGACCAGTCGCCGGTTACGACAGCTGGCGGAGGCATTGGGTCGTTCCCGCCCACCGCCGTCCTTCGATGACCTGACCGGACGCATCTTTCAGCGGCTGGGTCGTTCCCGCCCACTGCCGTCCTTCCCCCGGCGCCGTTCCGGCGAAAGGGGAACGGGAGGCGCCATAGCTTAAGCCGCCGTTATTTTGTATGATAGGCCGGGTAGGGGAACCTCCACTTTTATTCTATTCGTACTCGCGGAGGGGTCGGATGATTACCAAGTTTGGCAGCCTGTTCGCCGGGCATGTGGACTTCGACGACATCGGGTTGGACGCAACCCCGGTTAACGACCGCTGGCTACCCGATGAGCATTTGGCTTCCGTCTTTGACAAGGCCGAGGCCATCGCCGCCGTGATGGACCGGCTGGATTATGAAACTTTCTGGATGGCCGAGCATCATTTCCAGCGAGAGGGGTACGAGTGCATCCCTAACCTGCTGCTTTTCGGCGTTCACTTGGCCCACCTGACCAACACGCTGAAAATCGGCTGCGGGTTCAACATCGCCCCGATGTGGAACCCCTTGCGACTGGCCGAGGACTATGCTACTGCCGACATTCTTACCGATGGCCGGGTGGTTTTCGGCGTGGGGCGCGGCTACCACAGCCGGGAGGTGGAAACTTTCGACGCCCCGATTATTGACCAGGAGGCCAACCGGGAACTGTTCGAGGAGCAGGTGGAGGTGATGTTCAAAGCCTTTAACAATCGCTCCTTTTCCCACCGGGGCAAACGCTACACCATCCCGCCGGAGACGCCTTACCGGGGCTATGACCTGAAGGAGATAACCTTGGTGCCGCGGCCCCGCTATCTGCCGGTGGAGTGTTACCAGCCCCTGGTCAGCGCCAGCCAGCGGGCGATGGATTTCATGGTCAAGTACGGCATCAAGGGAATGATTGGCGGGGGCGCTGCCGCCGGAGGGGCTACTGACGGGGTGGTGCAAGCCTGGCGGGAGACGCTGGCTCGTTCCGGCAAGGAAACCGAGTTGGGCGGCGACTTAATCATCGGCTTGTCCCTCCAACTGGCCGATACCGAGGAACAGGCCATCGCCGAGGCGACCTTGTTTGCGGAAGAGAATATGAAGATGTTCGGGCCGTTGGGGTTTGTCCGGGGGCTGAGCGAGGAACAGATTGGGGCTTTGGGCGACCCGGCTCGGGCGCGCCATGCCGGTCTGCCTTCTATCCGGGACGGGGTGCGCGCCGGTTCTTGGCTGTGCGGCCCGCCGGAACTGGTGGCGGAAAAGATTAACGCCCTTCAGGAACGCTACCCGGGACTAACCGAGATAAACGTCGGCTCCGTCGTCGGCACTCCGCAGCGAGTAATTCTGGAACAGCTGGAGTGGTTTGGCAAAGAGGTAATGCCTCAGTTCAAGTCCCAGGCCCAAACCCAGGCCCAAGTAGCGGCCACCGCCGATTAAAGGCGGGCGTCCCGGCGGCGACAATTGCGCCGGGCGCTTGGGATGGGCGCGGTTATAGGCATTGAAAGGGCGTGGCGGGCTTGGACGGGTTTTTAACTGGGGTTTCTTACCATATCCTTCCTGGTCCACCCTTGGAGGCCTCTAACCCGCCTCCCGGAACGCCGCCGCCGTCGCCTTGACCCGCTCCAGGTCGATAAAATTGGTGATTACGCCGTTCTCTTTCAGGCTAGTGCCTACTAGGGCGCCGTCGGCGTGGGTTAGGAATTGGGCGGCGTTGCCGGCGTCCACCCCGCTGCCGACCAGCAGCAACCGGTCGGGAACGGCCCGGCGCACCGTCATCACATCGTCCCCCTCGGCAGGAAGGCCGGTAACCGGGCCGGTTACGATCAAGCCATCGGCCAAGCCGCGGTAGGCCGTCTCCCGGGCAGTTAATCCCAAGTCCGGGGCTCCCAGCGGTACGGCGTGCTTGACCAACACATCGGCCAGGATTATTACGTCTTTGTCGGCTCCCAGGGAGCGGCGGCGGCGCAGCGTCTCAAAGGCTTCGCCGGTTACCACCCCCTCATCGGCGACCATCGTGCCGTAGTGGACATTGACCCGGATAAAGCGGGCCCCGGCGGCAACCGCCACGGCCAAGGCGGAAATAGCGTCGCTACGCAGCATATTCACTCCCACCGGCAAAGCGGGAATGGTTTGGACTACCCGGTCAACGGCCCGGGTCATCGCCGCCACCGTTTCCGGCTCCACTCGGCCAATGCGGAAGGGCGCATCGCCGAAGTTTTCCACGATGATGCCGTTGGCCCCACCCAGTTCCAGGGTCAGAGCTTCCCGTTCCGCCTGCTCCAGCACCGCGTCCATATCGCCGCTCCAGCGGGGCGCGCCGGGTAGTGGCGGCAGGTGAATTACGCCGATAAAGACTTTGCCTTTGCCGAATAGTAGGGTCATACTCACCCCTTCCGCTAATTCCGTCCTCTCCGCAGCTTCCGCTTATCGTTTTATCGTTCCAGCGCCGACGGGAACGCCGACAGGGACAACTAGGGAGCGACTACGAGCGGGCCGGACAAGGCGGTTTACTGATGTTGCCGGTTAAAATTTGGACAGCGTATTGCGCTCCGCCAAGAGCCGGACATACGACTTAACCACTTGATCCAGATCGCTGGATTCTCCGTATTTAGCCGGGACTACGTGGTGAACTCGCCCGTCCGTGCGGAACTGCTCCGCCTTTTCCTTGGCCCCCTTGGTATTCGGCGGGAAGACTGCTATAGCCCGTCCACCCTGCTCTTTCACCAGCCGGAAACAAGGGACATCGGTGGAACCGTCGCCGATATAGACCAGGTTCTCGAAGGGCATTGGGCGCTGTTTCGGTTCAATGAATTGGTTTATCTCGCGGTCACTGCTCAGGTCATAAGCCCCCTTGTTGATGCGGAAGAGGTACTGGGTCTTGGTAGTATAGTTGACCGCTTGGGAAGGCCAAACTGCGACGCCATTTTCGTCGAAGAGAAACCTGGAGGCGTATATTCTCTCAAAATTGGATTCAATGGAGCAGCCTTCGATAATTTCGGCATTGCCGGACGAAATGATGTAATGCTTGACAGCAACGCCCCGTTGCTTTCCGTATTCATTAATCCGGTCAAACCAGTCGGTAACGCCCTCAAAAAACTCAATATCCTTCCCTCGGGGTTTGAAGTCTTCTAGTCGCACTGCGATGCTAGACTCCTTAGCTTTTTTCAGCATAAGATACATATAAATCAGGACGCTATCGGCTTGCTGGTCCCTGGCGATGCGGTTAACCTCCGCCCAGAAATCCTGGGGGTTCATTCCGATTTCGGGGATAAATTGACGTTCCTGGACATTGCCGGGAGCCAGGGTGCCATCAAAATCATAGACGATAGCCATTGGTATAGATCGGCGCGGCATCGGCGTTAACTCCTAATACGGGGGTTCCGGCGGGCGCCCACGTTGGGGCTCTCCGGATAATCCTCCCGCAAGGCGTAGTGTCCTTTCCGATGCGGTCGTATGAAACGGCGGTCTCGGGTCATCCGGGAAACCAGGGTTGCCTCGGGCGTGGCCCCGCGGATAATGCCGCCTCGTTTGCCGACTTCTATTGCCAAGTCTTTATAATACATCGGCTTCTTATCCTGCTCCCGTAGAATTTCCGCAGCAATGTTACAGATGTCGCGGTTGCCGTCAGGATGAAAACTAGGGCCTTCCGGCACAGCGTCGTCGTCTGGGAGTTCAGCAGGGGGGTCGGGAAGTCCCAACAATCCTCGCACATTGCGTAGTTGAGAAAGAAGGTTGGCCTCTTTACGTTCCAATTCAACGATATTTTGGCGAAGCCCGGTCAGTTTTTGCTCCAGTTTTACCCGCTCTTCTTCGAGCAACTGCGATAACTGAGGATTACCCATGCTGCCTCCGGCATTAAGCGATTTTAGCCTATAACACATAATTATACATATAATGCCGCATGTCAAGCACATAATAATTGAGACCCTTGTATTATCAGCAGGCATTATACAAAGGTCATGCGGTTATGCCGGTAATAGTAGATAACTCTTTCGGTTAGCGGCGGCGCCGGAGGTGTAGCTTGCAGAGGAGAAACGGTAGGCCCTAGTATCAGCGCTCCCTAATCGGCAGCGGCGCAAGAAAACCGGGAACCGAAACCATACCATAGGCGCAGTAGAAGGTTGGCCGGCTGGTAATTCCCGGTCGCGCAGCGGCGGCGGGGATGATGTAGAGCATCGTTGCGTCTTCGGGGCTATCGGGAGGGGAACCGGGCCGCCAGCAGGTCAATAATCAGGGCGGCGCCCAACTGGCTAGTCAGTTCGGAGGAGTCGTAGGGCGGCGCCACCTCTACCAGGTCGAAGGCAATCAGGTTGCTTTGGGCCGCCAGCGCCACCAAACACTCTCGCATTTCCTGGTAGAACAAGCCGCCAATCTCCGGGGTGCCGGTGCCCGGCGCCTGGCTGGGGTCCATCACGTCAATGTCCAGCGTGATATACAGGTTCTCGCCGCGAGGTATTTGGTCAACCACGCCGGGAGGCCCAAGTTCACGGAACTGGCTGGTGGTGATAATCAGGCTGCCGTCCCGTTGGGAATCCTCGTAGGGTTGCCGGCGGGCGGTGCGAATGCCTACCGAGGTTATGTGGTTGACAAAGGGCAGTTCGCGGCAGCGGCGAATCGGGCTGCCGTGGGTGTAAAGCTCGCCCCGGTAGTCGTGGCTGTAGTCCAGGTGCGCATCAAAGTGGACGATGTTCAGCGGAGCGAAGCGGCTCAACCCCCGGACTACCGGGTAGGTGATGGCGTGGTCGCCGCCCACCACTACCGGGAAGGCGCCGCGCTCCGCCACCTTTTCCACCGCAGCGGTCAGGGCGTCAAAGTTGCGGTGCACGTTGGAGGCGATGGTGGTGATGTTGCCGCAGTCGGCCATGGTTACGCCCCGCAGCAACTCATCGCCGGCCTCAATGTTGAAAAAGCCCTCCGCTTCCTGCCTTCGGCCGTAGGGGTCGGAATAGGAGTAGGCCCGGGGAGCATCCCGAAGGGCGTCCGGGCCGTAGCGAGCTCCGGGCCGCCCCAGCGTACCCTGGTCAAAGGGCATACCGATGAAGGCTATGTCGGCGTCCAGGTCGTCCAGGTTGACGCACAGGGGAGCCTTAAAGAAACTGCGGGGCTGGGCGCGCAACGTTGGGCCGGTATCAGCGCTCATAGCAACCTCCCTGTCTATTGCTTACCGCTGGTCTGGGGGGATGGCCGGTATCAGCGCTCATAGCAATCTCCCTGGATAACTGCCGGGTATCGCTCCATCGCCAGTCCAGGTTTTACCGTCATTTCGGCGCAGGCCGGAATCCGGCGCAACTAATCAAGCGCTGATCCGCTGCTACGTGGATCAGCGCGCCGGCAACCCGCCTAGCGCCGGGCAAGCGAATGGGGCGATACCCCAACGCTAAGCTAATCCCAAATGGCGAACACCTTGAAGGAGATTTGCGACTGTTCCTCCAGGTGGTCAACGATGTGGGCCGGGCGGTCGCCTACCACGCCCAGGGGAACCAGCCAGTTGAGAAACTCGTGGTCGCCCGACTGCTGGATTTCCTCCGGCGTCAACTCGGCTATCTGGCTGCCCTGGCCCTGTTCCAGCAACTCCAGGTTGCGCCGGTCGAACTCGGTGTCGAACTGGGAGCGGTTGAACTTGTGGGTCAGGAAGCTGTGGGACCAACTGGAGGAGCCGATTACCGCCACCCGTTCGGCCCGGGTGTCCAGGAAGCGCCGAATAGCTTGGCCCAGCTCATAGCAGCGCTTGGCCGTGGGTCGGGGCGGGTAGCCGTCGCCGGCCTCTTCGCCGTAGCAGTTCACAAAGAGGGGCAGGATGGTCAGTTCGCCCTCCGGGTCCAGGAAGGTCAGCGGGTTGACGTGAGCGTGGGGCAGCCCCCAGTCCCAGCCGGAAAGCTGGGTCGCCGAAGACATATCAAAGCCGTCGCGAATCAGGGAAGCGAGCATGGCCCGGGAGAACTCGGCCGGGCAGTTGTAGGAATACTTGGCGTCGGGCGGGGCGTCCCACAGGTTCTTGTGGCCCATGGGCAGGCGGAAGGGGTAGGCGTCCACCCGGTCGCCGGTGAAGAGGCAGAAGGTGGGCAGGTTCTCCCGCTTGAAGTTCTCCGCCTGGTCATCGCCGACAATCATCACTACGTCGGGTTTCCAGGCGTGAAGCTTTTCCTTCAGCAGGGCAAAGGCGTCGGCGATGCGCTGCTGGTTCTTGCGATCGTGGGCCAAGCCGTTATCGTCGGCCAATTCCTCAATCATCGAAGGCGGAGCCTGGTACTCGGGTATGCCGCTGTAGATGCGCTGGCGTATATTGACCCATTCTTCCGGCGGGTTGAGAATCATCGGAGCATGAGAGCAGCCCAGCCCTAGAATTTCAGCCATTGTAGATCCTCCTGTCCGTATTCGGTTAGCGTTTAATTGGAGAGGGTTTACCCTTTCGACATTATAACATTATAACAGGATAACAGGGTTTTGCCGGGGGATTCGGTGAAAGAGAATTGCCTTTGGCCGGCGCCCGACGCTGAATGCTTTGCGATGAAGAAAAGACCAAAGGGCATACGGAGCGGATTCGGACTAGGGCGCCGGTCAATCCTTCCCGTACTCCCCCGGGCCCCGGTAGCGTCGGCTCGGCATTTATTCCAATCTTAAAATCCCTCAAAATACCCCTTGACTCGCGCTAAAAGCCTCTCTATAATCTCAAATTACAGAAGAGAGCGGAGCTGAGCGGAAAGGTATGCGAATTACCTGAAATCGCCAGAGTACTTGGGGAACCCGGACGCATGGCGGTTTGGGGTGGCCCAACCGCCCTTTTCTTTGCACCTTAAAAAAAGAATAAGGAACCTTAAGAAATTGTCCTGAAATTTCAAACTGAAAAATGTTTGGAGTTCTTAGCGTGGGTCAAATTATTAAGGGCTTACGGTGGATGCCTTGGGACCAAGGACCGATGAAGGGCGCGGTAAGGCTGCGATAAGCCTCGACAAGCCGTCTAACAGGCATAGTCGGGGATTCCCGAATGGGGCAACCTGTTCCGGTGTTGAGCCGGTTCATCCCGATTTATCGGGAGGGTAAGCGGGGGAACTGAAACATCTAAGTACCCCGAGGAAAAGAAATCAACCGAGATTCCCTAAGTAGTGGCGAACGAACGGGGAAGAGCCTAAACCGCTATGACTTAACGGCGTGAGGGCCTATGTCATAACGGGGTTATAGGGGACATCTGGGGTCGCCTCGCCAGGCCCCGGGAAGTTACAAATCTCATTTCTAGCTGAAGGACCCTGGGAAGGGCCGCCATAGACGGTGATAGCCCGGTAAGCGAAAGGAGTGAGACTTCCGGTGTTTACCTGAGTACCACGGGGCACGGGAAACCTTGTGGGAAGTTGGGGGGACCACCCTCCAAGGCTAAATATCCTTGGTCACCGATAGCGCACCAGTACCGTGAGGGAAAGGTGAAAAGAACCCCTAGCGGGGAGTGAAATAGACCTGAAACCGTAAGCCTACAGAAGGTCGTAGCCTCGATTTAGTTCGGGGTGACGGCGTGCCTATTGAAGAATGATCCGGGGACTTACTGTATGGAGCAAGGTTAAGGAACTGGAGTTCCGGAGCCGTAGCGAAAGCGAGTCTGAATAGGGCGTATAGTTCCATGTAGTAGACTCGAAACCGGGTGAGCTACCCATGGCCAGATTGAAGGTTCGTTAACGCGGACTGAAGGATCGAACTCGTGGCTAGTACAAAAGCTTGGGATGAGCTGTGGGTAGAGGTGAAATGCCAATCGAACCCGGAAATAGCTAGTTCTCCCCGAAATGCATTTAGGTGCAGCCTCGGGCATAGGAGGACGGAGGTAGGGCACTGAATGGGCTAGGGGGCGTGAGCTTACCAAACTCAATCAAACCACCAATGCCGTTCTGCCGATACCCGGGAGTGAGACAGTCACAGATAAGTGCGATTGTCAAAAGGGAAACAGCCCAGACCACCGGCTAAGGCCCCCAAGCGCAGGCTAAGTGGGAAAGGAGGTGGGGTTCCCAAAACAACCAGGAGGTTGGCTTAGAAGCAGCCATTCCTTTAAAGAGTGCGTAATAGCTCACTGGTCGAGGGGTCCTGCGCCGAAAATGTAACGGGGCTTAAGCCTGCCGCCGAAGCCGTGGATGTTCAGGTACAGAGTGGAAAGTTTAATCCGGGAAGGTATGACCAAGGGCGGAACTTCCTTCGGGAAGGGAAGCCGGCGGGCGACTGGACCGGTTTATGCCGGAAGCTCTGGCAACTGCCTGGGCGTGGTAGGGGAGCGTTCCTCGGGCGATGAAGGTGAGTCGCGAGGCTTGCTGGAGCGCGGGGAAGTGAGAATCCCGGAATGAGTAGCGTAAATCAGGGTGAGAATCCCTGACACCGAAAGCCCAAGGTTTCCTACGCAACGTTTATCGGCGTAGGGTTAGTCGGTCCTAAGCCGTAGGCAAGCGCCGAAGGCGATGGACAGCAGGTTAATATTCCTGCACCGCCTATGTTTTGTTGATACTCGGAGGGGTGCGGAAGGGTAGGTTGAGCGTCTTACTGGATTGGCGTCCTCTTTTGTAGGCGAGCCGGGGCAGGCAAATCCACTCCGGCGTCAAGCTGAGGATTGAGGGAATCGAGGCCTAAGGGCCAACGAAACTCGGCTGAACCCAAACCGACGAGAAAAGCTTCGTTTGGAGAAATATAGGCGACCGTACCGCAAACCGCCACTGGTGGGCTGGGATAAAAGTCCCTAGGTGTTCGAGCTAACCTCCGCTAAGGAACTAGACAAAAGAGCCCTGTAACTTTGGGAGAAAGGGCCCCCTGGGGGGTGAAGCCGCAAGCCGGCGGAGCTTTTTGGGGGCGCAGACAAGAAGGCCGGGCGACTGTTTAACAAAAACACAGGTCTGTGCTAAGGGGAAACCCTACGTATACAGGCTGACGCCTGCCCAGTGCCGGAAGGTTAAGGGGAGGGGTGCAAGCTCCGAACTGAAGCCCCGGTGAACGGCGGCCGTAACTCTAACGGTCCTAAGGTAGCGAAGTCCCTTGTCGGGTAAGTTCCGACCCGCATGAATGGTTGAACGACTTGGCCATTGTCTCGGCGGAGGGCTCGGTGAAATTGCGGTGCCCGTGAAGACGCGGGCGACCCGTGGCAGGACAAAAAGACCCCGTGGAGCTTTACTGTAGCCTGGTATTGGGCTGGGAACTGTCATGTGTAGGATAGGTGGGAGGCTGAGAAGCGCGGACGCCAGTCGGCGTGGAGCCATCGTTGAAATACCACCCTTGGCTGTTTTTGGTTCTAACCTCAGCAAAACTGAGAGACAGTGCCTGGTGGGCAGTTTAACTGGGGCGGTTGCCTCCTAAAATGTAACGGAGGCGCCCAAAGGTCCCCTCAGGACGGATGGAAATCGTCCATAGAACGCATTGGCATAAGGGGGCTTGACTGCGAGACCTACAAGTCGAGCAGGGAGGAAACTCGGGCAAAGTGATCCTACGGCACCGTGTGGAAGGGCCGTGGCTTATCGGATAAAAGCTACCCCGGGGATAACAGGCTTATCTCGCCCAAGAGTTCACATCGACGGCGAGGTTTGGCACCTCGATGTCGGCTCGTCCCATCCTGGGGCTGAAGGCGGTCCCAAGGGTCCGGCTGTTCGCCGGTTAAAGGGGTACGTGAGTTGGGTTCAGAACGTCGTGAGACAGTTCGGTCTCTATCCGCCATGGGCGCAGGAGGCTTGAGGGAACCTCTCCCTAGTACGAGAGGACCGGGAGGGACAGACCTATGGTGTTCCAGTTGTTCCGCCAGGAGCAGCGCTGGGTAGCCATGTCTGGCAGCGATAAGCGCTGAAGGCATCTAAGCGCGAAGCATCCCCCAAGATGAGGCCTCCCTTCCCGATTAGTTTCGGGAGTAAGACTGCAGAGAGACTATCTGCTTGATAGGTCGGAGGTGTAAGGCTGGTAACAGCTTCAGCTTACCGATACTAACCAGTCGAGCGATTTGACCCACGCTATGAGCTTCAAACTACAGTTTGAATGTATGTTGAACGTCAAACCTTTCAGGACAATTTCTTAAGGCTTCTTGTTCCTTTCCCGTTCTCTCCTTGACCAGCAACCCATCGCGGGGTGGAGCAGTGGCAGCTCGTCGGGCTCATAACCCGAAGGTCGTAGGTTCGAGTCCTACCCCCGCTACCAACCTTGTTCGACAATAAACGACAGCCCCCGGCTCAGGCCGGGGGCTGTCGCAGTTTCGGCGCGCTAACGCAACGCGATGGCCGCAATTAGGTCCAGGCCTACAACCGGCCCAACCGGCCCTCCGGCGCCGCCAGCTCAAACAAAGGGCTTCAACCTAGCCGCCTGGCCGCGGCGCGCCAGGCAGTTCGATGCGTTTTCGTTACTTAATTTCCGATGTATCGCTTTAATTCGTCACTTTTTAAGCATTATCCCCAGCAATAGATTTTGTCGCTCAATATAGTGTTGACAATTAAATCCGCAGGTATTATCTTGTCGGGGAAGGCAAGTCCCTATTGAGCCAAATTAGGGAGGAGGAGATTTATGTTAAAGATAGGACATGAGGTTACTCGTCCGGGCCGAAACTTGGGCGAAGCAGAGGTAACCATTCCCATCCCGGAGGAATTGGAGACCGTCCCTGGCATCCCGATGACCCAGCGGGAAGTTGACTGGTACGCTCGGGAGTATCCTCTGGAAACCATCAACATCACCGAGCGGGCCTCCCGCGATTGGGCCAATAGTATGCGGGACCAGCATGCCGAGATGCGGGAAATCCGCAAGGAACATGAAAAGCTCAACCGCCCGCTGATTATGGCTTGCCGAATGACTGCCGACCTGGAGCCGACGGCCGAGCCGACCGGCGAGGACATCAGCGAGCTGATTAAGACCAAGGCCCGGGAATTGGGCTTCGTCGAAGTCGGCATCACCGCCTTCGACCATCGCTACACCTTCCAGAGCAAGAAGGGTAGCACCACCTACTATCCGCACTTTGTCGCGTTGGCCTACGAACAGGACTTCGAGCCGACCCAGACCATCCCCAGCGTGGATGCTGAAATCGTTCATTCCAGCACCTACCGCACCGAGGGAGCGGCGGCGCTGGAACTGGGCAACTACGTCCGCTCCTTGGGCTATCACGCGCAGGTAATGGGTTCCGGCGACTCGGCCGGCCCATACATCCCTTTGCACGTGGCCGCTGGAGTGGGTCAGTTGGGCGCTTGCGGCTACCTGTTGACCCCCCATGTCGGCTCCCGCTGCCGGTTGGTGGGGCTGACTACCGACGCCAACGTTACTTATGACTCCCCGGTGGACTATGGCATTCACGCTTTCTGCCAGGTTTGCCAGGTTTGCGTTAACCGCTGTCCTGGCCGCGCCCTGATGCGCGACAAGATTTGGTGGCGGGGGATTGAGAAGAACAAGCTGTACTTCAAGCGCTGCCGCCCGGTGATGGCTCGCTACCTCGGCTGCGGCATCTGCATGAAGGTCTGCCCCATCCAAAAATACGGTTTGAAGAACGTGATGGAGCACTACGCCGAGACCGGCCAGGTGCTGGGCAAGGGGACCCATGACCTGGAAGGGTATAGCCTGGAAGGGAAGGGCTATTTTGGCCCCGGCGAAATGCCGGTCTTTGACGCCGGCTTCTTTGCGATGCCCCACGGCGGTTCCGACGAGTGGGCCTTCGACCAGTTTAAGGACAAGGCCCGGGCGGCCGGCGGCGAGGTAAGCGATGAGATGTTGCAGGATTTGAAGCGGGATATCGTCGCCTCCCTGTCCCAGGCCACCGACAACCTGGGCATGATGGACGAGGACGCGGACTACATCTAGTCGGTATCTCTCGATTCAGGATAGACCAGGCCAACACCGGCCGGCAGCAAATCTTGCTGCCGGCCGGTTCTTTCCCGCTTAAAGGTATGAAGGCGGCGGCAGGCGCAGAGGGGGTCCAAAAAATCAAGACAAAATAGGATTATAAGGAAAGGACAGGATGGCCGTATGCAGCCAGCTACAATTACAGGACGCGTATACGCAAAGGCGCTCGAACTACTTGAAGGTCACCCTGAAGGTATGCGTTTCTCAAAGCTCCGCTCCGAAATTGAGGCTTCGGATCCCAGTTTGCACCCGAAGACCGTCAATGGTTGCGTCTGGAAGCTGGTCGAAAGGTTTCCTGACCAGGTTTACAAACCATCGAAAGGGCTGTTCCAATTGCTGAAGTACCAACCGGACGAAGGGGATGCATCGTCGGAGAAGGGTAAATAGAACGGCAAACAGAGCTGTATTGAGGATATAGTCCTAGGGGTAAGATCCCCGGAGCTGCGCCGGGGTGAAATGCCCGGGTATGCATTATAATCGCTATAATACGGGCGGCATAGCGAGGTATTCAAGTTGGCGGAACGGGTAACTATTCAGGAAGCGTCATATCGGTTGAACTTGTCCCAGGCGGAAATTCGGCGGTATATCCGCGAAGGTCGGCTGCAAGCGCACCGGGAGGGAGGCCATCATGGTCGGGCCTGGCTGGTGGAACTCCCTGAAGCGAGCTGGCTGGATGATGACAAGTCCCGCTATCACGAGATGGCCCAACAGATGCCGGTCTGGTGGTGGCCTACTGAAACCAGGTCAGGCCAAGTTCATTATGTTGCCGACGTGGGCATTGAGGAGACTGTGCCGGTGTTTCTCTGCGGCCTGGAAAGCGACAACATCTGGGCGGTAACCGAGTTTGCCGAGGCTAACTGCTGCCCCAAATGTCTGCGAACCGCTCGTGAGCAAAGCCTCCCCCTGAATTTGGACACCTAGCAAGCCTCCCTCCCCGGCGTTCAGGGGTCAGGTCCACCGACTATATCACCGAGGGGCCGACACACCTCCCTCCCTGGCGTCCAGGGGTCAGGGGTCGGTAGAGAGGGGCGCAAGCAGGGTCAATCGCCGGTGGCGTCGGTTCTCTTTCCCGGGGTTTCCGCTTTCGCAAAGACAATGAACTGCCTTCAGCCCGGATGCAATCCGGATGTAATGGCCCCGGTTTGGTCGGCTTGGGTAGAAAACCGATAACTTGACCGGGTTTACCGACCATTGTTACTTTCCCCAAGCTGGGATTCTCTTGTATAATTATCTCCTGAAACCCGAGGGTTTATGGCCTGGCAGTTAAATCTCGGCCCGGTCCGACGAAGGGATGCGCGAGGGAGCTATGCCCGAGAAGTACCAGGATGAAATCGAAGAGATACTGAAAGGCATTGAGGAGGAAGGGCCGGCGGTCCTGTCGCGTAACTCGCAGCCCATCTTGGATGATTTGCCCCGGCCGCGTTCCGACGCTCTGAGCCGAGGTATCGACCGTGATCCTAACCGGGGCGAGCCGAGCTCCCGCTCCCGTTTCCGTTGGCAGTCGGTTACTCCCGGCAAGGTGGCCTTGGCCAGCTTGGCGCTGTTGTTGCTGGGTTTTTTGCTACGCTCGGCGGGCGGGGGCTGGTTAGTTTGGGCGGGAATGCTGGGGCTGGCTGCGGCGTATCTGCTCTTCTTTGTCCGCCCTCGCCAGGTCAACCAGGACAAGCGTTGGCGGGGCCGCGCGGTGGAGTCTCAAGGCCCTTCTCCTTGGCGGAAGTTCCGGCGCTGGCTGAGCGATTAGGCGTTGCCGGCAGAGTTTGGGATTCCCTTCTGCGTCCTGGTGGAATATCCTTTGTCATTCTGACGCAGAAGGGGGTCGAGAACCGCAGCATCCCCTTGCGGATTTGGGGAACCGGGTGAAAATCAGTCGGAGACGGCCTGCTTAAACTCTTCGATGGCTTTTATGTGGGCATCCGGCCCTTCCAATCCGGCCCGCATAGTGTTGATAGATAGATGGGTGGCGCCGGCCTCGGCCCAAGCGGCGGCGGTTTGACCCCAAGCATCGGGGTCGCCGTCGGCGAAGCTCAGTCGTCCCTCAACGCCAATGGCGGACGGGTCGCGGCCGGCGGCCCGGGCTTGCTCCCGCATCGCGGCAATCCGCTCCTGCCCGGCGCTGTCAGGTTGGAACTGAGGGAACCAGCCGTCGCCCAAGCGTCCGATGCGCTCTACCACCCGGTCGGCGCCGCCGCCGAACCAGATGGGAATGGGTTGTTGCACCGGCCTGGGGTTAATGCCGGCATGGGTAACCCGGTGATAGCGCCCCTCAAAGCTGACTACTTCCTGGCTCCAGAGGGCGCGCAGCAGCTCAATCTGCTCCTCGCAGCGGCGGCCTCGGTTGCGGAAACTTTCGCCCAGCGCTTCATATTCCACGTCATTCCAGCCGACGCCGACGCCTAGCCGGAGGCGTCCGCCGGTCAGCACGTCCACTGCTGCCGCTTGCTTGGCGACCAGGGCGGTTTGCCGTTGGGGAAGGATGAGGATGCCGGTGGTCAGCTGGATTTTCTCAGTCAAGGCGGCCAGGTAGCCGAAGAGGACAAAAGGTTCGTGGAAAGCGTCCACGTGGCTGTAGGGACGGTTCCACTCCGCCCGCTGGCTGGCGTCAGCGCCCAGCACGTGGTCAAACACCAGCAGATGGTCGTATCCCAGAGATTCGGCGGCCTGGGCAAAGTCGCGCACCGCCCCCGGGTCGGCTCCAATTTCGGTCTGCGGGAAAATAGCGCCTAGCTGCATAACTAACTCCTCCCGTTCCAGTTTCCGCCCTATTCTAGCTTAACGATAGGGGAATGGATAGCTTAACTTAACTGCCGTCTTCCTGCCAACGAAAACCGGAAGGACGCGGCGGCGTAAACCGGCGGGGGGCTCATTGCTCCCGCAGTAACGGGAGTAATGGAAAAGGTCCTGGCATTCCTCAGGGAGGTATTGAGGACGTTAGGCTGCAACGGCAAGGGGAAGAAGCGGATGGCTGGGGATGGAGGGTTCGAACCTCCGCTTCCTGATCCAGAGTCAGGCGTCCTACCACTGGACTAATCCCCAGAGCGGGCGGCATCCCGGCAACCACTTTAATGATTTAACGGATTCGGCGCGGCTCCCGGGTTGGCGAAAAGGTCCGCCATTCTCCGGGTTTACCGAAAGGGGAGCGAGCCGAGCTTGCTACAACTACATTTATAGTAGTAACCGAAGGGCGAACTGTCAAGTAAGGGGTTATTCCCACAATGAATGGAGGAACCCTCCGTCATCGGTTTGCGGGGGTCTAGGAATACGTTATTCCCACAATGAATGGAGGAAGCGCCGGTGTTCACCAAGCTGTTCAGAGAGTGGGGCCGGGTTTCGTCCCGGCTCCCAAGGGTAAAATCAATGTAGAAGGTTCCCGCCGACGGTAGTTTCTGGCAAGATAAAAAGCTGCTTTGTTTGCGGCTGCTCCGGGGTATCCGGAGACCTATTTACGGCGTTTGGCGTAGGTCCTGGATTAGCTTCCGGGCGCCCGCTGTTCCGGCGCGGGCGTAATCCGGTTAACTCCTACACATTTCGTAGCTTGGGGTCTAGCCGGTCGCGGAGCCAGTCGCCCAGGAGGTTCATGGACAGAACCGAAAGCAGGATGGCTACGCCGGGCATAGCGGCTACCCACCAGGAAGTTACGAGCAGCTCCCGTCCGTTGGCGATCATCAACCCCCACGCCGGCGTGGGCCGGGGGAGCCCGGCGCCGAGGAAGCTGAGGGTTGATTCTAGCAGAATGACTTGCCCCACTTCCAGGGTCGCCAAGACGATAATGGTGTTCACCACGTTGGGGAAGATGTGGCGCACGATGATGCGAGTGTTAGAAGCTCCGGCTACCCGGGAGCGGGAGACGAAGTCCTGGGATTTGATAGCCAGAGTTTCTCCCCGTACCAAGCGGGCATAACGGGCCCAGAATATGGTTACAATCACGATGATGACGGTTTGGAAGCTGGGGCCCAACACCGTTGCCAACACCAGGGCAAAGAGAATCGCCGGCATAGAGAGACCAATGTCCACCAGCCGCATCACCAAGTGGTCTAAATTGCCGCCGAAGTAGCCGGCCATCAGGCCTAAGGTGGTGCCGATAATTCCCGCCATGACAATAGAGATGGCGGCTACGGTAAGGGAGACCCGGGCGCCGAAGATAATGCGGCTTAAAATATCCCGACCCTGCTTGTCCGTTCCCAGCAGATGAGCCGTAGTGCCGCCGGACTTAGCATAAATACCTTCACCTTCAGCCTCTACCCAGAAAGGGGGCACCAGCCGGTTGCTCAGTTTGCCCACCACCGGGTCGTGGGGGGCGACCCAGTTGGCGAATACCGCCGGGATAACCAGTACTATCAGGAGAATTGCCACCGGAAATATCGGATAGCGCCGGACCGTTCCCAAGGCGCGCCACGCCCCGGTGGTCCGACGCTGCCCGGGAATACTGTTAGGTATTGCTATATTAGCCATTCACCGAATCTCCCACTCGCCGAAAAGACCGAACCTGGATGCTTAATGGGTGTAACGAATGCGCGGATCCAAATAGGCGTAAAGAATGTCCACTAGCAAATTGGCGCCGATGTAGATGCCGGCGAAGAAAATTACCACGGACTGCACTACCGAGAAATCCTTGGCGCGCAGGGCGTCAATCGCTAACTGACCTACTCCGGGGTAACTGAAAACGCTTTCAATCACTACTGAACCGGTCATTGCTCCGCCCAGGATGAGGCCGAAATAGGTAATCGGCGCAATCAGGGCGTTGCGCAGGCTGTGTTTCCAGATTACTCGCCATTCCTTCAGCCCCTTGATGCGAGCCAGCTTCACGTATTCGGTGTCCAGCACTTCCAGCATCGAGGAGCGGGTCAGGCGCATCAACGCCGCTACCTGGAAGTAACCCAAGGCTACGCCAGGCATAACCAGATTTTTCCAGGTGCCCCGCCCGGAGGTGGGCAGCCATTCCAAATATACGGAGAACACCCAGATGAGCATCAGCGCCAGCCAGAAGTTGGGCAGGGATTGGCCCATCAAGGCGATTATCTTTCCGACCAAGTCTATTCCGGTGTCCTTTTTGACGGCGACAATTACGCCTAAAGGCACGGCAATCAAGGCGCTAACTACCAAGGCGATGCTGGCTAATTCCAGGGTAGCCGGCAGCCGGCCCAACAGCAGGTCCAAGGCGTCTTGCCCGGGGAAGCGGATGGACTCGCCAAACTTTCCGGTGAAGACGTTGCCGACGTAGGTGAGGTACTGGATATGCAAGGGCTGGTCCAGACCCCAGTAGGCGCTCACCCGGGCATAGTCGTCGGCGGTGGCGTCCACGTCCAGCAGGGTGTCCAGCGGGTTGCCGGAGAGCCGCCCCAAGCCGAATACAATTACACTGACCGCGATCAGGGCGATTACCGAGTGGAACAGCCTAATTAGTATAAAGCGTTGCATCTACTTTCTTTCCTGACCTTCCCCAACCGCCAACAATTTCTTGATTTGGCGAATAATTGGGGGGATGCGTCCAGTTCGCCAAATAGGGGGGCAACCCAAGTTTTCGACCGGAGCGGCCCGTTAGGGCAATATAGCTATGCTAAATTGCATTGTCAATACTTAACTGAACGTGCCGGGAGGGACAAAGCTAACCCGTCCCCCTCATCTCATCGGGTTAGTCCGGGCCGGTGGGGGCAACCAGGGTTGACGGCGGCAGGTCAGGGCGAGTGAACCGGAGTTTGCCTTCCGCGCAGCTGCCGGCAAGGGCTACGATGATGTCAGGGTCTGGGACTGGAGTTTGCCTCTCCGTATGATAAGCGCTAACTATTGACACCCTCAAAATCGCTGTTCTATACTCTGCTGAATGCCCGGAACCGGTTCCCGGTTTTGGTGTAACTGGAGGCCCTGAATCCAATCCATATCTTGGGGAGGTTGCGTTAATGACGTACCGGTTAAACAAATCTCGAGCAATTCTTATTAGTTCGCTGGTTCTGATATTAGCCTTGGTGGTGGCCTGCGGTTCAGCCGCCCCTCAAGTGGTGGAGGTGGAGAAGGAGGTCGTCGTAGAAAAAGAGGTTATCAAGGAAGTTCCGGTGGAAGTAGTGGTTACCGATGAGGTAATCCGGGAGATACCGGTAGAGACCGTGATTGAAAAGACGGTTATCGCCACGCCCACCCCCATACCGGCGCAAAAAGCGGCAGTAGAGGCCAAGGTGACCCGGGTGATTTATGCTTTGGGCGAGGTGCAGGAAACCAACCGGCACTGGACCGTGGGCCGCCCTTCTTATTATCAGTTCGATCCCTATTCGGAAACCCTTATCGGACTGGACGCCGGGACCAACGAGCGGATACCCCGATTAGCCAAGAGTTGGGAGTTCACTCCCGACGGACGAGTCTGGACGTTCCAACTTGAAGAGGATGTGCCCTTCCACTTCGGGCATGGCAACTTCACCTCTGCCGATGCTCTAGCTGCGCTAGATCGCATCCTGGGCGAGGACTCTCAGGTTTCGGCCCGCTCCTTTTTTGATGGCGCTACTTACGAAGCCCAAGGGGATAACGCTTTTCAGATTACCTTCCCATCCATTTCTTTGGACACTCCTTCCATCCTCTCCCGCGGCTTTGGCGGCGGCGAGATTATGATGCTGAGCAAACGGCAATTCGACGAGGAAGGGGTGGAAGGCTTTGACGAGAAGCCGGCCGGCACCGGCTCTTATATGTACGGCGGTCGTGAGCAAGGCCAGAGTATTTGGTTCGAAAAGGCCCCCCAACCCCACTGGCGCGGTGAAAATCCGGACTTTCAGGAAGTGGAGTTGCGCTGGGTGCGGGAAGACCTGACCCGCTTGGCCGCCCTGCTCACCGGAGAAATCCACGTGGCCGCTCTCTCCCGCGAACTTCAGTTGGAGGCCGGTCGCCGCGGAATGAAGCCAGCCGCCGCCGGCGTGCCGACCAACTACTTGAGCTTGTTCCTGGGCGGTCAGTATTATGGCGCCTACCAGGCCGACTATGACGCTAATGTGCCTTGGGCCAACCCGGAAACCGGCAAACTGATCCGTCAAGCGATGAACAAGGCCATCAATCGACAGGAAATGCTGGACCACGTCCTCAAGGGCGATGGCGAGTTAATGCTCTTGACCCAGTATCACCCGGTATTGGGGATTTGGAACGAACAGTGGGAAGCTGATTGGGATGCCGAGTACGGCTATGACCCGAACAAGGCCCGGGAGCTGATGGCCGAGGCCGGCTTTACGTCAGAAAATCCGATGCCCTTCACTTCCTACAACTACTTCTCGGCGGACGAGCCGGAAACGGCGGTGATGCTGGAAGCCCTAATTAATTATTGGGAGCCGATCGGCGTCGACGTAACCCTGCTGGACAGCGAGTGGGGCACCGTGCGCAAGAACTATCGGGAGAGGACCGACTTCATCAAGAAGGGCGGTTGGGGCAATGTTATCACTATGCGTTCGCTGACCAATCGCCTCCGCAGTTGGAGTTCGGCCCAGGGCGTTGGCGGCGCCGGTTACTACTCTGACATAATTGAGCGGAACTACGCTGCCTACCAAGCTCTGGATAGCGTTGACCACGCCCGCATTAACGAGCTGCTCCTGGAAGTGGGCAACGACAAGTACTACAATTTCGCCGACATCCCCTTCTTCTGGTTTAGTCTAACGGTGATGTATAACCCGGAGGTGGTGGAGAGCTGGACCTTCCCCGGCACGGCTGGTTCCAAGACCAGCCATTGGGATCTGCTCAAGGCAGCCCAGTAAAGGGCCGGCCCTATCCCGTCCTGCTCTGCCTAACATGCCTAACAGGACCCACGGCGTAACCAACTAGATGGCCCCCCGGAAACTCCGGGGGGCCATTTTAACAAGGCGCCATGGCGCGCCCGCCCCGGTCCCCAGTGTCCAGAGATTTTACAGGCCGCCCCGGAGGGTGATACGATAAACGCAGTCAAGATAATCGTTTATCTGACAACTTTTGCCGCCGTACTGGGGATAGCCGCCGCTATTGCCGGCCTGAGCATTGCCGTTGCGCCAGCCGGCGCTAAAAGCGGCGGATTGGGAGTTTTAGCTGTTGTCCTGGGCGGGCTGGGCATAGCCGGCGGCGTAGTCTATCTGGCGGAGAAACTAATCAACCTGGCAAAAGGGGTAGCTTTTATGGTAGCCGAACTTATAGTTGAAAAATTCAAGAAACGCGAGCGGGAAATCGGCCGGCAGGAAGGCGAGCGGGAGGGCCGACAAGAGGGCCGACAAGAAGCCCGGGAAGAATGGCGCGCCTGGTATGAACGGCAACAGTCCGCTTTCCGGGAAGGGCGCCCCTTCACTGAACTGCCGCCGGGCGAATCCCCTGAAGCCGGCGGCGATGGACAAGAACCCTCGCAGGCCTGATCATCCGGGGATTGCGTCAGGGAATTACCGACCAAACACGATTAACCAGGGTTTTGAGAGGTCAATTTGCCCTTTGGTATATAATTCCCTCTAATTACCCTTTCGCAATAAACTAAAGGAGACTTGATGGCAACGCAAACGCAGGAAATCCGAAATATGCGGCTAATCTCTCACCACGACCTTAACGGCTACGGCAACATCGGCGAGGGTGTCCACTTGCAGCAGACCCGGGATGGACGCCGCGTCCTCTACTTGGCCCACGAAAGCGCCCCCAAAGACATCACCAGCGTGGACGTGACCGACCTGTCCAACCCCAAGCTGCTGGCCCAGACCGAGCTGGCCTACGGACATCTCCGCTCCAACTCCCTGTCTATCGTGGACGACACTATGCTGGTGGCCTACCAGTCGCAGCAGCCGGGGCAGCCGGGCGTGGGCATGGGCGTTTACAACATCGGCAACCCGGAGGAGCCGCAGCAAATCGGCTTTATGGATCTGAGCGGCCCCTACTCCCGGGGTTGCCATTGCCTCTGGTGGGTGGATGGCGACTATGCCCACCTTTCCACCGGCGCCGCCGACTTTCAGCCCCGTAATCAGAAAGACGACCAGTTTTATATGATTGTGGACCTGAAAGACCGCACCGCCCCCAAAGAGGTGGGCCGCTGGTGGTTCCCCGGCACTCGGGAAGGCGACGCCGAACCAATGCCGGCCCGACATCCCCAGTTTGACGCCGGCCACCGCCTGCACAACGGCAACGTCTATCCGGAGCGCCCCGACCGGGCCTACTGCGCCTATATGGACTCCGGCGTGGTCATCCTGGACATCGCCGACCGGGCTAACCCCCAAATGGTCAGCCACATCAACTATGCGCCGCCCTTCCCCGGCTTTACCCATACCGT
The DNA here is from genome assembly GCA_963422635.1 of Dehalococcoidia bacterium. Lineage (GTDB taxonomy): Bacteria > Chloroflexota > Dehalococcoidia > Lucifugimonadales > UBA3495 > CATQHB01. The sequence continues at coordinate 1,001,546 of OY730415.1, forward strand.
CCTGCCCCTGTTCAACCGGGACTTGATGGTGGTGACGCAAGAGGCGGTGCGTCTTAACGGCGAGGATTATCCCAAGCTTATCTGGATGATGGACATCCGGGACGAGACCAACCCGGTCATCATCAGCACCTTCCCGATGCCGGACACCGAGGATTTCTTCAACCGCCCTGGCCGGTTCGGCGCCCATAACGTTTACGAGAACCAGCCTGGGCCGACCTGTTTCCACTCCGACACTCTTATCTACGGCACCTTCTTCAACGCTGGGGTGCGGGTCTATGACACCAGCAACCCCTTCCAGCCGGAGGAGGTGGCCTACTTTGTGCCGGAAATGCCGGAGGGCGCGCCCTCCAACGGCATCAATGACGTGTATGTGGACGAAAACGGCATAATGTACGTGGTTGACCGGCTCAAGGGCGGCCTGTATATCCTGGAACTTACCGTCTAAAGGGAGGTCAGCAGCTCTTTGGAGAACGGCTGAGGCCCGCCTCGGCCGTTCTCTGTCGGTCTTCTTATCCGCATGCTATCGGCGGTTGGCTGCCCCGATGGATTGATGGATTGGCGGGAGCCGTTTAACCCGGTCTCGGCCCGGCCGGGCTGTTTGACTACCTTATACGGCCACCTTTATAATTCCTGACCTATCCCCCCTGAAACCCGAATACATAAATGGAGGTTGTTATGGCCGAGATATTGGGAGTTGGAGCCACCCACTATCCGCCGGGACTGGTGCCCGACGAGTATAAGCCTTGGCCGCTGACCCGGATGCTTAAGACCAATCGCATACCGGAACACATGAAAGACCCGGCCAACTGGCCGGCCCCGATGCAAGCCGAGTGGGGCGACGATGAGGGCATTACCGCCCACAAAGCCCACCGGGCCCGGATTTTTGCAGCCTTCCGCAAAATCCGGGAGGAGATTGACGCCTTCAACCCAGACTTTATCCTGGTTTGGGGCGATGACCAGTACGAGAATTTCCGGGAGGACATCATCCCGCCTTTCTGCGTCTTGGCCTATGACAAGATTGACTTTCAACCCTACCACCGCATTGGCGACCGGCCCAATATCTGGGGTGAGCCAAAGGAGCAGACTTTCTCGGTCCCCGGCCACCAGGAAGGCGGACGTTACCTGACCCGTAGCCTGATCGACCAAGGCGTGGATATGGCCTATGCCTATAAACCGCTTCACGAAAAGGCCGGTTTGGGCCATGCTTTCGCCAATACCCTGCTCTTTCTGGATTTGGATCGCCGGGGATTCGACTACCCGGTACTTCCGGTAGCAGTGAACTGCTATGGTAGCAACGTGGTGCGGATGCGCGGCGGGGCAGAAGTGTTTGAAGAGGACTTAGACCCGCCTTCGCCCACTCCGCGCCGCTGCTTCGAGGTAGGACAGGCCACCGCCCGCGCCCTGAAGGACAGCCCTTACCGGGTAGTATTGATGGCCTCCTCCAGTTGGTCGCATGCCTTCCTGACCGAAAAGAACCACTGGGTTTATCCCGACTTGGAAGCCGACCGGGTGCTGCTGGAGGCGCTGCGGAAGGGCGAGTATGACACTTGGCGGGATTGGTCTTTGCGTCAGGTGGAGGAGTCGGGGCAGCAGGAAACGCTGAACTGGCAGTGTCTGGTCGGCGCAATGGCCGAGCTGAACCGCCAGGCCGACATCCTGGAATGGGCGGAGACCTGGAGCTTCAACGCCCCCAAGTGCTTGGCATTGTTCAAGTAAAGTTCGCTTTTCCCGGGTGTTCAGGAACCGGCAGGGTGGAAGTTTCGCGCCGAATTAATTTAGCGGATAGTTTGGCGCGGAACTTCGCAAAGTCCGGGTTCGGAGAGCGAAAGCGACTATGGTAAAGTGAGAGAGGGGCAGAAATTCTGGGTCATCTATTACCTGATTTATGTTATCAGCTGTATGGTTTTCTTGGCGCTGCAAAGGGAGGCCTTTAACGCTGATAACTGGATTTACTTATTAGCGGCCATTTGCGGCGCGGCGATAGGGGTAGCTTTGCTATCCGTGATCTTTGTGGAGGGCCTTGCTTATATGGTTTTGTTTGTTCCGGCGAGGATAAAGAAACTGAAAGACCAGGGGCGTGAAGAGGGGCAGCAAGAGTTACAACAGCAATGGCTAGATTGGAATGAACGCCGCTTGGCTGCCGAGCGTGAGGGCCAGCCTTTTACTGAGCCTCCGCCCACCGGCCCTCAGCGCAGCAACGGGAAATAATTTAACCCCCCAGGGGCAAGAAGGTCTTCCATTTACCGGCAACGCTGCAGAGCAGTTGTCGGGCGGGTACGGGAATTGGGGCGGGATATGGGCAGGGGGGATTGGCGTACGAACAGTTGCCGGGAGTGTATGGGAATTGGTCTTAACTTCCAGTTGCTTGGCCCGCCCCGCCTTGTTCCATAGTTGCGCTTCCGGCTCCGGGATGCTGTGGCCGTCGGGACAAGGCAAACATAAATGCGCTCAGGACAAAGGTTGGCGCAAAAGTTGCGAGTACTATCTCATAACCTCCGGAGTTATCGCGTATCCACCCGGCATAGATGGGCGCAATAAACATCCCGAAGTTGTGGAAAACGCTCATTGCTCCCATCAGGCTGGCGAACCGGCTCCGGCCAAAATAGTCTGCTACCATTATCCAATTCACCGAGGTTATGCCCTCCACCACCGCCAACCCTAGAATGAACACTACCAGCGCCGGCCACTCGGGTAGCGCCCATAGCCCCACCAGTCCCACCGCTCCCAGATTCATCCCGTAAAAGAGCAGTTTGCGCGGCGAAAAGCGCCCGCCGGCAGTTCCTAGCAGAAAGCGCAGCGGTATCGCCATGAAAAACATTACTGAAGCGGCGATGGCGGAGGTATGCTCATCAATTCCTTTCCAGGCCATTAGAGGAAACAGGTGAATGATGATGGAGTTGGTGGCAGATACCCGGGTGATTACCCCAGCTAGCAGAAACCAGAAAGCCTGAGTGCGCAGCGCCTGCCGCACCGTAAAGTCCGGCGGGGAAGGCTCTCCCGATTCCTGGGCCGGGGAACTATGCGACTCTCCGGTAGCGCGGTCTGTCGAACGAACGGTTGGAGCGGCGTGGCCTCTGGGCGGGTCGCCGTCCGGCAGCAGCCCCAAATCTTCCGGCTTGCTGCGGATGACATACGCCACTGGCAGCGTCAAGATAGCAATAAACAGCCCGATGAGGAACACGGTAGGCCGCCAGTCCAGAAAGATGATGCCCAGGTGCAGCAGGGGAACTACGATGGCTCCACCGCCGGCGAAGGCGGTCATCAAAGTGGAAAGAGCCAGGGCTTTGCGCCGCACGAACCACTGGTTCACCGTAGCCATCAGGGTCTGACCCAGTCCGGCGGTTTTGCCTACCGACACCACGCCCACGAAGAGCAGTACCAACTGCCAGTATTCTTGGGCAAAGGACAGGAGCATCAGGCCGATGCCGGCGGTCAGGCCGCCGAAGAGAATCATCGGGCGGGAGCCGAACTTGTCCACCAGCCAGCCTACCAAGGGCGCGCCTATGCCGCCCTCGGCCCGGGCCAGACTGAAGACCAGGGACATAGAAGCGTAGGATAGGCCTAGGTCGCCGCGAATTGGCTCGAAGAAACGGGGAAAGCCGGTGGAAATGGCTCCGTTGCCGAACATTCCTTGCAAGCACGCCGCCGCCACCACGCGCCAGCCATAAAAAAAGCGGCCCGGCCGCCGTCGGGAATCGTTGACTTCCGTAGCGCTGCCGGTGGGAGCCGTAGTTTCAGAAGCGGTATCGTTCATTGCTGTCCGCATAATATCCTGAAAACAAATAGTTGGTCAAGACTAATATCATTTTGACGTAGCGGCGCAGCGTTGGAGAGTTATCTGCCAAGTTCGCCTCCTCCCGCACCTTCCCGCGCCCCGGTGGTGAAAAGTCGGCGGATGTGCCACAATACCGGCCATGCAAAACTTGTCCCGGCTTGAAATCCTCCTAAAGCGCGACCGGGCGCTGGTTGCCGTCGGGTTGGCGGCGCTGGTTCTGCTGGCTTGGGCCTATATATTATACTTGGCCCAGGGTATGGCCGATATGGGCGTCAAAGTCGGGGCTGAGGCTATGGCCGGCGACCGGCTGTTAACGAACTGGGGGCTGGTGGACTTTGCCCTGATGTTTCTGATGTGGGCGGTGATGATGGTCGCGATGATGACCCCATCAGCAACACCGATGCTGTTCACCTTTGCCGTCGTCCATCGCCGCCGCCGGGAAAGCGGCGTCGCTCCGGCTCCCGGCGCGGCAACGCCCTCGGTAACGCCCCTGGTTCCCACCGGCGTATTCTTGACCGGTTATCTATTGCTCTGGAGCGCCTTCTCCCTGGCGGCTACCCTGGCGCAATGGGGGTTGCACCAAGCCGCTCTGCTTTCACCGGGGATGTCTAGCGCCAGTCCCCTCTTAGGCGGCGGCCTGTTGCTGGCCGCCGGGGCCTTTCAATGGACTCCTCTCAAATATGCCTGCCTTCACCGGTGTCGCACCCCCATGGGCTTTATGACCACCGAATGGCGAGAGGGTTACCGGGGGGCCCTGCTAATGGGCCTGAGGCACGGCGTTTACTGCTTGGGCTGTTGCTGGGCGTTGATGAGCTTGCTGTTTGTCTTGGGGGTGATGAACCTACTGTGGATTAGCGCTCTCGCTGTCTTTGTCCTGGCGGAAAAGGTTATGCCCGCCGGACACCGAATTGGCCGAAGCGCCGGATTGCTCTTGCTGACTTGGGGCTTGTGGCTCATAATCGGCGCTGTTCTGGACTGACTGGGATTGAGCGCGGATTAACTGGGTACGCAGATATGCGGAGTGGTAGATCTGGAGAATGTCCGCTATGTTCTGTTAATCCATACTAAAGACGGGGGAAGTTATGGCAGGTCTTGGCGCCAACAGCCGCGCCGATAATCACGACCGGGATAAGCTGGATCGCTGGCAGAGCGCCTTGTCCGAAGCGATTCCGCCCGGCGCTCCGGCGGTATATGCCCTGTTTTTGGTGTCCGGGGAAGACCAGGCGGCCCATGATGCCTTTCGAGCTTTCCGCAGCAGCTTTCAGGAACGGGGCGCCGGCTTTACGCACCTGGTCATCTTCGGTCAGCACGGCAGCTCCTCCACTCTCCGCCGCTTGCAGGCCGAATTGGACTTGCCCCCGGATGGACGGCCCGCCCTGGTGATGTTTGGCGGCGATACCGAAGATGTCGAATACATCACGGTCGAAGTGGTTTCCCTGCCCCAGGGCGCTCTTTCCAATTCCGCCCTGGCGCCGGAGTTGGAACCGGAACCGGAGCCGGAACCGGAACCGGAACCGGGGAACGCCTACTGGCGGACTAGGATATTTGGGGCCGATTTGATAATGGTCGGGGATGACGACGCTGCGTTAGCCAGCGCTACTGACGCGCTTTCCGCATTCCAGGATGACCCGTCCGGTTCCGATTCGTCGCCGGACGAGGTTGACTGGCAAAAAGCCTTGCTTTGGGCCGAAAATAAAATGGATGAGTCGATAGCTGCCGGCGGCCCGCCCGATTTACACCGGGTAATCCGGAAGAAACTCGCCACCCTCTGCGCAGCGACGGCTGGGTTGCTGGAGGAGGGAACCGGGGCGGGCAAATCCAGGACTTTCGCTTCTCGTCGCTCCATCCAGGGCAATCGATGAGAGCGGCCCCTACTCTCGGCGATGCTTTACCGCGTAGGGGGCAATCCTTATGGTTATCTGGGCGGTTCTCCCGGCGTTTGGTATAGCTATTGAGAACCATAAGGCCGACACCCGGCGGTTAGGCCGGTTGTAAACCCCTTCCGGGGGCGCTACTATTAACTCTGAAGCTACAGCAAGGAGGTACACCAATGTCTCTGGTATCTAATTTGGGCCATGTGGGAATCATCTGCGACGACTTCTTGAAAATGCGCGACTTTTATACTCGCGTCATCGGTCTCACCGTCACTGACGAAGACCCGGACCGAGGTAGCTGCTTTCTCAGCGCTGACCCGGACAACGAACATCACGAGTTGAACTTGGGCCAGGCCAATGAGAACCGGCCCCGTACCCAGAATGTGGGCCAAGTGTCATTTATTGTGCCGGATATGGCCGCCTTGCGGGAACTGAACCGCCGCTTCAAGGAGGAGGAGACTCCGATCTTGCGTACCGTTACTCACGGCATTTCCGCCTCCATCTACTTCCACGACCCGGAAGGCAACGTGGGCGAGGTCTATTACAAGACCGGCTACGTGGTCAAGCAGGGTTTCAGCCGTCCCATTGACCTGGACACCCAGACCGATGAGGAAATCCTTTCCTTTTCCCAGAGCTTTGAGGCCATCGAGGGCCCCTTCCAGGGCGCTAAACTGCCCGTGGGCCAGGCCGACTAAAGCCTCCCTTCGCCCTGGAGCAGCGGTTGTGCGACGGTTGAGGGGCGGGTTTCAAACCCGCCCCTATATCTTGTTCACCGTTAAGGCGTAAAGAAAGCGGGACAGCGAATCGGGAGAACCGAAGGGTTGGTCAATTGACGGCCGGGTTGACGGCAAGGAGGCTTACGATGACTCTGGATATTTCCCCCGCCCTCGGCGCAATGACCGGCGCCCGGTACATTGAGAGTCTGCGGGACGGGCGGGAGGTCTGGCTGGATGGCGAAAGGGTGGACGATGTGGCCGCCCACCCCGCCTTTGCCGGAATGGTTCACGAATTGGCTCGCATTTACGACCTGCAAGCCTCCGACGCGCTTCGGGAGGATATGACCTTTGTTTCGTCGGAGACGGGCAACCGTTGCAGCTATTCCTGGCTGCTGCCCCGCAGCATCGACGACCTGAAGCGCAAACGCCGCAACAGCGAAATCTGGAATGAGCAAAGCTGGGGTCAGTTGGGGCGCAGCCCGGACATCCTGGCGCCCCACATCATCGCCCTCTACGCTCTGCGCGGCTCTCTGGGCGCCATCAAGCATCCCAAGTGCGACTTTGGCGAAAACATTGTCAACTACCACCGCTATTGCCAGGAGAATGACCTCTTTCTGACCCACGCCTTGGGCGACCCCCAAGTTGACCGTAGCCAGCAGCCGCAGAACGAGCGGCGCAACATTGTCGAGGAAGAACTGGCCCTGCACGTGGTAGAGGAAACCGCCGAGGGCATCATCATCTCCGGCGGTAAGCAGTTAGCCACTGCCGCTCCCATCAGCAACGAGACCTATGTATCCCTCTCGGCAACCTTCCTGCGCCGCTCCGACCCTAAGTGCATCTTGGCCTTTGCTATCCCCACGGGTAGCCCCGGCCTGAAAATTCTCTGCCGGGAGCCGGTTTCCCAAGGCTATGGCGGCTTCGGCCACCCCCTGGGTCGGCGCTACGACGAGCAGGATGCGATGCTTTTCTTTGACCGGACGCTGGTGCCTTGGGATCGCATCTTCATGCTCTACGATTCGACGCCGTTGCTCCAACAGTTGGGCAGCCGGACTAACTTCCAGGGTTGGCCTAACCTCTGTCGTATCCACGAGCGGATGAAGTTGATGACCGCGGTGGCTACGCTGATTGCCGAGGCTATTGGCGTCATCGAATACCGGGAGGTGGCCGCCAAGCTGGGGGAGATGGCAACCTATACCGAGATGTGGCGGCATGCGCTGGACGGGGTGGAACACAACTCCTTTCCGGTGGAAGTGGGGCCGGGAGACCGCCTGATCTCCTTGGGCGATATGAACGCTATGAACATCTTTTTCGCCCAGATGTCGGCCCGGATGGTGGAGCTGTTGCGGGAGATTGCCGGCTCCGGCATTATCATGCAGCCGAGTGAGCAGGACCTCGCCAACCCGGACCTGCGGGAATATCTGGACCGGTATATGCGGGGCAAGGATGTGACGGTGGAATATAAGTCTCGCCTATACCGGCTGGCCCACGATCTGGCGGTCTCCTCCTTCGGGATGCGCCAGGAGATTTACGAATACTGGCATGGCGGCGACCCTAACCGCAATCGGATAAACTTGCTTCGCAGCTATGACCAGGAAGACATAACTTGCCGGATTAAAGACCTGCTCTCCCGTCCTTTAGCGTCGGAGGAGTAAGCGGCCGATCATTTCGGATTTCGCCCTAATATCGATTGCCCGAACCCATGTCTCGCGTTGAGAGGTTCGGCAACAATGCAACAATTCAACCGGGGCTTGGTGGAGCGTTTGTCCTTTTATCCGGCATAAATTAACTGGCGGAGGGAGTGGGATTCGAACCCACGATACCCGGAGGTATAGCGGTTTTCAAGACCGCCGCAATCGTCCACTCTGCCATCCCTCCCCGCGTGAAACCGGTTTATTCTAGTCCTTACCTCTTTGCCCGTCCAGCAATGCAGCAGCGGCCCGGGTCTTTTAATTCTTCCCATCTATGGAGGGATAGGAAACCGCTCTCCGACAACGAATAAATGAATAATGGAAGGGTGGGGAGGGTAGAAGAGCGCCAACCGAGGGGCCAGGGTTACGCTGGAATGTCTCTCTCGCTAAAAACGGAAGGGGCGCAGTTTTTGCTGACACGCCCGTTTCCGGTTTGGGTAGCAGGGTTTTAGAGGAGAGGAATAGTTGGATTAACTCGGTTGGTTTCCGATGGTAGAGCGCATATCGCCCCGGGGCCTTCGGCGTCTGGCTATATTGAGTCGCGCTTGCGCCCGGCGTATGGAGGTAGCCGCCCGTTCCAACTCCAGGTCTGAGGAGCGGTTTTGCATCCGTTCCCGGGCCCGTTCCATCGCCGCTTGGGCGCGTTCCTCGTTGATTTCCTCGGAATACTCGCAGGCTTCGGCCAAGATGGTTACCTTGTTGGACATCACTTCCATAAAGCCGCCGGTAACCGCCAGGTAAGAGGGTTCGCCGTCTTTGCGCACCAGGATTTCCCCGGGTTGCAGGACGGTCATTAGCGGAGCGTGGTGCGGGAGGATACCCAACTGTCCTTCCCCTCCCGGAGCTACGACAATATCCACGTCGTCGGCGTAAACCTCTCGCTCGGCGGTGATTATTTCCAGTCGCATCGGGGCCATATTAAACTCCCGCCATACCTAACGCTAGTTGCTTAAATTCTCCCGCAGACCTAGACTTGGCACTGTCCAGAGCTAATTTTACGTCTTTCATTTTCGTGAGAGGTATTGCCGCATCTTGCAATAATAGCTCATTGCCGCCTCTCTCGGGTGTTAGCTTGGAATAGGCGATGGCCCAAAGAGGTTTTTGCTGCCTTACGCATTCCATTGCGGCATTGATAGTTCCCCCCGTTTCCCGAGCCTCAACAACGAACAAGCCTGATGATAACCCTACAATCAACTTGTTCCGTTCCATAGCTCGCCATGCCTTCCAAGGTGCATTTGGGTCGAACATTGAAACTGCAAGAAAGTTCTTGTCAATTTCCACAAGATTTGTCAATTCCCTTCTGATAGCAAAACCTTCTATACCTTCTGGAAGAACCGCAATAGTACTTCCGCCCGCTTCCAATGTTCCTTTGTGGGCTTGACGGTCAATTCCACGAGCGTAGCCACTGACCACCAAGAACCCGCGATTGGCGGCTTCTTGGCCAAACCTTAACGCCCAATCTTGGGCGTTAAGCGAAGCGTCGCGCGACCCGCATATACCTATAGCTGGCTGTCCCAACAGTTCTATGTTGCCAATAGCGCAAAGAGTGTTGCCCAATACGTTCCGCAATCTTTCCGGGTATTGGGGGGTATTTGCAGAAATAGTAACGTATTGCTTGCTCATTCCCATGACTCCTTATTTAGCTCCACTCCTCCATTAGTAAACTTAGCATCTTTGGCAGCAGATAAGCCGTAAACTTCGCGGGCACCAGCTTCCCGCAACGCCCGCGCTATTTCTATAAGAGTACCGCCAGAACGGATGGTATCATCTAGGATAAGAACATGGGATCCCGGATTTACCCCGTCCACTCTGGTGGTGTTAGCTACCCGGCCTATTAAATCCTCTTCCGTTTCTGTATCGAGCCGCTTTTTTTGTGGTCTGGTGATCTGTGTCTTATTAGCAATTAGCCTACGCCAACCCCGTTTACTTGCAATTTCGTGTGACCAAGCATCTGCTAAATTAGGAGTAATATTGTCGCTCTTCGGAGGGGATACAACATCATTGATTGTTCTGATAAGCGGATGCCGGTCTATAAAATCTTCAATATCTTTTAGTATCTTGATAGATGCAGACTGGTCTTTTTGATACTTGGCACGATTTACATGCTCTCCCCACAGAGCTAAAGCAGATTTTTCTCTATCAAACACGGTATACGGACCAAGGGCGTAGCACTCATCCAGTTGCGGAGACAAGTCAACGATTATTTTACCTTTGAGAAGGTTCATGAATTTAGCTAGTGTTTCTGGCTTATTGACTCCATAAAAGATGAAATTATCAACAAAGTCAAAACCGAATGGTTCAGGCGTTATTTCAGCAACTAACCCAGATCTTTTTATTATCTCGGTTAAGTTCCCAAGCCCTTCCGAAGGTAATTTTAACCGATATTCGCGGTCAGAGACCGGCGTGAGTTCGTAGGAATGGAAACAAGCGCATTTAGGCATATCACCCACCAGAACCTTTGTCTTTATATTGTTATGCTCCAATGGGTGACTGTCAACAGTTAACTGTCAGCTCGGCGAACCGGCCTGCATCTGTTGAGCCTTTTCGATAGCCTCGTCGATGTCGCCGACCATATAAAAGGCCTGTTCCGGCAGGTCGTCGTGCTTGCCTTCCAGAATTTCCACGAAGCCGCGCACCGTTTCTCGCACCGGCACGTACTTGCCTGGCTGATTCGTGAAAGCCTCGGCTACGAAGAAGGGCTGGGTCAGGAAGCGCTGAATCTTGCGGGCGCGGAACACCGTTTGGCGGTCATCTTCGGAAAGCTCCTCGATGCCCAGGATGGCGATAATGTCTTGCAAGTCCCGGTAACGCTGCAATACCTGCTGCACGCCCCGGGCCGCCTGGTAGTGTTCATCGCCGACGATGCGCGGCTCCAGGATACGGGCAAAGGACGCCAGCGGGTCCACCGCCGGGTACAAGCCTTGGGACGCCAGCGACCGTTCCAGGGAGATTACGGCGTCCAGATGGCCGAAGGTGGTTACGATCCCTGGGTCCGTATAGTCGTCGGCCGGCACATAGATGGCCTGGAAAGAGGTAATGGAACCAGACTTGGTGGAGGTAATCCGTTCCTGGAGCGCGCCCATCTCGGTGCTCAGGGTGGGCTGATAACCTACTGCCGAGGGCATCCGGCCCAGCAGGGCGGACACTTCCATTCCGGCCAGGATGTACCGATAGATATTGTCAATGAAAAGCAACACGTCCTGGCGCTGTTCTTCCCGGAAATACTCGGCCATCGTTAACCCGGTCAGGCCGATTCGGGCGCGCACGCCCGGGGTTTCGTTCATCTGGCCGAACACCAGCACGGTGCTGGACAGCACGCCGGAGTCCTGCATTTCGTGCCAGAGGTCGTTGCCTTCCCGGGAGCGTTCACCTACCCCGGCAAAGACGGACACGCCTTGGTGAACGGCGCCGATGTTACGGATAAGTTCCTGAATAATGACGGTCTTGCCCACGCCGGCTCCGCCATAGGCGCCCACCTTGCCGCCCTTGGGGAAGGGGGCAATCAGGTCAAAGACCTTGATTCCGGTTTCCAGAACCTCAATATCCGGGTTCTGGTCGTCGAATCTGGGCGCGTTCCGGTGAATCGGCCACCGCTGCCCGGATTCCACTGCGCCTAAATTGTCCAGGGGGGCGCCGGTAACGTCAAACAGCCGCCCCAGGGTTTCCGGTCCTACCGGAACCAACACCTTGTCGCCGGTGTCGTTAACGTCGGTTCCCCGGGCCAAGCCGTCGGTGGAACCGAGCGCCAAGCAACGGGCCCAGTTATTGCCGATGTGCTGCTGGACTTCTAACACTAGCTTTTCACCGTTGTTGTCCAGTTCCAGGGCGTCGAACAGGTTTGGCAATTGGTCCGGTGGAAACTCCACGTCCACCACGGTCCCAATTACCTGCACAATTCTTCCAGTGCCCATATAACTTGACCTCCCATGGCTTCAGGTTAGACGGTCGGGGGCATATCTTTAGCCCTGAAGGGCAATTTGTCCGCCGATCAGGTCCAATAGTTCATTGGTAATGCTGTCCTGGCGCAACTTGTTCATCACCAGGGTCAGGTCGCCGGCCAGGGACTTGGCGTTATCCGTAGCATTGCGCATCGCCACCATCCGAGCCGACTGTTCGCTGGCGACGGATTCAAGCAAGGCGTGGTAAACCTCCATGTCCACGAACTGGGGTAGCAGGGAACCCAGCACGGTTAGCGAGTCCGGCTCGTAAATGTAGCCGGAACGGTCGGAACTGGACAGGGCGGCTGGCGTTACTGGAAGCAGCTTTTCTACCACCGGCTCTTGGGACATAGTGGAGACAAACCTGGTATAGACCAAGTAAACCTCGTCCATTGCGCCGTTCAAGAAATTGTCAATAAGGAGGCGGGAGATGGGGATCGTATCGGCGACGACCGGCCGGTCGCCCAAATCGGCGAACACCGCCAGCAGGTCTTGCCCATAACGCGCCATAAAATCCCGTCCCTTCCGGCCCACGGCAATGCTGCGGGTGGGTACGGATTGGGCGAGAATGAACTGGGCAACGCGGCGATTGATCGTGGAGTGCATACCGCCGGCCAAGCCGCGATCCGGGGTAATCGCCAACAGGCCAATTCGACGGAGAGGCCGAACCTCCAGCAGGGGGTGCAGCGCGGCGCCATCCTCGGCCGGTTGCGCCGCCAAGTGGGCGATAACTTCGTAAATCTTCTCGGCATAGGGCCTTCCCTGCACTACCGAGCTTTGGGCGCGGCGCATCTTGGAGGCGGCAATCAACGACATAGCGTTGGTTACCTTGCCGGTATTCTCTACACTGCGGATTCGCCGCCTGATGTCCCTTACGCTTGGCATCCTGTTCTTTCCTGTCTTGGCTACCCGCCCGCGCCCCGGCCTTCTTTCTGCGAAGAACCGGAACTCTTATCGCCCATCTCCCGGCGCGCGAGGGGCCGGAGCGGCTGAGCGGTTAACTGAAGGTGGCCTTGAAGTTGTTGATAGCCTCGGTGAGTTGCGCCGACACTTCCTCGGACAGACTGCTGCTCTCGACGATGCTCTGACCCAAGTCTGGGTGGGCGCCGCCGAGGTAGCTCAAAAGCTGTTCCTCAAAGGCGGCGCAGCGTTCCAGCGGCAGGTCATCGGTCAAGCCGGAGTTCACCGCAAAGAGTATCATTACCTCCTGCTCCAGCCGCAGGGGTTGGTACTGGGGCTGTTTCAAGATCTCGGTGGAAAGCTGGCCTCGGGCCAATTGAGCGCGGGTAGCGGCATCCAAGTCGGAAGTGCCGAACTGGGCAAAACTAGCCAGTTCCCGGTATTGGGCCAAGTCTAGTCGCAGCCGCCCCGCCACTTGGCGAATGGCCCGGGTCTGGGCGGCTCCCCCCACCCGGGATACGGATAGCCCCACGTTAACCGCCGGGCGCACGCCGATATTGAACAGTTCCGGCTCCAGGTATATTTGACCGTCGGTAATGGAAATAACGTTGGTAGGGATATAAGCCGAAACGTCGCCGGCTTGAGTTTCGATAATGGGCAGCGCGGTGATAGAACCGCCGCCGTGTTCTTGGTCCATCTTGGCGGCCCGCTCCAGCAAGCGGCTGTGCAGGTAAAAAACGTCCCCGGGGTAGGCCTCGCGGCCGGCTGGCCGGCGCAACAACAGGGACATCTGCCGGTAAGCCCAGGCGTGCTTGGTCAAGTCGTCATAGACTACCAGCACATCCTTGCCCTGGGCCATAAACTCTTCGGCCATGGCGCAACCGGCGTAGGGGGCGATGAACTGTAAGGGAGCCGAGTCGGCGGCGCCGGCATTCACTACGATAGTATGTCCCATAGCCTCATTTTCTTCCAGAATCCCCACCACCTGGGCCACTTTGCCTTGCTTCTGGCCGACGGCTACGTAGATACAAATCAGGTCGCCGCCCCGCTGGTTGATTATCGTATCCAGGGCAATGGCGGTCTTGCCGGTAGAGCGGTCGCCGATAATTAGCTCCCGCTGCCCCCGGCCAATGGGAATCATCGAGTCAATCGCCTTGATTCCGGTCTGCACCGGGGTATCCACCGACTGGCGCACCACCACGTTGGGGGCCTCTTGTTCCACCGGGCGGGTGCGGCTGGCGTTGATGGGGCCTTTGCCGTCCAGCGGGCGGCCCATGGGGTCCACCACCCGGCCAATCAGGGTATCGCCCACCGGAATCTCAATAATCTGGCCGGTGGAGCGCACTTGGTGCCCCTCTTTAACTCCGGTGGCGTCGCCAAGAATAGCTGCGCCGACCAAGTCGGATTCCAGATTCAAAGCCAGCCCCAAGACGCCGTTGCCGAAGTCCAGCAACTCGTTGGAGCGAGCCCCTTGCAAACCTTGGATGCTGGCAATGCCGTCGCCTACTTGCACCACCGTTCCCACATCAACCAGGCTTAAATCGCCGCCAAACTCTTCGATCTGGCGCCGGATTAAAGAAACGATTTCCTGACCCCTAATCGCCATTGGGGATTCTCCTTTGTCCAATTTGGGCGCAACCGGCGGTCATTATTCCGGCGCAAGCCAGAGTCCATACAGCCCAGCCTTGGTCCTGAGTTGCCGGTAGGGATAATTGTCCTAATTCCTGATTCGTGTCCGTATTGGCAGGAAGGCGGCCGCAATCGAAAATTGAGCCATCCCGGCAGCTACCTCAAGGCCGTCTCCGAGCGTATTTGCTTACGCAGGCCTTCCAGCTTGGAACGAGCGCTGCCGTCCAAAATCCGGTCGCCAATCTGGATAATGATGCCGCCCAGGATGGTTTCATCCACTCGGGGGGTCGCCACGACTTCTTTCTGTATCAGGTTGGCCGCAAATTGTCGGATGCGTTCCAACTCCGCAGCTTCCAGAGTTACCGCTGAGGTTACCTCTATCTGTTGACGACCCAAGCGCTCATCCAACAGCCGGTTATAGCCAACCGCTATGTCCGCGGCGGTATCCACCGCTCCCCGGGTGATCAGCAAGGCGCCCAGATTTCTTACCATTGGGTCGATGTCCGGCAGCACCGTGGCCAAAGCCGTTATTTTCCGCTCCAGCGGCGCCTTTGCGTGCTTGAGAAAGGGGTTGAACTCGGCATCTTGCATCACCTGGGCCATTTGCCCCAAGTCCGCAGCCCATTGGCTGGTTCGGTCCCGCTGTACCGCCAGTTCAAACAAGGCTTGAGCATAGCGGCGGCCTCCTACCTGCTTCGCCATCGGTTACCTAACCTCGCCGCAAGCTCTCACCCTCTTCCAGCACCTGGGTGATAAGCTCCTCGTGGAGTTGCCGGTCCAGGGAACGCGCTATAACCCGCTCGGCGGCGGTGATAGCCAGATCGCCGAAGCTGGCCCGCAGTTCTTGCAAAGCGGCGTCCCGTTCCCGTTGGATGTCGGCGCGCGCCCGTTCCGCAAAGGCCTCCGCCTCTTGGCGGGCCCGTTCCATCTCGCCTTCCCGATACCGTTGGGACGCCTCCCGGGCCAAGTCCATCAGACGTTGACCTTCCCGGCGAGCTTCGTTCAATTGTTCCTCTATGACGGCTTGGGAATTGGCGGCCTCCTCCCGGGCCTGGTCGGCGGCGGACAGTCCCTCCTGGATACGCTCCGTTCGCTGGTCCATTGCCGCCATCAGCGGCTTGAAGGCGAACTGGTACAGTATCGTCAACAGAATAACGAAGGTAACCAGGTAAGCTATCAGGAGGGGCAAGTTAATGCCCAAGTCTGTTAAACCCATAACGTTAGACCACGAATAACAGGATTACCGCAACGATGAGGGAGTAAATCCCCAAGGCTTCGGCGAAGGCGATGGCGAGAATCATATTAGTAGTAATCGAACCGGCGGCCTCCGGGTTGCGCCCGATTGCGCCCATTGCGCCGGCCCCCAAGATACCGATGCCCACGCCCGGGCCGACTACGCCCAGCGCGATTGCCAAGCCGGCGGCCAGATATTTGGCTCCCTCCGCATCCAGCGCCAAAAGAATTGGTATTAGCTCCAGTGATGCCATTTCTGCGAGTCCTCCATAATTGGGTTGTGGTTAAGGTTTCCGAGGCTTTGCCTCTTGGTCAATACCCGTTTCCTGCTTTCTGCCCGTTTCCTTCGGGCTGGCTCCGGGCAAACCGGTTTCAGCAAAAGCAGGCGACCGTACGCTCCTTGTGAGGCTCTTGGCGAGCCTAATGCTCTTCGTGGTGCACTGCCAAGGACAGGAATACCAGGGTCAATCCAGCGAAGATTACCGCCTGAATCAGACCCACTAGCAGTTCCAGTCCAAAGACAAAGACGTTAGCCACGAAAGGCACCAGGAAGGTAATCATCACCACCAGGATTTCTCCGGCGGTCATATTGCCGAAGAGCCGGAAGGTAAAGCTGACTATTCGCACCAGTTCGCTAATCAGCTCAAGAATACCTACAAAGGCGTCAATCAATCCGCTGGGCCGCAGCCTTAGCAAGTTTCCGAAGGCAAAAAACTTCTTGAAATAGCCCAACCCCAGAATACGGACACCCCAATACTCGACAAATACGAAGGAAATCAGAGCCAGCGCTAAGGGCATATTCAAGTCGGTGCCGGCTGGTCGCACCAGGTGAACCTCTATTTGAGTATCCCAAAAACTGCCGGAGCCGAATCCCACCGCTTGGTATAAGGGAACCAGAAAAAGGGCAATCCAGGCGTTGAACAGCACAAAAAAGAAGATGGTAGCCACCACCGGGAAGGCTTTGCGCGCCATCTCCTTTCCCAAAACTCCGGCGGCAAAGTTCAACACCGTCTCAATCACGCTTTCTACCACCCCTTGGAAGCGACCCGGAACCAGGCTGCGCTTACGCGCTCCCAGAACGAAGAAGAGGAGGATGACAATGCTGGCAATCCAGGCGGACAGCAGGGTGTTAGTGATGGCGAATTCGGTGACGCCCAAGGGGGTGAAGTGGTGTTCTTCCGCAGCGGCGCCGTGTTCGGTGTCCTCCGCTGCCGGCGGGTGAGCGTCAGTAACCGACGCCCCACTGGGTTCGGCGGATTTGGTAGCCGGCGGATGGGGCTCAGCAACCGACGATCCGCCATGTTCGGCATCCGCGGTTACGCCCAAGCTCTTGGCTACGGCTGAAAAGGGGAATACCGGTTGCGGCGGCAGGTGAATCTGAGGTTGGGCCAGGAAGGGTTCTCCCCCTCCGAACATTTTGGAGCCGATGGCGCCAACGGCGAATCCTACGATTAACAATGTTACCATGACCCCGCCGGCCAGCAGGGCTAATCTTTTTGCAACAGTACCCGACGGCACTATTTGTATCTTCCTTTTCCGGTCATTTTCGAGGGCCGGGACCCATAAAGCGCCGGTAATATCATCTTGTAAACGCCCCAGAAAGCGACTGCGCTGCCCAGAACTACGCCGATTAGGGTAAACCATGGCGACAGTCGGGTAATTTTATCCAGCCCGATTCCCATTATAATGCCGCCCACTATACACAAGGCGATGTACCAGCCCAGTCCAGTAAGGCGCAGAGCAACTACCCACCAAGTCATCCCGTTCACCAAACGTTGAGCATGTTAACACCGGCTTTCGGAAAAGTCAATTTGCTGGGTCAAGGTTTCCCCAATACGGATAAACTAAATCCTCGGCCTACTTGGGCCGGGGCAAGGGCGAATCAGGTTCAAGACCGATTCAGGGAGCAGGGTTTTGAGACGGGTCGGGCGCTATGTTGCAAGTAAAGGGGCCGTTGTTCTTACCGGCCCGGTTGTTCTCGGCCAAAGTCTTCCAGGTCCAGGTTATTGATAAAGTCGGTGAAGGCCGACATCCGGCGCAGCTCTTCTTCCCTAACTTCCGGGGTTTGCTCCACATTTTCGCGTTCCGGGGTTATCGGCTTACCGGTTTCCTTGTCCAGCAGGATACCGGCCTTGTCCATCACCGACTCCTCGGCGAAAATGGGCGCCTGAACGCGCACGGCCAAGGCCATGGCGTCGCTGGGGCGAGAGTCAATCTCCTGGGTAGCTCCGTTTACTTCGATGACTATCTTGGCGTAAAAGGTGTCGTTGTGCAGGTCGTTGACCAGGATATGGTTGACCGCGCCGCCCAGCGTATCTATAACCGTCCGCAGTAGGTCATGCGTTAGCGGACGCGGAACGCTCAAGTCCTGGAGTTTCACCGCAATGGCGTCGGCTTCCGCCGGGCCAATCCAAATGGGTAGGTAACGGTCGGAATCCTTCTCCTTGAGAATGACGACTCGTTGATAGTTCATTGGGCTAACTCTTATGCTGTCGATGGACATACTAAGCATACCCGTCGCCTCCGTGTGTTACCCTTAACCAGTATAATTATTATGCCCTTTGCAAAAAATATGTCAACTGAAAAGTCAACTCGTTATAACTGGTTCTCTGCCGGCCGGCAACGGTCCAACCTTTCCGAAGCCTGGCCCGGCCTGGGCCTGAATCGGGGGCGCGCCAAACCGCTAAAGGACGGTAACAAGAACGTAACCGGGGTAAAATGCTCAAAACTCACCCGATTTTTCACTGGAAAATCGAAACAAGGCTTGGATTATAATGCCTCCCAGCGGCAATATGCGGGTGGTTGGAGGCAAGGCTAAGGGCCGTCGCCTCAAGGGAGCGGTGATGCCGGGGGTGCGCCCTACCTCCGAGCGGGCCAGGGCGGCCATTTTCAATGTTCTCCCCCCGGCGCTTTGTCAAGGCGCCAGAGTCCTCGACCTGTTCGCCGGCACCGGCAGCTTGGGCATCGAAGCGCTTAGTCGCGGAGCGGCTTGGGCCGATTTTGTGGAGCGAAACCGCCGTCAGCGCCAAGCGCTTCAGGCTAACCTGGAGGCTACCGGATTTAGCGGGCAAGCCGCCGCTCACTGTGCGGATGTAAATCGAATTTTGAAGAACCTGGTCGGGCCTTACCAACTAGTTCTGCTGGACCCGCCTTATAGGATGGAAAAGCTGGGCGAGTTTCTGGAGGCCTTGGCCGGGGCGCCGGGACTGGTAAGCGCTGAAGGAACGGTGGTAGTGGGGCATTCGCGGCACGTCAGTTTGCAAACGGATTACGGTCCCTTGCGCCTCTATTCCCGCCGCCGCTACGGGGATAATGGGGTTGACTTTTTTCGGAGAGAAGGGAGAGAAGAAGGAGGTAAAGAATGGTAACCGCGCTCTACCCGGGAAGCTTTGACCCGGTAACTCGGGGGCATGTGGACGTGGTTACCCGGGCGGCGGCCCTTTTCGATAAAGTAATCGTTGCGGTTTACGCCACTCCCGCCAAGAACTTGCTCTTTTCCATCGACGAAAGGGTTGATTTATTCAACAATGCTGTCCGGGATTTGCCCAATGTGGAGGTGCGCAGCTTTGAAGGATTGGTGGTCCGCTTTGCCCAGGAGGTCGGCGCCGCCGTGATTGTGCGGGGGTTAAGAAGCGGGTCGGACTTTGAGTATGAGTATGAGATGGCTTTCATGAACCGGAAGCTGGCTCCGGACGTTGATATGGTCTCTTTTATGACCGCTCAGGACCATATTTTTGTTAGTTCCAGCCTGTTGAAGGAAGTAGCGCGCTTGGGTGGCGATATAGCCGGAATGGTGCCGCCCCGGGTCGCCAATGCAGTCTATGCTAAATTTGGAATCCCGGCTCCGTAAATCGGGGTAACCGGGGGAAAGGGGGACATCATAGATATTATAAACGTCATCGACCGATTGGAAATCTTGATTGACAACAGCAAGGTTATGCCCTTCACCGGCAGCCTGATGATGGACAAAGCTAAACTCATTGAACTGGTTGACCAGCTTCGCCTCGGCATCCCCCAGGAGTTCAAGGCCGCTGAAGAGGTGCTGTCCCAGAAAGACCAGATTATGAACAACGCGATGGCCGATGCCCGCCGCGCCAAGGCCAAGGCTGAGGACGAGTTCAGCAAGAAACTAACTCAGTCGGAACTTCAGCGTCGAGCCGATCAAACCTTGGAAGAAGCCCAGGAGCGCGCCTCCCGTATCTTGCAATTAGCCGAGGCTGAAGCCCAGTCCCGCCGCACCGAGGCCGACGCCTACGCCTTGCGCAGCCTCCGCTCTCTGGAACGGGAAGTGAACAGCATCAGCGGCTCGGTTCGCAAGGGCATCGATATGCTGGCCGGCAGCGCCCTTGGCGCCGCTGTGAGCAATGGCAGCAGTTATTTCGACGAAACCTGACCGGCAATTTTACGACTTTTCAACTTTTCATCCCGGGGGCGCCCCAGATCCCCATATCGGAGAACTGGAAATAGGGAAGGGCGACAAAATCCGAGTTCCCCCAGCCGGGCCGGGCGACCCGGTAAGCGGCGGCGGTCGGTGTCCCGGCCCCGGGGCCGGGACTTGGTCAAACCGCTGAGTTGTACCAGTCCAGAATCTCGCTGCCGGTCATAAATATGACCCCTTCAAACCGGCTGATGTAGTCGAAAATCATCTCGTAATACTTGATCCGGTGCGCCGCTCCAGTGATATAGGGGTGGGTGGAGATGCATAGCACCCGGGCGCTTTCCGCTCCCTCTTCGTAAAGAGTATCGAACTGGTCTCTGGCCCGGTCGAACAGCTCTGGCGAGCGGTGGTGTTGGATCAGGTATATAGGGATGTCGTTAAGCTCCACCGTGTAGGGTACCGAAACTAGGCTGCCGCTCTTGACCTTCATCGGATAGGGCTGGTCGTCGTTGCACCAATCGCAAACGTACTCAATGCCCTCCTCGGCCAGAATATCCGGGGTATCAAAGGTTTCCGCCAGGCCGGGGCCCATCCAGCCCCGGGGCGCCGTCCCGCTGAAATCCCGGATGGTGTCGATGGTGCGGCGGATGGCGGCCCGCTCGTCCGGCTCCCGGTTGATAACCCGCTGGATGTAGCTATGGCCCATCAACTCCCAGCCCGAATCCAGGCTTTCCTGGACCAGTTGCGGGTAGCTGAGGCACACCGAGGCGTTGAGGCTAACCGTGGCCCGGATGCTGCGCCGGTCCAGCGCCCGCTTCATTCGCCAGAAGCCGACCCGCAGCCCATAGTCAAACCAGGCGAAGTTAGGCACGTCGGGGATGACCTCTACCCCTTGGGGCGTTGGCAGCACGGTTCGGGCCATGGGTTCGTTAAGGTCCCACTCTTCTACATTGATTACTACCCACACGGCCACCCGAGCATTGCCGGGCAATTTCAGGGGCGGGCGATGAAAAATCGGCGAATAGTCGGCGCGGGGATTGGGCATAATTCCTCCTGGTATCTAACTGCCGGGGTAAATTTCCCCAAGGCAATGAATACAACCTAATAAGCGTCTGGTCGTCTGGTATAGTTCCGGAGCCGTCTCTAGCGGCGGCCTAATCGTCCTCCAGCCCCTGCGCTGAACTGGCGGCGGCGCTTATAGCCCCATCGCCTGCACCCCCAGCCGGGCCAAGTCCTCGTCCTCCTGAGAACTGAGGCCGCTGACCCCGATGGCGCCCAGCGTCGCCCCTGTGGTCGGATGTAATGCCACCACTGCGCCTTGAGCCGAAACCAGGTTGGGGTTGCCAAAATCGGCCACGGTCCGGCCTTGGCTCTGCAACCGTTCGGCGTAGGCCGCCGAATCCTGGCCGGCCATAGCCGAGGTATAAGCCTTGCGGATGGCAAAGGCTTGGGGGTTGGCCCGGCAGCCGTCCATCCGCGCATAGCTGAGCAGGTTCCCGCCGTCGTCAACAATAGCAATCGCCACCGGACGGTGGGGTTCCTGGGTTGCCTGATCCAACATAGCGTCCATCGCCCGGCGTGTCTGTTCCAGGCTCAACATCGATTTGTCATACATTAGGAGTACCCCCCCTTGCATTTTGTCAATTCTACCCGGGGCTTAAAGATGTGGCAAGGAAAATAAAATAGAACTACGCTTCTCCCGAAAAGAAAGGCAACCAAATCGGTTGCCTTTCTTCGAGCTTGCGTTGGATGCCGGTCTAATCCGCCGCGCCGACCGACCCCTCAACTTATATAACCTCCAGCGCTTCGTGAATCTTTCCCGGGCGACTTCCAGGCAAGCCTGAATCGCTTCCACGCTGTTGTCCCGAAGCTCTTCTTTAGTTTCCCCCTGGCTGACGCAATCTGGTAACTCCGTAACCTCGGCCCAGCGCCCGCCTTCTTCCGCCACCCGAATAACCGCGGTGTACGTCCGCTTCTGAACTCATCACGGCGCGCTCCTCCTCTAATCGCTTTCAGTAAGCCTTGGGAAGGTTAAAGGTAATGGCGACATATTCTTGAGCTGGTTTGTGCAACTACTTGGGAAATGTCAAGGGGCTGGGCCGTGGCTCTTGCTCCAATGGGAGAACGGGGCCGCGGTTATTGCCTCCCTTTATCTGGTATCTGGCGCCCCTTCCCGGCCGCCTCGCTACAATGCCCTTGCCGATTAACGGGCAAGCGGCGTCAGGCCGGTATTGCCCCGTCCAGGGTAAAGGAGCAACCGGGGGCAGTAGGGGAACAATCGACTTTACCGGTCGGGGCAACATGGGCGGCGGTATGTCGCTCAACCTTCAGCAGGCCGGCTAAAAACCCATATTTCAGGGAACAAATTGCCTATCGCCTTCGTCATAATAAGCATAAAATCAAAGAGTAAAGCTAGAAAACGCTTCGTCATTCGGTCTGTCCACATTAAACATGGAGGCATGTAGTGATAACTTCGGGTCGGAAAATCATACTTTTGGCGGGCATTTTACTGATGGCGGTTGGCCTGTTGGCCTGCGGCGCCAGCGCCCCGGAGCCGTCGGATTACTCGGAGCAAGAGCCGCCGGCTTTTTATGAAACTGAAGCTGACAAAAAAGAAGAAATGATGTCGCCAAAGCCGACATCGTACCCGGTCGCGGCCGCGGCCGCGGCCGCGGCCGCCGAATCGTTCCAAGAACCGGCCCAGGCATCGGTCGACTCTTTTGAGGTTGAGAAAGCAGCTACGGCTCAAAGCATACCGGCTTCCTTTGAGTCAACGACTAGTTCACCGGTGACCAGAGCGGCGCAGGACCGCGTAATCGTGCGCACTGTTGCTATGACGCTGGTAGTTTCCGATGTACCCGAGTCCGTTGACCGGGTCGCCGGCGTGGCCCGGGACTTTGACGGTTGGGTAGTTAGTTCGAACCGAAGCGCCGGCCACAGCGCCTTTGTAGCGATTCGGGTGCCGGCGCAACGGCTGGATGACGTCGTAATGCAACTGCGCCAGTTGGCGGTCAAGGTGAAGTACGAGACTACCCACAGTCAGGATGTTACCGACGAGTACGTTGATACGGAGTCCCGGATCAGAAGCCTGGAGGCTACCGAACAGTCCCTCCTGGAGTTGCTTGATCGGGCGGATTACGTGGAAGAGGCGTTGCACGTTCAGCAATCCCTGACCCAGCTTCAGGCGGATATGGAGGCGATGAAAGGGCGAATACGTTTCCTCCAGGAGACTTCGGCCTTCTCGCTGATAAATGTTGACCTGGAACTTTCGCCGGCGGCGTTGCCGGTCGATGCCGGCCCCGACCGAACCTTCAGCGTGGGCCAGGCTGCCCAGTTCCGGGCCAGCTTCGCGCCGCCGGCGGGTCTGGATGATTTTACCTTCACCTGGGACTTTGGCGACGGGACGCCGCCGGTGACCGGCTACGGCACTGCGCCCAAACCTGAAGGAGACGGTCGAGTTACCGCCACAGTAAATCATATTTATGGCGATGACCGCGACTCGCCGTTCATTGTCCAGCTGGATATAACGGGTAAGGGCGAAACCCTCTCGGCGGAAGGCTCCGATACAATAATCGCCACCGTCACCAAAATTCCTACCATTGAGGTATTCATCCAGGAGTTTCTGGACGTCGAAGAGGGGCAGGAAGCGGAATACATCGGTTCCTTTACTTCGCCCGCGGGTCTGCGGGACCTTCAGTACCGATGGGATTTCGGAGACGGCTCGCCGGTGATTACCGGAGTTCCCGAAGCGGGCGTTACTCGCACCGCCGTAAACCACATCTTCAACGACTACCGTTCCAAGCCCTATAACGTAACCCTCACCGTAACCGCCCAGAGCGAGGCTGGCGAGGTCAAAGGCTCCGGTTTCTCCACCGTGCGGGTAATCGAGTCCCAGGGTTTGATAATCGGCGGTTGGAGCGCCGTCGCCACCGGTAAGGCGGCGACCCGAGCCTTGTCCGCGGTGGCCCAAGGGGTTGGTACGTTAATTATCTGGTTGGCAATTTTCAGCCCGGTGTGGCTCATCGGAGGCGGAATTGCTTATCTGCTGCTTCGCCTCCAGCGCCGGCGGGGGCGAAGCGCATTCTTCTACGGCGGCCTTTCCAGGGGGGAGCCACGGGAATCTGCCCCGGCGGAGACTACGTAGGGAAGGGGGAATCGCCCGCCTGGCGCCGGGCGGGCGTTGCTCGGATAGCTGATACTCTTCTACAATGCCAATTCTATTTGACCGCCGCCGGCTCGCAATGGCCGGCTGGCGTAAAGGAGCAAGCATGGAAACGATCGGCTTTATCGGTCTGGGCAATATGGGCGGCGGTATGTCGCTGAACATCCAGCGGGCCGGCTATCCCCTGGTGGTTTATGACCTGCGGGAAGAGGCGGCCCGGCCATTGCTAGAGGGCGGCGCCCGGCTGGCGAACACTCCCGCCGAGGTTGCCGAATTCAGCGATATTACTTTCACTTCGCTCCCCTGCCCGAAAGAGGTGGAGTCGGTGGCGCTGGGCGCGGCCGGCGTGCTGGAGGGCATCCGCCCCGGCAGCGTTTATGTGGATCTGTCTTCCAGCCGTCCCACCCTCATTCGGGAAATCGAGCCGCTGTTCCGACGCAAAGGCGCCTATGTTCTGGACGCCCCGGTCAGTGGCGGCAAGACCGGCGCCGCCAGCGGTAACCTGGCGGTAATGGTCGGCGGCGACTGGGAGATTTATGCGCGCATCAAGCCGGCGCTGGATTCCTTTGGCGACAAGGTGTTCTATGCCGGGGAAATCGGCGCCGGCTCCATCTGCAAGCTGGTGCATAATATGGTAGGCCACAGCGTCCGCCAAGCCATCGCCGAGGGGCTGACCTTGGGCGTCAAGGCCGGGGTGGAACCGGAGGCCCTATGGGAAGGTATGCGCCGAGGCTCCCTGGGCCGGATGCGGATCCTGCACGAGGGGTTGGTGCGGACGATGTTCCGCGGCGAGTTCGACCCGGCCAGCTTTGCCCTGGAACTGGCCCACAAAGACATCTCCCTGGCAACCGAGCTGGCCCGGGAATACCACGTGCCGATGCCGATGGCTACCCTGGCGGAACAGGTCGCGATGCAAGCTCTCAACCGGGGCTGGAAAGACCGGGATAGCAGCGTTACCGTACTGCTGCAAGAGGAGCAGGCCGGCGTGGAGGTGCGCGCCCCCCACCTTGACCCAGCCAAGTCGGCCCGGTTCATCACCACTCACCCGGAAGAGGAGTAAAGTGGCGCTTATTTGGAGGACGAAATGGGTTGGGGGGGCTGAACGACCCGGCCAACCGCGACCGGACGTTCAGCCCCCGGTCAGCCAAGCGCCGCCCGCCGCCCCTGCCGGACCCAACCTCAACCCCCCGGCCGCAGCAACACTACCGTGAGCCTGCTTTACCTGTGGGTAGCCCTGTCCAGCGCCGGAATCCTGGGGTTCGTAACCGTGCTGGACAAGCGGTTGGCCTCCTACAATATGCCCAGCCTGCCAGCTTTCTATGCCGGAGTTTCTCTTTCCCTGTTCGGTTACGGCACGCTGGCCCTGGTCTTAACCGGTCTGCCGGAAGATGCCTCGTTGGGCGCCCTTGTTTCCGGCGGCGCTTCCGGCCTATGCTGGGGCGGCGCGCTGGCGATGATGTTCTGGGGCTACAAGCTGGAAGAGGCTTCCCGCAGTTCGGCCATCATCCATACTTTTCCGGTGTTCGTAGCCATAATGGGCGTAGCTTTCCTGGGAGAGACCCTGTCGATGGGCCAGTGGCTGGGCATCGTGTCGGTGGTTGCCGGGGCGGCCCTGGTGTCCCTCTGGGGTTCCCGAAGCGGAATGCGATTTCGCTTTAACCGCGCCTTGCCCATTCTCCTGGGCGCTAGCAGCCTTACCGCCCTGGGCTTGGTACTGGGCAAGAATGCGCTGGAAGAACTGCCCGTTTGGCTGGTGTTCTCGATGCGTAATTACGGAATGGGCATCGTGTTTGCGGCCCTGTGGCGGCCCGGGGCTTGGAGCCAGTTGGCGACCTCGCTGCGCGACTGGCGCACGGCGTTATTGCTGTTCTTGGCCGAGTTCGCCCTAGCGCCCCTGGCAGTATGGCTGAACGTGGCCGCGATTAACCTGGGGCCGGTGTCGCTGGTAGCCACGGCCACTGCTACCCGTCCGCTCTTTGTCTTTTTCTACAGCACCTTGTTGAGCACCCGGGCCTTCCCCCTGTTGGAGGAGCCGCTGGAGCCGCGGATTTTGGCGGTCAAGTTGGTAGCCATCGGGATGGTGCTGGGGGGCATTGTGGCATTGACCCTGTTGTAAGACCTTTCCGCCGGAGGGCCGGGGCCGGTCAAGGGATAGTTGGCGAAAGGGCCGGATGGCGCCAACTCCTGGGGGCCAGCTTTAATTCCTTCCAGGCGCCGGCCGCCGAAAAGTTCGCCGAGCTACTGCAAATCACTGCAAATGGGGGAACATCGCCAGGGGAGTAGCGGCCAGCAGACCGGCGTCGATGGGCAGGGTCACGCCGGAAATCCAGCGGGACTCGTCGCTGGCGAGGAACACGTTGGCCCAGGCAATATCCCAGGCGCTTCCCTCGGTGCCTAACGGCCCGGCCCGGCGGCGCAGGTCGCGCATCTCGTCAGACATTCGCCCGGCCACCATCGGCGTATACAGATGGCCGGGAGCTAGGCAGTTCACCCTTACGTTATCCCGGCCCAGGTGCACTGCCATAGAAGCGGTCATACCGATAACCCCGCTCTTGGCGGCGGCGTAGGGTATGCTGGCGCCGCCGCTGCCGGCCCGCAGGCCGACTATGGAAGATACGTTAATAATGGAGCCGCCCCCCGATTCAATCATCTTGGGTACGACGTATTTGGTGGTCAGCATCATACTTTTCAGGTTTACGTCCAGCACCCGGTCCCATACCTCCTCCTCTACCCCGGTTGGCGAGCCTGGGCCACTGATACCCACGTTGTTGAAGAGGACGTGCAGTGCTCCATAGCGCGCCACGGCGGCGTCAGCCATGACCTGGCAATCGGCGGCGCTGGTAACGTCGGCTAGAAACACCGAAGCAACGCCGCCCTCGGCCTCTATGGCTGCCAGGGTTTCCGCCGCTGCGGCCTCTTCTCGATCCACCAGCAGAACTTTAGCTCCTTCCCGGGCAAAGAGAATTGACGTAGCTTTGCCAGTGCCAACTCCCGGCCCGCTGGAGCCGGCCCCGGTTACAATGGCGACCTTCCCTTCCAATCGCAGCCGTCCCGGCGGCAGTTGCATAGCGTTCCTCCTTTTGCGGTAAGGTTTTGGTCTAACAATTATAACAATGAGAGGATTTGGCGGTTAAGACGGATTATAGCCGCTAGTCCCGGTGAAGGATTGTCGGTTGTTACCTGACCGGGTCTAGCGGGATGCCCCCCTGCCGCCGTCGCTTGCTACTCCGGCAGCCGCAGTTGCACTCCGGCCCGCTCTTCCTGGAGTTTGGACACGGCGTCCGAGTCCTCGTGGCCCCAGCCTCGCTGCAGCGCCTCCACGTGTTGCTGGTCAATCAGGTTTGCCAGCGCCAGGGGGATGCCGTATTCCCGACCCAGATCGGTGCCGAGCCGCACATCTTTGGCCGCCAGCGCGGTGGCAAAGCCCGGCTCAAAGTTGCCCTTGAACAGGTAGCGGGGAAACTTTTCGACGATGCGCTTGTTGCCGCCGGAACTGTTGGCAATGACATCGGCCAGCGTTGCCAGGTCCACGCCGGCCTTGACGCCCAAGGTCAGGGCTTCCGTTACCAGCACGCCGATGCCCATACTCAGCATATTGTTGCAAATCTTGCACACCATACCGTTGCCGATGGGGCCGCAATAGACTACGTGGCTGCCGATAGCGTCTAGGGTCGGTTTCATCCGGTTGAATATGGCTTCGTCGCCGCCCACCATCACCGCCAGGGTCGCCGCCGCCGCGCCATAGACGCCGCCGCTGACCGGGGCGTCCAGCACGTTCACCCCCCGCTCGGCGCAAAGGTCGTGGATGCGACGGATGGCGGTGGGCGAGTTGGTGGACAAGTCCATATAAACAGCGCCAGCGCCAGCGCCTTCCAGAATGCCGTTTTCACCCAGCGCCACCGCCTCTACGTCCCGGGGGACCGGCAGCGAGGTCAACACCACGTCATTGCCGGGGACGCATTGCGCCGGGGTGTCGGCCCATTCCGCGCCCATCTCCAGCAAGTTGGTAGCCGCCTCTCGCCGCAGGTCGTGAACAGTAAGCTGGTGGCCGGCCTTAATCAGGTTAGAGGCCATCGGGTTGCCCATATTGCCGAGACCGATAAATCCTACCTTCATTGCTGCCGCTCCTTGGTGGATATAAGGTTGGTTGGTTAGATTGGCACTTGTGGGGCGATTATAACATTGGCGAACCTACTTTACCGAACCGGCTTTCGTTACTCTCCGCTCGTTTATCCGTGGAACCGTAATTTTCGGTTGGCCTGAAAATGGCCCCGGCAGTTTTAACCGACGGGGCCGAATGGTTTGGTCTTTGCTTGCCCGAGGGGTCTACGTTATCACGTTTATGTACGGCCGCGTCAGCAGATTCCATTTGTCGTTGGCGGCGTCGTAGCGGGAGTTGACGAATACCCGCCAGTTCGCATCGTCCAGGTTCGGGTAGTCGGCCCGGTAGTAATAGCCGGGCCAGCGGGTTTCCTGTCGGTGCAGCAGGTGCCGCATGTGCGCTTCGCCAACCCAAGTGCGATGCACTACCTCCCAACAGCGCAGCAGTTCGTGGCGGTTGCGCGCCCCCAGTTGCTTCAGGTCTTCTCGCAGCAACTCGATTAGGCGGATGCCTCGCTCTAGCGTCGGCCCGTTGGTAGTGTACCAGGCCGAAGTCCCGCCGGCGTACTCATCCATAATCTTCTGCAAGCGCACCAGCGCATGGGACGGGGTGATGTAGTTGGGGTTCACCGTCTCGGAGGTACTCGCCCCTTTATACTGGTCGAAGGTTTCTAGGGGCGCCCAGATGCTTTCGTGAAGCTGGCGCACTTGGGCAGCGTTGACCGTGGGCGTTTCCCCGTGGTCCCGCAGGAAGTTGACCGCCGCCTTGGCCGCCAGCCGGCCCTCGGTAAAGGAACCGGAGGAGAACTTGTGCGGCGCAGCGCCTACGCCGTCCCCGGCAGCGAACAGCCCCCGGATGGTAGTCATCTTGTTGTAGCCCCAGAAGTATTCCGGCGGGGCCAAGTCCTCCGGGCCGCTGACCCAGGCCCCGGCCTCGCCGGAATGGGAGCCCATAATATACGGCTCGGCCAGGTTCACCTCTGACGGCGTTACCTCCGGCTCAATGTTCTGGGAAGCCCAGGTAAGCGCCTGCGCAATGGTCATATCCAGAAAGTCCTCCCAGGCTTCCTGCCGAACCTGCTCCATCTTGGCCGGGTCGCCGCCGGCCAGTTTCTGCATCGCCTCTTCGGTGCGCATAAACATCGGCCCCTTGCCGTCCCGAATGTCCAGAAACATCTGATGATTGCGCAGCGGAGTGGGCGTAGGCACCGCCCGGCCATAGGGCAAATACTTGTCCAGTTCGTCGTCCCGGGTAACGGTATAGTCCTCGCCCAGGGCGTTGGTAACCCGAGCGTGGAAATACTGGAACCACATACCCACCGGGCCATAGCCATCCTTGAAGCGGGTTGGCACAAAGCGGTGTTCCATCTGGGTCATCTCGGTTCCCACCGGGATCATCAGCCCGTAGGCCGAGCCGGTGGCGAACACCGAGTACCAGGTGCGGCCAATGCCCTCATTAACCGAGCGGGGGCGAAAGACGTTGGAAGCCCCGCCGGTGGTGATGATGACCGCCTTGGCCTGGAACAGATACAGCTTGTTCTCCCGCACCCCAAAGCCGACGGCTCCGGCGATGCGCTCCGGGTCGTTGGCGTCGGTCAGCAGGTGGGTAATGGACACCCGCTCGTAGATGTTTTCCTGGCCCACCGCCTTGCGGGCCGGCTCAGCGGTTACCGGCTTGATGGATTCGCCGTGAATCGGAATTTGCCAGCGGCCAATACGCTCATAGGCGCCGTCTTCCTTCTTCCAGATAGGTAGCCCCCATTCCTCCAGCAGATGCACCGAAGAATCGACATGACGGCCCACGTCATATACCAAGTCCTCCCGGGCCAACCCCATCATATCGTTGACCACGTACTGGACAAAATCTTCCGGGGTGTTCCAGCCATAACGCTGACCCATATAGCAATTGATGGCGGACAGGCCCTCGCCGGTGGCGCCGCTGCGCTCAATGACAGCTTTCTCGGCGATGACCACCTTCAGGTCGTGGCCCCAGAACTTGGACTCAAAGGCGGCTCCGCAGCCGGACATACCGCCCCCGATAATAAGAATGTCGCACTCGACGGTTTCGGTAACAGGTAACGCCATTTTGCTTCAAGCCTCCTCTAGTTGCTTGCCGACGGCGTGGGCAGTTTGTCCACGCCCAGCCACAGAGATTCTCCGGCCAGTCCCTGGCCCTTTAAGTCCCCCGCCGGGTCTTCGGTAAAGTTCTTGTAGGGGTCGCTGGAGCCGACCGGCGTGCTGCGCGAGGGGTAGGTGAATTCCAGCGTCTTCCCGTTGCGAAAGGTTACCGTCCAGGTCAAGCCGTTGTCCACCCGTCGCGGCTGCACCGAGGCTCCCAACGGTATAAAGTCCGAGTAACCCCGGACGTGAATAGCTTCCTGCGGACAGAGCTTGACGCAGGCGTAGCACTCGGAGCAAAGCTCCGGCTCTTGATTAAAGCCCTTGTCGGCCTCCGTATCTAGCGCCATCAGGTCATTGGGGCAGATGTAAACGCACAGCGGGCCTTGGTGTTCGCCGGCGCAGGCGTTGCAGGCGGTAGGGTTCACATAGGTTGGCATTCCGTTCCTCCTGTTACGTTATATCGCTCATAGTAATGAAATGGCATTCTTGCGCCAAAGGATTTTAACTCGCGCCCCTGTTGTTAGCGTCGTCGTGAGTAGGGTATATGGTAGAGTATTTCGGGTTGTTTTGCCGGAGCGGGTACAGCGAATCCAGCTCTGAGATTTCGTTCAATTGAGCCACAAATACTCGCCTTAATTCCGGGCTGCACTGGGATAGGCTAATCAGGAGTTCACAGACGGCTTTGTTGGCTTGCGCCTGCACGCTATCGTTCATCGCCCGCTTACCGCCTGGAGAGCGCAAAGCCTCCCAGCGTCGGTTTTCCGCAACGCTCCGATAGGTGGACCGGTAGTCAATGGTACTGAATTTGGGCCACCATTGCGCCTTTTCCGATTCTACCGGCCGGCATATAGCGCGGAACTCCATATCATTGCGCACCGGCACCTGAACCACCTCAACTCCCAGGTTCCGGATAGCGGCAAGCTTATTCGCTGGTGGAGAGGTTGTCACTACCACTTCGATACATCGAACAGGACGCGAGTCCTTAAGCAAGGAAATATCGGGGATATACCCGGCAGTAGATTGCAGAGCATCAGGCAGAATAACTTTGTCGGTGTCTGCAAGTACGTTGCCAGAGGCCGGCCCTTCCAGGGTCGGGAGCTCTACGGGGCCTTCGGTCGTGTGCAGAAGGTCCCAAATTAACCCTACGGCGTATTCATGCAGAAAGCTGACCGGGTAGTTCTCTGTTCCCACGTTCCTAAACCATTCGTTCTCGGTTAATAAGGGCTCCATTTTGTTTCTCCTGGCTAGTTGCTCAACCGCCCAGACTTCCGCCAAAACAAAGCCCCCGCTCAACGCAACGGGGGCAAAGAAAACGGACTAGGGGTCGCTACAAGTACAAGCGCAGTCCATTGCTGGCATAGACATCACCGGCGTGCGGTTCTCCAGGTAGTTCTCCGCCACAAAAGGCGAGCCAAAGCCGTACTTATCGGCGCACTCGCGCGCCACCGCCAATACCTCGGCCCGCAAGGTGGTGGGCGCCGGCTCCTCGCCGCCCTGGATAATGCGCCGGATTAGCGTCCCGGCCAAATCCTGCTTTTGCTCCCGGTGGCCGCACAGCCCCTCATAAGCTACGCCTCCGCACACCGGGCAATACCACCATTCCAGGGTTAGCACTGACCGGATGCCCAAATCGGGTAGGTCGTCGAAGATGCGATGGGCGGCGTATGGGTCGTAGTAGCGGCCCACGCCGGCGTGGTCGCGGCCAAACATATGGTGGGTACAGCCCAGGTTTTTCCGCACCAAGGCATGAAAAACCGCCTCTCTGGGGCCGGCATAGCGCATATCCCACATCAAGGTGGAGGTCAGGTGAGTTTCCTGGCGGAAGAACCCGGCTTCCCGCAGCTGGTCGTGAGTCAGGACGATGGCTTCATCGATGTAGTCTCCCGGCTTCTTTTCGCCGATGACCGCGCTGACCAGCACCCCATCGGCCCCCGCCGCCAGCCAAGCCCCCTTCATTAGTCCCTCGTGGCCGGCGTGGGGAACATTGCGGCTCTGATGCGCCACCACCCGCTGCCAGCCTCGGTCGGCCAAGGTTTGGCGCATTTGCCGGGGCGTCTGCCAGAACCGGTCAAAGGGCGGGTTGATGGTTGGCGGGTTAATTAGGGTAACTGGCCCAGCCACGAACCGGTCCTCGTAGCCGTAGGTGCGCTGCACTCCGGGGTGGGCTTCCTCGGTAGTCCCATAAACCTGCAGGGCCAGAAACTCCTTGTCGTAGGAGTAGATTTCCGTCACATCCAGCGTAGCCAAAGGTTGTTCCTGGTAAGTCAGCAGGACAGTATCGCCGGGTTTCAGCCTCAGCCGGGCCATTTCCTCCTGGGCCAAGTCAAGGACGATGGGGATGCTCCAGATGTAGCCGCTGGTCAAGGTCATATTGCGAGCTACCGAGTCCAGGTCAGCCCGGCCCATAAACCCTTCCAGCGGCGAAAAGAACCCGTAGGTCAAGTTCACGCATTCCCGGGCAATCTGGTCTCTAACGGCGAGGCGGGGTAGGTGGGCAATTCGGTCCCGGCCGTCAGCGTCCAAGGGCGCAACCCGTTCAATTAGTACGCCCCCGTGCGGGGACCGGCTGTTATCTACCAATTGCCGCTAGCGCCTTCCGCAGGTTAGTCCGGTTGGGGTGAAGTCAAGCCAGGATGTTCGGAGCTACCCGCTTAGGGCAACAAAGACTGTTCACAACAGGCACCAGCATATTAGCACGATAAACGGAATTGCGCTAGTGACGCCGGAAGCCGGGGCAAACGGGCTATCCTGCATAAGTCCATAAAACCGGAAATCGCCGGTAGAACGGCCGGTTAAAAAGCTGCTGCCCCCGGCCATTCAATCCGTCATACATCACCCCCGAATATCTGATAAGATGATACTACCTGTTGCCATTCCCGGAGGAAGCAAAAATCGAGACCTTACTGTTCCTTTCCGCGGCCCAGGCCGAGGAGAACATTGGGTTGCTTCGAGACGTTGCCGTGACGATGGCGGTAGCCGGAGCAGCGTTGTTGGTGTTCCGCCGATTCAAGTTGCCTCAAGTCCTCGGATACTTGCTGGCCGGCGTGATTGTCGGCCCTTTCACCTTTGCCGGAATTAATTTCGGCCCCTTGGCCGACTTCAACGGGCCGGTGCAAGATGTCGATACTATCAGTATTCTGGCCGACTTGGGGCTGGTCTTTCTCCTCTTTGGCATCGGGTTGGAAATCGGGTGGCAACGCATCCGGCAGATTGGCTTCCGGGTAGTTATCATCGGCTTCGTGGAAATGGTCACGATGTTCGCCTTGGGCTACGCGATAGGCCAACTGCTGGGTTGGACGCGGCTGGAGGGCATCTTTCTGGGAGCGGCCCTGTCCATCAGCAGTTCCGCCATCCTGATTAAGATGCTTCGGGACACCGGAACGCTTCACGACTCCCACGGCCGGACAATTGTCGGCATCCTGGTGGTAGAGGACTTTGTAGCGGTGGTTCTGCTGACCGTCCTTTCCGGCGTGGCGACCACCGGCGGCGCTGAATTAGGAGACGTGGGACTGCTGGCGGCCAAGCTGGCCGTATTCGGGGCGACCGCCTTAGCCTTTGGCGGCCTGTTCGCCCCGCGGCTCATCCGATACATTGCCCGGTTCGAGTCGGAGGAGGTCATGCTGATAATCAGCCTGGCCCTCTGTTTCGGTTTGGCCCTGATCGCCCACGAGTTGGGTTTGTCCGCCGCCGCCGGGGCCTTTCTGATTGGAATGGTTCTGGGGGATACGGAGCATTCGGAGGAAATTAGCCGGGTAATGAGTCCGTTGCGGGATATGTTCGCCGCCCTTTTCTTTGTGTCCTTGGGTATGTTGATGGATGTTTTTACCTTTGGCGATTACCTGGCGCCAGCGTTGATTATCTCGGTAGTGTTCATCGTAGGAAAAGTGTTGGCCGACACCACCGGCGCCGTGCTGTCGGGGCATGATGGGCAAACCTCGCTGCGCGTAGGCATGGGGATGCCTCAAATCGGAGAGTTTTCCTTGGCCATGGCCAAGACAGGGGTAGCGCATGGCGTGGTGGGCGCGTTTCTCAGCCCGGTGATTACCGTAGCCACGGCGGTTACCGCCCTGTTCTATCCCATCATTTTTCACTCGGCCCCGGCCACGGCCAACTTCTTGAACCGGATTTCCCCCGAATGGCTGCGCGAATACAGCGGTGTTCTATTTGTGTGGCTCACCGCCTCGCGTCGTGCCTTCATTTTGGAGAACCCGCTGGCCCATCGCATTAAACACGCGGTGCAATTTATTCTGCTGAACATGGGAATTATCGTGATGATAATCGCCGTGGGCACGCTAGCCTTGGAGTTCACCCAAGCCCTGTCGGAGTGGACTCGAGTGGATGAAGGGATAATTGGCCTGGTTACCGGCGGGTCGGCGCTGGCCTTATGTATCCCTTCCGGGGTAGCCATTTGGCGGAACTTACAGAGTTTGACCGAGTCAGTGATGAATCAAGTTCTGCCCCGATGGACGGCGTCGCCCGGCGGTCGGCACAGCCGGAATCTGCGGCTGGTGCTGAGGAACACCGTCCTGATTCTGCTCCTACTCCTGCCGACTATCTGGGGCATACCCTTTATTATGCAACTGCTGTCCCTGGGCAGCATCGCCACGCCCGTTCTGGCCTTAATCTTGCTGGGTGTAACCACCGCAGTGGCTCTGGCCGCCTTTCAGATGCACTCGACGCTGGAGGAGACCTTTCGGCGCACTTTTCTGGGGGGAGCCGGCCACCACCATGAAAGCCACCTGCCGGAAGATGAGGCGCACTTCCATTCCGACGCCGGCACAGACCCCAGACGCTTTGATATAACGGACGATAATCGGGATTAGGCGTAAACTCGGCCCTTGTTGCATTGCATTGCGTTATATTGCCAGGGCTTTCCGGACGCCCCCGACCGGTATTTACAGGATTGGACGGTACTAGCTGCCTAATCAGCGAAAGGAGATAGATAATTGATGCGAATATGCTCTTTTTTGCCCAGCGCCACCGAGATTGTTTACGTTTTGGGCTTGCAGGAACAGCTTTTCGGGGTAACCCACGAATGCGACTATCCGGCGACGGCCAAGGACAAGCCTTGGGTGGTGCGCAGCGTTTTCGATGGGATGGACCCGCAGCCCAGCAGCGGAGAGATTAGCCGGGTTATCTCGGAACGGCTGGAACAGGGTTTAGGCATCTATGATATTGACCAGGAGGTGATGCAGGCCGCCGCGCCGGATCTGTTGCTGACTCAAGCCATCTGCGAGGTTTGAGCCATTTCCTCTCGGCAGGTTGCTGAGGTTAGCGTCAGCCTCCCCAAAGCGCCGGAGGTCATTTCCTTGGATCCCCAGTATGTGGGGGATGTGCTGGAAGACCTTCGCCGGGTGGGTCGAGCTACGGGAACTGAGGCGGTGGCGGCGTCGGTTACGGCGCAGCTGCAGCAACGCATTGACGCCATCGTCGCCAAGACCGCCGAGGTTGACCACAAGCCCCGGTCGCTGCACCTGGAGTGGGTTGACCCGTCGATGTGCGGCGGCCACTGGGTGCCGGAAATGGTGGAACTGGCCGGCGGCGTCAACTGCTTTGGCGACAAGGAAACCGGCTCCTTCCGCTTGGATTGGGACGACATAGTAGCCAGCCAGCCGGAGGTAATTATCCTGATGCCCTGCGGGTTTGACGTTAAGCGGGCGTTGCAGGATGTGCCGCTGCTGTCGGAAAAAGCGGAATGGGCGTCGTTGCCGGCAGTGCGAAACAACCGGGTCTATGCTATCGACGCCGGAGCGTACACCAGCCGTTCCGGGCCGCGCCTGGTAACCGGGCTGGAAATAATGGCGGAGATGCTGCACCCGGAACTGTTCTCCGGCCTGATACCGGAGGCCGGGGCGGTGCGGCTTTACGGGAGTGGAGTTAAGGTTTAGCGGGCCGGGTACTAAAATAAATAGGGGGAAGAAGGCCGGCGCCCAAAGTTGTGGTACTTGGGCGCCGGCCTTTTGGGTTAACTTCGGGTCAGGGACGCCGCCAGCGCGTTCAAGCTGGTCAGCTCCGGGGTTTCCGGGTCGCCGGCTTGCCAGCCGTTGGCGGCTTGGGTCAAGCTGTCCCGGGCGGCGTCGGCCTGGCCCTTGCCGGCCATTACCCGGCCCAGCCAGAAAGTGTCCCGCACTGTGTCCCGTCGACTCAGCCTTTCTCGCAGCATATCCTCGGCCCGGTCGAACTGCTCGGCGCGTAGATAAGCCTCTAACAGGGTGTCTTCGAATACCTCCCGCTGGGCGTGGCTGCCGCCGATTCGGGTCAGTTGCGGAAAGACCGGCTCCAGCCAAGCCACGGCCCCGGCATAGTCCTCTTGGGCAAAAGCGTCGATGCCCCGAGCCAAGGGCAGGATAATCTCCCGGGCAAAGACACTGCCCTTTTCCGCATCGGAGCGCAGCCGCTCCAACATCTTATCCATCATTTCCCGGTCGCCGCTGGCGGCAAAAGCCAAGGCGGCGTGGGCATCTCGGAAGGCGGGGCCGGGCCGGGTAGCGGCCGGGGCTGCCTGCTCTTTCACCTCTCCCCAAGGCATCGGCGGAGTTTCGCCACCGTAGATTTGCAACCGCCACAACAAGGATGCGCTGTCGGAGAGGCCGGAGATGTCCTTGGCGACAACGGCAGGGCGAATCCAGTCCTCGTAGAGTTGGAGCGCCTCCCGATGGCGTCCCAAAGCCAACTCGAACAGGGCTTGGTGCCAGGACAAGTGAACGTGGTAGGTGGCGCGGGCGTCAAACCCCTCCAGCCAGTTGCCCAGGAAAGCGCCGCCGGACGCGGCATCGCCCCACTCAAAGTAGGAGTGGGTAACCGAGTGGGCGGCCACGGCGTTGGCCGGGTTCAGTTCCAGCGAGCGTTCGGCCAAGCTCAAGGCTTGGTCTATAATGCCCATTTCGTGGTGGGCAAAGGCGTATTGGCCGAGGAAGGCCCAATCGTCGCCGCAGTGGGGGGCCAACTCCTGCATCATAGCGAAAAGGGCCGGCGGAAAATGGGGCACGCCGGCGCCGCTGCACCCCAGCATATAGAGCCGCTGGGCCACCCGCATCATGATGGCGTCCCGGGGATATTCGGCCAAGTGTTCTTTGGCCCGCTTAATGGCGTAGGGGCCTTTGCCGTGGGCCCACAAGCTGACAGCCTCGATGTGGTGTCGTTCTCGAGCGGTGATGCCGTCGGCGATGGCCAGTCCCCGTTTGGCGCTTTCCCGAGCCTCCTCGGGACGAGCGCGAGTCATGTGCATAAAAGCCAGGCAGCCGTGGGCCAGGGCAAAGCCCTCGTCCAGGTCAATAGCCTCCTGGA
The DNA here is from genome assembly GCA_963422635.1 of Dehalococcoidia bacterium. Taxonomy (GTDB): domain Bacteria; phylum Chloroflexota; class Dehalococcoidia; order Lucifugimonadales; family UBA3495; genus CATQHB01. Next base: position 1,039,348 of record OY730415.1, read on the forward strand.
GTTTCTCCTCCGCGCCGTAGTTCTGGGCCAGCAGCCGGTCAACGCCTTCTTGCCAGCGCTCGGCCGCCGCCGGGGAGTTGGTAGAGAGGGTCATTCCATAGCGGTCTTTGACGTTGTTGGGCATGATTAAGCCTCCCTTAGATGGGCGTAGGTTCTACTTGGGGTAAATCTTCCAGCTCCGAGCTGCTGAACTGCTCGCCAAAGGCGGCCCGGTCGTTCAGTTGGCGGGTAAGGGTTCTCAAGCGAATTCCCTGGCTCCGTTCTTGTTCCTGGGTCAGATGTTCTTGGCTAGGCGGCTCGGCGAGTCCGGTCTGAATTATTTCCCGGCAGTAGAGCTTTGCCGCATCTAGCTTGGGGCGAACCTCATCTGTTTTCATCTGATGCGCATAAAGGCTGGTGTGCATATTATTCATAGAGTCGAAATGGTATTCCAGTCGGGGCGGTTCAATTCCGCCGCCAGGTAATAGGCGGCGGCGCTCAGGTGGTTGGGGTAGCGGTGGTTCCAGCCTCGATGCTGGGCCACGGCTTTAAGCGTCGGCGGTCGCTCCCCAAACCTGCTCTGAGGCTTGCGCCGCCTCGCCATCGTCCAGTTCCTCTCCTGCTTGCCGGAGATAGTTCCGGCTCATTCTCGTATCTTTACGGGGCGGAAGGGCGTAGCTTTTCCGATGACGGGGCAGTCATTCTAGTAGGTATCTCGTAGGGATTGCTCCGGCGATCACCTGAAAATATCTTTGCTGTCACCTTATCACACCAAGATTGTGCCGATACGGAAACTTGGCGCTTGTGAGTGCCGAATACGCCGAAAGCTCAACCTTTTTAGGCATCTGGAATGCGGATTACGGAGCGTAAAGTCTCGCCTCGTTCCATTGCTTCAAAAGCCGCCTCGGTGTCTTCCAGGTTAATGATTTGGGACACCAACCGGTCCAAGTCCAGTTCGCCGGACAGGTAGTAGTTAGCTAAGAGGGGAAAGTCGCGGGAGGGAAGGTTGTCGCCGTACCAACTAACCCGGAGGGAGCCGCCGAGACCGAAGAATTGCAGCATAGGCAATTCTGCCACCATCGTCGGGTCGGGGACGCCGATGAGGACACTGGTTCCCGCCAAGTCCCGGGACCAGAGGGCTTGCAGCAAGGTTTGAGGCATACCCACGCATTCGAAAGAGTAGTTCACGCCGTGACCGCCGGTCAGTTCCTTAATGGCCGCTACCGGGTCGGTATTGGCGGCGTTCACCACGTCGGTGGCGCCGAACTCTTTGGCCCAGACCAGTTTGTTGTCGGCCAGGTCCACGGCGATGATTTGGGCGGCGCGGGCGAGCTTGGCGCCCATTATCACGCTAGAGCCGATGCCGCCGCAGCCATAGACGGCTACGCTGCTGCCCCGGCGCACGCCGGCGGTGTAGAGGACGGCCCCCACGCCGGTGGTTACGCCGCACCCCAGCAGGCTGGCCGGTTCCGGCGGGCAGGCCAAGGGCACCGGTATGGCCTGCCGAGCGGCCACCACGGTGTGGGTACAGAAGGAACCGATGCCCAGCGCCGGGTTCAGGGTAACGCCGTCCCGTCGGGCGGTCATTCGAGGTTGGGCGTTAAGGCTGGCCGAGCAGAGGTGGGGCTGCCCCAGGGCGCAAAAACGGCAGTAACCGCAGGGGGCGCGCCAAGCCAGCACGACATAGTCGCCCACTTGAGGTTCGGTAACGCCCTCGCCTACCGCCGCGACGATGCCGGCCCCCTCGTGGCCCAGTAGAAAAGGAAATTCGTTGTTGATTTTGCCCAGCTTGTAGTGCAAGTCGGTGTGGCACACGCCGCTGGCCTGAATGCGGACCAGAACCTCGCCCGGCCCCGGGTCGTCCACCACTATTTCTTCCAGCAAAGCCGGCTCCCCGGCTACCCGCGATATAACGCCCATTCCGTTGGTCGGCATGGTTAGACCTCTCTAAAATATTCTGAAGATTATGGCATTGACCGGAAGAACTTGGCAATGGCGGCGGGCGGCAAGAGATCGATATTAGGGCGGGAACAACTTGGGCTTTTAGACGAGAAGCAAGCATAGTCAGGGTTATATTACTTAAAAATTAGCGCAGCATCAGCGCCAAATTGGAAGAGGGGGTTGGCGTATCGGCGCTACTAGGCTTAAACTTCGGGTAATGTCGGGGACGTTTTGCCCGGTTGGGCCACTGGTCCCACCGATTTCCCGAAGCCAAGCCGGCGACGTTCAGGATGGATAACAGCAACTCGGCGGCCTGTTCCAGGGTAAACCCTACCGCTTCCCCCATAGCGTCATAGTCAACGATAAGGCTGTAATCCACGTCAGCGGCTTCGTTGGCCGGTTCCCCGTTCCAGAGGGATAAGGCATCCGTGTTCCTAAAGCCCTAAAGCAGGAAACTTTCAGTTTTATGACCTTCCCCCCTCGCTAATCTTTTTAAGGTCAATGAATCGGTTATGCAGTTTACCAGCAGCAACTATCGCCCGAATCCATTTATCTAACCCTGGGACAAGGCCCCAATATCTGATTTGGCCGTCATACTGGATTTCGGCAGGATAGGGATCGGCTACTACCCGCTCAACCCACTCCTCCCGGACTTCAGGGCGCTTTCCCTTGGCTTCGCTGTCCTAGTATTCGGTGGTTTCCATATACGAGTATGGCGCCGGATATAGCTATGTTCCTAAACCGCCCCTTCCGCCTCCAGTTGCGCCAGTTCCGCCTCGGTCAAACCCCCTAAGGTGCAAAGGATGACCCGGTTGTTCTGACCCAGGGTGGGCGGGGCAGTGGGGAGCGAGTCGGCGCAAGCGGACAGGCGTAGAGGGGTGCGCAGGGATGGGAACGAGCCGCCCAGAGTATCGCCGGCATCCACGAACATTTGACGGGCTTCCAAGTGCGGGCAGTGGGCCAGGTCTGCTATGGTTTGGGCCACGCCCATGGAGAAGCCCAACTCGGTGAACTTGCCGGCCACCTCCCACTTGGGCCGGAGTTGCGACCATTCCTCGATGGCCGGGATTATATTGTTGAAGATAAACTCCCCGTCGGCCGGCGCCAGGTAGCCGGGGTCGTCAGCCAGGTCGTCCCGCCCCACCAGCCGCCACAAAGCCCGCCAGCGTTCCTCCAAGCGGGCGCCGGCCATAATCACGTAGCCGTCGCTGGCTTGAAAGACAATGCCGGCAGTAGCTAGACGGCTCCAGTCCCGGCCGGCGCTTTGTCCGGTAGTGTGGTAGCTGTTCATATTGCTGACTAGATGGGCCGCCATACACTCATACATCGCCATGTCCAGGCGCTGGCCCTGGCCGGTCTGCTCCCGGGTGCGCAAGGCCAGGACGATGCCCAGGGCAGTCCAGACGCCGGGGATGGAATCGCCGATGTTGTCGCCGACGCTTTGGGGCGGACGGCCCGGCTCGCCGGTCAGTTCCATCCAACCGGCCATAGCCTGGATTGCCAGGTTGTTGGCCGGCCACGCGGAATAAGGGCCGCGCCGGTCGGGGCTGTCGCCGTAGCCGGTGATGCTGGCGTAGATTAGGCCGGAGTTGAGTTCCTGGAGCCGGCCGTAGCCCAGGCCCAGCCGCTGAAAGGCGCCCGGCCCCCAGTTGTCCAGTAGCACATCGGAAGCCTTAACCAGCTCTTCGAAGGCGGTTTTGCAGCGAGGGTGGCGCAGGTCGAGGGTAACGCTTTTTTTGTTGCGGTTGACGCCCAAATAGCGGGAGCTGACCCGCTGGCCGTCGGCGCCGGTAATGTAAGGGCCGCGCCCCCGGGCCAGGTCGCCCGAGCCGGGACGCTCTATTTTGATAACCTCGGCGCCCATATCGGCCAAAATAAGGGAGCAGAAAGGGCCAGCCACAATGTGGGTAGCGTCCAGAACGCGGACGCCGGTTAGGGGGAGGGGGAGGTTGTCAGGGGTGGTCATAAGGCGCCTCCTGGGTGGGGTTGAGTTGCGATAATCATCTTAAATCTATCGTAAGCCCATAATTTTCAATTTAACTAGAAATTCCTCTTGGGAAAGGGGGCCTTTGACCGAATTGCAAGCACCGCACAGCAGTTGCAAGTTGTCGATATGGTCGGTGCCGCCCCGTGATTTTGGGATAATATGGTCAATAGTAAAGTTGCGGAAGGGGAAGGAAACCTGGCAACCCTGACAGACGCCCTCGAATTTACCGAACAAGGTATGTTTCTGAGTCTTGTAGTGGGGAATCTTCCCCAAGTCGGTGCGCCGGGGAATGTCGGTTCGGTGGATAACGTTCAAGGAAAACAGCCCCAGGTCATTTCGCAGCCGGTTATTGATCTGCACCAGGGCGTTGGGGGATATATCAATCCCGGCCCACTGCCGACCCAGCTTTTCCGCCGCTACACAAGCCGTAGCGCAGCCGCAGAAGGGGTCTAACACCACATCTCCTTCGTTGCTGCTGGCCCGGATTATCCGCTCCAGCAAGGCCAATGGCTTTTGCGTGGGGTAACTAGTTTTCTCGCCAGACCTAGACTCCAACCTCTTGATATCAGAGAGAACGTCCTCTACGGCTGTTCCTTTGGTAGATTCCAGATAACGCTTCAAACAAGGCATGTTACCCTTTTCTGGCCAATGAATAAGACCTGCTTTATCTAAAGCATCCAACCGGGCATGAACCCCGGGATAAGCATCTGGCCAACCTGGTATCAAACCCCGTTCAGCAATAAAGTCATTCATTCCACCCTTAGTAGGCGTTCTCCAATGGTTCCCAAGGTTGTTAGGGTCTATGTCGCGCCAAGGCAGTCCGGATTCTCCAGTTCGCGGGCCGCTGGCGGTCAGATCAGCTGACCGCCAGCGGCCCAACGTATCCTCATTACGATAAGTCCTTGTCACATATTCCGGATTATGCGGCTGATATTGAGTATTCCAAGTGTATGTTGAGCTATTAGAATAGAACAGAATTACGTCGTGAACCCGGCCATACCTCTGAGCGTCTGACCGTCCTGAAGTGCGTTTCCAAATCACTTCATTGCAGAAGTTATCCTTGCCAAACACACAATCCATTACCAATTTGAGATAGTGGCTTGCCGTTGGGTCGCAGTGCAGATATATGGAACCGGTGAGCTTGAGAATCCGCCGCATTTCCAGCAGCCGAACCGCCATCATAATGAGATAGCTTTTCATTCCCTTGCCGTGGGCCAAACCGGCGGCGTCAATGATGGAGTAGAGGGCAGGTTCCGGCTCAGCAATTTCTCCGTGCCAAGCCAAATCCACATCTCTCAACGTCCAAGTATCCTTGAAGGCGGCGCCGGCGGCTTGACTGCCGATGGGAGCGGCGTAATTCCGGTTGCTGTTAAAGGGCGGGTCAAGATAGATAATGTCAACGCAATCGGAGTTCATACCTCGCAGAATGTCCAGGTTATCGCCTGTCCATAGAGTTTGATTCTTCCAGTTAGGTTCCACTACGTTTACCTCTTCGGTTTCTACTTGCCCTAGATAGTTAGCTCCTCTCGACCAAGAATAAATGCTCTGTAACGTGGATGGGACGGTTTTTAAGGTTGCGCGCACCCCGAAAGGTGTTATAGGGGACTTCCAGCGTTTCGACCGCGCCGATTTCGCTGAGCAGGGAGCGCATTGGGTCTAAAGGTATAAACCCCTCGTTGTTAAAGGATACCAGCAGAAAAGGCGCATCAATGCTATGGAGCAAGTCTCGAAGCAACGGCAAGGACTGGTTCCTGACATTGTAGCCGGAACGCCGCCAGTCCACTGGAATGCCGGACACCCGGCTGACCGCCGCCGGCCTTCGATAGTTCACCAGCAAGTTGAGCATAAAGTAGTTGGACCCGTAGGGGTGCTGGTTATAAGGCGGGTCGATATAGGCCAAGTCCAGGTTCTTGACTTGTCGGGCTGCGGTGTTGGCGTCGTCTTGCAGCACGCGGTAATCACCCTCAAAATTACTCAACACCGGCATTTCCAGCCGGATTTCTCCTTTGATGCGGCTTAATGCGTCCAGCCCGGCGCCGCCGTATTGACCGATACCGGTGTGGCGGTTCTTGTAGAAACCCTTGAACACGCCGGCAGTGTTAGAGTGAACCGAGGCGGCGCTCAGCAAAGGGCCCAAGAGCAGGTCGTGAAAGACTGCGGGATAATCGGCAATCATCCGGCGGTAGTTATCCAGGCGATAGGCATTGGTCGGAGTGTAAAAAACCCGATCTTGCGACGTGATGCAGGTTTCGTCCCGCGGCGAATAGAGTTCCTGGATGAATCCGGCGGACATTAGAGGTTCGTTGTCCAGCCGCCGATTCATTTCCTCCGTAATTTCCGCAAGGGCGGTAAAGTCCACCTCACTTTTGTTGCGGAGGTAGCAGCGTCCGATTAAGGCGGCGTAATCCTCCAGGTCATTGCTGGTGAGCGATTCGGCGTGAGCTTTCAGGAAGCGGGATACAACCCCCGAACCGCTGAAGAGGTCGAACAGGGAGAGACGATTTTTCCCCAAGCGTCGCTTGACTTGCTCCACCGCCTGGCCGATTTGGCCCAGCAGAGCTCGTTTGTTGCCGATGTAGGTGATAAGTTGACGAGATAAATAGTCGGGGTTCTCAGCCCTGGGGACGGTTTCGCCCAGTTCCAATTGCTGACCGGTAGTAGATGAAGTCATTAGCTATTCCCTGTCCCTATGTCCGACTCCAGCGTACTATCAACTCACCTTAAAGCCCGGGCCGGCAGCTACACCGCCGGCCCGGGAAGGGTTGACTGCCCCGGCGTTCCTAGGTCGCCGTTACGTCCGAGGGCGTAGCGCCGAAGCGGGCCGCTTGCAGCTGGTCGCTGGTGGCCGGCGGAATGGCGGCCAGTTCGTCGGCCAAGCCCTCCGGCGGTTCCACCTCCTTCAGGGCCGGGATGACCTCTTCGCCCATCAGCCGGATGGAGCGCATAATCTTTTCGTGTTCCAGGCCGCCGAACATCATCCAGTTGCTGACGTTGGTAACGCCCAGAGTGGCGGCCTGGCGGAACTTTTCCGCCACCGTGTCCGGGCTACCGAAGTAGAGCCGCTGCATAAACCCATCGTCGTCCAGTTCGCCCTCGTAGGGGCCGACCTGCACCCGGCCATCGGCGACGGCCAAGCGGTTGAGGGCGCGACCGGCCCGGTTTTGCCAACGGGCATAGTCGAGTTGCTTGCGCGCTTCGGCGTCGGTTTCCGCCACGTGGGTAATGGATTGGAGGCCGAGTTCCAGTCCGTGAATGGACTTGCCCAAGTCCTTGCGGGCGTGAATCAGCGAGGCGAAATGGGTGCGGACGCCGGCATCCCCCAACAGGCCGGTGGTCAAGGGCATCATATCCCATTCCGCCGCCAACTTCATCGACTCGACGCTGGTGCCGGCAATCCAGAAAGGCGGATGGGGTTTTTGCAGCGGTTTGGGCCAGACGGTGGTTTCGTGGGGAACCTGGATAAACTCGCCGTTATAGGTAAAAGATTCGTCCTGAGTCCAGGCTTTCACCATTACGTCCAGGCTTTCGATGAACTTCTGCCGGGAATCCTCCAGGGTAACGCCGAAGCGAGACATCTCATGGGGCTGGTAGCCCCGGCCTACGCCGCAGATAAAGCGGCCGTCAATCAGGTTGTCCAGCACGGCCACTTCCTCGGCCAAGCGAAGAACGTCCCAGATGGGGACGACCAGAATACCGGTGGCGATTTTGAGCCGCTTGGTGCGCTGGCCGATATAGAGGGCTTGCAGCAGGGGCGCCGGAGAGTTGCCGTAGTTGGAAAAATGATGCTCGGCAATCAGGCAGTAGTCGAACCCCATTTCCTCCGAGTATTGAATCTGCTCCACGCCTTCCTCAAATAGAGTTTTCCAGTTGCGTAGATTGGGATTCGGCCATTCGTAAAAGAGGCCAAACTTCATTGGAGGTTTTCTCCTTTCTAGGCTGGATGGTATTGGATGGTACGGTATATGGTATTGCGAGGCTGATAGCAATTGTAAGAGCTTATCAAAAGCAGCCCGGTTTGGCAAAGAAGGCAAAGAAATCGGTAAGGTCAGCAAAGGCCGCCGATCGCGGCAATAATCGCGGCAGGAAAACCGCTCTCAAACCGGCTTGCTGTCGCATCTTGACCGGAGCCGGCGTTAACGCTACCGCCGGAAGTCGAAGTTCGGGCCGGTTATGGTATATACTGGCGGCAGCAATAGACGAGAGGAGTCGGGCCGATGGTTGGCGGTGTTGCCGGCATTGTTTTCTTGGCCGGGTTGCTGTTTGTAGTTATCTATATTGCCGGCGACCGGCGGCGGGTATTCTGGCGCGACCCGCGGCGCCGGGACAGCCGGGGTTCCCATCTACCCATCCGCTTCTTTTGGTGGTAGAGCGTGGCGGTTACCGGTTGAGGACGGCAGGTTGAAGCCGGGAATAAGCGCCGACTTGCCGGCGCAGCAGCGCAAAATAATCCGGGCTTGGTGTATCTATGACTGGGCCAATTCCGCCTATGCCACCAGCGGCGGCGCAGCCATATTCCCGGTATATTTCGTATTCCTCTTCAAGGACGCCCTGGGAGAGACGGTCAACCTTTGGGGCTTTGCGCTCACCAGCAGCTCCACTTGGAGTTTGGCTATCGCCCTGGCGACGGTTCTGGTTGCTGGGTCCAGCCCGGTATTGGGCATCATTGCCGACCGGGTGGCAATTAAAAAGACCCTGTTATGGATTTATACCACGGCGGGAGCCCTGTTCACCGGGCTAATGTTCTTGTCCGCCTACACCGGTCAACCTTGGCTGTGGTTCCTGGGGATGTTCGTTCTGGCTAACATCGGCTTTGCCGGCAGCCTGGTCTTCTACAACGCCTTTCTGCCGCACATTGCGCCCCGGGAAGAACTGGACGCGGTAAGCAGCCGCGGGTTCACCTACGGATATATTGGCGGCGGGTTGCTGCTGTTGGCCCACCTGGCGTTGATTGTAACCACTAGCGGCTCTCAGTACGCGGACCTGGCTACCCGCATCGCCATCGTTTCCATCGGGGTCTGGTGGTTCGGTTGGGCCTGGTGGACGCTGCTGGTAGTGCCGGAGCCGCACATTCCCGATGCGCTCCCCGGTCTGCGCCCCGGCCGGGCGGTCTCGCTGGCCTTCCGCGAACTGGGCAAGACCTTTCGGGAACTGCGCCGGTTCCGGATAATTGGCGCCTATTTGATTGCCTACCTGCTGTTCAACGACGGGATACAAACGGTGCTGGTCATTGCCGGAGCTTTTGCCGCCGATACCCTCGGCATTCCCCTAGTGTTCAACATGGCGACCATCCTGATTATCCAGTTTGTCGCCGCCGGCGGATCGATGGCCTTTGCCTGGCTGGCGGGCCGCATCGCTACCAAAGGAGCGCTGCTGGTTGCTCTGGCGGGCTGGGTCTTCATCATACTGTTCGGCGTGGCGGTGGCGCCTCTGGCTCCCGACCGCTACCAGGATTTTGACTACCGGCTGCGCTACCAGACCGAGGCGGAAGCTTACCTGGTGGAGGGTGCGCCGGAGTTGGCGGATTCGCGCCAGTCCCAGGCTTGGCGGGAAGAACTTGACCGCAGCGGTGTCATCCCGACTCCTATCGCTTCGTTCGGCCCGAGCAAGTCCGGCGCCTTCCTGGCTGCCGGGGATGAAGTTTCGGCGGAAGGCGCCGGTCGCCTGCTGGAGTTAGTACGATTCTCGGATAACTCCTCCTACGGCGCAGCTATCAGCGGCGGCCCGTTGGCCGGAGAAACTGCTGTGGGGCGGCGGCATCCCGCAATGCTGGGGGATGGGCCGATCGACTGGTGGCCCGAAACGGTGCGTCGCTGGGTCTGGGATCCTCTGGGTCTGGACGTCGAGTATCAATGGCTGCTGCTGGGCGTGGGCGTGGGCCTGGTGATGGGGGGCAGCCAGGCGCTGGCCCGCAGCCTCTTCGCCCAGATAGTTCCCCATACCCGCAGCGGGGAGTTTTTCTCCTTCTTCGGGTTTATGGGCCGAGTTTCGTCGGTAGTGGGGCCAATCCTCTACGTGGTGGCTACCGGTTTCTATGACTCCCGGGTAGCGGTGGCTTCGATAATGCTGTTGATAATCGCCGGAGCAGCGGTCTTGGGGCGGGTGAATGTGGCGGCCGGCGCCCAAGTGGCCGACGCCGAGGACCGACGCCACTACGCTGCGGCCAATGCGACGATGCCCGGCCCAGAGGCCGATGTCGCTCGCCATTAGAGGTTTGTCCCGCTCGCTCCTGTGGCGGAAGCCGGAATGACGATTTAAGCCGACCGGGAATGAAATTATGGGATACCGAAAGAGAAAGGGACGCTGGGTTTTCTACTATGACGGGAACTGCGGTTTCTGCCGGGCGGCGGCAGGTTTCTTGCGGCCGCTGGACCTTTTCCGCCGGCTGACCTGGATGCCCTTTCAGACCCTGGACGCTCCACCCCCTGGGCTGTCCTGGGCCGACCTGGACCGGGCGGTATATCTGGAAACCGGAAAACAAAGGCAGGTAGGCCGCAATACGGTACGGCTCTACGAAGGGTTCTACGCCTTTCGGCTGCTTACGTTGCGCCTGCCTCCCTTATTGCCGCTGGCGCCCTTCCTGTGGCTGCCGGGAGCCAACCGGCTGGGTGTAGCGGTTTATCGTTGGGTGGCCCGCAACCGCTATTGCATCGGTCAGTGCGCGGCTAAATCAGCGTGGCCGCCAACAGGTGGCCGCCATAGCCGCCGTCATAGCCTGGATAGATGATGCGTTCCGCAGTGAAACCGGCCTCGGCCAGCAATTCCAGCCAGGTATCCACCGGGAACAGGCCGGTGATGTGCCGGTCTTGCTCAACCCTAGTCGCTCCCTTCTCCCGAACCAGGAAGAAGAAAATGGACTCGATAGTGGTATCCCTTGGGTCGGGGTCGTGGCAGTATTCGATAACCGTCAAGTCCCGATGGTCGCTGGGGCAAATCCAATGCAGCACCGTTGGATCAGTAAAGGTTTCCTTGAAGTAATCCGGGGAAATGAGCAGAACGCCGCCCGGGGCCAAATGCGCCTTGGCAGTGGCAAAGACGGCCCGCAGGTCGGACTCGGTCAGCATATAGCCGATAGCATCGTGAATCAGCGTCGCCCGGAAGGTGCGGCCCAAGCGGATGCGGCGCATATCTCCCTGATGGTGGGCCACGCCCGGGTTCAGCTTGGCGGAGAGGGTCAGCATTTCGGGCGATAAGTCCACCGCCGTAACCTCAAAGTCGACGGTCAGGTGCGACAGAGTATGCCCGCCGCCGGAACCCAGTTCCAGGACCGGGTGGCGTCCCGGCCCCAGCCGTTCTCGCAAGACCCCCCGCCAGCGCTGCGCTTCCTCCTGATATTCCTCCGGCGGGCTTAAGGTCGGCCACAAATAGGCCAGGTCGTGATACATACGATGTCGGGTCAAAGGTATATTGCCTCGCTTATTGCCAGGATAAGGCCAAGAGATATTATACCCCCTGGCGTTCCCCCAGAGCCTACTTCCTTGCGGGAGCTAACCGGAAACCCTGAAGGAGGCGAAGGGGAAACCCGCCTTTCTTGACCGGAACCGTCGGTTCCGCTTAAATTACCGGGGCAATCGGAACATGGGGACGCACCGTGGCGGAATATACGGCATTGGAGGGGATGGCAATGGGCAAGTTGGACGGCAAGACGGTTGTAGTAACCGGGGCGAGCCGGGGCATCGGCGCGGATATTGCCGCCCGGTTCGCCCGGGAAGGAGGGCGGATAGTATGCGCTGCCCGGACGCTGCATGAGGGCGACCACCCGCTGGAAGGTTCGCTGGAAAAGACGGTGGCGGATATTCGCCAGGCCGGTGGCGAGGCTACTCCGATGGCGGTCAACCTGGCCCGACCCGAAGATTGCGAGCGGCTAATTCAAGGGGCCCAGAACCTTTATGGCCCAGTGGACGTGCTGGTTAACAACGCCGCCTTGACCTACTTCATTCCGGTGAAAGACTTTGCCGTCAATCGTTGGATACGTTCCTGGGAGGTGAATTTTCACGCCCCCTTTATCCTCAGCAAAGCCTCGCTGGAGCGGATGATCCCTCGCGGTTCCGGCAGTATCGTCAACGTCTCCTCCGGCGCAGCGGTTGGCCCCGGCCGGGGGCCTTACCGGGACGGCGCCGCCGCCGCCACCTGTTACGGGGCGGAAAAGGCGGCGCTGGAGCGATTTACCCAAGGGTTAGCCAGCGAGGTTTATCCGTACGGCATATCGGTTACCTGCGTAGCTCCGTCCTTGGTGGTCCCCACGCCGGGCACGGTGTATCACAACTTGGTCAGCGGGATGGACGACCCCAATGGGGAGCCGCCGAGCTTGATGGCCGATGCTGTCTTGCTGCTGGCTACGGAACCGTTGGACGCCGTTACCGGGCGGGTAACTTACAGCCAGCAGATACTCCTGGAGTTTGGTTGGATAACCGGCGGCCAAGGCCGGGGCGTTACCCTGCCCGGCACTGGCTACAGCCAAATCTAGCCGGCTAGGCCAAGGCTGCGCCCCCGTTCCGTCCCGGCAACGATGGCTGAAGGACTACGAAAGGTGAATTGGGTCCGGGATAAGCCCCTGGACTGGGCAAAATAACCGAGCCGGCCCCGCAACAGTGCGAGGGGCCGGTTCGCGTTAATCCATTTGACGCGGAGGCGCTGGATAGGGGTAATTGCCGGGCTGTTGCCGGGGTTTAGTGTCCGCTGCCACAACCGCAGCCGCCCCCGCCGCTGCCACAACCTCCGCTCCCGCAGCCGCAGCCACCGCTGCCACAACCGCCGGCGCTGGCGAACATCGGGTTGTTAATCACGAAACCCACCTGGCCGCCAAACTCCTCAACGTAATCTATCGTGGCCTCTTCCAGGAAAGGCGCGCTGTCCGAGTCCATCAAGAAGCTCAACCCTTCCAAGCTGAGGATGGTGTCATCGGGCTGGGTCTCCTTTTCCATGGTGAGCATATACTGGAGACCGCCGGCCCCGGAGGGCATGGCGATAACCCGCAGGGAGCTAGTGGTTTCCTCTTCCTGGTCGATGACTTCCTTGAGCTTTTCAATAGCCAGCGTGGTAACTTCCATTATGCAACGCTCCATCGGATTTGCCAGAGTGCAACAGTTTAAGAAACTCCTGCTGCCGGCAAGCCTAACATACCGGCCAGGGAATAGTCAATTGGCTCAAGTCTGGTACCGGGTCCGCCGCTGCTTAACCGGGTCAATGCCCGGTTGCCCCGGCCCCAGGGATGACCAAGGCCGGGAGTTGACCGGCTAAATCGGGCCGTCCGGCTCCAATCCCAAAACCACCCGGGCGTATTGCTGGCCGCCCAGCTCCATGATTAGCCCGTCTCGATGGGCCGCTGCGTGGGCGTCTCGGTGGAAGCGTTGCAGGGAAACCGAGTCAAAGAGAGCGTGGCCGCCGCTAAGGTCGAACAGCCGGTTGACTGCCTGAAGGCAAAGTTGCGCGATGAACGCCTTGTCCCGCCGGAATCGCGCCCGCTCCAACGGCGCGAAGAGTTCACCGGCTTCGGCCTTCCGCAGAATCTCTTGGACGTCCCGGTCCAATAGCGCCCGCCCCGCGTCCACCTCGGCGGCGGCTTGGGACAGGCGCCGGTGGATTGCCGGGGAATCGGCCGTCCGGCCGGGGCCGGAGGTGCCGACCAATCTGGCGGTAAACTCGTCCAACATTCCCGTGGCGATCCCTAGCATCGGCGCCACCAAATCCCAGCCGAGCAGCACGGGGATCGGCGCCCGATAGCGGGCCTGGCCGTGCAGTTCCCAGCCGCTCCAATCGCCGTCGCCCGCCGAGTTCACCTCCAGGACGCGGTGGCGCGGCACAAAGGCGTCGTCAACCACTATATCCTTGCTCCCGCTCCCCCGAAGCCCGGAGACGAACCAGTTATCCACAATCCGGTAGTCGCCCCGGGGCGCCAGAACCCAGTTGCGCTGGCCGATGCCGGCCACTCCCAGCATTAACCAGCTGGCCGAGTCGCAGCCGCTGGAGAACTCCCACCGCCCGGACAGGCGGTAGCCGCCTGCAACGGGGACACAGTCGGACTTGCCGACGTTCAACGAGCTAGAGCAGAGGGCGTCCGGGTTGGCCCCGAACACCTCTTCCTGCGCCGGCAGCGGCCAGTAACCCACCAGCCAGGCGTGAGCCGTCCATAGCGAATAGCACCAAGCGGTGGAAGCGCAGCCTCGGCCCAGCTCAACGCCCACGTCCAGGGCCAAGCCATAATTCACGTCGAGGCCGCCGAATCGCTTAGGCACGCCAATCCGGTAAAGCCCCGCGTCTAGCAGGTCTTGCACCGTCTCGGCGGGAACTTGCCGCAATTCCTCCGTGCGGCGCGCCCGCTCCTGGAGGACGGGTATTAACGCCGAGGCTCGCCCCAACAGCTCCTCGGCGATCCGGATTTCACTGCTGACGTCGGTTTTTATCGTCATTGGCCTACCTTGATGGGCGATTGGCCGCGGGGATTGGTTGCGGAGTTGGTCGAAACCGGAGATATATTGCCGTCCCTCTTATCCTCACTCTTCCGGGTCCAGCCGTTCTTCCAGTCTATGAAGGACGGCTTGGGTCGCTCGGATTTCCCGCAGCAACTCGGCGCGGGATACCGGCGTTTCCAGCTCCTCCAGCCGTTCGCGCTTGGCTTCGTCCAGGTTGTTGATGATTATGGCAATGAACAAGTTGATTACTACGAAAGTGCCGATTATCACGAAGCTGACGAAGTAAATCCAAGCCAGGGGATACTTCTGCATGGCGGTGTACATTATCTCGGTCCAGCCTTCCAGGGTGATAATGTTGAACAGGGACAATACCGATACGCCCAAATTCCGCCAGTTGTCCGGGTCGTGCTCGTGAAAGAGATGGTGCCCCATAATGGCATAGATGTAAACCACGATGCTCATCAGTATGATGACGTGGCCTACGCTGGGAATGGAGCGCACCAGCGCGGCGACAATCAGCCGCAGGTCTTTGATGGCCGAAATTAGCCGTACTACCCGCAGCAGCCGGGCCAGGCGGGTAATCATAGCAAACTGACCAGTGGCCGGAATCAGTGCGAACACAATCACCAGAAAATCGAAGATGTTCCAGCCGTCGCGGAAGTAACGGAGGAACCTCGGCGACAAGGCCAACATTTTGAGCGCCGCTTCGGCGATGAATATGACCAAGGCAATCCGGTGCCCCCAGTCCAGCCATTCTTCGTAAAGCCGCTCAAGGGTCGGGGAGGTTTCCAGTCCCAGTACGACGCCGTTGGCGACGATGACCGCAATGATAAAGTATTCGAACCAGGGCGAGTTAACCAGCCGCCCAGAAATATGTATCAGTTGTTTCATGGCCCTGTGCCGCTGGGTCTGTTGCTTGGTTGGAGGACTGCATTGTAATTGTATTCGAGTATCCGAAAGTCGCGCCGGCCCGCCCCGCCGGAAAGACAGTTTTGGGTAAGGTATGGATTCAATTGGCATCGGGCTGTTGGCGGGGTTGGGCGAAGTTGTCCCCCGGCTGACCGCCAGTATAGTTTACCATACTGGCGGCGCTGGGTGGTGCGGGGATGAAACCTACGACAACTTTTGCGCTTGCCCAGTTACCCCTCCAACCGGGTAACCGTCGCCAGCGGGTCGGCGATGACCACCAATCCAAAAGCGCATTACGGATACCGCCGGCTCGGACGCTACGGCAGGTAAAGGACTAGGGCTGAACGCCAACGCCATACAACCGGGCAATCCCCCGAATCCGCTACGAGCGCAAGAGCGACCTATTTTCGCCCTCACGTTCCGGGGGCTGCCTCCCTCAGTTTTCCCTTGCCCCCGAACTATTGATTTTCGCCCTCACGTTCCGGGGGCTGCCTGGGCGACATTGCAATACACCTACTTGGAGCAATTTTCGCCCTCACGTTCCGGGGGGCTGCCTCCTCTCCGCTTAAAGCCTCCTTGTGCTACAATTCAGCCAGTCCCTTCGACGAGCTGAAGGCCATACCGCTTCGACCTATCCCGTCCCATCTACTACCGGAGGAACAAGGAGGTTGCCAAATGTTGAGTAGCGAAGTTCGCCTAACCGAGCTTTCCCACTGCGCCGGTTGAGCCGCCAAGATCAGTTTGGAGGACCTGGTTCAGGTTCTGAGCAAAATTCCGATGCTGACCCACCCCGACCTGTTGGTCGGCACCGAGACCGGAGACGACGCCGCCGTCTATCGGCTCAATGACCGCACCGCCCTGATAATGACGGTGGACTTTTTCCCGCCGATAACCGACGACCCCTATGAGTTTGGCGCCATTGCCGCGGCCAACGCCCTCAGCGATGTTTACGCTATGGGCGGCAAGCCCTTGGCGGCCTTGAACATTGTCGGCTTTCCCGCCGCCTTGGACAAGGAAATCCTCGGCGAGATTATGCGTGGCGGTTATGCCAAGACCGCCGAGGCGGAATGTCCCATCGTCGGCGGCCACACGGTGGACGACCCGGAACCCAAATATGGCCTGTCCGTCGTTGGAATCGTCGAGCCGGGCCGGCAAGTTACCAACGCCGGCGCTCAGCCCGGAGATATGCTGGTTTTGACCAAGCCCATCGGCACCGGCATTATCACCACCGCCGGCAAGCAGGGGCGGGCTGACCCTGAGACGCTGCAAGGGGCGGTTATCGCTATGTCCACCCTGAACCGGGCGGCCGCCCAAGCCATGACCAAGGTCGGCGTTCACGCCTGCACCGACATTACCGGATTCGGATTGCTGGGCCACCTTAAATCTATGGTTCGGGGCAGCGGAGTTTGCGCTCAAGTTCACCTGAACCAGGTTCCGCTGTTCCCCGGCGCCCGGGACCTGCTGCAACAGGGTATCGTCCCCGGCGGCACGGGACGCAACCGGGACAGCGTAGCCGATACCGTTCAGTGGCACCCCGACCTGTCGGACGATGACCAACTCCTGCTTTGCGACGCCCAGACCTCCGGCGGCCTGCTGATGGCCGTGGCTGAGGATAAACTGGATGCGCTGTTGGCGGAACTGAAAGAAGCGGGAACTTTAGCCGCCGCCGTAGTCGGTCGAATTAAGGAAGGGCCGGCGGGTCAAATCCAGGCCGGCCCCTAACGCCGACAGCCTCGTATCGTTGGGACATCCCCGGGTTGCTGGGGATGTCCCAACGGGCAGCGACATCGGTTTGACACTTTTGACTTCAGGGGAATAACATGAAGCCCGGCAACTTCGGGATTACAGATTCTTTGAATAGGTGGTTGAGTAAGTTGGAACCCCAATTTGGCTTGAAGCGCCCCGACCAAGTTAAGAAAGCCCCCAATCAAGGGGAGCGCGTCCCCCCCGGTCAGTTTCTCAGCAAGAAGTTCCCCGTCCTCACCTACGGCTCCCCTCCCCAAGTGGATTTGGCTGCTTGGACTCTCCGTGTTTACGGTTTGGTGGAGCAGGAAATTACTCTGGACTGGCAGCAGTTCGCCAACCTGGACTGGGTAGCCCTTAATGCCGACTTCCATTGCGTCACCCAGTGGAGCGCGCTGGATAACCTCTGGGAGGGAGTCCCCCTTTCTACGCTGGTTGAACTGGCCGGCGTTAAACCTCAGGCCCGCTTTATCCTGGCCCATTGCTACGGCGGCTATTCCACCAACCTGCCCCTGGATCTGGCGTTGGAAGAGGGGTTCTTGGCCCACCGGCACAACGGCAGCGAACTAGGCCAGGACCACGGCTGGCCCTTGCGCCTGATTATCCCCAGTCGCTACGCTTGGAAGAGCGCCAAGTGGGTTAACGGCATCGAGTTGCTGACCGAAGATTCCCCGGGGTTCTGGGAGCAGCGCGGCTATAATAACAACGCCGACCCGTGGAAAGAGGAACGCTTCTGGCCGGAACTAACCCGGTAACCCGTTCCTTTAATCCGTTTCTCTTACCGGCCCGACTTCGATTGCAGCGTCCGATTGCAACAAAGGGTGTGAAGGGGACGGAGGGCCGGACTTACCCTTCCCGGGTTCTCTTAGATCCTGCAAGCCAACGCTGGGGGGAATATCGCTAGGTATAACCTGGCGCGGACGGCCAGTTCCCCTTTAACGCTTCGGATAGCTCCTGCCAAACCGATGGAACTTGACGCGGACGGCCAGTTACATCGGCGCAAGCTTCAGGTTGCAGCCAGGGTAGCGTATTGCGCTGGTGGCATATTATCCAAGCGTAACCGCCCGCGTTTGACGCCTGATGGCCGCAAGGCAATACGGTGGCGCGTAATCCTATTTTACCGGCCTTATGCTTCCTTGGGGGTGAAACATGGCAGAAACCAGACCAACCTTGCCGCCTAAAGAAGGCAGACCTACCCAAAGGATCAGCATTTTTCGCCGCTTGCAGATTCACGTACAAGGCCGGACCATTGCCGGGCTGATGGAATTGGTTCCTTTAATGATAACCACTGTCGTTATCGCCGTTATCGTCGGTTACGCCGATGACTTCGTTAAGCAATCCCAGTTAGTGGAAGGCCGGCCCTGGGACCTTCCAGGTATTGGCTTGATTGTGCTGGGCCTGATTTTCTACCTGGCTGGGCTGCTCATAGTCTCCCGGGTTGGGCGGTGGGTTATGGAACTTAAAGATAACCTGTTGAACAGTATTCCCATAGTTGGCGCCGTTTATGGCGTTACCCAGCAAGCCTCCGCGAGTATGTCCTCCCAATACCGGTTCAGTCGAGTAGTTTTTATTGAATGGCCGCGAGACGGGATGATTGCATTGGGATTTGTAACCGGCCGCGCCGTATCCCCCGCGACCGGTGAATCGCTGGTCGTCATTTACATTCCTACAGTGCCCAATCCTACCTCCGGCAACATGGCCTTCGTCATTGAGGATGACGTGCTGGAGACCGACCTCACCGTTGAGGATGCGATGAAGATGGTATTTTCGGGCGGAATCGTCCTGCCCGAATCGATGGCCTTTGCCCGTCTTCCCCGGGCCCGCGGCGTCGATGAGTTTTTGGGGCGGTTCGATACCCATCCTCGCTAGGCATCGGGCTGCGGGAGCTCAACCCGATAGAAACGCTTCGAGCCGGTTCCGACCCGCTGACCGGATCGCCTCCCCGAAGCTGGCCCGAAGGTTGCCTTTGGAATTATCCCGAAAAGGCGCCGGCGCCGGTCAAACGATACCGGGGCCGATGCTGCCGCCAAAAGTTACCGCCGGGTTACCCCGCCAATTCAGGCGGCCTGCCGCTCGTGGTCCATCGCGCCGGCCCATACCGGTTCCCCCGTCTTGACCGGCGCCGCTTTGGCCGCCAACACCGGCAGGTCTTTGGTAAAACCGCACTGGAGGCAGTTGAAATACCGGCCGTAAATGTCCGTAGCCAAATACAAATCTCCTTGGCACTTGGGGCAACCCTTGAACTTTATCACCGCCATTCACCTCCTTAACCGGCTCAGACGCTTGCCTTTCAACAGATTAGGAACTTGTAATACCCTGATATAATAATAGTTGACATTGCTTGTGTCAACTATTATTATATCAGGGTGGGCCTAAAGCCGGGTCAAGGTCAAGCCCGCTTTATTAATATCAATCGGTTTTATCCGTCGCTGAGGAAGTTATAATGCACGAAAGGCTCTGGCTCCGGGTCGATACTCAAAGGGTAGATAACCCGGAGAACTCCGCTTTCCCAATGCCGCCCCTCCCTCCCGAAGCAGCCGTCCTGGAGCCGGCCCCCCCCCAGCCGTCCCCGGAAGACCGCTCCAACGGGCGGGAGCCGGTCGAGACCGGCGCTGAACTGGAAGGCGTTTACATCATCAGCGTGGCCGCCCGTATCCTGGATATGCACCCCCAAACCCTCCGTAAATACGAACGACTGGGCTTGATTAACCCCGGACGTACTGTCGGGATGCTTCGACTTTATTCCCGCGAGGACATCCGAAAAGTCCTGCTTATTCGGCACTTGATGGAAAACCTGGGGCTGAACTTGGCCGGCGTGGAGTTTGCCCTGAACTTGGTGGATAACCTCCAAGGCTTCAAGCGTTATCTTCAGTCCGCCGCCGCAGGTACATCGATGGAGCCGGTCATTGATCCGGCTATGGCGCAACTTTTCCGAAACCTCAACCTGCCGGTGGCAGAATAACCCCTCGGAGAATAATCCCTTTAAGGTGAATGTTTTATGACCAACGGCAACAACGACCGTGCCAACGACGGCAACTTCCTGGAAGTCGAGGTTGCGCCCGAAGCATCTCCGGCGGAGGCAACGGACGACTTATCCGGCTTGCCCGTGGCGGAACAGCTGGCCACTCTGCGCAGCAATCTGGCGGAAATGCGCCAGGAAACGGCTCAATCCAAAGAACTGGCCCAACGCGCCCAGGCCGACCTGGTAAATTACCGCAAGCGGGCCGAAGAAGAGCGTCTCACCCTCCGGCAGGAAGCTAATCGCCGGTTGATTATCAACCTGCTGCCGGTGATTGACGAACTGGAACTTGCCATCAACCACATTGGCAGTTCCGACGGCAATGGCGACGGCGACCCCGCCGATTCTTGGGTGGAGGGCGTTAAGCTGATTTACCGCAAGGCTTACGGCATCCTGGAATCGGAAGGCTTGTCTAAAATAGAAGCGGCCGGCGCCCTTTTTGACCCCTTGCAACACGAGGCCATCGGCGTAGTGGAATCCGCTGAATATCCTTCCGGATATGTGGTGGAGGCCATCCGTAACGGCTATCGCCTCCGCGACCGGGTTATCCAGGCCGCCCAAGTGGTGGTGGCCCGCTAGCGCCGGAATTTCGATGCAAACCGGAAACCAAAACCCGGACTGGGTTATCTATCGAGAACACCACACCGGGAAGGCCGCCGCTCGAAGGCGTAATATCGAGAGTGTAATAGTAAATTATAGCGATTGGAAAATGAAGTGAAGGAGTAAGGAAATGGCAAAAGTCCTGGGCATAGATTTGGGTACGACCAACTCGGTGGCCGCAGTCATTGATGCCGGTGAGCCGGTAGTGGTGGAAAACGCTGAAGGCGCCCGCCTGACTCCCTCCGTGGTTGCCGTCAATACCCGGAGCGACGAAAGATATGTAGGTCAGGTCGCCAAGCGGCAATCGGTGACCAACCCGGAAAACACCGTCTTTTCC
The DNA here is from genome assembly GCA_963422635.1 of Dehalococcoidia bacterium. Lineage (GTDB taxonomy): Bacteria > Chloroflexota > Dehalococcoidia > Lucifugimonadales > UBA3495 > CATQHB01. Next base: position 1,060,272 of record OY730415.1, read on the forward strand.
GTCAAGCGGCTGATGGGCCGCAAGTTTAGCGACGGGGAAGTGCAGAACGCCCTGGGCAAGCTGCCCTACAAGATAGTTCAGGCTTCTAATGGCGACGCCCACGTAGAGATGTCGGGGCAAGCTTACGCGCCGCCCCAGATTTCCTCCTTCGTCCTCCAAAAAATTCGGCAGGACGCCGAAGCGAAACTAGGCGAAAAAATCAGCCAGGCAGTGATTACCGTCCCGGCCTATTTTAACGATGCCCAACGTCAAGCCACCAAAGACGCCGGAACCATCGCCGGCCTGGACGTGCTGCGGATTATCAACGAGCCTACCGCCTCTTCCTTGGCCTATGGCTTGGACAAGCAGCAGCAGGACTCTACCATCGCCGTGTTCGACCTGGGGGGCGGCACCTTCGACATTACCATCCTCCAGATGGGCGACGGCGTATTCGAGGTTAAGTCCACCAATGGGGATACTTATTTGGGCGGCGACGACTTTGACCAGCGAATCCTGGAGTGGCTAATCCAGGAATTCCGCCAGGAAACCGGCATTGACTTGGGCAGCGACCGCATGGCCTTGCAGCGGCTGCGCGATGCCGCCGAGCGGGCTAAAATTGAGCTTTCCAGCACTCTGGAAACCGAGATAAACCTGCCCTTCATCACCGCCGACGCCAGCGGCCCCCAGCATCTGGTCAAAACCCTCAGCCGGGCCCGCTTGGAGCAGTTGGTCAGCAGCTTAATCGACCGGGCCGAGGCTCCTTGCCGCCAGGCCCTCTCCGATTCCGGCCTACCCGCCGGGGAAATTGACGACGTCATTCTGGTCGGCGGAATGACCCGGATGCCGGCAGTCCAGGAAAAGGTCAAGGCCATCTTTGGCCGGGACCCCAGCCGGTCGGTAAACCCCGACGAGGCAGTTGCCTTGGGCGCCGCCATTCAGGCCGGTGTGCTGGGCGGCGAGGTAGGCGACATCGTCCTGCTGGACGTTTCGCCGCTGACCCTGGGGCTGGAAACCCTGGGCAGCGTGATGACCACGCTAATTCCCCGCAACACTACCATCCCCACCAAGAAAACCGAAACCTTTACCACCGCCGCCGATGGACAGACCAGCGTGGATATTCACGTCTTGCAGGGCGAGCGGCCCATGGCGGCGGACAACAAATCCATCGGTCGGTTCATCCTGGACGGGTTGCTGCCCGCCCCCCGCGGCGTGCCCCAGGTCGATGTTACCTTCGACATTGACGCCAACGGCATCCTCAGCGTTTCCGCTCAGGACAAGGGCACCGGCAAGGAGCAGCGCATCGTCATCCAGCCCAGTTCCGGCATCTCCAAGGATGAGATTAGCCAGATGGTTGATGACGCCAAAGCCCACGAGGAGGCGGACCAACGGCGCCGGGCCGAGGTGGAGACCCGAAACCAGGCCGATTCCCTGGTTTACAGCTCCGAAAAGCTCTTGCAGGAAAACGCGGAGCAGGTTCCCCAAGAACTGAAGGAAGAGGTCGAAAGCAAGATTGCCGCCCTGAAGTCCGCCATCACCGCCAACAACGTGGCCGAGATGCAGACCGCCATGACCGAATTGAACAACTCGATGCAGAAGCTAGGCCAGGCCGTTTATGGTCAGCAACCAGCCAGCGCCCCTCCCGGCGGAGCTGAAATGGGTGGCGATGAACCGGGCGACGCCTCCGACACAGTGGAAGGCGAGTTCCGGGAAGTGTAAAATTACCCAAGTAAAACCTGGGCGAAACCCCGTTCCGGCAAGCCGCCAGTTCTGTTATAATGTCAAGGTAAGGTTCAGGCGGCCCCGGTTCGGTTAACACTATTTCCGTTTCACATCACGGCTATTTGGGGAGAGGGAGAATGAGTTTACCAGAAAGCGCAGACCAAGAGGTGTTGGGCAACGAGAATACTTGGGCTATTGAGGGAGTCGAACAATCTTTGACCCCCCTGCAGTACCACTATCTCAGCCTGTTGCAGCGACTGACCGCCCTCAAAAATAGCTACCAGACCGACCCGGACTATGAAGCGTGGCTGATGGGCGCTCTCAAGAAGGCCATCTATTCCACCCTGCGCGACTGCATCGAGGCCAACGTTGGCGACGTCGCCAAAGCCCTGCTAGGGCAGGAGCATCAGGTCAACTAATAATTGTTAATGGTTGTTGGCCCTTCCTGGGAAACAAATCGGGAAACCGAGCGCTGAAGCGGTATAAGGAAGGGATTTGGGTATGGCTAGGGGCTATGGTTCCCGAAGTTCCGGTTCCAGAGACGGGGGCGGTTCTCACCAAAAATTGGGCGCCGGCCGTAGCGCCCGGCCAAGCTCCGGCAACCGGAGTGTTGCCAAGCCCAAAGGACAGATAAAGTCGGGCAAGGTAGTTCAGTATTCCATCAAGGACGGAAAGGGGGACACCAAATACATCGGCGCTACCAACAATCCTGCGCGCCGAGCCGCTGAACACCGTCAGAGTGGTAAATTAGGTCAAGCGGATAAGTTGGTGGTTGAGACCAGAGCCGTCTCCCGAACCGCTGCGGAGCGCGTAGAGGCGGCAAAACTCGCCTCTTACCGCCGAAGTCACGGGGACAATCCCCAGCATAACGCCACAAAGGACGGGAAGTTTCACCGGTAGTCATCCGGCAACCTGCATCAAGTACGCCTGTACAGCTCCCGGGCAAGTCGACCGAATATCCCGGGGCAGGCTTGGGATGAGCCTGCCTCGACGGTTGCGCCATTTCTCCCTTCCCGCCAACCTTCTACCGGTAAGCGGGCCTGAGAGAGCGATTGAAACCTGCCCCAGTCTAAGGCAACCCGTGCCGCCCAAATATCTGACCCTTGAGCGTTGCCACGCCATCCTCCACGTACCGGCGCGCCTCCCGCCGCACGTTGGCCGGTAGGTCTAAAGCGATTTTATCCCGCAAGCTAGGCTGGGCATATTGACCGGCCAGCGCATCCGGTATCCAGTCCGGCCATTCCACCCCCAGCATTACCCCGTAGGCCAACGCCCAGCAACGGGCCACTGCCCCCACATCGTACCCCCCGCCGCCCAGGGCTAGCCAAGGTATTCCCAGCCTGGCAAACTCCCGGATAACCTCCACATAACCCCGGGAAGTCAACTGCAAGTGGGTAATCGGGTCGCTGTGATAGCTGTCAATCCCCAATTGGGTAACCAGCACATCCGGCGCAAAGGCCCGCAGCAGGGGGGGAACCACCTCCCGAAAGGCCCATAGGTAAAGCTCGTCCTCAGTATAGGGATACAGGGGAAGGTTTACCGAGTAGCCCGCCCCGTCCCCGGCGCCGCTTTCCGAGACGAACCCCGTCCCCGGAAAGAGGTACTGCCCCGATTCGTGAATCGAGATGGTCAGCGCCCGGTCGTCCCGATAGAAAATATCCTGCACCCCGTCCCCGTGATGGGCGTCCACGTCCACGTAGGCCACCCGCATCCCGCGCTCCAGAAAATATCGGATGGCAAGGGCCGGGTCGTTGAAGATACAGAACCCGGAGGCGTGGGCCGGAGCGGCGTGGTGCAGCCCGCCGGCAATGGAGAAGGCCACTTCCACCCGACCTCCGGCCACCAGTTCGGCGGCCGCCAGAGTCGCCCCGGAACTCAATAAAGCCGCATCGTACATTCCCGGATAGACCGGGTTGTCTCCCCGGTCGCTGAAGCCGAACCGTTCCAGGCGAACCGTAGCCAAACCGGCGCTGAGGCTGCGCACCGCCGCCAGATACTCCGGCGTATGCACCCACTCCAGTTCCTCCTCGGTAGCCGCCCGGGGATCAATCAGCCGGGAGGTTTCCCCGTCGAAGGCGCCATAGGCGGCCAGCAGCTCATAAGTATGGCGCAGACGCTCCGGACGCATCGGATGGTCCGTCCGGAGCACATGCCGGGAAAGGGCGTCAGCATAAACAAAGGCGGCCCGAGCCATTTATGCGCCTCCGAGACGATACAATTCACCGGGTACACGCAGCAGCGCAAATATTTTACCTGCCACGCTGCGGTTCGCCCTCCGTGGATTATACCCCCGGCGGCGAAGGGCTGGAAACCTCGCCGCCGTTCCTATATTATAACTGGCGGTTGCTGTCGAGACTTCTCGACAATCCCTTACCGATACTGCTGAGGTACTGAGGGTTGGACGAATGGTCGATTTTGACGGCGCCGTCAAAATCGACGGCATATCCTTGTCGAGGGGCCGAGATTAGGACCTGCCCCGCCGGCGGCTAAACGGCCTTGATCCAGCCCAGACTTCGCCCGTCGGCGGCAACCAGGACGGCCAAGACAACTAGGACAGTAACCAGCCAGTCGAAACAGTCAGCGCCGCTCCCCTCGGTAGCTGGGGACAAGAAGTGGGCAGCCCGGTCAATAGCCGGTCTCGCTTCTTCCCCGATGAATTAACCAATCCGGCCAGGAGCCGACATGGCGGAAAGAGATAATACGGTCTGCATCGTTGGGATGATTGGCGTAACTCGGGAACCGGCGGCCGCCGCTGGCGCCACGCTCAGCGTCTTTGGCGGCGGCATCAACCCCGGCGCTCAAGTTTCCGCCGGCGTTGACGGCGACTACATCCTGGAGTTCGCCCGCGCCCATGAGGAGAGCGGGTTCGATCTGGCGCTCACCGGCTATTCCTCCAGCGCCCCGGACGGTTTCGAGGTGGCGGGATATGCGGCGGCGCATACCTCTCGTCTGGGTTACCTTATCGCCCACCGGCCCGGCTTTGTCGCCCCAACCCTGGCGGCGCGCAAGGCGGCGACCCTGGACCAACTTACCGGCGGTCGTATCGCTCTGCACATCATCTCCGGGGGCAGCGACGCCGAGCAGCAACGGGACGGCGATTTTCTTGACCATGACGCCCGCTACCGCCGCACCGATGAGTATATGGACATCCTCCGTCAGGTCTGGACTTCTCCGGCGCCTTTTGACTATGTTGGCGAGTTTTACCGGCTCAAGGGGGCCGACAGTCAAGTCCAGTGTTACCAGCGCCCCCACCTGCCTCTGTTCTTTGGCGGCGCCTCGGACGTTGCCTTGGACGTAGGCAGCCGGCGCGCCGACGTATTTGCCCTCTGGGGCGAACCCCGGTCGGCAATCCGCGAGCGTATCGGCGACCTGCGGCGGCGCGCCGGGGATTGCGGAAGAGCCATCCAATTCAGCATCTCCGTACGCCCCATTCTAGCGGATACCGAGGAACTGGCCTGGCAGCGGGCCGAAGAGATACTGGCCCGAGTTCAGGAGGCAACCAAAGGAAGTATCGTCCCCGGCGAGTCGGCGCGTCCCCAATCGGTAGGTTCCCGCCGGCTGCTGGACTTTGCCGCCCAAGGCGACATCCACGACGAGCGGTTGTGGATGCCCGTAGCCACGGCCAGCGGCGGCGCTGGCAGCGTTACCTGCTTGGTGGGCGCCGCCGAGCAGGTGGCGGACTCCCTGCTGGCCTACTACGACCTGGGCTGCACCACCTTCATAATCCGGGGCTTCGACCCGCTTAACGACGCCCGGGAATACGGCCGAGAGCTAATCCCCCGGCTGCGGGATGCAGTAATCAACCGCGCTCCGCCCACCGGTTAGCCCGCCCCGGCGATAATCCGTCCGCGCCCGTCCGGTTACGGCGCCGAGGCCGGTCTTAAACCGGCCTCGGGCTTTCTTTAAGGTTTGCCGACCACTGCCAAGACGCCAAAGCCTACCGATCCTCTAATCCCCCAAGGCCACCACGATGTAATACCTGGGTTCTTCGCTGATAACCCTGGTTATATGCCCCTCGCCGGTCAAGTCTTCCGCCAGCAGCACATCGCCGGCCCCTACTTGCCGCTTGACGCCGTCGCTTACCTCGACCTCAGCCACGCCAGACAGGGTGATGGTGTACTGACGGCGGGGCGCGGTGTGCCACTCCAGCAGGTAGCCCGGCTGGGCAATCCGTACCGTAACGCCGTTGGCCGCCTCCATCGGCGTACCCTCGCCATAGGCTCCCTCAGTATCCACAAAAGACTGGAACGGCATTGTCAAGTCCTCCAGGTGGGACTTGCCGTCCTCGCCGGTATAAACCCTTACAAAGTTAGGCATAATAGCTCCTTGTTTCCAATTTCGGCGCTGGGCTTACCTATTTTCTATACCCTTGCCCTTGCCGTCAAGTTTGGGTTATTCTTGGCTGGCTTCCGGCGCTGCTCCCTAACCTCAACCCGCTCCTTCGCGGAAAGAGTTGCGGCGAGCGGGCAACGACACCGAAGCGGCGGCCAACTTCCTGACTAAACTAACTCCGCCTTTGTCCCGCCCCCGGATTCCCGGACCCCAAGTTTGCGCCGTAAGGGTGGAGGCAGCGGAGGTGGAGGAGTAGCCTGACGCTGCTATAGCATCGACGATATGGACTTCTTTATTACCTACCACGCCGCCGACCAGCGGTGGGCCGAGTGGATTGGCGCCCGGCTGGAAGACGCCGGCTATTCCGTAGAGTTACAGTCGTGGGACTACTGGGCGCGTTCCAGCTTTGTCCTGGAAATGTTTGCCGTTAGCGCCATTGCTGAAGCCACCATCGCCGTCCTGTCCCCGGACTTTCTGGCCGATAACTTGGACCGCCCGGAGTGGGCCGCCGCCTACGCCCAAGACCCTACCGGGGCGGCGGGCATCCTGATTACCGTCCGGGTGCGGAGCTACAAGATGGCTGGCGGTCTGCCGGACTTGCTCGCCTCCCCAGCCATTGACCTGGCGGGGCTGGCGGATGACGCTGCGGCTGAGACCCTGTTGGACGGAATCCGGGGACGAAGCGAATAACCCAATGTAAGGGCGGAGCGCATACCCGCCCTTACAAATGTCGGTCTGAGACCGGTTAGTCTGCCGGAGTTGGGACATTAGCGGCAAACTCCTGGGCGGCGGCGGCGGCGATTTCCTCTCCGCTCATATCCCGAATACGCATAGCCAAGGCCCAGTGGTGGCCGTAGGGGTCGCGCACCTGGCCGTAGCGGTCGCCCCAGAAGGCGTCCATCGGCTCCATCACCGTCTCGCAACCAGCCTCCAATGCTTGCCGGTAGAGCGCATCCACGTCCGCAGAGTAGATTTGCAAGGTTATTGTCGTCCCTTTGCCGGTGGTGGGAGAAAATACGTCGGGTGGGCAGCCCCATTCCGGCGGAAACTCGTCGCCCACCGCCAGGAAGGAATCGCCGATTTTCAGCAGACCGTGGGCCACCAAGTCGCCGCCCGGCATATCGAAACGGTGCAGTTCCTCGGCGCCAAACGCCTTCTGATAGAAATCCATGGCCGCGCCAGCGTTCTTGATAACCAAGTAAGGGGTTACCGCGTGAAACCCCTGGGGAATGGGAGAAACATCGCTCATAGGGAATACTCCTGGAAAATAGTTTGAGACGGCGAGTTTGAACCGTCTATAAACTATTTTATCCCGGAGCGGCGGAAAATACCGGTATCAACTGTCAGCAAGATTAGGGCAATTCCCCGGCGACTGTCTCCCTCAACCAGCTCAGAACGAGCGTAGCGGTGGCGCGGCAGGCTGCGGGTTGCGGCGACGGCCTTACTTATCCGGCGGATAGACCCCGGAAACCCGATGCACTTCCGCCGGCCCATCAAACCAGTCCTGGCAGGTTTCCCGCCACTTGATGAAGTGAGGTTGCTGGGTATGGGCCTCGAAAGCCGCTGCGTCGTCATACTCTTCCATCAAGTAAATACGGTTGGGGTTTTCGGCATCCTCCAGCACGTCAAAGCGCCGGCAACCCGGCTCATTGTTCACCGAACCGGCGGCATCTTCCAGCATCGAGACCATAAACTGCTCCTTGAACCCCGGCTTGATGTTGATGGTGGCAACTATACCGTACATTGTCATTACCTCTCTTCTCGGGTTGCGGCGGCGATGTTATGGTCGCTTAATCTGCCCCGGGGAACGGGACCGATTTTTGTCCCGCCTTTAGACCACAAAGGGGAGGCTTAATTCCCGCGGGGACGGTAGCGATAGTATTTTAGGCGGCGCCGTACGAAAATCCCAGCTTAATCCCCCACGGGGACGGTAGCGATGGCCGGCCCCGCATTACTCGCTGCGCTACGCTCTACCCGGCTCGGCCACCAAGGGTCATCATATTCGCTCCACAAGCCTTTTACCGCCGGCATAACCTCCCGGGCGAACAGTTCCGTATTCTTCCAGGTTAATTGCCTGGGCATTGTGCCGATGTGCAACAAGCACATTAAATGCCCGACGCGGAGCAGTTTAGCCGCCTCGGTCAACTGTTCCCGGACGGTAGCGGGGCTGCCGGCAATAACGTGGCCCTGCTCGACAAAGTCGGCCCACTCCAGTTCGCTAGCCGCCTTTTGCGCCTCCTCGCCGATTTGGGGCCGCAGAGCCTCTCGCACCGAGGCCAGCGAACGGTAGCCGGGCGACTCGGCAAAGGGGGCGTGAATCCGCAGCATTTTTTGGTAGAAGTATTTAACGTGGGCTTCGTATTCCCGCTGGGCCGATTCGTCGGTTTCCGACACGCAGACCAGCTGCAAAAAGCCTAGCCGGTGGGGATTGTCGTCGATGCCCCGCTGGGCGACCCGATTCCAGAACCCGTCCACCACCCGCTTGCCGCGCCGGTAGCCGAAATAGCTCAGGTAGCAATAGACATAATCCCGATCCAGCGTCCAATCCCAAGTTTCCAGGCTGCCGCTGCCGGGAATCCAGACTGGCGGGTGGGGCTGCTGCAAGGGCCGGGGCCAGATGTTGACATAGCGCAGTTGGTTATACTTGCCGTTGAAAATGAAGGGTTCCCGCTCGGCCCAGGCCCGCATTATCAAGTCATGGGCCTCAGTATGCTTTTCCCGCAGGGTGATCGGGGTCTGGCCGTAGGAAAAGGTGGTATCCATAGAGGTGCCTACCGGAAAGCCGGCCACCAGCCGTCCACCACTCAGTAGGTCCAGCATCGCCATCTCCTCGGCCACCCGCAACGGCGGCTGGTATAGAGCCAGGCTGTTGCCCAGCACGATAAGCGCGCTCCGGGCGGTGGTGCGGGCCAAAATGGAAGCGATCAGGTTGGGCGAGGGCATTAGCCCATAGGCATTGTTATGGTGTTCGTTGACGCATACCCCATCAAACCCCAGGCTGTCGGCGTATTGCAGTTCCTCAAGATAGTCGCTGTAGTGTTGAGCGCCCAGCTCCGGGTCAAAATTTTTGTTGGGTAAGTCCACCCAAGCGCTGCGGCTCCGGGCCGCAAAGTCCGGCGGCAATCCTTGGTAGGGCATCAGGTGAAAGAAGGAGATTTTCATTGAGCTGGGCCTCCACCTTCGAGACGGCTGGGAGTAGGTCGAAACAAATCGGAAGTTAAGGCGGGTATGACTAACTTTTGAGGAATGATAGCACATTCAGAGTTGGCCGGGGTGGTAAGGGCGGATTTGTAACCAGGGCCTTCCGCCGAAGGATGAAAAGAGGGCGGGCAATCACCCGCCCCGGTCAAATGTGGTTATACCTCTATTATTATATTCGCGGTTTGTTGGCCGTCCCCGGTTAGGCAATCAGCCCAGGAAATCCTTGACCGCCGCGATAAAGTCAGTGGGATTGTCCTCAAAGACCATGTGGCCGGCCCGCTGAATCTCCACCATTGCCACGTTGGGCAGGGTCGCCAGCATTTGCTGGGCCACTTCGAGGCTGAGGATGTCGGTTTCGGCCCCGCGCACGATAAGGCTGGGGCAAGTGATTTTGGGCAAGGCGGGCCACAGGTCATCGGACGGCGGCACGGTTCCGTTACGTCGCTGCTCCCGGATCAGCCGGTCATACTTCCAGCCCACCTTGCCGTTGGGCAGTTCGGTGGTGGAATACTGTACCCGCCGCCGGATCACCTCCGGGGAAGCAAAGCGGTTCTGCGCGTTCATATACTCAAAGACTGCCTCAAAAGAGTCGAACTCCTCAGGCACGGAACGGATTTCGTCGGAAATGCGCTGGCTGCCCCGGCTGTCCAGCGTAGGTCCCACGTCCACGATAATCAGCTTTTCCAGCATCTCCGGGTACTGGCCGCCGAAGGCCATACTGTTCCGCCCGCCCATCGAATGGCCCACCAAGGTGAACTTGTCGAGGGACAGGGCCTGGCAGAACCCGGCCAAGTCGGCCACGTAGGCGCCGGTAGTGTAGTCGCCATCTTTGGCCCAATCGCTGTCGCCACGGCCCCGTTGGTCCAGCGCCAGCACGTGGAAGTCTGCGCCCATGGCCGCCGAAACGTCGTCCCAAGAATGGGCGTGGCCCCGCAATCCATGCGCCAGCAGCATTACCGGCTTGCCTGTCGTCCCCCAATCCAGGTAATGCAGCGTATGCCCGTTGGCGGTTACCGTTTTATCCTGAGGTTGAACTTGCGTTGTCATATTCTATCCTCCACCTTTAGCGTTGGAGTCATCGTTTGGAGCAATCTTGGTGTCCCGTTGGCGCCAATTCAACACCGCCAAGTTTAGCACATTGAAAAAAATTGCGCTTCCCGGCCTAACTCAAGGCAACTGCCAAGGTTGACCCCATCCGCGCTTCCCGCTTTCGCCAGAACCCGGGTTGTACTGTCAACTATAGCGAGAGTCGAATTAGATGGGCGAGTAGGGGACGACGGACGGAAGTCGCCTCTACGATTATTGGGCCGCCGGCGGTGCGGGAATATACCTTCTTGGTGGATACCGGAGCTACCTATGTCGGCCTGCCGGCAGCGGAAATAGCTGAGTTGGGGCTAATCCGTGTTCCCGGCGGCAGGATGCAATTCAATACTGCCGAAGGCATGGTGGAACGCGATACCTTCGGCGCCTTTGGCCAGCTGGAAGACCAGGGCTTCAGTGTTACGGTCATCGCAACACCCATCCTTTTGCCGGGATACGAAACTCTGGAGAATTTGCGATTCAAGGTGAACTCGGTTACCGAAAAATTGGAGCGAGGAGGCCCGGAGGAATTTCATCCGCCCTATTTGCTGTAAGTCAAGTCGGCTCGGTTCGGCTTAACCTGGGCGGGCCGGTTACCCCGGCCTCAACCCCGGCTACCCTCGCTTATCCCTTCGACCTTTCTTTCCCCCTTCAACCTTTCCTTACCGTCCCTGCCAGCGGGGTTTGCGCTTTTCGGCAAAGGCGCGAGGCCCTTCTTTAGAATCTTCGGTGGTCAGTAACCGGTCATACATCTGATAGGTCAGGGATGATATGTCTTGGGTGGACATATTCAAGCCCCGGTAGGCCAGTTCCTTGAAGTATTGCACCGCCAGGGGCGAATTCTCCGCTATCTGTTGCGCCACAGTCAGCGCCTCTTCCATCAGTTGATCGGCGGGAACCACCTTGTTGACGAAACCGATGTCGTAAGCTCGCTGCGCCGTAATGGGTTGAGCGGTAAGGCACAACTCCAGCGTCGCCGACAGGGGCAACTGCTTAGGCAGGATAGTCCCAAAAGGAGGCAGCAAGCTCCACTTAGTTTCAGTTATCCCCAACTTGGCGTCCTCGGCGGCGATGCGCAGGTCGCACATCTGGGCGATGGACCAGCCGCCGGCCAGCGCAAAGCCGTTGACGGCGGCGATGAGCGGTTTCCAGGTTTGCGGCCACATATAAGGCCGGTCGGGATACATACTGTCGGCAGCGCGAGCCTGACGCCCTTCGGCGTTATCATTAGCCCGCTCCTTCAAGTCCCGTCCGGCGCAAAAGGCCCGCCCGGCCCCGGTTACAATGGCGACGTAGGAGTCCGTCTCCCCGTCGAACCGGGTAATAGCGTCGGCCAACTCCTGCCGCAGCTGCCGGTTGATCGAGTTCAACGAATCGGGCCGGTTGAGGGTGATGATTACGATGTTGTCGCGCTTTTCATAAAGAACGGTCTCCGCCATAGCAGTCTGTCTCCTTATCGCTCGGTAGCTCCGGGCCCATCGGTCCGGGCAGCTTCATACTCGTTGCAGCCCTGGTTATAGATTTCTCTATTGCCGAGGCAGCGGGTTAGGGAGTTCAGGCGTAATGTCCCAGGTAAGTCCCGCCGATGATGTGCAAATGGCCGTGGCTCTGGCTTTGCAGCCCGTCATAACCGAAGTTGGACAGGATCCGGAACCCGTTAGGACAAAACATACAGCCCAAGTCGGTCGCCACCGTCCCCAGCCGCTGCATCAACCCGCTGCTCCACAGCTCCAGTTGGCTCAAATGCTGCTTGGGCATCGCCAGCAGCATCACCGGCACCCAAGTCAGCCGGTTGACAATGACGATAATCTCATCGTCCACGTAGCGAATTCGGGCCGGCTCCCGTCCGGCGATAATCTCGCAGAAAACGCAGGTATGCCCCTGGCTCACCGGTATTTCACCTCCGGAGTAGATAACTTTTTGGGCGTTGGCCGCCTCTGGCTCAAAGCGCCGCTCATGCCCAATTCACCAGGATGGGGACCAACTCCAAACCGCCTTGGGCAATACCCCGAATTGGCGCTACCGTCCATACGGATGACGCCGTCGCTGGCTACGGTAAGTTCGGCGCGCCCCGTCGCCTTGCCCGTGAATATATTGCCCGCAGCAACCCTTGTCAAATCGACGCCGTTCGCTTTCGCAAGCTGCTTCCTGAAAAAAACCTAACGGCGCCCCCATCATCCAGCTACCCGCCCCGCATCGTCCCTTGCGCACCGTCATTCCAACGAAAGTCGGAATGACGGTGCGCAAGGGCTGAAAACTCTTTCGGGGAAAATCCTGCTGGAAGGAAGGGGCGGTCAAGGAAGCTTCGTTCCCCAAGCTTTTCGAAGTATGGTATCATAATTGCCGGAGGAGTTATGTACGGATTAGCGATTCTCACGGTTAGCACTTCCGGCTACTACGGCCAGCGAGAGGATACCAGCGGCGACAAGATTAAAGAGTTGCTGCCCCCGCCGGACTATGCGGTAGTCCGCTATGAGATAGTTTCCGACCAAAAGGAAATGATTGCCCAGCGGATGGCGGAATGGGCCGACGCCCCGGAAGTCAACCTGCTGGTCAGCTCCGGCGGCACCGGACTAGGCCCCCGGGACGTTACGCCGGAAGCCTGCTTGTCAATCATCGACCGGGAAATTCCCGGTCTAGCCGAAGCTATGCGGGCGGAGACCTTGAAGTTTACGCCCATGGCGATGCTCAGCCGCTCGGTGGCCGGCGCCCGAGGCAATACCCTGATAATCACCCTGCCGGGCAGCCCCAAAGGCGTGGCCGAAACCCTGGAAGTAGTCAAGCCGGTATTGCCTCACGCCCTGGAACTGCTCCGCCGCAAGTCGGTGCAGGAGCATCCGGTTTAGACTGGCCCCAGGAGTCGTCCATTATACTCCAGGCTTTGACCTACTTTCCATTTTCCAGGAGGAGCAGCCTCGATGAATCACCCCCCGGCAAACACCGATGCAGTTTATTGGCCTCGGGTCAAGGAGCTCCTGGAAAACGTTATGGAACGCTGGAAGGAGCGTTGGGGCCGGGAACCCTACCCAGGCATTCACGAATACTACTGGGAAACCCCCCAGGCCCTGGCCGAGGCGGTGCTGAACGGTTTCCGGGCGATTGAACCCGGCGTCCCCGGACGGGAAACCAACCTGGTGCGCTCCTTGGACCGCGCCATTGGCACCTTCGGCAAAATGCCCTTGCGCGGCCCCTTCCTTACCCGTGCCGAGGTGAACGAAATAGCTGTCTGGATTGACGCCGGTATGCCGGAAGGGCCGGGAGAGGAAATAGCTAGGCTCGGTTGACATTTCCCGTCCTTCCAGCGCCGAAATGAATAACTGAGGAGGGTAAAAGCTCCGAACGCCAGGTATTCTCGACGGGCGGCGGCAACGCCATCGGAAGATCCCAGCGGAAGCGGGAATCACGAATTCGGATGAGTTTACCCAAGGGGATCAGGAAAGGGGCGTACTTTTAGTAAGTACGCCCCTTAATTTTTGCCGAGCTGGGCGGGTGAATTACCGCCGAAGGGGGGTAGATTAAACCAGCGCCGGCTCCTTAACTTTGCGGTAAACCTGGATGCGGCCGCGGGTGTGGTCGAGGACGCAAATGCGGCCCTGGCCGTCAATCTTTACGGCGCAGGGATGGGCAAAGTTCTTCTCGTAGCCGGGGTTGTTGGCATAAGCCAAGGCCCGCTGCCGAATCATATCCGGGTTGGACATCAGCTTATCCTTCCCCCACTGGGACATCACGTGGTCTCCGACCAATTGGGTGAGGAAGCGTCCATCCGGGGCCAGAATCTGTACCCGGTTGTTGAGCCAGTCGGCGATGTAGATATCGCCCTCGGCGTCCACCGCCACGCCGTTAGGCCGGTTGAACTCGCCGACATCGCTGCCGGAGCGGCCAAAACTGGCCTGCCACTGGCCGTCGGCAGTAAAGGCTTGAACCCGGTCGTTTCGCCAGTCGGCCACGTAAACCAGCCCGTCCTGGCCCAAGGCGATGCCCCAAGGCAGGTCAAACTCGCCAGAGCCTTTGCCGGGCCGACCGAACTGGCCCAAATACTTGCCGTCCAAGGTGAACTTCTGCACCCGGCCGTTGCGGCTGTCGGTGATATATACGGTCTGGTCATCGCTGATGGCGATGCCGGCGGGCCGGTTCAGTTCGCCGTCGCCGGTTCCGGCGACGCCCCACTTACCCAGAAACTCGCCGTCCCGAGTAAAGATACTGACCCGGTTCAGCCATTCATCAGTGATATACAGCTGGTCGTCCTGGTCAGTGGCGATTCCCGAGGGCCAGATAAAGTTGCCGTCTTCCTCGCCATAGGCGCCGAACTCGCTGATGTATTCTTCATCGAGGGTACACGCGGTAACCCGGACCCCGTCGGGGCGGTTCTCATAAGAACGGTTAAGCACGTAGGCTACTCCGTCGGAGTCCAGGGCAAAATCCACCGGGTTACGAAACCCGGTGCCGGCGAATTCGTTACGGCCAACGGAGTGGCTGTATTCGAAAGTCCGGCTGGTAAGCCCAAAGAAATGGGTGCTCATGCTCTTACCTCATCATTTTACTGTTGTTTGTAAGGCTTCCGATATTTTCGGTGCTTTCGGACCGCTCCGGGGCGCTTCCCGCAAAGCGGGCCGGCCGCCGGAGCAACTCAATTTTACGAAAGCAGGGAAGGGTTAAAGGAACTTCACCTTCTCATAGCTGCCGCCAACGATGGCTTGGGCGTCCATCTTGAACCAGTCCTCGATGATGGTGGTGTAGATGGAGCGGAAGTCCATATTGTAGCGAAGATTGCCGCCCTCTTCCTGCTGGCTCGGCTCCAGGGAGGGGTACTCGCCGTAGATGCCGCCCTTAACGTGGTCGCCGATGGCGAAGGCGATGCCGCCGGCGCCGTGGTCGGTGCCGGAGCCGTTGTCGCCGATGCGCCGACCAAACTCGGTGAACATCAACAGCAGGACGTTATCGTTGGCGTTGTGGTCTTTCAGGTCGGCCATAAAGGTATCCACGTTGTTGGACACATCCGACCACAGGCCGGAGTGCAAGGATGCCTGGTTAGCGTGGGTATCGAAGCTGTTATAGGGCGACGTGGTATAGAGAACCCGGCTGCCGAACTCGGCCAGATGGGTCTGGGCGATATTTTTCATGTACTGGCCGACCACCGTGGCCGAATACTCCACGTTGGAAGTATATTTGTCCGGGGCGGTCGCCAGGATGTCGGCGCCTTTGAGAGCGTTGGTGCCCGTGCTGTGGATGTAATCCAGGACGGCGCTGCGCCCGACGGCCGGCGAATACATTCGCCCGAAAACGTCCAACGCCTGGTCCCGCTGGTTCTCCCCTTCGATGCCGGTCAGCAGGCCGTAGGTCTCCAGGTTGCCCACGGAAGCGACCGGCACGCCATCCATCACCAGGGCGCGGGGCAGGCCGCGACCGAAGTTCACGCCGGTAAGCACGTTCTCCGCTTGGGGGTCCATTTCCTTGAGCGCTCGGCCCAGCCAGCCTTCGGTGCCAATTTTATCCGGCTCGCAAGTATGCCAGATGTCCATCGAGCGGAAGTGAG
Source organism: Dehalococcoidia bacterium (assembly GCA_963422635.1). GTDB lineage: Bacteria > Chloroflexota > Dehalococcoidia > Lucifugimonadales > UBA3495 > CATQHB01. Next base: position 1,076,116 of record OY730415.1, read on the forward strand.
AATAGCTGGGGTTGTCATAGCCCACGCCCAAGAAAATAGCCAGCTTCCCCTCGTCCCAGAACCGCTTCAACGGCCCCATAGTAGGGTGAAAACCCAGCTGGTCGTTAAGGGGGATAACCTGGCCTTCGGGAATGCCCAGGTTGGGCCGGTAGTCCCGATACAGCGGGTTGGCATAGGGAATCACGGTGTTCAGGCCGTCATTGCCGCCCGAAAGGGAAAGAACGGCCAGTACCGGGTCTTTCTGCGTAGAAACCATGTTCTCTTCTCCTGCAACTAGATTACTCGAACTGGAACTCTGCCGTGGCGGCAATCATCTGGAACATTTCGCCGGTGCGGCGGGCAAATTCGGCCCGTTCCGCCGCGCTGCTGTGACTCAAGTCGCCGCCCTTTACTGCGTGGGAGCGCAACTCGTTCAGGGTGTCGTCGGTAACAGTCAGCGGGCCGGTCAAGTCCAGGCAGCCATCAACAAACTGGTCTGGCGTCAAGGTGTCGCCCCGGGCCATCAGCCGGTTAACCAGCGACTGCACCCCCGGAAGCTCGGTGTTGCCTAGCAGGTCGGAGGCGAAGTTGATGCGCTCCACCAGCGTGCCGCTGTCAATCCATTCGCGGCCGGTATGCCAGCCTTCCACCGTCGGGGGGTTCATCAGGTCCATACCCATATACTTGGGCTCTTGGGAAAGTTCAAACAGGCCCGGCTGGATTTCCCGATGTTCGTTCACCATCCGCAGCGTGCTAATTACCATCTCTGCCGGGTTCTTAACCTTGGCGTAACGGACTCCCTCCGCCTTGAAGAAATCGGACTTGAACAGAACCCGCAGCATGGCGCTGATCTCGTAACCGGAGTCGAAGTAGGCTTGCTCCAGCGCTTCGATGGCGGCTACATCCGCCGGCGGGGTCAGCCGCCAAGCGGGAACCTGCACGTCGTCGGCGACGAAGTAGTTATAGAGGTGGCGGGCCAGGAAGCGGGCGGTGGCCGGTTGTTTGACGATAATGTTCAGCACGTCGTCGCCATTAAAGTTGCCGGTCTCGCCCAAGAAGGTCTTTTCGCTGTCGTCGTGGTCGGCCGGGTCAAACCGGAAAGACCAGGGGCTGCGGCCATAGGGGAAGGGCGGGTAGGGCGGCGCGATGTTCCAGCCGGTGAAGGCCCGGGCGCAAGCCTTAACGTCATCCTCGGAATAGTTAAACTCCTCGTCCTTGCCCACGCCCAGGGAGAACAGTTCCAGCAGCTCCCGGCCATAGTTCTCGTTCAGGGCCTCCTTGTGGCTCTCGCTGTTGTCCAGGTAATAAACCATCGCCGGGCTGGTAGAAAGGCGATAAAGCAGGTTGCGGAAGTTGCCCATGCCGTGATCCCTGAACATCTGAATCATCCGGCCCATTTCCTGTCCGCTGTCAATCTTGCTGTGGCCGGCGCAGAAAATCATGTGCCAGAAGAGAGCCATCTTTTCCTGCAACTGGCGGGGATTGTTAATCATTCGATAGACCCACGCCTGAATGTTGGTCTCGATGGCCGCCGCCTCGTGATAGGCCGGCTGATAGCGCATCAGCAGGTCATCCTCAATGCCGGGGTTGTCCAGAGGGTTCAGCAATTCTTCCACTACGTTGTCATACCCTTGGGCGACTTTGGCTTCAATCTCGTCGCGGCTTGCCCCGAAGCCGGCGCGCCGCAGCAAGTGAGCCATCAATGCGACATCTTGGTCAGCCATACAATCCTCCCTTTACTTGCTTTTTGTTTACATTTACGACCGGCCCCGCCGGTCCGCCCCGTTTGGTTATTGATTGCCCCGCCGGCCCTAGCTGGAACAGCTCCAAAACGGCCATTGTTTGGCATCAATTATAAGGTAGGAATAAGATAACGCAAAGGGTTTGCGCTGTCAAGATTCGCCGGCCCGGCCCGCCTGCCTGGATAACGGGGCCGCCATTTGACCAGACGGGAGCCAATCGGGTATTTAAGGCCGGGCCGCCCCTTCCAATTATCCAGGCAGCTCCCCTTGGGGTCGGTTATTTGCCCCACACCGACATTGAATGGTCCTGGGATATGTATTCACCGTCCTTGCCCCGAGGATAGGCGAGGCCCAAAGAGACCGCGCCCGGGGCGCAGCCGACAATAGTTACCGTATCGCCGGGGCCGAGAAGTCGGCCCTCCTCATCGCCCCCGGGACACCGGTCAAAAGCGATATTGCCAGCATCCGAAAGCCAGGGGGCGTGGTTGACAATCACCCGAACGCCCGGCGGGTTTGGCAGTAGGCTGTTCAACGTAAAAACCCGGGATTGTCCCACCTTCAGCGCGGACGGCGGCGGCGTCAGGCTGACTCGAAAAGGACGGGGTTCCCCCACTTCGATGCGGAAGGGTCGCACCTGTTTAGCGCCCGCGTACAGGTCGGCCCATGCCTCGCCTGGGGAACAGCGTGACTGCATCCATCATATAAGCTCAACTCCCGTCGGCCCATGCCTCGCCTGGGGAACAGGCGGTAATGGTTACCATGTCCCCATTATGGTAAGTCCCCCCTTCCCCGATGGCCCCGGGGCAATTACCGAGGGACAAGTTGCCCGCATCCCCCGGGCGATTGAGGCTCAAACGCGCTCCCGGCGGGTCGGGGAGGTTAGTATGTATGATAAACTCCTTCGATTGTCCAACTTCGGGGTACCATATAGGCCGCCATTTGGAGTCGCAATCGGGTGGGCAGGGCGCCGATAGGGGGACCGGCGGCCCTTCAATGCTTGTAACCCCCTCTTGCCTAGACAACTCGCCCAACAAAGCGACGGGCGCATAGAGGCGTAAGCTGCCGGTGAGCCAATAATCCCCGGCGGGATATTCATATATTCCCTGGGGATAAAGCTTTTTCCCTTCCAGCCATTCAACCACCTTTTCCAGGTTGCTGGTCAGGTAAACTTTGACATTTTGATGGGCCGGTTCCAGATAAGCGTCCTCAGCCAAACGAGGATAGTACCCCTGCTCCAGCGCCAACACTAGATATTCCAGGTCAGTATCCAGGCCGGGATAAGTAGGCGTAGGTTTGGGGTAATCAGTAAAACAGTCCTCTTCGAACCGAAAAGAGCCATCTTCCAGCTTCCTTACCCCCCCGATGCATGTAGTAGGAAGCGGAGTTGAAGCAACGACCGGCGTTTCGGCCAAAGATGCGCCGCCTTTGAGGACGCCGCTGGGTTGGATGGACTGCCGGGCCGCAACTAATCGCCGCCAACAGCAGCGCGGACGGCAAGAGTAGTAAGGGAAGAAGGTAGCGTAATAGCCCGCCGTTTTCTTTTAACCTGAGGATTGAAAGCATGCCTTCCCCCACCATGCCTTTACATTTAGAGTCTATGTTAGCTTACGCCTTGTCATAGCGTCGAGTTAGCATCGGGAGGGCTATTTTTCACCGGTACCAGCGGGGCAATTGCGTTCGGCGCCCTGCCCGCAAGGCGGAATTAAACTGCTCGCCCGGCAAAACGTCGCCCATCGCCGGGGGGTTAGACTCTGGAGCTATCGCCAACTAGTCGAACTACTATACGTCGCCCATCGCCGGGGGTTAGATCCTTCACTGCTTCAGGAGGGGCCGAGGCGCAGGTCAGGGCGACAGCCAGCTTTCCGGGCGGCTGTTGTTTTAGCCGCCCACTCCCCTGCCGGGACGCCTTCTGGCGCCGCATCTTCCTGTCCCGTCAACTGGGCGGCGGCCCACGCCCTAAATGGGCAGCGCCGCCTCGGCGCGCTCCTCGGGCAGGTCAATCAGGAAGGTGTTGGCGTTAAATGCCAGCAGCGCATAGTATCCCATCAGGGTGCAAAGCTCGGTCAGCCCTTGCGCCCCGAACTGGTCAAGGGCGGTCTGAAAAGTTTCCTGGCTGACTTTATGGGTCTGGAAAAACTCGGCGGCCAGGCGGACTACCGCCGCCTCGTCGGGAGGCAGGTCGGGCAAGGGCTGACCATCCCGCAGGGCATCGACAAAGGCGTCGCTGATTCCCTGTTCCCGGGCCCGGGCGGCGTGGGCGTTCCAGATAAATTGGCAGTCGTGGGCGCGGGCCGTAACAATCATCGCCAGTTCCTGGATTCTCTTGGGCAGGGCGGATTCGTCCCGCAGGTAGTTGACCAGCGAATTGGCCCGGCGACGCATTTCCGGGCTGTTAATCATCGCCGAACCGGGGCCGCTGGCAACCACGCCGCCGCTATCGGAAGTTTCGGCGTCGAAGGCGGCGCGCAAATTCTCGGGAACCTGGTCGCGGGTAACTATAGGCGTTCGCATAACGTTTTCTCCCGGTGAATGAATGATTTGCTGAGGGGTTAGACTGGCTGCTTATGATTCATCATAGGCTGGGGTAATCCGGGTTGGCAAGGGTTGGGCTAGGATTGGGTCGGAGGCGCGCCCTGCGACTTTTCAAGGAACATCCCGCGAAAATGAACGGCGCCCCACCGTCTTTCCATCTTTCGCCGGAAAGACGGTGGGGCGGGCAAACTAACCCGGCCTACTTCGGCCAACCCGGTTTGCTTTCCCTGAGCGGCTTTGCTACACTCTGGCTAGTTGCCCACTTTCTTAATTGGGGGTTCCTGATGACCTCCGTTTCCGCTGCCTGGAGCGAAGAAACTGTTGCGGTGGCCGGGGCTGATCTGAGCCTGGTCAAGGGCGGTTCCGGGGAGCCGCTGCTGGTTTTCCACGACGAGATAGCTCATCCGGGTCTGCTGCGTTTTCACCGGGAACTGGCCGAAAGCCACACCCTCTACCTACCGGCGCATCCCGGCTTTGGCCGCACCCCCCGACTGGACTGGGTAATGAATATGCGCGACTTGGCCGGCTGGTACTTGATGGCGTTGGAGGAGTTGGGGCTGGAATCGGTCAACGCCATCGGCTTTTCCCTGGGCGGCTGGCTGGCCGCCGAAATCGCTACCATGTCGCCCCGTCAGTTCAAGAAACTGGCGCTGGTCGCCCCGCTGGGCATTCGGCCGCCGGAGGGCTACATCTACGATATGTTCCTGTCGGTGGCCCAGGATTGCATCACCACGGCCTTTCACGACCCGGCGAGTACGCCGGAGTTTACGGAATTGTGCCCCAATACGCCGCCGCCGGAGCAGTCGCAGGGATGGGATGTGGCCCGGGAGGAGGCTTGCCGCTTGGGGTGGAAACCCTATATGTATTATCCGGCCCTGCCCCAACTGTTGAGACGGCTCCACCGGCTGCCCACGATGCTAGTTTGGGGGCAGCAGGACGGCATCGTTCCGGTCAGCGCGGCCCAAGTTTACCACGAGGCTATCCCCGGTTCGCGCCTGGAAATCCTGGACAATTGCGGCCACCTGCCGCAAGTAGAAAAGGCCGACTCTTTTATTGCCTTGGCCCGGGAGTTTTTCGCCTAGGTTTCCCCGGGCGCCAGGGGAAGCGGGCCACGGCCCGATTGCAGCGAAGGAGGGAGAACGGGATGTTCGTTGGATACTTTACGGAGCGACCCTACCAAGACCCCGGTTCCGGCTACTTCGGCGCCACCGGCAAGCCCATCATGGACTTGATGGTCAGCAACGAAATCTACGACCCCCGGCTGGGGGCGGAACTCTATAACCGTTACCTGGACGAGAAGCTGTACGCCGAGGAGATGGGGTTCGACGGCCTGATGCTCAACGAGCACCACGGCACCCCTTTCTGTATGGGCGGGGCGATGAACGTGGAGGCTTCCATCCTGGCGCGAATGACCAACCGGGCCAAGATTGTGCTGTTGGGCAACATCTTGCCCATCTGGGACGACCCCCTGTGGCTGGTGGAGCAGCTTTCGATGATTGATATGATTTCCCGGGGCCGGCTGGTGTCCGGCTGGGTGCGCGGCACTGGCCGGGAAAGCGTGGCCCACAACTCGCCGCCGCCCTATAATTGGGAGCGGTTCCAGGAAGCCCACGAGTTTATCGTTAAAGCTTGGACTACCCCCGGCCCCTTCCGCTGGGAAGGCAAGCATTACCAGTATCGCCACGTCAACCCCTGGGTGCGCCCCTATCAGGAACCCCATCCTCCTATCTGGCTGCCGGGGGTGGTTAGCCGGGACTCCCTGCTGTGGGCCGCTGAGAAGCGGATTCCCTACATTATGCTGGCGACGGAGCTGGAACCTACCAAGCGAGCCTTCCAGCTATACCACGACACCGCCGCCGAACTGGGCTACCAGTCCGGCTCCCAGAACATCGGCTACCTCTGGAAGGTGCATGTGGATGAGACGGAAGAACTGGCGGAGCAGACGGCCCGCAAATACGTTCAGGGGCCGAGCAACCCCTTCCTGGCCGGCAACGAAGGCACGGTGAACCCGGCCCTGGTCAACCTTCCCGGCCTGACCTCGCGCTCCCGGGTCTTGCCCACCCAGGCGGTGGCGACCCAGGCCCGGGGCGGTGGCGGCGGCGCCGCCGGCGTGTTGGGGCGCCCCTATGAGCAGCAAATTGAGGACTATACTATTATCGCCGGAACGCCCAAGACGGTTTTGCCCAAGATTCGTCACGTGCTGGAATACATCCGCCCCGGCAGCATCTTTTTCTGGGACGGCGACGGCGCTATGACCCACGATGACGCTATGCGCAGCCTCCGGCTGATGGGCCAGGAGATACTCCCGGCGGTCAAGGAAATGGCGAAGGAACTGGAACTGCCCGGCCCCTTTGAGCTGGACCCGGCTACCGGGAAAGAAATTCCCCAGCCAACGGAGATAAGCTAGTGATAGCACCCGGCTTTTGTCGGCCTTGGGGCATTCAGCTGAACGCCTCCTCCAGCCGCTGGACGCCCTTGGTTTAAGCGAATTTCGCCCTTGGGGTGGACCGGCATTGGTTGTGGCGGGCTGATTGCGATTTTGTCGGCGTCATTGCCATTGGGACCTTGATTTCGAAGTTAACCCAAAAGCCCGCGCCGACTAATGCGCAAGCTGATTGGGACGGTTCCGACGTGGTGGTAACTTGGGACCCTGTGGAAGAGGCCAACGGCTACACCGCATATCACCGCCGTTCCGCTTCTGCTCAATGCCAACTGACAGAAGGGGGGAACCCCGATTCTGCAACAAACTGGGTTCTGTAACTGACACGGAATACCGCCACGCTATCCCGAGCCTGGATGATAACTACTACTGGGTGGTGGCCTGCGCCGCCGTCGGCTACCCCTACGCCCACGCCGCCGCCGACGGCTACGCCCACGCCGACCCCGCCGCCGTCGATGTCTGAATTTAATGCCGCCTCAGTGGCGGAACAGGAGGAAATGCTGGGCCGGGCTACTGTATGTATTCAAGGTTTGGAGTTGCGGCAGGACGAATTTTGCGCGGTTGAATCGCAGACGACTCTGGTAGCCCATTTACTCAACGGACAAGGTTCGATAGTTGATGGCAGATCGGTTATTCAAGCTGGGAAAGGCATTTCAATGGGATGGATAACATTAGAGCGGCAAGGGGTTGTTTGGGTTATCACTCACCTTGACCCGTAGCTATAGGTGGGGCGTTCTCGCTTAACTGGGGAGGGGGGTGGGTAGTAAGGAGTTAGGCTGGTTAGCAAGGTTGCAGCAAGAGGGTGTTGTTAGCGGCTTGTTGTTGCCAACGGAGAGGTAAATGGACATCCAAATCTGCGCCTACTGCGGTGGCATAAGTCGAGAATTATCCAACTTTTGCGTCTATTGCGGCGGCTCCCTGGCCGAAGCCCCCTACCGTTTGGCGGGTTATGGGCGCCGGGCCCTTTCCTCGTTGCTGGACGCTTTGCTGGTTGGAATATGCGTGCCGCTAGGCGTTGTAGCCGGCGTTGCGTTGTTGTGGTTAGGAGTGTCAGAGTGGGGATGGCTTGACGACTCGGATTATGCGAATGGATGGTTCGTGCTGGGGCTGCTATTTGTTGTTGCTTGGATTGGCGCATTCATTGGCTCAGCTGTTGGGGCGATTGGGATAAGTTGCAACCGGCGGGGGCAGACGCCCGGCAAAAGGTTGCTGGGAATAAGAGTGATAACAAAGGCGGGAGCCGCTCCCGGGCGGTGGAGTATGTTGGCCCGCGAGGCCGGCTTAAAGTTTTTGCTAATAACGCTTTCGGGTTTTCTATTTATCCAGCTAGCCCTAGATCTATGGCTAGGGCGGCTATGGCTAGGGCTAAGGCCAGAGCTACCGCCAGGGGTAGAACTACCGCTACGGCTAACGCTAGAGCTAATACTATGGCTAACGCTAGAGCTAATGCTGCTGCTAACGCTAGTAGTGGATTTTTTGTGGCCGCTGTGGGACAAAAATAATCAAACGCTGCATGATAAAATTGTTGGCACGCTGGTGGTTCAGGTCAAGAATTAGAAGCTAAAGCGCCCTTCCCGTATCGCTTGCGCTTTATTAACCATCCGCTTCAATCACCCCCTTTTCAGTAAAGTTTGGCAATGACCGAATGCCTCGAAAATTCTGCTGGAGCGGCGCTTGATGTAGATCTGGTAGTCATCGGCCGGCGCCCAGCTGACCATGCTGCCCGCTCCTCAACCTGGGCCTCTGCTGGGAGGAGGGAAGACTGCGGTTTTACGACCTGGTTGCCGGGAATACCGGCCGAACTTCAACGTTAACCAGCCGAGGCGCGTATCCGTGAACCGGAAGCGCAGCTGCGCCGCCGCCAGGACCGGTGAGCGGTTTGCCGACCGGGGTTGACGCTCAGTATTGGGGGCGGTTCGGGAATAATCAACCGGGTAGGCAGTCAGCGGCGGCGAGACGGGAGAAATAACTAAATAAGGTCAGTATTAGTGGCAAGCAAAGGTATAGGGCGCCCTTCGGGATCCAGCGACAGATTGAGGACGAGTTGGATGACGGGCAGATGCTTGACCGCCCCGGCGGCAAAGGACGTTTCGGTATCGATGGGCTGAAAGGCGCCCCTCAATGGGTGAAACCGGCTTTGAAACAAGCGATACCGGCCAGTCCGAAGAGCTGCGCCGGACGGAATGGCGAACGCCACGAACTCCCTGGTCGGGACTATTGGCAACAGACTGGGGTCAGCAAAAGTTGAACGAGTAAGTTACCCGTCCAACCTGAACCTCAATACAGAGGCTCCCGATTTGCATAACTTGCTTGTGGTGGGCCTGGATGGACTCGAACCAACGACCTCGGTCTTATCAGGACCGCGCTCTAACCGCCTGAGCTACAGGCCCACGGGGGGGGCAACCAACCGTCAAGGCTGACTGCTTCACCTCCATTATACCAAGCTCAACCCCGGCAATCAAGGATTCCCGCCGACGGGCGTAGCGCCGATTTTTACAAACCCGCCCACCTCTTGCCTACCCCGTCCCTGGGACATCGAGGGTCGGGCCGTCGCCGCCCCGGTCGGGAAAATCATCGCCCCCAACAACATTTGACGCCGGCGCCTCGCGCCGGCTGGGCTGGGCGCGAGGTCGGGAACTAGAATGAGCGCGGGGCGCCGGCGTCGCCGGTCTCGCCAACCCTTCGCCCCGCAACATCGCTTCCGGCTGCCAGTTCCCGGGAAGGTTCAGCGTCCGCATAGGGTAGTTGATAACGATGTTCTCTTCCCGGAATCGCTGATGTAATCGCTGAATTAAGGCCGAGCGCAGGTCAAACCCGGCTATCCGGTCCCGGGCTTGCACGAACAGATAAAAATCGACGTTGGAATCATCAAAGTTCTCGAAGCCGAAATAGGCCCCGTACTCCTTCACCGCCCGGGGATCCGTTGCCAGCAGATCGGCCATAACCTCCTGACACACCCGCTCCACCAGGAAAAGGTCGCTTTCGTAGCTGACGCCGCAGGTTAGGTAAAGGTTGACCGCCGGAACTGGTCCTTGATAGTTGGTGATGATGGTTTCCGCGAAGCGCGAATTGGGAATTATCACCAGGTTGTTAGTCCAGGTGCGCAGGCGAGTGCTGCGCCAACTGACATCCTGAACATAGCCGGCAATCCCGTTATCCAGCTCAATATAATCGCCGGTATTTACCACCCCCTCGGTCATCACATAGGTTCCGGCGAAAAGATTTGCCAGAGTGGGTTGCAAAGCCAGGGCTACCGCCAGGCCGCTCAAGCCTAGCCCGGCGATGAGGGGGCTGATGTTGATGTTCAGCAAGTCCAGGGCCAGCAGGGCGCCCAGCCCATAAATCAGAGCCAGGGTAATCCGGCGCAACATCGGGATGAGCCGGTCGTCCAGGCTGGTTTCGGTGCGCGGCGAGACTACCTCGATGTACCACTTAAACGTATTGGAAACGGCCAGGGATACGGCAGCAACGCCCAGAATAACTGCGAAAATTCCGGCAATCCGATCGGTCAGCGTTTGCAAAGTAGAGGGCAGGTCATAGGGCAGGGTGACCGACAGATAGACCCCTAATAACACGATGCTCAGGGACAGAGGCTTGTGAAAGGCTTGCGCCAAGCGGGTGTCCAGGTTGGTAGGCGTCCACCGGGTAAGCCGCAGAACGAGCGGATAGATGAGGTAGTTAGAAATCAGGGCCAGAATTACCCCAATGGCAAAGATAACCACCGAGGACAGGCCCAGCCCCAGCGGGCCATCCAGTCCAAAGCGAGCCAATAAGGACTCAATCAACTGATGCCGCTCCGCCGATAGTCGGTTCCATTAATTCGAGCAGTTACAAGGGTTTTGCGCCGCCTGCCGGAGAGCCCGGCGGGGAGTTAAACCGCGCTGGGTTGAATCGTAAAGGGCAACCCCGGCGGCAGCTCCGGTAGCCACCAGGATGTTCTAGCCGGTTCTAGCCGGTTCAGCCCGGTTCGGTTGCCGGCATCCGGAACACCAGCCGTAAAAATCCACCCGCTGGGAGGCTACCTGAAAGTCGGACTCTTGAGTTACCAAGTCCAAAATCTCCGACACCGTTTCATCCCCCACGTCGGCGTCCACCACCAGACTGCAACCGACGCAGACCAGGTTGGCGTGGGGCGATAGGTTGGCGTCGTAGCGGGAAAGACGCTGGAAGGGCAGCTCCCGGACGATGCCAACCTGCTCCAGCACATCCAGCGTGGAGTAGACGGTGGCGATGGTAACGTAGGGGAAGAAGGCCCTTACGCGTTCGTAAATGTCCTTGACCGATGGATGATCCGCCGAGTTTACCACCACTTCCGCAATCGCCAACCGCTGCGGGGTCAAACGCAGACCCAACGGCCTTAACTTGGCAACCAGTTCCTCTTGGGTCGTCACTAAGTCCTCTCCGTACCGGTGGGATGAAGTCAACCCAGCCGGACGCCGTTTCAGGGCCGGGCCGGGCTGCTTGTATTATAACACGGCTTGCCAAACATCCCGACAAACGTCAAGGCGGTTGTCGGGGCGCGTCGCTGCGCCGGTTGGAATGCTTATGTAAGGACGGACTTGGTCTTGCCCCCCACCGGCAGGGGTCAGGGGAAGCTGTAAGGGCGGGTTTGTAAACCCGCCCTTACAGCTTCCCGCCTATTCAGGAACCGCTGGCGGCCTACAGGCGGCCCCCGAAGAACACCGGCAGTTGGCGGCGGTAAACTTGAATCCGGGAGCGCGCCGATTCCACGACAAACACGTTGTCAGCATCGTCCACCGACACTGCGATCGGTCCCCAGAACAGCTTTTCCCGCTCCAGCCCTTGGGCAATGTCCCTTTCCTGCCACATCTCAGAATTGGCGTCTAGCTTGTCCTTGCCCCATTTGGAGATGACGCCGTCGCCATAGGTCTGGGTAACGTACTTGCCCCGGGAGCTGAACACCTGCAACCGGTCGTTGCCCCAGTCGGCCACATAGATGTAACCGTCCCGGTCCACCGCCACCCCGGTGGGATGGTTCAATTCGCCGTCGCCGGTTCCGGCGACGCCAAGCTTCAGCAGAAACTGCCCGTCCGCGGAAAACTTCTGGATGCGGTCGTTGCGCCAGTCGGCAACGTAAATGTCGCCGTTGCGGTCAACGGCAATACCCCAAGGCAGGTTAAATTCGCCATCGCCGCTTCCCTGCCCCCCAAACTGGGACAGGAACTTGCCGTCCCGGGTAAACTTCTGGACTCGGTGGTTCTCGCTGTCCACCAAATACAGGTTGTCCTCCCGGTCAAAGGCTAAACCGGAAGGGTTGCTGATTTCGCCGTCGGCGGAACCGGGGACGCCCCATTTGCTCACATAGGCGCCGTCGCCGGTGAAAATGGAAATCCGGTTCAGCCACTCGTCGGCCACATAAACGTTGCCTGCCCGGTCCAGGGCGATGGCCGTGGGCCAAATCAGCGAGCCGTCGGCGGAAGAGGCCTCACCCTCTCCCTGGGCGGTAACGCCCCGAGCAAATTCCCCAACGTAGTCCTCGCCGATGGTGCAGATGGTAACCCGTTTACCGTCGGGACGGTATTCGTAAGAGCGGTTGACGACGTACATCAGGTCGTCCTCGCCACGGGCCATAGCCACCGGATTGCGGAAGCCGGGGCCGGAGAACTCCGCCCGCCCGATGGTATGGCTGGGTTGCAGCGTAATTCCAATAATCTGGGTAGTCATTCTGGCCTCCCTAGTTGGCGGTTGCCGGGTTGGAGTTTGCCCGGTGTTTACCGGGTGTTTAGATGAAGTCGAACTGCTCGAAGCTGCCGTTAATCAGGGGCTTGGCGTCTAACCCCATCCACCTTTCCAGAAGCGTGGCGTAGATGCTGCGGAAGTCGTTGTTGAAGTGCAGGTCGCCTTCCAGCAACTTGTCCGCCGCCAAGGACGGATATTCGCCGTACAGCCCGCCCTTGACCGCATCGCCGATGACAAAGGCCATGCCGCCGGAGCCGTGGTCGGTGCCGGAGCCGTTGTCGTGAACCCGCCGGCCGAACTCGGTGAACACCAGCAGCGTTACGTTGTCGCTGGCGTTATGCTCCTTCAGGTCGTCGTAAAAGTCGCCAACGGCTTGGGAAGTATTCGCCCACAGCTGGGCGTGGGCGGCCAGTTCCCCGGCATGCGTATCGAAACTATTGTAGGGCGCCGTGGTATAGAGAACCCGCGCGCCGAACCCGGCCAAGTGCGTCTGGGCGATGTTTCGCATATATTGTCCTACCGTGTCCGAACCGTACTCCACGGAAGAGGAATACATCTCCGGCGCCGTGCTGAGAATGTCGGCGCCCTTCAGTGCGTCCATACCGGTCTGGGACAGGTAATCCATCACGCCGCCCCGGCCCATCGCCGGGGCGTAGATGCGAGAGAAGACATCCAAAGCTTCTACCCGCTGGTCGTCGCCGATTCCGGTCAGCACCCCGTAGGTTGCCAAGTTGCCCACCGAGGCCACCGGCACGCCGGTCAGGGCCAAGGCGCGGGGCAGGCCCCGGCCAAAGTTTACGCCGGTCAACACGTTTTCGGCCTCCGGGTCTAGCTCCTTGATAACCCGGCCCAGCCAGCCCTCCGTCCCCACCTTGTCCGGTTCGCAGGTATGCCAGATGTCCATGGAGCGGAAATGCGAGCGGTTGGGGTTGGGATAGCCCACTCCCTGGATAATCGCCAGCTTGCCCTCGTCATAGAGCTTTTTCATCGGCCCCATATTGGGGTTGAGGCCGACGTAATCGTTGATTTTGAGCGTCTGCTCCTCGGGGATGCGCACCGAAGGGCGGTTGTCGGCATACAGCGGGTCGCCATAAGGCACTACGGTGTTCAGCGCATCGTTTCCCCCGGAGAGTTGCAACACCACCAGTACCGGGTCTTTCTTGATTGAAGTCATAACCTTTCCTCCTCTACCTCATGAAACCGGCAGTCCCCTCGGGCCGAGCCGGTTGAACCATCAACGGAAACCCTTCGACCCGCTCTGTTTAACCGCCCTGGTTGAACGGAGCGATGGGCGCTTGAAGGTAACGGAAGGCTCCTCGCTAGCCTCTGGGGGGCGACGTTGTCCGCCAAGTACGCCGTCAACCCGCCGCAAGGCTACCCGCTAGCGGGGGCTCGACCCTTAAGCGAACTGGTACTCCTGGGTGGACACAATCAACTGAAGCGTCTGGCCTACCCGCTGGGAAAAGTCCGCGGCGCTGGGTCGCAGCTCGCCGCCGCGACCCAGGTGCTCCACCAGTTGGGCGCGGGTCGCCTCGGCCAGTTCATAGGCGCCCAGCAATTCCAGGCAACGATCCACCAAGTCCTCGGCGGATACGGCGGCGGAACCATTGGAACCGTTGGAACCATTGGAACCGTTGGAACCACTATCGGAACTGACCCGTTCCACGATGTGGCGCACCCCGGGAAGCTCCAGGTTGCCCAACTGGTCGGCGGCGAAGTTGATGCGCTCCACCAAGGTTCCGCTGTCAATCCACTCGCCGCCGGTATGCCAGCCCTCCACCGTGGGGGGATTCATCAGGTCCTGGCCCATATAGCGGATGGTCATTGCCAAGTTATGCAGGCCGGGCTTGGGGGCGGTGAAGTCCTGTACCAGCCGCATAGTTCCGACTACCGCCTCCGCCGGACTCTTGACCTTGGCAAAGCGGGCATTCTTGAAGAAGTCGGAGTTGAAGAGAAGCCGCAGCATAGAGCCGATGTTATAGCCGGAGCGGAAGTATTCCTCCTCCAGCATCCGGATGGCTTCTAGGTCTCGGGGCGGGGTGTTCTGCCAGGCGGGAACCTGCGGCTCGTCGGCCACGAAGAAGTTATACAAGTGGCGGGCGACGAATCGAGCGGTGGCTGGCCGCTTCACGATAATGTCGATTACGTCAGCGCCGTCCCAGCGGCCGGTTTCGCCCAGAAAGGTTTTGTCGGCGTCGTCATGGTCGGCCTGGTTGTAAACGAAGTTGGCTTCATAACGGCCATAGGGATAACGGGGAATGGCATTGGTGATAGTCCAGCCGGTAAAGGCTCGGGCGCATTCCTTAACGTCGTCCTCCGAATAGTTGGCCGCGCCGTCCATCCCCACGCCCATGGAGAAGAGTTCCAGCAGTTCCCGCCCCCAGTTTTCGTTGATGGCGTCCCGGCGACTCATACAGTTGTCCAGGTAAAACACCATCGACGGGTCGGCGGCCAAACCCAGTAGCAGGTCGCGAAAGCTGCCCAATCCCTGATTGCGGAACATATCCACCTGAAGCTTTATCTGCCGTCCGTGTTCGCACTTGGAATTGCCGGTGCAGAAGATGCCGTGCCAGAAGAGGGCTATTTTCTCCTCCAGGGGCCGGCGAGTGTTAATCATCCGATAGGTCCAGTAAGCTTGATTGACCTCCAGAGCATTCAGCTCCTTCCAGTCAATAAAGCGGCGCTCCAGAATATCGGTTTCCAGGTTGGGTTGGTTTTCCGGGTGCAGCAAATCCTCTACCGTGGCCGCATACCCTTGGGCGACCTTCTGCTCCAGTTCTTGATAGGTAGCGCCGAAACCGGCCCGGCGCATCAGGTGAGCCATCAATGCGATGTCCTTGTTCGCCATTTTGTTCCTCCTTCCCTGGTTTTATGCTCCGCGGTTGCCATTTTTGACCAAGTTGCCGGATAATCCGGCGGCGGCTATCCGCAACTGGATTCTATCTTGGAATGATTATCGCTATACTAATCATCGGCAGTATAGGTGTCAAGGCGTCAAGTCCTTGAGGTTAACCAGCAACATTACGCACTACCGGGCATATAAGTGTCGCTTTACGGCTAAAAATGCTATTTCAGAAACATAAATCGTATTAACTTGGGACAACCTGGTTGCCCCGCCAGGTCGTCGTCGAGTTGTCTTGGTATCCATCCCCTCCCGTCTTGTCCCCTATCAGCAAGAATGTTACCTTACTGGCAAGCAAGTTCAAGTTAAGAAGCCCAGCCCGGCCAACCATCAAACTAGGGGATGATTTTTATGGCAACCACATCGGAAACTAGCTCAGCATCAGCCTACCGTAACTACATCGGCGGCCAATGGACGGAATCCCGGTCGGGCCGCGCCTACCCAATTACTAGCCCGGCTAACAAGCGAGAAGTCCTCGGCGAGTTCCAGACCTCCACGCCGGAGGATGCGCTGGAGGCGGTCGCCGCCGCCCAGCAGGCCCTGGAGGGTTGGGCCAACACGCCGGCCCCGGCGCGCGCCCAAGTTCTCTATAAGGCCCTGGACATTATGGGCCGTCGGAGCGACGAGTTGGCCCGCACCATTACCCTGGAAGAGGGGAAGCCCCTGGCCGATGCCCGGGGCGAGGTGCGCCGGGCGATGAACATTATCGAGTACGCCGCCGGCGAGGGCCGCCGGATGTTCGGCTACACCACCCCTTCGGAGCTGCCCAGCACCGTGGCCTACACCGTTCGCCGTCCCCTGGGCGTAGTCGCCATCATTACCCCCTGGAACTTTCCTATCGCCATTCCCGCCTGGAAAATCGCCCCGGCCCTCATCTGTGGCAACACCCTGGTATTCAAGCCGGCGTCCATCACCCCCTTCAGCGCGGTCAAGCTGACCGAGGTGTTTGAGGAAGCCGGCCTGCCCCCCGGCGTCCTGAACCTGATTACCGGCCCCGGCGGGTCGGTGGGCAATGCGCTGGTGGAAAGCCCGGAGGTGCGCGGCATCTCCTTTACCGGCTCCACCGAAATCGGAACCGGCATCTACGCTGCCGGCGCCCAGCGGCTAAAAAAAGTGCAGTGCGAAATGGGCGGCAAGAACGCCGTCATCCTGTTGGCCGACGCCGATTTGGACAAGGCCTTGGGCGGCATCGTTCAAGGCGCTTTTGGCTCCACCGGCCAGCGCTGCACCGCCACCAGCCGAGTCATCGTCGAGGAAGGAGTCTATGACCCCTTTATGGAACAGTTGCTGGAACGCACCGGTCAACTGAAAGTCGGCGACGGCCTGGAACCGGCTACGGATGTCAGCCCCTTGGCCAGCCAGTCCCAACTGGATACGGTGCTGGAGTATATCGGCATCGGCGCCGAGGAGGGCGCCAACTTGGCCTACGGCGGCCACGCCCTGACCGGCGGGGAGTTCGACCAGGGCTATTATGTGGAGCCCACCATCTTCACCGACGTCACGCCAGAGATGCGCATTGCTCAGGAGGAAATCTTCGGCCCGGTGCTAACCGTGTTCCAAGCTAAAGACCTGGAGGACGCGGTACAAATATCCAACAGCGTCAAGTTTGGTCTGTCGTCATCGGTTTACACCCGCGACCTGCCCCGGGCCTACCGCTACATCAACACGGTGGAGGCGGGAATGGTACACGTCAATGCGCCCACCCTGGGCGGCGAGGTGCATCTGCCCTTCGGCGGCCTTAAGGCCTCCGGCGTGGGCCAGCGAGAGCAAGGCGTGGAGGCGGTGGACTTCTTCAGCGAGGTAATAACGGTCTATATCGACTACGCTGATGCTCCGCGCACGCCGGCCCGGTTCATTTAGCGGGAAGTAGCTACCTTAATCGTGAATCGCGCAGCCAACGGATAAGGGCAGGTTGGAATAGAACCCGCCCTTATCCCAGCGCCCCGCTCTCCCGCCACCGGTCTATCTCCTCTGCCGCGTAACCCAGCTCTCGCAGCACTTCTGCGGTGTGCTGGCCCAAGGCCGGGGGCGGCTTGGGTTCCAAGGGCGTTCCGCTGAAATTTGCCAAGGAGCCTAACATCCGCAGTTTACCGGCATCCCGATGTTCCAATTCCGCCACTAGACCGTTGGCCTGTACTTGGGCGTCGTCAAACAACTCTTCCGTGAACCGCACCGGCCCGGCAGGGATGCCCCGTTCCTCCAGCAGCGCCAGCCATTCGGCGGCCGGCCGCTGCCGAAACGCCGCTTCCGCCCGCCGTATCAGTTCCGCTCCAAAGACCATCGCTTCGTCGGAGCGGGGGTCATAGCCGGGGTCAAAACGAAGGTCAGTTAAACCCAGCGTATCCAGCAGCCGCCGGCGCAGCGGGTCGCTGAGGCAGCCCACGACGATAACCCCGTCGGCGGTCTGGTAGCTCCGGTAGTAGATGTTCCCCGGCGTGGCCGGATGGTCAGCCTCGTAAACCTGGAGCAGATCGGCATAGGGCAGACCGGCCTCTCGCAGCGCCGCCAGGGACTCCAACGTTTCGCTGAACTTTTCCTTGTCTAGCGACTCCACCTCGACAAAACGCATCCCCAGCAACGCTAGGGCCAGCCCCAGCAAGGTAGTCTCCACCTTCTGGCCTTGTCCAGTACGTTCCCGGGAGTATAGGGCGGCGCAGACGCACCAGGCCAGGCAAAGGCCGGCGGCGGTATCCACCAGCGGCGTAGAAACAATATGCTGGGGCGCTCCGTCCCCCACCTTGCCCTCAGCGGTCATCAACCCGGACATCGCTTGCAATATCAGATCGTAACCGGGCCGGTGCGAATCGGGGCCTTGCCGGCCAAAAGCGGTATTCTCGCAGTAAATTAGCCGGGGATTCAGGGCGGACAGGGTGGCGTAATCCACCCCCAGCTTGGCCGCCACGTCGGGCCGGTAGTTGACCAGGGCCACGTCGGTTTGCGGGATGAGGCGGGCCAGAATGTCCTGGGCCGCAGCGGTAGTTAGGTCCAAAGTCAGGCTGCGCTTACCTCGATTATAGGCGATAAAGGGACGGCTCTCGGTGGGCGCAAAGGACTGAACAATGCGCCAGGGGTCGCCCCAGGGCGGTTCCACCTTGATAACTTCGGCGCCCATATCGGACAGGAGCATACCGGCAAAGGGGCCGGCGATAATCTCGGTAAACTCAACAACCTTAACGCCGTGGAGCGGGCCGGGCATAGTGAACCTCCGCATGAGTGGGTCATGAGTGGGTAAGGATATTCTATCCCCTCCGGGGCGGGGCGTCATTTTTACGAAAACCGGAAGGGCTCGGAAGGTCGGCGTATCCGGGCAGCCCAGCGTAATTGCCCGGATACCCGACGTTCTAGCCTTGTAAAGGTGTTGACAACTGGTCTTGACTAGTAGTAATTGCCCGGATACCCGACGGTCTAGCCTTGTAAAGGTGTTGACAACTGGTCTTGACTAGTAGTAATTGCCCGGATACCCGACGGTCTAGCCCTTGAAGCAGCGTTACGTATATGATACGCTTAAGCTGAGTCGGGGCGTGGCGCAGCCCGGTAGCGCACTTGCATGGGGTGCAAGGGGTCGCCGGTTCGAATCCGGCCGCCCCGACCAGTTTAACCGGAATAGGCAATGCCAACGGTAAAGCTGCGGGCGGATACCCGTCGAATAGAACCGGGCAGCCGCTACTTAACTCGTGAGAAAGCGCATTACTCTTCTCGAACCGGGGGATAACGACGGGGGATTTCTTCCCCTCTTCCCCGACGGGTTTAGATTGGGTTTCTACCGGGAAGACGCCGCAAGAGACTTGGCTGAGTTTCCCCGAGGAGCTGGAGGCTCCCTTGGAAGCGATGCTAAAAGACGGCGAACCCACCCCGCTGGGACGCCTTTACTGTGCGAAAGACTATGCGGAAGACCGGAGCCCCTTGCCCCAAGGCGCCGAGAGTAACCAACTCAAGGCCGATTAGTCCAGCCCTCCCCTCCCTAACCCTCGCTAGTCAGCGCAATCCGGCCCAACGGCGGGTTTTCCCGCAGGCGACCCAAGGCCCGTTCCACTTGCTGTAAAGGGAACTGTTCCGAAACCACCGGCTTCAACCGGCCCTGTTCCACCAACCGCGCCACTTCCACCACATCTTGCCGGCTCGAAGCCCGGCTGCCGAGGATACTCCACTGACCATAAATCAGGTCGGCGGTGTCCACTGCCAGAGGTACGCCGTAGTTATAGCCCAGTATCGCCAACCGTCCGCCCAGCTTGAGACAGCCGATGCTGTCGGGCAGCACGGCGGCGACGGCATTGCTTCCCACTCCCTCGACTACCACGTCGGCGCCCCGGCCGCTGGTCAACTCCCGCACCCGTTGGGGCAAATCCTCCTCCCGGCTGTTGACCAATGCCTCCGGGCCGAACTGGGCGGCGCCTTGCAGCTTGTCTGGGGCCACGTCGGCGGCGATGACCCTCGCCCCCATCAGTCGGGCCAACTGCATAGCATGAATCCCCAAGCCGCCGACGCCGATAATCACCACCGTCTCCCCGGCCTGCACCCGTGCCCTTTGGGTCAAGACGTGATAGACGCTGGCGATGGCGTCAGGGATGATGGCTGCCTCGGCCCAAGGCACAGCGGGGTCGATTTTGACCGCGTTGTGGCCCGATACCCGCATATACTCGGCGAACCCGCCGTTAAGCTCAAAGCCGGTGCGCGGCGCCGTAGCGCAGTAATTTTCCAGCCCCCGCCGGCAATAATCGCAAAAGTCGCAGCCCTCGGTGGGATATACCGTAACGTGGTCGCCGGGTTGCAGCCCCGGAGTTTCGGCCCCCACCGCCACCACCTCGCCGGCTGCCTCGTGGCCCGGAATGTGGGGCAGCGTCACCGTCGGCACCAGCCCGTCGGCTATCTTCAAGTCAGTGGCGCACAGCCCGTTAGCGGCCACCCGAATGAGGACGTCCCGGGAGCCGATGGCCGGTTCCGGCGCCTCCCGCCAAGTCAGGGGTGTTTGGAACTGTTCGAGAACCAGCGCTTGCATCGTTTATCTTCATTCTCCGAAAGGTGAATGGCCGGCGACCGTTGCCGACCGAGCGGGACAAGGGTCTTTAGAGAAACGCTTACCGCAACAGAGCGTTAACCGGCGTCAGCCGTTGGGCTACCGGGTCCACCGCCAAGCCGAAAATCTCCAGAGTAGTAGCGCCGATGAGGGGACTGGCCTCCTCCGGCGCAAAAACCACCGGAACGACGGCCGAGTCGCCCGAAAGGCGCATCCGAGCATAGCCGATAAAGTATTCTACTACCCGGTTATCGCCCAGCTCAAACCGTCGGCTGCTCTCCGGCGTTACCCCCAGGCGGCGCAGCAAACTTTCTGGCGCAACACTATAAGCGCTGCCGGTATCCACCAAAGCGTTGATGGCAACAAACTCGGCGCCGGCCAAATCCCCAATCTCTATGTCAACGTTAAAAGTTCCCATAGTCCCCAAGGTAGTTATTCCAAGCGATAAGGGTTTGCGGATAAAAGTTTGCGGTTGAGCTCATTGTAGAGTAGGGGCAGGGGTTGGGGCAAGCGTACCCCTTAAGCGTACCCCTATGGGAATGACGGTGGGGTGGAGAATAAACATTGTTCCGGTTGTCGGGCCGGGTTAGAATAGGGCTGATTGGGCCGGCTATTACCGGAAGCAGCGCTCCGTGTCCTGGTCCTGAGGTAGGAGCGGGGTTGAAACGCTCCTTTACGAAGCCGTCAGATTAATAATTTTTATGCCGCAAGGAGTTGTACCATGGTTCAGCAAGGCCAAATTGACCACCTGCTTCAGGAAACCGGCCAGATTCCATCGCCGTCCCACGTGTCGGACCAAGCGGCCCTTCAGGACTACGATGGCGTTTATGCCCGTTCCATTGCCGCCCCGGAGGAGTTTTGGGCTGAGGCTGCCGAAGAACTGCACTGGTTCCGGCGCTGGGACCAGGTGTTCCAGTGGGAGTATCCCAACTTCCGGTGGTTCGTGGGCGGCCAAACCAACATCGCCTACAACGCCCTCGACCGGCACCTGAACACCGAGCGACGCAACAAGGCCGCCCTCATCTGGCTGGGCGAAGACGGCACGGAACGGGTTTATACCTATGCCCGTCTGGCCCAACAGGTGAACCGCTGCGCCAACGGGTTAAAGTCGCTGGGCGTGGGCAAGGGCGACCGGGTGGTCATCTATATGCCCCTGACCCCGGAAGGCGCCATCGCAATGCTGGCCTGCGCCCGCATTGGCGCCATCCACAGCGTAGTATATGCCGGCTTCAGCGTCGGCTCCCTGCGCGACCGCATCCAGGACGCTGGGGCTAAAGTCCTGATTACCGGCGATGTGGGCTACCGGCGAGGCAACCGGGTTGACCTGAAAGGCATCGCCGACGAGGCGGTTGTCGGTTGCGCTTCCCTGACTTCGATGCTTGTCTGGCGGCGGGAACTGGCCCGGGAGGATTTGAGCGATGGTCAGGTGGACTTTGACGAACTGCTCGCCAACAGCTCCATTGACTGCCCGGCAGAAATAATGGATGCCGAAGACCCGCTATATATCCTTTATACCAGCGGCACCACCGGCAAGCCCAAGGGCGTGGTTCACGTCCACGGCGGTTATATGGTAGGCACCTATTACCACTTCAAGAACTTTTGGGACGTGAAGGATGCCGATGTGTTCTGGTGTATGTCCGATATTGGCTGGGTGGTGGGCCACAGCTACATCGTCTATGCGCCCCTGGTGGCCGGCGCTACTACCGTGTTCCGGGAGGGAGCCCCGGACTATCCCCACAACGCCGTGTTCTATGAGGTTATCGAAAAATACGGGGTCAACGTCATCTTCACCGCGCCCACGGCGGTGCGGATGCTGATGCGCTACGGGGAAGAGCCGGCCCAACGCTACAACTTACGGTCGCTGCGCTTTCTCACCTGCGCCGGCGAACCGCTGAACCCAGAGGCCCTGCGCTGGGCCTCTGCGCATATCTGTGGCAGCGGTGAATGGGCGCACATCGTCGATAACTGGTGGCAGACTGAAACCGGCGGCCCCTGCTTGGGGACTATGGCGACGATGTCCACCCGTCCGGGACGGGTGGGCCGCCCCTTGCCCGGCGCGCTGATGGATATTGTAGATCGAGAAGGGCAGCCTATTGAGGAGCCGGATAAGGGCGGCTTGCTGGTCATTCGCCGTCCCTTCCCCCACTTCTCCCGCACGGTTTGGGGCGACCCGGAGCGATACGCGGACACCTGGAACCAAATCCCCGGCGTCTATCTCACCGGCGACGTGGCCCTGCGCGATGCCGACGGCTACTATATGGTAGTTGGCCGGGCCGACGACGTGCTGAACGTAGCCGGCCACCGCATCGGCTCGGCCGAGGTGGAAAGCGCCCTGGTATCGCATCCGGCGGTGGCCGAGGCGGCGGTCATCGGCAAGCCCGACGAACTGCGCGGCGAGGTTATCAAGGGCTTCGTAACCCTGCGAGTCGGCAACAACCCTTCCGACGCCATGGCGGCTACCCTGCAAGGCCACGTGCGCAACGAACTGGGCCCCATCGCCGTCCCGGCGGAGATTGCGTTCATGCCCTTGCTGCCCAAAACCCGCTCCGGCAAAATAATGCGCCGCCTGCTCAAGGCCCAGGAACTGGGCCTGGACCCGGGAGATATAACCACGCTGGAAGAGTAAGCGAGGATTACCTTGACCGGGGCGCCTTTGCCAGCTGCAACTTTCGGATGAACCGGGCCCAATTCCTCCGGCGAGCGCGCCGGGCAGCGAAATTACCCGGCCAATGCTGGCTGCAGCATTCCAATAGGCTAGGTAACCAGGGCATTGGGATGCGGTAGGCCGCAAGCTGGCGGTGGAAGACCGGGCGGCGTAAAAAGCCAGAAGGTCCTCAAGAGGTACGAACATTTATGCCTTATTGCAGTCGGTGTGGAAGTGAAATAGGCGATAAAGCCCGGTTTTGTACCTATTGGCGGAGCGCATGTGGCGGGTTACCGCTCAACAGGAGACGTAGGTAGGCCGCCAGTAACGCAAAAGAGCGGCGGCTCTGCAAAAGATTCCTGAAGTGGGGCGGCGTAGGCTGTGGCGGCCTGCTGGCAGCGTTTATAATTTTAGCGATTGTTGGAGCTATAATATCTACTGACACTGAAGAGGCGGTATCCCAAGATCCCGTATTTGATACTCCCGTCGGTGCGGCAACTGCTGCACCGACCGCTACAGGCGATGCAGGATTTACGCAAATCCCAAGCTCCTCAACTCCGATACCTACTCCAACATCTACGCCCACTCCGATACCTACACCGACGCCAATGCCCATTACAATGACGGTGGCAGAATTGCTGGCGGAATACGACCAAAACAAGGTGCGAGCTAATGCCCGGTTACGATACTTGGAGAATCAGGGGATTCCGGTCACAATTTCGGGAGTAGTATCTAAAGTGGAAGAGCTTTACGTTGTCATAGCGTCGATCTCGTCAGATCGCCAGACAATTCGCTGTTATTACTCGGATGTCAGAATAGCCTTTCTTTTGAACAAAGAACAAGCGATCGCAGCCACCGGCCGGGTCAGTGGAGAAGACGACATCAATATGTTCGGCTGCGAGTTCGATGGTTTCACTTTGGAAAACCCTCCCACACTGCTACCAGACACGGTCAAGAACAATACGGTAGTGGTGCATTGTATCAATGAAGGTCTGTTCGGCCTTATTGGCAGGGGTACCGGTGTAGTTATGGATCCTCAGGAAGGAGACGTCTTGACGGTACACCACGTGATTGCTTCGCAAAACACCCTTTTCAGTAAGCCCAGCGAATGCGACAGAGTTGAGGTGGAGTTTCCCCTTTACGGCAAGCGGGTCCCAGCGGTCATTGCAAAACACTGCGCTTCTATTGACCGGGCCTTGTTGCGAGTAGACCCTCAATACCTGACCGGACTTCCCATACAGCCCCATCTACCGAGCAACCGCTCCGGCTCAAGTTGACCAGGAAATCTATTTCTGGGGTTTCGGAACCGGGGAACTGCGCCGGGAGACCGGCATTGTCATCGGCAAGGGATTTGGGGGTGCGAGCTTTACCACAGATGCATACGCCATACCAGGTGATTCCGGTTCTCCCGTATTTAACGAATACGGCCATTTACTCGGGACCATGTCGCGAAGTAACATTTCCGATAGATCGGAATTCACCGGCGAACAATGTCTGCGCGATTCGGCTCAGAATAGCGCCAACTAGCCCCGCTATATTAGTGTTAGCATAACCGGGTAATACCCCCGCCGGGCCGGGGTTCGGCAATCGCGCCATCAACTATCAACCAGGAACCATCCCCCGGGCGCAGGTTTTCGCCAGCAACGCTGCGTCCCTGGAGATACGAGAGATAGACCTTATCCCCGGGCGCTCGCTGGGCGAAAACCCGCGCCTGGCATTAGCGCCGGCCTAGTAGAAAACGGCGCTGCCTACGCCGCCGCCCGCCGCGATTACCTCGCCAGTAACCGCCCAAGCCTTGTCCGAGGCCAAGAAGGCGGTCAGGAAACCGATCTCCTCGGCGTCCACCATTCGGCAGATGGCATTGCCCCGGCCCGAACCGGCGGCAAAGTCCTGCCGTTCCACTTCCTCCGGAGTTATTCCCAGTTGGGCGGCCCGGGCTTCCAGTATACCGGCAGTGCGCTCAGTGCGAGTAGTTCCCGGGTGAATGCAGTTGACGGTAATGCCGTATCGGCCCAAGTCGTTGGACAGAGTCTTGGTCATGTGCACCAAAGAAACGTTGCGGGCCCCGCCGCTCAGGTTGCCGGCGTTGCGGGCGTTGCCCCCGCTGATGTTGATGATGCGCCCCCAACCCTGCTCCTTCAGCAAAGGGATGGCCGCCCGGGAGCAGCGCAAGGCTCCCACGTACTTCACATCAAAATCGCCGAGCAGCGCATCCTCGTCCACGGTCTCGATGTAGCCGACGGCCGTGTCGGAGCCGCCGGGCAAAGAAGCGCTGTTGACCATTATGTGCAGGCCGCCCAGCCTTTCGGCGGCCTCGGCGACTACTCGGTTAACCTGGTCAGTCTGGGTCACGTCCAGGGAAATAGGAATAATGCTGCGGCCCGTGGCATCGGCAATCTCCTTGGCCGAGGCTTCCAGTTGCTCCACCGAGCGAGAGGCGATTACCACGTCCACGCCTTCCTGCGCCAGCGTCCGGGCAATGGCCTTCCCGATTCCCCGTCCGCCGCCGCCAACAAAGGCTTTTTTACCTTCCAACCCAAAATCCATGCTAAAACCTCCGGTCAATATTCTTTCCCCTAGCGCCCCAAGGGGTGGCTTCAAGCAATGTTAGGATAGCTGGTGGCATTTTACACATAGCGCCGGATCGGGGCAAGTTGCTTCCCGGAAACCAGCCGATGGAGCAAATCGGCTTGCCGAGGCGGACGGATATTCGATACCGAACCGGCGGATTTCCGGATAGGGTATAATGCTCAAAGGCAGGAAATGGAAAATGGCCGGCAGTTTTTCAATAGGCAAAAGCCGGCGGAAGAATAATCAACTTGGAGCAGTATGGACAACTATACCAACGAAGGTATTCGAAACCTGGCAATCATAGCGCACGTGGACCATGGCAAGACTACCCTGGTGGACGCCTTGTTAAAACAAGGCCAAGTCTTCCGGGCCAACCAGGCGGTCGGGGAGCTGATTATGGACAGCAACCCGCTAGAACGGGAGCGCGGAATTACGATTCTCGCCAAAAATACGGCAGTGCATTATCGAGGAGTGAAGATAAACATCATTGATACGCCGGGCCACGCCGACTTCAGCGGGGAAGTGGAACGGGTAATGAACATGGCGGATGGCTGTTTGCTGCTGGTTGACGCCGTGGATGGCCCGATGCCGCAGACTCGCTACGTACTGCAACAGGCCCTCCAACGAAACGTCACTCCGATGGTCCTAATCAACAAAATAGACCGGCCCGAATCCCGCATCCCCGAGGTGGTCGAGCTGGTGCAAGACCTCTTCCTGGAACTGGCTACCCGTCCGGAGCAACTAGACTTCCCGATACTTTACGCCTCGGCCCGCCAAGGCTACGCGACTACCGAACCAAAACAGTCCGGCCGGGATATGCAGCCCTTGTTTGAGGCAATTCTTGAAGTTATCCCGCCACCTTCGGGAGATCCGGAAGGACCTTTACAGATGCTGGTCGCTGCGCTGGACTATGACAACTACCTGGGGCAGATAGCCATCGGCCGCTTGTTTCGGGGCAACATCCACTTCCGGGAGCCGGTAGCCTTGGTTGGTCGGGCCGAAGAACCCAGGCCGGGCAACCTGGAGAAGGTGTTCGTGTTTCGAGGACTGGAGCGGCTGGAAGCCCTGGAAGCCCAAGTAGGCGACATCGTTGCGGTGTCCGGCATTGCGGACGTGTCGATTGGCGACACCATCGCCGCGCCGGACCGCCCGGAGGCATTGCCGACTATCGAGATCGACGAACCGACGGTCAAGATGACCTTCGGCGTCAACTCCTCCCCATTTATGGGTCGGGAAGGGGCGCGCTGCACCTCCCGAATGCTGCGAGAACGGCTGTTTAGAGAACTGCGCACCAACGTCAGCTTGCGCGTAGAGGAAACCGCCAGCGCAGATGAGTTTTTAGTGTCAGGACGAGGAGAACTGCATCTATCCATATTGGTGGAAACCATGCGGCGGGAGGAGTACGAGTTCCAGGTATCCAAACCGGAACCAGTTACCAAAGTTATTGACGGGCGGGTGTACGAACCTTACGAGCAGCTTACCATACATACCCGGGAGGAATACATCGGCGCCCTGTCGGAAACCCTGTCCAATCGTTTGGCCCAGCTTACCGATATGGATAACGACGGCGCCGGCAATGTGCGTTTGGAATACCTGGCGCCGACGCGCGGGCTAATCGGGTTCCGCTCTTTCTTCTTGCGAACTACCCGGGGCAATGGCGTGAACAGCAGTCGGTTCGTTGAATATCAGCCAATCCGAGGTGAGGTAAAATCGTCCTTTACCCGGGCGCTGATCGCTTCGGAAGCCGGCGTCGCCGTTACCTATGGCCTGCTTAACGCCCAAGGAAGAGGGGAAACCTTCGTCGAGGCAGGCACGTCGGTTTACGAGGGTATGATTGTGGGGATGCATCCGAAAGAGGATGACATAGTAGTTAACGTATGCAAGGAAAAAAAATTGACCAATATGCGCTCGTCAACGGCGGATGTAGCCAAACGCCTCAGCCCTCCGGTCAAGATGAGTCTGGAAGAGGCGCTGGACTTTATAGCCGACGATGAGCTGGTTGAAGTTACTCCGCTGAACTTTCGCCTGCGCAAGAAGGAACTGTCTGCTACCGTAAGGCAGCGGCAACGGCACCGCGACCGGCGCCGGGAGACCGCCGACCGAGCAGCCGACTAGCCGGAACCCGGCCGCTGCTTACCGGTCCGGTCGGTTTGGTTAAGACTGGGTAGGCAAAAAGCGGGTTTGGCCGACCATTGTCCGGAAGCGCGCTTGGGCAGAATCGAACGGGTAGAACTCTTAAGGGAAAACAAAAATAAAGGCGGGCCGGAAATACTTCCGGCCCGCCTTTTCGCTGAATCCGGTATGCGGGGTAGAATAAGTAGGAGCCTTCCGGCTGGTTTAGTCGCCCATATTGCGGACGGTGCCCCGGTGGTAGCGGTCAACGGTAGTATCCGGGTCCCAGTCGGCGGGAACTTCGGTCGCCCAGGGCGGCACCGGGTCGTCAAAGGTGAATACGAAATCCCGGTCGCCCCGGCCCCGCTTGAACAGCTCCTTGGAGGTGGGGAACTCGTAATAAATCTCCAGCCGGTTGCCTTCGGAGTCGGCAAAATACATACTGCGCTGGTTAGCGTGTTCCACCAGCCGGTCAACGGTTACGCCGTTGTTGGACAGATGGTCGTAAGCGTTCTTCATATCGTCGTGGGTATCCACCTTGATGGCGATATGGGCCACGCCCACTTGGTTCTGCTCCGGGGCGGCGGCGGCGCTGGTCGGGTCTTCTACCGGCACCAAGTCCATAACATGCCCCTCGTCCACATCATCCCGGCCCAAGCTCATAAATACGCCGCCATGTTCCGGGTCTTCTTCCTCAATGACAAAGCCCATAACTTCAGTATAAAACTTCTTGGCCCGCTCAATGTCCCGAACGCGGACGGCGGCGTGGCCGATGCGAGAGAGTTTGATTGCCATAAGAGCATCCTCCGATTTCTAGCAATAGCCCAAAAGGGTAAGTTAACTTTATCCCGAATGTTCGCCCTAGTCAACACAAGGGGAATCAATCGACGTCCCATTGAGCCAACCGGCCCAATTGTGGTAAATTACTCCCAGTCCCAACTGTTGCCAAGTTAAAATGGGGAGGGAAAATGCTCGACTACAAACCAAACTTGGTGCTATCTACCCAGGAATATGACGTAGTGGGAACCAGGCCCATCCGCCACGATGGCCCGGACAAGGTTATGGGGCGGGCGCGCTATGCCGCCGACATTCACTTGACCGGGATGCTGCACGGCAAAATCCTGCGTAGCCCCCATTCCCACGCCCGCATCCGAAGTATCGACGCCCGCCAGGCCCTGGCTCTACCCGGCGTGGTGGCGGTGGTTACTGCCGCCGACTTTCCGGAGGTTTCCGCCGAAGCCTCGGACTTGTCCGAGGGCGCCAATGTCAACTACGGCTTTTACAGCCGCAACGTTATGGCCCGGGAAAAGGCGCTTTACAAAGGCCATGCCGTGGCCGCCGTCGCCGCCACCAGTCCCCACTTGGCCGAGGAAGCTCTAGCTCTGATTGACGTGAACTATGAGTCGTTGCCCCCGGTATTAAACGCCGAAGATGCCCTGGCTGAAAATGCGCCCCTGCTTCACGAGCGGCTGGTTACCTTCGATTCTCCGGGAATGCGTCCTGGCGGCTGGGGCGACCAATCCGCCCCGGTTTCCAACCTGGCTAACCGCTTCGAGTTTCGCCTCGGCGATCTGGAACCGGGCTTTGCCGAAGCTGACGTGGTGGTGGAGCGAGAGTTTCATACCCGCCCGGTGCACCAAGGCTACATTGAACCCCATTCCGCCACCGCCCAGTGGAATACCGACGACTCGGTAACCATCTGGGCCAGCAGCCAGGGCCACTTCGCCCTGCGCGACCATACCTCCACCATTATGGGCTTGCCCGTTTCCAAAGTTAAAATTATCCCGATGGAAATCGGCGGCGGCTTTGGCGGCAAGGGTATGGGCGGCTGCTATCTGGAGCCGGTGGTGGCTGCGCTTTCCCGAAAAAGCGGCCAGCCGGTCAAAATTGCGATGTCTCGCAACGAGGTCTTCCTGGGCACCGGCCCGGCGCCGGCAACCCACATGAAGGTAAAAGTCGGAGCTACCAACGACGGCCGGATTACCGCCGCCGAAGCTCACCTGACTTACGAAGCCGGCGCCTTCCCCGGCTCGCCGGTAGCCTCCGCCTGCCGCACCATGTTCGCCCCCTACGACATCCCCAACGGCTGGGTTGAAGGGCTGGACGTGGTGGTCAACACCCAAAAGTCGGCGGCCTACCGGGCGCCCGGTTCCCCCACCGCCGCCTTTGCCGCCGAGTCGGTATTGGACGAGGTATGCGAGAAAATCGGGATGGACCCGGTGGAATTTCGCCGGCTCAACGCCGCCAAAGAAGGCGACCGGCAGATAACCGGCCCCACCTTCCGCAAAATCGGGATGCTGGAACTGTGCCAGGCGGCCCAACAACACCCCCACCTGGCCGCGCCTCTGGCGGGCAAAAACCGGGGCCGGGGCGTCGCCGCCGGCTGCTGGATGAACGGCACCGGCCCGGCCAGCGCCGTCGCCAGCGTCAACCCGGACGGCACCGTCAGCCTGGTGGAAGGCTCGCCGGACATCGGCGGCAGCCGAGCCGCCATGGCAATGCACATCGCTGAAGTCTTGGGCATTGCCGCCGAGGACGTGAAGCCTTCCATCGCCGACACCGATTCCATCGGCTACAGCTCCGGCGCCGGCGGCAGCGGCGTTACCTTCAAGATGGGTACGGCGGTCTATCAGGCGGCGGAGGACATCAAGCGCCAGATGGTCGAGCGCGCCGCCAAAATCTGGGATGTGGCCGTTGCGGACGTGGAATATAACAAGGGAAAGCTCAGCCACAAGTCCGACTCGGAGTTGAGCATGACCTTTAACCAACTGGCGCGGCGGCTCAACGGCAGCGGCGGCCCCATCGTAGGGCGGGCTACGGCCAACCCGCCGGGCGTAGGCAACGCCTTTGGCCTGCACATCGTGGATGTGGAAGTTGACCGGGACACCGGCAAGGTGGACGTGCTGCGCTATACCGCCTTGCAGGATGCGGGCAAAGCCATCCACCCCAGCTACGTGGAAGGGCAGATTCAGGGTGGCGCCGTTCAGGGCATCGGCTGGGCGCTCAACGAGGAGTATTACGTGGACGGCGAAGGGTTAATGGTCAACTCCAGCTTCCTCGACTACCGGATGCCCACCAGCCTGGACTTGCCGATGATTGACACGGTGATTGTGGAGGTTGCCAACCCCGGCCATCCGTTGGGCGTCCGGGGCGTGGGTGAGGTATCCCTGGTGCCGCCCATGGCCGCTGTCGCCAACGCCATCTACGACGCCGTAGGTCTGCGGCTGAGCGACCTCCCCATGAACTCGGCCAATATCCTGGAAGCCAAGTGGCGGCAGGAAAGCGGAGTAGAGTAGGCTAGAGTTCCCTGGGCCGCCAGTCCCAACCACTTCAACCATCGGAAACCGTTACGACCTTCGGGGCGAGTTTGCTGATCCCAAACTTGCCCCAGTCTTTGGCGGTTAGCGCCGACGAAAAGGACGCACCTAAAGTCTGCCGATGAAATCCCGGTATTCCCGGTTGCCGAAATTTACCCGAACCCATTCGGCCCATTTCGCCGCTTTGCTCTGGGTCAACTTGGCTCTCGCCTCATCTTTCATCCACTTGACGCCGGCCTTCTTATTTTCCGCCATCAGACCAATCAAGGTGAAGTGATTTCGTTTCCTCCCGTTGCAAGGACGGCAGAGCAAGATGCGGTTGAGGATATGGTTGGCGCCCCGGCCAGACTTGGGGGTGATATGGTCTAACTCCATAAACTCCCGCTCCAACTCCCGCCCGCAGCCGGCGCAGACTACCCCATCCGTCGCAGCTTGAGCGGCGGACAGGATGCGGGTTATATCAGCTCGGGACAGTTTCTCCCACGGTTCCGGCTCCCGCTGCGCCTTCAACTTCAAATCGGGAACTGGGGAAGTTTCAGCGTAATCAGTGCGCTCCGGCGGGTCAGTCAGCTTGACCACTTCCGGCGGGATCTCGGTTAACAACTGGCGACTATCGTTGAGCCGCTGCGCCACCAGGTCATAAGCGCCCTCCCAAACGTCGATGCCAATCCACCGGCGGCCCAGCCGTTCCGCCGCCACCGGGGTAGTGGCGCAGCCGCAGAAGGGGTCAAGAACCATATCACCAGGGTTGCTGCTGGCCTGGATGATGCGCTCGTACAGGGCCAGCGGTTTTTGGGTGGGGTAGCCGGTACGTTCAATGTCCGTGGAGCCTATGTAAGAGATGTCCCATACATCTCTCATATTGACCAAGTTGTAAACCCCTTCTTTGTCTTCAAAGAATTCTGCATTGCCACTGCCATAGTTGATTATGCCAGGTCTGCGGCTTTTTGACTTGGTGTACGCTTTCTCTTTCTGGAGGTTGAAGGCGTAGTGACTGTTCAATGAGTAAAACAGTATCGTATCGTGCTTTCGGGAGAAGTTACTCCTGCTTGCGCCGCCAGTCTTGTATGACCACACAACCTCATTCCGGAAGTTCTTGCGGCCAAAAATCCCGTCCAGCAGACACTTAACGTAGGCATGGGCGGTATGGTCGATGTGGAGATAAAGGCTGCCAGTGTCCTTCAGTACTCGGTGGCACTCCAGTAGGCGGACGCCCAACCAGCAGAGGAAGGCGGCCATATCCTCGCCGGAAGCCGCCCGGGCGGCTTCGATTACCGCCCAAACTGGGGGCCAATCGTCCTGGATGGCGTCCACCCATTCCTGGTGCACATCCCGATCCCAACGCCAGCGGTCTTCGAACCGGGCGCCCTTTGCCAGGCTGTTGGGGGTGGCGTGAAAATCCCTGCTCTTGTTAAAGGGAGGGTCGGTGGCGATGAGGTCAATGGTGGCGGAGTTTATACCCCTTAAAACGGCGAGGTTGTCGCAATGGTATAAAGTTCGGTTGGCCGGTTGGCCCGGCTTTCCGGCTTTCCGCTTTCCGCTTTCCGCTTTCCGCTACGTAATCATTCAACATATCAAATTTCCTGACCTATTTCAACTAACCCGGCTCGGCCGGCGCATTGTCGGGTTAGTCGAATGGCAGTTGCGTAAATCTGCCGCCGAGTTAGTTTACTGAGGAACGGAAACCGGGTCAATCGCCTTCCGTCATTCTCCTTCCGCTCTTTCCGTCATCATCTTTGAGGCAGCAATGACGGAGAAGCTGG
Source organism: Dehalococcoidia bacterium (assembly GCA_963422635.1). Lineage (GTDB taxonomy): Bacteria > Chloroflexota > Dehalococcoidia > Lucifugimonadales > UBA3495 > CATQHB01. The sequence continues at coordinate 1,108,832 of OY730415.1, forward strand.
GCATAACGCCGCGGGCCTACAACCCCGGCCCTGACATATCAGGAGAAGTGGAGTATAATGAACCGCAAGCGAGCAAAGGGATATGACCTCCATTAACGACATTACCGATTTTGTGCGGATTATCCGCGAACAGCCCGAATGGGCGGATACGATTCGCGGCATACTACTGGGACAGGAACTCCTGTCCTTGCCTGGCCGGTTCGCCGCTTTTGTTGAACTGACCGAGCAAAACTTCCGGTTAATTCACGAACGGCTGGGCCGACTGGAAGAAGATGTGGCGGCCCTCAAGGAAGATGTATCCGGCCTCAAAGAAGATGTGGCGGCCCTCAAGGAAGATGTATCCGGCCTCAAAGAAGATGTGGCGGCCCTCAAGGAAGATGTATCCGGCCTCAAAGAAGATGTGGCGGCCCTCAAAGAAGATGTATCCGGCCTCAAAGAAGATGTGGCGGCCCTCAAGGAAGATGTATCTGGCCTCAAAGCTGGTTTCAGCCGGCTCGAAAACAAACTCGATACCAGCGTGAACCAAATCAACGGAAGACTGGACAATGCATTCGGTATGAACTACGAAGCCAAAGTAGAGAAGAACATTCGTAGCCTCGCCGGGCAGCAAATCAAACTGCGCCGCGTTCAAATTCAAAAGGGAAGAGCTTTCACTGACCTGAACGCCGATATGGAAGAGCAGCTGAACTTGGCAGAAGAGAGCGGACGCATCTCCCCCGAGGAATATAACGATATTCTCTTGCTGGACCTGATTATTACCGGCAGACGGCGGGGTGAAGACTCGGCCAGGTGGGTCGGGGCTGAAATATCTATCACCATTGGCGATAACGACATCAACCGGGCCGTCCGACGCTCCCGGCTGCTGGCCGTGGGCCTCGACCAGTCGGTGATACCCGCCGTAATCGGTTCTCATATTGACGAAACCCGGAGCGCGCTGGCCGAAGCCAACGACGTTGTCGTAATGCTCCTCCCCGACGAATAAAGAAGCGAGTTCCGTTTGCTGGCGGCGCCTTGTCCGGTTTGAGAAAAGAATTGGGCGTTTCGCTCCCTTCGTTAAAGCGGTCAACGGCCGCAATCTCTCGACGAATGCTTGCCTTCAATGCTTTTCCGCACGTCGGATACCCGGCGCTTTTCCTAAATTACCGGCAACCCCGGCTGCAGCCCGTCCCTTACCCGCCCGTATTGCTTGGCCAATGCGTCCCAGGCGATGCCAACGTGGTGGGATGTGGCGTGGGCCTCCCGGTGAAAACGCTGCATTACATTGGAGTCAAAGAGGCCGTGCCCGCCGCTGGCCGCAAACAGCCGGTCTATAGCTCTTACGCCCAGCCGGGCCACGTAGCCTGGGCTCGCCGATAGCGCTCCCGGTTATCAATTGAAGGCAGCTCGCTTCGCCGGGCGCGGGCCATAATTTCCTGGCAGATCCTGGCGCAGTATGGAGCGGGCCGCCCAGACCTCCGCCGCTGCCTCCCCTAATTGCAAGGGATAGCTGGTAACTTCAGAGATGTCCTTGCTGACGGCGCCCTTCAAACCGGAAACAAACCAGGTATCCACGATGTTATAGTCCCGCCGCGGCGGCACGGCATCCGCAACCCATCCGGTCCCTGATCGATTAACAGTACCCAGGCGGCTGCCTCAGAACCGCTGGCCCCCCCAGGGACCAGATGGTCGATAGCCCCCGGGAGCGGCTGCGGCCCGGCCCCGAGCCGGGTTGAAAGAGGTGGAAGACCGGGTATCGGGAGTATCGGCCCAATACTCATCCTGCGCCGCTTTCGGGAACCGGCCCATCAGCCAGTCATGGCGGGCCCAGATGCGGTAGCGCCAAGCCGTCGAACCGCAGCCCCGACCCAATTCGGCGGAGATGTCAAAAACCGCGTCAGAGTCCAGGTCCAACCCGCCATAGCGTTCTGGCGGGGCAACGTGGATAATCCCCGCCTCCCGCCGGGCCGCAACGTTCTCGGCCAAGGGTTGACGCCGCTCTTCAGGCGCCGGCCCCCCGGCCGGCGCCATACCGGAGGCGCGTTCTGCCAAATCCTCCCGTGTCGTCATTCCCCGTTCCACCTCAAAGCCAGGTTGAATTCCCCAGAGTCCGGGGGCTCCGGGTCCCGGCCGGGCACTGCCAGGTAGGGCGGTTAGCCAGGGCTACTGCCCGGCATACAGCCGGTTGAAGTTGGCGTAACGGGTCGGGTCTAAATCCCGACCTTGTAAGGCGGGATATTCCGGCCCGTACCGATGGGCGCGAAATACCGAGTTGGCCCGCTCTCCGCCCCGGGGAGCGCCAACGAATATGGGATTGATGTATTCCCAGACGATTTCCCGACTGGGCGTTACCTCGAAGATACGGCCGGGAGCGCCTTCGCAGATAAGAGTATTGCCGTTGGGTAGTCGCTCGGCCCCGCTGATGTGGAAGCTGTAGAAAGAAATGGGCGGGTCGCCCCGGTATTCCCAGATGATCTCGCTGCTGGCGGGGTTCACTTCCAGCGCCCGGGAGTAGGTAGGGCCGGGCCGGTGGCAGCCGTTATCGAACAGTAGAATATTGCCGTTATCTAACATATAGGGATAGTGCTGGTGGGATATTTCCCCCGGCCCCCACTTCCACTTGAAACAGCCACTGGCCCGGTCAACGATGCCCACCGTGTCGGTGCGCCGGAAACTGACTATCAAGTCGCCGTCCGGGGTGGTGCGCAAGGAGTTCTGGTGCGTCCACTCCTCCCGGTTCTCCAGATGGCAGATGACATCCTCCGCCGGATTCAGGTGTTCCCAAGAACGCCAGGAATAAACCGTTTCGCCCGCCGGGGTGATTTCTTCTACCAGGTCGCCCAGCATCTCTTCCGGCCCTTCGCCAAGGGCAGTTCCGCCCCGAACCTGGGCCGCCAGTTCCTCGGCCAGCGGCTCAAAGAGCAGCGCCAGGGTATTTCCGTTGGGCAGCCGCTCAAAGTCGTGGTGCAGCATCGGGTTTTCGTAACGCCACACCTCAACCCCGTCCCAGTCCAGTTCGATTAAAGCGCCAGCCCGCGGCCCGGTGTCGCTGCGGCGTCCACCGGCTCGAGCGGCAACGGTGCGCAACAACAGGTTTCCGCAAGGCAGCAGGCGGCCGTAGCCCAACCGCTCCGGGGAGCGCCACTGGTGACAGACCCGACCCTCCATATCAATCAGGTTGACATAGTGGCCGCCGTTGGTGGTCAACAAGGTATAACCCCGGTAGCAGCCTTGGGGCGCATAGTGGATTAGCCCGTTCCGGTGGTGGTTTGACCAGCCCATGAGCCCTCCCTCTACCCTTATTTTCCGGCGGCAATGCGCAGTTCAGCTTGCCGGGCGCCCCGCTTACGGGATTAGCTCGGCGCATTGGTCGAGGCGCGGCATCACCTCATCCCGCTCTGCTGAGGGCAGGCCGAAAATCAGGCGGTCAACGCCCGCTTCGGCCATCCGTTCCACCGTGTCTTCCCGGGGGCGGCCCATCCAATAGACGGAAACGGGCAGGTTGTCCGGGTCGCGGCCTGCCTCTTTCGCTTGGCGGCGCAGCAAGGCGATCTTTTCACCCAGGCTGCCCTCTTGCCCCGGCCGCCCGGCAATAGGCATCCAGCCGTCGCAGAACTCGATTACCCGGTCAAAAGTTCGGGGGCCGTCGCCGCCCATAAAGATCGGGGGATGGGGCTTCTGCGCCGGCTTAGGATAGGCCCATAGCTTGTCGAAATTGACCAACTCCCCGTGAAACTCCGCTTCCTCCTCCGTCCAGATAGCCTTCATCGCCAGCGTCCGCTCCCGTAGTAGCCGCCAGCGGCGCCGGTAGTCAGTACCGTGGTTTTCCATCTCTTCGGCGTTCCAACCCCCGCCAATGCCGAACATAAACCGCCCGTTGGAAAGCAGATCCAAGCTGGCGATCTCCTTGGCAGTGGTGATAGGGTCGCGCTCCACGATGAGGCAAATACCGGTGCCCAGCTTCAACTTCGTGGTAACCGCGGCGGCGGCGCTGAGAGCCACGAAGGGGTCGTAGCTGTGCCAGTATTCCGGCGGCAGGTCGGCGCCGCCGGGCCAAGGACTGCGCCGGCTGGCCGGAATGTGCGTATGTTCCGGCACCCACAAGGACTCAAAGCCCCGTTCTTCCAGCAGCCGAGCTAGCTCGTCGGGCCGCATCGAGTAGTCAGTTACAAACATAAAAGCCCCGATTTCCATGATGCCTCCTGCGCTTTTGGGTTCGCTTTTAGGTTGAGCGTAGCGATACGAGTTTACCAGGCCCGGCTCCAGTTTAACTTATGCCAACGCCGGCGGTTCAGAAAAAATTGCTCACGTTTTTGGCCGACATAACGTTCTGGTCCAGAACCACCCTCCGGTAGGCAATCTGCCAGCCGCCGGCCGATCGGCGCAGAATATCCTCCCGGCAGCCCACGTAAAAATCCTCTTCCCGCTCGCCCCGGGTGCGATACACAATAAAGTTGGAATAGACCCTTACCTCTCCGGCAGTATCAGTGGGATGCGCCTCGATGTTGGCGATAAAGCGGCGAGTGCGGGACGGCGGGTCTTCGGCCCAGGCCATGCCGCTGTCCAACCGCTCAATGCGCCGGCGCAAAGTATCCCTAGTCTCATCCATAATCGCCAGCTCATCCGGTTCGGTCAAGTCGAGAGCTTTCTGCGGGGCCTCCTCATTCAGGGAAGCCAGCGCCTTACTGCCCGCAGCGTAACGGTTACGGCGCATTGGCATCCAGTACCGCAGGTCTGCCGCCAGCAGTTCCAGCCACTGGTGATATTGCCGATTGTCCAGCAGACGAGCTTCCCGATACAGGAACTGTTCAATTTCCCGAAGCGCGCCATCCGTCATCATCGTTTATCTCCGGGGCCAGGGGATTGCCGCCGCTTGTTCTTTAAGGCCCGTTAGGGTTTTTCGGGGTTCCCCGACGACTGCCCGGGCAGGTCGGCCCAGCTATCGGCAGCCATCACCTCGGCCCAGCGGCGGTAGAACTGGCGATGGTTGCTCTCGCTCAGACGGTAATCGCTGGCCCAAGCGCCCAACTCGGGCCGGTAAGCCTCGTGGCCCAAGCCCATCTGCATATTCAGGTCATAGCGGCGGGATACAACGCCCCGGCAGGTGTGGGTACATTCCTGCCAATTGTCCATATCATCCTGCTCAAAGGCGTCGGAAGGCCCGAACCCTCGCAGCCCGTTCAGCCGCAAGGCCTCCCGCACCGGCGGCGGAGCGGCTTTATCCACAAAAATCCACGCCCAGACCTCAATCTGGCCCGGCCCCTTGGGGTGCCAGACCCGGAAGGAGTGGGAAGTGGAGCGAATCATCGAAAAGTTGGGAAATACGGTGGCGACAATTGGGCTGACCGCTTGCAACCGTTCCCCCAGACGCCTTTCCGCTTCCGGGCGACACTCCTGCTCATAGGCCACCAGTTCCGGGTCCGGCGCCTCGGCGATGTCGTCCCCGCCCAGGGCAATGACGCAGTGCCCTTGTCCTGGAGAAAGCAGCGTCCCGCCGACGCTGGAGCGCAGCCGGAAGTCTCCGGCGAAACCGCTGCGGATGGCGGACAGGTGGCTCCAGGCCACGTGGTAGGCATCCCCGGCGAAGTTCTCCGCCGGCAGTTTCCAGTTGCAGGGAACCACCCACTTGTGGACTCCGCCCAAGACTTCCACCCCGCCTTCCCGCCGATCAAAGAAGGTGTCCAAATACCAAGCCATTTCTCCCAGGTACTCCCGCAGCGGCGGCGCCGCCGGGTCGAAGGTGGCAAAGATGAGGCCCTTATAGTTAGCCAACTGCGCCACCGAAATCAAATTCCATTGCTCCAAGTCCAGCTGCTCAAAATAGGCGTCCCGGAAATTAGGAACGGATACCAGCCGGCCGTCGTTGGCGTAAGTCCAGCCGTGATAGGCGCAGGTCAAGGTGGCGGCGTTGCCGGAATCGGCCCGGCACAACCGGTTTCCCCGGTGCCGACAGAAATTGATAAAGGCGTTGACCCGACCGCCGCTGTCCCGCATTACCAGCGCCGGGTCTTCCCCCATATAAGTGGTGAAAAAATCGCCGGAGCGCGGAATCTGGCTTTCGTGGCAGAGAAACAGCCAGCAGCGAGCAAAGATACGCTCCAACTCCTGCTCGTAAATGTCCGGCTCGATGAATATACGGCGGCTTACCAACCCCCGCTCCAGATTTACCAGGCTTTTCACTTCTGCAACCACGCTACGCCTCTTTATCGCGGAAAGGTTCAGCTTTCCGCCTCCCGCTCGCGGGGAGCCTATCGAGCCAGCCGCCCCCATCCCTGGCTCCTCGGCTTGCTCCGTCAACTAGAGAAGCGATAGAGCGGGTAAGGGAGCGTTGCCTTGCCCTACTTCGCCGTAAAGCCGCCATCGATCACCAACTCGCTGCCGGTAACGAAGGATGCCTCGTCGGAGGCCAAGTACAGCGCCCCGTAGGCGATGTCCTCGGGCTGGCCGACCCGGCCCAAGGGAATGCGGGATTCGCTCTGACGCAGAATTTCCGGGTCGGACTGTCGCTCGGCGGTCATCGGAGTGGCTACCGAACCGGGATGCACCGAGTTGGCCCGGATGCCGTCCGAGGCGTACTGAATGGCGGTAGTCTTGGTCAGCAGCCGCACCGCTCCCTTGGAGGCATTATAGGCGGCCTGCACCGTGTCCTGCCCCACCAACCCAGAGATGGAGGAGATGTTGATGATGGAACCGCCGCCGGCCCGGCGCATTTCCGGTATCGCCGCTCTCGTTCCCAGAAAGACGCCCTTGCCGTTCACCTCCATAATCCGGTCCCACTCCGCGCCGCTGGAATCCTCCAGGCGACCCCAGCTTACGATGCCGGCGTTGTTGACCAGGATGTTCAGCTTGCCGTAACGGTCAACGGCGGCTTGGACAGCGGCGGCCCAGTCGGCTTCGCTAGTAACGTCCAGGTGAACATAGGTGGCCGCGCCGCCCCCCGCGCGAATCTCGGCCTCCACCTGCGACCCCAAATCGTCGAGAATGTCTCCCAATACCACTTGGGCCCCCGCGGCGGCAAACATCCGGGCCTCGCAAGCCCCCTGGCCCCGGGCCCCGCCGCTAATCAAGGCTACTTTTCCTGCCAGTCGCATTTTGCCGCCTCCTGGTTTGTTGTTATCGCTTTGTTGACTGATACCGCTAGTCGGGATTTGGGTCAGGCCAGCCCCTGCCACAATCCGCCGGCGACAATGCTGGCGCCGACAATGATTACGAACCAGCCGAAATTGACTCGATGCGCCAAGCCAACCAAAACTTTGACCGTAACAAAGCCAGTAACCGCCGCCATGGCCAAGGCTAATAACGCCTCTGGCGAGGCGTGGAAATTGGATTTGAGGGCCGCGTACAGCCCGGCGCCCAAGCTGACCGGAACGCTCAACAGGAAACTGAGGGTCAGAGCCTCCCGGCGGTCAACGCCGCGTCCCAGCAAGGCCGACACCGTTAGCCCGGAGCGGCTTAGCCCGGGCAGCGCGGCAAGTCCTTGGGCTACGCCGGTAAGTATCCCGTCATGCCAGGTTACGTTATCGCGGATGCGCGTCCCTCTCTCCGGTCGGCGCAGTAACGTCGCGCCGGTAACCAGCATCAGGCCGCCCACCGCCGCCATTGCCAAAGCGCCGATACGGTCGGAAAACTGGGGCAACCCGGTTAGCAGCAAAAACCCCAAGGGCGCGCTGACGCCGGTGGCAATAATCAGGAACACCAGCATCGGCGTAGGCTGCAACGGGTTGCGTGCCGCTGCGCCGATTACTTCGACCACCTCGCGCCGAAAGGCGACCAATGCCGATATTCCCGTCCCCAAGTGCAGCCATAACGAGAAGACGACCGCCTCTTGCAACGAGCTGCCGAACACCAGAGAATGAACCGTCGCCACCACGCCCTCGGAGCTGACCGGAAGCCACTCGACCAACCCCTGCGCTATGCCCAGCAGCGCGGCTTCGACAAAGCTCATACTAGCGCTGGCCTAACGCGCCGGGTAACGGGACAGGGTATTTTCCTCTTTGGTCATAAACTCCAGCAAAGCCGGACGCCCGGTTTCCATAACCGACTGGGCGCGCCGAATGGCCGGCCCTATCTCCGACGGATCTGTTATCCGCTCCCCGTATCCGCCCAACGCCTCGGCCAGCTTGGCGTAATCGCCATACAAGTTGGTGAAGCCGAACCGCTCGGCCGCCACCGGGTAGTTGCGGGCATAGCCGCTGAGCACGTGGTTATTCAGAACGATGGTCATAATAGGTATCCGATGCCGCACCGCCGTCTCGATGTCCATTCCGGCCATTCCGATGGCGGCGTCGCCCATAATGTTGACTACCAGCTTGTCCGGCGCGCCCAGCTTGGCCCCCATGGCCAAGCCCAGGCCGTAGCCCAGTTGAGAGGAGTTGCCCCAGCCCAAGTAGCCCCGGGTACGATAGCCTCATAAAAAGGGATGGTCTGGTCCCGAGGATGACCGGAATCGTGGGTTACGATGGTTTGAGCGCGGTCAACCGTGTGCATCAAGTCCCAGATGACCCGATAGGGGTTGATGGGAACTTCAGCGGAGGTCAACAGCGGCATCCATTCCGCCAGCCATTCATCCTTGACCTGCTTCACGGCGGCGGCCACTTGCCCGTTATCCTTGCGACCGTCGGGGCCAGCTTGTCGCTGCGCCTCTTCGATGAGCTGGCGCAACACCAACCGGGCGTCGCCGATGACCGCATGATGCAACTGCTCTTCCTTGTTCAGGTCTTTTTCGTCCACGGTGCACTGCACCAATGTCTTGCCCCGGGGAATGCCGACGGAAGCCAGGTTGGTCGTAAAGCTGCACCCGATGCCGAAAACCAGGTCGGCCTGGTCCAGAAAATGTCGGGCCATCCGGGTCATCGTTCCCGCGCCCACGCCCAAGGCCAGGGGGTGGTTTTCCGGGAAGGCGCTCTTGCCCGTGTTGGTAGTCATTACCGGAGTGTTGACCAGTTCGGCGAACTCCGCCAACTCCTCCGATGCTTCGGCCCAAAGTACGCCCTGGCCGGCGTAAATTATCGGGTGGCGCGCCGCCAGCAGCGCTTTTACCGCATCGGCAACATCCCTGGGGTCGCCGGCGCTCTGGTAGCCCTTGACCGGCCGATAATCGAAGGCCGCTTCGTCGATTTCCTCCTGGGCCACGTCGCTGGGCACTTGCAGCATTACCGGGCTGGGCCGCCCGGAGCGCAGCAAGGTAAAGGCCCGGCGCATCAGCTCCGGGATCCGGTCGGCCTGGTTTATCGGCGCAACCCATTTGGTTACGCCCCGATAGGCTTCCATCGCGTTAAAGTCGGGCGGCTGCCCCAGCCGGTTGCGCGCCGTCCCGCCGGGCAGCGCCAGAATCGGCGTGGACTCGGCGTAGGCCTGGGCGATGCCCCCAAAGGCGTTCTCAATGCCCGGGCCAGCCTGGGTTACCACCACGCCGGTGCGCCGCCCGTTGGTTACCCGGGTATAGCCGTCAGCCATATTCACCGTGGTGCGCTCAGTGCGAGACATAATGGGTTGGATTCCGGCAATGGCGCAGGCTTCAATCAGCGTATTGGCCGGATAACAGAAAAGATACTCGGTTCCCTCCATTCTGAGTACGTTGGCGATGGCAGTATTGCCTTGTATAGCGTTCTCCTTTGCCGCGGATTTCCGTTTTTTAACCGCTTTAACCAAAAATGACGCCAACATACACGAATAAAAGCTAAAGATTACGCCTTCTCACCGAGCGCCCGGAAACCAAAGCTGAAGGATTTATCAACTAAATGCGGATTAGCATTCGTGTAATTCGCCCTATTCGCAGTTAAGCCGGAAGTTCTCAGCGTTTATATTGGCGTCATACGCGGTTAAACCGGCAATATCGGTTCGGTACTTCCCTCAGGCAGTTCTACCTCAAAGGCGTTGAGGACAAAGGCGGTTTGAGCGTAATTCCCCATCAGCACGGTCAATTCCACCAAATGCTGGGGGCCGAACTGGGCCAGCGCGGCTTGAAAGGTATCCTGGCTTACCCGATGGGTTTGATAAAACTCGGTGGCGTAGGCCACCACGGCAGCTTCGTCAGCGGCCAGCTCCGGCAGGGGATGTCCCTCTCGCAGGGCGTCAATCAGGGCGTCGCTGATTCCCTCCCGCCGAGCCGCCGGAGCATGGGCGTTCCAGACATAGGGGCAATCCATCGCCCGGGCCGTGGCGATTATCGCCAGTTCCAGGATCCGCCGAGGAAAGGTGGTTTCGTAGCGCAAGTAGCTGGTCAACTCGCCCCGGCGCCGGGCCATCTCCGGGCTGTTGAGGGTGATAGAGCCAGGGCCGCCGGTAATCGGGCCGCCGGCGGTCAATTGGTCATAGGCTTCCTGAAACTGTTCCGGAATCGCATCTCGGGTAACGTTGGGCAGTCTTGCCATGATTACCTCCTGCTCCCTTTCAACTCTAGCCTGGTTACTATGGCGGTTAGTATAGCGATTTTTGCTCAACTACTAAAGACTTGGCGTAGCGGGTCGTCCTCTTCCCGGAAAATCAGGCCCGCAACAGCTTGGGCGTGAATACTGCCACGAGGCCGGTAAAGGCAATTCCCGCCAGGCCGATTAGAGTGGCGGCCCAAGGCGCCCCCCACAGCCCAGCCATTGCCCCGGAGCCGGCGCCGCCAAAGGTATAGGCGTAAATTGCCAGCGCCCTCAAACTCAACACCCGTCCCCGGTATTCCGGCAACGTCGTCCGCAGCAGCACGGTCAACATCATCACCTGGGTAGAGGAGAAAGCCATCCCGGTTGCCAGCAGAAGGGCCAGGGACAGGTACAGGTTAGAAGATAAGGAAAACACCGCCATACTGCCGTGCCAAATAACTATGGACAGAATCATCAGCTTGCCGGTGTGCCGCAAGTTGCGCACGGTGGCCCAGCCCATCGACCCGCCGAGGGCGCCGAGGCCAAAGGCGGAAATCAACAAACCGAAGCCAGCCGATCCGGTGTTTAGCACATCCCGGGCGAAAATAGGCATCAGGGCAGTGTGAAAGGGCCAACCGGTCAGGTTGATAACCACCGCCATCAGCAAAGTGGCCCACAGCGCCTGTTCCCCCTTGACGTAGCGCAATCCCTCTATCACGGAGCGCAGTACCGAGACTCGTTGCTGGGGAGTGGCGCGCTGCAACGGGCGCACGAACATAATCGAAATGCTGCCGCTGAAATATAGTACCGCAACGGTTAAATAAGCCCCCGGCGGCCCCCAGACAGCATACAGCAGGCCGCCCAACAGCGGCCCCAGAATGGTTGAGATATTTTGTCCCATACTAGTCAGGGCGGCGCCGTTGCTTATTTTATCCTCGGACAAAGTATCGGCAACCAAAGCCTGGGCGGTAGGCATTTGGAAGATGCGCACCATCCCCCCGCCCAGAGTTATCGCAAAAAGATGCCACACCTCCAACAACCCGGTCAGTAGCAGGGTCAGCGTCAGCAGACCCAGGCACGTCATTATCAGCTCTACGGCGGCCAGCAGCCGGTGCCGGGGCAGGCGGTCGGCGATGGCCCCGGCAAAAATAGCCAGAAAGTTCAATCCCATCCGGGCCGAGGCAATCAGCCCTACCAGCAAGGGTGAATCGGTCAACTGGAGAACAAACCACCCGAGTACTACCGCCTCCATCTGGCTGCCAATCTGAAACAACGCGATCGAAGACCATACCAGGGCAAAGTTTCGCTGGCCTAAAATGGCAACGGGGTAAGCCGCCTGGCGTAGCGTTGCGCTTAATCTCATTCAGCTTTCCTTTAGTAAAATAAAAGCGCCGGACGGATGATTCACCATCCGTCCGGCGCTTTTATTCCCGGGCAAATCGCTCGTGTAAAGGCTAATAACGGGTAAACCGGCGCCTAAACGTTCCGCAACTTGGGGTCCAACCGGTCGCGCAGCCAATCGCCCAGCAGGTTCATAGACAGCACGGTCAGCAAGATCGCCAAGCCGGGGAAGAAAGACAGCCACCAGGCATTGATGACCAGCGCCCGCCCATCGGCTACCATCAGTCCCCAGGCCGGGTTCGGCGGCGGAATGCCGGCGCCCAGAAAACTCAGCGACGCCTCCAGGATGATGACTACGCCCACTTCCAGAGTTGCCAATACAATGATGGTATTCACTACGTTGGGCAGCAGATGGCGCAGAATTATTCGGCTGGTGGAAGCTCCGGCGACCCGCGCCTTGGCTACGAAATCCTGGCTGCGCATACTCAATACCTCGCCGCGCACCAGCCGGGCGTAACGAGTCCAGAGAGTCAGCGCCACCACGATAATCACCGTAAAATAGCTCGGCCCCAACGCCGCCGCCAGAATCAAGGCCAGCAAAATCGAAGGAATAGAAATCTTTATATCGACCAAGCGCATTATTATGTGGTCCCACAACCCTCCGAAATAGCCGGCCAGCAACCCCAAAGTGGTGCCAACCAACCCGCCGCAGACGATGGAAATCGCCGCAATGGTCAGGGAGATACGCGCGCCGTAGATAATACGACTTAACATATCGCGGCCTAGCTTGTCGGTGCCCAAGGGGTGACTCCACGAGCCGCCTTCCAGCCAGGCGGGTGGTTGGAGCCGTTCCAGAATGTTGCCCTTGAACGGGTCGTGGGGAGCCACGTAGTCGGCGAAAACCGCCGGAGTAACCAGCACGAACAGCAATACGGCCAGGGACAGCAGGGGAAATCGCCGCGCCCAATTCATTCCCCGCTGGATGCGTCCGCCGAGTTCCCTTGAGGATTCGGGCAAGGCTTGAGCTACGTTAGCCATTAAACCGCCCCTTTGTTACTCCGGCGCCCCGGTCAGGATGTATAGCGAATTCGGGGGTCGAGGTACGCATAAAGTATATCCACCAACAGGTTGCTTGCGATATAGATAACGCCGAAAAACAGTACCACACTCTGCACTACCTGGAAGTCCCGGGCGCGCAGAGCGTCAATCGCCAGCAAACCCACGCCCGGCCAAGCGAACACCGTCTCTATCACCACCGAGCCGGTAAGAAAACCGCCCAGAATAAACCCGAAATAGGTCAGGGGAGCGATAGCGGCGTTGCGCAAACAGTGCTTCCAAACCACCTTCCAGTTCGGTATCCCCTTGATGCGCGCCAGCTTGACATACTCGCTGTCCAGCACCTCCAGCATAGACGAGCGAGTTAGCCGCATTACCGCCGCCACCTGGAACCAGCCCAAAGCGAAGGCCGGCATTACCAGGCTGGCGACCCCCTCCCGCCCGGAAGCGGGCAGCCAACCCAACGTCACCGCAAAAATCCAGATGAGGATGATCCCTACCCAGAAGGAAGGCGCCGCTTGCCCCAAAAGGGCGACAACCTTGCCGGCATAGTCAATGCCCGTATCCTTCTTGACCGCCACCATCACCCCCAGGGGCAGGGCCAACAGGGCCGCCACGACCAGGGACAAGGCCGACAATTGCAGGGTAGCGGGCAGGCGGGCGAATATCAGGTCGCGGGTAGACCGACCGGGCCACTTGATAGAAACGCCAAAGTCGCCCTTAAGCACATTGCCCAGATACACCAAGTACTGAATGTGCAACGGCTTGTCTAGCCCCCACAACTCGGCGGTCTGGATGAAATCCTGCTCCGTGGCGTCTTCGGGCAGCAACACGTCCATCGGGTTGCCCGAAATGCGCGCCAGAGAAAAAACGATAATGCTCATGGCGAACAGGGCCAGGAGAGCGTGAAACAGGCGAACTACGATGTAACGCTGCATTTCCCTCCTCCCGGAGACGCCGGAGACGCCTTGCCCAGGCTTGCCGCCCTCAGAGTTCCCTAATTTCCCTAATAGAGTTCCCGAAGATGGCAATATGGCGAGTGCGCCGCAACACCGGGTCTGACCGGCCCATTGGGCGCACTACCGTACCTCCCGGTTCCGCTGCTGCCGACGGGGGGCGTCGCTTATTGGGGCACAGTCTCGATATACTCCAGATGGGTATAGAACCCGCTGATGAACCCCGGAAAGACGTAGCTCTTGATGAACTTCGGGTTAATCGCGATGTCCGGGGCTATATCGAACATCGGCATCGTGCAGATATTGTCAAAGCAGAAGTCCCCAATCTCCCGCATAATTGCGGTTCGGGCTACTTTATCTACCGTCGCATTCAACTCCTCAATCTTGGCGTCGATAAAGGGGTCGGCGAAGGAGTGAACCGACCCGCAGGTGCAGAACAGAGTTTCCAGATGATAGACGGTGTAACTGTAAGTGGCGGTGGCGGATAAGGTGTTGTGAATTTCCCGCGCCCGCCGCTGCGACCTAATTTCGCTGTCCTCGATGTTCGCCAACTTGGGCTTCAACCCGACGGCCTCAAAGTCCAGCGCCAAAGCCTGACCGATGTCAATAACCTCCGGCAGGGACGGGTTGGAATTCAGAGCGATAGTAAACTCAAAGCCGTCCGGGTAGCCAGCCTCGGTCAACAACCGCTTGGCCGCCTCCGGGTCGTACCCATACATCGCATCCCACCGTTCCGTCCATTCCGGGTTTACCAACCCGGGCCACACCTGCTCGTCCAGCTCAGTGAACTTGACGAAAGAAGGTATCTGCACCTTGGCGCCGGGCAACAAAGCCTGCGCAATCGCCTCCCGATTTACCGCTTTAGCCATAGCCTGGCGCACTTTCAGCTTGAGCATAGGGTTGTCGGGGTCGAGGGTATCCGGCTCGGTATGATAATTGCCCCAGAAAGTCCAATGATGCTGAATGCCCGGATAAACGCCGGATACAAACTCCATCCCCCGTTCGATAACGTCTTCGCGAACGGAGCGTTCAATAACCGACAGATGAACCTGTTCAGTCAATAAAGCGGCCAAACGGGTCTGACTCTCGGCGATAGCGCGGAACTCCAACTGGTCGTACTGGGGAACCACCCGCCAGTGTTCTTCCGCCGCATCATAAAGCACGTGAGAGCCTTCCACCCGCTCCACATAGCTCAAAGGGCCGGTGCCGACCATCTTCTCCCCCATGCCCGCATCGCCCACGGCATCCCAGCGGGCCTTGCTTTCCATCGGCAGGTTGCGCCGTTTGCCCAGGTTGAACAGCGCCTCCGGTAGAACAATGCCCAAATGCACCACTACCTGATGGTCATCCACTATCTCCACCGTTTCTTCGGCGCGCTGGGCAACCACCTCTTCCGCATCGTCCTTCTTAACGCCCATAATCTTGCGCCAAGTGCTGACGCCGCTAGGCTTGGCCGTGGGCTGCACCAGCAGCCAGAAGGAATGACGCACGTCAGCGGCAGTGAACTCGCCATAGCCGTCTTGCCAGGGAATGTCCTCCCGGAGCGTGAAAGTCCAATCCTTGCCGTTAGGGGCCATTTCCCAGGAAGTCGCCAACTCCGGGATGTAAGCGCCGGTTTCGTGGTCGATACCCACCAAATATTCGGATATGGGCCACTTGTCCAGAAAACCGCTGATATTTACCTTGTAACTGTAATTAGAGTCCCAAGACTGCCCGCCCACGGCAACTCCCACCTGCTCCATCCGGTTATCCGCCGTAACCTCGGCAACCGCGGGCGCTGCGCCGGTTTCCTGCGGAACAGTCGTGGGAGCGATGTAATCCTGCTTGGTCGTCTGCGGGCCGTCCTCCGATTCCGGCGCTGCGGTCGCTTCCGGAGAAGAGGCGCTTTCCGGTTTGGCCGGCGCCGTCGGCTGGGCCGGCTCGCTGGCGGGCGCTACCGGTTGAGCCGGTTCGTTGGCCGGTTCTGCCGGTTCCGGCGCGGCAGAACCGCAAGCGACCATCAGGGTCAGGGCCAGCGTTGCGGCCACAGTTGCGACTAATTTAATACTACTGAGCCATTCTCCTACCATAACATACCTCCCTGAATGGTCGTAAATAGCGCGCCGAAGAAAACCGGAAGCTGCCGGAACCCCGTTTCAATTTCCCGCCGGAGAGCCGAATACAAGCAGCGAAAGTATAGTCGCCTGCAAAAACCTTGTCAAACGCTACCACCCCGTTCAGGCCCGGTTCACGGAGAGAGGGGCGGGCGCATAATTTATGATACCGCCGGGGCCGGTTCTCAACCGGCCCCGGCGATGTTTCTCCACCGCCTCGGAAAGCTAACTGCTAATATCCTCCGCCGGAGTTACCTGCAAGGTAATCATAAAACCGTCCGGGTAGGTGGTGGTGTGGCCCCGGCCGGTGGTGTCTTCAATGAGCCGCACGTCGCCAGGCCCGAATTCGTGGGAAGCGCCGTCGCTCAGGCCGATAATCGTCCGACCCACCAACCCGACCTGCCAGCGGCGGCGGGGCGCAGGATGATAGTCGCTGAAATGCCCCGGCTCCCGCTCGGACACGCTGAAGTTCATCTGCGCCCCCTCCAACTTAATCTCTTTCACGGCGTCCGCCGATAGTTCCTCGATGTGACTCTCCCCGTCGTCGCCGGTGAACAACCTGTAAACTCCCATCTGTCTGTTCCCTCCCCTCATTAATTAGACTATTTAGATGTCGGCCTGCCAAAAGCAGTCTAGCATAAGCCGGGCAGTTACCCCAAGTTCGCCAATTCCGCCGGCCGGCAAAGGGACGACCCCTCCCCTTGAGGGTTAGGGATAGGAGTTAGGGAGATACGACTTTCCGTTGCCCGGCAGCGGACTCGGTTCTTGCCATCTTGCGCCGGGCTTGGTTATCCAGTTCAGTCGATTTTAGGCGACGAACTGCCGTGCGTACAGTTCCGCCCACCGGGCTACAGCTTCGGCCGGCAGGCTGGGCCGGTCGGAGCAGGCGGCGGCCTCCTCAACTTCGGCGACGGCCTTGAAGCCGGGAGTAACGGTGGCGATGGCGGGGTTATCCAGGCAGTAACGCAGGGCCGCCTCGGAGAGGGTGCGGTAAGGGGGGCTGACGAGAAACCTCAGGGCTTGGGCCCGAGTATGGTCCCGAGCCGCCTCGGAGTCGGGCGGCGCCGGACGGTCCAGACGGTCCGCCAAGGCCCCGGCGGCGTGGGAGCGGATGCCGATAACGCCGATGTTTTCTCGTTGGGCCAGGGGCAGGGATTGTCCCTGGTCGATGTCGTCAAAACCGTCTGGGGGGAGGGACGCAGCGGACGGGTTCAGCAAGTTGTAGAGTATTTGCGCCGTATCAAAAACGCCGCTTTCCAGCAACTCTTTAACTACCGATTTTTGCCCATCCCAAGCAGTGATTCCGATGAACCGGCACTTGCCTTCCCGGGTTAGCTCCGTTATTGCTTCTCCCAGGGCCAGGCAATCCTCCCGGTCAAGGAGCAGGGCGTAGCGGGGCGGCGGGCCGACGGCGGCCAGGTACTGGCCTCGTTCCGGCCCCACCTGGTGATGCGCTTGGAGCAGGTCCACGTAGTCCGTATCCAGACGGCGCAGGCTTTGCTCCACCGAGCGGCGGACGGCGCCAGCCATTTTAGCGGGATTGGCGCGGTCATCCTCCGATTGCAGCCGCACCTTGGTAGCGATGTACGCTTCTTGACGGCGGCCGCTCAAACCCTTGCCCAGGTTCTCTTCGGAGCGGCCGCCGCCATACATCGGCGAGGTGTCGAAAAAATTGATTCCCAAGTCCAATGCCCGTTGTATAGCGCGGAGGCACTCGGCATCGGTGGTTTCGCCCCAGACGTGGCCGATGCCTGCGCCGCCAAAGCCGACCTCGGAAACTTGCAGGCCGGTACGTCCCAGCGTCCGGTATTTCATAGCCCCCCTTTTATTCGGGTGTATTTCAGGATAATTTACCAATGGCGCGAAGATAGGCTAACAAACGAGTTGAATAATAATGACGATGAGGGATAACTATAGATAATAAATAAAACACCGGGCGCTTGCTGACGGGCAACGCCCTCCTGCTTGATTGCGTAACTGCCTAACCGATTTCCGGTTGGCCAGTTTTCGGGTTCTTCGTGAATGAGTTCAGCCTAGAGGCCGGCTGAAGCCGCCGCGGAACGCATCGCTTTCAGGTAGTCCACGCTGGCGGTTTGCAGCAAATTGCTCACGTTACCGTGAAAATACTGAACGCCCAGCCCCAAGTATTTGGGAACCAGGTTGTCCGGGCAGCTGACGCCGGCGATGCGTCCGGCATCGGTGATGATTTTCACGCCCCGCTCCATCTGGGCTTGCACCTCCGGGTGCGTTTGCTGACCGGGGTAACCCATGGATTGAGACAGATCGCCGGAGCCGATGAAAAAGACGTCCACCCCTTCCACCGTGACCAACTCCTCCAGGTTATTGATGGCCTCCGCCTCCTCCAGCATCAGGCAAACCAGGGTGTTGCGGTTGGCTTCCTTTACGTAATCGCTGGTGGCTCCCGAAAATCCGTAGCCGGCGGGGCGGCTGCGGCTGAAAATGCCCCGGTGTCCTTCCGGGTAATACTTAACCGCATCCACCGCCGCCCGGGCCTCCTCGGCGGTGTTGATGTGAGGCGCCTGAACGCCCCAAGCCCCTCGATCAAGGAAAGGGGCGATGATTTCCGGACGGTTACTCACCGGACGGACGATGGGGGCGATGCCGCTCAGTTCGGCGGCGCGCACCAAGTCTTCCGAGTTATCTACCGTAATGGAGCCATGCTCGTTGTCGATTAGCGCCCAGTCGAAGCCCAGGCAGCCCAGCATCTCCACTACCGCAGCGGAAGGGAAGGTAATCATCACGCCGAAGACGGCCTTCCCGGATTCCAGCTTTCGTTTAAGGGTATTTTCCCGCATGTCTGCTCCTGCCCGGCGTCGGTCGGCCGGCTTCATTCATATCATTGCCCCGACGGTTAAGGGGCGCTGGGAGAATCGGATTGGCGAGCTCCCGCGCCGGGGAGCCGGGAAAGGTTTATCAAATAACGGCGCAGAGTGGCCCCGGCGACGATTCCGGCAACCGCCCCCAAGACGCTGGCCGTACCGCCGGCCAGGGTGCCTAACTTCGCGGAGGTAATGGCCTGGGCGTCGACGGTGAAACTGCCGGCCAGAGTAACGGCAAAAGCCATGCCCAGGGCGGCGCCGACAATCAGCGAAATGACGCTGCCCAGCGCCAGTCCCTTGTACTTGGCCCAGAAACTCTCCTGGGTCTGCCAAATGAGCGTTTCAGCAACAACGGTTACCATCAACCCGGTCATCAGGCCGATAATGGCCCAGCCCACCGCTTCGCCGGTCAGGTCGTTGGGCATGTGTCGGGGATTAGGCTCGATATAGAGAAACAGCAGGCCCAGCTTGGCCGCCAGAGGAATAGCGGCCAGGCAGACAATCACTATCCCCAATGCCAGCAACAGATTGATTACCGGATTTCCCTTAATGTTCATTCAACCTCTGCCCAACCGGATGCGCCTGGTATTTGCCCCGGTACTTGGTATTTGCTCCGGTATTTGTATGCTCGCGGCTATAACCATTCGCTGCGCCCCAGTAAAGACGGCAAAAAAGGAGCGATACCCGGATTAGCGATACCCTACTATAAGGATATAACTAATACCGCGCCCGGTCAATTATTTGGCAACCTAACGGGGCGGAGCCGCTTCGCCGCCTGAGGCGGTCGAACTGAAGTAAACTGAAGCAAGCGAATGCGCCATAACCTCGACAGTTGCCTTTAGGGAGGGGCAAAACTCCCAATGGCTCCAGAACCCGCCCTAAACTGGGCGGGTTCTTCTTCTAGGGAGGGTTGCGCCGGGTGATGGATACCGGGTAACATAAATGAAGCGGCCCGCCGGTAAGAATTTAGCAGTCCATCCGGCAGGCCTTAGTTAGCCCCTGTAGCTCAATTCGGAAGAGCACCGGACTTGGTAATCCGGTAGTTGGGAGTTCGATTCTCCCCAGGGGCTCTTTAATCAGCGTTGCAGAGCCTTTTCAGGTTCCACTGCCGACACTATTAACTGTATCGGCGCAATGCAGTGCTAGTCAACGCACAGGAGATATGCAAAATGCGCAACTTCAAAAGCACAAAAAAAATGGATTGGCTACAGTCCGAATTGCATAAAATAGAAGAGCGACACAAGGATTTATTGATAGCTATTCAGATAGAAAAAGAATATCTCACAACCTGCGAGAGCGAACAGTCAGACTCAGTCGTTAATAATATGTCCAATCTTTCTGACGTGTCTATTGACCTTGCCAGCGCCAAGAACTTAAGTGAGCGGCTAGTCAGCATCGCAGTAGCCACTGGTAATCCAATGAACCCCAAGCAAGTCGCTTCCTATCTGATTGAGAGAGGCTACTCAAAATCAACCGTAGCGAATATGCGGCCCCATATTTATAACGCGCTGAACGAACACCCGGATTTTGAAAAGGTTGAGGGAGGAATGTTCAGATATATTCCTAGTACAATTGAGCCAGGAGGGTTGTTGCCGGAAATGACATCTACCAGTAGCGAATAGATGCGGCTCGAACTACAATAACCATGTAGAACATAAAAGAGAAACCGCCGAGATGTGCAAGTCTTGGCGGTTTCTAAACCACCGGAAGTGTAGGTTCCAAGTGGTTCCATTTAAGCCTAGCACGGGCTACGACCCCGCGCAACCACCCCGAATCGCTGAACTCCGGGCCATCTTCGACCGCCTGGAGGACCAGTCCATCATCGACCGTTTGCAGAAATACCGGCCCACTGGCCGGCAGGGTTACTCGCTGTGGGCTATGTGGCGGGCCTACCTTGCCAGTTTCGTCTTGAACCTGCCCCACACCAACGGCCTAATTAGAGAACTGGAAGACGACCCTTTGCTGCGAGAAGTGTGCGGCTTTGACCCCACCGCCCAACTCCCCCATCGGCGCACCTTCAACCGCTTCATCCGGCGACTTGCTGACCATGCCAACCTGATTGAAGTCTGCTTTGCCCAGCTTACCGACCGACTTAAAGAACTCCTGCCCGACTTGGGCCAGGAGGTCGCCATTGACGCTTCAGTAGTTCGCACCCACGCCAACCCCAAGAAAGGGGCCGACCCGGAAGCCAGTTGGGGCGTTACCCACTCTCCCCAATCGAGAAATAGGGACGGCGTGGAGTGGGTGTTCGGCTACAAAGTACATCTGGTCGCTGACGCCAACTACGGGATTCCCCTAGCCCAGTTCGTGACTACCGGCAGCAAGCACGAGTCGCCGCGCTTGCCGGAATTGGTTGACCGGGCCCGGGGGATGTACGAATGGTTCATGCCGGAGGTCGCCATCGCTGACCGGGGCTATGATTCCGCCGCCAACCACCAATTCTTGTGGTTAGACCGAGGCATCAAGCCAGTTATCCACATCCGCAAACCATCCAACACGGACCTGTACCAGGGCATTTACACCAAAGAGGGTGTTCCTACTTGCCTGGGCATGGTTCCCATGGAGTATGTGGCGACGGACGGGAAGGGGCACCATCTCTACCGATGCCGGCAGGAAGGCTGCCACCTCCAGTCCTCGCCTAAAGGAGGGATACGCCACTGCGATACGACTTACCTGCAAAACCCCGAGGAAGACCTCCGGCTGTTTGGCGTAATCCGACGGAACAGCAAACAGTGGAAAGCTATCTACGCCAAGCGGTGGTCGGTGGAGCGGGTGTTCAAGTCCGCGA
The DNA here is from genome assembly GCA_963422635.1 of Dehalococcoidia bacterium. Taxonomy (GTDB): domain Bacteria; phylum Chloroflexota; class Dehalococcoidia; order Lucifugimonadales; family UBA3495; genus CATQHB01. The sequence continues at coordinate 1,130,234 of OY730415.1, forward strand.
AGGAGTCCCGCCGGCTGGAAAGACACTGCTTACGCCGGCTGAACCAAATTAATTTGCATGCCCTGATGTCCACTCTGACCTACCAGGTCTCGGCTCTGGTGAAGGTTCTAGCCGGGGATATGAGTTTTATGCGATGGATGGTGCGGAAGGTAGCGTAGTTCCATTTGACAAGCCACGGCCAGGCTGGTAATCTCCCCCTGCCAAAGTCTGTCTCCCATGTAGCGGAATGTCGCAAGTGTGCGCCCCAACGGGTTGGGCCAGCGTGCCCCCTTGTGTGGCGCACATCACGGGAAAAGGCAGACTTTGGCAAGTTAGCCCAATCCTAGCCCGCAAGGGGGTTCCCGTGAAGTTTGTCGTACTCAGTCTGCTCCTAACGTTGTTCCTCACCGCTTGCGCCTCCTCTTCCCCGCCAACGCCAACTCCTAACATTCCGGCCACCGTAACTTCCCAAGTCCAGGCGCAACTAACCGCTATCCCCACGCCAAGTCCGGTTCCTTCCGCTACGCCTTACCCCACACTGAAACCATTGCCTACGTCCACTCCTTGGCCTACCTACACGCCATATCCGACATTGACTCTCACGCCTGCTGCTCTATCGCCGTCCTCTACGTCCACCACTACACCTTCGCCGACACCCACGCCGGTAGAACAGCGCGACCAAAATAGCTCCAGCAGCAACCCTTTCTTCCCCGATATTTCTGGAGAGCGAACAGTTACTGTAGCTGGGTTGTTGGAGCCCCCGGCCTTCTGGGAGGACGAAGAGCCTTTTGCGCTCTTGGGTTGTTATGTAGGAGATATATTCTGGAGATCTCCCTTTGGCCAAGGCGAATATGGTTTCAGTAGTAGTGGCAATTTTAACGAAGCTTCCCACGTAACCGTAGTCAGCGGGTATGTCCCCCAAGGGGAATCGCTTGGAAGGCCGGGAGCGGACAACTGTTACGCAATGTTGGTAAAATTTAAGGATCGGGAACGTATGTGCCTCACCAGAGGACAATTGTACAATCCCTTAATCAGCTCTTGTCCCGGCTGGATGCAAGATACCTCTCATTTCGTTATGGTGTGGGAGCCACCAGCAAGTCCGTCAGAGTGGCTGAAGGAAATACCAAAGTACAAAGTTAGATAGCGTAGGGATGACAAGAAGAGCGGGCAGATGCCCCGCTCTTCTTGAATAAGTTAGTTTTGCCCCTCCCTATCCTGCAACTACCCCCACCTTCACCCCTACAGTACACTCTCCGTTCTAACCGGGTCTTCCGTTCGCCCCCAGTTGGTCAAAGGGCCGCCCCCGATTGTCCCGCCGGCATTATCGGGTTAAAATACGGCGTGGAAACGCCATCCGTCACTTATTCAACCGTTGACCCAGAACCGAAAGACCCAGGAAGAGGTTATGAAATTAGGCTTCTTTGTTACCAACCAATACCTTCCGGGCGAATCTATGCCCCGGAAAATTGCGGAAAGCGCCCAGCAGGTTCGGGCCGCCCGCACCGCCGGGTTCGACCTGATTTGCACCGGCCAGCACTACCTCGCCGCCCCCTACCAGATGAGCGCCAGCTTTCCCCTGCTAGCCCGGCTCGCCGCGGACGCCGGCGATATGGAGGTAGCCGCCACCGTAATCCTGGCCCCTCTGCATAACCCGGTAGAATTAGCCGAAAGCGTCGCCACCATGGACGCTATCTGCGGCGGCCGCTTCATCTTCGGCGTGGGCCTGGGCTACCGGGAAGAGGAATATGCCGCCTTTGGCGTGGAACGCAGCCAACGAGTAGCCCGCCTGCGAGAGTCCTTGGAAATTATGAAACTCCTGTGGGGTCAGGAGGAGGTGGAGTTCGCCGGCCAATACTACCGGGTGCCTCGGATAACGCCAGCGACCCGCCCGGTGCAACAGCCCCATCCGCCCATCTGGGTAGCCGCCAACAACGATGTCGCCATCCGACGCGCCGCCCGCTGGGGTTACCCCTGGCTGGTCAATCCCCACGCCACAATGAATCTGGTCGCCGGCCAGTGGGCCGGTTACCAAGCCGCCTTGGAGCGAGCCGGCCAACCCACCCCGGACGCGCTGCCCATGATGCGCGAGTTGTACGTGGCCCAAGACCGAGAAACAGCCTACGCCGAAAGCGAACCCTACCTGGCCCCCAAGTACGCCGCCTATGCCGCCTGGGGGCAAGACAAAGCCCTGCCCGGCGAGGAAAGTTTTGCCGTGCCTTACCAGCAACTCGCCCGCGACCGTTTCCTGCTAGGTTCTCCGGCGGACGTGGCCGGGGAAATTCGGCGCTACCAGCGAGAGTTAGGCGTCAACTACCTGATTTTCCGAATGCAGTGGCCCGGCATGTCCCAAGAAGCGACCTTGCGCCAGATTGAGCTGATGGGCCGGGAGGTAATACCTCAGGTTAAGGAATAGTTCCCTTCCCGCAAGCCCTGGCCGCTCCAGTATTCAGCGGTGTCCGGGTCGGCTCCGGGTTCTGGCGATAGTTCCCTTCCCGCAAGCCCTGGCCGCTCCAGTATTCAGCGGTGTCCGGGTCGGCTCCGGGTTCTGGCGATAGTTCCCTTCCCGCAAGCCCTGGCCCGGCCCCAAGCCAAGCCCTACCCGGTTCGGTTACCCAGTTGAAGGATAGCCCCGTCAGCCTAGTTGGGAAGATCCGAAGGCGCAACTACCGGAAACTTGGGCGCGGTCAGCCTTTGGCCGTCAGATTTCGGACCGGTTTCGGAAACAACCCCCCGGCTAAACCAAAACCCCAGCCTCCGAACCCCCGGCCTCCGAATAGACGATGTTGCCGTCGGTCAGCACCACCCCGTCCTCACAATAGCACTCCACGCGCCCCCCCTCGAACTGCTCCTCATACAAATGAGCGTATAGACCGCTGCGGGCCAGCAGTTCGGTATGGGCGCCGTATTCCACAATCCGCCCCCGGTCAACCACATAGATAACATCGGCGGCGACTATGGTAGACAACCGATGCGCAATCGCGACAGTGGTCCGGCCGCGCATCAGCGGCTCCAGCGCCGACTGCACATAACGCTCGCTGGCCGTGTCCAGCGCCGAGGTAGCCTCGTCCAGAATCAGCAACCGCGGTTGATGCAGAATCACCCGGGCGATAGACAGCCGTTGCCGCTCCCCGCCAGACAGCCGGTAACCCCGCTCCCCCACCACCGTATCATAGCCCTCGGGAAACTCCAGGATGCGGTCATGAATATACGCCGCCCTCGCCGCCGCCTCAACTTCCTCCTGCCCCGCTTGCGGGTCGCCATACCGAATGTTGTCGCGGATCGTAGCGTGGAACAGATAACTCTCTTGGGTCACATAGCCCACCAGCCCGGCCAGCGAAGTCAGCTTAATCCGCCGCACATCCACCCCATCAATGCTGATACTGCCCTCAGTGGCGTCATACAGCCGCGGTATCAGGTAGGAAATCGTGGTCTTGCCAGCCCCGCTCGGACCGACAAAAGCCGCCAACTGCCCCGGCCGAATATCAAAACTCACCCCGTCCAGCGCCCAGCGAGGCCCCGGCTCGCGCGCATTTTCGTCGTTTCCATCATCATCAGCGGCGGCAACGGCTCCGGGTTCCGACATTCCCGCCGCTTCCCCCGGGCTCCGCGCCTCCCGGTGAGCCGCGTAGTTGACCCGCACCGAATCAAACCGGATAGCCCCGGCCACCCGCTCCGGAGCCAGTTCCAGCGCATCCGGCGCATCCACAATCTCCGGCGGGATATCCAGATAACCGAAAATCCGCTCGAACAAAGCCAGCGACGCCTGCAATTCCACCGACACCTCCAGCAGCCGCCCAATGGGAAAATAAAGCCGGCTTTGCAAAGTGGTAAAGGCCACGATAGTCCCCGCCGACACGCCGCTGGCCCCGCCGCCAGCCAGCAAATAACCGGCCAGCAAATAGATCACCACCGGCGACAAGGAAAAAAATATCTGCATCAAGGTAAAGAAGGACTGCCCGGTCATCTGCTGCCGGATTACTAGGTCGGAGAGTTTCTGATTTTCCTGGCGGAAACGCTCAATCTCCCGCCCCTGCCTCCCGAACAGCTTGGCCAGCATAATGCCGGAAATCGAAAGCGTCTCCTGGGTTATGGCGGTTACCTCGGCGGTCGATTGCTGCGTTTCCGTCGCCACCGCCCGCCGCCGCGCTCCCACCATTTTGCTGAGCAAGAAAAACACCGGCGCCGTCCCCGCCGCCACGATGGTCAACTCCCAGGACAGCGCCAGCATCGCAATCAGAGTGCTGATTAGGATGACGCAGTTAGACAGCACATCCGAAACCGTGTTGGTTACGACCCGCTGCACGCCGCCCACATCGTTGGTCACCCGGGACTGGATTTCGCCGGTGCGAACGCCGGTGAAGAACCCCAGGGACAGGCTTTGCAAGTGCCGATACAAGGTATTCCGCAGGTCCCGCATTACCCACTGCCCTACCTGATTAGTCAAGTAGGTCTGAACAATGCCCAAGCCGCCGGTAACCACCGTAATGCCGGCCATTATCCCGCCCAGCCGCCAAAGCAAATCCAGATCCGGCCCCCCCTCCGCAAAGAGAGCCGAATCAAACACCACCTGAATCAACATCGGGTTGACCACGCCCAGCCCGGCCGTAACCCCAATCAGCAGCCCCACCAGCGTTATCTGCCGCCTATAGGGACGGAAAGAGGCCATTATCCGGGGAGTAAGCCGCGGCTTTGCGTCCGAAGACCCGGGAGCGTCGTTCAACATAATATACCTAATCTACTATACCAGCGACCATAAGAAAAGGGCGACAGCCTCAACATCAACCCGCCCCTACCCTCCTTCCGGCGCCGGCTGAAACCCCGAAACTATACCCCCGGCGCCTGCCTTGACCCTATCCCGTTTCCCGCTATAATTACCTTGCAACGTAACGCAACGCAACCCCATTAAGGTATTGGGGTCGCCAAGATTACGATCCCCAAGAAACTGAGGAGTTTGGGCTTATGGCTGATGAACCGTTGAAACCCTTCAACTATGACGCTATCGAGATTGGCGAGGAGCTGGGCTCCTACGAATACGTGCTGACCCAGGAAATGCTCGACGCCTTCCGCGCCTCGGTGCAGGACCCGGACGCTTCCTTCCCCACCCTGGCCGTCAAGCACGACGCCACCGCCTTCAACCTGGTTTACGACGACCAGACCGGCGGCGTGAACGCCGGCAACGAAGTGGAATTCTTCAATCCCCCCATCCCCGGCAAGCGCATAATCGTCACCGGCCGCATCCACGACAAATATCTCCGCCGCGACAAGCCCTATATGGTCATCGAGGCCACCGCCCAGGACGAGGACGGCCGCCTGCTCGAAAAACTGCGTACCTACCAGATGAAAAAACCCGACGAGGTGGGAAAAAAATGGCTCTCTCAAGCATAGACAACCCCGACAACCTAACCATCCCCACGCTGACCAAGTCCATCACCCAAGCCAGCATCGACCAGTTCGAATCCTGTGGTATCTTGGACCGGCAAAACATCCATAACGACCCGGAGCTGGCCGCCCAGCGCCTGGGCACCGCCTACCCCATCGCCTCCGGCCGAATGTCTATAACCTTCGCCGCTGAAGCCCTGCGCCAGTTCTTCGGCCCCGAAGCCTTCAACCACACCGGCAGCGTCAACCTCAAATTCCTCCGTCCGGTCAAGGACGGCGACACTATCACCATATCCGGCTCCGTTATCCAGCGAGACCCTGTGGCCCAGGGAACCCAGGTAACCGTGCAAGTCCAGTGCCACAACCAGAACGGCGACGCCACCGCCGTAGGCCAAGGCGTCGCCATCGTAGCTTAACCAGTCAGATCCCGATCGCTAATAGCGAACGCCGCTAACCAAAAGCCAGCCCCGGCGGAATTGCCTTTCCGCCGGGGCTGGCTTATAACCGTTGCTAACGACCGGGCTGACCGTCGCCGCTGCCGGCGCGCTTTACGCCTCGCCGCCAGCTCTCGCCTCCAAAGCAAACTCCCTGGTCTCCCCGCTGGCCTAGGTCGTCGCATTCATTAGTGCGTCCATATCATCATCGGTAACTGGTCTCCCCGCTGGCCTAGGTCGTCGCCTCAATGGTGTAGCTGCCCGCCGGCAGCGATTCCAGCGCCCGCCGAGAGTCGGTTCCCCCGGCCGGGTCGTCATCATTACTACCTACCACCGCCCTTCCCTTCCCTTCGCCCTTCAGCCGGTACCGGAAGTCGTCAGTGTCGAAAGCAAGGTCGATGACTACTTCCGTATCCGCCACGAGGCTAAATCCCTAAAAGCGGGCAGAGTTCCCTGTCCGTTAGCCGAAACGCAACTCTCGTCCGCTCTTGACCTTTCAGCCGTCCCTTCCCCCCAGCCGGTCAGACAATCCGAAGCTGGGACCAGCCCCAAGCCCGCCACGACGGGAGACGCCTGGCTGGTTCCGCGACGTGTCCGTGCCGTGCTCTCTGTCGTACTCGTCGCTGATGCGCTCGTCGCGGTGTCCCGACGTGTCCGTGCCGTGCTCGTCGCTGATGTACTCGTCGACGATGCGCTCCATGCTATGGTCGTTGCTATTTCCGACTCCAGCAGCGCATCCTCGGTTTGGCTGTCAACAATTTCCCGCGCCCGGATAACGCCGGGCCGCTCCGAAGCCTCGCCCAACAACGACACCGGCACCTAGGCCTTCAGGTAATCCTCCCCCACGTTCCGCGGGGCGCCCAAAGAGGGCCAAAAAGTCGGCCCGGCGGTACCATCCTCCCCCACGTTCCGCGGGGCGCCCCCACGGGCATTCAGAAACTGCTGATATTCTCCGACTCAACCCAATCGGGCAAAGGGCGCCCCCACGGGCATTCAGAAACTGCCGCAACTCTTCAACGCTTTCAGTCAAGTAAAAGGTAATCGCCACCGGATTAACTTGGTGAATTGGCGAGCCGTCGGCGCTTTCCCCCTCCGACCCTCGCCCCGCTTCATACTGAGCCACGGCTCGGTTCAAGGCGGAACCAAGGTTAGGGTATTTGGCCGGCGCCTCTTCCGACTCTGCTGGCGCCTACTTCTTTTCGTCGTCAGCGAAAGCCTCCAGCGCCGCCCTGCCCCAAACCCAGACCAACGACCAGGCCAGCGTCAGGAAACCCACAAATCCAAATACCAACATCCTGCTTACGTTATTGTGATATAAAGCCACCTACTGTCCTCTACTATCCTATATCCAGCGCCATCCCCAAGTTCACCCTTGAACTATAACCGAATACTCCCGACGATAGAACCGGCGGCTGGCCGCTTGCTGGTCAGCCTAATCTTCGAAATGCACCTCCACTTCCTCCTAAGCGTCAATACCTCCTCGCTCCCCAGATAAGCTGCGCAAATCAAGGGTTTGTCGGCAACCAGCTCCCCTATTCGCGCTATTTGTGGTTAACCAACCTTACAGTCAAGCCCCGCCAGCCCCGGCCCAAAAGGGTCTATTCACGCTTAACCAACCCCCGCGCCGCCGGATTGATTTATCCCTTTGCGAGCATTACAATACAGCAAATTTATGGCAAAACCGGTCCCCGCCCCCGTTCCCTACCTAAAATCTCGCCGGGAGTGTAAGGCGCTATGAAAAAAGTAGTCAGCGAAATCAGCGGAATCGTGTTCAGCATACCCTGGCTGATCGCCAAAGATTACGGCCTGTTCGAAGAAGAAGGCATCGATATGCAATTTGTGCCGGCCCAGGGCGACCGGGAAAACCGGGTAACCCATAATCCGGACGATGTCAACCCGATTCTGGGCCATGTCCCTTACGAACAAAACATGGTCTCTATCTACCGCGCTTGAGAAGAAGGCCAGGTCCGTCGGGCCTATGAAAGCCAGCGCGAAGACACCAAAATAATCGCCCTGCGCGCCGCCGTGATGAGCCAATCTTTGATGGTGCGCCCCGATTCCCCCCATAACTACCCGGGAACCCTAGGCAACCGCCCAGTTGCCGTATCCTTCCACGCCGCCGCCCACTACGTTTCCCTCCGCCTGCTGGAAGGCTACCTCCCCAACGAGAAAATCCAGCTCGTATCCTTCGGTTCTCCCCGCCGCCGCTTCGAAGCGATGCTGAACGGCGAGGCCGACGCCTGCGTAGTGATGGAACCCTGGATTTCCCTCGGCGAAAAAATCGGCTGCAAATCCCTGGCCGAAGGCCACTACCTCGGCGCCGAAAACGCCAGCGACGATATGGACGCCGAAACCTTCGCCGCCATCAACCGAGCCGTGAGCCGGGCGATTGACCTGTTCAACGCCGACAAGCGAAAACACCTCCACTATATGATTAACGCCCCCGACTTTGCGCCGGTGGCCGCCCAGTATGGCGGCATCTCCCCCGAAGATTTCCACCTGCCCCGCCTCCGTTACACCAAAGACACCTACTACCCGCCGGAAATCGTCGAGGATACCTATAACTGGATGGTTCGCTGGGGCCTGCTCAGCGCATCGGCCTGCACCGCCGATCTAGTGCAAAACCGGCAGGCCGCCCCCGCCCCCGCCGACTAAAACCCAACCCCGCCAACTATTCGCCCAATGGATGTAGATGTAGATGCCGAACCGGCCGGAGGGAATCCCCCCCGGCCGGTTCTCCTTCCGAAATCAGAAATTAATGCCCCCGCCAGCTGGCGTCAAAAACCCCCTTCGCGCCTATTCGCTCCCTTCGCGGTTAACCCGCCGGGCTTACCCTGGCTTACGTTACGCCACCTCAAACCGTTCCGACTGCGGCGGCTGCGCCCACAACTCCTCAGCCCCGGCCATTGCCACAGAACGCTCCGGGCTGGCCCGCCAACCGTCATATATCTCCTCGCTGTCCCAAGTCACCAAGGTAGTAATCTTGGCCGGCTCGGCCAGCGAAAAAAGGGTTTCCCGGCTGCCGAACCCCGGAGCCTTGCTCTGCGCCAAGCCATTGCCCTCCAGCAGCCTTTTCGCCTCGTCGATCTTGTCCGCCTTGGCCCAATGATGCGTCAGAACGCCAATCATAACGCTTATCTCTCCTTCGCCCTTACTGAGTTTAACCGGAATTACGGGTTGCCATTACGCCGGAAAACCCCCAACTCCGGCTTCCCTACTCGTGCCCTTCGCTCCCTTCGCGGCCAAACAAACCATCATTGCCTACGCGATGCGATGCAACGGCCGCCGTATCCTCCGCCCCGTCCTATTCCAGCCGGCTCATACCGCTGCCGCCCTTGCTGAACAAGGGAACCAGAACCATCGGCGCAATCAACGTCGTCAACACGGTCATCATTATGCTGACGCCAAACAGGTCTTGCCCGATAATGCCCTGAGCCAGGCCGATGCCGGCGATAATCAGCGCTACCTCGCCTCGGGGCATCATCCCCACCCCAACCCGGGCGCTGCCCCGCAGGTTGAATCCGCTGAGCCGCGCCGGAATGCCGGAACCCAGCACCTTGGAAACTATCGCCAACACCGAAATTACCAGCCCAAAGACGATGCCATTCTGCATCGAGCTCACATCCACCAGCATCCCCATCACCACAAAAAACACCGGCACCAAAAAGTCGGTTATTCCAGTCATCGACTCTTCCACCAGATGCCCCAAGCGGGTGGTGGACAGCGCCAAACCAATTGAAAAAGCGCCAATAATAAAGGCCAGGCCAAACACCTCCGCCAAACCCGCCGCCAGCAGAGCCAACGCCAAGGGCAGCGCCAGCAAAGCCCCGGTAGTGCGGAACTTGTCGAGGAATTTCTCGATGTAGGGAGCCACCAGGATGCCAATGGCGGTCAACCCCAGCCAGAATCCGATGGCCTTAAAGCTAATCCAGCCCAAATTGCCCAGGGAAAAAGTTCCGGCGGCGCTGATGCCCACCACCACCGTCAGCACCAAAATGCCCAGCACATCATCCACCACGGCGGCGGCGATAATAGTAACTCCCTCCGGCTGGTCCAAGCGGTTCAGGTCCGCCAGCACCCGGGCCGTAATCCCCACCGAAGTAGCCGTCATAATGGCCCCCATAAACAGGGCCTCCGGCGACAGCCAGCCGTCCGCTCCGGCAAAGCCCAGCAGCACCGTAGCGCCAACGCCCAAAACAAACGGAACTACTACCCCGCCCAGGGCGACCGCGGTAGCCGGGCCGGCGTAGCGCAAAAACTGCCGCAGATTCGTCTCCAGCCCGATGGCGAACAGCAGAACGATGGAGCCGATTTGGGCCAGCGCATACAGCTCATTGCTGACCGGAATGGCCGCCGGCTCGCCCTCGGTCAAGGGCAAGGGAAAGAGCGGCCCCAAAGTGAAACCGGCCACCGTCAAGCTCAAGCCGCCCAGCGCAAAGGGGCCAATGAGGACGCCAACGCCCAACTCGGCCAGCACCGCCGGCAGTTTAAGAAACCGCGCCGCCAGTTCCCCGGCCACCTTGGCCGCAAAGAGAATAATCGCCACTTGAATCAGCAACCGGATAATTAGCGAGTTTATTCCGTGCTCCCCCGAACCCCCGGCGGAAAACAGGGATAAGGGCAGCCCCAACTCCAAGATAACTGCATCCATAAATTACAGTAGAGCTCATCCTTTGGTGATAATTTTCACTAACCAGTATAACACCAGCAGGAACCCCGGGACAAACCGCCCCCGCTCCCGCCGAAACCCCAAAGATAACCGTTTGACCGTAAGAAACCAAAATCCGACCCCTGTCGCCATCTCGTCCACCCTCGCCGCTCCCTCAAAGAAGCGTAAGAAGAAAAAGGCGCCGGCGCCGCTATCCGCTCAAGTTGACAACTTAATAAGGGCTTTGATAGTATCATCAAGTCTAGCCGGGGCCTGCCCGGTTCCGTCCCGTCCGGCGCCGGCTCTTGGGCGCCATCGGCCAGCCAATCCGCGTTGCCTTGCCGGGACGAATGGGTTGCCGGGACAGACGACCTACCCGTAACTGCCCCTAACTGGAGGTATTGGCGACATTGGCTTTCGTAAGTGGATTGAGGTGCCGCGAATGCAGCCGAGAATACCCGGCTGAAGCCCTCAACGTTTGTGATTTTTGCTTCGGGCCGCTGGAGGTCGTTTACGACTACGCCGCCATCGCCGAGGTGGTCAGCCGAGACCGCATCGCCGCCGGCCCCCTCAGTATCTGGCGCTATCAGGACCTGCTGCCAGCCAACGGCGATGCGCCGGTGGACATCATGGCCGGCTATACCCCCCTGATTAAAGCAAAAAACCTCGGCAAACTCCTGGGGCTGAACAACCTGTACATCAAGAACGACAGCGTCAACCCCTCCTACTCCTTCAAAGACCGAGTAGTATCCGTGGCCGCCACCAAGGCGGTAGAGTTCGGCTTCGAGACCATCGCCTGCGCCTCTACCGGCAACTTGGCCTGTAGCGTAGCCGCCCACGCCGCCCGCGCCGGCATCCGCTCCGTAGTGTTCATCCCCTCCGACCTGGAACGCGGCAAAGTCATCGGCGCCGCCGTTTACGGCCCCACCATGGTGGCGGTAAACGGCACCTATGACGAAGTCAACCGCCTATGCAGCGAGGTGGGCGACAACTATCCCTGGGCCTTCGTCAACATCAATATGCGCCCCTACTACGCCGAAGGCAGCAAAACCCTCGGCTACGAAGTGGCGGAACAACTGGGCTGGCGCATCCCCGACCACGTGGTCATCCCCTCCGCCTCCGGCGCCATGTTCACCAAAATCTGGAAAGGCTTTAACGAACTGGCCTGCCTCGGCCTGCTGGAAGGGACGCCGCCCCTCACCTTCGGCCCCGACCAGAACACCGTCCACCACCCGGCGATCACCACCCGGATGCACATGACCCAAGCCGAAGGCTGCGCTCCCATCGTCAACGCCTGGACCGCCGGTCAAACCCAAGTGCGCCCCGTACGCCCAGACAGCATCGCCAAATCCCTCGCCATCGGCAACCCCGCCGACGGCATCTACGCCCTGCGCGTCATCAAAGAATCCGGCGGCAGCGCCTACGCCGTGCCGGAATCTCAAGTAGTCGCCGGCATCAAGCTGCTGGCCGAAACCGAAGGCATCTTCACCGAAACCGCCGGCGGCGTAACCATATCCGGCTTGAAACGCTTGGCCGAAAGCGGCGCCATCCAGCCCAACGAACTTACCGTTGTCTACATCACCGGCAACGGCCTGAAAACCCAGGAAGCGGTGGAAGACGTGGTCAACCCCCTCATGGTACGACCCACTATGAGCTCCTTCGAGGAGGCGCTGAACGGCCGGCCGCTGGGAATTACGCATTAGGAATCGGGAGTTAAATACGGATAACCCCAACTAGCGGTTCCAAGTTCGTAATTGAGGAATAAAATGGGCAGGCAGCGGGTAAAGTTCACCTTTGAGGGCGAACTGGTCAAAGAGCCGATAATCTATCGGCTAGGCCGCGACTTTCACCTGGTCACTAACATCCGCCGCGCCCACGTCGGCGAGGCTATCGGCTGGGTGGTGCTGGAACTGGACGGCGAGAAAGAGGAAATTGAACGCGGCCTGCAATGGGTCAGTTCCACCGGAGTGCGCGTTGACCCAGTAAGCGGGGATGTAATCCAGGGCTAGACCGCCGGAAGGACAAAGGCAAAAAGTGAACCCGAAGGACTAAATGTCGCCTATAGAACCCGATATACCCGCAAGCGGCTCTTAATCTCTGAACGCACCGCCGAAAAACTTTCCGATATAGCCGCTCTGCCAGACCGGCTGGAGCCGCCGGCCGATACCGAAGCGGCCACAGTCAACCGATAAGCTAATAAATAACTAATCGACAATAAAGGAGGAGCCCCCAGATGCCGGTCATGGTTCGTATCCCCACGCCCCTGCGCCGTATGACCAATGGACAAGACAAGGTGGAACTGCAAGAGTCCCGCCTCTCCGAGCTGATCGAGAACCTGGAAACATCCTACCCCGGTTTCAAGGAACGACTGATTGACGAGAACGGGGAATTGCGCTACTTCGTAAACATCTATCTCAACGGCGAAGACGTCCGCTTCCTGGAAGGCCTGGACACCGCCGCCGCCGCCGGCGACGAAATAAGCATCGTCCCCGCCGTAGCTGGCGGCTGACCCGCCGCCTCGGCAATGAAGACTTGGCGCTCAACTATCCTCCCCGACCCAGCCGGCGGCCGACCCGCCGCCCAGCCTCCCGCCGCTACCCCGGCCGGCGCCGACCATCCCCCTGCCCTGGCCGGGGAGTTATCCATACGCTCGGTATGCTGGGATATAACGCAGTCGCCGCCGCCAAGCCGACCCGCCCGCTCGGTATGCTGAGATATAACCCCGGTCCATTGTCCGCCTCCCCGCCCGGGCCGACGGCCGCCCCCTACCCCTCTACCCTCCCGCCGCCTCCCCCAGAGTCAGCCGGAATGACTACCGCCATAACCTCATCGACCTAAACCCCTAGTAGCGGGCCCGGCTCCCGTTGCGCCTGACCGAAGCGCAGCTTTCACCCCAACTCCCTTCGGCCCTTAACCCAGCCTCGCCCCTTTCCCCCGGCCGGCGCCGGCAGACGCCGCGGCTTACCGCCTGCAGAAAGAAATGCCCGTCATCCATCTCGATATCATCCTGGTTGGCTTCGGTCGCCGCTCCTACGGTATAGCTGGTATAGCTGCCGACCATCAGAGTGGCCCCCATCTTGGAACCTCTCCGGAAACCGCTGTTATCATCCCCCGTCATTCCCCGGCCCCGCCCGGCACCCAGGAGTACTACCCCCCCGGCCTGATTTCTTGCGCCAACCATCATTGGACTCCGGCCCCGCCCGGCACCCAGGAGTACTACCCCCCCCCGGCCTGATTTCTTGCGCCAACCATCATTGGACTCCGGCCCCGCCCGGAAGAACGACGGTAGCGGATTTGGCGGCATCGTTTGGTTGACAACCGGCCCGATTGGCCCGATTGTTCGCGCCCCCCTTCAACCTACCCCTCTGGCAGACCGCCCTTGCCTAAACCCCTTCAATCCGCCTAATCTGCCAGATAGCAATTGCCTAAACCCCTCTTTTGCCGGACAATGTAACCCTAATGCGCTATAACATCTTGCCCGCCGCCGGACTTAGCCGGTTCCTGCCTTCGTCGATGCGCTACGGCCAGTTCCGCTACTACTGGCTGGCCCTGCTCACCGGGGTAACCGGGCACCAAATGTTGTTCCAGTTCACCCTTGGCTGGCTGATGTTCGACCTTACCGGCGAGCCCCTCTACCTGGCCTACCTGGGAATGGCGCTCGCCCTGCCGGCCCTGGCCCTCAACCTGCTCGGCGGCGTGCTGGCCGACCGCCTGGAACCCCGGGCCCTGGTAGCCGGCGCCCAGAGTATGTCCGCCACCGTGGTGACCCTGCTAGCCCTCCTGACCCTGCTAGGCCAGGTCGAACCCTGGCACATCCTGCTAACCGCCTTCATCGCCGGCGTCGGCCAAGCCTTTGACCAACCCAGCCGCGCCAGCATCTTCCCCCGGCTAGTAGACCGAGCGCATATCGTTAACGCCGTGGCCATGGAATCCGTCGTCTGGAACGGAGTGCGCATCCTGGCCCCCGCCCTGGCCGGCCTGGTCATCGACCGGCTAAGCATCGAAACCTCTATGTTCCTCAGCGCCGCCTCCTTCTACGTCCTGGCGATCGTGATCTCCCAGCTCCGGCTCCGGCCCCGCGCCCCGGCCACCGGCCAGGTTATCCGGCAAATCGGCGACAGCTTCCGTTACGTGCGAAACCACCCCCTGTTCCTCTATATCATGCTGCTCACCTTTTGCAACAGCCTGTTCGGTATGGCCTACATCCTGCTAATGCCGGTCCTCGCCGAAGAATCCCTGAAAGTGAGCGCGGAACAAGCGGGCGGCCTCCTGGGCGCGTCCGGCGTGGGCGCCCTGGCCGGCAACTGGATCATCGGCAGCCTCAAACCCGGCAGCCGCCTCGGCCAACTAATCCTCGGCGGCGCAATGCTCTACGGAGGTTGCCTAATTCTCTTTGCCCTGGCCGCCTGGCAATCCCTTTACTGGGCATCGATGGCGATCCTCTTTGTCGCCGGCATCAACTTCTCCCTATACCTGGTCGGCGGCTTGAGCACGCTCCAAGAACTGGTGCCCGACGGCATCCGCGGCCGGGTAATGGGCCTGTACGGCGCCACCTGGAGCCTGGGGCCCCTGGGAATGGCCCAAGGAGGCTTCATCGCCCAATACCTGGGCGCCCCCTTGGCCGTGGCCCTCGGCGCCAGCGTCATCCTGGTTATAGCCCTGCTGATTTACCTGTTCCGTCCCGACGTCCGCAACTTCCGCCGCCAAGCCAAGCGCGCCCAAACCGAACAGCCGGCCGCTGCGACCGCCAACGACTAGCTTAAACACCAACTCTCATCTAAAGGAGCGATTATGAGCAGTCAAGACCCTACCCCTAGCTATAACCCCCTATCGCCGGAGGAGCGCTACATCATCGAGCAAAAAGGCACCGAACCGCCCTTTACCGGGGAATATGACGACTTCTATGACGAAGGCGTCTATCTCTGCCGCCGCTGCGACGCCGAACTATACCGCTCCGCCGACAAATTTAACGCCCACTGCGGCTGGCCCGCCTTTGACCGGGAAATCCCCGAGGCAGTGCGCCAACTGCCCGACCCGGACGGAATGCGCACCGAAGTTGAATGCGCCCACTGCGGCGGACACCTGGGCCACGTCTTCTTCGGCGAAGGATTTACCCCCGCCAACGCCCGCCACTGCATAAACTCCCGGTCTATGCGCTTCATCCCCAGCTAACTCCGGGGCGCCCCGGCGGGATAACCCAAGAAACAACCGACTTGTTAGAGCAAGGGCCGGCGTGGTATCCTTATCCTTGCTAACCGCGCTAACCGCCAAACGGGTCCCTGTAGCTCAACGGATAGAGTGCTGGCCTCCGGAGCCAGAGATGAGAGTTCGACCCTCTCCAGGGATACCACCGGCTTAGCCGGTTCAATTCCCGCAACCCGGCCCTTCCACCCCTCCGGTAGCTGAAACTGTCGGGCAATCAGATAGCCGGGTAATCGGGTAATCAAGTTGTCAGGCATCAGGTAAATGGTACTGTCGGGGCGTGGCCCAGCGGCAGGGCGCCTGGTTTGGGACCAGGAGGTCGGCAGTTCGAATCTGCCCGCCCCGACCATCCTTCCCTTTGGCCCGCCGGCCCCGACCTTTCCGGTGTTTTACGCTGACCCTCCTCAACAATAAACCATAGACTTTTCTCGGCCCAGACCATAGACTAACTCTCGACTACCCTCGGCCACTCCCAAACCCGCCCCGGAGGTTCGCTATGCCCGTCTTCCCCCACCAATACCTGCATAAAATCGCCTACCACATCTACGTCGCCAAAGGAACGCCCGAAGAGGAGGCGGAAACCGTCGCCGCCCACCAGATAAAATCCAACCTGGTCGGCCACGACTCCCACGGCATCATCCAGCTTACGGAGTATTGCAGCCGCATCGACCGGGGCCACATCGTCCCTGGCGCCCCCTTCGTGGTGGAGCGGGAAACCCCCAACACCGCCGTCATCAACGGCAACTGGGGCTTCGGCTTTGTGGTTACCGAAAAGGCGATGCGGCTGGCCATCGACAAGGCCAAACAACACGGCGTCGCCGCCCTGACCATCCACCACCAAAGCCACGTCGGACGGGTGGGCGACTACCCCGCCATGGCCATCAACGAAGGGATGATCGGCCTGGTAACCGCCGACTCCGGCGCCGGCCCCAAGAACGCCGCCCCCTTTGGCGGCCTGGCCCGGCGCCTTGGCACCAACCCCATATCCATCGGCGTGCCCAGCGACCTGGCCGGCCCAGTGCTGCTGGATATGGCCACCAGCGCAGTGGCCATGGGCAAGATAAACCTCCAGCGCAGCCGCAACGAACCAGTACCCCTGGGCTGGATTGTGGACAAAGACGGCAACCCCACCACCGACCCCAACGACTACTTCGCCGGCGGCGCCATCCTGCCCGTAGGCGCCGACCAGGGACACAAAGGCTACGGCCTATCCTTCATGGTCGAGATGTTCTCCGGCCTGCTCACCGGTCTGGGCTTTGGCATCGACCCCCAGGCCCGCCACAACGACGGCGTCTTCATCTCCGTTTACAACGTAGAACATTTCCGTCCCCTGGCCGACTTCAAGCGGGAGATGCGAGAATTCGTCGAGTTTATCAAAACCTCGCCCCCGGCCGTCGGCTTCACCGAGGTGCTTTACCCGGGCGAAATGGAATACAACACCGAACTGAAACGCCGAAAAGAAGGCATCTACATCGAGGACGAAACCTGGAACAGCCTAACCAACCTAATGCAGGAACTCAAGGTCGCCGACGCAGTAGGCCAGCCGTAGGGTAGCAAGTAAGCTCCCTTATTACAAAAAATTGTAGCAAACGAAAAATAGCTATAATTTTTCGCCCTTTTTTGTAATAACAACGGAAACTCGGAGTAAATTACCTTGTAGCCGAAAAGTCGCCTTCTGCATCCTAACTCTCAATCTTTACCGGCTGGAAAGGATTAAGCGGTCGACAAAGGACTAGCTTATGGCTCACCGTAGCGGACAGTATATCCAACAACCCGCCGACTACCGGGCTTTTATTCCTAACCCTTTGCCGCCGGAGCCGTCCCTGAATCTGGACGCGGAAATGCTGCGGCTGCTTTCCGTTGCCGATCAATCCTTGGGCCGGCTGGACGGCATAGCGGATACGCTGCCCAACCCTGACCTGTTTGTACGTATGTATGTACGCAAAGAGGCAGTGTTGAGTTCTCAAATTGAAGGGACTCAAGCCTCTCTGACCGATATTCTGGAATACGAAGCCAACGTAGGCCATCGCCAGTTACCAAACGACGTGTTGGAAACCTTCAACTAGGTCAAAGCCTTGAACACCGGGTTAGAGCGGCTTGATGAGTTGCCGCTGTGCAATCGGTTGCTTCGAGAAATCCACGGCATCCTGATGCAAGGCGTCCGAGGTCAAGAAAGGTCGCCGGGGGAGTTTCGCCCATCGCAGAACTGGATCGGCAAACCCGGTAGCGCGCTCAACACTGCAACCTACATCCCGCCTCCCCCGGATGAAATGACCTTGGCAATGAGCGATCTGGAGTTTTACCTGAACTCGGACTCACCCACGCCCGTTTTAATAAAATGCGGGCTGGCCCACGGGCAGTTCGAGATGATTCACCCCTTCCTCGACGGCAATGGCCGGTTGGGACGGCTATTGATTACTTTCCTTTTATGCCAGCGGAAGGCGCTGACCCGTTCCCTGCTTTACCTCAGCGCCTACTTCAAACAAAATCAGGACGAATACTATGACCGGCTCTATGGAATCAGTAGCGGTGGGGATTGGGAAGGCTGGCTAAAGTTCTTTCTGAAAGGCGTCGGCCAAATCTCCCAAGAGGCCACGGAAACCGCCCGCAGGATAATCGCAATTCGGGAAGAACACCGTCAACTTGTCAACCGGAGGGTCGGAGGGAGAAACGCCCTAACCCTGCTTGATGCGCTCTACCAAAAGCCGGTGGTCACTGTGGCCGACTTAGCTAGTATGCTCAATGTTTCTTACGTTACCGCTAATAACCTGGCGCATAGCTTTGAGAATATCGGCATTTTGGAAGAACTCACCCAACGCCCCCGAAACAAGGTTTACCGGTATAAACCTTTCCTGGACATTCTAAACCGAAACTTGTAAGCCCACCGGCGCCTAACTATTACAAGAAATTTTAGAACGTCGTCGGTTATTAAAGAAAATCTTTAATAACTCTTTAGTAACCAACGGCCAGGCCAGCTCAAATTACTCGACGGAACCGGTGCGCAGCCGGTTAATATGATTCACCACCAGAAACAGGCCGAGCGCTTGCTTGGCATTAAAGTAAGCGTTGATTGAACCGCCCAAGTTGCTGTGAATCATCAAGTTGATTAGGTTTTCATTCGTATAGCGCCGTTCCCACCGCGCTACCACGCTGCGGATAGTAGCAATGGGTACGCGCGTGGCTTGGGGGGTTACCGACGGCCCCACCGACAGAAAGTCCAAATCCGTCCAGATTAACCCTTCCCGGTACGGATAAGGGCCGAGGGCGTCCGAAACCTCTTCCGGCCCAACCTCCAATCCCGGGTACTCCTCCCGGGTGAATACCCGGTGGAGATAGCCAGTTAAGCCGATCATTCCAGCATACTGAATCGGGCCGAAATAGGACGTGATACTGCCCGAAGTCCCGTACACCCCCAACGAAGTCTGCGCATGGTGCGGGTTCTCCTTCTGAAATACCCATTCCGCATAAATGGAGTGGATTTCCTTGAGCGACAAACGGAAAGACTGCTCCGTATCGCTGCCGGATTTGTGCAGGCAGTCGTCTTCAATCCAGGTTATGCCTTCGAGGCACGGGATCGGGTTGAATCGTAATACCATCTCCTCCCTTCTCTCCGAGCCCCGGGCCGGCCCCCGACCATTAGACGCATCCGGGTTGCCTCTTTGCTGAAACTGCCGCAAGATATTCATTGCTCCGCTCCCTGAGGCTCCCGACCGCTACGCTTAAGTTGCGAGAACCCCGTGATGAAGTACTACCGACGCTAGCGGAGGCATTCTAGCCAAGTTGAGGGATATAGTCAAAATTGCTGGCTGCTTGGCTTGTCCGGTTAGCGTGGCCGGCTAAACCGGCCACGCCGAACGTCCTAATCACCGCCGGAGTATCCGCCCCGCCGTCTACGTTTGCAAATCCAATCCCGACCTTACCGGCCCCCTACGAATAAAACCAAAAAATTGGCATCGATGAAACATCCGGGAAATACCCCTTCGGAGCCATCTTCTCCCTCTGATAGAGCCAGAAAGCGGTCGCTGAAGGATTCGCGACACGACCATCGTCGTCGTTGACCTAAACCACCTCGGAAGAGCATGCCCAGACTCTACTCCAAAGTGTAGTAGTCAAGGAACTTATAACCTTTTCGGAATGCGCAGAGCGCATGAATCCAATAGTCCTTCTCCATGAATTGGAACAGTCAAAACGTCATACTCCGCCGTACTCGCCCGGCGCGCCCGGTCAATCGCCTTGCGCTGCATCCCCCGCCCAGCCTATCATACCCCAAGTCAACCCATCCTTGCCAAACAAAAAGAGGTTAACAATAAATGTTTCCCCAGAACGTCTTTCCCGATACCGCCGAAATCGACCCGCAAGGCTGCCTGGTTATCGGCGGCTGCAACGCCCTCGATTTAGCCGCCCAGTATGGCACGCCAGTCTACGTGCTCGATGAGGCTACCCTGCGAAACCGCTGCCGCAGCTACCTCCAGGAGTTCGAGCGGCGCTGCCCCGGCGCCCGCGCGCTGTACGCCGCCAAGGCGTACATCAACCCGGCCCTGGCCCAAATCCTCCAGGAAGAAGGACTGGGATTAGACGTAGTGTCCGGCGGTGAACTGGCGGTGGCCGCCGCCGCCGGCTTTCCCCTGGACCAGGTCTATTTCCACGGCAACAACAAAACTCCCGACGAACTGGCTTACGCCCTGGAGCAGGGCATCGGCCGAGTGGTGGTGGACAGCTTTCACGAACTGGAACTGCTCAACCGCATCGCCGCCGCCGCCGGACGGACGCAAGACATCCTCATCCGGGTATCGCCCGGCATCGACCCCCACACCCACGCCTACACCACCACCGGCATCATCGACTCCAAATTCGGCTTTTCGATCCAGACCGGCGCCGCCGCCGCCGCCATCCGCCAAGCCCTGGCCGCCGCCCACCTAAACCTGCGGGGGCTGCACTTTCACCTGGGTTCGCCCATCTTTGAGCTGGAACCCTACGCCGCCGCCACCGACCTGGTCCTGCGGTTCGCCGCCCCTTTCCGGGAAGAGGGCCTCGATTTGCAGGAATTCAGCCCCGGCGGAGGCTTTGCCATCGCCTACACCCGGGAGCAGCAGCCGCCCGCCATCGCCGACTACGCCGAAACCATCGTCGGCGCGCTGCAGTCCACCTGCGCCGAACTGGGCCTGGCGATCCCCACCCTGCTGATTGAGCCCGGCCGCTCCATCATCGGCCCGGCCGGGGTGGCCCTGTATCGCATCGGCGCCATCAAGGACATCCCCGGAGTGCGCAAATACGTCAGCGTGGACGGCGGCATGGGCGACAATATCCGCCCCGCCCTGTACCAGGCCGCCTATGAGGTAGTATCGGCCGGCAAGGTCAACCGCGCCGACACCGAGCAAGTTACCATTGCTGGCAAGTATTGCGAATCCGGCGACGTGCTGGCATCCGATATAATGCTGCCGGTCGCCGAGCCGGGAGACCTCATCGCCATCCCCGCCGCCGGCGCCTACTGCCCTTCCATGGCCAGCAATTACAACCTGAACCCGCGCCCGCCCATCGTGCTGGTACAAGACGGTCAGAGCCGGCTAATTCGCCGCCGGGAAAGCTACGCCGATATGATGCAGTGCGACGTTCGATGATAACGGAGTTCAACGGTTCCAGGCCAACGCCGTTCCGCCGGCCCCAGCAGGAATGACTGGAAGGGGAGTATTGCGCCGCGGGGAAGCATTGAGAATGTGGCCGGTTTACGGCCAAGACCATATCCTGCGTCAGTGGGAGGCCGGGCTAAAAACCGGGCGGCTGGCCCACGCCTACCTGCTGGTCGGCCCGCCCCACATGGGTAAAATGTCCCTCGCCCTCGCCCTGGCCCAAGCGGTCAACTGCTTGAGCCGCCCGCCCGCCGCCGCTGGCAATGCCCCCTGCGGCGAATGCCGCCAGTGCCGCCGCATCGCCCAGGGCATCCACGCCGACGTGAAAGTGGTGGGCGTTGGCTCCGGCGAAGACGAAGGCCCGGCCCGCCGGGACATCCGCATTGACCAGGTGCGAGAAATTGAGTCCTTTCTCAACCTAACCCCCTACGAAGGTTCCCGCAAGGTTATCATTATCGACGGGTCGGAGTCGTTGAATACGGCGGCGGCCAACGCCCTGCTCAAAACCCTGGAGGAACCCCCCGACGATGCCCTGTTACTGCTGCTGACCGTCAGCGAGGATGCCCTGCTGCCTACTATTCGCTCCCGTTGCAGCCTCCTCTACCTGAAACCGGTAGCCAAGGCGGAACTGGAGCATAAGCTGGTAAACGAGTATGACACCTCCCCGGCCTTGGCGGAACAGTTGGCCCGCTGGTCCCGAGGCTGCCTGGGCCAAGCGGTCAACGTCCGGCAAGACCCGCAAATCCTGGAGCAGCGAGACGCCGACCTGGAACGGCTCCTGGAGGTTTGCAACGGCGGCCTCGACGCCCGGTTTGACTATGCCGCCGAACTGGCGACCCGCTTTAACCGAGAACGGGACGCCGCCCGAGAACTGCTTTACCTTTGGCTGCGCTGGTGGCGCGACCTGCTGCTGGTTAAGGAAGGCGTCGAGGAATACGTCCACCACGCCGACCGGATTATGCCCCTGCGCCTGCAAGCTACCGGGCTCACCACTGCCCAGGTGGTAGCTTTCATCAAAGATTTGAACCGCACGCTGGCGGCCCTGGACGCCAACGCCAACGCGCGTCTGGCCTTGGAGGCGCTGCTGCTTAACCTGCCGCCCTCCCCCTCCGGGAACCAGAGCTAAAGGCCTTGAAGCCGGAATCGCAATTAACCCGCTCTTCATCGATTAGCCGGAAAATGGTAAAATAAGTAGGCTAAATGGATAAATAAATGCAAGACAATCGAATGACCTGGTGGTTCTGGGTGCCGGCCCTGCCCAAGCCCTTAATCGTAGCGGCGTGGGTGCTCTATTGCGTATATTCCGCTGGCGCTCCTTATTTGCACTCCTTGGCAACTCCCGGTCAACCCTGGTGGCTTGACCTATGGTACGGCGCCGGCGGCAATGCCATCGGCGTTTTTACCTGGACTATCATCGCCGTTCAACTTAACGTGGAGGTCGTATTTATGATATTCACTCTGCGGGCTAATCAGCGTCAGGTAGAGCAGGCAGCTATTAAGAACCGGGAAGAAGGCCGGGAAGAGGGGCGGGAAGAGGGCCGGGAAGAAGGTCAAGAAGAAGGTCGCACCCAGCAACAGCAAGCATGGCTGGACTGGTACAAGGAAGTCAAAGGCAGTCTGCCGGGAGACGCGCCGCCGCCGCCTCGCCTGAGCAACGGCAACAACGACGGGGGCAGCGACAACCGGCAAGATAAGCCTTGATTTTCGCGGCCATCCGGGAGGCGTCAAACGTCAAACCCGGGTTAGCCGGAAATGTCCGTCGGCGCCAGCCTTCAACTCCGTATCCCCAGATCCGGTAAATCCGGGTTAATTTTCCCCGTCTCCTCCCGCCAAGGTAGGTAGGGCCGCCATTCGTCCAGAATGGCGCGGTTCTGGAGAATGCGATAGGGGTTGGGTTGGGGAACCCGCGGTTCCGTCTTGAGCCGCATATTAGCCTCGGCCGGTGTCCGCCCCGCCTTGTGCCAGTTGCACCGGCTGCACGCCGCTACCACGTTTTCCCAAGTATGCTCCCCCCGCTGCCGTCGCGGCACCACGTGGTCCAACGTCAACTCCGGCGTCTTCTTTCCGCAATACTGGCAGGTGTATTGGTCCCGCAGAAAGATTTCCTTCTTGGACAGTTTGCGCGGAGCAAAAGGCCGCTTGACCAGATAAGCCAAGCGGATAATTGAAGGGGCTTCGATGACGGCCGAAACGGAGCGAATCTCTCCCCGGTAGTTCTCCAGCAACTCCGCCTTGCCTTTGCTGAGCAGGATGACGGCCCGGCGCACCGTCGAGACATTGACCGGGACGTAGTTGAGATTAAGCACCAGCACCGGCGAGGTCAACCCGCCATCCTCGGCCGATTCCCTGCCGAACTTGTTCCCTGGCCCGTTCCGGCATTGGCCGGCGCCGGACGGCGCCGGTTTACCGCTAAGGGCTTTTCCAACCACCTGCGCTTTCACCTCATTAAAGTTGGCGATTGCCAATTTGGTGAACCGGAATGGCTGCTAATGCTTTTCCGATATTATATACCAACGGCGGAAAATATGCTCGCTCTGCCGGATTTGGCGACCCAGATACCGGCATCGGGGCCCGGGGAAAGGGGATTTTCCCTTAAGGAGAGCGCCGAAGCTCGGCCAGTCGCTCCCTCAGCCGGATTAACCCCGCCAGCGCCGCCACCCCGTAGAGGTAGCCGCCGATAACGTCGCTGGGCCAATGCACGCCCAAGTAAACCCGGGAAACCCCTACCAGCGCAATCAGCAAAACCAGTCCCCCGACCAGCCCGCGCCGCGCCAACGGATTACGAACCCCCGACCCGACCAAGTAAATCAATATCCCCCCCAGCAACATCGCAAAAGTGGCGTGGCCGCTGGGAAAGCCCAAGCTGCTCGGGACGGAGTCAATAATAGCGTAATCCGGGCGGGGACGGCCAATGAGCGATTTCAGGGCCGGAATCAGGGCCGTCGGCATCACCGCCAGAACCAGCAGCAACGCATCGGCCCGTTGGCGGTTCAGGAACAGCAGCCCCCCGGTCAGCGCCGCCGCCGAAATCGCCACCGGAACCCAGCCCAAGTAGGATACTGTCCGGAATACGGCAGTCAGGCCCGGACTTTGCCAGCCCTGAATCCCCCGCAGCGCCACCTCGTCCCCGGGCCAAACGGGAAAGGCCCAAGCCAGAACAAAAGCTACTCCGGTCAGCAGCGCCCCACCGACCAACGCCCCATCCTTGCCGGAAATTTTAGCCGTCATCCCTCTTCCCCGCCTAGCGCCGCCTCTAACCAACCGCTTAATACGAAAACCGGGGCGGGGGAAGCGGCAGCTCGGTTCAGCCGCCATTTCTCGAAAGCGCCTCGGCATCCCGAATATAGGTCAGCGTCTCCCGGATGTCCTCAATCAGTTGCTCCTCCGGTTCGGTAATGCCATCGTAGAAGCGCCTTCCGTGCAAAATCTGAGCCCGGTGGCCGTAGCGAACTTCCAGTTGTCGGAAGTAGAAATCCTCCCGCCGCAAACTCCGAACCCCGTGCATTGTCTGTCCAGCGCTCCGAGGTTCCCGGCCCGTTCGGGCTAAAATCAGAGCGTCAGTAGCGCGCTTGGTAGCGCCCCAGGCTTTCTCCGCCGAGTTGCGCAGATTTCCCCGCTCCAGTTCCTCCAGCGCATCTTGATAAAGAAACCGGGCATCGGCGAAAATAGTTTCTACCCCTTCTGTTTCCAGCATATTACTCCCCAAGTTCACCCCTAATGAGCTTTTGGCGTAGCCTACCCCCTTCCCCTAGTCTTTAGCTCCCCCGGCTCCGCCCCTACGCCGCCGGCCGGTTACCCACTTCCGGCCCCACCCGGCGCCGCTGGAACTGGCCGCTGCCCAGGTCGGTGTGCAAGC
Organism: Dehalococcoidia bacterium; assembly: GCA_963422635.1. GTDB lineage: Bacteria > Chloroflexota > Dehalococcoidia > Lucifugimonadales > UBA3495 > CATQHB01. The sequence continues at coordinate 1,155,359 of OY730415.1, forward strand.
GGCCTTCCTCCACCGCCACCTTACCCCGCAGGATGGTCATCACCGGCCAGCCCTCAACCTCGCGCCCTTCCCAGATGCTATAGTCGGAGATGTGAAAGTCGTCCATAGTCAGGGGCCGCTTAATGTCTGGGTCAATCAGCGCAATATCGGCGTCGCTGCCCGGGGCGATGACCCCTTTGCGCGGGTAAAGGCCCATTATCTTGGCGGCGTTGGCCGAGGTTACGTCCACGAACCGCTGCAACGACATCCCCCGCTTGGACACCCCCTCGCTGTAGGTGATGCCCAGCCGGGTTTCAATCCCGTTATGGCCGCCAGTAACGTCGGTTACCCGCCGCCCGGCGATTTTCACATCCCAAGTGGTGCAATACTCGTCGGTAGCCATCGAACTCAGGCCGCCCTGGACGATGCCGTCCCACAAGGAGCGCCGGTCGTTTTCCGATTTGAGGGAGGGATAGGTATGGTACTTCATCCCGTTTTCCTCTTGGTAGTTGTCGGCGCTAAAGCAGCAATAGTTGTGCAGCGTCTCGCCGTACACCGGCATCCCCTTGGCCCGGGCCTCCTGCACTGCGGCCAGTCCCTCCCGCGCGCTGACATGCACAAAATAGACCGGCGATCCGGTCCACTCCGCCACCCGCAGCACCCGCCGGAAGGACACATCCTCCGATTCATTGCTGTGCACCAAGTGCATATTCCACCACTCGGTACGCTCCTGTTCGGTCAGCTTGCGATACATGTGCTGCACCATATCATCGTCCTCGGCATGCACCATCAGCATCGCCCCGTGCCGCTGAACTTGCTCCATCAGGTCGTGCAAGTGACCCATCCGCACCATCCGCGGCTCCCCGGACATACTGGGCGGTCGGATGTTGGTGGTGAAAATCTTGACGCTGGCAAAGCCGTCCTGGATCTGTTCGTTGAGTTGGCCCAGAACGTTGTCCGATATATCCCCCAACAACATCAGATGGTGGGCATAGTCGGCGTAGGAGTTGCCCTGCCAAACCCCGGTACGCTCCTGAATAGCCTGGTTGAGGTCAATGCCGGGATACTGGATGGCGAAATCCAGGATGGTGGTGGTGCCGCCGAAAATCGCCGCCCGGCTCACCTCCGCCGGCGGCGCCGTTTTCAGGTCGCCCTGGCCCATCACCGGAGCGTAAACGTGGGCGTGCGGCTCAATGCCGCCGGGAACCACCACCTTGCCGGCCGCATCGATAACGCGGGCCGTCTCTTCAGTAAGGGTATTACTGGCGGCAACGGCGACGATTTTCTCGCCCTGCACCGCAATGTCCCAATCGCCCACCCCCCAAGGGGTAACCACCTGGCCGTTGCGAATAATCAAGTCAAACATTGCTCAAACCTCCTGCTCCCGGATTTGTTCGGTACGTATTGGGGCGATTACTCCCTCATCCGTCCGGTATAGGCCGCTCGCCCAATAAGACCAAGAGCGATAACACTCCCAATCTCCCAATGATGATACCGCCCCCCAGACTTATTTCGGCAACAATTGCCGCAGACCCGAATATATAGGTAAAGCCGAATGGCCAAACCAGCCCGGTTACCAACCCGGTGGTTAAACTGCCGGAAGCGCTTTTTGACTTCTGAGTCCGGTACACCGCCGACCGGCGCTGCCGGGCGCCTTCGGCTCGGGCAGTACGCAAAGTGATGTCACGAAATTTGCGCTCCGGTATTCGGGTTGCCGGGGGCTTACGCCATGGCGCCAGCAATTCACGGTAACGCTTCCTGAATCGCCATCGGTCTGATTCCCCTTCGAACTGTTGCAGAACCGGCAAAGAACCTGCAAGTTAGACTCGTCGTTTTTTTCTTTGTCGGTTTTTCCTGGGCGGTCGAGCGGATGTATATGGTCGATGGTGAGGTTGTTTCGGTTCAGGTAAACCCCGCAATACATACCGAGATTGCATTGCCCCCGACTGATACGCCACATTTGTTCTTTAGGAAAGGGTTTACGGAGCGCCGGCCTCCCCGCCGACTTATCTCTCTTGAGCCCCAGCAAGATGCCCAAGTACCAGTCGGCGACAGTCAGCCTAATACCAATAATTACGGTAATTACGCCGACTAGTCCAGGGTTCACGCTACAACTCCGCTACCGGGCTGAATTACGCTACTATTTCAGACCATCTTATCCTTGTCAAGAACGGCGCATTCCGCAATAAGAGGCGTAACCTCGTTCGCCTTGAGCTTGTCGCCGAGCTGACTGAACGATGAAAACGACGTTCCATATAATTAAGTTGGGCAATTAAGTTAGCCTGGGTTGTATTAGCCTGGGTTGTAGTGGAAGTGGGAGTGGAATTACTCTATCTCCCGGACAATGCCGCCGCCCCTGCCGGCGACGTTCCACCGCTGCGATACTCCTCCGGCAACGACTCCTCCCAGTCCGGCAACTGGCGGCGGGCTGTGCCGGGCAGCAGCAGAATGGATATGACCCCAACGGAACTGAAAAACAGGGAAGCGGCAATGGTGGCGGTGAAACTGCCGGAAGCCACCACCGGCCAGGCGACTCCCTCGGTCAAATCCCGCAGCAGCCCCCCGATAGCGGCGCCAGAGGCCATGCCAATCCCGGCTCCCATCATCTGCCAGCCATAGGTAGTCCCGATCGGGGCATTGCCGTAATACTGCCGGTTGATGATCGGGAAGGCGGTCATCTCCCCGCCGAACCCGATGCCGAACAGCGCCGCAAACAGATAGAACATCCAGGCGCTGTCGGCAAAGAAGAGCAGAAACACCGGCGCCACCTGCAAGAAAAAGCAGACGCCCATCACCCCCTTGCTGCCCAGGTGGTCGGCCAGAATTGGCACGCCGAACCGAGTCAGGGTGCTGGCTACCGAGAGAACCACGAAGATTCCAGCGGCCAACCCTGGCGCCACGCCCGCCTCCTCCGCCATCGCCACAATAAACACCATAACGATGGCGTGGCCGGCGCAGCCCCAGTAATGGATGCCGATAAGGTTCCAGAAGGCTGGCGTGCGCTGCGCCTGCCGCAAGAATACTTTGGCCCGAATACGCGCCGAGGGGCCGCCCTGCATCCGGCGCAACGGCTCATCCGCCGCCGCCCCCAGGGGACGGGCGCCAATATCCGCCGGCTCGCTATAGAACAGCCGGCCCAGCAGTAACAATAGCGCCCCCCCGACAATGCCGGGGATCCAGAAAGCCGCCCGCAGCCCACTCTCGCCGCCGCCAAACAGGCCGATGATGAGTAGAATCAACGGCACCGCCACTATTGGCCCCAGCCCTTGGGACGCTTGCAGCGCCCCCATACCCACCCCCAAGCGCCGCTGGAACCACAAGGTAACCCCGGTGGTCAGCGGCACCTGAAAAATTCCCATTGATGCGCTGAGGATAACGCCAAAGTAGAGGTAGAATTGCCAGAGGTGATTAACGGTGCTCGTAAGCGTCATCCCGATAATAAACAGGGCTGCGCCCAGCGCCATCGTAACCCGGACGCCATACCGGTCCCCCAGCCAGCCCGCTGGCGGGCCGAACATCCCGGAAACCACCCATTGCAGGGCGAAAGCCCCGCCGACCATCCCGTAGCTCCAGCCGAAGGTCTCCACCAAGCGGGGAATCAGGATGCTGGAAGAAGTGCGAAAACTGGAAGAACTGAGCCGCATCAACGCAGCTACCCCTACAATGACCCAAGCGTAGTGGATCGGGTGGTTTCCTACCGACAGTTGGGACGGTCTCAAGTTAAGATTGAGCAATAGCCCTCCTGTTTCCAGTCTCCGCCGAGATGCCCCTTATCGTGCTGGCAAATCGTCAATCTGTCAAGATTGACCGCTTTCGTCGGAAGGACGGTATAAGCCGGGCCCAGCCAAAATTGCCCGGCGGAGTTCGCCTTTCGAGACGCCGGGGGCGTTTGGGACGCTTTTGCCATCGCCCGGCGCCTCCCACCCTATTGACTTGACACGCTGGCCTATTGACACGCTGGATGACCCTTCTCTAATCTAAAAATGTGCATGCACGCCAACCCCTGGCCCGGGTTAACGGTATTCCCTTTCCCCCAGGCGCGGATAAGTCCCCCTTCGAAGGAGGCCGCCCTTTTCAGGCCCTTAAGAGCCATCCGGTAACGAACCGGAAATCTTAAAGCGCGGAACTAATCACGGAACCAATAGGGAACCAATAATTAAGCGAGGTATCCAACCATGCGTGGCCCCGGGCTGATGGCGTTAAGCGGCGGCCCGGGTCGGTTACCCGGTCAAGAAGCTGGCGAAAAGCGGTTTGACGGACGGGATAAGGTCGGGGGTTTGCCTACCCGACCCCAAGACGCACCTCGCCGGCCAGTACCCTGCGGGTCGGACGCTATGGCCTGGCAACCCATCAGCGGCTCGGCTCTGCCCCGGGAAATCATCCTCGCGAGAAAGGGCGGGGCGCGCTAACCTGCGCCCCGCCCCCTACCTCCCCCCCTTTCCGCTCAACTTCCGGCCCCCAACCTTTGGCCTCCCAACCGGCCTGAGCCAGGCCCCTTCGCCGCCGCCGGGTATCGGCGGACGGCCCCGGCCTGAACCGCAACCCCGCCATACCGCCCTTTGCCCATTTGTCATATAATAGGTGAATAACCGGCCGACCGTTCCGTTGAACGACTGACGGTTTGACGCTTTCGGCGCAACCCGGCGTAATTGGAGGGATAACTTGGCGCGCGAGGCCGAAAAAAGCCGAGAAACAACTACACCCCAGGAAATAACCCTGCCCATCGAAGGTATGACCTGCGTCGCCTGCGTAACGCACGTCGAACGCGCCCTGCGAGAGGCTCCGGGAGTGCTCTCCGCATCGGTGAACCTCGGCGCCGAGCGGGCGGCGGTGCAACTAGCCCCCGGCGAGGTTCACCCGGAGCGATTGCTGCCGCAACTGCAACGGGCGGTCAGCGACGCCGGCTACCGCATTGCTACCGCCCAAACTACCCTCAATGTGGGCGGAATGACCTGTACCGCTTGCGTCAGCCACGTAGAGAAGGCCCTCAAGGACCTTCCCGGCGTGGTAGCCGCCGCGGTCAACCTGGCTGCGGAGAGAGCCACCGTAAGCTATGTGCCGGGTCTGGTCGGCCTAGCCGACTTCCGCCGGGCCGTGGCGGATTACGGCTACCGGGTGGACGGGGCGGACGGCGCAGACCGGGATTCGGCGGCGGAACTGGAACGCCTGTCCCGCGCCGGAGAAATCCGCTACTTCCGAAACCGCTGCATCTTTGCCCTAACCGTCGGCATCCTGCTGCTGCTGGGTTCAATGCACGCTCTGCCCTGGACGCCGGCCCTGCTGCGGCTGGAATACCAGTCCTTCTTAATCTGGCCCTGGCTGCTCTGGGCCTTGGCGACGCCGGTGCAGTTCTGGGCCGGCTGGCCCTTTTACGCCTCCGGCCTGGCCGCCCTCCGGCACGGTTCCGCCAATATGCACACCTTGGTAGCCCTGGGGTCGTCGGTAGCCTATGGCTACAGCGCGGCGATAACCATTTTAGGCGCGCTGGCCCCGCAAGGGTTGACCGGCAGCAACATCGGAACCGGGGTATATTTTGACACGGCGGCGCTCATCATCGCCCTGATCCTGCTGGGGCGCTTTCTGGAGGCCCGCGCCCGGGGCCGAACCTCCGCGGCCATCCGGCGCTTAATCGGCCTCCAACCCAACACGGCGCGGGTTATTCGGGACGGGCGGGAAGTCGAAGTTCCGGTGTCGGAGGTGGCGGTCGGCGATGTGGCCCTGGTGCGGCCCGGCGAGAAAATCCCGGTAGATGGGGAGGTAATTGAGGGAACCTCGACCGTGGACGAGGCGATGCTTACCGGCGAAAGTATGCCGGTAGATAAGGAGCCGGGTCAGCCGGTATATGGCGCCACCCTGAACCGTACCGGCTTCTTCCGGCTTCGGGCCACCCGGGTCGGTCAGAATACTGCGCTGGCCCAAATCATTCGACTGGTGGAGGAAGCGCAAGGTTCTAAAGCGCCCATTCAGCGGCTGGCCGACCAAGTAGCCGCCGTCTTTGTGCCGGCGGTCGGCGGGGTCGCCTTGGCCGCTTTTGTCTTCTGGCTGTTGCTGGGGCCGGAACCGGCGTTGACTTATGCCGTCCTCACCCTGGTGGCGGTGCTGATTATCGCTTGCCCCTGCGCCCTGGGCCTGGCTACGCCCACCGCCATTATCGTGGGAACCGGCTTGGGAGCGGAACGGGGCGTCCTCATCCGCAGCGCTCAGGCTCTGGAAATGGCCCACCGGGTAACTACCGTCGTCCTGGACAAGACCGGCACCCTGACCGAGGGTCGCCCGGTGGTTACCGACGTGATTCCGGCGCCCGGCGTGATTCCGGCGCCCGGCCCCGACCGGAACCCGAACCCGGAAGGGGCGTCTGCCGCTGCTGCCGTCGAGGAGCTGCTGCGCCTGGCCGCCACCGCGGAGCAAGGCTCCGAACATCCCCTGGCCCAGGCCCTGGTTCGGGAGGCCGGGGAACGGGGTATAGTTCTGGGCCGGGTCGCCAACTTTCAAGCGCTGCCGGGGCAGGGAGTAACCGCCGAAGTGGACGGCCGCCCGGTTTTGCTGGGCAACCTTTCCCTGATGCAGTCCCGGGGAGTCCCCTTGGGGCGCTTGGCCGAAACGGTGGAAGGGCTGGGGGATGCCGGCAAGACGCCGGTAATTCTGGCGCAGGATGACGCTTCTCCGGGAGTGGTGGGAGTAATTGGCGTAGCGGACACTGTTAAGTCCTCCTCGCGGTCAGGCGTGGCCGAGTTGCAGCGGATGGGGCTGGAGGTGGTGATGCTCACTGGCGACAACCGCCGCGCCGCCCGGCATATCGCCGACCGGCTGGGCATTGCGCTGGTGGAGGCGGAGGCTCGGCCCCCAGACAAGGTGGCGGTAATCCGGCGGCTTCAGGCCGAGGGAAAGACGGTGGCGATGGTGGGCGACGGCATCAACGATGCGCCGGCCCTGGCGCAGGCCGACGTGGGCCTGGCGATGGGCGCCGGAACCGACGTGGCGCTGGAATCGGCGGACATTACCTTGATGGGCAGCGACGTTGACGGCGTCATTACCGCCCTGAACCTGAGCCGCCAGACCCTGCGGGCGATCAAGCAAAACCTGTTCTGGGCCTTCTTCTACAACGTCTTGCTGATTCCGGTGGCGGCTGGCGTCTTATACCCGGTATTCGCCGCGCTGGGCGGCGTGCCGGCTGGGCTGGGGTTTTTCTTTGGCGAGCAGGGATTCCTGAACCCGGCGCTGGCGGCCCTGGCCATGGCCTTCAGTTCGGTAACGGTAGTAACCAATTCCCTGCGGCTGCGGCAATCCGGGGGGTAGCGGAAGGGCGTATTTTCCGCATGTTTCAGGTGGTCGCCCATCCTAACTTCTACCTCTGAAGGACTTGACCATCCAAAATATGTTGCACAGGGCAATTAGTCCGGCCCCAATCCAGAGGGCAGTTCCGGCGGTGGGGCCGCTTAAAGTTACCCCGGCTAAGGTAACCTCTTCCCACGCCAAGCCCACACCCAAGCCGAAAATGAAGACCGCAAAGGCAATCACAAATATGGCCGCGTGAACGACTATTTTCAGAACCGTACTCATAACTTCCCCCTAATTTGCCGTCTCTTTATTGCAAATATCGGAGTAATTAAAATGAAAAGCGATGAAGCGCCAACCTAAACGTTGGCTCCGCAGCAGCGCTTGTATTTCTTGCCGCTGTTGCAGGGGCAGGGGGCGTTGCGGCCAATCTTGACCCCGGCGAAGCCGGCTGGGCGTCCGCTGCCGATGACCTTTCGCATGGGGCTGGCCGGGGCCGGGGCGGCGGCGCGTCCTCGGTTGGTTCCATTGGTTCCATTGGTATCATTGGTATCATTGGTTCCGCTAGCTGGCGGCGAAGCTACTGTAACGTGGAACAGAGAATGCACCACATCCTGTTGCATCCGGTGGAGCAGTTCTTGAAAGGTTTTGTGGCCCTCGGTGCGGTACATCACCAGGGGGTCGCGCTGGCCGTAGGCGTGGAGGCCGATGCCGGTGCGCAGGTTTTCCATCGTGGTCAGGTGGTTGACCCAGTGCAAGTCAATGGCTCGAAGCAGCAGCAGCCGTTCCAGCGTCCGCATCTGCTCCGAGCCTAGCTCGGTCTCCCGGTCGGCGTAAACCGTTTCGGCGTAGTCCGGGAGCTTCCGGGCGATCTCTTCGTACTTCCAGCGGTAAACCTGCGCCTCGTCGGACAGGTCTGGCGGCGGCGGGCAGACCAGGGCTAAATCGGAGACGAATCCGGTGGCGTCCCAGTTGTCGGCGTGGCGGTCGGGCAGATGTTTGCGCATCAGGTCGTCGAACTCCTGGCGCAACATCTCGATAATCTTTTCGCGCAGGTTGTCGCCGTTCAGGATACGCTCCCGGTCGGCGTAGATAATCTCTCGCTGGGTATTTAGCACGTCGTCAAAGTTCAGCAGGTGCTTGCGGATGTCGAAGTGGTAGCCTTCGACCTTGATTTGAGCGCTGCTGATGGACTTGGTAATCAACTTGTTCTCAATGGGTTGGTCTTCGTCCAGCCCGGTCCAGCCCATCACCGACTTGATGCGGTCGCCGCCGAAGCGTTGCATCAAGTCGTCTTCCAGGGCCACGTAGAACTGGGAGCTGCCCGGGTCTCCCTGGCGGCCGGAGCGGCCGCGGAGCTGGTTGTCGATTCGCCGGGCGTCGTGGTGTTCGGTACCGATGACGTGCAGGCCGCCGAGGTTGACGACTTGGGCGTGCTCGGCGGCCCAGCCTGGGGCGTCGGCGCTGCTGCCGCCAAGGACGATGTCGGTGCCGCGCCCGGCCATGTTGGTGGAGACGGTAACTGCGCCCAACCGCCCGGCTTGGGCCACTATGGCGGCTTCGTGCTGGTGGTTCTTGGCGTTCAGAACCTGGTGCGGGACGCCGCGTCGCTTCAGTTTCTCGCTCAGTTCTTCGGAGGTTTCCACGGAGGCGGCGCCAACCAGGAGGGGCCGGCCGGTTTGGTGAATCTTAACGATGTCCGCTACCACCGACTCCCATTTGGCTGAGGCGGTCTGAAAGACCAGGTCGGGCGCATCTTCTCGCATCATCGGCGCGTTGGTGGGTATTACCGACACCTCCAGCCCATAAATCTTGTAAAACTCGTCGGCCTCGGTGGCCGCCGTACCGGTCATGCCGGCCAGCTTCCGGTACATCCGGAAGTAGTTTTGCAGGGTAATGGTGGCGTAGGTAACGCTTTCCCGCTGGATTTTCAGCCCTTCCTTGGCTTCGACCGCTTGGTGCAGTCCGTCGGACCAGCGGCGTCCGAACTGGAGCCGCCCGGTGAATTCGTCAACGATGACGACTTCTCCGTCCCGGATTACGTAGTCTTTATCCCGGTTTTTTTGGACATAAGCGGTAAGGGCGTTCTCGATGTAATGAACCAGGTGATAGTTATCCGGGTCGTATAAATTGTTAACTTTGGTCCACCGCTCCATCTTCCCGATGCCCTCCTGGCTCAGGGAGATGGCTTGGGTTCGTTCGTCGATGGAATAGTCTTCGGCCGGGTTCAGGCGAGGCACCAGCTTGGCGAAGGTGTAGTAGTGCTGTACCGGCTCTTCCGCTGGCCCGCTGATTATCAGGGGGGTGCGCGCCTCGTCAATCAGGATGTTGTCCACCTCGTCAACGATGGCGTAGTTGCGCTCTCGCTGCACCCGTTGAGCGGGTTCGATCGCCATGTTATCTCGCAGGTAGTCAAAGCCGAACTCGTTATTGGTGCCATAGAGAACGTCGGACTGATAGGCTTCGGCCCGGCTGACCTGGCGCAGGAGCTTCATTCCGTTGGGAGCTTCGGCGACTTCCGGGTCGTACCGGAAAGCGGAGTCGTGCTGGAGGCAGCCGACGGTCAGCCCCAGGTTATGGTAGATGGGGCCCATCCATACCGGGTCGCGGCGGGCGAGGTAGTCGTTGACCGTTACGACGTGGACGCCCTGGCCGGTCAGGGCGTTCAGATAGACGGGCAAGGTAGCGACCAGGGTTTTGCCTTCGCCGGTTTTCATTTCGGCAATCTGGCCGCGGTGCAGCGCCACGCCGCCGATAAGCTGCACATCGTAATGGCGCTGTCCCAGGCGGCGGCGGGCTACTTCTCGGACCACGGCGAAGGCTTCGGGGAGTAGGTCGTCGGTAGTTTCGCCGCGGGTCAGCCGGTCGCGAAACTGGTCGGTCATAGCGCTCAACTGGGCGTCGGACTGACCCTGCATTTTGCCTTCGAGGGCGTTAATGGCCGGGGGGATGGTCTGAGCGATTTTGCCTACCGCCTTTTCGTTGGGGTCGCCGATAAATTTACGGAGCAAGGTAACCATGTGCAGGCACCACCTTCAGGGAGTAGGCTCGGCCAGAGGCGGAGCCGGGTTTATGCGATGATTAACGGGGCTGGATTAACGGGTCCGGAGTTGTTCCGGGCGACCTGATTTGCGCTTTTTTGCGCTTTTTATTGTACCCGAATGACCGGAGAGTTGCACCTTGCCGCCGGGCGCGCTTCCCCTGCATCCGGAATTTCTTCCGGTCGGGGGATTTAGCGGCTCAAAAAATGGCCCCCGGAAACTCCGGGGGCCGGATAGGTTGCGGGGTTCGGCCGGGGCACCGAAGCGCCGGGAGGGGGAAGGCGAGCTACTGGTGGTAGCGGTAATACCGAACTCCCGCAAAGGGCATCGAGTAGGTCCAGGAAGCGGTTTCCGGGGGCGGCTTCTGCGTCGGTTTCGCGGCAGCTTCGATTATTTCGTCCACCTGCCGGTTTACTTGGTCGATTAGCTCCCGGCGGGGATTTTCTACTTTTTGTCGCGGCCCAAGAGTTACCATGATTGCACCTCCTATTCGACGAACAAAGGTAGAGTTTGCGGAGTTGCCGTAGGGTTTGAATTGCTGTGTATGAAATTATACACATTGATATATACTGTGTCAAGAGTGCTCATACGATATGCTGGATGTTAGTGAAGGTCGGTGCGCTCAACAGCGGCGGTTTGGCACTGGGGATGCCCGGCGTCAATGGAGTCGATAGTGAGAGGTGGCCGGCGGCGGGATAGTTTAAGCAGGGCGTTGACCGCCAGCTAAAGAGAAGCTCCCCCCGGTTAACCGGGGGGAGCTTCTCTTTAGCTGGCGGTCTTGACTGGGTAGTGGGCGAGGCGGTCAGTCCCGGCTTTTTTGCCCGGTTCCGCCAGACTTTAGTGGAAAATGTTGGGGCTGCCCAACTCCAGTTCCAACCGGTGGGCTTGCTCCAGTTCCCGTTGGAGCCGCTGCCGTTGGGACATAGCCGGCCCGGAGACCCAGGCGTAGGCGATGACGATTTCCCGGGCGACCCGTTCCAGGATGCTGGTAGCTTCGGTATTGGGTTCGATGGTGTTCGGGGTAGTCATTGTTTTTTACTCCTATATTTATTTCTTTTCTTTCTGGGGCTTACTGGTTTCGTTGAGGGTTACAGCGCTCCGACGGAGTATTTGCTGTTGTGAGCTTCGGCCAGCTCGCGGTCGAACCGTTCCCGTTCCGACATAGCCGGCCCGTTCAGCCCCTCGCAGGCGGCTCCCAGGCCTCGGGCGATTCGGTTGAACAGCCCGTTGTGGTTGTGGTCGAAGTGTATGTGGAAGTGGGTGTGCATTTGTTGCCTCCTTTTTTCTAGCTGTAGCAGAAATACTAATCAGCTATTACTATTGAATATGATGATACACGCCTTTTATTATGTTGTCAAGCGATAATGTAAATAATTTGTTATTGATTTATTAAATATATCTTTTATGGATTCGCGGGGTTGAGAGGAAGGAGCGGAGGTGAGGAGGCGTTGGCCCAAGCTGAGTTGCCCGGCTTGGGGTTGTTTCCGTAAAAGCGTCGGGGCCGGCTTCAAGCCGGCCCCGGTTGGCCCGAACAACAACGACCGAGTTCGGTGGGGGGAGGGAGCGGTTAGGCCGATGGGGGTTCCGCTACCAGTCGCCTACTCCGGTCAGGGCTTCCCGGAAACGGGCGATAGCCTGGATATGCGCTGCGGCGCCGCTCAAGCCGCTGCGCCGGGTTTCTACTGTGATGCTGGCTGCGCCTAGGGACTGCCAGCCTTTGGCCTCGTCCACCCAGTCTTGCGGCGGTTTGTGGTTGATGCGGATGCGGCCTTCGATACCGACGGCGGCGGGATCGCGCCCGGCGGCCCGGACGTATTCCCGGAGGGTTTCGATGGCGGCCCGCCCCGGTTCGTCCGGCGGAAAGTTGGGGAACCAGCCGTCGGAGATGGCGGCGATGCGGCGCAGCGCTGGCTCCGGCGGGAGGGGGCGGGCTCCGCTGCCGGCCCCCAGCCAGATCGGGATGGGACGCTGCACGGGCAGGGGGTTTAGGCCAGCGTAGGTAACCCGGTGCCAGCGCCTCTTAAAGTTTACGACTGGCTGCGTCCACAAGGCTCGCAGCAGGGCAATTTGCTCCTCGCTGCGCCGGCCCCGGTCGTGGAAGTTTCGGTTCAGGGCCTCGTATTCTACGGGGTTCCAGCCGACGCCGATGCCCAGTCGCAGCCGACCACCGCTGAGCAGGTCCACCTCCGACGCTTGCTTGGCGACCAGCGCGGTGGCTCGCTGGGGCAGGATCAGGATGCCGGTGGTTAGCCCGATGGTTTTGGTGATGGCGGCCAGGTAGCCTAGTAGGGTAAAGGATTCGTGGATGACGCTGTGGTGCGTGTAGTAGGAGCCGGTCAGGGGAGAATGGCGGGTGGCGTCGGCGCCCAGCACGTGGTCGGCGACGAATAGGTGGGAATAGCGTAGCTCCTCGGCGGCTTGGGCGTACTCGCGGATGGCGCCGGGGTCGGCTCCGATTTCGGTCTGCGGAAAAATAGCTCCGATTTGCATTAGCGGCTCCCTTAGCTCAAAGGATAAGGATGGGGTTTATAGCCGGCCAAGTAAGGCGGCGATGATATAATTAGGGTAAGTAAATAGCGCTGAGGTATTCTTGATTTGCCGATTCGTCTGGACAAGCTTACTCTGAATTTCATAATAGCAGTGGTTTTAACCGATTGTCAGGTGGTGTTCTTTGCTTGGTACGAGGTGTTTTACAGGGATCAGGACTCTCTGCTGGCGACGCTCATTGGCGTTGGGATCGGCGTAACCATAGCCTTGGCAGTAACTATTACGACTTTTGCCCATTGGGAGGTGGTCAGGATGATTTCCGAGAGATACCTGAAGCAGAGGTTTAATGCGGGGAAGGAAGAGGGGAGAGAAGAGGGCAAGGAAGAGGGGAGAGAAGAGGGGAGGACGGAGACCCTGGAAGAGGAGCGCAAACGCATCAAGGAAGCCCTGGAAGAGATTGGAGGTAAACTTACGCCGGAGGAGCAGGAACGCTTGCTGGGTACGTCGGATGGGAAACGTTCTTGAACTGCGCTGCGGCGGTTCTTCCGGTTATGCATTTTCCGATCCTTTTAGGGGATTGTAAATGCAAGAAGGCGATTGCCTCGGTATAATCTTCGCCAAAGGGTGAAGCAGCGGTCGGGCTTTACCCCCGCCGCCGGTATTCGTCGCCGCAGTCGCCGATTAGCTCCAGCAAGTTCCGGGACCGGTTGGTTACTTCTCCAATGGCCGCTGCGTCGGTATCGTCCTGGTATTCCCACCAGGGGAATTGCGGTAAGTCCAGCGTAGCCACGTCCGTCCGGCGCCGGGCCGAGTCCTCGTTGCTTTCCCCAATCTGCCGGGTCATCGGGCTGGGCTGAGTCGCCCGTTTGGCGAAAGCCTGAAGGGCGGCCAGGGCCGCTGCGCCTCGGGTCTGGGTCGGTTGCCGACGGAGCTCCCCGATGAAGTTCTCTGCCGGGCCGTAGTGGTCGGCCAGGTCTCAAATGGTTAAACCGGCGCCCAGGTAGTCGAACATGCTCGGCCCCGTCGCCGTCGGGTCAATGCGGCCGCGGATGCCGGCCACCGGCCCCATCCGGTTCAGCAGACGATAGATGGTCAAGTCCGGGGGAATCGAAACTGGCCGGTCTCCGATAGATTCATTGGGGCCTCCTGCGCCGACTTTAATCCAGCATTCCGGCCCAGCCTATTGTATAGTATCATTCCTACATTCCCCGTTTCCGCGCCGTTTTGGGGCAGATTATCTTGGGAAAGTTATGAGGAGGTAGGTAATGGGCCTGGCATCCGGAAAGATTCGCTTGGGTATTATTGGCGCCAACGCGCAGCTGGGTTGGGCGCCCCGCTCCCACCTGCCGGCGGTTGTCGCCAGCCCGGAGTTTGAGCTTACTGCCGTGGGTACCACCCGCCGGGAGAGCGCTGAGGAGTCGGCCCGGCAGTTCGGGGCGCGGCTGGCTTTTGACGATTATCGGGACTTGGTGGCGCACCCGGACATTGACGCTGTGGTCGTGGCGCTGCGGGTACCTTCGCATTATGCGCCGACGGTGGCTGCCCTCAACGCTGGCAAACACGTCTATACTGAGTGGCCGTTGGGTCAGACCACGGCGCAGGCCGTCGAGATGGCTGACTTGGCCCGGGCCAAGGGGGTGCGCAATATGGCGGGTCTGCAAGCGCGGAAGGCGCCGGCCCTGCTATATCTGAAGGAACTGGTGGCGGACGGCTACGTTGGCGAGACGCTGTCCTGCCATTTGAGCTTGGTGCGCGGTGGTTCTTTGGAGCGTCATTCCACCCGCACTTGGCAGCGGGACAACGAATTGGGAGCGCATACCTTGACCATTGCCGCCGGCCACAGCATTGACGCTTTGCGCTTTGTCGTCGGCGATTTCAGCCATGTTTCCGCGGTGGTTTCGACCCAGGTCGGGGAGTGGTTGGAGACGGATACGGGGCGGCGGGTGGAGGTAACCTCGCCGGACAACGTTCTGGTCAGCGGGCGGCTGAAAAACGGGGGCGTAGCTTCGGCGCACGTTGCCAGCAATCCTTGGGCCGGTAGCGGCCTGCGGATGGAAATCTACGGTAGGGAGGGGACGCTGGCGGCTTCCTCGGCGGACTCGCCCCAGTTGGGCGACGTAACCCTTTCGGGGGTACAAGGTCGGGGCGCGCTGCAACCGCTGGAGATACCGGCCCGTTTCCGCTATGTGCTGGAGGAGATGCCTCAAGGGGAACCCTATAACGTGGGGCAGATGTATTACCAGTTTGGCGAGGCTATCCGCTCCGGCCAGGATTGCCAACCGGACTTTGACACGGCGGTGGAACTGCATTATCTGGTCGATGCTATCCGCCAGGCTTCGGATGAAGGCCGGGAGGTGGCGGTTTCCGCGTCCGCCGGGTAAGGCCGAAGTTCGCCGGTTGGCGGAACGCAGGGCGTTAAAGATGCGGTCCCACGACCGGGGTTTGTCATAGATAATAGATAGTAGATAGAGGCAGGGACAGCGCCGGGAATCGGGGCAGCGGAGAGGGTTGCCGCATAAATACAGGCTCAATGCGGTTTTCGACGGCTGCCCGACCGGACTAATGATTTTGGCTGCCTTCGCCGGCGTGCTGACCGGCCGATTTTCGACGGCTGACTGGACTAAGGCCTTTCTTCCAGCGCTCCTGGCAGGTCGGCCAAGTTGAACACGATGGCGTCGACGGCTTTGTGCATAATGTCCGGCTCGTCGCCGTCGTGCCAGAGCAGCACGGTGCGCTTGCCGGCGCCGATGCCGTAGCCCAGTTCCAGGTGGGCCGAGCGGCCGCAGGGGAGGACACAGACTACGGCGTCGCAGTTGACCAAGGCTTCCATATCCCGGCGGAATATGGACTGGACTTGGGGCCGGTTTAGGACGTGGAGCAATTCCGCGGAACTTACCCCGCCGGTATGGTTCTCCGCATAGCCCCCTTGTCGGCGAAAGTCGTAAACGTCGTGGCCGGCGGCGCAGAGAACTGCCAACGCTTTCGGGTAAACTTCGTTGCGCCAGGAACTGGCTAGGTAAACTTTCATCAAGACACGCCTCGGTATTGTTCGCATAAGGCCCGGCCCTGGTTCGCTGCCCGGCCGGACTTCATTACAAGTATCTCAGGAATTATAAAGAAATCTGATCAAAAGGGCTTTGTTCCAAAAGGCGTGAATCCGGGGAACTTTGGGAACTAACCGGCTGGTTGCGCAAGGCCTCTGGGCTATTGGTCGGAATTGGGATTCAGCATTTTAGTCAATATCAGACTGAAACGTCCGGCAATAGCGGGTTGGTTGCTCCGCTACCTTCGTTCACGCAGACACATTAGAGAACCGCAAGACACCCTTGACCGAAGGTTTCGTACATATGCGGAACCTTCGGCTTTCGGCTTGGCGCAATCAGGCGGATAATCCCCCCAAATACGGGATAGTGTTCGTCCTGGTTCCTGTCGACCTTTACCCTGGTATTCTCCGCGCTGAATTGGCAGCTTAACCTTAATCGGCATCACTCTCAACCGTTATTCCGGCGCTGGCCGGGATGCGCGCTCTGCGCTACCCGCCAAGTAGGGGCCGGCAAGGATAGGTAGCAATCCCGGCCTTGGTGGAGTATCATACCCTTAACCTGCATCCGGCAAGCAAGGAGGCGTCCTTATGGCAGACAAGATGACTATTCTGGTAGGCACCGTGGGCCAAGGCATTATCCGCAGCGCCGATGGCGGCGACAGCTGGCAGCGGGTCGGCATTAACCAGGGCCTGCACTCGGACGCCTTGGTGCGAACTGTGGTGAACCATCCTGACCGGCCGGAAATCCTCTTTTCCGGCACCGACCGGGGCCTTTACCGCAGTGATGACGCCGGCAGGTCTTGGCGTCGCGGGGACTCGCTCCTCAGCGATTATTGCGTCTGGTCGATAGCTATCGACTCGGCGGACCCGCAGACGATGTATGCTGGCACGGGCACTCCCGACCCGGCTGCTATTTTTCGTTCCGGCGACGGCGGCCAGACTTGGGAAAAGCGGCCGGCGGAGGTGGCCGAGACTTGTCCGGCGGTGGGCGTCCCCCGGGTTACCGGCATCGCGATTGACCCGACCAACCGCCGGGATATTTGGGTCGGTTTCGAGGTGGACGGGGTACGCCACAGCGCCGATGGCGGCGATACTTGGGAGAAGGTCAATCATGGGGCGATTCCCAACCTGGACATTCACAATGTGGCGGTGGCTGCCGGGCCGCCTAAAACGGTGGTCGTGGTGGTCAACGATGATGTTTATACCAGCGATGATGACGGGGCCAGTTGGAACGCGGTAGGCGTCCGGGAGGCCTTCCCCTATACTTACCCTCGGGGCATTATGGTTCAGCCTGACGACCCTCGGACCATTTTCGTAACCATTGGCGATACTACGCCCGGCCGGGTGGGCGCGGTGATGCGCTCTAAAGACGTTGGCAAAACTTGGGAAAGTTTGCCCTTGCCGGCGCCTCCGAACACCGCGATGTGGGTGGTAAATGTCCAGCCCTTTGACCCGAAGGTGGTCTTGGCCGGCAGCCGCTATGGTTACTTGTATCGCAGCGATGACGGGGGCGATTCTTGGCAAAAGTTGTGGCGCGAGTTCAGCGAGATTTCGTCGGTTACCTGGATTCCCGCTTAAACCCGGGATTAAATCCCGAATTGGGCCGCCGCTGGGGTAGCCCTGGCGGCCGGCCGGTTTTTTGATGCGGGGCGTCGGTAATGGGCGCTCTCGCCGGGAGAGAGGGGCCGACACAAGTCAAGTAAGGAAAGCAGCCGATGAAATTCGCCTTTTTTAGTCATGTTCCCTGGCCGGAAGGGGCCGAGCCGCAACAGATTATTGCGGATACGACGGAGCAGATTCAGTATGCCGAGGAGTTGGGCTTTGTCAGCGCCTGGCTCGCCGAGCATCACTTTACGCGCTACAGTATGGTGCCTTCCTCCCTGATTTTGGCGACTCATATCGCCGCCCGGACTAGCCGGATTAGGGTGGGGACGGCGGTGTTGGTATCGCCGCTGCATAACCCGATGCGGTTGGCGGAGGATGCCGCAATGTTGGATCTGGTCAGCAACGGACGGCTGGATGTGGGTTTTGGCCGCGGCTCCGGCGGTTATGAATACGCCGGCTATGGGTTGGATCCGGCGGAAAGCGCGGAGCGGTTTCAGGACTCGGTCAAAATCGTTCAGGGCTTGTGGACTACCCCTGGTTTCAGCTACGAAAGCCGTTTTAACCGGTTGGAGGATATTAACCTGGTGCCGCCGCCGGTGCAGCAGCCGCATCCGCCCATCTACATTGCCGCTACCCGCACCCAAGCCACCCTGGATTTTCTGGTTTCCACCGGCCACAACCTGTGTATCGCGGTAGTTCAGGACACCGCGGACGCCCTGGATTTGTGTCACCGCTTCGTTGAGATGTCCGCGGCGGCGGGCAATAATCGGCCGATGTCGGAAATCCCGTTCTTTCGCTACTTTTATGTGGGCGAAACTGAGGAACAGGTGCGCCGGGACACGGAAGAGCGCATTAACTGGGTCGCTGACATAATGCAGTGGCGGCGGTTTATCCCCAGCGGCAGCGAGGTTTATCGCCGGATGGACGACTGGCGGCGGCAGCGTACCCAACTGCCTGACAGCTATGATTATTTGACGGCGAACCGGGCCATTATCGGCACTCCTGACCAGTGTGTGGCCCAGCTAAAGGAGCTGCAAGCTCACGGTATCGACTACTTTGGTTGTAACTTCGATTTCGGCGGTATGAGCCGGGACAAGGTGGCGCGCTCTATGGAGTTGTTCGGCCAGGAGGTGATGCCTCGGCTGGGCTAGAGTAGAGCGACTGGAGCAAGTCTTGCGGGGCGCAGCTACTGGGGGCTGGCGGGATGCTGGCGTCCCGGCGTCATTCCGGCGCTGGCTGGGAGCCGGAAACTCTAGGCCCAAGGTAGCTTGTAGCTTGACGAAGGTAAGAGCTTCCGGGATGCCGGCGAAATCCGGAAGGGCTGTCGCCTTTAGCCAGCCCTTCCGGATTTCAATCTTCGGTTGTACCGCTGGCCTGGGTATGCTAGGCTAATTTGGCTATGGTTAATCGGGAAGGGAGCAGCAACCGGGTAGTTGTCGCGATGAGTGGCGGGGTGGATTCCGCGGTAGCCGCCCTGCTTTTGCGGCGGCAGGGCTATGACTTGGTAGGCGTTACGATGAAGCTTTATAGTCTGGAGCAAGCCGACTTGCCCGACTACTACCGGGGTTGCTGCACGGTGGATGATGTGGACGATGCCCGGCGGGTCTGCCAGTTGCTGGAGATCCCGCATTATGTTCTCAACGTGCAGCGGGAGTTTCAGGCTCATGTTATCGACTATTTTTGCGCCGAGTATCAGCAGGGCCGCACGCCGCATCCCTGCATTGCTTGCAATGACAAGATAAAGTTCAGCTTTCTGGCGGGACGGGCCGCCATTCTCGAGGCGGCCTACGTTGCCACCGGCCACTATGCCCGGATTGAACTGGGCGCGGCCGGCCGGCTGTCTTTGAAGAGCGGGTTGGACGCCGCCAAGGACCAGTCTTACGTTCTCTTTGGAATGGGGCAAGAGGAGTTGTCCCGCACCCTGCTTCCGGTGGGCGGCTATGCCAAGTCGGACATCCGCCAACTGGCGCGGTCGGCCGGTTTTCCTAATGCGGAAAAGTCGGATAGTCAGGATATTTGTTTCATTCCCTTTGGCGACTACCAGGCTTTTCTGGCGGAACGAGTAGTCACGGCGGCTGGGGAGATTGTGGATAGGGACGGGCAGGTATTGGGGCGGCACCGGGGCATCGAGTTTTTTACTGTGGGCCAGCGGCGGGGATTGGGGATCACCGGCCCGGAACCGCTTTATGTGCTGCGGTTGGAGCCGGAAACCAACCGGGTGGTGGTCGGCCCCGAAAGCGGCTTGTACCAGGATCGGATGGTTGTTTCCCGGGTCAATTATATTGCTGGCGCGCCCCCGGCCGGGCCGACGCCGGCAGGGGTGAAAATCCGCTATCAGTTTACGCCGGCGTCGGCGGTGGTTTACCCCGACCTGGAGGGCCGGCCCGACCGCGCCCTGGTCTGTTTCGACCGGCCGCAGCGGGCGATCACTCCCGGCCAGGCGGCGGTGTTCTACCAGGAGGATACGGTGCTGGGCGGCGGGTTTATCGACTCTGGCCCACCAGAGTCGCCGTCGGGGCCGGGGCCGGGGTCGTTGCCGGTAGAGGCCTAGCTCTTATGCCGGACTTGTCCCTGGAACGACAGCTTTACCGGCGGGGAGTGACGCGGGTGGCCGGGGTGGACGAGGCGGGACGAGGGCCGCTGGCCGGGCCGGTGGCGGCGGCGGCGGTAATCTTGCCTCCTGACCTGTCCGGCGCGGAACCTTGGCTGGCGGCGCTGGACGACAGCAAGCGGCTGTCTGCCCGGCAGCGGGAAAGGGGGTTGCAATTGATTGAGGAACACGCCCTGGCGGTATCCGTCGCCGAGGAGTCGCCGGAGGAAATCGACCGCTGGGGCATTGGCGACGCCGTCATCCGGGCGATGTTGCGCGCGGTGGCCGGCTTGGCGGTTGCGCCCCAGCACCTGTTGTTGGACTATGTGCCGATTAAGGAATGTCCTTATCCCTTTGATACGCTAGTCAAGGGGGATGGCCGCAGCTATTCCATCGCCGCCGCCTCGATTGTCGCCAAGGTTACCCGCGACCGGAGTATGGAACAGGCCGAAGCTCGCTACCCGGGCTACGCTTTTGCCCGTAACAAGGGCTATCCGACGGCGCAGCACCGCGCTCAGCTGCAAAAGCTGGGCCCTTGCCCTTTGCATCGCCGCTCCTTTGCGCCGGTGCGTCAGGCGGCCCGGCTTGGGGAGGCTGACTAGTTTGTCGATGGCCCGGGTCCGGTTGGGGCGGGAGGGGGAAAGGCTGGCTCGCCAGTATTTGGAGGGAGCCGGTTACCGAGTAGTGGCGGCCAACTATCGCTGCCTTTGGGGAGAGATAGACCTGATTGCCTGGGACGGGGCTGAGTTGGTATTCGTCGAGGTGCGCTCCCGCCGCAGTTCCGGCTATGGCTCGCCGGAGGAATCGATCACCCCGGAGAAGATGGAGCGTCTTCTGGCGACGGCGCAGGACTACCTGCAAAACCGCTTGCCGGAGCTGGGCCGGGGAGAAATCGATTGGCGTATCGACCTAATCGGCATCCGTTTTTACGCTGGCGTTACCGAAGCTGGCATGGACGCCGGAAATGGTCGGGACGAGCGGATTAAGGAGGGCCGGGCGCCCCGGATTGAACATCTGAAATATGCCGTAGAGCTATAGCTACGATTGTTTGGCGCGTCCCCGCTCGCATATCCCGTTCTGGCATATTCTGTTCTGTTTATCAGATCCCGCCGCCGCTAAACCGGAACAGGAAAAAGTAAATCAGGAACAGCGCAATCAGCAGAACGCCGATAATCAAGCATCCATACTTGGTCAACGCCGCCTCCCGCCGCGATGGGGTTCCCTGGCGCGGGATGTTACCGGAAATAATCGAACAGATCTCATCATTTCAGCCTGGCTCCGCGTTATTCGGAACTCCTACTGTCGTTCCGGCGCTGGCCGGAATTCGGTCTTCATACCGGCGCTTTCCGCGCTACCGGCCGGCCCTCTTCCCGGCTAACTTTCATCGCATAGGGGTACTTGCTTATCTGGAGGGCGAGTTCCACGTCTTGGGGATGGTATTGGGGCTGGCGGGCGTCAAAGAACTTTTGGGTGGCGCCGCCGGCGAGGATCAGACGACGTAGGGCGTCCGGGTCGGGGCGGCGTCCCTCCAGCAGGTTGCGCAGGTAGATGCCGCAGTGCTCGTCTTCGTCGGCCCGCACCAGGCCTTGGTCGCCCATCGCCACGATGGTTACCAACTCCGGCTGGTCTTGCAAAACCGCCGCAACAGTAGCTTCGGCGACGATTAGAGAGCCGAGGTAAATGGTATCGGCCTGGCCGGAGTCGAAAGCGGCGGCCACGCCCACGGTGCCGGCCCGGGTGGACTGGACCAGGGCTTGGCCGGTAAAGTCCACTTGGGATATTTCGTAGGGGGAGTTGCCATAGTCAAAGCCGTCGGGCCGTTTGCCGTCCACCTCGCCCAGCAGCGCGTTGCCGACGCCGCGGTGGTGGAGGGCGAGGGCGTCGGCGGCTTCGGCCACCAGGGTAATCTGGGTTGCGCCGTGGTCGAAGGCGATGGCGGCGGTGGTAAAGGCGCGAAAGACGTCGATGATGATTACGGTTCCCGTCGCTTCTTGCGCATCCCGAATCAGGCTACCCAAGCGTATTTCCATAAGATTTCCTCAGTGAATTAGTAGGCTTCGCTGGTTTGACCGTTAGGCCGTACGGCGAACTTCAGCTTATACGCCGGAAAGAGACCGCGGTTGTATTTTTATCCAGGGTTTCCTTTTTCCAGCCGACGGAAAGCCATGCTTGGGGGTGGCGGGAGGAGCTGCTGCGGTCGTTGCCCCGCCAAGCGGATATTCGGGGGCGCCGGGCGGCAATTTAGCTCCGATAGTGATAGTCCCTTTAATTTGGCTAAAAGTCAGGGGCGCTTGGTTGGTATTAGACGACTTGAGATACTCCGTCAAAGGGCCATATTTCTGCATGGCTTGCCCCTTACTTCTTGACCAGCTTTTGGAGGGTTCGGGGCGCATCCGGCGGGTTGGAGTAGCTGCGGGTATGGGTCCAGGAGACTTCGCCGACGTAGATGTCGCCTCGGGAGTCGATGCAGATGCCGTGGGGGGCGATGAAGCGGCCGGGTATTTCTCCCTCGGTTTCGCGGCCCAGGCGGGCCAGGACGTTGCCCTTGGTGTCGTAAATGGAGACGCGCGGCCCCAAGTTCGTCGCCTCGAAGTTGGGGCCGATGGGGACGCCGAGTTCGCCGATATAGGTTAGTTCCGCTGCCTGGTCGATGTAGAGGCCGCAGGGTCGGGCCATGTTGACCCACTGGGTCTCGAACTTGCCGTTGGCGTCAAAGACTTGTACCCGATGATTCTCCCGGTCGGCGACGAATACCCAGCCGTCTTTGTCGGTGCAGACGTTGTGGGCGATGTTAAAGCAGCCGGGGTCGGTGCCGGATTCGCCCCAGGAAAAGAGCAGCTTGCCGTCGGGGGAATACTTGTGCACTCGGGCGTTGCCGTAGCCGTCGGAGACGTAAAAGTCGCCGTTGCGCGGGTCGATGGCGACGTGGGTGCAGCGGTTGAAGGGGTTGCCGCTCATAAAGCCGGCGGGCTGTCCGCTGCGGCCCAGGGTAAAGAGGACTTGGCCGTCCAGGGTACACTTGCGGACGGTATGGTCGCCGTCGTCGGTGCAGAAAATCGTGTCGTCCGGCCCCATGGTTATGCCATGGGCCCGGGGAAAGATGCCTTCGCCCCAGGAGCGGAGGAAGTTGCCGTTCCGGTCAAATATAATCATCGGGTGTTCGCCCCGGTTAAAGGCGTACAGGTTATCGTTGGAATCCACGCCCACCGCCGCCACCTCCTTGAAGGCCCAGCCGTCGGGCAGGGTTCCCCAGCCCTCGGCCACCTGGTAGCGATAATCGCCCGTCCCTAGTTCCGCCATATTGCAACCTCTTTGCTTTGCGTTGATTTGCGCTCGGTCAATCCCGCGGTCGGGGGTTATGCTGGAGATTGTAACACCAAAACCGGGCGTTGCCATAACTGCCGGGCGTTGCTATCATCGGGAGAGCCGGTAAACTTGACGCCCCGGCGATTGGGCGATTGAAGGACGGCGGAGGATGGGTTAGATGGTTCAGCAAGAGGCGCGGGATTTCGTAAAGTATTCCTTCTACCAGGTGGCTCCGGAGTGGCGGCGGTTGTCTGCGGCGGAACGGGCGCGAAGCAAGGAGGAGTTTGCGGCTACCCTGGCGGAGTTTTCCGATCGGGTGGCGCTGTCTAGCTATAGCTTGGCGGCGACCCGGGGGGACGTGGACTTTATGCTTTGGAAAATCAGCCCCACCCTGGAGGCCATTGATGAACTGATGGCGCAACTGAACCGGACCGAGCTGGCCGCTTACTTGCGGATGCCCCATTCTTATCTGGCGATGACCCGTCGTTCCCCCTATGTGGACCAGCATCGGCATGAGGGGCAGGAGGGGGCGGCTTCTACGATGCGTATTATCGGACGCAAGTACCTGTTCATCTATCCCTTCGTCAAGACTCACGACTGGTATCAATGCTCCCAGGAGGAGCGGCAGCGGCTGATGAGCGAGCATTTTACCATCGGGCACCGCTATCCGGAGGTGAAAATCAGCACGGCCTATTCCTTTGGTCTGGACGATCAGGAGTTTGTGCTGGGCTTTGAGACGGATAATCCGGGGATGTTTCTGGATTTGGTGATGGCGCTGCGGGAATCGGAGGCTCGCCCGTACACGCTGCGGGATACGCCGATATTTACGTGCTTGAGCAAGCCGGTTAAGGAGTGTTTGGACGGGTTGGGATGATGGGGGGAGTTACAATGATTTCTATACTCCAGCAGGAGATGGGATATGGCTACCAGAATTGCTTTGTTCAATCACAAAGGCGGTGTCAGTAAAACCACCACCACTTTCCATTTGGGATGGATGCTGGCGGAAAAAGGCCATAGGGTAATAATGGTTGACGCTGACCCTCAGTGCAACTTGACTGGTTTGGTACTCAATTATAGGGGGCCGGCTGCTCTTGAAAACTTCTATGAACAAGAGAAAGGTCGCAACTTTAGGGACGGCTTGGCCCCGGCATTTGAATCCAGACCTGAAGTTCTGAAAGCGGTTGACTGTTGCCAGGTCTCTGGTCGAGAAGGGCTCTTTCTGTTGCCGGGCCACATTAAGTTATCTGAATATGAGGTTACTCTGGGGATTGCTCAAGAGCTTTCCGGTTCTATCCAAACGCTTCAGAATCTGCCGGGTTCGATAGCTCGCCTGTTAGAGTTGACGGCTGAACGTCATTCAGCAGACTATGTGCTGATCGACTTGAACCCTAGCCTCAGCTCGCTCAATCAAAATCTGGTGATGACCAGTCACTTCTTCATCGTTCCTACGACACCGGATTACTTCTCCGCTATGGCGGTCCAGTCATTGGCTGGTGTATTGCCGGATTGGCTCAAATGGGCGAAGCGGGCTTCGGAACTGCCGGTGTTGAATTCTGCCGTCTATCCATTTCCCAACATTACGCCGAAGTTACTAGGAACTATCATACAAAACTATCGGCTTAGGGACAGTCGTCCGGCCAGCGCGTTCCAAAGCCGGATCGACGACATAGACCGTAACGTTTCGGAAGAGTTGTTTCCGAAGCTGAAAAAATCTGGTATGACTTTGCCCCGATCGGCTTATGAGAAGTATGGTCTCAAAGGGATTTGTTTGGCTACAATCTCCGATTTTAATTCGCTCATCGCCAAGTCTCAAGAGCACCAGACCCCGGTGTATGCCCTAACTGCCGAGCAGATAGGACAGAGTGGTAATGTCCTGGAAAATACTGAGGTATCACGGAACAACTTCAAAGAAGTCTTTTCCGACTTGGCGGACAAAGTAATATCCCTTGTGAACTATGCAACCAGCCCTTGATTTGTTTCGAGAGAACATGGGGCGGGCAAGGGACCTGATTGCCATTTCCCATGTCATACAGGTTCAAACTACCCAAGCGCTAGACCTCTCGGATGTCTTGCGGGCTGCGCTGGTTATGTCGGTGAGCGCGCTTGACCATTTCATACATGAGGCGGTCAGAGCCGGTATGCTGGAATCCTACCGGGCTGAACGCCCCAGAACGCCGGGCTTTTTGAGTTTTCAAGTAACGATAGGAGCCGTTCTTCAAGGACTTTCCGATCCGGATTCACCAAATTGGGTAGAAAACCAAATTAGAGATCGACACGGATACCGGAGTTTTCAAACTCCTGACCAAATCGCAGATGCAATCCGGCTAATCTCCGAGGCGCCGCTGTGGAGCGAGGTGGCGCTACTCTTAGGTATGGATCGCCGAGAAGTTACCGAAACCTTGACTCTTATTGTTCAGCGCCGCAATAAAATTGCGCATGAAGCTGATGTAATGCCGGACTATGCTGGTCAGATAGTTTATTCGGATTCGCGTTCGCCTATTGACGAAGACCTAGTGAAAGGCGCCGTTAACTTTATTGAGCGAATATCGGAGACTATATATACCATCGTATCGACTATACCACCGTTGCCCTCCAGGAATTATTAACAACCAAGAAAAGGGGCGAACCGTTCACGGTTCGCCCCTTTTCTTGCGCGGATTTTTTGACTCGAACGGAAGCCGGGCTTGCCGGCTCCGTTTGACGTTCTTCCCCGCCCTTGCTTGCCCTTTTACTGGTGGAATAGGTTAAGGGCGGAACCGAGGCGGAACCATTCTATTTGCGATTCGCCGTAGGAGTGGTTTAGTTGGAGGGTTTCGGAGCTGCCGTCGGCGTGGCGGATGATGCACTCTACCGGCTGGCCGGGGGCCAAGTTCTGCAACCCTACCAGGCTGATGCGGTCGTCCTCTCGAATGCGGTCGTAGTCGTCCGGGTTGGGGAAGGTTAGAGCCAGCAGTCCCTGCTTTTTCAAGTTGCTTTCGTGGATGCGGGCAAAGCTGCGCACGATTACCGCCGCGCCGCCCAGTAGACGGGGCGACAGGGCGGCGTGTTCCCGGCTGCTGCCTTCGCCGTAGTTGAAGTCGCCGATGGCTACCCATTTAATTCCCTGGGCTTTATAGTCCCGGGCGATGCGGGAAAAGGCGACGCCTTCTTCGCCGGTTACGACGTTTTTGCCCTTGCCGGCGACGTCGTCATAGGCGTTGATGGCGCCCATAAACATATTGTCGCTGAACTTGTCCAGATGCCCTCGGAAGCGCAGCCAGACCCCGGCGGGGGAGATGGAGTCGGTGGTGGTCTTGCCTTTGGTCTTGACCAGCACGGGCAGGTCCAGGAAGTCGTTGCCGTCCCAGGCCGGCCAGGGTTCCAGCAACTGGATGCGCTCGCTGTCCGGCGCTACGGTCAGTTCGATGTCGCTGCCGTCTTCCGGCGGGTTCTCGTAGGAGGAACTGCCCCGGTCGAAGTTTTGGGGCGGCACGTCCGGGGCTGGCTGGGGCGGCGCCAGGCGGAAGGGCTGGCCGTCGGAGCCGGTGAGGGTGTCGGTGATTGGGTTGAAGGAGAGGCGGCCGGCGAGGGCCAGGGCGGTAACGATTTCGGGGCTGCCGATGATGTTCATGGTGGAGGCTTCGCCGTCGTTGCGGGCGGGGAAGTTGCGGTTGTAGGAGGTTACGATGGTGTTGGGTCGGCCTACGGGGTCGCCTTGGCGGCGCCACTGGCCGATGCAGGGGCCGCAGGCGTTGGCGAGTACGGTGGCTTGAATGTCTTTAAGGGACTGCATCTGTCCGTCCCGCTCGATGGTGGCGCGCACCTGCTCGGAGCCGGGGGTTACCATAAAGGGGACGGCGGCGGTCAGGCCGTGGGCCTTGGCTTGTTCGGCTACGTCGGCGGAACGGCTCATATCTTCGTAAGAGGAGTTGGTGCAGCTGCCAATCAGGGCCGAGGCGATTTCGTCCACCAAGCCGGGGTCCTGTTCTAGCTCGGCGGCCATTTGGGAGATGGGGCGGGCCCGGTCCGGAGAATGGGGGCCGACCAGATGCGGTTCTAGTTCGGACAGGTTGATTTCCACCACCTGGTCGTAGTGCCGCTCCGGGTTGGCGAGGCATTCCGGGTCGGCGGACAGCAGATGACGGTATTGTTCGGCCAGTTCCGCCAGTTGGCCGCGTTCGGTGGCGGCCAGGTAGCGGGCCATGGTTTCGTCATAGGGGAAGGTGGAGGAGGTGGCGCCTAGCTCGGCGCCCATGTTACAGATGGTGCCTTTGCCGGTGGCGCTGATGCTCGCGGTTCCGGGGCCGAAGTATTCGATGATGGCGTTGGTAGCGCCGGATACGGTCAGGAGCCCGGCCAGGCGCAGGATGATGTCCTTGGGGGCGGTCCAGCCGCTCAGTTGGCCGGTCAGCCGCACGCCGATGAAGCGGGGATAGAGAACTTCCCAGGGCAGCCCGGCCATCACTTCCACCGCGTCGGCGCCGCCGACGCCCACGGAGATGGAGCCGAGGCCGCCGCCGTTGGGGGTGTGGGAGTCGGTGCCCAACATCAGCTGGGCCGGAAAGGCGTAGTTCTCCAGGGCTACCTGGTGGATGATGCCGGCGCCCGGCCCCCAGAAGCCGACGCCGTACTTGGCCGCCGCCGTCCGCAGGAAGTCGTAAACTTCATTGTTCTCGCCCAGCGATTCTTGCAGGTCTTGGGAACCTTCCACCCGGGCTTGGATCAGGTGGTCGCAGTGGACTGAAGTTGGCACGGCGGTGGTGGCGCGCCGGGTTTGCATAAACTGGAGCATGGCGGTTTGCCCCAAAACGTCCTGGAGGATTACTCGGTCGGGCCGCAGTTGGATATAGGTTTCCCCGCGCACTAAATCGGTGTTCGTCGGGTCGTCCAAGTGAGACAGCAGGATTTTATCGGCCAGGACCAAGGGGCGGTTCAGGTTCCGGCGCACGGTGTTCAAGTTCCGGTCCAACTTTTCGTAGATGCCGGAAACCAACTCTCTTGTCGGTTCAATCGTTGCCATAACGGTTCTCCCCTAATGTTTATTCTTGGTTTAGTTCGCTCGACGACCGGCGGCGGATAAAAGGCTGGGCCGGCGGGGGCGGGATTGATGGCGGTAGTCTAAAAGGATATGGGGTAGCTGTCAATCTGTTGGCGGGGGACGGCGGGGACAAGGGAGGACCTCTCCCGGAGCCGACCGCGGTCGTGGCAACGGACGGGAGAGGTCTTTCGGTCTAACCGGGATAGTTAAAGCGGCGGTTAAGCCGGGTATGCCGCTTACTTGTTACTTGCGCTTGAGGGAATCGGGGTCGGTGTTCTTGAAGTAGTCGTAGTTCATGGCGATGTAGTTTTCCCACTGGTTGGGGACGGCGTCTTCGGCAAAGATGGCGGTTACCGGACAGACCGGCTCGCAGGCGGCGCAGTCGATACACTCGTCGGGGCTGATGTAGTACATATCGTCGTCGTCGGTGGTATAGATGCAGTCCACCGGGCAAACATCAACGCATGCGGCATCCTTCAGACCAACACAGGGTTCGGTAATTATATAGGTCATTTCTCGAATTGCTCCTCTGAACTAGCGGTTATTAAGAGTAATGGCTCGGTCGGCCCGGCTCCCGTTGAGGAACAACAGAAGAGCCACTGAAATTATAGCATAGCCCGGCGGGTTTGCAATATAATCCGGCGGCTCGCTCCGGAGGGATAGGGGGTAAAGGGGGGTTGAGGGAGGCGAGGATTTTGAGCAGTAGGTCGCTTCGGCGGGATAGGGGGTAAAGGAAATCGAGGGTAATAACTTTCGGGCTTCCGGCGTCAGCCGGAATGACGGCAGGGGCAGGGGCGGGGGCGGAAGGGTCGTCGGATTCGGAAAGGTTTGCTGACACTGGCGTTGTTGTTCCTCTTTTGCGCCTTGTGCTAGAATCGCTGGATGAATACTGGCGAGGATTTGGAACGGGTTAAGTTTTGGGTGGCGCTTAGTCGGGTTCGCAACTTGGGGGCGGCCCGCTTTAGAAAGCTGGAAGCATTTTTCGGCGATCTGGGAAATGCGTGGGGCGCCGGGGTGGGGGATTTGCGCGCCGCCGGTCTGGATGCCCGCGCCGCCGCCGCGGTGGTGGAGGCGCGCCGGGGAACTTCTCCCGATGCTGAGTTGGCCCGGCTGGAACGGGCCGGCGTCCGCGCTCTTACTTGGCACGACCCGGAATATCCGCCCCGGCTCAAGCAGATTGAGGGGCTGCCCCCGGTGCTTTACGTTAAGGGTAGCTTGGTTCCTGAAGACGAGCGGGCGGTGGCGGTGGTAGGTACTCGCAGTCCCACCGGCTATGGACGGGAGGCGGCGTCGGTCTTGGCTGGCGATTTGGCTCGCAGTGGCATTACTATCGTTAGCGGGCTGGCCCTGGGCGTCGACGGCATCGCCCACCGAGCGGCCCTGGCGCAGGGCGGGCGCACCGTCGCCGTGGTAGCCAGCGGTTTGGATATTGTTTATCCTAAAGACCATATCGGGTTGTCGCGCCGGATTGAGGAGCAGGGGGCAGTGGTTAGCGAGTATTCCCTGGGGGCCCGCCCCGACTCCCGCAATTTTCCCCGGCGCAACCGCTTGATAAGCGGGATGAGCTTGGGTACGCTGGTAGTTGAGGCGGGCGAGCGCAGCGGCGCCGGCTGGACGGTGCAGCATGCGTTGGAGCAGAACCGGGAAGTATTCTGCGTACCGGGCAGCATTTTTTCTCCAGCCAGCCGCTTGACTAACCGGCTGCTCCAAGAAGGAGCCAAGCTGGCTTCTAGCCATACCGATATTTTGGAGGAACTGAACCTGAGCGTGGTAGCGCAACAGATTGAAATGCGGCTGACGGAGGGCTTGCCGCCCAGTCCGGCTGCCGACAGCGAGGCAGAGTTGCTCCGCTGTCTTGACTATGAACCGATGCACATTGACGATATTCGAAGAGAGGCCCGCCGGCCCGCCGCCTTGGTAAGCGGCTTGTTAACTATGCTGGAGCTTAAGGGTTTGGTAAAGCAGGTGGGCGGGATGCACTATGTTCGGATAGGGGAGGCGACCTCAACCTATGGCAGGTAAGGGAACAACCACGGCAGCGGCCCAGGCGTTAGCCGGGGACGCCGGGGCGGACGGCAAGGAGGGGCCGGATAACCGGACGGCCCGCCCGGTCAGGACGAAGGCGACGGGCAAGGCGACCGCGAAGGCGACGGGCAAGGCGACCGCGAAGGCGACGGGCAAGGCGGCTACGAAGGCGACGGGCAAGGCGACCGCGAAGGCGACGGGCAAGGCGGCTACGAAGGCGACGGGCAAGGCGGCTACGAAGGCGACGGGCAAGGCGGCCACTAAGGCGACGGGCAAGGCGACCACTAAGGCGACGGGCAAGGCGACCGCGAAGGCGGCGGGCAAGGCGACCGCGAAGGCGGCGGGCAAGCGCTTGGTAATCGTGGAGTCTCCGGCCAAAGCCCGTACCGTAGGCCAGATTCTGGGCAATCGGTATGTGGTTACCGCTTCCCAAGGCCACGTCCGGGACTTGCCCAAGGGCAAGATGGGGGTTGACTTGGAGCGCGACTTTGAGCCGTCCTATGTGACTATGCGGGACAAGATGTCCTTGGTTAAGGAGATAAAAAGGGCGGGGGATGAGGCGGCGGATATCTACTTGGCGACGGACCCGGACCGGGAGGGCGAGGCGATATCCTGGCACTTGCAGACGGCGGCCGGTTGGGATAAGCAGACGGAGCCGCCCAAGCGGGTGGTTTTTCATGAAATCACTAAAGACGCGGTGGAAGAGGCTTTTCAGCATCCCCGGGAAATTGATATGCGGCTGGTCAATGCCCAGCAGGCTCGCCGAATTTTGGATCGGCTGGTGGGCTACCAGATTAGCCCGCTGCTGGGCAAGCGGGTGCAGCGGGGCCTATCCGCTGGGCGGGTGCAGTCGGTAGCCCTGCGGCTGGTTACGGACCGGGAGCGGGAAATTCGGGCTTTTACGCCGGTGGAGTCCTGGACGCTGGATGCTCAACTGCATCGGGAAACCGACCCGACCGACCGGCTGGAACTGTTTTCCGCTACCCTTCACTCGGTCAAGGGCAGCCGCAACCGGTTGAACATCCCGGTCGAGGAGGAGGCCCGCCGGTATGAGGCGGAGTTGCAGGACGCCGCCTATGCGGTGGCTGACGTGCGGAAACGGGAGGTGCGGCAGCGGCCGGCCGCTCCGTTCACTACCAGCACGTTGCAGCAGGAGGCGGGCCGCAAGTTGCGCTTTACGGCCCAGCGAACCATGGCGGTGGCGCAGCAGCTATATGAGGGGCTATCCGTGGGCAGCGAAGGCTCGGTGGGACTGATTACCTATATGCGCACCGACTCGGTCCAAGTGGCCCAGACCGCGGTGCAGGAGGCTCGGGAATATATCGGCGCCAAGTATGGTCAGGAGTATCTGCCGGACCAGCCGCGCGTCCATCGCACTCGAGCCAAAGCGGCGCAGGAAGCCCATGAAGCGATTCGGCCCACTGCGATAAGCCGGGATCCGGAGGCGCTGAAGGCGCACTTGACGGCCGACCAGCGCCGGCTATACCAGCTAATCTGGGCGCGGATGCTGGCGAGCCAGATGGCGGATGCTCGCTCCGACGCCACCACGGTAGATATTGACGCCATTTGCAAACAAGGCGACGTCGACGCGGCGTCCGACGCAACTCCCGCAACTCCCAGGGTCTATAACTTTCGGGCTACGGGCTCGGTACTGAAGTTTCCCGGCTTTCGCATGCTGTATCTGGAAAGTCGGGATGAGGGCGATGCGGAGGAGAATCGCAAGTCCTTGCCAGAACTGGCTCCGGGGCAACGGCTGAACTGCCAGCAGTTGGCGGCGGCGCAGCATTTCACCCAGCCGCCGCCCCGATTCACCGAAGCTACGCTGGTTAAGGCGATGGAGGAGAAGGGGATTGGGCGTCCCAGCACCTATGCTCCTACCATCGGCGTGCTGCTGGCTCGCAACTATGTGGCCAAGGAGCAGACTAGCTTGCATCCTAGCGAACTGGGCTTCACCGTATCGGACCGGCTGACTGAGTTTTTTGCCGATTTGATGAACCCGGACTTTACTTCCCGGATGGAAGAAAAGCTGGACGAGGTATCCCAGGGAGAACGGGAGTGGGTTCCGATGCTGCGGGAGTTTTATGTTCCCTTCGCCAAAGACCTGGAAACGGCTCAAGCTAATATGCCCAATGATAAACCGGCGGATGAGGCGACCGACGAAATCTGCGAAAACTGCGGTAGTCCGATGGTTATTAAGGCCGGGCGCTTTGGCCGTTTCGTCGCTTGCACTGGCTACCCCAAGTGCCGAACCACCCATCCGGTTAGGGTCGAGAGCGATGGGGAGGGCGCAGAGGGGAGGCTTTCCGCTGATCGGGAAACGGATGAGGTTTGCGACCAGTGCGGTCGGCCGATGGTCATCAAGACCGGGCGTTATGGGGAGTTTATTGCTTGTAGCGACTATCCCAAGTGCAAGAACACTCGTCCGATGAAAATCGGGGTGGCCTGTCCCCGGTGCGGGGGCGATTTGGTGGAACGCGGGAGCCGGCGCGGCGTCTTTTACGGCTGCTCCCAATATCCTGACTGCAAGTTCACGATCAACCGGCGGCCGCTGCCCGACCCCTGCCCGGAGTGTGACGGCCTGATGGCGCAGGACAGTCGGGTTGGCCCGGAGGGTGTGGCTTGCACCGTCTGCGCTTGGAAAAGCGCGGCTGCGGAAAAGCAGGAATTGGCGACAGTTGGGGGCTGAAGCCCGGTAATTTCGCCCCGAAATAGGCTGATCGGGTGTCGTCAAGATAGCTGGGGCCAAAGTCCGGGGCTTTTAATTCCCCCTTCCTCCGCCGCTCTCCCGGTGAAGAGAGGGAGGGCTTTGGGTCGCAGCGATGGCAGAGAAGGCGGTGAGGTCTCTCTCTCGCTGGGGGACATTACCTTATCAGGCCAAATCAGGCCGACAAGGTACCTTATCAGCAATAGATTCCGGAAGGGATTTCGACAAAGGCGGTGAGCGTCCGGCAAGGCAATTCCGCCGGTCAAGGGGTATGCTGAACCTATCTTCTACAGCGGGAGGTTCAGCGTGTCCACCGACGTTTCTGAGGAAATGGCCCCCATGCTGGAGAGGTACGAGATTTACCTACGGGGACAGCGGGGCTTGTCGGACAATACCGTTCGGGTCTATCGGGCCGACCTGGACTCCTTTCTCCGTTACTTGGCCCAGAGCGGTCATTCTCTCGATGATATGAACCGGCGGCTGGCGCGGAGCTATCTGGCTTGGCTGGCGACCGAGGCGCGGGAAACGACGCACCCCTATTCGGGACGTAAGCAGAAGGAGGGGTACGCCCGGGTCAGCATCGTCCGCAAGCTGACCGCCCTGCGCTCCTTTTACCAGTTCCTGGTGCAGCAGGGGAGGTTTAAGCATAGCCCGGCGCCTTCGGGCCGCAGCCTGCAGGTCAAGGTGGAAAAGCCTTTGCCTTCCTTTATTGGCAAGCAGGAAGCGGCGCGTCTGCTGGAAACCCCGGCTGAGGATGAGGGCTATGGCCGGCGCGACCGGGCTATTCTGGAAGTCCTCTACTCTTGCGGCGTCCGCCTGGCTGAAATTGCTGGCATGGACTTGCCCGACGTTAACTTTGCGCAGCGGCAGATACTGGTGGAAGGCAAGGGTTCCAAGGAGCGCTGGGTTTTGTTCGGCAAGCCGACCGAAGAGGCTTTGCGAAGTTATCTCAAGGAAATGCGGCCGCAGATTTTGGCCGATGCCCCGCCGGGCAAACCGGTTGCCGCTGAGGCGCTGTTTCTCAACCGCTATGGGCAGCGGCTGTCTCGCCGCAGTATCGAAAAGCTGGTGCGCCGGTATGCGACTCAAGCCGGGTTGCGGGACGGTATTCACCCCCATACCCTGCGCCACACCTTCGCTAGCCACATGTTGGAAGGCGAGGCCGACTTGCGGGTAATTCAGGAACTGCTGGGCCATTCCAGCCCCACTACCACCCAAATATACACTCACATAACCAAGCAGGAAGCTAAAGCTGCCTACCTGAACTTTCACCCCCGGGCCGGGGATGGGTCGGGGGATGGGCAGCCGACCGGCTAGAGGCCGCCGCGCCATTGGTCCCTTTCTACCCGACCTACCCGACCAGACCTACCCGACGGCGCCGCCAGGGGATGGGGTGGCCGGGGATGAGAGGTTTGAGCGCATCGTTCCGGGAATGTCCCGGTAAAAGGTTGTTGGTATATACTGAACGGGCAATTCCCGGTCGAAGCGGGGCGCAAGATGACGCAAAAGTCCACCCGGTACATTGAGGGAAGCCAGACCTTGCTGCAGCAAGCGCAGGCTGAATTGGAACGGGGCGACTTGCGTCAAGCTTCGGAAAAGGCGTGGGGCGCCGCCGCCCAAGCGGTCAAGGCCGTTGGGGAGGAACGGGGTTGGAACCATAGCGGCCATGCCATGCTCTTTGACATAGTGGCGCAAGTTAATGATGAACGACGCCGGAGGCGAATAAGTCGGTTGTTTATCGCCGCCAACCAGCTGCACATCAATTTTTACGAGGATTTGATGGAAGAAGAAGACGTGCGGTACGGTATCGACACCGTACAAGCATTGCTGCGATGGTTGGAGGAGGCGCGCTGGATACCCGCTCCTGATTTCGTCCCGCAAACCGACCGACAACGGGCGCGGCTGGCCCGGCTTACCGCCGGTCGGTGAACGCCAAGAACTATGCCAGGAACTGAGCCAGGAACTGAGCCAAGAACTGAAGGAGCTTAATCGCCGATGACCCGCCTACTGGTTATCAACGGGCCGAACCTCAACATTTTGGGCCGGCGCAACCCCGGCATTTATGGGGTGAAGACGCTGGAAGAAGTGAATGCCGCCATCTTGGCAAAGGCGCTGGCGCTGGGGGTGGAGGTTAGCTTTTATCAGTCCAACCTGGAGGGGGAAATCATCGACTGCATTCAGGAAAGTTGGGGACGGATTGACGGCATCGTCATCAACCCCGGCGCCCTGACTCACTATGGGTATTCGCTGAAGGACGCCCTGATTGACGCTGCTGTGCCGGTCGTGGAGGTGCATCTGGGCAACATTCACGCCCGGGAGGAGTGGCGCCGCCGGTCGGTCATCGCTGACATCGCCCGGGGGCAGATTGCCGGATTTGGCTGGAGAAGCTATACTGCGGCGGTGGAAATCATCGCTGAATTAATCGAAGAGGAGAGCAACTTACTATGAAAGAACGCGCAGCCCGGTTGGCGGCCCAATTGCCGGAGCGGGACTTGGATGCCATGCTCATTTCGGCCCCGGAAAACCGCCGTTACTTTTCCGGCTTCACCGGCTCGGCCGGCTACCTGCTGATTACCGCGGAGCGGTCGGCGCTGTTCACCGATTCCCGCTATACGGAGCAGGCGGCCAACCAGTCTCCCCATTTCGAGGTGGTGCAGATGCGGGCTGGTTGGGACTGGCTGCTGGATATGTTGAAGGAAACTGGGGTCCGGCGCATTGGCTTTGAGAGCGAAAATATCACCGTGGCTTCTTATAACCGGGCGCTGGACGCGCTGAAAGGGGATGAGGCTTTGAGTAAAGCGTCCCTGATACCGGCGGCCGGCATTGCTGAGGAACTGCGGATTCTCAAGGACGCCGAAGAATTGGCCCAACTGCAAAAGGCTATTGACGCTTCGGACGCTGCGATGGAAGCGGTTTGCCCTACCATCGCGGCGGGGATGACGGAGAAGGAGGTGGCCTGGAAAATGGAGGTGGCGATGCGGGAGTTCGGGGCCGACTGCATCAGTTTTGACACCATTGTGGCGGCCGGGCATAACGGCGCGATGGCGCACCATCATCCGGGGGATAAGGTGATCGAGGCTGGGGAGCCGATTGTGATTGATATGGGGGCGCAGGTGGGCGGCTATTGCAGCGATATTACGCGCACGGTGACGGTGGGCGAGCCGGACGAGATGTTTCACCGGATTTACAGCATTGTGCTGGGGGCCCAGCTTACCGCGATCAACACCGTGCGCCCCGGCTTGACCGGGGAGGAGTGCGATGCTCTGTCCCGGGACTTGATTGCCGAGGCGGGTTACGGCGATAATTTCGGCCATAGTTTGGGGCATGGCGTTGGCTTGGCGGTGCACGAAAAGCCTTGGGTCGGTTCCCGTTCCAAGGATGCCTTGCAGGCTGGCATGGTCTTCACGGTGGAACCGGGCATTTACCTCAGCGGCTGGGGCGGCGTGCGCATTGAGGACATTGTTATCTTGGGCGAGGAGGGGGCCACGCCGTTGAGTCAGGCGGGGAAGTAATCCCCAATCTCCAGGTGTTCGCGTTGGCATAGCCAATGTTAAATGGGACAATTCGCCCAAAATGGGAAGTGGGTAGGGTGGAACTGAGAATACGGGCCGGATACGTTTATGGCTGATCAAACCCAAGCTCCCTTAACTTTCGCTGATCTGTTCTGTGGCATCGGCGGCTTTCACTTGGCCGCCGACGCTCTAGGTATGACCTGCCGTTTCGCCTGCGACATAGATAGCGAAGCCAGGCGAGCTTACAGCGCTAATTTCGGAGTTGAACCTGCTGGCGACATCACTGCTATTTCCCCGGAAGACATCCCCAATCATGACATCCTCTTTGCCGGCTTTCCTTGCCAGCCCTTTAGCATAATCGGGGTAATGCGAGGATTTGACGACACTAGAGGGGCTCTGTTTTTCAATTTAGCCAAGATTATTGAGGCTAAGCGACCCCAAGCCTTTTTGCTGGAAAATGTCCGCCAACTCTCAACGCACCACCAGGGCAAAACCTTAAAGAAAATTATCAGCGCGCTGACGGATCTGGGCTATCGCGTCGACTGGAAACTGCTGAACGCCCTGAACTTTGGATTGCCGCAAAAGCGTGAGCGTACTCTTATCGTTGGTTTTCAGGACCATTCAGCGCCTTTTAATTGGCCGGAACCGATCGGTCAACCGGCGCCATTAGCGGACGTTCTTGAGCAGGATGTTCCCTGGCGTTATTTCGCCAGTAACAACATACGCCTTAAGCGTCTGGAGAAACACCAAAGTGAGCTTGAACTGTCGATTTGGCACGAGAACAAAGGAGGGAACGTAGCCAGTCATCCTTTTTCTTGCGCCTTGCGCGCCGGGGCGTCATACAACTATCTGCTGGTAAATGGAGAAAGAAGATTGACGCCGCGGGAAATGCTGCGGTTGCAAGGATTTCCCGAATGGTTTTCCTTGACCGGCTCGTACCAACAAATCAGAAAACAAACCGGGAATGCAGTCCCCGTACCGGTAGTTCGGGCGGTTTTGGAGCAGATGGTTTATGGGTTATCAAAGGCCGAGATTGCGCGGCGGATGGAACAGCCCTACTCCGTACCCGCTGGGACAGATACCGGATTCGGTTGTTCGGTCAATCGCCAGCAGTATCGTATACTTGAGCGCAGTGGGGAGGATCGATTTATCCGGAGATGATTGGGGTGATATTTTTGCGGCGGCGGTTAACGGGAACCACCTTCAGAGTCCTTTGGGAATAGCTGATATTGCTCTAGGAACAACCGCTTGGTCAGCAAAAACTGTAAAATCAAAATATGCTGACGCTCTCCGCGTACGCCTAATCTCGGGCCGCAATAGTCCGATTTTCTCTTCAGGAAACCCGGACTTTTTTGCTGACATTCAGGAGACTGGTCGGCAGGTTTTGCAAATCTGGAATGCCAGGGTTGAGGAAGCTATTCAGCAGTATCCCCACTTACGGAATATAGTTTTGCTTCGGGATATGGAAAGGTTTCGGTTCAAGTTATTTGAGCAGCAGACGGTGCAATTCGACCCAGCTGATTACACGTGGCGGCTTAATGGGCGCAAAAATTTTGAAGGCCTAAGTGTTCAAGGCAACGTGCATTCTTTCACCTGGCAACCGCATGGATCCCAATTTACAATAATCAGGCGAGTAGGCGGGTCGGCACGTTCGTTTAGGGTCGATAAACCGAGTGGACTTGACCCGGATCAAGTGCTTGCTAATCTTGGATACAGCGATAGTTGGGTAACCTTCTGGTGAAGGAGGAAGGTTGCGGTCGATACGGTTGCCCCGGATGTCCGAAGCCGTATAATGGCTCAAGTAAGATGCAAGGGCCTGAGGCCGGAGATGTAAATACGTCGCCGTCTCCACAGCTGGGGGTACAGATACCGATTACATCGGGAGGGCTGGCGCGGAAAACCAGACTTAGTGTTTCCGAGCCGCAGGAGGGTGGTATTCGTCAACGGTTGTTTCCGGCGCAATCATTTCGGGTGCAAACAGGTACGCATCCCCAGTAGTAATCGTGATTACTGGATAGCCAAACTGGAGCGCAATTGCGAGCGGATAAGCGAAACATTGAGTGGCTGGAGAGTAATGGCGGTATAGGAAGGTCAACGGAAGGATATATCGGCAACCAGCGAACTTTTAATCGATTTTCTTAAAAATGAGAATACAGCCCTTGCTGGAGCAAAAATGAGTATTAACTTTAGCGACCTTAGTCGCAATATGGTTATTGAGCTGGACGGCCAGCCTTGGCAGATTATGGATTATGAGCGGCACAAGATGCAGCAGCGCGCCCCGGTTACTCGCATTAAGATGAAGAACCTCATCTCCGGCGCGGTGGTGGAACGTACCTTTCAACGCTATGATACCGGCTTTACCGTGGCCGAGATCGACAACCGGGAAACCCAG
Source organism: Dehalococcoidia bacterium (assembly GCA_963422635.1). Taxonomy (GTDB): domain Bacteria; phylum Chloroflexota; class Dehalococcoidia; order Lucifugimonadales; family UBA3495; genus CATQHB01. The sequence continues at coordinate 1,194,335 of OY730415.1, forward strand.
TATCTCTATACTGACGGCAGTTATTACTACTTCCTGGACCAAGAGACCTTCGACCAGTATGAGCTGACCAAAGAGCAGCTGGGTTCTACTCTGGATTATCTGAAAGAGAATATGCTGGCGGAGATGGTGTTCTACAAGGGTTCGCCGATTAATGTCAACCTGCCGACCCACGTGGAACTGGCGGTGGTGGAAACGCCGCCGGCCTTCCGCGGCGACACGGCCCAGGGCGGCAACAAGCCGGCTACGCTGGAAACTGGGCTGCGGGTCAATGTGCCGATGTTCGTCGTCGCTGGCGCAGTGGTGCGAGTGGACACGCGTACCGGCCAATATACCGAGCGGGTCAGCTAACGCTTTGGTTTTCCCCCGGCAGGAAGTTCTCACCGTCAGCCAGGTGGCGGTTCATCTGCGGGAACTGCTGGACAGCAACTCCTTTCTGTCCGATCTGTGGATTGTCGGCGAGGTATCGAACCTGCGCGCCTCCGCTACCGGCCATTCCTACTTTACCCTCAAGGACAGCGGGGCGGGGCTGAACTGCGTTCTCTTTCGCGGGCAGAGCGGCGCCGGGATGCTGGAAAACGGCAGGTCGGTGCAGACTCATGGTCGGATGAGTTTTTATGAGCCGCGGGGTTCCACCGACTTTATGGTTGACCGGGTGTTGCCCCAGGGGGAAGGTGAACTGGCCCGGGAGTTGGAACGGCTGCGGTCCCGCCTGGGGCAGGAGGGCTTGTTTGAGGAGTCGCGCAAGCGGTCGCTGCCGCAATTCCCCCGGGTAATCGGGGTGGTTACCTCTCCTACCGGGGCGGCTTGGCAGGACATCCAGAACATCATCCGCCGCCGCTATCCTTTGGCTGCCCTGTTGCTCTCACCGACCCAGGTTCAAGGGCTGGATGCGGCCCCGGCCATCGCCGCCGCGCTGGAGCGGCTGGATGGGGATGGCGGCGTCGATGTGATAATTGTGGCCCGGGGCGGCGGCTCGCTGGAAGACCTGTGGCCCTTTAACGAAGAGGTAGTAGCCCGGGCCATCTTTCGCAGCCGGGTTCCGGTGGTGAGCGGCGTGGGCCACGAAACCGACTTTACTATTGCCGACGAGGTGGCCGACCGGCGCGCTCCGACTCCTTCGGCGGCGGCGGAGTTGGTGGTCCCCGACCGGATGATGCTGCGTCAGACGCTGGCAGCTTGGGCCGAACAAACCGGTCGGGGAGCGTTGCGCACGGTGGAGGCCAGACGAAGCGAGGTATCAAACTTGGCGCGCCGGCTGGAATCGGGCCGGCCCGATTTGGACAACTGGAAACGGCAGGTGGATGATCTGTCGGAGGCGGTCAACGGGAGCTTCAGGAATCGGTTGATGCTGGCCCGGGTGGAAGTGGCCGGGTTGGGAAGCCGGCTGCGGACTTTAGACCCGGCGGCGACCCTGCGCCGGGGCTTTGCGGTGGTGCAGCGCAAGGACAATGGGCAGGTAGTAACTAATATCGGGCAGGTAACCGGCGGCGACGCTCTGACCGTCGCCGTGGCTGACGGAACTATCCCCGCGGTCGCACTCGACGGAATAACTGACCGGGGCGACGTTGACCAAACTCCGGCAGCCGAAACTTCCGCCCCGGAACCGGTTCCCGAACCCGCCCCGAGGCCGAAACTACCGGTTAGAACAACTCGCCGGGGTCGGCCAAAACCGGCCGAGCCGCCGGAGATGGAGCGGCTGCTGTAGGTCGTCGGGTTGCCGGCGGACGGGGGCAGCCCGCTTAAATCCTGGTCTTTCTCCCGGAGATTGCCGCAACTGTTTTGTTCGCAAGCCAATTGACAGGTCGAGGTTGGCGTTCTTAAAGTGTTGCTAGTTAGGGATGGGAGTTGCTCAATAATGACAACCATGCCGCCGGAAACTCTGGAAAAGGTTAGGGACATTTTTGAGGCAACCCTCAACGAGCGCTATGCCGGGGAACTGGTTTTCGACCCGATATTGGTAAGGCCGGACGTGGATTACTAGGGGGATGAATATCTGCGCGTCCTGCTGGTGGTCAATGGCGACCCTAACTTGTTGGACGTGAAATGGGACGTTGGCCTGATTCGGCGGGTTATGCTCAAGCTGGAAGCGGAAGGGATAAGGGAGTTTCCGTCCCCGTCCTTCATTGATAAAGCCGAGTACCAGTACTTTCTGCGCCGGGGAGAAGTTGACACCCTCTAATTTCATCGACACGTCCCTAGACTTGGTCAATGCAACCGGGCGGGGGCGTCCCCGACAAACGAACTTGCGCCGGGCGGTCAGCGCCGCCTACTACGCTATGTTCCATTGCCTGGCCTCCTGTTGCGCCGATATACGGGTTGGCGGCGCCGGGGCTGACCGCAGCGAACCTGCGTGGCGGCAAGCCTACCGAGCGCTGGAGCAGGGCGCCGCCAGGCAGCGTTGTAACCACCGTCAGTTTATTCGGCGGTTTCCGGCGGGCGTTCAGGACTTTGCGGCAAAGTTCGTGGGGATGCAACAAAAACGCCACACGGCAGACTACGCCCCGGATGGAACCTTTGCCAAGATCGACGTTCTTAGGGACATAACGGCCGCCGCGGAAACCATCCGACAGTTTCAGCGAGTTCCGGTTAAAGACCGGAGGGCCTTTGCGGTGTACGTCCTGTTGAGCGTCCGGAAAAACTGAATCCCTTTACTCATTACTCATTTCGTCAGCCGAGGTTTTGCCGAACTATGCTTGAACCGCAGAACTCAGAAAGACTCTTGTCCGACCTCCAAACCCTCTCCTTTGAGGAGGCGTTTACTCGGTTGGGGGGTATGGTGGAGACCCTGGAATCCGGCGGACTGCCCTTGGCCCAGGCGGCGGAGCTTTTTGAGCAGGGGATGACGTTAGTTCGGCGGTGCAGTGAGCTTCTGGAGGAGACCGAGTTGAGGATTTCCCTGGTTCGGGATAACGCTGGCGCCCCGACCGGCGGCCAGCCTTGGCCGGATGATTCGGATTTGCCGCCGCCGGATGACGAATGGATCCCGGATGAAGATTTCCTTCGGGCGGACTGACGGATGCTGAACATCGGCTGGTTCTCCAGTGGGCGGGGGGAAGGCTCCCGTGGCTTGTTGCGGTTTGTTCACCAGCGGCTGGAGCGGGACCTGCCGAAGGCTCGGATCCGGTTTGTCTTCAGCAATCGGGCGCCGGGGGAGGCGGAAGGCTCGGATGAGTTTTTCCGGCTGGTGGATTTCTGCGGCATTCCGCGGATAAGTTGTTCCTCTGCCGAGTTTCGCCGTACTCGCGGTTCTGCTGGCCGGCGTTGGGCCGAATTGCGCCCAGAGTTTGACCGGCTGACGCTGGACGCTCTGGCCGGATATGAACCGGACCTCTGCGTTCTGGCCGGGTATATGCTGATTGTGGGGGGCGAAGTGTGCCGCCGCTATCCGATGCTGAACCTGCACCCGGCCTTGCCCGACGGCCCCATCGGAACTTGGCAAGAGGTCGTCTGGACGCTGATTCGGGAACGGGCTTTCCATACTGGGGCGATGATTCACCTGGCAACTGAGGAGGTTGACCGGGGGCCGGTATTGTCTTATGGCACTGTTCCTATCACCGGCCCGGATTTCGACCCGGCTTGGCAGGTTCTGGTCGGGTCGGATTTGGAGTCGATAAGAGGGGTGCAGGGCGAGGATTTCCCCTTGTTCCGGCAGATACGCCAGGCTGAATACCGGCGGGAACCCTATCTGCTGTTTGAGACGCTGCGGGCGGTGGCCGAAGGTAAGGTGGTCGTCCGGGATGGGCAAGGGTGGGACGCCGCTGGGCAACCCTTGGTCGGGTCTTGGCCCCAGGGCTTGTGTCTGGACGCTGAAATTGACCGGGCGATGGCGGCAGACGGTTTGGTCTGAAGCGCGTTCGGTCCAGGGGACAAGGGTCGGGGAAGAGAGGGAGCGGCGGTCGGCGGTCAGTCAGGCGGATTGTTGGAGGAGGCCCGGGTGGAGGGGGATGTGGTCGCCGTTGGGGGTCAGCAGCTGGGGCGTTCCTTGTCCTTCGATGGCGTCCCGGTCAACGACGCAGCGGGCGATGTTCTTGAGGGAGGGCATTTCGTACATCACGTCTAGTAGGGTTTCCTCGACGATGTAGCGGAGGCAGCGGGCGCCGGTGTGGTGGCTCAAGGCTCGTTCCGCCGCGGCTTCTAGCGCCCCTGGCGTAAACTCCAACTCTACGCCATCGATGCTGAACAGGCGTTGGTATTGCTTGGCGATGGCGTTTTTCGGCTCGGTTAGCACCCGCACGAGGGCTTCCCGGTCCAAGGGTTCCAAGCTGGTTACTACGGGCAGGCGGCCTACCATTTCCGGAATGAACCCGAACTCTAGCAGGTCTTCCGGGGTTGCTTGGGACAGGATAGCGCCGACCTCGGTCTCTGGATTTCCCTTGCTTCGGCTGCCGCCCAAGAAGCCCAGTTGGGAGCCGGCGGTGGCGATGCGGCGGGATATTAGGTCGCTGAGGCCGTCGAAGGCGCCGCCGCAGATGAAGAGGATGTTGCGGGTATTAATCTGGAGGAGCTCTTGTTGAGGATGTTTGCGGCCGCCTTGCGGGGGTACGTTGGCGATGCAGCCTTCGATGATTTTGAGCAGTTCTTGTTGGACGCCTTCCCCGGAGACGTCCCGGGTGATGGAGCGGTTGACGCCCTCCTTGCGGGCAATTTTGTCGAGTTCATCGATGTAAATGATGCCTTGCTCCGCCCGGGTTATATCCCAGTCGGCGGCCTGGATGAGCCGCAACAGGATGTTTTCTACGTCCTCGCCCACATAACCGGACTCGGTGAGGGAGGTGGCATCACAGACGGCAAATGGGACGGCGAGGGTGCGGGCCAGGGTTTCGGCCAGGAGGGTTTTACCGCAGCCGGTGGGGCCCAGCAGCAGGATGTTGGCTTTTTGCAGTTCTACGTCGGAGTTGTCGGCGTCGGACCAGATGCGCTTGAAGTGGTTATAGACGGCGACGCTCAGGGTTTTTTTAGCCTGTTCCTGGCCGATGACGTAGGCGTCCAGGTTGGCGTAGATTTCCCGGGGAACCAGGAGGCTGTCGCGGGGCGCCAGGGCGGGAGGTTGGGGGCTTTCCGGTTCAATCAGTTCGCCCAGCGCACGGATGCAGTCGTAGCATACGGAGGCGCGTCCTTGACCGGCCAGCACCAATTCGGCGCTCGCCCGGCTTTTTCCGCAGAAGGAGCATTGGATTGGTCGGGCGCTGTCTCTACTCCCGGGGCCGGAGGAGCCTTTGCCTCTGGGATTAGTCACGGTTCACCGCTGCCATATTAATATAAAGGGAACGTAGGGGAACTATTGGTATACCATACCGGATAGGGGGTTCAGATAGCCGGTTCCATTTTTTCGCTGGGCACCGCTTCCGGTTTCTGGGCCGGGGGTTTATGCCGGTATTATTGGCGTAGTTCGCCGCCAACCGCTCAAAGGAAAGAAATGACGCTACTCTCTGACCCCAGCCCGGCTCCCCTGGGGAGTGGGGGTAAACTTTCTCTCTTGCCCTGGGGTGAGGGTGAGGATGAGAGGGCGTCATACTTTTTGGGACTAGGCGGCCTTATCCGACTCGTCGGCGGCGCGGCCCACGCCGCCCAAAATCTCGTCAACCAAGCCATAATCGACCGCTTGTTCCGGGGTGAGGTAGTTGTCCCGGTCGGAGTCCAGGGCTATTTGGTCGTAGCTTTGGCCGGTGTTTTCGGAGAGGATGGTGCGCAGCCGTTCCTGGAGGCGGGTAATTTCCCGGGCGGCGATCTGGATGTCTGAAGCTGATCCCTGGGTGCCGCTCTGGGCTTGGTGCATATGCACGGTGGAGTTGGGCAGACAGTAGCGCTTGCCCTTGGTTCCGCCGGAGAGCAGGACGGTAGCCATGCTGGCGGCCATACCCACGCAGACGGTGGAAATTGCCGGGGATACCATGCGCATGGTGTCGTAAATCGCCAGGCCCGCAGTGATTGACCCGCCGGGGCTGTTGATGTAAACGCTGATGTCCCGGTCGGGGTCTTCCCGTTCCAGGTACAACAATTGGGCGATTATGGTGTTCGCCACTTGGTCCATTATGGGGGTGCCCAGGAAAATAATCCGCTCTCTGAGGAGCAAGGAGTAGATGTCAAAGGCCCGCTCCCCTCGGGGGCTGGTTTCAATGACCATGGGTATGATGTTTTGGGGAACGACCAGGGACGATTCAAAGGGGTTATCTTGCATTGGGTTCCGCTCCTTCATCGCTGTCTTCCGTTTCCGAGGGGTCAGCTTCGTTGGTTGGGCCGGCCGGGGGAGCGGCCGGGGTTCCCGCTGGGTCGGCTTCCGCTACGTTTATGTTTTCCGCTTCTTCCGTCACTGAGGCCGGCTCCGACCTTAAATTCGAGTTCGGATCCGGGTCCGAGTTTAAGTCGGATGGCGATGCTGTCGCCGCGGCGGCGGCTTCCGTCCCCTGCCCCTGGACAATCTCCACCAAACGCTGCATTACCTTGCGGTTGAGCAGGGAGGCGCGAATGGATTCCTGGGTGTCTGCGGAGTTGAGGGCGCGGCGCATGGCGGCGGCGTTTTCCTCGGAGGAAGAGGCGATCATTGAATCGACTTCTTCCTGGACTTCCTCCGGGGCGACTTCTATTTCCTCTTGCTGGGCCAGCTTGCGGACTACCAGCATACGGTTGAGCCGGTCTATGGCGGCGGGGCGCAGTTCTTCCTGAAATTCCGCTTCGGTCTTGCCTACATAGCTCAGGTAGGTGTCCAGGTCCAAGCGCTGGTTGCGGAGCATCCGCTCGCGTTCTTGTTGAAGGTTGCGGATTTCGCGTTCCAGCAGCAGGTCCGAGGCGCTGATGGTGGCGTTTTCCAGCAGCGAGGCCAGGCTGCGTTCCTGGAACTCGTAATCGGATTGGGATTGGGCCTCGTCGGTAATGCGTTCCTGCACGTGAGCGCGCAGGGCGGCCAGGCTTTCGAAGCCTTCGCCGACGCCCTTGGCGAACTCGTCGTCCAGTTCCGGCAGTCGTTTTTCCTTGATGGAAAGGGTCTCGACCTGGAAAGCTACGTCTTGGCCGGCGTATTCGGGGCGGGGATAGTCCTCCGGCACGGTCAGGATAAAGTTCTTTTGCTGGCCTTCGGACATCCCTTCCAGGTAGGCGGCAAAACCTGGGAAGGGGAGCACGTTCTCCGGCTGGGGGATGTAGTCGACGCCCACGTCGTTGACCAGTTGTTCGCTGGCGATGCTGCCGAGAACGTTCAGGTTCAACAGGTCGCCGAACTGAACCGGACGGCTGACCGGTTCCCAGGGAGCCGCTTCGGCGCGGAGCCGTTCCAAGACTTGGGATACCTGTTCGTCGGTGATTTCCACTGGCTCTTTTTCCAGGCGGAGGTTGTAGAAGTCGCCGAGGCTGACGGTCGGTTCCAGGGGTATGGTGGCGGTGAAGGAAACTGGTTCCAGTTCGGTGACCTCGACCCGGGGTTCGACGAAAGCCTGGAGTTCTTCTTTCTGGAGGGCCTGGTTCAGGGTTTCGGGGATCATAAAGTCCAGGGCTTCCTGGAGCAGGGCGGTGCGGCCGATGTAGTTTTCGACGATGGAACGGGGGGCTTTGCCTTTGCGAAAACCGGGGATATTGAGGCGTCCGACGGTTCGGCGGTAGGAACGGTCGATGTATGGGTCTTCGTCCGCGGTGTCCATTTCAATGTTTAGGGTGATTTCCGTTGGACTGGACGATTCCTTGGTAATTTTCACCGCCATTCGCTCCATCAAAGGTTATACTGGGGGGCACCCTGCCTTGCCCAGCGCATTGGGTTGCTGCGCTAGGGGTTAGAAAACCGGATTATAGCATAAACCTAATCGGGTTAAAAGGGCGGGCGGTCACTGGCCTTTTCGGGTTGGTGAATTGGATGCGACATTAGAGGAGCCTTCCGGCCTTACCCGCCTTGAAAGCGCTCGCTAAAGCTTCGGACCAGCTCCTCGTTGCCTTCCCAGGTTAGGCGTCCGGAGGCTAGGGCGGCGTCCGGCGTCAGCCGTCCGTACAGCGTCATCACGCAGGTTTCGCCGTCGCAGCGGAAGGTTACGTCCGCTGCGTCCGTTCCGCTGGGTTTGAGTTGGTGGCAGGGCTCATCTTGCCCTTCTTTCCGCCGCTCAAGGGGCGTCGGTTGAAGGAGGGCGCCTTCCGATGAAAGCGCCAAGTCGTACTGAACCTCTGCGGGATGCTGGACCAGGAACCGGAAGCGCAAGGGCTGGGTCAACTCGGGATCGGAGCGAAAGGCTCGCCGCGCTGCGCGAGGCGCGGTATCCATCAAGACCCGGACGCTGCCTGGGGACAGCCGGTAATCGGGGTCGAACCGGGAGCAGACATCCCAGGCGTGCATCGCCAGTTCGCTGATGCGCATATCCAGCATGGTTCGCACTGGCTCTGGTCCCGGCGGCCAGTAGCAAAGCGTATCCCACAGTTCCGGTTGTTCCGGGTCGATGCCGGAGAACACGGCCACTGCCTCGTCCAACCGTTGGAACAGGGTATCCAGGAGCTGGTCGCCTACCTGCGCCCGGGTGGTAAAGGCTCGCCGGAAAATGTTTTGAGCGAATTGGTCTTCGTCGTGGTCGGTTATTGGCGGGGCGCCCGCCGGCGGGGAAATATCGCCTTGCAGTCCGCGGGTTATGCGGAGAGCAAAGTCTTGGCCGACCAGGTGGGCCACCACGTCGGCGACGGTCCAGCCCTGGCAGGCGCTGGGCTGTTCCCAGCCATCGGGGGGCAAGGCGGCCAGCCGTCGCTGGAAGTCGGCCGTTTCCTGCCGCAGTAGGTGAACTCGTTCCGCCGGATTTTCCATTCCTGACTCCTTATACGTAGTTACACCCGGGTTAAACCGGGTTAAAATTCGGCGGCAAACGCTTGGGCCAACTCCGTATTGCCGGCGGCGGCAAGCTGACCGTTGCTGAGGGCGGCGGCAAGGTCCAGCCGCCGGTAGAGGAGGAGGAGGAAGGTCTCGGTGTCGCAGTGGAGGGTTGCCGCCGCAGTTGCGTCGCCGGCTGGTTCCAGCCGGCTGGCGGCGGGGGCCGGTATCAGGTCATAAGCGCGGGTAACGGCCCCGGACAACTCAAAGCGTAGCCGGGCTGGTTGGCTGGTCGCCGCTGCCAGGGGTAAGGCCGGCAGCGGCCGCGATAGTACCCGCTCCAGCAATACCGGCTGACTCGCTGGGGACAAGCGGGCGTCGGGAGCTTCGGGATCCAGGCGTGATTGAATATCCCAGGCGTGGATTGCCAGTTCCTGCACCGTCAGGTCGGCCAGGGTCCATACTGGCCGGTTGCCGGAGTGGTAAAAACAGGGTCTTTCGTAGTCGGCGGGGGTCAACTGCTCCAGCGCTTGGACCAGTTCCTCGAAGCGGCGTACGAAGGTGGGGAGCAGGTCGTCGGCCAGGCTTTTCCGGTATTGGAAGGCTTGGAGGGCATAGAAATCTTCCGGCGGCATCCCGGCATACTTTTCATCCTTGGGCGAGCCGGGCGGCGGGGTCAGGTCGTCGGCCAGGGCGCGGTCGATGAAGATGGCGTAAAACTCGCCAATCCAGACCAGATGCGCCGTTACGTCGGCTACCTGCCAGCGGTCGCAGGCGGTGGAATGTCGCCAATCTTCGGAGGGCAGCTCCCGTAAATACTCGGCCAGCCGCCGCGCTTCGGAACGGGCGAGGCTGATGCGGGTCTGCATACCATCAACGGATACCATACTATAGATGTCTCCTTACCATACTATGGGCGCCAGGGGCGACGGCTGCAACTGGTCAGCAACTGCGGCGGTTGCTTGAGGTTAGTCGGTAGATTGCAGCTTACATTTGTTTATTACGGCGGTTCATTACGGGGATTTAATGGTCGAGGATGGGCTGTCTGGATTATCCCTTCTTTTGGACAAGGGCGCAACCCGATCGCCCGAATCCCTCGACTGCCGGGCGGTTGGTACGAGCTATGTAAGGCCGCTGCATGGGATTTGGAAAGCGCCATCGACTGGTTATTGGTTATCGGCTATCGGCGATAATCCTGTTATTATGGGGGAGGGTCCAGGTTTATTCTGGCCTAGGCGCCCTCCTGCCGGGAAGGGGCTGGCTTCCACTGTGTCCTCAATAGTAACTGACCGGACAGCGGGCCCCTGCCGGTAGGGGGCTGGCTTAAATAGGCGGGCTTGGACGGGGATTTGGAATCCGGGCGCGAGGGGCTCGGAATAAGTTAAGCTGCGGAGCGGGAGCGAAAGCGTTATGCGAGTTATCGTCTTTGGGGCGACCGGGAAAACGGGGCGGCACGTATGCTGGCAGGGGCTGGAGCAAGGGTATGAAGTAACGGCTTTCACGCGCTCGGCGCACAAGGTTGACCGCAGCGATTCTAACTTGCGCGTTGCCTTGGGCGATGTTAGAGACGCCGCAGCGGTGGGGGTGGCGGTGGCGGTGGCGGATCAGGATGCGGCGATTATTGCGCTGGGCAGCAATGGCCTGCGCGATAAAACGACGCTGGCTGTCGGCACGAGGAACATCGTGGAGGGTATGACGCAGCGCGGCGTAGGGCGTCTGGTCGTTTTATCCGCTGCGGGAGTGGGGGAGAGCTGGGGGCAGATCTCGGGGCTTGCCCGCATTCTTTTCAGGACGATGCTGCGGAATATCTACGCTGACCACCAGGCGCAGGAGGCGATAGTGAGGGAGAGTTCCCTTGATTGGACGGTGGTTCGCGCCGCTATCCTGAAAGATGGACCGGCCTCCGGCGATTATACTCCCGGCAATGCCGGAAAGGTTCGCCGGATTAACCGCGCGGATTTGGCGGATTTTCTGGTACGGCAAGTGAACGATGGAGCCTACCGGAAACAAGCGATATCGGTAACGTCATAAGGCTGTTCCTCGCCGGGCGGGTTAATTACCTCGTTGTTCGGAGGCCGGCTGACCGGGTTGTTGCTGTTCCTCGCCGGGCGGGTTAATTAGTCTGCTTGTTCCGGGGAGCAGGCGGGGCCGGAGAATATTGGGCAGGAGGGGGTGGTTTGAGCAGTATGTGGGGTAAAAGAGGGTTCGAGTTCGGCGCCATCCGCCGGGTTAGGGCGTAACCGGTGCTTGAATCGGGGTCCCGCCAGGGTTGGTTCAAGCGGCCGCCCAAGATATTCTACGGCTGGTGGATTGTCTTGGTCAGTATGGTGGCCGATGGAATTAAGCAGGGCAGTTTCAACCGGGGCTTCACGGTTTATATCATCCCCATTCAGAACGACTTGGGGCTAACCGGGGCGGCTATTGGCTGGGCTGACACGCTGGGTCGGTTTATGGGGGGCATTCAGGGGCCGGTCGTCGGCTACTTGACCGACCGCTATGGCCCGGGCGTAATGCTGGCCTTTGGCGGTATTGCCTCCGGATTGGGCTTCATTCTGCTGTCGTTGACGGGCAATTATTTTTCCTTCTTGCTGGTATTCGTCGGGTTGATGTCGGTGGGCTTCCGGTCCGGCTACAACAACGCGACCGTCGCTGCGATTAACAACTGGTTTCGGCGGCGGCGAGGGTTGGCGATGTCCTTTGTGTCGGTGGGGCATGGGTTGGGGGGAGCCATAGCCCCGGTGACCGGCCTGATGGCGCTGACTCTGGGCTGGCGTTCTTCGGCGCTCATCTCCGGCATTGTAATCATCGTTTTGATTGTTCCCCTGTCCTTTTTAATCAAGCGGTCGCCGGAGAGTAGGGGTTTGCTGCCCGACGGCGACCGAGCCGATCAATCGATGTGGGGAGGCGCTTCCTCCGCTACTGAAACGGTTAGCGAAAGGAGCGCCGAAAGTAGTTCGTCGGCTGGCCGGCCTCGGCCGGTTCGGGGTGGCGCGCGCTCGCGGTCTCAAGGGGAGCCGGATTTTACCGTCCGGGAGGCAATGCGCACTCCCGCCTACTGGATGCTGGTGTTGGCCTCTGGGCTGCGGAATACGGCCCACTCCGGCTTGTCCTTTCTGCTGGCCCCGGTGATGGTTTGGTTTCTAAAGGAAGGGGGACGGGATCAGACGGAGAGTTTACAGATTGCGGCCTTCTATGTGGGTTTGGTCGCAGCGGCGACCATATTATTTAATCCGGTGGTCGGCTGGCTGGGCGACCGGTTTCCCAAGAAACGTTTGACCGCTATTTGTATGGCGGCCGGCGCAGTTTCGTTGACTCTGCTGTTTAATCCCACCGGCAACTTGGGGCAATTGGCCGGCTTTGCCGTTCTGCTGGCGTTGTCGGAGAGCGCTAATTCGCTGAACTGGGCGATGATGGGGGAGTTCTTTGGAAGGCGGAGCTTCGCTACTCTGCGGGGCTGGCAACATCTGCCGGACCAGTTGATGTCGATGTGGACGGCGGTATGGATGGGTCTTATCTATGACCATACCGGCAGCTATTATTGGGCCCTGTTTCCGTTAATTGCCTTGCTCGGCCTGGCTGCGCTCACTTACTTGGCTTTGCCGCGTCCTCGTCCGCCAGACCGCCGACGGGCGCAGGGGAGAGCCGGCGCCAGCGGCGTCCGGGTGGCTAGTTGATTGTCGATTTAAGAAGCCCGGCGTAGAATTAGGGTAACGGAAGAGGGGGTATTCCCGCTTCGGAGGGGGCAAGGTATGGTTAAACCGAGGATTAAGTTTACGGTGGCCGACTATATGACTACGCCGGACGACCGGCGTTATCAGCTGTTGGACGGGGAGTTGATTTTGGCAGCGGCGCCTACTACAAAACACCAAACTATAGTCTTGTCCTTGGCAACAGCGCTGTCTTTGCTGGTTAATGAACGGGGTCTGGGCAAGGTATGGATCGCGCCTATCGACGTGGTATTGTCCGACTATGATGTGGTTCAACCCGACATCCTGTTTGTTTCCCGCCAACGCTTGGAGATTATCACCGAGGCCAACCTTCGGGGGGCGCCCGACTTGGCGGTGGAGGTTTTGTCGCCGTCAACGGAGGCGTATGACCGGGGCTACAAGCGTACTCTCTACTCCCGCTATGGGGTGCGGGAATACTGGCTGGCGGATCCGGAGGGAGAGACTATTGAAGTTCTGACTGAAGGAACGGAAGGGTTGACGTTGGCGGGCCGGTTCCAGCGCAATCAGTCCCTGAGCTCCGCCTTGCTGCCGGGTTTGGCGGTTGACCTGGCAGCGGTTTTCGGCGGTTAACGTGGTACGGCGGGTAGTTGGACCTATTCTGTAATGGCTCTGGCGCAGGGACCCCGGCCAATCCCTTTCGGAGGGGGCAAGGTATGGTTAAACCGAGGATTAAGTTTACGGTGGCCGACTATATGACTACGCCGGATGACCGACGTTATCAGCTGTTGGATGGGGAGTTGATTTTGGCAGCGGCGCCTACTACCACGCACCAAAAGATTATTTTACAACTAGCTTTCGCCCTGCACCAATTCGTCGGCTTGAATAACCTGGGCGAAGTGTGGTTTGCTCCCATCGACGTGGTATTGTCCGACTATGATGTGGTTCAACCCGACATCCTGTTTGTTTCCCGCCAACGCTTGGAGATTATCACCGAGGCCAACCTTCGGGGGGCGCCCGACTTGGCGGTGGAGGTTTTGTCGCCGTCAACGGAGGCGTATGACCGGGGCTACAAGCGTACTCTCTACTCCCGCTATGGGGTGCGGGAATACTGGCTGGCGGATCCGGAGGGAGAGACTATTGAAGTTCTGACTGAAGGAACGGAAGGGTTGACGTTGGCGGGCCGGTTCCAGAGCAACCAGTCCCTGAGCTCCGCCTTGCTGCCGGGTTTGGCGGTTGACCTGGCAGCGGTTTTCGGCGGTTAACGTGGTACGGCGGGTAGTTGGACCTATTCTGTAATGGCTCTGGCGCAGGGACCCCGGCCAATCCCTTTCGGAGGGGGCAAGGTATGGTTAAACCGAGGATTAGGTTTACGGTGGCCGACTATATGACTACGCCGGATGACCGGCGTTATCAGCTGTTGGATGGGGAGTTGATTTTGGCAGCGGCGCCTACTACAAAACACCAAAGGGTTTCTCGGGCACTGTTCCTTGTCTTGCACCAATTCGTCGGCTTGAATAACCTGGGCGAAGTGTGGTTTGCTCCCATCGACGTGGTATTGTCCGACTATGATGTGGCTCAACCCGACATCCTGTTTGTTTCCCGCCAACGCTTGGAGATTATCACCGAGGCCAACCTTCGGGGGGCGCCCGACTTGGCGGTGGAGGTTTTGTCGCCGTCAACGGAGGCGTATGATCGGGGCTACAAGCGTACTCTCTACTCCCGCTATGGGGTGCGGGAATACTGGCTGGCGGATCCGGAGGGAGAGACTATTGAAGTTCTGACTGAAGGAACGGAAGGGTTGACGTTGGCGGGCCGGTTCCAGCGCAATCAGTCCCTGAGCTCCGCCTTGTTGCCGGGTTTGGCGGTTGACCTGGCAGCGGTTTTCGGCGGTTAAGATAGGTTAAGACAAAGGTATAGGACGGTGAGGGGCCTGGACAGTCCCCTTTGTTCAGGGCCGACAACGCTGGTAACACTGAAGAGAGGGAAGGTAGGGCGTTACTGTCCAAACCGCGCGGCCGCTTGGGCAAAACCCTCTAGCGCCCCTTCGAGCGCCCGGTCTTCCACACAGTAGGAAATACGGAAATGTCCCGGTGTGCCGAACCCTCTTCCGGGCACTACCAGAACGTTCCATTCCTGAAGGGCCTCGGCGAAGGCGGCGTCATCCGGCAGGGGCGACCGCGGAAACAGGTAGAAGGCGCCTTGGGGCTTTACCACCGAGTAACCCATTGCGGTAAGTTGGGAATAGAGCAAGTCCCGCTTACGCTGGTATTCGGCCACGTCGACGCTTACTCCTTGCAAGCTGCATATCAGGCGCTGCATTAGGGCCGGGGCGTTGACGAAGCCCAGGGTACGGGTGCAGAAAATCATCCCGTCCACCAACTCTTCTTTGTTAGGGTAAGCGGGATGGACTGCGATGTAGCCGATGCGCTCGCCGGGCAGGCCCAGGTCCTTGGCGTGAGAGTTGACCACGATAGTTCGCTCATAACCGGAAAACACTTGGGGATAGGTTAGGCCGTCGTAGATGAGGCGACGATAAGGTTCGTCGCTGATGATGTAGATTTCGACGCCCAGTTCGGCTTGCTTGCGGTTTAGCAGGGCGGCCAACTCCCGTACTTGGTCGGCGGAATAAACCACGCCCGAGGGGTTGTTGGGGGAATTGAGAATTAGGCCCCGGGTGCGGGTAGTAATCGCCGCCTCAATGGCCGATAGGTCCAGCTGAAAATCCTCGCTGGTCGGCACAATAACTGGCGCTCCGTTGTGGTTGTCCACATAGTAAACGTACTCGACAAAGAAGGGCGAGAGGATGATGATCTCATCCCCGGGGTTCAAGGTGGCTCGCAGGACTACATTGATTGCCCCGGCCGCGCCGCAGCTCATGACGATGTCGCCGCCGGAGAAGGGTAAGCCGGTTTCCGTCGCCAGGGTATGGGCCACGGCGCTGCGGGTTTCGGGGTAACCGGCGTTGGGCATATAGCGGTGCATACCCTTTACCGGGTTCTGGGCCAGCCGCCGCAACTCTGCATTGAACTGCTCCGGAGGCTCGATTACCGGGTTGCCCAGGGAGAGGTCAAAGACTTTTTCCTCGCCATAGCGGGCTTTAAGGGCAATCCCGGCCTCGAACATTCGACGGATCCAGCCGCCCTGTTCCATAGACCGGCGGATACTGAGGGAAATAGTCATATTGCCTCACCTGAACTTCCGGTTGAGGCAAAGGATACTCCGGACATTAGGGTTTGGTAAAGGGGATTCCGGGGCCCGGCGGCCCCGGTTGATGCCGTTGCCCGAACCTGTTGGAAGGGATTCGCCCCGGTTGGGGCGGTCTCTTGTCGGCGTTGTCGGCGTTGCCGTTGGCCGAACCCGGTGGAAGGGATTCGCCGGACCGGGGCGGTTCCTAATCAACCCATCAACATACCAATATCCAAGGAGTGGTAAAGCGGGAGGGGCAAAGCCGGTTGGTTGCCGACCAGTTTCATTTGGCTGGCAGGGACCGGGCAAAGTCCACCGCCAGCCGAACCCACTCTTGCAATGCGGACGGCGTTGCAAACCCGGCCCGGCTCACGTACACAAACCCTCGCATTGGCCGGCCGGTAAGGTCCATCAAACTAGCGTAGGGTTTAGCGAGCGCCGCTGCATACCGCTCGGTTCCTACCCGCAGCATCAGCTTAGTCGCATCGACGCCGCAGCACATATTGCCGTTAAGCATAAAGACTAGCCCGCCGAACATCTTTCTCTCGCTGACTACTTCCAGATCCATAGCATCCAGAACCTCCCGGACCCTTTGCGCCAGTTCCGCGTCATAAGCCATGCGCCGGCCTCAACCTTCTAAAATACGAAAAATATGATAGTGCCGCCGGTCGGTTTCAGCCGGCGATATTGTACCGATAATGACTGCTCTGAATAGTTACGCTTAACGTTTGCCTTCGGCTGAGGTATAATCTATAATTAGTTGTATGATGTTACGTTAATTAAACTGGACAGCCCGGAAGAGCTGTCTCAGAAGGAGAGGATCTATGGCAGACAATGGATTTGACAAGTTTGTAACCGGACTGCTTTTCGGCACCGTGGTCGGGGCAACTGTTGGGTTGCTCCTGGCGCCCAAGCCTGGAGCCGAGACTCGCCAGATTGTCCGTGAACGCGCCGGAGAATACTTGGGCACTGCTCGGGAGCGGGCCGAAGGGTATGTGGGGGCGGCTCGGGAACGGGTACAGCACGTCCGCCGCAGCAATAGCCCGGAGGTGGATGAGGACACGATACCCAGCCCGGTGAATGAGGCCGAGTAATTTCGCCCGCTTCTTCGATCCAGTCGACTTTCCCGCCAGACTAAAGGGGCAATGCTTGGCAATGGAACTTGCGCCGGCATTGTCCTGGTTTTACCCGGTTTTGGCATCGGTATCACCTCCGTCTTTCCCGGCTCTGGGCAAACGGGCCGGCC
This sequence comes from Dehalococcoidia bacterium, assembly GCA_963422635.1. Taxonomy (GTDB): domain Bacteria; phylum Chloroflexota; class Dehalococcoidia; order Lucifugimonadales; family UBA3495; genus CATQHB01. Next base: position 1,211,205 of record OY730415.1, read on the forward strand.
CCGGACGCAGCCTTACAGTCCCAGCCTTTGCACCAGTTCCTCGGCGGTAACCAGGGCTCCGCTGAGGCCGCTGGCGTTTTGCCGGGCCAGAAAAGTCGTCGCTTTGACCATAGCCTCCGGCGTGGCCCAAGTAGAGAAGTCGGCGTCGGGCCGTTGCGCCTGGAACCCCTCGGTCAGCACCGGACGCAGGGGTTTCAGGGCGTTTACGGCGATGTTGTATTGACCCAGTTCGGCGGATAGGCCCCAAGTAAGCCGTTCTACGGCGGCCTTGGCCACCCCGTAGGATTGGCCCAGCATGGCGATACCCTTTTCCGGGTCGGCGGCCAGGGTGGAGGAAAAGATATTGGCGGCGGCGTGGGAGGATATGTTGATGATGCTGCCCCCGCCCTGCTGAACCATCGCCGGCGCTACCGCGCGGCAGCAGATGAAGGTGGCGCGCAGGTTGATGTCGAGCACCAGGTCCCACTCCCGGAGGTTGGACTCCAGAAAGGGCCGATAGGCGCCGATTCCGGCGTTGTTCACCAGCGCATCAATGCGCCCAAAGGCATCCAGCGCCTGTTGCGCCATGGCGTTGATACTCGCTTCCTCCCGCACGTTGCAGCGCACCGGCAGAGCTTGGCCGCCTTGCTCCTTAATCGCGGCGGCGGTGGCGTAGATAGTTCCCGGCGCCAGGGGGCGCTCCGTCTCGGAGCGGGCGGCCACCACGACGCTGGCGCCGGCTTGGGCCAAACCGAGGGCGATCGCCTTGCCGATTCCTCGGCTGGAGCCGGTGACGATTGCTACCTTGTTTTGCAGCGACATAGGCAATTTACCTCTTCAATAGTATTCCCAACCTAGCGATCCGGCGCGCCGGCCTTTTACGTGGAAGGGATGGGGTCAGGTAGGGAGCCGATTACGCTCTTTCCCGGGAGAAGGGGGTGGAGAGTAGGGGAAACTGCGCCATTGCCGTTACCGTCCCCGGTAGTGCCGGTTCAGCTCCGAAGCATAGGCGGCCCCTAGATTAGCCGCGTTTTCGGTAAGCCAGACGCTTAGGCGGGTCGTTCCTTGGGGAGGTTCGCCGGAGGTCAGCAGGTTGGCCGCCAGTCCTGCTATCTCTTCCCGGGTCAGCACCACGTCCCGCACCAGGCAACCGACCAGCCGAGCCAGCGATAGGGCTAGGGCCGGCGGGACATGGACCAGTCGGGCGCGACGATGCAGTTGCGCAGCTACCAACCGCACCAGTTCGTCAAAGGTGTAGGTTTCCGGGCCGACGGCGTCGAGGATGGTATTGTCTGGTCCCGGCCCGGCGGCTACGGCCATTGCCGCCAGGTCATCGACGTGCACTGGCTGCGCCCGATATTGGCCGCTGCCGGCAACGGGAAATACCGGAAAGCGGCGCAGCAGCCAAGCGATGTTGTTGAGTAAAACGTCTCCCTCGCCAAAGACCAGGGCCGGCCGAATCAGGGCGTGGGACAAGCCGGATTCCCGGATCGCTTGTTCTACTAACCCCTTGCCCCGGAAATAGGGCAGGGGGGAGACGGCCGAGGGGTTGGTGATGCTGATATGCACCAGCCGCCGGATTCCGGCCCTTTCCGCCGCCCGTATGAGGGTTTGGGAGTTTTCTACGGCCCGGTCAAAGGTGATCGGCCCGCTGGAGAAACGAATCCAGTAGGTGTTGTAGAGGGTGTCCACCCCGCGCAGACTCTCGGCCAGCGCCTCGGGCCGGTCAAAGTTGAAAGGGAAAGCATCGACCCGGCCGTCGAAAGGGTCGGCGGCGGGGCTGTCGGTCAGAGCGCGGCTGGTAAGAGTACGTACCGACCGGCCCGAATCCAGCAGACGCTGGGCGATATACCGTCCAGTGTACCCAAAGGCCCCGGTAACTGCATCAAGCCGGGTCGGGCGGTCAACGTCGTCCGGGTTTTCGGTCGGGTGGTCAACGTTCATTGCCGGGGGATTCTATCACAAAGGAAGTATGCAGATAAAGAAAGCTGGGCGGAAGCCCTACCGGACAGCGCGCTAACTTGTCAACGGATTGTCCGGCTTATACAATTTCTGCCGGCGCCGGCAGGAGTTCCTCAGCCGGTATAGCTTGGGCGCAAGGGACTTCTAAGGGGATGCCGGAGGAAGCGGGAAAGGCGGAAGGAAGTTTCGGGAGGAGATATATGATTGCTCAACTACGCATTTACACCATCAATCGAGGGATGATGGATTCCTGGCTCCAGGTGTTTAACGAGCATATTCGGCCGCTGCACGATCGGTTGGGTATTCCGGTGGTCAGCTCTTACGTCAGCGCCGACCGATCCGAGTTTATCTGGGTGCGCCGCTTCAGCAGCGCCGAGGAGATACCAGCTAAGGAAGCGGAGTATTTCGCCTCCCCGGAACGTTCCGCTCTGGGCGACTTGCCTACCAGCCATATCGCCAAAATGGAAGTGCGGGTGATTGAAGAGGCGGCGGCCGGGGGTTAAGGGGGTACAAGGGGGGAATCGCCGGGAACTGGAAACCGCCGGCGTAGAAGGGGCGCTAAAATAGTTAATGAGAATCTATCTCTTGAGGGGGCGATGTGATGCTGGGATCTCCTAATCGCTATGCGGCTGCCAGCCGGGAGTTTATGGAGAAGGCCTACCAGTATCTGGCAGCGGAGGACTTGCCGCAAGCCTCGGAAAAGGGTTGGGGGGCGGCGGCGGAGATGGTCAAGGCGGTCGCCGAGGAACGGGGGTGGCCGCACGACAGCCACCGCCTGTTATACCGGATTGTCCGCAATCTGGTGAACGAAACCGGGGATTCGCAGCTATCCAACTTGTTTCGGACAGCCTCCGATCTGCACATCAATTTTTACGAGAATTGGCTGCCGCCCGAGGATGTCCAATTGGCCCTTCAAGAGGTTCAGCAGTTGCTGACCAAGTTGGAGCCGTTGCTGGAAGCGGGGTAGGGGCGGAGCGAGAGAGCAGGAAGATCATCGGGAATTATTGTTGCGGTCTTTGGGCGGGTAGGGGCGCGGTTCCAAACCAGGGGATATAGGCGCGGTTATGCCGTTGCAATCGACTTACAGGAGCGACGTGATGCTGGGATCCCCTAATCGCTATGCGGCTGCCAGCCGGGAGTTTATGGAGAAGGCCTACCAGTACCTGGCAGCGGAGGACTTGCCGCAAGCCTCGGAAAAGGGTTGGGGGGCGGCGGCGGAGATGGTCAAGGCGGTCGCTGAGGAACGGGGGTGGCCACACGACAGCCACCGCTTGTTGTATGGCATCGTCCGTAATCTGGAACAGGAAACTGGCGATGCGCAACTGTTCAGCGGGTTTCAGATGGCTTCCGGTCTGCACATCAATTTTTACGAGAACTGGTTGCATCCGGAGAACATCCGGCGGTCTCTTCAAGAGGTTCAGCAGTTGCTGACCAAATTGGAGCCGTTGCTGGAAGCGGGGTAGGGGAGGAGCGAGGGAGCAGGAAGATCATCGGGAATTATTGCTGCGGTCTTTGGGCGGGTAGGGGCGCGGTTCCAAACCAGGGGATATAGGCGCGGTTATGCCGTTGCAATCGACTTACAGGAGCGATGTGATGCTGGGATCTCCTAATCGCTATGCCGTTGCCAGCCGGGAGTTTATGGAGAAGGCTTATCAGTATCTGGCAGCGGAGGACTTGCCGCAAGCCTCGGAAAAGGGTTGGGGGGCGGCGGCGGAGATGGTCAAGGCGGTCGCCGAGGAACGGGGGTGGCCGCACCGACACCATCGTCTGTTGTATGAGATTATCGAGGATTTGGTAGATGAAACCGGGGATGAGGAACTGGCGGTTCTGTTTGAGCGAGCATCCCGGTTGCATGCTAATTTCTACGAGAACTGGTTGCGGTCGCGGGCCGTCCGGCGCTCGTTGCTAGCCGTTCAACAACTGCTGACCAAGTTGGAGCCGTTGCTGGAAGCGGGGTAGGGGCGGAGCGGTATCTTTACAACTCTTTTCCCATCGCAATATGCGGTATATCCGCCTCCAGGAAAACTGCGCCTCTTTCCTGGTAGCCGGACTCGGCATAAAAGTCCTTGACGTATTCTTGGGCGTGGAGGATGCAGTTGGTGATACCGCGGGCGCGGGCTTCGGCCTCCAGGAACTGGAGAATTTGCCGGCCGGCGCCCCGGCGACGCCAAGCTTGCTCGACGGCCATGCGGCCGATACGTCCAATGGGGCGGCCAAGAGGGCCGGTTTGGCCGAAATTATCCGAATTATTGTCGATTACCAGGCGGCCGACGCCGATAACCACTCCCTGGTTCAGGGCGATGGCGTGGGTAGCGGTGGCATCGGCCTCGTCCAGTTCCACTTCGGCGGGGATTTTCTGCTCAACCACGAACACGCGCATTCGCAGGTTGATGGCCTCGTCCAGTTCCGCTTCCGTCTCCACCAGCTTGACCTCTATTTTGTCCACGCCACCAAGTCCTTACTTGCCGGGTTTGCCAAGGGTTGGGCTGAACTGAACCCGATTTAGGGCCGGCTAGCGGGCCAAGCCGTAAGCGATGGCCCGGAGGTTCGGGTCTTCCGTGTTATTCAGCGCGGCGGCCACCGCAGCAATTAGCTTGCCGCCGGCAGTGTTGCCCCAGAACCAGCGGTGCAGGGCGTCCTCATCGGCCTCCGGATTCTGTTCCATCCGGGCTTCGTAGTAGAAAGCCTTCAAGTCGTCGGCGCAGTAGCGGATGAACTGGGGACGGGACACGCTGGCTGGCCGCTCCGTCATGTCGGCCTCCGCATCACCATGGGCGCAGGCTTCGAGGAAACGGACCACTCCCCGGAAACGGCGCTGGGGGATGGCGCAGAGGCCGACGGCGGTGCGTCCGGCGTGATTTTCCACCCAACGCTCGTAGAAGGCGCGCAGGGCGGTTACCTCGTCGGCGGCGCTGCGTTCGGTGGGCGGCGGCTCGACGGTTACCTGGGATGCTTGAGGCATACCGGACGGGACCGCAGCGTCATCGTCGGGGAAATCGGTTAATACCGGCCCTTGGGGAGCCTGAAGCAAATCCAGCGCGGCCTCGATTACCCGGCTCTGGTATTCAGCATCGTCGGGTTTACCCAGGGCAAAACCGAAGAAGAAAGGTACGAAGAGGGCGCGGGGCGGCTTTACCTTTTCGGCGTGTTCCCGCACCATAGCGATGGTAGTGGTGGCGATGCCATGTTCCTCGAAAACCCGGGCCAGCACACTCACGGTGTGGGTGCAGAGAGGTCAAGTAGGGGTAAGCAGCGCCACGTCCACTCCCTCGTCTTGCAATCGCCGAGCCACTTCCGGGCCGGTTTCCTCGATCATCCGGCGAGGGTCGCGGAGGGCGCCCATAAAGGAGTAATAGTTCTCGGCCAGGCTGCCGACCGCGCCCCGTTCCGCTAACTCCCGCAAACGGTCAATGGGGAAGGTTACGTTCAAGTCCCGGTAGATGCCGGTATGGTCGAAGCCAATGGAAAAGTGGCTTTGGATTACATCTGCCGGGTTGCAGTCGCTGGGGATAACCCGGTAGGTGAACTCGCCGCCCGGGTCGTCCCGATTAAAGGGTTTGTCGTCGCGAAGGTGCAGGCCGGCGGAGGTTATCAGGGCCACCTTGCTTTGGGACAGCGGCTTGACCGGCGTAACCCAGGGCGTGGCGTCATGCTCGATGCAAGGGAAGAACTCCAGGGTTCGGCGCTGGACCTCGCTGAGGGTTTCTAATCGGGGCATAGCGGACTCCTTAGTTTGAGGTTCGCGCAGTTCGCCGCTGCTTGGCCGCTGGCCAAGGGGTTGGGGAGAGGGAGAACTGCGCTCGCGGTTTCAGCGTTAAAACACGATGGCGCCCCGCCCAACCTCTCCCTGGTCCATATCGCCGTAAGCTTCGTTTATCTGCTCCAGGGAGTAGCGCCGGAGCACCAGGTCGTCCAAGTTTAGCTTGCCGGACTGGTACAGGTCAATCATAGTGGGCATATCGGTGCGAGAACGGGCCGAGCCGTAGTAGGTGCCGCGCAGGGTTTTCTCGTTGCGCACCAGGTCAACGGCGTTAATCGGGGCCTCGGCGCCGATGGGGGCAATGCCGACCACTGTTACCGTCCCGTTCTTGCCGCACATATCGTAGGCCGCCTTGACCGTCTCGGCGGAACCGAAAACCTCAAAGGTATAGTCGGCGCCCCGGCCGCCGGTCAATTCTTTGACCTGGGCTACCGGGTCCCGGTCGGCGGCGTTGACCGAGTGGGTAGCGCCGAACTTCATGGCGAACTCCAACTGGCTTTCCCGGATGTCCACGGCGATGATGGTGGCGGCGTTGAGCAGTTTGGCGCCCATAATCACGTTGAGGCCCACCCCGCCGCAGCCCACCACCGCGACGGCGCTGCCGGGCTGAACGTTGGCGCTGAACATGGTGGCGCCGACGCCGGTGGGAACGCAGCAACCAATCATCGCCGCCTTGTCCATCGGCAACTCGGTATGGGTGGGAATACAACCGGTTTCGGGAACTATGGCGTACTCGGCAAAGCAGGCGACCTTGCCCATGTGGTGTAGGTCTTGGCCGTTTTTGTGCAGACGAGTGGTACCGTCCAGCATAAAGGGGCCGGTAGCCATGTGCAGGTCGCAGACGTTAGAGCGGCCTTCGAGGCAGGATTTGCAGCGACCGCAGGCCGGGACAAAGGAGAGGATTACCTGGTCGCCGGGCTTGGCGAGGGTTACCCCCGGCCCGACCTTTTCCACCGTGCCGGCCCCCTCGTGGCCCAGGACGGCGGGCAGGTTGATGTGGGCGTCGCCGTGCATAAAGTGCCGGTCGCTGCGGCAAATTCCGGCGGCGCCGATTTTTACCAGAACCTCGCCGGCCTGGGGTTCGTCCAAATCCACATCTTCAACCACTAAAGGTTGACCATATTCGTACAAAACGGCAGCCTTCACGGGTGCGCCTCCTGAGCTATATTGCCGACTATCATCTATCCCTGCCCGGAATATGTCAACTATCGACCGGCGGGGCCGGGGCGTCGGGGGCGGCTTGGGCGTGTGTTAGAATATCCGGTAGGCCCGAGCAGGGGTTTGGCGACTTTTCGTATTGGGGAGATGCTCTATGTCCCGGAAGGTTAAAGTGTGGGCGGGCAAGGCGTTGCTGGCCTTGGCGCTGTTGGTATCCGTCGCCGGCTTGGCGACTTCGATGTATTGGTCAACGTATCGGTCAACCGGCGACTCTTCGGAAAAGGCGGGTTCCGACTATATTCTGACCAGCGAGGACTTTCCGGCGGCGTCTGCGGAGGTGGGTAATCAGGTGGGCGACCGGGTTCCCGATTTCGCCCTGGAGTTGGCGGACGGGACCACGGTTACGTCGGCGAGCCTGGTAGCGGAGGGTCGGCCCACCTTCCTGTTTTTCTGGGCCACTATTTGAGGGGTTTGCACCGCCGAGTTGCGGCGGATGAAAGAGGTTTATCCCGAATATGCCGCGGATGTGGATTTTTATGCCGTGGGAGTCCACCCCGGCATTGTTGAGGATATTACTGCTTTGGAGGATTATCGCCGGGAACAGGGCCACCCCTGGCCGGTGGCGACAGCTCCGGGCCAGGTTATGGCCGATTTGGGGGTAACCATCCAGTCCACCAAGCTAGCTTTCAATTCTCGGGGGGTGATAACCTACCGGGAAGGGATGGGCCTGGGCGATGATGAAACTTGGCGCCAGGTGTTCGGGGGGTTGGCAGAGCCGCAGTAGGAGCAGGGGAATCGCCGCCGGTTAGCGCGTTCGGGGTTGGAGCAGCGCGCCAATATCCGGTCGGTCGTCCATAAACCGGGCCATTGCCGCAAGAGCGGCGGCAGCGGTATCAAATCGCCAATGCGCTGGTCGCATTCGATACCATACTTTCTTTATCCGCTATCCCCGCTATTTCACAACCGTCAAATACTTTCCCGCAGTAGAACCTTATGGCGTGAGGTAACGGTTAAATCCATACTGGCCGGGTCGCAATACCGGTCAAACTCCCGGGCATCGCCCTTTATATGCCGGTGTTCTGAAACCAGAGTTCCATAGAACTGAACTTGGCCGATGGAGTTTACCCCGCTGAGCTTGGCGGCCAAGGATGTGGTTCCGGCGCCGAGGAAGGGGTCAGCGATCCAGTGTTGCGGCGTAAGCCCATTCTCTTCAATTTTGGCTTGCACCAGTTTGTAGGAGTAGCCGGCCGGGTAGGTGAACCAGCGGTGAATCGGCGCTTTAAGGCTATCTTGAAAGGAGCCGTAACGCGGTTTGGCCGTTTCCAACAATTCAGGCTCCTTTAATAAGCGTCATAGTAATCGTCGTTTTGCAACGAAAACGAATGAGTTACCGCCGATGGCTTGGTCTGCGTTACTTCTCCACCTTTTCCAGGCCGGCGTAGCTGAGCAGGAGCCGCCGCAGTTCGCCGCCGTCGAAGCGGACGGATACTTCGTAGTCGTTACCCCACGCCTCGCAGGCCATGACCACCCCTACGCCGAATCGGCTGTGCCGCACCCCGTCGCCGATTTCCGGCACGTATCCCGGCGGCGGCTGGGTCGGGGCGGCGGCGGATGAACCGGGGGGCGAGCCGGGGGCTGAACCGGAGGATAAGGAATGCGGCTCCCGGTTCCGCGAGGGGGGACGCGGGCTGTCGGCAAGCCGGGCCGATGACGCTCCGGTTCCGGTTCCGGCGCGATTACCCCTTACGTTGCTGCCGGGGGCGCGGGCGTAGGTAGTTAGCTCCTCCGGAATCTCATCCAGAAAACGGGAGCGCAGAGTGGGGCCGCTGCTGCCCCACATGCTGCGGCGGAAGGCGCGCACTAAGTACAGCTTCTCCTTGGCTCGGGTGATGCCCACATAGCAGAGCCGCCGTTCCTCCTCCAGTTCTTCGTTGCTGTCCATGGAGCGGCTGTGGGGCAACAGACCCTCTTCCAGACCCACGATGAACACTACCGGAAACTCCAGTCCCTTGGCCTGATGCAGGGTAATTAGGGTAAGGGTGTCTTCCGATTCTTCGTAGCTGTCGGCATCGGAAACCAGGGAAACCCGCTCTAACAGGGCGGCCAGATCGTTCTCTGGGGAGTCGGAATGGTGTTCTCCGGCCAAGGCGATGAACTCCCGGAGGTTTTCCAGTCGTTCTTCCGGGCTGTTGTCGTTGCGCTGGATGTGGGCTTCCAGGCCCGACTCGGCCAGGGTTAGCTTAATCAGGTCCGCCACCGGCATTTTGGTCTTGAGTTCGGTCAGGCGGCCCAGCAGGTCGCCGAACCGGGCCACGGCGGTATAGGCGCGGGATGCCAGGGGCGCCGGACAAGGCATCCCAGCGGCTTTGGCCTGGGATACCAGGAGGAGGGCGGCATAAACCGAGAGGCCCTGGCCGATGGACCAGTTGGTCAAGTCCTGAATCGACTTGTCGCCGATGCCCCGGGGCGGCGTATTGATGGCCCGCGCCAGGTTCAGGTCGTCTTGGGGGTTGTGGAGCAGGAAAAGGTAGGCGAGCAGGTCGCGGATTTCCCGCCGCCGGTAAAACTGGATGCCGCCGATAATGCGATACTTTATCCCTTGGCGCAGGCAGGCTTCTTCCAGGGCGCGGGATTGGGCGTTTACGCGGTACATCACGGCGCAGCGGCCGGGGGGTATTCTTTCCCGCCGGGCCAGGTCGTTTATCTGTTTAAGGACAAAGGCGGCCTCCTCATCCTGGGTATAAGCCTCGTGGATCACCACTTCCATCCCGGCGGGGTTCTCGGTGGTCAGTTCTTTGGGGGCCCGCATACCGTTGTTGGCGATAAGACTGCTGGCCGCCCCCAGGATGGTTTGGGTGGAGCGATAGTTCTGCTCCAGGGTGATGACCTGGGCGTCCGGGTAGTCCTGCTGAAAGCTGAGAATGTTGCGGATGTCGGCGTTGCGCCAAGAGTAGATGGACTGGTCGGGGTCGCCGACCACGCAGATGTTCTGGTCGGGGCCGGTGAGCAGCCGGGCCAGCCGGTACTGGGCGATGTTGGTATCTTGAAACTCGTCAATCATCAAGTATTCGTAGCGGCGCTGATACTCTTCGCGCACCTCGGCATTTTCGTAGAGGAGTTGGACGGCTCGCAGCAGCAGGTCGTCGAAGTCCACGGCGTTGCGGCGCGCCAGCAGTTCTTCGTAGTGGTGATAGACTCGGGCGGCGGTTTCTTCCGGGTAGCTGTCATCGGTCTGGGCCTGCCGGGCCAGGGCTTCCGAACCCATCAGCAGGCTCTTGGCCCGGGAGATGATGGCCTGCATCGCCCGGGGTGGGTTGCGCTGGTCGTCAACGTCGGCTAGTTTCATGGCCTGCTTAAGCAGGCCCAACTGGTCGTCCGAGTCGTAAATGGTGTAATTGGCGTCGAGGCCGACGCCGTAGCCGTGGCGGCGGAGCAGCCGGGCGCAAAAGGAGTGGAAGGTGCCGGCAAAGATGGCGTCGGCCGCCGACTGGTTACTGCCGAAAAGGGACTGGGTGCGCTCCCGCAGTTCCCGGGCTGCTTTGTTGGTAAAGGTAACGGCGGCGATGCGGTAGGGGCTGACCCGGCATTCCTGCGCCAAGTAAGCGATGCGGTGGGTGATGACCCGGGTTTTGCCGCTGCCCGGCCCGGCGACAATCAGCAGCGGGCCGGCGGTGTGCAACACCGCTTCCGCCTGAGCGGGGTTCAGCCCGTCGATCAGGTTAATGCCTGGAGCGTTTGGTTGATGCATCGCCGGCCAATTATAGCACGAGGCTGGGCCGGGGAAAGGGCCGGCTGGCTCGGGAAGTTAGCCCGGTCGAACCGGGCGGAAATACGCCGCCGGCTGAAAATGGCGGCCGGAAAAAGCCGGCCGGGTCATTATGGGATGATTCCCGAACTATCAGTTCCGATTTGACGCGCTGCCGGACTTTGCAATCATCCGGTTGGTAGAGGATAGGACGGCATCGGATGCTGGGGGTCAAAAACCGGCGGCAACGTGTATAATAGCCCCAGAATCTCAGGAGGAGGGTCAGTATGACGGAGATAGGCCGGCTAATAACGGCGATGATAACCCCCTTTGATGCTGCTGGGCAGGTGGACTATGCCCAGGCCGGGCGTCTGGCTAACGCCTTACTGGACTCGGGCAGCGACGGCGTGATTGTATCCGGCACCACCGGCGAATCCCCTACGCTCACCACCGAGGAGAAGATTCGGCTCTTTGCCGAGGTCAAGCGCGCCGTCGGCGACCGGGGCGCAGTGGTCGCTGGCACGGGCAACTACAGCACCGCCGAAAGCATTGAATTGAGCCGGGAGGCCGAGCGGGCCGGCGCGGATGGCGTACTGCTGGTGGTTCCCTATTATAACAAGCCCCCGCAGGAAGGACTTTATCAGCACTTCAAGGCGGTCGCTGGCAGCATCCACCTGCCCTGTATGCTTTATAATGTGACCAGCCGCACCAGCCTCAATATGTCCCACGATACTACCATCCGGTTGAGCCACATCGACAATATCGTGGGAGTGAAAGAGGCCGGTAGCGATATGGACCAGATAACCCGCATTATTGACGGGGCGCGAGACGGCTTTCGGGTGTGGAGCGGCAACGACAACGAGACCTTCTACATTATGGCTACCGGCGGCTATGGGGTGGTCAGTGTGGCCGCTCACTTGGTGGGTAGCCAGATAAAGCATATGATGGGTCTGCTGTTGGAGGGAGAGGTGGAAGCGGCGGCGGCGGAACACCGGCGCCTGCTGGAGATATTCAAGGCGCTGTTCATCGTGTCCAACCCCATACCGGTTAAGCACGCCCTGAATCATATCGGTTTTCGGGTAGGTCGCCCGCGCTTGCCCCTAATCCCCGCTGACGAAAAGTCGGCAGCTCAGATTAACGAGACGCTGGCCCGCTATGACTTGGACCTGCCGGCGCCGGCCTAGCCTAGGGTTGCCCAAGCCCGGAAGGGTATGGAAGGGATGCGGGAATTGCCGGTTCCTTTGAGCTAAACCAGAGTTAAAAGGCCGCCGCCGGGTAGCGGACGGCCCGGCGGCGGCTCGCTAATCTAAAATCGCCGGCGCCCCAAATCGTTCGAAGCTGACCAAAACTGCCGGGCCCGGGTAAATTGCCAGGTCTAGTCGCGGATTAACTGGCCTTTTATCTAGACTTACATAAACTTGCATAGACGGGCCGGGATGGGCTGGATATAGCGGAAGTCAGCCGGTTCAGCCCTGCTCTGATCGCCTAACCGACTTGGTGAGGTCGTATGCTGCTAACGGAACGCTCTAATGACCTTTTCACGCCATGCCGGTTCGCCAAGCCGCTCGCCGGATAGAACTTGAACGCCGGGTTAACTAATATCTACCGCCAGTGGGAAGTGAGCCAGCTTTTGCTCTGGACGGTGCGAGCCGGCATATTATTAGTTCTGGTAACGCCGCTGGTCGTAACGCCAAGCGCCCTGTTTCCCTATGTGGTCGGGAAGGCGCTATTCGCCCGGTCGGTCATCGAGGTTACCTTTGCCTGCTGGCTGATATTAATCTTCTACTATCCGCAGCATCGCCCGGCCCGTTCCTGGGTAATCGGCGCATTGAGCGTATGGCTGTTGGTTTCCCTGATTGCCGGATTTGCGGGAGTGAGTCCGGTTAGAAGCTTGTGGTCAAACTTTGAGCGGATGCAGGGCGTAATCGACTTGGCGCATTGGTGCGTCCTGGTACTGGTAGCCGGCTCCGTCTTTCGCTCCTTTTCAGGTTGGCGGCTGCTATTTACCCTAAACCTGGGCGTGGCGGTGGTGGTGTCCACCCTGGGACTGATTCAACACTATGACCTTTTCGACTCGCCCGTGGTAGGAGACTCGGAGCGGATTGAGTCTACCCTGGGTAATGCCGCCTACATGGGCGCTTACGCTATGGTTAACTCCATCATCGGCTTGGGCCTTCTCTTCCAATCCCTGGGCCGGTCCCCAGCGGAACCGGAAAGGGAACCGGCCCAGCGCCGGCAGTGGAGCAGAGCCGCCCGCCGCCGCGCCCGGCCCGGCGGGGGGCGATTCCCTTATCTTCCGTTACATCTTCCTTTACTCCAGGGGTTTTGGCTGTTGGCTGCGCTCGTATGCCTGTGGACGCTCTGGTTAACCGCTACTCGGGGAGCGGTCGTTGGTCTGGGAGCCGGCGTCATAACCTTTGCGGTTGGGTATATTTTATGGGGATCAATGCGCCGGGCGCGGCGGGCCTGCTACGTCATCCTGGCCGTCTCAGTAGTTGCGGTAGCGCTGGTTATGGTTGCCCGGTTCAGCCCGGCCCTGGATCCCTTGGTGAACTCCAGCTCGATGTTGCAGCGGCTGAATTCCATCGGGTACGTGGACAACAGCGTTCGCGGGCGGCTTGTGTCGCTCCAGGTGGGCGTCAGAGCCTATCAGGAAAAGCCGATCCTCGGCTGGGGGCCGGAGAACTACCTGGTTGTCTGGGGGCGATACCTGCCCCCCGGGAATACTGCGATGGCCCGATTTGACCAAGCGCACAACAAAGTATTGGAAGAACTGGTTACCAAGGGAGCCATGGGGTTGTTAACCTATATGCTGGTCTGGCTGGCGATGGCCGTGGTATTAGTTCGCTCGGTAAGGCGCAGACAGCGACAGGACCAGTTTTTGGTCTTGGCCTTGAGCGGCGCGCTGGTGGCCTTCTTTGTGCAGAACCTCTTTCTGTTCGATACGCCGGTTACTGCGATGCAGTTAGCCTTCCTCATGGCCTTTGTAGTGTCCGAGGAGCGTCAATGCCGAGACCGGGAGGAAAACCTAGCCCAGGAAAACGGGCCAGAGGCGCCCGCCACCCGCCGGGGAGCCGGCGGGTGGCGGGAAGCGTTGGGGTTGCGCCGGCGGTTCGACTGGATGTTCCGGGAGTTGCGCACCCTCCAGGGGGGAGCCTTGGCGGTCGTGGCGCTAACCGCTTTAACCATCTGGTTACTGTTTAACTATAATGTGAAGCCCTATAATGCGGCGCAGGCGGCGAATCTATCGATCAATTCAGCTTCCTGGAGCGAGGCGGCCGCTCATTTTAACCGGTCTGCCGAAGCGTTTCCCGCCCTCGCCAATATCCCCAGAAGTTACCTGATAATCGAAGCAGCCGACAATATCGAGTCTGTGCCGGAGGAAGAGTTCACGCCGGCGGTCGCCCTGATTACGGTAGAAGGGTGGAAGGCCCTGAACGTCGAGCCGCAGAACTGGTATCTACACGCCAAATTGGCCCACTTCTATCAGCGGGCATCCCTCAGGAACTTGGAATACCTGGAAGATGCTGGCAAACATGCTCGCGAGGCCTTTCGATTGGCGCCTAATATCCCCCAGCCTCGGGCAGTCTGGAGAGAACAGGAACGGCTTGAACGGCAACTGGCAAACTAGCGGGCATCGTCAAAGCAGCCGGCTTCCAAGCGGGCGCTTTTCGGATTCTCCCGGTTCTTTAGGAAGCGGGCAGGGCGGGGGCCTTCCTCTGATAATGAAAGTTCCCCGGGAAAATGAAAGTTCCCCGGGCTTGGCCTCCAGCATCAGCCACGCCGCCATCTGGAACCACCCGGGAAATGAAAGTTCCCCGGGCTTGGCCCTTGTTCCCTTGGATACCCCGGAAGTTTAAGGTTATACTGTTGCCCGGTCGGGTTGGGGTTGACCCGGCCGGCAGCGGGTTGCGGTCGGTCGCGGGTGATAGACGGGGACTGAAGATTGGCTGACCAGGCCGGCGAGTTGCTGCGGGTATTTTGAGACGCATATTGGTCAATAATGGGAGGGAAACGGGTGGAGTTTAACATTGCCGTACTTAGTGGAGATGGAATTGGGCCGGAGGTTACTGCCGAGGGGGTCAAGGCCCTCCAGGCGACGGCGCGCGCCTTTGGCCACTCTTTTAACCTGGAATATGGCGATGTGGGCGGCGTATCTATTGATAAGCACGGCGTCCCGTTGCTGTCGGAGGTGCAGGACTTGGCCGGTTCCGCCGACGCTGTCCTCTTCGGCGCGGTGGGCGGCCCCCAATGGGACGACCCGGCGGCGGCCATGCGCCCGGAGGACGCCTTGCTGCAACTCCGCGCCCACTTGGGCGTATTCGCCAACATCCGCCCGGTCAAGGTCTATCCCAACTTGGCTGCGTCCAGCGTCCTCAAGCCGGAGGTTCTGGAGGGCGTGGACTTGGTGGTGGTGCGGGAACTGACGGGCGGTCTCTACTATGCCGAGCCGAAAGGCCGTCAGCAAACGCCCCAGGGCTGGACCGGCGTGGACACTATGCGCTACAGCGAGGGAGAGATTGAGCGGGCGCTGCGGGTCGGGTTTGAGCTGGCTCGGACGCGTCGGGGCCAGCTGGCCTCGATCGACAAGGCCAATGTCCTGGAATGTTCCCGGCTGTGGCGACAGGTTGCCACCCGCCTGGGCGAGGAATATCCCGACGTGGCGCTGGAGCATATTCTGGTGGATGCCTGCGCTATGCAGTTGATTCAGCGTCCCGCCCGTTTTGATGTAATTGTGGCGGAAAACACCTTTGGCGACATTCTCACCGATGAGGCGGCAGTGCTGTCGGCCTCGATGGGGCTGCTCCCCTCGGCCAGCCTGGCGGATGCGCCCGTCGCTGGCCGGAAAACCAAGGGGTTTTATGAGCCGATTCATGGCACTGCCCCGGACATCGCCGGTCAGGGCATCGCCAACCCGGTAGCCTCCATCCTTAGCGTGGCCCTAATGCTTCGCTACTCGCTGGGTCTGACCGAAGAGGCGGCCAGCGTGGAGCGCGCCGTGGAACGGACGCTGGATGCTGGCTACCGCACCCCGGACATCGCCGTGTCCCCGGCGGGCCGAGTCAGCGCCAGCGAGATGGGCGACCGCATCGCCGCCGCCATCGCCCCCTAGCTAATCCAGACCTCCGGGCAGCTTGGGGCGCTTCAAGCTGCCCGGAGGATACGTCTGAAAGTTGAGTTGAGAAGAGTATATGCCGGGGTTCCCCGATTCGGTTGGACTGCTAGTATCGCTCCCCGTATTCATTGCCAGCGCCGCTGCCGTCATATTTCTGGGCGTCCAGCTTGCCAAGTATGGCGACGCCTTGGCGACCTTGACCGGCTGGGGGCGCCTGTTTGTGGGCAGCATTCTGGTGGCGCTGGCAACCTCGCTGCCGGAACTGTCCAATAATATCACCGCCGTGCGGATTGACAACCCCCAACTGGCCCTGGGCAACGTGGTGGGCGCCAACATGGTCAATATGTTCACCATGGCGGTGTTGGCGCTGATTTTTGGCGGACGGCGGTTTCTGCAACGGGTGGCGCCGGAACAGGGCTACCTGATCGTCTTGGCCGCTATCCTGACCGGATTGGCGGTAATGTTCGCCGGCTGGCATGCCCTGGCTCCCGGCGCCATCACCGAATTGGATGTTTGGGCCATTGGCCTACCCTCGCTGTTCCTGCTGGCGGTCTATGTCATCGGGATGCGGCTGGTGTACCAGCGCCGGCCGGCCGGGGACGCGGACGACGCGGCGGAGGACCCGGGGATGACCTTGAGACGGGCCTGGCTCATTTTCAGCCTGGTGTCGGTGGGAGTGATTATCGCCGGCGTGTTCTTGGCCCAGAGCGCCGACTGGATTGCCAACGCGACCGGTATATCCTCCGGGGTGCTGGGGATATTGGCCGTGTCCATCGTAACCACCATGCCCGAGGCGTCGGCGGCGGTAGCGGCGGCCCGCATGGGCGCGGCGGACTTGGGCGTGGCCGGGCTGTATGGCAGCTGCGTCTTTAACGCGACCATCCTGGCCTATGCCGACCCCTTTTACCGGGGAGGCGAGAACTGCGCTTCGGTAGTGTTATTGAACTGCGCTTCGCCGGAGCATTTCGTGGCGGGAATCATCGCCGTCGCCCTGATCCTCTGGGGTGGGTTGCTGCTCTGGGGGCGAAACCGCTTTCCTCAGCCGTTGGTCGTGGGCGGCTTGGCGTTAATGGCGTCGGTTTACGTCCTTGGCGCCGCTTGGGTAGTCCTCTTGGGCGCGTCCAGCTAGGGCAGAGAACCGTCTTGCCTTGCCTTGTCTTGTCTTGTATTGGTTGATGAGAGTCCTTCTGGCCGCGCCCAGCTAGGGCAGAATCGCCCTAGCCTTAACCTGACGGAAGCGGGGACTTTAGCGACAATAAAAGAACCGGCCGTCAGCGGCTACGAACTATAAATGTGGGCTATAAAGGAGTTATCGATGATTAAAGTTTCGTTCTTGTATGCCAATGAACCGGACAAAAAGTTTGACTTGGGTTACTTCACTGGTACGCATATACCTCTGGTGCATCAGCGGCTGGACTCGATGGGTTTGCTGCGCTCCGAGGTGGAGAGCGGGGTTAGTTCCGCTGACCCCAACGCCCCGGCTCCCTTCATCGCGGTGAGCAACCTCTATTTCAACACCGCCGATGAGGTTCATGAGGGGTTCAAGACTCACGGGCGAGAGTTGATGGGCGACACGGCCAACTATACCGACATCCGTCCTCAAGTTCAGATAAGCGAGTTGGTGTAGCCCGGCCCGGAGCCGGGTTTTGTCCTACGAGGCCTGGAGGGCTGGAGCATAGCGCATACCCCGATGGTTTATGCCGGCATCGCGGCATAGGCGCCGAGGTTTTGCGCCCCCAGTGGAAAACCGCCCTAGGGAGCAGATTTTATGGACAGCGTTTTTGACCGCTTGGCCCAGCGGCTGATTAAGGAACATTGGGATTTTTACCCTACCGCCGGCTCGCGCATCGGCAGGCATGAGTATGATGGTCAACTTCCTGACCTGTCGCCCCATCGGTTGACTCGCCGGATTGAGGAACTGCGGCGGGGATTGGCCCAGCTATCGGGGATCGCTGAACCGGATGCTAACGTCGATTCCGATTCCGGCTTCGGCTCCAGCGCCGCTTCCAACGGCGCAGTCCTGGAACGGCGGCTGGAATGGCGCCTGCTGGAGCTGTTTTTGCGGCGGGAGTTGTTTAACTTGGAGGAACTGCGTCCGCTGGAAACCAACCCGATGCGGCAGGTGGGCTACCTGAACGTGGGCGGCTACGTCCAGCGAAACTATGCGCCGCTGGCCGACCGCCTGCACGCCGCCACCCAGTCTTTGCGCCAGACGCCGGAGTTCTTGCAGGTTTTGGACGACGCCCTGGCTCCGGAACTGAGCCGTCCGACGCTGGAAATGAGCATCGAGAGCTACCGGGGGATGGCCCGCTTTTACCGGGTTGACCTGGACCAGTCGGGGAACCAGTCGGGCAATAATTCGGCGGGCGGCGGTTTGGTTGCTCCGGGCGTTCTGGCCGAGTTTGACGATGCCCGGGAGCGGGCGGCCCTGGCCCTGGAGGCTTTTGTGGCCCGGTTGGAGGAGCGTTTGGAGCAGGTCGGCAAGGGAGAAGACGGCGACTTTGCTTTGGGCGCCCAACGTTATGCGGCGATGCTGGCTCATGGCGAGGGGGTAAACGTTCCGCTGCGGGAGTTGATTGACTTGGGCCAGGCCAACCTGGAACAGAACCTGGAACGGCTGGCGACGGCTACCGCAGCGGTAGCGCCGGGCCGTTCTATCCGGGAGATAGTCGCCGACATTAGCCGCAACCACCCCGCCGCCGCCGCCTTGATACCGGAAACCCGGGGGATGCTGGAGGGCCTGCGCCAGTCCTTGCTGGATTTGGACCTGATTTCCTTGCCCTCGGAGGACCGCTGCCAGGTGGCGGAGACGCCCGCCTATATGCGGTACGCCTTCGCCGCGATGGACAGTCCCGGTTCCCTGGAAACCCGGGCCACCGAGTCCTTTTACTATATTACCCCGGTGGAAGAGGCGTGGACGGCCCGCCAGCAGGAGGAATGGCTTTCCAACTTTAACTATGAAACCTTGCGTATCGTGTCGATTCACGAGGTTTATCCGGGACACTTTGTCCACCACCTGCACAACCGGCACGGCCGTCCCCTGCCCTTGGTCAACCGGGTGGCGACCTCCTATGCCTTTACCGAGGGTTGGGCGCACTATACGGAGCAGATGATGCTGGAAACGGACTATGGAAAGGGGGAGACGGCCCTGCTGGTTACGCAGTTATTGGAGGCGCTGGTGCGCAACTGCCGCTACTTGTGCGCCTTGGGGATGCACACCGGCGGGATGACGGTGGCGGAGGCGACCCGTTTCTTTAGGGATAACGCCTATATGGAGGAACTGCCGGCGCGCCGGGAAGCCTTGCGCGGAACCTTTGACCCCGGCTATCTGAACTACACGTTGGGCAAGCTGATGATTCTCAAGTTGCGGGAAGATTATCGGCGCGAACAGGGCGCGGCCTACTCGCTGAAGGAGTTTCATGACCGGCTTTTGTCCTATGGGGCGCCCCCGTTGCCTTTGCTACGGGAGGTAATGCTGACTCGTCCCGGAGCGGGGCCGCTGTAGGGAATAGCCAAGGCAACCACCAAGGCTGCCCCTACCGTCGGCGGTTATTGCCCGGTAGTTATTGCTTCGTAGCCAAGACAATCCTGGCGGCCGCTGCTGAACTGCCCGAGAGGGGAACACCCGCCGGGTGTAGCAAGGAAGGGGGGAGGGAATCAGGTGGTTCGGAAGGTTACTTTGCGGAAAGCCTCGGCGTATTCGCAGCCGGTTTCGGCTCCGGCGTCCCGGGCGCGCTCCATTACGTAGTCAATCACTTCCCGTTGGGGATGCTCGGCTACTTGGCTGCGGTGGGCCTGCACCGCCGCCAGCTTGGCCTCCAGGGTTTCGCCGATGTCGATGAAGGTGTCGGCTCGTTCAGCTCCCCAAAAGAGGATTGTACCGGTCTTGTGAGGTTCCAGCCCCTCTTCGCTCCACAGCTCCCCAAAATGAAGGTGGTCGCGGGCGTAGGGAAAGACGGCATCCAGCGCCACTTGCCCGGCGACCCGATGGTCCCGGTGCCAAGCCAGGTTGCGGCGGTAAGGCTCGGTAACCAACACCACATCCGGCCGTACCCGGCGGATTTCCCGCACCAGTTGCTTGCGAAACTCGCCGCTGTCCTCCAGTTCGCCGTCGGGGTAGCCTAGCTTCACCACCTCTTTGACGCCCAGCAGATCAGCGGCGTCCAGTTGCTCTCGTTGGCGGATAGCGGCCAACTCCTGGGCGCTAACTCCCGGCATTTCGCTGCCCTTGCCGCCGTCGGTGCACAGGACGTAATAGACCTCGGCTCCCTGCCCGATCCAGCGGGCCAAGGTACCGCCGCACCAGATTTCCGCATCGTCCGGGTGCGGCGTAACCACCAATACGCGTTGCGGAGTTTCTTCCATCCCCAGACTCCTTCCAGCGGCAGAAATATACCGGACGGCCCCGGCGCGGCTTTGGCCCGGCCCCGGGCCCAAGCAACTTTGATCCTATAGTACACAAAAATCCGGTGCGGTTCAACTTTCGGTTCAGCTTCCGGCTCAACTTCTTGGCGGAGTAGCTGCAATCGTCCCGGGGGATGGGATGGGTGAGCTGGAGGCGTCCGGGGTAATGCCTGGGCTATCCGATTTGTCGTATGCCGGGCAATCGCGCCGGGCAGTCGCCAATTTTAGTCGTGGTCTTGCTCTCGCCTGATGGAGGTAGGTTCCAAGTCGGGGCCTCCCATAATGGTTCCCGCCAGCAAGCCGCCGGATATGATTATCTTCATTGCGTCGTCCACGCTGATGTCGGTGGGGGTAACATCCTTGGTGGGAATCACGATCAGGAAGCCGGAGGAAGGCACCGGCGTGGTGGGTACGTAAACCGCCACCATATCCTCGCCGTCGGGTTTGCCAAGCTGGGAGGTGATCAGCCCGATGGACTTGGCCCCCGCCCGAGGAAACTCTACCAGCACTACCCCCCGGTAGGGTCGGTCTTCGGTGTTGCCGAGCAGCTGCATTGCGGAGCGTAAAGGGCCATATATTCTCTTGATGCCCGGGATGAACTCTACTGACCGGTGGCCGGCGTTAATCAGCCGTCGCCCCAAGCCATGGGTAGTGAACCACCCGGCCACATAAATCAACACGAACATCGCCAAAACGCCCATGCCGGGAATTTGAGGGCCGGGGAGATGTTTAAGCGCCGTTTCTTGAAAAATGGGTTCCAGCAAGTCAAAGAAGAACTTGACCACCCAGATGGTAATAACCAGCGGCAGGACCACCAGCAGGCCAGCGCCGATGGTGGCCTCGAAGTGAAACAAGACCTTACGAGCGATGTTGCTGTCTTCGCTAATTGGGGCTGCCATTTCTCTCCGCGCCCGGCTTCATTTCTTGAAGGGCCGCATCTCTTGAAAGGGTTCATCACGGATAAGTTACGCCGCTACGCTATCCGGCCAACCGACTGGCAATGAGCCGGTTGGTCCCGGGTCGATGCCGGATACCGGGCCCGATACCGGCGAAGATGTATCCGGAAGGGGGGCAGACCTGAATCTCTTCCCTGGGGGTAACCGATAACCTGGTTGGGTAAGGGGCGTTTGGGCGGGCGTCTCGGAGGGGATCAGCTCAACGGGGCGTCATCTGGCCCGGCGATCAGCTCAAGATGCGCGCGGGGCGGCCCTTTCCGATGCCAGGGTTCGATAAACCTCGGCAATTTGGCCGGCGACCTTGTCCCAACTCAGGCCTTCGGCCCGACGACGGGCGGCCAAGCCCATGCTGTTTTGCAAGCTCTTGCTTGATATTAACATTTCCAGCGAATTAGCGAAAGCCTCCGGGCACCGCCAGGACTTTAGGTAGCCGGTGCTGCCGTGCTGGATTACGGTGGAAAGGCCGCCGACCCGGGAGGCGACTACGGGGGTGCCGCAGGCCATCGACTCCAGGGCGGCCAAGCCGAAGCTCTCATAGAAGGAGGGGACGACACAGACATCGGCGGCGCTGTAATAGACCGGCAACTTTTCCTGGGCCACTCGGCCCACAAAATGAAAGGACTGCTCCACCCGCAAAGTTTCCGCCAGCCGGCGCAGCCGGTCCAACTCTTGGCCCTGGCCGTTGTCGTCGCCCACCACCAGTACTCGCACCGGTTCGCAGGTATCCAGCTGGGCCGCGGTGTGCACCAGCAGTTCCACGCCTTTGAGGGACTCGATACGGCCCACGTAGAGTAGCACCTTGTCCCCGTTGAGGCCGAGCCGTTTGCGCGACTCCTCCCGGTCCAGGGGACGAAAGGTATTTAAATCAACGCCGCAGGGAGCCAGTTGAATGCGGTTTATGTCGGCCCCATAGAGCCGCGCCATTGCGTCGCGCTCGTGGGGGCTGAAGGCGATGATGCAGTCGGCAGAGGCCAACAACTCCTCCTCCACCTGCTGACGCTCTTGGGACTCGGTTTCCCCGACTCGGGACTGCATCTTTATCCGGGATAGGGTATGGAAGGTGACGACGTGGGGCAAGTTGAGGGCTTGGCTGAAGGCGCGGCCCAGCCAGCCCGAAAGCCAATAGTGGGAATGCACCGCCCGATAGGTCAGGTTGTGGCGTTCCCGGAACTCCTGCATCCCTTGCAAGAACTGCGGCAAGTAAGCGTACAAATCTTCCAAGGGGGTATCCGGTTCGCCGGCGGGCAGGTGAATGACCCGGACGTTGGCAGAGATGCGCTGTACTATATCTTCATCTTCGGCGTTGGCTGACTCGGCGGCACCGGTTGTATCGGTTGTATCGGTTGTATTGTTGATGCCGTTAGCGCCGTTGGCATAGTTAGTACCGTTGATATAATTGGCGCCGTTGGCGCCATATCCGCCATTTCGGTCGAAGCGCCGCTCCCGGGTAAAGATATCTATAGCGACGCCGGCGTTGCCCAACGCCCGGGCCAACTGGCGCACGTATACGTTCATTCCCCCGGCTTTGCCCTCGCCCGGCTCTGCCAGGGGGCTGGCGTGGAAAGAGATGAAAGCTACCCTTGCTTCGGTCAACAGTCGCTCACCGCCATCGGTTTGCTTACCACCATGCGATAGATGTTTCGGTCTTGGCCTCCGAGGTGGTACTTGTATGATTCCGGCCCCCGCAGAAAGTCGAAGTATCGCTGGCCCAGTTCAATGGCCTCTCGCAGGCACAGGGCGTTAAGCAGCAGTCCCACGCTGTAGTATCCATACTCCGGGTTGTAGCCGCTGTTATAGAGAAACCGGGTTTTGTTGTAGTCAAAACACAGAGAGGCGGCCACCTCCTGCCCGTCCAGTTCCAGGAAGAAGAGCCGCAGCAGATCAAGTTCCGCCGTGCGCTGGGCCACGCGGCGGAAGAAGGCCTCCCGCTCCGGGGTCATATAGGCCGACTTTTCCGGGTCGCTTTGGCGCATCAAGGTCAGAAAGTCGTCTAGCCGGTCGGCCACCGTCGCCGGCTCCCGAACCGAGTACCAGCGCCAGTTTTCCACCGCTTCCAAACGGCGCAGCTTGCGGCGTAACTCGTGGCGGTTTTTCTTGGACAGCCCAGCCAAGTATTCCTCCCAAGTGGTCGGCAGCGCCAAGCCGGGGGTTACGTCCTCCGGGGAGATTTCTACCGCGTAGCCTTGCCGGCGGGCCAAGTCGGGCAGATATTTCAGGGTGGGGGAGGTTTCAATCAGCGAGGGCAGTTCCAACGCATCCCAGTTCTCCTGCTCCAACCAGCCTATAAGAGTGGCGAAGAAGTCGGCCTCGCCGCCGGGACGAATCATAAAGTCGTTGTAGTCAAAGGTTTCCGAGTTGCCGACAAAGGAGAGGGAGCGGCCCTGACGGGAGAGGGAGGCAATGGCGGTTACGCCCTCCGGCTGGCGCAGGTAAAACCCGGCCATTTCCCGTTCGGTTTCCCCGTTGCGGCGAAAGGCGTCCCACCATATTTCCTGCCATTGGGGCATCAGAAACACGGTGTTGACCGTACATTGGGCCAGAAGACCGAGCCATTCGGCCTGGATTTCCTGAAAAGAATTGAGGGGCGTGGCGGTCAAACCATCCTTCAAGCTACTTATCCCTCCGCAGCAATGCCAGCAGGGCATCCCGGTTCCAATGGTTGCCGTCGTTGGAGAAGTTGCCCCGGATGGCGGCGGTTACCACTCGGATGCCCGGTTTCTGCACCCCGCGCATTGCCATACACAGGTGTTCCGCTTCCAGTTCAACCGCCACGCCCAAGGGGTCGAGGGCGGCAAAGATGGCGTCGGCCACTTGGCTGGTCAACCTTTCCTGCACTTGGGGGCGGCGGCTGGCTACCTCCAGGGCGCGGGTTAGCTTGCTGATGCCGGCGATCCGGCCGTTGGGGACGTAGGCCAGGCGGGCGTGGCCAAAGAAGGGGAGCAGGTGATGTTCGCAGATGGAATAGAAGGCGACATCGCGCAGGATAACCGGGTCGCCGCTTGCCGCATCAAAGACGGCGTCGAAGGCGTCTTGCGGGTCCTGACCCAGGCCGGAGAATAGTTCGCCATACATCCGGGCCACCCGCTGGGGAGTTTCCCGCAGGCCCGGACGCTGAAGGTCTTCGCCAATCGCCTCGAGCAGGTCGGCGATGGTATGTTCGATACGCTGCTGGATGATATTTACTCGCTCTTTTGCTGGATCGGGTTATTGGGTTATTTTCTACTGGGCCGGCGCCAGGGCCGCCTCGGTCACGGCTTCCAGGGTTGGTTCCACCTCAAAGGTTTGAGCGGTTATGCTGCTGACCGCCAAGTCCGGGTCTTTAAGGCCACTGCCGGTGATAACGCATACTACCCGTTGCCCCGCCAAGCTCAAACCCTGGCGGGTGAGCTTAATGAGCCCGGCTACGGAGGCGGCCGAGGCCGGTTCGCCGAAGATGCCCTCTCTTGAGGAGAGGATCCGATAAGCCTCCAGGATTTCGTCGTCGCTCACCAAGTCTATTGCCCCGCCGGATTGGTCTCGCGCCTTGAGAGCCGGCTGCCAACTGGCCGGATTGCCGATGCGAATGGCCGAGGCGATGGTCTGGGGGTTGGCGACCGGGTGGCCGTGGACGATGGGAGCGGCCCCGGCGGCTTGAAAGCCCATCATGCGAGGCAAGGTTCTGGTTCGCTCCAACCGGTGATACTCCACAAACCCCTTCCAGTAGGCGGTGATATTGCCGGCGTTGCCCACCGGAATAAACAGGTAGTCTGGCGCATCGCCCAACACATCGGCCACCTCAAAGGCGGCGGTTTTCTGGCCTTCCAGCCGATGGGGGTTGACCGAGTTGACCAAAGTTATAGGGTGGTTGTCGGTAAACTCCCGAGCCAAGTTCAGGGCAGCGTCGAAGTTGCCGTCCACCATGATAATTTTGGCGCCGTAGGCCATGGCTTGGGCCAGTTTTCCCAGCGCCACTTCTCCCTTGGGAATCAGCACGAAGGCCATCAGGTCGCAGTAGGCGCTATAGGCGGCGGCGGAGGCGCTGGTATTGCCGGTGGAGGCGCACATAATGCCGCTGGCGCCCGCTTCCCGCGCCTTGGCGATGGCTACCACCATTCCCCGGTCTTTGAAAGAGCCGGTCGGGTTGCAGCCCTCCAGCTTGAAGTAAAGCTCTGAACAGCCCAATTCCGGCCCCAGCCGGTTGGACTTAACCAAGGGCGTCTCGCCTTCCCCCAGGGAAAAAACGGGAGTAGCCTCGGTCAGCGGCAAAAACTCGCTATATTTATGCAATACCCCGACGCCCATGTTGTTATGCGCAACCTTCTTCCTGATTTGGCTTACTCCCTGCCTCCGGCCCGGTCCCGCTCTCTTATCTTAAAGGGTGGGGTCGGAGGCAGGCCCTATTCTTCAATACGCAACAGGCTGCTGATTTCCTGCACCACCTCCAGGTTTGCTGCCAACTCCAGAGACTTCTGGACTGCGGATTCCCGGGCCGGATGGGTGGTGATTACTATTTCTGCGGTCTGGGCCGCCGGGTTGGCGTCCTTTTGTAACACCGACGCGATGCTGATGCGCTGTTCGCCGAGGATGCGGGCAATCTCGGCCAGCACTCCAGGCCGGTCGGCGATATTCAACCGGAGAAAATACTTGCATTCCAGATCGTCAATGGATTTGATGCGCCGGGGCCTTTCCGGGCGGGCCGCAGCCCCGGGCGCGGGGGACGTTAACGGCGTCGTTTCGGAACCCAGCCGGCGGGCTATCTCCAGTAAATCCCCCACCACTGCGCTGGTAGTAGGCTCCCGTCCGGCGCCCCGACCGTGAAAGATGACCCGGCCGCAGAGGCTACCCTCCACCTCCACCGCATTATACACCCCATCCACCTTGGCCAGCAGATGGTCCAGCGGAATCAGGGCCGGATATACCCGCGCCTGAACATCTCCGCCTTCCAGGGTGGCGATCGCCAAAGACTTGATGGCATAGCCCAATTCCTGGGCATAGCGAAAATCTTGGGCTTGCAGGTGGCCGATTCCCTGCCGAAAAATGTCCTCCGGGGCTACCCGATGGTGAAAGGCCAGGTTGGCGAGAATGGCGAGTTTATATACGGCGTCGATGCCCTCAACGTCGTTGGTGGGGTCAGCTTCGGCGTAACCCTGTTCCTGGGCTTCGGCCAGGGCTTGCTGAAAGTCGGTATGGTCGTTAGCCATGCGGGTGAGGATATAGTTGGTGGTGCCGTTGATGATGCTGCGGATGGAGCGGAATTGGTTGGCTTGCAGTTCGTTCATCAAACCGCCGACTATGGGGATGCCGCCGCCGACGCTGGCCTCAAACAGCAGGTTTACCCGGTGGCGTTGGGCCAAAGAGAGCAGTTCCGGCCCCTGCTTGGCGATTACCTCCTTGTTGGCGGTAACCACGTGTTTGCCGGCGGCGAGGGCGTCTTTCAGGTATTGGGCCGCTGGGTTAACGCCCCCGATGACCTCCACCACCAAACGGATGTCGGGGTCGCCCAGGATTTCCTCCGGATTGGCGGTAATCAACTCGTTGGGGATGTTCACGTCCCGGGGTTTGGCGGCATCGCGCACCAGGACCTTTTTGAGGTTAACTGGGCGACTGGCTCGGCCGGATAGGGCTTCCGACTGTTCCAGCAGGGCCGCGGCGACCCCGCCGCCGACCACGCCCAACCCCAGCAGACCGACGTTTATCGCGTCTTGGTCGTTGGGTTTGTCCGATAAGTTACTCACGCGGGCCGCCTAGGGGAACCCGGGCCCGGCGGGGCGGCCCGGCGAAGGCGGTTGAACCCGGGGGGCGGATAGTTGCACCTGGTCGGCTACCCAGGCATAGAGGTCGCTGTCAAAGTTCATTTTCAGCCAGCCGTTATCGGAACCTTGAGACATCTGGTCGTTAAACCACTCCTCAATCCGTTCCTGGGTTAGTCGGAAGGCCATTATGTCGGAAAGTTCCTGCTCTTCCAGGCCGGAAATCTTGTGGACGATGTAACTTCCGTCCTGGGAAAAAATCGGGTCGCTGATTTCCCCCGCCGGCAGGGGTTCTCGTTCCCGTTCCGGGTTGCCGAAAAGCGCCTCGTCCAAATCGGGGAAAGCCCCTTGGGGAACCCAGCCGGCATAGCCCTGCTGGTTGGTAAACCCAGCGGAGCGATGCACCTCGGCGGCAACGACGGTAAAGTCCTCGCGCTCCAGCCGGTCCCGGACGTCCTGAGGCTCAACCGGGCTTTCCATTTCCAGACGAATCCACGCCGCTTCCACCTGCTCGGCCGTTTCCGGTACGCTGGAGTTCATGATGATAAAGAACTGGCGGCGTAACAGTTCTTCTTCCACTAGCGTCCGGTATTCCGCTTCGGAAAGACGGGTAGAAGTCTTGAAATTGGTCAGAGCGTTTTCATACTCCTGCTCCAGTTGGTTGGGGTCCACTTCCTGGCCTTCCGGTTTAATCGGAAGGAAGCGGCGGCGCAGTTCCGCGTCAATATCGGCCGCGGTAACGGAGAAGCCCAGACCGGGGGCGGCCTGGCGCAAGATTTCGGCGTGAACCATATCCTGAAGGTACTCGAAGGGCACGGTGCTCAAGTCCACCCGACCGCCCTGGTAGCGGTTGATGCCCTGAAGCACGCGAATGCGGTCAACCAGGTCGCCCATAGTGAACCTGGCGTCGCGAACCTGACCGGCCAGCACCCGAGGCGGATGGTAGAACTCCTGGTAGTAGCCCCAGCCGACGATTATGACGATAACCAGGATAAGCGTGGACCCGATGGCAATAGCCAAGCGTTGACGGCGCCGTTCCTCGGCGCGCCGGGCGGTTTGCCGTCCGGCGTCCTCGGTCCGCTCTCGACGACGGCGCCGGTTGCGCCGGTTGCCGGGCAGCGGAACGGCGGTTTCTGAGGGGGACCGGGGTAAGACCATTTTATTTAACCTCGGGCAGTCGGGTAGCTAGTTAGATAAGCATTTTGCCCTCCTCCTCCAGCTCTCTCCGGAGGAGGCGATTGGGACGAAGGGCGCTAGTTCAAGGGCGACGCCGGTCGGGTGGAGGTAGCGCCGTCGTCATTCTCTACTTCTACCTTCCGGTATCTTGCCGGTTTGCCGGCATAAATCCAACGCGACCCAAGTATGCGCTGGCATAAAACCGGATTCCACCCAAGGCTCCGCCGGCGTTTTACTTACCCGCCCCCGCCGGATGGGGGTTTCATTTCGGCGAAACCGAAATGCCTAAGTTGGCGCAACGAGCCGGTCGTTAGCGGCGTATCCCGCTACGAATGGCCTGCATGGGAACAAAGGGAAGGAGGGCCAGGTGCCGGGCGCGCTTGATGGCCAGGCTCATGGCGCGCTGGTGCTTGGCGCAGACCCCGCTCTTGCGGCGCGGCTCGATTTTGGCTCGGTCCGATACATATCGACGCAGGCGCTCAAAGTCCTTATAGTCAATATCCTTAACGTGGTCCACGCAGAAGGAGCAGACCCTTCGCCGAGGGGCGTAGCGGCCCCGGGGTCGGCCGCCGGGTCTCGAGCCGCCGGCGGGACGCGGGCCTCGGGATTGGTAGGGCGGGCGGGAACCGGTATTGCCCTGGAATCCGGGGCTTGCCGGGGGCGTTCCCGGGGCTGGGGCCGCCGGCGGTGCGGTGGGAGCTGCGGGCGCGGGTGTCGTCATACCAGTGCTTCTCCTCGGCTAGTTTTTAGGGCCGGTTGTCGGGCGGTTAGTTGTTAGTTTAATTAAACCGGGGCGGTCAGCCGTTCGTATCGGTTTGGGTCAACGGGAGCTAGACTAGAAGGGCAGGTCGTCCACGTCGTCATTGGGAGCGTCGTAGCCGCCATAGCCGCCGCTTTCGGCGCCACCGCCGCGACTGCCGTAGTCGTCCATTCCCCGGCCGCCTTCGCCCCCGTAGGGCGAGCGGTCATCGCCCATACCAGAGCCGCGGGAGCCCAACATTTGCATTTCGGTCAGATTTATTTCCAGAGAAAAGCGAGTTTGGCCGTCGTTTGCCTGATAACTTCGACTGCGGAGCCGTCCCTCTACGTAAACCTGCTGGCCCTTGGTGAGGTACTGGTTGCAGACTTCAGCCAAGCGACCCCAAGCGCTGACGTTAAACCACTCGGTTTCCTCCCGCTGCTCGCCGGCGGCGGTGCGGTAACGGCGGCTGGAGGCCACGCTGAAAGACGTTACACCCTGACCGCTGGGGGTGTAGCGCATCTCCGGATCTCTACCCAAATGGCCGATGACGATAATCTTGTTCAACTTGACCTGCCTACGCTGGGGGCTGTTCCGCTTCCGGGGAGACATCTTCCACTCCGGAAGCGGGTTCCGCTTTGGCGACCGGGGCTTCTTCGGCGGTTGCCTCAACCGCATCGACCTCGACCTCGGGGACCGGCTCCGGTTCTGCTACTACCGCTACTTCGGTGGTCGGCGACTCTTCCCCGGCTTCGGCCGAAGGGGTGGCGTCGGTTGTTTCCGTTTCCGTTGACGCTTCGGCTACGGGCGAGGTTTCTGCGTCCGCCGTTGCCGCTGCGGTAGTATCTGTTGCGGCGGCAACGGAAGGGGCCGCCGGGACGGCAGGAACGGTTGCCGGGGCGGCGGGGGTGGCCGACACTGGGTCGGGAAGAACTTGCGGCTCCGGGATAGTCACTACCAAGGAGCGCAGCACCCGTTCATCCAGGCGCAGAAAGTTCTCCAAGGCCTGGTTGAAGGGCGTTTCGGTGGAGAACCGGGTCAGGCGATAGTTGCCCTCCAGAAAGTGATGGCCGCCCTGGTGAATTGCGTAGGCCAACCGGCGCGTACCCCAAGGTTGTTCCTGGAATATATCTCCGTTCCGACTGGTGATAAAGGCGCTAATCTGGCCCCAAGCCTCGGCGGCCTGGTCTTGGCTGAGCATCGGGCTGAGGATGGTTACAAGTTCGTAATGACGCAAGGAGGACTCCTGCAAAAAATTAACCCAATTAAACTTGGTGGGATTATAACATTAGCGAGGCTAACCGCTCAACCATTCGGCTATCGGGTATTTTAATTCCGAACGCTTTAGTTGCCAGGAAAGGTATCCCCTCTTTACTCCGGAGGGTGGAGAGTTGAAAGACGCTGCCTTCAGGAATCCAGTCCCGGCGTCGGAAAGCGGGCGGTAAGCTTCTTGACGGCCTCCTTGACCTGCGCCTTAACCTGGGGGTCGCCCACATTGTTCAAGGTCTGGACGATTAGCCGGGACACCTCTTTAACCTCCGCTTCGGCAAAGCCCCGACTGG
Organism: Dehalococcoidia bacterium; assembly: GCA_963422635.1. Taxonomy (GTDB): domain Bacteria; phylum Chloroflexota; class Dehalococcoidia; order Lucifugimonadales; family UBA3495; genus CATQHB01. The sequence goes on from OY730415.1 coordinate 1,241,491, forward strand.
TAATGGCCGGCGTTCCGAGGCGCAAGCCGCTGGCTACCCGGGGCGGGTTGGGGTCAAAGGGAATAGCATTTTTGTTGGCGACGATGCCGACCGATTCCAGGGCCGTTTCCGCTGCTTGGCCGGTAATGCCCAGCGGCGTCAAGTCCACCAGAATCAGGTGGTTCTCGGTGCCGCCGGAGACCAGCCGCAGTCCAGCCTCGGATAGCTCGTCGGCCATCACTCCGGCGTTGACGACGACTTGGTTGGCGTAGCGGGCGAATTCGGGGCGCAGCGCCTCGCCGAAGCAGACGGCCTTGGCGGCGATGACGTGCATCAGTGGCCCGCCCTGCATCAAGGGGAACACCGAAAAGTCTATCTGGCGGGCCAGTTCCGCCGTGCAGAGGATGAACCCGCCCCGGGGGCCGCGCAGGCTTTTTTGGGTGGTAGAAGTTACTACTTGAGCGTGCGGGAAGGGCGAGGGATGGGCGCCGCCGGCAACCAGCCCGGCGATGTGGGCCATATCCACCATCAAGGTGGCGTCCACCGCGTCGGCGATGGCCCGAAAGCGCGGAAAGTCTAGCCGCTTGGCGTAGGCGCTGCATCCGGCGACAATCAGCTTGGGCCGATGTTCGTGGGCCAGCCGTTCTACCTCGTCATAGTCGATATGCTCGGTGTCCCGGTTCACGCCATAAGGAACGAAGTTATAGAGCTTGCCGGAAAAGTTGACTTCAGCGCCGTGGGTCAGGTGGCCGCCGTGGGCCAATTCCATCCCCAGCACCGTATCGCCCGGCTCCAGCAAGGCGAAATAGACGGCCATGTTGGCCTGGGCGCCGCTGTGGGGCTGGACGTTGGCGTGCTCGGCGCCGAAAAGCTTCTTGGCCCGCTGAATCGCCAAGCTTTCCACCACGTCCACATGTTCGCAGCCGCCATAATAACGGCGGCCCGGGTAGCCCTCGGCGTACTTATTGTTCATCACGCCGGCCTGGGCGGTCAGCACCCCTTGGCTGGCATAGTTTTCCGAGGCGATAAGAACGACGCAATTACGCTGCCGCTCGTCCTCCCGTTGAATGGCGCGAGCGACCTCCGGGTCCTGTTGGCTCAACAGGGACATGACATAAGCCTGCCTTTGAATGAAAGATGAACGCGTGAATTAGCTGCCGGGCCGGCCAAGACCGCCGGGCGGAAAGAGCGCAGAGGCCAAACCCCCAAGCCGCCGCCCAACAAGCAACCAAGGTAGTATAACCCTACGCGGGTTGCCTGTCAAAAAGGAGCAGGGCGGCGGGCGAGACAATTCCGGGTTGAGGCGCTGTTAGACCGTCATTGCGGCGAAGGAGGGGCAAGGGGGAAGGACGGCGCGGGCCGGGGATTACCATGCTTGACCGCCTCGTGAGGTCGTTGTAATCCGGAAGGACGGCGAGGGCCGGGATTATTCTACATGTTTTATTTTACATAATGAATTGCGAATAATTGGTCATTAATTATGGCCGCTTGCTCGTAGTTTCCTCGGAAACCGTCAACCAGTAAACGCATTACCAAGTTTACGTCAGACCGTTTCTCTTCCGCATCTTTGACGGTAACCTATTCGGGCAACCCCGGTATCGGGTTCGCCAAGGGTCTGGTTTTGGTTTCGGAGCGGAAAACGCCGTAGTAAATCTCCAAGTCGGGCAGAGCTTTCAAAGCTCTTAAATAAGCCTGCTGTCGTTGAGGCTAGGGAGTATCAGCAAGGGGTGGATGAATTCGAGCGGTGAAGTAACAAACTTCCTGGAGCGTATCCTCAGGGAACCGGTTTCGGCCAGCTTTCGCAAGTCCAGCTACTTAAAGGGCGTGTTCTTGAAGGCCCGATAGTAGAGGTTGAACCGGTCAATATAGATATTGGTCGGCGACGATACTCCTGACGCTCCCGACTCCTGAAAAAACCGAGGCCGCCCAACCGGTCGGTCTCGGCCCTACCGCCGAAGCGATAGGAGGGATACGCAGACTATTCTAACGGAAAACCCGAGATTGTCAGTATCCACTTACTAGCGTAACCGTTCCGGCGTAACCGTTCCGGGTTGATGCGCCGTATGCGCCGTTAAACCGGCCGGCATTACCCGGCCACCGCCGTCATTCCCGAGCCAGCCGAAACCCAGCGGCGCCCGGTCCAACCCGCCCTCCGATCTCTTAATCTCTTAACCCTCCCAAGCTACCGCCTTGCTCCGGCGGGACAGCGATCCCCTCCAACCTTGACAACCGTCCCTCCCTCTTTGACAATCAAGAAGTTCCACACATCTAACTTCCGCAACTACCTGCTTAATAACCGTCCGCCGGAGCAAGCGCCGGCCAGAAGGAGTTCTTATGACCACCAGTTCGGTAGCATGGACTGAAGAGACAGTAGAGGTAGCCGGCGGCCAAATCCAGCTGCTCAAGGGCGGCTCCGGCGCGCCGCTGTTAGTTCTCCACGACGAAATGGGACACCCCGGCTGGCTGCGCTGGCACGAAGCCCTGGCCCAAAATCGCACCCTTTATATCCCCTGGCACCCCGGCTTTGGCCCGTCGCCGGAGTTGGATTGGGTAATGAACCTGCACGACCTGGCCGTCTGGTACTTGGGCGCCCTGGACGACCTGGGCTTGGCGGACGTGGATGTAATCGGCTTTTCCCTGGGCGGCTGGCTGGCGGCGGAAATGGCGGTGATGTGTCCGCCGCAGTTCCGGAAGCTGACCCTGGTGGCCGCCGCTGGCGTCCGCCCCCCGGAAGGTGAAATCTACGACATCTTCCAGGTAGTCGCCAAGTCCTATATCAACCGCTGCCTGCTGGCCCCGGAGTCGGTAGCCGAGTTCCAGTCCATCTGCCCCGACGAGCCGACGCCGGAGCAGCAGGAAAACTGGGAAACATCGCTGGAGGGCGCCTGCCGCCTCAGTTGGCGGCCCTACATGCACTACCCGGCCCTGCCCCATCTGCTGCCCCGCCTCAAGCGGCTGCCCACCCTGCTGGTCTGGGGCCGCCAAGACCCCATCATTCCCTTGAGCGCCGGCCAGCTCTACCACGCCTCCATCCCCAACTCCCGCCTGGAGATAATCGAAAACTGCGGTCACCGCCCCGAAGTAGAACACCCGGAACGGTTCGTCGAGCTGGTGCGGGAGTGGTTGGGGTAGGGGGGAGACGGGGCAGTTTATGCAAGTTTCTTGTCGCATACCTCAACGACACGACCTGTTGTGGAGACGTTATGAAGCTAACAAAAGCTCAGCAACAAGCAGTGAAATATAGTGGCCGAAACCTACAATTGATCGCTTGCGCAGGTTCAGGTAAAACCGAAGTGGTAGCGCAGCGGATCGCTCACCTGCTTACCAAACCCGGGTCCGACCGTCTCGAACCTAAAAATATTGTTGCGTTCACTTTCACCAATAAGGCCGCTTCTGAACTGAAGGAACGTATTGTCGAAAGAACAAAGGAAGCAGCAGAGGGCGAAGTTACCGGAATGGCCAATATGTACGTCGGCACCATTCACGGGTTTTGCCAGGAACTTCTGCAATCTGAGGTCCCACAGTACTCGAAATATGAGATTCTGGAGGCTGTTCGACAGGGGATTTACGTGGATCGCTATAGTACCCAAACCGGGTTGACCACTACTTCCACTCTCAACGGGCGAGCATTAAAGCGGTGGAGCGACACCAGCCGGTACCTGGATGCTTTGTCGGTCTTGCGAGAGGATGAGGTCGATGGCGATAAATTGGAAGATTGCTCCATATGGGAAGGTCTGCGCAAATATCGTAACCGGTTAACTGAAGATTCATACTTTGACTTTTCTGCATTGCTTGAGATAGCCGTTGCAGAACTTGAGAACAACAAAGATCTGAGATCTAAAATATCTGAACAGTTAAAATACGTGGTAGTTGATGAATACCAGGATGTCAACCCTATCCAAGAAAGATTAGTAAAGCTATTGTACGATTTGGGCGCCAACTTATGCGTTGTTGGGGACGACGACCAAACCATTTATCAATGGCGAGGCAGCTCAGTCGAAAACATCTTGACCTTCCAAGACCGCTATTCTCCCGTGGAACAAATTAGGCTTGAAGAGAATTTCAGGTCCAGTCAAGGTGTTATTGATACAGCCCGCATGTTCATAGAGAAAGTTGAAGGTAGATTGCGCAAAGCAATGAAAGCAACCGATGCTCAACCATTTGAGACAGGAGACGTGGTTGCCCTGTCCTTCGAAACGCCAGAAGCAGAGGCCAAGTATATTGCCGAAACAATCAAGTCGCTACGTGGAGTGGCATTCGACGATGGTGATAGCAAGCGCGGCATTTCGTGGTCAGACATGGCAGTTCTGTTAAGAAGCGTAAGAAATAATGGAGTAGTCATCACAGAAGCGCTGAAGCTTGCAAATATTCCGTTTGTTGTCAGTGGGTTGGTTAATCTCTTTGAGGCGTAAGAAGCGCGAGCAGCCAGAGACCTTTTCTACTTTATATCGGGCGCATCGTTCGACTCGTCCCAGCTAGATGCCACTGCGCTACGCCAGTCGTGGGATCAAGCCCAACTTGGTATATCAAAAGAAAAACTGGACGTGGCGTTGAGATATGCCGAAAGCGTCCACGCCGATTTACGCTCTGAAGGCTCCAGTAATGCGCCAACTATACAAAGAGCGTTTCTGAAATTCCTAGAACTAACGGAGGTTCGGGAGGAAAAAATCCCGGACAATCGCGGTGAGGTCGTGTTCTTCAACCTCGGGAGGTTCAGTGAAGCTATTACGGATTGGGAAACTATTCATTTCAGGTCAAAGCCAATAGACTCTTTCCAATCATTCGCACGGTTTCTCTGCTACCAAGCTGAAGGCTCTTATAGTGAAGGGGCCGAAGACAATGATTATATAGTCCCTGACGCTGTTCAAATTATGACAGTCCACCAGGCTAAGGGCCGAGAGTGGCCCGCAGTGTTTTTACCCGCTCTGTTGCGAAATCGCTTTCCATCGTCTAACCGGAAGAGTTCCGTTTGGGATTTAGTCCCTGGCCAAGCAATTAATAACTCTGCCCGTTATGATGGATCCAAAGAGGACGAAAGGCGCCTGTTTTACGTCGCTATGACGAGAAGCAAGAAGTTTCTCCATATGACTTGGGCGCCAATTCAAGGAAAGAACAATAGGTACGCTAGGAAGTCGGAGTTCTGGGACGACGTTTTGGCATCCGAATACGTTAAACGGCGTCATCCTGATTACGCAGATCGCCGCCGTATAGAAGCCCAACCAAAAGCCTCTGTCGCCAATGTTGAGTTTTCTTTCAGTGACTTGAAATACCTATTCGAATGCCCATACCAGTTCAAACTGAGGGTCTTGTACGGTTTCAATAATCCACTCGTTCCCCCAATGGGTTACGGGAAGTCGCTACACGATGCTTTGGCGGAAGTACACCAGCGCGCAATGCGTGGCAAGATGGTCACCGTAGACGATGTCCCTGAACTGGTCAACTGCCATTTGCGGATTCCGTACGCTGCACAAGACTTGCGCGACCGGCTTGGAGAGTTAGCTCATCGAGATATCACCAACTACATCGTTGACAATGCTGAAAACCTCCGCTACATAGAGTTCTACGAGCAGTCAGTCCAAGTTAACCTCGATGATGGCGTTAGCATTAAGGGCCGTATCGATTTGGTGCGCCGCACCGATACTAACGAAACTACCATCGTGGATCTTAAATCCAACGAGCGTAGCCAAGAAGAAGAGGTGACTGAAACACAACTGCATACCTATGCACTAGGGTATCAAGAACTCACTGGGAAAGATGCCGACTTCGTTGAGATATATGAGCTAGAGGGCAGGCGTCCTATCAAAAGAGCGGTGGATGAAGGGTTCATAGACGACGTCCGTACCAAAACCCTAGATGCTGCCAAGTCATTGCGCACGATGAAACTTGAGCCCACCCCTAGCGTAGCAACTTGTCATCAGTGTGATTTTTCCGCTCTCTGTAGCAAGAGCTTGAGCTAATACGTGGACGCGCCTTATTCACAATGGATAGCCGGCGATGAACCTGGCCCCCCCCCCCCTTGCCACCCCCCGTCCCCCGGCGCTAAACTCTGCCCAATCCCCCCGGCTTTAACGCTACCTTCCCGATTTGAGGTGTTGATATGCTCATCGGCCACTTTACCGAACAGCCCTGGCAAGACGACCAATCCGGCTTGATGGGAACCCAGTCCACCGACCTCAGCATCAGCAACGAACATTATAACCCCTCCGTCGGCGCCCAGCTCTACAACCGCTACCTCGACGAAAAGGTCTATGCCGAGGAAATGGGCTTCGACGCCCTCATGCTCAACGAACACCACAGCACCCCCTTCTGTATGCAGGGCGTTACCAACGTCGGCGCCTCCATCCTCGCCCGCATCACCAACAAAGCCAAAATCATCATCCTCGGCAACGTCCTGCCCATCTGGGAAGACCCCCTCTGGCTGGCCGAACAGCTGGCGATGATTGACATGATCTCCCACGGCCGCCTGGTATCCGGCTTTGTGCGCGGCGGCGGCCGGGAAAGCTACTCCCACAACGCCCCGCCCCACTTCAACCGGGAACGGTTCGAAGAAGCCCACGACTTCCTCATTAAAGCCTGGACCACCCCCGGCCCATGGCGTTGGGAAGGCAAGCACTACCACTACCGCTACGTCAACCCTTGGGCGCGCCCCCTGCAGCAACCCCATCCGCCCATCTGGATCCCCTCCACCGTCAGCGTCGAGACCGTGAAATGGACCGCCGAGAAAGGCTACCCCCTGGTGTTGCTGGCGACCAGGCTGGAGCCAACCAAAGAGGCCTTCCAGCTCTACCACGACACCGCCGCCGAATTCGGCCACAAGTCGGGAACCCAGAACGTCGCCTACCTGTGGAAAGTCCACGTGGACGAAACCGAAGAAAAAGCCGACGAGGTAGGCCGCAAGTACCTCTCCGGCGTCAGCAACCCCTTCCTCTCCGGCAACGAAGGACAGGTCAATCCGGCCATCATGAACCTGCCTGGCCATACCTCCCGCGCCTCCCGGCGGCTGTCCACCACCTCCTTCGGGCCAGCGGGCCGCTTCGGAACCAACCGCCGCCCCTACGAAGACCAGGCCGCCGACTACAGCATCATCTCCGGCACGCCCAAGACGGTGCTGCCTAAAATCCGCCACGTCCTGGAATATCTGCGACCCGGCAGCGTCTTCTTCTGGGACGGCGACGGCGCCATGAGCCACGAAGACCAGATGCGCAGCCTGCGCCTGATGGGGCAAGAGGTTATCCCGGCGGTGCGAGAGATGGCTAAAGAACTGGATCTGAAGAGCCCCTTCGAGGTTGACCCCAAAACCGGCGAACCCGTTTCCGATACCCCCGATACTACCGATACCGTCGCCGCCCAGACCCTGGACCCGGTGGCCGGCGACAACTAACCAACTCCGAGCCGAGCGACTGGTCCGGCTACCCTTTGATCCGACCCAACGCCGGGCGGCTGGCCCGGCGGCGATTGCCCAGCCCCCTTAGACCTTATAAGAGGGCATAGGAGGACAATCGCCGCCGAGATACCCATCCTTCTGGCCCCGCCCTTTCCCATCCCCCCTTCGAAAGCCGGGCCGGGGTGAGGGTAGCCGTCGCCAGGGCCACCTGCAGTTAACAAACATTTAACCTTTTCGTAACTCTGGCTTAAAACCTTGCCATCATTCTGAACTTGTCAGACATCTAACTGGAAAGCCCGGGAGGGCCAGTATGGAATTAAGCCTTTGTCCGGTCAAAAAAATCGACTGCGCAGTCAGCTCCCTGATAATTACTTGGCAGGACGGTGAACAGAGAGCTCTTCCGCACCGCTGGCTCCGCGAAAACGCTCCGGAAAACTACTCTCCGGTAATCAGAGAGGAACTGACCGATTACTATGACTCTCAGGAAACTCCTTCCCCCCGCTCCGTTGCCGTAGAGTACGACGAGACCTTGGTAGTATCCTGGGCCGGCCGGTGGGAAGTTACCCGCCATCCCCTTTCTTACTTAAGGGAGTATCCGCCGCCGCTCGAGTCCGTCGAGTTGTCTCTGGCCGCCGATTAGGCCCCGGTTCTGTTATTTTCGCTGAAGGCTGGTATAATATGCCTGAGAAGCGCGAAAGGTCAGCGCCGGACAGTTCGCTATCCGTGATTGACCGCGAAACTGCAAATTAAAACCCCTCCGCCAGAGGCCCGATGCCGGAACGATCAGTGCTCGTCGTCGAGGACGAGGAAAACCTTCTGGAAGCCCTGCGCTATAACCTGGAGCGAGAAGGGTATCAGGTGCATACCGCCACCGACGGCGGTGATGGCCTGGAACTGGCCCGCCGCGTTAACCCCTCCCTAATTCTCCTCGACATAATGCTGCCGACCCTCGACGGCTTTGAGGTTTGCCGCATTCTCCGCCGGGAATCGCAAGCGCCCATCCTGATGCTGACCGCCAAGGGTGAAGAGGTTGACCGGGTGGTGGGCCTCGAACTGGGCGCCGACGACTACATTACCAAACCCTTCAGCATTCGCGAACTAATGGCCCGAGTCCGTAATACCCTGCGTCGCGCCCGTCCGCTGGAAGACGCCCAAAGCCCGGAGGCCGCTAACCGGAATCACCGAGTCGGCAACCTGGAAATCGACCTGAACCGCCACGAAGCGCGCTTGGCCGGCCAGCCCCTGAACCTCAAACCCAAGGAATTTGACCTGCTGGCCCTCTTGGTGGCCGACCCGGGCCGCGCCTTCACCCGCGACCAGATTCTGGAAAAGGTTTGGGGCTACGACTACATCGGTCAGACCAGAACGGTGGACGTTTACATCAGTTGGCTGCGCGAGAAACTTCAGGCCGATCCCACCACCGCCCGGAGCATCGTTACCATCCGAGGAGTCGGCTACCGGCTGGATGGATGAACTTTCAGCGCTCGCTACTAGCGCGTATCGCCTTGGCTTATGCGGCCCTCACCCTCCCCTTCCTCGCCCTTATTTTAGCGGCGCCCTTTGACCGTATGGGGAACCTACCGGGCCTGGGCGCTTCTTTTCTGGGCTGGGGCTGGAGTCTGGAAATCGGAATCGGGGTCGGAATCGGAGCTTTTGGCGTCCTTTCGGCGGCCTTGGCCTACCTGATTGCCCGTCGCGCCTACCGCGCGGTTCGCGCGGTTACGCAAGGTTCCCGCCGACTGGCCGCCGGCGACCTCGATTACCGAGTTCCGCCCGTATTCTCCCCGGAAACTCGGGAAATGACCGACGCCTTCAACCGGATGGCCGATTCTCTCAAAAGAGTCATCGAACACCGGTCCGCCGAGCGCGATACCCTGTCCGCCGTCCTGGATACCATGGCCGATGGCGTGATTGTTACCGAATTGGGCGGACGGGTAATGCTCTTGAACCCGGCCTCCCGGGAACTAATGGGCATCGGGGACGAAGCGGTGGAAGGCTCCCGGCTCATTGAACTGGTGCGCGACAACGAAATCCACCGGCTGGCGACCCAATGCCAGTCCGAAAAAACTCGCCAACAAGGGGAAGTCGCCTTGCTCCACCCCCGGCGCTACCTCAGCGCCATCGCTACCCCCCTGGACGGCGTCGGCGCCCAGGGCGTGCTGTTGACCATCCACGACCTGACCCGCATCCGCCAAGTGGAAACCAGCCAGAAGGAGTTTGTCAGCAACGTCTCCCACGAACTGCGCAACCCCATGGCCTCCATCAAGGCGATGGTGGAAACTCTGGAGGCCGGGGCGATGCACGACCCCAAGGTCGCCGCCGACTTCCTGGGGCGGATGCGCCGGGATGTGGACCGCATTAACGGCCTGGTCAATGACTTGCTAGAACTGTCCCGGATGGAGAGCGGTCAGTTTACCATCGAGGCGGAACCCCTGTCCTTGGCCCCCTTGATGCAAGGCGTCAAGCGACAATTCCAGGAAACGGCCGCCTCTCGGGGAGTAACCATCGAATTCCAGGCGCCCGACGACTTACCGCTGGCAATGGCCGACGGCGACAAGCTGAGCCAGGTCTTGGTGAATCTGGTGGAAAACTCGCTCAAGTTCAGCCGGCCGCAAGGTCGGATTAACCTCGAAGCGCAGTCTCGGCCCGGCTACCCGGACTACTTGGAAGTGCGGCTGAGGGATACCGGAATCGGCGTGGCTCCCCAGCACCTGCCGCATATCTTTGAGCGGTTCTACAAGGTTGACCGCTCCCGGCGCGACGGCGGCACGGGATTGGGCTTGGCGATAGTCAAACAGTTAGTCGAGGCTCACGGGGGCTGGATAACGGTGGAAAGTCGGGAAGGGGAAGGTTGCGCCTTCACCTTTACCATCCCCTGCGCCGGTTGAACCGCGCCAAGTCTATCCTAGGTATTCACCGATAACGCAAAGGGAGAAATGACATGTCGTCTGTCGTACAACTCCTGAGATTCCTCCAGTTCGGAATCTTGGGCTTGGCGCTAATCCTCGCTGCCCTGGCTTGCTCCAGTGTACCCGAACTAATCCCCATCCCCGCGACGCCGGAGGTAAAGACGGCGGCGCCGGTTTCGACGCCCATCCCGACGCTAACTTTAGAACCCACCCCGGCGCCGCCCGTTTCGCCGCCGGTCCCGACAAGGGCTGATGGGCGGGAACCAGCGCCCCGGCTCACCCTTTCCCCGATCCCCGCCGACCTGCCCGATTATGACCGGAAGGACTGGAAGCACTGGACCGACGCCGACCAGGACTGCCAGAACACCCGGGCCGAGGTCTTAATCGCCGAATCCGCTGCGCCGGTAACCTTCCGGCGTACCCGGGGCTGCACCGTTGACACCGGCCAGTGGCTTGATCCATTTACCGGAACTACCTTTACCGAAGCCGGCGACCTGGACGTTGACCACCTGGTTCCCTTGGCCAACGCCCACCGCTCCGGCGGCTGGAAATGGAACGCCGCCCGGAAGCGGGAGTTCGCCAACAGTTTGGCCTACGACAACCATCTGATTGCCGTATCGGCCTCGGCCAACCGGGCCAAAGGCGCTAAAGGGCCGGAGGCTTGGCAGCCGCCCAACTCGGACCACCACTGCCAATATGCGCAGGACTGGATAACGGTAAAGGACGAGTGGGGCCTTACCGCCACCACCGACGAGTGGGCCGCTCTGGAACAAATGCTGGGCCGATGCTGATAAGAATAGCGCCCCCGCAGGGAGCGGTTCCAAGGCATTCGTATCTGGAAATATATAAATATCCCTAATTTCGTTGCCTGACCTTACTCCGGCCTACCTTCCGGTCCCGCTGGCCTTTGCCGGGATATGGGCTTGGTTGTCGCGGGCCGCCGCCCGGCGGCGACCTTTAACCAAGGTTTAACCCGACCTTAAAAGGGCTTTAACGGCAACCTAATTGCCGCTTGAAACGGAAAGTATAGGCTTACCGTCGTGCGCCAAGCGCGGCGCAACAGGCCTCCCTGGGGGGCGATGCGCGACCTTCGGCGTCAGAAATAGCCGAAAATACTATCAGGAGGAACCATGTTTTCCAGCTCTTCCAGACCCTTTCGGTATCTTAAACCTTCGAGCTTGATTATCCTGCCGCTCTTGGGCGTAATCACCGGGGCCTTGGCCCTGGTCGCCTGCGGCTCTCCCGCCGCTACCGCTCCTCCCGCCGCTACCGCTCCTCCCGCCGCTACCGCTCCTCCCGCCGCTACCGGCGCCGTTACTCTCAAAGGCGACATCAACGTGGACGGCTCCAGCACCGTCTTTCCGATAACGGAAGCGGTGGCGGAGGAGTTCGGCAAGCTGACCGACGGCCAGGTGCGGGTAACGGTGGGCATCTCCGGCACCGGCGGCGGCTTCAAGAAGTTCTGCAACCGGGAAACGGACATCACCGACGCCTCCCGGCCCATCAAGGCTAAAGAGGTGGACATGTGCGCCGAGGCCGGGGTGGAATACATCGAGCTACCGGTAGCTATCGACGGATTAACGGTAATAGTGAACAACAGCAACGACTTTGTCCAGTGCATGACGGTAGCAGAACTAAACCGGATGTGGGGGCCGGAAGCGGAGGACGCCCTAACCAAGTGGAGTCAGGTTCGCGAAGGCTGGCCCGAAGCGGATCTGGAGTTGTACGCCCCGGGGGTGGACTCCGGCACTTTTGACTACTTTACGGATACGGTCAATGGCGACCCGGGCGCATCCCGCGGCGACTTTACGGCCAGCGAGGACGATAACCTGCTGGTGCAGGGCATATCCGGCAGCAAAAACGCCATCGGATACTTCGGGTACGCCTATTACGTAGAGAACACGGACAAGCTGAAGGCAGTGGCGATCGACGGGGGCAACGGCTGCGTAACCCCAACGGCCATCACCATCAACAACGGAACCTACGCCCCCCTGTCGCGGCCCCTGTTCATCTATGTCAGGAAAGACGCCGCCAGCGAACCGCACATTGCCGAGTTCATCCGGTACTACCTGGGGCCGGAGGGTCAGGCTCTGGCGGCGGAGACCGGGTACATCCCCTTCCCCCAGTCGGTGTATGATTTGGCCTTGGCAAAATTTGAGAACGGCGTCTCCGGGACGGTATTCGGCGGCGAGAACCCGTTGGAAGGCTCGGTGGAAGAGGTCTTGGCCGGCAGCTAGATAATAAGGCAACGGCAGCCGAGTTCTCCCGCAAAATCAGCTGCTCTTATAACCGAATAAAGGGAAGAGGTCGGCTCCAACGGATTTAAGGAGGCGCCCCCTTCCCTTTGCTTTGTCGATAGGTCGCCGGTCAAAGAAGAGTGATCGGTTTCCTGGGTTAACCGGGTTTCCGGCGATAGGCTAGATACGCTCCCCCGGATTGACCGATTAACCCGGTTTAATCGGTCCTATAGCGGGCCGCCCATAAACACCGCAGCCTGTTTCCGAAAGACCTGAAGGCGTTGGCGAGAGCATTCCACCACAAAGACCCGGCCCGCATCATCCACCTCTACCGCTATCGGCCCGTGGAACTGCTTCTCGCGCTCCCGCAGACCCTGGGCCATTTCCCGGCCCCGCAGGATCGTCGGGTCCAGTTCCACCCGCTCCCGGCCCCACTTGGACAAGGTTGCCTCGCCGGTCAGCTTGGCGATAAAGTCGCCATCGGCGTTGAACACCTGGAGGCGGTCGTTCTTGAAGTCGGTAACGTAGATGATTCCCTCCTGGTCCACGGCGACTCCGGTGGGCCGGTTGAACTCCCCGTCCTCCTGACCGGAGGCGCCAAACTTCATCAGGAACTGCCCGTCCGGGGCGAACTTCTGGATGCGGTCATTGCGCCAGTCCGCCACGTACACCGCCCCGTTGGGGTCAATCTCGATGCCCCAAGGGTAGCTAAACTCCCCGTCCCCGCTGCCTTCGCGGCCCCATTGGGCCAGATACTTACCCTCTTTGGTGAATATCTGGATCCGGTGATTTGCGCTGTCCACCAGGTAAAGGTTATCTGCGGCGTCGAAGGCCAGCCCGGAGGGACGGTTGAACTTGCCGTCGCCGTCGCCGAGGGTTCCCCACTTGCCGAGGCAGCGACCTTCCGGGTCAAAAATGGTAATCCGGTTGAGCCACTCGTCGGCCACGTAAGCGTTGCCGGCGCGGTCCAGGGCGACCGATGTGGGCCACATAAAGCTGCCGTCGGGGGCGGAGGCGTCGGCTTCTTCCGGGGGAACCTTCTGGCCGAACTCGCGGACTAGCTCTTCATCCACCGTGAAGACGGTAACCCGCTTGCAGGGGAAAAAGGCCGGAGTTTCTGAACCGCGGCTCAGCACATATAACCGGTTTTCTGGGTCCCGCGTTATCGCCACCGGGTAGAAGAACCCGGTTCCGCTCCGGTTCTCCTGCCGTCCAATGGTGTGGCTGTATTGAAAAGTTATCGGCGCAATTTCAGTAGTAACCATTTTGCCTGCCCTCACAAAAGCGTCTTTTCATCAGGTAAGGCGGCGCTGGCGGCGGTCGACCGCCGCCAGCGCCGCCTTACCTTTCCGATGGTCAAGTTACTTGATAAAGTCAAACTGCTCGTAGGCGCCGCCGAGTACGGGGTTGGCGTCGAGGCCCATCCACTGTTCCAGCAGCGCGGCGTAGGTTCCCCGGAAGTCATTGTTCCACCGTAGGTCGCCCTCATCCAGCTTCTCCGGTTCCAGCGACGGGTACTCGCCGTACAGTCCGCCCTTTACCGAATCGCCGATGACAAAGGCCACGCCGCCCGAGCCGTGGTCGGTGCCGGAGCCATTTTCCTTTACCCGCCGCCCAAACTCGGTGAAGAGCAGCATCACGACTTCCTCGTTGGCATTATGCTCCTTCAAGTCCTGGTAGAAGTCGCCGATGGCGTTGGAGACGTCGCCCCACAGTTTGGGGAAGGTGATGTTCTGGTTGGCGTGGGTGTCGAAGGTGCCGGGGTTGACGCCGGTGTAAAGCACTCGCGTCCCGAAGTTCGCCAAGTGCACTTGGGCGATGTTTTTCAGCCATTGGGCGAAGGGGCTGCCGCCATACTCGACGCTGGAGGAATAGATTTCGGGAGCGGCGCTCAGGATGTCGGCGCCCTTCAGCGCGTCCAGACCGGTTTGGGAGAGGTAGTCGTTAACTGGCCCGGAGCCGATCATCGGGGAATACATCCGGCCAAAAATATCGAGGGCTTCCATCCGTTCTTCCTCGCCGCCGATGCCGGTCAGCACCCCGTAGCTTGCCAAATCGCCGACGGAGGCTACCGATACGCCGGGGGCGGCCAAGGCCCGGGGCAGGCCGCGGCCAAAGTTGACGGCGGTCAGGATATTCTCCTTGTTGGGGTCCAGGTCGCGGATCGCCTTGCCCAGCCAGCCGTCGGTTACCATTTTTTCCGGCTCGGCGGTGTGCCAGATGTCCAGGGAGCGGAAGTGGGAGCGAATGGGGTTGGGGTAGCCGATACCTTGCATAACGGCCACTTTGCCCTCGTCATACAGCTCCTTCAGGGGAGCCATGGCCGGGTGGAACCCGACCTTGTCGTCAACGGCCAGTACATCTTCGGGTGAAACTTGCAAGGTCGGGCGATAGTCGGGATAGTGGGGGTCGCTGTAGGGGATAAAGGTGTTTAGCGCATCATAAGCGCCGGTCATCTGAAGTATCACCAAGACCGGGTCTTTCTTGTTGGAGGTCATGCTCTTCTCCTTCTCGGTATGAGGTACGAGGTAGGGGTTGGTTTTGTAGCGTCGTCTTTCAGCCGTCTTTCCGTCTTTTAATTGTTGGGGCCGGTCGCTGGTTCCGGCTAGGCGTAGAGATATTCCTTGGTGGCTACGATCATCTGAAGTATTTGGCTAACTTGTTCGGGAAACTCCTGGGTATGGGTAGGCAACTCCCCGCTCTTTCGGGCGTGTTCCACCAGCATCCGGTAATTCTCCTCGGCCAGTTCGTAGTGGCCCAATAGCCGCAGGCAACCATCCACCAAGTTTTCCGGAGTTAGGGTGGGGCCTTCCGCCGCCAGTTTCCGAACTATGTCCTGGACGCCGGGGTAGCTGACATCCCCCACATAGTCGGCAATGAAGTTAATGCGGCGCACCAAGGTTCCGCCGTCAATCCACTCCTTGCCGGTATGCCAGCCCTCCACGGAAGGGGGATTTAGTATCTCTTGCCCCATGTGTTTCATTTCGTCGAAAATGGACTCAAAGCCGGGTTTGGGCGAGGTCCAGTCGCCAACCAGGCGCAGAGTTCCGATTACCGTCTCGATGGGGCCTTTTATGCGGGAAAAGCGCGCCTTCTTGAAGGCGTCGGAGTTAAACAGCGTCCGTAGCATAGAACGGATGTCGTAGCCGGAGCGGAAATACTCGGCTTCCAGCAGCTTGATGGTGTCCGGGTCCCGGGGCGGGGTATCCATCCAGGCCGGCACCTGAGCTTCGTCAGCGACGAAGAAACTGTAGAGGTGGCGAGAGATGAATCGGGCGGTGGCCGGCTGCTGACAGATAATGTCAATAATGTCCTCGCCGTTAAAGTTGCCGGTGCGACCCAAAAAAGTCTTCTCGCCTTCATCGTGGTCTTGGGGGTTATATACAAACTGCGAACTGTAGCGGCCATAGGGTTGTCCGGGGATGCCGTTGGCGATCGTCCAGCCGGTAAAGGCCCGGGCGCACTCCTTCACGTCATCCTCGGTGTAGTTGAACTGCCCGTCCATGCCCACGCCCATGGAAAATAGCTCCAGCAGCTCCCGTCCGTAGTTCTCGTTGATTGCGTCTTTGTGGCTCAAGCAGTTGTCCAGAAAATAGACCATCGCCGGGTCTCGGGAAATCTCGATCAAGAGGTCTCGGAAGCTGCCCATCCCGCACCGGCGGAGCATCTCCAACTCGGCGTTAGAGGTAACATAACTTTGGGTCTTGCTGTCCGCCGTGCACAGGATGCCATGCCAGAAAAGGACCATTTTCTCTTCTAACTGGCTCCTGGAGTTTATCATGCGCCACGCATTGTATTCGGGGACGCAGCGGATGAAGTGATTCCATTCGATGAAGCTCCGTTCCGCCAGATCCAGGTCCATCCCATTCGAATGGTCTTCAGGGTGGAGCAGTTCCTCCACGGTGGCCTCGTATCCCTGGGCGGCGCGGGCTGCCAGTTCTTCGTACTGCGCCCCAAATCCGGCGCGCCGCATCAGGTGGGCCATCAAAGCGATGTCGTTATCTGCCATACATACTCCTCCTCAACCGGGTATGAGGTAAACATAGCTGCGCTTATGATAGCATCTTTGCGATTTCCTATCAAGTTAGCCTTTCCGGTCGCCGGCTCCGTTACATCGTTGTTACACGGCCATCAAAGCTTCATTCCGGCGGAACCCCATCGGCGAATTGGGCGAAACCGCCAGCGCGTGCTAGAATGGCTTACGCTGCCGCCAATTCAAGGCTTTGCTGCGCGATGCTGCTGGGGAAGCTTCGGCAGCTGCGAGAATTATCAGGACATTATTGGAGGTTGACCAATGAAGTTTATCCGACTCTACACCGGCGATGACGGGCATACCCACATTGAAGAACTGGATTGGGAATCCCGCCCCGATTTTACTAACTTGCATCAGGCCAAGGGCGTGGTTTTCCGGGCTGCCGAGGCGGGTCGGTTCAGCGACTGGCACGTCGCCCCCCGGCGGCAGTACGTTATCACCCTGGCTGGCGAAGGTGAAATCGGCTTGAAGGATGGAACCAAGTACCGCCTCGGCCCCGGCGATGTCAACCTGGCGGAAGATGTTGCCGGCGACGGCCATACCACCGCCGTGGTCGGCGACACCCCCCGCGTTACGGTTACCATACACTTGGAAGACTAATCCCCGGCCTTTCCCCCGGCGCCAACCGCTCCTCTTTAGGGGGAGCGGTTGGCGCCGGGACTTGCCGAATGGTTAATCCGGCCCTAATCCGGTAATGGAGGTTAGCGTGATGGCAGTTTCTCGACTGGAGGTTAGGTCCATCCGGCCCTTTGCTGATGGAGCGGTTTTTGGCGACGCCGGCGCTTACCGGCAGTTGGAAGGGCTGGCTCATTTTGCGGTTGATCCCGACCACCCGGCCAATGGCGGGATAACCGATCTGGAGTTGGCGCCTCGGGATGCCGCTGGCCTAGTACATTGCGTCGCCGATTTTTGCATTCTGCAGCCCGAAGCGCCAGAGCGGGGGAACCACCGTATTTTGTTTGATGTGGTAAACCGGGGCAACCCTACGGCGCTGACTAACCTGAACAGCGCCGGGGAGCGGTTGGGCGCGGGCAACGGCTTCCTGATGCGGCAGGGTTACACGGTAGTTTGGTGTGGTTGGCAGTATGATGTGCCGCCGGATAGCCCCGGCCTGGTGGGACTGACCGTTCCGGAGGCCCTGACTCCGGTTGAGGCCGAGGGCGGGGGTGGGGAAGCGATTTCCGGCAAGATTTCCTTCGCTTTGCAGCCTCACCGGGTTATCTACGATCATCCGCTGGCGGACCGGGGGCACCGGCCGCATCCGGTCAGCGACGGCGGCGACCCGGAAGCGGAACTGGCGGTTCGGGAACACCAGGATGGCCCGCCCCGGGTAATTCCGAGGGAGCAGTGGGCCTTTGCTCGGCGCGACGGCGATTCGGTGGTTGCGGATGCCAGCTATGTTTATCTGGAATCGGGTTTTCAGCCGGGCCAGGTGTATGAAATAACCTACACTACTTCCGGAGCGGCGGTGGTTGGTATGGGTCTGCTGACGCCGCGGGACTTGGTGTCCTTCCTGCGCTATGGCGCGGCGGCTGACGGCAACCCCTGCGCCGGCGACATCCAGTACGCCTATGCCTTTGGCCGTTCCCAGAGCGGCGGCTTTCTGCGCCGCTTCCTATATTGCGGCTTGACCCAGGATGAGGCTGACCGCCCGGTGTTTGAAGGGTTGATTCCCTTGGTGGCTGGCAGTGGGCGCGGGGAGATGAACCAGCGGTTTGGCCAGCCCTCGACGCCGCCCCGGGCTACCGCTGGGCGCACCTTCCCCTTCCATGACCGGCTGCAAACCGACCCGGATACCGGGCGGGTTGACGGCCTGCTAGCTCGGCTGGACGCCGCCGGCAAAACGCCCAAGGTTTTCTTGACCAACACCTCGGCGGAGTACTGGAGCGGCCACGCTTCGCTAATTCATACCACTCTGGATGGGGCGGCCGACCTGCCGCCCGCCGCCTCGGTGCGAATCTATCACTATGCTGGCGCTCAGCACGGGCCGGGCCGCTTGAGCCTGTTTGATGTGGATGTTAGGGACGGCCCCCAAGGGCAGCAGTTGGCTAATTCGGTGGATTATCGGCCGCTGCTGCGGGCGGCTCTGGTCAACCTGGACGCTTGGGTAACCAGAGGGCAGGAACCGCCGCCCAGCTGTCATCCCCGCTTGGCTGATGGCACGGCGATGCCGGCCCCGCAAACCGAGGCGGTGTTTCGGGCCATTCCGGGAGTGAACTTCCCGGAGTATCTGAAGTATGTTTATCGGCTAGACTTCGGCCCGGAGGCGTATCGGGGGCTTATCGGCCAATTGCCGCCGGCGGTGGGCGAACCTTACCCCAATTTGGTCGCGGCGGTGGATGGGGACGGCAATGAGGTGGCGGGCATCCGCTTGCCGGATGTGAGCGTGCCGGTGGCGACCAACACGGGTTGGAACCTGCGGCAGCCGGTGAGCGGCGGCCCTGGCCAGATTATGCCGCAGATTGGTTCCAGCATTCCTTTTCCGGCGACCCGCGCCCACCGGGAGGCTGCCGGCGACCCGCGCGCTTCCATCGAGGAACGTTATCGTTCCCTAGAGGACTACTTGGGGCAGGTTCAGCGGGCGGCCGAGGTTCTGGTTGACCAGGGATATTTGCTGGCCGAGGACTTGGACGTCATTGCCGAACAAGCCGCTGAACGCTATAGCGCCTTGTCGGGGCGACCAGGGGCAGTTCCGGCGGCGACGGACGATTAGCGCGACTATAGGGGCAGGGGTTGGGGAGGTGCTTCCGGCGGCCTATTTGATCGGGGCGGATAGGGACGGGCTTGCCGCCCCCGATCAAGTAGAGCATCCGGCTTGGCGGAGCAACGGCCGCTCCTTTTTGCCTACGAACTCTCCTACAGGTTTCTGGCCGGGCTGGAATAGTTGTTCAGCTTGTTGTAAATCTGGATTCGGCTGCGCTGGGTGTCGAGGATTAGTAGGCGGTTATTCGGGGCGTCGAAGGCTACCGCCCGGGGCATTTGCAGGCGCCATTCCGCTTGGAAGTTCTTGACCTCCCGGCGCCGTTTCACTGCCTCCGGGTTGGTTTGCACGATCATCTGCGCCCACTTGGTCAGTTGCCGGGCGTCGCCGATGAAGCTGGTAAAGAACTTCCCGGAGGGGTCAAAAGCCTGCACCCGGTCGTTGCCCCAGTCGCAGACGTAAACGTCGCCGTCCGGGTCAACGGCCACGTCCGAGGGGTGGTTCAGTTCGCCTCGTCCGACGCCATAGCTGCCAAACTGGGCCAGATATTCCCCTTGGGGAGTGAACTTCTGGACTCGATGATTCTTGTGGTCCACCACGTAAAGGAAGCCTTCCCGGTCGAGGGTGATGCCCCAGGGCGAATTGAGTTGGCCGTCGCCGCTGCCGGGGCCGCCGAACTTGGCGAGGAAGCGGCCGTCGTTGCTGAACTTCTGGACCCGGTGATTTCGGCTGTCCACGATATATAGGTTATCGTCCTTGTCGCAGACTATGCCGGAGGGGCCGTCGAACTCGCCGTCGCCGGTTCCCGTTGTTCCCCAGTCCCACAGCAAGTTACCCTCAGAATCGAAAACGTTGACCCGATTTAGCCACTCGTCGGTTACGTAAATGCGGTCGCGGGAATCGAGGGCGAGCCCGGCCGGCCAAGTCAACTCGCCCCGGCTGTCGCCATTGCGGCCAAACTCGGCGATAAATTCTTCGTCGCCGGCCTGAAGGCCCACGTCGAATTTGGTTACCCGGGCTCCGCGGGCGGTGCGGTTCCAGGGAACGGCGGTTACCGCTTCGCCGCCCCGACTGAGGACGTACACTAAGTTATCTGAGCTGAAGGCCAGGGCGTTGCCGGAGGTGAAACCGGCGCCGACGCCCCCGCGACCCATGGCGTGGCTGAAATCGTAAGCTCTGCCGGCTACTACCCGCGTTACCATCTTTACTGGGCCTCCCGACGTTTTTCCAATGGGTTGGTACAGGTGGTATAGAAGGATTGAGTTGGAATGTTATGCTGGGCGCATTTGGGGAGGTTCCTAACTCAAAGGGCCAGCGTCCTTTTCAGGATTGCTGGCCCCGAAGGACGCGCCGGCGGAGCGCCCTAAAGGAACTTGGGCTTCTCGAACTCGCCTTTGACGATGGGTTTGGCGTCCAGGCCCAGCCAGTCTTCCAGGACGGTGGCGTAGAAGCCGCGGAAGTCCAGGTTGGGAACCAGGTCGCCCTGCTGCAAATCTTCGGCCTTCCGGGAGGGGTATTCTCCGTAGAAACCGCCTTGCACTGGGTCGCCGATGACAAAGGCAGCGCCGGCGGCGCCGTGGTCGGTGCCGGAGCCGTTGTCCCGCACGCGGCGGCCAAACTCGGAGAAGAGCAGCATAATCACGTTGTCGGCGGCGTGGTGTTCTTTCAGGTCGGAGAAGAAGTCGCCCACCGCGGCGGAAACGTCGCTCCATAGGCTGGCGTGCATCCCCGGCTGGTTGGCATGGGAGTCGAAGCTACCGTAATCGCAGTAGAAAATTCGGGTTCCCAGGTCGGCCAGGTGGATTCGGGCGATGTCCTTGAGCTTGCGGGCGATGGGAGTGTCGGCGTACTCCACGGTGGAGGAATACATCCCCGGCGCCACTTTCAGGATGTCGGCTCCTTTCATCGCTTCCAAGCCGGTCTCGCCCAAGTATTCCATCACCTGACCGGAGCCGATGGCGGGGGTGTACATCTGGGTGAAACGGTCCAGAATTTTGAGGCGCTGGTCTTCGTTGGAGATGCCGGTGAGCAGGCCATAGCTGTCAAGGCTGTCCACTGCGGCCACGGGGACTCCGGCGACCGATACGGCCCGGAACATACTAGGTCCCATACTGACGGTGGTTACTACGTTTTCCTTGCGGGGGTCGATTTCCCGGGTAGCCAGGCCCAGCCAGCCTTCGGTGCCCAGCTTGTCCGGCTCGCAGGTGTGCCAGATGTCCATTGACCGGAAGTGGGAGCGCGGCGAATCGGGGTAGCCTACCCCGTGAATTACCGCGAGGTTGCCTTGGTCAAACAGTTCTTGCATTACGCGCATACTGGGATGAAAGCCCAGTTCGCTGTTAATTCGGATAATGTCTTCGTCGGCAATCCCCACCGCCGGCCGGTTGTCCCGGTAGAGGGGGTCGGTGTAGGGAATGACGGTGTTCATATAGTCGTTACCGCCGGAAAGCTGGAGTACCACCAAAACCGGGTCTTTTTTGTTGCTGGTCATTGTTTAATCTCCTTGCTAGGGCAACTCTGGGGGTATTTTATCGTATTTTTGCAGGTTTTCAACCGGTTAGGTTAAGCGTACTGGTATTCGCGGAGGGATACGATTAGCTGGAGCATTTCGCCGACTCGGTGGGCAGCCTCTTGGGGGTTGGCCCAGGTCAGGATGCCGGTTTCCTGGGCGTGGTTCACTAGTTGCTGCCGGTTGTCGGCTTGCACTTCCAGAGGGCCTAACAGGTCCAGGCAGTTGTCTACTAGTTCCTCGGGGGTCAGGTCGCCTTGGGTCTGGAGGCGGTTGATGATGGACCGGATGCCTGGTTTGGCGATGTTCCCCACCAAGTCGGCGGAGAAGTTAATCCGCTTCATCAGGGTGCCGCTGTTAATCCACTCGGGGCCGGTGTGCCAGCCCTCTACGCTGGGGGGGTTGAGCAGTTCCTGGCCCATATAGCCGGCTTCCTTGGAGAGGTTGCCGATGCCTGGCGCCGGGAACTGGTAGCCGCCGACCAGGCGCAGGCTGCCTACCAATACCTCGGCGGGACTTTTGATTTTGGCGAAGCGGGCGTTCTTGAAGAAGTCGGACATAAACAGAACCCGCAGCGTCGGCGTGATTTCGTAGTTGGAGTCGATAAAGGTTTGCGCCAGCAGGTCGATGGCCGCCGGGTCGTTGGGTGGCGTTACCGACCAGGCGGGAACCGGCGGCTCTTCGGCCACGAAGAAGTTGTAGAGGTGGCGGGCGATGAACCGGGCGGTGGCTGGTTGCTGACAAACGATGTTGATGATGTCTTCGCCGTTGAAGTTGCCGGTATGCCCCAGGAAGGTCTTTTCTCCGTCGTCGTGGTCTTCTTCCTGGTACTCGAACTCCCAGTCGTAGCGGCCGTGGGCGTTGCGGGGAATAGAGGCGGCAATCGTCCAGCCGGTGAAGGCGCGGGAACATTCCCGCACATCGTCTTCGGTATAGTTGCCGACGCCCATACTGAAAAGTTCCAGCAGTTCCCGGCCCCAGTTCTCGTTGATGGCGTCGGCGTGGTTGTCGCAGTTATCCAGCCAGTAAATCATGGCCGGGTTTTTGGCTAACTCCACCAGCAAGTCTCGGTAGTTGCCCATGCCCCGTTCCCGGAACAGATCCACTTGGCTGACCATCTCGTGCCAGTGGTCCAGCTTGGAGCCGCCGGTGGCGAAAACCTGGTGCCAGAAAAGGACCATTTTCTCTTCCAGGGCCCGCTCGGTGTTGAGCATACTGTGGAGCCAAGCGGAGGCGCCCATGCCCGGCGAGGTGATAGGTTTCCAGAAGGATGGGTGGTAGCGGAGGAACTCGTAGCGGTCGGCCCCGGTTACGGTTTCCGGGCTCAGCAACTCCTCCACCGTGGCGGCATAGCCTTGGGCGGCGCGTTCTTCCAGTTCGTCGCGGGTAGCGCCGAAGCCGGCGCGACGCATTAGGTGAGCCATCAATGCAAGGTCTTCGTTAGCCATATTCCCTCCTTGCCATAAATCAGAAAGGGTTGCTTTTGGGGTTGACTTGGAATAGGGCAAATCCAGCTTGCGAGCTTTCCGGGTAAGCAAGGAAAACCGGAAAAGATCAGTTTAATTATCCCGGTTTGGCAGGGAAATTGTCAATACCGGGGGTGAAATAAAGATGGGCTTAGCGCGCCCCGCCGGTCTGGGGTCCCGGGGTAGAGTCGGGCTACTGCGGGGTTGCCAGCGCCGCAACGCCCGGCCCGCCGGGCGCTGGTCGGTGAGGTTCCGGCGTCGGCGGGGTGGGCAAATTCCCCGTCTTATCCGGCCCGTCAAACCGCTTTTCGCTGGCTGCTTGACTGGGCAGTCGTTCCCGGCCGGACTTGGGCCGGCCGGCTGGCTGCGCTTAGGAAGGGGCGGGCGGCGAGATGTAATCGGACACTTTTGGCGCCTGCGCTATTTGCGATTTCAAGATTTCCGGTAGGTTGCCGGACGGCTCTTGATGGCCGGGATCGGGATCGGTAGGTGGCTGCCCCTTCGAAGTGGGCGTATCCGGGTGGGCGTATCCACGCTGGATTGGTTCCAGGGAGACCGATCGCCCTGCGTCCAGGGCGCTGCGCAATGGTTAACCCGCACATTTTCAGATTAGAGAGGGGTCATCCAGGGTGTCAATGGGGCCGGCGTCAGCGAATCGGGGCAATTGCCCGGTGGGTCCTTGAGGGTGAAACCTTGGGGTAGTTAGGGACTCTACCGTTGCTCTGGGCGGCGCCGGAATCCAGGAGCTATTACCCCTTGGTGTCGTTTTGGTGTCATTCTTTGCGCCAGTCATTTCTGGGTTCTGGTCTGTGTCGGCACTGGTGGGGGGTGGGAAGGACGGGGAGATAAGGAATGTTCGGTTGCCCTCACGATTAACGAGGGTGGGGTATAATGGCGCTGGATCGCCGGACAAACGCGGAGGAGGGAACGGTATGAAGTTTGGCTTGTTGTATGAGACCCAACGTCCTTATCAGGGGACGGATATAGACTGGAACCTTTTATACAAGGAAACCCTGGACCAATGCGAACTGGCGGACCAGGTGGGGTTCGATAACCTGTGGTTCGTGGAGCATCACTTCTTGACCGGGTTCTCCGGTTCTCCCAGCCAAGACGCTATGTTTGGCGCGCTCAGCCGTATCACCAAGCAAATCCGCATCGGTTATGGCGTCTGTATTTTGCCGTACCACCACCCGGTTCGGGTGGCCGAGCGGGTGGCGCTGGTGGACCAGTTGACTGATGGGCGGGTCGAGTTCGGTACGGGCCGTTCCAACGCCTACGAACAGATTGGGTTGGGGGTTGACCCGCGCAATACTCGTTCCCTGTGGGAGGAGTCGATTGCGATGCTGCCCCAAATCTGGCAGTCGGAGGAGTTTTCCTGGGAGGGGGAACACTGGAACGTACCCAAGCGGCGGGTGCTGCCCAAGCCTTTCCAGAAACCGCATCCCCGGATGTATTTGGCCTGCACCCAGACGGAGAGCTTTCGGCTGGCGGCCGAAAGGGGAATCGGCGTCCTGTCTTCGGCCTCCTACGCCACCGCGGTGCTGGCGGGGCATGTCCAGGTCTATCGGGAGGCGTTGGCGAATGCTAATCCGGTAGGGGCCTTCGTTAATGACTTCTGGGGGAACAATGTCCACGCCTATTGCGGGCTGGACAACGAGGAGGCGCGGGAGCTGGCGGCCCTTTCGATGAAGACTTTTTTCGGGCCGGACAAGCCCTATATCGCCGGTCGGATTAACGCTTACGAGGAATTGCTGGAGGCTTGGGGCGGGGTTCCGGACCATTTGCAGGCCGACTTTGGGCGATGGCTTCGCCAGTCGGACGAGGCGCACCAGGCTCAGGCGGAGGAGTCGGGCATTTCTCTGGACGCCGGCCCCGGCGCGGCGCGGGCGGCGATTGCCCAGTTGGACGCCAATACTCTGGCCGACCGGGGCGTCATCATCGCTGGCGACCCGGATAGCTGCGCCGAGGCGGTGCAGTTGTACGAGGACATCGGGGTTGACCAGGTGATAATGATTATGCAGACGGAGACCATCCCTCACGAAAAGGTGATGAGCTCCATTGAGCTGTTCGGGAAAGAGGTTATCCCGCGTTTCCGCTAACCCGGGTCAACCCCGGCGTTGCCCGAACTGGCGGCAGCGCGATTAGCTGATGCGATAGACGCGGGCGGCGGTGTCGTGGAACATTGCCGCCCGCTCGGTGGCCGAGTAGCCGGCGGATAGCCGCTTGAAGGCGTTGAACAGGACGGGGTGGGAATAGGAAACCTTGTCCACCGGGAAGTTGCTCTCAAACATACACCGCTCCGGCCCGAACTGTTCGATGCAGTAGTGCATCAGGGGAGCCATATCCGCGGCCAGTTCCGCCGAGCCGATGGGCTGGGCGCGGGTGTGCCAGTCGAAGCCGGTGCGGGGCATGCCGATGCCGCCCAGCTTAACTACCACGTTGGGGCAGGCGGCGACGGCGGCGATGCCGCGGCGCCATTGGGGCATTACTTCCGCGTCCCGGTTGGCGTAGGGGCCGACTCGCAGTAGGCCGCCGATGTGGTTCAGGATGATGGTCAGGTTGGGAAGGGCTTGGGCGAAGTCGGCCAGTTCGGGCAGTTGGGGGAAGTAGAGCCAGCCTTCCAGGGACAGGCCCTTTTGGGATAAGACTTGGGCTCCGGCGCGGAAGTTGGCGCTGGCTAGTTGGCCTTCCATATTGTGGGCGGCGGTGTTATCCACTTCCGGGTGGGGGTCCCAGGTTACGGAGTGGCGGATGCCCCGGAAGCGGTAGGGGCTAGCCGTTTGCAGAGCGTCCAGTATCGGCGCTACGGCGGCGCCCAGGTTGAGGTTGGCGTGGCCGATGATGGCGGCGGCGGCTTGGCCGGGGCCGTAGAGGCCGCTGGCGCTGGCGGCCGCCAACCCTTGCACAAACTCCACCTCGCCCACCGGACGCAGTTCCGCTGGCCCTTCGGCGCGGTACATGGACCGGGCCTCGATGAACACGGTGGAGCGGATGTTGTGGCCGGCGTTGATGTCGGCGGCTAGTTCGTGGAGCAGGTAGCGTTGGTAGGGGATGCGCTCCGGCCTGAAGTCCCAGAAGTGGTGGTGGGGGTCGCAGATAGGCAGGTCGGGTTCCAGGGCTTCTTCCTGGGTTAGTTCCAGCCAGTCGTTACCGCCGAAAGGCATAAAGGCCTCCTTGGGGGTTTGGGTGGGTTTATTCCTCTATTGGGACCTGGCCGTTGGCTAAAGTCAGGTAAGCGTCAAACCTGGTATCCAAGATGGTTTCAAAAGGTTCGCCTCCCGGCAAGAATGCCAGGCCTCGCCGGGAGGCGGTCTTGGCTATAGCGCCGGTCAGTAGTCGCTTGGGATCTCCTAGTAGTGTCGCAGCTCCACCACGTTGTTGTCCGGGTCGTAGATATACAGGGATATGCCGTCGCCGTGGGAACCCCAACGCTGGCCGGGGCCGGCCTGGATTTCGACGCCCAAGGTCTCAAAGTCGGCCTTTAGCGCATCCATATCCGTCGGCTCGATGACCATACAGTAGTGGTCCTGGTTGCGCGCTCCGTCCTTGGCGATGGGTTCTTGGTCGGAGGCGAAGAGGTCGATGATGGTGTCGGCGTTGAGCCTTACCGAGGGGAAGCGCACTTCGCCGGCGCGCCACTGCGCCACCCGTTCCACGGGCAAGCCCAGCAGTTGGGAGTAGAAGCGCAGGGATTCTTCCACGTCCTTGACCCGTAAAACGATGTGATCCATCGCGGTAATTTTCACCAGGGGTTGGGCTATCGATGGGGTGGCCCGTTCAGTTTGCGTTGCCATTTTCGCACTTCCTTAAGCCTTATTCCGTATGCCGTACAGGATACCGGTAGAAACTGGGGCTGGGCTGGGCGGTTTGGTTTTCGGATGGTCAGGCCGGGACGGTGTTGTATTGCGGTAGGCGTCGCCATTGGGGGCTTTCGGAATGGTGGGCCAGTTCCAGTTGGTTGCCGTCGGCGTCTTCTAACCCCAGGGGGTGTTGGACCAGTTCAATCATGTTGCCGTCCGGGTCGTGGATGTAGGCATAACAGCCGTTGCTGTAGTCGCGGCGGCCCCAGGATGACTCGACCCCTTCCTGGTTCCGGCGGCCCGGCGTGGTGGTATAGGGAACGCCCAGGCGGTCTAGGTTGGTAATCATTTCGTCCCAGTCGTTGATTTCAACGGCGAAGTGGACGGACGGCGTCGGGGTGGGGTTGCGGGAGTCGGTGGTGTGGATTTCGCCGTTGCCAATGCGCAGTTGCAGCTGCCTTTGGTTGAGTTCGGGCCCGCGGTCCAAGTACTCGGCGCCGAGGACTTCCTCATACCACCGTCGGGTTTTCTCCCGGTCGCTTACCTGGATGTTGATGTGCTGGATTAGGGTTACTCGGGACATAAGGTTCCCTCCTAAACCTGATTTGGTTATGAAGCGGCCGCGGTGGCCTTGACTTTATACTGATACTTGGGATTAGACAAGGGGGAAGGGCGGCGGGAAAATAGCCTGAAGGCGGTTGCCTGGGGGCTGGGCCTAGCCGCCAAAGGTTCGCTCCCCGCCGTTGACGTGGATGGTCTGCCCGGTGATGTAGTCGGCGGCGTTGGAGCAGAGAAAGACGCACAGGTTGGCGATGTCGTCGGTGTGGCCCATGCGGCCGGCGGGAATGTCGGCCAGCCGGTTGCCGGCGCGAGGGGCGGTTGCGCCTTCTCGGGTGGTGTCAATCATCCCTGGTACGACGCAGTTGACGCGGATGCCCTGGGGCGCCAGTTCGGTGGAGAGGGCGCGGGTAAAGCCGACCAGCCCAACTTTGGCGGCGGAAATATGCGCGCCACCGTGGCGCCCTTGGTGCGCTTGCAATCCGCCCAGGTTGATTATTCGGCCCCAGCCGCGCTCGAGCATCCCGGGGACGGCGGCGCGGGAGGTTAGGAAGGCCGAGTCCAGGTCGGTAGCCAGCACGGAGCGCCAATCGGCATAGCTCATTTCAGTAAAGGGTTTGTGGGGTCGTACCGAGGCGTTATTTATGACGATGTCCAGGCGGCCGAACTCGGCCAGGGCGGTTTCCAGCAACTGTTCCAGCGCGGCGTGGTGGCCGACGTCGGCCAATAAGGGCAGGGATTTTCGCCCCAGGGCGCGCACCTCGTCGGCCACTGCGGCGGCGTCCGCCTGATTGGCGCGAGCGTTCACCACTACGTCCGCTCCCTCTTTCGCCAGACCCAGGGCGATAGACCGCCCGATGTTTCGGCCCGAGCCGGTAACCAGGGCCACCTTTCCTGCTAGCTGCATACGTTCCTCCAATTCCGCCATCCCGATTCTGCCGTCCGGGGTGTTCTTGCGGTTATTATGCTGGGGATTACCTGGTTAGGGCAACTGTTTGCGCTGCGGGTTCCGGGCTAGGGTGAGTTCTCACCCCAGCCCTTTACCGGCGGTAGAGGGGGCGGTTACGACAGTTAAACAGTTAAAATCCCCGGCAATTAAAGCGCCGGCGTGGGTAGGGGCTTAACGGTTAGACACGGACACTAGTCAGCGCGACCGGCGGAAATCAGCTCAGTAGAGGGCTTAACGGTTAGACGCGGACACTAGCCACTAGCTAAAGAGCCGTCCGCCCCTTATAATTGGTTCATCTTGCTGAAGGAGAGTACGGTATGTATATGGTGCGGAGAGTTTGTCGGACTAAACCCGGCCAGGCTTGGCGAGTCGCCGGTTTCCTGGCGAAGATTTGTGAGGCGTATGAGGAGGGTGGGCGGAACAAGGCTCAGATTTACATCGGCGGTCAGGGTTTGCCCGGCACGGCCAATTCGGTGTATGCCGAGTGGACTCAGGAGTCCATCGAACCCAACTGGTTTTCCAAGATACCGGCGGCGGTGCTGGAATATAACCCGCAGTTGCAGGAGCTGTTGACCGAATATACTCTGGAACTTTATGAAATGGCGACCCCGGAAAAGCTGGTGGAAAGAGGGGTGGCTCAGTAGGGAAAGAGGGATGGTTCGGCGGTAGTAGTGTATCGGCTGACCGATTCCCTTTATTCCTAGTCCGAAAGTCGGATAAGTCCAACCGGTTAACGGCGGGCGGAGGTCCGCCGTTTGGCTGGGTTTACGTTTCCGGTTGCCCGGCGGCGGCTTGACGGTTGCCCGGCGGTTGATTGTTGCGTTGCGATGATAATTATTGAAGGAGCAGACTATGCTGATAGTCGATGCGCAGGTGCACATTTGGGGTACTGGGTTGCCCACCAACCCGGCCCACCGGCAGATTACCGCTTTTTCCAGGGATGACCTGCTGCAGGAGATGGATGAGGCGGGCGTGGCTGCGGCGGTTATTCACCCGCCGGGCTGGGATCCCAACTCCGGCCAACTCGCCATTGAAGCGGCGGCCCAGTATCCCGACCGGCTGGCGATTTTGGGCAACTTCCCGCTGGATAGAGAGGAAAGCAAGGGCTTGGTGGCGGGTTGGAAGGGGCAGCCGGGGATGTTGGGGCTGCGCTTTACTTTTCAGCAGCCGCAGATGCAGTCGTGGCCCACTGACGGCACGATGGATTGGCTGTGGCCGGCGGCGGCAGCGGCGGGTTTGCCAGTGGCTTTGGCCTGTTCCGCCTTTTTGCCGGCCCTTGGCGAGATTGCTGAGCGCCACCCGGAAGTTAAGCTGATTGTGGATCATTTTGGTCGGGGCGGGGGAGCCGCGGATGCGGAAGCTTGGGCCAACTTGCCGGACTTGCTGGCCTTGGCGCGGTATCCCAATGTGGCGGTGAAGGCTACTGGAGCTCCCAGCTATTCTAGCGCCGCCTACCCTTTTAGCAACATTCACGATTACCTCCGCCAGGTTTATGACGCCTTTGGCCCGGAGCGGATGTTCTGGGGCACCGATATTACTCGGATGCCGTGTTCCTGGAAACAGTGCATTACCCTCTTTACGGAGGAATTGCCCTGGCTGTCGGAAAGCGACAAGGAGTTGATTATGGGGCGGGCGCTCTGCAATTGGCTGGGCTGGGAGCTGGCGGGTTAAGCTCGGCCGGCTGGCTTTTATCCCAACCGGCGGCTCTTGGCGGGATGGCCGGGCTGAAGTCGACTCGGGGAAGGGGGTTGCTTGGGGTTTGGGAAGCTGGGGAGGTTTGACCCAGGCGCAAGGGGTGTATTGGCCACTACGACTACCGAGCGGAGTGATGTAATGGTTTGACCCAGGCGCAAGGGGTGTATTGGCTGTAGCCAAAGGTTGCGGCGGAACAGCTTGGATAAGATGGCGGGTAACTTATTGGCGTTCCCCCAGGGGCCGGACTACCTCAATAAACTCAACAAGATAGGGTCGGGAGGCAATCGCGATGGATTTCGGATTTCGGAGTTTTTCTCGATTTTCCGACGGCGGGAGGCACGCACGAAGACGCCTTTTGGGAGACCTTTGATTTGGTGGATCTGGCGGACGAACCGGGGTTGGATACGGTTTGGCTGGGGGAGACTCACTTTACGCCGGAACGGGCGGCGCACTCGGCGCAGATGGTAATCGCCAGTTCTATCGGGACCAGAACCAAGCGGTTGCGGGTTGGTTCGGCGGTGCATGTGCTGCCGTTGGCGCATCCCCTGCGGATTGCCGAAGAGGCGGCGACCGTGGACCAGATTAGCCAGGGTCGCTTTGAGTTTGGCGTGGGGCGTAGCGGCAACATCCGGGCTTATGACACTATGGGGATCGACTATGTGAAAAGCAAAGGACGGTTCCCCAAAACGAAGGGGACTGGTAGATTGTTCGGATTGACAAACCGGCCCTGATTCGGGATAATGGGCGGGTATGCTGGGCGGCCTCGGTAGGCATTCATCGGCCGGTTGACCAATCGGCTAATGAGCCGGCCGGTTAATTTGCAGTCCCGAAGTCAGTTAACTCGGCGCGGTGGGCGCCCGGCGCCAGACCTTATACCCTTGACCTTTGGGGCGAAGTTGAAGGAAGGAATTGCAAGTTGCAGGAAATATGTGCTGGAGGGTTTTTATCGGATAGGGCGCTGCCCTCCACCCAGCCCCTGTCCGCCCTGGAGTTGACCATCGTGATTCTGTGCCTGGATGAAGAGGAATCGGTGGCGCACTGCGTTGGCGAAGCGAGGGGGTTTCTGGAAAGGAACGGGATTGCCGGGGAGGTTTTGGTGGTGGACAACGCCAGCCGGGACCGGTCGGCGGCGCGGGCGGCAGCGGCGGGAGCGCGCGTGGTTTTCGAGCCGCGTCGGGGCTACGGCAATGCCATCATCGCCGGCATCGAGGCCGCCGAGGGACGGTACATCATCTTGGGGGACGGCGACGGGGAACATGACCTGGGGACGCTGGAGCCTTTCTGGGAGAAGCTGCAAGCGGGCTGCGACTTCGTTTTCGGCAACCGTTTTCCCCCTTTTCAGCCGGGGGGCGGGGAGAGAGCGGCAGCGACAGTTACTCCCCCCCCCCCCCCCCCCCCCCCCCCCCCCCCCCCCCTTCCGAGAATGCCCTTCCTGCGCCGCTGGGTGGGCAACCCGCTGCTGTCTGGTCTGGGGAAGTTTCTTTTCCCGTCGCCAGTTAACGACTTTCACTGTGGACTGAGGGGCTTCAGAACGGAGAGCGCCCGCGCCTTGGCGCTGCAATGCCCCGGAATGGAAGCGTCCACCGAAATAATTGCGAAGGCGGTGCGGATGAGTATGCGCATCGCCGAAGTTCCGGTGGCGCAGCGGCCGGCGCTGGACCCGGACCGCTCCTCGCACCTGCGCATCTGGCGGGACGGCTGGCGGCACCTGCGCCTGTTGCTGTTGCTCTCTCCCCACTGGCTGTTTCTCTACCCTGGCGGCCTCTTGTCGCTCGCCGGGGCGCTGTTGCTGGCCCTGCCGCCCCTTTGGCCGGCCGAAGCGGGCGGGCCGCTGGGCGCCTACGCTATGATATTCGGGGCCGCGTTAGTCGTTTCCGGGGCGCAGTTGATTTTCTTTGCCCTGCTGGCGGACGCCTTCTATGATAACTTGGGCTTGGGCGAAGGGCGCTGGCGAGGGATCATTCACCGGGAGGGCGCGCTGGAAGCGGTGTTTGCCGGCGGTTTCCTGCTGGTCTTGCTGGGAACGGCGGGGAGCGTCTGGAGCCTGTTCGTGTGGGCGCAGAGCGGCGGGTCGGATCCCGAGGTGCGGCTGCGGATCGCCATTCCCGCGGTAACGCTGCTTATTCTGGGAATGCAGTTGATGTTTTCGGTATGCTTTATGGCGTTGCTGCTGACCCAGGGCCGGGCGGCGGAACCTTCCCGGCGGTCGGGGGGCCGGACGGGGTGAAGCTGCGGGGATTTGCGCGGGGCGGCCTGACGCTGCGAAGGCCCCGGTTCGACTGGTTCACCCTGTCGCTGGCGGTCTTGGGCCTGCTGGGCGCGGCGTTGGTTCTGCTGCGTCAAGCCAACTATGGCGTAGGAATGGGGGGAGATTCCACGCTTTACATAGCGACGGCGCGTAGCCTGCTGGAAGGGAACTGGTTCGTCTCACCCTGGGGCGTCCGCTACGAAAATGCGGCCCCTCTCTTTCCGCTGTCATTGGCCTTCGCCGGGCTCTTTGGCGTGGATGCGATTGCGGCCGCCGGATATATGAACGCCGCCGCCTTCGGCCTGACCGTCTTTGCGACCGGGATGTGGCTGCGCAGCCGAGTCCGTTCCCTCTTTCTGGTGGCTTGGGCGGGCTGCGCCTGCGTCCTGTCGCTAAGGCTGGCTCATAGTTCAGCTCAGGCCATGACGGAAGCTCTGTTCATCCTGTTCATCGTTCTCGCGCTTTTCGCCTTGGACCGTTTCCTGGATACTCGCAAAAGGTCGTTACTGCTACTTGCGGCGGTCTGCGCGGCGCTGGCCTGCCTGACCCGCTATCTCGGAGTAACTCTCGTTGCCAGCGCTCTGCTGCTGTTGCTGTTGCAGCGAGGCGCAACCTTCCCGGAAAGAATAAAGAGCGTCGCAATCTATTCCGTCATTGCGATCACGCCCATTGGCCTTTGGATGCTGCGGAACTTGCTGAATTCGGGAACGCTGGCTGGGGAAGCTACCCCAACAGACTTTTCGCTGCTATCCAGTATTCATAATGCCGGTTCTGAGTTCAGTAAGTGGACGTTTGGGCATGGCGGATTCAGGCTTCTGGATTTGGGGACTTCCAAAATCTTCGGCGTCTCCATTCGCGGAGATCCCGCCATTGCCGCTGTGTTCTTGAAGATTGCAGTTCTACTGGCTTTGGCAGTTGCTGTTGGGTATGCGCTGATCTGGCTGCGCCGCCGAGGGTATGCGCAAAATTGGGGAATATTGACTGTCCCCGTCGTTTTCATATTGGTCTATGCGCTCGCCGTGGCCGTCTCCCTCCCGCTTACTGACGTAGACTTGCCCATCAGGTATCTGGCGCCAATATACCCGCCCTTACTGGTTGCGGCTGCGCTGACGCTGAACCAGTTCTTGCGGTGGGCTGAGGTGCAGAAGCCGTTGGCAGCGCTGCCATTCTTGCAAAAATGGAATGCCAGTTTGACGAAAAGGATGACGATAAGTTTGCCAGCGATCATCTTGGTGGCCGGGCTCTCCCTCTGGCTTGCGCAGCAAGTATATGCAAACTATTACAACATAAAGGGATGGATGGACGATGGGGCCGGTTACACATCCCGGGAGTGGACCGGATCCGAGACGATGGCGCAATACCTAAGGTCCCATCCGCCCGACGGTCACATCTGGACCAATACAACTCTTGCTTTATACTCGTTGACCGGCATTAACGGCGACAGGATCAGTGCAATAGGGACCAGGGGAGGAACCATGCAGCCGGATAAGCGGCACCTCCGTTTCGACGACGCCCATACGGACGCCAAAGACGTGTACTTCGTCTTGTTCCGCAGAGGATTTCAATCGGATGCAGCTTACGAAGACGGACTCACACAGATTGCTGCGCTGCCGGGAACAGAAACAGTGGCGAAGCTGGAAGACGGCGTCGTATTGAAAATCGTTAGGAATCCATCGGACGATGCCGGGATTATGGACGAAGGCGCGCTTTTGCAGGCCGGTTTGCCGAAGGAGGCCCAGCCCCCCATCCGTTCCATCTTCAACGTGTACCTGGACGAGCAGGAGAACCGGCTGATCTACGCAAGAGACGATTGCAGCGACGATGACATTGAACCGCCGTTCTTCCTGCACGTCGTACCGGTCGATCCTGCCAACCTATCCGAACATAGCCAGCAGTACATTTTCGACCACCTCGACTTCAACTTCGACGATTACGGACTTCGGTCCGACGGGTTATGCGTTGCCACGCGCAACCTGCCGGTCTACGACATCGCCAGCATCATGACGGGGCAGTACCTCCCCGGCGAGTACCGGATTTGGAGGGGGGATTTCAATCTGGCTGACGAGTAACTCCAGGTAGTTGCCGGCCTGCTCGCAGCGTTCCGTTCCGTCTTGCCCCAAGTATGCAGCCGTCGCACACTTCCGCCAGGCCCGTGCTATAATCGGGTTAACATCCGGCTGGGCCGGAAAAGTCGGCCCCGGTTTCTCCTGGAAGGAGGGATTGATGGGATTGAAGAAATTTTTGACCAAGCCGTTGTCCGGTTATCCTGGAGATTATAAGAAGATGCGCCGGGGTTCGCAAGGCTTTGACCGAACGCCGCCGTTCCGAAGGCCGAAGGACCCGGATGACCGGCGCAGCCGTATTCCGCCCACCGGCTACCGGGAATACTGGTATCCGGCGTTGCCGGCCAAGGATATTAAGCGGGACAAGCCGGAGGCGCTGCGGATGCTGGGTACGGATCTGGTTTTCTTTCGGGACAAGGCTGGCGTGGTGCAGGCACTGTTGGACTGGTGTCCGCACCGGGCGGTCTATCTCTCGATGGGTCGGTGTTATTTTCCTGGCTTTGTTACTTGCCCCTATCATGGCGCTACCTTTGACGGCGAGGGCAACTGTGCGGCTTTCTTGACCGAAGGCCCCGACTCCAAGATGGTTGGCGCGCCCGGAATGAAGGCGCGCAAGTATCCGACGGCGACTATCAAGGGGATGGTATTCGTTTGGATGGGCGACGGCGAGTTGGTGGCTCCGGAGGAGGACATCCCGCCGGAGATGTTCGAGGAACACAGCATTCACCGCCCGGTTTTCACGATGTTCGACTGCAATTGGATTCTAGCGCTGGAAAATACGATGGATGCCCATAACGCTTTTATGGTGCATCGCAACTCCTTGAGGATACTGAAAAGCCGGCTGGGGGGCCGGCCGCGGACTCCGCTGGGCTACCGGGTTAACTTGGTGAACAACAAGACGGCGCATTACCAGCCGGGCCGAGGCAAGTCCAGCGTGGAGCGGTATTACTATGACGAGGAGGGGAACATTCCTTACCAGATGTATTACCCGGGAGTGGATGGGGTATGGCCGCTGCGCCGTTGGCGGCTGCTGTGGACCTGGTTATTTGACCGGAAAGCGCTCCAGCAGGAGCAGACGCCGGGGCGGCTGCGGCCGGCCCGGGCCGATTCGCCGGGGGTGAACGAGTGGAACGGGACTCGGTTGCCGGGAATGTCCCGCACCGGCGGAAATAATGCCTTTTTCCGAAGCACGCGTTGGGCGGTGCCGGTGGAGGAGAACCTGACCCGAATGGTTTATCTGAATGTGGAGCGTTACGGTCGGCGGCCTAACCTGTTGCGCCGCCTCCGAAGTTCGGTAACTTGGCCTTACCGGAACTGGGAGTTGAACTTTAACTTCCGCAATCAGGACTATGACGCTGAAAAGTATGTGCAGTATGACCGGCCAGAGTATCTGTCCTCTACCGACTCGGTGGTGGTAGCGATGCGCCGCTTGTTTGTGGAACACGCCAGGGATGTGCAGCGCCGCCGGGAACGGGAGGAGGAGCTGCCGGAGGGTTCGGAGGACACGGCGGCGGAGCGGATGGTGCGAGAGGGCGACGCTCGGGTGGCCGAAACCAGCGACGCTTTTGACGGGGAGCGTTTGCGGGAGGAGTTGTTGAGGAGGGTTTAGTCGGAGGGCTTAAACCGGGACCGGGATAAGGTGGTTGCGTTTATTGGTTGGGTTTTTCCGCTTTCGGTCGTTGGCTGAGGGTTGGGGGCCTTTGGCGCTCAGCGAATGCTGGCCCGATTTATGTCGGTGATAAGCGAGGCGCTTATCTCCCGTAGTCGGAACATCGGCGCTCTGTGGATTGTCCCGATGTTCAGTTTTGGGATGCTGTTGGGGTTGGTGTCTGGCGCTGCTTTGGACAGGCTGGGATGCTGGAGGCGGTGGCGGAGGCCCCGGAAACCTCTACTTCATAGTTGCTCAGACCTTTTTCCACCCGGTGATTGGTGGATTGCTGTTGACGGCGGTAACCGCCGCGGTGATGAGCGCTGCGGACTCGCAGTTGCTGTTGGCGTCGGTAATGGCTGCGGATGACCTACCCCTCATCAAGCGCTCCGTCGGAGGAGATGACCGAGTTGTTTGACCAGGTGAATAGCTCCGATTGGGTTGAGATGGGTTTAATTGGGGACGGCAGCAGGGGCCCGGTCCGGGGATAGGATACTTATTCCGGCGGTTTGGGGGCTAAACCGGTTCGGGCGGCTGTGTAGCGGTTGGGCGGTATAGGCAGACCGAGGTTGCCGTGGAGGGTGTCGGACTCGTACTCGGTGCGGAACAGGCCTCGCTTCTTCAAGAGGGGCAGGACCAGGTCGATGAAGTCGTTGAAGCCGGCGGGGAGGACGGCGTTGTTCACCATAAACCCGTCGGCGGCGCCGGCTTCGAACCAGGTCTGTAAGGTGTCCGCCACTTGGGTCGGGGAGCCGATAAACTCGTGGCGGGGCGTCGTTGTTCGCAGGGCCAATTGGCGCAGGGTCAGCCGCTCCTCCTGGGCCAGTTGTTTCAGCCGGTCGGTGGCGCTTTCCCAGCCGTTGCGTCCGTAGTCGCCCAGGTCGGGAAAGGGAGCGTCCAGGTCGAACTGGGTAAAGTCGAGGTCGTTAAAATAGCGTCCCAGGTAGTTCAGGGCGTCTTCGATTACCACCAAGTTGGCAATCTCTTGGTATTTTTCCTCGGCGGCTGCCGGGTGGCGGCCGAGGATGGGGGAGCAGCTGGGCAGGATCAGGATTTCGGCCGGGTTGCGGCCCAGCGCGGTAGCCCTTCCCTTCACATCGTCATAGAACTGTTTGGCGGCTTTCAGGGAGGGTTGACTGGTAAAGATGACGTCGGCGTGACGGGCGGCGAATTGGCGGCCGGCTTCGGAGGAGCCGGCCTGAATCAGCGCCGGCCGGCCTTGGCGGGAGCGGGCGATGTTTAGCGGCCCCTGCACCGAGTAAAACTCGCCCTGAAAGTTGAGCCGGTGCATTTTGGTTGGGTCGAAGAAAGCGCCCGCTTGCTTATCGAAAAGGAAGGCGTCGTCCTCCCAGGAATCCCACAAGCCTTTGGCGACCTCCAGAAACTCGTGGGCCATCGCATAGCGCTGGTCGTGGGCTGGGTGTTCCGGGCGGCTGTAGTTCCAGGCCGAGCCTTCCAAGGGCGAGGTTACGATGTTCCAGCCGACCCGCCCGCCGCTGATGTGATCGATGGAGGCGAACTGACGGGCGACGGTGAAGGGTTCGCTGTAGGTGGTGGAGAGGGTTGCCGCCAGCCCGATGTGGGTAGTGTCCATCGCCAAGGCGGCCAGCAGGGTTAGGGGCTCAAAGCGGTTGAGGAAGATGGGGTGCGATTTTTCACTGATATAGAGGCCGTCGCCGAAGAAGACGAAGTCCAGCTGAGCGGCTTCCGCTTGGCGAGTTAAGTCCCGGTAGTATTGCAGGTTTATGGGGCCGTCGGGAAGGGCCGTCGGGTGGCGCCAGGAGGCCATATTGCTGCCGGTTCCCGAAAAGAAGGCTCCTAGTCGCAGCTTGCGCCGGTTCTTCATACTTCCTTCCTCGGTAGCATTGCTTCGCTCAACGGTTGGTAGGAGCGGAGGGGTTTAGGGAAATCCGGGAGGATGGCCACAACCCTTCGTCAACGCCGTTGTGGAGGAACTGGCGGAGTTCGACCAGTTTTTCGGCCAGGGATTTGGCCGGGGCGCCGGGGGCGTCGATATTGGATTGGGATTGGGGTTGGGGTTGCAAGGCTTGAGTAGAGTGGGGCAGTTGCCCTGGCCCGCGGCCAATGCCAAAATCGACCCGCCCCGGGGCGAGGGAAGCCGGGACGTTGAATTTCTCGGCCGCCTTGTAGGGGCGGTAGCGCTGGAGCATCATCCCGCCGGAGCCGATACGGATGCGGTCGGCGCGGGCCAGCAGCGCTTCGGGGGAGGAACCACCCATATTCCGGTCGGAACCAGGGTGTTTAGCAACCCAGAAGCGCTGGCAGCCCCATTCCACGGCCCGCTGCGTCGACTCAATAGTGGGGCGGTGGGCGGCGGCCTCGCCTTCCCCTACGAGGCGTTGGTCCAGAGCGCTGATTATCAAAGGCTCAATCCGTTACCTTGTTGATTATTTCCCATACGGTATGGCCGGATTGGGAGCGCACCGGCTCGGAGGGGAACCGGCGTCCCAAACCGATTTCACCTTGTCCCAGACCGTGGTGTACCGGCGCAAGAAGGGAACCGGCTTGGGGCCGAAAGTTGGGAATGGCTACCGGTTGAGGCGGCGGCATAGACCGCGGGCTACCCGTTGCGGTCCCGAGCGAGGAAGCCCATTTCGTGGACGTGGTCGGCCAGGCGTTGGGCTTGGGCGGAACCTTCCCCGCGGATGCGCAGTCCCATCACGTGCATAACGTTATAAATGCCCCAAGGGTTGTTCAGGACGAAGGATCGGGCCCGGTTTAGGCCCATCAAGGTTTCATGGGGCTGACGCAAGGCGGTGTCCACCAGCGCCTCGAACTCCTCCGGGTTCCTGACGTTGCCGATGGCATACCGGTGGTCGTAAGTCAGGCCGTTAGACAACACTACGGTGATTACCAGGATGTCCATTTGCTGCCGTTCTATAGCCACTTGGCGCCTCTCTCCAGCAACGATTAGGGACCAGGGGCCGGCCGGCTTTTGCGCTAATAATCTTCGCTAACGCTAGCGCTAATGATAAGGGGGGAGATATGCCCTTGTCAAAAGTAACCTTCTCTTTCTCTTTTCGGCTTACACCGGCCCGCTTTCCCGAGGAGAGGGCGGGGGCGGGGCGTCTTGGCGCCGTAACCGGTGGATGACGGTTTTGGGAGGACGGCTGGCTTGCGCTGGGCGTTTATTGGGCGATGGGCGCTGATTTATGATAGACTGGAGCCAGGCGGGCGGGGGAATGTTATCTGCCGGCCGGATTTTGTTGGCAAAATGAAGTTAGACCTGGATATCGTTCGGGAGAATGCGTTAGGAGGGATTTTGCAATGGTAAGCCAGACCCCGGCAGCGTCGCCAAGGCTATCCCTTTTTCTGCGGGCGGCTCACGAGTGGATGCGGGAAAATTATATACCGGATATGGTCTTGCAGGCGCTGGATGCCCGGGAGCAGGCTTCCGACGAGGTGAAGCGAGCGCTCGATGCGGCGATACGGAACAGCGGGGTGCGAGTTCCCGAGGGAGGATTTCGGCCTCAAAATGCGTATCTGGCGCCATCCCACCACTTACAGGCGCCGGTTTTGCGGAAGATGGCGGAATCGGATGAACTGGTCTGGGGAATCTTGCGAGTTTGGATGGGGTCCAAGCCAGAGCTTTGCGAAGCGGTTACGCAGCAGTTGCAGGAGAATGAGGAACCGATTTATGGGCCAGACCGTAAAGCGGGTTGCTTTCGAGGTCTCTGGAGCGTCCGGGATTGGGAGGCCAATTGGGGCCAGTTTTTGGCGGAACACGATGCGTTCGACCGGGACGACGTGGGGCTTATGCTGTGGTGCGTGTCCGGGAAAATGCCGCTGCTGTCTTCTGATGCGGAAAACTTGCTGGACAAGGTGGACTTTGCGCGGTGGCGGGAACTTTTAGAGGGTCTGCCGCCGGACGCTCCGCAGTGGGAGCAGGCGAGGGAATTTGCTGCTGCCGTGTCGGAAATCGTGGATTCCAAAGAAAGGCAACGGGCGCAAGTAGCCGTAAATATCCTGAAGGCGAAGGTTGTTAGTATTCGAGAGCGATATTCCGAGGAGTTGAGCTATCTGGAACGGGATCTGGATTTGTGGACGGCGGGCACAGTTGCCGCGCTGCCGTCTTCCGTTGCGGCCCTGGCTCTGGAGCCGTTCTCTCAGATGGAATTCCTGCTGGCTGAATATCGCCCTATTCGCGATCAGGCTGAGAGCAGAAGCGAAGAGCAGCGGCGGGCGAGTCGTCGGGCGGAATTGGAGGCGGAAATAATAGTGGCCGCGGGTGAAATGGAGCGGTTGTTGGCGGGCTCGCTGTCGCCGGAGGAAGGGGGGATTAGGGAAGCGGATTCGGGTGAAGCTGCGCCAGCTGAGGCTGTTAGGGGGAATGCCGAGCCGGAGGTGGGGTCAGTTCCCGCGGTTTCGGCGCCGTCGGCGGCAACGGCGTCGCCGCCGGCGGCTAGGGAACCGGCCCCAAAAGCGGAGAGGAGCGGTAATAGCCAGGAAACCGTCCAGGAAACCGCAGCTTCTCCGGAGGAGAATGCTGCGCTCCGGCTGGAGGTTCAAGCGCTCCGGGATGAAAATGAGAATCTGAAAGCGGAGCTGCACTCGTGCAAGGATAACGAGGAGTATTGGCGTAATGCCTATGTTGCCGCCGCCAAAGGCCCGGAGGCGGTTTATGCGGTTCCTCAGCCCCAGGACGTTAATGGGGCGGTAGCCTTGGCCGAGGAGTGGTTTTCCGATGAGCTTCTGTTCCGGCTCAACTCCAAATCCTGGAT
Source organism: Dehalococcoidia bacterium (assembly GCA_963422635.1). Taxonomy (GTDB): domain Bacteria; phylum Chloroflexota; class Dehalococcoidia; order Lucifugimonadales; family UBA3495; genus CATQHB01. The sequence continues at coordinate 1,282,412 of OY730415.1, forward strand.
TAACAAGAACAACCCTTATGAGGACCCTCAAGCGGTGCTGGATGCCCTGAAGTGGCTGGCGACTACTTATTACCGGTCGCGTACTGGGGAGATAAGTGTGCCGAAGCTGGATGATTCAATCTATGAAGTTTGTCGCTGGAAGTATGTTAGCAATCAGAGCGACGTAACGATGGGACAATATCCTAGCGACTACCGAACCCAGGTTGACGGTAAAACCTATCGGCTGGAAGAGCATATCGGCAGAGGCAGCAGTAAGGATCCGGCCAACACTATTCGGGTTGCCTTTCACTGGGATAAGGAGCGGCGGCGCGTTATCATCGGCTACATCGGCCAGCACCAGCAGACGGACGTTACCTGATACGGGCTACCAGAGCTCGCCCCCGGCGCGCCACTCGGCGGAAAGGGGCAGGGTCAAGTCCAGCGGGGGAGTATTGGGCAGGCGAAGAATCATTACCCGTTCTTCCGGGGTAGGAAGCAGTTCGGCGGGCGCGGTCGGCGGCTCGGTTGCGCTGGGCGGGCGGATGAATAGCGGCCCTTGCCAGTATTCCCAGCCCAACCGCTGGTAAAGCCGGGTATCTGCCGGACATAGGGCGCCCAAGTCGTAGCTGGCGGTGGCGATGTCCCGGCCTAGCCGTTCCATAACGGCGGTGGCAAAGCCTCGGCCTTGAAACTTTGGCTCGGTGGCGACCAGTTCCACGTAGGCGGTACGCAGTAAGGGCCCGTCCCCGGCCTGTAGCCAGCGGGTTACCGTCATTGCGTGGCTGACCAGGGTATCGTTCAGCCGGGCGGTTAGGTGGAAGTCGGCGGTATAGGCGTCGAACAGCGCAGTAAGGTCTTCTCCGTAGGCCCGGCGGCAGAGGAGGCGGATTTCCGCCGACATTTCCGGGGTTAACCGGCGGGAGTTGATGTTTTGCAGGATTAGGTTTTGGCCGGCATTGCTTTTACGTATTTCACCCCTCGGCGGACGGCTTTGGCCGGTTTTGCCGAGGGGTGAGTTGTTTGCCGGATTAGGGTTCGGCTTGAAAGTCAGGGCGGTGGGGCTAAGTTACAGCCGGGCGCCGTCGTACAGGCCGACGAAATAGGGTTGTAGCTTGCGGTAGATTTGTATTCGGTTACGCTGGGAATCTATGATAAAGAGCCGGTTCTGGTCGTCAACCTCGACGCCGATAGGGCCGCGCAGGAACTTTTCCCGTTCCAGACCCTGGGCGATTTCCCGTTGCAGGCGCATGTCCGGGTTGGCGTCCAGCTTGGTCTCGCCCCATTTGGATAGAGTGGCGTCGCCGAGGATCAGGGAGATGAAGAGGCCGTTGGTGTCGAACACCTGGACTCGGTCGTTGTCCCAGTCGGCGACGTAGATAATTCCTTCGTGGTCGACGGCTACGTCGGTGGGCCGCTTGAACTCGCCTTCACCGGAGCCGGTGGAGCCGAATTTCATCAGGAAGTTGCCGTTTTGGTCGAACTTTTGGATGCGGTCGTTACGCCAGTCGGCGACGAAGATGTTTCCGTCGGCGTCCAGGTCGATGCCCCAAGGCATATTCAGTTCGCCGTCGCCGGTTCCGAAGCTGCCGAAGGAGGAGAGGTATTGGCCGTCCTTGGTGTATTTCTGGATGCGGTGGTTGCCGGTATCGACCAGGAACAGGTGGTCGTTGGCGTCGAAGTGGATGCCGGAAGGCTGGTTGAATTCGCCGTCGCCGTCGCCGACCACGCCCCAGGAGCCCAGCCAGTCGCCATCCTTGGCGAAGATGGCGACTCGGTTAAGCCACTCGTCGGTTACGTACAGGTTTTCGTCCTTATCCAGCGCGATGGAAGTGGGCCAGATGAGGGAGCCGTCGGCGGCGTTTTCGCCGGTGTCCATCAGGTCGCCGCCGAGGCGGCCGCCGTTGCCGATTTCGCCGATATATTCTTCGCTGACGGTGCAGACGGTTATTCGTTTGGAGTCGGCCCGGTAGTCGTAGGCCCGGCTGACGACGTAGATGATGTCGTCGGCGCCGCGGGCCAGGGACACGGGGTTCTTGAAGCCGGGACCGGCTTCTTCGCCGCGTCCGATGGTGTGGGTGTAACGATAGGTTACGCCTTGAACTTCGGTAGTCATTTTCACCTCTGAAGAAGCGAGCGCCGGTTCAGGCGCCCGCTTCGGTCAACGCTTATTTCTGGATGAAGTCCAGTTTTTCGAAGCTGCCGTTTACCAGGGGTTGGGCATCGAGGCCGAACCAGTCTTCGAGGATGGTGGTGTATAGGCCGCGGAAGTCGTTGTTGAAATGCAGGTCCCCGTCGAGCAGCTTGTCGGCTTCGAGGGATGGGTATTCGCCGTGCAGCCCGCCCTTAACGCAGTCGCCGATGACGAAGGCGGCCCCGCCGGAGCCGTGGTCGGTGCCGGAGCCGTTGTCGTGCACCCGCCGTCCGAACTCGGTAAAGACCAGGAGCAGGACGTTCTCGCTGGCATTGTGGTCTTTCAGGTCTTGGTAAAAGTCGTTGACGGTGCGGGATACGTCGGTTACCAGGTTGGCGTGGGCGGTTAGCTGGGTAGCGTGGGTGTCGAAGCTGTTGTAGGGGGCAGTGGTGTAAAGGACCCGCGTCCCCAGTTCGGCGCAATGCACTTGGGCGATGTTCCGCATATATTGGGCGATGGAACTGTCGCCGTATTCCACGGAGGAGGAATACTTGGCCGGCGCGGTAGCCAGGATGTCGGCGCCTTTGAGGGCGTCCATGCCAGTTTGGGAGAGGTAGTCCACTACCGGGCCTTGGCCCATAGCGGGAGAATACATCCGGGCGAAGATGTCGAGGGCTTCGGAGCGCTGCTCTTCGGCTTCGATGGTGGTCAGTACGCCGTAGGATTCGAGGTTGCCTACCGAGGCGATGGGCACGCCGGGGGCGACCATGGCTCGGGGGAGGCCTCGGCCAAAGTTTACGCCGGTCAGCACGTTGTCTTTGTTGGGGTCCATATCGCGAATGGCGCGGCCCAGCCAGCCTTCGTCGGCGATTTTTTCCGGCTCGCAGGTGTGCCAGATGTCCATCGAGCGGAAGTGAGAGCGGTTGGGCACGGGGTAGCCGACGCCCTGGATGACGGCCACTTTGCCTTGGTCATAGAGGTTCTTGAACTCGGGCATATTGGGGTTGAAGCCCAGTTCGTCGTTAATGGGCATTACTTGGTCGGTGGGTATCCGCACGTTGGGGCGGTTGTCCACGTATAGCGGATTGGTGTAGGGAACGAGGGTGTTCATAAAGTCGTTGCCGCCGGATAGCTGAAGAACTACCAGGACCGGGTCTTTCTTGGTGCTGGTCATATTGCCTCCTGAATGATTGGTGGTTCGACCTGGTTTAGGCCCCGGTTTTTCGGATGCTTCATTTCGCGGTTTTCGGGAAGGGTTTTCCGGAAAACCGGGGGCGATTTTGTTTTCGATGGGTCGCTACGGTCCGGCTGTTGTAGGGCCGGTTTTGCCGGTTATTTAGGCGAACTGATACTCTTGGGTGGCGACGATTAGCTGGAGCAGTTGGCTGACCTGGTTGGTAAACTCCGCGCTGCCCGTCGGCAAGTCGCTGGCTTTCAAGGCTTGGGAGAGGAAGAGTTCGCGGGTTTCGGCCATCAGCTGATAGCCGCCGAGGATTTCGAGGCAACCGTCTAGCAGGGCTTCGGCGGATATGGTGTCGCCGCGGGAGGCCAGGCGGTGGACGATGGCGCGGATACCGGGGGAATCGGTGCGGCCCATTTCGCCTGCGGCGAAGTTGACGCGTTCTACCAGGGTGCCGCTGTCAATCCACTCCTTGCCGGTATGCCAGCCCTCGACGGTGGGCGGGTTGAGCAGGTCTTGGCCCATATAGCGAATCTGCAGGACCGGGTCGTAGAAACGGGGTTTGGGGGTAATAAAGTCTCCGGTCAGTCGCAAGGTGCCGGCGACCACTTCGCAGGGGTTCTTGACCTTGGCGAAGCGGGCGTTCTTGAAGCTGTCGGAGTTGAGTAGGACGCGCAGCATGGCGCGGATTTCGTAGCCGGAGCGGAAGTATTCTTCTTCCAGGGCCTTAATTAGTTCCGGGTCCCGGGGCGGGGTATGTTGCCAAGCCGGCACCTGGGGTTCGTCGGCGACGAAGAAGTTGTAGAGGTGGCGGGCGACGAAACGGGCGGTGGCGGGCTGTTTACAGATGATGCGGACGATGTCCTGGCCGTTGAAGTTGCCGGTTTCGCCGAGGAAGGTTTTTTCGTCTTCGATGTGGTCAAACCGGTTGTAGAGGAAGCGGTTGGCATAGCTGCCGTAGGGATACCTGGGGATGGCGTTGGCGATGGTCCAGCCGGTGAAGGCCTGGGCGCAGGATTTCACGTCGTCTTCGCTGTAGTTGGCTTCGCCGTCCATGCCGACGCCCATAGAGAATAGCTCCAATAGCTCCCGGCCCCAGTTCTCGTTTACGGCCTCTTTGTGGCTGAGCTGGTTGTCCAGGTAGTAGAGCATGGCCGGGTCGGTGGAGAGGAACATCAGCAGGTCGTCGAACTTCCCCATGCCGTGGGCCCGGAAATTGTTCAGTTCCAGAAGAATCTGGCGGGAACGCATACATTTGGACTCGCCGACACAGAAGATTCCGTGCCAGAAGAGGCAAATTTTCTCTTCCAATTGGCGGACGGAATTGACCATCCGGTAGGCCCAATAGCCTTGGTTGGACATCAGGCCGTTGAGGTCTCGCCAGCCGTGCATATAACGGTTCATCACGTCCATTTGGAGGTCGGGCTGCTCTTCGGGGTGAAGCAACTCTTCAACGGTGGCTTCGTAACCCTTGGCGGCGCGTTGTTCTAGTTCCTCATACGATGCGCTAAACCCGGCGCGCCGCATCAGATGGGCCATCAACATAATATCGTTTTCTGCCATACCTTTACTCCTTCTCAAGATAATCTTCCGGTTCACCAGCCCGGCTAATGGCCGGCTTGAAGGGCCACAGACAAGGGGGGGAGGGCTGGCGGGAGCTTCGCCTAAGGTGGCAACTGCTGTCTTCCGGTTTTGTTCGGTAGGTATTATATACGCTGTTAGCTGTAATGTCCAACAGCATTCGGCCAGCATTCGGCGTTTGGTTGGGCCGGTTGACACTCCCCGGATTTGCTCGTAGGCTGAAGGCGGAGAGGGGGAAGTTTATTAGCTAGGTCGCAGCGATGTGGGATGGGGCAATAAAGTAGCGCGTGATGGTAGCGGCGGTTTGGTAACCACGAATAGGCGCGAGGGGCCTATGGCCAATACCAACTTACTGGTTACCATTAAATCCTTGGTTTGACGACCCGCTCCAGCCAGCGATGGACGAGAAATAATAGATGAGAGAGGAATGGCGATGCGCAGTATTGACATCCATGCTCATATCACCCCGGAAGGGTGCTTGAAAGCGATGCGGGAAGGAACCGCTTATTATGGTCTCAGCGCCGAACAGGTGGCCCGCCGGTTTGGGGATTATACGCCGCGGGGGATGTGGACTCCGGAGGAGCGGATAAAGGATATGGATTCCTTGGGGGTGGACGTTCACGTTTTGTCCACGCACTCCTTTCTTTATTCCTATGATGGCGACCTGGATACGGTGGTTCGGATGGACCGGGAGTGCAACGATTATGTGGCCCAATTAACCAAGGACTATCCGGCCCGTTTCGCTGGCCTGGCGAACCTGCCGATGCAGGATGTGGCGGCCTCGGTGGCGGAACTGGAGCGCTCGGTGGCGGAGTTGGGGTTGAAGGGGGCGATGATTGGCGATAATGTCAACGGTAAGACCTATGATGACCCGGAGTTCTTTCCGCTTTGGGCGGCGGCGGAGCGGTTGGGCGCGGTGTTGTTGATTCACCAGGACGGCCCCACGGTGGTCAGCCGGCGCAACAGCCGTTATCACTTGTCCAACACCATTGGCAATTTGGCCGACCGGGCGGTTACCTTTGCGTCCTTTGTCTTTGGGGGGGTGATGGATCGGTATCCCGACTTGCGGGTTTGCCTTTGTCATGGCGGCGGTTATACCTGCTACGGGATTGGGCGAATGGACCGGGGTTGGCAGGTGCGCTCGGAGGCGCGGATGAATATCTCCCAGCCGCCCAGCGCCTACTTGAACCGTTTTTATTATGACTGTCTGACCCACAGCGAGGCGGACTTGCGCTATTTGGTTGACTGCGTCGGGGTTGACCGGGTGGTGTTCGGGACCGACTGGCCGGCGGATATGCAGATTGACTGGCCGGTGTCCTGGACGCTGGGGTTGGCGAGCCTGACCCAGGAGGAGAAGGAGGCGATTCTGTGGAGGAACCTGGAGTCGCTGCTGGGTATTTAGGGATGCCCCTTCAGCGTCATTTTGCACTTAAAGCAATTGCATGTCGCTGCTGGGTATTTAAGGATGCCCCCCTCTCCCGGGGAGAGGGCCGAGAGCGGGGGGTGAGGGGAGAAGCTGGGGTTAACCCTAGCCGGCGATCAGGTTGTCGGCGATGGCCCGGCCGCGCAGGTAGGCGGTTTTTTCCAGGTGGTTTTTGAGGTTGATTAGCCCGGCTTCGACCAGGGGGGATTCCAGCCGCTGGGCGGCCTCGGCGTGTTCCGATTGGGTTAGCAGTTCCCCGACTTGCTCCCGGATGCGCTGCAAGGACCAGGCTATTTGTTCTGGAACTTGGTTCAGGCCGTCGGGGAAGGGGCGCTGGGAGTTGCCGGGCGAACCCAGGCGGTCGTAGCCGCCGCTGTGCCAGTGGCCCATATCGTCGTGGCAGTCGAAGCGGAGCACCTCTTCGTTGCCGACATCAACGCCGATGGTCGGCCCGCCGCAGCCGCGCTCGCGGATGGTAAGAATCCGCAACGGCCAGACGTAGGCGGATACTTGCCCGTCGGCGGACAGGGGGACGTGGAGTTCTTCTCCCCAATACTTTTCTCCCTTGCGCTTGGTCGCCATTACATTCCTCCGTTCAGCTGATGGGGTAAGGATTGTTGCAGTAAATATAGCACAGAATTTGCGGGAGGGGGCCGGGTTAGGGGGCTAAAGAAACTATTCGGCCTTTTCAGCGCCGGGGAGCTTGGGGGTCGGAGAGGCCGACGCCTATTGAGAATACCGGTGGTCCTGTTTATCTTGTTGTTGATTCGGGTAAGTCCAGAATTGAGGACGGAGGGAAGATGTCTGAGTTGGAAGTCGGTATTCAGTTTCACCTGCCTACCTATGCCCACGTTTCCTTGCCCCAGCTGGTTGAGCTGGCCGGGGAAGCGGAGGCGAAGGGGGTGGCCCAGCTTTGGGTTACGGATAACTTGAGAAGTCGCCAGGCCTTTGTAACCCTGGCGGCGCTGGCTTGCCGGCTGAAGATTAAGTTGGGTACGGCGGTAACCGTCCAGTATTTTCGCAACCCGGTAGATTTGGCGGATATGATTGCGACCCTTAGCGAGTTGATGGGGGGGCGGGAGTTGAGTATTGGATTGGGCCGGGGCAATCCGCGGACGCCTAACCTAATCCGCACGCCCCGGCCGGTAAGTATGCTGCGGGAAACGGCGCAGAGTTTGCGGCGGCTGCTGAGGGGGGAAGCGGTATGTTTTGCCGACTATCCAAATCTGGGTTCTTACTACAACTTCAACCCGGGCGCCGCTTTTCGGCTGAACTTCAGCCCGGCGTCGCCGGTTCGGCTCTACTGTGGGAGCAATGGTCCCTTGGGGATGGCGGTGGGCGGGGAACACATGGACGGGTTAATCTTCGGGGGGCACTATGTAGCGGCGCTCCGCACTGGGCGGGTTCCCGAACTGCTGGAAACTTTTGAGCGGGCGGCGGCGGGGCAAAGAGGTCGGGAAGCGGCTCCGAAAGTGGCGGAGATTAAGATTTCTCTGTCCCGAGACGGCGGGGCGGCCCGGAGGTTTGTTAAGGAGAGCGCTGGGCGGCGCGTCTTGAATATGTATCGGCAGGGTTATACGCCGGAGGACATTCAGCGGCTGGGCGTGGCCTTACCCGATATTGAGCGGCTGGACCGGGCGGACCGAAGCGGCGCTACCGGGCGGGGGTTTGACGATCTGGTAACCGATGCGATGATTGACGCTATTTTTATTGCCGGGACGCCGGGGGATTGCCTGGAGCGGATGTTGGAGGTGCGAGATACGGCCCGGGAGCAGGGTTTTGGGCAGTTGATGTTCTCTGAACTGGGGCCGGAGGTGGACGAGGCGCTGTCGCTGTTGTGCGACGAGATAATCCCGGCTCTTTGACTGGCTCTTTAGAGGGGAAGCGAAAAGCTTGACCCCGCTATGCTGGGGGAGAGGGCTGAAACGGGATGCCGGTATGGTGAGTTTGACCGTACCGGCATCGGGGGTCGTCGGAGCGTTTCCTGGGCGAGGGTTAGGGGTTATCGGAGCTGGGGCGCCGCAGGAAACAGGGATAGGAGAGGGGAGAGGCCGCCGAGGGAGTCCCGGTCGATGCTTTCCACGGTGGTTTTGCCGCACATACCCATAGTGGCGTCCAGTTCGTCTCGCAGCAACTCCAGCACCGCCTTCACGCCGTCCTCGCCGTTCACTGCCAGCCCCCAGAATAGGGGCCGGCCAATGAGCACGGCCCGGGCGCCCAGGGCCAGGGCCTTGAAGATGTCGGAACCTCGGCGGATGCCGCCGTCGAGGTAAACCTCGATTTTGCGGTCAACGGCATCCACCACTTCCGGCAGGACCTCGATGGTGGCGAAGGTGGTGTCCAGGTAGCGGGCGCCGTGATTGGAAACGATGACGGCTTTGGCTCCGTGTTCGGCGGATTGATAGCCGTCCTCGGCGACCATTATGCCCTTGACGACCAGGGGCAGGCGGGTGTTGGCGGCCAGCCAGTCCAGGTCTTCCCAGGCAGCGGCTGGGTCGCGGATGTCATTGGCGCCGGTGGGGGCGTCGAGGCCGAAGCTCCAGTTGCTGGCGGCGAGGTTCAGGTCGGCGGCATAGTTGGGCGAGGCGGGGCCTTGGTAGTCGTTGCGGATGTTGCGCTCCCGTTTGGGCTTGACCTTGGCGTCGACGGTCAGGCACAGGGCGGAGTAGCCGGCCTCCTCGGCCCGGCGGGCCATTTCGAGGGTCAGGCCTCTATCCTTGAAAAAATACTGCTGGAACCAGATGGGGCCGGTGGCGGCTTGGGCCACTTCTTCCAGGGTGCGGGAGGCTTGGGCGCTGAGGGCCATCAGGGTGCCGGCGGCGCCGGCGGCGCGGACGGTGGCCAACTCGGCGTCTGGGTGGGCGGCGCGGTGGTTGCCGGCGGGGTCCAGCATTACCGGGAAGCTGATTTTCTGGCCGAGCACGGTGGCGCTTAAATCCCGCTGGCTGATGTCCACCAGCATCCGGGGTTTCATGATTATCGAATCCAGGACGGCGCGGGTGCGACGCAGGGTAATTTCGTCGGTGGCGGCCCCGGCGATAAAGTCATATTCTCCCTGGCCGAGTTTGGCGCGGGCAATTTCCTCGTATTCATAAATGTTTACCGGCTTTGGTTCCATTTCAAATCGCTCCCTTCAAAACGCTCTGTAGGGTTATTCTTGCGGGCTGTCGGGTAATACTATTACATCGGGGCGCGGTTTCACAAGAATGGAAGGGTTTCCGCCAGGCCTTTGCCTCTGTATATTTTATTTTCTTTCTCGCCCGCCGGGCGGCGGAGAGATCTGACTGGGCCGATTGCTTTGCGTGGATTTCGTATTTCGGCGCATATTAGAGATAGAGTAGATAAAATACCTCAATAATTATTGAATATAACGATAAACATAGTGAATTAAGGCACAATGTTGACTAATGCCTGAAACTATGAATATATTGTTGTATCGGAGTAATTGACTGCCTAAATGGTTGCTTAATATCGCTCTTGGGGAGGGTGTTATGGTGACGCAACTGAAGCCGAGGGCGCTGGTAATTGGTAAATGCCGGGGACGCGCCGGCATAATTGACGCCCTGCGCGGGACGGTTTTCGAGGTTATCGAGGCCACGGAGAGTCGCAGCGGGATTAAGCATGTCCTGGAGGATGCTCCCAGTGTGGTCATCATTAGCGTCAGCCATGCCGGCGCGGATGCCGTCTGCTTGCTTCGAGCCATCCGCTGTCTGACGTCAGCGCCGATTCTCCTGGTAGGCTCCGGGCGGGAGACGGATACTGCGGCGGCTCTGTTCAACGGCGCCGATGCCTTTGTGCCGCAATCCCGGTATATCGAAACTACCTCTGTTTACGTTAACGTCCTCTTAAGCCGCAATTAGGCTCGCGGCGTCCGGTCTTTGGGGTAGTAGGCGTCAGGCGTACCGGCGCTAGGCTGGCGGGCTAGCCGCCTTGATGTTTGATTCTTTGCCGCCATTCCTTTGCCGCTGGCTTGATTACGCCGGCGCTTCTACCGAACGCCTTATCCAATTTGAAGGGGGGAGGGTTATAATGGAGTTAAAGATAGAGGGGCGGAACCTGGAAATAAGCCAGCGGCTTCAAACGCACATCGCCCGCAAGTTGGGGCAAGTCGGCCGTCATCTGCCAGCGGCGACCGCTGCGGTGGTTGAGATAGTTTCCGAGCCGGCCGGTTCTCACCAGGAGCGTATCCTGGCGCGGATTTCCTTGAAGGTTAAAGGCGTCGTAATTCGGGTGGAGCGGCGGGGTTCTTCGGCCATTGGGGCGGTGAACGCGGCCGCGGCCAGCTTGGACCGGTCGCTCGCTCGTTTCAAGGGGCAGGTTTACCGCAGCCAGCGGGCCCGGCAGTATCGGTCGCTCGGCGCGCAGCAGGCGGCGGATATGTTTGAATTGGATCGGGAGTTGGTCCGCAAGATGGCTCCGGAAGCGGAGGCTGAAGCGGCGGCGGGGCTGACGCCGTTGCCGTTGCATGGATGAGATAGATGAGGCGTTAGTTGCATAGGTGAGAGGAGGGTCTTGCGTTAACTTATCCGCCCCATCAGCTATATACTAAATTCGTTAGTATATAGTGGGAATCGGGATGGGCGGCGGCCTTTAAAGGGGTTCGGCCCCGGTCAATTTCAGCGATTCCGGTTTGGGGTCAAGGAGGCGACTATGTACGACAGAGTGTTGATACCGCTGGATGGTTCCAAGGAAGCGGAGGAAGTGTTCCCCTTGGTAAAGGATGAAATCGGCAAGGAGGGCGAGGTTATTCTGCTTCAGGTTATTCCGCCGACCAGAACCCAAATGGTGGGGGGGCATATCATCCTGGGCAGCCAGCAGGAGGAAGCTGACCGCTATGAAGCGATAGCCTACCTAAAGGCGGTGGTGCGTCAGCAGGTTTGGGGCGCCGGGAAATGGCGTTTTGAGGTTGAGGTGGCTAATTCGGTAGCGGAGGGAATTGTGCGCTCGGCGGAGCGGGAAAAGGTCGGCTTGATTGCGATGTACACGCATGACCGCAAGTTGTTGGCCCGGCACGTCAAGCGGAGCATCGCTAGGGAGGTGCAACGCCGGGCAGAGACGGAGGTACGGGTGTTTGGCGCCCGGGAACTGGAGGAGCGGGTGGCGGTAGAGGCGAGGGCCGGGGGAGAACCACCGGGCGAAGATAACCGGGTCTTTCGTCAGATTGATGTCTTTAGCGACTTGGCTCAGGAGCAGATTGAGCGCGTGGTGGCTGTGGGCGCTCGGCGCCAGGTTGCCGCCGGAGAGAAAATGGGCGTCGGCGGCGAACTGGGGGAGCATCTGTTTGTGATTTTGGAGGGAGAAGCGCACCTGACCACCCATTCCGAGGTGGGGGAAATCTCGGTGCGGATTGCCCAGCCGGGCGAGGCTTTTCCGCTGGCGACGCTGCTGGGTTCCGGTACGCTGATTACCTCCGGCGAGGCCTTGACCGATATGGAGGTGTTGGCAATTCCCCGTTCCGAACTGCTGATGCTCTGTTCCCGGGAGCCGGAGATTGGCATGAGAATCTATGCCGCTATTGGCCGGTTGTTTTCTAACCGCTATTCTGAAACGCTTACGCACTTGACCATCAGCGCGGAGCGGGAGTTGAGGGAAGGGGATTCTTAGTCCGGGGCTCCACTGGCCGGTTGTCAACGGTTATACCAGCGGTTATAGCGGTATTGCGGGGCTGGTATGTTCATCTTCTGGGTTATACTCTATACTTCATGCGCGTGGAAGCGCCGGTTGCGCTTTATTGCCGGATTGAGTTGAGAAGCGAGAGGTTAAGCTTTGAGCGTCAATGCGTACATTCTGTTAAACTTGGAGCCGTCCAAAACTCAGGCGGTAATTGATCGGTTGAAGGAGTTGCCCGGCGCGGTGGTACAAGAGGTTCTGGGGCCTTACGATGCGGTCATTGAGTTGGAAGCGGACACGCAGGAAGACATCACCGCCGTATTGCGTCACCGCATACGTTCTATTGACGGGGTTACTAATACGGTTACCTGTATTTTGCTGCCCTGACGGGAGGCTGGCGGGGTAATCGATCTTTTGGCTTTTGGCATTTGGCGCGGCGCCGATGAACTACTGGGCTGGTTAGTTGCCGGCCGAGTTCGATCTAACCACCAGTTCTGACCGACCGATTGACTGATCAACCGACCGACCAACCGACTTCTTATCGGACTATTCTAGTAGGGAGACAGCGGGAATGTATGTAAGGATGGTATGGGGACATCTCAAGCCCGGCGCTTGGGAGGAGTATGAGAGGTATTACCTGGAAAAGGTTTTCCCCTTTAGCAATCAGATTGGCGGGTTGCTGAGCCGCTCCGTTTTGCGGGGGATAGACGGCGAGGACGAGGCGGTTTCGATGAGTGTTTGGCGGACGGAAGAGGACTTGCAGGGGTATGAAAACAGTAATCTTCGCAAGCAGTTTGCTGAGGACATTCAGAAAAATTATGCCACCGGCTGGAGCTATATCACTGGCGAGTACTGGGTCAGAACGTTTGAGATAGCGAAGGTGACCAAGTATTAATAACCGTCGGATTATCCGGTGGCGCGCTGGGGCCCCCCCTTGTCAAGCGAGTTGATGGGAGGGGCGTCAACGCTTGACACCCTGGCGCCATCGGAGTATAAGTTGGCGGAAGGAAGGGCAACCTGGCTGTCCTTTCCGCCACTCCTTGAGCGCCGAGGCCCGGGTCCGGCCGAGTTGGGGAGTTTTCCGGTTTTCCCAAGCCGGATTTCCAGATGCCAGACTTGCGGTTGCGACGGGCATAATCTAAAGGGAAAGGGTCTTGGGCGGCGGATATGGAGGATTTGCGCCGGATGCGCGGAGTTGCTGGCATATTCAAGGAACTTATCTTTTATCATATAGCCCCACCAACCCCACAAATGAAATTGAAGAGGGAGAGTCAAATGGTTCGCTATCGTCCAAGCATTTATCATCTGTTGGTGACCGGCGCGGTTGGGCTGCTGGCGTTTATAATGGCTTGCGGCTCGGCGGCTCCTCAGGAAATAATCCGGGAAGTTCCGGTGGAGAAGGAGGTAATCCGGGAAGTTGAAGTGGAAGTTCCGGTGGAGAAGGAGGTAATCCGGGAAGTTGAGGTGGAAAAGACCGTGATTGAGGAGCGGATCAGAGAGGTGGAAGTGGACAAGATTTTGGTAGCCACGCCCACCCCGGCTCCGGCTCCGGTGGCGGCCACCGAGGCGGTGGGGCATTTGCGAATTACCTACACCTCGATGGGCAGCGACGGCATCTATCCTAAGGCTAGTAACGTCAACGCTGGGGGGAAGGACATCAACTCGACGATGTACGACGTGGTCATCGGTTCCAATGCCCAGGGCGCCTTCAGCGAGGATACTGGTTTGGCGTATGACTGGTCGATGACGGAGGACGGGAAAATACACACCATCAACCTGCGCTCCGGCGTCAATTTTCATAATGGGACAGAGGTAACGTCGGCAGATGTGATGTTCAGCGCGATGGAGGTGGCGGAGGACGACTCGCAGACGGCCTTCATTCGGGAGCTGACTCCCCTGTTGGAGAAGTATGAGACGCCGGATGCGAGCACTTTCGAAATTCATTGCCATACCCTGTGTTTATTCGCTCCCTGGATTTTCTCCGGAGTGCGCGGCACCGAGGGGATGGTCGTGCCAAAGGCTCATTATGAGGCGGTAGGCGAGCAGGAGTTCGCCAAGGCTCCTATTGGTAGCGGCCCATACATGTTCCAGGACCAGGTATTGGGAGCTTCGGTCCAGGTGGACGCTATCGAGGGCGCGCACTTTCGAGGGGGAGTTCCCAAGTATGAAACCATCACCTTCCTGGGGGTTTCGGAGGAAACCACGCGGATTGCGATGCTGAAGTCGGGGCAGTCGGACGTGATTGACACCAGCCGGGAGCGGGTCGCTTCGTTGGCGGAGGATGGATTCAACATTTTCTATAAGGAGCGGGCGGATTTGATGGGGGCTTACTTCTTCCAGCAATGGGAGGAAGGGAACCCCTTCAAGGATGTAAGGGTAAGGGAGGCGCTGAACAAGGCGATCAACCGGGATGCGATTCTGGAGCATATTTTCCTGGGCAAGGGGAGTACCACCTTGTATCCGATGGGGAGCTATGCGGCGGAGAGCGGATATGACCCGAGCCTCAGTTCGTACCCTTACGACCCGGAGTTAGCTGGGCAGTTGTTGGCGGATGCGGGATACAGCGAGGACAAGCCGCTGGAAATCAAGTTGGCGATATATCCCTTTGGCGGGATTGCGGAGTTTCCGCGGATGATTGAGGCGATCGGAGCGGACTTTGAAGCGGTGGGGGTGAAGGTTAACTTCCAGCCTACCGAATATGGGACGTTGCGGAGTATGCGCCGGTCCTGGGACTTGGGCGGGGGTTGGGTTGGCCCTTGGGGGACGACGAACCGGGCGGCGCCGGCGGAGATTCTCAGCATCACCCGGGCGTTGGAGTACTCCGGAGCTCCTTACACTACCTACAAGAATCCGGGCTTTGATAAGCTGATGGATGCGGCCTTCGCCTCGACGGATGTGGAGGAGATCAAGGGTCTCATTGGGCAGATGCAGCAGTTCCTGCACGCCGACTATTATGGAATACCCTTGTTCGAAGTGGATACCCCGTTTGCGACGATACCGGAGATAACCTACTGGGATACGGGGCGGGATTCTTACGACAAGAACATGGACAGTTTGATTTTCCCCGACCTGAGGTAGCCTTTATTTAAGCAGGGTAGATTGAGATGAGATGGCTGTCGGGCGAGCAGAGGGCTCGGCGGCCATCCGGTTTTTTAGCTTGGTTATTGGGTTCGATTTCTCCTGCGCCCCACTCCTCTTGCAGAGGGGTAATTAAGCGCCCCGGCCCCGCTAGTTAAAGATTGAGGAAACGCAAGGGGCCTGAACCGGATCTGGAACTGGAAAGGCCCCACGGCTGCCGCTACCGGATTAAGGTACAGAGAATAAATGCAGCGTTACATTGTAATGAGGGTCGGCCAATCGGTCATCGCCCTTTTAATTCTGTCCATGATTATTTTCGCCTTGGGACGGGTGAGCGGCGACCCGGTAATTATCTTGTTGCCCCCGGATGCCACTAAGGAGGCCGAAGACCTGCTGCGCGCCTCCCTTCGGTTAGATCAGCCTTGGCCGATCCAGTATTGGGAGTTTATCAGCAATGCGGCCCAGTTTGACTTTGGCAACTCCATCAAGGCCAAGCGGCCGGTGCTGGAAGTAATCGGGCCGAAGGTTGCTAACTCGGTCAGGTTAGGGCTGGCGGCGATGGTCGTAACTCTGGTGATTGGCGTGCCCTTAGGGGTGCTGGCGGCGGTAAAGCGGGATACTTTCTTCGACGGCGGGGCCAAGTTGATTGCGGTGCTGGGCCAATCGCTGCCCCAGTTCTGGCTGGGGATAATGCTCATCCAGTTGTTTACGGTGCAGTTCGATTTACTGCCGGCGTCGGGTACCGGAGGTATTACTCACTATCTAATGCCGGCCTTTACCCTGGGATGGTTTGTGGCGGCGGCCATAATGCGGCTGTTGCGGTCCAGTATGCTGGAGGCGTTGGATGGCGAATACATCAAGATGGCCCGGATTAAGGGTTTGCCTGAGTGGAAGATAGTATGGAAACATACTTTTAAGAATGCTTTGATTCCGGTGTTGACCTTTGGCGGGACCTATCTGGCCGCTTTCGTAACTGGAGCCATCCTGGTGGAAACGGTTTTCGCTTGGCCTGGCTTGGGCCGGCTGGTTTACGACTCCATCATCTGGCGGGACTTTCCGGTGCTGCAAAGTCTGGTACTGATGATTGCGGCCGTGGTAATCTCGGTAAATCTGGTGGTGGACATATTGTACGCTTACATTGACCCGCGTATCAGATACAATTGACGAGGAGTTTGATACCTTGGCGACGTTAAGCACGACGGCAGCGGGCGGCCAGGCATTGCTGGGGCGGAGTTGGTTGGCCCTACGGCGGGTGCGCCGTGCGCCGGTAATACCGCTCGCTATAATTTTGTTTATGGTGTTTACTGCCGTCTTTGCCCCGTTGCTTAGTCCTTATTCCACCACGACCCCTTCTTTAGCAGACCGTCTTACGCCTCCCGTTTGGCAGGAAGGGGGTTCTTGGGCGCATCCTTTGGGCACCGATGCGCTGGGACGGGATTTGGGGACTCGGCTGATGTATGGAGGAAGGATTTCCCTGCTGGTGGCCGGCTTTACCTTGTTAATTGGCGGCGGTTTAGGCACAGCAATTGGGCTGGTTTCCGGCTTCTTTGGCGGGCGGCTGGACGCAGCGCTGATGCGCAGCGCGGATAGTACGCTGGCGTTCCCTATTATTCTGTTCGCGATTTTGCTGGTGGTTACCATTGGGCCGAACATGGCTAATGTGGTGATTGCTATTGCCCTGGTTTTATGGGCGCGGTACGCTCGGGTTATTCGTGGGGAGGTGTTGGCTCTGCGGGAACGGGACTTCATCGCGCGGGCCCGGGTTTCTGGATGTTCCAACCTGCGGATACTGGTTTTTCACCTGTTCCCCAATACGGTGAATACGTTGTTGGTTTTGTTGACGCTTCAGGTGGGGTGGGTAATCATCGTGGAGGCTTCGCTGAGTTTCTTGGGGGCCGGCATCCCGCCGCCTACGCCGGCTTGGGGCAGCATGGTATCTGGCGGTCGGGAGTATGTAGATACGGCTTGGTGGGTGTCCGCCTTGCCGGGGATAGCTATTATGCTCACCGTGATTGCCTTCAACTTGTTTGGCGACTGGCTTCGGGATACGCTAGACCCCAAATTGCGACAGGTGTAGGAGCTGCTTTTCAACTCATCGCCGAGCATTGAATATCGCCGACGCCTAAAAAGAAGCCGCGCTAAGCGCGGCTTCTTTGCTGTTGCTTATTGGCCTACCGCCGGTAGTTGTAGTCAAGGCGCCGGTGAGGCTGCAGGCTTAGGGGCCCCAGGGAGGCGGGGCTACTACGTCCCAGTCGGATACTACGTCCACCACCGCCGGACGGCCCGAAGCCAGGGCTTCTTCAATGGCGGCGGGGATGCGGGCCGGGTCGGTTACCCGGATGCCAAAGCAGCCCATGGACTCGGCCACTTGGGACAAGTCCACGTCGTTGAACTGCCACATCGAAGCGGAATCGCCGCCGGGGTAGTTGGAATATACCCGTTCATCCCCGACGCGGCACTGGTTCAGCGAGCGGTTGTCGTTGACTACGATGACGGCGTTTATCCCATAGCGAGCAGCGGTTTCCAACTCGGATATGTGATACCAGAAGCCGCCGTCGCCGGTGAAGGCCACCACGGGCCGGTTGGGGATGGCGCATTTGGCGCCTAGCGCGGCCGGCAAGGCCCAGCCGAGGGAGCCGGCGGCCCGGATGAAACCCTGGTCCGGGTGGGTTAGGTCGATGTAGGCGCCGGTCCAGATGCCGGCGTGGCCGGTGTCGGAAACGAGCATCGCATCCGAGGGCAGGTTATCGGTGAACTCTTGACAGAGCCGTTCCGGGCGAATAGGTTGGGCGTCGGATTGGAAGTCTGGGGCCACCTCGTCTCGCCATTCCTGAACCAACTGCTGCACCCGATTGACCCATTCGGTACGCGCCCCCAGGGGTTCCAGGGCCTCCAGCAGGCGGCTCAGGGTAGCCTTGGCGTCGCCTTGCAAGGCTACCTGGACCGGATAGCTGCGGCCCAGTTCCGAAGGGTCGATGTCAATCTGGATGACTGGCGTACCCGGCTGAGGGATGCGCCAATCCAGGGTTACCTGGCTGCCGGTGTGGCTGCCAATGAATATCGCGAGGTCGGCCTCGGCTACCACCCGGTTGGCGCACCAGCGGGAGTAGGCGCCGCAAACGCCGACGGAAAGAGGATGGTTTTCCGGGATGGTTCCCTTGGCGTTTAGGGAGGTGGCTACCGGAATGTGGAGCATCTCGGCCAATTGCACCACCTCGGACTGGGCGCCGGAGGAGGTAACTCCGCCGCCGGCGATAATCACCGGACGGCGGGCTTGGGCCAGAACTTGCGCCATATCCCGTATTTTCGCCGTCCCCGGCTCTGGGCGCAAAGAGGAACGCTGCATAAAGTCCTCTTCGATAATCACCTCCAGGTCGGCCTCGCCGTTTTCGATAACCTCGCCCTGAATGCCCATAAAGTCGAGGTGGACCGGGCCGGGGGAGCCAGAGGTGGATTCCCGGAAGGCTTGGCGCAGCAGGTGCGGCAACTGTTCCACCGTGTCCACCGCCACGCTGTATTTGGTGGTGGAACTGAAGGGGCGAAAGTGCTCAATCTCTTGGTAGGAGTTGCGATACTGGTGGGACAGGGGTCGGTGGCCGGTGATGGCGATAACCGGGGAGAGGCCCAAGAAAGGGTCTTGCAGCCCGGCGGCCAAGTTGGCGGCGCCGACCGATTGGGCCATGCAGACGGCTGGGCCATTGGCGGCGCGGGCATAGCCGTCGGCCATATAGACCGCCGCCTTTTCCCCGTGGGTAACCACCCGTTCAATGCCGACTATTTCCATTTCCGCCAGTATGCGGCGGGCGATTGACGGCACGTAAAATACGTGGGTCAGGCCATAGCCCTTAAAAGTTTCCGCCACGAACCTGGCTCCGGTCATCCTTGGCATAGCGTACCCTCCAATCTATTCCTTACTTGTAATGGCTGAACATTAGCATTATCCCTAGCTATCGTCAACCGAGGGCAATCGGGGCTGGCCGAACCTTCCGGTAGGGAGGGGTCTGAAACCGGCCCCGGCAGTTGGATCTGCGGGTATCGGCCAAATTGACAACCGGCAGCGATTCCAATACACTCAAATCCGTTTGGCGGAACCCCCAGGGAATACGCCAACCGATTAGACCTGCACTTTCCCAGGAATATGGGAAGCCCGGAATAAGGAGAGGAGGTTGTAATGCCGGAACTTAGTGTGTTGCTGCACGGAAGCCCCTTGCGTACTGATGTAGGAGTGGTGGGGTTTTGCTCCGTGCTGTTGATTGAGGGAGAGAAGCGTATTCTGGTGGATGTGGGCCACGTGGGGCGCCGCACCGCTTTGGAGAATGCTCTGGCCGCCCGGGGGCTTACGCCGGAGGACATTGACCTTACGGTGATGAGTCACGCTCATTGGGATCACAGCCAGAACTATGACTTGTTTCAGCACGCCCCGATGCTGGTGCATCCCCTGGAGCGGAAGTATGCGCATAAGCCGCACCGCAACGACTGGGCGACGCCGGCCTGGTCGGGGGCGATGATTGAGTTTCAGCCCAAAATCGAAGAGGTGGAAGAGGGCCACGTGATCGAGCCGGGCGTTACCCTGATGCACACGCCGGGCCACTCGCCCGGCAGCATTTCGGTAATGGTGGAGACGCCGCAGGGTCTGTGCGCCGTAACTGGCGATGTGCTGCACTATTCCGCCGTGGCCCTGACCCGCAAGAACCCGCTGGTGTTCTGGAATGAGAAGGAGGCGACGCAGAGTATTGACCGGATTGTGGAGCAGGCGGAGCTGATCTACCCGGGCCACGACCGTCCTTTTCATATCGTCAACGGCGAAATTGAATATGTGCAAACGGCCCCGATGATGGTGTCGGGTCTGGATATGAATGACCCGGACCTGACTATCAACAACCCGACTCGCCCTATCTGGATTATGCCGGGGATTGAAGACCAGACCCTGGAGCGGTTGGGGTAAGATCGGCTGCCCTGGCAAGCGAGGTCGACCGCATACCGGCGAATATCCGGCGTAGCGGTGAAAAGGGGAATTAGAAGCGACGGTCCTTTGTCGGAGGTTGACGCTCAGCTGGTCTCATCCGGCATTGGACATCGGCGCTGGCGCTGAATAGGATGAGGAGATCTGCGATAAGCTAAAGGGCTTTTGAGGCGATAGCCGGGGCGCGCTAGGGGTGAGGTTTAACGGGGTTTCGGTTCTTGGGTAGTCAGGTGCCAGAAGCCATGGGGGCAATTATGGTAGGGGTGTTGGGGCGCGCCAAACCTAGTTTTGTAGCGGCGCGCCGCTTGGCGGGCCGATCCCTTACTGAAATACGCGACTTTATGATTAGTCCGGGTTCTATTCCGGCAACTTTCGCAGCGGCGCTGGCCTTGCGTATCAAACCAGTATCCATCTGACGGCGGGGCGCGGAACCATTTACGTAAGAGAAGGCACAGAATGATTGCGAGGACAAACAGGACGATGGCCGCCGGGGGATGCCATATTTGACCGAGCAGGCCGAGCAGGGGTTCGGCGGCGTTCATCGGGGTTGCGGTCGCTGCCGCCTACCGCCCGGAGAGGGCGATGGGCTGGCCGGTGCGGGCGGCCTCTTCGATCGCCAGGGTTACCTCTACGGTGCGGCGTCCTTCCCGGGCGGTGGTGTGAGAACAGGGGGTTCCGGCGGCTAGGTGGTCTAACCAGGAGCGGGTTTCGTTGGCGATCGGCCCCCAGTATTCGCCCATAGCCCAGTCCCCGGAGGAGTTGCTTTGCATAAACAAGGCGTCGACGTGGTGGTCGGGGACGTAGGCGTGGGGGACGCCCTTGTCGGTGAACAGGAAGCTGTCCTTGTTGTCCATATCCAGGATGATAACCCCGTCCTCGCCCAGTACCTCAAAGCGTCCGCTCTGACCGTAGGTGGGGTACTTGGCGGGCAGGGCGTAGCAGATGCCCAAGTTGACCAGGCAGCCGTCCTCAAAGGTGATGATGGCCCAGGTTACGTCGTGAATGTCGTAGCCCATTTCCTGGTAGAGGCGGTAGTTGCCTCGGGCGATAACTTCCACTGGGCGGATGCCGTCGAGATACCAGCAGGCCATATCGACGTAGTAGGTTAGGGCGTCGAGCACTGGGGTGGCTTCCGGGGAACGTTTCAGGATTTCCATCATGTGGGCGCGGGAGTTATAGACTCGGGACTGGATGCCGATGATGCCGCCCAATCGTCCTTGGGCGATTTGCTCTTTCGCCAGCATCCAGCGGCGGTCGTGGCGGCGGGAATAGCCGATGCGCAGTTCTACCCCGGTGCGCTCCGCCGCCGCGACGATTCGGTCGGTATCCTCGAGGGTCAGGGCCAGCGGCTTTTCCACAAAGACCGGTTTGCCTAATTCCAGCGCTTGCAAAATCGGTTCCACGTGCTCGTGTTCCGGCGTGGAAATGACCACCGCATTCACTTCCGGGTCGGAGATGATGCGGTAGTTGTCGCTGGAGGTTAAGTCGGCGTTTACCTGCTGGCCCAGCATACCGGCTCGCTCCGGGTCAAGGTCGGAGACGGCGAGGAAGCGCACTGAGGGGTGGCGAGAGGCCATATTGGCCCGCAGGGTTCCGATGCGCCCGGAACCGACGATGGCGACGCCTAGGTCTTGTTTTTGCATTACATGACTCCTATTAAGACGTTAGGACGTTTCCGCACAATCACCGAACCGTCGGCGAACTTCGCTTCCACCCGGCGACTAGGGGTTTATTCCAAGTCTCGGAGCAAAGAACTGGGCAAACGGCGTAAGTGGCGCTGGTGTCCACCAGGGCTTCGACGGTGGCGGAGCGGCTGCCGTCTTCAGAAAAAAACTTCTATGGGGCAACTAAAGTTTCCCACCGCAAGACTCCTGGCTTTTTAGCTACGAATGAACGGGAATAGCCCCGCATCCTGTTGGCCGTTTTGGCCGTTCCATTTTGGGGCTATTCTCGTCCTTCGGCGTTATACCGGGGCCGCCGCCGCTATGCTCGCTACGATTTCTGGTAGATCTTGCTCCCGGATTCTTTGAACTCCTGGGATTTCTCCTCCATTCCGGTGAAGATGGCCTTTTCCGGGTCCAGTCCCCGGTTCCTGGCGTATTCCCGTACGTCTTGGGTGATTTTCATGGCGCAGAACTTGGGGCCGCACATTGAGCAGAAGTGGGCTACTTTCGCTCCCTGGGCGGGCAGGGTTTCGTCGTGGTAGTCCCGGGCGGTGTCCGGGTCCAGGGCCAAGTTGAACTGGTCATCCCAGCGGAACTCGAAGCGGGCCTTGGACAGGGCATCATCCCACTCGGCGGCCCGGGGGTGGCCTTTGGCGATGTCGGCGGCGTGGGCGGCTATTTTGTAGGTGATGACCCCTTCTTTTACGTCCTGCTTGTTGGGCAGGCCCAAGTGTTCTTTGGGGGTAACGTAGCAGAGCATGGCGGTGCCGTACATGCCAATCATCGCCGCTCCGATGCCGGAGGTGATATGGTCGTAGCCGGGGGCGATGTCGGTGGTGAGCGGCCCTAGGGTATAGAAGGGTGCTTCGTGGCAGACTTCAATCTGCCGCTCCATGTTCTCCTTAATCTTGTGCATTGGCACGTGGCCTGGGCCTTCGATCATCACTTGCACGTCGTGTTCCCAAGCGAACTTGGTCAGTTCGCCAAGGGTTTGCAGTTCGCCGAACTGGGCTTCGTCGTTGGCGTCGGCGATGGCGCCCGGGCGCAGCCCGTCGCCCAGGGAGAAGGACACGTCATAGGCGCGCATAATTTCGCAGAGTTCTTCGAAGTGGGTATAGAGGAAGTTTTCCTGGTGGTGAGCCAAGCACCAGCCAGCCATTATGGAGCCGCCGCGGGAAACGATGCCGGTAACCCGGTTGGCGGTCAGCGGCACATAGCGCAACAGCACGCCGGCGTGGATGGTGAAATAGTCTACTCCTTGTTCACACTGCTCGATGATGGTGTCCCGGTAGATTTCCCAGGTTAGTTCTTCGGGGTTGCCGTCCACCTTTTCCAGGGCCTGATAGATGGGCACGGTGCCGATCGGCACTGGAGAGTTGCGGATAATCCATTCGCGGGTGGTGTGGATGTCGGCCCCGGTGGACAGGTCCATTACGGTGTCGGCGCCCCAGCGGGTAGCCCACAGCATTTTTTCGACCTCTTCCCGGATGGAGGAGGTGATGGCCGAGTTGCCGATGTTGGCGTTGATTTTCACCTGGAAGTTGCGGCCGATAATCATCGGTTCGGTTTCCGGATGGTTGACGTTGGCGGGGATAATCGCCCGGCCGATGGCTACTTCCTGACGGACAAAGTCCGGGTCAACGCCCTCGCGGATGGCGATAAACTCCATCTCCGGGGTAACGATGCCTTGCTTGGCGTAGTGCATCTGGGTAACCGTGCGTCCCGATCGACCGCGCAGGGGCTGACGGGTCAGGCCGGGGAAGGGCTGGCCCCGGTCTTTGCCTTGGTAGGCGACCGGCGTTCCGGCGTATTCCTCCACGTCGCCCCGCTCCAGAATCCAGTTGCGGCGCAGGGCGGGCAGCCCTTGTCCCAGGTGCAGGTTGGCGTCGGCGTCGGTATAGGGGCCGCTGGTGTCATAGACCTTCAGGGGCGCGTTGTCCTCTTGCCCGAAGCGTCCCGAAGTGGGGGTTAGGGCTACTTCGCGGAAGGGGACGCGGATGTCGTTCCGGGAGCCGGGGGTATAGACCTTCTTGCTGGCGGGGAAGGAGGGTTGTCCCTGAAGCTCCAAGTCATTCTGAGTTTGTGTCATGATATACCTCCGCAGAATAAATAAAGCCGCCAAAGCAAGGAGCTTGGCGGCTTGGCTGAAGGTAAATCAAGAGACGCCGCTTCCCTGCGCTGGCATTACCCAGATCAGGTTCGTAAGGGTCGGCGGCAGACGGACCGCCCTCTCAGCCTGGCTCAACCAAGCTCCCCTACGTGCCTTGGCCCATTAGGTTGTTAAGTGAGGTTATTTTAGGGGGCGGAGGGGTAGATGTCAACACGAGGGTTGGGATGGCAAGTCTTGCCTTGACAACCGGGGCTTACCGGTTACAATTGCTCCAAAATCCCGTTGCGGCGGCTAAAGGAGAAGTTGCGATGCCGTTTTATGAAAGAGGGGAGGTCCGTATTTACTATGAAGAGGTTGGGGATGGCTTCCCGTTGTTGGCGACCCCGGGCGGGGGCTTGAACTCGGTTGCCGGCGGTTGGCCCCGACAGGTGTTCAATGCGATGGAAGAGTTCAAGAACGACTTTCGTTGTATTACGATGGACCAGCGCAACGCTATTGGCGGCCAGTCCAGCGGGCCAGTGTCGGTCAACGACCCTTGGGGGGCCTTTGCCGACGACCAACTGGGGTTGATGGACCATCTGGGCATTCAGGAGTTTCTGTTTATCGGTTACTGTATCGGCGGGCCTTTTGCCCTGAAGCTCATGGAACGGGCCCCCGAGTGGGTCTTGGCCGCCGTACTTTGCCAGCCGGTCGGGCATGCGCGGGCCACGCCGGACTCGATGTATAACTCCGGTCGGGATGCTTGGGGGCCGGAGCTATGCGCCCAGCGGCCTGAGGTAAACATGGAGGTTATTGAGCAGTATCTGCATAATCTTTACCGGGTTCAGCCGGACTTTGCGTACAGCGTGTCGCGGGATTTTGCGCGCTCGTGCCAGACGCCGATGCTGGTGATGCCTGATGATACCCCGTCCCACTCCTATGAGGCGGCGATGGACTTGGCGGAGTTGGCGCCTAAAGCCGAGGTTACGGTGTATCCCTGGAAGGAGGCGGAGGACATTAAGGCGCAGACGATAAGCCAGGTGCGCGACTTTCTGTTGGCGCATCAACCGGCGGCGGCCGCTCGGTGAGGCAAGCGGTTGGTTGGTAGTACCATCGGCTAAGCTGGCCGGAACACTGCGGTCAATAACTGGTAAAGGGAGACCTTAACGGTCTCCCTTTCTTTAGGGGGCGTCGTCCGCGTCATCTCGGCAGTGTTTCTTTTGTGGACCGTTGCTGCGGTAGTCATTCCACATTCCGCTTCCCTTGATGGCGTTGCAAGCGGGGCGCCGCAACTGCAAGTTGCTGACGGAATCCAGCCGGCTCAGGAGCGGCCGCTCCCGCTGGTCCCGGCAGGTTGTTTTCGGACCTGCTTATAAGAGGCGTCGATAGGGTCGCTCCCCCTGGTCCCGGCAGGTTAGCAAAGTTGCCGCCGGAGGGAGAAGGTCGTGTTAATCCATTTCTGGGGGTGTGGCCCGTTGTGTTGGCGCGGCGCCTCGGTTCATGGGTTTATCAGGCTGGGTTGGCGGTTGACGACGAAGGTTTCCCGGTTTTCTACGAAGTCGGCCACGGCGTTGGTCAGAGCTTCGGGTCTTTCCGCGGCGATGAGGTGGCCGGCGTCATAGACCAAGGATAGGTGGCAGTTGGGGATTTGGGACCGGTAGGCGGCGGGGGCTCCCGGGGCCACCAGGCGGTCTCGGGAGCCAAAGGCTACCAGCGTCGGGCAGCGCACTTCGCCCAGGCGAGACTCCATCTGCGCAGCATTGGCGTCGGATAGGAGCAGCCGGGGCAGGTCGTCGCCGTCGGGTAGGCCCGCCAAGTCGGTTGCCTGTTCCGGGTGGGCCAGCAGTAGGTCGGCCAGTTGCGCTGGCGGGAGGGAGAGGATATCGGCGGCGGGGCGCACGGCGGTAGGCGAAATTAGGATCAGAGCCTCTAACTGCGCTGCGGCCGGGTCTTGCTGGGCTATTTGGAGGGCCAAGTTGGCGGCTTGGGAGGCGCCGATGAGGGTGTAAGGGCCGTGGATCAGTTGGCCGGTTAACGCGGTTACTGCATTTATAGCATTTACAGCGTCAGCAGCATTTGCCGGGGGCAGTTCCAGGATGAAGAGGTGGAATTGTTGGGCCAGGGCGTCGTAGAATCTGGTCTGACCCCAGGCTAGGCTTTCCAGGATTACCACCGGCAGACCGGCGCCGGCCTCCCGGCAGTTGACGGAAAGGCCGGCGGCTTCGATCCGGCGTTGAGTGAAGCTGGTTGGCGGTGTCGGCGGTGTCGTATTGGGCATATCAATCCCACGGATGGCGAGGATTCCCTTTCCGGAACGGCTCGCCCAGGCTAAAACTCTTTGATTTGGGGCAGAACTTCCTTGCCGAACAGTTCAATTTCTTGCATAACCTGGCTGTGGGTTAGGCCGGGCTGCTGGAAGAACAAGTCCATTACGCCGACGCCGCAGCGGTCGTGGAAGGCTTTCATCTGGTTGGCGATGGTGTCCGGGCTGCCCAGGAAGTTGATGCCGAGGGAGCGGCCCACTACGTCGCCTTGCGGGCTGCCGGCCAGTACCCGGCGCAGGTCAAACTCCTCGCCGGCTCGGGCCGCCTGAACTACCCGGGAGACGTGGGGGTCTAAGGCGATGGCCCGGCGGGGTTCGCCGCCGGGCAGTTCATGCAGCCAGTTCTGGGCTGCTTGGTCCGTTTCCGCCAGGTAGATGCTGCCTCGGTAAACTACCTGTTCTGGGGTTGGCTCCCAACCGGCTTGCCGGCACCAGTTGAAATACTTGTCGGTTATCCGCTCCAGCTGCTCCACTGGGACGAAAGAGACGCCCAGTCCCAGCTGGTTATCGGCGGCGTATTTGATGGTGTCATCGCTGCGGGTAGCCATAATTGCCGGCGGCAGAGGCTGCTGAACCGGCCGGGGCCAGACGGACACGGTGCGAAACTGATAGTAGCGGCCTTCCCAAGCGAAGGGTTGCGGCTCGGTCAGCGCCTTCATTATCAGATCCATGCCCTCGAAAAGCCGTTCCCGTCCCTCGGCCGGGTTCACGCCATAAACTTGGTCTTCGTTAGGAGTGCCTCGCAGAAAGCCCATAATGAGGCGTCCGTTGGAGATGTTGTCTAGCATGCCCATCTCTTCGGCAATCCGCACCGGATTGTTCAGGGGTAGTAGTGGCCCCAGCATCGCCAGCTTGACTTTTTTACAGCGCTCGGCTACGGCGGCGGCCATCACCGCCGGGTTGCCGGTGGCGATGCGTCCGGAGTAGTGATGCTCGGAAAAGCTAATCCACTCGAAGCCCATCGCCTCGGCAAACTCGCATTCCGCTAGGCCGTCCTGGTAGCTTTGCACGGAAAGGCGCGGGTCGTGGTAAGCTGGGGGAATGGGCCAGCAGTCGGGGAAAAGATGTCGCTCGGCGTATCCCATCGCTCCCAAGTAGGATGCTTTCATTTTCCTCCTGGTGGGGTCGCTATGGGGGAAAGGGTGAGTCGGTGCGATCGGTCAGCCTAGTTAGTCGATAGCGTCAGTTTAGGATTGCCTTGGCTGGTTGTCAATGTTGGAGGCCGGCCGGTTCCGGGTAGATCCATTTTGAGGAGTTGGACTTGGGGGAGTCGGACGAGGTTAGGGCGTTACTTGGCAGGAGCAACCGGCGCCTCCGGCCGGCTTGACGCTCTCGGCTGGTCAGACTACATTTATTTGGGTATTTGGGTATTTGGGTATTTGGGTATTTGGGCGCATCCCGTGCTTCCGGCCAGCCGACCGGCGAAGGCCCAGCCATTAGGGATGCCAGAGGGAAGTAAAGTTATGAAATATGATTTTATCATCATTGGGGCTGGTTCCGCCGGCAGTGTGCTGGCTACTCGGCTTTCGGAAGATCCCGGTTGTTCGGCGCTTTTGCTGGAGGCGGGGCCGGACTACCCGGACTTGGAGCGGTTGCCGCCGGATGTGAAGTATGGCTACAACACGGCCCGGGCTATCGCCGGGCCGCATATGTGGGGCTACCGGGCCAAGGCGCGCCCGGAACACGATAACACTTTCCACCTGCCCCGGGGCAAGGTGGTTGGCGGCAGCAGCGCGGTTAATGGTCAGGTGTGGCTGCGGGCGGCGCCCGAGGATTTTGACAACTGGGTAGAGTGGGGCAATGGCGAATGGGCTTTTACTGAGGTAATGCCGTATCTCAACCGGATTGAAACGGATTTGGATTTCGGCGGTGATTTCCACGGCGCCGAGGGGCCGATTCCGGTGCGCCGCCACCGGCGGGAGGAATGGCTGCCGACGCAGGAAGCTTTTTTCCGCGCCTGCGTTGACGCTGGTATGCCCGAATCGGCGGATATGAACGACCCGGATGCCACCGGCGTCGGCCCCCGCCCGATGAACAACGTGGATGGGGTGCGGATGAGCGCGGCTATTACCTATCTGGAAATGGCTCGACACCGGCTCAATTTAACCATCCGGGCCGGTGTAACCGTCCGCCGTATTCTCTTTGAGGGCAACCGGGCGGTGGGGGTGGAGGTGGACAGCGGCCTCGACCGGTGGGTTATCGAGGGGGAACGGGTTATTCTCAGCGGGGGCGCTATCGCCTCGCCTCAACTCCTGATGCTGTCCGGGGTTGGCCCATCGGCTCAGCTGGAAAGCTTGGGCATTCCGGTGGTTCACAGCCTGCCCGGCGTGGGCCAAAACCTGCGGGATCATCCACTGGTTGCCCTTCAGTTTCAGGTAAAGGCGGAGTATCTTGATGACCCGGATACTCCTTGGAGTCAGGTAGCTCTGCGCTATACTAGCGACGGTTCATCGACCCGTAATGATATGCAAATCTTGCCCGGTTGGTTCGCCGATGTCCGGGGGGGCGCCGCCGACCAGGCTGCCGGGTTCCGCATGGCGCCGGCGCTGGAGAACGCCGTCACTGCCGGCGAGCTGCGGTTGACCGCCAATGACCCTTACGTTCAGCCGGAGCTGAGCTATAACTATCTGGACAACCCCGGCGACCGGGAGCGGATGCGCCAGGCCGTCCGTCTCTGTATCCGCCTGTCCGAGTCGCCGGCTTTTGCCCACATTATCACCGGACGCATTACCCCGACCGACGCGGACTTGGTCTCGGACGATGCGCTGGACGCTTGGCTGCTGCGCAATGTCTCCACGCAGCAGCATTCATCGGGCACCTGCAAGATGGGGCCGGCCGATGACCCGCTGGCGGTGGTTGACCAGTATTGTCGGGTGTATGGGTTGAAGGGCTTGAGCGTGGTGGATGCTTCGGTGATGCCCGATGTGGTGCGCGCCAACACCAACGTAACTACCCTGATGATTGCGGAGCGGCTGGCCGACTGGATTAAGGAGGGGAGGGCTTAAAGGAAGGTTGCGAGAGTAGGTTGAAGGCGGCTACTGCCGGTGTCGACGGTGTTCCGGTGTTAAGGATAGCCGCCAGCAAGCGCGGTTGTGTCTGGGTGGATAATTCCTGGCAAGTCCCTAAGTATTGTTGACGCAAAACGAACGGCGCCCGCCGGCGCATGGGGAGTAGCGGTGGTCTTGAACGCCCTGGCTTTTCCTGGCTGCCACCTGCGCCGGTTTGCTGCCGGCGGACGGTTTTGTCGGTGGGACGGAGTTAGGTTGACTCCGCTACTTCGACTCCTCCTAACCCTTCCTCCTTAAACAGCTGGGCTTTGCGGGCGTAGCTTTCGGCGGTGCGCCGAATCATGGCGTGGTGCCGTTCGTTGGTAGGCGCATCCCGGGCGGTGGCGGGAATGCCCAGGACGAAGGAGTTGGGGGCGAACTCTTGTCGTTCCAAGGCCACTGCGCCGCTGGCGATGATGGAGTTTTCGCCCAGGATTACGCCGTCGTTGATGGTGGCGCCGTTGCCGATGAGGCAGTGAGTTTTGATGTGTTTGGCGTGGCTGATGACGCCGTGGCCGAGGGTAACGTAGTCGTCGTAAAAGGCGTCGCTGTCGGCGTGGAGTACGCAGTTGTCCTGAATGTTCACGTATTCGCCCAGGGTAATTTTGATGGTGTCGGCGCGGATGACGGAACCGGGCCAGACGCTGGAATAGGGGCCGATTTCCACATCGCCTACCACGTAGGCGAACTCGCTGACCCAGGCGGTGGGGTGAATTTTTGGGGTTTTGCCCCGGTAGCTGTGTATCATAACATTCCTTCATATTCTTTCAAAGGGTTGGATTAGCAAACTTTAGAGGTCTGACTACCGCTTGTCTTGTCCTGACGCTGGGCGCCGCGGCAGGTTTTACCCGCCCCTTGCGGCCAGCCAGCGCTCCTTTTGCTGTCGGCGGATGGTTTCGTCGGTGGGTTGGTAAGCGTCGTGGAAGCTGCTGCGGAATTGGGCGAAGCGGTTAGCCAGGATGGCTTGGCGAAGGTCGGCCATTAGGCGCAGGATGAAGCGAAGGTTGTGCAGGCTGGCTAACCGCAGCCCTAATACCTCCCGTGCCCGGAAGAGGTGGCGCAGGTAGGCCGCCGAAAAATTGCGGCAGGCATAGCAGTCGCAATCCTCCTCCAGAGGAGTGGCCTGCTGGGTGAAGCGGCGGTTGGCGATATTGACCCGTCCGTACTTGGTGAACAACGCTCCGTTGCGGGCGACTCGGGTTGGCAGCGCGCAGTCGAACAGATCCACTCCTTGGGCCACGCCCTCGACCAGGTCTTCCGGGGAGCCGACGCCCATCAGGTAGCGGGGCTTATCGGCAGGCAGCCGGTCGGTTACCAGGGCGGTGGTCGCGTACATCTGCGCCTTGGACTCGCCCACCGCCAAGCCGCCGATGGCGTAGCCGGGAAGAGGCAAGGATGAAATATACTCGGCGGATTGCCGCCGCAGGTCGGGGAAGGTTCCGCCCTGGACGATGCCGAAGAGGGCCTGCTTTGGGGCGGTGGCGGCGTAGGCTGTTGCTGGGGATAAGTAGTGGGCCGCATAGCAAGCTTGCGCCCAGCGGTGGGTGCGCGCCATAGCCTGTTCCACCGCGGCTCGGTCGGCGCCGTAGGCGATGCACTGGTCGAGGCACATGATGATGTCGGCGCCCAACCCTTGCTGGTTGAGGATCGCCAGTTCCGGCGTAAAGCGGTGTTCGCTGCCGTCGATATGGGAACGGAAGCGGATGTGGTCATCGTCGACCTGCCGGAGAGCGCCCATGCTGAAGGCTTGGAAGCCGCCGCTGTCGGTCAGGATGGGGCGGTTCCAGCCCATAAAGCGGTGCAGGCCGCCCAACTGATGAACTGTCGACACGCCGGGTCGCAGGTAGAGGTGGTAGGCGTTGCCCAAGACTACCTGCGCTCCCAGGGCTACCACCTCGTCGGGGGTCAAGGTT
Organism: Dehalococcoidia bacterium; assembly: GCA_963422635.1. Taxonomy (GTDB): domain Bacteria; phylum Chloroflexota; class Dehalococcoidia; order Lucifugimonadales; family UBA3495; genus CATQHB01. Next base: position 1,313,393 of record OY730415.1, read on the forward strand.
TTGATGGTGGCCTGGGTCGCTACCGGCATAAAGGCGGGCGTGGCTACTGCGCCGTGGGGTGTGGCGAACTGGCCGGCCCGGGCGTTGCCGTCCTGGTGGCGGAGGTGGAAGGAGAAGGAAGGTTGGGTCATAGCGATTCTCCGGATGCCGGGCGTCTTCGCCGAGCTGCCCGAAGCATCAACCCGGTTATTATCAGGCACATTAGGCCGGGGATGCCTAGTAGTAGCCAGTCGTCGATGGCGGAGAGGAAGGCTAGGGACGGGGATGTTTTAGCTAACTGGCCGGTTCCGATAGCCAGGGCGCCGCTGAGGACGGTAATGCCGTAGAGAATGCGGATACGACCGGCGTCCACGTAGCGGGTGGCGGTAGTTCCTATTTGAGAACCGGCGGAGGCTGCGGTCAGGATAATCAGCGCCATTAGCGGGTCAACGTTGTTGCCCAAGGCGTAAAGCAGGGTTCCCCAGGAACCGGTGATGATAACCTGAAACAGATCGGTGCCGATGGCGACGGTCGTCGATATGCCCAGCACAAAAACCAACACGGGCATGAGGATGAAACCGCCGCCGGCGCCGAGCAGTCCGGCGAAGAAGCCGATGCCGAAGCCGACCAGGATGGGGACAAAGACGGAGATGCGCTCGATGCGGGACACGGGCAAGGCGATGTAGGTGGAAAGAGCGGGACGGCCGGGCAGTTTTATGGAGTGGGGCGGGATGCGCAGGGCCTGCACTCGGCGGGTTAGGCCGGCGGTGGATACAGCCTCGCCGGTTCCCGGGGGGCGGCTGGCGCTGGCGCGGCGGGTTTTAAGGTAATCGTAAATCAGGAAGGAACTCAAGGCCAGCAGCACGACTACGTAAACGTAGGGGATGACGTTGCCTACTCGACCGGCAGCCTCCAGGGAGCTGTTCAGCCGCTCGGCCAGCAGCACGCCGGGTAGGGTGCCGGCGATCATTAGCAGACCTAGCCGGAAGTCCACGTGGCCCAAGCCCCGATGCTTGAGGGTGTTGATGATGGAGGAGCCCATAATCAGGGTCAGGCCGGTGCCGATGGCGTAGATTTCGGGTACGCCGAATACCAGCAGGCCGCCGGTTATCAGGAAGCCGCCGCCCACGCCGAAGAAGCCGCCCAGGGCGCCTACAATTAGCCCCAGCAGCGCTAGCAGCGCCGGGTTTACTACCACGTCGGCGTTGGGAAAGAGCATGTTGCGCCTATTGCCTGGGTCGGTCGGAGGCGGGGGGGGCGCCGGCCCGGCTGCTTGGGCCGCCGAGGAACCGGCTGGCTCCGCGTAGGGTCAATTCCCAGAAACCGTACAGGAGCAGGCCGGCGCCGGAAATCACCGCCATAACCAGCAAGGCCCAAGGCAAGGGGTATTGGGCGCTGAAGGAGCGAAGGAAGTTAATCAGTGCTTCGTACATTGGCACAGTATAGCCTATTTTGACCGGCTTTTTCACCGCAACAACGCCGGGATGCACCGAACTTTTTCGAGAAACTCGGTGGGTCCCGGCTTAGGGGCTAGGGGGCTTAGGGGCTTCGCCAGGGAAATTTCCCTAGACCGGGCGGTTGGCCGGGGCGCCGGCGATGACCATGGCTCCAAAGCTGGCGTCGATGCCCCGCGGCCACTCCCGGCCCTCGGGGTCGCTGATGTGAATTACCAGGGACGGGCCCAGTTCCTTGATTTCCATGCGGATGGTGTCGCCGTCTTGCACCGGGCCGATTTGCTGGTGGTTAACGCCGGTGGCAATTACATCGCCCGGCTCCAGGGTCGTAACCTGGGAGAACTCGGAAATCAGTTCCCGGATGGGGTGGGCCATATCGCTGGTGGGGAAGTCGTGGCGCGGGTCGTCGTTGTTCCAGAGGCGCACTTGCAGGTTCTGCGGGTCGGCAATCTCGTCGGCGGTTACCAGGGCCGGGCCCATAGGGGCGAAGGTGTCCCAGCATTTGCCGAGGAAGAAGCTGTTGCCGATGGCCCCTTGCAGGCCCCGGGCCGACATATCGAGGAAGTTGGCGTAGCCGAAGACGTAGTCCAGGGCGTCCTCCTGGCTGACCTTGGTGGCGGTCTTGCCGATGACGAAGGCCAGTTCCGGCTCGTGGTGGAAGATGGAGGCCGGCGCTGGGGGCAGGACGCAGGTGTCGCCGTTGCCGATGATGGCGGTGGGGGACTTGAGGAAGGCGTCCAGGATGGCGGGCTGGCGCTGGCCGAACTCGAGGTAGTTGACGGCGGCGCAAATCAGTTTGGCGGGTTTAGGAACGGGAGCGCGCAGCCGGACGCGGTCCAGGGCTATGCCGGTTTGTCCGGCGATGGCGGCCTCGATTTTGGGGCGCATCGTGTCCCAATTGGTGATGACTTCATCCATCAAGTCCATAGGACGGCGAAAGGAGATGCCGGCCACTGCCGCCATTGCGTCCGCCACCCGGTCGTTTTGGATTACGCCCAGTTGATAATCGTTGTAAAGAACCAGTTTCATGGTTTTTGTCGCGCTCCTCGGTTTGAGTTGGGTGAGTGGGCTGAGTATAGATGATAGCCGGTTTGGGGGGCGGTGGCTAGGGGGTTGTATATGGTGTGGGGATAAGCTGCCTTAGATGAAACCGGGACAAGAGACTACAATTCCGACATTGCTAACCAGCGAATTCAGGACAACCGCAAGGCCAAGCGCATCAGCGAAATAGAACCGCCGGCCGTCTGGCATCAGAACAAAAGCGAATCAGTTACCAGTCATTCCTTCTTACCGGTTCCTATCAGCAGGCCCGCCGCCAGACCGGAAACGCTGTGCCGGCGCCGATGGCCAAAGCAGTTTTAGAATCTATCGCTGGTAAGACCAGGGCTTTGCCTCCATCCCTTCTTGCCGTGTGGGATACCAGGCAGCCAGCCAACCGCGCCGTGCTGGACATCAGCGATCGGGTAAATCTGCTGAAAGGAAGGGTCGATTCCACCTCTACTAGCATCGGGAAAAGCTCTCCGTTCATCTTTCTATCTAACCAAGTCCGCCAGTTTGTAAAAAGCAGCTTAACTGGCAACGTTAGCCCTGGTGATCCCCAATTTACGGAACAAGCCGAGGCCGCCCTCAGTAATAAAGAATCTCGGGAACGTTGGGTCAAGTCCCGGGTCGCGTTCTTGAACATTATGACTGAAGTTGTTCCCGACTGGAATGAAATCGCTCAACTCCCCCCGCCCGGAGGCCCGAACGCGGCCGATGTTGTGCAGAGAACCAAGGACATCAGGCAACGGCAAAACGTCCCCATGAACGGAGCTTTCCTAACTACCTTGGGCATCGTGTCGCATAAAACATTGAAGGAAGCTACCAGCGCTCATAAAGACGAGGCTGAGTGGATGCAGGAGTTGCGCCAAATGCTTCAGCCCTTCTACAACATTTCTTGGGAACGAAGCGCAAAAATCTGGAACGGCAACATTGTGGTTGGGGACAACAAGGGAAATTACAAAATCAGAACCCAAGCTCCGGCGGTGAAAGGCGCTGCCGTGGAGATGCTGAATATGCTCGGCATGGACGGGTAGTACAGTGCAATTCAGTGTTTAGGGGGGCTGTCCGGCCTTACTTGGTGGGCAACCAGCCTTTACTAGAAATCTCAACAGGCATAGGATGGTTGTGGATATTCATTTCCGGTTTCCGATTACTGCAGATTTGGCTCTTTGCGGAGAGCTGGCTGAGCGTGAGCCGGTAGTCGTCGGCATAGAAAAGGCGACTTGTCCCCGTTGCCGGAATCTTATCGGAGAGCTTGACCGGCATTTGCCGGTCAAGGCGGCGACGGAAACATCTGCGCTCGCCGCCAAGGCTTAACCAGTCAGGGTAAGAATAAACTCGGTGGAGCAATGCCAGAATTCCTGACCAAAGACCGCCGCTCTGCGCTGATGGCCCGGGTCAAAAGCCGGGACACCGGGACAGAGCGGTATGTCCGTAGCGCTGTCTGGTCTGCCGGATTTCGATACCGACTAAATGTCCGCAAACTGCCCGGCAAACCCGACTTGGCGCTGAAGAAATACCGGACTGCGGTGCTGGTTCAGGGTTGTTTTTGGCACGGGCACAGTTGCAAGCACGGGCAACGGCGTCCGGCCACTAACCGAGAGTATTGGGATAATAAACTGGATCGAAATATGGCTCGGGACGTTGCCAACCAAGCCGAGTTGCAGTCCTTGGGTTGGACGGTGTTCACTATTTGGGAGTGCCGCCTTAAAGCTGATACTGACGCTCTGTTGGCCCATTTAAGGCAACTCCGCTCCGGTTAGCCCTCAATACCCACCAACCCCTGCACCGTCCGTTCCACCAACTCCGGCGGCACGTCTCGGCGAACTACTGCCTTGCCTACTTCTTCCAGCATTACCCAGCGGTTGCTGCCGCCGGCTACCTTTTTGTCGAGGGACATGGCCCGGCGGATGTCGGTTACCGGCGCTCCGGGCGCGGCGGTGGGCAGGTTGAAGCGTTGCAGCAGGTTGTATTGGCGGTCAACCACCGACTGGGCCAGAATGCCCATTTCTTGCGCCATTTGAGCGGCGCCCATCATGCCGATGGCGACGCCCTCGCCGTGCATAAAGCGGCCGTATTCGGTGGAGGACTCCAGGGCGTGGCCGATGGTGTGGCCGTAGTTCAGCAGGATGCGGATGCCCAAGGTTTCCCGCTCGTCCTGGCTGACCACCTCGGCCTTGATCGCCATACTGCGGCGGATGACTGCGGTGGATATTTCCGGTTCTACGTTCAGCAGCGCTTCGGCGTGTTCCTCGAAAACGTCCACCAGGGCGGCGTCCAGGATAAAGCCGTGCTTAATGGCCTCGGCCCAACCCTCGGACAGCTCGCGCTTGCCCAGGGTGGATAAGGCCTGAACGTCGGCCAGTACTGCCTTGGGCTGGTAGAAGGCGCCCACCAGGTTCTTGCCCTGGGGCAGGTTGACGGCGACCTTGCCGCCGATGGAGGCGTCCACCATGGCGGCCATGCTGGTGGGAACCTGGACGAAGGGGACGCCGCGCAGGAAGGTGGCGGCCACATAGCCGGCCAGGTCGCCGACTACGCCGCCGCCTACGGCGATGATGGCGTGGCCGCGCTCGGCGCGCAGGGCTACCAGCCATTCGTAGATAGCTTGGGCCAGACGGTTGGTTTTGCTGGGTTCGCCGGGGGGGATGATGAAGCAATGGGCGGCGATGCCCCGCTTTTGCAGGGCGCGTTGGGCGCGGCGTCCGTAGCGGTTCATCAGGTTTTCGTCGGTGATGATGTAGGCCGGGCTGCCGATGCCCAGGTCGGTCAGGTAGTCGCCCAGTTGGTCAATGATGCCCCAACCGGCCACCACCGGATAGCTGCCGCCGGCGTGGTGGACGGTTGCGGCCAGGTCGGGGTAGTCGTTTGTGTTAGTAGACGCGTTGGTCATAAATATCTCCGTATATTTCGGCCAAACCAAAAATCCAGCTTAAATACTATTGCCAGTATCTTTAGAGCGATGCTCAAGCTATGCTCGGTCTACTCCCTCCTTAAGCCTGGAGGCGGTTGTCGCGGTAGGGCTATCCGGGGTGAGGGTAAACGGGTTGACGGCGCAATCATCGGTTATTGTCGTCCATAAGGATTTCCAGCGCCTGCTCCGCCACTTCCTCCGGGGTTAGTCTATCGGTGGCGATGGTGTGGTGGGCTTGAGCATAGGCGGCGGCGCGCTGGGACAGCAGTTCCCGGATGCGCTTCAGCGGGTCGGGGCCGGCTAGCAGGGGCCGCATGGTCTTACCCGCCCGGTAATCGGCCAGCAAGCGGCGGTAGATGGTCTCCGGCTGGGCGTGGAGGCAGAAGACCGCACCGCTGGACAGCATAGCCCGGCGGTTGTCCGGGTCAACGAAGGCGCCGCCGCCGGTCGATATAACCTGACCTGCTCCGGCGCACCGGTCGGCGATTACTTGTTGTTCCCAAGCGCGGAAGGCGGCCTCTCCCTCCTCGGCGAATATCTGTTCAATGGACTTGCCGGCTCTTCCGGCTATCTCCGTATCGGCGTCCACCAGGGGACGGCCGGTGCGCTGGGCCAGGATGCGCCCTACACGGCTTTTTCCGGAGGCCATAAAGCCTACCAGGATGATGTTTTGCGGCGGGGTCAAAGGAGGCGCTCAGCTGGGCAGTTGGGTCAGGTGCATCCGGCTGCCCATACTGGTGTCGGTGTCGAAGTAAAGCACCTGCTGGCCGACCGAGTTGGTGTTGGGCGCAGCGGCAACGAACCGAAAGCCGCGACCGCAGCAGTCGTCAATGCCGGCCTGAATGTCGTCCATTACGTAGCCGACGTGGTCCATAGCGTGCTGGCCGCCCAGTTCGGTAGGGTCAACCGGCTCAATAAGCTCCACCTGCACTTGCCCGAAGTTGACGAAGGCGTTGCGGTTGCCCCGACGGGAAGCGCCGCCGCCGATATGCGTCCCGTCCAAGTTTTCCACGTACCAGGCAATGGCCGCATCCAGGTCGGGTACGAGGTAGCCGGCGTGGACGATTTTGGCGACCGGCAAGCCGCTGCCGACGCCGGTGTTGTTGGCGTTGGCCGGGTCTGGCAGCTGGGTTAGGTGGAGCAGGACGCCGTTGGTGGTGGTGGGGTCGAAGTAGAGCAGTTGTTGGCCCAGTTGGTTGGTGCGGGGCGCATCGGCGAGGAACTTGAACCCGCGGCGCTGACATTCCGCTATAGCCTGGCGGATGTCGGACACTACGTAGGCTACGTGGTGCATAACCAGGCCGTTTGGCGGCAGGTTAGCGGTGTCGGCGAGTTGGATGAGTTCTACCTCCACCTGCCCGAAGCGGAGGAAGGCATTGACGCCGCCGCCGGGCACCTGCACGCTGCTGGCGACCGCGCCGCCGTCGGCGTTCTCGGCGCCAAACCCTTGGTTGAACCAGGTAACGGCGGCCTCCAGGTCGGCAGTCAGGTATCCGATGTGTTGAATCTTGTCAAACATATTACTTCCTTAATTGGGTTAAGGTTGTTCCGCTCGCCGTAATTATGCCACAAATATGCCTTGGCGGTACAACCGGATTGTCTGGGGCGGGGGATGGACACCTGGGTAGCCCTAATTGCTGCAGGTGGTACAACCGGATTGTCTGGGGGGGATGTCCGGGGCGTTGCCTTGGGCTGTATCAAGGTGTGGTGGAGGCTTGTTGGTAAAGAGTTCCCATATAGTTGCCTTGTTGTCGGTTGAAAGATGGCCTCAGAGTTTCGATTAAAACTGCCTCCATCAGCGCAGTTACCACCTCGGGAGACGGAGGGTCCTCAACGTCAACCATCTCTCCATTTTCGTTGACCCGTCGTATCCCGAACCAGGAGAATCGCTCCCATTTGCCCGACCAGACGTGTTGCTGGCGGTGGTAGTTCAGCCGATCAAAAAGGCCGTTTTCAAGGGCAGCGGTTTTGCCTACTACGTCCCTGGGAAGGGGCGGCTGCGATGTTGAATTATCTTCCTGCAACGAATAGACGCCTGGCTCAGTTCTAACGATGCTCGTTCCCTCAGAGCGCATTCTGGAGATTTCGCCGGCTACTGTGAAATGTGGAGTCATGCCTGCGGTGGTTTTCAGTTTCTTGTCTAATATCATCCTGGTGATGTCGCTATAGTGGATTGGCCGGTTCACCTTTCGCATGATTTTGAAAATCGCATCACGCCAACTCATTTCGTCGTTTTCCATAGTGTTCCTCCTAATGACAAGCTATGAATATGCTGACGATGGGATATTTGCGCCGATGATTTGTACTATAGTACCGCAACGAGACGAGCGACTGCTAAAATTGCAACAAACCCCCTTACTCGCCGGCGGTATGTCAACCCTTTGCGCCGTCCCGCCGGCCGGCCGCTCCCCCGTTGACGCCACCCCTAACCTATGCTAACATCCCTAGCGGCGAGATGATGGGGTTTTGCCAAGACTTTTATAGATTTTTATAGTTTTATGGCAAACGCACAGTTCACTGATGAGACGCAATGGGTGTCCTTGAGAGATGCCTGCCAACTTCTGCAGGTTAGTCAAGTCACCTTGCGCCAATGGGCCGACGCCGGGCGCCTGCGGGTATATCGCACCCCCGGCGGCCATCGCCGTTTTTCCCGGGATGACCTGCTGGCCCTGACCCGCCAGTCCGCGTCTCCGCCGGCTAAGGCGGCGTCGGAAAGCCCGGACAGGCAGGAAGGCGCTGCCCTGCGCCGCATCCGCCGCCGGCTGAACCATGAAGAGGTGGCCCGACAACCCTGGTATCAGAGTGTAGAGGAGGAAGGCAGGGACCGGATGCGCCTCTTCGGTCGCCGCCTGCTGTCCCTGCTACTTCAGGAACCGCCGCAGCGCAGAGGGTCGGGCCGCCGTCAGGAAGTCTTGGCCGAGGCTCGGATGCTAGGCCACGAATATGGCGCCGAGATGTCGGAACGTAGCGTGTCGGTCAAGGATACGGTGGAAGCCTTTATCTTTTTCCGCTCCTTGGCGCTGAACTCCACCAACTCCCGCTCCTGGAGTCAGATGCTGGAACTGACCGATCGGGTACTTGTCGGGGTAGTTGAGGCGTACCAGCAACGAAGGGAAGGGATGGCTGGAGGATGAACTTTAAGACGGCGGCGCCGAAAACCGAAAACCTGGAGGTGCGCGGATTATCTCCGGAGGCTCTGCGCGCCTCGGCGTATCCGGGTGAAATAGGCTCCAAGAACCAAGAATCGCAAGAATCGGAGGTTAACCGAAATCGTTATGGACTTGATTGACCGCAAGTTGTTGAACTTAATCCAAAGCCGGTTTCCCTTGGTGGAACGGCCTTATTTGGCTTTGGGCGATGAATTGGGTCTGGGGGAAGCCGAGGTGATTTCCCGGCTGGACGAGCTGAAGCGGCAGAACGTGGTGCGCCAGATTAGCGCCATCTTTGATACCCGCCGCCTGGGTTACAAGACTACCCTGGTAGCCATGGCCTACGAGCTGGAGCGGTTGCACCAAGGCGCCCTGTTCATCAACCGCCACCCGGGAGTGAGTCATAACTACGCCCGGGAAGGTTCCTACTATAACCTGTGGTTCACCCTGGCCGTGCCGCCCGACGGCGACCTGGAAAGCGTTGTAGCCTGGATGGCCAGGGAAACTGGCGCCCTCAACTACCGGGTTATGCCCACCCTGCGCTTTTTCAAGATTGGGGTCAATTTCGACATGGTGCAGGAAAAAGGGGCGGCGCATAACTATAACCCGGATAGCGATGCGGTCAAAGCAGTTGAAGGGCGTCCGGCGCCGGACTGGAATCAGGCGATGCCGGTATCGGCGGCGGATAAGGAAGTTATCCGGGAACTGCAAGAGGACTTGCCCCTGATTCCGCGTCCCTTTGACGCGATGGCCCAGCGGCTGGGAATGGATGCCGCCGGGCTGTTTGCGTTGGCCGAGGAGTTTCAGGAGCGGAAGGTTATGCGTCGCTTCAGCGCGGTGTTGCACCACCGCCGCTCCGGTTTCCGGGCCAACGCTATGGTAGTGTGGCAGGTGCCGCCGGAACGGGCCGAAGAGGTGGGCTTGACTATGTCCCAGCACGCGGCGGTAACCCACTGTTATGAGCGACCTACTTTCCCCGACTGGCCCTACACGCATTTCTCGATGATTCATGCCACCACACCGGAGGAGTGCGAGGAGATTGCCAAAGAAATAGCCGAGGCTACCCAAATTACCGACAACCTGCTCCTCTATAGCACCCGGGAGTATAAAAAGACCCGGGTACGCTACTTTGTGGAAGACCGGGAGGAGCAGTGGGAAGCCGAAACGCCGGAAGAGGTGGCGGCAGTTTTTGATGATTAGGGATTGAGGGTTAAAAGGAAAATCAATAGTCCATAAACCATCGCTGAGGAAATAAAATCAATGCCCGATTACTACCCGGTTTACCTTAACCTGGCGGGGAAACGTTGCGTTATTATTGGCGGCGGGACCATCGCTCAAGGCAAAATCGGCGGCCTGCTCCAAGCTGGTTGCCGCATCACCGTAATCAGCCCCGAAGTTACCCCCGGCATTCGGCAGGCCGCCCAGCGGGGCGACGTTGAGTGGCTGGAGCGTCCCTACCGACCCGGCGACTTGGCCGGCGCTTTTATCGGCGTGGCCGCCACCAACGTCTGGCATGTGAACCAGGAAATCTATCAGGAGGCGGAAAGCTGTGGCGTATTGCTCAATGTGGTGGATGACCCGGATTTATGCACCTTCATCGCTCCTTCCATCGTCAAGCGGGAGCCGGTAACTTTAGCCATATCCACCGGCGGAGCCAGTCCAGCCCTGGCCCGCAAGCTGCGGGAAACGCTGGCCCAGTCCGAGGCGCTGGAGTGGGCCGACTTGGCCGACGTGCTGGCTCAGGCCCGCCGCAGCGTCAAAGAGCGGCGTCTGGTCATTGACCCGGAACGTTGGCAGTGCTGCATTACCCGGGAGTTGCTGGAAATGGTTCAGGAGGGCCGGGACGGAGAGGCGCTGGAGAAGCTCTTGTCTCAACTGCTGGACGCGACTGCGCCGGGGCTGTGCGCCAATCTCGCCCAGTGTCAGCCGCGCAGTTGCCCGACTCGCCGCGCCGACCGAGATAACATTGACCGGGAGAACGCGGCCCGGCAAAAGGAGTCGGTGCGGTGACGCTGGTCGTTCTCGGACTGAACCATCGGACGGCTCCTATCGAACTGCGCGAGAAGCTGACCATTGACCCCGATCGGCTGCCGGCAGCGCTGAACGACTTGGCTGGCCGGGTGGCTCCGGGGGTCATTCTTTCCACTTGCAATCGCCTGGAAATCTATATTCTGATTAACGCTTTAACCGGCGACAGTTCGGCAGACCCCGGCCCGCTTCGCCAGTTGCAGGAGTTCGTGGCCGATTACTTCGGCGTGCCTCCGGCCGACCTGCTGTCCTACTGTTACCATCACCGGGAGGGAGATTGCGTCAAGCATCTCTTTCGCGTAGCCAGCGGCCTCGATTCTATGGTGGTGGGCGAGTGGGAGATTCTGGGTCAGGTGCGGGCCGCTTTCAGTATCGCCAGTGAGCTGGGTAATGTCCGCGGCCCTCTTTCTCGCCTCTTTCACCAGGCTTTGCGGGTGGGCCGGCGGGTACACCACGCCGCTAATATCGGCTCCGGCTTGGGGGACTATCGGCGCCGCTCGGTGAGCCAGGTGGGCGTCCATCTGGCCCATCGGCTGCTGGGCGACCTCTCCCAACGGCAGGTGCTGCTTATTGGCGCCGGCAATGCTGGGCAACTGGCTGGCCGCGCCCTGGTTGCCGCCGGGGCCGGCAACCTGGTAGTAACCAATCGTACTTACGGGCGGGCGGAGTCGCTTTCCAGCGAACTGGGTGGAGTCGCGGCTCCCTTTGAGCAGCTTGCTCAAACCTTGGTGGCCTCGGACGCGGTTATCAGCACCACCGCCTCGCCGGATTACTTGCTGCGACGCCCGGAAGTCCAGGAAGTGATGGAGCGGCGGGGCGGCCGGCCTTTGCTGCTTATCGACGTTGCCGTCCCGCGGGATATTGAGCCGGCAGTGGGGCTGCTGGAGGGCGTAAATCTGTGCGATATTGACGGACTGCGCGCCACTTCCGAGGCCGGAAACGCCGATATGGGGCCGGAAACCGCCCAAGCTGAGGAACTGGTAGCGGGAGAGGCGGCGACTTTTATGGAATGGTGGGAATCGCTGGACGCTATCTCCGCCATTGCCGCCATCCGGGAATATGCCGAAAACCTTCGGCAAGCCGAGGTGAACCGGACGATGGGCAAGCTGCGGAGCCAAAGGGTAGCCGGCCGGCATTCGGGTAATGATACCGACGCCGCCCTGGAATCCCTGGCTACCCACTTGGACGCTATGACCGCCGCCCTGGTTAAAAAACTGCTTCACCATCCCACCGTCTTTCTGCGGGAGGCTAAAGACCCGGTACGGCAGCAGATGACTTTGGAGATGTTTAACCTGGATGGATACGGTAGTCCCCATGTCCGCAGCTAACCGGGAAAGCGCGCCGGACTCGGAGGGCGGGGAGAACGGCGACGGCGTTTCGAGGAAGGTGGTTCGGGTGGGCAGCCGAGCTAGCGCGCTGGCTCGGCGCCAGACCGAGCAGGTTCTGGAAACGCTGCGGCCCCTCTACCCGCAATTGAATTTTCAGGTTGTTGCGGTCAGCACCCAGGGAGATGCCAACGTAGCGGCGCCGCTGGCTGGTATGGGGTTGGGTGTTTTTGTCAAGGAAATTGAGCAGCAGCTGCTCTCCGGTCAACTGGATCTGGCGGTGCATAGCCTCAAGGATATGCCGACATTATTGCCGGAAGGGTTGGAGCTGGCCGCTTTGCTGCCCCGGGAAGACCCCCGGGATGGGTTGGTCAATCGCTGGAACTGCTCGCTGGAGCGACTGCCCGCTGGAGCGCGCATCGGAACCAGCAGTCCGCGTCGCCGGGCGCAGTTGCTGCGCCGGCGCCCCGACTTGACCGTTACGCCGGTTCGAGGCAGCGTTCCGACTCGTCTGCGCAAGGCCGAGGGCGAGGAGTGCGATGGGGCGATTCTAGCTGCGGCCGGGCTGCTGCGCTTGGGGTTGGCCGACCGCATCGCCGAATACTTGGCGCCGCAAGAGTTTGTGCCGCCGCCGGGCCAGGGCGTGCTGGCGGTGGAAGCCCGGGCCGGCGATGACCGGATGCTGGGGTTGCTGCGAGCTATTGACCATGCGCCCACTCGCTATGCCGCCACCGCCGAGCGCGCTTTTCTGGAGAAGCTGGGCGGCGGCTGCCAGACGCCGGTCGGCGCCTATGCCCATTCGGAGGGCGAACTGTTGCTGCTGACGGTTTTCCTGGGAACGGCGGACGGCCAACGGACCTTTCAGGCCAAAGTGCGCGGCCAGACCCACGACCCCCGCCGACTGGCCGGCGACGCCTACCTGGTCTTGCTGGAGCGAGGCGGCGGGGAGTTGCTGGGGCAGAACCGAACCGATTGAGTAATGGAAAGACGGAGAAATAATTAGGGATACTGGAGAGCGGCGGCTTTAACCCGGTAGCGCTATTATGAATGACTTTCCTATGCCCCGACTGGATAAAAACCCGGAACTGGCTACCGCCTTGCGGAAGTATTGTCGTCTCGGCGTTGGCGAAGTTTGGGACGACCCGGAAGGCAAGCGCCGGATTGGTTGTCTGGACGCTGCTGATCTTCTGGCGGTTCGGGACTTTATGCGGGGAGAGATGGCTTCGTTGGCAATTCAGGACCCTCCGTACAACCTGGGGCCTTTGACGTCATTGAGAGCGACGGCGACCCTTTCGAGCCGGAGTTTGCTGCTGATACGGGGTTGCGGGATTTGCTGAAGGGTTATGCTGAAGAGCTATCGGCGCCGGCTCATTCAGCATTGTTCTGAAAGCGCGATATGGAAGAATTGAGGAACGAACTGCAAGCATTGCTCGACTGCTTGGATAACCCCGCCCAGTTCAGAAATACTCGGGAGAATCTGGTATCGGTTTATCCCTTCAGCGAGTTCAAATATATAATTTCACACCTGCTGGCCGCCGGTAAGCTGACCATTGATGAGTATTACGAAATCCGGGAGAACTATATCCACCGCAACCTCTACTTGTATTTGTTCGAGATAAGCGCGCCAAGAGGATTTGGCGAGCGATGGGCGCACGGCCACTTGAAGGAATTGGCGCCGGACCTGCAACGCCCCAGCAAACAACTGGACGCCGATTATTCCGGTCAGTATGATTTCTTCTTGTCGCCGAACATTCGCGCCGAACATTCGCATCGAGGTCAAGGTCTTCCGGGCGATGGAGTTTAACCGCAATGAGCCATTGTACCTCAAAGCCCTTTCGTCAAACTCTACATTGCCCTTTGATATAAATTTCCAGCAGATCAAGCCGAGGTTTTGCGATGTCTTTGTCTGGTTGGCCGCTTGGCGGGATGTAATCAAGTATTGGGTTATTCCGTCTTTCCAGGTAGCGAATCATCCCCATTACTCCACCGGGCAACATCGAGGGAACGTGGGTGAAGGACAGTTGCATCTCAACCGGGAAAATATCGGCGAGTTTGATGGTTACCTGGTCAGGTCAATAAACTGGAAAGGGCGATACGGACGGCTTATGCTGCCGAACTTACCGGTCGAGGCGACGGAAAACCGGTAAACTAGCAGGTGAACAATTTGCCAGGCAAAGTTTTTTTGGTGGGCGCCGGCCCCGGCGACCCGGGGCTGATTACCGTTAAAGGCTTGCGCTGCTTGCAGCAGGCCGATGTTGTGGTCTATGACCGCTTGCTGGACCCGGCCCTGCTTCGGTCGGCTTCTCCGGCGGCGGAGTTGGTGTTTGTGGGCAAGGAGCGGGGCCGCCAAGCCTTGACCCAGGATGAAATCAATCAACTGCTGGTGGAGCGGGCCGCCGCCGGCAATTCCGTGGCGCGGCTCAAGGGCGGCGACCCCTTTGTCTTTGGCCGAGGCGGGGAGGAGGCGCAAGTTCTGAGCCGTCGGGGTATTCCCTTTGAGGTTGTCCCCGGCATTACCTCGGCGATAGCGGCGGCAGCCTATGCCGGCATTCCGCTTACCCAGCGCCGGGTTGCCACCTGTTTTACCGTAGTCAGCGGCAGCGAAGACCCGACCAAGCCCGAATCGGTCGTTCCCTGGGACGTACTGGCCCGCACCGGCGGCACTTTGGTGGTGCTGATGGGCTGGGCTGCCCTCCAATCCATTCTGGAAACCCTGCGGCGGGAGGGGATGGCTCCGGATACGCCGGTGGCGCTGGTGCAGTGGGGAACCTGGCAAAAGCAGCGGACGGTTACCGGCTCGTTGGCGGATGGGGTGGAACGGGCGCAGGCCGCCGGCTTGACCCCGCCGGTGGTTGCCGTCATCGGGCCGGTGGTGAACTTGCGGGAGGAGTTGCGCTGGTTTGACCGTCAACCCCTGTTCGGCAAGAAAACGCTGATTACCCGCTCCCGTCCTCAAGCCTCCCTGCTGCGTACGCTGTTGGCCGAGCAGGGGGCGGAATCGCTGGAGCTGCCCACTATTGAAATTGCGCCCTTGGCGAACTATGCGGAGTTGGACGCGGCGCTGGCGCAGCATGCGGCTTTGCCTTATAGCGGCGATCGGGGCGGGTATTGGCTGATTTTCGCCAGCGTTAACGCAGTAGAGGCGGTGTTCGCTCGGCTGGAGGCGGTCGGGAAAGACGCCCGCGCCCTGGCCGGCGCGGCCATCGGCGCCATTGGCCCGGCCACCGCCGCCGCCTTGTCCCAACGGGGCATCCGCGCCGATTTCATCCCCCGAAGCTCGGTGTCCGAGGCGGTGGCGGCCGAACTGGCCGGGCAGGATTGGGACGGCGTGCCGGTGTTGTTGCCCGGCGCCGATATTGGCCGGGATGCGCTGGCTCAGGGTCTGGCCCAGCGGGGGGCCCATGTGACGCGGGTCGCCGCCTACCGTACTGTTACCCCGCCGGATGCCGGCCCAACGGCCCACAAGCTGTTGGAGCAGGGAGTGGACATAATAACCTTTACCAGCTCCTCCACCGTGCGCAACTTGCTGGATATTCTGGAGGGGGATAAGCGGCTGCTGGAGCCGGCCCTGATTGCTTGCATCGGCCCGGTAACCGCCGCTACCGCTCGGGAGTTGGGTTTGCGGGTGGACTTGGTAGCTGCGGAATCTACCGTTGAGGGGCTGGTGGACGTTTTGGTGAGACATTTTGCTGAAGGGGAAGGAGGAAATAATGGTTAGCTTTCCCGATTTGCGGCTGCGGCGGGTGCGGGAGTTGGAGCCGGTGCGCTCGCTGATACAGGAAACTCGCCTGGCTCCATCCGACTTCATCTATCCCCTGTTTGTAACCTACGGACAGGGGATCCGGCGGCCCATTGAGCCGATGCCCGGCTGCTTTCACTTGTCTCTGGACTTGCTGGCCGACGAGGTCGCCGAGGTGGCGGAGCTGGGTATTCCGGGGGTGTTGCTTTTTGGACTGCCGGAAACGAAGGATCCGGTAGGCAGCGAGGCCTATGACCCGGAGGGCATTATCCAGGAGGCCATTCGGGTTATCAAGCAGACTGCCCCGGATTTGCTGGTTGTCGGCGACGTTTGCCTGTGTGAATACACCGACCACGGCCACTGTGGGGTTATCGACCACGACCCCAACGGCAAAGGGCGGATTGATAACGACCAAACCCTGGAGCTGCTGGCCCGCACCGCCCTGACCCAGGTACAGGCCGGGGCGGATATGGTGGCGCCCTCGGCGATGATGGACGGACAAATACGGGCTATCCGGGAGACGCTGAACGCCCACGACTATACGCAGATACCGATAATGGGCTATGCCGCCAAGTACGCTTCGGCCTTTTACGGCCCCTTCCGGGTGGCCGCCGATTCTACGCCCCAGTTCGGCGACCGGCGCAGCTACCAGATGGACCCGGCCAACCGGCGCATGGCGATTCGGGAAATTGAAAGCGATATTGCCGAGGGAGCGGACATCGTGATGGTCAAGCCGGCCTTGGCCTACCTGGATGTTATCCGGGACGCTGCCCAGCGGTTTGAGCACCCGATGGCCGCCTACAACGTCAGCGGCGAGTTCTCTATGGTCAAGGGAGCGGCTCAGCAGGGGTGGATTGATGAGAAGGCGGTAACTCTGGAACTGCTGACCGCTATCCGCCGGGCCGGCGCCGACATCATCATCAGCTACCACGCCAAAGAGGCGGCGCGGTGGTTGCGGGAGGGAGGGTATTAAGTAGCGGCAGCGACTCTTGACCGAAGGGTGGTATATACCCCGTAAAGCGGGCGTTCTTCAAACCTTTAAGCGACGAGGCTTCATGCAGCAAACCAAATCCCAACAGCTATTTGTTCAAGCTCAGCAGTTCATCCCCGGCGGGGTGAACAGCCCGGTGCGTTCCTTCCGCGCGGTGGCCGGCACGCCGCCCTTTATCGCCCGGGGCCAGGGCTCCCGGGTCTGGGATGTGGACGGCAACGAATATATTGACTACCTCGGTTCCTGGGGGCCGCTGGTCTTGGGCCACGCCCATCCGGCGGTGGTGGAAGCCCTGCACCGGGCTGTTGCGGATGGAACCAGTTTTGGAGCGCCGGTGGAAAGGGAAGTGGAACTGGCCCGGCGCATCTGCCAGGCTTTGCCTTCGGTGGAACAAGTTCGGCTGGTCAGTTCCGGCACCGAAGCCTGTATGAGCGCCATCCGCCTGGCCCGGGCCTACACTGGACGGAGCAAGGTGGTCAAGTTCTCCGGCTGTTACCACGGCCACGCCGACGGCCTGCTGGTCAAGGCCGGTTCTGGCGCTATGACCCAGGGCATTCCCACCAGCGCCGGAGTGCCGGAAGCCTACGCCGCTGAAACCCTGGTGGCCGACTATAACGATCTGACCTCGGTAGAAAATTTCTTTCAGGCGTGGCCCGAAGCTGTCGCCGGCGTCATCGTGGAGCCGGTGGCCGGCAATATGGGGGTAGCGCCGCCGGCGGACGGCTTTCTGGAGGGTTTGCGCCGGCTGACTACTGACAACGGGGCGATGCTCATCTTTGACGAAGTGATAACCGGCTTCCGCCTCGCCTATGGGGGGGCGCAAGTCTGCTATGGCATTACGCCAGATATTACCTGCTTGGGTAAGATTATCGGCGGCGGGCTGCCGGTGGGCGCCTACGGTGGACGGCGGGAAATTATGGAGATGGTGGCTCCCCTCGGCCCGATGTACCAAGCTGGCACCCTGTCGGGCAACCCGTTGGCGGTTACCGCCGGCTTGACCACTTTGACCGAATTACAGCAGGAAGGCGTTTATGAACGGCTGGAGTCCCTGGCCGGGCGGTTGGCCGCCGGACTGGCTCAAGCCTTTGACCAGGCCGGGGTTCCGGCGACGCTGAACCGGGTGGGTTCCATGCTGACCGGCTTCTTTACTGCCGGGCCGGTGGATTCCCTGGCCCAGGTGGAGCAGGCGGATACCGCCGCTTACGGCCGCTACTTCCACGCTATGCTGGAGCGAGGCGTATATCTGGCGCCCTCCCAGTTCGAGGCCGGGTTCGTCTCCCTGGCTCACACCGAGGCGGATATCGACCGGACGGTGG
This sequence comes from Dehalococcoidia bacterium, assembly GCA_963422635.1. GTDB lineage: Bacteria > Chloroflexota > Dehalococcoidia > Lucifugimonadales > UBA3495 > CATQHB01. The sequence goes on from OY730415.1 coordinate 1,331,329, forward strand.
AAATCGCCGTCGCTGCGCTGGAGAGTTTGCGATAGAGCCGCGCCAGGGAGGAGCTTATAATGGATAATTCGCCGGGGATCCTGCCGAAGGACTAAACTGAATGACCGTTGAGAACGCCAACCGTCACGCCGAAATGAGCTGCCGCCTGATTCAACCGGCCAACTATGAGTTGACGCAAAGGGGCGACCGAGCGCAAGCGTCGGCGAAGGCCTCCGCGCCGGAGGCCTTCGCCGTCAAAGCCATTGCAGAAGACCGGCAATGGCGCCCCGGCTCCCATGACCTGCGCCGGGATATAATGGATTTGATGGCCGTCGAGTTTGACCAGCCGGTTTTCATATCCTTGCCGGAGGCCGCCGATGCGCTGTACAACAACTTTTATGAAGGCCGGCGGCACGAATGGCAAATGAGGGAACGCTTGGCCTGAGTAACTAAAATGCTGAAATTCTTGATGGAAGCAAGGCAACGGGGCGAAAACCCGGATTTTGTCCCGTCCCCGGAACAGCAACGGGCGATTAACTGGCTGCGCCTTACGGAGGGGGAGCCCAGCGCCGACCGGTTGATTGATTATCTGCCGCTGCCGCCCTTTGCGCCGCCGCAACAATAGATTAGCTTCGGCTTCCCCTAACCTGGAATTTGGGCCAATTAGGGATTAAAAGGAGGCGGGTTATAACACCCGCCTCTTGGCTTTGCGGTCTGACATTCTGCGTTGACGGGGTGATGAAAGGAGCTAGGCGCCGTAGCGGGCGGCGGCGTTGGGGTCGCTGTATTCCACGCCCTTGGTGGCCCAGAAAGCAGTGGCGATGCTGTCCACCGCGGCGACCAGTTCTTCGCAGGCGGCCATGTCTACCGTCTGACGGCAACGGCCGGCCAGCTTGAGCGCGGCGTTGAAAGAACCGTGCAGGTCAAAGCCTTCCGGCATATTGGGCCAAGCATAATCGGCCCAGAGAATCCGCAGTTCCCGCTTGCAAATCTCAGCGTGTTCTTCCTTGACCGCTACGTAGCGGGACATCGTATTGGCATAAGCGGCCGTATCGTCCCCGGCCTCCAGCGCTTGCATCCGCAGCGCCATCTTCTGCACCGTCTGGGCCGCTATCTTGGCGGAAACCGGGTCATAAATGCCGCAGGGAATGTCGCAGTGGGCTTCAGCCTCTTGACCCTTCAACCATCGGAGCGGGTTAAACATTCTTGCCCTTCCTTCTTGCTAAGTTTAGCCCCGTATAACCGGGCAATCCCAAGATTACAAGAAATCGAGCTTTGGCGCAACCCCGTCCGGCTTCCTGCCAGGTCTTTCGGTCCAAGTCTTTTGGTTCTCGGGGAAAGTCTTGGGGGTTGGCCGGGATGTATAAGAAAGAACCCAAGTTCCCGCTCGTGTTGGGACCAAGTTAGGGTTAAGGCGTTCCCGGCAGGGTTTCCCTGCGCAGGGCTCCTCTCTTCGGATGGGGAGAGGGAGAACTAAAAAAACCTGGCGCCCCGCTCGTCAGAACTTGACGCTTTTGGCGGGTTCAACTACACTGCCTAAGGATTTGCCAAGTATCTGGGGCGAGGCGACCGCGTCTCACCCCGGCGCAACTATAGCACGTATTTAATAAGCTGCCGGGACGCGTATCTATGAATCTGAAGGATTTTATCCGGGATATTCCGGATTTCCCCCAGCCGGGTATCCTCTTCCGGGACATTACCCCGTTGTTGCGTAATGCCGCCGCCTTTAACTACACTATTGACAAGCTGGCCGAGCGGTATCAGGACCAGGCTCTGGACGCTATTGTCGCCATTGAATCCCGGGGCTTTTTGTTTGGAGCCCCCCTGGCTGACCGGATGGCTAAACCCCTGATTCCGGTGCGTAAGCAAGGCAAGCTGCCCGGCGAAACCATATCCTTCGAGTATTCGCTGGAGTATGGCTCCAACGTGATAGAAATGCACTTGAGCGACATGGCCGCCGGCGACCAAGTCCTGCTGGTGGATGATGTGCTGGCTACTGGAGGGACTTTGGCCGCCGCCGCCAGGCTGGTGGAAAAGGCCGGCGGTCAGGTAGCTGCCATTGGCTTGGTGATTGAACTGGAGAGTCTGGGCGGACGGCAGGCGTTGGAGGCTTACGACATCTTCTCCCTGGTTCAATACTAGGCGGATAGCGCCGAAGGATAATCGCCTGGCTTTGGCTGAGTCGGGCAAGGGCCTTGTAGTAGCATACGAACTTGTTGGCTATAATGTTTTAACTTAACCCTAAACCTACGCCAGGAGAGGAAGGGAGATATAAATGGCAGATAAAACTACCATTGGCGATTATGAAATTACGGCGGTTATCGATATGACGCCGCCGCCCCGGCCAACCTCTGCGATGTTCCCGGACGTGCCGGACAGCGCTTGGGAAGAGTATCAGGATGTGCTGGAAGACGGACAGCTTCAGCTTTATTATGGTGTCTTTGTGGTGCGTTCCGAAAACCAGGTGGTGCTGGTGGACACCGGTATGGGGCCGGGCCCGCATCCGACCCGAGGCAACGTGGTCGGCAACCTCTACGAGGAACTGCGGCCGATTATGCTGCCCCCTAACGTGGACATCATCAATACCAACGTTTCCCCCTCAGATCAGGTGAACTTCGTGGTGCATACCCACCTCCACGCCGACCATATCGGCTGGAACCTGCGCTATTCCGGCGGGATGCCCGCCCCCAACTTCCGGCGCGCTCGCTATATCATCCCCAAGGATGACTACGACTACTTCACCCAGCCGGAAATCCTGGAGCAGAACCCTCACGTACAGCAGCAGATTATGCCCCTACGTCGGCTTCGCTTGCAGCAGATTGTGGAAGGGGAATACTCCGTTACCGAGGGAATATCCACTATGCCCGCCGCCGGGCATACTCCCGGCCACCAAGTGGTGCTGGTCAACTCCGGCGGGCAAAAGGCGATGCTGGTGGGCGACCTGCTCCACTGTATCGCCCAGGTATCGGAACCCGGTTGGTGCGCCGGGGTGGACTACGATAAGGTCCAAAGCCGAGCCAACCGGGAAATGCTGCTGGAAAAGGCGGAAAGCGAGGACTGGATTGTTGCCGCCGGCCATTTCCCGCCGGGTCAGCAAATCGGCAAGGTGGTAACTGAAGGAGGGAAGCGCCGCTGGCAGTCGCTGTAGCCGCTTTTCTCACTGGGTAGGCGCAGGGTTGAGCGAGGGCTTTGGCGCCGTTCCGCGCCTCCGGTTTTTTGGCGAGGCCGTAACTGTTCAGGATTAGGCGGTTATACCGGCCGCATAACGTCATCGCATCGAAAGCCGGAATGATGTTTTAGGGCTATATCCAAACCCTAACGACCTCTACTTGGTCCGAAAGTCCGTGTCCTTGGCGAAACTATTACCGTCTTTCTCCTGCTTGGCGCGCTGCTCGCTTGCCGCTTTGGGTCGTAACCAATATCAGTCTGGCGCTGGTCGTCGCGCTCGAGAATTTTGAGAACGAGCTGCAACGCCGCTACGCAATTCGCGATCGGCCGCAACTCAAAGGCAGTACGCGGGAATTGTTTCTGTTGGAGCCGGCTTGACCCAAATCCCGATTATGGGCAGCCCCTGCAGCTGAATGGTATCCTTCGGCAACACGCCAGGATTGACCCGGGGGACTAGGCAGCCCGGCAGCGGGAGTAGAACCCGTCCAAAACCTCAACCCTTGTATAACCCGTTGTCCTTTGCTACAATCGGCCCGTAATCCGCTTGGCTAAGGGTTGCGTCTTACAGTAGATAATGGCTTGAAATGGTACAGGAGGAGGTAGCATTATGCCATCTTTTTGGGAAAATCTGAGGTTTGCCGGCGACCGGGAGTTCGATGATATGCATGGGTATCAGGGGTTGGACATGGTCGCCTATGTCAGCCACCCTGCGCCCAGCCAGGGCGTCACTTGGCCGGCGCTAGTGGTAGTTCAAGAGGCTTTCGGGGTTAACGAACACATTCAGAAGGTATGCGACCGGTTCGCCGCCAACGGCTATGTCGCCATTGCTCCGGCGGTGTTCCACCGGGAGCATCCCAATCCCAAGCTGGGCTATACCGAGCAGGATATGAACGTTGCCATCAACCAGTATATGGCTGCCCTGCGCGACGATGAGCTGGTTACCGACATTAACGTAACCCTCAACTTTATCCAGAAGGAATATCAGCGCACTGTCGGCCAGAAGGTTGGCATCGTCGGCTACTGCGTTGGCGGACGGATAACCTACCTGGCGGCCACTAGCTGCCCCGGCCTCAGCGCTGCCGTGGCCTATTATCCAGGCCGGGTGCTGACGCCCTTCGGCGACGGTCCAGCTCCCATCGACTTGACCGAAAACATCAAAATCCCGTTGATGGGCCAATTCGGTGATCAAGACGTCAACCCGACGCCGGAGGTTGTATCGGTCATTGAGGAACGGGTTAAGGCTGCCGGCATAACCTACGATTTCAAGATGTACGAGGGCGCCGGACACGGCTTCAACTGTGATGAGCGGGGCAGCTACGATGCCGCCGCCGCCGAGGACGCTTGGACCCGTACCCTGGGCTGGTTCGACCAGTATCTGAAGAACTAGGAGAAGGTACGACCACGGGGCGTTCCCAGGAAACAGACGGATAAAAGTCCCAGCCGTTATACCCGACGGCTGGGACTTTTATGGTCAAGTTTCTGGATTAGGAACTTGGCGCCGGTCAACGGTCGGGAATGATGAATACGGTTACGTCCCGCCCATCGGCCAAGGACCGTTGCGGTTCGGGCAGGTTGGCCGTTGCTACCGCCGCTACTACCGAAGAGTTGGACAGCGTTGACAGGACGTTGGCGCGCCGAGCCGCCCGCTCGATGTCATTGCTGTCCGTTGTAATCGATACTTCCACCACTGCGTGGCGGTGGTCAGCGTCGGAAATTATAATGTCGGCTTCTTGCAGGTCGTCAAGTTCGTCGGGTGTGACGGCATCGGATCGGATGGCTTGGGCATACATACGGTTTAGTTCCGGGCTGATTTGCCCCTCCTGATGCAGAGCGATGAATGGGGAGTCCATCCCGAAATTTCGGGCCATTCGCAACAGGAGACGGGTGCGAACTCGACGTTCATAGTTATGTCCCTCCAAATTGCCCACCCTACCCTCCAGGCGGTTAAGCCGCCGGTCAACCTGCTCAAACCGCTCGTCAATCTGCCTAAACCGCTCGTCAATCTGCTCAAACCGCTCGTCAACCTGCTCAAACCGCTCGTCAACCTGCCTAAACCGCTCGTCAACTTTCCGGAAGTTTTCCTCAGTTGAATTGACGAACTGGGTGAACTGCCGGGGCAGGTTGAGCAATTCTTCGCCGATCACCAAATTGCGGACGACGGTCAACCAGTCGGGCCTTTCTTGCAGGACTCGCACCAAGTCGTTGATGTCATGGATAGTAGTCATTTTTCCTCGAGAAGGGATTGTATTCGATGACTGCCCAAATGTAAATGCGCCCAAGCTAGCTGCCGGTCGTTTCGGTTAAGTTGTTGCAAAGCTGGAATCTAGCGCCCAATTTAGCGCAAAACCGAGCCCAGCGGATATTACGGACGCTGGGCTCGGTTTTATAACTCGGTCTCTGACTAAATTAACCTAGCCAACAGAGAGCCAAGAATTTATACACAGAACGAGTCAATCCGCTGCTTATATACGAGTCGCACATTGCATCATTAAAGCCCCCCGGAACCATCAAAAGCCAATACACAATTATTATCGGAACTAATACAAGTGCACGCATTTGGATTCACCCAATGACTATTTCCGTCCCTACCTCTAGTAGCATCTCGGGAATTCTCCACCAGATTTGCCAGCTCATAGTCGGACGAAGGGAAAACTTAACGCCGTATTGATTAGTCTGGGTCCAAGCTGTTCCATCGGCTCCCCAATCGTTGGCCCGTAATCGGGTTAGGTGTTCAACGTTGGCATAAACAATCCTATAATAACGGTGTCTTCCAGCGTCTCAAGTAATTCTTGGCGTATGGCTCCCGTATTTGGTCAACTTCCAAGTCAGGCCGATGTTCGCCAGGTTGCCATAGACCCAGGATTGTTTCGTGGGATCGTTGCCAGAAGTGGGATGCTGGGACGGTTTTGTTGGTGTAGCGCCAAACCAACCACCGTTGTTCTTCAATGGGATATTATGCCGCTACTCGCGCAATTATCTCGGGGAAACCCGTAAAAGTATATTAGTCCGCCCTTTGACAGCAGCCGAAAACAATCAGCCAGCCAGTTTTTAGTCCACCGGCCTGTAATTTCTGCAAAGCCTCGGCGATGTCGCCGATGATGCTGCCGTGCTCGGCTTGGGCAATGACTGAAGTATTGGCATCGTAGATTTGCCGGATTTCATGCCCTTTGTTAGACGTATTATTATGTCTCGGCCAGAACTTGCCGTTCAGAGTTTCTTGTTCTACTCGGTTTAACCTGGGCTCGCCTATGGAATGTTCTACGATGGTCATTCCGACTCTCCCGTTCATTCCGCTATTGGTATGCCCCTACGCCCCAAAGCTCTTCCGAAACCGGTACAGCGTCAGCTCCGGTTCGATGGGCGCCACCGGCAGATACTCCGTTTCCTCAATCTTGGCGACGATGAACCAGGGGCCGGGTTGCTCCAGGGCATCGCAGAATACCGCTTCCAGGTCTTCCAGATTATTGACGGTGGCCGTGCGGGGGATGCTGCAACTCTGGGCCACTTTTTCCAAGTCGGTGCCTTTGGCTGTGTGGCTGGACTGGTGGCCGGTCTGCGCCCACTCCTCGTTGTCCCATACCACCACCACCAGGTTTGGGGGCTGCTCCCGCCCGATGCTGGCGATGGTTCCCAAGTTCATCAGCAGCGACCCGTCGCCGTCCAGAGAAATCACCTTCTCTTCGGTGGACAGGGCCATACCCAAAGCGATAGAGGAGCAAAGCCCCATATTGCCATAGGTATAAAAGTTGCGGTCTCTATGGCCGGCGTGCCACAACTCATCAGTGGTCGGCCCCAAGTTGCTGACAATGGGCCGGTTTTCGGCGTGGCGGAGAACCAGTTGAGTAGCTTCAAACCTAAGCAAGTTTGCCTCCGTGGAGCAGTTGAGTCATGCAAATGGCTACCGGCTGGCGGTTAGCGTGGCACAGTTTCAGCGCGCCATCTACTATCTTATCCATGTTATATTCGTCATCCAGGGTAAAGTTCACCAGACCCAGGGTGTCTAGAATGGGCCGGGTGGCCCGGCCCATCGGCACTTGGGCGATGTTGAACTCGCCGGGGCCGCCCCGCAGGTTGATGAAGATGGGCAGGGGCGTGCGGGCGGGAATGCACAGGCTGGCAATGGCGTTAATACTGTTGCCGAAACCGCTGGACTGCATAAACACGGCGGAGTTGCGGCCAGTGGCGTAGGCGCCCACCGCCACGCCGATGGCCTCTTCCTCTCGGCTGGCCGATACCAGATGGAAGAAGGGGTCGTCGTCAATCAAGCGGGTAACCCGGTCGATGGATATATCCGGCACATAGGCCACCAGGGACGTATCCCAGTTCTTCAGCCCTTGAACGATAATATCGGTCCAGCTCATACCCTTCTTCCTCTCCAGTGTAACCTTAATTAATGCCTGCCGGATGCCCGGAAAACCAAGGTAACGATAGCAGTAATCGGGGTAGGATGTCAAAGTCGGCGTCGCATTTTAAGCCGGGGCGCAGCGATACCGGAAAATAACTGGTGCCGGCCACCTATGCGATGTATCTATGTTAAAATCCAGCGCATAAACTCAAATCGCCGGCTTGAGAGGTGTGATTTTGCGACTGGAGCCCCACAGCTTTGACAATTTTTACCGGGTGCTTACCGGGGTAGTGGCGCCCCGCCCCATCGCCTTTGTTTCCACCCGCTCCGCTGACGGAGTGGCGAACCTGGCGCCTTTTTCCTTTTTTAACGCCGTGGCTCCCGATCCGCCGACCATCATCTTTTCCTCCTCCCGCCGCGCTGGGCGGAAGGACAAGGACACCCTGACCAACGTGGAGGAAACGGGAGAGTTTGTGGTGAATGTGGTGGTGGATGATATTGCCGAGGCGATGAACAAAACGGCCGCCGAGTTTCCTGCCGAGGCCAACGAGTTCGAAATCGCCGGCCTGACCGAGGCTCCCTCCTGCCGGGTCAAGGCTCCCCGGGTCGCCGAGTCGCCGGTGAATATGGAGTGTCGGTTAAATCGGGTAATAAACATTGGCGAAGGAGACCATCAGCACGGGCTGGTCATCGGCGAGATTGTAATGATGCATATTCGGGATGATATTATTGACGGTCACCGGATTAACCACCAACTGCTGAAGCCTACCGGCCGTCTGGCCGGCAGTATGTACTGCCATACTGCCGACATCTTTGAGATGGTGCGTCCTACCTATAATCCTTAAGGCGACCGCAAGGGTAACCGCGTTCTACCCCCGGGGTGGTCAGTAAAGGGGATTATGATTCGGGGGGCGCTGGGGGGTGTCATCCTCCGATTCCGATTTGGCTTCCGGACTTGGACTTTCGGTGTCGGTTTCCTTCGGAGCGTCGGTCGGAGCGTCGTTCAGAGCATCGGTAGTTATAGCTTCGGCGTCAGTATCAGCAACGAGTTCGTCGCCAACGACTTCGGTCGCCATTTCGCGGGACGACTCGATGGTTATCCCATATTCCGGGTAAGCGGCGCGGAAGGCGTTCAAGGCCGTCTCCAGTTGTTGATAGAAAGCCTCCACATCCCGGACTCTTATGGGTTGTCGTCGCCCTTTAATCGGACGGACGCGCAACTGGTCGACGGTGGCTAACGACCCCATCTCCACCACGTCAATATCTTTGAAGTGGATGACCTTTACCCGAGGTTTCCCATAAACGACGCAGAGAGCGTTGGCATAAATCAGGTACTGGCGTGGCGTGCTAACCCAAGTATAAATCGCTACTACAACGCCCAGGGCAAAAATAATTGACGGATTTCCGCCCATATCCACCCATCCGAGAGATGAGACAGCCCCCCAAGCGGTAATGCCCAAGGCTAGAATTAGCGTAAGGTTAACCGGAATCCGGTCCTTATCCCAATAGAGCGGCTGATTTTGCTGTGTCGGTTCCATCGTATCCTTAGTTCCGGTTAAGTATTCTCTTGCCGGCATTATACCCCATTGTCCGGGCAGTATCCACTACTAATTGTCTATGAACGGCTCGACCGGCTGGAAACCGCTCAAACCCGGTTGAAAACCGATATGGATTCTTTCAGGGTCCAGATGAACTGAATCGAAGGAAAGCTGGATAAAACATCCGAAGCTTGGCTGGAAATCTGAATCTTCGCCAAACCAAAGTCTTGAAAAGTTCTGTTGTCGAAATGACACCGGAGTTTAAAGGCCTGCTGGAAGCAGCTGAAGACAGGGACCTTATCACCGAGGAGCAGAGCAATGAGATTATGCGGGCCGACCTGACCTGATCTGTATCGGTCGAAACCGCGTTAGCGGCTCCAACCAATGTTTGCCAATGCTTGGTCGGCGAGATTTCCGTGACTATCAGCGACTCGGACATCACCCAGTTGGCACAATGCGCCGCCATATTGTCCTCCACTATCGGACCGGCTGCCCATCTGGCCGTTTTCGGCGCCGATATCGACGACGAGCGCACTGCCTTGGCCGACGCCCACGGTGTCGCCATCCTGCCGTTGCCCAGCGACTGAGCGACAAAATAAGCCTTGGCCGGCGCTGTTGACCGTCGGCATCGCCCGGCCGAGATACCGCAATTGGGGCCGGCATTTGCAACCTCTCGGATAGCTTGCTCACTGGGTCAATTAACCGGTTTCGTATTTAAGAAGGTGGGGAGTTCTGGCCCGCTATTCAACCGAGGGGCTAACATACCTACTTCCTACCGATAATCTATTCCGTAAACCTTTACTGCCGTGTTGTGGAACAGGGCGGCCCGCTCGGGGGCGGAGTAGCTGGCGGAGAGGCGCTTGAAAGCGTTGAACAGCACGTTGTAGGAATAGGAAACCTTGTCCACCGGGAAGTTGCTCTCGAACATACACCGCTCCGGCCCTAATTTCTCGATGCAGTAGTTCAGCAGCGGGGCCAGGGCCTTGGCCAGGTCTTCCGAGCCGATGGGCCGGTTCCGTTGGTGCCAGTCAAAGCCGTAGCGAGGCTGGCCCACGCCGCCCAGTTTCAGGTAGATGTTGGGGTTGGCGGCGATGGTATCGATGCCATTTCGCCACTGGGCCAGCACCTCCTCATCCCGGTTGGCGTAAGGGCCGACCCGGAGCAGGCCGCCGATGTGGTTGAAGATAATGGGCAGGTCGGGGACGGTCCGGGCAAAGTCGGCTACTTCGTCGGATTGGTGGAAAAAGGCGGTAAGATCCAGCGCCAGCCCTTTGCGGGACAGGACCTGCGCCCCGGCCCGAAAACTGGCGTCGGCCAACCGCCCCGGGGCGGCTCGGCTCTCTATCTCCGGGTGCGGGTCGTTGCCGACCGCCGCCCGGACGCCCCGGAAGCGGTTGGGGCTGGCCGCTTGCAATGCCTCGAGGACTGGCTCCACCTCGGCGCCCAGCTCCAGGTTGGCGGCGCCGATGATTCCCGCTGCCGCCCGGCTTGGTCCATAGAGTCCGCTGGCGCTGGCCGCCGCCAGACCTTGGACAAACTCGACCTCGCCGACGGAGCGCAGATGTACCGGCCCGTCGGGCCGGTACATCGACCGAGCTTCGATAAACACAGTGGAACGGACGTTGTGTCCACTGTTGATGTCGGCGGCCAGTTCGTGAAGCAGATACCGTTGGTAGGGAATGCGCTCGGAGCGGGAGTCCCAGAAGTGATGGTGAGGGTCGCAGATGGGCAATTCGGGCTCCAGCGCGGGTTCTTGGGTAAGGGTCAACCAATCATTGCCTCCGAAGGGCATAACTGCACCTCCTTGATTGTTAATCGTCTTACTGCGCTGCGAAACAGGGTTTGTAAAATTGAACCCGGCGGCGGTTTGGCTCGGCTCTGGTTGGTTCCGGGTATAGCTTATAGTACCACATATTGACTCTGCCTTGGCTCAGTTGGCCGCGGTCTATCCCCGCGTGAGCGGGGGAACCCAAATCCCGGTCAGAGAAAAGCAAATCACCACCGGTCTATCCCCGCGTGAGCGGGGGAACCTTCCAATCCCAAACCACTAACTCGCCGTCGGAGGGTCTATCCCCGCGTGAGCGGGGGAACCAATTGGCAGGGGGCTGATTTCTCGGGCGCTTATGGTCTATCCCCGCGTGAGCGGGGGAACCCTCCGCCATCCGATGTTGAGGTAGTAATAGCTCGGTCTATCCCCGCGTGAGCGGGGGAACCTTTTGCCAGACTGCGCCGGGGGCATCAGGCGCCGGTCTATCCCCGCGTGAGCGGGGGAACCGTAGTGAACTGGCAACCCGGTCTAAGTAGTGGGGGTCTATCCCCGCGTGAGCGGGGGAACCTGTCCTGGAATGGCACGCCCAGCCCGCTGGCAAGGTCTATCCCCGCGTGAGCGGGGGAACCCACCTGGAAGGGGCCAATCTACAAAATGCCAACGGTCTATCCCCGCGTGAGCGGGGGAACCCTGACCCGGTAGTATCCAATAGAATCTCTATCGGGTCTATCCCCGCGTGAGCGGGGGAACCCATAACAAGCAGTTCACTTACTACGTCTGTGAGGGTCTATCCCCGCGTGAGCGGGGGAACCATGGTATCTACCGGACGCCCCTGACTATTCGGAGGTCTATCCCCGCGTGAGCGGGGGAACCCCGCCAGTAGATAGCCAAACCGAACCATCGACCGGTCTATCCCCGCGTGAGCGGGGGAACCCCCTTCCGCATATGTGCAGCTGTCCAAGCGCTTACTCTATCCCCGCGTGAGCGGGGGAACCCCCCTCCAGGGAACTCCGGGCTCGCCAACTGCCGGTCTATCCCCGCGTGAGCGGGGGAACCCATTTATGGAATGGAGAAACGATGGCAGCGATGGGTCTATCCCCGCGTGAGCGGGGGAACCCCATACATAGGCATACGCGGTACAGGTCTGCCCCGGTCTATCCCCGCGTGAGCGGGGGAACCCGCTATCCACTGTCCGGCAAATTACGCAGGATAGGTCTATCCCCGCGTGAGCGGGGGAACCCTATTAGCTAAGGGGATGCCTCCAACGGCCGCTGGTCTATCCCCGCGTGAGCGGGGGAACCAACTGTCGCAACCTGAGCAACTGCACCGCGGCAGGTCTATCCCCGCGTGAGCGGGGGAACCGGTACGGAGCAGGAGGTACGGTGGTGCCTGGTCGGTCTATCCCCGCGTGAGCGGGGGAACCGACCACATCGAGTGCAAGCGGTGCAAGAAGTTGGGTCTATCCCCGCGTGAGCGGGGGAACCCGCTTCTCCGCGTGGGTGAGGCGGTAATGGCCCGGTCTATCCCCGCGTGAGCGGGGGAACCGGGGCCCAGGTCTATGACACTGACCTGGACGCCGGTCTATCCCCGCGTGAGCGGGGGAACCCCCACAATGGGCGGTCATCATTTCAGTCATCCCGGTCTATCCCCGCGTGAGCGGGGGAACCCCATACCCATACCCTCTCGTGAGGTGAGGCGGGGGTCTATCCCCGCGTGAGCGGGGGAACCACCATGCATTGATATTACCATAGCCTATATGCCGGTCTATCCCCGCGTGAGCGGGGGAACCGGTGGCAAGGCCGGGCAATAATAAAATCGGAGGGGTCTATCCCCGCGTGAGCGGGGGAACCCTTCCATCCGTTTGGGCAAGATATTCGGGATCCGGTCTATCCCCGCGTGAGCGGGGGAACCCTTATTTCTAGTATGGGAGACGACCTGTCTGTGGGTCTATCCCCGCGTGAGCGGGGGAACCTGGATGGGTATAGAAAATGGGTGGGGCGGGAGAGGTCTATCCCCGCGTGAGCGGGGGAACCGCATGCCGTTCACCGCGCAAGAAAAGGGCAGGGGGTCTATCCCCGCGTGAGCGGGGGAACCCGGCAGGCATTAGTTTTCCTCCATTCGGGCGAGGGTCTATCCCCGCGTGAGCGGGGGAACCATGACCACGCTGGCTGACCTGGACATCTACGATGGTCTATCCCCGCGTGAGCGGGGGAACCCCCAGTAGTCGCAGGCCGTTGCGAATAAATAGGGGTCTATCCCCGCGTGAGCGGGGGAACCACGTCGTACGTGGAAACAGGTAGTATCGATGAGGGTCTATCCCCGCGTGAGCGGGGGAACCACATCGTAGTCGTCATAATACCCTCCTGTCTATGGTCTATCCCCGCGTGAGCGGGGGAACCGTGAGCGTTGACACGTTGACACCAGGATACGCCGGTCTATCCCCGCGTGAGCGGGGGAACCCTGAATTTCCGCATCAAAGGTCTTCCAGGACTCGGTCTATCCCCGCGTGAGCGGGGGAACCGAGTCCTTCCCGCCACTAAACGCCAAATATGGCGGTCTATCCCCGCGTGAGCGGGGGAACCTTTACCAAGAGAGGTCGAGCTAGTGCTTAATACGGTCTATCCCCGCGTGAGCGGGGGAACCCTGTCCATTGCAGGCGACCCGAATGGTGGTTATGGTCTATCCCCGCGTGAGCGGGGGAACCGGGCGCAGACTATTGCGGAACGCTATCGGCGGGGGTCTATCCCCGCGTGAGCGGGGGAACCCTCGGTAGCGGTGAACTGGGTTGTACGTCCCAGGGTCTATCCCCGCGTGAGCGGGGGAACCCGGGGTAGCATTATGGCTGACCGGGCGGAAAAAGGTCTATCCCCGCGTGAGCGGGGGAACCTTCTCCTGGTGAACCCGTTTGAACTCCTCAAAGGGTCTATCCCCGCGTGAGCGGGGGAACCAGCTTATCCGTGCGGCGGGGGAAAGCGGAACAGGGTCTATCCCCGCGTGAGCGGGGGAACCTAGGCGAAGAAATGTCAAGGCTTGACCACGTAAGGTCTATCCCCGCGTGAGCGGGGGAACCTATTAGTGGTTCTCCGTCCTATAGGGGCGGTGCGGTCTATCCCCGCGTGAGCGGGGGAACCTTCTCCACCCGCGCCAGTTTCCGGCCCACGTGAGGTCTATCCCCGCGTGAGCGGGGGAACCTTCAGCAGACGTGGATGGCGGACAAATACCAGGGGTCTATCCCCGCGTGAGCGGGGGAACCTACTCACCTCTGCGTGGAAAGGCGTCAAGGTCTGGTCTATCCCCGCGTGAGCGGGGGAACCCGGGATGGTCTGCGCTTGAGGTGCGCAAGCGGAGGTCTATCCCCGCGTGAGCGGGGGAACCCTCTACGCTAGTCAACATTTCCGCCCTTATCGCGGTCTATCCCCGCGTGAGCGGGGGAACCAAGCGCTTAGGGATTTGCTCAATTCCCATATCGGGTCTATCCCCGCGTGAGCGGGGGAACCCTATGTCCACCACCGGAAGATGGTAATCCTCCAGGTCTATCCCCGCGTGAGCGGGGGAACCAGCTTATCCGTGCGGCGGGGGAAAGCGGAACAGGGTCTATCCCCGCGTGAGCGGGGGAACCTAGTACGTGAGCAGGAAGCATTGGGTGCGGCCAGGTCTATCCCCGCGTGAGCGGGGGAACCACCGGAGGCGGGAGCACATCTACCACTGTCCCCGGTCTATCCCCGCGTGAGCGGGGGAACCTGATGGTATAAGTCATAAAACACCTCTAAGAAGGGTCTATCCCCGCGTGAGCGGGGGAACCGCCCCACGTCCTTGTATCACACCCGGGATGGACGGTCTATCCCCGCGTGAGCGGGGGAACCCTGCTCAAGCGGGTATCCGTACAGCTGCAAAACGGTCTATCCCCGCGTGAGCGGGGGAACCTTCCGTTGACACTTCGTGGGCAGAAAAGTAATCGGTCTATCCCCGCGTGAGCGGGGGAACCTTCTCGCGCGGTGAGCGGCATGCTAACTAGCAGGGTCTATCCCCGCGTGAGCGGGGGAACCCCGCTGTCAAGGGAATATGTAACTCAAGATATCGGTCTATCCCCGCGTGAGCGGGGGAACCTCCGGGATGTCCGTTATGCCCAGAGGAATCGGAGGTCTATCCCCGCGTGAGCGGGGGAACCGCCGTGTGTCCGTCCAAGACCTCTGCTGGACTCGGTCTATCCCCGCGTGAGCGGGGGAACCTGTAATCACCCTCAATGTGTAAGACAACACGCAGGTCTATCCCCGCGTGAGCGGGGGAACCACCAGTTTCTCCGCCAGCATACCGACTCGGACGGGTCTATCCCCGCGTGAGCGGGGGAACCCGCTCTCCGGTTACGATGAAGACGGCGACCCGAGGTCTATCCCCGCGTGAGCGGGGGAACCGCCGATGGCTGACGAATCGCCTTTTGGTACCATGGTCTATCCCCGCGTGAGCGGGGGAACCCAGCGGTACAGAAGTGTCGGCATTGTTGCGGTCATCCCCGCGTGAGCGGGGGAACCGATTACTACCCCTCCTGTAGGCTAGATATTGAGGGTCTATCCCCGCGTGAGCGGGGGAACCACAATCGCCGGCTTCACTACACCTTCTGGCAGGGGTCTATCCCCGCGTGAGCGGGGGAACCCCCTAATCCACCAGCAGACCCGCCGGAGGATGAGGTCTATCCCCGCGTGAGCGGGGGAACCCCGCCCCAGCAGTTAAGAACCGAATAGAAATTGGGTCTATCCCCGCGTGAGCGGGGGAACCATTGTCCGCCGCTGTAGGAATACTAGGGAATAAGGTCTATCCCCGCGTGAGCGGGGGAACCTCAACATTTCCGCCCGTATCGCCTCACTATCAGGGTCTATCCCCGCGTGAGCGGGGGAACCTCTAGGTGGTACGCCGGGAACGGACAAATCCGAGGTCTATCCCCGCGTGAGCGGGGGAACCGGGTTGATATATCCAATATATGAAGGGAAGCCAGGTCTATCCCCGCGTGAGCGGGGGAACCTCGCCTCTCGAACCTCCAACGAACCCAGGTGGCGGTCTATCCCCGCGTGAGCGGGGGAACCCCGTTCTTCCCTGTCTGCTCCTTGCGCCGGAGCGGTCTATCCCCGCGTGAGCGGGGGAACCTCAAAATACAAACCAATGCAGCGGTGCGCAAAAGGTCTATCCCCGCGTGAGCGGGGGAACCAGTTAAAGGACTAAACGCTAATAGCCAAGCTGCGGTCTATCCCCGCGTGAGCGGGGGAACCATATTGTCATACAATCGCTCCCACCAACCCTTCGGTCTATCCCCGCGTGAGCGGGGGAACCCTGAAAGCAAAGCGATGCCGAAGGTCAAAGGACGGTCTATCCCCGCGTGAGCGGGGGAACCTTACCTGGTGATAGGGAAGGCGAACGGGGAGTGGGTCTATCCCCGCGTGAGCGGGGGAACCGTCAAGGCGGTATCCGGCGCCACGATGCAAGAGGGTCTATCCCCGCGTGAGCGGGGGAACCACGCTCCAACACTCTAGACCACTGGGCGATAGCGGTCTATCCCCGCGTGAGCGGGGGAACCTTCCCTTCCCACAAGGTCAAACGCTCGATGAACGGTCTATCCCCGCGTGAGCGGGGGAACCGCGGTCAAGGCTACCATCCTCACTGTCGCTCAAGGTCTATCCCCGCGTGAGCGGGGGAACCCCGTCAACGCAGCTTGGCTGGCGGCGCCAGTACGGTCTATCCCCGCGTGAGCGGGGGAACCGCGCACTGGGACAATTCTGGTCCAGACTGTCGCGGTCTATCCCCGCGTGAGCGGGGGAACCTAGCGGTTTCTCTGGCTTCCGCCCACTACGTCCGGTCTATCCCCGCGTGAGCGGGGGAACCCCAATAGTCAGTGCAATCCCTTCCAGCGCGGACGGTCTATCCCCGCGTGAGCGGGGGAACCGGCGGGGAAATGTGCAGGAGAACCGTGGAGTCCGGTCTATCCCCGCGTGAGCGGGGGAACCAGTTAAAGGACTAAACGCTAATAGCCAAGCTGCGGTCTATCCCCGCGTGAGCGGGGGAACCTCGATGCACCGTGAGTCCCAACGTGGTCTGCAAGGTCTATCCCCGCGTGAGCGGGGGAACCCTTCGGATGCTACTGGTACTTCAGTCGATATGCGGTCTATCCCCGCGTGAGCGGGGGAACCGAAGCGAAGCTCAATGGGCATCCTCGATGACCAGGTCTATCCCCGCGTGAGCGGGGGAACCCTATACCCTGCCGTTGACGGCGGCCCGGTAGTGGGTCTATCCCCGCGTGAGCGGGGGAACCGAGTGGCCCGGCGCCTTTACCCGCGTATAACGCGGTCTATCCCCGCGTGAGCGGGGGAACCGCATCGGCGACTGACACTACCCGGAAAGACCATGGTCTATCCCCGCGTGAGCGGGGGAACCGTTTAGTCCTTTAACTATTGTCGCCGCGTTGGCGGTCTATCCCCGCGTGAGCGGGGGAACCTCTTCATCAGTCTGGGAGTGATTGCGGCTGTTGGGTCTATCCCCGCGTGAGCGGGGGAACCGCGAAGGGTTCCATAACCGATGTAGCGCGCCAGGGTCTATCCCCGCGTGAGCGGGGGAACCCGTGACAGCTACGATAGAAATCCTTTCTGACGCGGTCTATCCCCGCGTGAGCGGGGGAACCGTCTTGGCATACAGCTCTAGCAGTCGGACATAAGGTCTATCCCCGCGTGAGCGGGGGAACCTAAGCGCTTGGACAGCTGCACATATGCGGAAGGGGTCTATCCCCGCGTGAGCGGGGGAACCTCATTGACCTGTTCATCAGAAGAAGTTCAGTGAGGTCTATCCCCGCGTGAGCGGGGGAACCAAGAAGCCCAGTCGGAACAATCCCCATGCTCTAGGTCTATCCCCGCGTGAGCGGGGGAACCGGTGAAACCAAAGCTACTGCCAAAGCTAAAGGAGGTCTATCCCCGCGTGAGCGGGGGAACCTGGCCGGCGCCTTTGTCGGTCTGGTAGCTATAGGGTCTATCCCCGCGTGAGCGGGGGAACCCGTCGAGCTGCACCGATATTTCGAGTTGTTCAGGGTCTATCCCCGCGTGAGCGGGGGAACCCTGGTAGTGTGATGATATGGTAATGGCGGGCGGGGTCTATCCCCGCGTGAGCGGGGGAACCGGATGATGCGCGCCGATACCTGCCAGGGCTAAAGGTCTATCCCCGCGTGAGCGGGGGAACCGTAATCCGCTCCCGCAGGTCAGACTGCGTAGAGGGTCTATCCCCGCGTGAGCGGGGGAACCGTATCGCAGAGCGGGCCGGGGGCGAAGAAAGGGGGTCTATCCCCGCGTGAGCGGGGGAACCTCAGAAAGGACGGCGGCGTAATGTCAGACCAAAGGTCTATCCCCGCGTGAGCGGGGGAACCCCCTCCTCCTGATGATAAATGCCGGCGCTTGGCGGTCTATCCCCGCGTGAGCGGGGGAACCGCGGCGCCGAAGTCAGCAAACGCTATAGGCAGGGGTCTATCCCCGCGTGAGCGGGGGAACCTACGGCGGCCCTAGTCGCACGCAGGTGTCCGACGGTCTATCCCCGCGTGAGCGGGGGAACCAGGGGTAGTAACTATGACAATGCAGCGCGGGTCGGTCTATCCCCGCGTGAGCGGGGGAACCCAACGCCCATTGGGCGACGGTCAGTATGCTAGCGGTCTATCCCCGCGTGAGCGGGGGAACCTGGAACTGCCATATGGAACTCTATTAAATCAGCGGTCTATCCCCGCGTGAGCGGGGGAACCCGCTTTTGACGCCGCCAAAAGCACACTGTCTATGGTCTATCCCCGCGTGAGCGGGGGAACCCTGGAGGCCCATCTGACCGCCGGATACGGGGTAGGTCTATCCCCGCGTGAGCGGGGGAACCAAGTCCGCAGACCGAAGGTCTGCGCCGGGAAGAGGTCTATCCCCGCGTGAGCGGGGGAACCCGCCCGGTCAGCCATAATGCTACCCCGCGCCTCGGTCTATCCCCGCGTGAGCGGGGGAACCGTAGCATTACTAGTTTTGCATTGAATACGCAGGGGTCTATCCCCGCGTGAGCGGGGGAACCTATGTCAGGGAGGGGATGGAACCCGTGTCCGTCGGTCTATCCCCGCGTGAGCGGGGGAACCGTTTAACGCTGGGTTAATCGCTTTCCACGCTGCGGTCTATCCCCGCGTGAGCGGGGGAACCCATAGCGGTGAGGGTGGCAAGGCAGTTGGCGAGGGTCTATCCCCGCGTGAGCGGGGGAACCCCTAGCTCTCCGGTATCCATGTTCAACAAGAACGGTCTATCCCCGCGTGAGCGGGGGAACCTCTTACCATCAAGTATACCCCCCTGTCAATACCGGTCTATCCCCGCGTGAGCGGGGGAACCGCGCTACGTACATCAGATGTGACCTGCCCGGCGGGTCTATCCCCGCGTGAGCGGGGGAACCTGTATACGACATCGACGGACGCTGACCAGATAGGGTCTATCCCCGCGTGAGCGGGGGAACCATCAAGATGGACGGCGGCGGCGCGGGCGATGACGGTCTATCCCCGCGTGAGCGGGGGAACCTCGTCAGGCGCGGCTAAAATGATAGCCTTCAAGGGTCTATCCCCGCGTGAGCGGGGGAACCCCCTGCCACCCCAATAGCTACAGATAAAAGAGAGGTCTATCCCCGCGTGAGCGGGGGAACCCTTCTTAGAGGTGTTTTATGACTTATACCATCAGGTCTATCCCCGCGTGAGCGGGGGAACCCAGGTGCATAGGCACCGGGTTTGCCGCCGCCAGGGTCTATCCCCGCGTGAGCGGGGGAACCTGCTTGGCCAGCGTAGAGGATGGGCAGGTTAGAGGTCTATCCCCGCGTGAGCGGGGGAACCAGTTGTTACCAGTGTCCGTCCACGGATGGAGGAGGTCTATCCCCGCGTGAGCGGGGGAACCCCTTAAAGCCAATTGGGTTGCTGCTGCTAATCCGGTCTATCCCCGCGTGAGCGGGGGAACCCGTCTAACCGGGCAATGCCATTGAGCAACAAGGGGTCTATCCCCGCGTGAGCGGGGGAACCTTTGCTAGTCCACGCGCTTGTGCTGATAGACGCGGTCTATCCCCGCGTGAGCGGGGGAACCGGCGTACCACCTAGACCGCCAGTACCAGTGGCGGGTCTATCCCCGCGTGAGCGGGGGAACCGGGTGTATGGGAACTCCCGTCGCCCGTAGTCGTGGTCTATCCCCGCGTGAGCGGGGGAACCGTCAGGGAGCCAAACCGCCGGGGCCCCAGTGGCGGTCTATCCCCGCGTGAGCGGGGGAACCTTTAGCCATTCCGTTTCACCTCTGGCCGGGGCCGGTCTATCCCCGCGTGAGCGGGGGAACCGGATATGAACAAAATCGCCCAGAAAGCGTTGTCGGTCTATCCCCGCGTGAGCGGGGGAACCTGCTGATGGTCTGGACGCTGGCCAAAGGCCGGAGGTCTATCCCCGCGTGAGCGGGGGAACCTCTGATGATTTCCGTTACCCCATCCGGCAAGTAGGTCTATCCCCGCGTGAGCGGGGGAACCCGGTGAACTGGGTTGTACGTCCCAGTTGCTTCGGGTCTATCCCCGCGTGAGCGGGGGAACCAATCCCGTGCTGGGCCATCAGACGCCAAGCCGCGGTCTATCCCCGCGTGAGCGGGGGAACCTAGATTGGCCCCTTCCAAGTTGACATATAATAGGGTCTATCCCCGCGTGAGCGGGGGAACCAAACACGGGGGCCTCGATGATTTCTTTAGCAAGGGTCTATCCCCGCGTGAGCGGGGGAACCGCCAACCTCCGTACGGATATGGAAGGAGCTAACGGTCTATCCCCGCGTGAGCGGGGGAACCCGTTGAACGCGGCTGTTACCGCTCCGGCGATAGGGTCTATCCCCGCGTGAGCGGGGGAACCACGACTAAACAATGCCGATTTCACCGATACAGAGGTCTATCCCCGCGTGAGCGGGGGAACCGACTTGAGAATGGCTAATCTTCCCGGCGCAGACCGGTCTATCCCCGCGTGAGCGGGGGAACCGACCTGGCTTGGGAGCGGCGGCGGCGGAGGGAGGGTCTATCCCCGCGTGAGCGGGGGAACCGCGAGCGGGAACTACGGCGTCCTAAAGGGCGCCGGTCTATCCCCGCGTGAGCGGGGGAACCGATGAACCAGCCCCGGTTGGGCTGATAACCCAGGGTCTATCCCCGCGTGAGCGGGGGAACCTCGGCAACGGCATTTATCTGAAACTCAAGGCGAGGTCTATCCCCGCGTGAGCGGGGGAACCCCTTGTCTCTCATTCAACACGGATAGAACATATGGTCTATCCCCGCGTGAGCGGGGGAACCACCCCGCGCAAAGGTCAATCCACCAAAGATATCGGTCTATCCCCGCGTGAGCGGGGGAACCCAAGGAACAGTTGGTGATGTAATAATGCAAAACGGTCTATCCCCGCGTGAGCGGGGGAACCAACTTGAATGGCGCGTCTTTTACAGACGCAACCGGTCTATCCCCGCGTGAGCGGGGGAACCGGCATATGGATGGCTACGCGAGACGCTAACTGGGGTCTATCCCCGCGTGAGCGGGGGAACCCTTCCGTCAGTACGCCATCGCCCCGGATGTTGAGGTCTATCCCCGCGTGAGCGGGGGAACCCAGGTGCATAGGCACCGGGTTTGCCGCCGCCAGGGTCTATCCCCGCGTGAGCGGGGGAACCCGCTCACCAAAGGCGCCCTTTAGGACGCCGTAGGGTCTATCCCCGCGTGAGCGGGGGAACCCCTGTCTATCGCTCGCTGGTCGCAAACCCGTCGGGTCTATCCCCGCGTGAGCGGGGGAACCCGTAGCGCATTGAGAAAAGAGAGCGATGGTGTGGGTCTATCCCCGCGTGAGCGGGGGAACCGTCAGTGTCATAGACCTGGGCCCCCTTGATTAGGGTCTATCCCCGCGTGAGCGGGGGAACCCGGGTCACTGGCATCCCCAGTCCAAACCCGGGCGGTCTATCCCCGCGTGAGCGGGGGAACCGAAGACTGACCGCCGAAAGGTGGGAGAGGTGGAGGTCTATCCCCGCGTGAGCGGGGGAACCTCACCCCGTTTTCTCCTTCCACTAGTCGTATCAGGTCTATCCCCGCGTGAGCGGGGGAACCGACGAATAACCGTCGGGCAAAAGCACCGCCCATGGTCTATCCCCGCGTGAGCGGGGGAACCGCCTGCGCTTTGTAGTACTCCCGGGCAATGCCCGGTCTATCCCCGCGTGAGCGGGGGAACCGCGCACCGGGATAATCCTACACCAAACCGTCGCGGTCTATCCCCGCGTGAGCGGGGGAACCGGTAAAAGTGCGTTGCGAATGTAAGGGCTGCAAGGTCTATCCCCGCGTGAGCGGGGGAACCGCCCGGGTTTGGACTGGGGATGCCAGTGACCCGGGTCTATCCCCGCGTGAGCGGGGGAACCGTGGTCATCGACTTTGGCGACTTTGGCGTTAATGGTCTATCCCCGCGTGAGCGGGGGAACCTCTCTCATTTCAACCCTCCTTAAGTGGCGGACTGGTCTATCCCCGCGTGAGCGGGGGAACCACGCCAGCGATTTGTTGCCTGTATCCAGTTTGGGGTCTATCCCCGCGTGAGCGGGGGAACCTGCACCGCCAGCTGGGAAACGTGGCTGGCGGTAGGTCTATCCCCGCGTGAGCGGGGGAACCCCCCCCTGTAACAGGGGAGCGGATAGTCCATCGGGTCTATCCCCGCGTGAGCGGGGGAACCATAAAAGGCCATCCGGCTGGAGTAGTGATAGCAGGTCTATCCCCGCGTGAGCGGGGGAACCGCGGATGTCCACATAGCTTGGCGCCCAACGCCCGGTCTATCCCCGCGTGAGCGGGGGAACCAGCGCGCCCCCCGCTGACACGTCAGAAGGATAAGGTCTATCCCCGCGTGAGCGGGGGAACCTTACATATTCCCTTGACAGCGGCACGTCATACAGGTCTATCCCCGCGTGAGCGGGGGAACCCTTTGACGCCGCTTTGGCCTCAATACTGGTGGCGGTCTATCCCCGCGTGAGCGGGGGAACCCCCAGATGATATAGCCATTGCGCTCCGGCATCAGGTCTATCCCCGCGTGAGCGGGGGAACCCCTTGACGTTTTGATATTGTCTACTTCGCATTATACGTCAAGGGAATAATTTTAGTGCCGCTTAACCAAGTATACACCATCGGCATTTACAATGCTCTTGGGCGCTTCTCCCAGCGTGCGTATCTGCTGCTCGCCTACCGCTTGAGGATCTCGCCAGGTCATTACTATCGCCCCTTGTCCCAAATCTTGATACCACCGGGCCAACACTTCCCAAATCCGTTCCCGTATTCCGCTGCTCATCTGGGGCGAGGTGTAAACGCCCGGCGCTATCTCCAACATTGCCGAGGCGAGAAATCCGCGATAGCGCGCCTCGACATTCACTGTAACTACTATCGTCATCTTCTAACTCTAACCTCTTTACTCGGCCTCGCCGGGCGCCGGCGGCGTTTCCTGAAGGGGCGCCACGTCCTGGAACAGCAACTTTATTCGGTCAATCATTTTCGGTATTACATTTTCCTTGCGGAGCATCTCCCCGGTGGTTCGCCGGGTTTGTCGTTCAATGCTCAAATTCGGGTTTTTCTCGAGGGCCTTGACCGACAGAAAGGCTGCCGGCAGCAGAATGGTGTCCCGGAAGAGGTCGGCAATATCCAGTGGAAAAGCGTCGCTGCTGTGTTCGTGTATGAACCCTAGCTGCGGAATCGCTCCGGTGGCGGTTACCGCAATTACCGCCGCCGCAGTTACCGCTACCGATGCGTGGTTGATGGCCTGGTTCTGGATATCCGCCGCCAGTGGGTTGGCCCGGTCATAGCGCCGGCCCTCCCAGACGACCCCGTATTTCTGGGCCAGGTTCTGGTAGGTGCGTTTCATCCGCGCCCCTTCAACGCCCCGCAATGCCGCGATGTCTTGCTGGGGCAACACCTCGCCCAGCCGTAGGGCATACATCTTTTTGGCGATGATTATGCGTCCGTTTTGCGGGTCTCCCCAAGCCCGCATCTGCCGGCGCGCAATGTCTGATGTATCGGGCATCAAAGGTGGCGCCGTATAGCACCGGACGCCATCTTCCCCCACGGCGACCAACGCCGTGCCGTGGCGAGCCATCAGCCGCAAGGCGTCGTGGCTCACCGTCGAACCCGGCCCCAGCAAAATCATGGATAGCGACTGGAAAGGAATACCATATTCGCCGGCTTCCAAGGGACTATCCGCATCCGGCCCGCGCTGACGCTCAAACCGCAGCGTCCCGTCCCGCACCGTCAGCGCCCCGCGAGATAGCCACAACAGACCATGCCGGTCGGCGTGAGGGATTCTTGCCGTTTCCAGTCCTAATCTTCCTTTTAACATTCATTCCTCTTAATCGGTCTTCCCCCGCCCACCAGGGCGGGCGGGGGAAGGTTTCAACTGTTAAAGTGCATTGGCCTGCCCCGCCGCCGGCGGCTAGGCGTTCCCGTCTTTGCCCGCCGGGCGCAGCAGCAGCATCCCGTAGCCGTAGGCGCGATGCCGCCCGACGCCGCGCGCAAGCAGTTCGGCGAAGGCGTCCGGGTCGATAACTTTAAGGATCCCCCGCATCACGGCGTCCGGCCCCTCGCTGTAGCGGGTGTGGCGCCGGCGGAAGGCGCGAGTGCGTTGGAATGACTGCAAAGCGGCCGACTCCAACCCGGCCCCGCCTTTGGCAGCGAACTGACCGGACAGCCAATCCCGATACACCTCCTCCCGGGTGCGCGGCATCTCTCCTTTGGGATGATTGTCCGCTTCCGCCTGAAAGGCGTCCTGTTCCTTGCCGGGACGACAAGCGGCGTTTTGGGAGCGGCGGATGATGGGACGAATCCGCACCTCAAATCCCATCCGCTTTTCCCTCGGCCACTCCGCCGGCATTAGTTTGCTATCCAAGCTGCCGGCGGGGAGGATTTTGGATTGCAGCGGGTCGGCGTAAGTGTTCGCCGCCTCGCGCAGCGCTCCAGCGTCGGCCTGGCCATAGCCGTACAGGACGGCGCCGGAGCCCCTTCGCGGGAATATCGCCCGAAAGGACTTGGGCGCCGCCTCGCCAAAACATTCGGCCAATAGACAGTGCATAGCATGGTCGGGGTCTTGCAGGCGTCTAGTCCCCATCCAGCGCTGGAAGTCCCGCACATTTACTTCGGTGCGTATCATATTAAGCATAATTGCCTCACAAAATAGTTAGGCCCAGTATCCGGTGGTCCGGGACTGGCGTTTTTCGGCCCGCAGAGCTTCATCCCGCGTCTTTGGCGGCCCATCAACCGTCAATTTTCCGCCAGGGCGAACCCTCCGATGTTCCCTTTCTCGGCGCGCCGGGTCTTTGGTAATGCCGCGATGGGATATCTTGCGGCCAACTCGGAAAGTGTAGTTGTAGGTGTTGCGAGCCATACACTAAATCTCCTTTCGCTGATTTTAGCTTCCGATGCCTTTTATAGCGTTATAGCGCTTCTTCCTTTTCCAGGCGGTCAGGAAACCGATTGGCGGCAATTCTTCGTTCGCACACCGAACGCCCGCCGCCGTGCAAGCCGGAAACCCAATTGCGCTGATCGGTTAGCATATAGGTTCGGTTCGGTTCAATGTCTGATGCGCCTTCCGGTTCGGGCCATAATGAACGAACCAAACCGGGGGCGGCTTTCCGGTCGATGGGGGTTGCCAGCAGCGCGGTCAGGGCGGTGTCCCCCTCGGAGAAACCGCCCAAGAGCGGGCCCGCCGGCAAGCAGGGTTTGCGCCCGATGAACAAGGGCCGGGCCGGTTCCTGCAAAGCATCCGCCAGTTCCTCCAGCATCGGCGCAGCGTCCTCCGCCCCCAGCCGCAGGGCGACGGTCAAACGCATATCGGCGAAGTAATCCCGGTAGCGCAGGTGATTCTGGTAGGTCCCGCCGCCCCGTCCTTCCGGCTGTCCTCGGGTCGTCCAGCCCCGCTGGGCGTTATTGATGGCGGCGCTCTGAAAATCGCGAATGCTGAGGCCTCCGGCCGGTTCCCGGTCGATGCGGGCGGCGAAAACCAATCGGTCTTGCAGCAGTTGGTGCCGTTCCCGCTCAATCCGGCGCCAACCCAGGGCGTTCGCCAGCAGCCCGGTCAGCATAGAAGCTGCCGGAAAGGGTCGGATGACTCCATAGTTGTCGACGGCCTCCCCGCCGAAAGCCATCAAGGGGCTTTCCAGGTTCAATATAAGATGACGCATCGCTATTCCGCCTTGCCGCTGCGCACGGCCTCGGCCGCCCAGGACGCCAGGTCATCCAGGCAAACCCGTTCCGCATTAGGAATATCACAATCCTCCACCGACATCACCTTTCGCGTTTCCCGGGCGCCATAGGCGGCGTCCAACTTGCCCAGATGTTCCGCCAGGGCGTCGGTAGCCGCTTCCACCCGCGCTTTTGCCGGAACGCGGTAGGCGTTCGCCAAGCTGCGGGGCTGGCGGCTGCCGGCTTCCAGCAGCGCCAGGTTAGCGAAAGCGTAGGGGGCGGTGGAACCCAGCTTGGCGCCGGGGGATACGGTAGCAATCAGATGGATTAGATGTTGAACTACTTGAGCGGCCAGGTCTTTGTCGGCCTCGGCCCATTTATCCGCTTCGCAGCCCTCCAGATTGGAAACCAGCCCCGGAACGTCCACCACCACATAGCCATAGAACAGCCCGGCGGTCAGTTCCATATCGCCGATGTGGGCGGCGCCGGCGTCCTCGTCCTCCCGCTGCAAATCGTCCACTACCGAGAAGTAGTCGCTTTCGCTCTCTTCCCCATGCACGGTGAAGGCGTGGGCGACATGAACGGCGGCGTCGATGTTGGCGCCGGGGTCGGAAGTAACCATCCGCCCGAACAGGGCTCCCTCCAGACCGCCGGGCAGTCGGGCAGAATCGCGGAAGGCGGCAAAATTACGACCTTCGCCCCGCCGGGAGCTGAACAGGTCCTCGGCCGCTTTCTTGGCCGCATCCGGGTCATTGGCGTGTTCAGCGCAAAGGTCGGCAGCCTTCTGTTGAAGAAACTCCACTTCGGGAAGGCCGAGCAAGAGGGGCTGTCGTCCTCGCTCTGTTGCGCCGCTGCTGCCATAGACCCCGGTATTGAAGGCGGTTTGAACCGCCAGCAACGCCTCTTCGGAGACCCCGCCGGCGGCGCGCAGCGGCTCAATTACCTTGCGTTCAACGATGTTCCTGGAGCGCAGGGCCGCCGCGCTGCCGGCAATGCTATGCAGCGCAAACTCATCCTGCGCCACCCTCCAGTGCCGTTTGAGGCATTGGGAGGAGATGCGAGTGCGGGAAACGTCGCCGAAGGGCATCCGCTTGGCCAAGCCGCTGTCATCCCGATTCAGTAAGGCTGCCGGGTAGGAGTGCAGGGTGTGGATTTGCAAAAATCTGGGAGTGGTCATAGTTACAACTCTCCTTGTGGGTTGAGATATAGGTTAATCGCTTTCCGCGGATGATTGAACTGAGCGGCGTTCCGCCTGGTAATAGTCTCGGGCGATGCGGCGGCGCGAATTTTCCGCTGCCGCAGCGTCATAGCCGTCATTAAGGATGAACCAAGCCATTTCCTGCCAGTTAAAGGAAACATCGGCGGCGGCCAGCATCCGGAAGGTTCGGGCCAACAAGGTTTGCGTCATCCCTTCCCGGGAGGTTAACAGCCGGTTGAGCCGCAGTTCGCTGTAAAAGGCGTTGGCGCGGTTGGCTTCCTTGCCAAGGAATAAAGCCCGTCCCACCGGCATTCGGCCTTCGTGGGCGCTGCGGGCGTTGGCATCGCCGCTACCCGAACCAGAGTTGTCGCCGGCGGTCGGCGTCATTAGCGCAATGCCGTGGAGAATGAGCTTCCATTTGTTCTCCAACATCGGGCCGCGGTCCAGCAAGTCATACTGCGCCATCAGCCGCCAGAACACCGCTGGTTCCGGGCCGTCCAGGTCCATACGGCGCAAATCCGCCAAATCCCCCCGGCGGAAGTCGCCTCGAGCCAATTGGCGGGCGAGCGCTACCGCGATTTCCCCCCACGACCGGGTTCTTTCTTGCGGCATAGCTGATTCAGGCGCTGCCGCATCGGGCAAAGTAGTCATTATTCCACCTCCTTATTTGTAGTATCGAACAAGCCAGGCAGTCCGGCGGCGCTGCGTATTCGCCCCTCAAACAACCCTTCGGCATTGACCCGGGCCTTGTAGCGGTGGATTTTCGGGCAAGGCAGGGAATCTATGGCCTTGGACAGGATGATGCGGGCATAGTCAACCACACCGTCCTCATCCTGATCGTTCAGCAGCCACCGGTTGCGTATTTGTTGACGTTCCTCCGGGGCATCGGCCTCAAACTCGGTTTGCAGGTCGTCAAAGAAACGGGCGTCGATGATTTCGTCCAGGCGGTTCAGCCAGGGACTCGCCAGGCGGCGGTGCTCCGGCTTGACGTTAGCGCTGTCCCCGCCGGCGGCGAACACCTGAATGGCGTGGCTGAGAATGCGCTGGACATTGCTAATCTCTCCAATTCTTGCCTTGGCAAGGTTGCCCAACTCCTGTATTCCGGCTCCACGTTGCATCGCCGTTCTGAACTTCTCTTTGATAGGGATACTGCGTTCATAGTAGCCCTCGGTTTTCCCCTGGCCCCGAACCATTGCCCGGGCGACCAGTTGCATAGTTTCCGACGAACTTTTTTCGGATTGATCGGCTTTCATCAGAACCGGCCGCTTCCAATCTGCCGAGGTCAGGTAATCGGTAACCCGTTTGTAGGTAAACCCGCCGGCAGCCAAGGTCAAGGATTTATTGCCTTTGAGATCAACAGGAGTCCAGGGGTCGCCCATCTGCCCGTTCAGCGCTTTAGCTTCGATCCGCGCCGTCTTGGAAGTGGCCCTAATGCCATACAAGGAGCCGTCTGCATTGGAACCCAGGCGGATGCGCCGGCAAATCTCTATAAAGAAGGGGGCTAGGCGGTTGGGCAGCAAGGCTTCCGCCGCAGTCCCGTCCCAGGGCATATTCCACAACAGAGTTGCGCCGTTATCGGTCATTGGATACTCAGCTAAAATCTCCGGTCTATATTCCAGCAAAGCGGTAAGGTCGCGCCGGACGTGCCTGCCGAGGCTTTGCGCGAATGGCGCCAAAGCAAACCTCGGACGATTGCCCAAGCCACCATTCATCCGAGCGATACCAAAATTACCGGCTCCGTCAAATCCGGCCATGGTCTGCAAGGTAATCAGCGCAAATAACCAGTCGTCAACGCCGGCTTGGGCGGCGACGGCGGCTTTGAGGTCGTGGTTCTTGGAGGTAACGAGCATATCCAGTTCGTCCGGGGTTGCCACCCTGCTTTTATACTCGGCCAGCTTGTCTTCAGAGCGGGCCGGCGGCTGCATAAAGGCGGGTTTGGTAATGTCGTCCACCACCAGTTGCCAGGGTTCATCTTCCGGGTGGTCCGGGGTCAGGCCGCGGATGAGGCGGAGCCATTCTTCGGCATCCTCCGGCGGCTCAGCAAGTTCGGCCCGGCGCCGGGCCATTGCGGCCAATTGCACCAGAAAAGCGTGCCAGGCGTGGCGCTGGTGCGGACGCAAGGACGGGAAGCTGTCCACCCGGTCGGTCATCAAGGCGGCGTACACTTCCGGCAAAGAAGCGTTGGCGCGCCCTCCGCCAGTCTGGTTGAAACTTATCAACGGTTCGGTCAAAATGTTCAGCATAGGTTTAATCCTCGCTGTAAAATGGGTAGCTGGGGATGAGGGCAGTTATTTAACTTTATTAACCGGTCATCCGGCCAGGCAACGGGCATCTGTCAGTAACGGACGGTTTTCAATAGCTTGCTCCATAAATATGCTATTAGTATAAGAATTAGCGTAACGGTGTGTTGACCCCTTGTCAAGGGTCCAAGGCAACTTAGTCCCGATTCCCCTCCCGATTCCCCGACCAGCGCGGGGATAGACCGTCTTACACTAAGACGCATAAGCGTCGGCGTGAAGTTCCCCCGCAAACGCGGGGATAGTAGCCGGCTATTGCCGGAATAATCAGGCCAAGGTTGCGCCGGGCGGTTAAACTCGGCGCAGCCCTAGCCGGTCGTAGCGAAACCGCCGGGCGCCGACTTGAAAATCAAAGCCGTCTTCGATTCGCTCCGGCGCCACCGGCGCATCGGGTAGGTCCGATCGGCTTAGCCAGCGCAGCGGCAGGTCGAGCCGGTCAACCGGGCGGGCAGCGTCAAACAGGCTGGGGGGCGCCGGAGCAAAGGCAATCGCCAGACCCTCATCGCCCAGGCGGGTGCGTATCCGCTCCTCGTTGTGGTTCGGGAAAACCACTTCCCGGTTATCATCCCCGAAAAAGGTCTTGTCCCGGCGGATGATGGCGTTGCGGGCAGTGAGGCCGTCGGCCAGCTCAATGCCGGCGATGTTTAGGGCGTGGATTTGCCAGTCTTCGCCCAACTCTTGGGTGATTTCCTCCAGCGCGTCGGGGTGGGTGGCCTGCTCCACCAGCGTCCGGTTCAGCTCCGGGATGCGCCATTCCGGGTATCGGGCAAGCAAGCGGCGGGTGGCTTCGATGATGCGCAAGTCCTGGTACACGTAGCCCTGCGGCCCCAATCCGTTGGCGTCTTGTCGGCGGGTCAGGTACGGCGACAGGTCATCGCCTGGCGGGGTCAGGACGATGCAGGTCGGCGCGGCATAGACGTCCGGACGGTCAGCCCGCCGGTGGCGGTGCAGGCGTCCAATCCGTTGTAGCAGCACATCTACCGGGCACAGGTCGGTAATCAGCAGGTCAGCGTCGATGTCCAGCGACTGCTCCAGCGTCTGAGTGCCGACTACTATACCGCCTCCGCCGGGACGGTCTTTGCCCAACCGCCGTTCCACCGCTGTATCCAGCCGCCGGCGGTCGGTCGGGGCAAAGCGTCCGGTGTGGAGGGTTAATAGGTCGTTGACGACGAACTGCAGCTGCCGTTCGCCCGGCGCGGCGGCCGCCTCCACTGCTTGCTGGGTTTCAACGGCGTAACCGACGGTGTTGCGGATGATCAGGACTTGGGCCCCGGCGCGGGCTGCGCTTAAGGCCCTTTCCGCCACCTGCCGGAAATCGGCCATCGCCGGCAACGCTTCAATCCGAACGGTTTTCGCCTGGTCGTTGCCGCCGGCGGCGGCTATCGTCTCGGCGATCTCGGTGGTGGCGGACGGGACGCTGACGGCGGGATAAGGGCTTGCGATGGCCGCCGCCAGAGGCAGGTTATCCCGCTCCGGTTGGCGGCTTGGGGCCAGCCAGCGCCGGCGCGCCACGGAACCGAGGGTGGCCGACATCAGCAGGGCATAGCCGCCGGCGTCCCGGTGGGCGCGGAGCAAGGCGGTCAGAATTTGGCGCATATAGGGGTCGGAGGCGTGCACCTCATCCACCACCAGCAGGTTGCGGGACAGGCACGCCGCCCGCATGTGGGCGTGCCGCACTTGCAGCGTTGCCAACATCGCTTGGTCCACGGTTCCCACGGCGATTTGGGCGGCCAGATAACGTTTGGCGTTTTCGGCGGCCCAACGGATGCCGTCGTCCGCATGATCATCCCACCAGACCTGGTAGTTCTGGAGCAGTTGGCCCGTAGCATCGCCCGACCGCAGGTAGCCGGGCACGGCCAGAACCGGTTCGGGCGCTGAGTTGTCCGGGAACAGCCGCTTTACGAATTCGGCGACTCGCCGGTGCATCTGGCTGGCGGCGGCGCGGGTGGGCAAGGCGAAATACAGCCCGTCCACCAACCCCTGTTCATACATCCGGGCAAAACGCCACAAGGCCGCCTCGGTTTTACCGGAGCCGGTTTCCGACTCGATGATGACTAACTGCTCGGTTAAAGGCGTATCCTGCGCGGCTTGTCTTTGGATGGCGTTGGGCGGCGGCGCTCCGGAGATGTTGAACAGCTTGGCAAAGTCCAACCAACGGGGCGGTAAGGCGCTAACGGCGGTTCGCTGCTCGGTCAGGTCCAGGCCGATGGCGGATATGGCTCTTTTCGCCCGTTCCCGCGCTGTCTCGATGTAGTTGTCATCCGGCTGGGTCTGATAAGGAAAGAACTGCTCGTTGGAACCAATCCAGTCGGCCAGAGTGCATAGCCCCAGGAAGTGATGCTGAAAGGCGGAGGCCGAGGGCAGGGTCGGCGCCCGGTCGGTGAAAGCGGCCGGAAACCAATGGCGAACCAGCCGCCCGATGCGCTCTACCCATAGGGGCGGGTTTAGGCCGTCTAATCTGTTGAAGGGTTGCCAGGGACTCGGATTGGCTCGTCGCCGGCCTTCGAGGTTCAGGGGCGAACCGTGGTGGGACAAGGCGGCGACAAAGAGTCCGCAGGCGCTCTCTCCCTCGCCGGCGTCCCAGGTCAGAAAATCATCCCACCAGCCCAAGGCGTTGAAGAACCACTCCGCGGTCTGCTCGTCATCGCCCTTCAAGATCGGGGGCAGGTCCAGGGTGTGGCTGGCGCCTCGAAAGGCGGCGGGACGACGCCCTTGGGGGAAGTCCTCATCTCGCCAGACCTGCGTTTGAAAGCTGACGGAGGCTTTGCCGATGTCGTGCAGGGCGGCGAATACGGCCAGCCGCGCCGCCGTTACCTGGTCCAGAGCGTCTAGCCCGCCGGAGCGCGCCAGCCGCTGCCGAATAGTTGGCTGGGCCAGCAGCGCTTCAAAGCAGGCCCCCACATCGGCCAAGTGGTGCTCCAGCAAATGTATGCGCTGCGGGTTCTGTCGATCCGATTTGCCCCAGGGCAGCAGGGTGTAAGTGAGCGGAATAGGGTTGGTGGTCATCTTGGCGCTGGCCTCTCTTTGGTCTTACTTGGCTTACCCATACGTTTATCCGAAGTTGGGCATAGGAGGAGTATTTTATCATTACCCGCAACCCCAATCCGGTGGAGCCTTGCCCCGTCGCCCGGGGAAGACAATACAATTCGTTGTCGGCCCGACTTCAAAGTTTAGCCTTGCCCCGTCGCCCGGGGAAGACCAGCTTCGCCAACTTTGGGCTGACCCAAATATCGAGGTTCCTTCTCTTGACGGTCGCTGTCAGACGCTATACTATGTAAGCGCAAACATTTGCATAAACTGGTGGTTGCATGACCGGGTATGAGCAGTCGCTCCAATCCCTGCGTAACCAGGGTTATCGTTTGACCCCGCAGCGTTTGTTAGTCCTCGAAATCGTCGCCGAGGGCGGTAGCCACATGGGGGTGGACGAAGTTTATCGGCGGGCCCGGTCGGCCTACCCTTATATGGATTTGGCTACGGTTTATCGTACCTTGCGCCTCTACAAGCAAGTGGGCGTGGTTACCGAGGTAGCTATCGGCGACCGGCTGCACTATGAGCTAACCGACCCCGGCGAAAAGCATCATCACATGGTCTGCCGGGCCTGTCATGGCGCCTTTAATCTCAGCCCCCATTACCTGGAGGAGTTCCGAAATACCCTGATTCGAGATTTCGGGTTTAAGCCGGACTTGGAACATTTCACCGTTTCCGGGGACTGTGTAAACTGCCGGGCCGAGGCGGCCCCTTCCGCCGGTTCAGGCATAGACTCAGCGATAAACAATGAAGAAGAGCGTTAGACTGAAATCCGGTTGGCTCCTTCGGGCGGCAACCTTCCTTTTACCATTGCTGGCGGTCGGGTTGCTGGCCTGTTCCTCAAGGGCGGGCGAACCGGTCCTGGCGCCGACAGACCCCTCGTCGGAAGGGCTTCGGGTCGTCGGCACCGTTTCTCCGATAACCAACCTGGTGGAGAATGTCGGCGGCGACCGGATAGCCTTGGAGGGGATAGTGCCTGAGGGCGCCAACTCCCATACCTTTGAGCCGGCCCCCTCGGTGGCCGCCCTCCTGGCCCGGGCCGACCTGGTCGTTGCCAATGGGCTTTTCCTGGAGGAACCAACCATCGAAATGGCCCGGGCCAACCGGAAGCCCGGCGCGGTGATTTTGCTCCTGGGCGATCAGGCCATAACTCGCCAGGAATGGGTGTATGACTTTTCCTTTCCGGAGTCGGACGGACATCCTAACCCGCATCTGTGGACGGCGCCCCACCTGGCCCTCAAGTACGCTGAGCTTATTCGGGATGCGTTGAACGGCTTGGATCCGGCCAACGCCGCTTACTATACGGAAAACTATGCCAAACTGAAGGCGAGGATTGAAGACCTGGACCGGAGAATAATGGCGGCGATGGAGACTATTCCTCCCCCCCACCGGAAGCTCCTGACCTACCACGATTCCTTCCCCTATTTTGGGCCGAGGTATGGGTTGGAGATAATCGGGGCGGTGCAACCCGCGGACTTTACCGAGCCTTCCGCCCGGGAAATGGCTGCCTTGATTGACCAGGTTCGGGAAATCGAGGCGCCGGCCATCTTCGGCTCGGCGATGTTCCCCAGCCCGATTATGGAGCAAATCGCCAAGGAGGGCGGGGCTGAGTTCGTTGACCAGTTGCGGGACGATGACTTGCCGGGCGTGCCCGGGGAGGTCCACCATTCCTATTTAGGTCTGATTCTGGAAGACGCTCGAACCATCGTATCGGCCTTGGGCGGCGATACGGCGCCGTTGGACGGGTTTGACCCCGGCCCCGTTTTTGAGGGGCGGAGCCGGGCCGTTTATCCCCAGTAGTTCTATCCCTGGTAGTTCAAGGACAATTCAGCATAAGGAAAACCAATGTTACACCCATTTCCCCACCAACGCGGGTCGGGGCAGCCAATAGTAGAACTGCAAGACGTTACCGCCGGCTATGAGGGCCAAAAGGTACTGACTGACGTGAGCCTGCGGGTTATGCCCGGCGATTTTGTGGGACTGCTGGGGCCGAGCGGCTCCGGCAAGACTACCTTGCTGCGCACCATCCTGGGCGCCGCCCGGGTTTTTCGGGGAGAAGTGTCGGTTAACGGCGCATCCGCCGTTAACCAGCGCGCTCAGGCCGGCTACGTTCCCCAGTTGGAGACCATTGACTGGAACTTCCCGGTGACGGTGGAGGAGGTAGTGTTGATGGGCTGCACCGGGCGTAACCCCCTTTTCCCCTGGCACCGGCGGCAGGACCGGGAGACGGCCTACGAGATGATGGAGCGGTTGGGCCTTTCCGGCCTGCTCCGACGACACATACGGGAGCTTTCGGGAGGACAGCAGCAGCGAGTGTTCCTGGCCCGCGCCCTGGTTAGCAACCCCACGTTGCTGCTGCTGGACGAACCGACCAGCGGGGTTGACATAAAAACCAGGGATGAGGTGATGCACCTGCTGCATGAGCTTAACCATCAAGGGATTACCGTGGTGATGACCACCCACGAGATAAACGCGGTGGCGGCCCATCTGCCCTGGCTGGTATGTCTGAACGGCCATATTCTCGCCGAAGGGCCGCCCGCCCAGGTCATTTCGCCGGAGGTGTTGCGGATGACCTACGGGGCTGAGATGCCGGTAATCGAATATCAAGGAATGACCCTGGTGGCGGAGAGTCCCCATCTCTTTGGCCGCAACGGACAGGAAAACGGGAAAACCCCGGTTTCCGCCCGAATCAATGGGGTACGGGAGTCCGAGGTTGCTGGAACCCTTTAGCTATGAATTTTTCGTGAAGGGCTTGATTGCCGCCACCTTGGCGGGCGGCCTTTGCGGCCTCATCGGGGTATATGTCGTGCTGCGCCGGATGGCCTATATTGGGCATGGCTTGGCCCACGCTATTTTTGGCGGCGCAGTGGTCAGCACGGTAATCCATTTCAACCTTTTTATTGGAGCCGGCCTCTGGGGTCTTCTTTCGGCGCTGCTGATAACGCTGACCACGCGCAAGCGAAAAATCGGCTCCGACGCCGCCATCGGTATTATCACTACCGCCAGTTTTGCCCTGGGTATTGCCTTAATCAGCCGCGGCCAGAGATTTACCCGCGACATCGAAGCCCTCCTTTTCGGCAATATCCTGGGGGTTACCCAAGAGAACCTGATCGCTATCCTGGCAGTAGCCTTGGCGGTCGTTGTCATACTGATAATTGGCTACAAGCTGTTCCTCTTTACCGCTTTTGAACCGGAAGTGGCCGGCTTTTACGGCGTGCCGACCGGCTGGGTGGACACCATGTTTTCGCTGGCGCTGGCCGCTACCATCGTAGTTTCCCTATGGGTGTTGGGCGTAACCATGATCGCGGCGGCCATTGTCATCCCTCCGATAGTGGCCCGCCTCCTGACCGACAGTTTCAAGACAATGATTCTACTGTCCACCGGGGTGGGCGCCTTTTGCGGCTTTGGGGGTGTTTATGCCAGTTATTATGCGGATGTATCCTCCGGGGCCAGCGTGGTGCTCTTTTCCGCCCTGCTGTTCGGGTTAGTCCTGCTCTACAGCAACTGGCGCTCAATGCGGCCCTTTACGCCCCGCCGGGACGCCGGGTTGGAGCGTCTGTCGCAGGGACATTCCGGCCCCTTGGACTGACCCCTTGGACTGAAACGAGGCCAAAGCCGGTTATTTTCGGCGGGCCGCCCGGGCCGCCATAAATGCCAATCCCCTTCCAAATCCCTTACTCCCTATTACTCCCGGTTTCCCGGCGTTAAACTGCCCCCGGCGTGTTAAACTGGACAATCATTTTAGCCGGCTGAGGCTTGGCCTCTAACCGGTTCATCGGCTTTAACCGGTTCATAATGGAGGGCAAATGGCGCACCCTCACCATCACCCAGGACTTCAAGCTGACGCGGAACATCAAGGAGCGCGCCGGGGGGCCGCATTTGTCGTCGGCGGGCTGACCGGCGGACACGGGGTCTTTCACTGGATTGCCCAGAGTTTTATCGTGGCCCTGCCCGAGGTTCGGGACTCGCTGCTGGGGGGCAGCGTAGTTGCCGCTACCAGTATTCAGAGCGCCCGAGAGATTGCTTCCGGGGTAGTGTCCCTGCCCGGCGGGGTGTTGACCGACGCGCTCCGACGCCATTGGGGTTGGGTGCTGGCGGTCTGTATGGGCCTTTTTGGCGTGGGCTGGATGCTGATGGCCGCCGGCGGCTGGGCCGCCCCCGGAAGCTCCTGGTTCACCTCCCCGACGGCGGTTCCTTCGGACGATGCGGCCGCTTCCCTGAACGTCCTGGGCTATATCCTGCTGATCGCCGGCATGGCGGTGGTGGGAATGGCGGCCTCCTTCTGGCATCTGCCGGCCATGGCGGCCCTCTCCTCCCGCTTTACTCATCGCAGGGCCTCGGTTCTCTCCTTTCACGGGGTCGGCGGCAATATCGGCGATGCCGTTGGCCCGGTATTAACCGGCTTGCTGCTGGTGACGCTGACCTGGCAGGCAATTATTACCATCTATGCCGCCGTGCCGCTTTTCCTGGCCTTCCTGGTTTTCTGGGCCTTCCGCGACATCGGGCATCGGGCCCAGCTTGCCGCCGGGGGACAGCCGGCCCGAGCCATGCGCGATCAGGTCGCCGAGACCCGGCTTCTGGTTCGCAACGCTCGGATGTGGGGCATAACGTTGGTGGCCGGACTTCGAGGCATGGCCTACATCGGGTTTATCACGGTGCTGCCGCTTTACCTGGCGGATGTGCTGGGGTTGACTGCGAACCGGGGCGAGGGCTTTTGGGAAAACCCCCTGTTTATCCGAGGATCGCTCATCGGTCTGCTGGTGCTGGTGGGCATCTTCGCCAGCCCGGTGATGGGCTACCTGTCCGACCGCTTTGGCCGCAAGCTGGTGCTGATACCGGGTATGTCCGTCTTGGCTACGCTAACGCTGCTGATGGCCTTTTACGGAGACAACCTGGCTGGGATGACGATTTTGCTGGCCGGTTTGGGCCTGTTCCTCTACAGCGACCAGCCCATCCTGACCGCTGCGGCGATGGACATCGTGCGCGAGGGTACGGCGGCGACCACTCTGGGGATGATGTCAACTTCCCGGTTCGCCTTCAGCGCCGCCTCTCCGGTTATCGCTGGCTGGCTGTACGATATAAACCCGGACAACCTGTTCTATTACACCGCCGCCTTGTACGCCGCCGCTATCCTAATTCTAACTCTGATTCGCCTGCCCCGGCTGGCGCCGGCGGCGAACCAGGAGGGAGGCCACGCCGGCCATGGGTCTG
Source organism: Dehalococcoidia bacterium (assembly GCA_963422635.1). GTDB lineage: Bacteria > Chloroflexota > Dehalococcoidia > Lucifugimonadales > UBA3495 > CATQHB01. Next base: position 1,369,070 of record OY730415.1, read on the forward strand.
GCGGGACAGAAGGGTCTCATCCTCCGGCTGCGCGCCATGAACCTAGCGGGCATGAACGCGGGCATGAACCCGGGCATCGCCACTGAAGGGCTTGGGGAGCATTTAAGTCGGGGCAAGCGCGTTGGTCTAATTCGGCTAAAACTCAACCATCGGCGCATACCTTTGACGGGTATATTCGCCGAAACCGGCTACGACAACCGGCTATGACAAGAGAATAGAGATATGCAGGTGTTGAATTGTTCCAACTGCGGGCAGGAAATTTCTCCGGCGGCGAACTTCTGTCGGCGTTGCGGCGTGGCCTTGGGCAGCGTCCCGTCTCCCGAAGGAAATGATTTAACTCTGGAACCGGCGGTGGACGCTGACTCTTCGGCCCAGCTGCCGGACCTGCGGGAGGCGATTCTCAGCCTGCAAGCGCAGGTTGCCAGGCTGTCCCAGCGTATTGGCGTCCTGGAAGGGGCTACTTCCGTCCCAAGCCCCGTCGCCCCGGATCCCGTTTCCCCGGCAGCCGCTCAATCGCCACCGAAACCGGCGCCGGTTACCCCCGTTACCCCGGCGGCCGCCCAATCGACACCGGCGCCGGCGTCGGTTACCCCCGCTTCCCCGGCAGCCGCCCAGTCGCCACCGAAACCGGCGCCGGTTACCCCCGCTTCCCCGGCGGCCGCCCGGCTTGCCCCGCCGCCAGCGCCCGAAGCGTCTATTCCTGGAGGCGCGGCCACCGGAGAGAGACCTCCCGGTAACTTTCCGATAGACCCGGCATCCTGGGATTGGGAATGGCTGCTGGGTGGTAACTGGTTGGCCCGAGTCGGCATTGTGGCCTTGATAATCGGCGTCGGCTTCTTTCTAAAACTGTCCTTTGACAATAACTGGATTAATGAGACGGGTCGTGTGGGCTTGGGCCTGGCCGCCGGACTAGCCTTGTTGGGCGGAGGCGAATACTGGCGCCGAAAATATCCTGTATGGGCCCAAACCTTGTCAGGAGGCGGCCTGGCCGTCCTCTATCTCGCTATCTTCGCCGCTTTTGCCCTCTATGACCTGATACCGCCGCTGGCCGCCCTGGGGTTTTTCTCTTTGGTAACCATCGCCGCTGCCGGACTAGCGCTGCGCTACGAGGCTTGGGCCATCGCGGTTTTGGGGATTTTCGGCGGCTTTGCCGCTCCGCTGCTGCTGGCCGACCGGCTGCCGGACCAGCGCATATTGTTAGCCTATGTGTTGGTGCTGGACCTGGGGGCGCTGGCGTTGGCGACCCTCCGAAACTGGCGTTGGTTCACCCTGCTGGGTCTAGCCGGGTCGCTGCTGCTTTTTACGTTTTGGTGGGAACAACTGGAGCCCAGTCTATTACTGGCCCAAGCCGGTATAACCGCCATATTCCTCATCTTTGTCGGCGCTACTACCTTATTCCACCTGCTTTGGCGGCGGACGCCGGAGCTGTGGGATTACGTTTTGATTACCCTTAATGCCGGGGCTTACTTCGGCATCAGCTACTGGCTCCTCTTTAATGAGTTTCGCCCCTGGATGGGCGGCTTCACGCTGCTGCTGGCCCTGTTCTATGGCCTGCTGGCCTACGGGATTATATTGCGCTACCGGGAGCAGATTCAGCTCAGCCTCTTTGCCGTCGGCATTGCGGTGGTGTTTCTGACCATCGCGGCGCCGGTGCAACTGGGCGGCCCCTGGATTAGCGTGGCTTGGGCGGCTGAGGCAGTGATCCTGGTCTGGTTGTCTTTCGCCTTGAAGATGCGCGAGTTGCGCTGGTTCGGGCTGATGGCCTTCCTCGTCTTGTCGGTCTGGCTGTTGGTTGTAGATGCGCCGGATGCTCTTTTTGCGCCGAGAATTTCTGCTTTCAATACATACCTTATTGCTTATGCCGTTGCTTCCGCCGCTACCTATTTCGCCGCTTTTTTGATTCGGCGCGGTCGAGAGGACTTACTGCCCTGGGAAAGCAGCTTGTTCCCCGCTTTTTTGGTTTCCGGCAATCTTTTCCTCACCCTGATGGGGCCGATGCAGGCAGCGGACGCCTGGATTGCCCTGGTTTGGGCCCTGGAAGGAGCCATCCTGATAATTCTGTCCTTCCGACTGGGTTTGGTGGAACTGCGCTGGTTCGGGGCCGGAGTGTTGGCGCTTACGACGGCGCGGTTGTTGGTCTTTGACGCTTTTGTGGCTATGGAAGCCTATCGCTTCCTGGTCAACACCCGTTTTCTGGCTTTTATGGTGAGCATTGGGGCAATGTATTTATCGGCCTATGCCTTTTGGCGTTGGCGGGACAAATACTTTGACCCCCGGGAGCGGTTTCTTATTCCGGCGTTTTTGGTAATGGGGAGTTTCCTCGCATTATTGGTGATGACGGTGGAGATCAGGGAGTTTGCGCCGCCGGTGGTATCCGATAACTGGGTAGCCTTGGTTTGGGCGTTGGGCGGGCTTATTATGATAGGCTTCTCCTTCCGGCTGAACCAGGTTGCGCTGCGCTGGTTCGGGGTAGGAGTGTTGGCGCTTACGACGGCGCGGCTGTTAGTCTTTGACGCTTTTATGGATATGGAAGCCCATCGCTTCCTGGTCAACACCCGTTTTCTGGCTTTTATGGTGAGCATTGGGGCAATGTATTTATCGGCCTATGCCTTTTGGCGGTGGCGGGACAAATACTTGGACCCCCGGGAGCGGTTTCTTATTCCGGCGTTTTTGGCGGCAGCCAACTTGCTGTCCCTGGTTATTTTGAGCGTTGAAGTTATTGAGTATGTGGAGCACGGTCTCGGCGCGGCATCCCCGGAAATTGTCGAGAGCGTGACCAGCCTGGTATTAGGGTTGCTTTGGGCTTTATATGCGGCCGCGTTAATTGTTTTGGGCATTGTGCGGCGCTCTCGCTGGGTGCGGATAGCCGGGCTGGGATTGTTGGCGATTCCGGTTATCAAACTTTTTACTTTCGACGCTTTTCAACTGGAGCAAGAGTACCGGGTGGCGGCTTTTATCGGCTTGGGGTTCATCTTGCTAATCGGCGGGTTCCTCTACCAGCGCTACCGCCGGATTATACAGGAGTTCCTGCGGGATTAAATCGGCGACAGACTATCCGGCTGTCGCCGGGCCCATCCTCCTCCAGCCCCGGCCCCAGGACGATTGCCCGGTTTATGTTAGTGGAGAAGGGCCGGTTGCCGAATGTTGAAGGGTTGACGAGATGGCTTAAGGAGGTGGCGCAGAGTTTCTATCTATAGCTCTGCGTCAATCGGTGTGAATAGGGTTGTCTATGTTCCGCCGGATAACGAAGCGGCTTGGGGCTTTAAGCGGTAGAACGGATTAAGATACATCCCGTTAACCACTGCCAGGCGACCGCAGCCCGGTGGTCAAGTTGCCGGCGGTCGAATTGCCGCTATGTAAGCCGGCGGCGGTTAGTCGACTCCCGGCGGACGGTAGTTGCCCGTCTTGTTGGCGGCGGCGATTTCCGCCGCTGTCAGTAGAGCCGCCGTTTTTATGGCGAGCATACCAGTAGCCTGGATAATCAAGGGCCAGGCGGCTACCGTTGCCTGGTCGGGCCGCCGGTCAGCAATGAGGTAAAGGTCATGCTCGCCAAAGACGACAAGGCCCAAGTCCATAGTAAGGTGCCCCCATGCGGCTGGATGACTTGATCTAACGCCGGTCTCCTGGCAGCGCCCCACCCGCTTTAAGCAAGTCTTGCATCCCCGGCGAAGTGTAATTCGCCCTAATGCCATAACTATAGATATTTGGTCGTATTCTCCCGCCAACGAAATGAGTCGGGGAATAACTATTCAGCCCAGCAAAGCATTGCTATAAGGGCAATAGGTTCGCCGCCTCATAGCATCATATTGATTTCGGAGCAAGGGCCGGGACTCTTTCACCGAAGGCGCGTTCCGATATGAATACCGCAATACATCCCGAGGTTAAGCTACAGAAATAGCGCGTCATACTCATATCGATATATTGACAAAGCTGCTATCGCTGTATATCGTTGCTCAAACTCGTTACTCTACGTAACGTACGGAGGTCAGAATGAACCGGTTCTTCTTTATACCGCCCAAGCTGGCGGGTTATGTCGCATTATTTGTCGCGCTACTGGCGCTGGTCGCCTGCGGTTCTTCCGCCGAACCGCCGGTTCCCCCGCCGGCGGCGGACACGCAACCGGCGGCCCCGGTTCAGGCTCCGACTTCAGCCCCGGCGGAAGCTCCGGTTCAAGCTGCGCCGGCTCCGACGGCCGCGCCAACGGCCGTTGCGGAGGCTCCGCTGGCGGCCGCGACCGCCAGCCCTACCGGCGTCTTGCGAATCGCCCTGGATGAAATCGGCCCGCCCAAGTGGATCCCCAAGCTGCAAGGCGCCCCCCAGAACAGTATCAACAACACGACCTTCTGGGAATCCCTGTGGAAGAACGAGAAGAGCGCCGGTCTTACCGGCGTCCTAGCCGAAAACTGGGAAATTTCCGATGATGCCACCGTTTGGACCATCAATTTGCAACAAGGCGTTCCCTTCCATCATGGCTATGGCGAAATGACGGCCAATGATTTCGTTTTCACGATGGAGAACAGTGTGGAGGAGGGAACCACCCGGTCGCCCCGACTGTTGAAGCGCCACTTCTTTGCCGAGGGCGGCGGTATGACTATTCTGGACGACTATACCTTCCAGATTGACACCGTAACCCCGGCTTGGAGCCTGCCCTGGGATGTGGCTACCGGAATGGATAACTACATGGGCGCCGGAGTAATCAGCAAGAAGTATTATGACGAACTCGGCGAAGAGAAGGCCGGATTTACCACTGCGGTGGGCACGGGCCCCTGGCGCAGCGTCGAGCATACCACTGGCGGCGTCTGGCGGTTCGAGGCGGTGGCAGACCACTGGCGCAAGACCCCCAACTTCGCCGAACTACACTACATCGAAATCTCCGAGGAATCCACCCGACTGGCTAACTTTTTGTCCGGCAAGCTGGATACGGCCACCTTCAACCTGGAGTCCATCGCTCAACTGGAAGAAAGCTGCGCCGACTGCAAGTTCAAGACCTTTACCACCGGCGCCCAGCTATTCCTCAACGTTCACGGCAACGTTTACATCGACCGGCCCGACCTGCCCACGCCCCGGGTCGGGGAGTTGCCCTGGATTTCGGCCAGCGCCGATATGAACTCGGCCGAGTGGGACCGCGCCCGCAAAGTGCGCAAGGCTATGGCTATCGCGATTGACCGCCAATTGCTGGTCGATGCCCTGCTGCAAGGCAAAGGGGCGCCAGCCCATGTTTACGGCTGGGCCGGATTTGAGGACCGGATGGGCTATCTGGCCGACCTGAAGCACGAGTACGACCCGGAGTTGGCCCGGCAGCTCTTGGCCGAGGCCGGCTACCCCGACGGCATAGAGGTGCCGATGGCCCTGACCAACCGCCCCTACCCAGGCACCATCGAAACCGCCGCCGCCGTTGCTACTATGTGGGAGGATGTGGGCATTCGCACCACCCAGACCCGGCAGCCGATGTCCGCCTTCCGCCCGAACTTCGTTGAGCGTTCCTGGCAAGGCGTAAACAGCCACGGCAACAACGTCTCCAGCGAGCCGCTGCTCTCCCGAACCCAAACCTTTGTGGTGGCCGGGGTAGTCAACTACGGCGTGGAGCATCCCGTCGCCGAAGACTATAACTCGCGCATTGAAGAGGCCTTTGACCAGGAAGAAAGACTGGAACTGGTCCGCCAGTTCACCAAGTTCCTGTACGATGAGACGCTGACTATTCCTACCGTCAGTATCTACCATATCTGGCCGCTCGGCCCGGAAATTGACGAATGGGAGTGGACTTTCCCGGTGGTAAGGGTGCCTTCCAACCTGGAATATGTTCCCCACCGCCAGTAAAAGTTGCGACAAAGACGCCCTTCGCTCCCCTTGGGCAACCGGTGCGCCGGAGGCGGCGGAACGAAACCAGCGAGGCGTCGGGTTCGCCGGCCAATCGCCCGTATCGGGCGGCCGCCCCGGTCCTTTCCGTTACCCGGGAAAACTACCCGGGAAAATGCGGATGAAAACCGAATAGAAGCCTACTTCGGCGGGAGGTCTATATGCTAATATCGCTCCGGCGCAAACAAATTGTTCTGGGGGGCTGCGCAGTATGGTTGGCTTTGGTTGTAGCCTGTGGCTCCGCTGAATCTCCTACCGCCGCGCCGGCGGCCACGCCCCAGGCCGAACCACCGACGGCAGTCGCGACTTCCCCAGCTATAACCGCTGCGCCGGTCGCTACTCCGGCGCCGGGCGTCCAGTCAACTCGCATTCCCACTCCTACCCCAGCGCCGGTGGTTGAACCGGAAGTAACCCAGGAGGCGGCAGGCGTCTTGAACGTGGCCTACTCCCAGTTGGGGCCGCCCAAGTTTATTCCCAAGCTCAGCGGCTCGCCCCAAAGCTCCATCAACGTTTCAGTAGTCTGGGAATCGATGTGGCACAGCGACCCGCAGGGCAACGTCATTCCCCGGTTAGTAAAGGAATGGAGCGTATCCCCGGACGGCAACGTCTGGACGCTGAACCTGGAGGAAAATGTCCCCTTCCACAAGGGTAAGGGAACGATGACGGCCCAGGACGTTATCTGGTCAATGGATGACATCGTTTCCGAAGGCACGGTGTCGGGCCGGCTGGCCCAGCGGCAGACGATTTTTTACGCCGAGGGCGGCGGTATGACCGCCATTGACGACCATACCCTGGAAGTGGATACCACCGCCAACGGCCCCCGGTTTGACCTGACCTGGTACTCAACCTCGGCGCTGCTGACCGGAGCCTTGCCCGTTATGAGCAAGGCCCACGTGGAAGCCCTGGGCGAGGAGCGGGCCGGAGTGGAAGACCCCATTGGCACCGGCCCCTGGCAGCACGTTGAACACAAAACCTCGGAAGTTTGGAAGCTGGAGGCGGCGCCAGACCATTGGCGTAAAACCCCCAACTTCGCCGAGTTGAACATCTGGGAAATCGCCGAGGAATCGACCCGCATCGCCAACTTCCAGGCCGGCAAGATGGACAGTATTCACATGAGCCTGGAGTCTTTGCCGGTGTTGGAGCAGGTGGAAGGGGTAAAATTTCTGCGCCTGCCGGGCGGCGGCCAGACGCACATAAATATCCACGGCCAGATGTATATTGACCGCCCCGACCTGGGTACGCCGCGCAACGCTGCCTTGCCCTGGATTTCCGCCAACCCGGATGTCAACTCGGCGGAATGGGAGCAGGCCCGGAAAGTGCGGGAAGCTATGTCGATCTCGCTGGACCGCCAACTGATTGTGGATGAACTGCTGGGCGGCGCCGGGGAAGTCAACAACGTATTCGGCTGGATGGGCCACGATGCCCGGCTGGGCGGTCTGAAAGAAACCCTGGTGTATGAGTATAACCCGGAGCGGGCCAAGCAGTTGCTGGAGGAAGCCGGCTATGGGGACGGCTTTGACATCGTTATGGCCTTGACTACCCGCCCCTTCCCCGGCACGGTCCAGATGGGCGAAATAGCCTGCCTGATGTGGGAAGATATCGGTATCCGCTGCGCCCAGGAACGAAGCCAGATGTCGGCCTTCCGGCCCAAGTTTGTTGACCGCTCCCACGAGGGGGTGAATACCCACGGCGTCGGCCCGCTGCCGGAGCCGTTGGTAACCTACTCCTCCTCCCTGGTCAGCGCCGGCGTCATTAATTACGGGATTGAACACCCTTGGCTGGACGAGAAAATCGCCTTGGCGATGGAAACTTTCGACGACGCGGAAAGGTTCGCCCTTCAGCGCGAGGTAGCCCAGTGGGTGTTTGATAACGCGGTTATCCTGCCGATGTACCGGGTCAACTGGATTTTCCCCCTCGGCCCCAATATCGATACTTGGGAGATGGCTTGCTGCGACGCCCGCGTCCTGTTTGACCTGGAGTATGCGCCACACCGGAGGTAAGGAACATTGCAAAGGTTTTTGCTGCGCCGGCTGCTGTTAACCATCGTAACCCTGTGGCTGGTCTCCGTGCTGATTTTCTTTATGGCCCGGATTTCCGGAGACCCCACCACTCTTTTAATTGACGACTATGCCAGCGCCAGTACCCTGGAAGACCTTAAGGCCTCCTTGGGGCTGGATAAGTCCTACCCCGAACAGTATTGGATCTTCCTTAAAAACGCGGTGCGGGGCGACTTCGGCGTTTCCATCGTGCAAAAGCAGCCGGTAGGTTCGCTCATCATTCAGCGTCTGCCGGCAACGCTATACTTGGGGTTGATGGCTTTTGTCTTTTCCCTGGCGGTGGGCATACCGCTGGGCGTGCTTTCCTCCCTGAAACGGGGTAGCCTGTTAGACCAGGTGGGCAAAGCAATAGCCTTGATTGGTCAGTCGGCGCCCCCCTTCTGGATTGGTATTATGCTGATGTTCTTCTTTGCCGTCCGGTTAGGGTGGGTGGCCCCCTCCGGGCGGGAAGAGACCAGCAGCATCATCCTGCCCGCCATTACCCTGGGTTGGTTTAACGTCGCCGCCAACCTGCGCTTGATGCGGTCGGCAATGCTGGACGTGATGGATACCGAATACATCAAGCTGGCCCGGGCCAAGGGCGTATCCAGCACGGCGGTTATCTGGCAGCACGCCTTGAGAAATGCGCTGATTCCGCCGCTTACCTTCGCCGGCATCACCCTGGGCGGGCTGATAACCGGGTCGCTGGTGGCCGAAACGGTCTTTGCCTGGCCCGGCTTGGGGCAGCTGGCCTTCCTGGCAGTGCGAGACTCGGACTATCCGCTGCTCCAGGGAGTGGTTATAGCTTTCGCTGCGGCGTATCTAGGCACCGCCTTCCTGGTGGATGTCTTTTACGCCTATGTTGACCCCCGTATCCGGTTCGCCTAAAGGACTGGGAGGAAAACATGGCCGATAATCCCTCCAGGGCAATCCAAACGCCGCCGTCGGCGCCGTTTCGCCTTGCCAAGCTGTTGCGGAGGGTACGCCGTTGGCCGATAATTCCGCTGCTGCTCCTCTCGTTAGTAGTGTTTTCCGGCGTGACGGCTCCCTGGATTGCCCCGGAGAACCCCAGAAAAGGAGACTTGCGGGCGCGTATGCTCCCTCCGGCCTGGCTGGAAGGCGGCAGCGCCGATCACCTGCTAGGCACCGACCACTTGGGACGAGACATCTTCAGCCGGATTATTCACGGGGCGCGCATATCGCTGATTGTGGCCGGCGTAACGTTGGGTCTGGGCGGAACCACCGGCGTAGTCCTGGGCTTGCTGGCCGGCTGGTATGGGAAGTGGATTGACGAAATTATTATGCGGGTGGTGGACATCGCCCTGGCGATTCCGCTAGTGCTGGTCGCCCTGGTAATGGTCGTAGCTGTCGGCCAGTCCTTTCCATCGGAACTGGGCGGTCAAACCGGGCTCATCATCCTGGTGCTAGCCGGCTTCTTCTGGGTGCGCTTTGCGCGGCTGATTCGGGGCGAAGTATTGCAACTCAAAACCCTGGACTATGTGGCGTTGGCTAAGGTGGCCGGGGCCACCACGCCGCGAATTCTGGCAGTGCATATCTTCCCCGGCGTAATTAATACCCTCATTGTGCTGGCTACGCTGCAAGTAGGGTTCGTTATTCTGGTAGAGTCCACCCTGAGCTTCTTGGGCGCCGGCGTGCCGCCGCCCACCCCGGCCTGGGGTTCGATGGTGGCCGAGGGTCGCGACTTTCTGGCCGGGGCCTGGTGGATCGCCACTATGCCGGGGCTGGCTATCCTGCTGACGGTGATGTCCCTGAACCTCTTCGGCGACTGGCTTCGGGATTCGCTGGACCCCAGACTCCGCCAGTTGGCGACCAACTGACTCGGGCGGGCATCAACGTAAAAATCGAGCTTAACCAGTCGCCCGCTCTGCCGGGTTGAACGCCTTGGCGCAAATTCTATGCTCTAGGGTGAGGAACTGGCGGCCCTGCCGGCGGGGCCTTGGGCCGCCGGGCGCCAAGAATTGGATTTGACGCCCCCGTCGGCTTGATGGTCGGTTCGGGCGGGTTGCCAGTCGATGCGAATATGGAATGTCGGGGGGGGGGGGGAAGAAAGCCCGACATTCGAGCCAGGACGCCCTCGCCCGATAAACTCCGTCAACGCAACTCGCGGGCCCACGAGCGGTTTTTCAAGTACCAGTTCGCTGCGCCGGCTATCCCGCGCTCCAAGTCAATTTCCGGCTGCCAGTCCAAGAGTCGCCGCGCCTTGGTGATGTCGGCCCAAGTCGAGTCGACATCCGCCGCGGGGCGCTCCGAGACTTGGACCTTCGCCTTGACGCCCAATGCCTGCTCAATCAGCTCAATGACGCGCCCAATCTTGGCGGGGCAATCTCCCCCCAAGTTGATGATTTCGTGTTTCAGGGGGCGTAGTCCGGCGATTACGCCCCTAGCCACATCGTCCACATGGGTGAAATCCCGCTCGCCGCCATCGCCGTAAAGGGTCAGCGGTTCGTTCTCGGCGATGGCCCGCACGAACCGGAAGATCGCCATATCGGGTCGGCCGGCCGGCCCATATACCGTGAAGAAGCGGAACACGGTCACGTCTAGCCCATGGAGATAGTGATAGACGTAGCACAGGCCCTCGGCGGCCTTCTTGGAAGCGGCGTAGGGCGACAATAGCTTGGCGGCCGGGGCGGACTCTTCGAAAGGCGCCGACGTATCGTTCCCGTAAACGCTGGAGGTGGAGGCCTGCGCCACCTTGCTTACGCCAAACTCCCGGCACAGCTCCAACAGGTTGGTCATCCCCAGGTAGTTGGTCTCAGCGTAAATCCAGGGGTCTTCCACCGATTGCCGAACCCCGGCCCGGGCCGCTAAGTTAATCAGAGCGTCGAACCGGTCCGAAGCGAACACCTCGGCCAAGGCCCTTCTATCGCGGATGTCCACTCGGTGGAAGCGGAACCGCTCCTCCCTTGCCAGTTGGTCCAGCCGCCACTGCTTAAGACGAGGGTCGTAGGCGTCGCTGAGGTCGTCGATTCCGGTAACGCAATGGCCGGAGTCTATAAGCATCTGAGCGACCCGGGAGCCAATGAACCCGGCGCTACCGGTGACTATATACTTGCGTTCCATCCGTATCGTTCCCCCGTCCTACACCGGCATAGGTAAATCCCAGTTCCATCATTTGGGACTTGTCCAGCGCGTTCCGCCCATCGAACACGAACTTCGGCGACCGCATACGCTGGGCCATTAGTTCCCAGTCAGCGTTGACGATTTGCCCCCACTCGGTCAGCAAGACGACCGCCTGCGCCTGATCCGCCGCCTCCACCGGCTGGCCGACCAACTGGACGGAGGCGGGGAGGCGTCCTCTAGCCGTCTCGTTGGCTTGCGGGTCATAAGCCCAGACCTCGGCCCCATCATCAACCAAGGCATTGATCAGGTCCAGCGATGGCGCATCGCGGATGTCGTCGGTGTCCGGCTTGAAGGCGAGGCCCAAAATCGCTACCCGAAGCCCGGAAATTGCGCCATTGAACTGGTGACGCAATGCGTACAGCGGCAGCAGTCGCTGCCGGTTGTTGATGTTAATTACCGACCGCAGCAACTCGACCCCGGCCCCACTGATTAGGGCGAGGTGATCCAAGGCGCGAACGTCCTTGGGAAAGCAAGAGCCGCCATAGCCCACCCCGGCGTAGATCCGGGCGCCAGCGCGGGGGTCCATAGCGAGAGCTTCACTCACGGCGTCCACCGAAGCGCCAACGCTGTCGCAGAGGGCGGCAATCTCGTTGATGAACGAAATTCGGGTGGCGAGAAACGCGTTGCTGGCGTATTTAATCATCTCGGCGCTGGTGACGTCGGTAAAAACGAACGGCGCTTCAATACCGGCGTACACCTGCTTCATAAACTTAACCGCATCGGCGCCAGCCAGACCGTCGGCGTCGATCCCCGCCACTATTCGCCAAGGGGACTTCCAATCGTCAACGGCGCGACCCTCGCGCAGGAACTCGGGAACCGAAACGTAAGCTATACCAGCGTCCTTGAGGTCTTCCGCTATGATTTTCCGCCCAGTGCCCGGCGGGACGGTGCTCTTCATCACCACCACCAGACCCCGCGATTCTTTGGACTTGATCCAATCCAACGCAGCCTTAACCTGCCTCAGGTCGGCGGCGCCGTTGCTTGTTGAAGGAGTGCCGGTGGCGATTATCGCCACATCGCCGAGGGACGCTTCCGCATCGTCGCGGTGCGCAAAGCGCAGGTTGCCTCGCTTGACCCCGGCAGCCAGCAACGGCTGAAGCCCCGGTTCATACAAGATCGTCTCCTTACGCTGAAGCGACCGGACCCGCGACCGATCAATATCAACGCCCAGAACATTATGGCCGACGGAGGCAAGCCCCGCAGCAGCCACAATGCCCACATAACCCAGCCCAATGACGGTAATTTTCAATAACCTACTCCCTAGTCGATGAGGCTATTTTAACGACCATCCCTCGCTTTGGCTAGACGACCCGAACCCGTTTGGGCTAGAAGTCCCGCATTATTTACCCGGAGCCGAGGGCCCCTTCCCTAACCGGCTTGGCAACCGCGGAGTTGGGGGACATACCTCAGAGGGAGCTCCGGGAAGGCATTGGCCCGGAGCCTCAGTAGACCGCCGTAAGCCTCTTCCGGAAAGCCATAGATAAGCGCGTTGTCCCGGTGGCCTCAAGAGACCGCTATCGGCGGCTCCGTTAGCTTACCGCGGATAACTTAAACCAGGAACCTAATAGAAAAGGAGGAGAGCGACGCGGCCCCAGCAAGGCGACCCTCCGCTACGTAATGCCCATCCCGCGAATACCCGACCATAGAAAACACGCTCCGGGAATCGCCCGCAACGGGGCCCGGTTCCGGCTGGAATAACGGGCTGTAGCCCGTATGGTGGGCCGTGTGGGGATCGAACTCTTGGCCGAGTAAACTGGTTCTTGGGCTTAACCTTATGGTGGGCCGTGTGGGGATCGAACCCACGACACCCGGATTAAAAGTCCGGTGCTCTGCCAGCTGAGCTAACGGCCCATGCTTGAAACTAGGCGCTTTCCGACCATCGACTCCCGCAATCGCCTTCTTTGGCTTTGGCCCTTCCCGTTCCCCCGCCGCTTCAAAAAGCGTAACCGTCTCCCGTTACTACGGAGGCTCAGTTGAGAATTATATAGAAAACAAAGAATACTACGCAACTAAACAATTTGCCGATATGCCCTAAAACTGGGTATATTAGCCAACGTATATCTTCTCCTTCGCGCGCAATGGTCATCTACTCTGCTCCGGCGGAACGGGGCCAAAGCTGTTTCACCTTTATCGTTGTTAAGTCTTTATTGACAATCCGGTAAGCGCTGTTAGACTATTTAGAGAATTCATAAGTAGCGGCCTTGTTGTACCTTGGAGCATTGAAGAATACGCCGAGCCAGCGAGCAAAGGGATTTTTTGGCGGAAGGAAGCCGGAAGGCTTTGTTTGGCCTGAAGGTCGAGCCGTCGCTCACAATCCTCTTGGATGTCCTTCCAAGAGGATTTGCCGGCTTGGCGTTAAATTGGCCTCTCTCTTGCAAGGATGACAATAGTAAGTATGCCGCCAGCGGTAACCATTTTGGGAATGCTGGCAGGGCGTATCGCTGAACAATCAGCGGCAACCCGGGGACTTTGCCGGAACCGGCGAGAATGACTGGGGACAAGGAACGCCCTACAGGTAACCGGGATACAGATGGAAACTTTTTATATCTGGACTATCGGCTGCCAGATGAACAAGGCCGACTCGGAAAGGCTCGGTTCGGCTCTGGAACAGCTTGGCCTCCGCCCGGTGGATAACGCCAAGGGCGCTGACGTGATTGTCCTCAATTCCTGCGTGGTGCGTCAAGGCGCCGAGGATAAGGTCGTCGGCAACTTGGGGATGCTTAATCCCCTCAAAAAACAGCGGCCCGACCGGGTGCTGGCCTTGATGGGCTGCATGGTCGGCCCCCGTACCGCCGAACTGGAAAAGCGCTTCCCCAACGTCGACCTCTTTATGCAACCCCAGCAATTCGCCCCCCTGCTGGAACTGGTGGGCGAGCGCCAAGGCCTGGATTGGGAGGGCTGCGTCGGCTCGCTAGCTCCCACCCACCCCGGCGTGACCTGCTACCTTCCCATTATTCACGGCTGCGATTTGATGTGCAGCTTTTGTATCATCCCTTATCGGCGGGGCCGCCAGGTCAGTCGCCCGGTGGACGAGGTGGTTCGCGAGGTGGAACTGCTAGTCAACCGGGGCGTCCGGGAAGTTACCGTCCTGGGTCAGACCGTAGATGCCTACGGCTATGACCTGCCGGGACAACCGGACTTGTCCCGGCTGCTGGCCCGCCTCAACGACCTTGACGGCTTGGAACGCATCCGATTTCTGACCTCGCATCCCTCTTATATGGACGACCGGATTATCCGGGCGGTGGCCGACCTGCCTAAAGTGTGCGAACACATCAATCTGCCGGTGCAGGCTGGCGATGATGAAGTCCTGCGCCGGATGCGTCGCCCCTACACCCGGGACGACTACCGGAAATTGGCGGGCCGCATACGAGACGCCATCCCCGGCGTGTCCCTCAGCACCGACCTGATAGTCGGCTTCCCCGGCGAGACCGAGGAACAGTACCAACGGACCCTGGCATTGGTAGAAGAACTGCGCTTTGACAAGGTGCATTGCGCCGCTTACTCTACCCGCCCCGGCACCACTGCCCATCGCGCCATGCCCGATGATGTGGCTCCAGAAGACAAGAGCCGCCGGCTGAAAGAACTGGACCAGCTCCAGGAAAGCCTTCTGCGGGAAATCAACGCCGCCCTGGTGGGCCACACTGTTCAAGTGCTGGTAGAGGGTCAAAAGCGGGGCAAGTGGCAAGGCCGCACCCGCACCGACAAACTGGTCTTCTTCCCCGGCGAAGCCCAGCCCGACGCGGGCCGGGCCGGATGGGGCGATTACCCGGGTCAACTGGTGGACGTGGAAATTACCCAGGCCGGCCCCTGGTCTTTACAAGGAACATTGCGGGCGACTGCCGCGAGGCCTTAAGTCCGCTCTGGGCGCGATCGTCCAGCCGCGCCCAGAGCGCTGTAAGCAAGGGGAAAGAGGGTAACTATGACGGATGATATGCCCCGGGTCCTGGAATATCTGGAAAAACGGATGGACGAAATGCTATCGGTTATGCACGATGTGCAAGCCGAGCAGCATCAGACCAATGCGCGAATAGACCAGACCAATGATCGGATAAGCCAGACCAATGCGCGGATAGACCAGACCAACGACCGGCTGGAGGAACGCTTCCTCCAGGTGAGCAACCTGATAAGCCAGACCAATGCGCGGATAGACCAGACCAACGACCGGCTGGAGGAACGCTTCCTCCAGGTGGGCAACCTAATAAGCCAGACCAATGCGCGGATAGACCAAACCAACGACCGGCTGGAGGAACGCTTCCTCCAGGTGGGCAATCGAATAGACCAGACCAACGACCTGATAAGCCAGACCAATGCGCGGATAGACCAAACCAACGACCGGCTGGAGGAACGCTTCCTCCAGGTGAGCAACCTGATAAGCCAGACCAATGCGCGAATAGACCAAACCAACGACCGGCTGGAGGAACGCTTCCTCCAGGTGAGCAACCTGATAAGCCAGACCAATGCGCGAATAGACCAAACCAACGACCGGATAAGCCAGACCAACGACCTAATAAGCCAGACCAATGCGCGGATAGACCAAACCAACGACCGGCTGGAGGAACGCTTCCTCCAGGTGGGCAATCGAATAGACCAGACCAACGACCTAATAAGCCAGACCAGTGCGCGGATAGACCAAACCAACGACCGGCTGGAGGAACGCTTCCTCCAGGTGAACAACTCGATAGTGAGTCAGTTCTTCCAGGTGAACAACCGGATTGACCGTATGATTTGGGCAGTCGTCGGTGTGGGCGGCAGTATGTTCATCGCGTTGGTCGGTTTGCTGGCGGCTCAGATAATCTCTCTAATAACCCAGCGAGGTTAGAAAGCGATCGGGCCGGCCAATCTAGGTCAATTCGAGCCGGATGGATTGGCCGATTACTTTAGTACTCGAGGGAGTGAATATGGCTACTAAACCCAGGATGCCGACCATACCCTTGACCGAAATTGAACACGCCGCCTTTTGTCGCCCGGAGGACGAACTGCCAGCCAAATCCTTGGCCGAGGAACTGGCCGTCAACATCCGTTGGCAGAAAATCCCCGCCGAGTACCTGCGCTATCCCGCCGAAGAACTGGACGAGCGTATCCATCAGGCGCGGCAAAGGCTGGGAACCGACGTGACCGTGCTGGGCCACCATTATCAGCGAGAAGAGATAATCAAGTACGCCGACTTTCAGGGCGATTCCTTCCTGCTTTCCCAGGAGGCGGCC
The DNA here is from genome assembly GCA_963422635.1 of Dehalococcoidia bacterium. Lineage (GTDB taxonomy): Bacteria > Chloroflexota > Dehalococcoidia > Lucifugimonadales > UBA3495 > CATQHB01. The sequence continues at coordinate 1,385,307 of OY730415.1, forward strand.
TCTCGGCCCGAGTCCAGCTACATCGTCTTCTGCGGCGTCCATTTTATGGCCGAGACTGCCGCTATCCTGTGCGCCCCCCACCAGCAGGTCATCTTGCCCAACATCACCGCCGGCTGCTCCATGGCCGATATGGCGCCAATGGAGGATGTGGAGGATGCTTGGGATGATTTGCAGGACGTGCTTGGCGACCACGGCGGCATCATCCCGGTTACCTATATGAACTCTATCGCCGGCATCAAAGCCCTCTGTGGCCGCAACAACGGCGCCGTCTGCACCTCCTCCAACGCTCCGTCCGTGCTGCGCTGGGCCTTTGACCGCGCCGAGCGGGTACTCTTTCTGCCCGACCAGCATCTGGGCCGTAACACTGCCTTCAAGCTGGGCATCCCCTTGGACGAGATGGTGGTCTGGAATCCCTTCAAGCGGTTAGGTGGCAACACTCCAGAACAACTGCGCCGCGCCAAAATGGTGCTCTGGCAGGGTCATTGCTCGGTGCATACCCGTTTCACCGCCGCCCAAATTCAGTCGGCCCGGGAGCGCCACCCGGACGTTCACGTCCTGGTGCATCCGGAATGTCCGATGGAGACGCTGCAAGCCGCTGACCTGAACGGCTCCACCGAGTTCATTCGCCAGACCATTAACGAGGCCCCGGCCGGCAGCAAGTGGGCGGTAGGCACCGAAATCAGCCTGGTCAACCGCTTGGCCCGGCAAAACCCGGACAAGACCGTCTTCTGCCTGGACCCGGTAAGCTGCCCCTGCTCTACGATGTACCGCATTCACCCAGCCTACTTGCTCTGGACGCTGGACGGCCTGGTTGCCGGACAAGTAACCAACCAAATTACCGTCCCCGAAGATATACGTCGCCAAGCTATTATCGCCCTGGAACGAATGTTGGCCCTGCGGTAGCAGTGAGTATTGCGGTAGGTTGAATGATAATACCCGCCGCCGGAACCGATTGACGCCCCGGCGGCGGTATGCTACATTAAACTAACCCTTCTGGAACACGCGCTTGCGGTTGAATTTATTTGGAGGTAGGAGAGCATAGCAAGGCAGTATAAAGTAAATGAGCAGATTCGGGCGTCCCGGATTCGTGTCATCGGAGATGACGGAGAGCAGCTTGGGCTAATGACCTTCGATCAAGCCATGCAGATGGCCCGACAGAACGGCGTTGACTTGGTGGAAGTGGCTCCCAACGCAGACCCGCCGGTTTGTCGCTTGCTGGATTACGGAAAACTGCGCTACTTGTACTCCAAGAAGGAACGGGAATCAAAAAAGACTCAGAAGAACACGGAACTGCGGGAAGTCCGTTTCCGACCCAACATCGGCGTCCACGACCTGGAAGCTAAACTCCGTAAGGTCAAGGAGCTTATCGAGGACGGCTCCAAGGTCAAACTCACGGTTCGCTTCCGCGGCCGAGAGGCGGTGCACCAACAGCTGGGCCTGTCCCTGCTGAAGCGAGTGGCCGACGACCTGAAGGAAGATGTTCGCCTGGAAAAACCGCCGTCAATGGAAGGGCGAGCTTTGTCAATGATTCTCATCCCCAGCGCGCCCAAGGGGGAGAAGACCGAAAAGAAGGTGGAAGACCTAGCCAATGCCGAAACTTAAAACGCACAAAGGGGCCAAGGCCCGTTTTCATATTACCGGCTCCGGTAGGCTGATGCGCCGCAAGCGAATGAGCAGCCACCTGCGGCGCAAAAAACCCAAGAAGGTTACCCGCAAGTATTCCGACAAGCTGCCGGTCGACTCTAAAGACGTGAAGCGGTTCAGCAAGCTGATCCCCTACGATGTCTAGTCCTTTATCTATTTCCCAACCCCCCACCCGGAGATATAAACCTTGTCCAGAGTGAAACGCGGCGTCACCAAGCGCCACCGGCATAAGAAGGTACTATCCGAAGCCCGGGGCTTCCAAGGCTCCGCCAGCCGCAATTACAAGTGGGCCAAGGAGGCCCTCCTCCACGCTTGGAGCTACTCCTACCGGCACCGGCGGGAGCGGAAGGGCGATTTTCGCCGTCTGTGGATTGTCCGCATCGGCGCCGCCTGCCGCCAGTCCGGCTCCACCTACAGCCAATTTATCCACGGCTTGAAATTGGCCGGGATCGAGGTGGATCGCAAGATTCTTGCCGACTTGGCGGTCAATGACCCAGCCGGGTTCGACCAGTTGCTCAAAATAGCCCGCCAGTCCCCAGCGCCTGACCAAACTACCCTATCCCCCAACTATCAACCAGCCAGCGCCAAATAACCATAGGGGCGGGTCAAACCCGCCCCTACCGCTGTTGACCTAGCCCTCCCCATTGGGGGGATTAGCCGGTGCCCCTCGATCATTCCTGTCGGGCAAAACCGTAGTAGGTGTCGCTGTCCAGAATCCGTTCCAGATTGGCGCGCGTGACGTTAATCGGACGCACCGGGGTCGACCACTGCTCGGTCAACGCATAATGCAACTGGCTCAGCGAGGTCGGCCGGTTGCGCCGGGCCAGCAGCATCCGGAACACGATCTCCTGGATGGGCATATTGGAGTGGATGAAGTCTTCCGCTTCTTCGGAATAATCGGCGATTTCATCCAGCAGTTCCTGCGGGTCGTCCAGCTCATGGTCTGCTCGCAACCGGGAGAGAGCATCCGGCCCGCGCCGCTCGACCAACAAGGTCACCGCCGACCGTTTCAGTTCGACCAAGCGCTCAAAGCTGATGTAGTACCGGGGCGATTCCTGCTGCGGGGAGGGTAAATCCGGGTGGGTGGCGGTCATAAATCTACCTCTTCATTCCAATCAAGCATGATGATACTTACCCGTTCGCCGGCCTCCTTGACCGGCAAGTCATCCGGGCAGACGGCTAGCCCGTTGGCCCGGGACATGGAGGTTAGGATGTTGGAGCCTTGGGGCCCGGTGGGGTTGGCGTAGAACACCCCGTCGCGCCGCTCCACCTCGACCCGGGCAAAGACCCGACGACCGTCGGTATTGCGAATCGGCCCGGTCAAGATTCCTTCCACCGTGGGCCGAGCCAGCCTTTTCCGGCCCAGCATCGCCCGGATGGCTGGCCGGGCGAACATTTCGAATGCTACCATCGCACTAACCGGGTTGCCCGGCAGCCCCAGCAGCGGAACGGGCCGGCCGCCGTCTCCGTGTAGCATACCGAAGGCCAAGGGCTTGGCCGGACGCATCCGCACCGACCAGAAATTGATGTCGCCCCGCTCGGTCAGCACATCCTTTACCACGTCATAATCGCCCTTGGATACCCCCGCCGAGGTTACCAGCAGGTCGGAGCCGGCTACCTGCTCCAGTTTGCGGCGCATATCTTCCAAGTTGTCCCGGGCAATGCCCAAGCTTCTGGGTATGCCGCCGGCGGCCATAATCGAGGCGGCCACGCTGAAGCCATTGCTGTCGTAGATCTTGCCGCCGGTCAGTTCCCGTCCCAGCGACTCCAACTCGTCGCCGGTGGAAAGTATGGCAACCAGCGGACGGCGGATTACCGGCGCTCGTTCCAGACCCAAGGAAGCCATAACCCCGATTTCCGCCGGGCGGATTACCGCGCCGGCTTCCAGAACCAACTGCCCTGGCTGAACGTCCTCCCCGGCGGGGCGCACGTTGCATCCTAGGGGCAAGTCCGCCTGGATGTCAATCTCCGTTAGCGGCAGCGCCAGTCCGGAGGCGCGGCGTTGTATCTCGTCCGTTTCCTCGAAAGGAACGATCGTATCGGCCCCGGCCGGCAGCGGCGCCCCGGTCATTATCCGAATGGCCGTCCCCGGCGCAACGGTCTGCTCAGACACCTGCCCGGCGGCCACCAGTCCGATGATCCGCAGCCGATGGGGATTGCTCTCAGACGCTCCGCCGATGTCCTCCCGGCGCACCGCATAGCCGTCCATGCCCGAGTTGGCTAGCGGCGGCAAGGCCAGCGGCGACCGTACTTCGGCGGCCAGAGTTTGCCCCAGGCAGTCCAGAAGCGACTTCTCTTCCGTCGCCAGCGGGCTAAAACGCGCCATAATTTGCCGATAGGCTTCCTCTACCGAAAGCATATCCTCGTCAACGTGCCGGTGCCCATGGTCGGGATGATTTTCATGCCCGTGGTGGTGTGTTTGCATAATGCGTCCTTAATACGGTCTGTGTATCTCATCCATCCGGAATAACTGCTTGCCCTAGGGCCTCGGCCATTACCTGGAGCCGGCGTATCTCATCCGCTTGGGGCAACCCGGGACGCGTTCCGAGAGCGAGGACATGATGCGGGCGTATCTCATCCGCTTGGGGCAACCCCTGCGGGAGCGGATTTCACCCCCCGCTTCCGGTTAACCCGGCCAACCCTGTCGCTCCCGTTGCCCCCGTCGTCCTGTCAATTCCGCCCATCTCATCAACCCCGGCCCTCCCTCTATCTGCGTCAAGGAGTCCGGGGTTCCGATGAGCGCCGGAAGGCGGAAAACCGCTTAACATTTACCTTATTCGCGCAAAGAAGCGCCCAGGTCGCGCTGTAAGGTTCGCAGCAAGCCCTCCAGGGTGCGGTTGACCTCCTCGGCCGTCAAGGTGCGCTCCGGGGACTGAAAATATACGTGAAAGGCCAGGGATTTGGCGCCCGGCGGCAGGTTATCCCCGGTATAAACGTCAAATAATTCTACCCGTTCCACCAGGCGATGCCGACTCAGTATGGTCTGGACCTGGCCGGCAGCTACATCCTCGGCCACCACCAATGCCAGGTCCCGGTGGGCTGACGGGTAGCGGATCAGCGAGCGGAAGCTCCGCCCCGCTTGACCGGATTGACTAGGCAGAGCCAGCAAGTCGTCCAGGTAAAGCTCAAAAAGCGTTGCTGGCCGGTGTTTCAGGTCGAACCTTTCAGCGACGGAGGGGTGCAATTCCCCCAAAACGCCAATCCGGGAGCCGCCGTACTTAATCCGGGCAAACCGGCCGGGATGGAAAGCCGCGTCCTCCTCCGGTTCGCCCGGTTCCCACGAAACGGTCAACCCCAGCAGGGCCAAAGCCGAAGTAAGCATCCCCTTGGCGTCGAAGAAATCCAACGGCCCATTGTCTACCAGCCAGGAGGGTTCGGAGCGCAGCCCGGAAATCACCCCAGCGGCCACCTCGCGTTCCTCCGGCAGTTGGTTCGATTGAGTTGGGCGGCGCAGAAACACGCGTCCCTGCTCGAACAGCCGGAAGGGACCTTCATTGTGTCCCTCGTTGTAGGAAAGGGTGGAAAGCAGGCTGGCCCGCAGGGTAGGACGCAGGTATTCCTGGCCGGCGCTCAGCGGGTTGGCTATCTTCAGCGGCAAAGCGTCGCCTCGGAACGCTTCAGTCCCCTCCCCAGCCAAATAATTCACCCGGTTCAGGTCTTCCAGGTTGATCAAAGGGTAGCTGATGGTCTCTTGCAAGCCTACCGCGGCCAAGGCATCCTTGACCCGGTCCCGCAATTCGATCATCGGAACCGGCTGTCGGTAGGGTATCGGCGTGGATAGCATAGTAGTCGGCACGTTATCGTAGCCGATAATCCGCACCACCTCTTCAATCAAGTCATCCTCAATGTTGAGGTCGTTGCGCCAGTAAGGGACGGTTACCGCCAGGGCGCTCCCCTCCCGCCGCTCGGTCTGAAAACCCAAGGAAAGGAAAACCTCCTCCACCTGTCCGATAGCCACGTCCATCCCCAGAACCCGCTTCAGACGCTTCAGGGTAAGAACAACCGGCAGCTTGGGTTGGTCCGCCTGCGGATAAATGTCAATAACGCCCTGGGCGACCTCGCCTCCGGCCACCTGTTGAATTAGTCGGGTCGCTCGGCGAAGGGCAATAGGAGCCAACTCCGGGCGCAACCCCTTCTCAAAACGCTGAGTGGCATCGGTGCGCAGCCGAAAAGCGTCGGCGGTGCGGCGGTTGTTATAACTGTTGAAGGTGGCCGACTCCAGTAGGACGCTGGTGGTGTCCGGGCCAATCTCGCTATTGGCCCCCCCGATAACCCCGCCGATACCGATGGGATCGCGGGCGTCGGCAATTACCAAAACCTCGCCGTTCAACTCCCGCTTTACCCCGTCCAGGGTCTCCAGGCTCTCCCCGTCCCTGGCCCGGCGCACAATTACGGTACGGTCTCGCACCTTGTCCAAATCAAAGGCGTGTAGCGGCTGGTTGAACTCCAGCATTACATAATTGGTCACGTCCACCACGTTGCTGATGGGCCTAAGTCCCGCCTTGATCAGCCGCTCTTGCAACCATTGGGGCGACGGGCCGATGGTCAACCCCTGAATCAGGCTGGCGGTATAGCGGTGGCACAAGTCCGGGTCGGCCACCAAAATGCGAACCTGCTCCGCTATTGGGGGGCCGTCCTCCGAGTAACCGACCTCCGGTTCTCGCACCGTCTTGCCGGTTAGGGCCGCCACCTCATAGGCCACGCCCAGAATGGAGAAGCAGTCCAGGCGGTTCGGGGTAACTTCCAAATCCAGAATAGTGTCGCCCAAGTATTCGTCCAGGGGCGTACCCGGGGGAGCGTCCTGCGGCAACACCACGATGCCCCCGTGGTCGTCGCCCAACCCCAGTTCCAGCTCAGAGCAAATCATACCCGCGGAAACCACGCCCCGAATCGAGGCGGCCTTGAGAGGTTCGTATCTGCCCCGGTGGGCGTTAAACAGGTTGGCCCCTACCCGAGCGAAGCATATCTTCTGGCCGGCGGCCACGTTGGGCGCGCCGCAGACCACTTCCAGCGATGCTTCCGACGCTTCCCCGCCGTCAGACCCGGCCCCGGCGTTCACCCGGCAGAGTTGCAGACTGTCGGCGTTGGGATGCGGGCGAACCTCCAAAACCTCCCCGACGAAACAGTTCCGCCAACCCCCCTGCTCGATGACCTCGCCCACCTCGACGCCGGCCATCGTCAGCCGGTGGGCCAATTCCCGGGGAGGCAACTCCAGGTCCACATATTCGCGCAGCCAGCTTAATGGTACTTGCATTGCCGTATTAGTTCTCCGGTTCTCTGCCGGGGTTGGCTTAACCTTCTCCGGCGGTGTTTTTTGGCTACTGGTTCAGCGTTGCGCCGCTGGCCGCAGTTCTTTGCTACAGCTCATTTCAGTATGACCGCAACAATCAAGCTAATCATACCGGCCATCAAGGTGGCAATGGTAACGATTTGATACATTGATATGCGATTTTCCAAGGAAAGCAACCTGGCCCCAACATCGGAAATGGCTTTGCTCATCTCTTCCAGCCGGCCGTCCATCCGATCCAGGCGACTGCCTTGGGCCGCCACCGTGCCCTCAATAGTATTAAGGCGGGCGCTCACCCTGCCCTCAAGACTGGTAAGGCGGGCGCCCAGATCGTCCACCTTGCCCTCAATAGTATTAAGGCTGGCCCCCACCCTGGTTTCCAGGGCGGTAAGCCGGTTGCCTATGTCGTCCACCTGACTCCCAAGAGTTCCTACCGTGTTTTCCAAAGCGGCTAATCTGCCGCTTATGAAGTTGACGTTCTCCTGCAAGTCGGCAACTTGACCGCTGATCGCCTCCAGCCGTTCCGAACCGTCGTTTGGCGTAACCATACTTCACTTTCTCCCAGCAACCGGGGTAGCGTAATTCTGAACTAACGCCTAAAACTGACGCAAGAACCGCAGGTCGTTGGAGTAGAAGTGCCGGATGTCGTCGATGCCGTACTTGAGCATAGCGATCCGTTCCGGCCCCAAGCCGAAAGCGAAGCCGGTATAGCGCTCCGGGTCATAGCCCACCCCGGCCAGCACTTGGGGATGCACCATCCCGGCGCCCATGATTTCAATCCAACCGCTGTCCCGGCAGATTCGGCAGCCGCTTCCTTCACCTTGACCGCCTTGGCAGGCGAAGCAGTCGATGGACATATCCACGCCCGGTTCCACAAAGGGAAAGTAATCGCAACGGAACCGCACCTTGCGCTCGGCTCCGAAAAGACGGCGGGCGAACTCGTAAAGGGTGCCTTTCAAGTCGGCGAAGGTAATGCCCTCGTCCACGGCCAACCCTTCAACCTGGTAAAAGTGCCATTCGTGGGTAGCATCGGTGGCCTCATAGCGATAGCACTTCCCCGGTACAACCACCCGCACCGGCGGTTGGACGCGCTCCATCACCCGCGCTTGCATTGGCGAAGTATGGGTACGGAGCAGCATCGGCCGCCGCCCTTCCGCATTGGCGTAGTCTACCCACAGAGTATTCCACATATCCCGGGCCGGGTGTCCCGGCGGGATGTTCAGCTTTTCGAAGTTATAGTAATCCCATTCCACCTCCGGGCCTTCAACGACGCTGAAACCCATGGCCGCAAAGGCATCGGTAATTTCCCGCACCACCTGCGTCGTCGGGTGCAGCCGTCCGGTGGCAACGGGCCGGCCGGGCAGGGTAACGTCGATCCGCTCCCGGTAGGCGGCCTGCGCCTGCCGAGCCTCGCTGATTTCCCGCCCCCGCCGCTCCAGGTTTTCCTCCAGCGTGGCCTTGGCCCGGTTGCCCAGCGCGCCCGCTTCCCGACGCTGCTCCAAGTCTAGTTGGGCCAGTCCCCGCAGAATGCCAGTCAGTCCGCCGCGCCGTCCCAGATAGGCTACCCGCCACTGCTCCAGCGCCTCCGGGTCATCAACCTCGGCCAACCGCTGCAAGGCAGTTTGAGTCAATTCTGTAATAGCTTGGATAGTGGTTTGCGTCACGCTGCCATACCTTTACCGATACCGAAGGGTTTGCCGGAAAAGAAGTTCAATTCCCGCCCCGTCATTATAGGATTCGTACTTGGGCCGGTCAAGGTTGACTTGTGAAACCTTCGCTCCCAATGATACATTAGTCCAGGGCGTATTGCCGCCCCAGCCGGCCCGGCTCGCCGGGCTAAACCCGGCTTAACCAGGCTAACGCCACGTCTCGAAACCGCCGAAATAAAAGACAAATGCAAAATAGGGGTTGCCTTGGGGGATGCCATGAGGGTTAGCCGGTTACTCCTTGGCTCGGTCGGCTGCTTGGCGGTAGCCGCGCTAATTCTCTCCCTGGCTGCGCTAATCCTCCTCGGCAACCAAACGGAAAGTTTCCTGAAACTGCAAAAATTCTTGGGACAAATCCTGGGCGGTTAATGCCTTCGGGCCGGCCTCGGGAAAACCGCCGTTTGTCCTTAACCCGGTATCGGGGTAGAATGGCGCTGCTGACCTGAGGAGGTTCACCCTGGACGTATCGGCTTCACCTACCCACCCAAGAGGCGATGCCCCCCCACCCCGGCGCGGCGGCGCCGCCTTCATTCTGACCAACCTGGCCGTCGGGCACGGCTTTACCCACTGGTACGGCCAGAGCATCTACATTCTATTGCCCCTAATCCAGGCTTCGCTGGGTTTTAGCAACCTCCGGTTCGGCGTCTTGGCCGCCCTGCTCAGCATCAGCGGCGGCATAGTCAACATCCCCGCCGGTTTCCTGGTGGACATCGCCCGCAGCCGTTGGGGGATGATACTGACCGCCTGCATGGCGCTGGCCGCCCTGGGCTATGGACTGGTAGCCGCTTCTCCCGGGTTCCTCTTCTTGGCCTTTGCCTTTATCCTACTGCCCTTCCCCGGCGCCATCTGGCACATGCCGGCCATCGCCGCCATCTCCCAGCGCTTTCCCCGCCGACGCGGGTTCGGGTTGTCCATCCACGGCGTAGGCGGCCAGATTGGAGACAGTATCGGCCCCCTGGTAGTCGGCGGCCTGCTTACCCTCTTCAATGACCGGTGGCGGCCAGTTGCCCTGGCGTACGTCTTTCCCGCCTTGCTGATGACCGGCGTGGTTTGGTGGGCCCTGTTTCGCTTGGGCGGCAGCGACCCGGATGCTGATATTGACGCCGCCTCGCCCCCCCGGGTATCGGTCGGCCAACGGTTCCGCGACGCCGGCCGGCTACTGCGCAATCCGGCGATTCTTTCCCTGGTGCTGGTCAGCAGCTTGCGGGACATGGGCTCCAGCTCCCTGATAATCTGGCTCCCTAAATATCTCCACGACCCCCTACCGGCCGGCGGGCTGGAAATGACTCCCTTCATGGTCGGGCTGCACCTGACCCTGCTCCTGGTTCTGGGCGTGGTATCCTCACCTATTGCCGGAGTTCTCTCTGACCGCTACGGTCGCAAACTAATTTTGATTCCCTGCCTTACCGCCGTCGGCCTGCTCTCCCTGGTTATCGGGCAGGTAGCGGCCGGCGCCCCTCTGATTATCATCGTTCTGGCTATTGGGCTTTTCAGTTCTTCGATGAACCAGATACTGCAAGCCACCGTCTTGGACCAGATTGGCCGGGGCGCCGAGGGCGTAACCTTGGGCCTCGTGATGGGCGTAAACAGCGCCCTCAGCGCGGTGTCCCCCTTGATTGCCGCCCTGGTAGTGGACACCTACGGCCTGAGCGCCGTCTTCATTTATACCGCCGTCCTGTGGGTGACCGGCGCGGCCTTTCTGGTGTTCACTCCCCTGCAACCGCCCCCCGGCGCTGCGGAACCCTAACCAGCCAGTTAGAGCCCGATCTACCGGGAGCGATTCCCGGCCCCAAAGAAGCGGGCAAGAAACCCTAATCCCCCCAGGGAAAGGGTCAAGGGCCTGAAATTGAGGGCATTAAAGCGGCGGCAGCGTCGCCTCGGCCTCTTTCAACTCCTGCCGCCGTTCCTTAACATCCGGCAAGTGCCGGGCCACCAAATTCCAAAAGTCGGCGGAGTGGTTCATGTGAGTACGGTGGGCCAGTTCGTGAACTACCACGTACTCGGTCAAGGACGGCTCCAGCATCGACAACCGCCAGTTGAAGCGCAGGACGCCGTCCCGGGCGCAACTCCCCCAGCGCCGCCGCTGGTTGCGGACAACAACGCGAGGGTAATCTCCCCAGCCCTTCCCCGGCTTCAGGGCCGGCCACCAACGTCGCACCCCCTCCCGCACCTGTTCCTCGGTGCGGCGCCAGTACCAGGCCGTAACCGTCTTCCCGACTTGCTCCCGACCCGCCGCCCCGGCCGCCAAGCGGGGAACCGCGACGCGCAACCGGCTGCCGTCAAGCTGAACCTCCGCCCTTCCCGACCCGGTACTTTCCACCGGCTCCACCGCCAGTTCTACGCGGCAGCCCCGGTAAGGTAGTATTTCGCCAGAGCTAAAGCGCAGCGGTTCCGGCGTAGGCCGGCTTTCTGCCAACCGCCGGAGAATCCACCCCGCCCGCCGAAGTACCAATTCTTCCACCTCTCGGGCCGTAGTCGGCGCCGGGGCCGCCACCACCACCCCCGCAGCGCTCACCGAAATCTGAATCGTCTTCTTGCGCCGCTGGCTGCGCTGCACCCGGTACTCAATAACCGCATCCCCAAACCGCACGCGCTGGCCCTCCCGACCGTCGTTGCCGCCGACGCCGACCAAGGAACTGCCGGCGGCGTTGTTAGCGACCATACCCAGACCCTCCAGATCAATATCAATGCCAGAGCAATGCCAGCTTCGCCGCTGAAATAAAAACCGGGCCAAAGCGAGAAGACCGGGGAGGGGTGTTGCGCCGCTCCCCGGTCTTCTCTAGTTGCGATTATCCGTATAGCGGCGCAGCGCCCACGGGCTACCGCTGCCTGGGCTGCGCTACTCGCTAAACCAGATGGCGCTGACCCGTACATTCGGGTCCAAACGCGGTTTCCAGTTCACCTTGGGATCCACCGCATAGATTACCGGCAGGTCGAACAAGGGCAGGAAGAGCACGTCCTCGTGGAACTTGTCGGCCATAACTTCCAGCCGTTGCTGCCGCTCCTCGCCGGAGGCGGCCAAGGCAGCGTCAATCTGATCCTGAATTCCTCCCGGGCTGGGATCGCAGACCCCCGAACGCTGGCTGGTGCAGTTCATGTAATAACGAATCTGCCGCCCAAAGTCCAGGGTTTCATTGGAGGGCTGGTTGCCCAGCATTTCAATGCCTTGGCAACTGGAGCCGCCCTTGGCCAGAGCCGCTTGCATATCTTCCCGCGTCGCATCGGTGGTCTGCGGGTCGCGACCGGAGGCTTCGATAACGTCCAACACCGCCTGGCCCACGCCGCACCGGGAGCGAGAACTGCGGATCGAAGGCTCGACTATCTGGAACTCGAAGTTCATCCCTACCTCAGTCAGGTAGCCCTGCACCGCCTCGGAGACCTCGTTCTGCTTGGCAACCCGCGCCCCCCGGGAAATGAGCGTAATCTTGTTCTCCGGGTTATAGCCCGCCTCCGCCAAAAGCTGCCGGGACTTTTCCGGGTCATACTCATAAGGCGCCGTGTTCGCCTCGGTAGCCCCGATGATGCCCGGCCAGATGATATTGCCCCGGCAGGTCGTGAACCCGCCGTAGAGCGAATCAGCCATTTCCTGGCAGTTGACGGCGTGCACCATCGCCTGGCGCACCTTCCGCTTCTTCAACTCCGGGTGCCAGACGGTATCAATCTGCAAAGAATAGGTCTCGGCGGAAGTTCCGGCGCGAATCATATTCGCCGGCAAAGCGTCCACCTGGTCAACGCCGATGTCCCAACCAATGTCCGCTTCACCAGCCTGCACCATCGCCGCAATGACCGTCGGCTCGCCGCGCCACTGCCATTCAACATTCCGAATAAAGGCCTTCTGGAACTCAAAGTGATCCCCCACCGGAACGTAGTCGTCATATGCTTCCTGGGTGATGGAAACGCCCGGCTTCCACTCCACATGCTTATAAGGGCCAAAGCCGATGCTCCGGCCCGCCTGCTCGTCCTCCGTGGTGCTGGCGAGCCAGCCTGGCGCCTCAAAATTGAGGAAAAAAGCGGTGTTCGGGAAGATGGGGCAGGGGTCAACACAGTTCAGGTCCACCGTGTACTCATCCACCTTTACCGCGTTATAAGCGCCCGTGTAGTTGATGCTCCCCCCCTCGGAAGCCGGGCTCCCTTGAGAAGCAAAGCTGGGCAAAGAGTTATCCGCGTTCCACTCCTCGCCGTTGTGGAACTTGACCCCCTGCCGCAGCGTAAACCGCCAAGTATCCGCATCCATCTGCTCCCAGCCCTCAGTGCCGCTGGTGGGAACAATCCGCAAGTCATCGCCAGACTGCCAGGTCAGCGGGTCTTGCAGGTTGCTGCGAGTAATGGCGGCATTCAGCGAAGCCCCGATGCTCAGGAAGGAATTAAGCGCCACCGGTTCCTCTGGCGCCACCAGAGTGATGGAGTCCCGAGCCGAGGTTACTCCGGCCGGCAAGGCAGTGGCCGTGGGTGCGGCGGTAGGCGTAGCTTCCGCGACCGGCGTAGCAGTGGGCTGCACCTGGGCCGGTTCCGCCGGGCCCGGGGTAGCCGCTGCGCCGCCGCAAGCCACTGTAATCAATGCCAGCAGCGCCACGGCGCCGGCCAACCAAGCTGTCCGGTATCTTTTACCTATCATCAATTCCTCCTGCCGTAAAATCGCAAAATAAGTTTTCATAACGATACCAAGGGGATTTACCGTCCCCAAATCTAGCGAATTATCATCTGGCTAGACCGGGAAGTCAATATCGGCTATTGCTGTCAGGAAGCCCCCTTACCCCCGCTCCCTTGACGCGCCGGCCGGGTCAGACCTTCGGAAGGCAGCGGCAAGGGATGTTGCCCGCTCCCTTGACGCGCCGGCCGGTTCGTGGGCCGGCTTAAGGCATAGGGTTACCCGGGACTGCCGGAAAACCCCGATAGAAAATTTGTTCCAAAAACCCTTGACAGCCTGGAAAGCCCCGCTGTAATCTTGATAGTAATCGGCAAGAGACCGGGCCACCGAACCACCGCCGACCGCGCCGAGCGAACAACCCAACAACCGAATATCCCCGGGCGAATAACCCGGTTTATTTTGCGAGGGACCGACCTTTGTAGGGTCGGTCCCTTTTTGTTGTCCCGCCGCCGGCTGTCGCGAACCCGGTCTCGCCCCATCCAGAACCGAGAGGAGGCGCAACTATGCGAGAAATATCGCCGGCTGCCGGCGCGGGTCCCTGGAAACCGGAACCAGAACGGGAAAGACTCTTGGAGTCGCTGGAGTCCTATCGGCGCGGGTTGACCGATGCCCCCCTGCTTCGCAAAGGGAGCGGCGATTTGGTCAACTTGGTCAACTTGGTCGATTTAGGCGCAGCCGGGCGAGCTAATGCTTCCGACCCTAACTCCGGCGGTCAACCCGACCCTCAACTTGACCGCCACTCAGACGGCTATTCAAGGGATGCCGGGGATGAGCCGCTAATGACCTTTGTCATTTCCAGCGAGGAAGTGGACCGGCACGGGGATGTAATCTCGGCCCACGGCTGGCGGCTGACCGCCTATCGCCAAAACCCGGTGTTCCTGTGGGCCCATGACTACACCCGACCGGTCATCGGCCGGGCCGTGTCAGTCTGGCCCGAAGCCGACCAGCTGCTGGCCCGGATGCAGTTCGCCCCCACCTCCTTTGCCGGAGAAGTGGCTGCCCTCTACCGCAGCGGCTACCAGCAGGGGGTATCGGTAGGCTTCAAACCGCTGCGGTACGAAGAGCGGCGTCAGGAACAGACCGGAGCCTTCCTGGGCATCCGCTTCCTCGAACAGGAACTGCTGGAAGTTAGCGCCGTGCCGGTGCCCTCCAACCGCCAAGCCCTCCGCCGCGCCCAACCGCCGCAGCCAGAACCGGCCTTCCCGTCGCCCTACCCGTACCCCAGCGAACCTTCCCCGCTGGCTCAAACGCTGGCGGCGCTGCGGGCCGCGGCCCGCTGGTAAGCCTTCACCCCGCCCCCGGTAGCTGAATAGGATATGCCGGAGGTAATAGAAATAGAAATGGAAATGGGCTTCACCCCGCGCTCCGGTAGCTGAATACCCAAGGCCCAACTAACCATCCCGAACTATTATAGACCGCAAGGAGAAAAATTATGACTCTGGGAACCTACGAAATGGACCTCATCAAGCGGGAGATGGCCGGCATCCGCGACTTTTACCAGGCCCGCATGGACGCTGAACTGCCGCCGCTCCAAGAGGAAGTAAGCCGCCTCTCCGCCCAGTTGGGCCAAGCCCAAGAGCGTTGGCGCGACGGCGAAAAGCGCGCCATCCTCGCCAAGTACGGCGGCGACGACCGGCCTCGCGCGGCTCACGGCAAATATAAGGGGATGGACTCCCTATCCCTGGCCTACATCCGCAGTGTCCTCAACGCCCAACTGCGCGAACCTTCCGGCCTCAACCCGCGAATGTTGGAAGACTGGCAAAACAACCTCAAGGCGGCGATGGACAGCTCCACTGCCGGCGCCGGCGACGAGCTGGTCGCCACCCGCGAGGCGGCGGCGCTGTGGGCCGACATTAACCTGGAAACCCTGGTAGCCCCCCTCTTCTCCCGGATAGATATGCCCAGCAACCCCTTCGAGATTCCCCTCCAATTGGGCGGCGTCAACTGGTATCCGGGCACCGAAAACCTCGCCGTAACCGGCGCGGCCCTGACCACCGCCCGGCAAACCCTGAACGCCTACGAGTTGGTGGCCGAAGTGCCCTGGTCGCTGACCCTGGACGAGGACGCCGTCATCGCCATGGCCGAGGAGGTGCGCAGTTCCCTGGTGCGCAACGCCGTGGAAGTGATTGATGACGTGTTACTCAATGCCGACGCCACCAAGGCCAACAACATCAACGCCGACGGCGCCACCCTTTCCGCTAGCGATGCCGGCAAGGCGCACTGGCTGCTGGGCTTCGACGGCTTGCTCCACCTCCCCTTGATGGATAACACCGCCCAAGCCAACAACCACAGCGCCCCGGTCTCCGACGATATGTTCAACGAAATCCGGGGCAAGCTGGGCAAATATGGCGTCCGTCCCTCGGAACTGGCCTACATTATGGACGTAAACACCTACATCCGCTCCCTGACCGTGACCAACTTCCGCACCCTGGACCGGATGGGCCCCAACGCTACCCTGCTGCGCGGTCAGTTGGGTTCGGTGGAGGGCGTCCCGGTCATCGTCTCGGAGCAACTGGCCCCCTCCGACGTCGACGGCAAGGTTACCGCTGCCGGCAACTCCGCTGCCCGGGGACGGCTGCTAATAACCAACCGCACCCAGTGGCGGGTCGGCTTTCGCCGGGAACTGATGATTGAAACTACCCGAGACATTCAGAAGCGGCAGAACATCATGGTGGTCAGTATGCGGCTGGCCTTTATGGAGCGCACCGGCGACCGCAGTAAGGCCACTCACACCGCCCTGCAATACAACATCACCGGCGTGGACTAGCCCATCGCCCCAACCCTTTCCCTCCGGGTAGAGGGGACTTTATTCCGACTGCTAAAAGGGTCGGGAACCCTTGTCCCTCTTCTTTGGGGAGAGGGGCTGGGGATAAAGGCATCCCGCACCGGCGCAAATTATATCAGGAGATAAAAATGACCAACGCTTATTGCGACCTGGCGACCCTAAAATCCGGCGGCGCGCTGAACATCGCCGGCAGCGTCCACGACCGACGGCTGCTGTCCCTGTTGGAGCAAGCCTCCCGCTGGATTGACGGTTACTGCAACCGCCACTTCTACGTTCTGCACGCCACCCGCCGGTTCGACGGCAAAGGCCGGAAACAGCTTGAGACGCCGGACCTGATTAGCCTGGCTTCGCTTCAGACCAGGGCCAGGTCGAGCGCCGCTCCGGTCGCCTGGTCCCCGGAGACCTACCGGCTATATTCCTTGAACGCTGCGCCGATGCAGCCTGGAGGCCATCCCTATACCCACCTGCTGGTCAACCCGGATTCCCCTGCCCAGTACCGCTTTCCAGCCGGGCCAGCTTCGGTGGAAATCGTCGGCAAATGGGGGTTTTGCGAGATCAAGGCCGCCAGCGGGACGACCATCCTGGCCGACGCCGCCGTTGGCGTGGCTGACGACCGGCTGCTGGCGACGCCAACCGGCAAGCTGTCCGCCGGGCAAACCCTGGCCCTCGGCGCCGAGCAGCTATACGTTACCGCCGTGGACGGGGAGGAGGTTACGGCGCTGCGCGAGGTCAACGGCACGGCGGCGGCGCAACACCCAGCCGGCGCTGCGATCGCCCTCTATCGCTACCCCGGCCCAGTGGTCGAGGCCTGCTTGCAACTGGCCTCCCAACTCTGGAGCTGCCGAGACCGCCCGGTTGTTCCGGCCGGCCGCTCCTCGTTGGCCGGCAACCCAGCCTCCTATCCCGGCCCGGAGGTGGCGGGCCTGTTGGCCGCCTACCGCAAGCTGCCGGTCGGGCCGGCGACTTAACCGGCCCGCGCCTAACCTTTGGGCCGACCGGAGAAACCAATTAGCCAACCCAGCGGAACGAGACCGAAGCAGAACGAGAAATAAGTAAGAAGGAGAGGAAACCTTATGACAGTAACGGCGATACGGGATGAACTGGCCGACCGATTGGAAACCATCGGCGGCCTGCGGGTATATCGCTATCCCCCGGATACGCTGCCGGAACTGCCGGCGGCCATCATCCAACCCGGCGAACCCCTGGCCGACTATGACCGGGTAATCGGCGCCGCCGACGTCAGCTATAACTTTTCCGTCCTGCTCTTGTCCCGGTCAGCGGACCATGCCCAGGTCTGGGAGGAAGTTGCGGCCTACGTCAACCCAAAGGGAGCTGGGTCGGTTAGGGCGGCGGTAGAAAGGCTTGGGAAGGCAGGGGCGACGGTGGGAGCGGTAACGACGGTCAGCGCCGACTGGTTTCGGGTTGTGCGGGCCACCGGCGCCGGGCCGGTTACCTATAACCGAACCGTCTATTGGGGCATCACCTTCCAGATTAGAGCCTATGCCAGCGGGTAAAACCTCCGCCCCATTCCCGTTTTCGTCGGAGGGGCGGCGCGTCGGCCGGGAGGACGGGAAGGGACTTCGGCTGGCTCCAATATAAACTTGAGAAACTTGCGGAGAATTATACGGAGGAAAAGTATGGCGAAATATCCGGTGGCGGGGCACAGCTACATCGAAATTGACGATTCCGAGGGCATCCCCCGCAACCTGTCCCCTTATATCGAGGAAATTGAACCCTTGGGCCGTCAGGTGTCCTTCGTTGACGTTACCGGCTTGAACGACCCGACGCAAAGGATTATCCCCGGGGTAGAACCGGCGCAGGAGTTTTCCTTGTACGGCGTTTTTGACGACACGCCGGTTACCGGGCCGGACGCCGTCCTGGCGGCCTTGGTCGGCCAAGCGGTCACGGTTAGCTATGGCCCGGCCGGCCGCCGCCCCGGCCAGCGCAAAGTCGCCGGCGAATTCCTTTGCCTCGGCTACCAACTTACCGGCAAGCTGGACGGCGGCAAAGGCGACGGTTTGGTACGCTTTATCGCTCGCTTCCGTCAGTCCGGCCCGATAACAGTCACCGTTTGGGAGTAACCAGGGCGAGGGCGAATTACCGACCCGCCGGCCGCCAAAGGTAAGCGGAACCGAAACTGCCAGCTTAAACTGCCGAGAGGTAAAACATGGCTAAACCCCACTGGCGAATCTGGGTTGATTGGAATGACAATGGCATTTGGGGCGAGAACCAGGTCCGGAGAGACGGCGACTATGGCGACTATAACGAGGACGTGACCAATGATGTGATGGCCTTGCGCTGGAACTGGGGCTTGCCCTTGACGCCGGCCTCGGCCCGGGCCAGGGAGCGGGCCGCCGCCGCCGAGTTGGAGCTGGTCCTCCGCAACCACGACCATAAGTACTTGCCGAATAACGCCGCATCGCCCTGGGGCGGCGACTCCGGTCGGAGCAAGGGGGTAGGTCGGGGCGTAGGCTGTAAAGTGTGGGCCGCCTTCGCCTACCCCTATGACAGCTTTGCCGGCGGGAGCGGAGCGGACCTGTCGGGCCGGGCTGCGCCGGTGGGCGACGGTCTCGTCTGGGTTAAAGAGACCGCCGGCCGCACCCGGCTGGAGCTGACCGGCGCTAACCGGGTGCGACCGGCGTCAGGGAAGGAAGCGGCTATCTATACCCTGGACTGGGGCGAGGCGGATGCGCACCTGGGGTTTTTTTACCACCGGGCCAGCAATGCCCGTAGCGGGATAGTTCTGCGCCTGGTCAATCAGTGGGACTACCTGCGGGTGCGTTTCGGCGACCGCAGCACGATTCTGGAGGATATTACCTGGGGTTACCCGACCAACCTCAGTTGGGGCGATGCTTTGACCGCCGGCATCGACTATTTCATAGAAGTTGAGCTGCACGGCAGTTCTGTCCGACTCTTCGCCACCGACTTGGACGGGGGAGCTCTGGAGCGGAAGGAAATTCTCAACGGGCAAGCCAATGTCGCCAACCTTTCCGCTACCAAACACGGGTTATGGCACGATGGGACTACCGATGAAACCGGCGAAGACTGGGCCGACCGTTGGGGGGATTTTGGCGGGTGGCGGAGTTTCTTCTACGGCGCGCTGGAACACTTGGCTCCCGACCAGGACCGGGAGTTGGGCGACATCTGTCGCCTGCGGGCGGCAGACGAACTGGAAGGGCTGGGCCGGACGGAGTTGTTCAACCTGCTGAGCGGACGCGACCTGAACTCCGCCGACATCGCCAGCCGGATTTTGACTTGGGCCGGCTTCAGCTCCAGCCACCGCCGCCTGGACAGCGGGCGGACCCTGGTGGCTACCGAACCCCGGGCCTTGTGGCGGGTTAGCGCCCGCGCCGCCTTGTATGACTTGCAGGAAGAGGAGGGCGGCTTCATATACCTGGACGGACGGGGCTACTTTCGGCTGGAGGCCGCCGGACACCGGCAAGCCGGGCCGCACGCTACCCCGCGAGCTACGTTTCGGGATGCTGGGTCGGCCAGTCCTTACTTCTCCCAGCCGGCTTGGGATGAGGGCAGCGCGGGAGCCCTGGATGCCGTTACCTTCCGCTATCGGCGGGTGGGGAACCGGGGTTTACAGGAAATCTGGCGGCTGCGGGAAGCGCCGGCCATCCCCGCCGGGGAGAGCCGGGACTTTCTGGCCGAAAGCGGCGGATACGAGGTAGTGGACGGTTTTCGCCCGCCCCAGGCCGGCTCCGACTATGCCGCCCATAGCCGGGCCGACGGCAGCGGAACGGACCTGACCAGCAGCCTAAGGGTGTCCTTGCCCTACGCCTCCGATAGCGGCGGCTACCAGGGTAAAGGCACGATGGTACGGGTGCAGAACAATCACGCCTCGGCTACCGCCTATGTTACCTTACTGCGGCTCCGGGCCGACCGGGCTGACCGGTATTCTGATGCGACCAGCTATCGGGCTGAAGGTCAGACCGGTCAGAGCGCTCCGGGTAGGGCCGCCCTCGAGCGGCTCAGGACGAGCGGGGGAAAGGTCAGCTCCCGGTCGGTGGACTGCCGGTTTATCGACAATTACACCGCCGCTTGGCAAGGGGCCGAAGCCTGGCTGGCGCGCCGGAATAGGCCTCGCGCTCGCCTGACGCTGACCTTGCCCAACGGCGACGGCAAGAACCTGGCGCAACTGGTGCATCGGGTACTTTCGGACCGGGTCCGGGTAATCAGCAGGGCTCAGGGAATAAACGGCGACTTCTTCATCGAAGGTATAGCGCTGAATGTAGTAGCCCGCACCGGCGAGTTGACCGGGCGCTGGCTGGTGCAAGAAGTATAAGGAGGTTTGGATCGGATGCTATCAACCCAAGACTTTGCCCGTGAGGTGTGGCTGTCCTTGGAGAACGTACGGGAACGGTTGGCGTCGCTGGAGACGGAGGCGCGACATACGCGCCGGCACTTGCAGCGGTTGGAGGAGCGAATCTATCCGGTCTATCCGGCTCGCTCCGGCGGCTCTAATGAAGCGGGCCGGGGCCGCGAAAATAGCGATGACCGGGGCCGCGATAATGGGGCCAGTATCAACCTTCGCATCAGCCGAAGGGCGCTGGGCGGCATCGGCGGCGGGGGAGCCATCGGTGGGGGGCTGCTGGCTGGGGCGGCGGGGGCGGGGAGGGCTTTGGGGTGGTGGTAGGTAGGGGAGGCGTTGACTGGAGAACCTGGCTACAGCATAATGGGAGGTGTTGACACGAGTTAGAGAGGGTGGTAAAACCCCGAACCTGGCTACAGCATAATGGGGAAGGCTCTGGTTTCAGGTTTTACTTATTGGCGGTTATCCAATGCTAATGCGCTGGCGGGACACCGAGTTGGAGCGTATAGAAATATCTGCTTCCTTGAAGGTTTCTGATGAAGTTCATACTTATCTGGTTGATACGATTGGGGAGCGCCAGAGGAGATGGCCCAAGCGGGACCTGGATTTGGAGGGGGCCGCGGTAATAGATGACGAACTGCTGCATGCGCAGCTTTGGATAACCTCGCATAAAGCTTCGGATGAAGAGCATCATACCCGCTTGGCGCTTGAAGTGAGCAAGCGCAGACCTGCCGGAAATCTTGCCAGCAGACAGAGAAGGAATCTGGAAAATAGGTTCCGAGCCATCGAGAGTATCATGGGAGCGATAAGTACGCGCTCCCTTGAATGTGATATACATTGTACGATGGCTTGGCGTTTTTTGGCCGAATTAACGTCTTCCATCGTGCAGCTACCGTTGCTAACGGTTAGCGTTCCCGGTACAGCTTATGGTCAGATTAGTGGGGTCAGGTTCACATCTACTTCCGCTAACCCCGAC
Organism: Dehalococcoidia bacterium; assembly: GCA_963422635.1. Lineage (GTDB taxonomy): Bacteria > Chloroflexota > Dehalococcoidia > Lucifugimonadales > UBA3495 > CATQHB01. The sequence continues at coordinate 1,406,671 of OY730415.1, forward strand.
GAATATGTGGCGATAGACCTGATTGGCGATAAGAACCTGAGGGTCTTATCCCACTTAGTCGTTTCCGATATTTTGTCTTCGGATATATTGGATAAGGTTTTCGATCGGGGGAAGCTGGTTAAAGACGGTTTTGTAAAACCTAAGGATAAGGACTGAACAAGGGGTCTGGTAATGACATATTCGCTGAGGCGGCAAAGGGATTTTGAAGATCATACCACTCGTTGGCTGCTGCGGAATGAGGAGCAGCCGGCTCACTTCAACTTTGCGCCCTCGATTCGGTTGGAGGAAGACTTTGCGCAGTCTGGGGCTGCGCCTTATTCGACGGTGGAGGATTGGCGGGGTCAGTTGGAGCAGATTCCATCGGGGGAAGAGCTTCTTACCTTGGCAAGGTTGCTCCGTACCGAGGAGTTGCGAGAGGCGCTGGTCGGGTTGGTTATTGATACCAGAGCCGCTTGTCAGGCGGAGAGCTTGCCGGAGGTGGCGGCGGCGGTCAATGGCTGGGTAGCTACCGCTGAAGAGATGGCGATGGCGCGTCGGAAACTGCGTCATATCATAGCGGCTCGGGAACGGATGAGCCGACAAGCCCAGGATAATTAACTTATGCTTGGGCCCGGTTCACCGTACCGTTTAGAAGTTGGGAACCGGGCGCGCCGGTTTTTACGCAATCATCAAGAGCTGAATGTTCAATGGGAAAGCGGGATACGCGAAGCTATTGCGGCGGATCCCTTAAACCTCGCTCGCTCCGCGCACTTGAAAGGGCGGTTTCATTGCAGTCGTCGTTGGAGAACCGGGTCGTATCGAATACTGTATGAAGTAGTTGAGGACGACCGGTTGATTCGGGTATTTGACGCGGATGTCCGTGGGGATATTTACCGTTAACTCAGTCAATGTATCTTATGGATACGTTCCTTTTTATTGCCCCTTGCCTTGCTGCGGGTTATCATAGGCAGCGGTGAACGCCGGTGGTGAATGCTGGCGACTTCTTATCTACGGCTACTGATACCGGCTCTCTATCGTTTCATTTTATTTTACCCGTTGGAGGTGTGTTTTGGCTCACGAGTATGACGTTATTGTGGTGGGCGCCGGCAATGCGGCCTTGAGTGCGGCGATTGCGGCCCGGGAGAATTGCGAGTCGGTGTTGGTGGTGGAGAAGGCGCCGGAGTATTTTCGCGGCGGCAATACTTACTTTACCGGCGGCATCATTCGTTTTGCTTTTGACGGTATTGAGGAAATTAAGGCGCTGATTCCGGATATGTCGGAGACGGAGGAGAACTCCATTGAGGTGGGCCGCTACACTGAGGATATGTATTACGACGATATGATGCGGGTAACGCATGGCCTGGCCGACCCGGAGTTGGCCCAGATATTGGTCGGCAACTCCTTTCCGACGATGAAATGGCTTCAGGAACATGGGGTGCGCTTTGTGCTGTCGTTTGGGCGGCAGGCGTTTAAGGATGGGGACAAGTATCGTTTTTGGGGCGGCTTGGTGGTGGAGGCGGTGGGCGCTGGCAAGGGTCTTTCGGACCAGCAGTTTGATGTGGCCCAGCGGCTGGGGATCGAGGTGCGCTATGCGACTCAGGGAGTGAAGCTGCTGCAGGATGAGAAGGGGCGGGTGAACGGATTACAGGTGTTGGGGCCGGAGGGGTTTGAGGATATAGCGGCCCGGTCGGTGGTGTTGGCCGCCGGCGGGTTTGAGGCCAATGCGGAGATGCGTTGCCGCTATCTGGGGCCGGGTTGGGAGATGGTCAAGGTGCGGGGGATTCCTTATAACACGGGGGACGGTATCCGGATGGCGTTGGATGTGGGGGCGCAGTCGCACGGCCATTGGAGCAGTTGTCATGCCGTGGCTTGGGATATGAACGCTCCGCCCTTCGGCGACCGCACCATCACCGAGCTGTTCCAGAAGCATTCCTATCCCTTTGGGATTATTGCCAACATCAACGGCGAGCGATTTCTGGATGAGGGGTATGACTTTCGCAATTATACCTATGTTACCTATGGGCGCGCCTTGCTGAGTCAGCCGCAAGGGTTGGCCTTCCAGATTTTTGATGACAAGGTTAAGCATTTGCTGCGGGATGAGTACTGGATTCCGCAGGTAACGATGGCGCAGGCCGATACGATTGAGGAGTTGGCGGCGCGGTTGGATATGGACCCGCAGGGGTTGGCGAATACGGTGCGGGAGTATAACGCGGCGGTGCGGCAGGATATTCCCTATAACCCGACGGTCAAGGATGGCCGTCGTACCCAGGGTTTGGCGGTGGACAAGACCAACTGGGCGGAGACGATTGATACGCCGCCCTACTTGGGCTTTGCGGTGACTACGGGCATTAGCTTTACCTTTGGCGGGGTGAAGATTAACAACCGGGGGCAGGTGGTTACTAATGCGCAGGAGCCGATACCGGGTTTGTACGCTGCCGGCGAGATGGTGGGCGGGCTGTTTTATTACAACTATCCGGGCGGTTCGGGTTTGTCGGCGGGGATGGTCTTTGGCCGGCTGTCGGGGAACAGCGCGGGGCAGGACGCTAACTTGTTGAAGGATATTTAGGGGGTTGGGGCTTTAACTTAATTGGCTGCCCCGGACTGGCTGCCCCGGCGTTGGCGGGAGAGCAACGCCGGGCAGCCAGTTCCGGTTTTAGGGACAGACTTGGGGGAGTCGGGAGAAGGGGGGGCGTTGCCGCTCGCGCTTCTCCCGGAATAGCTCTAAGGACTTGCTCGATGAAAATACACTTGGTTGACGGGACGTTTGAGTTGTTTCGGGCCTATTTTGCGCTACCCTCAATCAGGGACCCGGAGGGGCGGGAGGCGGGGGCGGTGCGCGGCTTGCTCCAAACAATGTTGGTTCTGTTGCGGCAGCCCGAGGTTAGCCACTTGGGAGTAGCCTTCGACCACGTTATCCATTCCTTCCGCAACGACCTGTTTGCCGGTTATAAGACCGGGGAGGGGACGCCGCCGGAGTTGCGGAGTCAGTTTGAGTTGGCGGAACGGGCGATGGCGGCGCTGGGTCTGGCGGTATGGCCGATGGTAGAGTTGGAGGCCGATGATGCGTTGGCTACGGCCGCCCAGCGCTGGCAGGATGCGCCGGGCGTGGCGCAGGTGGTCATCTGCTCGCCGGACAAGGACTTGGCCCAAATGGTGCGGGGCGACCAGGTGGTAACTCTGGACCGGCGCAAGGGTGGGACGCTGGATGAGGCTGGGGTGCGGGCCAAGTTTGGGGTGGCTCCCGCAGCCATTCCCGATTATCTGGCGCTGGTGGGCGATAGCGCCGACGGCATCCCCGGGATTCTTCGGTGGGGCGCCAAAAGCGCGGCCCAAGTGTTGGGGTATTATGAGCGGATTGAGGATATTCCCGAGGATGCGGCCGGCTGGGCGGTAAAAGTGCGGGGGGCCAAGGCCCTGGCGGCCAGCCTGGCGGAAAACCGGGATGCGGCGCTGCTCTACCGCCAACTGGCGACCCTGCGCCGGGACGCTCCCATAACCGAAGATTTGTCCCAACTAGAATGGCGGGGGGCGCGCCGGGAACCTTATCAGCGGCTGTGCGCCGAGTTGGGGTTTGAGCGGTTGATGGAGGCGCCGGAACGTTGGCGGGATTAGGCGCTTCCGACTTTAGTATAGTTGGGTGGGTTGATAGTCTTTCGTGGCGGTAAGTAACTTATGACCAGTCCAGGGTAAGGATAGGTGGATCCACCAGGCGCGTGGCGCCCATATCTGCAGGGATGTTCGACCGGAAGATTACGTGGATGCACCGGGCGCGCGGGGGCGCCGGCGGCCGGTCTTTTCCCGGGTCTGGAACAATTTGCTACCCTATTCACCGCCCTCAACGCCTAATCAAGGAGTTACGTTATGGCTAACCGATGGGCGGATACTCGGGTGGTGGGCGGGCAGGTTGTTATCTCCTTCCAGGTTTACGAGGCGTCCGTCGCTATTGACGGGGAAAAAGTTGTTGCCATCGGGCCGGAGAATCTGCTGCCGCCGGCGGACAACTATATTGACGCTGCCGGGATGTATGCGCTGTCGGGGTTAGTTGACTGCCAGGTGCATCTGGACGGCCATGGCAGCTATGCCTTGGGTTCTTGGCCGCCGCTTATGCTGGGCTGACCACGCTGATTCCCTTCGGGACCTATAATCTGGAAGGGGATGAGACTCTGCCGGCGGCCATTCAGCGCTCCCGGGAGGAGGTTGAGCGCACTGCTTTGACCGACTTTGCCTTCCACTTCATTTTGCAGAACCGGCCGTCTATTCTGGACAGCTTGCCGGAGGCGCTGGAGTTGGGAGTCAAGTCTTACAAGATGTTTATGACTTATAAGAAGCGGCCTTATCGGATGTGCGATGACGATTGTATTTGCCAGGCGATGGAGTTGGTGGCTAAGGGTGGCGGCCTGATGCAACTTCACTGCGAAAGCGGCAATATCATCGAGGATTTGGAGGACAAGCTGCTGGCCGAGGGGCATACTCCTCCCACTGATTTTCCGGGGGCCTGTCCGGACTGGGCGGAGGAGGAGGCGATTAACCGGGCGGTGAAAATGGCGACGGCCACCAGCTGCCCCACTTAGGTGGTTCACCTGAGCGCTCAGGTGGGCCTGGAGCGCATTAAGCAGGCCCAAGCTGGGGGACACAGCGCATTTGGACCGAGTCTTGTCCCCAATGTCGGTTGCTGTCCGACGCTGAGATGGCCCGATGGCGAAAATCGGCCCGCCGTGGCGGACGACGGACGGTCTGGACCAGGAGGCCTTGTGGCGGGGTCTGGAGTAGGGGCATATATCGATCACGGCCAGCGACCACGCCCCTTATCCGCAGGAGCAGGGGAATACGCTGCTGAACCGGGGGACGCTGGAGCAGCAGCCGGGTTGCGGGTCGTTCCTAGAAAGCGGCTTTCCGGTGGCGCCGTTGGGTGGGCTGGTGAGGGGATTAGGTTTCAAGCGTTTGCTTAACCGCGTCGATTACCGCAGTTGCAACTTGGTAGGTTTCTTCGACTTCCTGAAAGATGATAGTGGGTGGAATGTTGTGGGAATCGTCATTCCGTTTCTTTACTGCTGTGTTCAGCTTTCCAATACCTTCAGGATCCACAGTCTCGCGCACCAGTTTATCAAACTTTTTTTGGTAATTAGGGCCAAATGAAGACAAAACAATCCTCATCTGGGCGACTCTCGCGTTCCTTATGCTGCTGATGCGTCGGGAATTCAGGAAGTTTGGGAAGAAGTTCAAGGATTCTTCATCCTTATGTCCGACTCCCTGTCTTTCACAGACCAAGCTGGTTATTACTTGCTCTATCTCCGCACACATCAACCCATTGATGTGTCTTGTCAAGTAAGCCAGAATCACTGGGTCAGTATCCGGATACTGACCCAGATGCTCCCGGTAGTCTGCAATCGCAGTCCAAGTCAGTGGCAATAGGTGGGGCATATTATCAGGAGCTGAACGCATAATGAACGAGTTGAAACCTTTGCCGAACCACAGCGTAATCGCTGGTGTTGTGTGTAACTGCCTCGATAAAGGTTTCGTCGTCTAACAAGCTTTTATATTTGCGGTCCAAGTCAGTTTTTAGGGAGTCCGCTAATTCCAAAGAGCAGGCCATAACTGAATCCATAATGGCTAGGTTAAGCCTCTGCCGAAGGTGGAAAGGCTTTTCGCCCAGTTCAGAGAGAACTACGCGACAGGCCTTTATGAATTTTTGTTCCAACTGACCGATTTTCCTGGTGTCTGCCTTATCAAGAGCTTGCATGTAGTTGGTTATGAAATCCTTCATCGGCTTGCTATAATTTTGCCAGTTTTCTGCAAGCGCCAGCACCCGAAGCACCAGTTGTACGTCCCGAAACCTCAGGTCAGGTTTAGGAGCGCCGATGAGCAAACGCCAGTCTGGGTTCTTATTCAATCTTTCCAATAGAGAGTTGGCTTCGCCTTGATCGAGCGCTCTCCGAATCTCCATTTCGTTGAGAAAGACTCCCCCGGTATTCAGCCGCTCGAAAATATGATAGATGCTGGAATTATTGTTGGGCTGGATTTGCCGAATGACAATTGCCCGCAAAGTGGATTCGTCCAACTCCGATCGATCGTATTCAATAAGTTCCTCATACGCCCGACCATTCCAACTAGAATTAACTCCCCTCAGTCGGAACTCTCCGTTGTAGAAGCGGGCTATAGTACCAATCCTTTGTTGACCGTCATAGACGGTCAACTTGGGATCGGAGCGGTCTCGGTATAGGAATACCTGCGGAACTGGCAACTCCAAGAGAAATGACTCAATGAGCCGGCTCGCCTGAGTCTGATTCCATACGTAGTTACGTTGGAAGTTCGGTATGACCAACTGGTCGGACCGTCACTTTTCGTACAGCGCCCCTAAGGTGTAGTCTGCCGGATAAGACATAATATCGTAACGGATGTTCTGAGGCTCTTCGTCATCGGAGAGTTCAGTTTCATCAATTAGGAGTTCCTCTTCTATAGATACCACTGAATCCTCCTCAAGAAATACGAAAGGTGAGGTGAACTACCGTAACATATCCGTATAATAAATAAAACAGGCGCCCTCCAGCCGTTTCGGCTGGAAGGCGCCTTGTCTTGTTGTTGGGGGTGTCGAGTTGCGGGTTGTCCGGGCGACCTTTACTGGTTCCAGGTCATGGTGTTGATGAGGATGCGGCGGCCGCCGGGCATATTGACGAATTCCAGGTCTTTGTTGACGCCCCAGACGGATACGATTTCCATCAGGGGGAGTTGGAGCAGGTTTTCGGTGAAGACGCCATAGGCTTCGGTCATTAGCTGGCGCCGCTCTTCGCCGCTGGCGGCGAGGGCTTTTTGGCCGAGGGCGTGCCATTCGGCGTTGCAGTTCTTGGAGCGGTTGGCGGCGCAGCTCATATAGAAGTTAATCTGTCTTCCGAAGTCGAAGTATTCGCCGCCGGGGGCGAAAAAGACGAGGCCTGGCGAGGCGCCGACGCGCGGCGGGTCGGCTTGGGGCACGGCGGCGGCGGCGGCCTCTGGGGTTGCGCCGGCTTCCAGGGCGGCGTCATAGGTTTCCGCTGGGCCGGTCAGGTGGCGGTCGCGCCAGACGCTGCCCTCAACCACTTGCGGTTCTACGTTCAGGCCTACATCTTTCCAGAAGGTAGTCAGGGATTCGGTAATCTCTACGTCTTTGGCGTAGCGGCCGGAACGGGTCCAGAACTCAATCTTGTTGTCCGGGTTGTAGTCAGCTTGGGCCAATAGTTCCCTGGCGCGTTCGGGGTCGTAGGGGTAAATCGGCTGGGCGTTCTCCTCGTTAACGCCTAGGGTGCCGGGGATGCCGTTGGGGCCGCTGGAGCAGCGGGATTCGGGGCCGAAGAAGGCCAGGGCCAGCTCTTCGCAGTTGATGGCGTGGGTCAGCGCCTGCCGAACTTCGAGCTTGCGCAGTTCCGGGTGCCAGATGGTATCTACGTTGATGGTGTAGACTTCGCCGGAGACCACCTTGACCGTCTTGCCGTGTTCGCTGTTGTTTATTGTCTCGGCCTGGTCAATGGAAACGGCCCAGGACAGGTCGGCTTCGCCGGTTTGAATCATCGCCGAGCGCACGGTTTCTTCTTCCCGCCATACGTAGGTAACATCTTTGATGGTAGGCGCTTGGGTCATAAAGTTGACGGGTTGAGGCTCGACGTAACCGTCATAGGCGGTGAGGGTGATGTATTCGCCCCGCACCCACTCGCCCCACTGGTAAGGCCCCCAACCAATCACTTGGCCGGAGGCGTCGCGCTCTTCTTGCGGGACGTTTTGGTGGTAGTCGGGCGCTACGAAGATGTGGAATTGGCCGAAACGGGGTAGCACTGGGCAGGCGTTTTCGCAGACAAAGTCCACGGTGTAGTCGTCAATAATTTCGGCGTGGGCTTCTCGCACTTGGGAATAGGGCTGGTACTCTACGTTGCTGCCCAGTTGATTGATGGTGTAGGCGGCGGCTTCGGCGTTCCAATCCTCGCCGTTATGGAACTTTATGCCTTCGCGCAGGGACAAGCGCCAAGTATTGGGTTCCACCTGGTCAAAGCCGGTGAATCCGGCAGTGGCGGTGTCGGTAAAGTCTGGCCCGAAGAAGGAGATGGGCTGAGCTACGTTGTGGATTACCTGGTTGGGGTAGAGGGTAGTGCTGAGCCAAGGGTCGGGGATGGAGGGTTCTTCGTTGATGACGATAGTAATGTCGTCCCGACTGGCGACCACCTCGGCGGCGGTGGGCCGGGGCGTCGGTTGAACGGTGGGAATCGGGGTATGGGTCGGCGGCGGGCTGGAATCGAGGGCGTCGGCCGGTTCCGCGGCTGGTTCGGTTGCCGGTTCCGGGGCGGCGGCGATGGACGTTGCGGCCGGTTCGGCGGTAGCGCCGGTGGAAGTATCCGTCGGGGTTTGGGAGCCGCCGCAAGCTATAAGCAGGGCTGTGGTTAAGGTAACTAACCCGAGAATCCAGCGTCCCCAGCGACGCCTTCCGGTACGCTTTGCGTTCACAGTTTACATTCCTCCGTATTTTATATATGGGCGAGGTTTCCGTCTTTATATAGACGATAGCTGTCTATGACGGTATTACTAGAGAGGGTAATTTGTCAATAGGAGTTACGGATTTCAGCGCGGAGCTGGTCTGGGGGAGTTTGCGCCTAGTTGGACCGGCTTGCCAAGACGGGTCTCTCTTGTTTGGGCGGGTAGGGCAAGGAGTTGCCGGGGCCGGGATTTAGGGCTGGTCAGGGGCGGTCGGAGGGGAGGTTTGGGCTTGCTCTAGTTGCAGCAGGCGGGCCTTTACTGCCAAGCCGCCGGCGCCGTAGCCGTGGAGGTCGCCGTTGCTGCCGATTACCCGGTGGCAGGGGATGATCAGGGCGAGGCGGTTTTTAGCCATTGCTTGGCCGGCGGCCCGGGCGGCGTTGGGACGGCCGGCTTCGGCGGCCAGCCAGGCGTAGCTGCGGGTTTCCCCGGCGGGGATGCGGCGGCAGGCGGCCCAGGCGGCGCGATAAAAGGGCGGGGCGTCGCTCAAGTCCAGGGGGATTTCGGCTAGAGCCGTCGCTTCTCCCTGAAAGTAGCGCTCCAGGCAGGCTTGGGTTTGAGGGAAGGCGGCATCGTCCGGCGTGGTTCCCTTCAGGGCGGGGCCCAAGTCTTCCAGAGTTTCTTCCGGGGTGGGCTTAAGGCTTAACCGGCATAGGCCCAGGTCGCTGCCGATCAGCCCGATCCAGCCGTGGGGCGAAGGGAAGATGCAGTGTTTATACTGGTTCATTCGCGCGATTTCTCCTACGTAGCAGGTGGAACAAGAGGGATAGGCGCAGTTCCAGCCAGGCTCGGGTCAGTTGGGCGTCCTGATCCGCGGTGGTCTCTTTCTTGCCGTACAGATGGCGGACGTAGCTGCTGACGATAACGGAAAGCTGCTCGCGGCGGCCGGGCAGCTCATCCTGGAGGCGGTGCAGGTATTGATAGGGGGTCTGGTGGTCTGCCGGGCCGACGGCGTTGAGTCTTGCCAGGAAGGCGAGGCGCCGGAAGGTTACTTGGGGGTCGGTGGACGGGGCCAGGCAGCGACGCCAGAATAGCCAGGTCAAGCCGAGGGTGGCGGCGGCGGAGAGGAGGAGGCCGCCAACCCAGGGGAGGTATTTTCGCAACAGCCGTTCTACCAGCGAGACTGGGGCTGGCGGGTTGAGATTGTCGGCGAGGAAGTCTTCGTCGCATTCATCATCGAAATCGTCATCGCAGAGGAGGGGTTCGGAGCTTAGGGCGGATAAGTCGAATTCGATGTTCGACTCTTTGGCTACCGGCTTTATCGTGAGGGGTATGGCGGCTCCGGGAGTAGGTTCGAAGCCGATCCAGCCATAGCGGGGGAAGAAGACTTCTACCCAGCCATGGCTGTGGCTGTCGGTAACGATGTAGGTGTCTTGGTCGGGCACTTGGTCGCCGACGGTGTAGCCGGTGACCATCCGGGCTGGCACGCCTTGGGTGCGGAGCAGTACGGTCATTGCCGAGGCGAAATACTCGCTGTAGCCGCGCTGTTGGGTGAACAAGAAGTAGTCAACGCCGTCGGAGTTATAGGGCGGCGGGTTGATGGATAGGGAGTAGGGGAGGGTTTTGAGGTAACTTTCGATGGCCTTGGCCTGGTCGTAAGGGGTTTCGGCGCCGGCGGTCAACTCGTTGCCCAGTTCGCGCACTCTTTGGGGCAGTTCCGGCGGAAGTTGGGTGTATTTAGCCAGGGCCCAGGTGGGGTAATCCAGGCCGGCGAGGCGCAGGTCTTCCGCATCGGCCAGGGACACTGAGGAGGTTACCTCGTAGGTTTGGCCCGGTTTGAACTCCTTGCGGGCGCTGCGCAGGGATAGGGTGTCGGGTTGCTCGGGCAGGATCTCGGCCAAGGCTACTTGCCGCACCTGGTCGGCTTCCCGAAGGATGTCCACCAACTCGAACCCGGCGGGCACAGCCTGGGCTAACTGGGCGCGGCTGGCCGCGGGGCCGTTATGCCGTAGGGACTGGCTGAGGCTGAGGGCGGCCTGCTCCAGCTTGGGGTAGGTTGGGCCCGACCCGGTCGGCTCGGTCAAGTCCAGCGTGTAGATGGGGGAGTCGTAAGTTTCGATGCGCACGTCTTGGTTGACGGAGATGATCTGCCCGCCGGCGAAGAGGTTGCGGGTTTGGTAGTTGGGCGTGAGGGAGTGGGTAACCTCGAATCGCTTTAGGTAGGGCTGTTGAACGGCGTGGGCGGGGGTCCAGTCGGTGGGTTGCAGCACGGTATCGTCGGAAATCCAGCCCTTGGGGGTGTAGGAGCCGTAGCTGCGAGCTTTCCAGTACATTGCCACGGGCGAATCTACTTGAAGCACTGGGGTGGTGGTGGGGTTAATCGTTCCCTGGAAAGCCATCACGTCGCCCCAGATGCGATAGGGCAGGGGCCGCCGCGCGGGCAGTCCGGCGAAGAGGCGGTTGAAGTCGTCTTCGAGGCGCACCAGCGGGGAACGCATATACTCGTAAACTTCATGGGCGGGCCCCCAGAAACGTCCGGTGGGCAGCAGGAGGAAGGCGACGAGCAGCACCACGAAGGCCATCACGATGCTGTCGGATACGGAGAGCAGCCCCAGGTGGCTGTCGGATTGGAAGCGGTTGCGTTTCCATTCTTGCAAACGGCGCACGGCCTGCACTCGGGCTACTAGCAGTAGGGCGGTCAGCAGATAGATACCGAGGTAGATGCTGCCTTCGGCGGGGAGGTAGGTGAGGTTGGAGAGGAGGCCGGCGCCGCCGAGGACGAAAACGCCCCAGAAGTTGCGGTGGCGGAAGAAGACCCAGGCGGCCAGGTAGCCGGACAGCCAAGTGGCGCACATCAGGCCGAAGGCGAAGGGTTCCCGGTCGATGTTGATGCTTCCGGTTTTGGCGGCCACGAACCAGAGGTTAAGGCGATGCCACAGCTCGCCGGCGTTGGCGAGTTCCATTCCTTCGGCCTGGAAGGAGGTAATCTGCCATACGATTACCCCCAGGCCGAAGAGCAGGCCGAGGGGCAAGACCAGCAGGCTCCACAGGGGCAGCCGGGCCAGGATGAGGCCGGTGAGCATGGCTAACATAATCAGGGATACGAGGTTGGGGGTAGGCACCCAGTCGGCTTGTTCTACCGACCAGACGACTACCATCAGGTTGAGGGCCAGTAGGATGACGGAGGCCCAACCGTCGGCGGGACGGGCGTAACGGAGGGCGGTCAGCAGGCTATGCCCCAGGCGCTCGGCGCTGAAGATCGAGGGGGGCCGGGGGATATGGCCCAGGTCGGCCCGAATCATCGTCCAGCCTGCCGGGTGGGAGAGGGAGTTGGGGACAGGGCGACGGAGGGGGGCGGGCTTGACGCCGGATCGTTTTCTGCGTCGGCGGTTCGGCCATAACTATAACTGACGGGGGCGACGGGGGTTCGGGGAACGCCATAGAGGCGGGATTCCGGGTAGAGGGGCGATTGCAAAGCCTCGTTCAGCGGCTGGCCTCGTTTTACCCGGTAGACGGGTATGTCGTTGGAAAATAGGAAGTCCAGCGGGGACTGCGCCTCAAGGGGCGCGCCGAATTCGGTGGGGTCCACATAGGCTACCGCCACGTTAACTCCGTCGCGGCGGAGGCTGGCAAGGGCGGGTATCCACTCGGTGCGGCGGGTGGGGGTGATGATGGTTAGGGCGTTGAACCGATTTAGGTGGGGTTGCAAGTCGTAGATGAAGCGTTCCAGGGTAAGGTTTCCCTGGGCGCGCACGGCGGCCAGGGCTTCCATCAGGTTGCCCAGGTGGGAGGGGCCGGCGCTGGGTCGCATTAGCCAGGTTTGGTCGCCGCTGGCCGCCAGACCCACGGGCATAGAAAGCTGTTCCATTCGGCTGATGAGGGATGCGGCGAGGGTAATGACCAGTTCCTCGGTGTTGTCCACTGGGTCATCGCCCAAGTGGACGCTGCGCTGCATGTCTAACAGCACCCAGGATTCGGCGGCCAGTCCCATGTCGAACTCTTTAACCATCAGGTTGTTCATCCGGGCGGTATAGGGCCAGTGGATCTGGCGGAAGCTGTCGCCGTAAACGTATTCGCGGACGCCGGAGGATTCTGGGGTGATGTGGTCGGAGCGGCGGGTAACCCGGCGGTCGCTGGGCAGAAAGGCGAAGCGGGGGTCCAGGTCGGGCAGTGGCTCGGTGGCCGGAAATACGACATATTCCTGGGGTTCGAGGAAGCGGCGGCTGAGCCGGAACAGGCCGAAGGGGTCTTGGCTGGTTACCTCGATTTGGCCGGTCTGGAACACGCCGCGGCGGGCCAGGTAGGTCTCAATACGCCAACTGCGGGATTGGTCCTTCACCAGGGCGATTCCCCGGCCGGCGGTATAGCCGGGCAGGTCGGATAGTTCCTTGACTTCCAGCCAGGACTTGGGCAGGCGGAGCCGGTTGACGACCTGGATGCGGCCTTCCAGGTAGCCGCCGACCTGTCCCCGGTGCGCCAGGCGGGTTAGGCGCACCTCCAGTCCTCGCAGGTTAACCCAGGCCCAGAACAGGCCAAGCGTCAGCGCCAGGGCAATCACGTAGAGAAAGCGGTAGAAGAAAGCGAAGCCGGTGCCCAGGGTATAAAAGGTTACCACGGCCAGCAGAATTAAGATGCCGATAGTCCGTTTGCTCAATGTTTTTTCCTGGATGAAATTGCTTTGTATATTAGGGTGGGATGGGGCTAACTCCGCTGGCCGCGGTTCTTCTTCCGGGATTTCGGCGGAGTTTTGGAGCTTCGAACAAATTGTAATCTACCTGGCCCGATTTTGCGAGATGCTCCAATTGCGAGATGCTTCGATAGCGTCTTGCCGCTGGGGTTCTTCTCTTCTCTTCTTAATTTTCACCTTCGGATACCTTTCTGTCTCTTCCGACCCCTGCTGATTCGACCCTCGCTGACGCCTTCTGCGCTGTAGGGGAGGGGAGTTGCCTAGGCTTGAGCTGCGCTTTGGGCCATGCCGGGGACGTTTATCTGGTTGAGCAGGTCGGTAATCAGGTCTTCGCTGCGGATGCCCCGCATACGAGCGGCCGGGGAGAGGATCAGTCGGTGGGACAGGACCGCCGAGGCCAGCAGCTTTATGTCGTCGGGCACTACGTAGTCCCGGTCTTGCATCAGGGCCATGGCCCGGGCCATTCGGAACAGGCCGAGAGTGGCGCGCGGGGAGGCTCCCAGGGCGATGTCCCGGTGGCCGCGGGTGGCCTCGGTCAGCGAAACTATGTATTGGCGCACCAAGCGGTCGACGTACACCGTTTTGGCTGTCGTCTGTAAGGCGACGACCTCCTCCGGGCTGGCGACGGGTTCCAGAGAATCTATGGGATGGTTTTGCTCTTGGCGTTCAATAATCGCCATTTCTTCCGAAAAGTCCGGGTAGCCCAAGCTGAGCCGTACCAGAAAGCGGTCTAACTCGGCCTCCGGCAGGGGGAAGGTGCCTTCGTATTCGATAGGGTTTTGGGTAGCCATTACCATAAAGGGGGCCGGTAAGGGGTGGGTAACGCCGTCCACCGTAACTTGGTGTTCTTCCATCGCTTCTAGCAGGGCGGCTTGGGTTTTAGGCGTGGCCCGGTTAATCTCGTCGGCCAGCACTACTTGGGAAACGATGGGGCCGGGGCGGAAGTTGAAATCGCCGTTTTGCTGGTTGTAAATCGAAATGCCGGTTACGTCGCTGGGCAGCAAGTCCGGGGTGAACTGGATGCGTTGGAAGGAACAGCCTACCGAGATTGCCAGGGCCTTGGACAGGGTAGTCTTGCCGACGCCTGGCACGTCATCCACCAGGATATGTCCCTGGGCGATGAGGGTAGCCAAGGCCTGTTCGACCACCGCGCCTTTGCCAACAATCACTTGGGCGACGTTTTCGATTATGCGGCGACTGACTAGGGCCGCAGATGTGGTATTCTGCAAAGGGGTCCTCCGTCAAGCCGGTTAAGATGATATAAGGATAGGGAAAGGATCGGCGTCTCCAGAGTTTATCACATGCGGGCGAGTTGAGGAACCTGGCCTACCGGGTGAAAGCCAGGTCTCTCTTTCCCCTTTCCTCAGTTACGGGGCAAGGCGCCGCTGGTGGATTTCGGGGCCGATACCGGCGTTAACTGTAACTGTATCCGCACCTTTCCCTACTGCATGCTCTGGCGCTCGCGCTACGCCGCCGACGGGCTGGCGATTCGGGCGTCCACCTGCCGGAGTTCGAGGAAAAGGGCTGGGATAATGGGCGGCCGGCGACCAGGGAGAGATAAGGGGATAGTCTGGCCGGCCAAGTATTTGATTGACCAGGACGGGGTGATACGCTATGCCTATTATACCTACTCTATACCGGCTCTGTACCGGCGTTGGCGAAGGGAAATATGCCGATCTGGAGCAGCGGATTCGGGGGTTTCCGGGGTAGGCCAGGGGCGACCGGTTCGATAACTTGGCGCTGCCCAAGGGATTAGGCCTTCGATCCGGTCTTCTTGACTTTTTAGGGGGCCGAGATTACGCCGGAGCTTTATGCTGGTTATCTTATCAACGCAACTTCGACAGCGCCTTTACCGGCGGCGTTTACCGGGAGGGGCCTGGAGGTATTTTATGTTACTGCGGGCGTTCCGCAAGCTTCCCGTCCGGCGGCTGGGTTCGGCGCTATTTCTGGCCGCAGGTTTACTGGCTCTGGCGGCGTGCAGCGATGGCGTCCCGGTCGGGCGGTCGTCAACCGCAGCGCCGGCGCCCTTCAACCCCTTCGCCGGCCCCGGTGAAATCACTCCCATTCTGGCTACCAAGGCGTTAGAAGTAGGCGCGCAACGGGTTTCCTTTCTGTTGGCGGGCAAGAAAGCGCTGATTAAGGCGCCTACGGTTATGGTTACTTCCGTGTATACTGATGATTCCACAGGAGAAACCGTCATCGAAAAACGGCCTGCCGTTTTTCATCCTTGGCCCTACGGCATTCGGGGCGCCTACAGTACGGAAATGACTTTCGACTGGCCGGGTCTCTGGCGGTTGGATATCGCAGTGGCTGATGCCGAGGTTTCTGGCGCTACTAGTCTGGAGTTAGTAGTGATGCCCGACTCGCCGGCGCCGGGCGTCGGGAGCCGGCCGCCGCGGAGCAAGACGAAAACGCTGGCTGATGTGGAGTCGGTGTCGGAGTTGACTACCGATTATACGCCGGACGAGGACTTGTACCGGATTTCCGTTTCGGACGCCATCGAAAGTCCCCGTCCGGCGGTTGTCGTGTTTGCATCGCCGGCCTTTTGCGTCAGCCCTACCTGCGGCCCCCAAGTGGACACGGTGACGGAGTTGAAGGAGGCTTATCGGGGCCGGGCCGATTTTGTGCACGTGGAGATTTATGACCGCCCGGAGGAATTACAGGGAGACTTGAGCCGGGCGAAGTTGGCCGACGCGGTGGGGGAGTGGGGTTTAACCGCTCTGCCCGGCTGGTTTAATGAGTCTTGGGTGTTCATCCTGAACGGCCAGGGTATAGTTGAGCAGCGGTTTGAGGGCTATGTTACGCTGACGGAGTTGGCGGCGGCTTTGGAGGAAGTCTTGGTGGAAGGGTAGGCGCAGATGATTTCTTCCGGTATTCGGTTCATTCATCTGGGCATATTGGTTTGAATTCGCTCCATATACCGGCCTTTGCCGGCCCTTGCCCCGGCTAACTGGTTAGGGTAGGATAGCGGCGAATGAACCACTCCAACCAGGAGAAAGGGTCTTAATTATGCCAGCCAACGATTCAACCGTCAATGCTCTGTCCACCGCCGACCTGATTTTGGAGGTAAACGGACGGAGCCGCCAAGTTCAGGTACGCCATCACTGGACGCTGCTGGATACGCTGAGGGAGCAGTTAGATTTGACCGGCTCGAAGCGGGGTTGCGACCGGGGCGAGTGCGGCTCCTGCACGGTGTTGCTGGGGGGTAAGCCGGTCTATTCTTGTCAGCTTCTGGCGGTGCAGGTGGGTCGCCGGCCGGTGGTTACCATTGAGGGCTTGGGCGAGGACGGCAGCGGCCCGGCGAACATGGATCCGGTGCAGGCGGCTTTTTTGGAGAATGACGGCGGCCAGTGCGGGTTTTGCACCCCCGGCTTCGTTATGGCGGCCCGCGCCCTGCTGGACGCAAACCCCAACCCTTCCGATTATGAAATTCGCCAGGCCCTGTCCGGCAACCTGTGTCGCTGTAATGCCTATGGCCGTATTATTGAGTCGGTAAGGGCGGCGCGGCGGGGTTAGGGGCCCATTCATTCCCATTTCCCATTCCGGGCCGGCTCCGGGCTCGCCAAATCTATTACCGGGTCAACTCGATTAGCCGTAACTGATCAATCTGGACCTCAGCCGCGACTTTCAATGCCGGCGGCGCGGTGTCCCAAGATCCAATTGCCCGGGGCCGGTCATCTAACCGGCCCCGGGCTGCGTTTGTCTGGAACCTGGGTTATGGTGAACCGGCTAACCGGGTCAAGGCGCGCTATTCGTTAAGCCGGCGAGGGGGCCGGAGCGTGGTTGACAGCTTTCAGGCGCACTAATAAACTCGCTATAGGTCGGTTTATCCGATCCGGCTCTGCTTTGTAATGGGGGAAAGCGAACTGGGGCGTAAAACAGCAATAGAGAGAACGAGGAGCGTTAAATGACGGCAACACTAGAACATACTCACGGCAATCGACACACCCATTATCATGAACATTCCCCGGCTACCGCTGAAATGGCGGCGGCCGCCAACAAATGGCTGGATAGTCTTTCGGAGGAGCAGCAAGCCAAGGCTACTTATCACTATCTGGACGGGGAGCGGCTTTTCTGGTATTACCCGCCGTTGAACCGTCATGGCTTGCCCCTGCGGGATATGAAGCAGGAGCAGAGAGATTTGGCCTATGCTCTGATGGCCGCTACGTTGGATGAGGCCACCTATCAGCGGGCGGCGGCCATTATCCAGCACGAGCTTATTCTCGGTCCGCTGGAAGAGGAGGAAGGTACGGCCGGCTGGGATCGGAACCCGCTGCTCTATTATTGGACGGTGTTTGGCGAGCCGGGCGGCGCCGACCCTTGGGGTTGGCGGGTGGAGGGACACCACGTTTCGCTCCACTTCAGCATTTGGGGTGATGAAGTTACCGCCGTTACGCCCTTCTTTCTGGGGGCCAACCCGGCGGAGGTGCCGAAAGGCCCCCAGAAAGGGCTCCGTATCTTGGGCGACCGGGAAGACTTGGCAATTGAGCTGATGTCCACGCTAACCCCCGAACAGCGCGCCAAGGCGGTTATTCACGACAAAGCTCCTTGGGACATCCTGATGTATAACGCCACCCGGGCTGCCGTTCACGATGGCGAGGGGTTGGCTGGTTCCGAGCTGAATGGCGCCCAGAAGGAGCTTTTGCTGTCGCTGGTTACCGAGTACGTGAGCCAGGTACGCACTGAGGTAGCCAAGGAAAAGCTGGAGGTAATTAAGCGGGATGGGGTGGACAACTTCCGCCTGGTCTGGGCCGGCGCCACAGACCGGAGTCGGGACCATTATTATCGGATTCACGGCGGCAGTTTCATTGTCGAGTTCGACAACATCCAGAACGGGGCCAACCATATCCATTCCGTCTGGCGGGACGTGGAAAATGATTTTGCTCAGGATGTGTTGCGGGATCACCGGCTGATGTACCATATTTTGTAGCTGTTCTGACGCCGCCGGGAGCGGGTGCGATTACCGGGCCGGATTAGCCTGGGCGATGCCGGCCCGGCCCAGGCTAATCCGGTAAAGGAGCGGTTGTGGAAAATGACTACCACTACCACTACCATCCAGACCACTTAGTATAACCCGCCCGAAGCCTATGCTGAAATCAGCCGGAGGTTTATCCAACAGGCCCGGGAGGAAATGGCTCAGGGCGACTTGCTCCAGGCGTCGGAAAAGACTTGGGGCGCAGTGGCTCACGCCGTTAAATCGGTGGCTCAGTTGCGAGGGTGGGAACATTATGCCCATACCCTGATCGCCGCCGCCGCTTGGCGTATTGCCCGAGAGTATAATCAGCCCCGGATTATGGACTTGATGAAGATTGCCAACGATTTGCACCAGAACTTTTACGAAGACCGCTATGGGGAAGAGGAAGTAACCAGGGGGCTGGCGCAAATGGAGGAGTTTCTGGCCGTTCTGGAACGGGTCAAAACCGAAGTTCCCCAACCTTTTGCACCCGCCGGCCGGCGCGACCGGCAGCGCATCGGGATGCTCGACGGCGCGCTTGATCTGCGGGGCCGTCCGATAGACCGGGCGGACGCTAACCCGATCCCGGAAGACCGGTAAAACGGCGGGCATTTATCCTGGCGCCGAGGAGCGCCCGCGCCATCCCGTTTCATTTCAGATCACCCCACCCGATTGGACTATACAGAAGTTGGGACTACTCGGCTTTCTGTAGCGGGTCTTTCGACCATCCCCGCCGAGGGGCAGGGTTGGTCGAAAGACCGAATTAACCCGGTTTGAGTCATCCCTCAATCTTTCGATCCCTCAAAAGGAGCAACTCCCATGACCCTATCGGTAGTAGGCCAAAGCGTTACCCGCCGGGATTTGCCGGAGAAGTTGACTGGTCAAGCTAAGTATTCCGCCGACCTGAAGTTGCCGGGGATGCTTTACGGGCAGATTCTGCGTAGCCCGCATCCCCACGCCAACATAATTAGTATTGACACTGCGGCGGCGGCGCAGGTGGAAGGCGCGCTGGCGATTATCACGCCCTTTGACGTTCCCCGGCGTCCGGTGTCGCCCATCGCCGCCGATACCCTGCCGCTGGATACACGGGTGCGCTTTGTGGGGGACGAGGTGGCTGCGGTGGCTGCGGTGGATGATGACGCCGCCCGCCAGGCGTTGGCCCTTATTCGGGTGGAGTATGAGACCTTGCCTTTTTACACCGACCCGGACGCGGCCCTGCAACCGGACGCTTACCCGATTCACCTTGGCGGCAACCTGGCGATTAACCCGCCTCTGTCTATTGGACGGGGCGATGTGGACCAAGGGTTTGCCGCGGCCGACCTGGTAATGGAGGAAACCTATAAAATCGCCTGCCATTCGGCCACGCCAATGGAGCCGCGGGCGGCGCTGGCTAGCTGGGATGGGGACAAGCTGACGGTCTGGAAATCGACCCGGGGCGTCCACGTGGACCAAGGGGCATTGGCCCAGGCGTTGGACTTGCCGGTTAATCAAGTGCAGATTATTGGCCCCTTCCTGGGTGGGGGCTTTGGCAACAAGGACGAGTCTCGAATGGCTGCCATTGCTGCGTTGCTGTCCCAACGGGCCGGGCGGCCGGTGCGGATTGAGTTCTCTCGGGAGGATGAGTTCATCGCTGGGCGTACCCGCCACGCCGGGCGCATTCACTTGAAGATAGGGGTCAAGCGAGACGGAACTATCACGGCCATTCAGGGAACTTCTACTCTCAATACCGGGGCCTATGCCGCCTCCGGGGCTGGCGTGGCGCGCCGGGCTGGGCAGGGGATTATCTACTTGTACCATTGCCCCAATGTCCGGTATGAGTCTTACCTGGCTTATACTAACTGTCCTTCGGCCGGTTCTTACCGGGCTTTGGGGGCGCCGCAGGGTCACTTTGCCCTGGAAACGTTGATGGAACGCATTGCTGAAGAGTTGGGAATGGGTTCGTTGGAGTTTCGGCTGAAGAACCGGGTGCCGCCGGAGGGACAGCCCGGCCTTCGGCTTTCGCCGCCGGAACAAGTCATCGACAGCCAGCCTATTGAGGGCGGCATCCCCTTTTCGAGCAATGGCTTGGAGGAGTGTCTGACCCGAGGCGCAGAAGCCTTTGGTTGGGATAAGCCGCTGGAACAGCCCGCCGACCCGGCCAAAAGGCGAGGTAAGGGGATGAGTATGATGATTTACCGGGGGGGCCCCGGCTCTACCTCGGCGGCCACGGTCAGCGTCGCCAAGTCGGGCCGGATTTCGCTGCTTAGCGGTCTGATGGATGTGGGCGAGGGAGCGACTACGGTGTTGCCCCAGATGGCCGCCGAAGTTCTGGGGGTCAATGATACCGACATCGAAACGGTGTTCGGCGACTCGGCCACCACCCCGGAGGCGCCGATCACTGCGGGCTCCACCGCCACCTTTTCCACCGGCAGCGCGCTGGTGCGGGCGGCCGCCGAGGTGCGGCGGCAACTGCTGGACTTGGCTGCGGACGGGTTGGAGGCTCCGGTGATGGAACTGGATATCCGGGACGGACAGGTTTTCGTCAAGGCGGACCCGGAGCGGAGCATGGCCTTGACCGACGTGGCCGGCCGGATGGACGGCGATGCCATAACTGAGGAGGTAACTATTGAGACGCCGGGCAGCGCCGACTACATCGTCAATTCCTTTGGCGCCCACTTCGCTGAGGTAGAGGTGGATACTGATACTGGCCGGGTGCAGGTAGCGCGCTACGTGGCGGCGCAGGATTCGGGCCGCATAATGAACCCTCGCATGGCGCTGAACCAGGTGGAGGGAGCCGTCTCCCAGATGCTGGGTTTTGCCTTGTCCGAGGAGTTGGTAACCGATGGGCCGACCGGCGTAACCCTGAACGGCAGTTATCTGGAGCATAAAAGTCCGACGATTATGGATTACCCGGACATCCAGGTAATTTTTGCGGATACAGTGGACCCGGTAGGACCGATGGGCGCCAAGGGGTTAGGCGAAGTGCCTTGCCCCGGCGTGGCCCCGGCCATTGCCAATGCCGTTTATGACGCTATCGGCCTGCGGTTGACTGAATTGCCGATAACGCCGGATCGGGTGATAAAGAGGATGATGGGGGGCGGTTAGGGAAGCGCGTCAAATGGGTTGAATCTACTTGATGAGGTTGCAATGGAACATAAAATTCTCACTACGGAATCGATAGTCAAAGCGGCTAGTCAAGGCGAGTATGCTGTTCCAGAGTTTCAGAGAGGATTCGTGTGGAATGTTGCTCAAGTTCGTGAATTCGCCGATTCTCTGGTGCGAGATTTCCCGGTTGGCAGCGTATTAACTTGGAAGTCAAATACTGCTATACAAAGAGGGGACAGCGAGCGACGGCTCCAAAAATCCTGGATTATTGATGGACAACAGAGAACTACGGCGCTTTGCACCTTGTTTGACAAACGTCCTGAGTGGTGGGACCACAGTCTAAGCGGCAATTGGGCCGAACATTTGAGTAGTTTTGATATCCGGTTAGACGTTGGACAGGAAGAACCGACTTTTGTAACGCTCAAGTCTCCTAAAGAAAGGTATGTTCCAGTAAGGGAAATTTTGAAGTCGGAAGACCTGTACGCCCTTGCGAAGACACTTGCTGAAAGTGGGCAAGCCTATACTGACGACATAGGTAAGTTGGCCAAGCAACTGCAAAAAGTGGAAAATATAAAGAAAGCGGTATTGCCCATAGTGGAAATCGATGATGCTATCGAGTTGACCGAAGTTGCCGAAATCTTCAAGAGGCTAAACTCAACCGGCACACGAGTGCAGCAGGCGGACATTTATCTAGGGGTAGTGGCCTCAAAAAACCCGGGGTGGGTTAATCAGAACTTCATCCATTTCGTGAAAGAACTTGATGATCAGGGGTTTGACATTGAACCCGCCTTTCTTTTCCGGGCGTTTACTGCAATTGGGGCTAAGAAGAGCAGGTTCCGCGATATTCCGGAAAGTTTTTGGGATGGACTTGGCGGTGACATATCATGGGACTCTACTAAAAAGGCAATGAAATCGGTATGCCAGGGGCTTCGCCAGTATGGGGTGATTAATTCTGATTTGGCCTTAAGCCTTAACGCTTTAGTCGCGATGGCGGTATATCGCGCGCGTTACCCTCAAGGCCCGTTTGGTCCGGCTTTTGCATGGATGCTTACTTCAATCAAGGAGGGATTTTGGAGTGGCCCGACGGAAACGAAATTAGATAGGGTGATTAGCGCTCTGGGAAATGCTAACTCACGACAGGAAGCGCTGGTAGATTTGGACAAACTTCTGACCAGCCCACTAGAATTTACGCAGGAAGATTTCATTGACAGCGGCAGTGCGCGCAGTTCCGTTCAACGTCTGATGGTTTACTTGCTGGCATTCAAGAACGATGCTTTAGACTGGAATATGGATGGTTACAGAATTCGGGCAGAAGCTATGGGAGAGTACCGGCCTGAATGGCACCACATTTTCCCACGCAAATGGCTCAATAATAATTTGCCAGGTATTGACAAGAAATTCGTTGATTCAGTTGCGAACATGGCGGTTGTTAGCGGGGGCGCAAACCGGAGGATTGCTGCAAGGGCCCCTAGAGACTACATAGCCGAGCTTAAGCTGGACGCGCGAGGGCTATTGGATCAACAGGCCATACCAGACCCGACTTTTGTGGAGCCAAATCAGTATAGACAATGGTTAGAAAATAGGGCTGGACGTTTAGCCGAAGAGTCCAACAGATATTTGGCCGACTTACGCAATGAATGCTAGATTCTTCAAGGAGCAGCCATGCACCCATTTCAGTATGCTGAACCCGAGACCCTTACGGAGGCTATCGCCCTGCTGACGGGGGAGCCGCCGGCAGCGGACGTCCGCGTCATCGCCGGCGGGTCCGACTTGCTGGACGAGGTTAAGGAGGGGATTATCGCTCCGGTACGGGTGGTAAGCTTGGCCGGCATCCCGGACTTGGCGGGTATAGTTGAGACCGACGCCGGGTTGAGTATCGGCGCGATGACTACCATCGCCGACTTGGCGGCCCACCCGGTCGTCCGCGCCGCATATACCGCCCTGGCTGAGGCCGCCGGCGGGTTGGCGACACCGCAGATACGCAATGTCGGCACTTTGGGCGGTAACCTGAACCAGCGCCCCCGCTGCTGGTATTATCGCCACCCGCTAATTCCTTGCCTGAAGAAGGGCGGCGACCGTTGCTATGCCTTGGCTGGCAACACCAAGTATTTGTGCGTTACCGGCGGCGACCGCTGTTACATCGTTCATCCTTCGGATACGGCGGTGGCTTTGTCGGCGCTGGATGCCCGTATTGAGGTTGCCGGGGGCGCGGGCCGCCGCGTCTTGCCCATCGGCGAGTTTTTTGTCGGCCCCGGCCGGGATGTAACCAGGGAGACGGTCCTGGAACCGGGCGAGGTGGTAACCGGCGTGTCGCTGCCCGGCCCGTCGGAGCTGGGCGCCGGCGGGCAACTGCCCCGCAGTCTGTACTTGAAAGCGCGGGAACGGGAGGCTGGCGACTTTGCGCTGGTCAGCGTGGCGGCCCGGTTGGCGGTAGCTGATGGAGTAGTCCAACAGGCGGCGGTAGCCTTGGGCGGCGTGGCGCCGGTTCCCTACCGGGCGTCCCAGGTAGAGGAGTATCTGCAAGGCAAGGCTGTATCTGATGTGGACGCCGCCCATGCCGGAACCCTGGCTCTGCCCGAGGCCCGCCCGATGACCGACAATGGCTATAAGGTGGTGATGGCCCAAAACCTGGTTAAGCAAGCGGTGGCCCGGCTGTTGGGGGAGTGAGGACGCTGGCGGATGGATATGACACCGGCGAAGTTTATTGCCAAGTGGCGTAATGTCAGCTTTGGCGAAAGGCAAGCCGCCCAAGAAATGTTTCTGGACCTTTGCCGACTGGTTGGGCATCCCACTCCAGGCGAGTATGGCGACAAGGAAGCCTTTACTTTTGAGAAGTGGGTTCCCGGTGGGTTTGCCGACGCCTATTTGGAGGGGCGTTTCGGCTGGGAGTTCAAAGGCGACGACGCGCAACTAGGCGCCGCCTTGAACCAGCTGCTGCGCTACTCGGTTCACCTCAAAACGCCGCCGTTGCTTATTGTGTCTTCTTTTCGGACCATCCGGATACAAACCAACTTCCCGGGCATGGAAACCGTGCGGTATGGCATTGCCTTGACGGAATTGGCCCAACCGGAAAATCTGCGATTGCTACGCAGCGTCTTTTTCGCCCCGGCGGATTTACGCCCGACCCGGTCAGTGGAAGATGTTACCAAAGAAACTGCTAACTTGTTCCGGGATATTGTTTCCGATATGGAAGATCACGACCGAGACCCGGAGAAATTGGCTCGTTACCTGAACCAGATGGTTTTTTGCCTTTATGCTGAAGACGCTGGCCTCCTGCCCAAGGGTTTGTTTACTCAAATTGTCCGTCAGCAATACCGCAAGCCCGACTTGTTCAACCGGGCGGTGGCTGACCTTTTCCGGGAAATGTCTCGGGGCGGACTGTTTGGAGCTAATGAAATCAGTCACTTTAACGGCGACTTGTTTGACTCTTCAGAAACCATAGAACTTAGCAGTGTTGCTTTGCAACGCTTGGCGGAAGCTACCGGCAAAAACTGGCAGAATATTGAACCTTCCATCTTTGGCGTCCTGTTCGAGCGAGCGCTGGACGCCTCCAAACGTTCCCAGTTGGGCGCCCATTACACTGGCGCCGAGGACATTATGCTGGTGGTGGAACCGGTGGTAATGGCCCCATTACGACAAGAATGGGAAACGGCCCGGAGAGAAATTGAAACTCTTTTGAATGATGACGACGAGGCCGCCGCCTTGAACCGACTAAAGGCGTTCCAAGCCCGGCTGTCAGCGGTAAAAGTTCTGGATCCGGCTTGCGGCAGCGGCAATTTTCTGTACCTGACTCTGCGTTCCCTGCTGGATTTGGAGAAGGTCGTTATCGATTTTGGGGCGGCCCGGGGCTGGCCTGATTTGTCGCCTACGGTCAAGCCCAACCAAATGCTGGGGTTGGAAATCAACTATTATGCTGCCGAATTGGCGCGCACCGCCCTTTGGATTGGTTATATTCAGTGGCACCAGGCCAATGGTTTTTCTTACAACCATAGCCCAATCCTTACCTCTCTGGATACCATTAGGCAAACCGATGCCATACTGGACTGGGATGACTTGGGCAATCCCAGGGAACCGGAGTGGCCGGCGGCGGAGTTCATCATTGGTAACCCGCCGTTTTGTGGAAATAAAATGATGCGAAACAGACTCGGGGATCAAGCGGTAGATGGAATTTATTCGATCTATGGCGACCGCTTACCCAATGGTTCCGATTTGTGTTGCTATTGGTTTGAGAAAACTAGAGCGTATATAGACGTTGGCAAGACCAAAAGGGCTGGGTTGCTGGGCACACAAGGTATTAGAGGCGGCGCAAATCGTTTTGTTTTGCAGCGTATTAAAGAGTCGGGGGACATATTCATGGCGTACCCGGATAATCCCTGGATTCTGGATGGAGCGGTTGTTCATATCTCTATGGTTGGATTTGATGATGGAACAGAAACAGAACGTATGTTTGCCGGTGGACTCTGTACGGGTGAGGTCAACGCCGACCTAACGGTCGGCGTTGACCTCACCCGTACAGAGTCCTTGGAAGAGAATCGAGGAATTGCTTTCCAAGGTTTCAACCGAGTGGGTAACTTCGATGTATCACCAGCTGATGCGGCGATCATGCTACAGTTGCCTAATCCCCATGGCAAGCCGAACAGTGATATTTTAAAACCTTACCGAAACGCCAAGGATTTGTTGGACCGTGCTAGAGATGTTTATACCATCGACTTTGGTCCCAAAATGTCCATGTCAGAAGCTGCGCTGTACGAAGCGCCTTTCGAACGAGTGAAAGCTCATGTCAAGCCAGAACGAGAGGATAGCCGAAGTCGAAGAGCTCGGGAGCGGTGGTGGCTTTACCAGTTGCCTGGTATATATCTGCGTAAATCTTTGGTAAAGGTGGGCAGGTATTTGGCTACTGGTAGGGTGAGCAAGCATCGTATATTTGTTTGGTTGGATAGGGAAATAATGCCCGATAATGCACTCGTGGTATTCATCCGTGAGGATGATTACTTCTTTGGGATCTTGCATTCTCGCATTCACGAAGTCTGGGCGAGGGCGCTGGGGACGCAACTGCGGGAGGCGGAATCGGCTTTTCGCTACACGCCTACTACTTGCTTTGAAACCTTTCCCTTTCCCAAACCTACCGATGCGCAGCGGGAGGCTGTATCTGAGGCGGCACAAGAGCTTAACCAGCTACGGGAAAACTGGCTGAACTCGCCCGACATTCCGGCGGCGGAACTGAAACAGCGCACCCTGACCAACCTTTACAACCAGCGGCCCGCCTGGCTGGACGATGTACATCAGCGGTTGGACTCCGCCGTTGCCACCGCCTATGGCTGGCCGAATGACCTGGATGACCAAGCCATACTGGAGCGGCTGTTGACGCTGAACTTGGAACGGGCTGCCGAGCAGTAGTTTGCCTCTTCCCAGGCCCGGTGCGGTATAATGGTTGCAATCTGGAGCTATAATCTGGGGCCGTAACCCAGTGGTAACTCCGCTACCGAACCAGGAGGGTTATGCTTAAGCAAACTCGCCGGACGCCCACCACTGCCGGGGATGAGTTGGAGCGTTTCCTCGACTACCCACCCAGGATGGATATGCAAAACTTTCTCCATCTCTATAGCCAGGGCCATACCATTATACTGGAACGCTTCCTGGGCCACCTGGAAACCACCTTGATTATCTGTGAAACGCCCATCTACCCCTACGTTAGTCGCAATCAGAATGTCCGCATACCGGATTTGATGATTGCCTTTGATGTGGATGCGCAGCGGGTAATTGACGAGGGTGGGTACGCTATTAACCACCACGGCAAGCCGCCGGAGTTGGTGCTGGAGGTGGCATCTCCCAGTAACCCGCAGAACGATCTGGTGCGCAAGCGTCAGGACTACCAAGCCTTTGGCATCCCCGAATACTGGCGGTTTGACCCTACTGGGGGGCAGCGCTATGACGTGGGGCTGGCCGGGGAGCGGTTGGTGAACGGGGTTTATCAGTCGGTATTCATCCACCACGACCGGGAAGACGACTTATACTGGGGCCGCAGCGCGATGTTGGGACTGGACATCTGCTGGCAGTCCGGGCGGTTGCTGTGGTGGGACCCGGCTGCGGAACGCTACTTGGGGACAGTACAGGAGTGGCTGGATGCGGGGCAGGCGGCAGGATGGCGGGCCGAGCAGGAAGGGCAAGCTCGCCAGGCCGCCGAGGAACGGGCCGAGCAGGAAGGGCAAGCTCGCCAGGCCGCCGAGGAGCGGGCCGAGCAGGAAAGGCAAGCTCGCCAGGCCGCCGAGGAACGGGCTGAGCAGTTAGAAGCGGAACTCCGCCGCCGCAATGACGAAGCCTAACCCGGACTATCGGCAACCACCGGCGTTTTAGAAACTTACTCCAGCCCGGCCATTTGGCGCAATGTCTGATATAAAACCGCAAAGTCCTGGTCGGCCAGGCCCAAGGCGCGGGCGGCGTTGAGGAACTCGTTGGTGATGGCGCTGGTGGGCATTGGCACCTCCAGCTCCCGTCCCATATCCAGGGCCAGCGTCAAGTCCTTCTGTATCATCGTTACGTCGAACAGCGGCTCCGCCGGCGGGTTAATCGTCAGAGGGAAGCGGTACTTGAGGGCCGGCGAGGCCACCACGCTGTTCAGCAGGGCGGTCATCGCCGCTTCCCGGGAGATGCCGCTTTTTTCGGCGAGCAGCAGGCTTTCGCAGAAAGATAGTATTTGGATGGGCAGGCTCAAGTTTATTGCCACTTTCATTGTGGCGGCCAATCCGTTCTCGCCCACATAGTTCACCGTGGGGCCGATGTCCTGGAGGATGGGCTGCATCGCTTCATAAACGGCGTACTCGCCGCCGACCATCACCGAAAGCTGGCCGGCTTCCAGGGTTATAGAGCTGCCCGATACCGGGGCGTCCAGCATTTTTGCGCCTCGCTCGGCCACTTGTTGGGCCAGGGCGCGGCTGGCGGCGGGACTGACGGTGCTCAGATCGATAAAGACTTTGCCCGGCTGCTGTCCCGGCGCAAAGGCGGCCAATACCCCCTCCGGCCCGCCGGTTATGGCCTCCAGGGCTTGGGTGTTGCTGACCATGCTCAAGGTAACGTCGGCGGCCTCGGCCACCGCCCGGGGCGACTCGCCCCACCGCATGCCCAAGTTCAGCAGCCAATCGGCTCGCGACTTGGTCCGGTTATACCCGGTAACGGTATGCCCGGCGTTCAACAATCGCTGCGCCATCTTGCCGCCCATAACGCCCAACCCGATAAAGCCTAGATTAGCCATAAATCACCTGCGCCGCTGAAATTATTTCGAGGCCAATACTACCACAGATGGTGTGGGTTGATAATGGTAGCCGGACAGCGCAGCCAACCTAATTCCTCCGATTGGCGGGTCTTATCGGTTAGGCTTCGGGGGAAGCGTGGGGTCGGTCCATAATTTGACCGGCGCGCCGAGGACGAGGATGGAAGCCAAGGCAAGCGCGGTCATCCGGGAACTGGCGAGGCAACTACCGACAAATTGGGCGGCATAGGGTATAATCCGCTGAATTGGAAATTGGGGTGAGCGAGCAGTAATGAGCAAATTATTGGACTTTATGGAACGAATTAGCGACAGCTCTTCGGCGCCGCTGGGATTTGGAGCTGCCCGGTCGGCCAACCTCCCCGGTATGGCGTTGGTGGCCCTGGTAGCCGATGACCATCAGTCGGGGGTGGCGGCGGCCGCCGCGGCCGGGCTGGACGCCGCAATCTTGCACGGCGTCAGCGGATCGGACCGTCTGAAGGACTTGGGGGAGTCCATCTCCGGTATCCCCTGGGGGGCCTATGTCGCCGCGCTTTCGGAGGAAGAGGCTCAAGCCTGCCGGGATGGCGGCGGCGATTTGGTTGCCTTTACGCTGGAAGGCACGGCGGCGGCGGTGACTGGCGAGGACGATCTGGCCCGGGTTTTGTTTGTTGCAACTGGCCTGGATGACCGGGAACTGCGGGCCATCGCTGCTCTGCCGGTGGACATCTTTGCCCTGGATATGAACGCCGTTGCCGGCCCGTGGACGTTGCAAGACTTGGTCAAAGTAGGCTCCATCAGCCGCCGAGGGGATAAGTATATTTTGGTTGAAGTGTCGCAAGCTCCCGACAAAAAAGACTTGGAAGCTTTGCGGGATATGGGGGTAAGCGGTTTGCTAGTGAATCCGGGCGTCGTTGGCCTGGAGGCCTTGGCCGGGCTGAAGATGGCGCTGCAGGAAATGCCCCGGCCTAGTTCGCGCTCGCGCGAACGCTCCCGACGACGGGAACGACTGCGGGCGACCTTGCCCGTTTCGAGTTTTGCCCCCGCTAGTCCTCCGCCCCAGGAGGATGACGACGAAGATGACTACGACTAATCGGCAGGCAAAGCGCCGGGGAACGCCCTTTCTACTGAAAGGATACTCAACACGGCGGGACCGCCTTGCCGGTGATCCCCGCATATTTATATCCGGTGTATCCGGGCCTTACTTGTAAATTGAACGATTATGCTGCTTGGTTCCTACCATCTGCTGATAAACGACCCTGCCGGCTTTCTGCGCTTGACTGTGCTGGCGTTGTTTGCCCTGTTGAGCGCCATCACCATCCACGAGTTCAGTCATTCCCTGGCCGCCAGCAGTTTGGGGGACGACACCTCCCGTCGGTTGGGGCGGCTGACGCTGAACCCGCTAAAGCACCTGGACCCTGGTGGAACGCTGATGCTGTTGGTGGTCGGGTTTGGCTGGGGTAAACCGGTGCCGGTAAACCATCACCACCTACGGGGGCCGTTGGGTATGACTATGGTGGCCGCCGCTGGGCCGCTGTCTAACCTGACCCTGGCCTTTATTCTGGCTCTACCGGTCAAGCTGGGGTTGCTGGGTTGGGCCGGGCCAACCTTGGATCGGGCTACCTACGTCCTGACTGGCGGGCTGCGCGAGGGGCTATCCGACATCGTAGGGCTGATGATTTTCTTCAACATTATTCTGGCGGTGTTTAATCTGATTCCTTTGGCGCCCCTGGATGGTTCCAAGGTGGTAGGCGGGCTGGCGCCCAAAAGTATGGCAGACAGTTATGCCCGGTTTGAGCGGTTCAGTCCGCTGATACTGCTGGGCCTAATTATGGCGGATTATTTGCTGGGCTGGGGCCTGCTGTGGCAAGTGATTGGGCCAGTAGTGGAGACGTTAATTTGGTTGGCTACGGGGTATTAGCGTCGGGGTTATGCGCGAAGGTACAGGATATACCCGGATGATTTTCCGACAGCTATCAGCTATTTTAATGGTCGGATTGAAGACCGGCCGACGTAGCCGAGTTTTCAGGAATGCGCGTTTGTCGGGGATGATCTGAGGATATGGCCGGCCAGAGCAGCGCAGCCGAGCAATCGCCGGCCTACGACGTAATCTACCATTTGGCTCGTTTTCACCGGGTTTCCCGCCGCTACGGGCCGGCCATCCGGCTGCATCAGGAGGCTTGGGTCGAGCGGAAGCTCACCCTCGGCGCCGACCACCCGGAAACGCTGCGGAGCTGTACCAGTTTAGCTAACAGTTTCTATGCCGCCGGCCGTTACCGGGAGGCGATGGGGCTTTTTCAGGAGGCGTTGGCGCGACGGGAGCGGACGCTGGGGCCGGAGCATCCCGATACGCTGCGGAGCCGGGGCAGTTTGGGCAATTGCTACCACGCGGTTGGAGATTACCCGCAAGCGGCGCGGATGCACCGGGAAACGATGACGGCCCGGGAGCGGGTTCTGGGAGCTGACCATCCTAGCACGCAGGCCAGCCGCAGCAACCTGCTGCGGGCAGAACGAGCGGTTGAAGGAGGCCAGGGTAGCGGGAGGGGCGGGAAAGGAGGGGATGGGCCGCCGGCGCTGAACTCTTGAGCAGGGGTCAAGAGTTACCGGCAAGATTAGGGCCGACGCACCGGTGCGTCGGCCCTAATCTTGCCGGTTTAACGGCCTAGCCTAATCGGCGGCGGCCACTGCTTCGGCGACGGGCTCA
The DNA here is from genome assembly GCA_963422635.1 of Dehalococcoidia bacterium. GTDB lineage: Bacteria > Chloroflexota > Dehalococcoidia > Lucifugimonadales > UBA3495 > CATQHB01. The sequence goes on from OY730415.1 coordinate 1,437,755, forward strand.
GCCACCGGGATGTAGCGGCCGAGGAACAGGGCCATTGCTTCTACGATGGTCCGACTGAACCGAGGGTCTTGGTCGAACATGTGGCCTTGGCCGGCAAAGAGAGCCAGGTCGGTGGGGACGCCGGCCTGCTCCAGGGTTCGGAACATCCGCATGGTCATCTCGTGAGGGACGCGCTCATCCGAAGCGCCATGCGCCAGCAGGGTCGGCGGGTAGTCGGCGCTGACCTGTTCGACGGGGTTGGCGGCGGTGAGGGCCGCATCGGAAGGGTCGGCGGCGGTGTAGGATTCCAGGGGAGGGCGGCGCCAGTATTCGCTGATGTCCGATGCCGGAGCGACCCCGATGACGGCGGAAACCCGGCTGCTGTAGGCGTCATTAGCGCCAGTTCCCTCGAACTCGGCGGGGCTGCGGGTAGCCGCCGCCAGCAGGGCCAAGTGTCCACCGGCGGACTTGCCGCCAACGGCAATTCGTTCCGGGTCTATGCCGAGGCTCGCGCTGTTGGCTCGCATCCAGCGGAGGATCGCCTTAACGTCCTGGATGGCCGCCGGCCAGATAGCCTCTTCCATGACCCGGTATTCGCCGGTAACGCAGACGAAACCTCGCTCGGCCATAGGGATGCCGTAGCGTTCCTTGAGCGGTTCTCGGTGGGCGGTAACCCAGCCGCCGCCGGGCAGAAACAGCAGGCCGGGGGCCGCTCCGTCCGAATTGGCTGGGCGAGAAACATCTACCCGGAGTTTATGCCCGTTAAACTCCCCAACGACCAGGTTCTCTTCAACTATCACTTCGGGCATTTTAGCCTCCTTGCACTTTGAGAATGGGTTTAGTTTAGCACGTTTTCCACCCTAGTCCCGCAGGGGCCTAGCCATCGACTTCGAGGTTTTAGTTTAGCGCGTTTTTCTACTCCGGCGGCCCGATGGCCGCTGGTGGGTCCATCCCGATCTCCTGGGTGTATCTGTGTTAAAATCCCTTGGATAAAACTTTATTTGCGAAGGAGCGCCCTGAATGAATGTAATGCAAGCCGTGGCCCGGATTCTGAAAATTGAGGGAGTGGAATGGATTTCTTGCTTCCCCTCTAACCAGCTTATTGAACATGTGGCCCAGGAGGGTATCCGCACCCTAATGTTTCGGCAGGAACGGGGGGCGCTGATGGCCGCCGACGGGTTTAGCCGGCTGAACGGACGGGAAAAGTTTGGCGTAACTATTACTCAGGGCGGGCCGGGGTCGGAAAACTCGATGGGTGGTTTGGCCCAAGCCTATAGCGATAATGTGCCGATTCTGTACCTGCCCGGCGGCCCGGCTTTGGGTCAATACGCCGTGAAGCCCAATTTCTCTCCGGTGCGCACCTACCAGACCGTATCCAAGTTCGGCGAGGTTATTGTCCAGCCCGGTCAGGTCGCCAACGTGATGCGTCGGGCTTTCCATGCGCTGCGCAACGGCCGCCCCGGCCCGGTCATCGTTGAGATTCCCGCTGACGTTGGTGGGCTGGAAGTTCCGGAGTCGGCGATGAACTACCAGCCTCCCAAGCGGCTGCGCCAGTCCCCGGAGGCCAGCGACGTTAAAGCGGCGGTGAACCTGTTGCTCAACGCCAAAAAGCCGGTCATCTGGTCGGGAATGGGTGTGCTGTTCGCCAACGCTACCAAGGAATTGCAGGAGTTCGCCGAGCTGACCGAGATTCCGGTTTATTGCACGATGCCCGGCAAGTCCTCCTTTGATGAGCGGCATCCGTTGGCCCTGGGTTCGGGGAGCAGCGCCACCTCCCTGCCGGCCCGCACTTGGCTGCAAGAGTCGGATGTGCTGTTCGCCGTCGGCTCCAGTATGACCCGCACCAGCTACGGCCAGCCCATTCCGGACGGCAAGGTAATTATTCACAACGTGGAGAGCATTGACGATATCAACAAGGATTTTTCGGTGGATGTGGGACTGCCCGGCGACGCCAAGCTGACCCTGCAAGCGATGATTGCCGAAGTTAAGGCCCAGGCCGGGGACAACGGACGCAAGGGAAGCTCCGACATAGCCGTCGAGATTGCCCGCCTGCGGGATTCCTGGATGGGCGAGTGGGCCGACATCCTCAAGACCGACGAAATGCCGATCAGCCACTACCGGGTCATCGGGGAACTGGAGCGCACCTTGGATAAGGAGAACAGTATCGTAACCCACGATGCGGGCGCCCCCCGGGACACCATTATGCCTTTCTATCCCGGCACGACGCCGCACAGCTATATCGGCTGGGGCAAGACTACCCACTTGGGCTACGGCATCCCCTTGATGATTGGGGCTAAGCTGGCCCGGCCCGACAAGTTTTGCCTGAACTTTATGGGCGACGGGGCCTTTGGCATGTCGGGACTAGACCTGGAGACGGCGGTGCGGGTCGGCGCGCCGATCACCACTATTGTCCTGAACAACGGCGGCATGGCTACCTATCCGGGCGGCTATCCTACGGCCAACGAGCTTTATGGGGCCACTCGAATGACCGGCGACTATGCTCAGATTGCCGAGGGTATGGGCGCGGTAGGCATCACCGTAACCCAGCCCGGCGAGGTGGCGGCGGCGCTGAAGCAGGCGGAGCAACTGAATGCTGAGGGCCGCACCGTGCTGATTGACATCCACACCGGCCTGGAGGCCCGACGGTCGAGCTTTTAGGAGTTCTTGTTCCTTCCGGGATTACGACTTGGGAGTAATCCCGGAAGGAGGCAACTCGCGCGCTCATATGGCAGCAGGCCGAATCTCTCGGCGGCGCAATTGTAGCGGTGGCTAACCGGGAATTAGAGCGCTTTTGTGAGGGAACTCCGAAGGGAGCGCAACTGCTTCCCCAAGAGAGGAATTACCGGGAAGTTCTACAGAAATCCCCAAGAGCGTTTGACGGATGCTCTGTTATCCCTGGTCTTACTGGTAGGCTCGGTATCGGGAGACGGTAAAACCATCGACGATCGCTTGAAGACTGCCAAGTTGCTATTCTGGGCCTCCCATGGCTTATTTTCCCGACAGGCCAGGGCCTTTAGCTTCAGCGATAAAAGCTGAAGCGAATGTTCGGAGCAAAGAGCTGACAAGGGCGCTGGAGCAGTTCCGGCGCCTTGTTTGTTATGCCGGCTTGCCCCTATAATGCCGGTTATCTTGTATATACCCGGTCTGGCAGGAGCGGAATATGCCCAACAACGCTAACGGCAACATCGTTGTGTTGAATCCTACCGCCCCGCCCCGGGAGCTGCGCTACCCGATGGCCTTGCGACCGGATGACCTGCGCGGGCGGGCTGTTGGGTTCCTCTGGAATAGCAAGCCCAACGGCGACTTGCTCTTTGCTCGGCTGGAGGAGTTGCTGCGGCAGGAGTATGAAATTTCCAAAGCGATCTACCGGCGCAAGCCTACCGCTTCCGTACCGGCGGAGGGGACGGTGATTGACGAGTTGGCGGCGTCGGCGCAAGTCGCCATTGTCGGGCTGGGCGATTGAGGTTCTTGCACGTCGTGGAGTATTCACGATGCGGTAGAACTGGAGCGGCAGGGCATTCCCACCGTTACGGTATGCAGCCAGCGGTTCCAAAGATTGGGGGACGTGGAGCGTCGCTCGCTGGGTATGCCGGAATTGCCCTTGGCGGTTACGGCCCATCCCATCGGCGGGCTGCAAGAGGCGGCGGTGGGGGTAAAGGCCGAGGCCTTGCTGGAATCGGTCATTTCCGGGTTGACTCAACAGTAGCCTGAAACGGCCCGCCGTAGCCGGTCATTGCCGGGTACCCTATGACGCTACCAAGACTACCAAGGAGGAGGTATCCGGTGGTTCGGTTGGATTCGCCGCGCATTGAGCTGGTTGACGATTATGATGCGGTGCAAAACCTGTACTTGGAGCGGGGTTGGAGCGATGGTTTGCCGATAACTCCGCCTACGCCGGAACGGGTTGAGGCGATGCTGGCGGCGTCCGGTCTTTCCCCGCAAAATGTGGTGGCTGAAATACCGCCCAACTGGGGCGAAGCCACGGTGGAGCGGCTGGCGGTCAACGCGGTGATGGCCGGTTGCCTACCGGAGTACCTGCCGGTTCTGGTGGCCGGGGTGGAAGCGATGAGCGATCCGGCCTTTAATCTGTACGCCATTCAGGCCACGACCCACTCCTGCGCTCCCCTGCTTATCGTCAATGGGCCAATCCGCGCCCGATTGGGATTGAATGGCGGTTCCGGGGCCTATGGGCCGGGCTGGCGGGCCAACGCGGCTATTGGCCGGGCGGTGCGCTTGGCCTTGCTGAACATCGGCGGCGCATATCCGGGGGTGGGAGATATGTCTACCCAGGGCGCTCCGTCTAAATATGGCTACTGCGTGGCCGAAAACGAAGAGGACAATCCCTGGCAACCGCTGCATGTAGAGCGGGGTTTCGGGACGGAGCAGAGCGCGGTGACGGCTCTGGCCGGCGAGCCGCCCCACAACATCAACGACCACACCGGGCGCTCCGCCGAGGAAATTCTGACCATCATCGCTGGAGCGATGGCGGTAACCGGGGCTAATAACGCTTATACCGGCGGGGAAACCCTGCTGGCGTTGGGGCCGGAACACGCCGCTACGATTAGCCGGGACGGTTTCAGCAAGGAGGACATCCGGGAGTGGCTGAACCGGCACGCCCGGGTTCCGCTGGAGCGTTACACCCGGGACACGCTGCTGGAGCGGTTCGGGAAAATCCCTGAAGGACCGATGCCAATGGTTGCCGCTCCTGAGGACTTGACGATTATTGTGTTGGGAGGGCCGGGCAAACATTCCTCCTGGGTGCCTACCTTCGGGGGGGCGACCCGGTCGGTGACCCGGGAAATAGGACGGCAATAGGTTCAAGACTTGCTACCCCCGGGCAGCCAGCGGTTGGCTCGGGGCGAAGCCGTTCCCGGCTGGACGCCGCAGGCATCCCCTTATAGCCGGGAAAGCCGCGAGGGGCTTGGCAACGGGCGGCGGCGAAACTATTGGCCTATTGGCTGGCGGAGAGAGCGGGATTCGAACCCGCGATACCCTTACGGATATACCGGTTTTCGAGACCGGCGCCTTCAACCACTCGGCCACCTCTCCGCAGGCTGCGCCTTCCCCGCCGCGGGGGGCGAGGGGGTTTTATTTTAGCCGATTCGGGCCGAAGGTAACAGCGTCTCCGCGTTCTGCTCCCGGGTCTTTTATTATCCCTCTTTTTCTTGGAGGGAGCTGACCGGGGTGAGGTAGAAATCCTGCGCAGGAACGCCCTTACCTTTACTCTAACCCTGCCTCGCTGGGATCGGGGGTTTTCCCCGACAAACAAAAGATTTGGTTCTCCGAACCCCGCCGTCCGCAGCGGTTAGGAATTGGCGCGGTTGGGCAAAGGAGCTGACGGGGGGAAGTATTCCGCCACCGGAATCTCCACCACGCTGGGGCCGTCCAGGGTCAGCGCCTCCCGCACCGTGTCGGCCACGTCCTCGGGACGCTCGACATAGTAGCCTTTGGCCCCGTAAACCTCGGCCAGCCGGTCAAAGCGAGGGTTTTCCAGGTCAACGCCGATGTAGCGCTGGTCGTAAAAACGCTGCTGCTGGGCCTTTTCTGCGCCGTGGCAGCTGTTGTTCAACACGATGCTTACCAGGGGTATGCCCTTACGGACTGCCGTGTTCAGTTCTTGAGAGGTGTAGAGGAAGCCGCCGTCGCCCTGGATGCTGACCGCCGGGCGGTCGGGTCGCCCCAGCTTGGCGCCCAGGCCCACGCCCAGGCCCATACCCAGGCCGCCCTGACCGGCGTAGTTGAACATGGTGCGGGGCAGTTCATAGTTCAGCCGGTCGTAAGACATGCCGGGGGCGATACCGGCGTCGATCGTAACCATACAGTCTCGGGGCAGGACTTGGACCAGTTCCCGGTAAACCCGCTGGGGCGGCATTGGTTCGCCGACCAGTTTCGCCTCGGCCTCCAGTCGGGCTTGGCGGCGGGCCTTGAGTGCGGCCACTTCGGCGGTCCAGTCCGGGTTGGTTCGGCCCTCCGGGAACTGTTCGCCCAATAGGCCGGATAGTTGCTGGGCTACGGCGCCGGCGTCGCCGACGATACCCACTGCTACTGGATAGTTGCGGCCAATCTCCTGGGGGTCGATATCCACCTGGATGATGCGGGTCTGCGGGTTAATGACGCTATAGTCCCAAGAGGTGCTGCCCTGGTTGATGCGGGTGCCCAGGGCGAGGATAACGTCGGCCCGGTTCAAGGCTTCCAGGGCTTCGCCGGCGCCGCGCCCGCCGAGGGGGCCGACATAGAGCCGGTGGCTGTTGGGGAAGGCATCGTTGTGGCCGTAGGAAGGCGTCACCGCCATGTCGAGTCGCTCGGCCAGGGCCACGGTATCCTCCGAGGCATCCGAATCTATGATGCCGCCGCCGGCCAGCAGCAAAGGGCGCTGCGCTTGGGCCAGCAAAGCCGCCGCCTGCTGCACTGCCCGACTGTCTCCTTCCACCCGGTCAGCCACCGGGCGGTAGCTTTCCGGCGGTTGCACCGCCCAGTCCAGGGTCTGCCCGTCAATCAGGTCCCGGGGGATGTCCAGCAACACCGGGCCGCGCTTGCCGTACATCGCGGTGCGGAAGGCGTAGTGCAGCATTTCCGGGATGCGTTCGGTTTGGTTAACTTGAAGGGCCCTTTGGGTGATGGACTTGAATACGGATACCAGGTCAAACTCCTGGGCGCCGTCCCGATAGGTATAGTCTTGGGCCGTGTTGCCGGCGATGACGATAACCGGGGCTCGGCCTTTGTAGGCTAGGGAAATGCCGGTAGCCAGATTGATGGTGCCGGGGCCGGAAGTGGTGATGCAAGCGGTCGGCTTGCCGGAGGCCCGGGCGTAACCGTAGGCCATAAACGCGGCTCCCTCTTCGTGACGGGTGTCGATAAATCGGATGTCGTCCCGACCGTAAAGTTCGGTAATGATGCTGTTGGTGGTGGTGCCGACCAACCCGAAAACGTGGTCAACTCCTTCGGCCCGCAATGCTTCCACAATCGCCCGGCCGGCCGTCATCTGCGCCATTTGTTCCCCCTTCGGCTTTATTCCGCCTTCTTGTTGGTGGCGATTTGCCAAGGCTATTGTAGCACATGTGGGGCCGGGTTTAGGTTGGGGCGGGGCAGAAGCGTTGAGGTACAAAGGGTAAGAGGGCTAGTTTCTGGATTTGGCGCAAGCTGGAATGACGGCCTAAAATGGTTATAACCGTCCGGTTTCCTTGACGACCGTAGTCCTTCCATATAAGTTGAGGAGAGGGGCGGTTGGTTTTAGTCGGGTCGATTACGTTGTATCGCCCCCCCGGGCGGAGTTTTACTATGGCACAATACCGAAATTCGCCAGTTGGTTTTGCGCTTTCCGCGGCATTGCGGGGCTGGAGGACGGCGGTCAAGCTGGGCGCGGCGGGAGGATTATTTCTGGCGATCCTGCTGATGCCTACGCCGGAGGGCCTGACCGCCGAGGGCCAGCGGGCGTTGGCGGTGATGACGCTGGCGGTGGCGCTGTGGGCCACGGAGGCGCTGCCGGCGCCGGTTGCCGGTATTGGCGGGATAGTTTTGTTGACGCTGTTAGGAGCGGTGCCGGATATTGGGGTGGGACTATATGGGTTCTCCCAGCCGGTAGCTTACTTCCTCATCGGGATCCTGACGTTGGGACTGGCGGTGCAGCAATCCGGTTTGGCGGAGCGCATGGCTACGTTTCTGATTCGGGGCGCTGCCGGCAAGCCCCGTTTGCTATACATTCAGATGCTGTTTTCCTTTGCGGCCCTGACCTTTGCGCTGCCTTCGGCCAGCACCAGGGGCGCAATAATGGTGCACGTTTATGAGCAGGTGTTGGGGCGTTGGAACGTGTTTCAGGGTCACCGATATTATAAGACTCTGATGCTGGCGCTGGGTAGCCTGAACCGCCTGGGCTCAACGGCGTTGCTGGCCGGCGGAATAACGCCAGTGGTGGCGTCGGGACTGTTGGGGGACTTTTCTTGGACGCAGTGGTTCGTTCTGATGAGTGTGCCTTTTTATGCCAACTTGATTGTCGGCGGAACTGTATTGTACCTGTTTTACCGGGGCGGTTTCAGATTGGACCACATCCCGGAAGGGGCGCAATTGTCCACTGGGCCGATGCTTGCCGCGGAATACCGGGCGGGCGCTATTGTGATAGTTACGGCCCTGCTGTGGTTCACCGACTTCGCTCACGGCTTGCATCCGGCGGTTCCGGCGTTGCTGGCGTTCACCCTGATTTTGCTGCCCCGCTTTGGTATCCTCGGCTGGCAGGAGTTTGAGCGCAACGTTGGCTGGGTTAATTTTCTGGTCATCGCCGCGTCCCTTTCGTTGGCCCATGCGCTGGTAACCACCGGAGCGGCGGCTTGGTTCGCCGAAACGATGGTGGGCGGCGCCACGCAATTTCAAGACCGCCCATTGCTGGTTTTGCTGGTGTTTTGCGGTTGTTTTGCTATCGCGCGGATGCTGATGCCGAATATCGCCGGTTACTTGGCGTTGGTAGTTCCGGTCGCTATGACGAGTGGAGCGTCGCTGGGGTTGAACCCGCTGGTGTGCGGAATGGCAGCGGTGACGGTAGGGGATTCGGTGGTATATTATAGCGCTGGCGGGACCTCGGCGGTTTTTGTGTTTCAGCGCGCTAACATACCTAATCCGGAGATTTTCCGCTTCGGTTTGGCGATGACCTTGGTGGCGATCGCGATGTTGTTCGTCTTGGTATTACCCTACTGGAACTTGATCGGCCAGCCGTTGGTTAGGTGACGCGGCCGGGGGCGGCGCCGCTGCTACGGGTGAGCGGCCGGGGAAGGCCCGGGTCTTTAGTTCGCCCACTTCCTGGAGAGGTTAGGGCTTTCCCCGCTCGTTGAAAGGATTAGACAATCCAGCAACTCGTCCACCCGGTACGCATTGGCTTTCCCCGCCCGTTGGAAGGCTTGGACGGTCGGCCCAGCAAGGTTGCTAGTATAAGCGAATGGGTTTATAGTGAGCTGTAAGATATTGTAAGAGGAAATGAGCGGCATTGGGTGGCCCCCAGTTCGGTTAATCCCGATGGGGCGGTTTCGTCCCTGCCCTGGAGGGCCTATGACACAGCAAGAACTGGTGGCGAGACTGAGGGAAGGGGGAGTGCGTGTAACTCCGCAACGGCTGGCTATTGCCGAAGCGGTGCTCAATTCTACCGACCATCCTTCGGTGCAGCAGATTTACGAGCGGGTGCGCGACCATTTCCCTTCGATGACGCTGGCTACCATCTACTCCACTCTGGGCGTGCTGGGAAAGAGCCGGCTAATTCAGGAACTGCCCTTCCCCAAGCTGTCCCGGTACGAGTCCAACCTGGAACCTCACGTCAACCTGGTGTGCATCCAGTGCGATAATGTGGTGGATACCGACTTGGGGCGGGATGCGGTGCTGCGGCTTAAGTCGGTGATTTCCCGGGAGTCCAACTTCGATGTGGCTTGGCAGCGGGTGGACTTTCACGGCTGGTGCCGCCGTTGCGCCGCCGACCGGGACTCGCGGGAACCTTCTCCGGCCAGATAGACGAATCCCCTGGGCCTCGCCTTTGCCTAACGGCGCTTACCTCGCGATTATCTTACCCGCTGGGTCGGCGCGCTAAAATAACCCGCAACATACCTCTACCTCCAGTCGTACTCCATCATACAGGAAGGTCAAGAATGATTACCGGCGTGGTGGGCATAACCCTATGGACGGATGACTTGGACCGGCTGTTCAAGTTTTATCACGACCTGTTGCGCTTGCCCCTACATTCCAATCACGGGGACTTTATCGCTCTTCAGTTGGGCGAAAATATGCGTTTTAACCTGGGCTGGCACAGCGGTGTGGTCGGTGTAGCTAAAGACCCCTATCGGATAATGCCCCACTTGGAGGTCGATGACATTCAGGGGGAACACCAGCGACTGACTGAGGCGGGGGTGGAGTTTCTGAGGCCCCCGGAGCAGGAACATTGGGGCGGCTGGGTGGCTACCTTCAAAGACCCGGACGGCAACATCCTGCAAATGCTCCAGTTTCCGTAAATCAGACGCGTAAATGAGTCAAGGGAATTAGCTACGGCGCCGTCGGGTCTTCTTCACTGGATAAGCATGGCGTCGCCAAAGCTGTAGAAGCGGTAGCGTTGCGCAATGGCCTCCCGGTAAGCGGTCATTATTCGCTCGCGACCGGCGAAGGCGGAAACCAGCATCAGCAGCGTTGACCGGGGCAGATGGAAGTTGGTAATCATCCCGTCCACCAGCCGGAACTTGTGCCCGGGCAGGATGAACAAATTGGCTTGTCCGCTGACTGGTTCGATGCTATCCCGCTCCTCAAACCCGGCGGCGGCCCGGTCTTGTCCCACCTGCTCCAGCGTCCGCACCGAGGTGGTCCCCACGGCAATAATCGGCCGGCCCTCGGCCCGCGCCCGGGTCAGAGTAGCGGCGGCCTCGGCGGGAAGTTCGTAGTATTCGGTATGGATAGTATGTTTCGTCGGGTCTTCCTCGGCCACGGGCCGGAAGGTGTCCAGCCCTACGTGGAGAGTAACCAGGGCTGTTTCCACTCCCTGGCGGCGCAGACGCTCCAGTAGTTCTGAAGTAAAGTGCAGGCCGGCGGTGGGCGCGGCCACACTCCCCGGCTGGCGGGAATAGACTGTCTGATATCGCTCCGGGTCTTCCAGCCGCTGGTGAATGTAGGGCGGCAGGGGAACTTGGCCCAGCCGGTCAAGGTCCGATTCGGCGGACAGGCGCACCCGCCGGATACCTTCATTGTTGACGGACAACACTTCCGCTTCTACCGTCGCCGGCCAGTCGCCAGCTTTGGCTCCAGTCTGGCTTGCTCCGGCAGTCGGCGTCGGATTAGGGGGAGGGTCCAGTTGTAGCGTGGCGCCGGGTCGGAGCCGGCGGCCCGGCTGGCCGAGGGCCTGCCAGACGCCGGATTTGGTATCGGAGCCTTCTCGTCGAAGCAGCAGCAATTCTACCTTGCCGCCGGTGTCCTTGCGCCGACCGTAGAGCCGGGCCGGTATTACCCGGCTCCGGTTAAGGACCAGCGCCGCCCCCTGGGGCAGGCATTCCGGGAGGTCGTAAAAGCGCCGGTGTTCCACCTGGCCGGTAACCCGGTTTAGGGTCAACAGTCGAGAAGAGTCCCTTGGTTCCACCGGAGTCTGGGCAATTAGGTCTTGGGGCAGGCGGTAGTCAAAGTCGTCGGTGCGCATTCGGGCAGTCCGTCAGTTTTGGATGGTTGGATTGAAGGATAAAGGGATAAAAGGAATTCAGTTTGGCGTAGCCAATCCTCTGGTCTCTTGTCAAGCATAATACACCAGTCAGCCAGCTCTTAAAAACTGGTGGGCCGCCGACGGGCGAACCAAGGTCAAGGTATGGCCAGTTTCTCCATTCCCCAACTATTGACTTAAAGGGGTCTGTCCCGCTATGTTCAATCCCATATCCGAAAACTTACCTCAAGTAAAACGGGAGGCAGCGCCGGTGCGGGTCATTGACATTCACGCTCACCAGGAACCCCAGAGTTTTCAGCGGGCCCTTCGGGCCGGCCAATCTTGGCATGGTTTGACGGCGGAGAGCGACGAGGCGGACATTGACCCGATGGAAACTTGGACGCCGGAGCAGCGCATCGCCGATATGGATTCCCTGGGCGTGGAGGTCCAGGTAGTTTCCACCAGTTCCGCCTTTTACAAATACGAGCTGGACTTGGCGACCACTCAGGCCATTGCCCGGGATTGCAACAATGAGGTGCATCAGTTGACCTTGGACCACCCTGACCGGTTCAAGGGCTTTGCCACACTACCGATGCAGGACGTTAGGGCTGCCGTCGCCGAGCTGGACCGGGCAATGAACCAACTGGGTCTGGTGGGGGCGATGATTGATGATAAGGTCAACGATAAGACCTACGATGCCCCGGAGTTTCTACCCTTCTGGAAAGCCGCTGAGCAGTTGGGCGCGCTGATTTTCATCCACCAGGGCGACCCAACGGTGGTGGAGGCCCGCACTGAGAGCTATCACTTGCCGAATACCATTGGCAACTTGGCGGATCGCGCCATAACCTTCGCTTCTTTTGTCTATGGCGGTGTTCTGGACCAGTGTCCCGACTTGCGGGTCTGCTTGGCCCATGGCGGCGGCTATACCTGCTTCGGCATTGGCCGAATGGACCGGGGTTGGCAGGTGAGGGCTGAGGCTCGGGCCAATCTCAGCCGGCCGCCCAGCGCCTATCTGCGGCGGTTTTACTACGACTGCCTGACCCACAGCGAGCCGGCCTTGCGCATGCTGATTGACACGGTGGGCGCTGACCGGGTGATGCTAGGCACCGACTGGCCGGCCAATATGCGGATTGATTGGCCGGTGTCCTGGGTGTTGGGCTTGTCCAGCTTGAGCCAGGAGGAGAAGGAAGCTATTCTCTGGAAGAACCTGGAAAGGTTGCTGGGTATTTAGCGCCTGGCGCTGCCGCCGCTAGGTAACGACGCGGCTTGCCCCGGCGGTTTCTGGCTGAGTCTAGCAAGCCGGGGCTGGACTACGCCCGTTTCATTACCGCCGCCATGACGGCGATGGCTCCGCTGCGGGCGGCGGTAATCTCCGTCTGTTGCAGGGCGGCCCCTATGGGCGCTGGCGGGCTGAGTCGGTAACCGCATAAAGGTAGCCGCCCCTAGCTTGGCCATCAGGGCATCTCCTTGGTAGGCGGCGTAGGGGCCGTTCTGTCTGAAGTAGGAGATAGGGCCAGGATCAGCTTACCGTTGGCGGCGCGCTGTTGGCGGCGCCAAGTCCCGCCGCCCGGCTAATTGCCCGGGGGATATGCGGATGCCGGAAGGGACGGCCGGCGAAGGCGCGCCGCCAACGGCGGGAGCTTGCGGGTTGTCGAGCTCCCACAGAAAACTCCGCAGGTGCGGGTCGTTGACCAGGTCTTGGGCGGTCAGGGCGGCGGCGGCGATGCAGCGCTGCTGGCGGTATCGAGCCAATTCGAGGTCATTGTGCGTCGGTGTCCACTCCGCAACTAATAGGTCAAGCTCATGGCGGTGGTTCCAGCGGGATAAGGCTGAGGCGAACCTGGCCTTCGCAGACCAAGTCGGGGAGCCCCCTAGCCGGCTTCAGCCGCTCCCATTTAACGTCGGCTGAAGCCGGCTAGGGCAATTTAGCGGTCGTTATTACGGGTGGGGTAAATGTTGTGAGGAGCTTTCCACCAGTGGCCGCAACCCAAGCGGTCGCAGTTAATGCCCATCTTCTACCCTCTCCAAATTTAGTAACTTTCCCGCGACCGTTTGGGTTGCGGGTAATGCCCTGTTGCGCTTCCAGAATGGTCGGGCCAATGGTAGAAACGCCGGTCTCCAGCATAGTTAGGTCGATGCGCATTCCTCGGCCGGTCAGGGTGAGGTAAACGCGCCGGGTTTCGCCTATAGCGCCGCGCCGGCGTAACGGGCGATTTCCACAAAACCGCTTTCCTCTTCCGACCAGGCAAAGAGGGCCGACTCCACCACCCTTTGGCGGTCAATGCCCACCACCAACTGCTGCACCGGGTAGGCCGGGCCGTCGCCCCAGGGGTTGGCCGCCACTCCTCGGTCGGTGGGGGAAAAGTAGGCCCGCCCGTTGGGGTGGGAGTGGTAGATGACCAGCGCCGGCCGCTCCCCGTCCAGGCTTCGGTTCAGTTCCAGCAAGTCCGCACTGTTGAACACGTAGGCCGTCTCGGCGGTGCGGTCGGCGGCCGTCGGGTGTACGGCCCGGTTACTCTGGTTGTTCCCGGTGTCTTGGGCGTTGACGCAGCGGCGAATATCGGAGACTACGCTACTTTCCCGAGGGCCGGACAACCAGCCGCAGCACTCGGCGGGGTAGCTGCGGCGAGCTTCCCGGTAAACCGCCGCCAGCAAGCTGGGGGAAATCTCAACCGGTTTGATCGGTTCAGCAGGTTTCAGGACTTCGGGCATAGCAAATCCCCCTGGGGCTGTTTTGACGTTTTCTGTCCTTCCGTCAGCCTTCTTCCGCCAAGCTCCGGCTGGTGGTGAAAGCGGAAGAACTGGGTCGGTTACCGTAAATCCAACCAGGAGTTATTTCCGTATAACTAACGGAAGCGTACATATTTTCGTCGCAAAACCATCGCGACTTGCGTCGGCGATGGCTAGGGGAGACCGGACCGACCGGCGCAGTCAAGATTAAACCAGGCAAGAGAGGAGCGTAATCCCCCGATTTTCCCGCTTCCTTTGAGTTCAGGAGCGAGGACTTTTCCCGACAATTAAAAGGCCCGACACCGGGCCTGGCGCAATCCCAAGGAGGGATACACCGATTATGAAAAATGTTACCAAGCTCTATTTCAAAGCGTGCCTCAAGTGCGGCGGCGATGTGCACTCGGACCGGGATGCCTACGGGTTCTTTCAGAAGTGCTTGCAGTGCGGACGCATTATTGATTTGGAACTGAGCGCAATGTTATCCGGTAAATCGGCGGGAGGCAAGCTGGCGGCCTAGGCGGCGAGGAGAGTTTCCGCCATTACATCCTTCCGCTATTTTCAGCGGGCGCCGGGGATCCCCGCCGGGTAACCGCTTCGGGCAAGGCGTTTTCACGGAAAGGGCGCCTTAACGTCGCCGACCTAGTTGCCGCTTATCCGCTGGCCGCCGGTGCGGTTCCGGTGTTCGGCGTAGTCATGTACCGCTTGTTCCTGTTCCCGGGTCTGGATAGAGCGGGGCCGCAGTTCGCGCACCATATCGATGGCCGTCTGCGGTTCATAGCCCGTATAAACCAGGTAAGCGGCCAGCGCCGTGCCGGTTCTGCCGATACCGGCGTAGCAGGTAACCACCACTGGCCGTTCCCAGTTCTCTATTTGGTCTTCAATCCACCGGGCCATCCGGTCTAGTTGTTCCAGGGTAGGAGCGGAAAAATCCGGCACCGGCTCGAACATATCGTACATCTGCCCCAGCTCGGCGGAAATGGTATTCTCCTCCATCCGCAGCACGGCCCGGATTTCCCGCTGATAGAAGAAGATTAGGTCTCGTTGGCTGGTAGGCCCCATGGCGCCGGCCAAGCAACCCTCCAGAACCCAACTGAAGTTTAAGTATTCCAAGGCTAATCTCCCGCATTTCCCTTAATCAAGGGACCGGTGGGTTCATTTTCAGATGGCGGCGTCAGACGATAGTGTAGTTCCGGCTCGTCCGGCGCTTCGATAGCTATCAGTTTATCCCGGGAGGCGCGGCCCCGGGTTATCCGCAGCCGGTTTTTGGCGATGCCCAGGGTTTGCGACAGCAAGGATATTACCGCTGCGTTGGCCTTGCCGCCCGCTGGTGGGGCGGTAACGCGCACTTGCAAAACGTTGTCCCGCCAGCCGGCCACTCGGTTCTCCGAGGCTTTGGGTTGTACCCGCACCCGGATGACGGTCATAGTTTCACCTTGCAATAAGCGGATAAGCGGAAATGGGTGCGTGGCGGGCGATATACTAACTCATCAGGGCTAACAATCGCTCTACGAAATGGCGCACACCTGCTCGGTCGGAATCGTACTCATAATCCTGCATAAACTTGTGGTAAAAATTGGCGTGAAACTTCTCTGCTATGCCGAAAGCCAAGCTGAAATTGGCGTCGCCGTGTTCGTCGGCCAAGCGGTTCGCTGCCCGTTTCATGCTTCGGTGGTCGTGGAACTCCCATCCCCTTTCCTGAGCTATCGCCATAATTGCTTGGGAAGCAGCGCCCCACAGTTTTTCCGAGCCTTGCAGCATATCCCCGTCGGCAAACTCCTGGTCGGCCTGATCGAGAAAGAGTCGCGCCGTTTCCAGGTGTTCCTGCACCAGCATAAACTTGTACCGCCTTCCGGTTATTTTAGCTCAAGTTCTATTCCTCCGACGGGGGCCACTCGGTGCCGCCCTCGGAAGGGCGTTGGTCCGGCGCGAGGGACAGGCCCTCGGCGACCGCCTGCTGGAACTCCCGCAGGATAACCTCGCCCCAGTCCCTGGCCTTGCCTACCCGGAAGGCGGTGCGCCGGCCCCGGGTGGCGGCCCGGGCATCGTCTCCGCTTTCGACGGCGGCGGCCACCTCTTGGGCAATCGCATCGTCCATCGCGTCTATCTGCGGCACCAAGGAGCGGGCCGTTTCGATAAACCGGGAAATCTCGCCCATTTCGGCGTCAAAAGTTACGAATACCGGCACCGTGCCGGCCCGATGCTCCGGCAGAAAGCCGTTGGTCAGCTCCAGCTCATCGTCCCGGCTGAATACTTGCAGCCGTAACTTGTCGGTGCTGTCGGCCAGCCGCAGGATAGTCGGTGTAGTACTGAGGGCATCGCCGCACCAGTCGGAAGTGAATACCGCCAAGTTCAGCGGTTCGGACAGGCCGTCAAAGAAAGCCTGGGTGTCCGCCGGCACCTCTACCCCGTTATAGATGTCAATAAAGGGTTGCTGGTTCACCTTGATGTATTCGATATACTCTTGGGTAGTCATTCCCTGGGCGAATTTTTCCATGGACAGGGCCATAACTGCCGCCTCCTTTAGTTTAGCTGCGGTTTCTTTCACCCCGACGCTCTGCCAAGGGGAACCGGGCAAGAGAAACAGGGGTAGTTTCGCCGGGTTTAATATCCGGGGGTGCGCCACTCAAAGGCCAGGGTGGCGTAGCGGACGAACACGGCGCCGCCTGGCGCTCCGATGGGGCCGTTCATCGCCAGCAGAGCGATGGTATGCTGGTCGCCGGGTTTAGGTTCGGCGCTGACTACCACTCGCTGCGGCACGTTAAAACCCTGGATGGCGCCCCGGTCCCGGTTGCACTCTCCGTCAATCCAAAGCTCGCCGTAGTCGTCGATGCAGGTCTCAAAAATGCAGCGGGCCCCGGCGATGTCCCGCCCCTCCACCTGTTCCGGCAGGGTTACCTGGATACGATACCAGGCGAAGGTTACGCCCCGAGAATGCCACTCCGTCAAGTCGTTGCACACCGCCCAGTCGGAATCGTCATAGTCCACCAGCCGGGCGGGGCTGCCCTCCAGTTGAGCTACCAGCCCCTCGTTGGGTTCGCCGGGCGCCAGGCCAGGGGCGTAACGCCATACTCCGTTGACCGCTTGCAGGTCTGCCGCATTTTGCAGGTTCAAGTTTCCTCGGGGCATCGCCTCTCCCTCCAAATAGACTGGTCTCAAATAGACTGACCAGTGCTGCCAATAAATACTGCTTTCGCCCGTACTGCTCACACCCCGACAATGCGTATGCTGGAATGCGCCTTATAAATCCGGTTGATGTTGACCAGCAAAGGGGTAATCTGCTCCACGTACTTGGCGTTAGCCAGGCTGCCGCCGTCCACCGGACGCAGGCGGTTAATCTTTTCGGCCAGGGACATCACCAGCGTTTTGGCCGTCCGGTCGTCGGCGCAGACTATCACGTCTCCCTCCATCACCCGTTCCGGTTCCTGCAATTCCGCGGCGCTGACGTTCTGAAAGGCGGCTGCCACCGGCGAGTCGGGCAACAGTAGTTGGGCCTCCTCGGCGGCAGAACCGGCTGCCACCGGCACAGCGATGGCGCCTCGCCCCCGCTCAAAGCGCATCGGGGCGATAACGTTCACCACTACCTTACCGGCCAAAGAACCGGCCAACGGCTCCAGCAAGAGCCGTTGAGCTTCGTAGGGCACGGTAAGAAAGGCGATGCTGGCTTGCTGGGCGGCGGATAAATTGTCGCTGCCCTCAATCCTTCCGATACGTCCCTCCCCGATACGCTCTGTCGGGTAGGCGCCGGCAGCGCCGGCGCTGTTAACCAGGTCGGTCAACTCGGCGGCGGCGGCGGCCGCCCGCGCCGCGTCCCGGGAGCCGATAATTACGTCCGCGCCGGCTTGGGCCAGCCGCAACGCAAGTCCCCGGCCTTCCGGTCCGGAGCCGCCCAGGAATGCCAACATATTTCCGATCCTCTCTGGTTTGATAGTCCTCATTGTATAATTATAATATACCATACCCGACGGTCTTTCGGTTTCTCACCGCAGTTTCCCAAAGGGTAAAGGGCAACAATTTCGGGTTGATGCAGTATGCGCCGGATGGAGGTTCGCCCAGCCCGAAGCGGTAGTCGCTGGCGGCGTTGATGCGGTATGCGCCGGATGGAGGGGGCTGCGCTGGCGGACTTTGCAATCGTCCTGGGGTTGGGAACGAGGACGGAAAGCGCTAAAATTGGTCGATACTTTCTTGTCTTGTTGCCCGCCGGCCCTTGGTCGAAAGACCTCGGCGAAAGGAGTTGTCCGGTTGATTACCAGTCCAGCGGAGCCTTATCTGAAGTATGCCCTGTTTTGCCGGGATACCGAGACCGGCGCGGATGACGACCTTACCTTTAAGGGAGTTATAGACTTGGTGGAACTGCCGGCGCCGGCGGAACCGTCCGGGTCTGCCTCGCTCCCCGGCGCCGGCCCGAATTCGGCAGCGCTGGCCCAGGTGGATGTGAACCTGGCCTTCTGCATTGCCGGAGCCGCTCCGGGCAGTCATCGCCTGATGGTAGCGATTAAGGCGCCGGGCATTCCCCTGGAGACGCCGCCGCCGCAGAGTATTGAGTGGGAAGATGGCATCCTGTTCCAGCGGTGGATTAAGACCTTCCGTATTCCGGTGCAACGGGCCGGTCTGCACATAGCCGCTATCCTGCTGGACGGCGCGCCCCTGGGCGAGGCCAGCTTTCTGGTGCGCTTTAAGCCGGAAGGATAGGCGAGAGGCTGGCGCCCTTGTAAACCGGGCAGTCCTTGCCGGGGACATTCTATCTGATATAGCGGCCGGATATAGCGGCGATTCTGGGAGTTGCTCCGGTATTTTAACCGATTTTAATCGGGGGATACTGGCGGATATAGCGGCGACTCTTTGGCTGCGCTGGCTTGGTCTCGCCGGCTGCCCAAATTCCGTGCCAATAAACGTCGGCCCCAGCCAAAGGCGAGGGAATAGTATGAAGGCGATGGTGTTACACCGGTTCGGCGAACCCGAGGTTATGCAGTGGGAGGAGGCGCCCACGCCGGTTCCCGGCCCCGGGGAAGTTCTGGTCAAGGTGCATTCGGTGTCGGTCAACCGCACCCTGGATTTGCAGGTGCGGCAGGATGGCGGTGGTTATGGCGCTATCTTGCCCCTGGCGCTGGGCAATGACCCGGCCGGCGTGGTGGCCGAGATTGGCCCGGAGGTGGAGTCTCTCCGAGTCAATGATCGGGTTGCTATTTCCCAAGGTATCCATTGCAATGCCTGCGCCCAGTGCGCTGCAGCCAATCATCAGGAATGCCTTAACCGGCGGATGTTGGGGATTCACCTTTGGGGCGGCTATGCCGAATATGTGAAGGTTCCCGCCTCCAATTGCGTCAGTATCCCCGACGGCGTATCCTTTGGCGCGGCGACGGTGGTTGCCCGCCATTTTCCTCTGGCGGTGGCCCAGACTCGCCTGGCCAACCTCCAGGCCGGCGACTGGACCTTGGTGATGGGAGCCGCCGGCGGCTTGGGCAGCTGCATTATCCAGGCGGCGCGCACTAGGGGAGCCCGGATAATCGCCGGGGCCGGCGCCGATGCGCGGGTGGACGTGGGCCGATCCTTGGGCGCCGAGTTCGGCGTCAACTACCGGCGGCAGGACCTGGAGGCGGAGGTAATGCGCATTACCGGGGGCCGGGGCGTGGACGTAGTTTTTGAGAACATCGGCGACCCAACCCAGTGGAACGGCGCCTTTAACAGCTTGGCCTTGGGCGGCCGGTTGGTTACCGTGGGAGCCCACGGCGGCGGTATGGTTACCCTGGACTTGAAACGGCTTTACCAGCGGCGGCTGCAAGTGATTAGCGGCTTGGGCGCCGAGGGCCGGGCCGAGCTAGAGCGCTCCTTGCAACTGACCGCCCAGGGAGAGTTTCAAGTTCTGATTGACCGTACTATGCCCCTGTCGCAGGCAGTGGCGGCGCATCGCTTGGTGGACGGCAACGAACCCTTGGGTAAGGTAATTCTGGACCCCACTCTGGGCTAGGCCAGACCGCTGACTGGTTCTTTGCGGGTCGGCGGTCATAATTTATTGCCGAGGCGCGCCCTCAATTCAGTCGGGACGATAATGCACAAGAATCATATCCTGTGGCTGAGCCTTCCGTTGCTGGCGACGGCTATTTTCGCGGTTTCCTCATCTTACTTGCCCGGAAAAGTTGTCGGGGGCATTGCCCTCGGCGTTATCATTGTCGGCGTGTCGGTGATTTTGGTCGTGCGCGGAAAAAGTCTCTTTGGCGACTGAAGGCAAATGTTAATCAACGACCGGCTTGGTCCGGTCTAACGCGGGAACGCGAGAGGAGTTGACCTATGTCCGATTTAACCTCGGCGTCCGCCTCGGTAGGGGCGTTGCTGAAAGAGCGAGAACAGACTCTGGCCGTATCCGAATCCGCTTGCGGGGGGCTGATTTCCGCCGCTCTGGTGGCCGTGCCCGGAGCATCGGCCTACTATGTGGGCGGGTCGGTGGTCTATACCCGCACCGCTCACCAGGGGCTGCTGGGCGTGCCTGACGTCGATATGGAAGGCATCCGCGCCAGCAGCGAGCCTTATGCGCAGCTCAACGCCCGCGCCGTGCGGGAGCGACTGGGGACAACCTGGGCGGTGAGCGAGACCGGCGCTAGCGGCCCCGCCGGTAACCGTTACGGCGATTCTGCCGGCCACGCCTGCATTGCGGTGGCTGGGCCGGTGGAAAAGGTAATTACCGTGGAGACCGGGGAGGCGGGCCGGGAAGCGAATATGTGGGTCTTTGTTCAAGCGGCGCTGGATTTGTTGGAGCAGTGCGTAAGAGAGGCGCAAGCCTGACAGATTGCTGCGGCAATACCATGGTTTCTTGGGCCCAGGTTTTGTGGGACATGGTATTGCCGCGGGGACAGACTGGCGGATTAGTCGGCCGCTACCTCTTCGAGAGCCAAGGGCTTGGCTACGCCGCCGTTTTCGTGTAGCCATTCCTTGGCCTCGTCGTGGAGCATATCGGCGAATATCTCGATTCGGTTACCGTCGGGGTCAAAGAAGTAGATACTCTGGCTCATCACGTGGTCCAGGGTGTTGTCAATCTCGACGCCGCCCTCCTTGAGCTTGCCGTAATACTCCCGAAGTTCGGTCTCGCCGCCCTCAATTTCCAGGGCGATATGGTTCAGGCCCAAGTGGTTCTTTTCCAGCCGTTCCGTATCTTTTCGGAAGGGGAAGAGAGCGATGTCGTGGTGTTCTTTGCCGAAAGAGAGGAAAGCCATATTGCGTTCTGGGTTGTGGCTAACCACTTCCATGCCCAGCACGTTGGTATAGAAGTCAACGGAAGCGTTAACGTCGCGGCAGTTTAGTACGATGTGCTGTAACCGGTTGATTCGGACCATCAAGTGTACCTCCTCTGTTTATAGTTTGTATCCGCTCTACCCTACATAGTGGAAGTTATTCTAGCACAGTTGCGCCGGGTGTCCAGAGGGCGCCGGGTTGAAAATCGCTTTTGCTAGGGCTTTTCGATGGGCGCGCCGACGATGCTGCCCCACTCGGTCCAGGAACCGTCGTAGTTGCGGACGTTGTTGTGGCCCAGCAGTTGGGTCAGCACAAACCAGGTATGGGAGGAACGCTCTCCGATGCGGCAGTAGGCGACGGTTTCCCGGCGGCCGTCAATACCCTGGCCGCCGTACAACTGGGCCAGTTCGTCGGCGGACTTGAAGGCGCCGTCCTCGTTGACGGCTTGGGCCCAGGGGATGTTGGCGGCGCCGGGGATGTGGCCGCCGCGCTGGGATCCCTCCTGAGGCAGGTTGGGCGGCGCTAACAGTTCGCCGCTGAACTCTTGAGGCGAGCGCACGTCCACCAGGGCGATGCTGCCGCTGCCGACGCCGGCTAACACCTGATCCCGGTAGGCCCGGATGCTTTCGTCCGGGGCGGCGGCGGTGTAGGTGGTGGCCGCTGGGCTGGGGAGGTCGGTGGTCAGGGGCCGGTTTTCGGCCAACCACTTGGCCCGTCCGCCGTTCATCAGCTTGACATCGCTATGACCATAGTACCGTATTTGCCAGAAAGCCCAGGCGGCGAACCAGTTATGGTTGTCTCCGTAGAGGACAATGGTAGTGTCATTGCGCACGCCGGCGCTGCCCAGCAATTGCTCCATTTCCGCCTTGCTGACCACGTCCCGGCGCACCGACTGCTGCAGTTGGCTCTGCCAATTCCAGCCCACGGCTCCGGCGATATGGCCCTGCTCATAGGCGGCGGTGTCCACATCCACCTCAATCAGTCTTATGCCGGCATCGTTGCCGTGTTCCGCGACCCACTCGGTGCTGACCAAAGACTCGGGATGGGCGTATTCTGCCATCTTCACTTCTCCTGCGCTTATTTGCGCCGCTAAATACTTAATAGTCGATTGGTTGGGTTGGCGCGACTCAGTTTATTATAACTACACTGGGCAAGCCGGGAAACTGCCGATATCTACTCTCGATACCAATTCTCGATCCGAGGTAACCCCGCGGTCGAGCTCCGGCGCCGGTATTTTGACATCGGGGCGGCCAATTGACTATTATACTGCCCATAGCGCCGCTAAAGGAGGCCAAGTTCAATGGCAACCATCCCCCAGTTGAAGGAGCAGTACGAAAACTTGGAACGTCAGGTTCAGGTACGCGAGGAGGCGGCTATTGACGCTGAATGTCTGCTGGCTTTCGCCTATGAATACCCGGAGCGGGAATCCGAGGTTTCCATAGATACCGACGAGTTTACCGCCGTTTGTCCCTGGACTGGCCTGCCGGACTATGGGACGCTCTTTATTACTTATGTTCCGGGGCAAAGCTGCATCGAGCTTAAATCGCTCAAGTATTACCTGCTGTCCTTTCGGGATGTGGGAATTGTGCAGGAACACGCCGCCAACCGGATTCTGAAGGACCTGGCGGCGTGTTGTCAGCCTCGCCGGATGAAAGTTACGCTGGATTATAAGATACGGGGCGGTATTCACACCGCCGTATCGGTGGAATATCGAGAGGATCGAAATTAACCAAGGCGAATTGAGCCGGCTCAATTCCAGTGCGCTAAAACAAGGGGATTTATGAGATTTTCCGGCACTTTCATCATTGTTGTGGCTCTGTTCATTACCGTGCTGATTGCATCCAATATCATCGCGGTGAAGGCCATCACCGTGCTACCGATTCAGTGGTTCGGCAATCCGGGAATTATATTGCCGGCGTCGATAATTATTTTCCCGATCAGCTATATCGTAGGCGATGTGATGACCGAGGTTTATGGGTTTCGGGTTGCCCGAGGGGTAATCTGGCTGGGCTTCGGCGCCAACTTGCTGGTGGTTATTGCCCTGTGGCTGACCGGGATAATTCCGGGCGCCTACTTCTGGGGGGAGTCGGACCAGGCTTCCTACAACCGCATTCTTGGCCATGTGCCGGGCATATTGGTCGCCTCCTTTGTGGCCTATCTGGTGGGGGAGTTTTCCAATTCTACGGTACTGTCCTTGCTGAAATACAAGATGCAGGGCAGACTGCTGTTTGTGCGTACTATCGGCTCGACGGTAATAGGGCAGGGCCTCGACTCCTTCATCTTCATCTTCCTAGCCTTCGGCCTGTTCGGTGGATGGGATGGGACCGACTTGCTCGGCGCGGCGCTGGCCCAGTGGATAATCAAGATACTCTACGAGACCCTTGCTACGCCCTTTACCTACCTAGTGGTGGGTTATATCAAGCGGAAGGAACAGACGGACGTAACCGACCTTCCCAAGTCCCTTAATCCCCTGGGCACTTTCGCCTGAGCCGCCGGTTTCTGGCGAATGACGGTTATAGCGGCGGGTTTGAGACCATACGTTCCAACTAATTACCGGCTGCGTATTTGGAGAGGCCGCGCATTTGGAGAGACGGGGAGTTTGCGAAGGTATAGAGCGCTGGCCTTGAGGTCAACCGAAGGGAAGCAAGGGTCTGGAGCGGGCCCCGGGTTCCGGCCAGGGAATTGCCAGGTAAGCGAAGTCTATGCGGGCGGCATACTGCCGGGCCGGGGACTGCTTAAGGGGTTTCGTTATGGTCGCTAGGGATAATACTCCTCTCCGCGTGCTGTTCCTGACCCCTTACTTTCGGCCCTATCTGGGCGGAATTGAGCGAGCTATTGAACGGCTCTCTTTCCAACTGCTGGGCTCCCCGGAAGTGGAATCGGTGGGCGTTCTTACCACCAAGTACGCCTTTCCCCGGATTCTTCATCCTGAGTGGGCTGACCGGGAGCAGACCCCGGAAGGCATTCGTATCTTCCGTCTGACCGGCTTTCCCCGTTCTTCCCTGCCCCTCTACTCGGCGCCGCTGGTCTGGTTTCCGCCGGGGCAAGTACGTCGGTACTTGGACGAGTTTGACCCCCACGTCATCCACTTTGTCGGCGACGGCTGGTTCTGGGGCCACTTCTGGAGTTGGTTTTGGCGGAAACGGCGGGCCAAGTTCGTCTTTACTCCCTCCTACCATACCCTGCCGGCGATGCGCTGCTGGCTGCGGCCCATCAACCGCTTCCTGTGTCGCTCCGTTGACCATGTGGTTACCCTGACCTGGCAAGAGGCCGGGCAAGTACGGCGGGACTATCGGGTCAACCCCGATAAGGTGGTCGTCATCGGCTGGGGGGCATCGCTGCTGGAGACGGGGGAGGCGGGGAAGATGGTGGAAACAGGGGGGGCGAGCGTCTCGGATAAGCCGAAGCCGGCGAAGCTGATTGAACCAGGGGATGCGGACGATGCGCCGGTTACGATCCTCTGCGTCGGGCGGCTGAGCCGGCACAAGGGACAGGAATGGCTTCTGGATACCTATCGGCAGGCGCGGCCCCAGTTTCAGCGCCCCGCCCGGCTGGTTCTGGTCGGTAGGGATGAGGACGCCGAAGACGCGTTGCGGACGGCCGTCCGCAACGCCGGGCTGGAGGCTGAAGTCGATTTCACCGGCGAACTGGACGATGATACCCTGGCTCAATGGTATAGCCGGGCCGACTTTTTGGCCCTCTTTTCCCAGTACGAGGCTTTTGGCCTGGTTTATTTTGAGGCGATGCTGGGCGGGATGCCGGTGTTGACCCATGATGTGGGGGCCAACCGGGAGTTGCTGACCCGGGGCGCGGTGGTTGTTCCCCGATTTGACCGGAACGTCGCTGCCTCGGAACTAACCCGGCTGGTCAACGACGGCCCCTACCGGCGGCAGTTGGGCGAGGCTGGACGGGAGTATGCCCGGAGCGAGTTCACTTGGTTGGCGGTGGCCGAAAAATACTTGGCCGTGTATCGCGGCCCGGCGGGAGGCGAGGGCTAATGGAACGGCGCGAACTGGAAGAACGGGCCGAAAAGATTCTGCTGACGAACCGGCGCCGTGGCGTGGCCGACTGGAACGGCAAGGAGTTCAGCTTTGTCGTCCCTTCGCTTACCGGCTACCCGTTCCAGTGGTTTTGGGATTCCTGCTTCCACGCCATTGCCTTGACCTACCTGGATAAGGAGCAGGCCAAGGCCGAGATAACCACACTGCTGAGCGCCGCTCAACCCGACGGGTTCATTCCCCACATCATCTTCTGGGAGATGGACAAACAACCCGACTTTCTCTCCCGTAACATCGTGGGGATGACCTCTCCCTACTACAGCGCCACTATTCAGCCGCCCATTATTGCCTATGCGGTGGAGCGGGTTTACCGGGCCACCGGCGATACCGCTTTCCGCGACGCCGCCCTGCCGGTTTTGACCGGTTTCTATAACTGGCTGCGCTACCACCGGGACCCGGATGAGGACGGGCTTATCGCCGTTATCCAGCCGGAAGAGGCTGGTACCGACTGTTCTCCCAAGTACGATGAGGCCTTGGGTCTGGAGGAGTTGAGCAACCAGGGATTCATCGCCGCCCTGCGAAAGGTTTATGCCGCTTATGAACCGATGCGGGGCGATGACCGGCGCATCCTGGCGGCGGACATTTTCCACTTTGAGGATGTCTTGGTCAACTCTATTTACGCCTTTGGTATGCGCGCCTTGGCCCGGCTGCTGGAGGATGCTTCGGCTTTTTCGGAGGCGGCGAAGTTTCGGCGGGAGGCGGACAAGACCCGGGACGCCTTGTTAACCAAGTGCTGGGATGAGGCGGCCGGCGCATTTTTCGACCTGTCCGGGGTGGCGGAACGGCCGGTCAAGGTGGTTACCATCAGCTCTTTGATGCCGCTGATTCTCCCAGACCTGCCCCGGAACATCGTGGAGCGACTGGTAGAACAGTGGGTTGCTAACCCGGAGCATTTCTGGCTGCCCTTTCCGCTGCCCTCGGCGCCGGCCTCCGACCCCAAGTTTATGCCCGGCAACCCGCGGGGCTTTATCTGGCGGGGGCCTAGTTGGGTCAACACCAACTGGTTCCTGTCCCACGCCCTGCGGAGGCACGGCTACCCGGAGTTGGCCGACACCATCGTCGCCAAAACCCACGAAGCGGTGGAACTGTCCGGCTTTCGGGAGTATTACCAACCCTACACCGGTGAGGGCCTGGGCGCCAGAGATTTCGGCTGGACTACTCTGATTCTGGATATGTAGAAGGAAGACTGACGGGATTCCGGCGGTGAGACTTTGGCCTAACCGAAGTTGTCCGGGTTGCGCAGACCCTTCCCGATCGGTCCGGTCAAAAGGGCTTGCGCTTGCCCCGAATTGACCGGGGCAACTGGACTACTGGTTCATTCCAAAATATCGCTGGCCCTTACCCGGTAAGAGCCAGCGAGAATCTAAACCTTCGGGAAGGAATTATTTACCGGTCATCCCCGGAAAAGGCGCATCACCCGGTTCATTGCCGAGACGGGGTCGGTTTCGTCCTGGAGGGCTTCCCGGGGCTCATTTTCATCGTTGCCACTACCGGGGTCCGTCCCGGCGACATCCCCGGCGCCGGTTTCCTCGGCAACGGCCCAGGTTTCCCTTTCCGGTTCCGGAGAAGAGCCGGTTTTCTCGGCAGCGGCCGCCCGGCCCTCGCCCAGTTCGTTGGCCGCCTCGGCCGCCTCTTCGGAAGTGTCAACTGACGTTGGCGAATTATTGGCTTCATCCCCTCGTAAAAGGCTGTTCTCCGCCGTCTCAACCGCTGCCGGCGGGGTGTCTTGAAGGGCGGCGCCGGGGTTGGCCTCCCATTGGTTCTTAACCGCCTGCTCCACCAAAGGATGGGAGCGGTCGAGGTTGAAGGTGCGGCGGCGTCGAGAGCGGCCGGTTTCTTCGTCCCGATCGGAATGCCAACCTCGCTGGAAGATGCCGCCTTCGCTGAGGCTGCGTACCAGCCGGGTAACATAGGTGCGCGAGAAAATCCGCCCGCCCCAGCGGTGAGTAATCTCGATGTGCTCGGCTTTCAGCCCCTCTCCCAGGGCATCGCAAATCTCCCCGATAAGGAAGTTGAAGGCTACGTGGCTGACCCCTTCCCGGTGTTCGAGGGTATCGGCCATGATTATCAGGTCGGCGACCCGGCGGCCGTCCAGCCCGTCGCCGGGACCATTGGGCAGTTCCAGTTGGGCCAGGGCCTCCTCCAGCGCCTTTTCCAACTTCGGGTTTAGGGGAGGCAGCGGGTTTGGCGGGGTCTCCACTAGCTCTACCGCCTCCCCAAGCTCTACTGGCGTTGACAAGTTCGCCGGCGCGGTGGCGTCAAGCTCGGCTCCGGTGGCGGGGGCCGTTTCCGTAACGGCGGCGGCTTGGTCGGTGGCCGGTTCGGCTTGATGGTCGGCCGGTTCGTTGGATGGTTGACCGGCCGGTTCGTTGGTCAGTCGTTCCGCCAGTTGGGTTGGCGCCGGCGCCGTGGGCATTACCTCTTCCTCTGCCGCCACCGACTCTATTGAGCTGCTGGTTGCCCGAGAATCGGGCTGCGCTTCTTGGGGAATCGGCTCGTCGGCCATTATTACCCAGTCCACCAAGCCCACGGTGACCAGCTTGATGTTTCCTTCCGCGGTGGTGCGGAGCATCAGCTTCTTGAAACCGGAAAAGCCCAGCTTCTTCTCGTCAAAGCCTTGAATGCGGCGCATGATGCGTTGCTTCAGCGAGGTAAGCAGGGGAGTGCGGCCGGCCTGCCGCTCGGCGCGTACGATGTCCTCGATAACCCGCATAACCTCGGACAATTGCTGAGATTGCGGTTGGGTTCCGCTGGCGCTGTTGGTCCGGGAGGGGGCGCGGACGCTTTCCACTGGCGTCGGCTCCGGGTGCGTCTCCGGGTCCACGTCAGTGTCGTAGAGAATCAACCCGTCCACTTGGTCGGCCAAGCGACGGGAAGTGCTCCAGGAAACGCCGATGATAATAGCCCGCTTGCCGATGGCCCGCAGCGAGTTAATGACGTGGATAAAGTCAGAGTCGCCGGAAACCAGCACATAGATGCCGATGTTGGGGTAGGAGTGAGCGCACTCGATACAATCGGCGGTCATCTTGACATCCACGCTGTTCTTAACCCGGGTGGTTCGGGCGGTCAAGGAGGGGGATCCGCCCAAGGGCAGACGAGTAGGAACATAGACCGGCTCGATGCCGGCGGCGTAGAGGGCAGGGGGGTCATTGATGAACTGGCTAGCCCCTCTAAGTTCGGGCGACCGAGTAACCCAGTCAGCGTAAGCTTTGGCTACCACCACCCGGCCGTGGTTGGAAACCTCTTCCTTGAGGGCGGTTACGTTGGGGGTGCGGTTGCCGGCGGCCAAGCTGATTTTGAAGTTTTCCCAGTCGATGAAAAGGGCTACATCATCTCCGTATTGAGGAGTCCCGTTTGCGTTTATAATAAGCTCAAATCTCCTGTTGGCGCCTAGGGGATGCCAATAGTAGAAGTTTAGACCTCAATGTCAATAACGTCAATAGATTCAACAATCACGCCAAGGTAATCCAGAGGTTTTCCCCGGCGATTAAAAGGCCAGGCGCATTTGCAAGCCTTAACCTGAGCGGAACTATCCCGACTTGCCGCAAACAGCCCTCGGTAAGGCCGCCTTGCCATTGGCGAAATCTCCCTATAATATAGGCGCCAAACAATAATCCTTCAGACAGGCCAAAGCCGGAGGTGAAGCATTGCCGCAAGCGCACGACCGGGGCGGGTGGCCCACCGAGGAGCCGATTAGCCGAGAGGAACACACCCTTTCCGACTGGGAGTTGCGGGTGGACGCCATGCACAATGTGCTCAGCGAGAAGGGGCTGCGGCGCACCGACGAGATGCGCCGGGCCATCGAGAGCCTGGAACCGGAGCGGTACGAAGCCCTGTCCTACTACGAGCGGTGGACGGCGGCCCTGGAGATACTGTTGCTGGAAAAGGGCGTCCTGAACCGGGAAGAACTGGACCGCAGGTTTGCTGAACTGGAAAGGGCGAGCGGCTGATGACGGAACACAGCGACCATCCGGTTAACGCGTCCACCCAATACCGGCCGGGCAACTTGGTGCGAGTACGGGTTGACGCTCCCGCCGGCCATTTTCGCACTCCGACCTATATTCAAGGTAAAATTGGGCGGATTGTAGCTCTCTGCGGCGTCTTTCCCAACCCGGAATCCCTGGCCTATGGCGGCGACGGCCGGCCGGCTCAACCCCTGTACCGGGTGGAGTTCGTGCAGTCGCAGGTTTGGCCGCAGTATTCAGGCCCGGCCGCGGACAAGATTCTGATAGATATTTACCAGCGCTGGCTGGAACCGGCCCCGGCTGAAGAACCTGGAGGAAGCGATGACCATTCATAACGGATATGACGGCGAGCATAACGAAGCGGAGCATAACCATCCTGGAATGGTCGGCGATGCGGAGCTGGGCTACTATGCCCGCCGAGCCCGGGCGATAGAATCGCTGTTGGTAGAAAAGAGCGTCTGTACCCTCGACGAGATTCAAGAGATGGTGGACCGGATTGAAGCTCGCTCCCCGGCCGACGGCGCTCGGGTGGTGGCCCGCGCCTGGGCCGACCCGGGCTTCAAGGCCAGGCTGCTGTCCGCCCCGGAGGCCTCCCTGGCTGAGCTGGGCTATTCCTTGCCCGAAACTACTCCCAAGCTGGTAGTGGTGGAAAACACGGATGAGGTGCATTACCTGGTGGTCTGTACCCTCTGTTCCTGCTACCCCCGGGCCTTGCTGGGTCGCCCCCCGGACTGGTACAAGAGCTTGGCCTATCGCTCCCGCGCCGTGGTGGACCCCCGGGGCGTGATTCGGGAATTCGGGCTGGAGTTGTCCGACGCTATCGAAGTAAGAGTGTTGGACAGCGCCGCCGACCTGCGCTACCTAGTGTTGCCCCGCCGCCCCGCCGGAGCCGAGGGTCTGAACGAGGCGGAACTGGCGCGACTAGTTACCCGGGACAGTATGATTGGCGTCGCCGAGGCCAGAACGCCGGAGGGCGCGCAAACCGGGTAACCCAACCCTTCCGCCCTGGTTCCCTTCTCGCAAGAGAAGGAAGAGGAGAAGGGTTAGGCTAATCTACCTAATCCGAAGAGGGCAGTTCCTTAGGCTGTTGCAACTCCATAGCTTCGCCGTCGTAGCGGAGGTCGCAGCGGCCCGCCTTCGTGACCAACACCGATACTGAACCGTCGGGAGAAGTGAACCGTTTGCCCAGCGCCATGTCAACGGCATCTGCTGAGGGAGCAACGCCGGCAAAGGCAGCCTCCGCGCCCTTAAGCTGCAAGGGGGTTTCTCCGTCGGTGAAATCGCCGTCGCCGCCCTTGGTAACCACCATTTCCGCCCCGCCGGGGCTTACAAAGCGTTGTCCTGTTTTGACCATAGCTGCAATTTACCCTTTCTTTTCTTTAATTGCTAAAGACGCTTACCCGCGCTGATTATAGTTTTAGGGTTGGGCGGCGTCAACGGATGAAGTAATTTATCGAAAGCAAGAGCAACCGCTAGAGGCGTCCCGGCAAAGAATGTTTCCAAAGAACGTTTCCCAGGTTTTCCCAAGCTAAGAGTAACCCTTGCGGTTGCCCTTGAAGGACACTGGGGCGCGCCGGTCAGTCCACCGCTACCGCCAGGGCCCGCTTGACGCTTTCCAAGACCGCTTGGTTGCTGGTTATCACCGGCCGGCCGGCTACCGCCCGCAGTTCGCCGAGAACATCCACCGAGCGGAGATTGGCGCAGGATACGAAGAGGCAGTCCGCCGCCACGCCTTCCAACTGTTGGCGAGCGTATTCGATTATTTCGGTCGGAGTTACCGCCGCGATATTGAAGGCCCCCCGCACGTCCATCCCGTTAATGTACGGTACGCTGAACCCCGATGCCTCCAGCGAATCCTTGATGGTATCGTTGATTTCTGCGGAGTAGGGCGTAAGAACGGCCACGCTGTTGAACTCACGGCGGCGCAGTTCCTCCACTACGGCGCCCATAATCGTAACGGTGGGGGCGCCGGCGCTTCGGGAAAGCTTCTCGGCCAATTCTTGCTCATAGGCCGGCCCGCGCAGCGCGCCGGCGGAGGTGCAGCCGAAGACCACCACGTCGGGCTGCAGGGTGCCTATTTGCTTGGCGCACTCCGGCAGATAGACGTCCAGCATCAACTCCTCGGCTTCAATAGTAACGCTGCCCTCCAATAGCATCCGGGAAGTATGGAGCGTAACGCCGGCCGGCAAATGCCGGTATAAGTCCGGCTCCATCACGGTGTTGGTGGAGGGGACGATTAGGCCGACGCGTTTGCCGGCCGGGTAGCCGTTGGGGGCAGGAGTTTCCTCTTTTTTGTTCTGCGCCGCTTGGGGCAAATTATCAGACTTGAGCAATTTTCTATCCTCCTTGAGCTGGGCTTTTCCGAGGGAAAGCGGGATGGTTGGGCGCGCTGGGTTTAAGCGGGAAGAGGCCCGTCGCCTTACTGTCGGCAGTTGAAAATCCGGCCCCTTAACCGGCCAGCTTTTTGGATTCCTGCCACAGAGTTTCCTTGTCCGCCAAGGGCAGTTGGGCAAAGTCAAGGCCCCGCTGTTGGGCCAGTTCCTCCATCTGCAAGTAGCGGCGCCGGAAGCGGCCATTGGCCTGCCGCAGGGCGTCCTCTGCCGACACCTCCAGCCAGCGGCACAGGTTGACCATTACCAGGAAAAGGTCGCCGAGCTCGTGGACTTTCTCGGCGGCGGTGGCGGCTTGGCGAAACTCCTCCACCTCCTCCGCAATCTTGTCCAGTACGCCGGACACATCCTCCCACTCGAACCCCGATCGGGCTACCCGATCCTGCATCAACTGGGCAAAGCTGAGCGCGGGTAGGTCTTGGGGTATGCCGTCCACCGGCGACCGGCGGACGCCCTGCTGGGCCCGTTCCGCCGCCTTTAGCTGCTCCCAGTTGCGTTCCACCTGCCGCGCATCGGCAACGCTGTCGGCGTTGCCAAAAACGTGGGGATGGCGGCGGATTAGCTTGTTATTGATGCCGGCCAGCACGTCGGCCAGGGTAAACTCGCCGGCCTCCCGGGCAATGTCGGCGTGGAAAGCTATCTGCGCCAGCAAATCGCCCAACTCCTCGGCCAGCAGCAGGGGGGAGTCCTGGTCCAGGGCCTCCAATGCCTCATAGCACTCCTCCAACAGATTGCGCTTTAGCGAGGCGTGGGTCTGCTCCCGGTCCCAAGGACAGCCGCCAGGGGCGCGCAGCCGGGCCACGATGTCCATCAAAGTTCGGAAGTCGCCCAAGTCCCGGTCGGAAACCCGGTCGGAAGGTTGTTCGGCGTTTCGGTCAGTAGTCATAAGCGAATTATAGAGGCGCTAGGGCAATTGCTCAACCGGCGAGGGTGGTGTTAGTGTAGGGCAACCGGGCGCCCCGTCGGGGGAGCGGTGGATGGATGGGGATGATTTCGAATTTCGTCGAAGTAAGGGGATGTGGGCAAGCAATGAGATTGGTCAAGTCAGGGTTGGCTGGTTTGTTTATCATCGCCACGCCCCTGTTTCTATTGGCGGTTAGCGTATCCTGGGCGGTGAACGACGGTGGGTTGTATGACCGGGGATTCGACAAGTACGCTATTTCCCGACACACCGGCATTACCGATGACGATTTGAGCCGGGTCGGCGCCGACCTGCGCCATTACTTTAACTCCGCAGCGGAACCGCTGGCCGTAAGCGCGCCGGTGTTTGGCGTGGAGCGGGAACTGTTCAACCAGCGGGAAGTGGCCCACATGCGGGATGTTAAGCGGCTTATCCGGGGGAGCTATGGGGTTGCCGCCTTGACCGGAGCGTATATGCTGGCAGTAATCCTGGTCGAATTTGCGGCGGCGCGCCGGAGCTATGCCAAATTCGCCGACACCCTAGCCCGACGGCTGCTGTGCGGAGGCGTCTTGACCTTGGCGATAGTGGCTGTGGTAGGCTTGGTGGCCTTGGTGGGGTTCGACTCCCTGTTCCTGCTGTTCCATCGGATAAGTTTCGCCAACGACCTGTGGCAGCTTGACCCGCGCACCGATTACCTGTTGATTATGTTTCCCTTGGGTTTCTGGTTTGACGCTACCCTTCGGGTAGCCCTGTTCGCCGTGGCCGGGGCGCTGGCGCTGTCCGCCCTGGGCGGCGGTAGTATGTTGCGCCGTAGGTTGTATCGACGTCGGCAAAAGCGAGCGATGACCGAAGCGCCTTGACGTCCGGCTTCCCGGTCGGGTACATTCCGGGAACCCCATACGCCGGTGCGCTATCCGGGATGGCGCGCTGAATATGGAGCTATAGCAATGGAGGTTCCCGGTTGCCGTCTGGAATTGAATGGACCGATGAAACCTGGAACCCGGTAACCGGTTGCACTCGGGTATCGCCTGGCTGCGATAACTGTTACATGTTCGCTCTATACCCGCGCCTGAAGCGTATGGGCGTTGCCGGTTATCATGGCTCCCCGGATAAGGTTCACTTGTTATATGAGCGTCTGCTTATCCCCCTGTCCTGGAAAAAACCGAGGCTGGTTTTCGTTAACAGCATGTCCGACTTGTTCCATCCCGATGTTCCTTTTGAGTTTATCTTTGAGATGTTCAAGGTTATGCGGCAGGCGGCATTGCAGCAAGGCCATATATTCCAGATACTTACTAAAAGGCCTGGGCGGGCTGTCGCCTGGTGGGGGCGCTATGCAGAACATTTCATCGATGGCTGGCCCCTCAACGTATGGATTGGCGCTTCGGTGGAAAGTCAGAAATACGCCCCACGCCTTACCGTGTTGGCCCGGCTGCCGGCGCCGGTTCGCTTCGTTTCCGCTGAGCCTCTGCTGGAACAGCTTGAATTGGCGCCCTGGCTGGATGACGGGGCGCTTCATTGGGTAATCGCCGGCGGTGAAAGCGGTATCGGAGCCAGGCCAATGGAGTTAGACTGGGCGCGAAGCCTGCGCGACCAATCAGCTAAAGCTGGCGTTGCCTTCTTCCTGAAACAGCTTGGTGGAGTAAGAAACAAGCGGAGCGACGATGCGGCCCTCCTGGACGGGCAGCGGTGGCGGCAAATGCCCCAAGGGAGCCAAGGGGTATATAAAATATGACCAGCCAATCTTTCGGCGGCCCCTGGACGTTGGAAAAGCTGGATATCCTTGAGCGGTATCTGGACGCATACACTACTGCCCTGAAAGACCAGCCCTTTCGACTGATTTACGTCGATGCCTTCGCCGGTTCCGGTTCTTACGAACCCGGTTCGGGCTATATTGAGGGGGGATATGAAGACTTTCGGGAATTGCACCAAGGTTCACCAAGGATCGCCCTGAACATAGCCGACAAGCCTTTTGACCGGCTGGTATTTACCGAGCAAGATCCGGTCAGCAGCAAATCCCTTCAGGAGTTAAGTAAAGA
The DNA here is from genome assembly GCA_963422635.1 of Dehalococcoidia bacterium. Classification (GTDB taxonomy): domain Bacteria; phylum Chloroflexota; class Dehalococcoidia; order Lucifugimonadales; family UBA3495; genus CATQHB01. The sequence continues at coordinate 1,472,181 of OY730415.1, forward strand.
ATTTCCCGGTCGCAACATTGAGGTGAAGACCTTCGATACCAACTATGTCCTACCCCGCGTTTGCGACGCTCTCCGCACCGATGAGCGCGCCGTGGTGTTTCTTGATCCTTTTGCTACTCAAGTTTCCTGGATAACCGTGAAGAAACTGGCTCAAACGGAGAAGATAGACTGTTGGATACTATTCCCGCGGATGGCAATTGCGCGAATGATGCCGACAAGCAACGAACCGACCGAGGCGTTAGCAATACAACTGGACCGGATTTTTGGCGGACGAGAACATTGGCGGGACTTTTACAGTGCATCCCTCCAACAGCCCTTTCCAATGTTTAACGATAGGCCAGCGGAAGAAAGGTCTTCCGGAGGCAGTCAGATTGCCGACCGCTACCGGGAACGCCTTGAGTCAGTATTCAAAAAAGTAGCGCCAACCCGGCGGGAACGCGCTAATTCGAAGAACTCTACGATGTTTGATTTATTCTTCGCCGCCAGTAATCCAGGAGGCGCTGACATTGCGGTACGAATAGCCGATCATATATTGAGCCACTGGTAAAGTGCCAGGCCTCTGCTGAAATGGTGTATAATCGCTGAATCCTCAAAGAACACCCCAACCTACAAGGAGGGTCAACTATGCCTCTGTATGAATACCATTGTCCCACATGCAACCACAAGTTCGACAAGCTGCAACCGATGAACGCCGCCGGCGCCGATTGTCCGGTGTGCGAGCAGCCGGCCAATCGGGCCATCTCCGTCTTTGCCGCCATTTCCGCCGGCGAGTCCTCGGGCAGCGGCGACTTTAATCCGATGTCCCTGCCGCCGATGTCCGGCGGAGGCTGCTGTGGCGGGGGCTGCGGCTGTGGCCATTAGCCGGCGCCCAGCGTCCTTCTGCCCGGCTCAATTACCCCGACTCCTTCCCGCCGGCGCTGGACGGTCCAAGGCTCTATTCGGCAAAGGCGATGTCAAAAGCGTCTGGGATCCGCGCTTTCGCCGGAATGATCTGAGGAGTCCTTGACACTCAATTTCCCAAGTGTCAGACTAGCTTGGCCCAAAGGCGTGCTTATCCTCGGGCAATGAGCCTGTTGCCGGATACATGGCTGGATACAGGTTTGGGGAAAACGCCATTTCATTAAATTTACCGGGGAGGAAACTTCAATGGCTGATGTGAAAATCGAAATCCGAGCCAACGGGCCTAATCGGGTAAGCGGCCCTATCGAAATTGTCGATATGAACGGCAACAACTATACTATTCCCGAAGGGCAGTGGGTTTCTCTGTGCCGCTGCGGCGTTTCCGCCAACAAGCCTTTCTGCGATGGCGGCCACCGGGACGCCGGATTTGAGGCGACCAGCGAAGCTCGCTAGACCGCTCCAACTTCAATGGTTACGGGCTTTTCACCCCAGCTACGTAGCGGACGCGGAGCGCTTCAGGCCGTCTTTGTTTGTTTCCATGCGCCTTTCCGTTGCTGGGGTGAAAGGGATTGTCGGAATGAGTATAACCCTATCGCCCGATCTGCTCGCCGACGGCCAACTCCGCCTGCCCGCCGCCGCTATGCTGAATACCAGTCTCAACTCCTTTACCGCCCGGCCCCTGCGGCATCGGCGGACATCAACGCCATACCGGCTTCATCCCGGCCACCTAAAGCTGCGCCGCGAGGGCGCCTGAAGTTGCTCGCAGCGGCTCAAGGAGCGGCAAAGGGTCTGGGCCAAGCCACTTTTCAAGCCGCCTTGTCGGTAAGGGGATTGAGGGTTACGACCGAAGAAGGGGAACGGTTCGAGAACTGGAAGTCTGCTGAGGTAGGACGAAGCAGGAGCGGGTTTCAAACCCGCTCCTGCCGGTTAGCCGATATTCGGTTAACCGAATATCGGGGAGGCCGGCTCATCGAGGGCGGTAGCCGGTCCGTCCGATAGTCCGGCTGCCCCGAATGTTCCGGACAGAGGCCAGCCGTTCCTCAGCCAGGCGGTCGGCGGCCAGGGCAGTGGGGATTTCCTCCTGCTTGGAAGTATAAATTACTCGTTCCATAACCTCGTAGATGCGTTCCGTCTTTTCCCGGGCTACCTCTGGGTTGTAGGCCATACCCACCTCGGCGGAAACGTTGATGATGCCGCCGGCGTTGACCACATAGTCGGGAGCGTACAGGATGCCTCGCCGGTGCAGTTCCTCCCCGTCGGCGTCGCTCAAAAGTTGGTTGTTGGCGCCGCCGGCCACCACCCGGCAGGTAAGTCTAGGGATGGTAGCGCTGTTCAGCGTTCCGCCCAGAGCGCAGGGGGAGAAGATGTCGCTCTTCACGTCGTAAATATCCTCGGGAGCCACTACTTGGATGCCCAAGTTCCGGGCCTGGTCCAGCGCGCTGTCGTAAACGTCGGTAACCACCAATTGAGCGTCCTCTTGCAGCAAGTGGTGGGCTGTATGGTATCCCACCTTGCCAAAGCCTTGCATCGCCACCTTTTTGCCGCGCAGCGAGTCAGCGCCCCAAGTTTCCCGGGCGCAGGCTTTCATCGCCATATAGATGCCCAAGCCGGTCATAACGGAGGTGTCGCCGCTGCCCCCCAAGGACCGGGGCAGGCCCGCCACGTGGTCGGTTTCCTGGCTGATGTACTCCAGGTCGCGGCCGGCGCTGCCCACGTCGGTGGTGGTCAGATAGCGTCCGCCCAAGGTGTCCACAAAGCGGCCGTAGGCGCGGAGCAGAGCCTCGGTTTTCTGGGTATGGGAGTCAGCGATAATCACTCCCTTGCCGCCGCCCAAGGAGAGGCCGGCCGCCGCCGCCTTATAGGTCATGGCCCGACCCAGTCGCAACGCGTCGTGGATTGCTTCCTCCTCGCTGGCGTAGGGCCAGATGCGGGTGCCGCCGCAGGCCGGCCCCAGGGTAGTATCGTGGATGACGATAATGGCCTTCAGCCCCGCCGACGGCTCGGTAAACATCGCCAGTTGCTCGTAGCCGTATCGGCTCATGTAATCAAAGATTTGCATAGCAACAACCTCCTCAATGAGTAGTAGGCTGGGAGGCCTGGCAATATATTCGCCTCACCTATTATTATACTGGGTTGCGAAGGTATTTTCATGCCCTTTCGCCGACGTAGTCGAGCGCTTGCCTGGCAGAGAGAAGCGGAGCGGATGAATAGTCCGGCCGGGAACCCAACTATCTCCTTCTCCCGATTCTCTGGGAAGAGGGCTTGAGCGAGGGGAAACACCGGAGGGGAACGCCAGGATGATAACTGACCGGAGAGCCTTCAATGGTTTAGAGTCCTGGGCCCGGCCGTCCCTGACAGAGGCTATCTCTTGTGCTGATAGGGGAAATCCGATTATAATCTTGCCAAAACTTGGCCGCCGGGCCAGTGGGGGTATGTCGTGAGTACAGGCGAATCCAGTCGGCAAGTTGGTGAGCTTTCGGCCTTTTTTAAAGGGAATTACGTGTCCCTCAGCGAGGCCAAAGTTAGCGTTATGACCCACGCCCTGCACTACGGGACCGGGGTGTTCGAGGGCATCCGCGGCAATTGGAATGAGGAGCAGGGAATGGTCAACATTTTCCGGCTGCGGGAACACTACGAACGGCTGCTGCGGGGTTGCCGTCTGTTGTTGCTGGACATCCCCTACTCAGCGAAAGACCTGTGCGACATTACGGTGGAATTGGTGGAACGCAACGGCCACCGCCAAGACATCTACATCCGCCCGCTGGTTTACAAGAGCGCCGAGCTGGTAGCTAACCTGAAGCTCCAGGAACTGGAAAGCGACTTCACCTTGGTTACGGTGCCTTTCGGCAACTATCTGGGTTCCGACCTGCTTCGCTGCTGCACCTCCTCCTGGCGGCGGGTGGACGACCCGATGATTCCGGCCCGGCTGAAAATCTGCGGCATCTACGTCAACAGCATTCTCGCCAAGACCGAGGCCACCCTGGCGGGTTTTGACGAGGCCATTATTCTTAACCACGACGGGCACGTTTGCGAGGGTTCCGGGGAGAACGTGTTTATGGTAGCGGACGGCCGTCTGATAACCTCCGCGCTGGAAGACAACGTGCTGCCCGGCATTACCCGGGATACGATTATCCAGTTGGCCCAGAGCGAGCTGGGGCTGGAGCTGGAGGAGCGGAGCATTGACCGCAGCGAGCTTTACTTGGCCGACGAGGTTTTTCTGACCGGCACGGCGGCCCACCTGACGCCGGTGGTGCAGCTTGACAACCGCAACATCGCGGGCGGAAAGGCGGGGCCGATTTCCAGCAAGCTGCAAAGGATGTATTTCGACATCGTAGTGGGCCGCAACGACAAATACCGGCACTGGTGTACCCCCGCTTCGCCCCGGCTGGTAACGGTTTAGGTCGAAGACAAAGAGCAAGAACCGGGCCGGTCGCTTCCCCGGAGTGAAGTAAGCCAGTGGTTCAGCCCCTCCTGACTTGGTGGAATGCGCTATTCCTGGCTGCCGCCATCCTACTGGCGGCCTACCTTATTGGCAGCATTCCCACCGCTTGGTTGCTGGCGCGCCGACTAATCGGGCAGGACCTTCGGCAGCTGGGAGACGGCAACGTCGGAGCGGAAAACGCCGCCCGCATCCTGGGCCGCAAAGCCGGCTTCAGCGTCGCGGTCATCGACATCGGCAAGGGTTTGGCGGTCATCCTGACGGTACGGGGGGCAGCGGCGGCGGGCTTGCTCGGTTCGACAACTCCCGGTTTCCCGCTGCCGGAGAGCTATTCGCAAGTCGTGGCAATGCTGGCCGGCGCGGTGGCGGTAGTCGGGCACAGCTGGCCGGTGTATCTACGGGGGCCGGGCGGGCGCGGCGCGGCAACGGCGGCGGGCGTCCTGCTGGGACTGACGCCCGCCTCGGCTTGGCTGATGGTTCTACCGGCCCTGGCGGTGATATACCTAACTCGCAGCGCCACCCGGACCCTGGCAACCTTCTTCGTCGGCAACGTCGCGCTGGCCGCGGCCTTTAGCTATTATGGCCTGTTTGGTTACTTCTGGATACCGTCGGCCTACACCTTCGCGCTGCCGATACTGGTGAGCGTCATCCACTGGCTTAGCGTCCGGCGCCGGGTTGATTCTCCCAGCGGGATGTGCCACTATTAGCGTCCGCCCGGGTCTATGCCCATTTCCCTTGCCGGAACTGTTCCGGAACTGTTAAGGACACTGCGCCAATGTGGATAATCCTTGCCCTGACCGCTGCCGCTACTCTGGCGGTGGTCAACCTGGCCGACAAGCGCCTCTTGGACCACCATCTGCCCGGATTGTCCCCCTTGTACCTCTGGATTGCGCTGGTACTAGCTCTTTATATTATCGGCGCAGTAGCCATCTTCGGTCTCCCCCGGGAGCCGGCGCCGGCCCCGGTCCTGGCAGCCCTGGCTTCCGGTATTAGTCTGGGCGCCGGCTATGCCCTGCTCTTCGTAGGATTGAAGGTCGCCGAGGCCTCCCGGGCCGTGGCGATTTCACAAATTTATCCCATCTTTGTGGCTTTCCTGGCAGTTCTTTTCCTGGGAGAAAGGTTGGTCCCGTTACAGTGGGCGGCCATATCCCTGGTGGCGCTGGGGACGATGCTGGTATCGCTGCCGGCCCTGCCTAACCGGCTGGCGGAGCTGCAACTGTCCCGGGGCGCGCCGGCCCTGCTGTCCTGCGGGCTGCTGCTGGGTCTCGGCTTCTTCGCCGCCAAGGTGGCCCTGGCGGAAAGCTCCTTCTCCACCGTGTTCATCTATCAGCAACTGGGTACGCTGTTAGTATTTCTACCTTTTGCTCGTCCCCGGGTCTGGGGGCAACTTTTCGGCGCAATGCGGAGCCGCCAAACCGTCCTTTTGCTGACGATAGGGGAGGGTATTTTGCCGCTGGTCGTGGTGGCGGGAGCGTTGCAAGCGACTAACCTGGGGCCAGTATCGTTGGTATCCGCTTTTCTGGCTACCACCCCGTTGTTTGTTTTCATCCTGGCTACCCTGCTGAGCCAGACCCGCTGGCAGGTAATGGAAGAAGCCATAACCCGCCAGGCGTTGGCCTTGAAATTCGCCGCCATTGCTATGATTGTTGTCGGTGTAAGCGCTCTAGGGCTGTTTTAGCCGGAACCAGGCCCAAACGCTCTGGTACGGCGCCGGCTATTTGACACCGTCCGCCGACTATCCGACAATTCCCCCGTCTATCCATCTATACTGACCGAATATCAAGCAACCGGGAGGCATTATGGGCTGGTCCAGGCATCACAAAATCGGACTGATTCACTACAACCCCCAGCAGAGCTACCGGGGCTATACCTTGGCAGCCGCCAACCGGGGCGGCTACCACGCCAACCTGATTGATATGGAGGGCCGGGTTTGCCATCGTTGGTATCATCCGGAGGGGGTCGTTTACGGCTATTTGCTGTCTAACGGCAATCTTCTCTTTCGCAGCCGCGCCGCCCAAGGTGGCGCAGAGGGGCCGGAATTCGGCGGCCGCTCCCTGTCCCTAATCGAGCTGGACTGGGACGGCAACCTGGTCTGGGAATACCGCCCCTCGGATATGTTCCTGCATCACGATTTTGAGCGGCTGCCCAACGGCAACACCCTGGCTTTGCTCTGGTCGCCCATACCCGCCGAGCTGTCCGCCCAGGTTCAGGGCGGGTTTGTCGCCGACGATGACCCGGAGCAGCTGTGGGGCGACGTGGTGCGGGAAATTACCCCAGCGGGCGAAGTGGTCTATGAGTGGAAGTCGTGGGAGTTTCTCCGGGTAGAGGAGGACGTTATCTGCCCCTTGGAGGGCCGCAAGGAGTGGAGCCACCAGAATGCGTTGAACGTTACCCCGGAGGGCGACCTGCTGGTCAGTTACCGGCAGACCAGCACCGTGGGTATTGTGCGCAAGGACAGCGGGGAGTTTCGGTGGAAGTGGGGGCCGGGCCAAGTCTATCACCAGCATCACCCCACTTGGCTAGACAACGGGCGGGTGATGATTTTTGACAACGGCAGCCACCGGCGCGGCGCTAGTCGCTCCCGGATTATCGAAGTGGACCCGGAGACTAACGAGATTGGTTGGGAGTATCAGGGTACGCCGGAAATCTCTTTTTTCAGCTACAACATCAGCAGCGCCGAGCGGCAGCCCAACGGCAACACAGTAATCTGTGAAGGAGCGCCGGGCCGGATTTTCGAGGTAACCGCCGCTGGGGAAATCGCCTGGGAATATATCAACCCCTTCTTTGGCGAGGCCGGTGGCGGGGTATCCTTGAACGGCGTGTTCCGCGCCCACCGCTACGGCCCGGACCACCCGGCCCTGCGGGGCAAAGACTTGGACCCGGCCCGCTACGCCAACCTGAACCGGCTCTATGCCGGGTAGCCAGCGCTGCGGGGTGAAGTGAAATCTTTAACGAGGAGATACCGACTATGGGAAAGCTGGACAACAAGGTAGCCTTGATTACTGGCTCGGGCCGGAACATTGGCCGCGCCACCGCCCTGAAGTTCGCCGAAGAGGGAGCCGATATTATCGTCAATGCCCGTAGCAACCAGGCCGAGGCGGAAGCGGTGGCCGCCGCGGTGCGCTCCCTGGGCCGCCGCGCCTTGCCCATCCTGGCCGACGTGTCTAACAAGGAACAGGTGGACAGCATGGTCAAAAGAGCCCTGGACGAGTTCGGCCGGATCGACATCCTGCTCAACAACGCGGCCATCCGCCCCCACAAACCCTTTCTGGAGTTGACGGTGGCGGATTGGGAGTATGTGCGGGGTGTGGTGCTGGACGGGGGCTTATACTGTACCCAGGCGGCGCTGCCCGCAATGGTGGAAAACAACTTTGGGCGGGTGCTTTTCTTCACCGGCGACGGGGCCTGGGCCGGCGGCGCCCAGCGGGGCCACGTTTCCGCCGCTAAGATGGGCTTGGTCGGCTTGGCCCGCAGCCTGGCGACCGAGTTCGCTCCCCATAACGTGCGGGTCAACGTGGTGTCGCCGGGCAGCATCGACACCAGCCGGGCCAACCCGGAATGGTATCCGGGCAGCCAGGCTCCCAACGCCGCCGGCATTCCCCTGGGACGGCAGGGGCAAACAGAGGAAATCGCCGCCGCCTGCCTCTTCCTGGTCAGCGACGACGGCGGATTTATCACCGGTCAAACCCTGCATGTCAATGGCGGAGCGGCTTTTTTCTAAGGGGGAGACTAGAAGTTGGCCGCCTGGCGCAGCAAGGCTGGAGCGGCGCGACGGAGCACGACGGGTATTGATCATGATTATCAATCGGGTACAGGCGCTCAATTACGGCTGCCTACACTACGTGGACGTTCCGCTGGACCGTTTTCACGTTTTCATCGGCCCCAACGCCAGCGGCAAAAGCACACTGATGGATGCAATAAAGTTCGTCTCTGACGTGGTTCGGGATGGAGTGGAAGCGGCATGCCGCGTCCGTGCCGCCAATTTCGCCGACTTGGTCTGGGGACGCCCGGACAATCCTAAAGAGCAGCGGTTTGAAATTGCGCTGGAGTTTAGCCTGCCGGAAGAAATACAAGCCAAGATGCCGAAGCAACGCCCGTTCTGCATCTTCCGGTATGAAATGGCCGTTGCCGTAAATGTCGAGACCGGGAAAGTCGGTTTCGTCGAGGAAAAGGGATCTCTATTGCTCGAGTCAACCTACCAAGCTAAGCGACTGCCGCTGTTTCCCGACCCGGTAGCGCCGCCTCAATCCATACTGCAACCATCTGGCAAAGGCCGGCGCACCGTTTTCCGAATGGGTGAAGGCCGACGGAGTAGATTCAACGACGAAACGGTGGAAGCCACCGGCAGCGTTAACTGGAACCCAGGATTAACCCTCAGTTTGGACCGCTCGGCAATGTCCATATTGCCCGACTATGACGACAAGTTCCCGGCCGCCACCAGGGTCTCTGGCTTCCTGCGCGACAAAGTAATCGGTCTAGCGCTCAACAGCGAGCGAATGCGTCGGGCCAGCCCTCCGGGGATGGGCGAGGAATTACGCCCCGATGGTTCTAACATCCCTTGGGTTGCCGACGCTTTGTTGAAACAAGACGAAGCAAAGGCGAAGTCGTGGTTTGGGCACATGGAGTCAGCCTTGAAAGGGCTTGATTCAGTACGGGTGATTGACCGGCCCGATGACCGGCACAAATACCTGATGCTGAAGTACGAGAACGGGCTGGAAGCGCCGTCCTGGAAGGCCTCGGACGGCACTTTGCGCTTCATGGCTCTCACTATGCTGGCAAACCTGCCCCGGGCCACCGGCCTCTATATGATCGAGGAGCCGGAAAACGGAATACATCCCGGCGCATTGGAGGAGTTGTTCAATTCTTTGTCCTGCGTGTACGATGCCCAAGTGTTGCTGGCTACTCATTCGCCGGAGATTGTGGCCGTCTCGGATATCCAACACCTGCGCATATTCGGCAAAACCGACAACGGCGAAGTGGACATTACACCCGGAACTGCGCATCCGTATCTTCGCAATTGGCAGTCTAAAATTGACTTGGGAACGTTTTTTGCCTCGGGGATCCTTGCTTAATGGCAACGCCGATTGCTAAAGACTTATTTGTTCTGACGGCCGACGCCCAGTTGCAGAAGACCATCGAGACATTACTAAACCATCGTCGCCCGTCTTTAGGCATTGGTGATATTTCGTATGACGTTCATCGCCACCCCCGGAAGGACCCCGGTTGCAGGGTTGAAGCTGACTCATTCTTGCGTCAGCTTCGGGGCAGCTATAACAAGGCTTTAGTGGCATCCGACGTATCCGCCATTGAACTGGAGAAACAGCTGGAGGATAAAATCGAAGGCGCCGGATGGGAGTTGGACAGCGTTTCCGTTATCGTCATCGAGCCAGAGTTGGAAGCATGGTTATTTGGAAGGGCATTCAGGCACCTGGAACAAGCCGTTCTATGGCCCGGTTCTGAGCCAATACGTAACTGGCTAACGGCCAACAACCATTTATCCAGCGGCACGGTCAAGCCGGCCGACCCAAAAGCGGCGATTGATGCCATATTATTCCAGAAGAGAATCCCGAGATCCGCGAGTCTGTACGAGGAGATGGCGAAAAGGGTAAGCCTCGCCGGCTGCCAAGACCGGGCTTTCCAAAAGCTTCTCGCCACTTTGCGAAGATGGTTCCCCGCTCGGTAGAACCATACCCTCCTCCTCATCAGAGTGTTGCTCGTCAACAAACCGGGTCGGTACCCCCTTCTACTCCCGAAACCTGAACTCTTTTAAGTCGTCGGGGACGATCAGCGTGGCCTCAGTCAATTCCTGGATTTCCTCAGGCGACCAGCCGGGCGCGTGTTCCCGCAGCTCAAATCCCTGCGGCGTTACCTGGAACAGGCCCAGATCGGTGGCCACCAGGGTTACCACGCCCGGAGCGGTGATGGGCAAGGCGCAGCGCTTCAGCATTTTCGGCTGCCCTTCCCGGGTGCAATGCTCCATGGCGATGAACACCTGCTTGGCGCAGGCGGCCAAGTCCATGGCGCCGCCGATGCCGCCGCCCTTGCGGGTCGGGATGCGCCAATTGGCGAAGTCGCCGTTCTCCGCTACCTCATAGGCCCCCATCACCGTAACATCCACCATCCCCTTGCGAATCAGGGCAAAGGAATCGGCGTGGTGAACAATCGCCATCCCCGGCACGGCGGTAACGTTCTGCCCGCCGGCGTTGACCAGGTGCTTATCCTCCGCGCCGGCCGGGGCCAGCGGGCCGTAACCGATAACGCCGTTCTCCGAGTGAAAGACCAAGTCCTTGTTGGAGTCAACGTAGTTGGAGCAGAGGGTGGGCATCCCCACGCCCAGATTTACAATCCAGTCATCCTGAAACTCCATCGCCAGCCGGTCGCACATCGCTTGTCGTTGCAGTCGGGGTTTATCCGTAGCCATTTAATCGCTCCTTGAAAATCGGCGAGTCTAGCCCTTTCCGTTCCGTTCCTGCCGCTTATCCTTGCTCCAAGCCGAGAAGTATCGGTCAGTCCCATATCCCGTCGGTCGGAATCTGCACCAGACGGTCCACATACACGCCGGGGACGTGAATCTTGTCCGGGTCCAATTCTCCCGCCGGCGCTATCGCATCCTCCACCTCCACCACCGTGATCCGAGCGGCCATCGCCATAATCGGGTTGAAGTTGCGGGCTGCCATACGGAACTGAAGGTTGCCAAAGGTATCGGCGCGCCAGGCCCGCACCAGGGCGTAATCGGCATAGAGCGGATACTCCAAAACGTAGGTGCGGCCGTTAATCTCCCGATGTTCCTTGCCCTCGGCCAGTTCGGTGCCGACGCTGGCCGGCGTGTAAAAGGCGCCAATGCCGGAAGCGGCGGCGCGGATACGTTCCGCCATCGTTCCCTGCGGCACCAGCTCGGCGTCAATCTCATCGTTGTTATACATCTGCACAAAAGGGGTTACCTGCGATGGGTGCGTCGGCGCAGTAAAGGCCGCATACATCTTCTTCACCTGCCCGGCGGCAATCAACGTCCCCACATCCACCTTCTCGTCCAGCGTGCCGGTATTGTTGGAGACGCCGGTTAACTCCCGGGCGCCCTGGCGGTGCAGCGCGGCCAGCAGGTTGCGGGGAATGCCCACGCCGCCAAAGCCCGGGGACATAAATACCGAACCGTCGGCCACGTCGGCCACCGCCGCATCAAAGGTTTGGTATATCTTGTTCTTCATTTGGCCCAGCTCCTCGGAGACAATCTGACCTACATACTACCCCAGACGGCCCTCGGTTGCTACCCTGGAGCGGGAAATCCCAATCCAGGACAATCGCAAAGTCGCCGTGGCTGCCGCGGTGGGTGAAATTCTCCAGGGTAATCCGAGTAACTAAAGCCATCCCGTCGCCCTTACCGCTTTCGCCGCAACGAGAATTTCCCTTGGTTTGCCGTTTCTCCCGGACCTTAATGCCCTTCCCGCAAAAACGGGAAGGGGGATTTCCCTTTCTTATGTGTTAAAATAGACTCCGGATTCGCCTCGGTTCTCGTCAGTTCTCGTATTTTGCCCCTTGGGAGGCTGGTTATGCCCAGTAATCAGGTTAGGGTCGGGAAAGTGGAGATTACCTCCCTGTCCGACGGCATCCTGGAGTTTGACTTGTGCAACTTCTTTCCTGACCACCAGTCGGATGAAGAATGGCAGCCCTATAGGCAGCATCTCACCCCGGAGCATAAGGTGCGCTTCAACCTGGCCTCCTACCTGATCCGTTCCGAAGGGCGCACTATTCTGGTGGATACCGGCATGGGCGCCCGGCCGGCCGACGCCCCGGAAACTCCCTGGGGCGAGCTGATGCAAGACTTCCAGGCGCATGGCCTCCAGCCCTCCGATGTGGATATGGTGGTGATGACCCACTTGCACCGGGACCACGTGGGCTGGAACTTGACCCCCCGACCAGCGGGCGGCGATGGCTCCGGCAACTCCTTTGAGCCTACCTTTCCCCGCGCCCGCTACTGGCTCAGCGCCAAGGACTGGGCGGCCTGCCACGATCCGGCGGTGATGCCCGCCCGCTTTCCCAACGCGGCCACCACCGTCTGGCCGCTGGAGGAGTTGGGCTTGATTGAGTTTATGGACGGCGAGCATATCCTAACCGGCGAGCTGACCGCCATTCCCTCGCCGGGGCACACGCCCGGCCACATGAGCATTCGGATAAGCTCTCAGGGTGAGCAGGCCCTGATTTTGGGCGACGCCATCCACAATCAGGCTCAGGTGCAGGAGACCCACTGGGTTTCCCGGGCCGATATGGACCCGGAGCAGACCCGCATTACCCGCCGCTCTCTGATGGAACAACTGGAGCGGGAAGGGATGCTGGGGATAATCGGTCACTTCCCCTACCCCGGCTTTGGCAAGGTGGCGCGCCTGGAAGGACGCCGCTATTGGCAGGCCTTGTAGTCAGCGCCGCTCTCTTACCTTACCTTTACCCTCGACTCCACCCTTTAGACGTAACTAATCAGACCTTATTGCAATAGGTGATATTCGATGAAATTTGGCCTCTTCCACTCGGTGCAGTTGCCCGACCCTTCCAAGCAGAACCAGTACTACCGGGACGCCCTGGAGCAGGTGCTTTGGGCCGAACAGTTGGGCTATGATTCGGTCTGGATGACCGAGCATCACTTTTCTCGGCACGGCATCGTCTCCGCCTCCCTGTCGGTGCTGGCCTATCTGGCTGGTCTGACCAGCCGCATCCGCCTGGCCACCGCGGTAACCGTACTGCCCTTCCACAATCCCATCCAGATTGCTGAGGAGGCCGCTACGGTTGACCTGCTCAGCAACGGACGCTTGGACTTGGGCGTGGGCCGGGGCTACCAGTGGGGCGAGTTCCACAAGTTCAACATCCCGATGGAAGAGGCCGACCGCCGGTTCCAGGAGTCCATCGGCGTAATGACCCAAGCCTGGACCAGCGCCGAACCCTTCGACCATCGGGGCGAGTTCTGGACTTTCAACGATATGACGGTGCAGCCCAAGCCGATCCAGTCGCCCCACCCGCCGCTGTGGGTAGCCGCCGCCAGCCCCTCCAGTATGGACCGCATCGCCCAGAACGGCTGGAACCTGCTGGTAGGCCAGGGCCTGACCTTGGACCAGGTGGGGGAGCAAGTGGCCTACTACCAGGGCGCCGTGGGCGAGGCCGGCGGCGCCTATGACCCGGCCCGGGTCAAGGTGGCCCGAGCGATGTACACCGCCCCGACCCCGGAACAGGCCCGCCGCGACGCCGAGGAACCCTTTATGTGGTTCAAGACCACCGGCGACGAGGTAGGCGCTCCCCCGGAGCGGCGAGGCGAACTGCTGCCCGAAAACTATCAGCAGTACCGCCGCCGCTTCGCCGCCGAAACCACCTTTAATTACGAAGACATGGCCGAAAAGGTCATCTTGTTCGGCGCGCCGGACCAGGTGGCCGAGCGGGTGGAACGGCTGCGGCAGTCCGGCGTAGAGAATATCATCTTCTTTACCAACTACGGCGGCATCGAAAGCCAGAAGGTCAAAGACTCCCTGGAACTGTTCGCCACCGAGGTAATGCCCCACTTCCAGGACTAGAGCCAGGACTAAGGAAAGGAGTAGCAGCGCCGCCGCATTAGGCCGTATTAGGCCAGCGGGTCGGCCCCGGAAGGCGGTTGGCGGGGTGGAGGAAGGCGGTTGACGGCTGTACGGTTGGGCGCCGGCGTTCTCCCCGGCCCTCTCAGCCCAGTTTGTTGCGGTTAGCGGCGGGCTGCCAGGCCTGGATGACGGCGGCTTCCAGCTCCCCGGTCTCCTGCCGGCCCTGGGTGAAAACCGCCGAGAACTCTAGGAGGTCGCGGAACAGCCGCAGCGGGCGGGCCAGCTTCGGGTTGGTTTCCCGTCGCAGATGTTGCAATAGCCGCCGCTGCAAGCAGGCCCCGGACATCCCCACATAGATGCACTGATGCCCGGCCCCGATTCCCGACTTGAGCCACAGGGCGTAAACGCCGGTTCGGTTTCGGGGCAGACGGCGCACCTCGGCCTGGTTGAACGGGCGTCGTTCCCGCTCCAGTCGGTACTTCAACCCGAAGGGCGTGGGCGCCAAACCCGGCTCCGGCTCCTTCATCTAATCATCTGGCCCTGTTCCGGCTGCTGCGCCTTCGCTTGAATCTTCGGCCACTCGGTAACCAGGTTGTTGAAAATCACCGAGGGGCGGGAGTCGCCCTTGCGGTCGTGGTGGTTGTAGAGCAGGCGAGCGAGGCGTTCCACCGCATCGGCGTTGCTGCCCATCGCCCGGTACACCTCCGCCGCGCCCGCAACGCCGCGCCCCCCGCTATCTTCCCGGTTCAGGTGGTAGGCCATGCGGCAAGCGCCCTCCCAGGCGGTCATATCGCCCATGCTCGGGGGGCGTTCCGGGCCGTAATCGTCCACTGGCAGCAGCTGTACCACGCCGGCGCCGGCGGTCAGCAGTCCTCTGGTTCGCAGGTCGGCCACCGCCACATTATGGGCCTGCGCCAGGGTCTCAGCCTGGCCGTAGAGGCCGGCGCGGAGCTCATTTTCCTCGAGCCATTCAAGGCAGAAGCGGGACGGCGAATCTAACTCGCCCTGCAGCTGCTGGTCATACTCGGCGATGACCCGGCTGATGTTCGCCAGCGCCTCCCGCACTGGCACCAGCTCCCCGCCGATGGTCTCCACCCGGCGGTAACGGGAATAGATCTGCATACCCGGCCCGATGGCCGCCTGCGCCAAATCTACCGGGGCGATGTGGCTTTCCTGCGTAAGCTGCGCCAAAGCCTGCGGCAACTCCGCTTCCAGCGCATCCAGGAACTGCCGCCGGGTCGCCACCGGCGCATCCGCCGGCCGCGGCCGGCACACCAAGACTACGGATGACGCCAGAGCGTTAACTTTTGCCTTGAGATTACCCGTATATTCTGTTCGCATCGGCCAAGTGCCGTTTATCTGGAACCCAGCGTTAATCAGCGCCGTCAGCATCGTGTCCCAACCGGTGGAGGTTCGCCCTTCCCGTTGTTCTTCCTGCTGTTTGTAGGCGTAGAAAATGGACGACGGAAACTCCGGGGAACAGCGTTCCCGAATAAGTTTCAACGTTCGGTTTAGTAGTTTCTCGAATCTGTCCCGAGTGTTCTCAAATCGGGGAGCCGAAATCATTTCCTCTTCTAGTGGCGCTAGAATGCCGGCGAACAGGTCAGGATAAATGTCTCGGAGCAGCGGACGCAACCAAACGTAGAAGAAGTCGGAGAGTTCGGCGTAGCTGATGTTGTCGTAGTAGGGCGGGTCGGTAACTATGACCGGGCCTCCCTCGGCGTAAATTGAAGTGGAAGCGTCGGCTTGATGTGCTTTGCCGTTGTTAACATCCAACGGAAGGCGCTGTATGACTCTAACAATCCACTCGACTTCAGCCGACCAATTCCCACTTGATTGTGAAAATGGGTTACACTCTGGAGGATCCCATACCATTGGGATTGCCTGACGGCCAAAAACTCCGGCCACAAAGTGGCCGGAGTTATCCCAGATATTGAACCTAGAACGTCTATTCGCATCTCTGCTGATAGCCAAGGCCAAGTACGTGCGAACGGTGTTGGCATACTTCTCTGTTGCTCCATCCTTAACCAATAACTCGCTAATTTCTTGAAAGAGGAGTTCACTGAGAGTACTTCTTCCTAATAGTTGTCTTTTGGTAAAAAGTTCATACCAATTTTTGATGCCGTACCCACGACCGCTTATCTTGTAAGCGGTCGTGGGCATTTGCTGTTGCGGCACGAGACGCTCGTCCGGTTCGGCGGACAGGGCCGTCTCAATATGCGCCTCGGTAGGCGACAGGAACAGCCGCTTTCTATCTCCTTCAGCGACAATGGCCGTCATCTGCTCCCCCATACGCCCGGCCCTCGCTTGCTCCCGTACGTAGGCGAGGGGCGAGACACTGCCGCAGGCGATGCAGGTGGCGCCGTTGCGGTTCACCGTGCCTTCGGCCAGGACGCCATCGTCGTGATCCTGCACCACAAAGGAGACTGTATGGGCGTCCCGGTCCACCACCGGCCGGGTCCAATGCTCGTTCCCCTGCTTCTTGGATATCTGAAAAGTACGCAGTAGCGGCATTGCCACGCCACAAGCCGGGTTGGGGCAGGGGACGGTGCGGGCCCAGAGCCAAGCAATGACCGTTGCCGCGCCGCCCTGGGGCAGCGGGACTTTAGGGTAGAGGTGGCCGATGCGCTCCCAGGCCATTTCTCGCATCTTGCCGCCGTAGTAGCGGATGTCGTCGGCGAGGCCGGCGGCGCCCCGCCAGGGAACCTGCTCTTGACGCTTGCCCTGGCCCACGGTCATCCCCATCCGGTTGGCTTCCGGGTTCACCGGCGGACGGTTGGCGAACTGGGGCGGCAGCTCAATCAGAGCCTTGGTAATCAGCACGGCCACCGGGTTCAGGTCGCTGCCGACAGCCCGCAAGCCCAGCCGCTGGGCCTCCAGCGGGATGGAGCCGCCGCCGCAAAAAGGGTCATAAATAGGCTGGGCTTGCCGGTTCAGGTAGTCCAGCACGGCGGCCGGGCGGCCTCGATCGGGGGCCGGTTCGCCGTGGGAGCGGGCCACGGAGCGGGCGATTTCGTAACGAGCTTCAGCTAACAGGTTCGCGTCGCTGCTGTTCTCCCAGACCACCAGCCGCTGGATGAGGTTGTGCAGCCGTTCCCGTTCGGCGCCTTGCGCGGCGGCGGTAGGAAACTCCTCCGGGCAGGCCGACGGGTCGTCCACCAGGCTGGCGAAGATGACGGCGCGGCAGGCGGCCAGCGGCTTGCGAGACCACCACAGGTGCAGGGTCGAGGGGTGGCCGTGGCGGATGGACTTCTCCCGGGCCGACTCCCGGTTAATGTCGGCCAGGGGCAGGTCCACTTCAATCAGCTTCCGGCGGTAGGGCGGTTGAGTAGTCATAATTCCTCTGCGTTAAACTCCAGGCCCAGTTGGGAGCTGTTTTCGCGCACCGAGCGGACGATGGCCTCAGAGAAGCCGTCCGGCTTGCGGGCGGAGACGGTAATCTCCACCGTGATTTCACCGCCGTCGTCGCTGAGGTTGCGGATAATCTCATCCCGGAGATTGCTGATGTCGTCCAGGGAAAGGTCCGGCCCGGTGGTGGTTTTGCGGGCGACAATGCGGCGGGGCGCCGCGGGCCGCGACGGCGCCGACCGGTCATCAAGGGTAAGCTGGCCGGTGTCCGGGTTCGTTTCCCGGGAAACGATATATCCGCCGGGTTCCGCCGTTGCCGCCATATCCGCCTTCGCCGCCGCCGCCCGCTCCGCTGCCTGCTGCTGCGCCGCCACCCGGGGATGCACCAGGAAGCCTCGGTTAGGCCTCTCCCGAACCAGCCTGTCGGTTGCGTCTTCGCCGTAGCGCAAGCCTGCGTAGTGGCCCTGGTCGTAATCGTGGCGGTCGGCATACCCGAAGGCCTTTTCCGCCACGCCTTGCCGGATGCTCTGCTCCAGCGCCTCCCGGTTCCGCAGCCGGTGCAGGTAAACGTTGGCCGTAAGCAGGTTCCACAGGTCATCAACGCTGATGCGCTCCCCAGCGTCTTCCCGGTTCCAGACATACTGCTCCAGCATACTGCTGAGGGACGTTGGAGAGATAGTTTCCACCAGCGCCTCTTCGTCAACGAACTTCTTGAAGGCGCTTTCGAAGATTTCGCCGGTGGCCGAAGGATCGGTTTGGGCTTGGTTGAAGTCGTACCTTGCCTGCTGCGGGTCGGGTTGTACCGGTTTCAAAGTCCAGCGGTAGGCGCGCACCAGGGCGGTTTGCACGCTCTGGTCGGAGCTGCTGGCTTCGGCTTGGGCCTGGCTAAGACGGTTGCCGGCCAGGTTCGATATTTTCGTATCGCCGCTGATTATCGAGTCCCAGGCCAGGTATTTTCCGACCTCGTTCCGCAGACTGCGAACCTCGTCCCGCTTGGCGGTCAGGAAAAGCAGAGTATTGCGGCGGATCCGGGACGCCTCGCCGCGTTGCTCCAGGATTTTCCGGGCTTCCGGCGTGGCGGTATCCTCGTCGGCGGTCCGGCTGGGCAGGGCCATGTTGGGGGGCAGGGTCACCAGCCGCACGGTGTCGTCGTCGCGTACATCGGCGGTATTGCCGGCATAGATGATAACGTCCGCCCGGCGATGCCGCGCTTCCCCCAGCTTCCGGATAATGTGATCGTCAATGGCGCGCTGGTCGAGGGCGTTGGCCCGGTCGTTAGCTACCTTGTTCAGGTTCTCCTCGGCGTGAAAATAGTACCGGCTGTCGGTTTGGTACAGGTAATAGAGGGCGCCGGTCATTTGGGCCAAGGCCTCGTTGTAACGGGCGTAGCCATGCCCCGGCTGAACCACGCCCAAGTGAATCTGCCGCTGGTCGATGCCCCGGGTGGCGCCGCTGGTGGCGCTGCCTAGAAACACGGCGCGGGCAATGCGCCGGGCCGCTCCCCCGACCTCGGAGAAGCGTTGGGAAGACTGGTCGATGTGGTCGGTGCGGGAATGATCGCGGTCCACCTCCGAGAGCGCCGGCCCCCACTCGCCGGGAAGCAGGCGGTTAAACTCGTTAGCTAACCGTTCGTCGCTTAAGGGAAGGTCGCCGGGCATAATCAGGGGCGAGCGGTCGTTGTTCAGGTAGAGGCGGCTGACGCAGTCGGCCATCATCCGCAGGACGCCGCGGGTGCGCTGGAATCCGGGTATGGACGACCAGTCGGAATAGAGCCGGTCGAAGATTTCCGGGTGGATCGGGTAGCACTCCTTCAGCCGCTCCAGGTAGTTCCGCTCCGTCACTCCCTGGGGGTATTCGGCCCGGTCGCGGGAATACATTCTGACGAAGGCATCGCAGGTCTGGTCCCGGGCGGTCGTATCGGTAATCTCGCCGAACAGCCGACGGCGCACCACCTCGAAGGTCTCGTTAACCGCCAAAGGTTCCCAGACGGCCTCGATGCGGCCGAGCAGGCTTTCCAGGCGGTCTAAAGCTTCGGCGCCGCCTTCAGCCCCGGCCTCGATCAGGCTTTGCGGCAAGGTAATCACCAGGGCGGCATCCTTGCACCGGCGGACAGATTGGGTCAGCGCCTGGATAAAGGTGTAGATGTTGTCCTGGGCCGGGCCGGCGTTGCGGACGTAGGCCACCAGCTCGTCAATCAGGATGACGCAGGGCCCAACGGCCTCGAACAGGGCGTCCAACTGCTGGCCGCCGGGCGCAGTGCCTTGCCGGGCCGCTTCGCCGATTAAGTCGTAACCGGGCTGCCCGTCCAGTTGCCAGGCCATAACTCCCCAGAGGGTGTTCAGCGGGTCGCCGTTGGTGGTTTTGTCGGGATCCGTGGTGGAGAGATATGTTCCGTCCAGCACGGCCACTTCGCCCAAGGCGTCGGGGTTATCGTCATAGCCGGCCTCTTGCATGATGGCGCTCATTTCCGCGCGAACCCGGTCGCCCGCGCCGGGCGGGGCGTTCAGCAGGACGCTGGCGCTACGCACCAAGTGGTACAAGGCAATGAGGCTGTGGGTCTTGCCGCCGCCGAACCCGGTCCTGGTCTGGATAACCGGGTCGCCGCCCTTCCCAGCCAAACGCTTCAAGACGTTGACTAAAAGCGCGCGGATGCCGGAAGTGATGTAGGTGTGGTCGTAGAAGTCCATCGGGCTGCCATACTGAGTCGCTTCAGCCCGCCCGTCATAGACCTGCTGCAAGTCGGCGGCGAACTCCGCCTGCCGGTAGCTGCCCTGGGCGATTTCCTGGTTAGGACGGATTACCTCGCGCCAAGGCTTGAATTGGGAAGCCAGAGAGCGGGGCTGCTCCGCCGGACGGGGCTGCTCCGCCGCTAGTTGCCGGTCGGCCTTCGCTTCGGCGTCAGCCGCGGCGGGAGTGGGGACGGCGATACCGGTCCGAATATCATCTACGGCCCGCTTCTGTTCCGGTGCGTTGATTTTTCCCAGCACGCTGGCGATGTGGTAGAGATGCGTCTTGGTGTACTCGGTATCCAGGTCTTGGGAGCCGGGGTGCGACACCTTATTCCTCGCCCCGCTGATTAAATCCATTTCGCTCTGAACCACCCGGTCGCCGCCGAAGAGGTTGTCGAATAGGTCGCTCCAATGCCTCCTTACCAAGTTCAGAAAATCGTTGACGTCAATCAAGTCCTCAACCCGACTGCCTTGACGCAGTTGCTGTCTTATTTCATCCGCCCGGCGGTCTCTCAGTGCGGAGATTATAGCCTCTTCTACCTTTACGCCGGGCGCCTGCCGCAAATTGCGCAGGATGAAGGGGCGCATGGCGTCCCGGTAAATGTCGATGGCATTGGAAAGGGCGTCTTTGTTGGGGCGGGCGGTAGTTACCATACGAACTTGAGCCTCCACACGTTCACACGTTCACCAGTTTCGCTTACTGGAGCGAATCCAGCTTTGCCCGATAGATTTTAGCATAATCTGATGCCATTAGGCGCACTACTTGCTATACTATACTCGTTGGCGGACGGTCGCTCAGCAGCTATTTTCCGGTATTCCAGGCATTTCAGGATTGAAGGCGCATGGCTGATTTTCGCTTGTTGGCTTGTTTTGCGCACCCGGATGATGAAGCCTTCCCGGTGGGAGGCGCCCTGGCCGCTCACGCCGCCCGGGGGGTGCAGGTGCGTCTGATAACGGCGACCTTGGGCGAAGAAGGAGAAATCCGGCAGCCCGGATCGGCTACCCCGGATACGCTGGGATCGGTGCGCCGGGTTGAGCTGGCCCGCGCCGTCCGCATCCTGGGACTGACCGACCACATCGTACTGCATTACCGGGATTCGGGAATGGCCGGCACGCCGCCTAACCAGCATCCCCAGGCCTTTGTAAATGCGCCGGCCGCCGTGATAATAGAGCGATTGGTGGAAGAAATCCGCCGCTTCCGACCTCAAGTGGCGCTGACCTTTGACCCGGCCGGGCTGTATGGACACCCGGACCACATCGCCATCTGCCGGCACACTACCGAGGCTTTCCGGCGGGCGGCAGACCCAACGGCCTACCCCCAGCACCTGGTCAATGGGGTAACCCCCTTTGCTCCGCAGCGGCTTTTCTACAGCGCTCGGCCCCGGGGGTTTCGCTTGGAGTGGGCGCAAACTCTGCGCGCCTATGGCATCGACTTCCCCTTACCCGACCCGGAGCGGTCCAACGACGGGGCGCCGCCGGAGGACATTAGTCTGGAGTTGGACGTATCGGCCCAGCTGGAAGTTAAGATGGGCTGCATTTTGAGCCATCGCACCCAGGTTGCCCCGGACTGGCCCTATGACCGAGCGCCGCGCCAAGCCGCCCACCGTATCCTGGGCCGGGAATACTACATCCGCGCCTGGCCGCCAGTAAACGAGGGCGAGGAAGTTCCACCGGACTTTTTCCAGAGGCTGACCGGAGAGGGCGGGGCGGCTTCCTCTGGGCGCTAGGGTTCCGGTTTGCCAATTGTCGGGTAAAAGTCAGCGCAGCCGGGGGGCCACCTCCTGAGCGTAGAGGCGAACGGAGTTAAGGACTTGTTCCACAGTCAGCCCGCCGCCCACGTTCGGTTCCATGATTATCCCGTTCAGCCCCAACCGGTCTCGCAGTTGGATCAGCTTTTCTACCACAGTATCCGGGCTGCCGTAGGCCAAGCGGTCCTTTAGCAGGTCATCGTAGGTAACATTAGCCAACCGCTCGGCGCGCTCCCGGCGCTCCTCGGAGACGGTTGTTCCCGCTTGGCCGGTTGAGGAGTTGAACAGCCCGCCCAGACGACGATAAGAGCGCATCGTGCTTTCTTCCGGCGCGGCGCGGCCCAGGTCGTCGGTCTCCGCAACGTAAATAGGTACCCGCAGAAAGACTTCGCCCTTACCAGGGTGGCCGGCCTCCTCTCTTGCCTGCCAGAACATTTCCAGGTGCTCAGCTACTTCATGCACGTCAAAGCCCCGCAGGCCGGAGATGACGGAATGGCCGCTGCGACCAACCTGCGGGAAAGTATCCCGCGTGGTGGCCGCTATCCGTATCGGGGGGTGCGGCTTCTGGTACGGCTTGGGCAGAACGCACAGTTCGTTGAAGCTGAAAAACTCCCCCTCGTGGGAAAACCGCTCCTCCGACCACGCCTTCAGAATCACGTCCAGGGATTCCTGAAAGCGCGCCCGGCTTTCTGCATAAGGTATCCCGTAGCCGTCATAGGAGCGGGGAAAACCGCTGCGGCCCACGCCAAACTCCAGGCGGCCTCGGCTCACCTGGTCAACGGTGGCGGCTTCCTCGGCCAGCCGTACCGGGTGGCACAGGGGCAGGACGCTGACGCCGGTGCCGATTCGCACCTGCTGGGTGCGGCCGGCAATAGCGCTAGCCATCACCAGGGGCACGGAAACCACTGAAGGGATGCCGGCGCCCATGGCGTCGGTGGGACGGCGAGGCGCAGCAAAGTGCCGCTCGGCCAGCCAGACCCCATCCAACCCAAACTTGTCGGCGGTTTCCGCCATCGCAAAGGCTTCGTCAAAAGCCTCCTCCTGCGTTACCCCGGTTCGATAGTCGCATTCCATTACCAATCCAACGTGCATTTTAGCCTCCTGCTTTAACTCCGCTGCTGCATCGCCCTAACCGACCAGCGTGGGCTGGCCTTGACGCTGACTGACCAGTTATCAGGCCCGGGGAGATTATACTGCTCATCCGCCCCGATGTTCTCTGTACTCGGCCTCGTTACGGCGCTCCCCAATGTGCTCCCCAAGCTTGGAACCGCTTTCATGCTCGCCGTATTCGGATTCGCCGTTATGTTCGCCAGCCCCCCGAACCGCTGCCGACTTCCGGATGGGCCCCCCAGGTTGTGAAGGGTTGGCTGGTTGCCAAGAGAGTAACGGTAACCACTTGTCCAAGCGCCAAGTCAACCGGGGCTGACAGCCCCAGCTCGGTTCCGTTGGAAAGGTGAACTTCGACCCGAACCTGCTTCAGGGAGACGCCGGTGGTGTTCTCAACTGTGTCAATGAAAGCATTGACCGTCGAGTCATAGGACAGAACCAGCCGAGCGCCGGCTCGAACATAGTCGAAAGTTTCATTCAATGCAAACTGCGTACCAGACTCTTCGCCGCCGGCGGCGGATTCGCTGCTGCCCCGGCTAAGGTCCGACTCCGTGCTGCCGCAAGCAGTGAACAAGAATAGCAGGACGGCGGCCAAAGCTGGGAGAGTTATTATGAGACGCTTTTTAGACTGACCTTTTATAACCTTCATTGCGGAACCTCCTCAGTTTCTCTGGCGGGCTACCTTATAAACCAGGCTTCTGGTCAACCAAAACCGGATTCCCCGGTTTGCGCTGGTCGCTGCAAGGAATATACCAACAAAGGTTGCCGAAACTGGGAAGGGTTCTCTCGGTTCTGTCTTGCAACAAGTTTCGAGTGAGCGGTAGAACGAAGGGTGGCAGCGTTCAGGCCCCGGCTTGTTCCAGATAGGTCATAGGGGTAGCCAGAAACTTGGTGCGGCAATCCAGGCCGCAAAAGTAGTACCACTGACCGTTGTGGAAGCTGCGGGTTCCTTGCTGCGGGTCAACTTCCGAGGCGCCATGCATGGTCTGGCCGGTTTGGGCGCGGGCCTCGGCCTCGTCAATTTCCTTACCACATACCGGGTCTTTTGCCATAGTTTCCTTTCTCCTCGTTTTGCGGGTTGGCGATGAGGCCGGGTCAGCCCCAGTTTCCTGACTAGACCACCGGCGAAAGGTTCATTCCCAGTCTGACTCGGCCGGGCTGGTCCAGCAAGGCTTGGGCTATTCGGGCGCGATGCTCGAAGCTGGTGCCTAGCCGCATTGTCCAGGCGGTAACCCGGCGGAACCAGAGATGCAGGTCAAACTCCATCATAAAACCCATTCCGCCGTGAATCACCTGGGACGAGCGCACCACGGCTTCGCATTTGTCGTTGCAGAAAGCCTTGGCTTGGGACACTTCAACCGAAGCGGGCAATCCCTGGTCCATTTTCCATAAAGCTTCGTAAGTGAGCAGCTGCCCGCCATCTACCCACAAAATCATGTCGGCGCAGATGTGCTGAATGGACTGGAAGGCGGCGATGGGCCGGCCGAAAGCGGCCCGGTTCTTGGCGTAGTCAATGCCCATCTCGGCGTCCTTGCGGGCCGCGCCTACCATCTGGGCGCACAACAGGGCCGTTCCCCGGTCCAGCATTCGCTGCGCCACCGGCCAACCCTGGTTCAGAGGGCCAACCAAGTTTTCTTGAGGAACCCGAACCCGGTCAAAGAAGACCTTGCTCTGCTTGTCTTTAGCTAAAGTGGTCAGCGGCGTGTGGGACACGCCCCGGCTGGCGGTGTCCACCAGCAGCAACGACAGGCCGTCGTTCTCGTCGGAGGCGGGAGCGGTGCGGCAAGCTACCAAGCATTTCTCGGCGACGTTAAAGTTATCCACGAACATCTTGGTTCCGGTGAGGATGAAGTCGTTCCCGTCCAGGACGGCCTCGGCGTGGATGGTTTCGGGACGGAAACGGGGGGTTCGCTCGGTGAACGCCCAAGCGAGAATCAGGTCGCCCCGACTAACCCGCGGCAATAGTTGACTTCGCTGCTCCGCGGTTCCGGCCTCGGCAAGGGTCAGGGCCGGAACCGCGGTGGAGTGGAACGGCGCCGGCGCAATGGCCCGGCCCACTTCCTCCATGATGATGCCCAGGTAAGTAAGAGGTAATCCCTGGCCGCCGTGTTCCTCCGGCAAGGAAATACCCAGCCAACCCAAGTCAGCCAACTGCCGCCACAGTTCCGGGGGATAGCCCAAGTCGTCCTTTTCCATTTCCCGGGCCAGGCGCGGCGGGCACTCGGCCTCCAGGAACTCCCGGGCCAAGTTCTTGACCATCTGTTCTTCTTCGTTAGGCAGTACGTCCATAAGCTCCCTTAGATTACCTTAATTAGCAATTAGCCGCTTTTTCGCTTTCACCGGAAGGGCAGCGCAAAGCGGCTATAGGTCTGGTTTACCGGCCAATGACTTAACTGCGGGGCATACCCAAGCCGCGGCGAGCTATTTGGTCCCGCATCACCTGGGCGCTGCCGTGGTTGATGCCGGACTGGAAGGACCCCATCAGGTTGTGGGCAAACACCCCCTCCTCAATGGCGTCCTCGGAGCCGTTCAGCAGTTGGGCATAAGGCCCCAGAATTTGAGAGATGGTTTCGGTGGTGCGTACCCCGTGCTCCGGGGCGAAAACCTTCTCGGCGGAACCTTCATAGGTAAAGTTGCCGCCCTGTTCCACCAGAGACATACTGCGCATCGTCATCAAGCGGCAAACTTGGGCTTCAATCCACAGTTCGGCGATATGGTCGCGGACGGCAGAGTCTTCGGCCACGTTATAGTCGCCCAATTGGTTCTCTTTGACATAATTAACGATGTCCTCGTCCCGCTTTACCGAAATCAGATAGCGACTGGCGCCCACCCGGTCCAAGTTAAGCCCCATCGCTCCGACGTACCAGCCCATATTCTCCTCCCCGAGCAAGCAAGAAGCGGGAACCCGCACCTCCTCGAAGAACACCTCATTGGTGCGAGCGTCGCCGTAGGTGGTGCCGCTGGGCGCGGGCGGGTCATTCTGAATCGTCCACAAAGGGCGCACCGTGATGCCGGGCGTATCCATCGGAATCAGGAAAATGGAAATGCCCCGGTGCTTGGGAGCTTCCGGGTCGGTACGGGCCATTAGATAGCAATGGCTGGCATAGTGGGCGCCGGTGGTAAACATCTTCTGGCCGTTGATTACATACTCGTCCCCATCCCGCACCGCCCGGCATTGGAGGCTGGCCAGGTCGGCGCCGGCTTGCGGCTCGGTGAAGCCCAGGGCAAAGGATATTTCGCCGTTAATCAGACCGGGAAGGAAATACTTTTTCTGCTCCTCGGTGCCGGCCGCCAGGATGGCAGGGGCGCCGCTGCCGGCCCCGCCGACGGTGATGCCGGCGCGGGCGAACTCCTCTTCAACGATATACTGGTCAATCCGGCTGCCGTCCTGCCCCCCGTATTCCTTAGGCCAACTGATGCCGACCCAGCGATTTTCGCCTAATTTCCGGTACATCTCCCGTACTTTAGGCCCCCGGCGCCGGATGCCCAGTTCCTCGATTTCCTGCCGGACTTCCGGGCTGACGTGTTCCTCGATGAATGCGCGAACTTCTCGCCGCAGAGCTTCTTGTTCCGGGGTGTAAGCAAAGTCCATAGCATTGCCTCGCTTTTACCGAATCCGACAAGGGAAACTCGCCGGTTTTACGCTGATATTCCTGACCCCAGATAGTTGGTCGTTGATAGCTCGTCGTTAATAGTTGGTCGAGGTTATTGCCAAACTATTATAGTACGCTGGGGCGAGAGTGTCATCCGTTCCGGCCATTCCGCCCCCTTGCCGCATTCCGTCGCAAGCGGTGTTAAGTACGAAGCTGGGGAACTGCCCTGACGCTGCGGAAATGCCGGGGCCGGCCCAGCTACTTGACTCCAGCCAAAACCGGTTTCAGCGCAGCTACCAATGCGGGCAGGTTTTCCTTCCAGTCGCCCACAATTCCGTAATCGGCGGCCTTAAATATGGGGTGTCGGCGGTTGTTGTTGACGGCAATGATGACGCCAGCCTTCTGGATGCCTACCGTGTGATCGAAAACGCCGCGAATGCCGATTGCCAAATAGACTTGGGGGGCAATGGCGCGGCCGCTGATGCCTACTTGCACCTGGTGAGGCAGCCAGCCGGCGTGGACCACGCTCCGGGTGGCGGCCAGGCTGGCCCCGATTTCTTCGGCCAGGGTCTGGATTTCGGGCAGGTTCTCCGGGCTGCCGATGCCCAGGCCCACACCGAGGACTAGCTGAGCCTGGGCCAGGGCGATGCCCCCGGTATCCTCTTGGTTGTGGGTTTCTCGCAGGGTAATGTCGGTCCCGTCAAAAGCGGGAGCCGCCAACGGCTCTACTGGGGCCGACGCCTCCTTATCCGGCTCTATCGGCGCTAGCAGCCCAGGCCGCAGAGTAACCAGGTTGGGCAGGGTCTTGGACAGGATAGGGGCAATGACGTTGCCGCCCAGGGCCGGCTTGAGCTGCACCAACCGACCTTCGCCGTCAATTTCCAGGTCAACGGCGTCGCCGGTCAGCCCCAGTTCCAGACGGGCGGCGATCCGAGAGGCCAGGTCGCGTCCGTCGGCGGTGGCGGCGAACAGCACCGCGTAGGGCTGCGCAGCGGCGATTGCGGCGGCCAGCGCGCTGGCGACCGCCCGGCTGCATACCGGCCCCAAGTCGGAGTTGTCGAGGGTCAACACCCGGTCGGCGCCATAAACGGCCAGAGAGTTGGGCTCGCTGTTAGCAGCTTCACCGATAAGAACGGCCGCCACTTCACTGCGCGTAATGGCGGTTAGCTCCCGAGCCTTGCCCAGCAGCTCCCGGGTTACCCGCCGCAGCTCCCCTTGAGCGGTTTCCGCCACCACCCAGATACTCCGGCCCCGGTCGTCCGGGTAGCGGGTCATAACCGGAACCGGGCTACTGCCTTCCTCCTCCTCGGCTAGCGATGCCAAGCGTTCCCGGAGTAGTTGGGCCACCTGTTGGGCGGCGGCGTCCGGCGTTTCGCCTTCAATCATCAGGCCCGGTCGGGTTGGCTCTACCAAGCGTATGTCCGCTACCCAAGTGGGAGAACCGGGCAGGCCAAACTGGGAGAGGTCGTCGGCCAGTTGGGCGCAGGCCAGTTCCTCCACCGGCTTTTCCTGGGCCGCGGCCCTTTGTTCCCGGTTGGGGAAGGTCTCCGCCGCCACGCCCTCGGTAACGCAGACCAGCGCCGGCAAGGGACACTCAATAACCTGATAGCCCTCGTCGGTTATCCGCTCGGCGACGATGCGGTGGGAGTCGGCTTGGTACTCCAGCTTGCGAACCTGGCTGATGTGAGGCAGCCCCAGCAGTTCGGCCAGTTCCGGGCCAACCTGCCCGGTCTCGGCGTCGGCGCTGTTGCGTCCGCAGACAATCAGGTCGGGCCTTTCCCGTTCTAATGCCAAGCTCAGGGCCCGGGCGGTAGCCAGCGTATCCGACCCGGCCAGGGCCCGGTCTGTGAGCAGGATGCTTCGGTCGGCCCCCAAGGCCATACACTGGACCAAACCGTCCCGGGCTTGGGGCGGCCCCATGGACAGGGCAATTACCTCATCCTCCGGCCCGGCTTTCAGCTCAACGGCCCGCGCCAACCCCAGAACGTCGAAGGGATTGACCTCGGAAGGCACGCCCTCCCGGACGATGGTCTTTTGTTCGTAGTCGAAGGTTATTCTGGACACCACCGGCACGTATTTAACACAGACCGCCGTTTTCATTGCTTCGCTCCTTTGGTTTCCGGCCGGTTCGATGGGTCGGTTCGTTTCAAATTTTAGCGGGTTTCAGCCGGAGGCTTCCCCGATATTTTCCAGGAGCTGAGCCTGGACCCGGTTGGTCAGCCGCTGCAACGCCGGACTGAAGACCACCGGGTAGCGCGGCGGATTGTATAGCTGCTTGTGGTGGTCGCCGAGCTGCTGAAAATCCCGGTTAAACCGCTGCCGCATCGCGGCGAAGGACGGCGCGGGGCCGATTCGCCTGCCCCTTTCCATAACCGTTTCCAGAAGGGGTTCGCCGCCGGGCAGTTCCTCCTCGCGCAAAGCCACCACATCCCGCGCGAAGCGGCCATCCGGTTCCCGAAGGCGATAGACCTGTTTGGCGCCGGGCGGCGAAACCTTGTCCGGGCTGAGCTTCATCGCCGGCTGACCGTCGTAACTCGCCAGCTTGTAGGACATATCGGCGTAGGGAGCGTCGGCGGAAGCGCCGACTTTAGTGCCTACCCCGAATATGTCCACGGGAGCGCCCCCCTGCACCAGGTCATTCACCTGGTATTCGTCGAGGCCGCCGCTGGCTACAATCCGCACATACTCCAGCCCCGCTTCGTCCAGAACCCGGCGCACCTGACGGCTGAGTTCAGCGTAATCGCCGGAATCCAGCCGCACCGCTACCAGCCGGTGGCCGCCGGCCTCCAACTCCCGGCCTACCTGGGCGGCATGCCAAGCCCCCCGAATCGTGTCATAGGTATCCAGCAAAAGAATGGTACGGTCGGGAAAGGCGTTCGCATACGCCCGGAAAGCGGCGACTTCGGTCGGGAAAGCGGTTATCAAGGAGTGAGCCATAGTGCCGGCCGGCGGTATGCCGTAACGCTGGGCGGCCAAAACGTTACTGGTTGACTGAAAGCCGACGATGTACCCGGCCCGAGCCATGCTCAGCGCCGAGTCGGCGCCAGGAGCGCGGCGAGCGCCAAAGTCGGACAGCGCCCGTCCCTGCGCCGCCCAGACGCAGCGCGCCGCCTTGGTAGCCTGTAAAGTCTGAAAGTTCAGCCGGTTGATTAGCAGCGTCTCCGCCAGTTGGGCCTCGATGATGGGAGCGGTTACTTCCAGCGCCGGTTCGTTGGTGAAATAGAGCCTTCCTTCAGGAATGGCCCGGACGCTGCCAGTAAAGCGCAATCCGCCCAGATACTCCAGAAAGTCAGCAGTGAACATTCCGGCGCGGCCCAAGTATTGAAGGCTGTTGCGATCAAAGTGGAGGTTTTCCAAATATTCCAGCGCATCCTCCAGCCCGGCGCAAACAAAATAACCTCGGTTGGGCGGATAGTTGCGGATAAAAAGGCCGAAAGTCGCCGGCGCAAACATACCCTGGTTAAAGTAAGTCTGGGCCATCGTCAACTCGTACAGGTCGGTGAACAAACCCAGTTCGGCGAGGGATGGCGTATATGAGGTGGTTTTCAACATAGCTTGTCTTGTAACCCTTGTGGAACCCTCGCCCGCTTCCGACAGCTACTTGGTTTAGGCCCCGGCGGCAACTTTAACTGCGGCTATTATGTTTGGGCTTTCCCAAGTCTGTCAAATTGGAACCAGGTTACCTAAAATTAAAGACGCCCCCGACTGAACCGGCGCGCTAGAAGCGGACGTGTTTATCAAATCGCCGATGCTGTAGGGCCGTATCTCCCTAATATAGTGAAGTACATAGTAAGGCCTCGTTGTCGTTGAAAATCGCCGATGCTGTAGGGCCGTATCCCTTCGCATAAGCCTGGTTATGATGCTAATTACGGCATAAATTGCTTAACCGAGGCGGCAAACAGAATCCCGGTCTATTTGACACCGAACCCCTTCTTTGGTTATGATGACCTTAGTAATACCCTTAAAAGATGAATAACCATCTGGAACCCTTATCCAGAACGGCAGAGGGAACGGCCCTACGAAGCCAAGCAACCGGCCGGCAAGCAGCCTTCGCTGTCCCCCGGCAAGGTGCTAAATCCGGCGCCTCCCCGTATAACGGGAGACGAAAGATGAGGGAGCTGCAAAAAGAACCGGACTTCTTGGGCTTCTCTCTACGAGAAGCTTTTTTATTGCCCGGAAAACCCGGAACAGTAAACTCCCTTTGGAGGCGTTACAGCTTGAATGAAATACGGCCCATCCAGTGGGACGACGGCATCCTGAAGCTATTGGACCAGACCCGCTTGCCGGCGGAACAGGTCTTTCTGGAGCTGAACGACTACCGGGGCGCAGCGGCGGCCATCCGGGATATGCAGGTGCGAGGCGCGCCAGCCATCGGGGTTACGGCGGCCTACGCTTTGGTCTTGGCGGCTAGGGAGTTGCCGGCGGCGGATAAGCCCACCTTCGTGGCCGGCCTGCAAGCGGCGGCCGCCGTCATAAATGCCGCTCGACCCACCGCCGTCAATCTCCCCTGGGCCGTGCGCCGGATGCTTCAATTAATTGAACCGTTAGTCGAAGCCCGGGGCGAGACGGAACCGGACTTGGGCCAAGTCAAGGAGCGCCTGCTGGCCGAGGCCAGGGTAATTCAGCAGGAAGACGAAGAAATCAACCGCCGGATGGGGGATTTGGGCAAAGCCTTGCTGCCCGACGGCGGTTCCGTATTGACCCACTGCAACACCGGCGCCCTGGCAACCGCGGCTTTTGGCACAGCTTTGGGCGTAATCCGTGCCGGCTGGGAAGCGGGCCAGCGTTTTCGGGTATTCAATACCGAGACCCGCCCCTTCTTGCAGGGCGCCCGGCTGACCGCTTGGGAGTTTCAGCAGTTGGGCATTCCCGCCACGCTGATTGTGGACTCGGCTGCCGGCCTGCTAATGCAGCGGGGCGAGATTAGTTGCGTAATCACTGGCGCCGACCGCATTGCCGCTAATGGGGACACCGCCAACAAAATTGGCACCTACTCCTTGGCGGTGCTGGCTCAGGAAAATAACATCCCCTTCTACGTGGCCGCCCCTACCAGTACGGTGGACTTGACCCGGGCCTCCGGGGATACAATCGAAATAGAGGAACGAGCCGGGGCCGAGGTAACCCACTTCCAGGGGATACCCACCGCCCCGGTGGGAATAGAGGCTCTGAACCCGGCCTTTGACGTTACGCCCCACCGCTACATCAGCGCCATCGTTACCGAGAACGCCATCGCCCGCCCGCCCTTTGTAGCAAGCCTGAAATTGGCGTTAGGCGCCGACTAGGAACCTGACCCGGCGACAACAGAACTACAGAACTAGAGGGGAAGGACATTCAATGACAGCAATAGACCAACAAACGCGCCGCCGTATGGCCGGGACCGGGCTGATCGCCTGCGACCAGGAGCTGGTCTGTCCGGGGTATCTCTTGTATGCGCCCATGAGCGGCGGCGGGGCCGTATATTTGGTGGATATGCAGGGCCAGGAAGCGCACCAATGGAACTTGCCCTACCCCCCCGGCTTGTACGGGTACCTGCTTCCCAACGGCAACCTCTTTTACGGCGGTAAGACCCGGGATGAGACCTGGGACCGGTTCCCTTCCTGGAAACGCTTCAAGGGTGGCGTTATGCTGGAAGTGGACTGGCAGGGCAATATCGTGTGGGAGCATTGGGACCAGGAGCACCACCACGACGCTCGCCGCACCGCCGAGGGAGGCGCCATCTACCTCACCGTTGAGCCAATGGCTGCCGAGCTGACCGCGCAGGTCAAGGGCGGCGTTCCCGGCACCGATTCCGAGGGAATGTGGGCCGATGTAATCGTCGAAGTGGATAGCGCCGGCAACCGGATCTGGGAATGGCGCGCCGCCGAACACTTGGACCCGGACCTTCATACCCTCACCTTTAACGACCTGCGGGATGAGTGGAGTCACGGCAATACGGTAGCGCCGCTGCCCGACGACCGGGTGCTGTTCAGCTTTCGCAACATCTCCACCGTGGGCATCATCGACAAAAAGTCCGGCGATATTGTCTGGCAGTTGGGCGACACCGTATTGGCCCAGCAGCACGACCCCAACCTGCTGCCCAATGGCAACGTCCTCATCTACGACAACGGTTCCCACCGCAAAAACGCCGGGCTGCCCTTTTCCCGAGTGATTGAGGTTGACCCCAGTTCCAACGAGATAGTTTGGCAGTACCAGGATTCCCCGGCCTACAACTTCTTCAGTCCCTACATCTCCGGCTCCCGACGGTTGCCTAACGGCAATACCCTGATAACCGAGGGAATGTTCGGGCGGATGTTCCAGGTAACGCCGGAAGGCCAGGCGGTTTGGGAATATATCAACCCCTATTACTACGAAGATGCGGAAGGCCAGGTGGTCAACCGAGTTTTCCGGTCAACCCATTACCTCCCCGAAGAAGTACCCGGCCGGTAGGAGTTTCGATCGATGCGCAGACCGGAAGCGAGCATTGGCGTAATCGGCGGCAGCGGCCTCTATGACCTGGAGGGTATGACCGATGTTCACTACATTGAGGTGGATACACCCTTCGGCAAACCCAGCGATGCAATCGTAGTGGGTTCCCTGGTGGGTATAAGGGTCGCTTTCCTGCCCCGGCACGGTCGAGGGCATCGGCTTAACCCCACCTCCATTCCGGCCCGGGCGAACATTTATGCGCTGAAAACCCTGGGGGTACAGCGACTCATTTCGGTCAGCGCCGTGGGCAGCCTGAGAGAGGAGTTCCCTCCCCTGGACCTGGTGATTCCCGACCAGCTTATTGACCGCACCCGTCAACGGGCCAACACCTTTTTTGACGAAGGGATCGTGGCCCACATCGGTTTTGCTGAACCCTTCTGCCCGGAGGCTGGCGCGGTTATCGCCGCCGCCGCTCAGGAAATAGAGGTCGCCGCCCACTCCGGCGGAACCATGGTGGTGATGGAAGGCCCGGCCTTTTCCACCAAAGCCGAATCCTTTATGTACCGCTCCTGGGGCGCCCATATTATCGGTATGACGGCCTTGCCCGAGGCCAAGCTGGCCCGCGAAGCGGAGATGTGCTACGCCACTATGGCGTGGATTACCGATTACGACTGCTGGCGGGAGGCTGCCGAGCCGGTAACCGTGGCAATGGTAGTCCAGAACCTGCTAAAGAACGTGGCCGCCTCCAAGGAGATGCTTCGCCGGGTCATCCCTCGGTTGGGCGCTCCGACCAACTGCTCCTGTTCCGCTGCCCTGAAGGACGCCATTATCACCCATGCCCAAGGTATTTCCGAAGAGACAAAGCGTAAGCTGGCCCCCATCGTGGGCCGCTATATGAGCTAAATCCGGTTCGAGTTTCATATAAACCGACTTTTTCCTAAAAGTCTGTTTCTCAATAAGTTCTTAATAAGGAGGTACCAACCATGCCCAGGCAAGAACCTGGCGAACCGTATTCCCGGGTAGATTCCGACGAAGCGCATTCCATCCTGGAAGGGGACGCCGAAGGAACCGTGGCGGTGGATGTCCGCCGGGATGACGAGTGGGTAACCGGACATATCAGCGGGGCAGTCCACATCCCCATTGACGACCTGCCCGACCGAATAGACGAAGTTCCCCGCGACAAAAAAGTCCTTTTCATCTGCGCAATGGGAGTGCGCAGCGGGCTGGCCTGTGAAGTAGCCTTCTCTATGGGCTACGACCCGACGAACCTTTACAACATTGACGACGGCACCCCCGCCTGGATTGCCGGGAACCACCCCACTTCCTACGGCAATAACCCTTAAATAACGCCGCGAAAGGCGATAAATCACGCATAAAACGCATAAGGAGTTGAGATTTGACTGTCCAAAATACCAAGGGAGACGTCAGGGACTTATCCCTGGCTAAAGACGGAGTAAACCGAATCGAATGGGCGGAACGGGAAATGGGCGTTTTGCGCATCATACGGGAACGCTTCGCTAAAGAAAAACCTTTGCAGGGTCTGCGAATGTCGGCCTGTCTGCACGTTACCACCGAGACGGCCAACCTGGCCCTAACCCTGAAGGAGGGCGGAGCCGACCTGGTCCTGTGCGCCAGCAATCCCCTGAGCACCCAGGATGATGTAGCCGCTGCCCTGGTCAGCGAATACGGCATCCCCGCCTTTTCCATCAAGGGCGAGGACAACGAAACCTATTACCAGCACCTCAATGCCGTGCTGGACCACCAACCCCAATATACGATGGACGACGGGGCCGACCTGGTGAGCATGCTGCACCGAGACCGTTCCGAACTGCTGCCCAACGTGATCGGCGGCACCGAAGAGACCACCACCGGCGTTATTCGCCTGAACGCTATGGCCGCCGACCACGCCCTCCGCTACCCCATAATTGCGGTCAACGAGGCGGAAACCAAGCATTTCTTCGATAACCGCTACGGCACCGGTCAAAGCACCCTCGACGGAATAACCCGGGCCACCAACATCCTTTGGGCCGGCCGACGGGTAGTCGTTGGCGGCTACGGCTGGTGCGGTCGGGGAGTCGCCTCCCGCGCCCGCGGCTTGGGCGCTCACGTAATCGTTACCGAGGTCAACGCCGTTCGCGCCCTGGAAGCGGTGATGGACGGGTTCACCGTGATGCCCGGCGTAGAAGCGGCCCAGGTTGGCGAAGTGTTTATCACCGTCACCGGCGGCCTCCACACCATCGGCGCCGAACACCTGGCGGTTATGCCCGACGGCGCCATCATCGCCAACAGCGGCCACTTCAATGTGGAAATTGACATCCCCGCCCTCGAAGCTATGTCTGACCAGCATCGGGAGGTCCGGCCCTATGTCGAGGAATATAGCGCCAAGGACGGTCGGAAGCTTTACCTGCTGGGTGAAGGCCGGTTGATTAACTTGGCCGCCGCCGAGGGCCACCCCTCCGCCGTTATGGACATGAGCTTCGCCAACCAGGCCCTGAGCGTAGAATACCTGGTCAAGAATCAGGGCAAAATGGCCCCCGGCGTCTATGTAGTTCCCACGGAAACCGACCAGGAAGTGGGGCGACTGAAGCTGGAGTCTATGGGAATGCGGATTGATTCCCTCTCCGCAGCCCAGCAGCGCTATCAGGAAAGTTGGGAGGAAGGCACCTAGCGGCGCCCTCGGCTCCGGCTCTGTTCCCAACTACAAAACCGGCGTGGCGGGCGCTAAAAAAAACCGGGACTGCCAACCAATTGGCATTCCGACCCGCCACCCCAATAATCGGAGGATAACCTATGCCCATACAGTTTATGACCTCACCCAAATACCTGCTAACCTCAGAATCGGTTACCGAAGGCCACCCGGACAAGCTATGCGACCAGATTTCCGACGCCGTGCTGGACGCCGCCCTGTCCAATGACAATATGAGCCGCGTTGCCTGTGAGACCGTAGCCACCAAGAACCTGGTTATGGTTACTGGCGAGATTACCACCGTCTCCGACCTGGACTTCAGCGATATTGCCCGCAAGGTGATGCAGGATATAGGCTATACTGACGTCAAATACGGCTTGGACGGCAATTCCTGCGGCGTAATGGCGCACGTCAGTAAGCAGTCCCCGGACATCAGCAGCGGCGTAACCACCTCCCTGGAGCATCGGGGCGATACTGCTGCCCAATCGAACGCCTCAGCCCGCCGAAACACCGGCGCCGGCGACCAGGGAATGATGGTAGGCTTTGCCTGCAACGAGACCGACAGCCTGATGCCCCTTACGGTTGACCTGTCCCATCGACTAGTGGAGCGACTGGCTACGGTCCGCAAGGAAGGGGCCCTGCCTTACTTGGGTCCCGACGGCAAATCCCAGGTAACCGTAGAGTATCGACACGGCCGGCCCCATCGGGTTGACGCCGTAGTTATCAGTACCCAACACGATGACCAAGCCAACCGGGAGGCGTTCAGCAAGCAACTGCGCAAGGACATCCGCCAGCACGTAATAGACCCCATTGCCGGCGATATGATGGATGAGGATACCAGCATTTACGTCAACCCCAGCGGCTGGTTCGTTGTTGGCGGCCCCCAAGGGGACACCGGCCTGACCGGGCGCAAAATTCTGGTGGATACCTACGGCGGCATCGCCCGGCACGGGGGCGGCGCCTTCTCCGGCAAGGACCCGACGAAGGTTGACCGCTCTGGAGCCTACGCTGCCCGCTACGTCGCCAAGAACCTGGTTGCCGCCAGCCTGGCCGACCGGGTAGAGGTCATCGTTTCCTACGCCATTGGCGTAGCTGAGCCGATCTCCGTGTCGGTGGAAACCTTTGACACTAACCACCTGGAAAACGACCGGATTGAAGACCTGGTGCGAGATAACTTCGACCTGCGCCCCGGCGCCATCATCGAAGACCTGAACCTGCGGCGGCCCATTTACCGCCAGACGGCCGCCTATGGCCACTTCGGCCGGAATGACCTCGACCTGCCTTGGGAGCGAACCGACAAGGCGGATATGCTGCGGAAGAAGGCGGGCCTGTAGCCGGCTATCCCAGCAGCTAACCTGATGCATACAACTGGATTAATGAAACCCTCCCTCCGGGCCGGGCCTCGCCAAGTCAAGCCGGAAGGAGGGTTCTTTGTGAAGAGAGGTAAAGAGGGCTATGGCTACCGAGATTAAATTCGGCACCGACGGGTGGCGCGCCCTAATCGCTGACGAGTTCACCTTTGCCAACGTGGCCCGCTGTTCCCAAGGGCTGGTGGACTACTTGCGCGAAACCGGCCAAGCCGAGCAAGGTTTGGTAGTCGGCTACGACACCCGTTTCCTGTCCCGAGAGTTTGCCGAGACCGTGGCCTCCGTTTGCGCCGGCAACCGGGTGCCGGTTTACCTGTCCAGCGAGGCGGCCCCCACTCCGGTAGTCAGCTTTAACGTCTTGGCGCAGCAGGCGGCCGGGGCGGCAATCATCACCGCCAGCCACAATCCGAGCCTCTGGAACGGCTTCAAATTCAAGCCGGAATACGCCGGCAGCGCCACCGAGGAAATCACCGACCGATTGGAAGTCAAAATCTCCGCCGTATCAAACCCCGAAACCATCTCCCTGGCCGAAGGGCGCCGCCGCGGCTTGGTCGTTGACATTGACCCCGCCCCCCCTTACCTGGAGCGCATTGCATCTCTGGTTGACTTGCCCGCCCTCCGCGCCGCCGGCTTCAGCATAATAGTGGACGCTATGTTCGGCGCCGGGTTCGGCTATATTCCGCGTCTAGTTTCCGGCGCAGCTACCGTAGTGGAAGAACTGAATGGCTATCGCAATCCGGCCTTTCCGGGAATGGAGCAGCCGGAACCTATTGCCTCTAACCTGACCGGTTTGGTTGAGCGGATACGGCGAAAGGGCGCCTCGGCGGGCATTGCTCTGGACGGGGACGCCGACCGGGTGGGCCTGGTGGACGAAAAAGGCAACTTCATCAGCTCCCTGGAAGTGTTTTCCCTGCTGGCCCTGTACCTATTGGAACACAAGGAACAGCGAGGCGCTCTGGTTAAGGGGGTTACCTCCTCCATGATGCTAAACAAGCTGGGAGATAAGTTTGGTGTTGAGGTCCACGAAATGCGGGTCGGCTTTAAGTATATCGGCCCCCGAATGTCCGAGGTTGACGGGCTGATGGGCGGTGAGGAAAGCGGCGGCTTCGCCTTCCGGGGACATATCCCGGAAAGAGACGGAATACTGAGCGGTCTTTACCTGCTGGAATACATGGCCCGCACCGGCAAGACCCCCTCTCAACTGGTACAGCATCTCTTTGATCAGGTAGGCCCCCACTACTACCAGCGGCGGGACGTAGCCTTCAACGCCGCGGAACGAGAGAACATCCAAGCCCGGTTGCGGGGCGCCGAACTGGCCGAACTGGCCGGTATGCCAGTGCGCGGCTCCGACGAGATTGACGGGCGGCGGCTTTTCTTTGACAACGCCTGGCTGGCCTCCCGCTTTTCCGGCACCGAGCCGCTCCTGCGCATCTACTGCGAGGCGGAAAGCCCGGAAAAGGTAACCCAACTGCTGGACGCCGCCGCCGAATATCTGGGAGTTTAGCCGCTTCCGCTCCCTCAGAGAGAGCTGGAGAAGGGAGGGAAATCGCACTCAACTATCAATAGTTTAGCGTATAATAGCGATAACCTAACCGGGAGTATAAGGGGTGTCCCCAGCGCCTGAACCGTCTGGCTTGCAGAGCTTCTTCATTACTGGATTGGTGGCGATTTCAGCCATTAGCCTGGCCGTAATCGGCGCCCGCCTTATCGGCAGCGATACCGGCATTGATGGAGTAAACCGGTTTGTGGAATTGTTAGCCGGCCGCTCTGGCGCTTTCCTGGGCGGCCTGGTGAAGGTTTCTTCGCTGTTCGCCTTCGCCGCTGGACTGGCTTCATCGGTTAACCCCTGCGGTTTTGCAATGTTGCCGGCTTACCTGGGTCTATATTTAAGCGACGCCTCTGACTCCGGAGAGAAAACAGACACCCCTTGGCCCTCCTTAAAGCGGGCCTTGCTGGTGGGCGGAATGGTGACCGCCGGATTTGTTATTCTCTTTGGCCTCGCCGGGACGCTAATCGGATTGGGCGCCTCCTTCATCGTTCAACTTCTTCCTTGGGTTGGCTTGCTTATCGGTATTATGTTGGCTATCGCCGGAGCCTGGCTGGTTAGCGGCGGCAAGCTCTACACCGGCGTTGCTGCCCGAGCGGCGTCGCGTATCGGCGAACCTGGACAGCCAGGAATCCGAGGGTACTTTCTTTTCGGTGTAAGCTATGGCGTTGCTTCGCTCAGCTGCACCCTTCCGATTTTCCTGGCGGTATTGGGGCTCAGCGTCGCTGACCTGGGGTTTTTGAGCATCCTGCTCAACTTCTTCCTGTTTGCCTTAGGTATGGGCCTGGTGATAATGGCTTTGACCCTGGGCTTGGCTTTCTTCAGAGGGGCAATGGTGGGCGGCCTGCGCAAGGCTCTGCCCTACATCCAGCCTATTGGCGCCGGGTTGATGGTCATCGCCGGCGTTTATATTATCTTCTACTGGCTCACTATTGGCGGACTAATGGGAGGTTAAACCGGCGTCCAGAAGCCCGTTTTGCCGCGGTAAAACGGGGTAACTGGAGAAAGGGACGGTTTGTTGGAACCGTCCCTTTATAGTATCCGACAGTCCGAAAAATTTGGTCTGAGCTTTAGCGCTTGGTGTACTGCGGGGCGCGGCGGGCCCGCTTCAAGCCATACTTCTTGCTTTCCTTGATGCGGGAATCCCGGGTCACCAATCCGTGACGGCGCAAAGTAGGCTTTAGTTCGGCGTTATAGACAATCAGGGCGCGGGCGATGCCGTGTCGGATAGCTTCGGCTTGGGCATTCACGCCGCCGCCGGTCACTCGAGCTACCAATTGGAACCGGTTCCCGGTGTCGGTTACCCGGAAAGGTTCGTTGATGACCACTTGCCAAGAGACCCAGTTAAAATAATCATCCATCAACTTGCCGTTGACCAGCATCGGCCCGCCGTCGGAGGCCGGGTAAAGGCGTACCCGCGCGATCGCCCGTTTGCGTTTTCCC
Source organism: Dehalococcoidia bacterium (assembly GCA_963422635.1). Taxonomy (GTDB): domain Bacteria; phylum Chloroflexota; class Dehalococcoidia; order Lucifugimonadales; family UBA3495; genus CATQHB01. The sequence continues at coordinate 1,512,043 of OY730415.1, forward strand.
GTACCGTAAAAATACTGCTGTTGTGTTTCCGATTGCACCAAAGCTTATACCTATCCTTAATTTCCTTCGTTCTGCTCTGCTAATTGACCTATCTGCGCCTGATGAGGATGGTTGTCCCCGGTATATACCTTGAGTCGTTTCAACATTTCCCGTCCCAACTTGTTGCGCGGCAGCATCCCCTTGACCGCCAGTTGCAGAACCCGGTCGGGGTGCGATTCCAGCAAGTCCCGCAGGATAAAGGACTTGAGGTTACCGACGTAGCCGCTATGCCGATAGTAGGTCTTCTGCAGCAACTTGTGGCCGGTTACCCTCACTTGGTCCATATTCACCACCACCACATGGGCGCCGGTCAGCACATGCGGCGTGTAAGTAGGCTGGTCCTTGCCCTGAAGAGCCACCGCCACGTCGCGGGCCAATCGGCCTAAAGACTGACCGGTAGCATCAATCAGCCGCCATTTTTGGGGCAATTCCCCGGTCTTCGGAAAGTAGGTACTAGTTCGTTTCATCTTGCGCCTTAACCTTTGACCAAAAATCTCGATAAGTTACTTCTACCAAACATAATCCCCGCGCCGGTAACGAGGGAATCTCCCTTGTCATCCAGGGTTCTCCGGCCTTTACGGCTTGATTAGCGGTTCCCAGAATAACCTTTACAGCTTCTCTCGGCCATTTCCCTTTGCCGATTTCCACCAAAATGGCGTTGGCTCGGCGTATCTGGCGCTTCAGAAAACCGCTCCCCTCACACCGTATAACGACCGTATCTGCGCTATTGCCCGCGCGCTCTACATTCCACCGATGGACAATGCGCACTGCGCTGCGTTCCGGTGGGTGCTCCGGCGCCAACGGCCGGAAATCATGACGGCCTACCAAATCCTGAGCCGCCAAGTTCATCTCTTCAATTTGTAAAGGTTCGCGTACCCAATGGCATTCCCGTCGTCGCAGCGGGGAGGGCCAAGGCCGGTTCAGGATTTGGTAGCGATAAACTCGGCTGGCGGCGTCCCGTCGGGAATGAAACTCCGGCTTCATCTCAAAGGCTTGTTGCACCCGTATATCGGCGGGCAGGTAATAGTTCAGCGCCCGGAGAAACGTAATCGCCGAATAGGTGGCCTCCGTCTCGAAATCTACCACCTGACCCAACGCATGGGCGCCGGAATCGGTGCGGCTGGCGGCGCGAATGCGGATCCTCTCTCCAGTAAGCCGATTTAACGCCCTTTCTATCTCTCCTTGTATCGTTGGCTGTTGCGACTGAAGCTGAAACCCGGCGTAATTGACGCCTTCATATTCAACTACCAAGGCCAGCCTCCGGACCGATTGGCGCACCGAGGAGGGGCCTTCCGGCGTTACTTCCCCCATGGACCGTTGTAAGTTCCGGCTTAGGTCGTGAATGATCGCTATACCAACTCGATTACAGCCATTTGCGCCCCGTCTCCTTGGCGAGGCCCCAACTTTACGATGCGAGTGTAACCGCCGGGCCGCTCCCCGTAACGCGGCGCCAGGTCGTCAAACACCTTCTTGACCACCTGCTTATTGGGAATTTGGCTCAAAGCCAGCCGGCGATGGTGCAGGTTACCCTTCTTGCCATGAGTAATCAACTTCTCGGCGACAACCCGGGTTTCCTTGGCCTTCGCCAGAGTGGTTGTTATTCGTTCATGGCGAATCAACTCGACGGTCAAACCTCGCAACAGAGCCTTGCGCTGGTCTTTATACCGGCTGAGATTGCGGCCAGCTACTCGATGGGATGCCATAAATTAATCTTCCTCCTTGTCGTCCGTAAAGGAATCCGACATTTCCGCAACGGCTCCCGTCATTGCCGGGCCGTTTTCAAGGGTTGCGTCTTCTAAGGCAACTTCGAGCAACCCGGCGTCGGAAGGGGGTAAAAGGCTTACTGAGTCAACTTCTGCCCACGTCTCGCCTACTTCTTCATCTTCATCATCGTCCAGGTCAAGGTCGTAGTCATTGTCGTCAATGGAAGAGATTGCAAAGGCAGACAAGCCCGAATCCGGATCGCTTGGCTGGGACGGGGAACCCGCGCCGTGTTGCGCCAGTTTCTCCCGCAGCTCAACCAGAGACTTTTCCCCGAAGTTGCGTATCTTGAAGAGGTCATCATCAGACATTTCCAGCAATTCGCCGACCCGGGTAATGTGGGCGCGTTTCAGGCAATTTAAGGTTCGCCGATGCAAACCCAGCCGCTCAATAGGACTCTGGTACATTTCCGGCGACATGCTGATCGATGGCCGGTCGGCTCCAACATCGCCGGAACCGGAGAGATTCTTGAACAGGAAAAAGTCGTCAACCAGGGCGCCGGCCGCTTCTCCCAGAGCTTCTAGCGGGTCGATGCTGCCGTCAGTCCACAATTCCAACTCCAAGCAGTCATAGTTGGTTTCCTGACCCACGCGGGTCGGTTTCCTGATGTAATTCACCTTTCGCACCGGGTTAAAAATGGCGTCCACCGGCAATACCCCCACCGGCAAGCCGGCAAGCCCTTCCGACTGAATAGCCGGTCGGTAGCCTACGCCGGGTTCCACATTAAACTCGATAGAAAGGCTGGAATCGGCGCTGTCCAGGGTTGCCAAGTGTAACTCCGGATTAACAATCTCGAAGTCGGCGGAAGTGGCAATGTCGCCAGCGCAGATACGGCCTTCCCCTGCCACCTCCAGGCGCATCTTGCCAGTACGCTCCGACTGGGAATGAATACGGATGCGCTTGATATTCAAGAGAAGGTCCATAACCTCCTCTTTCACGCCAGGAATAGCGGTGTATTCATGCACCACGTTGTCGATTTTCACCCAGGTAATGGCGCTGCCCTTGATCGAACTGAGCAATATGCGGCGCAGTGGGTTGCCAATGGTATGGGCGAACCCTGGCACCAAGGGTTCCAGAGCTACCCGGGCATAGTCGTCCCGAGCCTCCAGAACATGGATACTGGGCTTGAGCGTTTCCGGGACCCCTTCGGCTGGCCCCTGGGGAAGGACATAAGTTTCCAGCATGCGACTTGCTACCTCGAATAGAACTCTACGATTAGCCGGGAATTTATGGCTTGAGTCAGGTCCGCATCGGACGGCAGAGCGACCACCTCGCCGGTCATTTCATTGATGTCGAGGGCCAACCAGGGAGGAATGGGCCGCTTGGGTATGCCCCCGGTTCGTTCCCGGAAGAAGTCGGTATTTTTCAGCGACTCCTTCCAGGCGATAACGTCCCCGGCGCGCACCTGGAAAGAGGGGACGTCCGTTTTGACCCCTCGGACCAAGAAATGGCCGTGAAGCACCAACTGGCGGGCCTGCTTTCGAGAATCGGCGAATCCCAACAGATATACTATATTATCCAGCCGCCGTTCCAAGGTGCGGAGCAGATTGATTCCGGTGATACCCGGGCTGTTAAAGGCCTCGGTCATATACCGGCGGAACTGGCCTTCCATCACTCCGTAAATCTGGCGAGCCTTCTGCTTTTCCCGCAGGTGAACGCCGTAATCGGAAGGACGGCGCCGGCGGTTGTTCTGATCCCCCGGCGGCGAGTGGCGACGCTCCACGGCGCAACGGGGAGTAAAGCACCGATCGCCCTTCAGGAATAGTTTCTCTCCAGCGCGGCGGCAAAGCCGGCAGGATGGCCCGGTATATCTTCCCATAATCCCTCTTTCTACACCCTTCGTCGTTTCGGCGGTCGGCAGCCGTTGTGGGGTATTGGCGTAACGTCCCGGATACTGGTAACCAACAGTCCGGTCCCCTGGAGGGAGCGGATTGCGGCCTCGCGTCCAGCCCCGGGGCCTCGGATGAGGACATCAATCTGACGCAGCCCCATATCCATCCCCCGGCGGGCGGCCTGCTCAGCGGCGCGCTGGGCGGCGAAGGCGGTGCCCTTGCGGGAACCCTTGAAGCCCACCGTGCCGGCGCTGGCCGACGAAATCACGTTGCCATCCGGGTCGGTTATGCTGATTAACGTATTATTAAACGTCGAGTATATGTATGCCCTTCCCTGGGGTACGGACCGGCGTTCCCGACGACGCGCTCTTGGCCTAGGCATAAACTTCCCTCATTTGCTTACTGGTTCCTATTTCTTGGCTCCGGTGCGGCGACCCCGCCCGGCGACGGTGCGGCGCGGGCCTTTGCGGGAGCGGGCATTGGTGCGGGTGCGTTGGCCGTGAACCGGCAGCCCCCGGCGATGTCGCAGCCCCCGGTAGGAGCCTATTTCGATTAAGCGGCGGATATTTTGGTTGACCTCTCGGCGCAAGTCGCCCTCGGTCAGAAATTCCCGGTCCACGATTTCCCGAATGCGGTCAACTTGACCTTCATCAAGCTCATTCATCCGGGGAGGCATTTCCGGGTCGATCCCAGCTTTGGTCAGAATCTCGGCGGCTATAAGGGGGCCGACCCCGTAAATGCTACGCAGAGCGATATGCGCCCGTTTGCGATCGGGTACGTCAACACCGGCGATACGAACCATGCAATTCCTCCTGTCCCGGCGAGGGTTAGCCCTGTCGCTGGGAGTGTCGCGCATTGGAGCAGATTATCCGCACTACTCCCTTGCGCTTGATAACCCGGCACTTATCGCACCGGGGCTTGACGGATGCGGTTACTCGCATATTTCTTCTCCTGGGTCTTGCCTGAACCAGGCTGCTTGGGCCGAATTACTTGAACCGGTAGGTTATCCGACCCCGGCTCAAGTCGTAAGGCGAAAGTTCCACCAGCACTCGATCTCCGGGCAGCACCCGGATGAAGTGCATCCGGATTTTGCCGGATACATGAGCCAACACCTGATGGTCGTTAGGCAGTTCCACCCGGAACATACCATTAGGCAAAGCCTCAGTGACTTTGGCCTCCACCTCGATAGCCTCTTTTTTTGCCATAAATCTCCTTCAAGCCGCCCAATCCGGATTGGCCGCCGGCCTGGCCGGATTGGCTAGGTATGCTTGGTGAGAATCTCCGGCCCATCCTCGGTAATGGCGATAGTATGTTCAAAATGGGCGGAAAGCGAGCCGTCGGCAGTAACCACTGTCCAGTTATCATCCAGGATACGGGTGTGCCAATCGCCGACGCTCAGCATCGGTTCAATGGCGATACACATTCCGGAACGAAGCAACTGGCCTCGGCCCGGCTGCCCGTAATTGGGCACTTGGGGATCTTCGTGCAAAAAACGCCCCACGCCATGCCCGACAAACTCTCGAACCACGCCGTAGCCGCGCTCCTCGCTGTAGGTCTGGACGGCGGCGCCGATGTCTCCAATGCGATTGCCCGGCCGGGATGCCTTTATACCCTCTTCCAGGCTCAGGCGGGTAGCGTCCATCAGCGCCAAGGCATCCGAGCTTACTTCACCCACCGCTACCGACACGGCGGCATCCCCGATAAACCCGTCAATGGTGGCCCCCACGTCCATCTTGATAATGTCGCCTTCCTTCAGAACCCGCTTGCCCGGGATCCCGTGAACAATCTCCTCGTTGACCGAGGCGCAGATTGAGGCGGGAAACCCTCGATAGCCCTTGAAGGTCGGCTTGGCGCCGTGGCGAGTTATCTCTTGGTAGGCGATATGATCCAAGTCCTGGGTGGTCACACCCGGTTCCACCGACCGCTTCAGCAGCGTTAGGGTCGCGCCCACTATCGCCCCGGCCCGACGCATCGCCTCCATCTCCTGGGCGGACTTGATGGTAACTCCGCCTGAGTAGGGGGAAGCCGAGTTGGACGCAGTTTCTATTTTTTCCTTCCGATTCATTCTATCTATTCTACTCCGTATTGGCTTAATTGAAAACCCGGTTCAGCATGTTTTATCGGTATAGGGCAACTTCAAAGCCGCCAGCGCCAGCCGGTTAATGTCCTCTATTGCGCCGACGCCCGATATTTCGACCAACAGGCCCCGCTCCCGGTAGAAGTCCAGAACCGGCGCCGTTTGCCGGCGGTAAACCTCAATTCTCGCCGGCACCGCCTCGGCCCGATCGTCCTCCCGTTGGTATAACTCACCGCTGCAGCGCTGGCAAGAGGCGGCGCCGCCGGAATCGCTTTCCCCTAATGTGTGGGGAGCTTGGCACTGCCGGCAGACGAACCGACCGCCCAAGCGGCGAATCAGTTCCGCTTCGGGCACGCTGATGAATAGGGCTTGGTCCAGCCCCCGGGACTTTTTCGCCAAAGTCTCGTCCAGAATGCCGGCTTGGTCCGAGGTGCGCGGAAACCCGTCAAGGATGAACCCCGTATCCCTTCCCAGCTCCATTACCTTATCCAGGATAATTTCGACACTCACCGTATCTGGGATCAGCAAACCCTGATTCATATACTCGGCGGCCACCAAGCCAAGTTCGGTGCCTTGTTGTACGTGGAACCGGAAAAGGTCTCCCGAACTGATGTGGGTAATATCCAACTGTTCTTTGAGCAATTGAGCCTGGGTGCCTTTTCCCGCCCCTGGCGGCCCAAACAGCGCTAATCGTAAAGGTGATGCCACGGGTTATCTCAAGAATCCTTCATAGTTTCGCATCAGCAACTGGGCCTCCAGTTGCCGTAGGGTATCCAGTCCCACGCCGACCATAATAAGCAAACTAGTGCTGCTTAACTGAATTGCCTGCACGTTGGTTATCAATGACGCCAGGTAAGGCACGATAGCCACAAAGCCCAGGAACAAGGCGCCGCCGGTGGTGATGCGCACAATTACCCGGTTCAAATAATCCTGAGTCGGTCGCCCCGGCCGGATGCCTAGAACAAATCCTCCGTTGCGTTGCAGGTTTTCCGCCAAGTTCTGTTGTTGGAACACTACCAGAGTATAAAAGAAGGTGAAAATGACCACCAGAATGAACACCAACACCCAGTAAATGGCGGAGGCGGGGTTGAACAAGTCGGCAAAGAACCGGGCGACGTCTCCCAAGACCCCGGCGTTGGTGGCGAAGTAGGTGGCGACAGTGCCGGGCAGGATGACGATGGAAAAGGCGAAGATAAGGGGTATCATCCCCGCCGAGTTGATCCGCAGCGGAATGTAGGTTCCTCCGCTCTGTCGGTACATCCGGCCGCCCCGGAAGATGCTTCGGCCATACTGTACCGGAATGCGCCGGTGCGCCTCGTTGAATAGCACAATCAGGGCAATAATCAGCACGCCGATCATTACAAAGAAGCCGATACCCAGCAGGTCCTGCCGGTCCAAGAACCCCTGGGTAATCAGGCCGGGGAACCCGGCCACGATGCCGGCGAAGATAATCAGGGATATGCCGTTGCCAATGCCGCGCTCGGTGATCAACTCCCCCAGCCATACCAGAAACATAGTTCCGGCGGTCATGGAGATGATAGCGGCGGCGGTGGGCAACAGCGCGTCGCCGCTAAAGCCCACGTTGGTCAAGACGTTGCTCTGCTGAAGCAATACCAGTTGACCAAAACCCTGGGACAGAGCGATGGGCACGGTCAGCCAATGGACGATTCGGTTGACCTTGGCGCGGCCGGCCTCACCCTCCCGGGACATTCGCTGCAAGGTGGGAATCACCGGAGTGAGCAACTGCATTACGATGGATGCGGTGATATAGGGAAACACCCCCAGGGCGACAATGCTCATCCGGCTCAGGGCGCCGCCGCTAAACAGGTCGAGAAAACCCAGCAACTGATTGTTCTCGAACAGGTTGTTCAGTTGAAAAGTGTCGATTCCAGGGATGGGTATATGAGAAACGAACCGATAGAGGGCCAACATCCCCAGGGTAAACAGGATTTTATGCCTCAAGTCGGGCAGACTAAAGGCATCAATGGCCGCCTGGATTAGCCGGGGCCAGCGTCCTCCTTGCGCTTCGGTAGAAATCATGAAGCCTAGAGTTCCTCCGCCTCTCCCCCTGCCGACTCAATCTTTTCCCGGGCCGACCGAGTAAACTTGTGAGCGATAACAGTTAAAGGCTTGCTCAAGTCGCCGTTGCCCAGCACTTTCACCGGAAACTTCAGGCTGGAGAGCAGTCCTTCTTGGTAAAGCGAATCGGGAGTTACCCGAGCTCCGGCGGCGAAGGCTTCCAGGTCCTCGATTTTTACCAGCGAAAACTGGGTCTTGAACTTGTTGTTAAAGCCTCGCTTCATGGGCAACCCCTTAATCAAGGGTAACTGACCGCCTTCGAATCCGGGACGAATGCGGTAGCCGGAGCGGGACTTTTGCCCTTTCATTCCCCGGCCGCCATAGCTGCCCTGGCCGGCGGCGTCGCCCCGGCCTACCCGCTTACGGGTCTTCCGCGCTCCGCGGGACGGAATTACTAGATGCTCCATCATAACCGGTAATAACTCCTGGATAATTTGCCCCGGAACGGCGAAGTTTTAACTCCGGCCGCTTCCGGGGAGAAACAATTGTCCTCTAATGCAAGGTATAACGACGCTAACTCCTTCGGATTAGCGGCCGATTGCCCGCTTACTCCTCCGTGATCTCCTCCACTGTAACCAAGTGCGAGACTTTGTTGACCATGCCCCGAATGGTAGGGGTGTCGCCGTGAGTTACGCTATGGTGCAACCGGCGCAACCCCAGGGACTGCACCACCTTACGCTGGTTCTGCGGTTTGCCGATATAACTCTTGGTCCAAGTTATCTTGAGTTGAGCCATCAATTCACCTATCGGGTGCCGGCGGTTCCAACTGTTGAACTGCCGTCTAGCCAGCTGGCAAAAATAGAATCCAGGGTGGGAGATTACCCTTGGGGCTGGGCGCGCCGCCGCCGGGTCAGCTCTTCCTGAGGGTCGCGCAGTTGTCGCAGCGCTTCCAGGGTGGCCTGCACTGTGTTAATCGGGTTACGAGAGCCGAGGGACTTGCCCACCACGTCGCGGACGCCGCCCAGTTCCAGGATGGCCCGCATCGCTCCGGCGGCAATAATGCCAGTGCCTTCCGGGGCCGGTTTAATCACCACTATAGAAGCGCCGACCTTCACCGTAATTTCGTGGGGGATGCTACTTCCCTTAATCGGAATCTTGACCATACTTCGGCGGGCGATGGCATTGCCTTTCCGCACCGCGTCAGGAATAACCAAAGCCTTGCCCATTCCGGCGCCTACGTTGCCGTTGCTGTCGCCGACCACCACCAAGGCGTTAAAGCGCATTCGCCGTCCGCCTTTCACCACTTTGGCGATGCGGCGGGTATAGACTACCCGCTCGGTGAAGCCGGAAGGGTCTTCTTCCCGGTCCCGCGGGGGCCGGTTGGGTCGAGGCCTATTTGCGGTACTAACCATTAAAACTTGAGACCTCCCGCTCGGGCGGCTTCGGCCAGAGCCTTCACCCGTCCGTGATACTTGTAGCCGCCCCGGTCAAACACCACCCGGCCGATGCCCTGGGCCATAGCCCGCTGGGCCAACAGTGTTCCCACCGCGGTGGACACGGCTGTTTTTGGGCGGATGGCCTCGCCAGCTTCTTGAGCGGCTTCCTGGCTGGAAGCCGCCACCAAGGTCTTTCCGTCGGTGTCGTCAATTACCTGGGCGTATATTGCCCGCAGACTGCGGAACACGCACAACCGCGGCTGCTCGGAGCTGCCGGATACCTTCTTACGGACCCGGCGATGCCGAACATTTCTCAACTTTCGAGCTTCTCTATCTCTAGGCATTTCTTTTGAATATCTCCCGTCGGGCTGCTTTTGGGATGTCGAAGGCTAAGCCTTGCGGGCGGCGGACTTGCCCGGCTTGAAGTGCAGGAGTTCGCCCCGATACCGAATTCCCTTCTCCTTGTAGGCGTTAGGGGGGCGCACCTTTCTTACTTGAGCGGCCAACTCCCCCACCTTCTGCTTGTCAATGCCGCGCACGTGAACCCGGTTGTTCCCCTCGACTTCCAAGGTAACTCCTTCGCCGGGCTGAATCTCCACCGGATGGCTGTAGCCCACGTTGAGCACAATCCCTTCACCGGATTGCTGCACCCGGTAGCCCACCCCCATCAGTTCCAGAGTCTTGGTGTAGCCGTCGGTTACGCCAACGATGGCATTGGCAATCAAGCTGCGGGTCAGACCGTGCAGGGAATGGTGGAACTTTCGCTCGGAAAGCCGCTCCACTAGCACCTCGCCCTCTTCAACCTTGACGTTGACCTCTGGGTGGTAGTTTTGAGTCAACGTTCCCCGGGGCCCTTTCACCGTTACCCCGCCGTAACGAACCTCCACTTCCACTCCGCTGGGAATGGGAATCGGCTTGCGGCCAATACGGGATAAGGTTCTTCCTTCAGTTTGTTCTTTTCCGTCGGTGTTACCAGACATAACAGAGCAGTTCTCCTCCAATGCCAAGTCGCCAAGCCCGTCGGCCGCTCATTACTCCTTGGGAAGTGGACACGATGGCTAAGCCTAACCCGCCGTAAACCCGGGGAATCTCGCCCTTGCCCACGTAAACCCGCAGGCCGGGCTTGCTGACTCTTTTCAAGCCGCTAATCACCGGTTCCCGTCCGGCGCGATACGCCAAATGCACCCTCAGGGTGGGAAATTTCTGACCTCGGGGCATATCGAAATCCCGAATGTAGCCCTGCTCTTTCAGGATATTGGCTACTGCCAGCTTGAGCTTGGAATGGGGAACCATTACGGATTCGTGGCGCGCATGGATGCCATTTCGAATCCGGGTGAGCATATCCGCTACTGGGTCATTAACCGGCATGGTTAGCTATTCTCCTACCTTCAATGGCAACGGTCGCCACGTTTTCCGTTACTGTTCCAATCCTTTCAGGCTTGCTTGCGCCGCCGCTTACCAACTAGCTTTGCGTATTCCTGGCAGGTCGCCGGTCAAGGCTAACTGGCGGAAACAGATGCGACAGATTCCGAAGTAGCGGATATAGGCCCGGGGCCGACCGCAACGGTGACAGCGATTATACTTCCGGCCGGGGTACTTGGGCTCCCGCAGCCATTTCTGAATCATTGATGTTTTAGCCAAGGTAGCTCCTTAGAATCCTCTTTATCTTCCAGCCCTAGCTTTGTCGGACGAAAGGCATACCAAACATTTCTAGCAACCGGATGGACTCGGCATCGTTCGGGGCATTGGTAATAATTGTTACTTGCAAGCCGCGGAACCGGTCAATCTGGTTATAGTCAATCTCAGGAAAGATAATCTGTTCCCGGATACCGATAGAAAAGTTGCCGCGCCCGTCAAATCCCCGACGGGAAATCCCGCGGAAATCGCGAATACGGGGCAGGGCCGTGTTTACCAGTCGGTCCAGAAAATGATACATCCGGGCTCCCCGTAGGGTGACGCAGGTTCCGATGGGGTTCCCCGCCCGCAACTTGAATCCAGCGATGGATTTGCGGGCTCGGGTGATTATCGGTTTCTGACCGCTGATGGTTGTAAGGTCGCGGGTGGCGCTCTCCATTGCTCGTCCGTTGGTCAGCGCTTCGCCCAGACCAATATTGATCACTATCTTCTGCACCCGCGGCACCCGCATCGTGTTGGTAAACCCGAACTCGTTCATCATGGCGGGGACAATCTCGTTGCGATAAACTTCAAGCAACCGAGGGTGCGGCGGACCTTCGGCAACCGCAACTCCCGCCTCTTCCGTTGCCGGTCCGCCGCCGCGCCGGGCGCGGGACTGACGTTGTCGCGCCGGACGAGGGCTTTCCGAGACCGTCGCCGGTTGTTCTACCGATTCTATCTGCTGTTCATCATCGGGCATCGTCTATCACTTCCTCGCACTTGGGGCAACCCCGCACTCTTTGACCGGTTTCCAAAGTAATCGACTTGGGCTTGATGGTCTGGGCGCATTTGTTGCAAATCAGCATTACGTTGGATATATGAATGGGGGCTTCTTGCTGGATTCGACCGGCTTGGCGCAAGCCGGGACGCGGTTTGATATGGCGAGTTATCAGGTTGACCCCTTCTACCACAACCCGATTATCGGAGAGCAGTTGACGGTCAACTCGCCCGGTCTTTCCCTTTTCTTTTCCGGCAATGACCAATACATTGTCGCCGCGGCGGATATTCATTACACCACCTCCGGAGCCAGCGATACGATGCGCATAAAGCCCCGTTCGCGCAGTTCCCGGGCCACCGGGCCGAAGATGCGGGTGCCCCGGGGCATCAGGTTATCCTGAATAATTACGGCGGCGTTGTCGTCAAACTTGATATAGGTTCCGTCGGGTCGTAGCAACGCCTGAGCTTGACGCACCACCACCGCCTTGACCACCGTACCCTTGCGCACCGGTGAATTGGGGACCGCTTCGCGCACGGTGCAGACGACCACATCTCCAACCTTGGCGTATTTGCGCTTGCTGGAACCGGGAATGTTAATGAGCCGGATGAGCTTGGCGCCGCTGTTATCGGCTACGTTCAGTCTAGTATAGGTCTGGATCATTCTTGGGTATCCTCTTCGCTATCTGCGCTGTTCTCTGCGGCATCAGCGGCGTAGACGGTTTCCAGTTGCCCTTCCCTTCCGTCTCCGTCCGCGGCGATGGCGGCGTCCAGATCGGTTTCCAGTTCGAAGGGCTGGACGTCGGCCACCGTCCGCCGGTGCAGGATTTCCAGGAGACGCCAGCGCTTTGTCTTGGATATGGGACGGGTCTCCTGGATGCGCACCATATCGCCGACGCGGCACCGGCTTCCCGGGTCGTGGACATAGAAGCGGGTTACGCGGCGCATCTGCTTGCGATACAGCCGGTGCCGTTGCTTCCAGACCAATTCGACCACGGCGGTCTGGGCCATACTGGCGCGGACTACCGCGCCAGTTCGAATCTTCCGCATTTCTTTAGCCATGCTTAATCCACCGTCAAATTGCGTTCTCGCGCTACCGTGAGCAGCCGGGCGATGTCCTTGCGCGTCCGTTTGGGCTGATTGGTATCGGTAAGCTGGTTGGTCGCCGCCTGAAACCGGAGGTTCATCAGCTCCCGGTAGGTCTTGCGGACTTCCTCAGTCAACTGCTGGTTGGTTAAAGACCGTATTTCCTGGATTTGCATATCCCCTCTCGGTTACGAACTGCCCAAGCTTGCCGCCACCTGGTCCCGTTGCACTGCCTTGGTGGGAATGGGCAGTTTGTGGGAAGCCAGCCGGAGGGCTTCCAGCGCCTGGCTTTCCGATACTCCGCCCACCTCAAACAAGATGCGCCCAGGCTTTACCACAGCGACCCAATGGTCGTTGGCCGCCTTGCCGCCGCCCATCCGGACTTCTGCCGGTTTCTTGCTGACCGGCTTGTCGGGAAAGACGCGGATCCACACTTGGCCGCCCCGCTGGAGATGGCGGGTAATGGCGACCCGGGCCGACTCAATCTGGCGAGCGCTAATCCAGTCGCAACCCATTGCTTTCAGGCCATACTCGCCGAAATGGACGCTGTTGCCGGTGGTAGCCATACCCTTGCGGCGCCCCCGTCCCATCTTGCGGTATTTGGTTCGTTTAGGTTGCAACATCGAACGCCCCCCTGGTAGCCACGCCTTCAATCACGTCATCGGCAATGGCCTCGGTCAAATCTTCGGCATCCAGGTCAGACTCGACCCGGACTTCGATCGTCTCCAGCTCTTCGACCGCCTCGGGCGGGGGCGGCAGGATTTCGCCCTTGTAGATCCATACCTTGATGCCGATGCGCCCCATAGCGGTTGCCGCTTCGGCCAAGGCGTAGTCAATATCGGCTCGCAGGGTATGCAAAGGCACCTGTCCCAGCATCAACTTCTCGGTACGGGCGATTTCCGCGCCGGAGATACGACCCTTGGTGATTATCTTGATTCCTTGCGCCCCGGCTTGCATCGCTCGCTGCGCCGCTTGGCGCATCGCCCGCCGGTAGGCGACCCTTCGCTGCAACTGGTCGGCGATGTTCTTGCCTACCAAGTAGGGGTCCAGTTCCGGCTGTTCAATCTCAACGATGTTGAGCTGGATGCGCCGCCGGGTTATCGCTTCCAGCTTGCTGCGAAGCTGCTTGACCCTTTCGCCGTCCCGGCCGATGAGAATGCCGGGTCGGGCCGAGTGGATGTTGATTACCGTGTCCTGCGCCCCCCGGTCAATCTCGACCCGCGAAATGCCGGCGTCGGCGAAATTGCGATACTCGCTATGCACGGAGTTCCGTAGTTTCAAGTCCTCCAACACCAGAGTCCGGTAGCTGCCAGCGTTATTGGCGTACCAGTGGGTTTTCCAGTCCTTGATAATGCCCAACCGAAAACCGTATGGATGCGTCTTGTGGCCCATAGATTAGGCCTCCCCTTCTACGTTATCTACCACCACGGTGAGGTGACTGGAACGCTTGGTAATGCGGCCGATGCGCCCCCGGGCCCGAGGCCGGAACCGCTTGATGGAGCGGGCCGGGTCGGCGGTAATGCGCACAATACGCAAGCTGTCTCGTCCCATGAACATATTATTCTCGGCGTTGGATGCTGCCGATTGAACCACCTTATATACGGACTTGGCCCAAGGGGACGGAAGCAAGCTGAGGGTGTTTAACGCATCCTCCACGCCCCGGCCTCGCACCAAGTCCAGAATAGGTTTCAACCGCTTCTGCGAGGCTCCGATTTGTTTGGCTACGGCTTTGACCGGCGGCATAGCTTCACCTCACCCGACTGGTACGCTCGGAGCGGGAAACGTGGCCCCGATAGGTGCGGGTCGGGGCGAACTCGCCCAGCCGATGCCCTACCATATTCTCGGTAACGAACACCGGGATATGGCGGCGCCCATCGTGAACTCCCAGAGTTATGCCCACCATTTCGGGCATAATCATTGAAGATCGGGACCAAGTACGGATGACGGTGGCCGCGCCGGAGCGTTGTACGGCGTCAACTTTTTTCATCAACTTGGGGTGTACGTAAGGGCCTTTCTTAATTGATCTGGACATACTTTACCGTCGTCTTCCGCGCACTACAAATTTGCCGGTGGTCTTCTTCTTGCGTCGAGTCTTGTAACCCAAGGTAGGCTTTCCGGTAGGCGACTTCGGCCCGGGCATCCCGATGGGAGAGCGACCTTCGCCGCCGCCATGGGGGTGGTCCACCGGGTTCATCGCCACGCCTCTCACCTTGGGACGCCGGCCCAAATGCCGTTTGGCGCCGGCCTTGCCCAAGCTCTCGTTCTTGTGGTCCGGATTGGAAAGTTGGCCGATGCTGGCCCGGCAGTTTAGCAGCACCCGCCGCATCTCCCCGGAGGGCAGGCGAATCAGAACATACTCGCCTTCCCGGGATAGGACCTGGGCTCCCACTCCGGCGCTGCGCACCAGTTGGCCGCCGCGTCCGGGAGTCAACTCCAGATTATGCACCACCGTACCGGTGGGGATATTTCGCAGCGGCAGCGCATTGCCCGGACTAATCTCAGCGTTGGGTCCGGCTTCCACCCAGTTATCTACCGCCAGTCCCAAGGGAGCCAAGATATAGCTCTTCTCCCCGTCGGCGTAGTAGATCAGAGCGATGCGGGTCGTCCGGTTGGGGTCGTACTCGATGGCGGCCACCCGACCGGGCACCCCCTCTTTACGTCGTTTGAAATCCACCAGACGATACATCTTCCGGCTGCCGCCGCCGCGGCTGCGCACCGTAATCTGGCCCCGGTTATTTCGCCCCGCGTGCTTGGCGAGAGGAGCTAACAGGGACTTTTCCGGTTTGGTTCGAGTTATCTCCTCGAAGGAAGGACGCACGGCATTTCGGGTGCCGGGAGTTATCGGTTTAAGGTTTTTCAGTGGCATAACAGGTTCCTTTACCTACCCTTGTTCAGGCGTTCCGGCGCTGCGTCCTACAGGCCTTCGACCAGACTAATGCGGTCGCCGGCCTTCAGGGTAACCACGGCCTTCTTGGTGTCGGGCATCTTCTTATACTTGGGGCCGTACCGCTTTAGCTTGCCGTGGAGCTTGGTGATATTAACGTTAAGCACCGTTACGTTAAAGTTCTGCTCCACAGCCTGCTTGACTAATCCCTTGTTAGCATGGGGCGCCACTTGGAAGGTATAGCGTCCCGATTCCTGAAGCAGGGTGCTTTTCTCGGTGATTGTAGGTTTCAGTAGTACTTGATAGATGTTCATTTTAGGCCTCCCCTGCCTCATCCGAGCCCTTCCGGTCGAGCGGGTTGAGCGCGGGGTTGCGGTTTGGCCGGGCGGCCCACATCGCTTCGCCGCTGCGGAGGGCGTCCGCAGTAATGATGACGGTTTTCCGGCGCAACAACTCGTGGGCGTTCAGTTGATTGACCGGCAGGGTCCATATCTGAGTCAGGTTACGCCCGGATCTAGTCACCGATAGTTCTGAATTTTTCGTTACCACCAGAGTTGAACCGGTGATGCCCAACCCTTGTATTAAGGCAGCCATCGATCGGGTTTTGCCGTCTAGTCCATCCAGATTATCCAGGCAGAGCAGACCGCCGCGGCGAATCTTTTCAGAGAGGGCGCATTTGAGCGCCAAGCGACGCATCCGCTTGGGCAGGGCCTTGCGATAGTCCCGAGGATGGGGGCCGAACACGACACCGCCGTGCCGCCACTGAGGAGCGCGAATGCTACCCTGACGGGCGCGGCCCGTGTGCTTCTGGATCCAAGGTTTGCGTCCGCCGCCAGACACCTGCGCCCGAGTCTTGGTGTCGTGGGTGCCTTGCCGTTTATTCGCCTGGTAAGTGATCACGGCTTGGTGAACCAGCGAATGGTTCATCGGTACGGCGAAAACGGCCTCGTCCACTTCCAGGCGACTTACCGTATCGCCATGTTGATTTATGACCGGAAGTTCCATATCCTATCTTGGTCCTTAGAAAGTCCTAACTGCTCCGCGAAGCTGTTTTGCCGGTGCGGCGAATCAGCAGCAGGCCATTGGGGGCGCAGGGAACTCCTCCCTTAAGGAAGAGAAGATTTCGTTCCAGGTCAACCTGCACGACCTCCAGGTTTTTGACCGTTATTCGTTCGTTACCCATGTGACCGGCCATTTTCAAGCCCTTGAACACCTTGCCGGGCGTGGTGCCGCCGCCGATGGAGCCGGGGGCGCGCGCCCGGTCCGACTGACCGTGGGTACGAGGGCCGCCGCCGAAGCCATGACGTTTCATCACGCCGGCGAATCCGCGTCCCTTGGACTTGCCGATTACGTCCACCAGTTCGCCCGGCTCAAAGATGTCAACCTTAACCTGCTGTCCTAAGTTAAACTTTGCTACATCGTCCGCCGGCACTTCCCGCAGGTGGCGGGTCAGCGGGTTGCCTCTGAAATGTCCGGCTTTGGGCCGGTTCAGTTTCTTAACCGGGTCGAAACCCAGCTGAACGGCCTCGTATCCGTCGCTCTCGTTAGTTTTTATCTGGGTGATGGCGCAAGGCCCGGCTTGAATCATCGTTACCGGCACCACTCGGCCATCTTCCTTGAAAACTCGACTCATTCCTATTTTCTTGCCCAGGAATCCGCGGAGCATGCTTAACTCCTGTACCCTTTTGCTGGCGCAACTGCGCTGGCGTTTTAGGGTTTGCCCTACAGTTTGATGGAAATATCCACCCCGGCCGGCAAGTTGAGCCGGGTCAGGGAATCGATGGTCTTGGAAGTCGGCTCAAGAATGTCAATGAGCCGCTTGTGCGTCCGTATTTCGAAGTGTTCTCGCGAATCCTTGTCCACATGAGGGCCGCGGATAACGCAGAAGCGGCGGATGTGGGTTGGTAGAGGCACCGGGCCGGCAATTCTGGCGCCGGTTCGCTCTGCCGTTTCTACAATCTGCTCCGTGGAACTATCCAACACCTTATGCTCAAAGGATTTCAGGATAATCCTTACCTTCTGTCGTGTGACCATATATCCTAATCCTTAATGTCAGTATCCGGCAATGTCAGTATCCGGCGTTCAATCGCTGGTGTCTTTGCTTCGGCTGGTCGATGGGTTGTTTTATTCAGTTGCGAATCAAGGTCTTAAGCAGGTGCTCCGGCACGGTTGCGTAATGTTTGAACTCCATAGTGAAGGTGGCTCGGCCCCGGGTAATGGAACGCAGGGCGGTAGTATATGCGAAAGTTTCGCCCAAGGGAATCATGGCCCGCACTTCCTGGAGGTCGGCTTCCCCTTCGATGTTCTTGATCTGAGCGCGGCGCATTCCCAGATCGCCCAGCACCTCGCTGAGGAACTCGTTGGGAGTTACCACTTCCATTTCGACCATCGGCTCCAGCAATACCGGCCCGGCCTTGCGAGCTCCTTCGCGGATGGCGAGCATTCCGGCGCTACGGAAGGCCATCTCCGAGGAGTCCACGGTGTGGTAGCTGCCGTCCACCAGGGTTACCTTCAAGTCCACCAGAGGGTAACCGCCCAGGGGGCCGTTGTCCAGGGCTTGTTTCACGCCGTTTTCCACCGCCGAGATATATTCTCGGGGTATCACGCCGCCGGTGATGCCATTGACGAAGAGATTGCCGGCTCCCTGCTCTTGGGGTTCAATCTCCACCCACACGTGGCCGAATTGACCGTGCCCACCGGATTGACGAATAAAGCGACCCTCGCTGCGAATAGACCGGGTCAACGTTTCCCGATAGGATACTTTGGGACTACCTACGTTGGCTTCTACGTTGAACTCCCGCCGTATCCGGTCAACCAGCACTTCCAGGTGCAGTTCGCCCATGCCGGAAATAACCGTCTGGGCGGTTTCATCGTTGAAGCGAACTTGGAAAGTGGGGTCTTCGTCGGAGAGTTTGCGCAGGGCCTCGGAGAGACGGTCCTGGTCGGCGCGGGTGGTGGGTTCAATGGATACGGAGACAACGGGTTCGGGAAACTTAGGCGGTTCCAGAACTAGCGGCTTGAAGTCGGTGCAAATAGTATCGCCGGTAAAGGTATTCTTCAGCCCTACGGCGGCGCAGATATTACCGGCTCCAATCATTTCCAGTTCTTCCCGATGGTTGGCGTGCATTTGCAGCAGGCGGCCCATTCGTTCCCGCTGGCCTGCTACGGCGTTGATTACCGAGGCGCCGGCTTTGACGGAGCCCGAATAAACGCGCAGGAATACCAGCCGTCCCACGTAGGGGTCGGTAACCACCTTGAAGGCCAAGGCGGACAAGGGCGTCGCTTCGTCGGGGAACCGCAAATCGCTTTCGCCGGTCTTGGGGTCAGTCCCCTCCACCGGAGGGACATCCGCCGGAGAAGGCAGGTAGTGGATAATGGCGTCCAGCAGGGGATGAACTCCCTTGCCGGCGATGGCGCTGCCGCAGAGAACCGGCACTAGCCGCCGTTGGATCGTCGCCTCGCGCAGGGCCCGGCGCAGGTCTTCCTCGCCGAGTTCTTCACCCTCCAAGTAGCGTATCAGCAGGCTTTCGTCCGTCTCCACGATTTTCTCGATCATGGCTTGGCGGTACTCTTCGTAGGTTTCCTGATACTCGGAGGGGACCGGTAACTGTTCTGGCGGGGTTATGCCGTTGCTGTTATTCCGCCCTTTAGGGTACACGGAGGCGCGGCCTCCCAGCAAGTCAATAACGCCGACAAAGGAATCCTCTTCCCCCATAGGCAGTTGAATGGGAACCGCATTGGCCTTAAGCCGCCGCTTCACCGAGTCAATAGTACGGGCATAGCTGGCGCCTACCCGATCCATCTTGTTGACGAAGCAGATTCGGGGAACCATATAGGTGTCGGCCTGTCGCCAGACCGTTTCCGACTGGGACTGCACGCCTGCCACCGCGTCGAGCACCACTATCCCGCCGTCCAGGACGCGGAGACTGCGCTCCACTTCGGCGGTAAAGTCCACATGGCCCGGAGTGTCAATAATGTTGACTCGATGGTCGTTCCACTCGGCGGTAGTGGCGGCGGCGGTAATGGTAATGCCCCGTTCCCGTTCTTGGGGCATCCAGTCCATTGCGGTAGTGCCTTCGTCCACGCCGCCTACTTTGTGGATGCGGCCGGTCAAGTACAGAACTCGCTCGGTAACGGTGGTCTTACCGGCGTCGATATGGGCAATGAACCCGATATTGCGGATTTTTTCGATAGGATAAGCAGAAACCATTATTGGGATCCTCAACGCCTCCGATAACCTACTTTCTTTTCTCTTTAACTGCGACTACGGTGGACAGCTAGGGCGGGCGATTATCTGCGGTAATGGACAAAGGCTCGGTTGGCTTCGGCCATTCGGTGGAGTTCCTCCCGACGGCGCACGGCCGCGCCGTCGCCTCGGGCGGCGTCCATGAACTCATTAGCCAAGCCTCGACGCATAGGCATACCGGCGCGGGACCGGGCGCCCCGGATAATCCAGCGCATAGCCAGAGCCTCGCTACGGTTGGCCCGCAAATCGGTGGGGACCTGATAAGTAGCCCCGCCAATGCGGCGGGGTTTCACTTCGACCAAGGGCGTAGCGTTCTTCAGGGCCTGCTCAAAGATCTCTATAGGATCCCGCCGCGACTCTTCCCGGACCAGTTCCAGCGCTCCGTAAACTACGCGTTGGGCCGTAGTCTTCTTGCCGCAGGTCATTACCCGGTTAATAAACCGGGCCAATGGGACGCTGTTATATTGGGAATCCTCGGCAATTATTCGAGGTTCGGCTCTTCTTCTTCGGGACATAATCCAGCTACACCTTAACTCTTATTATTCCTAAACATAAATCTTCACCGTGAACCGCCCAATTGCTTCCCCCGGTCCACGGTGAACTGAGAGGGTCGAAATAGTCGTCTTCCGCCGAAGGGGAACCGATATTCAGCGGTTCATCGCGCATTCGCGGGACTCTTGAAGCTGGCCTTTAGGGTTTGGATGCTCCGTACTTGCTCCGGCCCCGCCGGCGATTTTGGACTCCCTCGGTATCCAGGGCGCTGCGCACCACGTGGTAGCGTACGCCAGGGAGGTCTTTGACGCGCCCGCCCCGCACCAGCACTACCGAGTGCTCTTGCAAGTTGTGGCCCTCGCCGCCGATGTAGGCGGTAACCTCTACGCCGTTGGTCAGCCGCACCCGGGCAATCTTGCGCAATGCCGAGTTGGGTTTCTTTGGGGTCATCGTGCGCACCTGGATACACACGCCGCGCCGCTGGGGACAGCCATCGCCCCACTTGATACGGTTGCGTAACGAGTTCTGAACCCAGTGCAGCGCCGGAGCTTTGGTACTCTTGCGCACGGGCCGGCGGCCCTTTCTGACCAGTTGGTTTACCGTAGGCATGGTTAAACTTTCCCTCAATCGCCTTCGAGCAGGTAAATTGTCAACGTGAGTAGATACTTTAACAGCTATTTTGCCAATGTCAATGACTGGCGGAAGAATTCATGGATTTTGCCGATACGGGGATGAAGGGCTTATCCGGGATGGTATAGTTGAGATGGTATAATCGGAGAGTGAAGAGGGATTTACAAGAAATCAAAGCGGGAAAAGGCAGGGGAAATGCCACTGTATTTTTTGATGGGTACTATAACCGAGAATGGGCAGCAGCGGCTTCGGGAAAGCCCGGACTTGATAGTTGATTCGGTGCGAGACTGCCGTTGCGAGGGCGCGGAGATTCTGAGCCAGTACGCGGTATTGGGCCGCTACGATTTTGTTATGCTGGCCGAGGCCGACGATAATGATGCCGTAGCCCGTCTTTCGGTTGACATAGGGGTACGGATTGGATTGCATATCGAGACATTGCCGGCCATTGCGTTGCGGCTGCGGTCGGATAATGAAGGGGATTCGGAGGATGCCCAGCTCGCCTACGCTGACTTGCCGGCCGGTGAATGGGAGCTGCCCGATAATGAATCCGAATAGTCGAGTAGTCGAATAGTCCGAGGGGTCGAGGGCTTGGGGCCGCAAGCGGAAGGGGATCGCCTCCGGGATAGTTAAGGTGCGCCTGGCCCCGGTTTTCTCCAAAAATAGGGGTGAATTATGAAGGCCAGGAAAATACCCAGGGCGATGACGATTGCCGGGTCGGATTCCGGCGGAGGCGCCGGCGTCCAGGCCGACTTGAAGACCTTTTCCGCCCTGGGCGTTTACGGCGCCTCCGCGCTGACCGCCATAACGGCCCAGAACACAGTGGGGGTGTCGGCGGTTCATGAGCTTCCCCCCGACTTGATAGCTGCCCAGATTGATGCCGTGCTCACTGACATCGGCGTTGACGCGGTTAAGACCGGGATGCTCTTCAGCGTCCCCATCGTGGAAGTAGTGGCCCAGGAACTGGAGCGGCACGGTATTACGACCTTGGTAGTGGACCCGGTGATGGTGGCTAAGAGCGGCGATGCGCTGCTGCGGCAGGAGGCGGTTGATGCGCTCCGAACTCGCTTGGCGCCTCTGGCGGCGGTGGTTACGCCCAATATCCCGGAGGCGGAAACTCTGACCGGGATGGAGATAGTTTCCGCAGCTGATATGCGGCGGGCGGCTGAAAAAATCGTCGCGATGGGCGCGCGAGCCGTAGTGATCAAGGGAGGCCATCGCGCCGGGCCGGCCACCGACCTTTACTATGACGGCTTCCAGTTCCGGGAGTTTTCCGCTCCCCGTTTTGAGACCGGGAATACCCACGGGACTGGCTGCACCTTTGCTTCGGCGGTGGCGTCTGGGTTGGCGCAAGGCAAGGATGTTATAGATGCCGTCGCCCAGGCTAAAGAATACGTTACCGAGGCGATTCGCAACTCCTTCTCCCTGGGCCAGGGCCACGGGCCGGTGCACCACTTTTACCGGGTTTGGGAGTAGGGGGAATTATTGGGGGAGTTATATCATCCAATCCGGACAACTACGGTAGCTACAAGGAAACTGCAAAAAAAGGAAACGGCAAGGATTAGCGCGGGATGGGCATCTTTTATCAAACAGTAGCTTTGGGGCCTAAAGACGGTTCCGGGTTTGCGGAAATAACCGCTCTGGTGGATACCGGAAGCATCTATACCTTTGTGCCGGCGCCGCTACTGGAGCGATTGGGCGTTGTCCCGGAGTGGGGCAGCGAATTTGAGCTGGCCGACGGCAGTCAAGTGGAGTATTCGCTTGGAGAAGTACGTATCCGGCTCAATGGACAGGAGCGCACTACTGTTTGCATCTTCGGGCCGCCGGGTTGCGAACCGCTTCTGGGCGCAGTTGCGTTAGAAAGTTTCGGGCTGGCTGCCGATCCGGTAAATCGGCGATTGGTTCCGGCTCGGCTGTTTCTGCTCTGAAATCCCTCTTCCCATTAGAGTATAATATCCTTCAACAACATCTTCCCCAAATCCTCCCCAACTGAGGTACGCCTGTTATGTTTGAAACCGCGCCCAGCCGGGTAAGTATGCCGGAGCTTGACGCTCGGATTCTGGAATACTGGAAGGAGCGGGACGTTTTCCGGCGCAGTGAGTTGGAGCGGCCGGATGCTCCCCAGTTTGTGTTGTATGAAGGGCCGCCTACCGCCAACGGCAGTCCCGGCATTCATCACGTCCTGGCCCGAGTCTTCAAGGATGTTATCTGCCGCTACCGTACTATGAAAGGTTATCGCTGTGTTCGCAAAGGCGGCTGGGATACCCACGGCCTGCCGGTAGAACTGGAGGTGGAAAAGGAGTTGGGTCTCAGCTCCAAACGGGAAATCGAGGAGTACGGCATCGAAAAGTTTAACCAACGGTGCCGGGAAAACGTGTTCCGCTACGTTAAGGAATGGGAGGCGTTGACCGACCGCATCGGTTTCTGGGTGGATATGGAAGACCCTTACGTTACCCTGGACAACGATTTTATCGAAAGCGGGTGGTGGATACTAAAACAGCTTTGGGACCGAGGGTTGCTTTATGAGGGGTTGCGAGGCACTCCCCATTGTCCCCGCTGTGAAACCAGCCTGAGTTCGCACGAGGTTGCCTTGGGCTACCGGGAGGATACCCCCGACCCCTCGGCGTTCGTAAAGTTTCGCCTGACCGAGCCGTCCGCGGGCTTGGCGGTTGTCCTGCCGACGGATACCGGCATCCCCACCTATTTTTTGGCCTGGACTACCACCCCCTGGACGCTGCCGGGCAATGCGGCGTTGGCCGTTGACGCTGTTGCGGAATACTCCTTGGTGGAACTGGAACGAGAGCGGGACGGAGAGGCGCAACGGGAGCGCTTGATTCTGGCGACCCAGCTGCTCCCTGCCGCGCTTCAAGAGGAATATACTGTTGTCGCCACTCGGCAGGGGGGCGACTTGCTGGGCTCAAAGTACGAGCCGCTTTATGACCCCTTTGCGCCGGACTATGACTTGCCGGTAGATAGTATAGGGCGATTGGATGGCAGCGGGGGGGTGATGACTTATGGAGGCAAGCCGGCCGACTGGTCAATGGAATATAAAGCGGAGATCAGCAAAAAATCCTGGCAAGTGCACCCGGCTGACTTCGTCTCGATGGAAGATGGCGCCGGCATTGTCCATATCGCCCCGGCCTTTGGCGATGAAGACTTGGGTTTGGGCCGCGAGCGGGGGTTGGCCTTTGTTCAGCCGGTGGATTTGCAGGGCCAGGTTACCGGCAGCTATCCCTTCGCCGGCAAGTTCGTCAAAGAGGCGGACGAAGACATTATGCGGGACCTGGCCGGACGGGGTCGGCTCCACCGTCGCGCCATCTACCGCCACACTTACCCCTTCTGTTGGCGTTGCGATACGCCTCTGCTTTACTATGCCAAGTCTTCCTGGTACATCCGCACCACGGCTTATAAAGATCGGCTGGTTGACGGCAACAGCTCCATCAATTGGTATCCCGAATACATTCGGGAGGGGCGTTTCGGCGAGTGGCTGCGCAACAACGTGGACTGGGCGATTTCCCGGGAGCGGTACTGGGGCACGCCGATTCCGATTTGGCAGTGTCAGGATTGCGGCCATCGGGTATGCGTCGGCAGTGTCGCGGAGCTAAAAGAGGCGGCCGGTCAAGATCAGCTGTCTGAGCTGGACGACCTGAATTTGCACCGGCCCTATGTGGATGACCTAATCCTGAACTGTTCCGCTGAGGGCTGTAGCGGGCGGATGCAGCGGATTCCGGAGGTGATGGACGCCTGGTTCGATTCCGGCGCGATGCCCTTTGCCCAGTGGCACTATCCCTTTGATAACCCGGAGGTTGCTTCGGACGGCCGCTTCCCGGCAGACTACATCTGTGAAGCGGTTGACCAGACCCGAGGCTGGTTTTATAGCCTCCACGCCTTGGCAACCCTGCTGAAAGAGCAGCCGGCCTTCCGCAATGTCATCTGTCTGGGGCTTATCCTGGACAGCCGGGGTCAAAAGATGAGCAAGCACGTGGGCAACGTGGTGCAGCCCAACACGGCGCTGGACGCTCACGGCGCCGACGCCCTGCGTTGGTACTTGTTTACCGCCTCCCACCCTGGGGAAGCCCGCCGATTCTCCGACAAACTGGTCGGCGAAACCCTGCGCCGGGTGTTGCTTACGTTGTGGAATGTCTATTCCTTCTTCACCAACTACGCCACCATTGACCGGTTCCACCCGGATCAGGTTCCGGCCGGTTGGAAACCGGAGAGTGAACTGGACCGCTGGATACTGTCGGAGCTGAATGTTTTGGTGTCGCAGGTTGATGGTTACTTGGACGCCTATAATCCCACCGACGCCGGACGGCGGATCCAGGAGTTTATTGATGGGCTGTCTAATTGGTATGTCCGGCGAAGCCGTCGTCGTTTCTGGAAAAGCGAAAACGATACCGACAAGATTTCGGCCTATGCCACGCTTTATCGCTGTCTGATTACCGTAGCTCGGCTAATGGCGCCTCTGGCCCCCTTCATGGCCGAGGAAATGTACCGGAACCTGGTATGCTCGGTTGACCCGTCGGCGCCGGACAGTGTTCACTTGGGCCGTTACCCGGTGGCCGACGCCTCCTTGGTTGACCAGGACTTGATGGAGGCTACCCGGCTGGCGATGCAAGTTTCCAGCATGGGCCGGGCCGCCCGGGCCAAGGCGGGTCTCAAGGTGCGTCAACCCCTGGCTCAGGTGCAAGTCTGGGGCCGTCCCGACTACCTCCGCCGGGTCGCTCCTCAAATACTGGAGGAACTTAACATAAAGGAACTGAAGGTTCTGGATAGCGGCAAAGACGCCGAATACTATCGGGAGCGGGTCAGGGAAGCCTCGCAGGTCCAGGGCGGACCCGATTTTCCCGACCGTGGTATCTACCAGGTAGATAACTACTGGGTATCTTTAGAGCCAAACTCCTTGGTGGCGATTGACGCTAACGTAACGCCGGAACTGGCTGAGGAGGGGTTGGCCCGGGAACTGGCCCACCGGATCCAGGGATTGCGGCGCAGCGCCCAGTTCGAGCTTATCGACCGCATTGTTACCTATTATCAGGGGCCGGAGAAAGTGGCGCAGGTAATGCGCCGGCATGCCGATTATATCAGCCAGGAAACCTTGAGCGAAGAACTGGTTTCCGGCCCTCCCGACGCCGCCGCTAAAAGCGAGCTGCAAAAGGTGGAGGGCATGGAGGTAACCCTTGGAGTTAAACGTCTCTAGCCGGTGTTTTGACCGGCGTCCTGAAGCGATTTCCGATGCCTGAACTGCCCGAAGTGGAGAACGCCCGGCGTATCCTGATTCGGGCTGAGCTTCCCAGCCGGACCTTCACCGGAATCCAGGTGGGTTGGGCCAACAGTGTAAAGAGCCCTACCGTGGAAGGCTTGGTTCTGGGGCTTCATTCCCGGCGAGTTGAGGACATCAGCCGTCGTGGCAAGTACCTGTTGCTTCAGCTGGATTCCGGGGAAACTCTCATTATCCACTTGGGCATGACCGGCGGGTTGAGCGTGCGGCCCATCTCCCAAGCCGTCGATCCGATGGTGCGCCACACCTTTGCTTTGGATGACGGCAGGGAACTGCGGTTTCGCGACCCGCGCAAGTTTGGTCATCTCTGGCTAACCGCCAATGCGGAGCGAACTTTGCCCGATTTGGGGCCGGAACCTCTGTCCCCGGAGTTTACGGCGCCGGTCCTGGCTGAAAGGCTGGCGAGCCGCAATGCCCCGGTCAAAGCGATGCTCCTGGAACAATCGCTGGTGGCCGGTTTGGGCAACCTCTACGTTGATGAGTCTTTATACTGGGCGGGCATTC
Organism: Dehalococcoidia bacterium; assembly: GCA_963422635.1. Taxonomy (GTDB): domain Bacteria; phylum Chloroflexota; class Dehalococcoidia; order Lucifugimonadales; family UBA3495; genus CATQHB01. The sequence goes on from OY730415.1 coordinate 1,538,715, forward strand.
ATCCCTTGCGCCCGGCGGGCGGGCTTAATCGCGAGGAAGTTGCCCGGCTGCAGGTCAGTATTGCAGCCTGCCTTACGGCGGCCTTGACCGAGTATGAACGGGCGCGGGATAAGGAATGGCCCGACCCTCCCGCCAGCTTGCACACTTGGACCATACCCCGTAAGGAGACCGCCCCTTGCCCCCGCTGCGCTGGGAGTATTGTCGGCATAAGAGTCCGGGGACGAGGAACCTTCTTTTGTCCCGCTTGCCAACCGGGATCCTGAACCTGGTTCAACGGGAAAAGCGGTTAAGCCGGCGCGAAAACCATCCCGGCGGCGGGCAGTCGTTCAAGGGTCGCCAGCGGTCAAGATACGGTTGACGTTGGTAAAACCGTTGCTTACAATACCGTATTGGGATGAATGCTGATTGGAATAGAATTCTACTCCGCCCCGGGTCTCCGGTAGCTTTAGTTCTCTACGCTCTGGCATCCTATTGCGCTATCGTACCCTGGATGACTCCAGATCGAAGCCGGGCGCGGCGGCATAGCAACTTAACTCGGAAGGTGATTGTTCATGGCTCAGTATAGTAAGCACGAGGCGCAAGAATGGGCCTGGGATTTCCTTAAGGCCCAGTGGACGACCATAATGACCCCCTTTACGTCGGATAACCGGGTTGATGAGGACGGCCTCCGGCGCAACATCCGGCACATTCGCAGCTTGGGCGCCCGGGGCGGCGGCTGCACCTGGGGTATGGGGGAGTTCTGGAGTCTCACCTTCGACGAGCGGGTGCGGGTTATGGATGTGGTGGCTGCCGAGGCTGGCGGTCAGTGGGGCATTGCCGCCCATGTAACCCATACTTCGGCGCCGGATATGCTGGCCTTGGCCGACCGGGCCGAGGTCGACGGCTTTGACCTGTTGGTGGTGGCCCCTCCCTATATGGTAGCCAAGACCGAGGAGGTGGTTTACGACTACGTAAAAACCTTGGCCGACCATACCAACTTGGCTATTATGTTCTATAACTCCCCCCAGTTCGGTATGGTGATGAGTCCCCAGGGGTTGAAACGCCTGTGCCAGATTCCCAACGTAGTTGGGGTTAAGGAAGCCAGTTTCAACCAGCAAACTTCGCTGGAAACCCATCTGCTGATTGGCAAGCAGTCCATCATCAGTACTCCCGACGAGTGGATTTACCCCAAGGCCAAGGAACTGGGGTTCCACCAGCAGGTGATGTTCGCCAACACCTCCGACTGGCGGTTCGACACTCCGGGATGCAACAACTACGTCCAGTTTATTGACCGGGCTAGCCGGGGCGACTTGGACCTGGAGTTCTACGACAAACACCTCAAGGACTTGAAGGCCCTGTCTGACAAGTGGTGGGGCGGCACGGTCAAGAAGTCCGGCGGCGTCTTGCCGGCGCCTATGTGCAAATACTGGGGCGAACTGATGGGCATGGCTGGCGGTCCCGTCCGCCCCCCGCTAATGCCCCTGACCGCCGAGGAAAAGGCCGAACTGAAGCGGGAGTTGGCGCCGCTGATTCCCCGACCGGCGGCGGCCACCGTTCCGGCCCAGGCTCGTTCTCATGCGCCTTGGCTCAACGGCGCCGCCCGGGATAGCGTCAATGGCGGCAACGGCGCCGCCACTTCCGGTATGATGTTGCTGGTCAGCGTCCAGAACATGGCCGAAGCGCTGGAAGCGGACCAGGGCGGGGCCGACATTATTGACGTCAAAAACCTGCAAGAGGCGTTGGTTGGCTCGGGGCATCCGAACTTGGTGCGGGAAGTGCGGGCACGGATACCGGCGGAAAAGCACGTCAGCGTGACCTTAGGCGTGGTTCCTAACCAGGCCGGCACCGTTGCGATGGCGGTGCATGCCGCCGGAATGCTGGAGGCTACGTCGGTCAAGGTCGGCTTCTGCGAGGCTGATTATGGTTCTGCAGTGGAGATTCTCCAAGGCGCCCGGGAAGCCCTGCGCGGTTACGATACCAAGCTGATTGGCTCCCTGTTCGCGGACAATCACTTGTTCAGGGACGGACTGGATCCGGATCTGATGGTGAAGCTGGCAATCGAGGGGGAGTGTGACGGCTTTTTGATTGACACCCTGACCAAGGACGGTCGCAATCTTTTCGACTTTATTCCGGAGGCTCGGCTGCGGGAGATGGTGCTGGAAGCCAAGCAGGCCGGGCTGAGCACTGCCCTTTCCGGGCACCTGAAGCTGGATAATCTGGACGAATTGGCCCGAGTTAACCCGGACATCGTCGGCGTCCGAGGCGCGGTCTGTTCCAGCGGCGAGAGAGACCGGGCGGTGGCTTGGGAAGCGGTGTCCCACTTCAAGAACCAGCTGGATCTTCGCAAGTCGGGCGAGATTGAGGTCCATCGCCAGCCGGTGAACGGCAACGGTCAAGGCGGCGGCTGGGCGGTAGTGGACGGTCGCGGCAAGAACTGCGCCGGGGTGATCGCTGCTCTTAGTCGCCAGATGGATGATGACCGAGGTTCCTTTGTGGAGGCTATTCTCCATGATGCCTTGAACATCTATGATGTAGTCTATTGGGCAGAGCAGGCTGGGCATCGGCTGCTGACCCAGCGCAAGGAAACCGACGGCACTTTGCGCGTCTTAATCCAGCCCTTTGGCGGCAAATAGTTTGCCGACAGAGCTCCGTCAATCTAGGCTCCGATGACTGGCGGCGGCCCAAGGTTTTAACGCTTGATTTTTACCCGCTACCCCGGTTCCAGTCCTTCGGGATGGGGCCGGGGCGATGTTTATTCGCTATGGAACGGCGGCAGGAGGCGATGAAAATGGTTATGGAAGAAAGGTGGCGCTTGAAGGGCGACTACTTTGAGAACTGCAATTGCGAAATTCTTTGCCCCTGCATTGTCCAGGGAGGGCCGGCGGAGCCTACGGAGGGCCATTGCGACGTAGCCTTCGCCTTCCACGTTCAAGAGGGGGACTACCAGGGGGTAGCCCTCGATGACTTGAATTTCGTTGTGGCGGCCTATACTCCAGGGGTTATGGGCGCCGGCGACTGGACGCTGGCCGCCTACATTGACGAGCGAGCCGACCAATTCCAGCGAGCGGCTCTGGGTCGGATCCTGTCCGGGGAAATCGGCGGCCCAGGAGAGCGGTGGATGCGGCTGACCTCCAACTACCTGGGCGTCAAATACTGTCCGATTGTCTATAAGTCTGAAGGCCATCTTCGCAGGGTCAATATACCGGAAATCATGGACTTTAATGTGGAAGGTCTGGTAGTAGGCCGACGAGCCGAGCCGATGCGTTTGGAGAACACCGGTCATCCGGTAAGCTCCTCCCTGGCCTTGGCCAAAGGTACGAACAGTACATTTAATGACCATGGAATGAGCTGGGACAACACGGGCAAGAACGGCCACTATTCCGCTTTTGAGTGGAGTTGGCCCTAGTCGCATTCAACGGGACTCCGCTGAGGGTTGGGGCTCCAGACTTCAACCCGGGTAGTTTGCCCGGCGCTTGCTGGCTAGTTGAGGGGGGCTATGTGTAGAAATATCAAGAAATTGCGTTTGCCCGAATCGGCGGCCACCGACGCGGAAATTAGCGCCGCCGCCACCCAGTACGCTCGGAAAATCAGCGGCTACCGCAGTCCCGCAAAGGCGAACCGGGAAGCCGGCGAGGCGGCGGTTGCGGAAATATCCGTCGCCTCGGCAAAACTGTTGCGGGCTTTGCAGACGCATCCGGGGCAACTCGGCTGGCGGCAGGTTTAGCGTTACGGTTCAGGAAACGTTGCCGCCGTAAACATGCTCCGCAACAACTATAATCGCCGAGCGTTTCTGCTCTTGCATCGCCCGGTCGTATTCTTCCCAATTCGGGTGTTCGGTCGCCGCCGCCGTCCGGTAGATATCGCGTAACGCCAGCCGTAACGCTTCGGGGTCGGTGTTGTCGGCGGATAAGACTTGGGCCGCTCCTTGCAGCACGATGTACGCCGACCAATCCTCGCGGGCTACCAGCAAAGTGCAGCGGGGAGTGCGGCGCAAGTTTCGCAGCTTGGCCCGGTCTTCGGTGGTGGAGAAGGCGACTCCGTTTTGATAGGGGCCGCAGGTGATGATACTCATCTGGGCGGAGCTGTCCCGACGAAAGGTGGTCAACACCCCGCGGCGGTTTTCCGATACAAATTTCTTCAGGTTGTCGTCAAGCATTGCATTCTCCTGCGCCAAAAAACAATTCCAACGAGGGTTGGTTAACTGAGCCAGAAGGTTGAGCCATTGGCGTCCTTCTGGACTTCGATACGCACCGGGAACATATCCTTCAGGTCGTCCAGGTGGGTAATGACGATGATTTTGTCGAAGTCGTCCTCAATGGAGCTGATTACGTCGAGGATTCGCTCCCGCCCCGCCGTGTCCTGAGTGCCGAAGCCCTCGTCTATGAACAGGGTGGGCAGGGGCGCGCCGGTGCGCTGGGACAAGACCTTGGATAGAGCGATGCGCAGGGCCAGGTTGACCCGAAAAGCTTCGCCGCCGCTGTACATCTCATAGCTGCGCAGTCCCAGTTCGTCGCTGACATTGATTTGCAGAGTTTCGATCGGGTCGCCGCCCGGCCCGCTGTTTGGCCCGCTGCGGCGTACCCGTTGCGTCTCCAATTTTACGTGCATCCGATTATCGGTCATCCGGCCCAGAAGGAGGTTCGCCTGCTCTTCCAGGCGAGGCACCACCGTTTCGATGAGCATGGCTTGAATGCCTTGGCGTCCGAAAGCGTTGACCAGTTCCTGGTAGATCCCCTGCTCTTCCTGGAGCGCGGACAGTCGCTCCCGGCTCTCCTTCAACTCATCCCGCAAGAATTCCAGCCGCTTAAGTTGGCCTTCCAGCAGGCCCCGCCGGCCAAGGGCGGACTGCTGGCTGATTTCCAGTTCCGCCAGGGTTTGCGCCGACTGTTGTAGTTGAGCCTGCGCCGAGGGCAATTGGGTAACCGCCGCCTTTCCCTGGCGCAGTTGTTCGCGGTGTTCGTCCAACTCGGACTGCCGCCGGCGCAGTATATCCCTGATTTGAGCGAGGGCTTTCGCCTCTTCAGGCAACCGGGTTTCCGCTTGGTCCAAGCCCGCTTGCCGTTCGGCGTAGGGCTGTAATTCCTGGATTAGCTGATAGGATTGCCGGTAGTCCGCTTCAGTGTAGGCCAGGGTCTTAATCCGGCGCTCGATTTCGTCTAACTGCCTTAGTTCATCTGGGGCAAAGTTCCCGGATTCTAGGGAGGCAACAGCGGCATCCAGCCGGGGCTGCGTTTGGGTCAGCTGGGCCTGCGCTTCTCGGGATTCTCGTAATTGAGCTTCCAGACGGGTCAGCTGATCCCGAAGTTCATTACCGTTCTTGGTCAGGGTCTGCTCTTTCCGGGGCAAGTCCTTTTCAAGGGTCGCCTTTTCGGTTTCCGCCTCGGTCAAGCGGCGGCGGTTGTTTCGGTAGAGGTCGCGTTTCGCTTCGATCTCCGCCTGGTAAATTTCCGATAGACGCTGGCGCCCGTCCCGGCTCAACGGGGTTTGGCATAGAGGGCAATAGGCGGCGTTGGGGTCGGAGCTGTTTAGCAGGTGCAGCTTTTCGTTGAGCTGCTCTCCTTCGTCCCGGTATCGCTCGGCGGCGGTTCTGGCCTGCCCGATGGCGGCGGCCAGAGCTTGTAGCCGGAGCCGTCCAGCGTTCAGTTCTTCTTCCCCTTCCGCCAGGCCGTCAAGAAGGTGGCGCGTCTGGGTCTGCGCGGCGGCCAGGGCGGGCTCCGCCGCGGCTTTGGGCGCCAGCTCGCCCTCGATGCGGCGGCGCAGTTGGTCAATATCCGCTTCCAGTCGCGTCCGCTCAATGCCGATGGTCTGGGTCAAGTCGTTCTGCTTTTGGCGCAAGGCTTGGGACTGCCGGCGGGATTCTTCCATTATGGCGAAGCGCCGCTGGGTTTGCTCAAGTTGTCCAACGCCCTCACGGATGTCGTCCGCCTGTTCAGTCAGCGACCGGTACTCCCGGATGCGGGCTTTGGTGGCGATTACGCTAGACTCGAGTTGGGTAATGTCGTGGCTGGCCTGTTCCAGCAGCCGTTGGCGCTCGTTCAACTCGGCAGTTTGGCGTTCCAGGCGGCTAACCTGTTCTTGAAGTTCGGTGGCTTCCCGGCGCCGTTGCGCCAGTTGGTTATTTAAGTCGTCCAGGCGCTTGGCTACGCCGGCTAGTTCCGCGGACGGGTCGCCAATATCTTCAATCTCCCGTTGCAGTTGAGCGAAGCTGCCGGTTAGCCGGTCGGCGTCGGCCTTTTTTTCGCTCAAGCGGTCGCGCGCTCGGCCTTGATAACGGTCATAGGCCGCCAGTCCAAGGATGGAAGCCAGCACTGCCTTGCGCTCCGCCGGCGTTTTGTTGGTGAACTCGTCCGCCCGCCCCTGAAGGAGGAAGGCGGAGTTGATGAAGGTATCGTAGTCCATACCGACCAGTTGCTCAATTTTAGCCTGAGTTTCCCGGACGGAATTGCCGGAAACTACCGCTACCTGGGCGTTGTCGCTTGCGCCGCCGATTGTCTGGAGTTGCAGGTCGCTGGCTCCTTGCCGTCGCCGTCCCCCACTGCGTACCCGACTGCGAATCACCCGGAAGCGGCTGCCCCGGGCCAGGAAATCGAGTTCTACCCGGGCCTCGTCGGCGCCGTATGAGACCAGGTCGTCCTGCACTTGGCCCCGGGCCTTGCCCCACAGGCACCAGGTAATGGCGTCCAGCAGGGCCGACTTGCCGTGTCCGTTGTCGCCGCAGAGACAAGCTACGTGGACGCCGGAAAAGTCCAGCTCGGGAACGTTCTCCCGATAGGAGAGGAAGTTTCTTATATTGAGTTTCAGCGGAATCATTGGCCTATATAGTGATACTAAGGGTAACGGTAGTGGCGCTGGATGGGTATAATGGGTGATTACATTCTAACATAATTGCCGGTTTCCTTGACCCGGTTATAGTGGCGGCCTACAATTTACAGCAAGCGCCGGCTATCCGGGGAGATTTGGCTGGGGGCTTATCGCCGCGGGGTGGGACGGAAGGGGCGGCAGTGGGGCTGGTTCGGCGTATGGCGAGGCGAGGAGCGCACGATGTTTGAGAATCTGACCGATAAGTTGACCGGGATCTTTAACCGGCTTTCCAGCAAGGGACGCTTGACCGAAAAGGATATTGACGACGCTTTAGGCCAGGTGCGTCGGTCGCTGCTGGAAGCGGATGTGAACTTTCGAGTGGCCCGGGACTTTGTGGGCAAGGTGAAGGAACGTTCTCTCAGCGCCGACGTATTGGAAAGCCTGACCCCGGGCCAGCAGGTGGTCAAAATTGTTCACGAGGAACTGACTAACATATTGAGCGGCGGCGACCACCGGCTTACTCCGTCCAGCCAATTGCCGGCCGTCTTGATGCTGGTAGGGTTGCAAGGCTCTGGCAAGACTACCACCGCGGCCAAGCTGGCTTTGCAGTTGCGTCGCCAGGGGCACAGTTCTCTGCTGGTGGCGGCCGACCTGCGCCGCCCGGCGGCCATATCCCAACTGGAAACCCTGGGCCGCCAGTTGGATGTTCCGGTTTACTCGGAAGACCCCGAGACGGCCACGGTGTCCCAAGTGGCGCGAGCCGGCGTTGACCGGGCCCGTCAGCAGGGCATCACTTGGGCCATCATCGATACGGGCGGACGGCTGCACATTGACGACGAACTGATGGAGGAATTGGAAGGGGTCAAAGCGGCGGCGCACCCCCACGAAACCTTGCTGGTAGTGGATGCTATGACCGGTCAGGATGCGGTGAATGCGGCGCAGGAGTTTCACGAGCGGGTGGGGTTGACCGGCTTGGTTATGACCAAGATGGATGGCGACGCCCGGGGCGGAGCGGCTCTGTCGGTAACTCAGGTAACCGGGGTGCCGATTAAGTTTATGGGTGTTGGGGAGCGGCCCGACGGGTTGGAAGCCTATCATCCCGATCGCCTGGCTTCCCGAATTCTGGCGATGGGCGATGTGCTGACGCTGATTGAAAAGGCGCAGGAAGCGACGGACGAAAAGCAGGCCAAGGAACTGGAGCGCAAGTTCCGGCAGGCGACGTTTGACCTCGAGGATTTTCTGCAGCAGATTCAGAGCGTCAAGAAGATGGGGTCGTTGAGCCAGATAATGGAGATGGTGCCGGGGATGAATCAACTCTCCCGCAAGCTGCCCAGCGATTTTGACGATAACCAGATAAAGCGGGTGGAGGCGATTATTCGGTCGATGACCGCGGAGGAGCGTCGCCGCCCTGAAATTCTTAACGGCAGTCGGCGAAGACGCATCGCCCGAGGCAGCGGCACCACTCCCCAAGACATTAACCAGCTGCTCAACCAGTTCAAGCAGACCCAAAAGCTGATGCGCCAGTTTTCCAAGACCCGAAACCCGCGCAGCTTGCTGCGAATGTTTGGGTGATGGGTGGGCTGGGGCTCTTCTTCGACTCGCAGAAATCAGCAATCAAGTTCTCCTCGACAACTTTAAGGCGCGCTATATTTTCGTAGGGCCTTTCCCTGCGCTTTTAGAAATGAAACCGGATGTACTGCTAATAACGGACGACCGGTATATGACTATGCGGTAAGCGCTGGAAGCAGTGACGGGAGGGTTATTTTGCCACTGAAAGAACGGAAAAGCAGGATGGTTATCACTTGAGGGCAGGCGGCTCGATAGAGCTTACGCTCGGAGGGTGAAGCGGCGTTTCGCTCCGATCAGCCTATGCGATTTTACTCGGCCAGCCTTTTGAGGGTTACCCTACTGCCTTTAGCTCATTCCCGTCCTTAATGCGGTGAACAGGTAGTGGGTGGCTAATGAACGGTGGGGCGACCAGCGTTGGGAAAACTCTTCCAGTTGTTTATCGGTTAAGGATTCGCCGCCGAAATAGAGCTGGGATACGATCCGCCGCAAGGCCAGGTCGCCGATGGGAAAGGCGTCGGCGCGCCCCAGGGCGCGCACGAGAACCCATTGGGCCGTCCACTTTCCCACCCCTCGCAGAGCCGTAACCTCCTTAACCACCTCGGCGTCCGGCAGTAGCCGCAAACGGTTTAGGCCGCCGGGCGTGTCCAGTTCGGCGCAGGCGATGCCTTGCAGGTACTCGGCTTTGCGCTGGCTGAGCTTCAGTTTGCGGAGGTCGTCAACGGCGGCGGCGGCGAGGGCCTCCGGTCGGGGAAAGGAGTAATGTTGTTGGCCGTGGAAGATCCGGCGGGGGCCGTAGGTTTCAATTAGCAGGGTTCGGATTACCCGAGCTACGCTGGCGGCCAGTTGCTGCCCTAGAATGGCTTGAACGATGGCTTCGAACACGGACACCGAGCCGGGTTGGTGCATCCCGTAGAAGGTTTGCACCAGCCGGGCCATTACCGGGTCGGTTTGGGCCGAGGCGTAAAAAGGGGTCAATTCCTGGGCGGCGCCCAGCAGCCGCTCCATCTGGCGGCGTGCGGTTTCAGCCTCCGACGGCGTCAGGGAACCGCCTTCCAGTTCCATTATCAGCCTGGGCGACCCGACAGGGCCCTCGGAACGAACCGAGGCTAGGATCAGCTTGTCTCCTAAGTCCAGCAGCCGCTGATATACGCCGGCGTCAGCGTCGCCGTCTTCCCGGAAATAGGGTTGGTTATCGGCGGTCAAAGGGAAGTTAAAGGGCGCTGCCGGGTGAATGGTAACAGTATTTTTGTTCATCATGTTTTCCTGTTTTGTCTTGCCGGTTGCGCCTATGTCAGGGACGCCGACCCCAGGGAGGTGTAGATTGCGCCTTGGGTCGTCCGGTCGCTTCGGATTAGGTGAATCGCGTCGGATTGCCATGAGTAGCCAGGGAGTGGTGGAGCTTCGGCAATCGCCGTTCCGATCTGCCGTCGGGCGGCGGCAGCGACTCGGCCCTGCACCCGTCCTAAGGTCAGGTGCGGGCGAAAGGGCTGGCGTTCTCCGGGAAAGCCCAGGGTTGAGCAGGATTCGTCTACCCGCTGTTGCCAGCGGCCGAGGGCGGCCAGGTCGCCACCCACGCCGGCCCACAGGACTCGCGGCTCCCGCGGGTTGGGGAATACGCCTAGTCCGGCAATATGGAGCGGGAGAGGTCCTCCGCTGAACTGGTTGGCGCTTTCTCGCAGCTTATCCAGCGCCGGCTCTGCCAGGGCGATGTCGATGTCGCCGAGGAACTTGAGGGTGAGGTGAATCCCCGACGGGTCAACCCAGCGAACGCCGGTAGGGATGACGGCTTTCAGCCGGGCGACGGTTTCAGCCAGGGAGTCCTTGGCTGCCGGCGGCAGGTCCAGGGCGATGAATACCCGTACCGTGTTCTGTCTGGCCCTCATCGGACCAGCTCCGCCCGGAAGTCGGCCAGGCGCTGATACCAGTAAACCAGGTCATCCAGAGAGTATTGAGCGTTGGCCGGGCTGGGATTGGGAACAACGAAAATGCGGCTGCTGCCGATGCGCCGTTCCTGCTGTCCCAATTCCGGTTTCTCGTTGGCGCTCTCGCCGTACTTCAGGTAGGCTTTGTAGCCGGTCATACCGTGAAAGCAGGCGATGCGGGGTTGGTAATACCGCAATTTGTCCCGCAGGACGGGCGCCCAGCGGCGGTAGTCGGCGGCGGTCAATCCAGAGGCTTGGGGCGTGGGCCGCTTTACCACGTCGGTGAAGCCGATGCCGTGCTTGGTCAGTTCGGTATCCTGTTCCGGCGAGAGTTCTTCACTCACCAGCCCGGACTGGTTCAAGGCAGCCCAAAAGCGGTTGCGCGGGTTGGCGAAGTAATGCCCTACGCGGACCGAATAGCCGGAGGGGTTCAGGCCAACAAAAACGATGTCCAGTCCTGATTCCAGGTAATCGGTTAGAGTATCGAATTCCGGCGATTCCATATTTTTTACCATCCGGTTAGTTGACGGTTTCCAACCCCAGCAGTCGAGCCGCATTGCCGCCCAGGATAGCTGCTTGGCTATTGGCTTCCAGCCCGGAGTTTTCTACTTGGGCCAGCAGTCTCCGTTGCTGGATTAGGGGAAAATCGGTGCCGAACAGTATTCGGTCAGCGCCGATGGTTTGGGCAGCTACGGAAAAGACTTCGGGCCGGTAGAGAAAGGGCGATGCCGCCGTGTCAAAGAATACATTCTCCAGTTCGCCCCGCAGCTCCGGCATCAGGCCATAGAAGGCCAGGCCGCCCCCCCAATGGGCGCAAATTATAGGGTTGCCCGGGAAGTTTCGGATGAATTGGTACACCCGATCCGGGGTGGTCTTGCCTTTTCCCGGGTATTGGTGGCCCACCGGCTCCGAGGCGTGAAGCAATACCGGCAACCCCAAGCTCCGGGCCAACCCCATTAACGGCGCTAGCTGCGTCGGGTCGGTAAGGTCAAAGTCTTGAGTATCGGGATGCAGTTCGCCGATGCCCCGCAGACCGGCCGCGGCGCACCGCTCCACCTCGGCCAGGGCGGCAGCGCCCCACGCCGGGTTGATTGAGCAAAACCCGGTCAGTTGTTCGGGGTATTGAGTTACGGCGTGGATGATATAATCGTTGACTTCGCGCGCCACCTTCGGGTTAGTCCAGCCGAAGCCCGCAATGACCGACCGGTCAATCCCGGCTGAGTTCATCGCTTTCAGCAAGTCTTCCACGGTAGCCATCCGCCCTCCGGGCTGGGGAAAGAGTTCGGCGAAGGTGGCGTCTTGTTCCAGGAGTTTTCGGTGGCGTCCGGGAAAGCTCGCCGGAAGTATGTGGCAATGGGCATCGACTATCATGGGTGTTTTCCGTTATAGCGGATTCGCTGGGCGATGGAGGTAGTCTATTGGGGTTCGGGTTAACTATATTATAAAACCTGCGCCTAGACACCCTTCTCTGGGGGACTTATAATCTTGAACGGCTAGTTTGGGCCGGGATTGGTTAAGGCTAACGGCTTGGCGCGCCGGCAATAACAGTTGGGGAGAACAGCAGCTACGCTATGATTGGGACTGATGCCGCCATTAAGAGGCGCACTTACGAAGTTTCGGACTTGCCGGCTTTGGCGACAGAGTTGCGGCGGGACATTATCCAGACCATTTATACCGCCGGTAGTGGACACCCTGGCGGCTCTCTTTCCGAGTTGGAAATCCTTATTGCGCTCTATTTTCGGGTTATGCGGCATAACCCCCAAGCCCCGCAGTGGCCCGACCGGGACCGGTTCATTCTCAGTAAAGGGCATGCCTCCCCCGGGTTCTACGCGGTGCTGGCGCGGGCCGGATACTTTCCTCGGGAGGAGCTGGCTACCTTTCGCCAACTTAATAGCCGGATTCAGGGTCACGCCCATCCGATGACGCCGGGGGTGGAGATGAACTCCGGCTCGCTGGGTATGGGCCTTTCCTTCGCCTTGGGCTGCGCCTTGGCGGCCCGGTTGGACCGCAGGGATTATATGGTGTATGCGCTGCTGGGCGATGGCGAATGCGATGAAGGGGAAATTTGGGAGGCGGCGATGTCGGCGGCCCACCACGAGGCGACTAATCTGGTCGCCATCGTGGACCGCAACCGCATCCAGAACGACCGGTTCACCGACCAGGTTATGCGCCTGGAACCGCTGGCCCGGAAGTGGCGGGATTTCGGCTGGCGCGTTTTGGAAACCGACGGCCACGACTTCGATGCCCTGCTGGCTACTTTGGATAAGGCCCGGCGGCGGCGTACTCGACCCACGGTTATCGTTGCCAATACGGTGAAGGGAAAGGGGGTTAGCTTTATGGAAAACAACCCCGGTTTCCACGGGCGCGCTCCGAATGCCGAGGAGTTTGCGAAAGCGATGGAGGAATTGGCTTAATGGCGGCGCAGCGGAAAATGGCTTCGACTCGGCAAATCTACGGTGAAACTCTCTTGGAGATGGCCGATTCCTTCCCGGACTTGGTGGTATTAGGCGGCGACCTGAACGTCTCCGTGTTTACCCACTTGTGGCGGGACCGGTATCCGGAGCGGTTCTTCGACTTTGGCCCGGCGGAGCAGAACCTGATTGGAGTTGGGGCCGGTCTGGCTGCCAGTGGCAAGATCCCCTTCGTCAGCACTTTCAGCGTGTTTGGTGTTGGCCGCCCTTTCGACCAGTTGCGGGTCTTGGTGTCTCAAGCCAACCTTAATCTGAAGCTGGTCTGTACCCATGCCGGGATTCTGACCGGCGAGGACGGGATGTCGGCTCACGGTATTGAAGACTTGTCCCTGATTTGCGCCTTGCCCAGCTTCACGGTGGTTTCTCCGGCGGACACTCTGGAAACGGCTCAGGCGGTGAAAGCGGCGGCGCAAACGGAAGGCCCTTTCTACCTTCGCTTGTCGCGAGCCGCAACTCCAGTAGTTCACGATGAGGGTTACCAGTTTGAGCTAGGCCAAGCGGAGCGAATACGGGAAGGTGGCGATGTTACTATCATTGCCACGGGCGTAATGGTTTCGGTCGGTCTGGATGCGGCGGACTTGCTGGCGGCGGAGGGGGTCGATGCTCGGGTGCTTAACGTCCACACCCTCAAGCCGGTGGATGAGGCGGCAATAGTCGCCGCGGCGCAGGAAACCGGGGCGGTGGTTACCGCTGAGGAACACTATTGGCATGGCGGGCTTGGCAGTATAGTTGCTCAAGTGGTTGGGCAACGCCACCCGGTTCCGGTGGAAATGGTGGCCTTGCAGGGTTATAGCGAGTCGGCGAAGGCCGAGGACTTGATGGTGAAGTGTGGTTTGACTCTGGAAAAGGTCAGGGATGCGGCGCTGAAAGCGATTAGCCGCAAGCAGGGCTGAACTGCCCGGAGCGGCGCCGGGAACAAGGTTGCCCTCCCGAGCTGCTGATCTGACGGCCTATTCTTATTCTCGGACTTGTCCGTCGCCTATAATCACCCATTTGTAGGAAGTAAGCTCCCGCAGTCCCAGAGGCCCCCGGGCATGAAACTTCTGGGTGCTGATACCGACCTCGGCGCCTAACCCCAACTGGCCGCCGTCGGTAAATCGGGTGCTGGCGTTGACGATAACCGCGGCGGCGTCCACCTCCCGCAGGAAGCGTTCCGCGGCGGCTTGCTCCTCGGTGATTATCGCTTCCGTATGGCCGGAACCGTAGGTCTCGATGTGTTCCAGGGCTTCGTCCAGCGAGTCCACGATTTTTATCGCGGCGGTCAGCGACAGGTACTCCCGGCCCCAGTCGTCCTCGGTGGCTGGGCGGGTATTGAAACTGCGCTCCGGCCCCAGGATGCTCAAGGCCCGGTGGTCGCAATGCAGCTCCACGCCGGCTTGGGACAGGCTATGGGCAATGGCGGGCAGGCCGGCCGGCGCCGTTTCGGCGTGCAGCAGCACGGTATCCAGGGCGTTGCAGACCGTGGGACGCTGTACCTTGGCGTTGAAGATGATGCGGGTTGCTTTGTCCAGGTTCGCCGTGCGGTCAATGTAGGTATGACAAACGCCCACGCCACCGGCTAGCACCGGCATAGCGGCTCCTTCGGCGACAAACTTAATCAGGTCGGCTCCGCCCCGAGGCACCAGCAAGTTGATATAGTCTTTCATTCGGAGCAGGGTATCTACCAGGAAGCGGTCCGGGTTAGCCACGTACTGGATAACTTCAGGGGATACGCCGGCTTTTGCCACGGCCCGCCGCAACAGGTCAACCAGGGCCAGGTTGGAACGCCGGCTCTCCTTGCCGCCGCGCAGCAGGCAAGCGTTGCCCGACTTGAAAGCCAAGATGGCAATATCCACGGTAACGTTAGGGCGGCTTTCGTAGATGCTGCCAATGACTCCCAGGGGCACCCGTCGTCTTTCAACTTTCAGGCCGTTAGCCAGGGTTCGGGTATCGATGACCTCGTTTACTGGGTCGGGGAGGGCGGCCACGATGCGTACATCCTGGGCTATACCGGTCAGCCGTTCCGGGGTCAGGAGCAGCCGGTCCAGCATAGCCTCGTTCAGCCCTTCGGCTTGGGCGGACTGGTAGTCGGCCCGGTTGGCCGCCAGCAACGGTTCCTGTTCCGTTTCCAGGGCTTGGGCAATGTGGAGCAAGGCCTGATTTTTGACTTGGGGGGCAATGCCGGCCAGCTTGCGCGCCGCTGTTTTTGCCATCCGGCCCTGTTCAATCAGCGAAAGTTCGTCAACAGTGGTCGCCATGATTAACGATGCTCCTTTGACGTGGGAGTAAAGACAACTACCCATCGTCTCGTCTTTTGTCGTTGTCCGCTTGTCGGTTGTGGCTAAATCAGGACCAGGTTGTTGCGGTGCACCACTTCCTGGCCGTAATGGTAGCCCAGAATATCGGTGATGCTATCGGAGCGGAACCCGCGAATACGGTTGATGTCCGCCGCCGCGTAGTTGGCGATGCCACAGGCGATTTGGCGCCCCGGCGCAGCCACGATATAGACGATATCCCCCCGGTGAAAGTCGCCCCGGACCTCCTTGACCCCGGCGGGTAGCAGGCTTACGGGGCGGTTGAGCAAAGCGTCCGCCGCGCCTCGGTCCACCTCAATTTCTCCCCAGTGGGAATCCCGAACTCGACTGAGCATCCACCGCTTGCGCGCCTCCAGCTTTTCTGCGGCGGGCCGGAACAGGGTTCCGATGGCCTCGCCCCGGGCGGCTTGCAGCGCCGCATCCTGGGCCCGGCCGTTGCACATTATCATAGTAATTCCGGCGGAGGTAACCAGGCGGGCGGCGTCGATTTTAGTCGGCATACCGCCGCGGGCCCAAGGGTTCCGGTGCCGCCCCGCCGCAAGCTGGATGGTCTCGTCTATCTGTTCCACTATGGGGATCAGCGCGGCGGCGGGGTCGAGGCGCGGGTCGGCGGTGTAAAGCCCGTTGGTGTCGGTCAGGATTAGCAGCAGGTCGGCGTCAACCAGGTTGGCGACGAGGGCCGACAAGCGGTCATTATCCCCGAAAACTTCCCCAATCTCATCCACGGCTACCACGTCGTTTTCGTTGAGAATAGGCACCACGCCGAGGTCAAGGAGGGCCATCAGCGTGTTGCGAACGTTTAGATAGGATTGTCGGTCGGCCAAGTCGTTAATTGTCAGCAGGGCTTGCGCCACCCGGACGCCGCGGCTTTCGAACAATTGCTCATAAGCGTGCATTAGTCGGCCCTGCCCGATGGCGGCCAGCGCCTGCCGGGAGGGAATGTCGCGTTCCGCCGGCGCTGGTCCGCCCCGGCTCAGTTCTTGGCGTCCGGCGGCGATGGCTCCTGAGGTTACGAGGAGCGCCTCGGTCTTTTTGTCCTGACGTAGTTGACATATTTGCCGAGTCAGGTCAGACATAGCCGACAGGTTAAGCCGGCCGCTATTGGGGGTATCAGTCAAGACGCTGGTGCCGGCCTTGACTACGATTCGCCGGTAGCGGGGTTCAGTCGAAGCGGTATTGTCTACGCTGGGCCGGTTTTGGGATTTAGGTTGGAGTTGGGGTCGGTCGGGGTGGGACATAACTCAATCCTTTACCCTTATTCAACCCGGCGCTGGAGTGGAGCTGCTATGACCGGCGAGCTGGGTCTCGTTTCGGAGGGACTTGAGTCGCATTATAGCACGACCGAGGCGGCTATTGCTCCTTCAAACCAGGTCAACCGGGCATTCTGATACCGATGCCCGGGCGGCAGCGGCGAGTTGAAGGAATCCCGGTCATTACTTCTTGCGCGGAAATCCGGATTTCTCGGGGACTGGGAAAAGCGGCGTCTTCCTCGATGACTTCCGGAGCCGGGGGATCGGGTGGCGCTGGCTGACCTGCAATGGCCCCGATTGCCAGGCTCGGCTTCTTGTTTATGATTTGGTAAGGGGATAAAATAGCTTCATCGGGGCTAACGCTGGCAGTTAGCCCTTTTGCCGGTTGCCCTTTGGCCTCCGCCCGAAAGAAGGCGGGGCTAACTTTGTTGGAGTAGTCTTTAATATGTCATTGCCTGGTGTCCTATCCTTGTTGATGAGCGCCCCGGAACCGGTCGCCGAACCGGAACTCCCCGGCAAAAAAGCCCGGGGAGTTCCCCGCATTGTTGCCCGCCGGGGCGCTAGGCCGGTTTACGTGGCTTCTTTGTGGCGGCAGCGCCACCTTCCGACGCTGGTGATAACTCCTCGTCCTGACGACTCCCGGCTACTGCACGACCAGTTGCTGACTTATCTGGGGGAGGATGCCCCGGTTTACTTGCTACCGGAGCCGGAGGTATTGCCTTATGAGCGTTTGGCGGTGGATGCCCGCACGGTCAACCAAAGGCTGGTGGCCTTGTCGGCTTTAGCCGCGTACGGCAGCGGCGGATCAACCGGTAGGGAGCCGCCGCCGATGGTAATCGCTTCGGTTTCGGCGGCCCTGCGGCTTACTGCGTCGCTCGAAATTATTGCCGGGACTCATCCCAAGGTGGGGGCGGCCGGCTCGATACGGATAGGCCAGCGAATTGGCAGTGCGGAACAATTGTTGACTGGTTGGATAAACTTGGGTTATCGGCACGAGCCGATTGTGGAAAGTCCCGGTTCCTTTAGCCGACGGGGGGGAATCATCGATGTTTTTCCGCCTAATTCCGAGTGGCCTTACCGCTTGGAGTTGTGGGATGATGAGGTGGATACTATCCGCGCTTTTGATCCCTACACCCAGCGTTCTCTGCTCGCTGACCCATCCGGCGTAAACCCGGATAGCGTGACCATAATTCCGGCTCGAGAGCAGCTTCCCGACCTGGCAGACCGGTCTGAGGTGGAACGGCGGAGCGCCGGGTTGGACTTTTCCCGCTGTTCCGCGGCGACCCGGGAGCGGTTTGATGCCGAGTTGGTTGAGTTGTTCGCTGCTCCCAATATCGAGACCCTCTCCTTTTATAACGGGTTACTCAACCGGGCCAGTTTGCTGGACTATCTGCCGCCGGATGGTCTGCTGATTCTGGATCGGTCCAGCCAAATCGAGACCGAGGCGGCTGACTTGGAGGAAAAATTCTTCCGTATGCGAGAAAGCCGGGAGGAGCGCGGCGAACTTCCCCGCAACTTTCCCTCTCCCTATCTGACTTGGCCGGAACTATCCTCCCGTCTGGAAAACGGCCGAGAGCGGGTCTTTCTGGAAAGCTGGGCCGGAGAGGAGACCGACGATGTGTTCCGGGCCGCGCCGTCTTACTATGGGCAGCTAGGACAGTTCACGGATGATGCGCGGCGGCAGTTGCGAGAAGGGCAGGCGATTGTCGCCGTGAGCCAGCACGCCCGCCGGTTGGCCGAGGTATTGGAAGAAGCCGGAATCGGAGCGGCCCTGTCGGACAATCTGGGGACGCCGCCCAAACCAGGTCACGTCTATCTGGTTCCTGGTTCGTTGAATGAGGGCTGGAATCTGTCGGAAGGGGAAAACCGCCCGGCCCTTTCCCTGCTCACCGACGCCGAGCTGTTTGGCACGGTCAAGGAACGCCGCTTCCGGCCTTCCCGCGCTAAAGACCGGCTGGGAGCGGATATTGTTCTGTCGGAGCTGGTTCCGGGCAGCTACGTCGTCCATATTGACCACGGCGTGGCCCGTTTCGCCGGCGCCACGCACATGACTGACGACGGAGAGGGTCAGGAATACCTAATTTTGGAGTATGCGGACAACGATAAACTCTATGTTCCCACTGACCACTTGGATCGGGTGGGGGCCTACGTGGGCGCTCAGGACCGGACGCCATCGTTGACTCGTTTGGGCACTGCCGAGTGGTCGCGAATAAAAGAAAAGGTCAAAGGCTCCACCCGGGAATTGGCCGAGGAATTACTCCGCTTGTACGCCGTCCGAAAGGCGGCCCAGGGTCATGAATTTGGCGGTGATACCGTGTGGCAGCGGGAGTTGGAGGACTCTTTCCCCTATCAAGAGACGCCGGACCAGGTGCAGGCAATAGATGACGTTAAGGTGGATATGGAGCAGCCTCGGCCAATGGATCGACTGATTTGCGGCGATGTTGGGTATGGTAAGACAGAAGTGGCATTGCGAGCCGCCTTCAAGACGGCGGCCGACGGGATGCAGGTCGGCTTGTTGGTGCCTACCACGGTGCTGGCCCAGCAGCACTACGCCACCTTCGCCGAGCGTCTAGGCCCGTATCCGCTACAGGTAGAGGTATTGAGCCGCTTCCGCACGCCCAAGGAACAGCAGAGCGTTCTTGAGGGTCTGCAAGAAGGGACAGTGGACATCGTTATTGGCACCCACCGCCTGTTGCAGAAGGACGTGAAGTTCAAGAACCTGGGCCTGGTGGTGGTGGATGAGGAACAGCGGTTCGGCGTGGGGCACAAAGAAGCGCTGAAACGGCTGCGTCGAGAGGTGGACGTTCTTACGCTCAGCGCCACGCCAATCCCCCGCACCCTGCATATGGCCCTGTCCGGCATCCGCGATATGAGCGTGATGAATACCCCCCCGGAGGCTCGGCTGCCGGTCAAGACCTTCGTTTCCGAGTATAGCGAGGACACGATTCGCGAGGCTATTCTGCGGGAAGTAGAGCGTGGCGGTCAGGTATTCTTTCTGCACAACCGGGTTAGAACCATCCAGCAAACCACCGAGGAACTTGCGGCCCTAGTGCCGGAGGCTCGCTTCCTAATTGGGCATGGTCAAATGGCGGAGTCGGAGTTGGAAGAGGTGATGGTGGCCTTTGCCGAAGGCGAGGCTGACGTGCTGGTTTGCACCACCATTATCGAATCCGGCCTGGATATGCCCAATGTTAATACCCTGATTTTGGACCGGGCTGACCGGTTCGGCCTTTCCCAGCTTTACCAGCTACGAGGCCGGGTGGGACGGGGTGAACACCGGGCGTACACTTACTTGCTGCTGCCCCGGGGCCGCCAGATTACCGAGGCGGCGGAGCAGCGAATACAAGCCATCCTGGAGGCGGCGGATCTGGGCTCCGGTTTCCGCATCGCTATGCGTGACTTGGAAATCCGGGGCGCTGGCAACCTGTTGGGCGCCGCCCAAAGCGGCCAAATCCACGCCGTGGGGCTGGACTTGTACGGCCAGTTGCTGGAGGAAGCGGTAGCGGACTTGGCGGAAGAGGGAAAGGATAATCAGCAGCTGTTGATGGGCCATCCCTCCGTTGAACTGCCCCGAATCGAATTGCCGGTGGCGGCAAGTATTCCCGAAAGCTATATCCCGCACCTGCCCACCCGCCTGGCCCTTTACCAACGCTTCGCCCTGGCCCGGGACCGTCAGGCGGCGCCGGCGCTCCGGGAAGAGCTGCGCGACCGTTTTGGCCCCTTGCCCCCGCCGGTGGAAAACCTGTTGACCCTGATTGACCTGCGCGCTTTGGCGGATGCGGCCGAGGTGGAATCCATATCGCATTCGTCGAGCGGTATTACTTTGGGCCTGCGGGAGGAGGTAGGCAGCGCCAAGACGCCTTTGCAGCGGGCCTTGGGCTCAGCGGCTAGCGTGGGCAACCGGCAAATCAAACTGTCTCTGCCGGCCTTGGGCGATAACTGGCTGCAACGCCTTATCCGTACTGTGGAGCGCCTCCAGGCCTTTCAGGAACGTCTTAAGAGTATGGTTAGTTAACCGCGACGGTATCGCGGAGGTTTGGGGAGCGCCGGCTTGCCGCTGCATCCGATAAGCGGCGCTGAAACCGGATAAAGCCGGGTCTCGTATTAGCGGTACAAATGCTTTTGGGAGGCCGGTTTATGCCTAGTCGCAAGGGCGATATGCGGTGCGCCGGAGTTGCCCTGTCGCTAACCGTCGACGAAAGGGTAAGGTCTTTTTCAAGTTTCTGGTGGAGCCTGCTGGTTTTAATAGCGTCAGCGACGGTTTTTGCCGCCGCCGGCTGCGCCGGAATGGCTGAGCCGAAAGAGGCGGCTCCCGACTTTTCGATGATTCTGTATCAAGGGGAGGCTGAATTGGGGGCGGCGCAAATAGCCTTGTCTGACCTGCGAGGTATGCCGGTGGTGGTGAATTTTTGGGCCGGACTGTGCCCGCCTTGTCGGGCCGAGATGCCCGAATTTCAGGAGTTTCGCGACAACTTTGAGGGGCGGGTCACTCTGGTCGGCGTGGATCTAGGCCAGTTCCTTAGCTTGGGTTCCAGGGAGGACGCTCGCAGCCTGCTTGCAGAACTGGATGTTACCTATGCAGCCGGTTACACCGACGATGACCAGGTTGTCCCGGCTTACCGGATTTTGGGCCTGCCGACTACCGTATTCATTACCGCCGGCGGGGAACTGCACCGGAAATGGGACGGTGTGTTAAACCTGGAAAAGTTGACCGAGCTTACCGAGGAAATGCTGGAAGAAGGCGAGGGCTAGAAACTGCAGAACCGGCTTAACTCGGGCCCTTGCTGGGCAGATTCAGGGCTTTCAGTTGTCGGGGAAAGCCCTTCCTATTGAAGCGGGAGGTAAAGGGAGAGAGGAAATTGAAAAACTCCGCCGGCCAATCCTAGCTAGTTAGAGGCAGGATATAGTATAATAGCGACAATTGGGGGCAAAGACTTGCTCGCTCGCGGCAAGTTATCCGGTCGCCAATTGTCGGGGTGTAGCGCAGTGGCTAGCGCGCTTCGTTCGGGACGAAGAGGTCGGAGGTTCGAATCCTCTCACCCCGACCATCCAAGCTCTCTCGGGTTTGTTTCTACTACCGCCAGCGTCGCCGGCCTCTTCGGTCAAACCGGCCCCCGATTGCCCCCCCTCACGTCCTTGCGGTCTCGGTCAACAGCTCCTTTCCGGCTAAAGGTTCCTCCACCGGTCGGGATGGCTGGGAGTTGGTTTAGGAAGATAGCAAAATCACCCTTGCCGGCGCTTACCCGCTATAATATCTCACAATATCTCCTGGCATAAGTATTCCCCAGCCGGCCGGACCGACCTGCGCTGGTTACTGGTTTAGATAAAAGGTGGAACCCCAACATTTAATACTACAGCTAACCGACTCATTCACTGGGCGCAAGGCTGCTCTGCGTCTTGCGCCAACCGACGGCGAAATGACCTGGAGTCAAATTCTGGACAAATACGTCTTGCACTGTCCGGCGGAAAGTTTGCTGCAATCCGGGGCCATCGGCGCAACCTCTCTTCGCTCCTTACAGGCGATTCAGGACCTGGTTTATGCCGGTGACGATGCAGGGAAATTGACTGGTATGTTTTCCGGGATCGCTTTTGAACAGGAAGAGGGGAAGGTTAGTCTGGAAGAGCGGCCGGTTAAGCGGCCGGCCCGGGTTGACGAAGTCGAAGTATCGTTAATCGACGGGACTATCGACCGAACCAACGTGGGCTACCACCGCAATTGGGTTGGCTTCCACCGCCGCCGGTGGGAAAACGACCCCGGCTTTTTTTCCGCCTTCGTTCACGCTGCTCTGGAAGAGGCGTATGCTCCCGCTGAAGCGGAAGCGGTTCTCCGGTTGGATTCGATGAAACGCCGGTTACAGTTTATCCGGGCCCTGGGTCGTCGAATCTGGCATAGCGACTTTGAGAACTATTCCCGGTTTACCGGCGAAAAGCTGATGTTTAAAACCGGCGATGAAACGGTGCGGAACATCGCCGGCGGCGCCGGGGGCATCTGCACGGAGAAGGTGCAGGCCTTGAAGTTTCTCACTGACCATTATGGCTTGGAGTCGGAATACCTTATCGGCGGGGATAATGCCCGGGATCCGGTCCCGGTGAACAAGTTGAGGGAAATGCTAACCACCTTCGACTTTCGATTCGCCAAACGATATATGCGCTATTGGCAGCACGCCGCCCTCTTGTACCAGGTAGAAGGGGTTCCGGTTCTGGTGGACGCCACTAACGGCAACATTCCCTTTCTTTTCGTCCAGGGCGAGGAAGCGGAGCGAATGCTGGGTTATGACAGTAAGACTTCGGTAAAGGTCAGGATGGTAGAAGCCGAAGAGGATTATTACTATCACCGGGTGCCCCAGGATGTACCGGAAAACCTGTTCTTCGCCTTGGAGGGCTGGCTTTCGGATACCGATATGGTGCAGGTATTTGAAAACGAGCTGGGTTTGTATTTGTCGGAAGACTTCTACGTCACTCCGCTGCCCTACTATAACCGCAAGGAGTATGACCGGTTGCGCCAAGAATATCTCGCCATTTGCCGCCGAGCCAACTTTCAGGGCGAGGTAAACCGGGAGTGGACGCTGGAATCGCCGTTAGGCCGGGAACTGGCGGCGGCGGCGCCGCCAGTCGCCCAAAAAGTGCTGGCGGCCAAGGAGCATCTGCTGCATCGCTATAATAGATGGGACCGGCCGGGCCATGACGCGGGGTTGGTGGTAATCCGACTGACCAACCCTTCCGGCGCAGAAGAACGGGGAAACTTGGCAGATGAGCGCTGATACCTATACCCGGGTGAAGGGGAGTAGCGGTTTCCCCCCAGCCAGACGGAGTAGTCCACTCCGTCTGGCTGGGCTGCTGGAATACGCTGGGCATCGGCTGGGAGGCAAGCGGGCCGCGTCGGAGGGCGACCTTTTGCGCCAAATACGCGGTTATCACGCAGACCTCGGTCTGGGAGAGTGGGCGGATTCGGACCTGCGCGCTGCCCTCGCTCGGATTAAAAACGACATCCAGGTTAAGCCCGGCGGCGCCCCGGAAAGCCGCTTGGCCGAGGTCTTTGCCCTTGCCGACGAGAGTATCCGGCGCCGTTTAGGGGTCTGGCGTATTTTTGACCCGTCTTTTGACCGGCAAAACCTGGAAGTATATTTTCGAAGGGCGCAATCCGGTGAACGAACAACCGCCCCGGATGCCGATGAACGCATCATCGTTGATACCCTGCGCTCGGTGTTAAAGGCCGGGCGGGGCCGGTACGGGTGGGATGTCCTTTTGCCGGCCGAGTTCTACCGGGCGGTGGCCCGAAAGGATTCCGGCAATTTGTTGCAGTTCCGGGCTACCGATGAGCAGATTTTGGCGGGCTTGCACCTCTTCCGAGGCAGGATAGTCGAGATGTATGCCGGGGAGGGCAAGACCATCGCCGTCGCCTTTCCGGCCATAATGCATGCCGTTTGGGGCCGTTCCGTACATATTATTACCGCAAATGACTACTTGGCGGCTCGCGATTGCGACCTCTTGGCCCCGGTTTACCGTCTTCTGGGTATCAGCTCCGATGTGGCGCTTGAATTCATGGATGGCTCAGAACGCCGGGACGCTTACCGAAAGCAAATCGTGTATGGGACGATGCGGGAGTTCGGGTTTGATTTCCTGCGGGACAACTTGGCTCTGTCTCGCGCTGAGCAGGTTCAGCCGCCGCTCCAGGTCGCCCTAATTGATGAGGTTGACCAAGCCTTGATTGATGAGGCCCGTACTCCGATGATAATCGCCGGCGCCCCTCTGGTGAACCCGCAAGCCTTTAATCGGGCCAACCAGGCGGTGGCTGAGCTGCTTTCCCTTCAGGCGGGGTTATTCGGCGAATATCTGGCGCAATTGGATAATGAACTCTGCGACAGCAAAGCTGATTCCGCTCTTTTAGGGCGGGCCTTGTTAGCCCAGCCGGATAATGACGACCTGCGGCGCTGGATAGCAGCTAACCCCCGCGCCTACCGGCGGGCGCAGGCAGTCCTTTACCCGGATGGGTCCGACTACCCGGACGAGGCTTGCGCCGCCGATTTGTACTATTTGGTTGACCCGGAAAAACGGTTTGTTACTTTGACCGCCAAGGGTATCGCCTTTCTGGAAACGCGGCTGGGAGATTTCTTTGCTGCCGGGGGGTCTGAACCGGAACCGGGATCGGGATCGAAGCTAGGGCTGGAGCCGGATAGAAGGGCCTCTGGACTATCCCGAAAGCGCGCCCTTACGTTGAACATGGCGAATCAGGTGTACCAACTACTGCGCGCCTATCTGCTGCTGAAAAGAGACGAAGATTACCTGGTTACCGAGGACGCCGTGGTCTTAATTGACCGTTACACCGGGCGGCCCAGACCGGACACCCGCTATCAGGAAGGGCTGCATCCGGCCCTGGAAGCGAAGGAAGCGGTTACCGTCCATCCTGACTGCGAGAGCTTGGGCCAGATTTCGGTCCAGGGATTTGCCCGCCGCTATGAAAAGCTGTCCGGCATAACCGGCACGGCTACCGCTGCGGCTGAGGAGTTCCGACGCAAGTATTCGCTGGAGGTAGTCGCCATTCCGGCTGCGCGTCCCCTCTTGCGGCGGGACTTGCCCTGCCGAATTTATACTTCGGAGGAGGATAAACTGGCCGCTATCGCCGATGAGGTGGGGTTTTGCCGGAGGGTAGGGCGGCCGGTCTTGGTCGGAGTCCAAACGGTCGAGCAGTCGGCCCGGGTCAGTGAGCGCTTGTCGGAAATGGGCATCGCCCACCAACTGCTTAACGCCGTAACTTGCCATGATGAAGCCGAAATAGTCCGGCAAGCCGGCTCCTTTAGCGCCGTTACTGTTGCTACAAACATGGCTGGCCGGGGAACCGACATTATTCTGGACGCGGATTTGGAGCGGCGTATTTTGGACCGCTATGTGTTGGCGCTTCGCCATCGACTCGACCGGGGAAGCGCCCCGGTAGCAGTTCGTTGTTACACCGAGGAAGAAGCCAACCTTTTGGTTGAGGTTCTGGGAGAGAGGGGAGGATTAACCGTTGCTCGCCAGCGGCGCAGAAGTTGGGAGGAAATATCGGTTGCGTCCCTTACGCCGCCGAAAGAGGTTCCCCCTCCTGACGAGGGAAACGGTGCTTGCGCCAGCTACCTGGGCCCAGAACACGTGGTTTCCCCTCCTGACGAGGGAAACGGCCCGCTGGAATTTGGCTTGGGGCTGTACGTCATCAGCGCCGAGTTCAGCGAATCTCCCCGGGTTGGGCTACAGCTCAAGGGACGAAGCGGGCGGCAAGGGCAGTATGGTTCTACCCGATTCTTGCTGTCTTGGGATGACCGGGCGTTGGCCGGCCCAGAAGGGCGTCCTGCGGGCCTGTCGGCTTGCCGAAAAATCGACGTGGGCGGGCGGGTTTACTTTGAGGGCGGCGCGGTGGAAAAGCTCCTGCATCGCCGACAGGAAGCGGCGGAAGACGAGGAGGCCGTACAGCGGAGCATCATCCAGGATTACGCCGCAGTTTCTGACGCGCACACCGAAGCATATTACCGGGCCCGGCAGCAGGCGGTGGCTACTGGCCCGTTGATTGAATCCCCCGCCGCCTTGACGCGAAACCCGGCAGGCCGGTTGGTCGAGCTTCATTTCCCCGGAATGGACGGCGTGGATTATAATCAACGTATCGCCGAGATGGTGAAGGATCTGCGCCGATGGTACGGCGTGGATGGCTCCGGTTTGCCGGGCTTGGCCCTGGACCGTCTGACCGATGCGCTGGAGTCCTTGTTGGCGGCCCGGCTGGAGCAGCGAAGGGGCAAATTGGGCGACGCCAGGTTTATGGAACTGGCCCGGCTGTTGGCGCTGCAGTGCGGCGATGAAGCGTGGAAAGACTACCGGGCTGGCCTGAGGTCATTAACCGTCAGTTCCCGGCTGGGCAATTATGGGCATAAGTCCGCTGTGGCGGATTACATCATTCACGCCGCCGACGGCTGGGGACGGTTCCAGGGTGAGCTGGCCGATCTGTTCTTGTCTCGCTTGCTAACTTTCCCGCTGACCAGGCTGATTGAGAAGCCGGCCCAACCGGAAAGCGTTGTTGAATTGGATCAGGAGGTATCCCTGCTGTTGACGGGCCCTGAACTAGCGCCTTCGGAAACCGGGTAGGATAGGCCCTCTTCGTAGCAGGGAAGTTAAGGATGGTCGGGGTAGGAGGCATCGGAGTCAACGGGTATCAAATCCGCAGCAGCCGGAGCAAAAGGAGCACAAATGTCGCCAAAAATTCGCAGATTGGGAATTGCAATCTTTACAGGAAGCATGGTGGCCGGTTCGCCCCTTATCGCCGCTTGCGGCAGCGGCCCTTCCTATGATGACTGGGCGGCCACCGACGGGGCGGCGGGCCGGATTAACCTGGATGACGTTCAAGAGGCGTTCAAGAGTTCCAAGAGCGCCACTGAATTCGAGCGACGGGTCAACGAAATCTATGAGGGTGACAGCATCGTCATCATCCGCGCCTTGCAGGATGGCGATAAGCTGACCCTGGAAGGGTGGGAAGACCTGAACGGTAATAACGACATTGACGATGACCAGGATGACCGGCTCTTTTCCATCGTGAAGGTGAACGAAGAATACGATATGCGGGGCCACGGCGCCAACGGCTACTATCACAGCGGTTTCGGGGGTAGCGGTTTTCTGTTTGGTTATTTGCTCGCCAGCAGCTTCAACCGGGGGCCTTATTTCTATCACACGCCGGTAAATTATGGGCCGACTATTCGTCAGCAGCGCAGCGATTACCGCCAGTCCAGTCGGTATGGCTCCCAGGTTGCCCGTAACAGCCGGTACGCCACCAAGCAACAGGGCTTTGCCGGCTCCCGCTATCAGCGAGCTGGACAGAACACCAGTGCGGCGCGGCAAACTTATCAGCAAACGCAAAGGTCTTCAGGCGCTTTCAAGTCCAGCAGCGCAGTTTCTCGTTCCGGCTCCGGTTCGTCGGTGTCGCGTAGCAGAAGCGGCGGCGGCTTTTCGGGCGGCGGTGGCCGAGTGGCGCTGAGCGCTGGACGGCGGGCGAGCGGGGTTCGACCGCCCGTCTATAAACCGCTTGACCATAAAAGGAAATAGGGGCATTGGGCTGGTATGGGGATGCTTGGGGACGAGGCTGGAACCGGCTTTGCCCTATCGGTGCGCCTGTTGGGTATGCCGGAAGATGCCGCCTTTGCGGTAACCGTGCCGGCCGGCTATGCGCGGCTTTCGCTGGCCCAGCTTTTGGAGGCGATGTTCCCGGCGGACGAGGTTGACCGGCTGGCGGTGGAGGAAACGCTGGATGTGGCGGGAAACCCAGACTTGCCGGACATTTACGACTGCTTCCTGCCGGTCTTTGACCAGCTCCGCGAGGGTTTGTGCCGCCTCAAGCTGACGGCTGGCGCCGGCCGGCCGGCGGAACTTTCCGACCTGGTAGCAAGCCACTTGCCAGCGACGCCGGCCGCTTCTGCCGGGGCATCCGCAACTTGCGCTCCCGCCCCTGAAATTGGCCTTGAGCTGGCGATTGAGCCGGAGTATAAGCCATTAGACTACGCCATAGCGCAAGGATATGCGGAGAGTTGGGATGAACTGTTGGCTTGGTTGCAATGGTGTACGCTGCTCTATTTTCTCGACAAGCATGGATACCCCTTGCCGGCTTTGGCCGAAATGAGCGAAGGATCGGTGCTTCGACCCATTGTTTCCGGCCTGTTTGACCGTCGTTTTCTGCGTCCTTCTGTTGATACGGGCTGCCCTGAAATCGCTGAGGAGGGCCGAAAGTTCATCGGCGCCCTGCTGTCGGAGACTGAAACCTGCATTGACCGGTTCGACATATTCAAGGATGCGCTTTGGGACGAGGATGCCGACGCAGCCGAATTTGACACTGGCTATGGCGAAGATTTGCGAGTTCAGACATTCATCGCTGAGGGAATGAACCCGGTGCGCACGGTGTTTCTGCTGCGGCTCTACGACGGTTCGTTGGATGAGTTCGCCCCAACCTGGCAGGCGCTTATTGGCGATCCGAACTTCTTCGACCGGTTACTGGAGCCGGTTGTAAATCGCTGCCAAGTCCCTGAAGGGCTGCTGCAAAATATAATTGAAGATGGCTACGCTTATCTGGAAGCGAGGGCCGAATTCGTTCGAGAAGAGCGTTTCCAAGCCCAAGTCGCCAAGCGGCTGCGGACATCCTTCGTCAGGCGGGATACCGACCAACCACCGCCCAGCGAACATTTCTTCGGCTGAAGGATTGGCCCTTGCCGGAGGTGAGGCAACACCGGCCGCATTTGCATTCAACCGGTCCTCGGCAGTTGGTTAGCGCCCTAAATGGCGAAGAACAGAATCAGCGCCGAGCTGATTACTACCGCGCTCTCTATCAAAGCCACGCCTACATTCCCTGCCGCTAACTGGGCGGACACCCGGGTTCTGGGCAACAGGATCAGGTCAATCAGCAACCGCAGCACGTAAAGCAGCGCGAAGCCAATAACCGCAAAGACGACAAATTCGGTTATGCCTTGCTGCCAGCCGATGAAATTTCCGAACAAAGCTTTGAGGGCTACCAAGCCAATAGCGATTAGGTTCCCGCCGAAAGCTATGCCTACCGCTGTATTGTTCTTTTCAATCTCGTCGTGAATGTCAAAAGGGGTGGTTAGTTCGTAGAACAGGGCAAAGAGAACCAGGACCACCAGGCCTAGACCGAAAAAGGCCAGGGCAATCAGGGCCGTTTCGGCCTCGCTGCCAACACCGCCTCCGGCGATGGCGCCGGCAATCAGCAGTCCGGCGGCTACGTTCATCCCGAACTCCGCCGCTCCGGTTCCCAGGTTCTGCTCCTCAATGATTTCCTTTTCCACGTTGAACTTATGCAGCACTACCCGATCCACCAGCGGCCGCACCAGGTTCAGCGCCACGATACCGGCTAGGGAATACAGAAAGACGCGCATCAAGTCTTCGCCGAAGGCCTGGTTGAAGCCCAGCCCTCCGTCGCTGACGGTCAGGGCAAAGTTCTCGTACACCGCCCCCAGAAAAACCAGGATTACCCCCAGCAGATAGCCGGACAGGCGCAAGGCTACCGCCAAATTCCGTTTCCCGACAACTTCTTCGTCAATCCGGTGCCGGGTTACCACGTCCCGGGCGAACTTAGCCAGGGCCAAAACTACCAGTCCCAAGGCCACGTACACCAAGCCCTTGGGAAAGAAGGTCAAAGTGCTTACCAGGGCTTCTGTCATGTTGCTCACCGACTCCTTTGTTCCGGACGTTCCCCCGGATAAAGGACGACATTTTCCGGGGAAAGTATCTCGCTGAAGTGAGCCTCGAAGGGCATCCCTTCAAACTTGGACACGGCCAAGGTTCGCTGTTCATCCTCCGACAGGAAGTCCCAAAGGTAAAACCCTTCTCCGTCGGCCGGGCGGTTGTTCGGGAAGTAAAAGGCTTCAAAACTGTTGCGGTAGAAGAAGCGTTGCCCCGCCACCGTCACCGCGCTATCGATGGAGTGTTCCTCGTCCAGGCGCATCAAGTCCGCCTCGGTCAGCCCGATGGCCGCCAGCCCTACCGGTCTGCGGTCGTCTGATGCGGTGATAAAGAGTCCTGCCCCGTCGTTAGACCACTCCAGCCATACTCGGCGGTTGGCGTCGGCAACTATCAGTTCATACCAGACAATGCCGTTGCCTCCGTAGCGGTGTACGTTTTCTACCACGAAGTAAGCGTCATCATATTCCAGGGCCAGGCCCTGAATCATTACTACGTCGCCGACCCGGGCATCGCGCACGGTGTTCCCGGGCCCCGGGTTCCCCAAGGGTGGCTTTTTTCGACCTTTGCCGAACAGGGAACGCAGCATGGCGCCGGGCGCCTCCGTTGAACCATAGAATAGTGAAATGGGGCTGTCAGCAGCAGCGCGGCGGGATGTTGCCCCGGCAGTCCCTGTAGTCGCCTCTATAATAGCACGGGATGTTAGTAAAATCCCGTTTTGCGCCGCCCTGTTTCCGAGGCTTCCTGCTTGGCGGCAACCGGTTTTTCCTATCCCAGCCGGCTGGCCCCTTGACCTTATTGACCGGGCAAGGTATTGTTGAAGTTAATGGCTTAATAGCCGTTGAGATTTAGGAGAGGATTAAATGAGGCAACCTGGAGGCGTTAGCGGTTTCATAGTCGCTATATTTCTACTGATATTGGGTGTGATTCTGGTTGCTGGCTGGCTGGATTGGATACTCTGGGTTTTGGGCGCAGTCTGCATCGTAGCCGCTATCGTGGTGGGCGGCATGGCGATTTTTGGGAATAAGAACCGGTATTGATTATGATTATCGGCCGATGCCTACTCGCTTCCGTCCCGGCAACTTGGTCTAGTTGCACATACTCCACCGGAGAGTAAGGAGGTAAGAGACATGGGAATGTTTTCCCGAATGTCCACCATCGTTAAATCCAAAATGAACCGGATTCTTGACAACGCTGAAGACCCTAGAGAGACCTTGGATTACTCCTATGAAAAGCAGTTGGAAATGCTGCAGAACGTTAAGCGCGGCGTGGTGGAAATGGTAACCGCCAAGCGGCGCATTCAGCAGCAGGCGTCCAAGGTTAAGGAGAACATCACCCGTTTGGAGCGTCAGGCGCGTCAAGCTTTGGACGCCGACCGGGAAGACTTGGCTCGGCTAGCCCTCCAGCGTAAACAGAACGCCTTGATTGAATTACAAGGGTTGGATGAGCAAATAGAGGGTATGGAACAGGAGCAGCAGAAGCTCACCATAGCTGAGCAGCGGCTTCAGGCCAAGGTTGACGCTTTCCGCAACAAGAAGGAAATCATCAAGGCTCAGTATTCTGCCGCCCAAGCCCAGGTTCGTATCGGCGCTGCCCTGGGCGGCATATCCGAGGAGATGGGGGACGTTTCTCTGGCGGTGCAGCGGGCCGAAAACAAAACCGACCAGATGCGGGCCAAAGCCGGAGCCCTGGATGAACTGGTTGCCACCGGCGTCCTGGACGACGGGATTGAGGCCCGGGACGATATTGAGCGGGAGTTGGCTCAGATTTCTACCTCCCATAGCGTTGAAGCGGAGCTGGCCGCCCTTAAGGGAAGTCTCCCTTCCGCCGGGACGGAAACCAGATCGCTCCCGGCAGGATAATCCGGTGTGGCGGACGAACTGTCCACCCTCCGGAACTAGCGTTCGGCTCAATTCGAATAGGCGTCGGAGAAGCATCTATGATTATTCGCATTCTCAGCGAAGGCCAATTCAACCTGCCGGGGTCATTTATTGACGACCTGAATGACATTGACAACCGGATGGTGGAGGCGGTGGAGACCGAAGATCGGGGAGACTTTGAGCGGTTCCTCAAGGAAATGCTGGAACTAGTGCGGGCAAAAGGAGCGCCGGTGCCAGTGGATGAACTAGTGGAATCGGACTTGATATTGCCGGAGTCGGACCTGACCTTGGAGGAGGCTGAGCACATCTTTATCGGGGATGGTCTGCTGCCTGGCTGAGCTAATCCTGGATATGAAGCATGAAGCCGGTTGGTCGGGGCAGCGATTTGTTGACTGGCGAGGGCGAGGGGACGTTAAGGCGTCCCCTTTTAATTTTGACGGTTAATTTTCTTTCCGCTCCACTGCCGTCGGCCGTAGAGGGCGGCGCACGGCCGACGGGTCGATGCCGGCCTGCAATGCGGCCATAACCCCGGCCGCTTCCCAGTAATTTTCCACCGGGAAGAACTGCCCTACGCTCCAGGGCAGAGCGGTCAGGTCGTTGCGCATCAGGTTGCGATTTTCCCGCACGGCAATTACGGGTATGCCTTGCTCCAGCGCGGCCAGGATGGGCAAGCCAATGCAGCCGTTGGGTATCACCAGACAGGAAACATCGGTGGCGGTCAGGACGCCGGGGCGCCGCATTTCGCCGGTATCGGTAATGATTTTGGGGCTTCGCTGCAAGCCTTTCAAGATACATTGGAGCAGGGCGAGGGATACCGCTTCGGCAGCCATCCGAAGGTCAACTACCCCTGGGTCGGCGTTGGCGATTTCCTGAGTTTCCAGCATCGGCGAGTGAGCCGATGGAATGTCGTACAGCGCGGAAACGGCGTGGGTTAGCATCGCTTCCACTCCGCCCCAAGGGTTCACCATTTCTCCCTGGCTGTCGAAGTAGTCGGTGTGGTAACCCGGCGGCACGATAATCTGAGAGGTAATGGCCACCGCATCATAGTCGCCCCGGTACTCGTCCAACGCTTCAAACAGGGAGTCCAGCCCCCGCACCTGGCCGGCGGCCCGCCCGGAACCGGCATAGCTGGAATCCATCTCAAAGCCGGCTTCCAATTGAATTAGGCGCGGCACGGTCAACCCGTAGGTTGCGCGGGCTGCGTTGACCGAGTTAATGGCGGCGTGGGTGAACAGCTCATCCTCGTGGGGGCCGATAACCACCAGCAACCGGTTATTGCGACTTCGCTGCAAGCCGACGCTTCCCATTAGCAACCGGGTAATCACGCTGCCTTCCACGTACTGGGCGTTAGCCGGCAGGTTAATCAGGTCCGAAGCGTTCACCACGTTGGGATGGGTTATCAGGGTATCGCAAACGGAGGCCAACAATGTCGCCACCGGGCTGGCGTCCCCGGCATGCCCGCCGATTTCAGCGCCAATTCCGGTAGGCACCAGCAACACGGCGTTGAAAGCCTCCGCGTTTTCCGCAGGACGCCGAGCAAACCGGAACAGAGGCGCCGGACTGGGTCGCTGCAAGCCGGGCTTCGACCGGGACTCTAAACCGGATAGCAACCCCACTTCGCAGTGGTATCCATTTTCGGCGGAGGCGGTTACCGCTAACCGGACCGGAATGTCGCCGTCCTCAAGTTGAGCTGAAACGCCTTGCTCCACGCCCTTTAGCAAGGGAAAGCGGCTTGAAAGAGAGGGAACAATCAACTCACGCTCAAAGAGGACTGCCGGCATAAGCTCCCCACCGGGCGGTGAAATCGGCGTAGGTGAACCGCTTTTTCAACTCCAGGCGGTTCGGGCCGGTTCGGGCATAAATCGTCGGGAGGTTGACCCCGTTGAAGGTATGAGCTTTGGTCAGGGTATAGGCTCCCGCATTGGGAAATATCACCCGGGACCCTACCTTCAGGGGGTGGTGGAAGCGATACTCGCCAAACAGGTCGCCGGCCAGGCAGGTACAGCCGGCCAGAGTATATTCCCATTCCGCCTGCTCGTCGTGGCCCACTACGTCTGGCTCAAAGTCATACTCAAACACTTCCGGGATATGGTTTACCGTGGTGTCCAGGATGGCTATTTTCTTGCTGCCGTTGGCGAAAATGTCCAGCACCGAGGAAACGATGTAGCCGGCGGACCGGACGAAAGCCGCCCCCGGTTCAATAATTACTTCCAAGTCGTAGGTCGAGTTCAAGAACTGCACTGTCCGGTATAGCGGGGCCAAATCCCCGGCATTGTCGAACAGATACCCACCCCCCAAGTTAATCCACTTGACTTGCCGCAGCAGGCCGCCGATTTTGCTATCGAGACGGTTTACCGTCCGCTCCAGTTCAACGAAATCGGTCGAGTCGCAGTTGGTATGGACCAGCAACCCCTCCAGTTCGTCAAAGCAGGCCGAGCCGTCGGCCAGGGCAGCCACTTCCTCCAGGGGCGCCCCCAGCTTGGAGTCGGGACGGCAGGGGTCGTATCGCTCGTCATCCAGGAAGGATAACCGAGGATTAACCCGCAACCCGCAACTGACTTTTTGGCCCAGCGCATATCGGTGTTGATTCCATTGGCTCAGCGAATTGAAGGAAATGTAGTTGCATACATCCCCCAGTTCCGCCAGATCATTGGGCCGAAGGCCGGGGGTGGTGAGGTGGACTGCTCCGCGGTCGCCAAGCACGGAGCGGGCCAGTTTGGCTTCAAACAGGGAGCTAACCGCAAATCCGTCCAAGTACGGCGCCATGAAGCCAAGCAGGTCGGGAAAGCCTAGAGGCTTCAGGGAATATAGCACTCGGCAGGCAACGCGAGAGCGTAGTAGTTCTCCATACCGGAGTAATTGACGGACGGCGGCTTCGTCGTAAACGAAAGCCGGCGTTTCCAGGTTTGCAAACAAGTTGGTTAGTTGCACAGGCTAATGTAAAACTCTTTTAGCTCCCGCCCTAGGCGTCGCTGGGTTGGACACTGCCTTAAGTGAAACCAAACCCAGCGACGCCTAGGGTAGGGGCGGGTTGGGGTTTCGGTTAGCGCATGGGAGAGAAAGAGGCAGGCAGCATAATTTTGTTCTCTTGGCGAATACGGCCCGGCGCTCCGGAGGGCCAGTTGGGGGTTCCGCCGGCAGCCTTCCGAACCTCGTCCCGGTGGTTCAGGTCCCGATAGGGCCAGATGTGCATCCAGCGGTTCAGCCCGCCCAACTCGGAGTGCATAGCGGCGGCGCAAGGGGAGAACTGCTCCCGCCAGGGCAGGGCCTTCTCCCAACGCTGAAGCAACTCGGGGATTGACCCTGGCTTATAAGTGTAGATACGCATTTCATATACGTTGCCCAATTCCTGGCCGCCGCCCAGGGGACGCATAAAGGACGCCGGGTTCCAGATTTCCGACTGCATCTCCAGAATCATGCTCGTGTCGCGGGGCGGCCAGTTGGGGTCTTGGGCGGCCTCGGCGCGGATGCTTTCCCGTTCCAGCAGGTTCTCGTAAGGCCAAACGTGGATGACCTGGTTAAGCGTTCCGATATCGGTATGCCAGAAAGCGGCCAAGGGCGAATACTTCTCCCGGTGGGGGAGAGCGTCGGCAAAGCTCTCCTCGAACTTGCCTACCGTGCCGGGTTCCAGGGTGTAGGTGCGAACTTCGTAAATCATGCCTTCTCCCTTCTTCTAAAACTGCATCTTCCGGTTAGCTTTATAGCTGGATCGTTATTCTTTACCTGGGCGGCTCCTTCCCGTCCTTTATCGGGAGCCGATTTTGCCAATGTCTCATCCCTCATCCTCACCTTTACTTCTGCCCGTCCACCCAAGGTTAGGTGATTACGCTTCCGCCTTTTGCAAAGTCGGCAAGGCAGGCTTGCGGTTGAGAACGCGTCCGGTTTTATAGGCCTACGCTACCCTGGCCGGTTGCGAAACCCCTCCATTTCGTTGCTCACTCCTTATATTACCTTATTACCTTGTGCTGTAACAATGGGCAATCGGCAGGCGTCAGTCAAGCTTCAGTAGAGACGCCGCTCTATCCCTCGTTCCCCCTTGACCAACCTGCGAGGGATCGGTCCGGGGTCAGTAAAGACGCCGCTTCCCTGTTATACTGGCATAAATCCAACGGAGGTTTAGGATTATGCCGGCGCGCACCGGGGAACAATATCTGCAAGGACTTAGAGACCGTCCCCCCGAGGTTTGGATAGGGGGCGAAAGGGTTAAAGATGTTACCACCCACCCCGGGTTTGCCAACGGCGCCCGTTCGGTGGCGGCGTTGTATGATCGGCAGCATGAGCCGTCGCTGCGGGACGAGATGACCTATACGTCCCCCGGTTCCGGGGAGCGGGTTGGCCTCTCTTTTATAATGCCCCAGGATGTAGGCGACTTGGAACGGCGGCGGCGAATGTTCTACCACTGGGCCAAGTTCCACGGCGGGATGATGGGCCGCACGCCCGACTATCTGAACGCCGCTTTTGTAGCGATGGCGGCAGCGGCTCCCTTTTTCGAAGCAGACCGCTCCGGGTTTGGCGATAACGTAAGACGGTACTACGAGCTGATCCGAGAGCAAGACCTCTGCCTTACCCATACCCTGGTTAATCCCCAGCGTTCCCGCGCTCCGCAGGGTTACCTAACCGATTCCTTGGCGGAGGATGTGGCCTTGCGGGTGGTCAAGGAAACGGACTCCGGCGTTATCGTCCGAGGCGCGCGGGTGTTGGCTACCTTAGGCCCGCTCTCCGACGAAATCGCGGTTTATCCTTCCCGTTCCCATCACACCACGGCAAGGGCTGATCAATACGCCATCTCCTTTTCCATTCCCAGCAGTACGCCGGGCCTACGCTATATTTGCCGGGAGAGTTTTGACTACGGTCGCTCCTCCTTTGACCATCCCCTGGGTTCGCGGTTTGAGGAGATGGACGCGCTGGCGATTTTCGATGATGTGCTGGTGCCTTGGGAGCGGGTATTTCTGTTGGGCAATGTGGAGAACTGTAACAATATGACGGCGCGCACCGGCTGGATTATCCACAGCTTTCATCAGGTGGTAACCCGGATAAGGACTAAGACCGAGTTCTTGCTGGGCGTGGCCTCGCTGATGGTGGAAACTCTCGGCTCCGGCGAGCAGCCCCACGTTCAGGAGCGGCTGGCCGAAATGATAATGCAACTGGAGATAATCAAGTCTTTGCTGCGTACCGCCGAGGTGGAGGCGGCGCCTAACGAGTGGGGTCTGTTAACCCCCGCTCGTTTCCCGCTGACGGTGGCGGAGAATATGTACGCCCGCAGCTTTTACCCTCGGATGATAGAGATTATGCAGCTGTTGGGTTCCAGCAGTTTGATGGCCCTGCCCGGCAAAGCCGACTTTGACTCGGAAATTGGCTCCGACTTGGAGCGCTACCTGGCTACCGATACCGCATCAGCCCAGGAACGAACCAAGCTCTTTCATCTGGCTTGGGATATATCCTGTAGCGCCTTCGGCTCCCGAAGTCTGCACTACGAGCGGTTCTTTGCCGGCGACCTGGTGCGCAACGCCCAAATCCTGACCGCCACCTATGACCGGCAGCCAATGATGGAAATGGCTCGGGAGTTCTTGGAGCGAGAGTAGGGCGTTTTCCTGAACGACGTCAGTATTGCTTCGGCGGCGCTGGCATCCCGCAGCGACCGGGCGCTTAAGCTGCAAGCGGCCCCGGGTGGCGCGGGGGCGAGGCTAAAGTATCGCGGAAAGCTTCAGCGGTCTTTTCAGAGAGGAAGGGAAAGCCTTCATCGCTTTGCTCTATATTGGCCGTTCCACCGGCAACGGTTCCGCCACTTCGGCCCGCGCATGTTCAAATACCGCGTCGAACATTTCCTCGGTGAGCTTGCCGGTGTGGGTGTTTTGCTGGCTGGGGTGGTAGGAACCAATGAGGACTACACCCTCGGCCAGGCGGTAGCTGGCGCGGTGACCGAACTTGGGCCGGGGCGACGGATTGACTAATCCCGCCGCCGCCCGGGTTTGAAAGTAGGCATCGTAGGAAAATTTCCCCAGGGCCACCACCACCTTGACCCGTTCCAGAAGTCTAATTTCCTCCAGGAGAAAGGGGCGGCAGGTTACTTTTTCCACTGGGTCGGGTCGGTTGCCCGGCGGCGCGCACCGCACCGCATTGGTAACGTAAGCGTCGGTTAAATGCAGACCGTCGCCCCGGCAGCGGGAAGCGGGCGAGTTGGCGAACCCGAACTTGTGCAGCGAGCGAAACAGCCAGTCGCCGCTGCGGTCGCCGGTGAAGCTGCGGCCAGTGCGGTTGCCCCCGTGGGCCGCCGGCGCCAGGCCCATTATTAGCAGCCGGGCCTCCGGGTCGCCGAAGGGCGGCACCGGCTTGCCCCAATAATCCCAGTCCCGATACCGGCTGACCTTTTCCCGCGCCGCTTTTTCCCGATGGGCTACCAGCCGGGGGCATTCGGCGCATCGGATAACGGCGTCGTGCAATTGGCGCAGGGAACTATATTTGGTCATTGGTATCCTATTGGTTACTTAAGAACGAAAGGGGCTATTCGGCGGGATTTCCTTCGCTGAGACTCGGTTAGGAGGGTTGTTTGAAGGCGGGCATCACCTGTTCGGCAAAGAGACGGAGGGAATTGAGCGTCTGTTCGGCAGCTAGGGCGCCGAAGAAAAAGGAACCGACAAAGTAGTTGGAGCCGGTAGTTTCCAGTTGCTGTTTTAACGTTTCCCTGACGGTAGCCGGAGAGCCGATGATGTGCAGGCCGTCGGCTAGCCGCCCTTCAAAGTCGGCCAGGTAGTCGGTCCGGCCCGTATCGTCGCCGTTGAGTATGCGGAGGTGGTTGAAGTTGGCGATGAAGTCGGCAAAGGCGGATTTGGCCTCTCGCAACGCTTGCGCGTCGGTTTCCGCCACGTAGATGTGGCGGGTTATACCATATTTGGGCTGGGGTTCGTGAGCGTTCAGCCGTCCCTTATTGTCCCGGTTTTCGGCCCAAACCCTCTTGTAAAGTTCGATATGTTCCCGCATTACGTTCAGCGGCGGGTAGTGGGAGACGGTGCTGATGCCCTCGCTGGCAATCCATCGGATGGAGTCCGGGTTGGCGGTGGGATACCACAGGGGCGGATAAGGTTGCTGCCAGGCCTTCAGGGGAAGGTCAACGTTCTTGAAGGTGTAATGCTTTCCCGCATAGGAAACCTGGCCAGTGCGGAGGCCCATAATCAGGATTTCCAGCGCTTCCTGGAACATTTCGCGGGATTGCTCGACGCTGATGTCAAAAAAGTCTAGTTCATAGGCGGAAATGCCGCGCCCCAGCCCCACTTCCAGCCGTCCGCGGCTCAGCTGGTCCAGCATACAGATTTCTTGCAGTAGCCGTAGTGGATTGTAAAAGGGCAGGGGATAGACCAGCGCCCCCAGACGAATGTTACGGGTGCGTTGGGCGGCGGCGGCCAGGAAAACGCTGGGCGACGGGGCCATACCGAGGGGAGTTCCCTGATGTTCGGCCAAGTGGTAACAATAGAAGCCGGCGGCGTCGGCGTACTCCAGGAACTTCAGCCGTTGTTCGTAAAGATCGGCCGGGTTAGCGCCGTTGTGATCAATCCAGTCGAAAATGCCAAAGCGTACGGGAGAATCAGGCGTTGCTGCGTTCACCGCTGGCCTCCTTGTCGGTGGGGAGTAGGGGTTTATCCCCCGGGTTAACCCGTTCTTGTATATCCGTTATATCCGCTCCGGTTCCCGGTTCGTGGATTAACTAAAATAGTTACTCAAAGGGTGTGGGCATAGCTTGTACCGGAACCTCAATCAAGGTGGGCGCATCAATTGTCAATGCCTCGCGCAAGGCCGAACCCAACTGGCCGGCTCCTTCGGCCCTTACGCCTCTAGCGCCGTAGGCTTCGGCCAGTTTGACGAAGTCCGGGTTGTGCAGCGCCGCTCCATAGATACGCCCCTCGAACCGGTTCACCTGGTCCCGGAGCACGTTGCCGTAGGCATTGTCGTTGAACACGATGACCACCACGTTTATCCCGTGCTGCACCGCCGTAGCCAGTTCTTGGGAATTGAAGAGAAAGCCGCCATCCCCAGACACCGCAACCACCGCCTTGTCCGGTTGGGCCACCTTGGCCCCCAAAGCCACCGGGAAGGCGTAACCCAAGTTGCCGGCGTAGGACGATGTCAGGAAAGTCCGGGGTTGGTAAACCGGGTAGAAAGTCCGGGAGTAGTAGCCGATTTGGGTCATTCCCGAAATCAATATTCCGTCTTCGGGCATAACTTCCCGTATGGTGGCGGTCAAGGAGTCTTGAGGCTCGACCCGCAACGCTGTATTGGCCCGCCGCTCTCGGAGGGAGTCAACCTCCGCCTCCCGGCTGGGGCGGGCCGGCGCTATGCCGGTCAAGTTATCGTACAGGCTCTCCAGGGTTTGGCGGGCGTCGCCGGCAATGCCAAAGGTGTTTTCGTAGTTGCGCCCCAATTCCTCCGGGTCAATGTCAATCTGGATGATGCGCTGACCGTTGAGCCAAGCCGGGTTAGCCATCCGGGTGCCTACCGCCAGAATCACGTCAAAATTAGGGGTTTCCCGGGCCACCGGGTCATTGCGCAGTCGTTGCGCGCCCAGGGACAAGGGGTGTCGCTCGGAGATGGCGCCCTTGCCCTCCGGGGTGGTGATGATGGGAGCTTGCAGGTGTTCCGCCACCTGCCGCAGGGCCTCCTGAGCCTCGGAAGAGATTACGCCGCCGCCGGCCCAGATTAGCGGGTTAGCCGCATCGTTGAGGATTTGCGCCCCGGTTTGGACTGCCGTTGCGTCCGCTGCGGGGCGGAGGTACTCCTCCGGCTCAAGCAATTCCACGTCCGTTATGTCGGCCAGCGTCTCCGGAGGGATTTCGATTTCCACCGGCCGGGGCCGGCCGGTTTTCAGGTGATAGAACGCTTCGTGCACCGCCGCGGGGATTTCCGCCGGGTTCAGGATACGCCGGGCCCATTTCGTAACCGGCTTGATGGTGTCGAGTTGGTCGTTTACTTCGTGGAGAATGCCCCGGTCGGACCCAATCAGGTCTCGCTCAATCTGCCCCGACACTACCAGGATGGGGGATGAGGCGGCGAAGGCGGTGCCAATGCCGGCAGAGGCGTTCTGCAGCCCAGGGCCGGGCACCATCATCGCCGTGCCGATGCCGCCACCGGCGCGGGAATAGCCGTCGGCCATGTAGGTTGTAGCTTGCTCGTGGCGGGTGGTGATGAACCGGATACCCGGCTCGCCCTGCAAACCATCCAGGGCGTGGTAAAGCTGAACCCCGGGCAGACCAAAGATTACCCGGACTCCTTCCAAATACAGGGACTTGGCTAAAGCCTGTCCCCCGGTCATTCTTGCCATGTTGAATCCTTCCCTCATAAGGCTTGAACTACTTAATCGCTCAAGCTGCGCAGGATTGCGGCGGTTTGTTCCGACGACAGCGGCTGGCCGGTCAGCCGGACGGTCAGATTGTAGTTGGGCGGCGATTTAGCGTCAAGTTGTAAGTTGTAAGCCTTTGGAGCCAGGGGCTGGAGTTTTTGCCCGGGGTGAATGCAAAGGCCGTCCCGCCGGTTGGAAAGACCCTGCGTACGCGGGATGAGCCGCATCAACCTACACGCCCGGAGGTTCACCTTGACCTGCCGAGCTTCGGCGCTGGTGAAAGTTCTATAGCCGAGGATATGAGCTTTATGCGGTGGATGGTTCGTAAGGTCGCTTAAACCGGCCCCGACCCCTGAGCTAGGATCTACATATCCCTTGTAGTAGGCCTCGGGCAGTTGGTATATTAGGCTTGCCAGAGTCATAAAGGCTCTCCTAATCTCTTTGATTATACTGTAAGCGTTTCTGCTACGGGTGCGGCAAGGCGCCCTTTTGCGCCGCTTGCAATCGGGACTTGGCTACCTGCCAGAGTACCAAGTCCTATAGCCGCAAAGAGGTTCCGCAAGGGTATGCGGGGATGCCATGGGAGACTTATCAATCGCCACGATCCAGAGCCACCATCGCTACCGCCCTAATCGGCGGCAGAGGCAGCTATAATATAGACAAGCCGGGTATTAACCGCGCAGAAACGACTTCCCCGTCCACTCCTCTGCCATAAAACCCAGCGTCAAGTAGGCTTGAGAGCATAAAACAGAAGCTGACGCTCAGAGGGTCAGCTCCAAGCCAAGGAAGAAGGAAGCGAAAGCCCGCACCAACGGCAGGACGCAGAGGGTCAGATCCAGGCCAAGGAAGAGGGAAGCGCATCCTTAAAAGTAGTTCGGTCTGGCACGTCGTCAGATCCAGGCCAAGGAAGAGGGAAGGGGTTTTGTCTCTGCCTAATATGGCCCGTATCCTGCCTTCTACATTCCGTCCTGTTATAATGGAATCGGAAATTCCCAATTAAAGCCGGGTTAGGCCGGTTAGAGCTTGAACGTAGAACTACGGGGAGGAACACTTAATGGCCGATGAACTATTAGTCCTCCATGAGAAGCCCGAAGCCGAGTTTTTGGTGGCCGGTTGGCGGCGCCAGTGGTCCAACGGCGGCAGAATCTCCAGCGGTTTGCCCCGCTACCTAATCGAAAAATTAGGAGCGCGGAAAATTGGCCGCTTGGGCGATCAGGTGTCCACTTTGTGTTTTCCCTTTCAAGTGGCGGGCACCCACGACACTTTCCGCCCTGCCGCCGCCTTTCAAGAGGGGTTGCCCTCGAGCCCGATGGAACGGGAAAATGATTTTTATGATGCTGGGAACGGCCTGATTATCTTCTTGGGCGAAGAACCCTGGAGCCGCATTGACCTGTATGGAGCCGGCTTCTTCCAGGCAGTCCGGGAGTTGGGCATCAAACAGACCGTAGCGGTGGAGGGAGTCAATGGCCCGGCCCCGCCGGATATGGAACGGAGGATTAACTGCGTTTACAGCCGTCCGGAAATGAAGGATGCGCTGGAACGGTACGGGCTGATAATGTCGAGCCGCGGCGCCGAGGGCCGCCGGGGGCCTACCATCGGAATGGCGATGGTTTCACTGGCCCACTTTGAGTACCCGGAAGTTGAGATGTTCCGGTTGGGCGCGATGGCTCCCATGTATCCCTTTGTAGTTTCCAACAATGAGCAGATGGGGATATTCCGGGACCACCGCTCCTTTTACGATATTATGCGCCG
Source organism: Dehalococcoidia bacterium (assembly GCA_963422635.1). GTDB lineage: Bacteria > Chloroflexota > Dehalococcoidia > Lucifugimonadales > UBA3495 > CATQHB01. The sequence continues at coordinate 1,581,158 of OY730415.1, forward strand.
CCTCAAGTCAATGTTCAAGCTGGACATTGACTTGAGCGAATTGCAAGCCTTGGGCGAGACGGAATCTCGGGAATTGCAGTCCAACCTGGATCGCATCGCGGAAAACAACGCTGAAGCCAAGCGTATTATTGAGCAGGTTCGTTCAGACTACAACGTAATCCCTTACGTGGAGACGGTAGAGTTGGACCCGGCCCTGGACCGAACCCTGGAGGATATTCTGCAAGGTATGTCGGACTCGCCGGAGAACTCGTAGAGGGAGGTCTCAAGCCATACCGTGTTAAACCCGTCGTTAAACGCGGGCGTAATTTAACCTGCATTATTGGGCCGGACTTACAGAGTATGGAACTTACAGAATATAGAAGGGACAAGCTACCAGGTAAGTCTCGTTCATCCATATTTTAATCCGCTTACATTTGCCGAACCGAGCCGTGCTATAATGACCTGGATTTGGGGGCCACTGAATACACCGGGAGTTAAGGAATGATAAAGCGGTTTTCCGTTCTGTATGTAGGACAGATTGACTTGGATAACGTGGGGGCCGGCGGCATACCGGCTAATGACCGGAGGTATCCCAATGAAAAGCTGATTCAAGCCTACGACCACGCCATTGCCCTCGCCAAGCACTTGGATGAATTGGGCTTTTACTGTATGTGGACGGCGGAACACCATTTCCAGCGGGAGGGCTATGAGTGTCTTCCTAATATGACCCTCTTGGGAGTTCACCTCGCTGGGCTTACCAGGCAGCTAAAGTTTGGCGCCGCTTTCAATATAGTTCCGATGTGGCATCCCCTGCGGTTGGCCGAGGACTTTGCCATGGCCGACATTCTGACTGGCGGCCGTCTGATTTTTGGCGTAGGGCGCGGCTATCATTCCCGGGAGGTCGAGACCTTCGGTTCTCCAGTGATTGATAATGACGCCAACCGGGAACTCTTCGAAGAACAAATGGAAATAATCCAGAAAGCCTTTAACGAAGAGTCTTTTACCCACAAAGGCAAATACTATACCATTCCGCCGGATGTTCCCTATCGGGGTTACCGGGTAGAGGACGTTACCTTGGTTCCCCGTCCCCTAAATCGCCCGGTGGAGATTTGGCAGCCAATTGCCAGCGGTAAAACGTTGGAATACATCGCTCAGCGGGGAATTAAGGCGATGGTGGCCCTTACCGGCGAAGCGCTGGTGGAGCGGATGGTTAACTCCTATTACGATGCCGCCGTAGCCGCCGGCCGGCCCGTAACCCGCGGCCAAGACATGGCGCTGGGCTTCGGCTTCTGCTTGGACGACACTCAGCAGAAGGCCATTGACCGAATTCGCCCCTATCACGATGAACGCTACAAGTGGTTCGCTCCCTTCGGTTTTGTCCGCTATACCGACGCCCAGGGCCGTCCTTGGGGGACTCCGGGCGCGCCGGTGGGCGTCCCCCAAATTGAGGATGGCGTGCAGCAAAAAGCTTGGTACTGCGGCTCGGCCCAGGACTTCATTCCTTTTCTGCACGAGGTAGAGGACAAATACCCCGGTCTGGAAGACATAATCCTGCAATGGCCGGAAGGTATGCCTTGGCTGGAGTTCAAAGACCAGCTTTCTCAATTCGCCGCCGAGGTTATGCCGGCCTTTGCCCAGCGGGAAAGGGTGTCGCTGGCCGGCGACGACGGGAACTAGCTTCAGCTTTTACCTCGGCGCAAAAGGCGAAAGACGGCCCCAAGCATTAAGCAAGGCAGGAGGGTTTCCTGGCAAACCAGCAGCACGTAGCCCTCGCCAGGCGGGGGCCTTATGCCTTGGCCCGGTGGAGGGAGCAGCGCTGGCGCAGTCGCGCCCGCCTCGACTTGTCTAGCGCTTATTTAAGCGGTGCTCGCCTGCCCGGCGCTGACTTGGCCCACGATAACCTCGGCGCGATAGACCTGACCAACGCCAATCTGCGCCACGCCAACCTATCGGGCGCCGTACTGAACGCCGCTCACCTGTCCCGTTCCGACCTGACTGGGGCTAACCTGAAAGATGCCAGCCTGTCCGGGGCGGCCCTGAATCGGGCTGACCTGTCCGGCGCCGATCTGCGGGGCGCTGACCTGCGAGGCGCCGACCTCTCCTTTACCAACCTCGCTGCTGCCGATTTGACCGAGGCCAACCTTTCCGGGGCCGAGTTGCGCGAGGCTAATCTCTCTATGGCGGACCTAAGCCGGGCGTGTCTCAGGGATGCCCGGCTTACGGCAACGCGCCTGGACGTAACCAACCTTTCCGGCGCCGACTTGCGGCGAGCTTCCCTAGTGCGTACCGGACTGGATACTACGATGCTGGGCGAGGCCATCCTGGAAATGACCCTTTTCGGTGATTGCGACCTGAGCCAAGTTCTGGGCTTGGATATGATGCGGCATGTCGGCCCCAGCATCATCGGCCTGGATACCCTGGCCCGTTCCCGGGGGCTGATTTCCCCGGAATTTTTGCGCCGAGCCGGAGTTGCGGAATCCTTAATAGCCTTACAGCAGCTGGTCTTTTGCCCGAAGTCCTTCTTAAAGACACTGTTGGTAGGTTCAGTCCACGACGACGAATTTACGCGCCGGCTGGAAAAGGCCCTGAATGCTGCGGGCCATTCGTGTTGGCGGTTAGCGGTGGATGACGAGTCCGCCTTCGCTGACGATGAACAGGAATCGCTGCTCAGCCGTTTCATTTATTATGACCAATTGGTCCTCATCTGCTCCGAGTCTTCTCTGGGCAGCCCCTATGGTTGGCGTTCTTTTGAGCAGATTTTGCGGGAGCGGGGCGGGAAGCCGGCTGGTCCCGGTATTCCGGTGGCGGCGAATCTGGATGACCGGATTCACGACGATCAAGATAGCCTTTGCGCCGACTTGCGCCAGGGGCCGGTGGTGGATTTCCGTAATTGGCGGGAGCCGGACCGCTACCAGGAGGGCTTAACCGGTCTGGTAGCGACGCTGGCCGGTTGGAGGGGAGCCGCAACCGGTGGACAATGACCCGAATCCGGCGCTCCGCCGGGTGATAGGTGATGGGTGGTTGACGTTGTTAGAGGATTATGCCGGGACCAGGATAGCGGCTCAATTCGGGTTCTTTGCTTGACAATGCCCGGTTACTCCTCGAAGAGAGTATCCTTGTCGAGCATCAGGCAAGGCTCGCCCCACTGGCCGGGGCTTTCCAGTCGCCATTCTCCGGGGTCGCCGTCGGGCTTCAGGCGGATGCCCTCGTCGCCCCCGTAAATCAGCAGAATTACGCCATCGCCGGAGTCCTCGGCTAACGCCGCCCAAGCTGCGCATGGGCCGTTTCCGCTCCAGCCGGCAACCTGGCACCAAAGGTCTTCACCGGACGGGGTGGCGGCGGTGAACAGCTTGTGGATGATACGCGGTTCCTCCAACAGGTCAAATACCCGGTTCAGCGCCATCGGGCTGTTGCCCCCATCGGTTACTTCAACTTCAAACAGCATATCAAGTCCGCTCGAGTCCTTGAATTATCTTTCTTGACCAAGTAATTCTAGGGCAAAACGGGTTGTCTTGCTACCCGGGCGACCCCTTGAGATTGCTCTGAGTTGGCGGCTATTGACGCCAAGAACCGAAGGCCAGAAACCGAAAGGCTAAGTTTCCAAACCGCCGGGTCGTTGAGCCGGTTTTACTGATAGCTTATACTACTCCTATATTCCCTACTGGCAAAGGCTGGTCATCAACTTCCGTGAGGAGACGGTTATGCGGTTAGGTTACTTTACGATGCCCCTCCATCCCCCGGGCTCAGATCTGTCAGAAACCCTGGAAGCCGACTTGGCGCAACTGGAAACCCTGGACCGACTGGGTTACCGGGAGGCTTGGATTGGCGAGCATTTTACTACGGTGTGGGAGAACATCCCCGCCCCGGACCAATTCATCGCCGCAGCGTTGCCGCGCACCAAGAATATCATTTTCGGCACCGGCGTTACCTGTATGCCGAACCATGACCCCTTTATGATTGCCCATCGGGTGGCTCAATTGGACAATCTGGCCCGGGGACGGTTCTACTGGGGAGTCGGCTCCGGCGGTTTTCCGGGGGATTTTGAGGTGTTCGGGGTTGACCCTTCGGAGGGCGCCCACCGGGGAATGTCCCGGGACATGATTGAGCTAATCCTGGAAATGTGGGCCGACCCGCAGCCGGGCGTCTATCAACATCCCTTCTGGAAGTTCGCTATTCCGGAGCCGGTGCCGGAAATCGGGTTGCAATTTCACGTAAAGCCTTACCAAAAACCTCATCCTCCCATTGGCGTGGCCGGCGTTTCTCCCAATTCGGATACCCTGATTCTGGCTGGAGAACAGGGCTGGCTTCCGCTTAGCATTAACTTGGTGCCACCGGTTACCCTGAAGAGTCACTGGGATGCGGTGGAGACCGGGGCCAGCCGGGCGGGCCGAACTCCCGACCGGGCGGAATGGCGCATTGCCCGGGAAATCTACATCGCGGAAACCACCGAGCAAGCCCGGGAAGAGGCGCTGGAAGGCACCATCGGGCGGGATTTCAGGCAGTATTTCATACCTTTGATGAAATACGTAAACGGTCGCAGCCTGTTCAAAATCGACCCGGAAATGCCCGACGAAGCGGTGACGCCGGAATATCTGGTGGATAACGTCTGGATTGTGGGCAGCATGGACGACGTGACCGAAAAAATCCGCCAGATGTACCGAGACGTGGGCGGCTTTGGCGTCCTGCTGGCTATGGGCCACGAATGGCAGCCGGAGCAAAGCTGGGTCAACTCGGTAACTGCGCTGGCGCAGGAGGTTATGCCCCGGTTGGCCGACCTTAGCTGACCTGGATTAGAGGACTTGAGGAGGTTCGGAAATGGCGCTAGGACTCAGGACTTACCGTCCGCTGATTGCCGGCACAACCCACATGGCGGCTACCGGCCACTACCTGGCTACCGCTGCGGCCTATGCTATTCTGGAGCAAGGCGGCAACGCCACCGACGCCGGGGTGGCCGCCGGCTTGGCGCTCAACGTAACGTTGCCCCAATATACCAGCTTCGGCGGCGTGGCCCCGATTATGGCGCATAACGCGGCCAGCGGAGAAACGACAACCATCGCCGGTCTGGGACGGTGGCCGCAAGCCGCCAGCGTTGACTACTTCCATCGGAACACCGGCGGCGACCTGCCTCCCGGCGTACTGCGCACGGTAACTCCTGCCGCCGCCGATGCCTGGTTGTCTGCGCTGCAATTGCATGGGACGCTGACTTTTGCGTCGGTGGCGGCGCCGGCGCTGGAGTTGGCTGAGAAAGGTTTCCCCCTTCCCCATACCCTGCATCAAGCGCTGGTTCGAGAGGAGGAGAAGTTCGCCAACGGACGCCGGGATGCCTCCCCCTGGGCGGCTACCCAGGAATTGTTCTTTCCTGGCGGCCGCGCCCTGGAGGCCGGAGCGGTGCTTGTCCAACGAGACTTGGCCCGCACCTTTCGCCGCTTGATTGCAGCGGAGCAAGCCGCCGCCGGGCAAGGGCGGGAAGCGGGACTTCAGGCAGCCCGGGACCTCTTCTACCGGGGTGAGATTGCGGAAGAGATGGTGCAGTTCAATCGGGCGCAGGGAGGGTTGCTCGCCCTGGAAGACCTGGCCCAATTCCAAGCCAAGTCGGAGCTGCCGGCGGTCGCCAGCTACAAGGGAACCGAGGTGTTTACCTGTGGGCCCTGGTGCCAGGGGCCGACCACCCTGCAAGCCTTGGGCATCCTGGAGGGCTTTGACCTGCAAGGGATGGGCCATAACAGCCCCGACTACCTGCATACCTTGATTGAATCGTTGAAACTGGCCTTCTCCGACCGTCATTCCTATTATGGCGACCCGGACTTTGTGGACGTGCCGCTGGAAGGACTGCTTGACCCCGACTACGCGGCCCACCGCCGACAGGAAATCGACCCGCAACAGGCTTGCCCGGAAATGCCGCAAGCCGGCGACCCTGGGCCTTTCCAGAGAGCGGATACCCCTAGCTTCAACGGCAGCCGGCTGGCCCGCCCGGAGCCGGTAGCGGGCCGGGCTGAACCAGACACCAGCTATATCTGCGTGGTTGACCGCTGGGGCAACGGTTTCTCCGCCACGCCCAGCGACGGGATGACCGGCGCGCCGATAACGCCGGGTTTGGGCTTTGCCATGTCCTCGCGGGGTTACCAAACCTGGCTGGACCCGGAGCATCCCGCCTGCTTGGCGCCAGGCAAACGGCCGCGGCTGACGCCCAATCCGGCGATGGCTTTCCGGGATGGCAAGCTATGGATGCCCTTCGGCACGCCCGGCGGCGATGTCCAGTGCCAATCTATGACGCAGCTATTCCTGAACGTGGCGGAGTTTGGGATGGATCCGCAGCAGGCGATTGAGGCCCCCCGGGTAGCGAGTTGGAGTTTCCCCGATTCCGGCTGGCCTCACGGCTACACCCCGGCGGCGATGTCGGCGGAGGGTCGCATTGACCCGGCGACCATCGCCGAACTGGAACGGCGCGGCCACCGGGTAGATGTCTGGAACGACTGGACGCCGCGGATGGGCGCCCTCTGCGCCATTACCATCAATCGAGAACGGAATACGCTGGAGGTGGGCGCCGACCTGCGCCGGGACAACTACGCCTTAGGGCGCTAGCTGGAGTATTGCCCGGGCTAGCGTATACCGCAAATGTAGCGACGGGGCGGAAACTCGTCGCTACATCGCGGTGCGACCGCCGTCGATCACCAACTCGCTGCCGGTTACGAAGGATGATTCGTCTGAGGCTAGGTACAGGGCGCCGTAGGCCACATCCTCCGGGCGTCCGATGCGGCCAATGGGGGTGCGGCCCAACCGTTCCTGGTACTGTTCGCTGTTGGCCAACAGATGCTCAGTCATAGGCGTTTCGATAATGCCGGGGTGGATGGAATTGGCCCGGATGCCGTCCCCGGCGTACTGGATGGCCGTGGCCTTGGTGAAAATCCGCACCGCTCCTTTGGAGGAACCGTAGGCAGCCGACATTTGACTGCCCACTAATCCGGCGACGGAGGAAATGTTGATGATAGACCCGCCGCCGGCTCGGCGCATTTCCGGGATAGCGCACTTGACGCCTAGAAATACGCCCTTGCCATTGACATCCATTATCAAGTCCCACAACTCTTCGCTGGTTTCTTCTACCCGTTCCGTCCGGTAAATGCCGGCGTTGTTTACCAACACGTCCAGCTTGCCGAACCGTTCCACCGTGGCGGCCACCACGTCCCGCCAATTGGCCTCGCTGGTTACGTCCAGCCTTAGAAACAGACCTTTGCCGCCGGTCTCGTTAATCTCAGCCTCCACTTGGCGCCCTTCGTCTTCCAGAATATCCGCAATGACTACGCAGGCGCCCTCCCTGGCGAACAGCTTGGCTTCCACCGCGCCTTGTCCTCTGGCCCCGCCGCTAATCAGCGCCACCTTTCCTTCTAACCGCATATTCTTGCCCCCTTTAGTTTAGCTAACGCAAACTTTCCGGCGATAATAGACTGTCTCGATGCAAGGATTTTAACTTGCGCCCTATTAGAGTCAAGGGCGGGGCTTGAGGGTAGGTAGAGTTAATTGACCGGTCGGGCAGTCGCTTATAGAATGTCCCAAGTTTGTTCAGGTTGGACCAATCCCGGGCAAGATTGCGAGCCGCACGGCATTCTCCGACGTTAGACAGGAACGAAAAATTACTCGGATGACCGTAGTTGACTGGATATTGGTAGCGATTCGCTGGTGCCACGCCTTGGGCGCAGTGGCTTGGGTTGGCGGCGGGATTTTCTATATTCTGGTACTGCGCCCGGCCTTTCGCCGCGCCGTCCCCGCTCCAGAAACCAACCGGGCCATCGGGGAAGAGTTTCGGGGGTTGGTCAATACGGCAATCCTGGTTCTGGTGGTAACCGGAGTAGTCTTGACCGCCAGTCGTTTGACGGCCGACTCGGTTACCTTCCCCTACATGGCGGTATTGGCTCTGAAAATCGCCCTGGCATTCTATATGTTTGCCGTCATTCGGTTTCGGAGGCGCGTAGTTAGTAGTCAAGATAGTCAGAATGCTGCGGTCGCCGAAAGTCGCTGGGTCAGGATACGAGCTGGGCTGATTAGCCCGACCGCTTTGCTGGTTATTGGCTTGGCGGTGTTCGGGTTGGCCGACGTGTTGAGCGCCCTGTTTGAAAGCAATCTTGCCGGTTAAGGATGGAATCAGAAAGGTAATGAATCGGAGGAAACTTGAAGAAGGATCTGATGAGAATCCTGGTTTGCCCGGTGTGCAAGGGCGAGCTGAAACTGAAAGTGGCGACAGAGGTGGGCGATGAGGTTGTCGAAGGCGCCCTCCTCTGCGCCAAGTGCAGCGAAACCTATTCGATAAACGCCTCAATTCCCAATCTGTTGCCGCCGCGAATGCGCCCTCTGAGAGAAGGTCGGTAAGGCCCGTCTGCCGCCCCGTCGCCTAAAGGTTCCGCCAGGCGGCCCAAGGGTTATTTACTAACTTGTCAGCTCCACTATATTGCCAATTCCGTCCTCGGAAAAGCGCAAATTTAACCGAGTAAAGTCGGCGCGGTTACCTCGATGCGGGGACCGGGCTATACGGCGTTGGCCCATAACCGGGTCTCTAGCAGTTATCCGGGAGTTTGCTTTAGCTCCCAGTCAAGGTGGCGACTACTTGGGACGCCAAGCCCTCCGCTCGTTGACGCAGTTGCTCGCGGCTCAGGTTTTCGATCGGGTGTTCGGTAAAGATGGTGGGGTAGTCAGCGGCGCCCCACATCTTCGCCATGGCCGCTGCGGTATGAGTGAACCGGTCGGTGCAAATGGTAGCCGAAGGCAAACCGGCCTTTTCCACATGAACTCCGTCGTGCACACTGCACGCGCTGCAAGAGCCTCAATCGCCAATGGCGATGACCACCGCATCGCAGTCCCGGGCCAGTTCCCGGATGGCTGCCGGGTCGGCGGGGCGAGAGGCGCTGGGCTTGCGATGCCACTTGACCTCGGCGATTTCGTAGCGAGTGCGCAGCGTTTCGGCCAACTCTTTTAGCAGTACGTCGGCGTTCCGCTTGCTGTCGTCGATTAGTCCCAAGCGAGCGCCGGCTAAGGTTGGCAGCCGGGGCGCTCCATCAAAGGGAGCGATTGTAGGCTCCGTGGTGGGGTTAACCAAAATATATTCCGGCATATCTTCTCCTCGATAGCGATTTTGTCGCCAGCCCAGCGATTACCGGCGGATTTCCCGGGTAACCGCCGTTGAGCCTACCTTCGGCCCCCAACTGGGGATTACCGAGGACATATTGGATTCCTCGCCGCCGGCAAAGACCAACAAAAGGTCCTCCGGCGCGGCAACCAGGGGTATAAATCGTTCCGTGTCCGCCGGTTCTACGGCGCCGGGGAAAACCTGGGCCCGCTTCAGGTCGGCTACCGAGCGGCGGATACGGGCGTGCAGGTAGTTCCTGACATCAGCCTTGCTCCAATCCCGCCACAGGCCGCGGTTGCCGGCGATGGTAACTACCGTCTCCCCTTGCCGTATCCCTTGGGCCGGGTCGCCAACCGAGCCGGCGGTGGAGAGGGAGGTGCCTAAAGAAGCGGCAACGTCGGCGATGGCGTACAGGATGGCTTCGGGGATCCCGACGGAACGCACTTGGCGCGGCCCCTCGGCGGCGAAGACGGTAACAGCGCTCTGCTCCGGGGCGAAACCCCGTTCTACGTGGAGGGGCGTCCAATGGGTTTCCGTATCCGCCTCGGCGATGCAGTAGGTATATTTGCCGGGATGTCCGATGACGCTGCGGTCAAACAGGCCGGGAATGGCGGCGCAGGCGTTCATCAAGACCAGCCGGATGGCCCGGCCGATGGTGGCGTTGGCCCGGTTGCCGGGGCCGAACAGGTTGTTACGGGCGTTGATGCCGAATTCCTGCGCCGCCGGGCCGTTGACGATGACCAGGATGGCCGCTCCGCCCATGCTAGAGGAGGGCCCCACCAGGTTGAATTCCGGCGCCAGCATCGCTTCGGTGGCCGCCAGTACCACCGTCAGGTACTCGGGGCGACAGCCGGCCATGACCGCATTGGCTGCCACCTTTTCGGCGGTTATTCGGCGGCGGCGTTCCGGCAGCTCGCCAATCACCTCGGATCCGTCAAGACCGACCCCATCCAGAAACTCGGCGACCCGTTCAGCGGTAGGCGGCACGACCGGCAAGCCGTCGCTCCAGCCCAATTCATAGCAGCGTTCCACTGCTTCGAAAACGTCATTCCAGTTGGCGACGGCGGTATCACCGGATTCACTCAATGCTTTTCCTCTTTCCCGGGGCGATATGGTATTACGTTAGTTCCTGCGCAGAGGCTTGAACCCTTGCTTGAATTTGAGCGGATTGTCGATCAGCCAAGACGGGGCGCCAGCAAGAGTATCGTCGTCATTGTCCATGCTGCCGGGGCCGGTGAGGGCTACGTGGCAACCCACATCTTTTGCTAATGATTGAAAACCGAGGAGATAGTCTATTTGAGACGGGGTGAAGTCCTGATCCCGGTTGGGCCAAGTTGCGCGCTGGTCTGAAACGCGTTTGATTTTTGACAAGGGGGGTGAGGGCACAATACTTTCACTTTCCTCGGTTGGGAAGAGGGAAATCCTTCTCTCTCCCCAAAGATTGTCAAAACGCCAAGCCAGCATTTATCTTACCCGGGCGTACTTGGAGAAGCTGCGCAATTCTCGGGGCGGGTCCATGTGGGAACCTCGAATGGTGTAGGAAACCTCGGCCACGTAAACCGCGCCGGTGGAATCTACGGCTACCCCGTGGGGCGCAATGAACTGGCCCGGCCCTTCGCCCTCTTCCTTGTCCCCGAACATCCCGACTCGGTTGCCTTTCAGGTCGTAGATGGTAACCCGATGGCCCAAGCCCGGCGCATCATCCACGCCGCCCATGCCGTTCAACTCGCCGATATAGATATGGTTGTCCCAAAGTACCATAGCGTCGGGCCGGTGGATGTTGCTCCACATGGTGATGAAACCGCCTTCCGGGTCGAATACCTGAACCCGGTGGGCTTCCCGGTCCACTACTAAAATGCGGTCATCGGCGTCAACGGCGATGTTGTGGGGGCGGATGAACTGGCTGGCGTCGATGCCCGGTTCACCCCAGCTAAACTTGTAGGCGCCATCGCCGGAGTAAACGTGAATCCGGGAATTGCCGTAACCGTCGGAGATGTAAATGTCGCCGTTGGCAGGGCGGATGGCCGCCGAGGTGGGTCGGTTGAAGGGCTGACCGCTCCAACGGGGCGCTGGATGGTTACGCTCGCCGATTTCCATCACCTTTTCGCCGTCGGGAGTGAACTTTTGGATGGTGTGGATGCCGTCATCCGCTGCCAGGATGGAATCGTCGTGAGCGATGTACAAGCCGTGAGTGCGGTTGCTGAACAGCCCTTCGCCGAAGGAGCGCAGGAAATTGCCGTCTTTGTCAAAGACCATAATTGGGTGCTCGCCCCGGGTGAGAATGAACACCTGGTCTGCGGAGTCGCAGACTACGCCGGGACATTCCATCAGCCGCATACCCTCGGGCAGTTTAACCCAGTTATCTACGTGGGTATATTGAAATTCGCCTTCGCCGAAAACTTCCGCCATAGTTTTCCCTCCTCGTTATCTCGATTTCTATCTCGCTCTATCTCGGTAACCGCAGCGGAATTGATGTCCCCTAGCCTAGCTGGAAAGTATCGAAACCCTGCGGTTTTCACCATACTACCGGTATGGAATGTTAACGTCAATTGGAGTTCAGTTTAGCCTTTAGTTTTAAGCGACGCTGAGCTGGCTTTGGTTCTTGGATTAAGCCGCGGCGTTGTCGTCCTCAAAGATGCCGAAAGAGTTGCCTTCCGGGTCGCGGAAGTAAGCGGCATAGCCAACTCCCGGTACGGCGAACTTGGGAACCAATTGGGTCCCGCCTGCTTCGGTAATTTTGCTGACATATTCGTCCACGGATGGTACGTCCAGCATTATGGTGGTTACTGCCGCCGGGTCCGGGCGTTGCAGCAGACCGCCGTTGATGCCCTGAGCCGGTTCTTCCCCGGTATTGACCAGCCAGTAAGTAAAGCCGCCCTCTCCCTCCCACTTGTCCACCGTCCAACCGAAAACGCCGCCATAGAACTGGGCGGCCCGCTCCATATCGTCGGCGTAAACCTCAAAATGCACTACTCGGGGCATGGCATAATCCTCCTGATGCGGATAGTTTTTGGGGCATTAAGATCAAGTTATATTATTCGCCAGCGTCTGGCAATGGTCATCTGTCAGTAAAACGGTAATCAGGGCTCTCCGCCGACGTCGGCGGAGAGCCCTGATTACCTGGGCTGGGCTGGACCTGGTTTGGCAAAGGCTAATACCTAACTCAATAAACTGCTTCCCTCGCCTTTAACGAAGTCGGCAGTGCGCAGGGCCAGGGCCTGGATGGTGGTAGTGGGGTTGATGCTGGCGCCGGTGGTGAAAATGGCGCCGTCAATGATGAGCAGGTTCGGGACGTCGTGGGCCCGGCCCCAGCGGTCCACTACCGAGTTGTTGGGGTCGTCGCCCATTCGGGCGGTGCCGAGCAGGTGCCAGCCGGAGTTGCGCCGCAGGTGGGAGGTAAAGGTCTGTTTAGCGCCGGCGGCCTCCAGGACTTCGCGCGCCCGTTCCACGCCGTGGTCGAGCATCTTGTGGGTGTTTTCGCTGACGGTGTATTGAATCCGGGGGGCCGGGATGCCGTGGCAGTCGGTAAGCTCCGGGTCGAGGGTTACCTGATTGCTCTCCTCCGGCAGGTCTTCGGTCATCACGCTGATGCCGATGGTGTGGCCGAACCGCTCCCGGAATACGCGGTGATGTTCCTGACCCCAAGGCACGATTTCCTGCTGGATGCCGCCCAGGGCCGTAGGCAGGGGAGAGCCGGTAACCCCGGTGATTTGCAGGTCATAACCGCGAACAAAGCCGCGGCTCAGGTCGGTTTCGTAGAACTCCTGGCTCAACATTGCGCTGCCCCGAGGGCCGGAGTCGGCGCCTAGCCACTCGTCGAAGATGCCCATGGCGCCGCCGACCGGGTGGTGCATCAGGTTCTTGCCTACCAAACCGCTGCTGTTAGCCAGCCCTTCCGGGAAGATGGCGGACTTGGAGTTGAGCAACAATCGGGCGGTGCCAACGCCGTTGCAGGCCAAGACTACTACCCGCGCCCGCTGCTCCTGCAAGTTTCCCTGAGCGTCGTAATAGAGGGCGCCGGCAGCTCGCCCCGACGGGCTTACCAGGATTTCCCGAACTCGCGCGAAGGTTTTGAGGCGAGCGCCCCGGCGCAAAGCCTTGGGCCAGTAGATAATGTCGGAGCTGGACAAGGAGCGGAGGGAGCCGCCGGTGTCCGGCTGCCGTCCGTCATATTCTACCGAGGAGATGGCGTTATCGGATGACCACCAATGCCAGCCCAGTTTGTTGAAGCCTTTAGCCAGCAGTTCTCCGCCGATGCCGATGGGCAGGGGCGGCGTGGGCCGTTCCGGTTTGGGCGGGTAGGCCGGGTCGCCGCGCAACCCGGATACGCCATGCATCCGGTCGTTCAGGTCGTAGTAGGGTTCCAGTTCAGCGTAGGTCAGGGGCCAGTCGTCGGCCACGCCGTCTTGGGACTTGAGCCTAAAGTCGGAGGGATGGAAGCGGGGGAAGTGGGAACCCCAGTGAATGGTGCTACCGCCGACGGCGTTATACATCAGGGGCGCGATGGGGGTTTCAGCCTCGTTGACCGGGTAGTCTTCGGGGAGCCCGCGGAAGTTCGGGTTGGAATGGAAGTCGGTCTGCCAATGAACTTGGGCGTCCGGCTCGCTGGTGGAAAAGGCGTCTAGCGGCACCCAGCCGCCTTGTTCCAGACAGACCACCTTAATGCCGGCTTGGGCCAAGCTCCAGCTGAACGCTCCGCCGGAAGCGCCCGCCCCGATTACCAGAACATCCGCCACATCGTTTCGGTTAACCATCGTACCCCTATACCTCCTTACATCCCGGCATCTTGGCGCAACCGGGTCAAGATGATTTCAACCCAGCGACGCGGCGAAAGGCGCGGGTCGGTTCTAGCGTCGCTCGAACACGGCGGCTACGCCCTGGCCGCCGCCGACGCACATAGTTTCCAAACCGAACTGGGCATCCCGCCGTTCCATTTCATACAGCAGGGTGGTCAGGATGCGGGCGCCGGTGGCGGCGATGGGGTGGCCCAGAGAGATGCCGGAGCCGTTGACGTTCAGCTTGTCCTCGTTGGGCAGTTTCCATTCCCGCAGCACCGACAGCACTTGCGCGGCAAAGGCTTCGTTCAGTTCAATCAAATCCATATCTTCCAGAGACATATTGATTTTGGGCAGCAGCTTGTTGACGGAAGGCACCGGCCCGATGCCCATATAGGCCGGGTGGCAGCCGGTTACGGCCCATCCTTTCAGGTAACCTATCGGGGTCAAGCCCAACTCTTCCAATTTGTCCTCGGCCACCACCAAGCATACCGAGGCGGCGTCGTTCTGGCTGCTGGCGTTGCCGGCGGTTACGGTGCCGTTGGGCATCACCGGCCGGAGTCGGCTCAGGACTTCCATCGAGGTGTCGGCCCGAGGGTTTTCGTCCTTGTTGAAAGCCACTGGGTCGCCGCGCCGTTGGGGTATCGGCACGTCAACAATTTCCTGACTGAACTTGCCGGACTCCACTGCGGCCACCGCCCGTTGGTGGCTGCGGAGGGAGTACTCGTCCTGTTCCTCCCGGGAGATTTCATACTGTTTCGCCAAGTTTTCCGCCGTTTCCACCATACCGGAGATGTAGCCGAACCTCTCTTCCGGAGCGATGGTTTCGCGCGCCCGTTCCAAACGGTCGTGGAACTTTTGGGAACCGAATCGGCCGCCCCAGCGAGCCTCATTGACATAATACTCGGCGTTGCTCATACTTTCGACGCCGCCGGCGATGACCGCATCGGCGTTCTCGGTTTGCACCAGCATGGCGGCGTTGAGGATGGCCTGGAGGCCGGAAGAACAGCGGCGGTCCAGCTGATAGCCGGGCACTTCGATAGGCAAGTCAGCTTTCAGCCCGGCCAAGCGTCCGATAGCCGGGTTCTCGCCGTTGGGGTAGCCCAAGCCCAGGATAACGTCGTCCACCCGGGACGGCTCAATGCCGCTGCGCTCGACCAACTCTTTGATTACGATGGAACCCAGGTCGGCGGCGGAGATGCTGCGCAGCCCTCCGCCAAAAGTTCCCACAGCAGTCCTGACTGGTGATACTATTGCGACTCCTCGCATCTGCTTGCTCCTTATCGCCAAAGGTGAGAATTCGGTTAGGATGTTTACTTGAGGCAGTGGCAACTATAATACCCTCTTGCGTCTTTGATGTCGAATACCTGAATATGAATAGTGGAAGTTTCCCTCTGCTATGATAGAATAGTTCCCGTCGATTTTTACGGCTTCTATGGCTAACTTCTGGGGGGGTGTAGCTCAGAGGGAGAGCGCCTGCTTTGCAAGCAGGGGGTCAGGGGTTCGAATCCCCTCACCTCCACCACCCGCACCTCCACCAAAGGATCAACCATCGGGCGATAGGCGATCAACTCCGGGAGGAGTTCTGACGACGTCGCCAGCTTCTAATGGACTTGGCAGGGAACGAAGATCTTTGGGATAAACGGCGACGGGGGCGATGGGTCGTTGGGGCGTCGCGAGACGGCTTGGCGGCGAGTTTGGAGTTTGTCAGCGGGGGAAACGAAGCGAACGTTGAGGGCCAGGTTAGGCGGCTCCAGCAGCGCGCCTCGGAAACTCCGGCGGAGAATGAAATCTCCCTCCGGTTGTTATGGAGCTACGCTTCCTCCGTACAGCATCAGCAATATCACGATACCGACATCATCACGGTCTGAGTAGCGCCACCGGAACTTGATAACTTGATAAGCGGTCCGAGTAGTCGTCTATTTGTTTAGCGTCAGATAGCTTCAAGGGGGTCAAGTCGCAGAAAGCCGGTTTTTCGCCGGTTTTTTCGTTGACAGACTGCCAGGAATCGACCTACACTGCTCATATAAAAGGTAGGGTTACAAGGTAAACGATGGCTCAGTTGTTGAGAAGCGAATTTCAAGTTGCGGTGTCTGTCGAGGCGGATAGAGCTGCAGATTCACCAGCTTGTAAAGATGGTTACAAGACCTTATTTGACATCACCTTTCTTTCGCTCTCCTTCATTATTGGCTTTCCGCTATGGCTGTTGGCTTGGGTTAGCATACCCTTGGCTATTTGGCTGACCGATCGAGGCCCTGTATTCTACACGCAAGAGCGGCTAGGGAAGGACGGTCGCCGGTTCCGGCTCATCAAGTTCCGGACGATGGTTGTGAATGCCGAGTCTCTCTCTGGTCCGGTCTTGGCTAGCGAGAGCGACCTACGGGTTACCCGATTGGGGCGGTTGCTGCGCCGCACCCATCTGGACGAGATGCCGCAGGTAATTAACGTGTTCCGTGGGGAGATGAGCTTGGTAGGCCCGCGTCCGGAGCGTCCGGAGCTTTTTGAGGAGTGCTGTAAGGAGGCTCCCAGCTTCCGGTTGCGGCTGGGGGTAAAGCCGGGAATAGCCGGCTTGGCTCAGGTGCAAGGGGGTTACCATATCTCGCCCCGCAACAAGTTGCGATATGACAAGCTCTATATTGAAAATCTCGGCCCCTGGACCGACCTGACGCTGTTCTTACAGTCTTTGTGGGTTGCGATACTCCCCCCTTCCACGACTTCCCCTCGCGAAATACGGCAAAGGCGTACTGATGGCTTGGTTATCCACTCTTCTTTAAAATCCGGGAAGCCGGGGGGCTCGCGCCGCTAATGCGCTAGGTCGGTCGGATGCAGGAGAGGGAATCGTCCGCCGATTGATTTCTCCGCTCCAACAGCTTACGATTCCTCAGACATCCCTATCTTGGCGCCGTTGTTTTGCCGCGAGGCTATTATGAGCGCCAAGCTCACCGCCTATACCGGCGTTGCCGAGGGGTAGCTGCTACCAATACGTCGATACCCCTTGCTGGACCCGCCTAAGGGGACGTGGATGTAGCAACTCTCTTACATTACGTAGAGCTGTGACGCCTGCAACGTCGCTTTGCGCCGCGTCCCGATGTTCTGGTCAACGGCGGCTATCTCTGTAACGACGCCCGAGTTCAGGACGGCTGGTTGGTTCCTGACTTGGCGGTAGTTTTTGGGGTTGACCCCGCCGACATCACCGACCGTTCCCGACGATTGCCGGAACGAATGAGATGATTTGGGGACACCGCCCGGTTCTGGGACTTGATTTGCACTGGGAATCGGGCCGGCTGCGTTTCTATGACCCGGCGGCGGAACCGCGCCTCCGCAGCGCAACGGAACTGGAAGTGGAACGGGATGCGTTTCTCTTAAGGCTGCGCCAATTGGAGAAGGAACTGGAACGGGGCGCGGCAGAATAGAAACTTGGCCCTTATGCTGGGGGCGCCAGAGCGGTCGGGGCAACCGATTACTTCTTTCCCGGTTCTTTCCGGCAACCGGCGGCGTTGGATAAGTCGGGCAATAGGTAAAGCTGGCTTCGCCGGTTCGCTCGATCTATGCCCAGTTTCTGCCGTTGCCGCCGGATATGTAGCCCGGTTTTTGGTCTATTCCTCCTGAAGGCCTGACCCGCGCGGTCGGGGGCAACGGCTACCCAGCCACGTCTTGAGGAACTGCGCATACGCCTGACCCGCGCGGTCGGGGGCAACGGTTGCATTCTCCCGGCGCTATCTCGGTGATGGCCTCGCCCCTGGAAATTGTTCCGTTGAGCTTCGGGAACCCCTTTCCCCGTATTCCTCCAGGTTCCCTGGGACGGATTGCGGCAAAGGGACTATTAACGGTTCCCTTCTTTAGGCGCTAGCGGGCTGTACTCGCCAGGCTCATTGTTGCGCCGCCTTGAAGATCTGGGCCGGGCCGGCAGTCGGGGCGACTCTTTGCCTTTATTAGGGTAGTTGGTAGTTTACGGGAAGCATTGTTGATATAATCGGGATAGCCGTCGGTTAGGTATCCCAGCCGTCCGCTCTCCCCCCTATATGAGAGGAAGGACATAGATGAAGCAGAGTGTTGACCGGGTTCTCACTACTCACACCGGCAGCCTGCCCCGTCCTCCGGATATGCTGGACCTGTTGGTGGAAGAACAACGGGCCGGCCCGTCCGACCGCTCCGAACGGGCGGAACTGGACTCGTCGGTGCGCGCCGCCGTGCAGGAAGTGGTTAATCGGCAGGTGGAGCGAGGTTTGGACGTTATCAATGACGGCGAGCAGGGACGGGTGGACTATACCGTGTACGTCAAAGACCGGCTCACCGGCTACGACGGAGAGAGCGTTCCGCTGGGCGGGATGACCGACGATGTTGAGTTTCCTGAACTGGCCGAGTTGCTCAAACCCTTCGCTTCTCCCTTCCAGGTTCGCCCCGCCTGCACCGGCCCCATTGACTGGTCGGACTGGCCGGCGGTGGAGGCGGATATTGATAATTTGCGGGCGGCTGCGTCGAAGGCGGCTGCGCAAGAAGTTTTTATGACTTCGCCGTCGCCGGGCCAGATTGCCCGTTTTCTGCATAATGAGTATTACGCCACCGACGAGGAGTATCTTTATGCGCTGGCCGAGGTTATGCAACGCCAGTACCGAGCTATTGTGGATGCGGGGTTTCTGCTCCAGTTGGATTGCCCCGACCTGGCTCTGGGTCGGCACCAGATTTTCTCCCACCTCACCTTGGCGGAGTTCCGCGCGGTGGCGGAGATGCATGTGGCAGCGCTGAACCATGCAGTGGCCGACCTCCCTCCGGAGCGGATGCGGATGCATATTTGCTGGGGCAGCACCTTGGGGCCGCACCATACTGACGTGCCGCTTCGGGACGTTATCGACATTGTGCTGAAGGCCCGGCCCGCCGCCGTCGCTTTTCCTGGCGCTAACCCCCGCCACGAACACGAGTGGAAAGTCTGGCGGGAGGTGAAGTTGCCCGAAGGGAAAATCATCATCCCCGGCGTGATAGATTCCACTTCTAACTGGGTGGAGCATCCCGAGGTGGTAGCCGACCGGATAATCCGCTACGCCGGAGTAGTCGGGCAGGAGAATATGCTGGCCGGCGTGGACTGCGGCTTTGGAACCTTTGCCGGACGGCTACAAGTTGATTCCAAGATTGTCTGGATGAAACTGGGATCCTTGGTGGAGGGGGCGCGCTTGGCCTCGCAAGCACTGGGGTAGAAATTGGCGGCAGTTAGGGGCCTACAGCGGCGCCCAATCCAGGCGGCTGACTGGGGTAGATTGACGCAAAGCGCTATTTGGGGTAGTTTTAGAATCGCTTTTAGCGGACGTTATTGGCGGCTTGCTTGGTTTAGCCCTATTGCAGGCTGCCGGAATCCACCGTTCAGGAGGCCGTCCAATGTTCGTAATGAGGTTCACCGAGCGCGCTTACTTTAACTATACCGAGGACGACGTTAAGAATAGTCCCAATGGCGCTCACCGGGTTACCTTCTCCAATTCCCACTTTGACCCGGAGGTTGCCGCCAACCAGTACAATTATTATCTGGATGAGTGGCAATACTGCGAAGAGGTGGGTTTTGACGGGATGATGCTCAACGAGCATCACAGTACCCCTACCAGCTTGGGGGCGGCGATGAACTTGGAGGCCGCCATTCTCGCTCGCATCACGAAGAAGCCCAAAATCGTTCTGATGGGCAACCCGCTCCCGATTCACGATAACCCTTTGCGGCTGGCTGAGGAGCTGGCGGAAATTGATTGCATTTCCCGGGGGCGGTTGGTATCGGGTTTTGTCCGGGGCGGCGGCACCGAAAGCTGGGCCACCAACACCAATCCGGTTTATAACCGGGAGCGGTTTGAAGAGGCCCATGATCTCCTCATCAAGACTTGGACCACGCCCGGGCCCTTCCGCTGGGAGGGCAAACACTACCACTTCCGGGCGGTCAATCCCTTCCAGGTGCCCTTGCAAAAACCACACCCGCCGGTTTGGATTCCAGGCACCGGCAGCGCCGAGACGGCGGCTTGGTGCGCCGAGCGCCATTACCCCTACTTCTATCTGGGCATAGTTCCCTATACCTTCAGCTATATGCAGGACATCTACCGGGATGCCGCCCGGCGGCAAGGGTATGAGGCCGGGCCGCAGAACTTTGGCTATATGTTGCCGATCCACGTTCAAGACACCGACGAGCAGGCCAAGGTTGCCGGCCGCGGCTTTCTGGAGGCCTTGGTCGGCGTGGGCCGGGTGCCGATGCCCCGGGAGTATTCCTTCCCCCCCGGCTATAACCGAGCCACCCGGGACGAATGGGCCGACGACCAGCGGGAGGCCATAGTGCGGCAGACCCGGGCCAGCGATCCCTTCCGCACCGGCCCGGTAACCGATGAAACCTACCAGGCCATGATTGATGACAACCGTCTGGTCATCGGCAGCCCGGACACGGTGATTCGCAAAGTGCGCGAGGTGTTGGAAATGGTTCGCCCCGGCATTCTCGCCGTTTGGACCAATGACGGCTCCATCACCCACGAGGCCACTATGCGTTGCCTGCAATTGATGGACCAGGAAGTTTTGCCCGCTATCCGGGAGATTGGCGATGAGCTGGAGTTGCCCGGGCCTTTTGACGTGGCGCCATAGCTGGTCATAGTGATTCTATACGAGGGTGGTAAAGGGCAGTGGCTGGGGCGGGTTCTAAACCCGCCCTGCTTGGCCGCTGGAGCCAGTTGAAGCCGGCCTCATCTCTCTGACAGGGTAAGTGTCCCGCTTGGTAAAAGAACCGGCCAACCTCTATAATGTCAATGTATGCAGAAAATAAGTCTGGCGCTGGCGCGTAGGTGATGGATGACCACCATTGACACTGAAGAGAGCTTTCTGAGAACTCTGCGGGAACATCCGGAGTGGCGAGAGGCGGTGCGGACCCAGATCCTGGGTGAAGAATTGCTCCAGTTGCCGTCGCAATTCCAGCAATTTGTCAGACGGCAGACCGAATTCAATGAAATAGTAGCCAACTCCCTGGAAACACTGAACCGGACAGTGGCCCAACTCGTTGCTGGACAGGCCCGGCTGGAAGCACGCCAACAACGCCTGGAAGACAGCCAGCAGCGATTGGAGGGTAGTCAGCAGCGGTTGGAATCCAGAATGGAGAGAATCGAAAACGATATAGGTATAATTCGCGGTCAGCACGCCCGCGGCGTCGGCGCCGACGAAGCCTACGGCTTGGCTGACGACCTCGGTCTTGACTTCACCCGCCGCCTCACCTATGGAGAGTTGAGTAAAATAGGCCGCGCCTATGGTCTATCCAAAGGAGACTTGGAGAGCTTCCGCCGGGCGGACCTGATTTTCACCGCTACCAACCAACAGGGAGAGGAAATATATTTAACCGTTGAAATCTCCTTCACCGCCGACCGACGAGATACTGACCGGGCTTTTCGCAACGCTGAAATACTCCGCCAGCAAACTGGCCGACAGGTTATTCCGGCGATTATGGGTGTTCGAAACGACCACGAAACCGAAGAAGTGACAACCAGCGGCCAAATATACTGGCATGAGCTTGAAGAGCGCCAGTTGCGGCCGGAGTAAGTCGGACGGTTTGGGCCCGGCCGGCGCCTTGCGGACTCTGGGTAGCGGTTTCCCGAACGGGCGGGAATGGGTCGATATGCGGAAAAGGGATTGGGAGCCTTAAAATGGGAGAGGGCAGTGGCAAGTATAGACACTATCGAGGATGGGCCATCGGTTGAGGTCTTTTATGATGGCTTATGTCCTGTTTGCCGGCAGGAAATCCGCCTTTTGCAGCGCTTGGATCAGCAGAGAAGCCTTCGCGCTATTGATATTACCGGCCCTGATTTTGACGCAGCCCAATATGGCTTGAAGTTGTCGGACTTCGTTTCCCGGATGTATGTACGGGATCAGGAAGGCGTCATGCATGAGGGCTTGGACAGTTTTCCGATAATGTGGGGGGCTGTCGGTCCCAGTTGGGTTTGGGGTTGGACGCGCACGCCCGGAGTGCGGCAGTTGGCGCTGGTCGGCTATGCGATTTTCCGGCGGGTGCGCCCGCGTATTTCTGGTTTCAAACCTTGTCTGGCAGACGGTTCCTGCCGCCGCCCGTCGGGGCGTTCTTCTCAATAAGTGGTAGATTGAGGTTTCAGGAACGACTTCAAAAATCAGGAGGGGCCCAATGATTTTAGATGATAGTCCAGCTGCCGCATCCCAGCCCCAACGAAACATTATCGCCCGCCCGGTGGGGGAGGACACGGTGCTCACCCTGGTTGGCGCCGGAGCGGGCAGTCGCGGCCCTTGGCCCTTCGTAACCGGCATTCCCAACTTGACTTCCGATGTGGGCGGGCCGCCGCCCCAGTATCTAGCAGTGGCGGGTTGGGCCGCTTGAACGGTAGTTACCGTGGTAGGCGTGGCCTACCGGGGCGGGATTCCTTTGGAAGACATCGAAGTTGACTTTGAGGTTGAGCCGGTGGAGCGGGCCGGTTCCATTGGTTTTGGCGTTCGGGAAGTGGTTCGGCTGAAGGGCAACCTCTCTGAGATGGAGCGGGTGCGCCTCCAACGCGCCGCCCGCTTTTGCCCGGTGGGACAGGCCCTCACTCAAGGCGCTATGGTGGTGGAAGACGAGGTGCAGTGGAGTTCTGGCGAGGTAACCGCTGCATCGCCGGCGCCTGAAGGATTACGGCCTCTGGAAGGCAACCTGCCGGTTATCGCGCCGGGCTCAGTCCACGGCAGCTACTTGCTGGATACCAAGGAATATGACGAAAACGGGGGGATGACCGACGAGGGCGAGGCCAAAATTTACGTAACTACCCAAAATCTGACCCATACCAGCCGGTGGACGCTGGTGGCCGGCCACAGTTCCAACGGCTGGGCGCCGCCACCCTTCCCCACTGCTCAGGCCGGCTGGGCCGCCTCCACGGCGACCACTTTGAGCCGCCTGTTGCCCTTGGAGGGAGTCGGCTCCGCTACAGACTTGCGGGTGGAGGTGGGGATGAATGTTACGGGAGGGCGCGACCAAGCCCAGGGCAACGCCGCCGCCGGCCGGGTGGCCCACCGCAATGCCGTGCGCCGGATTGGGGCGCCGGGGACTCCCCGTACTATGCCGGTCGAGGTGATTCAGGCTGCGCTGTTGCGCGACCCTATATCCATCGCCTATCGAGAGGGCGGTGTGCTGTTGGACGAGCAGGTGGTCGTAGATTAGGCATTTCCATAACGAGCGGTATAACCGGCGGCGTAGAGCTGGGTTTAAACCCGCCTAACGCGCTAGGAGCGGGGTGCGCTTATGAGGGAGAACAAGTTTTGTCTGGAAGAGGCCACCATTGCCGACTTGCAAGCGGCAATTCAGGCTGGTCAGACTACCTGCGTTGAGATTGTCCAAGGCTACATCGACCGGGTGCGAGCCTACAACGGCGTACCTAGCCTGCTGGTAACCGAAGACGGGGCGCCGGTTCCGGAGGCGACGGGAACCATCCGGGGCGGGATGCCGATTCGCTTTCCCACCGAAACGGTCAAGGCGTCCGAGCTACTTCCCGACCTGGACAAATATCAGGGGCCGCCCTTGGAGTATGGCCGGATGGAAGCTACGGCCTCCGACCCGTCGGCGCAGCAACAGCACGGAATGATAGTCGCCAAACCCAAAGCCGGCCAGGTCAACGCCCTGGCTACGCTGAACCTTCGGGGAGAACGCTCCGTAACTTGTAAAGGGGAGTATGACCGTCATCCCTCCCAAGGCCCGTTGCCCGCTGGCGCTCCCCCCGTGTGTGAACACTTCCGCCAATTCCCCGATGCCCTGGAACGGGCGGCGGAACTGGACGCCGCTTATGGCCGCCGCCCGGACTTGGAACTAATGCCGATGTACGGGGTAACCTTCTCTTTCAAAGACCCCTTCGATACCAAGGATATGCGCTCTACCGGCGGTGGCGATGCCAATTATGACATTGACTTCCCGGCCCGCGATCACGTGCTGGTGGCGCAGTTGCGTCACAAGGGCGCGATAATTTTCGCCAAGGCGGTCAACACCGAATATAACGGACGGGCTGGCGACCCGGGTGGACGCCACACTCCGGATAAGGCGCTGCCTTCAGTGTTGGGTTATCAGCGAAGCTCTTGGGGCGGCAACCCCTCCAACCCTTACGATACTTCCCGCTCCGCCTCCTTGGGTTCCAGCTCCGGCTCGGCGTTGTCGGTCAGCGTCAATATGGTTATGGCGAGCTTGGGAGAGGAAACCCGGGCCTCCACCCGGGGGCCGGCTAATCACAATGCCATCGCCCTAATCCTGCCGCACAAGGCGATGTTGGGCTTCGACGGCGGGGCTATCGGCGCGGACATCTATTGCGATCGCAGCGGTATCCATTGCCGCAGCATCCAGGACTGCGCCCGGGTGCTGGACGCTTTGAAGGATCCGGAAAACGGTTATTACGACCCTCGCGACCCCTTTACCACCGTGCCGCGTTCCTCGGTGCTGTCCACCCCTTACGCCGGCTATGCCCGTAGTTCCGGGTCCGCCGGCTCCCTGGCCGGGCGGCGCATTGGTATTATCCGCGAGTCCTTTGCCTACCCGCCCGGTTCTCGCACTGAGCAGCCCATCGTTACCGCCGCCAACCGAGAGGTAAAAGCAGCGCTGCGCGACCGTCTGGGCGCTACCCTGCTGGAATCCTATGATCGGAACTGGCCGGCCGACCCGGAAATTGAGCCGATGCAAGTGGACTTCCGGCGGGCCATCGCCCGGCTGCTTCCGGTCTTTATGCCCGATATTCTCTACCGCTTGCGGCCGGACGGCCAGCCCCTTTTCCAGGAGTTTGCCGAGGCTATCGTTTCTACCGAGTTTGCCCCGGGCCGGTTTTTCGGCTCCGGGGAAATGCAGCCCATCGACTACTTTGTGGAACTGGCCGACGGGTTGATTGAGCCGCCGGTCAACCTGGACTTGGCTACTATTCAACAGCAGGAACTGGCGATGTCCTTCCGGTTCCACCTGCGGCAGTATTTGTCCCGGCGTTCCGCCGACTGGCGCGCCTTGGGCTACCACGAGTCCCTGGTGGACTGGCCCACCCTCAACGCCCGCTCCAAGTTCTGGGGCGACGACCAGCGGGCCGCCTTCAAGAACTGGGAAGAGGTTACCGATATGCGCAACCCCTTGGGCGGTCGCCAGGGGGTTGACGAGCGCATTATGCTGCGGGAGTTGCTGCGGCGGGTGGATATGATGGTAATTCTGGAGAACCGGCTGGATGCGCTGGTTCGGCTGCATACGCCCTACCCGCCGGCGAAAATCGGCGGGGCCAGTCAGGACGCCGGCGGCAATAACATCCGGCAAGAGTCCACCAACGGTCCCAACGCCGGGCTGACCGAGGTTCTGATACCGGCAGGCTACGTTGCCACGGCTTACGACCCGGTATTCCGTCTGTCTGCTGACGGCGTCCGCTATGAATCGGTTTCATCGGACACTCCTACAGCGTTGGCCGAGCCAGGCCTGCCTTTTTCCCTGGTATTCCGCGCCGAGCCGGGCAAGGAGGATATTCTCTTGACCATCGCTTCGGCTTATGAGGCCGCTTCCCAGCGGCGGGTTCCGCCGCCGGATTTTGGCCCCTTGTCGGGGTAGCTGGCCCCGTCGGAGATTTTGCGACCAATCGGAGCCAGGCATTAAAAAATTGTTGACATTTGAGATGCCTTGTCTTATAGTTCACCAAATCGTCGAGTAAGGGCGGTTTCCGTTGCTTGTTGCCCTTGGCTGCGGGTAGTCTGGGGAGTCGGCGTTTTAGTTATCGGCGTCTGTCGCGGCCATATTTGGATAGATCCAATCGCAGCTTTTCAGGAGGCTAGGAGACTTATGGAGGGTAAGCTATGAAATATCGCTGGTTCACGAGTCCTAAAGCTTGGCTCTACGGGGCCTTGTGTTTGGCGTTAGTTTTAGTTATCGCTTGCGGCTCGGCGCAGGAAAGCCCGGCGGAGCCGGCGGCTGAAACCACCGCTTCCGAGTCGGTGTCCGAAGTAGCTGGGTTGTCGTCAGAAAAGGCTCCGGCCCCGGCGGCCCAGCGTCAGCCCAGCACCGGCATGTCCGGCGGCGAGAGCGGGTCGGTCAGCGGCTCTGTGGTCACGGAACAACCTACCGCTGCGCCGGAACCTACCGCGGCCCCGGTTGTAGACGCGCGAAAGGTTGACCGTTTGCAGTACGCCATCGGCGCCGTTGCTAACGAGTCCAACCGTCCCTGGGCCGGCAGCCGTCAAGCCTACGTTCTCTATGACCCCATCCTAGAGTACGCCATCGGCATTGAAGGCACCAGTAGCAAGTATGTGCCGGAACTGGCGACCAAGTGGGAAGCCAACGAAGACCTGTCCGAGTGGACTTTCTACCTGCGGAAGGGCGTCCAGTTCCATAATAATTGGGGCGAACTGACCGCCGACGACTTCCTGCATACTAGCGAAATCCTTACTCGTCCCGATTCCCGCTTGGGCACCCCTCGTTACTTTATTGGCGGACGGGATGACGAGAGCAACCCGCTGGCTGGACCCGACCAGTATTTCCGGAAGATTGACGACCATACCTTTACTATCATCTTCCACGGTCCTGACGGCAACCCGGCGACCACCTTCGACGCCGAATTCGTTATGAGTAACGCTTCGTCGGAGATGGGCGCTTGGAGTAAGGACTCTTGGGAATCCGGCGGAGCTACGCTGGAGGAGCGCGAGAAGAACCTGGATGAGATGGGCTTGCAAGGCACCGCCTCCTATCAGTACAAGGAAATAGTGCCGGCCGAGTATTTCCTCATTGAAAAGACCCCGGGCCGCCACTGGACTCAGGATGCGGACGATGTAACGTCGGAAGACCCGGACTTCCAGGAAGTGCGGACTTACTGGGTGCGTGAGGACTCCAGCCGCTTCGCCGCTCTGTTGGCTGGCGAAGCGCACATGGCGGATCTGCCCTTGGACCTGCAGAAGGACGCAGCCTCCAAGGGTATGAAGTTGCTTCGCTCGCAGTTTACTGCTAACAACTTCTTCGTTTTCTTCGGCGGTATGTATCTGAGTGATGATCCGAAAGATATCGAGACCTATGATTCTACTGTGCCATGGGCCGAGACTCCCTGGGCCGGTCAAGAACCGCCCCAGCCGGGCACTCCAGGCTTTGAGACCAATGGCTGGAAGGTTCGCCGTGCGATGAACAAGGCGATCAATCGGGAAGAGCTTTTGGAGCAGCTCTACAAAGGCATTGGCGAACTGATGTATGTCGGCTACTACCACCCCAGCCACTATGGTTGGGATGATACTTGGCCTGAGCGCTACGAGACGACCTACAAGTACGACCCGGTTGAGGCTCGTGAGTTGTTGGCTGAAGCTGGCTACAGCGAGACCAATCCCGTTCGGGTAATGGTGCAGTCTTACGTTTCTCCGGGTGAAGCGGAACTGCCCCAAGCGATGGAAGCCATTGCTAACTATTGGCAGCAGATAGGCATTGAGGTAGATATTGAGGACTTGGACGGCGCCACCGTGCGCCAGCGCTACCGGGGCCGGGAGATGCAGCACCGGGTCTGGCCCAACATCATCATCTACTTCCCCCTGGAGTATGGTAACCTCACCGGTTTCACCAGCACCTTCGGGAGGAGCAACCACTATCAGGACAACTGGACCAACCGGATGTCCCAGGAATGGCGAAATGCCACCGACTTCGAGGAGCGGGATGCCTTGGCCCGGGAATGGGGCAACTACGCCTTTGAGAGTTATATGACTATGCCGCTGTTCTGGTTCCCCCATACCATCGCGGTTGACCCCACGGTAGTGTCCGACTGGGTCTATCCTGGTAGCACCGTGCCGCGGGGCGGCCATCTGCACAGCGTCAAGGCCACAACCAAGTAGGGTTTGACTTTAGGACAGATCCTTCCACACTGGCGCCAAATGAGGCAGGCTGCTATAATTGTAGCCTGCCTCTCTCTTTAGCCTCGGGTTTCAATTAACAACTGTCAGGAGTCTTGATATGAACTCTACTCGTCTCAGCGGCAATTCTCTGGAGTTCGGTATCTTTGACTGGATTGAATGGGAAAAGCAGCCCCACAGCAAGATTTATGAGGAGCGGCTGAAATTACTGGAGTATGCCGACCGGAACGGCTTTTACTGTTACCATTTGGCCGAACACCACATAACGCCCCTTAGTCTGGCCCCGTCGCCGGGGGTTTTTCTGGCGGCCGCGGCCCAGCGCACCAAAAACCTTCGCCTCGGCCCTCTGGTCTATCTCCTGCCCTTCTACAGCCCGCTGCGCCTGCTCCACGAAGTCTGTATGCTGGACAACCTGAGCAATGGCCGGCTGGAACTGGGGGTGGGCCGCGGCATCGTTCCGATGGAAGCGGAACATTACGACGTTAAGTTTGAGGATGGCCGGGACATGTTTCACGAAGCGCTGGACATCCTCATTATGGGTCTGACCCAGGACACCTTGAACTATGAGGGCAAGCATTATACCTACAAGGACATACGGATGTGGGCCGAGCCGCAACAGAAGCCTTACCCACCGCTGTGGTATGCGACCAACAACCGGGAATCGGTGCCTTGGGTTGCTCAACACGGGTTTAACACCAGCAGCGTGTTCGACCAAGCAGCGGATGTTAAACCTCACTTTGACCTCTACCGGCAGGTTTGGGAGGAACATCAGGGGGACGCTGACCGGCTGAACGGACACATCAAAGAGCCGAAGCTGGGTCTGACTCGACACGTTTATGTGGCGCCGACCGACGCAGAAGCTATCGAGGATTGCCGGAAGGCATTCGACACTTGGTTCTATAACATCAACTTCCTGTGGGACAAGCACGACGTACCCTTGCCGGCTACCATTGACTTTGACGAGTGGATCGAGAAGGAAATACTTCTGGCCGGTTCTCCTGCGACGGTGCGCGACCAAGTTAAGCGGACGGTGGAAGAGAGCGGTATCAACTACTTTAACTCCATCTTTGCTTGGGGAGACCTGACCCATGAACAGGTAATGGGTTCTATCGGCCGGTTTACGGAGGAAGTGATTCCCGCTTTCCGATAACCGATTCAGCGACCCTTTGTAGATTAGCCCCGGATAAGTAGCAGTCCGCCGTAATTTATTGCCGACGGGATTGCAGCGGTATTCCCTTGACCCCTGTATCACCTCTATGATGAGTGTCAGAGTGATTAGCGTGCAAACGTCTTCAGCCAACCGGCCTTCGGCCTTTCCCGCCTCGATGTTTATCGCCATTGGCAGCGCTGGGCTGGTGATACTCGGCGCGCTTAGCCCTTGGGCCAGAGTGCCAGGCTACAAGAACACTTATGGCATGACCGGCGGCGAGTCCGACGTTTTCTGGGTGGTCGGTATTGAGGCTCCGGGTATGATTCCCTTGGTGGGGGACGGAATGGTTGCCTTGATAATGGCGTCGTTGGCTGGCGTTCTGATTCTCTGGCGGCTAGTCTGGCCCCCCAAGTCCAGCGGGTTCATTTTGCTGGCTATTTTCCTGCTGCTGCTGGTCAGCGCTTTGATAGGTATGGTTAACTGGGCCAACGCCGGGAACATCCCTCAGTCCGATTCCCGGTCCTTCTTTGCGGGGAATGTGGAAGTCAGTTGGGGCTTGATTGTCCTATGCTTGGGGGTCTGGCCCGGGGTGCTGGCTTCGGCTTACCAGCTATGGTCAGACGAACTTCGGTGAAGGGCGGACATTAGCGATTGACCCGCGGTATGTTCTTTTCCGAAAAGTGTCGGGGCATCCATCAACGGATGCCCCGACACTTTTGTTTTCGCCCAGGGGCGGGATTACAAGTTCCGCTGCTTGGGGTCCAGCCGGTCGCGCAACCAGTCGCCCATCAGGTTCAGGGAAAGCACCACTAACGAAATGGCGATACCGGGGAAGAAAGATACCCACCAAGCGGTTACCACCAATTCGCGTCCGTCGGCCACCATCAGTCCCCAAGCTGGGGTGGGACGGGGAATGCCGGCTCCCAAGAAGCTCAGGCTCGATTCCAGTAGAATGACGAAGCCGACCTGGAGGGTCGCCAGCACGACTATAGAGTTGACCACGTTGGGGAAGACGTGCCGGATGATGATGCGGAAACTGGAGGAACCGGCCACTTGAGCGCGGGAGATGAAGTCCTGGTTCTTGATGGACAAAACTTCGCCTCGCACCTGCCGGGCGTAGCGGGACCACAGAATTACGCAGATTACGAAAATCACAGTGCCAAAGCTGGGGCCTCTTGACGCTACTATCGCCAGAGCCAGAAGGATGGCCGGTATGGATAAAGCGATGTCCACCCCGCGCATAATGAACATATCAGCTCGGCCGCCAAAGTAGCCGGCAATCAGCCCCAGGGAAACCCCAATCACTCCGCTGACGGCGATGACGGTCAGCGACACAATCAGCACATACTTGGCGCCATGGAAGATGCGGCTGAGCATATCCCGCCCTTGTTTGTCGGTGCCCAAGAGGTATTTAGATGAGCCGCCCTCTTGCCAGGCCGGGGGGGTCAGCCGTTCGGAAAACTGGCCCCGCGTCGGGTGGTGCGGGGAGATATTTTGCGCAAAAAAGGCGGGAATTATCAGAATCAACAGCAGAATTGCCAGCGGGATCAAGGGATATCGCCGTACCTCACGCCCGATGTTAGCTATGACCGAGGGAGAGTACCAGCTGGGTTTTCTTACCGGCGCAGTTATCTCCATTGACTTAACTCCTGTTTATTATTCGCCATTGCTGTAATGAGCCGGCTGACCATATCCTGGTAGGAGAATCTGGCCGGTCCGATTCTAGTAGCGAATGCGTGGGTCCAAGTAGGCGTAAAGGATGTCGACTATTAAATTGGAGAGGATGTAGATTCCGGCGAAGCTGATGACTACCGCCTGCACCACCGGGTAATCCCGGGAGCGGATGGCGTCCACCGCCAGCAAGCCGGTACCGGGCCAGGTGAATACGCTTTCGGTAATGACTGCGCCGGTCATCAACTGGCCGGCTACGATACCGAAGAAGGTCAAGGGCGGTATGGAGGCGTTGCGCAAGGCGTGTTTCCAGATGACTTTCCATTCCACTATGCCCTTGATCCGAGCCAGCTTAACGTACTCGGTGTCCAGCACCTCCAGCATTGACGACCGGACCAGGCGCATCATCGCCGCTACTTGGAACCAGCCCAAAGTTATAGCCGGCAAAATGAGGTTCTTTCCGCCGCCCCGTCCGGAGGTGGGGAACAGGTCGTATTGGACGGCAAATATGAAGATGAGTACAATGCCCAGCCAGAAAGGAGGTAAGGATTGGCCGGCTAGCGCAATGATTTTACCGATATAATCAAAGACGGAGTCTTTCTTGACTGCCGACAGCACCCCGATGGGAACGGCGATCAGGAGGCTGATGCCCATAGCAATGCCGGCTAGTTGCATGGTGGCGGGGAAACGCTGCCCCACCAGTCCCATAGCGCTCTGCCCGTCCCACTTGATGGAGTCGCCGAAGTCGCCGCGCAGGGCGTTGCCCACGAACTTGAGGTACTGGATAGGCAACGGCTGGTCTAATCCCAAGTCGCGCTCCAAGGCTTCTTGCTGCGCGTCGGTGGCGTCGAAAGGTAGGAATACATCCACCGGATTGCCGCTTATCCGGGCCAGCGCGAAAACAATAATGCTGACGATAAACAGCACGACTAGCGCATAGAAGCACCGAATAATGATAAATCGTTGCATAGCCACACCTCGGTTTTATGACGCTGGCGGGTTTTAACTGCCAGCTCTTGCGCCGGCTCGGGTGGAGGAATTCCGCCTGGTTACTCTCTTTGCCGTTGGATGGATAGGCTGACTTCGCCTTCCGGACACTGGGCCTAACGGTAATCGGTTAGGGAGTTGCCGGCCTAGCCCGCCAGCCCAATCGAACAATCGGATCAAATCCCCAAGTAATTCCCCAAAATATATGCTATCGATAGGATTGTGTCAACGAAACCGGCTGTTGCCGATGCTCCAATCCGTAATAACCCAATCAACTTGTCGAGAGGCTGTCGAAAGAAAGGTTATTAGGTGGTTCTTCCTTATAGCGATAGCGGCGGCAAATCGTGGCCGTTATTTGCCGGACGCCGGTTGCGTTGAGGGCAGTTCAGTTAAGTGTGAAAGGGTGAAAGGGTATTAAGGGTATTATATTAAGGTAGTGCAGGACTGGGGCATTATTTGTAGGACCTGGAATAGCGGCGTAGGGTTAGAGGGGTTAAAGGCTTGTTTACCAGATTTCCGCGGCGACTCCCCTTGGCTTGTAATTGCGCTGGATTTATTGGACGTGATACAATTGTCGGTGTTAATATTAGGCGATAGATTAGGTAGGGGGCGCGGAGGCGTTAAAGGGACAATCAGGACATTATTGAAAGGTAAATCGCTGAGTGGAAATTTGGCAGTCCACCAGCTTCCCGCAACCGTCGTTTTAAGGAGTTTGCCATGAAATTGGTTGTCGTTGGGACCGGTCAAGGAGGGTCCAATATAGCGGATGAGTTTGTAGCTCTTGGTAATTGGGTTTGGGTTAACCGGAGGGTTCGCATATTTACCGGCACCGAGGGCGACCCTATATGTCGTGGCGTTTTTGCCGTAAACTTGGGGGCCGGCGATCTCTATGGTCTGGAGAACATCCCTCAGACGGACGACCATACCATTTTGCTGGGTTCTACTGATGAGTTTCGGGGCCGGGGCGCGGGCAAGGTTAATGCTGATGGAGCCGAGCAGGCCCGGCGCGATTCTCGCAAGATTGCCGCGACCATCAGAGATTACGGGGACGTTTACTCTGCCGACGCCATTCTGGTTATTGCCACTACCGCCGGGGGGACCGGCTCCGGCTCGGTGGGGGTTATCGTTGATCTGCTCAAGGAAGAGTTCAAGAAGCCGGTTTATGCGATGTTGGTGTTGCCTTTTGAGAACCAGTATGACGAGCCGGACAGCGTCATCAACACCGCTACCTGCCTTAAAAAAATTCTGGAGAACTCCAAAGCCGACGCAGTACTCTTGGTGGACAACCAGAAGTTTGCTCGGAAGCAGGATTCAATGGGTCTGAACTATGCCACGATTAACCGGAAAATCGCCGATTCCTTTATGGATATTCTCTGCGTCGGCGAGGAGACTGACCGCCGCTATATTGGCGAGGTGCTGGACGCTAATGACGTCATCCGAATACTAAAAGGCCCTACTGTAATCGGTATTAGTCACTCGGCTATTCCCGAAACGAGGAAACCCCGGTCATTGTTCGGTCGTATCCGAACCGGCGTCGATCGGCAGCAGCAGCAGCAGCATTTTTCGGTGTCCAAGGCTCAGATTGAGCGGGCGCAGAACGTGGTTACCCAAGCCCTTGCCGAGCTTTCCCTCGATTGTGAGTACACCGAGGACGGCAAGGTTCTGTATGATGCCCAAAATGTGCTGGGTCTTTTCAGCGGGCCGGCAAACGAGGCGACTGAAGAGATCGTGGAGATGATGGACAATACCTTCTCCGAGTTGGTGCCCGGCGCTGGTCGCCGCAAGGGAACCTACCCGGGCCGGACTTCCGATACTATTAGTGTAACCGCCATCGTAGCGAATATCGGCGAAGGTAAGGCGATGGACCGGATCGAATGGTTCTACCGGGAGGCGGCCAACATGATGAGCACTTCCCGGGACCGTCGCGAGGGGCGGGGTAAGCGTTGGGATGACATCGCTAAGTTGTCGGATGCGCTGCCCAATCTGTAGATATCTTGGTAAATTAGGTCTGGGATCGTTTCTTGGGCCGTTATTGAACCGACTTACTGGAGGTAGATTTGAAAGTCTCAAGAATGCCGGAGCATCGAGGCGGCACCGGCTCCCCCGTCTTTCTGATACTGGTTTTACTGGCCGTGCTGATTATCGGTGGTGTCATTATTTACATATTGCTGGGAAACGATTCGGCAGCCGCGCCGGCAGCGTCTAACTCGCCAGCGAGCGCCCAAGCCCTGCAACTAACTCAGCCGAGGACTGGTCTGGAGGGCAATCCCGTTTCGCAGCTGCCCTTCCGTCAGCCTACCCCAGCTCCAGTTTCTCCCCAGGATACTAACCCGAATTCGTCGGCAACTAATTCCGGTTTCTTACCGCCGGAAGTTGATTATGGCGAGGTTGTGACTGAAGGATTTGTGGATTTGGTGAGTGTGGCCGGCGATATACGCACTTGGTACACTCTTCATTTGGATAGCAGCACTAGGCTAGCCACCTTCTTCTTTGCTTTTTATGATCCTGCCAGCGGTTCAATAAGCCGCACGGTGGTAGTGAGAGACTATAGTCAATCCGAGCTTATAGATAATGCCGAGGTGACAATTTTTTATCCCGATCATCCGGAGCGGGTTATCAATTTTGAGCGGGAGACGGGGAAAATAATTTCCAAGCAATACTACTCCGCTCAGCCCTATGAACCCAGCATCCTTTCCCGGGAAATGCGGATCTCTCTTATATATCACGGCTTGGCTTTAGGCAACGAGAGCGGTAATATCCAGGCGGAATTGCAAGTAGACTTGACTGGTATCATAGCTGATCGGGAAGGTATGGCAGTAATGCAAATCGACCAGGCAATCGCCGATAATGCTCTGAGCGAGATTCAGGAGGTTATTGACCAAATAGAGAGTCGGAGAAGTCGTTCCTGAATCTCTGATCGGCGGTAGGAGTAACGGGTTCTAGCAGGAGCGCCGGGCAATTGCCCGGCGCTCCTGCTAGAAGGGTTGAGGGAAGGCACCGAGGTTTGAGGGGAATAGGGTTGGGTTGCGGCCGGGAGAAGTTTCTTACGGCGCGACCAGACCGACCGATTGACGGTTAATCGGTTAATCGGTCGCCCAGCTCGGTTAACAGCGCTTCGTCCATTGCGAAACTTTCCTTCTCCGTGGGGAAGGAACCCGCTCTAACCTCTTGGGAGTATTGGGAAAATGCGTCCTTAATTACCGGGGCTAGGTTGGCGTACTGCTTGGCGTGTTTGGGGACAAAGTCGGTGAACAGACCCAATATATCGTGAAGCACTTGCACCTGTCCATCGCAGCCGGCGCCGGCGCCGATGCCGATGGTGGGGATGGTGAGCCGCTGGGAAATGAGCCGGGCCAGGGGAGTCGGAACTAGTTCCAGTACCACTGCATACGCCCCTGCCGCTTCCAGGGCCAAGGCGTCGTTCAGTAGTTGGCGGGCCTCCTGGAGATTTCGTCCACGTACTCGGTAACCGCCCAAGGCATTGACGGATTGAGGAGTAACCCCGATATGGCCCATGACCGGTATGGCGCACTCGACAATGCGCTGCACTATAGGAGCTATCCTCTCGCCACCCTCCAGCTTGACCGTGTGGGCCCCGCCTTCCTGCATGAGGCGGGCAGCGTTGCCGAGGGCCTGCGCCGGGTCAATCTGGTAGGTCATAAAGGGCATATCGGCGACGACCAGGGCGTTTTTGCTACCCCGGACTACCATCTTAACGTGATGGATCATATTATCCAGGGTCACCGGTATAGTTGATTCGTAACCCAGGACCACCATACCCAAGCTGTCGCCCACCAGGATAATCGGAATATCCGCGGCATCGGCGAGGAGGGCAGTGGTGTAGTCATAGGCGGTTAGCATCGGGATTTTCTCCCCGCGCCGCTTCATTTCAGCAATGTTCCTGATGGTTACTCTGGGCATTATTCCAACCTCCGGTCTCCTCGATGGGATGGGCTGTATTGAAGCAGCAGTTGGCGAAGGGCTGTTTCCTTTGCCGGGTCAATACCGGCGCGGGCGGCCAGCGGCAACGATGCTGCGGTCAAAGAAAGGTAAAGGTCGGTCAATTCTGGCTTGTTCCGGTCAATGGCTTCCAAGTGAATTTGAATGGTTGCGGCGTCGCCCCTAACCGCCGGGCCGGTGACACTGTTTTGAAGGCCGGCCTTCGCCACATTTTCCAGCGTGGCGCGGGCCAAGGGAAGTAAAGCGTTCAGGGCCTGTTCCTCGCTGAAGCCCAACGTCCGCCAGAGTTCAACCGCCTCTTGTAGCAGGGCCGCCAGGTAACCGCAGCCGAGTACCGCCGAAGCGTGGTAAAGGGGCCGGTTGGCGTCGCTTATACTGACCGGCTGTCCACCGAGGGTACGGGCCGCTGTGTTAAGGAATTCGCGCAACGGTCCCTCGGCGGATATGGCAAAAGTTACGCCTGATAGCCGGGTCGCCGTTTCGGTAGAGTCGGTCAGGCTGGCGAAGGTCTGAAAGGGATGAAAGGCTCCGGCGCTTGCCCCCAGGTCCGCGGCCGGCTGTAGGATTTCTCGCCCGGCCGCTCCGCAGCAGTGAACAACCTGGTGGCCGGGTCGCCACTTGACCGATGCCGCCACTGAGCTAATCACCGAGTCGGGTGTGGTTATAAAGACGAGGTCGGCGCCGTCGGCTAACTCCTGGGGGGATGCCAACGCTTGGCAGCCGGGAAGCTTTTCGGCTAAACCCTGGGCTGAAACGAGGCGGCGACTGGTAACGGCGACGACGTTATAGCTGCGATGGGACAAGGCCAGCGCCAAGCCGGCGCCCAGGACGCCGGCCCCGATAAACCCAATACGCGGTTCCGTTGTATCGCTAGCCATTTTCGAGTTCCCGGATGGCTGGGATGCCTCCCAACCCGGTGGCGGTGGCTACGGCGCGCAAAACCGCTTGCGCCGTAACTTCCACCGCCGCCGCTCCCAGGGAGGTGATATCTCCTGGTTCGCTGCGTTGTCCGGTGGCTAAGGCGAACATGGTATCGCCGTCCCGGGGGGTATGGCAGGGCCGTATAGTCAGAGCCAGCCCATCGTGGCTGAGGCGGGCCAGCAGGTTGGCTTCCTCGCGGGTGAGGGTGGCATCTGTTGCTATTACTCCGATGGTGGTGTTGCTCAAGGGAGTGGTTGCTGCACTTGGAATTTGGGGTTCTCCCTGGGTCAGCAACTCAACGGTGTTGATGAATCCCGGCCCCGGTTCCCGCCGAGGCCCGGCGATTAACTGGCCGGTTCGGTAGTCAACCACGTCTCCGATGGCATTCACGGCCGTCAGGGCGGCCACCGTGGCTCCGTCAGGCAGGGTCAGGGCCGCACAGCCGATACCGGATTTTATTGAGCGTTCTAATCCGAGGATTTTGCCTACTGTCGCGCCGGTCCCGGCGCCAACGCTGCCTTCGGTAACCGGCTGAGGTCCGGCGGATACGGCGGCGGCATAGCCCTCAGGGGCCCCGGGTCGCACCGCTCCGGTTATCAACCCCAGGTCGAACAGAATGGCGGATGAGACAATCGGTACAGTCGCTGGGCCTACCTTTATGCCGATGGTCGATTCTTCGAGGTATCGCACCAGGCCGGAGGCGGCATCCAGGCCAAAGGCGCTGCCGCCGCTGAGGACAATGCCGTGAATTTGGTCAACGCGGCGCATGGGCTGGAGCAGTTCAGTTTCTCGGGTGCCCGGAGAGCCGCCGCGTACGTCAACGCCGCCGACGGCGCCCTGACGGGAGAGAATGGCGGTGCAACCCGTCGCATTTTCCCGGTCGGTGTAGTGGCCTACTTCCAGTCCGGTCGTGGCGGTAAGGGTGGCATTCAAGGCGTTTCACCTGGAGGGTGAAACTTGTTGAGGCGGCTCAGTTGAGGGGGAACGGAGCAAAAATAAAGCCGAGACGATTTATGGCGCAGCGAATAAAGCCTTTGCGCTAATTTCAGGGAAACTCGTTCGACTTTGGCCGTCTCGGTCAGCATTGGATCCCAGCGGCCCACCAAATATAAAAACTATCGGTCTTGTTGGGCGCTAACCCCCCTTTCGGGTGGATTGCAATCGCAGTTTAAGGGTAGCCCGGGCGGGTGTCAAGTTGGCCTGGCTCTTGCAGTTTCCGAAACATATTCTCTTATACATTAAGGAATGGAGAGGGGAGGGCGGAAGGGATGCGCCGGTCTGGCGCGCCGTCGTTGAGTTTAGTTGGCGACCAGGTTGTTCATAGCGGGGTTGAAGTGGACTCGGCGATTTGGTCAGCGTTAATCAGTTCTTCGGCGCAGTGAATTATCCGTTCCCGCCGCTGCGGTTCGGCCTCTCGGTTGTCCAAGTAGAGGCGCAACGCCTGGAGCGGTTGTAAGCCGTCGGCCGGGTCTGTTGCAGCGGAGTCGAGGCGGGTTCGACGCGAGCTGTCCACCTCTCGGTTAATGGCGGCGATGTAGTGGGCCGGCTGCAACGCCTCGCGGATTTCGCCTTCTCGGAGCAAGGGTTCCGCCGCTGCGGACAGGCGCACCCGGACCCGCACTACGGCGTCGGTTATATTAGGGCGGGCAATGGCGCGTAACGCTGCTTCGGTAGGGTCTGGCTCCCCGGGTTGAACGTGAACGTCAATCGTTACAAAGGGTCGGGCTTGCACCGGCTGGAAGCGAAAATCCACCAGGCGCTGTCCTTGGGGAAGGGAAATATCTAGGTCAACCACGCAAAAGCCCTTTTCGTCGTTCTCCTCGGAAAAGTCCACTCGCTGCAAACTGCCTGAATAGGCCATTATAGGCGGTTCCCGGCGCAGAACCTGGTGCTTGTGGATGTGTCCCAAGGCAACGTATTCCAGTTCCGGGCGGTGGACGGCGCTGGCTAGTAACACATGGTCGTTACCCAGCATCATGGAACGCTCGGAGCCGACCGTTGAACCGTTGATGGTAACGTGGCCGGTGAAGATGGCCGGAACGTTAGGGTCCAATTGGCTGATGCGCTCCCCGATCGCCGCGGTCATCCGGGTTTCAATTTCAGTGCGTACCTCATCGATGCTCAGCCCGCGGGATTCTTCCCGGGTTAGCAACCGGCCCCGGCGGGGCCAGGGGACGGCGACAATCTGGAGAGGCCCAGCAGGGGTAGCGATGGTATAGGTCTGTAACTGGTCGCCGATGTAAACGTTAGGCACTTGAAGGGTGGGGAAAATCTCTACGGCGTTGGCCCGGCTGCTGGCATTGGGCAGGTCGTGGTTGCCGATTAACAGGAACACCGGAATGCCGGCGGAAGATAATCGGTGCAGTCGTCGGGCGAACTCCCGTTGGTGGGTTTGGGAAGGGTCGCGGCCCTTGTAGGCGTCGCCAGCCAGCAGCGCCAGGTCCACCTGCTGGGTCAAGGCAAACTCCACTACCTCGTCCAGGGAACCCAGAAAGTCTCCCAGCCGGGTGGAATGTCCGGTGGCCGGGTCAATCCGGCCGTAGTTCTCCACGCCGATATGCAGGTCGGAGAAGTGGAGGATACGCATTCTACCAACTCCCCGGCTTTGACCGCTCGGTCTAGCCTGATGCTTGGCGGGTAGTATAGCAGAAGGAGGAGTGCGATTCCCGGCTGCTCCGTTGGCAAGGTTGGGCCTTTTTGTTTTTGAGGGGGTGTTCTTTCTTGTTCTTAGGGAGGGTAGGGAGGTAATGAAAAGGACTTGGTTGGGGGGCATCGGGAATCTGAAAAATTATCGGTTTCTTTGTTTTATTTAGGATTAGGGCGGTCATTGACAACGAGCTATTCCGGTCAATAGAATCACCGGGTCTAAAGATAATCATTAAGATTTTCAGGCGGCCAGATGACCACAATCAAACAGCTTTATTCCCTACAGAAGCTTGACCTGGATTTGGACAGTGTCAATGGTCGGATAGCCGAGGCGGAGCGGGAATTGGAAACCCGCTTGTCCTTGGGGCGGATTGAGGAATCTCTGGAGCAGGCACGGGTTCGACTACGGGAAATCCAGAGCGAGCATCGGGACTTGCAGTTGGAAACGGAGAGCCAGCGGGAGCGGTCTTCCAATCTGGACACGCAGCTGTATGGCGGCGACATTGCCAATCCGAGAGACTTGGAAGCATTGCAGTTGGAAGCTAACAACGTCCGGCATCAACTGGAGCGGCAAGACGTTAGGCTTTTGGAATTGTCTCTTCAGGCGGAGGATACCAGAACCAGGATTGAAGCCTTGGAACGGGAGCTGACGGAAACTCAAACGGCTTGGGAGGCGCGCCAAGCCGAACTCTGGGAGCAACTGGAAGGATTGACCGACCGCCAGGATGCCCTGATGAAGGATCGCTCAACGCTGGCCGCCGGAGTTGACTCGATGGAATTGACTCGCTATGAGGGTCTGCGGAGGAGCAAGGGCGGGCAAGCGGTGGCCCGGGTGGTGCGCGGCCTTTGTCAGGCTTGCCGAATGTCGTTGCCTACGCAGCACTTGCAACGGGTTCGGTCCGGTCGTGAAACCGTTCTATGCAACAGTTGTGGCCGAATGTTGCTGCCAGGCTAGAGGGGGCTTTTTGCCCAGGCCCTGCCGCCATACCTTTTGGGCTGTCCTGAGGGGTTCTCCTTCTTTTTGCGTAAGTTCACGCTTATATCTTTGACGCTGGTCATTAGGTTCTGCGATCCCGTCTTATTTCCCTCTTCCTATTGCCAGTTGGCGAGGGGGAATCGGACCCGGGTCGGTTGAGCTGAAGAGTTGCTCGCGGTCAGGGATAGTCCGAAATGCTAAAGCCTGGCGGCCTGCGCTTTCTTGACCCTCCCAGGGGCTTGTGCTAGAGTGCGTTGGGAGAGGCTAGGCAAACCGGGTGACCGCCGCAGTGGGGGATGACCTTGCTGGGGAGGAAAGTCCGGGCTCCACCGGACAGGGTGCTGGGTAACGCCCAGGCTCTTGGGGCGGTTTTATCGCCGCCCTAGGGGACGGATAGTGGCACAGAAACATACCGCCTTCGGCGTTTTCTCCTAGGCTTTTGTTCCTTGGAACTGAGGCTCATGGGGAAGCCGACGGCAAGGTTGAAATCGGGCGGTAAGAGCGTCCGGTCGGCTGTGGCGACGCAGCGACGGCTAAACCCCACCTGGAGCAAGGCCGAATAGAGGGACTAGGGGTGTCCGGCCCGTCCCCGGGTTGGCTGCTTGACCCCGACGGTAACGTCGTCCGGCGCGACCTAGTTGCGCCGACCCGAAGAAGGGCCGGTGGGCCTTTTTGCGGGGGGCTAGATAGATGGTCACCGTCCTGCCGAGCCGCCGGCTGGTTTTACTGGTCGGCAGGGAACCCGGCGGGATACAGGACCCGGCTTACAGGTTTTCCTGGTTCTCTCCCCTTTTTCTAACGTATTACCTTTCGGCCTTGCAGGACTGGCGGGCTTATGATGCCGGAGGGGGCTGGGGCAAGTTATTCAACCTTTGGCGACGGCCGGGAGCGGGTATGGTTCTAACCAACAAAACCAAGGCAAAGATTACCGAGGGACAGGCAGCTATCGGGGCCAGTATTAACTTCTATGCGCCGGGGCTGGTTGAACTTTACGGCGTAATGGGGTTTGATTGGGTCTGGATTGACTGTGAGCATGGTTCCTCTAACGATTCTGAGACGGAAAATATGGTGCGGGCGGCTGAGCTTTACGACCTAACGCCCATTGTGCGGATTCCCAATGCCTATTCGTCAACGATCCTTCGCTTTCTGGATCGGGGCGCCCAGGGCCTCATCGTGCCGCACATATCCACTCGTGAAGAGGCTGAGGGTGTTGCCCGCGCTTCTCACCATTACCCGGAGGGTGACCGCAGCAGCGCTACCGGCGGTCGTACCAACCGGTTTGGCGCCGGACTGCCTACGCCGGAGTACTATGCCGCTGCTAATCGGGAAGTTCTGGTAGTTGTGATGATTGAAACGCCGGAAGCGGTCGAAAACGTCCGGGAGATTGCCGCTGTTCCAGGTATCGACGCCTTGCTGGTGGGCAGCAGCGACCTTACCCAGACTATGGGTATGGCTCGTCCTGCAGAGCTTGACGCCGCAATCGACCGCGTAATCGAAGGGGCTAGAGCGGAGGGGAAGGCCGTCGGTGTGGCCGGGGCGGGAATGACCCTGAGCAGTGTTGAGCGGTTTCGGCGCTTTGCGGGTCGCGGGGTTCAGCTTCTTTCCGTAGGCACCCAGGATATGATACGCGGCGGCGGCGACGCATTTTTGCGTGCGCTGCGGGAGTAGGATTTTAGACTTTTCCCGTTGTTTAAGGCGCCAAATAATATACCAGAGCGTGATAAAAAGGGGCTGACCGGAAATCCGGTTGATGAACTCGACCTTAAAGGGT
The DNA here is from genome assembly GCA_963422635.1 of Dehalococcoidia bacterium. Classification (GTDB taxonomy): domain Bacteria; phylum Chloroflexota; class Dehalococcoidia; order Lucifugimonadales; family UBA3495; genus CATQHB01. Next base: position 1,622,927 of record OY730415.1, read on the forward strand.
ACCCTAGTCCAGTAGCTCCGGGTTCGGCAACCAGCTTGCTTGGCTTCTTGCGTTAGGTAGCTTTCCGAAGGGACGATTATTTCTTCGATGTATCTGGATTTGCACAGCCATTCGGTTTCCTCCGATGACTCCCGGGCCACCGTAGAGCAGTATGTCAAGTGGATTCAGGTGTTGCGTAAACGCGGGTATACTGTGGATGGCATTGTCCTGACCGAGCACCGCAAGTTCGACTTTGACAAGGATTATTCTCAGCTGGGGTTGGAGTATGCGGTTCGGGTCCTTAAAGGGTCGGAGCTGGATACCCGCTACGGCCATTTTTTGGTCTATGGCGTTACCGAGGCTCTGTCGAGGGAAGTTAATTTGGCCGATGTGCAGCTGGATGCCCGCGAACTGATGAAGGCGGCCCGACACCACGACGCTATTGCCATCCCGGCTCATCCCGGCCGCTTCGGCATTGGTCTAGTTGATTATATGGAGCAGGGCGAATCCTTCGGTGGCGTGCATATCGTGGAGCGACTTAACGGGGGCAGCCGAGCCGGTGAAAACGAGCGGGCTGACCGCCTGTGCCGCAAGCTCAATTACTTGGGCACCGGCGGTAGCGACGCCCATCTTGCCAGTCATATCGGGGTTTGCCTGACTTCCTTCCCGGCAGCCATACGAGACGAGCGGGAGTTGGTTGACGCCCTGCTGGCCGGGGACTTTGCCCCGGTTTGGTTGGAGGATACCAAGCGGGGCTGAAGCCGGCCCGGTTGTCGGAGTTGCCGGGCGGCGGAACGTTTTGCTTGCGGTCATTAGGCGTTTTAATCGGGAGATACGATAAATACGATGACAATGGAACTGGAATATAACCGAGATCTTTACGGTGTGGAGCATCGGGCCGGGCCTTTTGAGATTACTGGGGAACTAATCGAGACCTTCAACCGCAGTATTGGCGAGACGAATCCGGTTTTCACTAACACCGAGGCGGCGCGGGCGGCGGGTTACTCTGGCATCCTCGCGCCCCCTACTTTTTGCACGCTGTTGGTTCGCAATGTCGAATTGCCGGACATAGACTTGAAGTTTGGCCGCACTCGTTTCCACGCCGGCCAGCGAGTACAAGCTCGCGCTCCCATAGTAGCGGGAGATAGGGTGACCGCCTCATCCCACTTGAAAGAGGTTTATCCCAAGACGGGTCGCAGCGGTACGATGGTTTTTGTGGTCTGGGAAACCATTTTCCGCAACCAGGACGGCGCGGTGGTGGCCGACGTACAGGAATCCTACGCTGCCCGGGAGTAACAAACGAATGACCCCAGGAAATCGTCCTTATTTTGAGGACATTGAGTTGGGCAGCGAGATAGGCCCTCGGGAACTGGTTGCTACCGATGACAATGTAGTTAATTTTTGCCGGCTTTGGGGCAATCCTATGCCCAACCGATTTACCGATAAGGCTATTGCCGAAGCCTCCGGCCTCCCGGGGCCGATTGTCCCCGGGGTTATGAGCATGGCTATTATGAGCCAGGTCCTGACCGACTGGGCCGGGCCGGAATCGCTTAAAGACTTGGACCTGGTTTTCCGCCAGCCGGCGCCGCACAACAAGCCGCTGTTGATTTCGGTTACGGTTACCGATACCCGCCAGGAGAGCGGAGAGAACTTGGTGGAGTGTGATGTGTTGATGACCGGAACCGCCGGAGAGCGCTACGTGGGCGGTACGGCCCTAATTTCCTTGCCCAGCAGGGCCTAGCTACTTAACTAAGGAAGGGTGGACGATGTACGACCTTAACGGCAAAGTGGCTCTGGTTACCGGCGCCGGCGGTCGGCATGGCATTGGCCGGGCGATTGCGACCCGGCTGGCCCGGGAAGGGGCCGACGTGGTGGTAACGGACATACGCCAGTCTCTGGACGCCATTCGCCTGGCAGACCGGCAGGACGGTTGGGCCGGGTTGCCTAGCGTGGTCGAGGAAATCGAAGCTGAGGGACGCCAATCCCTGGGCCTCTTTTCCGACGTTTCCGACAGCGGCCAGGTGGATGAGATGGTTGGGCAGGTATTGGAGCGGTTTGGTCATATAGACATCCTGGTTAACAATGCCGGTTCCCGGCCGGGCCGGGACCGGGTTCCGGTGGTGGAGTTGGAAGAGGACGCTTTTGACGAGGTGATGCGGGTAAATGTCCGAGGGACTTACCTTTGCTCCCGGGCGGTGGCTCGGCACATGGTTGCTCGTAATCAGGGCGGTAAGATCATCATTATCTCCTCGGGGGCCGGCAAACGAGGCATCGCCCGCTACGCCGTCTATTGCGCCTCCAAGTTTGCTCTGGTTGGGTTTACTCAGGCTTTGGCCCAGGAAATGGCGCCGCATCGGGTTAATGTCAACGCCATCTGCCCCGGCTTGGTGGATACCGAGCGGGTGGACTTCATCGCTGCCGCTCTGGCCGTTGAGGGACAGTCGGCGGAGGAGCACCGGACCTTGATGGTGCGGGAAAGGTCAACCCGGGTTCCCTTGGGGCGGATTGCCCAGGGCGACGACATCGCCAAGATGGCCGCCTTCCTTTCCTCCGCCGAGGCCGATTATATGACGGGTTTATCTATCAGCGTTTCCGGCGGCTCAGAGATGAACTAGGTATTCCTTTCCTTCAGGGGGAGAAAATGGCCCTGGCCCGCGCCGAGGTTGAACATATTGCCGCCTTGGTCCGTATTGGCTTAACCAAAGAGGAAGTTGAAATCTTCCGAGAACAGCTTTCCAACATCTTGGAGCAATTTGAATTGTTGAAGCAGTTGGACACTGGGTCGGTTATTCCTACCGGCCACGCGGTAGAACTGGATACGGTCATGCGCGACGATATTCCGCGAGAGCCGTTAAGCTCGGAAGAGGCTTTGCGCAACGCTCCCCGAAGGGAAGGAGATTTCTTCCGGGTTAAAGCGGTTTTGGAGGAATAGCTCTTTGGGTGTGGCGGAACTCTGGCAATTGACAATTCACGAAGCTAGGGCCGGGTTGGACGGCCGGGATTTCAGTTCGGTTGAGTTGACTCGCTCTTGTCTTGACCGCATTGGGCAGGTGGAGGAAAGGGTAAAGTCCTTTGTTACCGTCACTGAAGAACTTGCGCTGAAACAGGCCGAAAGCGCTGACGACGCGCTGGCCTCGGGCGGCAGTGGGCCGATGACTGGCATTCCGGTGCAGCTCAAAGACTTGATTTGCACCCAGGACATTCCTACGACCTGCGCCTCCCGGATGCTGGAGAATTACCTTCCGGTTTACAACGCCACCGTTACCGAAAAGCTGTTTGAGCAGGGCGCGGTGCTGCTGGGCAAGGGCAATATGGACGAGTTTGCCATGGGGTCGTCCTGCGAAAACTCGGCCTTCTTCCCCACGCATAACCCTTGGGATTTGCGGCGGGCGCCCGGGGGCAGCAGCGGCGGCGCGGCGGCGGCGGTGGCCGCCGGCGAGACGGTCTTTGCCCTGGGGTCGGACACTGGCGGTAGTATCCGCCAGCCGGCCTCCTTGTGCGGCGTGGTGGGCCTCAAGCCGACCTATGGGCTGGTCAGCCGCTATGGACTAATCGCCTTTGCCTCCTCTTTGGACCAAATCGGGCCGGTGGGCAAGGATGTTACCGACTGCGCCCTGGCGCTGAATGCCATTGCCGGTTATGACGGCAGGGATTCTACTTCCTTGCTATTAGAGGCTAGCGACTTTGCCGCCGGCCTGACCGAAGGGCTGAACGGCGTCCGGCTGGGCATACCCGACGAATACTTTGGGGCAGGGATGGAGGAGGGGGTGCGGGCGGCGGCGCTGAAAGCTGTTAAGACGCTGGAGGGTCTGGGCGCCTCGGTGGAGCCGGTTTCCCTGCCCACTACGGAACATGCGCTGGCTTGCTATTACATTATCGCTCCATCGGAATGTTCGGCTAACTTGGCCCGCTACGACGGGGTCAAGTTTGGCTACTCCTATCAGGATACGCCGGATATGTGGCAGGCGATGGAAAGCGCCCGGCAATATGGCTTTGGTCCGGAGGTTAAGCGCCGGATAATGCTGGGCGCCTACGCTCTGTCTTCCGGCTATTATGAGGCCTATTATCGCAAGGCGCAGCAGGTTAGGACGCTGATCCGTCAGGACTTTGCCCGGGTCTTTGAGCGGGTGGACGCTCTGGTAACGCCTACGTCGCCGGTGGTGGCCTTTCCCTTGGGCGAAAAGACCGCCGACCCGGTGCAGATGTACCTGATTGACGTTTGTACCCTGCCGGTAAACATCGCCGGGCTGCCGGCCATCTCGGTGCCGTGCGGCTTCTCCGAGGGTCTGCCGGTAGGGATGCAGCTCATCGGCCCGCACTTGTCCGAAGAACGACTGCTGGGCATCGCCTACGCCTATGAACAGGCTGCGGAGTGGTATAAGGTTAGGCCAGGGCTTTAGCGGCCCGGTTTATACGCCGTAACAACTTGGAACGCCGGTTCCGGGTTCCCGAAGCGAACAATATGCAGCGGTTGCTATATCTTGCATCCGGTTCGCTCTGTTTGTTTTTCTGATAAGTCGGCTGGCGTACAACTTACTTTCCCGGCCTGGCTTCCGGCGCTAGAATCGGGGCAGTCGGGTCGCAGGAGGTAGTAGGATGCAGCGCAGCAGAGTGAAGGATATTCTGAATCGGGAAAGGGCTGGCGGTGAAGTGCTGGTGCAGGGCTGGGTTAAGACCCGCCGTTCCTCCGGGGCGGTTTCTTTCGTCCAGATAAGCGACGGCTCAACCCTTAAAGACCTTCAGATTGTGGTGGAACAGTCCTCGCCCCATTATGCTTTGATTGAATCTCTCAATACTGGGTGCAGTGTTAGCGTAACCGGGGAACTGGTGGAATCCCAGGGTCGGAGCCAGAAGTATGAGGTCAATGCCCGGGAGGTGGAGTTGCTGGGCGGGGCCGATCCGGAGGAATACCCGCTGCAGAAGAAACGCCATACTCTGGAGTTCCTGCGGGAGATTGCCCACTTACGGCCGCGCACCAATACCTTTGGGGCGATGGCCCGGGTCCGCAATGGGGTGGCCTATGCAATTCACACCTTCTTTCAGGAGCGGGGATTTCAGTATATCCAGACGCCGATGATAACTGCCAGCGATGCCGAGGGCGCTGGTTCAATGTTCCGGGTTACTACTCTGGATTTGCAAGACCCGCCGCGACAAGGGAGCGGAGCGGTGGACGCCGCCGCGGACTTCTTTGGCCGTCCTACCTATCTAACGGTCAGCGGCCAGTTGGAGGCGGAAATCTTCGCCTTGGCTTTATCCGGCGTATACACCTTCGGTCCCACCTTCCGCGCCGAAAACTCCAACACTTCCCGCCACCTGGCCGAGTTCTGGATGGTGGAGCCGGAGGTCGCCTTTTGCGACTTGGATGGGCTGGCGGAATTGGCCGAGGACTTCTTGAAGTATGTTTTCAGCTACGCCCTGGATAAGTGCGCCGAGGATTTGGCCTTCTTCAACCAATGGTATGACAAGTCGGCTATCGCTACCCTCGAGGGGATTATTAACTCCGATTTCGAGCGGCTGACCTATGCCGAGGCAGTGAGGCTGTTGGAAGGCTCCGGTGAAACTTTTGAGTTTCCGGTGGGCTGGGGTCTGGACTTGCAGTCGGAACACGAACGTTATCTCACCGAAAAGCGGGTGGGCAAGCCGGTGGTGGTTACCGATTACCCCAAGGATATTAAGGCCTTTTATATGCGGATGAACGATGACGGGGAGACGGTGCGGGCCATGGATGTGTTGGCGCCGCGGATTGGCGAGATTATTGGCGGCAGTCAGCGGGAAGAACGCGAAGATATTTTGCGAGAACGGATGAAGCTGGCCGGCTTGGACGCCGATAACTATTGGTGGTATCTGGACTTGCGCCGCTACGGGACGGTTCCCCATGCCGGATTCGGGCTGGGTTTTGAGCGGACGGTGCAGTTCGCCACTGGAATGCAGAACATCCGGGATGTTATTCCGTTCCCGAGGACGCCTAGGAATGTGGAGTTTTAGAGGGGGAGTTATCGCTTATTTGTTAGACGCACGTCGCCAGTGAGACTTTCGAGCGGCGGTAGACGATGGTTGATACTATCCAAGTCAAAGAGTAAAGTGGCGGTATAGAGGATAGCTATGACTACTAGCAACTCCAAAGTTGAAATGGTACGGATGGCCAAACGGGCTGTTGCTGAAGGATGGCTTCTCCTGGATGATAAACGGAGCTTCGTGGAAGCCGACTTGGCGCATGAGGCCGAAGACGGCGTCAACTCTTGCTACTTGGCGATTGAAGTGTCCTACGCCGCCGACCGGCACGACTTAGAGCGGGCCCGGCGTAACGCCCGGATAATCTCCGAACTCAAGGATTGCCTGTCCCGTCCGGTAATCGCCAGCGTTCGCAACGTTGACGAACTGGACCACGAAATCCAGTTCGGGTTTATGGCTTGGCGCCAGATAACCCAGCAGCAAATGGCGCGATAGCCGCCGGGTCTTGGTATAACTTCTTCAACAGCCGCTCCGTTAATCCGGGCGTTTTCGTTCCCCAAAGTTGACCTGCCCGATCGCCCTTACTATAATAGGCTGGACTCAAACCTAAACTTGCCCTGGGAAGGAGACATGATGACGACGCACGAAGCGGTACTGCATCCCCCGGCGATTGTCGCCGAGTTGAAGAAGAACAACATTACTCATGTGGTTTGGTTGCCCGACAGCGAAACTAATTTTATGTATCAGTTGCTGATGGGGGAGGAGTCCCTGGACTTGGTGCCGGTTTGTCGAGAGGGCGAGACCATGGCCATCGCTGCCGGTCTGTGGGTTGGAGGCAAGAGACCCATCGTCCTGATTCAGAACACCGGTATTTTCGAGTCTGGCGATTCTATCCGCGGCTTGGGGCTGGACATCAACCAACCCTTGGTAATGTTGATTGGCTACCGGGGTTGGAGTCGTCACGGCATCACTAGCGACTCGGCCGCTCGATTCATTGAACACATCCTCCATGCTTGGGGCATCAACTACTACTTGATTGAGACCGATGACGACGCCGGGCGTATCAGCACGGCGATTGAAGAGGCTGACCGTACCCAAAAGCCGGTGGCCGTCCTGGTCGGCACCGAATTCGGCGCCTAGCCTTTTGGCCGGGCGCGGCAAGGAGAAGAGAATAAGATGATCAACAACACCGATGCCGTAAGACTCATTGACAGTAAGCGCGCCGATTCGGTTATTGTGCCTACCATGAACGCTAACAATGTCAACTTTGGCTTGCCCAGTGTTACCACTGGCCAGCAGTTGGACTTGCCTTTGTCCGGCGCCATGGGCAAGGCGGCCAACTTGGGGCTGGGTTTGGCCTTGGCCCAACCGGACCGTAAAGTGTTCGTCCTGGACGGCGATGGCAGTCTGCTGATGAACTTGGGATCCTTGGTAACATCCGCTAACAAGGCGCCGGCCAACTTTTACCATTTCCTGTTTAACAACGGCGTCTATGCGGTGACTGGCGGACAGCCCATACCGGGCTCGGAGGTTTCCGACTGGGAGGGTATGGCCCAAGCCGCCGGTTACGCAGCGGTCTTTTCCTATGATAATCTGGAAGACTTTACCAACGGTATTGATGAAGTCCTGAACGCTGAGGGGCCGGTCTTCATTCATCTGGCGGTGGAGCCGCAGATCGAAAACACGCCGGTGCAGTTCCGCACCCGCTCACCGCGTACGGTCAAGATGGCTTTTGACGAAGTGCCGGCGGCCTTGGGCGTCAGCCTTAGCTAACCCTCTTGGAGTGGTATGGCGTTCGCTCCGCCGATAAGGGACGTGGACGGAATCTTTCCTGGAGACAACAACCGAAGCAACCGCAACCGCTGGGTAGTTGCCTCGGTTTGTATCGTATCTAGCCAAGACCGGGTTTGCCGGAAAGTCGAGTTGCCCTTATCGGGAGGTCTATTGCGGTTGCCGGAGTTGGGATGGGATTTCTGAAAGACTTGGGCAGGAGTTTACTGGGCCGACTGGTAAGTCTGGGCGTCTTTGCCTTGGGTTTCTGGCTACTGTATCAAGGGCTGTTGCGGGAAGATAATCCGGTCTTGTTGGTGTTAGGCGCTGGCTTTGGCAGCGTTTTGATTCTGGGTGGGTTATATCTGATGGCTACGACACGGCGTATTGGCGCACGGCGGGCGGCGGAAGGGGAAAGCGCTGAAGATAAGGAGGGCGACCTCGGTGATTCCAGCAACGGAAGCGGCAAGAGCGATTAACTACCACCGCCGGGATGCCTTGGTGGTAGCTACGTCGGCAGCTCTGCGGGACTGGACGCAGGTGTCCCAGCGTCGGGAGTTGGACGTGGACTTAACCGACTGTATGGATCGAGCGCCGGCGGTGGGCTTGGGCCTATCTTTGGCCCAACCCGATCGCAAGGTGCTGGTCCTGGATTGCGACGCCACTCTGCGCACCGACCTGGGCGCTTTAGCCACTATTGGGGAGTCCAGGCCGGATAACTTGGTGCATTTTGTCTTTGACGACGTGGCCTATTCTTCCACGGACGGCATTCCGGTTAAGGGGTTGGATAACGTGAATTTTCTGTCCATGGCTCAGGGCGCCGGCTATAGCCGAACCTTCCGGTTCGACGATCTGGAGGAGTTGTTGATTGGACTGGAGGAGGTTATGGAGGAAGTTGGGCCGGTATTCGTCTTGGTCAAGGTGGTTCACAGCGAGGAAAGGTTACCTTTCCCGGAACGGCGTATGGCCGAGGGCTGGGCCGCCGTGCGGGAGACGCTGCTGGCGGGATGTTAAGGACTCTTGACGGGCGGCGATGATAGACCGGGGCTTCCTTTGACGGCTGGCGTCGGACGGCGCATCGGAAATAAACGAGGGCCGGTTTGAACTCAAACCGGCCTTTGCCTTTCGCCCTTTGGTCGCGCTGTCGACGCCTAACCGGCGGGCCGCACTAGAATTTGCTGGGCTACGTTGAATCCCATAGAAACCTGGTCGGCCGGAGTGGAGACTACCATTACTCCCAGGTAGCGGGTAGCTTCGGTTACCCTAACGGCGCTCTCCGGCGTAATCTCCGTGTTAGCTAAAAAACGGAGCAGGTTAGGATCCTCCTCGGGTATGCGTTCTACAACGTAGGGCGCATCCGTGGTTACTGCATCGAGAGTTACGCAGTTCGAGGGGATTTGGGGGGCTCCGGCGCCGGGAATGGGACGGCCAAAGGGGGACTTCTGCGGGTAACCCAGACGCTCCATTAGCTTGGCTTCCAGGTCTCCCGAAATCCCGTGTTCCAGCCGGTGGGCTTCAATGTGGGCGCAATGCAGGTCCATTCCGAGCAGCCGGACGACCAACCACTCGGCCAGCCGGTGCCGCCGCGCTATGTCCTCGCCCCCTTCGAACCCCTTTTGAGTAAGCCGAATCCGCTTGTCTGGGCCAATGTCAACCAGTCCCTGTTTCTGCATCCGTCGGGTCATGCCGGCCACGGAGGGTACGGAGGAGCCAAGCCCTTCCGTAGAGGGAAGCTGTTTGATGGTGTCGGTCAGTTGGGTTACCGTGGGGGTAACCGTGTCTTCCCACAACTTGTAGAGGCAGAGGAGGTAGTTCTCGGTTACCGCCGAGAACCTTTCCTGGTTGTCCCCTTCTCCCGGTATATTGCGCGGGTTGGCGCGCCGGCCGGTTCTACTTGCTTTGGGCATAACTTAACTTCACCGCCTTGCCTGGGGGAATTGTCTCACGGATACAAAACCCGGTTGTTCCATGGGTGGACTATAAACTACCAATAATTGCAGATTATACAACGATGCTAAGTTAGAGGATAGTTGACTAGCAATTTAAGCTAGGGATTTCTCTTTTTCGGGAGTATGTTTCCTTTCTCTTAAGAAGAGGGTTAGGGTTATAGCGTTTTTCCAGGGGAAACTGTCGCTACTGCAATGAGTTCTACCTGTCCCCCTCCGGTTTTCTTTTCTAGCGAGGGGGCAGATAAAGAGGATTTGAGGCTGAAGCGGCAAATCTGGCGGGCGCGCGGTTACGCGAAAATACGGTCAGTGAAGGAGCGGGACGGGAAGGGATGGCAGAAGCGGGGCGAAGCGGATTAAGGGGAAAGGGCGAAGCCATCCACAAAAGGCCGCAGGGCGTGACCGTCCCGAACTTTTACCGATACCGTCGCGCCGACTGGGTATTCGTCGGTATGGGGTCTCAGGCAGTGTACGACGCCCCCGGAGGAGAGGACGACGCGATATAGGTAGAAGGCGCCTCTAAACTCCCGCTCGGTGATTACGCCTTCTCCTTCGTCTGCCAGGCAACAGTCCACGCAGTCGGGACGAACCATGACTTCCAGGGACCGTTCGCAGATTGGTTGGTAGGGCAAATCGGCTTTGCCGATGGCAGTTACTAGCTGACCGTTTTCCAAATAGGCCGGCACAAAATCCACCATACCAACGAATTCAGCTACAAATTTGGTTCTGGGGTGGTGGAAAATTTCTTCTGGCGTCCCTTGCTGCTCAACCTTTCCTCGGTTCATTACCGCAATGCGATCGCCCACGTACATCGCCTCTTCTTGGTCGTGGGTGACGAACACGGCAGTTATGCCGCTGCTACGCAAGATGGACATTACGTCCCGGCGCACCCGTACCCGCAGTCCGGGGTCCAGGTTGGAAAAGGGTTCATCCAGTAGCAGCAGTTCGGGACGGGGGGCCAGAGCGCGTGCCAAGGCTACCCGTTGTTGTTGACCGCCGGAAAGCTCGTGGGGCATCCGCTGCGTGAGACCGTCCAACCCGGTCAGGTTCACTACTTCCTGGACGCGCTCCGGCCGGTCGGCGTCTTTGGACAGACCGTAGGAGATGTTCTGTTCTACCGTCAAGTGCGGAAAGAGCGCGCCTTCCTGGAATACCATGCCTACCCGACGTTTTTCCGGAGGGAGGCTCCGGCCTGGTTCGCAGACCGGCTCGTCGCCAACAGTGATTAACCCGGCTTCCGGGTTCTCGAACCCGGCAATCAACCGAAGCGCGGTGGTTTTGCCGCAACCGCTGGGGCCGAGCAGAGCGATTACCTGACCTTGGGGAATGTTCAAGTTGAATCCATCGACGGCGACGGTGTCTCCAAAGCGTTTGGCGACGCCCACGCATTCCAGCATCGTATCGCTCCGCTTGGGCTGGGATGCCGTAGATGACCTGGCCTCATTCGCTGAACGGTTGGTCCCTTTGCGCGGGGTAGCATGAGCTGGGAAGCTAACTTTGGTAGCCATTCATATCCTCATGAAGGTCTTTGCCCCGGTTGCCGAATCAAGGGCGGCTTGCAGTTCTGACTTTATCTGTCGGTGCGTTGCACAATTATCGTATAGCTTATGCATGAATGTAAGGTTGCACAATAATAAGGGTTATTGCGGACAAAATCAATAGTTAGGGCATATTACTTTTCTTGGCGAACCCGTTTTACGGGGGAGTTAGCTGGAGAGTCTGGGCGGACGGCAGGAATTGGGGAGGGGCGAACCCGCTTTACGGGGGAGTTAGTGCAGAGATAGGGCCGCAGCTTCTTGGGGACTTTCGGAGAAAAGAGTAGCGGTAGTTAAGGGAGTTTCCGAGGTTTGGGTAGGGGAACATTGCCCTTTAACCCAATAATGGCATAATCGGCGCCCCGCCGGGCATTCGTTAAGAGGGTCCCGGTCCAGTTGCCGGTCGAGGAGTAAATTGGGGTGCAGGCCCTGCGGCTAGTAAGCCGAACCGAGGGTGCGGCCCCCTTCATCAAGGGCTGTTAAAGGGTTATTGCGTTGGCGGTGAGGGAAGGCTTTCGCTAGTATTCATCGCTTTTGTTTGTCGATAGTGAAAACTAATAAATATCACCTCTTATTACAATAACTTTTGACACTGTAATATATGGATGATATAGTCTTGCATAATATATATTTACTCGTTACTAAAATAATAAGTATATACTTATTATTTTTGCGAGAGCCAAGCGCATCCACCTCTCTTTTCCGTCCTCCTCCCCGGGTGGAGAGAAGGTGGATGCGCCGCTTACCGGATAAAGAACAAACCCCAGAGCAATCTCAATTTGTTGGAGGATAATGATGTCGGGACTGGTATGGCTTAACCGGAACTTTTGGCTGACTCTGCTGATGTTGGGACTTCTGTCAGTTTTGGTAGTTGGTTGCACTCGGGAGATAGTGAAGGAAGTTCCCCAAGAAGTCGTCGTCGAGAAGGAAGTAGTCAAAGAGGTTCCGGTAGAAGTGGTGGTGAGTCGGGAGGTGGTCAAGGAGATTCCTGTTCAAGTGGTGGTAGAAAAGGAAGTAGTGCGGGAAGTTCCTAGGGATGTGGTGGTGGAACGGGAGGCCGCCCCAGGCAAACTGGTGGTGTATTCGGGGCGTAGCGAGTCCCTGGTGGATAACATTATTCGGCAGTTTGGGGAAGCCACGGGTATCGAGGTTGAGGTTAAATATGCCAACACCGCTCAGTTGGCCGCTACTTTGCTGGAGGAGGGCGGTAACTCTCCCGCTGACGTGTTCTTCGCTCAAGACCCCGGCGGATTGGGGGCGGTAGCCTCGATGCTGGTCGTTCTACCAGACAGCGTGCTGGAGCAGGGGCCGGAATGGGCGCGCTCCCCCGAAGGCAGGTGGGTTGGCATATCGGGCCGGGCCCGGACGGTGGTTTATAATACTGATAAGCTGACCGAGGCGGACCTGCCTGACGATATGTTCGGCTTTACTGACCCGGTATGGAAAGATCGCATTGGTTGGGCGCCGACCAACGCCTCCTTCCAAGCGATGGTTACCGCTATGCGCGCCGAGTGGGGCGACGCGCGTACTAGGGAATGGCTGGAAGGGATCAAGGCGAATAACCCCAAGATATACCCGAAGAATACTCCCCAAGTGGCCGCTGCCGCCGCTGGTGAAATAGACGTGGGCTTCGTCAACCACTATTACCTGTTCCGGTTCCTGGCGGAAGAGGGTGAGGATTTCGCCGCCCGCAATTACCACCCTCGTTCCGGTGGGCCGGGTTCCATCGTGATGGTGGCGGGAGCGGGAATCCTGTCTTCTGCTAAGAACGTGGAGAATGCCGAGCGGTTCCTGAAGTTTATGCTTTCGCCGGTGGCCCAGCAGTATTTTGCTGGGCAGACCTTTGAGTACCCCTTGGTAGAGGGCGTAAAAATCCAACGAGTGTTGGTGCCTCTGGCCGACATTGTCAAGCCAGATCTTACTGCTGGCGACTTGGTTGACCTGAAAGGAACGCAGGCCCTGTTGCAGGATGCGGGAGTTCTGCCATAATAGCCCGAGACATCCACTAAAACATTCGGCGAGCGCCTTTCTTGCCAAATTTTCTTGCCAATTTTCGCGGCTTGGCCTGGCGTCAAGCCGCGGCCATAGGTGGCCCTCCGGCTATTCTGTGGGCGCCGGCTTTGGTTATCGGCGCTTTCTTGCTGTTGTCTCCGATTTACTTGGGCATCCGCTCTTTGGGCGCCGGGTACGAGTTCTGGGATCTCTTTCTACGGATTCGGGTATTGGAAATCCTGTTGCGTACTCTGCTGCTGGTGGGGACGGTAACCGGAGCTTCGATTCTCTTGGCGGTTCCCCTGGCTTGGCTTACCGTCCGCACCGACCTGCCGTTGGCCCGATTTTGGAATGTGTTGCTGACCTTGCCCCTGGTAATCCCCAGCTATGTGGCGGGGTTTGCTGTGGTGGTGGCATTGGGGCCTCGGGGAATGCTCCAGGGTTTTTTGGAGAACCTCGTCGGGGTAGAAAGGCTGCCGGACTTGAGCGGCTTTCCCGGAGCAATGCTGACTCTCGCCTTGCTCAGCTACCCTTACGTCCTGCTGACCGTCCGGGCGGCCTTGCAGCGACTAGACCCTTCTTTGGAGGAATCCTCCCGGGGCTTGGGTTATGGCTGGTGGGGTACCTTCCGTCGGGTGATGATTCCCTTGCTGCGCCCAGCGGTAGCTGCCGGCGGCTTACTGGTGGCCCTGTACACTCTCAGCGACTTCGGAGCGGTCTCATTGCTGCGCTACGAGACCTTCACTTGGGCTATTTTCATTCAGTATGAAGCGGCTCTGGACCGTACCCTGGGGGCAGCCTTTTCGCTGGCTCTGGTTTTCCTGGCGTTGGGCTTGCTGCTGGGAGAGTCTCTGACTCGAGGTCGTTCCCGTTACTACCGAGTTGATCAAGGCGCCGTGCGACCGTCTCCTACGGTTCCGCTGGGGCGATGGCGCTGGCCGGCGGTAGGTTTCTGCGCTCTGGTGGCGGTCATGGCTCTGGCGCTGCCGATGTCGGTGCTAGTTTATTGGGCGGTTCGGGGAGTTGCCGCCGGAGAGCCCTTGTTAGCGTTGTGGTCTGCCGCTGGCAACTCCTTTTACGTGTCCGGGCTGGCCGCCGCCGGCGCCGTCCTTGCCGCTCTTCCCATCGCTGCCCTGTCGGTAAGGTATCCCGGCCTGATTAGTTCCCTGCTGGAGCGGATTACCTACGTGGGATTTGCTTTGCCCGGGATTGCGGTGGCGCTGGGTCTGGTCTTCTTCGGGGCCAACTTCGCCCGGTTCATTTACCAGCATCTTAGTCTGCTCATCCTGTCTTACATAATACTTTTCTTGCCCACGGCGGTGAGTTCGGCCCGGACCTCCTTCTTGCAACTAAATCCCCGGATTGAGGAGGCGGCCCGCAGTCTGGGACGGGCGCCGTTAGGGGTATTTACGTCGGTCACGCTGCCGCTGATACGGCCGGGGGTTTTAGCTGGGGCGGCCCTAGTTTTTCTCCTGACGATGAAGGAATTGCCGGCGACGCTGATTCTGGGTCCGACAGGATTTTCTACCCTGGCGACCTCGATCTGGGGCGCGGCGTCGGAAGCCTTTTTTGCTCAGGCGGCGGCCGCCGCCTTGCTCTTGATAGGGGTATCTTCCGTTCCCTTGGCTTTCTTGATGCTCCGGGAGCGGCGGTAGGCTGGTTCTCTCCGGCTTGCAAGTTCCCTCTTGCCTCGATTCCTCAGCGAAGGTAGGATAAGGCTTTCCGGTTGGCAATGGCAGGACTTCCGGGCGGGTTGTAGCCGAAACCGGCTTTCCGACTCGGTGGGCGGGGGGAAATGCACCATTGGCGGGTTGGCGGCTCCATCAGAATTGGCTGGCCTGACTTTGGCCGGGCGGGGCAAGTTTTTACTATTGTTGAGATGGATTTGCTGGGGCAGGTATTCCGTGCCCGGGTGACTGACGGAGAACGGCAAGGCGGGTTTCTGGTAATCTATGGTTGTCCCGACCCGGTTCTGGAGCAGCTGGCCGAAATGGCTACCCACGCCGTTGGCTTCAAGGTGATAGTATCCAGCCTCCGGTGCAGCGTTGATGGCGCGGTGTTGCGCAGCTTTGATTACGAATGGTATCCAACCCCTGAATTCGCGGAACGTCCCAGCCGGTTGGCCCGCGCCCTGGCCGACTTGCTGACGGCGATGCAGGGGGCCGGAGGTAACTGACCGACTGGGGCGGCGCCGCCTCCTGGTTGGCCCGCGCTGTATTCTTTAAGGCAAGGACATTTCTGTTGCCGTTGTAGAGGACAAGAGCGGTCTTACTGCTTTTGCGGAGTAGATGACTGCGATGAGGTAATGTGCGAAGCCTGCTGGATACAGTGGGGATATTGCGAAAAACACTCAGGGGGCAAAAATGTCTGGACTAGCCGACGCGTTTGATGCTATATAGGGGAATTATTATAATGGCAGAAGGTGCAGAGGCAATAAGGTCTCGGCCAGAGGTAGAGAGAATATCGTGAGAATAACTGCAAAGGATCTAATATCTCGATACAACGCTGGAGAAAGGGATTTCCGGTGGGCCAACCTATCCCATGCCAACTTGGAAGGGGCCAACTTACGTCATTCCAATTTGCGTTTCACAAGCACACACATGACTTACTTTGAAAAGGCGGACCTAACCGGTGCACAGATACCACTCGAAATATATCAAGAATGGTCGTCCGTTTTTCATAGAGTTACATTTGATGACCACCCCTATCTAATTGGCGAGAGGCTACCATAGTTATTATTACCTAACGAAATGAGAGGTATCTTGCATCCAGCCGGGACAAGAACCGATAAACGGATACAAGACTCCTTACCCATCGCATTAGGTCAAGTTTTGCCCCTCCCTAATTCTTTCGCTGCCTATGGACTTGCCGAGGGCAACCGGGTATATTTGAGGTAGAAAATATAAATATAGAGGAGGGTTCTGATGAAGGTCATAACGATTAGCAACGCGGATAAGGAAGTGGCGACCAGCGCGCTGTTCACTGGCAACGTGGTTACCCGGCAAGCGCCTTTTGAGGCTGGGGACAGCAGTAACTTTAACTTTGGCGTGGTGAGTTTCAGCGCCGGCTCCCGCAACAAGTTCCATAAGCACAGCGGCGACCAGATTCTCATCGTTACCGAGGGCGTCGGCACGGTTGCCACCGACGATGAGGAGGTGGAAGTTAAGGTTGGCGACGTGGTGATAATTCCGGCCGGCGAAAACCATTGGCACGGCGCCCCCGGGGACACTGCCATGGCCCACATCACGGTTACGGTCAAGGGCAGTCAGACGGAGCAGACCGAGGCGTAACCGCTAACGCCTTGGCGTCGGTTATTTGTACCGGGACTGTACAGCCCCGGCATTCTCAAAATGCCGGGGCTTTTGTTGGTTCGCGCTGAGTGTAAGTGGGAGCCGCTAACGCCGGATTTCCCAGTCGGCTAAGTAGGCCAAGGCATTATGCAGGAGGTTCTCGCTATTCATAAACCTCCCCAAGCCGGTATTGCAACTATCGCAGAGATAGTCGCGGGCCCGTCCGCCGTGATGGTCATGGTCAATTACTACTTTGACATTCACCCCAACTATTCCCATCTTGCGACAGATAGGACACTGCCATAGTGTATTGGGCTTGGGTTTTTGTCGCTCTGCCGCGGCGCGTACTTTCGCCGACATAGCTCGTCGGTCAATGTCCACTCGGCATTCCCGGCAACTAGGACGTCTGGTCTTGTTGCCTTTCGCATCCGTTTGGTTCACGTTAAAATCCTCTTCCGGCTTTAGCGCAAAGCAGCGATTGCAGATAATGTTGGGGAACCCTTTGCCGGTTTGAGTTACGTCCAGAACAATGGTTTCGCTGCGAGGGACGACAAAAGACGTGCGCTGTCCCGGCAGAAAAACCTGGATTTCATTGTCCTTTTCCACCTCGATTACGCCAACGGAGTTGGGCGGAAAATAGCTCCGCGTCGTGTCTTGTATCCCTTCCGGACAGGCAAACCCCAAAGACCCGGTGCAAAGTATCCAGCGGTTGTTGCTGATTCGGTTAAGCGCAATACGCCTTAAATCCGGCCCGGTTTAATCGCTCCTGCGCTATATTGATATACTCCCGGGATATATCAATGCCTACGAAACGTCGGTTGTTCAGCAACGCCATCTTGCCGGTCGTGGCCGAGCCGCACATCGGATCTAACACCAAATCCCCCGGATTGCTCCAGGAAAGGATGTGGTCATTAGCCAAGCCTTCGGGGAATATGGCCGGGTGCTTGAACGCTATCCGGTCGTTGGTGGTGCCTCCCAACCCCACAGCATAGGTCCAGATGTTGGTGCGAGTTTTTTCCTCATTAAGCCGCCCCAGTTTCTTCTTATTCACCCCATCGGAGAGTTTGTTATGGGTTAGTTGTTCGTAGCCGAACCGTTGGGTCTTTTCCTTGAGGGCGTTGAAAGTCGCCGGGCGTCCTTTAGAGAGGATAAACATCATCTCGTAGGCGTTGGTGTAGGCGTTGCTGCGCATAAAGGGCGTATTTTTCTTCTGGTAAATCATTACGTCATGCACATTGAAGCCAATCTCTTGGAAGTAGATGCCCTGCCTGAAGCTGGTCAGAGTGCGCCCTCGGTTAATCTTGTCCCCCACAACCCACACCACCACGCCACCTTCTTTAGTAACCCGAAAGAGGTGTTGGGCAATCTCTTCAAAGTTGAAACTGTACCCCTTGTAATCACGTATCCCATCGTAGGGTGGCGATGTAACTGTCAGGTCGATACAGTTATCCTTCCACTCTCGCATAACGTCTACGCAGTCTCCTGCGATCAGGCTGGCAAGGGCTATTTCGGGTTCAGCATCCGAAGCGTTGGCTCGATTTGGCTCCAACGACATGGGTATAGTCATCTTGCGTCTTTCTTCTCCAGCTTTTCGGCCAGTTTACCGGGATGGGAAAACCCGGTCCACCGCCTAGTGTAATTTCACGCGGAATGGGGAATTAGAGTATGCTTTCCCCCGGTGTAGGGCGGCGGGTTTTGGGTTGCTTGCCTTGCCTAGTCGTCGCCGAAGAAGGAAAAGATGTGGAGCAGGGCCAGGAACATATTGATGATGTTGAGGAACATACCGGCGGCGCCGACGAGAGCAATTCGGCCGGCGGCATCCAAGTCCCCTACCGCCGCCGCTTCCTGAGCCTGCTCTTTGATGTTCTGGGTTTCCCACGCAGTTAGGGCCATAAATACTGGCAGGATGATGACGCTGAGCAGCAGTTGCAGCCCGCTGGACTGAAACAGCAAAGCGTTAATCAGTCCGACCACAACCATGCCGATCAGGGCGATGACCGCCATCATGCCCAGCTTGGACAGGTCCCGCTTGGTGGTAAAGCCGAAAACGCTCATCACGGCAAAGAGGCCGCCGGCTCCGGCAAAGGCCATGGCGATGTTGGCGCTGGTGTAAAGGGCGAATACGTAGGAAAGGAGGGCGCCCATTAGGGCGGTGAAGGCCAAGTACAGCCCTCCCACCACGAACAGGGGCGCGCCTTTGCGGGCGGCGAACTGCATCGCAAAGAGGCAGCCGATGGACAGTACTATGCCTGCAATAATGCCCATCAGGCTTAATCCGACGTAAATGCCCGCTTGATTGAGCAGCCAAGCCATCCCGCCGGCCACTGCCAGACCCACCGCCGTCCAGCCGTATAGTCCGGTCATAGCAGCGGTAAAAACCCGGTCAGCGACGGCCAAGTTGTATCTATATTCCCCACCGGCCGAGGGAGTTAACATCGTCATAAATATCTGTAACCTCCGACAGCTTTACATTGCATTCTGGCGCCAACAGACCGAGCGCCACATTTCTTTCAGTTTAGCCAAACTCCGGAGGCCGGGTCAAGACAAGGAACTGGTCGTAACCGGTTAAAGTTGGTGAGTTATATACGTCATCGAGCCGTCATCCCGGAGAAAGCGAGAACCCGGATAGGAAGTTGACGGCTGACTTTTGCAGACCCACAATATATCCAGGGAAACCGGGATGTTGAAGTTCCGATTTCCGTAACGCTAACTTGGCAAAGCCCTGCTTTTGATGCGATATTCGGAAATTTTGCTGCAGTGTTGACAGTAAATAGACCCGGGCTTATCATTGGCTTACTTATTGCGTGCAAACGGAGCATAACGGAGAGTACCAGGCTATGGATGAGTTGGATCGGAAGATAATTGCCTTACTGCAACTGGACGGCCGGGCCTCCAACGCTAAAATCGCCCGGGAGGTAGGGGTCAGCGAGGGAACGGTGCGGCGCCGTCTGCGAAAGTTGTTGGATGATGATGTGGTGCGGGTGACTGCCGTGCCTAATTTGGAAAAACTGGGTTTTTCCACCACTGCTCTGATTGGTCTAAAAACCGGCCCTGGCAAATCCGACTTGGTGGCCGAGTCCCTGATTGACCTTCCCGAGGCCCACTACGTGGCGGTTACTACCGGAGCCTTCGACGTATTTGTGTGGGCCGGTTTGGAGTCGGCGGAAAGTTTGGGACAATTCCTCCACACCAGGATTGGTCCGATTGACGGGGTACAGCGGACCGAAACCTTCGTAAACTTGTCTATCAAAAAGCGTACCTACGGGATGGTGCTGTAAACGGGACAAACGCTCCTTCTGCCCTTGGCCGCGCTTGGCGGGTTTACCTTGGGGATGTCCTCGCCCGGCTCCTTTTCCGTAGGGAGCGGGGATTTTCCAGGACAAGCACAAGTCTTGGCCGGCGCGGGCCAGCTTATTGTAGCCAAAGGCCTAATCTGATAGACTAAAGGGAGTGTTCTGGAGGGGTCGCATAGTGGTCTAGTGCGGGCGCCTGCTAAGCGCTTATCCTGGGAAACCGGGATCGAGGGTTCGAATCCCTCTCCCTCCGCCACGTTTTCCTAGCTGACTTGCGCGTCTCGGCGGACAAAATATGGCATGCAAGTATCAGAGCTTATTCTCTAGTCTAATAAACCGCTGAACAGTTGGCTGTCGGACGGCCTTTTCGGTTGTCCGGGGCAGGGCTTTTCAACCAGCCGGTTCTACCATTCCCGCTCTACATCTGAATCTTCTTGTCGCCGGACAGATAGGCTTCCGGCTCTTTTTGAAAGGCCCGGTTGCAACCGGGCCCGCAGAAATAATAGGTTTGGCCGTTGTAGTCATAAGTTCCGCCGGGCGATTTGCGGGTATCCACTAGCATATCGCAGACCGGGTCGGTTTCCCGCTGACCGCCTCTATTGAACAGGGGGATTCGCATAACCTCGTCCTTATTTCTGACGCCACCGGTCAGGCTTTAGTTGGGGATTACTACACTGGTTACTACGCTTAAACGGGGTGGGACTTCCAGACCGGCGGGCAGGTCAACCCGGATGGTTAAGGGATAGCTGATGATACCCCGTTCGGTGCTGGGGTCTTGAGCTACGTTGGCGACCTTTCCGGTCAATTCCCGGTCGGGCAGGGAGTCGATGCTCACCCGGGCGGTGGCGCCGGCTATGACGAACCGGACATCGGTGGCATCTACCAGGCCCTCAATTAGCACTTCCCGGGGGTCGAGCAACTCGATGACCCGGGAATACTTGTTCACCAAGTCATCAACCTCGACGTTAAGCAGGAAAATCATTCCGTCAAAGGGGGCGCGCAATAACGACTCCTCCATCTCTTCCTGGATGTCGTCAATCCGTTCTTGGGCCGTGGTAATTCCCGCCCGGATCGATGCGATTTGCGCTAGTCGGAGGGTGTCGGGTTTCTCATAAAGTTTGTCTATCTCGGCCAGCCGGGTAGCTATTTCCTTCTCCCGCAAAGGCACTACTTTCCGGTCTGGACCATCTTCAACCAGTTCGTTGACATCCCTTTCGGCCGATTCCAGCCGAGTTTCAGCTAACTCTACCGTCAGGCTCAAGCTACGTACGATTAGTCGGTCGGGGCCTTCCAGTTTTTCTTTGAGGAACTTCTCGGCTTGGGACAGAACTATCTGGGACAGGTCTACTTGAGCTTGCAGTTGTTCCAGTATAAGTAGGTCGGGGCCTTCTTCCAGCTCAGCCAAGTCCTCCTTGGTTTGGGTCAGGTTCAGCTCGGCCACGGTTATGTTGGATTCCAGTTCCTGGAGCCGGAAAGGGTCGGGGCCTTCTTCCAACTCAGCCAAGTCATCCTTGGCTTGGTCCAGGTTCAGCTCGGCCACGGTTATGTTGGATTCCAGTTCCTGGAGCCGGAAAGGGTCGGGGCCTTCTTCCAACTCGGCCAGGTCTTGTTTGGCTTGTACTAAGTTGGACTCAGCCAGTTCCACCGCTGCCCGGAGACTTTCCAGCTTGGCAACGTCCACCGGCTTGCCGTCCGCCTCCAAGTCCCGGGTTGGGGAGCGCAGGAACTGGGTGAGAGGTTTCTGGGCGGCATCCACGGCGTCTTCTGCGGCGCCGATCAGGGTACGGGCGCGAAGGATGAGTTGGTCGTGATCGGTGATGAAGTCGGCTAACTGCTCCTGGGCCAGGTCGAGGGCCAGTTCCGTTTCGGTTACCTGGTCCTGCGCCCGTATCGAGTTGTCGCCCAAGTCTTTTTGATAGTCGGCCAACTGCTCCTGGGCCAGGTCGAGGGCCAGTTCCGCTTCGGTTACTTGGTCCTGCGCCCGTATCGAGTCGTCGCTCAGGTCGTTCCGGTAGTCGGCCAACCGTTCAATGGCTTGATCCAGCGCCAACTTGGCATCGGCCTTGGCTCGGAAGGCTTCGGCCAATACCTGCGCATGGTTGGCGTCCAGGTCGCGGAGCGCTTCGTCTAAATCATCTTGGGCGTGGTCGAGAGTGAGCTTGGCTTGGCTCAAGGTTATCGTCGCCGCCGTGAGGGCATCCGCATAATTCTGGTCAATGTCCTCGAAAAAGTCTTTAGTCTGGGTATTGGCGTACTCCAGCCGGGCGACGGCCTCTTCCCGCTGGGCCGCCAGCAAGGGGTCGTCGCGGTAGTCCAGGTTGATTTTCTTGATGTTATCCTGGGCTTCGGCCACTTGAAAGCTGAGCCGGGCCAGTTCCTCTTCCAGAGCGGGAAAGTGGTCGGTATTAAGCCGCGCTAGTAGCTGTCCTTGGGTAACCCGATCTCCTTCGGATACCAGGATTTCCGATACCTCTCCGGCCCGCTCAAAAGCAAGTTCTTCCCGTAAAGGAAATACTAACCAACTATTGACCGCTATTTCTGATGGGGTCGTTTCCGCTGGGTGGGTGGGTTTTGGCGCGCCGTCTTGGGGCGAGCCCTTCTCCGGGAGGGGACGGTCGCCGCCGAACAGGCTGGTGGTTCCGTAGGCTATTGAACCGATCAGGAGCAGCAGCGCCGCCAGGCCGATTATTCCAGCGAACCGCCAGCGAGTAAGGTTCTGCAATCGTTTCGTTATCAGGCCCACAATGTAGCACCTCTTAATGCATAGTTTTCTGAAGAGAATGACGGTTGGTTGTAATCCACTCATGGCTAGTATTAGGGGATGTTCGGATCTCCGCGAATGCTGCGTTCGGTCCGAGCGGGATGTCGTATCAATCCCTTGATGGTACCCGGCAGCCGGGGTATCGACCAGTGCATCAAGGTGTAAATTACCGGCACTGCGATGAGGGTAAGGGCGGTGGAACTAATCAGTCCGCCGATAACCACCGTCGCCAGTTCGGCCCCGATGATACCCCCGTCTTCGCTGCTGGACGAGGCCAGAGGTAAGAGGGCCAGAGTGGTGGTGAAGGCGGTCATCAGGATAGGCCGGAGGCGGACACGCCCGCCGCGTATCAAGGCTTCGCGCACCTCCATTCCCCGTTCTCGCAACTGTTCCACAAAGGTTATAAGCACGATAGCGTTGGTTACCACGATGCCGATGAGGAGCAGGAACCCCATCATCGCCGACAGGCTCAGGGTACGGTCGGTGATTGCCAGGGCCGCCAAGGCGCCGACAATAGCCAGGGGCAGGCTCAGCACGATGATGAAGGGGTTGCGCAGGGAACCCAAGCAGGCCACCATTACCAGATAGACCAGAATTATACCTACGGCCATGGCCAGGAACACGTCCTGGAAACCTTCCTCGATTTGCTGGAAGATGCCTCCGGTCTTGACCTCCACTCCCGCTGGTAGTTCCAGGGCGTCAATGGCGGCTTGAACCTCTCGTCCCACCGCCTGGGTGTCGGTGGCGGTTATGGAGCCGGTGATGCTGGCCGAGCGTTCCCCGTCGAACCGGCTGACCGTTACCGGGCCTTGTCCAATGGCAATGTCGCTGATGGCGCCGAGCTTGACCAGACCCAGGGGCCCCTGAATGTTCAGGTTTTTCAGCTTTTCGATGTCGTCCACTTCTTTCGGACGGCCCCGGATAACTACGTCCATGGTAGTACCTTCCAGGTCAACCTCGCTGACCGTCCGACCCACGATAAATTGGTTAAGTTGCTGAGCCACCGCCAGAGTTGTCAACCCGAACTCGGCGGCTTCTTCCGGGTTGATGTTAACGGTTACTTCATCCCTGGCCTCGGTTACGTCGTTGCGGAGGTTGATAATTCCGTTAATCTGGTCTAGTTCAGCCTCCAGTTCCCGGGCTACGGCGGAAAGAGTGGTGAAATTGGGGCCAATGATAGTAATTTCCAGGGCGCCGCCTGGCGGTCCGTCGGAAAGCTCGGTCAAAGTAAAGGTAACCCCTTCCGGAGCCTCCGGCAGTCGTTCCCGCACCCGGGCGGCAATATCCTCCGGCGCACCCTCGGCGACTCGCATGGTGAACCCGGCGACGTGCAGGTTGCCGGCCCCAACGCCCAAGTCAAAGTCGGAGGCGGACCGGCCCACTGTAACCTGGTAGAGGGTCAGATGGCCCTCGTCCACAAAACTCTCCAAGGTCCGTTCAGCTTGTTCCACGTGAACGAAGGTGCGACCAACGGCGGCGCCCGGGGCCAGCTCCACGTCCAGAGTCAGGTAGTCCGGTGTCCCCGACGGAAAGAAGGTAACCGGTATAATCAGCAGCAAGGACAAGCTGGCGCCGGTGATAACGATCGCCAGCAGCAGGGAGGGCAACTTGTGGTCGAGAGCCCAAGAGAGCACCGGCGCATAGCCTCGTTGGAGCCAAGTTTCCTGTTCGATGTCCATATCGTCTTCACTGACGTTCATGAAGTCGCCCTGTCGCAGCAGCGCCACGGTCAGCACCGGCACGGCGGTTAGCGACACAAAGGTAGAGGCGATAAGGGCGAAACTTACCGACAGGGCGAAGGGCGTAAAGAACTCTCCCACCAAACCTTGAATGAAGGCTAAGGGTATGAACACGACTACGGTAGCCAGGGTGGAGGAAACGATAGCGGCGCCCACCTCCCGGGTGCCATCCAGGGCGGCTTGCATCCGTTCCTCGCCCCGTTGAATGTGGCGGTAAATGTTTTCCAGCACCACGATGCTGTCGTCCACTACCCGGCCCACGGCGATAGCCAGCCCGGCCAGGCTCATAAAGTTCAAGGATACGCTGGTAAAGCTCAACAACAGGATACCGCTCAGTACGCTCAAGGGTATGGATATGCCGATGATGACGGTGGGACGGAGGGTAAATGCCAGGCCGCGTAACAGAGTGGGCCGCGTATTGATGAGGAAGATGAAGACGGCGCTGATGGCGAACAGGAAGCCGAGAAGGCCCTCCCGCAGCAGGTTGGAAAGGGAACGGGCCACCTCCGGCCCATTGTTAGACACCTCCAGCAGTTCGACGTCCGGCGGCAAATCTTCCAGGCGGTTTACCACGTCCAGGATGCCTGAGGTTACGTCAACGGTGTTGGCATCCGGGTCTTTGATAACGATGATGTTCAAGCTGGCCTTGCCGTTGGTGCGGGATATGCCGGTAACCGCCGCCGTGCCTAGCTCCACTTGGGCCACGTCAGACAGCAGTACCCTGCGCTGTCCTCGCAAATCGGCGGCTGACGCCGGAGATGAGGCATCCGCTGGCAGGACGACTCGCTCGTACCCGACCGCCAGATTGCGGATGTCCTCCAGGGAGCCTAATTCGTGGGCGGCCCGCACCGGATAGGTTATCTCGTTATCGGTAATGTTGCCGGCGGGAAAGCTGGTGTTATTGCTGCCGATGGCCTCGGCTACTTGGAACATAGATAACCCTAGGTCTTCCAGCTTGTCGGTGTTGACGGTAACGGTTACCTGCTCTTCAACTCGGCCCAGGACGTGTATTTCAAAGACCCCGGCTACCCGCTCGAACCGGGGAACTACCGCTTCATCCAAGATGCGTTGCAGCGACGGTATATCCCGGTCGCCTACAACGCTGAGCTGCATAACCGGAAAAGTGTTGTTGTTGATGCGGCTGACCGTAGTGAAATCCACTCCGCTGGGGAACTGAATGCCGTTGATTTGGCTTTCGATGGTGCGTTCCGCCTCTTTCATGTCTTCGCCAAAATTGAAAGTCGCTAGCACTACGGAAATATTTTCCCGGGAGGTGGACTGAACCTCCTTAAGTCCTTCAATGTTGGCGATGGCGTCCTCAATCGGCTCGCTCACCTCCCGATCCACGGTTTCCGGGTCAGCGGAGGGGTAAACTGAGGTGATGGTGATGTTGGGAAACTCTATATCGGGAAACAGCTCTCGTTCCAGCCGATTGTAAACAAATATCCCCGCTGCCATAATCAGGACTATTACCAGGAGAGTCACGGAACTGCGTCTCAAGGCTAACCCGGTGAGGAATGTCAAGTTTGAGCCTCCGGTATAATCAAGAGATAATCTATAATATGCTGAAAGGGCGCGGGGGGTTTGTCAATATGTTCCTGGCCTGCAAACGCCGAGCGTAGTATTCTAACGCCCTTGCTATAATCGGGCTTTAGTATAACCGATAACGTGTATAGGCGGTTGGCAAACCCTTCCCCTATGCGCTCAGTGGTAAGGTAAGTAATAAGGCCGGTGGCGTCTATTCTGGGGTCTGATAAACCAGGTCTGGAATATAGGAATATAGCAGGAATTTCGCCGGAGATTTAAGCGCCGGTTGCGCTATAGCGGCGCAGCGTCAGCCGGCGGCGGAGGTGTCAGCAATGAAATTTGCCCTGTTTACGCATATACCTTGGCCGGAGGGTACCAGCCCTCGCCAGGTAATTGAGGATGCCACCGAGCAGGTTCGGCTGGCCGAGGAACTGGGGTTTTGCAGCTCCTGGTTTGCCGAGCATCACTTTTCCCGCTACGGCATCGGTTCTTCCTCGCTAGTGTTGATCAGCAACATCGCCGCCCGCACCAAAACCATCCGGTTAGGCACTGCCGTGCTGGTGCCGCCCTTGCATCACCCGGTGCAACTGGCTGAGGATACCGCTACTTTGGACCAGGTCAGTGGCGGCCGGCTGGACGTGGGCTTTGGTCGCGGCACCGCCGGCTATGAATATACCGGCTATAACGTGAACCGGGAGGAGAGTCAGGAGCGGTTTCAGGAAGTTATCGATATGGTTCAGGGGCTGTGGACGACGCCGGATTATACCTGCGCTGGTCGCTATTTCTCCATTAACCGGGCCAACTTGACGCCACCGCCGGCGCAGCAACCCCATCCGCCCATCTACATCGCCGCCACCCGCACGCCGGCCACCCTGGAGTACGTGGCGTCCACCGGCCACCCTCTGATTAGCGGGGTGGTGCTGGACCACGCCGATGCTCTGGACCTGTGCCACCGCTTCGTGAAAATGTCGCGTGAGGCCGGTCGGCACATCCCCATTTCCCGCATACCCTTCTTCCGCTACCTGCACGTGGCAGCGACGGAGGAGCAAGCCCGGCAGACCGCCGAGCCGGCCCTGGCTTGGACTATGGATATGACTGACTGGCGCCGTACCTTTGACTATGGCAGCGAGGTTCACCAGCGGTTGGCCGATTATCGTCGCTCCCGTACTCAGTTGCCGCCCAGTTATGATTACCTGGCCGCCCACCGGGCCGTCATCGGCGCTCCGGAGCAGTGCGTAGCCAAAATCCGAGAGTTTCAGCAGCAGGGCATCGAATACTTCGGCTGCAACTTTGACTTTGGCGGTATGGAGCAGGGCAAGACGCTGCGCTCGATGGAACTCTTTGCTAAAGAGGTTATGCCCCACTTCGCCTAGGTTGCCGGTTCGCCCGGAGTTTGGCGAAGGGCCGTCGGGTTTCCCGATTCGGGCCGGGCAAGTATAGTATAATTGTCGCGCCTCCCCCCGCCCTGCGGCGCTCCCCAAGGACAAGGACGCTGGCGATACTAAACGGAGCTAGTTGCCGGCGCCGATGGTGAATGGCCGACTTTCCGACTAGCTACCGGCTCGTACTGCGGGGAGTAATGTTGCGGAGTAGTGTTAATGTTCCCTTCCTTGCGCCCAAGCTCCCAGGATCACCCGATAATTTGGAAGGTGGCGGAACTGGCCCGAGAGCGGTTCGCCGCCCGGGCGGCCCGCTATGATACCTACTCGGCCTTCCCTTTTGAGAACTACCGGGACTTGCACGAGGCTGGACTGCTGGGCTTGACCGTGCCGGTGGAATATGGCGGCCTCGGTGTTGACCCGGTGACCTATGTCCTCTGCCTGCTGGAACTAGCCAAGGGCTGCCCGGCGACTGCTCTCACCTTCAATATGCATGCCAATGTCATTATCAACATAGACCAGTTGGCTGACGCCGAGCAAAAGGGACGGTATTTCAGAGAGGTTCTTGATGAGGGCAAACTATTCGCCACCGTGATGAGCGAACCCGACTCCAGCTTTCGGGATCGGTTTGTCTTGCGCACCGCCTTCAAGCCTGCTGCTGATGGCGGTTACCGGGTCAGCGGGGTTAAGCATTTTTGCTCCTTGGGAGACGCCGCCGACCGCTATTTCTTAACCGGCCTGCTGGAGGGAACCGAGTCGGCCCAGGAAGGCATTATGGCGGCGCTGGTTTCCCGGAGCGAGGCGGGCATTACTCTGGAGCGGCGGTGGAACGCTACCGGGATGCGCGGCACTACTAGCCATAGCATTCGCTACGACACGCAGGTAGCCGTCCGGGACATTCTGGGAGCGCCGGGCCAGCTTTTGACCATTGACCTTTCCGGGTTCGCGCTGGGTTATGCCGCCACTTATCTGGGGGTCGCCGAGGCCGCTTATGACTTTATCCGGGAACATGCCAAAACCAGAACTATTGCCCCGGCTACTGAGCCAATGTCCCATAATCCTATGGTGCAGCGTTCTCTGGGTGAGATGAGCGCCCAATTGCGGGCGGCCAGGCTGATGCTTGGCGAGGCGGCAGCGATACGGATGTCGGGAGACCGTCCGGCGGCGGCGCTGGCGACCAACCAGGCCAAATACCTGGCCGCCGAGGCTGGAGTGCGGGTTACGGAGCAGGCGATGCGGCTGGCCGGGGGCAGTGGCTTCCTGAAAGACTTGCCCTTGGAGCGGTGGCACCGGGACGCTCTGGCCGGGCCGGTCATGCCTCCCGCCAACGACCGCTGCCTGGAGATAATTGGCCGGACGGTCTGCGGCCTTCGCGCCGCCACGCTGGAGTTTCAATAGACTGAAAAGCTCCTGATCATCAGTATGTCCGGTTGTTCCGTATCTAAAAAATCAGCCCCCGTCAATACTAGCGGGGGCTGAAGGGTTCAACCCAAATGGGCCGGCGCCCAAGTGGAGTCAGCTAAGTTAAGGCTAGTTGAATACCAGCTCCTTGTTTCGGCGATTCTTGTCGCCCATCAGGGCCAAGCCAACCGACGGGTCCTCCTGGTTGTTGCAGAAGAACTCAACCCGGTTGCCGTCGGGGTCCATAAAGTAAACGCTGGAGGTCATACCATGGTCGGTATTGTGGTCCATGGTTACGCCCTGGTCTTTCAGGCTGTCGTAAACTTCTTTCAAGTCCTCCAAGTCGGCAACCTGAACAGCAAAATGGTTCAAGCCCAACTGGCCCGCGGTAACTGGCAGGGCGCCCTCCGGGGCCTGGAACAAGGCTAGGTCGTGGTGAATCTTGCCGCAGGTCAGGAAAGTGCCCAAGTCGGACTGCCGGGAAATCTCAAACCCCAAGATTTCGGTGTAGAACTTGGTGGACACTGCTACGTCCTTTACGTTCAGTACCAAGTGTCCAACGCGCATTGGTTTAGCCATAACCTATCCTCCTTAAACGTAGGGCGGGAACATAACAGGAATTGAGCATAGCGCCCAAGATGACAACCCCGAACCTTCCTTCCCGCCTTAGTGGAAGCAATTATACGTCATTTCGGCGAAGATGCCAAGAGGAAACCGTGCAGGGCGCCGTGGCCCTTGGGTGGATAATTCCGGCAAGCCCCTAAGTATTGTCCACCCAGGCGCCATGGCGCCTGGTAAAGTTGACACTAATTGGGACGCGGCCTACACTCAACTTTACCGAAGTAGCCAAAAGCCGTTCAGTTGCATTCTCAACTCAAGACCGGGGAAAGGAACCATAACTATGCCAATTGATGAAGTGTCCATTGTGCGGATGTGCGGTGGCTGTCGCTCCGAAATAGAGACTATCAACGTAAAGAAGGACAATATGCGCCTCTTTACTGACGACGAAATTTGGTGCGAAGGGTGCCAATCCAACCAGCCGGAAGTTCGCGACATTGCTGGACGCCATGCGTTAATCAGAACAGAGCAGCAGGGTTACCCGGAAAGCCCTACCTCCGGTCCGCCTCGCTTGGCGCGGTAGGTTTAGGGCTGGTCGGCGAACCGCCGGCCTGGGGAGTGAGGAGAGAATCCGCTTCCACTTCTCTATTTCAATCAAGAAGGGAGGAGGCAGCCTTATGCCTATTGTTGACACCCATTGCCACGCTACCCCCTACTGGTTTGAGCCGGTGGAAATCCTGTTGGATCAGATGACCCGCAACGACGTTGACTATGCGGTGCTCATCCAGATAAACGGGGTTTACGACAATGCTTACCTGACGGAGTGTCTGCGCCGCTTTCCTGGCCGCTTTTCCGGGGTTGGTCTGGTGGACATTGGCAGCCCCGACGCCTTGGATAAGTTGGCCGACTTCCCGGCCCTGGGACTGGAAGGGGTACGGCTCAATGCGTCCAACCGCTCGCCGGGCGCCGACCCGTTGGCAATCTGGCGCAAGGCCGACGAGTTAGGCCTGATAATCAGTTGCGCCGGTCAGGCGGGTGAGTTCGGCTCGCCGGACTTCGAGAACATTGTTAAGGAACTGCCCAACCTCAAGGTGATTATTGAACATCTGGGCGGCGGCGGACGGGATACTGCGCCCTACGATGCCTACCACCGCGTTTTGGCCCTGGCCCAATACCCCAACACCTATATGAAAATACCGGGGTTGGGCGAAATCTGCGCCCGCCCGATGCCCTTTGTCCAGCCCTTCCCCTTCGCGAACAACGTGCCGCCGCTGGTGGAAATGGCGGTGACGGCCTTTGGAGCGCAGCGTTTGATGTGGGGCAGCGACTTCCCGCCGGTGGCCTTCCGGGAGGGCTACCGCAACGCCCTTCGCTGGCCGATGGAACAGGTATCTTATGCCAGCGAAGAGGATAAGGAGTGGATTTTCGGCAAAACCGCCGCTTCGCTGTTCCGCTTTGGGCGATAGCTTGATGCGGTTTTCAGCCCTGGTTATTGCGTCGCTTCAGGGCGGTGGGGGATACCAGGCAGAGCGCTGGAGGCTGGGTTGACTCCGGAAGAAGCCGAGCGCCGGGCTGGTACGCCGATACCAGTTTACCGAAAAGGTTTCAATGCATAGTTGGCGAGTTAACAACGGGCGCTATTCCGAGGCTCTACAAGTTTTAGCCAGGAGGCAGCCCCTCTAGTTGAACCGGTTCATCGCCGTGTTGATGTTTTCTGCCAGCAGGCAGTCCACCGCCTCGGCCACTTGGCCTACCACCCGGGCGATTTCCGGGGCTTCCGCTTCGGAAAAGCGGTTCAGCACGTGGGACACTTGGCCTCCGTGCAAATCGGGGTGGCCGATGCCTACCCGGATGCGGGCAAAGTCCGGCGTTTTCAGTTCGTTGATGATGGAGCGGATGCCGTTATGTCCTGCCGGGCCGCCGCTGGGCCGAATGCGCAGCTTGCCCACCGGCAAGTCCATCTCGTCATAGACCACTACCAAGTCGGACGGTTTGGCGCCGAACCGGGTCAGTAGGTAAGCCACGCCCTCGCCGCTGTTGTTCATAAAGGTGCGGGGTTTAGCCAGCGTCACCTCCCGCTCCAGACGGCGGCCCCGGCCCAGCGTCGCCTGGGCCCGTCTTTCCGACAGGCTGATTTCCCAGCGGTGGGCGATGAGGTCGATGCAGCGAAAGCCGATGTTATGCCGAGTGCAGCGGTAGCGGTTCCCCGGATTGCCCAGGCCGACGATTATTTTCATAGAGCGGTCGGCTTGCTCCGAGTCCTGGGGTGAGTTGGTATTGCTGGAGGTCATAGGCCGTTCGTTTCTCGTTGTCGCGCCGCGTCGTCAAAAATGTGGGCGGCGTCAGGATCGCCCAGCAGTTGCAGAAAAGCCGCTTCGTCCAACACGGGGATTCCCAGCCGGTTGGCGGTGTCCAGCTTGGCGCCGGGGGACTCGCCGGCCACCAGGTAGCCGGTTTTACGCGTTACCGCGGAGGTGGCGCTGCCGCCCAGGGCCTTGATTTTGGCTTCCGCCTCCCGGCGGGTCATTGCGCTCAGGCCGCCGGTAACTACAAAGGAGATGCCGTGCCAGGGCAACTCGCTGGGGTTGACGGTTTCCAGTTCGTGATGCAGCTTGACTCCGGCTTGGTTTAACTTTTTGATGACCGCCAGGTTGTCCTCCACCTGGAAGTAGCCGTAAATGCTCTCGGCAATTTTGGGGCCGATGCCCGGTATTTCGGTCAACTCCTTCTGTCCGGCTCTGGTTAGCTGGTCGAGGCTGGCGTAGCGTTGGGTCAGCAGCTCGGCTACCTCGGCGCCCACGTGGGTGATGCCCAAGGCAAAGATGATGCGAGCCAAGGGGCGCTTTTTGCTGGCCTCGATGTTGTCCATAATCTTGGTTGCCAGACGGTCGCCCATCCGGTCTAGCTCCAGCAGCCGCTCCTTTTCAACAAAATACAGGTCGGCTATGGTGTTGACGAATCCCCGGTCAATCAGAATACGACACCATTGCTCGCCTAGCCCGTCAATATCCATAGCGCCCCGGCTGACAAAGTGCTTCAGCAGTTCAAAGAACTGGGCGGGACAGGAGGTATTGGGGCAGCGGTGCATCGCCTCTCCTTCCGGCTTTACTACCGGAGTTTGGCACACTGGGCAATGCTGGGGCATCCGGAACTCGGGCAATTCTTCGTTGCGGCGGGCCAGCATCGGGCCGACCACTTGGGGAATTACGTCCCCGGCCCGCTCGATGGTAACCCAGTCGCCGATGCGGATGTCCTTGCGCCGGATATCCTCTTCGTTATGCAGGGAGGCGTGCCGCACGGTGGCCCCGCTGACCATTACCGGCTCCAGGATAGCATAGGGGTTCAGGCTGCCGGTGCGCCCCACGTTGATGCCGATTTCCTCCAGCCGGGTAACCGCCTGTTCCGCCGGGAACTTGTAAGCGATGGCCCAGCGCGGTTCCCGGCCCGCCACGCCCAAGGCGTTCTGGTAACTGAAGGCGTTGACCTTGATAACCACGCCGTCCACTTGATAGGGCAGGGTATGCCGCCGCTCCAGCCATTCTTGATAATAGGCGTTGGCTTCTGCTAAGGTAGGGCACAGCTGGTTATGAGGGTTAGTGCGAAAGCCCAGGGACTGGAGCCACTCCAGCGTTTCCCAGTGGCCGTCCGGATGAGCCGACTCCCCGGCGTCGCCCAGGGAATAGACCCAGATTTGCATATTGCGGGATGCAGTAATCTTGGGGTCGAGTTGGCGAATGGTTCCGGCGCCGGAGTTACGGGGGTTGGCAAAGAGGGGTTCGCCCCGCTCGGCTCGCTCCTCGTTCAGCCGGTGGAAGCGGTCCACCGGCATATAGACCTCGCCGCGCACTTCCAGATAGGGCGGCGGATTGCCCTGGAGGGTCAGGGGAATGGTGCGGATGGTGCGGAGGTTCGAGGTAACGTTCTCCCCGATGTAACCGTTGCCCCGGGTCGCCCCCTGCGTTAGCACGCCGTTCTCATAGATAAGGCTCACCGCCAATCCGTCAATTTTCAGTTCGCCGGTCATAGAGAAGTCGGCGCCGTCCAACAGGTTTTTAACCCGCTTGTGCCAAGCCTCCAGCGATTTCGGGTCAAAGGCATTGCCCAAGCTGAGCATCGTGTGGCGGTGCTCCACCGGCACGAACCCTTCCGCTGGTTCGCCGCCGATGCGTTGGGTAGGCGAATTGGGAGTTGCCAACTCCGGACGTTCCTCCTCCAGTTGCCGGAGTTCCTGCATCAAGCGGTCGTAGTCGTAGTCGCTAATCACCGGGTCGTCCAGCACGTAGTAGCGATGATTGTGGTAGTTAAGCTCCCGGCGCAATTCGGCTATTCGTTGAGCGGTACTGGCCTCTACCATTGCTGGAACTCTCCAGTTGCAATCTTCCCCACAAGTATAATCTCTCTCCTCTCCTAACAATAGCTGTTAACGGTGCGGGTTTAGGCCGGTTGAGCCGCCCTTCCTTGACCCGGTAATTGCCTTAGGCTAGACTACTGGCGGGCCGGAGGGAGGCCAACTTGGGATGGTCAACTTCCGTCCGCCGGTTTCCCCGGCCGAGTCTTGCCGGCCGGAAAATATGAGGAGTTGCCTGTGACCACCCAAACGCCCGAAGAAGCCCGCAGTCAGATAGTCAGCTTGGTCCGGGATTTCGTCCGCCGGGAAGTCGAGCCGGTCGCCGCTCAGCTGGACCGGGATGACACGGTTCCCCTGGACTTGATTGACCGGATGAAGGAGTTGGGGCTTTTCGGCATTACGGTGCCGGAAGAGTATGGCGGTATGGGTCTGGACTACACGACCTTCGCCCTCGTTTTTGAGGAAATGAGCAAAGCCTTTATGAGTATCACCGGGGCCATCGGCACCCACCACATTATGACCTACCTGCTGACCCATTACGGGACTGAGGAACAGAAGCGCCACTTCCTGCCCGACCTGGCCGCCGGGCGCAAGCGGGGCGGTTTGGCCCTCACCGAGCCGGGTGGCGGCACCGACGTGGCGAACCTGAAGGTTAGCGCCGACAAGGATGGCGAAGAGTATGTCGTCAATGGCAGCAAAATGTTCATCACCAATGGTCGCTATGGCGACACCTTTTGCTTGCTGGCTCGTACCGACCGGGCTGCCGAGCCGAATTACCGGGGCATCAGCGCCTTTATCGTGGAAAAGGGCGGCGACGGTTTTAAGGTGGG
Source organism: Dehalococcoidia bacterium (assembly GCA_963422635.1). Lineage (GTDB taxonomy): Bacteria > Chloroflexota > Dehalococcoidia > Lucifugimonadales > UBA3495 > CATQHB01. Next base: position 1,657,227 of record OY730415.1, read on the forward strand.
CCGGGATTTGGAAAAACTGGGCTACCGGGGGCTGGATACCTGCGAGCTGATTTTTGAGGACTATCGCATCCCCGCCGAAAACTTGGTGGGGCTGGAGGAAGGTCGAGGCTTTGGTCAAGTGATGAGCGGTCTGGAAACCGGGCGGATAAATGTGGCGGCCCGAGCGGTGGGCGTGGCTCAGGCCGCCTTTGAGGCCGCCATCCGCTACTCCCAACAGCGAGAAACCTTCGGCGTTCCGATTTCCCAGCACCAGGCGATTCAACTGAAGCTGGCGGATATGGCGACTAAGATCCAAGCGGCCCGGCTGCTTACCTATGACGCCGCCGCCAAAAAAGACTCCGGCGCGCGGGTTGACCTGGAGACGGGGATGGCCAAGCTCTTCGCCAGCGAAATCTGCGGCGAAATAACTATGGAAGCTATGCGAATTCACGGCGGTTACGGCTACATTAAGGAATCGCCAGTAGAACGTTACTACCGGGACGCGCCCCTGATGATTATTGGCGAAGGCACCAACGAAATTCTGCGCTTGGTCATCGCTCGCCAGCTACTGCGCCGGCCGGAGTACCAAGTTTAGGAAGGGCCGAGTCCTGGCCCAAGTAGGGCCAGGACTCTATTGCTCCTACTCCATTCGGGCCGGATTGAAAACCAACCAGTTGGCTACTGGGCCAGCGCTTCGGCTCCACTCGTGGGCGGTGAAGGGTGGTATCAGGATGGCGTCTCCCTCGGACACGGTGTATTCCCGGCCGTCGCAGGTGAGGATGCAGCTGCCCTCCAGGAACCAGGCCAGATGCTCCCAGGCGTGGGTATGGTTGGGGCTGACCTCGTCGGCGGCCATACCTCGGTGGGCCAAAGTATAGTTGGTGGCTCCGTCGGCGGTGGTAAGCGCCGGCCGGGCGGCGCCGGGGCTAGTGTCCAGGTCGGCCAGGTTCTTGATAACCGGCGGTTCCCCGGTTCCCGTGCCGCCGTTGTTGTTGGCGCCCCCGCTTTGGGCGGCCAGCAGCGGGTTAATCTCGATGCGCTGAATATCGCCCTCGCCTCCGTTGTTCAAAGTATAGTGATCCACGTTGCCCGGAATGAACATAGCATCGCCGGCCTTTACTGGGTACTCCCGTCCGTCGCAGAACAGCGTTCCCGAGCCCCGGATGATGTAAACCTCATGTTCCCAGGGGTGGATGTGGTGGCTGCTGGTTTCGCCTGGCCGAATGTGGGAGTAGCTGAGGGTGCAAGTAGGCGGGTTGTCATCCAGGGAGATTAACCGGGCTGCTGGGCCCCCCGGCGTGAAATGGTTGCGGTAGTTCCTGATTATCGGTTCCACATTTATACCTCCGCACACTGCTGAATAAATTGGGGAATGGGCGTCGGGTTGTTCCTTACCTGCCAGGAGAAGGGATTGCTCTAGGACGAAAGGTTGTTGCGCTCCGCTGCGCCGGCTGGCGGTGTCTGCGTTTCTGTCGGGGGTAGAATATCGTCAACCTCGAGCGCAATGTCGGGTAGGGCTTCCGGGGTAGGGATGCTTCCCCGTTGGGCGAGAAAGGTGTTGCTGATAACTCTAGTTGTAGGATGGATATGCTTGGCTGGGGTTCGGAACCGTCGTCAAGGCGAATAGGGTCTTGTATTTCTATAGTAACCCGAGTAACCCGCTCTCCCGGGTAGTCGCGAAAAGGCTTGTTTATTCCTTTGACCCTGCTGGAATCGCGGCTGCCGATGGGAGCCAGCTCCACGCTCCTCCCGTCGATGAGTTCCACGCGGTCGTCCTGGTGGAGAATACCGGCTTCGGCCATCCGGTAGTATTCTTTCACGGTGAAACGGCGAGCTGAGCGTAGAGATGTAGATTTGGGTGTTTGCGTTGTCATGGCGACTTCCTGAGAAAATAGGCCGAGCCCTAGTAGCCTAATGTTAAACTGCTCGGCCCTGTTATACAAGGACTACTCCCGGTAATAGCGCCTTAACTTCAAGGGTTCAGTTTATTTCTCTGTCGGCCTTCCCTTCCCCTTATCCTAAGGGAGAGAATGCTTTTCCCGGCGCTTGAAAGGGCGGCAGGGAAGCGCCAGTTTTGTTGACGCTCCCAAGGCCCTATGCTACTATCCCCAAAGACAAGCATCGCTTTCAACTCCTTGCCTTGCGGTACCTCCAAAGCAGTTTAGTATAAGGCTCATCTCAGGATATAGAGTCAGGATGAACTTTCGCCAGCGGCTTAACCGCGTAACCCCCGACCGGGAAACCGTAATCACCATCGGCGTATTTGATGGAGTTCACCGGGGCCATTCTCACTTGCTGCGAAGGTTAATCCAACTGGCCGGCCCGGACTACCAACCGACAGCGCTTACTTTTTCCAACCATCCGGTTACCGTGCTCCAACCCGGGCGTCGGGTAGCATTTATCACGACCCCGGAGCAAAAGGTCAACCTGTTGCGACAGCAGGGCATCGAACTGGTGGTTTCGCTGGATTTCACTCCGGAGTTGGCCCGGTTGACCGCTCGGGAGTTCGTTACGCTGCTGGTGGACGGCCTGCGGATGAAGGGTCTGGTCATCGGGCCGGATTTCGCCTTGGGCCGGAATCGGGAGGGCGATGTCGCTCTGCTGCAAACCTTGGGTCAGGAAATGGGCTTTTGGGTAGAAACCCTAAAGCCGCTGCTCCTGGAGGGGATGTTGGTTAAGAGCCGGGTCATTCGTCAGACTATAATCGATGGAGATATGGCTACCGCCACCCGGCTCTTAGGGCGCCCGTATGCCTTGACCGGCCAGGTGGTCGCTGGCGACCGGCGGGGCCGGGAATTAGGCTTTCCCACAGCCAACCTGGACATCGCTTCGGAAATGGCGCTGCCCGGCGATGGTATTTACGCTACTTGGGCCGTGCTGGGCGAAGTTCTTCGACCTGCCGCCACCAGCATTGGGGTGCGTCCCACTTTTGGCCTGACCCAGCGGTTGACGGAGGTTTATATCCTGGACTTTGCGGGAGATTTGTACGGGCAAGACTTGGAAGTTCACTTCATTGCCAAGTTGCGAGACCAAGAGGCTTTTCCCAATTTGGAAACCCTGGTCCAACAAATAAATCGGGACGTGAGCGATACTCGCCTGGCCCTGTCCACCAGTGGAGGTGTCCATGATGCTTAGCCCGGCGGAAGTAGACCGGATTACCCGACGGGGCGTCAGCAACATAATTGTTCAAAACGAATTCATTAAACTGCTCCAGTCCGGTCGCAAGTTACGCTTGAAAATGGGCTTTGACCCTAGCCGTCCCGATATTCACTTAGGCCATGTGGTCGGCCTCCGAAAACTCCGCCAACTTCAGGATTTGGGACACCAAGTTGTCCTGATTGTGGGCGACTGGACGGCCCAGATTGGCGACCCCAGCGGCCAGTCGGTCACTCGCCCTATGCTGACGCACGAGGAGGTTATCGCTAACGCCGAATCCTATTTACGCCAGTTCTTCAAGGTGGTGGACCAGGAACGCGCCCAAGTGGTTTGGCAAAGCGAATGGTTCGGCAAGTTTTCCTTGTCCGACGTCATCGGGCTGACCGGGCGGTTTACCGTGGCTCAATTTCTGGAGCGGGACGATTTCGCCAAGCGGTTCAGCGAGCATCGACCCATCGCCATCACCGAGTTGCTGTACCCCTTGCTCCAGGCTTACGATTCGGTGGCGATTGAGTCCGACGTGGAGTTTGGCGGCACCGACCAGATGTTCAACCTGCTGGTGGGCCGCGAACTCCAGGGGATAATGGGTCAGTGTCCCCAGCAATGTTTCCTGATGCCTATTCTGGTGGGAACCGACGGCATACAAAAGATGAGCAAGAGCCTAAACAACTATGTGGGCGTGGATGAATCTCCAGAGGATATGTATGGGAAGATAATGTCCCTGCCCGACCGGTTAATTGTCGCCTACTTTGAGTATCTGACCGACATTCCGGCGGAAGAAATAGCCGAAATGTCCCGAGATATGGCCGCCGAGGCGGTCAACCCGATGAACTTGAAGAAACGGCTGGCCGGGGAGATTACCGCCTTCTTTCACGACGGGCCGGCCGCCGCCGGGGCGCGGGAACGTTTCGAACAAGTGGTGCAGCGGCGGGCTTTGCCGGAGGATATGCCGGTCGTATCCCTGGCTGCCCTGGCGGTCGCCGGCCCCCGCTGGAGCAACGTTCTGGTGGCTGCCGGTCTGGTGTCCAGCGTTAACGAGGGCAAGCGCATGATAAATCAGGGGGCGGTGGAGCTGTTCCCCCCCGGCAGCCCCTCTCTTCGCTTGGTTGAGGATGCCCAGTACGAGGCGCCAGAGCCGGGCACCGCTATCAAGGTGGGGCGTCGGCGGTTCGCTTCTTTGCATCTATGACTTTCTCTCGATTACGAATTGAAAATTCGTAACTAGTCGGAGGCGATCGTTGTTTTCTACTGAAGAACTGGAGCGGCTGCGGCAGCAAGGCCAGCTTTGGCGGGAGCGGAATGCCAGCGCGGTTAGTCCTGGGCGTAAGGCCGTCTACAAAACCCCGTCCCAACTGACGGTAGCCCCGGTTTATACCCCGGAAGACTTGTCTGAAGCCGATTATCTGCGCGACATTGGTCTGCCCGGCGAGTTTCCTTACTTGCGAGGAGTGCATCCCGGCGGCTATCGCACCCGGCTGTGGACGATGCGGATGTTCGCCGGTTTTGGCCGGCCTCAGGAAACCAATGAGCGTTTCCGGTTTTTGCTGGATAATGGGCAGACCGGGCTGAGCGTGGCCTTTGATATGCCCACCCTCTATGGTTATGATACCGACGACCCCCGGGCCGTCGGGGAGTTTGGCAAGTGTGGCGTGGCGGTATCCTCGCTGGCCGATATGGAAACCCTGTTCGACGGCATACCCCTGGAGCAGGTTACCACCTCGATGACCATCAACAGCCCGGCGGCAATTATTTGGGCGATGTATATTGTGGTGGCCGAAAAGCAGGGCGTCTCGCTGGCTCAAATCGGCGGCACCTTGCAAAACGATATTCTCAAAGAGTATCTGGCTCAGAACGAGTATATCTTTCCCCCGGAGCCGTCCCTGCGCCTGGTCGTGGACACCATCGAGTTTGCCACGAAGCATATGCCCCGCTGGAATCCGGTCAGTATCAGTGGCTACCACATCCGGGAGGCCGGCTCCACAGCGGTGCAGGAACTGGCCTTTACTCTGGCCGACGGGTTTGAGTACGTGCGGCGCGGTCAGGAACGGGGGATGGCGGTGGACGACTTTGCGCCCCGGCTCAGTTTCTTTTTTAACGCCCACAACGACTTCTTTGAGGAAGTGGCGAAATTTCGCGCTGCCCGCCGCATCTGGGCCCGGGAAATGCAGGACACTTTCCGGGCTCAAAACCCCCGTTCTCTCTGGCTGCGGTTCCACGCCCAGACCTCCGGGGCATCCCTCACCGCGCAGCAGCCGGAAAATAACGTGGCGCGTGTGTCTTTGCAGGCTCTGGCCGCAGTAATGGGCGGCTGCCAGTCCTTGCATACCAACGGCAAGGATGAAGCTTGGGCGCTGCCTTCGGAGCAGGCTGCGCTGCAAGCCCTGCGTACCCAGCAGATTATCGCCCACGAAACCGGCGTAACCGACACCGTTGACCCCTTGGGTGGCAGTTACTACCTGGAATCCTTGACTAGCCGGATGGAGGCGGCGGCTTACGACTACTTCCGCCGGATTGAGGATGCGGGTGGGGTGCTGCCGGCCTTGGAGTCTGGCTTTTTCCAGCGGGAAATTGCTGATGCCGCCTACGTCTATCAGCGGGAGGAGGATCGAAAGGAACGTATCACCGTTGGCGTCAACGAATACTGCAGCGACGAAACGTTGAAGATCCCGCTGCTGCGGGTGGACCGGGAAGGGGAGGAGCGACACATTGAGGGTTTGAACCGCCTGCGCCGCACCCGGGATAACCGGGCGGTGGCGGCTAAACTCCGCGCCCTGGAGCAGGCGGCCCGAGGTTCGGACAACCTGCTGCTGCCCCTGCTGGAGGCGGTGCGGGCCTACGCCACCCTGGGCGAGATGATGGGCGTTTTCCGAGAAGTTTTTGGTGAGTACCAACCAACTTGGGGGGTTTAGGCGGCGGGGATCGGGGCAGAGCGCCGGAGAAGGCCAACCTTGTCAGCAATGCAAAGGGCGGTGTAAATGGTAACGCAAAATCCCCAAATCCGGTTCACCTACGAAGATTATTGTCAGTTGTCGGAGGACAAGCGGTATGAGCTGATTGACGGGGAGTTTTATGAAATGGCGCCAGCGCCCAGTTCCATTCACCAACGGACTGTAGGCAAACTGTTCCGCTTACTGTCCGACCTGGTTGAGCAGCTCGGTTTAGGTGAAGTGTTCGTCTCTCCTTTTGACGTAATTCTGTCCAATAACGATGTGGTTCAGCCGGACTTGTTTTTCGTCAGCCGGGAACGTCTGCACCTAATCTCCATCCGGGGTTGTGAAGGCGCGCCGGACTTGGTGGTAGAGGTAATGTCTCCGTCAACGAGTCGACGGGACTGGGAACTAAAGCGCAGGTTGTATGCTGCCTATGGCGTCCGGGAGTATTGGATAATTGACCCGGCGGCTGGTTCCATTGAGGTTTTGGTTTTGAGTAATGGGGGCTATGTTTCCCAGGGGATAGTCGCCGGGGAAAGGGCGCTGGTTTCCCCAATTTTGCCGGGCTTTACCTTCCCGGTGGCGGGGATTTTCCCGACGGATTAAATGCCCTTGCCGCAGAGTGGCGCGAAAACGCCAACTTCTGCCAGGGATGTAAAGGGCACAGTGAAAGGGCGGTGTAAATGGTAACTCAAAATCCCCAAATCCGGTTCACCTACGAAGATTATTGTCAGTTGTCGGAGGACAAGCGGTATGAGCTGATTGACGGGGAGTTTTATGAAATGGCGCCAGCGCCCAGTTCCATTCACCAACGGATTGTATTGAAATTAGCTCGCTTACTGTCCGACCTGGTTGAGCAGCTCGGTTTAGGTGAAGTGTTCATCTCTCCCTTTGACGTAATTCTGTCCGATAACGATGTGGTTCAGCCGGACTTGTTTTTCGTCAGCCGGGAACGTCTGCACCTAATCTCCATCCGGGGTTGTGAAGGCGCGCCGGACTTGGTGGTAGAGGTAATGTCTCCGTCAACGAGTCGACGGGACTGGGAACTAAAGCGCAGGTTGTATGCTGCCTATGGCGTCCGGGAGTATTGGATAATTGACCCGGCGGCTGGTTCCATTGAGGTTTTGGTTTTGAGTAATGGGGGCTATGTTTCCCAGGGGATAGTCGCCGGGGAAAGGGCGCTGGTTTCCCCAATTTTGCCGGGCTTTACCTTCCCGGTGGCGGGGATTTTCCCGACGGATTAAATGCCCTTGAGATTGAGCTGTATAGGGGCATAGAAATAAAGGGGCGGGTTCTGAACCCGCCCCTTTAGGCGTCCCTTATAGATAGCAGGAAGGCTGGCTACACCCGATCCTCTTCCCGCGCTCTTTTAGCTTCCTCGATGACCCGTTGCTCGATGTTGGGCGGCACCGGCTCGTAGTGGCTAACTTCCAGCCGGTAACTGCCCCGACCCTGGGTCAGGGAGCGCATATCCTGGGCGTAGCGCTGTACCTCGGACAGGGGCGCCTCGGCTTCCACTACGGTGTAGTTATCCTCCGGCGTCATCCCCAGGATGCGGCCCCGCTTACCGTTCAGGTCGCTCATCACCTCGCCGGTATAGGCGTCCGGCACGTTCACGGTCAGCTTGACAATCGGCTCCAGCAGGATGGGGCTGGCCTCGGACATACCCTTCCTGAAGGCTTGGGAACTGGCAATCTCGAAGGACATCCCGGAAGAATCCACGTCGTGATAGCTGCCGTCGTAAATCACCGTTTTCAGGTCCACTACGGGGAACCCGGCCAGCACTCCCTCTTCCATAGACTTGACCACGCCCTTTTCCACCGCGGGGATATACTCTCGCGGCACCCGGCCGCCGACCACTTCGGAGGCGAACTGAAAGCCGTTATCCCGCTCCATCGGCTCCAGCCGCAACAGGACGTGACCATACTGGCCGTGCCCGCCGGACTGCTTCTTGTGCCGGTATTCAGTCTGGGTAACCCGGGTGATGGTTTCCTTGTAGGCCACCCGGGGCCGGCGCAACACCAACTCGGCGCCGAACTTCCGCTTTATCCGGTCAATCGCCACCTCGATTTGAGCATCGCCCAAGCCGGTGAGCAGGCTGTCGCCGGTATCCACATCCCGGGAGTACCGCAGGCTGGGGTCTTCCTCCACGATGCGGGCCAGCGAGGTGGACATCTTGTCTAGGTCGGCTTTGGTCGCCGGCGCCACCGCCACGCTGTAGTAGCCTTGGGGGAACTGGATGGGCGCAAAGGAAACCTGGTGTTCCCGGACGCACAGGGTATCGTTGGTAACAGTGGCCGCTAGCTTGCCGATGGCCCCGATGTCGCCGGCCGCCACCTCGGAAATGTTTTCTTGGGACTTGCCCCGGGGCAGGTAAAGTTGGCCGATGCGTTCCGACTGGTTGCGGGGGTTGTTCCAGACCTCGGAGTTGCTGGTGATAGTTCCCCGGTAAACCCGGAACAAGGACAGCTTGCCGACGAAGGGGTCGGCGGTGGTTTTGAACACGAAAGCGGCCAGGGTCCCGGCCGGATCAACATCAAATCCCACTTCCTGCCCGCTGGCATCCCGCATTGTCGGCTTGCTCCCTTCCTCCGGCGACGGGAAAAACTCCCGGATAGTGTTCAGGTATTCGTCCACACCGATATTCTGCGTCGCCGAGCAGGCCAGCACCGGCACCAAGTTCCCGGCTAAAATCGCCGCCCGCGCGCCGGCAGCAATCTCTTCTGCGGTCAACTCCGCTCCTTCCAGATATTTGTCGGCCAGGGCATCGTTGGTCTCGGCCACCGCCTCAATCAACCGCTCCCGGGCCGTCTCAAATTCGTCGGCCACCTCCGCCGGAATATCCGCCGGGGGATGAACTACGCTGACCACCCTCTTAAAGTCCTGGGCATCGCCGAGGGGCAGTTGAAACGGCACGCACTTACTGCCGAAGGAGCCTTGAATATCGGCTACAGCGCGAGAGAAACTGGCGTTTTCCCGGTCCATCTTGTTCACCAGCAGCAGCCGGGGCAATCCTTGAGCCTCGCACTGGTTCCAGGAGCGTTCCGTTCCTACGTCCACGCCGGAGGTAGCGGCCAGCAGAATGGTGGCGCTCTCCACCACCTTCAAGGCGCTTACTACTTCACTGAAAAAGTCATCATAGCCCGGCGTGTCCAAAAAATTGGCCTTGCACTGCTCCCAACTGCAGGATATAAGGGTAGTTTGGATGCTGCCGCCCCGTTTTACCTCCTCCGGCTCGTAGTCGGAAACGGTATTACCGTCTTCCACCCGGCCGATGCGGGTAACCGCCTTGGTGTTGAACAGGAGGGTTTCGCACAGCGATGTTTTACCAGCGCCGCTGTGGGACAGCAACGCCACGTTCCTCAAATTGCCGGCATCTATCTTGGGCATAGACTATCTTCCTCCTTAACTTTATAGTCCACGACATTATCAGCAATTTTATATAGTTTTAACCCTTTTATGCAACCTTAGAGGGAATTGCGAAACTCAGTTGGCGGTGCGGCGCTGCCGACTTTCGTTTTAGCGCAACTCGCCGGCCAACGAGCTAGAACCGTGCTGCCGGAATAAACCATATGCCGCACAGTATGCTGTTCCCAATATGCCGTGGCCTATATTTAGTTCCGTAAGTTCAACCGGTGCGGGTACAGCTTCTTGCACGCCGCTTTGGACCTCGCGGACGCCAGCCCTCTGCTGGAACGGCTGGCCGCCGACCCCGTCTCCGCGCCAGCTGCGGCTTCGGCTACGCCGTGCCCAGCGCGAGCGCCTTCAGCCGGTGCATCAAACGCCCCTCCCAGCATCCGGACCTGGTGGACCGGGCCATCGCCAGCGTCGCCGCCCAGTTGCCAGCTGATATCGAGCGGCGGCGGGAAGGCATAGTCCCCCCACCGCTCCGGCCTTGGGCGAGATTGTCGCCAGCGACCTCAAGGCTTACGCCAATCCCCCCGGCGACTAGGGCAAGACCGAGCCTTTCTTCGGCTACAAGTATCACCTGCTGGCCGACGCCTACTAGCGCTTGCCCCTGGGCGTCCTTACCTTGCTGGCCAACGCCTGCCGATCCGCCCCGGCTGCCGCAGGTTCCGCCCACGCCCAGGCGCGGCATCCCTGGCGGCAAGCCAAGTGCCTGCTGGAGGACAAGGGCTATGACGCGCTGTCCAACTTCCTCTTGCTGGCCGACCAGGGCATCATGCCGGTCATTGCTGTGGCCAGCCCACCAATCTACCGGATGCGAGGCGCCATCGAGCGGCATTTCAGTAGCGTCAAACACTCCCTGCTGCTGAACCGGCGCCAGCATCGTACCCTCGCCAGGGTCAGCTGGCACCCGCGGATGGCGACGCTGGCCTGTCTGGTCTCCGCGTTGGCTCGGCTGAAAGCCGACAACTACGCCGGGATGCGGCGCATGAGCATACGAAGGCCGGAACAGCGGGCCGTTGGGGTCGACGGGAATCCGGGGTTGGCCGTAGCGTCGTTGGGTTTGAATGGAACGGAACTGTGAGTTGCTTGAGGTCGGAAGCCGGAATAATGCGCCTGATCTCGCTAACATTATGATGAAGGCAACTGGACGCCCTTGCCTTTATCCGCTACCGTTATAGAATGACGGCAGCTGCCAAAAAAGCCTCGGTGTGCACACCGAGGCTTTTTTGGCAGGGCAAGTACCGAATCTCCCTAGTCGCCAGCTCTTGTACGCCAACGATGCGGTCTTTGTAAAGCCCTGCCGGAGACGATTTTGCTCCGCCGGGGCTTTTTTTGGTCGCTATCCCCGCTGAACCGGGGACCACAGAGGCCAGGGAGAACCAGCCGTAGGCATTGTGCCAACGACAGCTTCTGGAGGCAAGTCGGGCGCGGTCAACGTCGCCAGGTTCGGCGAGACTAAACCAGAAGATGCGATATGATTTCTCCCTTGGACGGTAAACCAAAGCCTACAGTGCGGTTCATCCCCCAGTGCGACTCGCACGGACCGGCATTCGGTAGGATCCGCTACTTGGCTGCCCACGTAACAGCGTGTTCCGGCGGTAAAAGCCGCCGCAAGGTGGCCCGGGCAGCCGAGGCTGCCCGGGCCACCTTCCCAATGACTGCCACAAGGAGTTTCCATGTTCCGCAACAAATTCGGCAATGTTGCCGTCAAACGTCATCCAATCTTCGCGGTGACCGTCGCTCTGGCCCTGGTGATGTTCGTCGCCACCGGCGGAGTAGTCAGCGCGGCCTCCAAGCCGCCCGCGCCGCCCGCGAACTTCACTGCCGCGCCCACTAGAGCAACAGGCGAGATTCTGGTGCGATGGGGCGCCGAACCCGGCGCTAGCGCCATCAACCCTGCATCGAGTCAGACAACGATGAAAAAGATTGGGGCATCATCCCTCCCTCCGTTACGGGGAGGTTTTATGGAAATCTGGAAGTGGGCGTGTCTTATTGGTTCGCCATCCGGGGTTACAGGGGACCCTAGACTTCCATGGGGTTCTTCGCCTATGCCACCGTCGCCGCTACGAATTTCTGCCCGATTACCGGATTTCTGATGCTGGCAGGCGGGTACAAGTCGATAGGGGACCCGGCGCGCGGTGTCAACGGCGCTTTCATTACATTGGACAGCGTGAGTTTTCCGGACGATACGGGCAAACCAGTAACCAACACCGGCCTTCGCTCTATCAAAATCTGCACCACTCTTGCGGCCGGAGATGACGACGACTGGTATGCCCAAGCAAACTTGGGCGCGGATGCAGGCTTGTCAATGGAGTGGCAAAGCGCCAGAAACGGGTGCTGGCGGCACGGCATCCCCACCTAATGCCACCGTCGCCGTCTTCGCGTTGACCACGTGGAACGATAAAGAAGGGCATACTCTGCTCTACCGGTTTGGCCTGCCGGCTGACTGACCGGAGAAGTCCCTCCCCTTGGGCAACGGCGCCGCCAAGTTTAACTTGGCGGCGCCGTTGCAGTCCCCAAAGCCGGTTACTCAACCGATACGTTGGCACACTGATTTTTAGTTGTCCCAACCGCTTGCGAACTTCCGTCAGTGAGCGAATACCGCCGAATACGTCATCGACGTATCCGGCGCCGTAATGACGAAACTCTCCGGCAGTTGTGTAGGCCAGCAATTTTCGTAATTTCCTCCAGGCGCAGGGCCTGTGCAAAGTCTTTTTCATCCGCTCATGGTGCGCTTGTCGAACCATCCACCGACTGAAAGGGGCGTCCTTCGACAAGATCAGGATGAGCGGAAAAAAGGTTATAAGGCGACTTTGCGCAAGCCCTGTCAAATGGGTATCGGTGGGCAAATATCGATGTGTAGGTTTAGGAGCAACCGCTGTTGCTGCTCCATGGGTGGGCGGACAGTCAGCTGCTGCCCGCACTGGGACCCCGTGCTTGACGTGGACGTCTAATTCGGTCCTTGGTTTCCCCTATTGCCCAAACCGTTACGCCACCCTGGGCGTCGAGGGCGGCGAGCGCGCGCCCGTCAGTCCGCCAGTATAATTCGGCCACTGAGTCCCCCACATCTTCGGCCCCGATCGGGCTGCCGTTTCCATTTCTCTGCAACGACCACACAACCACGGTACCATCGCGCGCGCCCGATGCCAGGCGCCTCGCGCCGGGCGCGAATGATAAGGTCGTTATGGGCTCATGATGAAACTTCAGAACGCCGGGCCGCGTGCCTTCGGGCCCCTTTCTCCGGAAGCTCCAAACCGTGACCGCCTCTCCACCACCGGTAGCCAAAAGGGTGCCGGCGCTATCGAAAGCCAGGGCCGACGGCTTGCCAGGATATCCTGACATCATGGAGTCCCGTTCCGTGGATCGACGCCAGAAGTGCACCGTGTTGTCCTGGCTACCGCAGACCACGATATCCCCGTTCGGGCTCAACACCATCGACACCAGGGACCCCTGCCACTCCATTTTCTGGCGAAGCGAGTCGGTGGAAGGGTTGAAGAACGACACTCGGCCGTAACAGGCTGTGGCCAGCTCATCTGTGCTCGACCAGGCGATTGCGCTGACGGTGCTGGGGTGATCGTCGTACCGCCAAACCTCCGCTCCGTCTGCGCCATACGCACAAACCTGCCGGGAGCACGAGGCCGCCAACCATTGGCCGTCCGGCGACCACGCTACGTTTTCCACCCAACCGCTTCCGACGTCGATAGCCCGGCTTACCTGACCTTCGGCGGCGCTCCAGATTAAGACTCGGCCGTCCTGGCCGGCGGTAGCGAACGCGGCCCCGCTGGGGTGGATCGCCATCGCGAGCACACCGCCTTCATGAACATCGCGCTGCGCCCAAGCGGTCGCGCCAGACTTGCCGTCAAAGGCGTAAACGCCACCCTCGGCATCGCCGACCACCAGCGCCGCGCCACGCAAGATCCACCCCCCGGCGATAGCGTAGTCGCCGACCGCCGCAGACCAGCCTCGGTCAAGAACGCCGGTTGGGCTGCCGGCATTTAGATCAGACATGCTTCGAACTCCTCCCGCATGCTCTGCCCATCGAGGTTGCGGCCGATGAAGACGAGCTGATTGCGCCGGGGCGCGTCCCCCCATTCGCGGTCCGGCTGGCCGTCAAAGAGCATGTGAACCCCCTGGAAGACGAAGCGACGCGACTCTCCCGCAACACTGATGAAGCCCTTCATTCGGAAGATGTCCACCCCGCGCTCGCTGAGCAGTTTGCTAATCCAGGCGTTGAGCCTTTGGGGATCGCAGTCGCCGTCTATCTCGATAGAAATCGATCCCACCTCATTGTCGTGCTCGTGCTGGGCGACCCAGGTCCGGTCGGCCTTGACTGGAACCACTGCTCCATCCGCGGTCCTCAGGTGGAGCTCGAACTCCTCCGCAAGGTGCTGGGCGTAAAGACCAATCAGCCCCGGCGTATCGACTTCAAAGAAGAAGGACTTGATCCCTAGGCCATCGAGCTGGAGGTTCACATGCCTCCCGACCGGAATCTCTCCCCCCGGATGAATGATTTCCGCGGGTTCGGCGTACTGCCGGACACACCACTCCGCACCCTCCTGGAGGGCTAGGTCATCCGTGCCCTGGTCGGACGCGACGACGAGCGACATCGCCGGATCGGGTCCATCGGCGAGGTTGAGTTCGTAGCGGCCGGTATCCAGCGAATAGACTCCGGTCCATTCGAAGGGATACTCCGGCTCGAGGAAGGTGGGACGACGCTCGAGGACCTGGTCCAGGTCGAAAGCGCCGAGGTCGAGTACAGTGTCGACGGCTATGTTCGCCCGCTCGCTGCGCACGACTCGCGCCATTCGGTTCATGCCTCGGAGTCGAGCTTCCAAACCGTCAAGAGCCGCGCCGTTGACGAGGTCTGTCTTGTTGAGGACGAGAACGTCTGCGAACGCGATTTGCTCGGTGCTTTCGTCGCTTCGGCCGAGCTGCTGGTCGATGTGGGCCGCATCGACCAGCGTGACAATTCCGTCAAGCGAGTACTCCGCGCGAAGCTCGTCGTCCATGAAGAACGTTTGAGCGACCGGCCCGGGATCGGCGAGCCCGGTGGTTTCCACCAACACATAGTCGAACTTGTCGCGGCGCTTATTGAGATTGTTGAGTACGCGAATCAGGTCTCCGCGCACCGTGCAGCAGATGCAACCGTTCGACATCTCGAATACCTCCTCGTCAGCGTTGATGACGAGGGCCTGATCGATGCCGACCTCCCCATACTCGTTTTCGATCACGGCAATGCGCTTGCCGTGCTCCTCAGTTAAGATCCGGTTGAGCAGGGTCGTCTTGCCAGAGCCGAGGAAGCCGGTGAGGATGGTAACAGGTACTTTGCGGGGCGTGTCCATATAGAATCCTCCGGTAGGTTAAATTCAGATGAGATTTCGCTTGGAAATTGCAGCCAGCAGACGATGTGCCGTTGAGATGACACTGCAACTAGGCCATCCACACTGCCGACGCTGTCGCTATGGAGGACGTAGGACTACGCCCGCCTTCGCCGGTCCACCTTACTAAGGGTCACTCACCCTTGGTGAACGGGGAGCAGTCCGGCAATTGCATTGAAGGGTGCTCTTGCCTGCTCCGCTGGGTCCGACGGCAACCATCAGGGTACCTGCGCTCACATCGACGGTAACCTTGTTCAGGCCCACGTATCCGTCCAGTTCCACGCTGCTCACTCAGGATTCTATTGAGTAAGATCGTCTTGCCGGAACCGGGGAAACCGGTGATGGTGGTAACAGGTACTTTGTGCGGCGTGTTCATATCGAACCCCTTTTAGATAGAAATGATATGTCATATCATTAATAAACGGCAGCTAACCAATGAATGTAAACATCCAACCATGACATAACTGACATGAAGTATCAATAATTAAGCGTACGCCGCCGGCGCGTCATTGTCAACCATGTGAATTAACTCACAGGGCCGGTGCAAAGTCCGAGAATCGTCTCATTCCGTTCCCGCTTGGCCTGTCGAAAGGCGAGACCGCTGGTACACTGGCAATTAGAACAAACTGACCAAGAGCCGTTCTTCCAAGACTTTGCACAGGCCCTGGCAGGCGCCGACGGTTCCCGGCGCAGTTTTGGGGTATTTCGGCGCTTGTCTCCGCTTTAGTGAGCGAAATGTGGCAATACAATTAGACCCCCAGCGCCGATGCCGAGTTCCCGCAGCGTGGCGACCGCCCGGCTATACTGCTCTGACCGACTTAAGGAGATTGATTCCCATGCACGCACTTAACCGCCACGCCGTCTTTGCCAGAGCCGCGTTTGCTTTCGTCGCCGTGGCTGTTGCCGCCATGGCCTGCGCCGGGCCGGCTGAGGAGCCGACGGCATCCCAACCGGCCGCACCGCAGCCAACGGCCATGCCGGCGGTTACGACTGCGCCGCCGGCGACCAATACTCCGGTCCCGCCTCCGCCCACCAACACGCCGGCGCCGCCGGCCCAAGCGCCGGCCGAGGCTACCGCTGCTCCCTCGCCCACCGACACCGCGGTTCCGCCAACGGAAGCGCCGGTCAGCAGCGCCGTCGGAGGGATGGTTTTTACCCTTGTGGAGGACACCATCGCCCGTTACAAGGTGGAGGAAGTTCTGGCAACACCGGGTCCAAGATAGCCACCGGGGAAACCGCCGACGTATTGGGCACGGTGGTTTTCCGCCGATGGGAGCGTATTGCCGCCGAGAGCCGTATCGTGGTACAGGCGGCCACGCTGCGTACCGACAGCGACCGGCGGGATGGCTACGTCCGCGGCCGCACTCTGGAGACCGACCGGTGGCCGGAAGTGGTGTTCGTACCCAAGTCGTTTGACGGTCTGCCCGCCCCTATCGGCGATGCCAGCGGGGCGGCGGAGTTCACCATCACCGGGGATTTGACGGTGCGCGACCAGAAGCGGGAAGTAACTTGGGACGCCGCCGCGGAGTTCGCCGAGGACGGGACGGTAACCGGGTCGGCCAGCGTCGAGTTCACTTTCGACGACTTTGGGATGGACAAACCCCGGGTTGCCATAGTGGTGAGCGTGGAGGACACCATCCCGCTGGAGCTGGACTTCGCCGGGACGATTACGGGGCAGTAACGAGCACGATGGCGCGTTTGTGTCCGGCCAGCTGTTCCGGAGACCAGCGTTGCGTAACGTATTGCATCAGGTCGGCCGAGGAGACCACCGCCGGTCCCATGCTGCGCACCAGTTCCACCGTGCCGGCGTCCACGCGGGACACCCGGGCAGTTCATTGCGCGGCGATTACTCCATAGCCACGCGGTCGTATTGGGCCAAGGCATCGCGCAAGGCGTTTTCCAGCGTCGCGCGGCTGCGGTACACCACCGTATCGACGACCGCGTCGGCGAACTTGCCGGAGTCCACGTGATGGGTCAGCTGGCGGGGCGATCCGTCGGCCGGCGCCAGCAGGAAAACGGGTCGGGTCCCGTGGCCCGACGGGGGGGAGGGGGCAATCTGCGCCAGCGCCGGGTTGCAGCCGAGGTAGAGGTAATCGTAAATCAACCACGCGGGAAGATTTTCCCGGCGTAGAAATTCCTGGGCGTCCTGCAACATTGTTGTATTTGGTTGTATTTGTTCCAAATGGGAATCGACCACCAACGCAACAGTATCTTGCAGTCCAAGATCCATCTCGCCTTGCTCCAGACCCTGCGGGTGATCTGGCGTTATATGACGCCGGCCGTCTCCATCTGATCGACTTCCGCGTCGGAATACCCCAGTCCGGCCAGGATTGCTCGGTTGCGCTCGCCCAGCAGAGGCGGGCGCTTGTCCAGCGCGCCGGAGGGTTCCGAGAACTTGACGGGCAGCCCGGTCTGCTTGACCGATCCCAGCGTCGGGTGCAGCATCTTCGTGAGCATTTCGCGGCGCAGCGCTTGGGGGTCGTTGAAAACGTTGGCCAGGTCGTTGATGGGGCCGGCCGGAACGCTAATGGCTTGCCGGTCGGCGACCCAATCGTCGGCGTCGCTGGTCAGGAAGTGTTCCTGCAGCAGGGGCGCCAGGCTAGAGCGATTATTCACGCGCACGCCGTTGTTGGAATAGTCTGGGTGTTGGTGGAGATCCATGCGGTTGATGCCAGCGCAGAACCGGTTCCAGAGGCGGTCGGAACCCACTGCCACGTTGAAATACTTGCCGTCCTTGCCCATGAAAGCCTGGTAGGGAACCAGCGTAGGGTGGGCGGCGCCCAACCGCTGGGGGGCTTTACCCGTGGCGAAGTAGTATCCGGCCTGGTAGGTCATCCATGCCACTTGGGCGTCCAGCATGGAAAGGTCGATATATTGACCGGAACTTTCCCTTGCGGCGAGTTGCGGTGGTACAGGGCGGACATGATGGCGAAGACGGCCCACATGCCGGCGCCGATGTCGGTTACGGCGATGCCGACTTTCTGCGGATCTCCGCCCGGGTCGCCGGTTATGCTCATCAGGCCGCTGACGCCCTGCATGATCTGGTCGTAGGCCGGTCGATCTCGGTAGGGACCCGTGGCGCCGAAACTGGAAATGGAGCAATAAACGATGGCCGGGTTGACTTTCTTCACGTCTTGGTAGCCCAGGTTGAAGTTGGTCATAACGTCGGGAGTGAAGTTCTCCACGATAACGTCCGCGTCGGCGGCAAGCTTCAGGAAGACCTGCTGGGCCTTCTCGTCCCGGAGGTTCAGGGTCAGGCTGCGTTTGTTGCGATTGACCTACAAAAAGTAGGCAGACTCCTCGCCGATGAACGGCGGGCCCCATTTGCGGGTGTTATCGCCCACGCCGGGCTGTTCGATTTTGATCACGTCGGCGCCGTAATCGCCCAACATCGTGGCGCAGAATGGACCGGCCAGGGCGCGGGTCAGGTCGAGTACCTTGATGCCATCCAGGGGTTTCATAATCAGCGTTACCTCCGCCGGCAGCGGTTTGCCGCCGTCCCAGCCTTGCCAGTGCGGGCGATATTATAGCGCAAGACACCATAATGCGACGCGGGCCGGCGCCCTAAAATGCTAATATGCCATCGTCCTGTCGTTGTCATACCATCCATCCTACGCCATTTGGGAGAGCTAGCCATGACTACCGAAGGCCGTATCAGCCGACTGGAAGGGGCCTACGAACAGGTTAACGAGCGGCTGGGCGATTATATTGAACGCTTCGCCGACATTTCCAGAAGGATAGAGGGCGTGCGCGAGGAAATTGGCGCCCTGCGCAACGAAATGAACGCCAACATTACCGGCTTCCGGCGCGAAAACCGCTGGATTAGCGTCATCATTATCTCTGGCATCATCGCCACCGTGATCAGCGTCATCATTCCATCGCTGTTATGAGGCGCTATGGTAATATGACGCATCACGCCAGGCCCGTCGCTACCATTGCGAGGTGAACCATGACCACCCCTCAGCAATCCGCCGCCACCAGCGGTGATAGCGTCATCGGCAGCCGCCCGATACGCCACGACGGTACCGACAAGGTTACCGGACGGGCGCAGTACGGGGCCGACATGCACCTGCCGGGAATGCTCCACGCCAAGATCCTGCGCAGCCCCCACGCTCACGCCCGCATCAGGGGTATCGACACCAGCAAAGCCGAGACTATGCCCGGCGTCCACGGGGTGGTGACCTCCGCCGACTTGTCCCAGTTGGGCGGACGGCTGTTTGACCTGGGCGAAGGGGCGATGATCAACCCCAAGTTCCTCAGCAACAACTGCCTTGCTGCGGAGAAAGCCCTCTACAAGGGTCACGCTATCGCCGCCGTCGCCGTCGACAGTCCCCACGAGGCCCGAGTTGGCCCTGGCCCGCATCGAAGTTGACTATGAGGTACTAGAGCCCGTAACCGACGTGCTGGAGGCCATGCGGGACGACGCGCCGCTGGGTCACGAGCGGTTGGCCAACGTGAACGACCCCAACATCCGCCCCGGCGGGCTGTTGGGCGAGGGCGATGCCGGCAAGGTGGGCAATGTGCCCAACCGCTATTTCTACGAGACCGGCGACATTGCGGCCGGGTTCGCTGCCGCCGACGTAGTGGTGGAGCGGGAGTTCCGCACCAAGTCCGTCCACCAGGGCTACATCGAACCCCATGCGGCCACCGCTTTGTGGAACCCCGACGATTCGCTGCACATCTAGTGCAGCAGCCAGGTCCACTTCAACGTCCGCGACCAGACTTCGACCATTCTGGGCATTCCGGTATCCAAGGCGCTGGTCGCTCAGTTGGAGATTGGCGGCGGGTTCGGCGGCAAGACATTGGTGTATCTGGAGCCGGTGGTGGCCCTGTCCCGCAAGACGGGTCGCCCGGTGAAGATCCAGATGTCCCGCATCGAGGTGTTCGAGGGTACCGGCCCCACCTCTGGCGGGTACATGAAGGTGAAGATGGGCGCCACCAACGACGTCAAGATCACGGCCGCCGACGTGGCCTTGTACTACGAAGCCGGCGCATATCCCGGCTCGCCGGTTAACCCGGGCGCGCACTGCGCGCTCTCCTGCTACAAAACATCGCCAACGGGAAGGTCGAAGCCGCTGATGTGGCGCTGAACTATCCCAAGACGGTGGCCTACCGCGCCCCGGGTTCACCCAACTGGGTCGCCCCCCATGACCCGGTGGTGGACGGTGGCCTACCGCGCCCCGGGTTCACCCGAGGCCGCTCATGACGTGAAGCAGCAGATGATCAACCGCGCCGCCCGCATCTGGGATATTGACCCCGAGAATGTGGAATTCGACAAGGGCGTGATCCAGCATAACGTGATTCAGCATAAGTCGGAGCCGGAACTGCAGTTCACGTTCCGGGAACTGGCTTCCCGGCTCAACGGCACCGGCGGGCCCATCGTCGGGCGGGCTTAACGTATCGCCCCCCCCCCCCCCCGGCGTGGGCGGGGCCTACGCGCTGCACATCGCTGATGTGGCAGTGGACGAGGAAACCGGAAAGGTGGATATCCTGCGCTACACCGCCCTTCAGGACGCCGGCACCGCCATCCACCCGTCCTACGTGGAAGGGCAGATCCAGGGCGCCGCCCTCCAGGGCATCGGCTGGGCGCTGAACGAAGAGTACTACTTGGGGCGAAACGGACGACGCTTTCCTGGCGCTGTTGAAAGACGCCGATACCATTAGCTATGATGAATACGAGGACCTGCTGGACGCTGACATCATCCGCGTCGGCCAAAACGCGGCTGGGCAAAGCGCCTGTGCGGTCGTGGAAATCGGCTTCACCGTGAGCAGCGCGGTGCGGCGCGCCCGCGCTCTGGCAAAGGCAACGGGCGCCGAATGCCAAGCCATCGTCGTGGGGCAACGAAATCCCGCCGGCCGAGCAAAAGCGGGCGCAAGCTCTCCACGGTGGCTGTCGTCGCTATTGCCGAGCATGCGGACTGAAATTACGCCCGCCGGCGCTCTCCCGGAAAACGTTCGGCGCCGCTCGACCGGGCCGACTTGAGCCTGTTGCGTTCCTTGGATTACGACGATGTGGAACCTTATTTGCAGCACAGGTCAGGCGAAGCAATGGCCTGGCCGGAAACAAAATCTGGGGTTTCGCAATTTCCTTGGTGACGTGAGAACGCTGGCGCGTTTCAACCTCCGTGGATAATGCCGACATGGACAGCAGGGAGGTTTTGCGACGGCTTCTGGCGGATGACAAGGAAGATGCGCAAGCCGATCTTGCGGTATTTCTAGCGTCGTACGAGTGCCGGGAAATCTAGGGGGAGCCAGAGGCCGATTACCCGGGGATAGACATTCCCCTAGGGACTTTGCATAGTACTTTGCATAGTATCGATAGGCAACCGGATCGGCTTGGAAATCGTGACCGGAGGAGGACGGGGAGTTGGCTGGGAAGGTGGCTTCGTCATCGCAACGTTCACCATCTTCTTTGCGATGTCAACTGCCCTGGTTTGCATCTCTCGAAAACTTGTGCTGATCTGAATGTTCACCGCCTTCTCGCTGTTGCTTTTCTTTGTGACAGTGATAACGACTGCTGTGTCGTTTCACGAGATTTAGGAGAGTAGCTTATGACGACAAACGCAAACGGCTCCGCATCGGTGGAAACGCGGCAGTACGACGTAGCCATCGTAGGCGGTGGCATCATCGGGTTGTCCACCGCGATGCAGCTGCGGGAACGCTCGCCCGAGCTGAGCATCGCCGTCATCGAGAAAGAGGAGCAGCTGGCTCAGCATCGCCGGGAAGGCGCTGGGCGTTCCGGTGCGGACGCTCCTGGGCGGGCTACGCCGACCGCGCTCCGGTGGTGCGGTTCGCCTACTATGTGCCGGGCCGGGATACGGCTTTTATGGTGGAGGATTTGCTCCACCATAGGGAACGGGGCATCGGCGGTGTTAAGCTCAAGGTGGGCGGCGTCGCCGTGGCCGACGACCTGCTGCGGGTACGTGCCATCCGCGACACCCTGGGCGACGACTTCATCATTGTGTGCGACGCCAACCAGGCGTGGACGCTGGATGAAGCTCTGGAGTTCGCCGGGCCGGCGAAGGAGATGGGCCTGGCGTGGCTGGAAGAGCCCTGCCGCTGGCAGAACGCCGATAATGATATGCGACAGGTGCGTCTCCGCACGGGCATCCCGGTGGCCGCCGGCCAGGGGGAGAGCAGTTCGTGGGGCGGCTAGCGCCTGATGGATACCGAGGCGGTGGATATTTTGAACATCGACGCGGCCATCTGCGGCGGCATCTCCGAATGGCGGCGGGTGGCTGGCGCGGCCCAGATGCCGTGCATCTGGATGGCCCACCACGAGGAGCCGCAATTGGCGATCCAACTGCTCCCGGCCCACTCCCACGGCCTCTTCGTGGAGGTTTTCGAGGAGGAACGGGACCCGGTGTACTACCAGCTGAATAGTGTGCTGCCCGAGTGGGACAGCGGCGAGATAATCGCGCCGGACGAGCCGGGATTAGGGTTGCACCTGGATGTGGAGGCGCTGGAGGAATACAAGGTTTATTAGGGAACGCAAAGACGCGAAGGCGCGAAGACGCAGAGTATGGGAACTTGCAACGTTGATTTATGGGCAGGCAACATATTCACCGACGCCGGAGCGTCCGTTTCGGCGCGACACGCGCAAGGCGGCTTGACGCTCTCTGTGGCCGATGCTAACATCGGCCACAATGATGGAATGTATCGTCCGCGCGCGATGGAGGGTCGATCATGGATTTTGGACTGTTCACTACTTGGAACGCCGTGTACGAAGGCGGCAAGGTTCCCTGGGACCCCGAATATCAGGGCGGCAAGCTCCTGGAGGCCGCGGCGTATAAGCAGAACTTCAAGGAAATCGAACACATTGAAGACGCGGGATGGGATTACGTTTGGCTCGGCGGCGGCCACTTCTCCACCCAAGGCAGCATGGATCCCCAGTCGCTCATGCTGTCGGCCGTCCTGGCCAACCACACCGAGAACATCCGGATCGGCACCTCCATCCACCGCCCGACCCTGCGGCTACCAGGGGAGACGGTATCAGAGCGGGCGCTTCCCCACGAACGCTACGCTTTTGACAACCTCCAGCTGGAGGATCCCTTCCAGGTCGCGGAACAGGTCGCCATAGTGGATCAGGTCAGCGAGGGCCGGTTCATATACGGCCCGGGCGCTCGCACTCGGGGCTCCGACCAACGCCGGGAATACTTTTACGAGTACCTGGAACTCCTCAAGCAGCTCTGGAACGAGGACAGATTCTCCGGGTTTGAGGGCAAGTACTTCAACTATCCCGCCTTCTACGAAGACTACATGAGCATCCCCAAGCCGGTGCAAAAGCCCATGCCCATGCTGCTCCCGGTGGACAGCCAGGAGAGCTTCGTGCCCATGGGCGAGCGTGGCTATCGAATCGCCATCGGCGCCGGCAGTTCCCCGCACAACCTTCGCGGCTCCGCCATCTTGCGGGAAGACGTGAAGGCGTATCGGAAAGCCTGGATTGACGCTGGGCACGAGGGTGAGCCGACCACCGTGGTCCGTGTGCCCACTCTGGTAGCCGACACCCAGGAGAAGGCGAACCGCCGGGTTGAAGACCTCATGAACCTGGCCCGGATTTACTACGCCGGCCGGGTTGCCATCGGTAGCACCGACGCGGGCAGCGCCGGGCCGGAGGCCACCGAGGAAGTCAACCTCTTCGGCACTCCGGAAGAGGTGGTCGAGAAGATCCACATGTTCCGGGAAGCCTTCACCACCGACGAGATTATGTTCGAGTGCAACTGGACCTCCTCCGTCCCCCGCGAGGTGATCATGGACACCCTGAAGTGCATCTCCGAGGATGTGATCCCGCACTTCAAGTAGCCACCGGCGATCCGGTTATCGTGCCCGCCTCAACCCAGGGGGATTGGGGCGGGCAGTTGCATGACAAACGGCAAAAAGTTCAATATGAGCGCATTTTCAACGTTGGTCGCCCATGCTGTCCTTACGAACCGTCTATCAAGCTCAAAGCGTCCTGACGGTGTTAGTCAATCGGGCCACCCCAACCCAAGCGCAACCACTCCACAATCGCATCAACCGGGTAGAAATCCCCGCCCGGGTGCTCCAAGCCTATATTGACTTCGAACATTTTACCCCTCGTCCCCGATCTTCAGCCGGCTTAAAAACGCCTCCCGCGGCACCTCCACCCGGCCAACGCGCTTCAGGCGCTTTTTGCCTTCCTTCTGCTTTTCTAGGTGCTTCCGTTTGCGGGTTATGTCGCCGCCGTAGCATTTGGAGAGGACGTCCTTGCCTATGGCGCGGACGGTTTTGCGGGCAATGATGCGGCTGCCGACGGCGGCCTGAAGGGGCACCTCGAACATTTGGCGCGGGATGGTGGCGCGCAGCTTTTCCACGATGCTGCGGCCCGGGACCTCGGCGTTGTCCCGGTGGCTGATCATGCTCAAGGCTTCCACCGGCGTCTGGTTCACCAGGATGTCGATGCGCACCAGGGAAGCGGCCCGGTATCCCTCGCCCCGGTATCCCTCGAAGGTGTAGTCCAGGGAGGCGTAGCCCGGAGTGCGGGATCTTAGCTGGTTGTGGAAGTCGACCAGCATTTCGGCTAGGGGCAGGTGTATTCCATCACCACGCGGTTCTGGTCCGATTGCCCTGATGCCGCGCTGTTGCCGTTCTTCCCGCCCTCGCCCTAGATGTACTCCATGCGGCGGAACTCGGAGCGTCGGGCGTGCATCAGTTCCATCACCGCTCCCACGGAGCGGCTGGGAGCGACGATGGTGACGCCCAGGATAGGTTCGCGGATTTCCGAGATGGCGTTGGGTTGGGGCAGCAGGGACGGGTTGTCCACCCGAACCACCGCGCCACCGGTCAGCAGCGCCTCGTAGGCCAGGCTGGGCGCGGTCACGATGAGGTCTAGGTCGTACTCCCGCTCCAGGCGTTCCTGCACGATTTCCAGGGGTACCAGTCCGAGGAAACCGCAGCGGAACCCGAAGCCCAGTGCGCCGCTGTTCTCCGGCTCAACGGTCAGCGAGGCGTCGTTGAGCTTGAGTTTCTCCAATGCGGCGCGCAGCCTGGTGTAGTCCTCGCCGTCCGAGGGATACAAACCGGCGAATACCACGACTTCAGTTCAACGTAGCCGGGCAGAGGGGCCTTGGCAGAAGCGGCGTATTGGTCAGCGTATCGCCTACGGCGCCTTCCTGCACGTCCTTGAATCCCGTGGCGACGTATCCGACCTGGCCGGCGTACAGCACGTCCGTCGATGTGAGTTCCGGCGCGAAGACGCCTACCTCCATGATTTCCACCGACTTGCCGGAGGACATTACCCGCAGGCGATCGTGGCTCGAGATGCTGCCGTCGGCGACGCTCACATAGTCGATGATGCCCTTATAGGTGCTGTAGGTGGAATCGAGCACCAGGGCGCGGAAGGGATCTGCCGCGCCGCCCTTGGGCGGCGGCACGCGCTCCACGATGGCGTCCAGCAATTCGCGGCAACCTAGGCCGTCTTTGGCGGAAACGAACATCACCTCGTCGCGGCGGAAGCCGAAGATCTGCTCCAGTTCGGCGGCGACCCGTTCCGGTTCGGCGGAGGGGAGGTCACCTAATTGATGACTGGGATCATTTCCAGGTCGTACTCCAGGGCCATCAGGATGTTGGCGATGGTCGGCGCCTCCACGCCCTGGGTGGCGTCCACCACCAGCAGCGCGCCCTCACCGGCGGCCAGGGCGCGGGACACTTCGTAGGAAAAGTCCACGTGGCCGGGGGTATCGAAGCGGTTGAGTTGTTACTCGACGCCATCGGGAGCGCGATGCGACATCGTCACCGCCTTGCCCTTGATGGTTATGCCCCGTTCACGCTCCAGTTCCATCTGTTCCAGGAACTGCGCTTTCATGTCCTGAGGCCGGACGGCGCCGGTGATCTCGAGAAAGCGGTCGGCCAGGGTGGATTTGCCGTGATCGATGTGGGCGATGATGCAAAAGTTGCGTATGATTTGCTGTTCCATAACGCGGATCATGGTGGCACGGCGGTATTCCGGGCGTCAACGCGAAGGTCGGTCTCAACTGGGCTATTTTATCAAGAATCACGAGTCGACCGGGATAGCTTTGATTACCCCTTTACCCCTTGCGCTCTGTACTGAACGGATTTTATCGGTTCGTAATTCGCAATGGCTAATTTCTGATTAACAGGGGCTGCCCCTGGCGATAGGTGGCAATGCGCCAGAGCCACTCGGTCGGGCCAAAGCGGAAACGGCTGAGCCAGGCTGGCGACCACCACAACTGCAAGACCCACACCGCCAGGACGAAAAGCAGCATCCCGGCCCGGTTCACCGCGATGTCGTTCAACAGGAGGGTCAGGAACAGGACGCCCAGGACACTCTGGGCCAGGTAGTTGGTCAAGGCCATCTGGCCAACGGCCCGGAGGCGCTGCTTCAGCCGGTTGTCGGCGCTCCGATCCCACAGAATGATGAGGCTCATATAGCCCAGCGCGGCGGGGATAGTTCCTAGAGTGTTGGGAATCAAACCGATGAAGGCTACCTCTCGGGAGAAGTTGTTTAGCGCCACAAAGCTTATTCCTAAAGCGGATAAGGTCAGCCCAGCGCTCAATCCGATGCTGGCAGTCATGCGGTAAATTCGAGGCGGCTTATCCCCCGCCATAAAACCGAGCCGATACAATCCGGCGCCTAAAAGCATCATTCCCAGCCCGCGCATAAAGTAGTTGGAAGCCAGTAACAAGCCGATTAACCCTTCCATTTCGGAGTCCGGCTGCGTCCAAACTCCGGCCAGAGAGATGTCGCTTCCGTTGGCGATAAACTGCATTAGGAGTTCGTTGGCCGCCGAGAGCATGAAAAATCCAACGCCGATGGCCCCAAGAGTTTTGGGTGGCAGTTTTCTCAAGGCAACTAGCAAGAGGGAAGAAAGGGCGTAAATCACCAAAACATCGCCCTCCCACAGCAGGGTATGGAGGATGCCAATTATTAACAGCAGGGTATTGCGCCAAAGGTTTAACAGAATAGCCCGCCGGCCCCTGGTCGCGGCTCGCTCGATGAACAGCATCACCCCGGCCCCGAAAAGGAGGGAGAAGAGGCCCATAAACTTCTGGTCGATAAAAATTTCCCCGAAGATGCCCACCGCCCAGTCCAACCGAGTTTCGGAACCTCCAGCGCTGAGATTCAATGCCGGAACTGGCCCGAACTTGAATACCACGACGTTCATTAGTAGGATGCCCAGCGCCGCCCCGCCCCGGATCAGGTCCAGGCTGGTAATGCGGGCTGCTTCCGCCACCGGGCCGGAAGCAGCGGCTTGCGGTTCACCTTGCATTGAGGACACCCCCTTTAATCTACGAACTTATGCTTGAAATTTACCGGCTTTGGGCTGCTGGCGGTCGAATTGACATAAGACAGTCAGGTATATAGTATGCCGGATGAGACCAAGCCAATTGAAGGATGGACGCTATGTCACAGAAAGAGATAATCACCTGCGAACAGATTGCTCAGGGCAGTAACCCCTTGTCTCAAGCTACCCGCTTTGGCGACCTGGTATTTGTTCAGGGCTGCACCGGTCGCCATCCGGCTACGGGGAAATCCGGGGCGGACATTCGGGAGCAGACCCGCTATGCTCTGGAGCGGATAAAGATGATTTTGGCGGCGGCGGGAACGTCGCTGGACAACGTGCTGACCAACACCTGCTATGTTACCAACCGGGAGGACCTGACCGGGTTTAACGAAGTCTATGCCGAGTTCTTCCCCCAGGACTACCCGGCCCGCACTACTATAATCGTGAATTTCGGAGCGGCGGACAACCTGGTAGAAATAACCACTACTGCCGGCATTTCCGGGTAAACCGGGGGCGCTGACTTCCTGCTTTCGCGGGAATGGCGGGTTAAGGCGCGCTGGGCTTGCCGGCGAGGGAGTGATTGGGGCTAAACCGATTTGCAATCGTCGTGCAAGCAAGCTGGGGACTAATTGCTTAAGGACTGCTTTCTCCCTATAATTTTAGCTATGAGTGATTTTCAACCAACTCAGTCAATAGAAGTAAGGGCGCCGGCCACCACCGCGAACTTGGGGCCTGGCTTCGACTGTCTGGGCCTGGCTCTGGACTTGTGGAATCGGCTGGAGGCGCTGCCGGTCGAGGCGGGGGCTGAAGACGCTTCGTCGGTCGAAGTTGTCGGCGAGGGCGTTGAGGAATTGGCTACCGACTCCGGCAACTTGACCTACCGGGCGATGCAGTTTCTCTTTGACGAAGCCGATCTGGAAATGCCGCCGCTCCGGTTGCGCTGCCACAACGCTATACCCTTAAGCCGGGGTCTGGGTAGCAGCGCTGCCGCCATCGCCGGGGGACTGGTTGCGGCTAATACCCTGTGCGGCAGCCCCTATTCGCCCAACGAACTGCTGGAAATGGCGGCGACCATTGAAGGACACCCCGACAACGTGGCCGCCGCCGTTCTGGGAGGACTTCAGTTGGTGGTGTCCGATGGGCCGCAGCTATATACGGCGGCGATACCGACGCCGCCGGAATTGCATGCCGTGTTGTTTATACCGGAAGTCCGGATCGCTACGGCTGACGCCCGGGCAGTTTTGCCGCGGCAGGTGAGCGTAGCCGATGCCGTGTTCAACATGGGTCGGGTGGCCTTGATGGTGGCGGGAATGGGCTTTAATCGTCCCGAATATCTTGAAGTCGCTACTCAGGACAAGCTGCACCAACCTTACCGTCTGCCCCTCTTTCCGGCGGTAGAGAGAATTTCTGCGGCGGCCCGGGCTGCTGGCGCGTTGGGCGTATTTGTTTCAGGCAGTGGCTCCACGATCCTGGCGCTGACTGAGGGGCGAGAAATGACGGTGGCTTACGAAATGTTTGAGGCGGCGAGGTTAACCGGAGTCCCCGGCCGGCTTGAAGTAACCAAACCGACGGAGCGGGGCGCATACCTAGTAAGTAGCGGGTAGCCCAGGTCAAGTTGAGGAGGCGGTATTAAGGTTGGCGTTGGTAGTGCATAAATACGGCGGTAGTTCGGTGGCCGACGCCGGGAAGATTTTGAATGTGGCCCGGCGCATTGGCGCAGTCAAAGATGGCGGCGCCGATATTGTGGCAGTTGCCTCAGCGATGGGGGACAGCACCGATGATCTGATTGAACTAGCTCGCACTGTTGCGCCGGACCCGGACCTGCGAGAACTGGACCTGCTTCTTTCTACGGGAGAACTAGTATCCTGCACCCTGGTGGCTATGGCCTTGCGCAACTTGGGCTATGACGCAATTACGCTCAGCGGCTTCCAGGCCGGCATACATACCGATACAATGTACGGGAAGGCTCGCATTCACAGCATAGACCCGGCTCGGGTCAAGAACGAACTGGCCGAAGGAAAGGTGGTCATCGTGGCTGGGTTCCAGGGGATAACCGATGCCCTGGATATTACTACCTTGGGAAGGGGCGGTTCCGACACCACCGCCGTGGCCCTGGCGGCGGCCCTGGCGGCTGAACGCTGCGACATATATACCGATGTGGACGGCATCTATACCGCCGACCCCCGGGTTGCGCCGGAAGCTCGGAAGCTGGCCGAAATCGGCTATGAGGAAATGCTGGAACTTGCCAGCTATGGGGCCAAAATGCACCCCCGCTCCATCGAATTGGGAGCCGCCTATCAGGTGCCAATCTACGTGGCCTCCAGCTTCAGCGATGCGTCTGGAACTCTTATTCATCAGGTAGCGAAAATGAAGGGGATGGAAAACCGGGTCAAGGTTACCGGCATTGCCTATCAGTCCAACGTGGCGAAGATTACGGTGCGGTCGGCGCCGGACCGTCCCGGTGTTGCCGCTGCCCTTTTCGAGCCACTAGCCGATGTGGGGGTCAGCGTTGATACGATCGTGCAGAACACCAGCGTAGAACGTACTACCGACATCAGTTTCACCGTCACGCGCTCCGATTTGCCCCGGGCCATTCGTGAAGTGGAAGCTGCCTTGGCGGGGCTGGGAGCGGCCGAGGTAGTCAGCGACCCGACCCTCGCTTCGGTGACAGTGGTTGGGTCGGGCATGCAGAACACGCCGGGATACGCCTCCCGTATGTTTCGCATTCTGGCCGAAGGTAACATTAACATAGATATGATAACCACCTCGGAAATTCGCATTTCCTGCATCATCCGGGAGGAGCAGGTAGCCGATGCGGTTCGCTTGCTGCACCGGGGCTTCCAACTTAACACGGGGGAATAACCTGCGCCTAGAGCCAATGTCAAGAGAAATTGTAGCTTCCAACTTGAGGCGAGGGAATAATCCCCACATTGGGCATCTCGGAACCGCTGCTCTCGCTTCCAACTCGACGCGAGGGAATAACTCCGTCCGTCATTCAGCCCCAGGACGATTGTTCCCGAGACGATTGCATGGTTATTAAGGTTATTTATGCATCCCCTTTACCCATTCTGGGTCGGTCGAAGGGCCGGTTCGATAGTGGTTCGCCCCGCTCGTCAAGAGCGGATTTCGGAGAACTTGGCAATTGTCCTGTATTCCGCCCGGAGGCCCCTTGACCCAGCCCTTCCTATCGGTTGTTATTCCGGCTTTTAACGAAGAAGCGCGTATTCACTCTACCCTGGAGCAAGTCAGCGTCTTTCTCCAGACCCAGGACTTCTCTTGGGAAATAGTGGTGGCTGATGATGGGAGCATTGACGCTACGGCTCAAGTGGTATCTGCCTTCGCCGCTGGACAGCCGGAAATCCGGCTGCTTTCCCTGGCGCATCGGGGAAAAGGCGGGGCGGTAAGGCAAGGTATGCTGGCCGCCTTGGGCAAGTACCTGTTCCTGTGCGATGCAGACCTTTCGATGCCTATTGCACAGGTTATGCGTTTTCTCCCGCCCCGCGTTGAGGGTGTGGATATTGTAGTTGGATCCCGGGAAATGGGGGCCTCCAGGCGCATCGGCGAGCCGAGACGCCGCCGGCTGATGGGCCGGTTTTTCAACCTCTTAATTCAAGCTCTGGCTTTGCCTGGCTTAAGAGATACCCAGTGCGGTTTTAAGTGTTTTCGGGGCGAGATTGCCGCGGACTTATTTGAGCGTCAAAAGGTGGAAGGGTTCGCCTTTGACGTAGAGGCGCTGTACCTGGCCCGACAGATGAGGTTGGTCGTCCGGGAAATCGGCATTGACTGGTATTATCGGGAAGGCAGCAAAGTGCGTCCCTTTCGGGATTCCGTCAGTATGGCCTGGGATGTGATAAAAATCCGTTGGCGTTTGCGGCGCTAACCCAATGGCGAAATGTCGTCAGACGGCTTCCGGCGTAATACTTGGGTAATAGGCTTCGGTTACGCTTTAATCGTTAGGCAGGAGCGCGGATGTTGCCGGTCACCGAAAAGCGAGAAGTAAAGAGCGTTGCTAGTTTTTCGGAGTTTTCTTAACAAATGCCTTAAAATCGACTTGACCGGATGTTGGCCGATGGTGTAACAACTAAGTATGGATTTTTTAATCGGGTATTCCCGAGTTGACGGTAAAAAGAACTGATAATTTGGACTATTCCTAATTTTATGGAGACAAGTTGAGATGACGACGACTAGGACTGCAGACAAATCCAAACTGAGGCGAGACTGGAGTAAGGAAGCTATTTCCCTCGCCTTAAAGGGGGAATGGCAACGGGCCACGGAGGTTAATCAAGCCATTCTTTCCCTCTTCTCCGACGATGTTGATGCTATGAATCGACTGGGCCGGGCTTTTATGGAGATTAACGAATACGGCCGGGCGCGGGAGGTATTGGCCGAAGTGGCCTTAAAGGCCCCTTATAACACCATCGCCAAGAAGAACCTGACCCGTCTGGAACAGTTGGAAAACATTCCGGATAGCGGTAAGCAGGTCAGAAAGACGGGTAGCGTTCCCCGGTTGTTTATCGCCGAAAGCGGCAAATCCGGCACTACGGTGCTGCAAAAACCGGCCGCCGCCGGTGTAGCGGCCAGCATCGCCCCCGGTGAGCTGGCGAACTTGGTGGTAGAGAATCAAGCGATTCGAGTCTATGTTCGTGATGACGAATACTTGGGTCAGGTGGAACCCAAGCTGGCCCGCCGTCTGTTGCGACTCATTGACGGCGGCAACCGCTACGAGGCCGCGGTTATCGGAGTCAACGACTGGGGAATCTCCCTGATAATCCGCGAAATCTATCGGCACCCCAGTATGCACAGTATTTCCTCCTTCCCGACCAGTAGCAAGGGGGAGCGCCGGGTTTATCTGGACAATGACCTGCTCCGGTATTTGGAAGAGAGCGAACTGGACGAGGACGGGGATGCGCCGGCAAGCTATGGAGGCGATGGCGATTCGGAATGGGATGAATAGCCGTTCTTTTTAGGAGTATCGGAAGTAAAGGAACAGGCCGAGGGTAACGCTTCTCCTCGGCCTGTTGCATTTTCGGCGCGGAGCCGAGCCTGGTTGAATCTAGCCTTGCCTATTGCCTAGTACAGGTGGCAAGAAACCCGGTGGCCTGGGGCTACTTCTTGGTCCACTGGCGCTTCTTCCGAGCACTTGTCCATAGCGAAAGGGCAACGCGGATGGAACCGGCAGCCGGAGGGAGGATTGATTGGCGAGGGAACCTCGCCGGTCAGCACTATCTCCTCCCGCACCAAGTCCGGGTGCGAGGGCAAGGCCGCTGAGAACAAGGCCTTGGTATAAGGGTGGAGCGGGTTCTGATATAGCTCCTCCGTTTCCGAATACTCTACAATCTGACCCAAGTACATTACTGCGGTCTGGTGCGCCATATAACGCACGGTAGCCAAGTTGTGGGCAATTAGCAGGTAACTGACGTTGTATTGGCCTTGCAAGTCTACCAGAAGGTTCATTATCTGGGCGCGGATGGACACATCCAGCGCAGATACTGGCTCGTCTAGCACAATCATCTTGGGAAAGGAAGCCAGAGCGCTGGCGACAGCGATCCGCTGCCGCTGGCCGCCGCTGAACTCGTGGGGGTAGTTGGTGGCCTGCTCGGCGTGCAAACCCACCTGGCTCATCACTTCGCTTACCCGTTCCTGTTTCTCCTGCTGGGTTACCTGCCGGTTCACCACCAGAGGTTCGGCGATAATGTCCCGCACCCGCATCCGGGGGCTGAGGGACGACCAAGGGTCCTGAAACACCGCTTGAACCGTGGTTCGGTAGTCCTGAAGTTCCGTACCGCGGAAGCCCTGAATATCCTTGCCCTCAAGTAGTATCTGTCCCTCCGTTGGGCGTTCCAGCCGGAGCATCAGTTTGCTGGTGGTGGTCTTGCCGCAACCAGACTCGCCCACCAAGCCCAAGGTTTCCCCTTGTCCGATGGAAAAGTTGATTCCGTCCACCGCCTGGACATGCCCAATGGTCTTCATCATTATCAGGCCTTTGGTGACGGGAAAATACTTTTTTAGATTATCGACCTGAATCAGGGTTTCATGTTCCGCCGTTTCTACCATGATTCGTCCAACCTCCAACAGTCGGCAGTATGGCCCTCTTTGATGGTGTAAGAGGGCGGATATTCACTGGTGCAATGGTCTCGGGCGTATTCGCACCGGTCGGCAAACCGGCAGCCTACCGGCAGGTTGGATAGCAACGGCGGCTGCCCATCGATGGAATACAGCCGGTCGGTTCGCTCCTCCAACTTGGGTACTGACGCAATCAGCGCCTGAGTGTAGGGGTGGGAAGGGCTATTAAATAAATCCCGCACCGGCCCGTTTTCGACGACCCGTCCGGCATACATCACCGCCACCCGGTCGCACATCCGGGCGACTACGCCGAAATCGTGGGTGATGAAAATAATAGCCAAGCCGGTCTCGGCCTGGATTTCCTTCAGCAGTCTTAAGTATTGTAACTGGATGGTCACGTCGAGGGCAGTGGTTGGCTCATCGGCGATAATGACGCCCGGCTCGCAGGATAGGGCGATGGCCCCCACTACCCGCTGCTTCATGCCGCCGCTCATTTGGTGAGGGAAATCTTCTAACCGCCGCTCCGGGGCCGCCACATTTACGTTGCGCAGGGCGTCAACGGCCCGGGTTATCATGTTCTTGCGGCCATCCCTCCGGGCCATTCCCAAAGCTTCCATCAACTGGTTACCGATGGTGAACACCGGGTTAAGGGAAGTTTGAGGGTCTTGAAGAATCATGGAGATTTGCCGACCCCGTATATGGCGCATTTCGTCGTCGCTCTTCTGTAGCAGGTCTTCTCCGTTCAGCCGGATTTCTCCGCCAACGATTTTGCCGGCTGGGGGTGGCACCAAACGCAACAGAGAAAGGGCAGTCATTGTCTTACCGCAGCCCGATTCTCCCACAATGCCCAAGGTTTCACCCTGTCTAAGGTAGAAGCTGACCCCGTCCACCGCTTTGACTACTGAATCGCGATTGAAGAAATAGGTTTGGAGGTCTTCAACTTCCAGGATAACGTTGCTGGTGTCGACGCTCATAGCGATAATCCTTCACGTAAGCAATAATCCTTCACGCAGGTGACGGATGGCTCTTCAGTTAAGCCGGAGCGTTAATACCCCGGCGCTCCAGTTTGTTTTGTATGAGTAGAGTAATGCTGAACCACCTTGGGTTGAGAGACAACGCCGGCTGTTGAATCGAGGACTCTTTGCGAACGGCGGGCCGAAAATCCCCCTAATCTGCTCCGAGATTGGCTGAAACTAATACACTCTGAGGAGAAAATCCCCCCGCTTCAGTTGGAAAGGAATATATACTAATGCGCTTTCCAATGTCAACCGGGCGCAAGCGGGGTTCAGCCCGTACTAAAATCCCGTTTGCCCTTTGTAGTAATGTCAACCGGGCGCAAGCGGCGTTCAGGGTATGCGCAAAGTCCACGCCAATTATAAAATCCGCTGTTCTTGCGCTGGCCTAAAGGTCAGGGGGTATGGCGCGGGCCATCAGGAACTTGGCCCAGACCCTGAAAACAGGATGCGATTCGCGAGGGTTACGTTGCCGCCCGGGCCAAAGCCCGGACGGCTCTTACGCCTGCCAAAATTGGGCTGCCCCTATTGGGCTATCTCTGGGGAGCGGGGAGCGCGCCGGGACTGGGCATCCAGGGTCATAGCAATTCGAGAGCGGAAGGGTCGCACCCGGTTCTGCGCCGCAGTCACTCCCAAAGGCGCTACGAACATAGCGCTTTTACCGGCGGCATGAGGCGTGAAAAACTCGGTAACTTCGTCATCATAGAAGGTCAGTCCGCTGGCGCCCATTCCCAAGGAATGGGCGCTGAGATAGAGCTTTCCGCCGATGATTCCCGCCTCCAGTTGAGCCGCCCGGTATCCTCGGTTGCCGTACCGTTTCAGTATCGATTCCAGGTTGGCCATAAGGAACACCACTGCTGAGGCATCGGCGGGTAGGGCTTGCTCGAAGCCCAAGTGTCCGGCTTCTTCCCGGAAGATTCCCGCTTTGAGTTGGAGCAGTCCCTTTTCCTGTGGGGAAAAGTAATAGGAGCCGGGAGCCAGGTCTTCTACCGCGTTGGCGATGAGGTAGATACTGAGCAAGCTGTCGCCGGGGCCATCCAGAAAATCGGCTGGCACACCCCGGGTTGAATAGTCCAGGATAGCGCTCAGGTTGGGATAGGGAATGGGTACGCGGTCAAACCGCCGGGTGGAACCGCGTTCCTTGATGGTCTGTCCCAGAGGAGCGGAGGCTAAAAAGTCGGAGCTCGGCAGCGGATAAAATTCGCCGCTGCCGCGGTCTGCCGGAACCGGGGAGTTAAGGCCGCCCCGGCAACTGTCTATTTCGGATAGGTCGGTCAGGAGAGTAGCGGCGTGGATTTCGCGTATTTCCGGGTAGTCAATCTCTCCTGGCGCCGAAATCACCGCGGTTCCCCCCACTGGCGGCAGTTGCAGTTGTCCGTCCCGGTTTTCCGGGGAATCCGCCGGGTTGCCGTCGGCGCCGATAGGGACCAGGCAAGTGGCCGCTTCTCCTACTCCATCTATTTCCACCAGTTGGTTGACCCGGTGGTCCACGAAGGCGTTCACGATTTGGGAGGGCAGCTCGCAAGCGGCGGCGGCGGCCAGCAGGTTGGCCGCTATCGTGCCGTTGTCCCAGAAACAGTAGCGATAGCTGCGGGTGCGATATTTCCAGGAACTGCGCCAAAAGACGGTGGTGAAAATGATAGTCAGCGGTGCGGCGGCTATTCGGGAATCTGCGCTGGCCGCGGCCAACTCAGCCCGATAGTCGCCCCGGCGCAGTTGCGTCAGGCTAAAGGTATCGGGGGAAAAGTGGTAAACCCCCGCCGCCAATCCGGGAACATCCCGACAGGCGAGGTAAGTTTCCACCGGGTACAGCCCGCCGGCGGAGGCTGCAGCCCGGAAGTGAACTTCCCCCGCTGTCCGAAACATCCCGGTCCGGATTACGCCGGCGGATAAGTAGAGCATTTGAGCCAGGATGGTCAGGCTCGGTTCGGGTCCCCCCGACGGTTCAAAGGAGCTTACCGTGTCCAAGGTAGGGGTATCGAGCAGAGGAAAGTCGGTAGGCAGCGACACCTTGGGCAACCCCGAATAGCTCTTGTAAAGGGGGGGCTTGTTAGCCAGGTTGATATAGGCCAGCTTGGTGGATTCGTGGTAGGCGCCGGCCGCCGTAATATCATTGTTCCGCATCAAGTTTCGTCCCCTATTCGGCAAAGTGAACATAACGCAGCTTGGGAAGCGCGAGATGAGTTAGTCGGTAGCCTTTAACATTGAACTTATCCGGGCATAACCTTCGCCCCGGTTCCAGTTAAGCGCCCGGCCCTTATTGGGGCGAGTCAGCCGCGGCTGCGGTATATTTCCACGGCGGCGTATTCAATAGCCGAATCTCTGATTGGCGGGTTAGGTTTCTTGACCTTGACCTGAACTTGGCGCACGGGTAGTTCGTCTAGCAAACGGTTGGCGATGGCTTGGGCAAGGCTTTCCAGCAAGTTGCGGGATTCGCCTTCCATCACCGATTTTACTATCCGGTACATCAGGGTGTAACTGATGGTGTCTTCGATCTGGTCTGACGCCCCCGGTCGAGACAGGTCAACTTCAGCGGACAGGTCAACGATATAAGTCTGCCCTTGCGTCTTTTCTTCCGGGTTGACCCCATGATACCCATAGAAGGTCATTCCCTCCAAAATTATCCGGTCGGGCAGCGTATCATCGAAATCGTCCAGATACATAGACTACCCTCCGGCTTGGCTGACAGCCTCGGCCAGGGCCAGCAGATTTTGAGCGCGCTTGACCACCGGCGCATCCACCATTTTGCCGTCCAGGGCCAGGGAGCCGCGACCGGCGGCTTCGGCTTCTTTCCAGGCTTTCAGCACCCGGCGGGCGTAGGCCACGTCCTCAGCCAGCGGGCTGAACAGTTCGTTGATGGCGTCAAGCTGCGCCGGATGAATGGCAAACTTGCCGGTATAGCCTAGTTGACGGGCAACCCCGGCATCCTGTTTCAGTCCATCATTATTTCGGAAGGCCACATAGGGACTGTCCAAGGCGGCGATGCCGGCGGCCCGGGCGGCGATGGCAATGGCGGCTCGGGGATGGTAAACCTCCTCTCCGCTATCGGTGCGTTGGACGCCCAAGTCATTGGTATAATCCTCGGCGCCAAAGGCAAGTCCCACCGTGCGGGTTAAAGCGGCGGCCATTGCGCTTACGTTGACGACAGCTTGGGCGCTTTCAATCCAGGGTATGAACTTGATCTGTCCGTATTCCAGGCCGGCGGCAGCTTCCAACGGCGCAACGATGCGCTCAATTTCCCGCAAGTCCCACGCTGACTCGGTTTTTCCTACGCTGATACCATAAAGGTCTGGCGAAACCAGGGCGGTCAGTTCGTCCCGGGTCAGGCCGGTGTCCAGCGAGTTGGCTCGGAGCATTACCCGCTTACCGGCCTGGCGCAGTTTGGGAACCCATTCGCCAGCCAATTTGCGGGCGGCGACCTTCCCCGTCGTTGGCACCGAGTCTTCCAGGTCAACCATGATAATATCGGCGTTAAAGCCCAGCGCCCGCTCCAGCATATTGGGGCGGTTGCCGGGGACGAAAACTAGGCTGCGGAGTAGTT
This sequence comes from Dehalococcoidia bacterium, assembly GCA_963422635.1. Lineage (GTDB taxonomy): Bacteria > Chloroflexota > Dehalococcoidia > Lucifugimonadales > UBA3495 > CATQHB01. Next base: position 1,694,961 of record OY730415.1, read on the forward strand.
GCACGGGAGCCTCCATAATGATGTAGCGATCTGGTGGTAGCGCCTTTATTCCAGCTTCCCCCAATATGAATTACCAGGCTGCCGCTATCCTTCAAGATTCGCTGCATTTCCGCTGAGAAAGGTTTGAACCATTCTACATATTCCGAAGCCTCAACGTTGCCATACTCCTTCTTCCTTCTCAAATCAAATGGCGGCGAAGTCCTTATTAAGTCGATGCACTTATCCGGCAGGTTTGCCATAAGGTCGAGGGAGTTGCCAAGATACGCCGCGCCTTCATCCGTAAGGTAGTACGGATTAGGAAGCGCTTGGGTCAGGTCAGAAAGTTCAAGAGTCATAGCAATTTCCGGGCGGACCAAATCCGCCGTCTACTCCATATCTCCCCAAGTTTCGCCCCACTTGACATCCACTTTCAAGGTAACGTCCAGGTCCATAGCGGCCGGCATTTCGTCGAAGACCAGGTTTTGGAGGTCGGCCAGTTCCTCCCGGGGCGCCTCGAAGACCAGTTCGTCGTGAACTTGAAGCAGCATTCGCGCCCGCAGGTTTTCCTGATTCAACCGGTCATACACCCGAATCATTGCCAGCTTCATAATGTCGGCGGCGGCGCCCTGGATGGGCATATTGATTGCCATCCGCTCGGCGGCGTTGCGCACATTGTGGTTAGAAGCGTTGATTTCCGGCACGTAGCGGCGGCGGCCCCACAGGGTTTCCACGTACTGAGTTTGCCGCGTCTGGGCCTTGACCTCATCCAGGTAGCTGGCGATTCCCGGGTACTTGTTGAAGTAAGTCTCGATGAACCTGGCCCCGTCTTCCCGGGAGAAATCGGTCTGCTGAGCAATGCCGTGGGCCGACAGCCCGTAAATCACGCCGAAATTCAATACCTTGGCGATCCGTCGTTGGTCCGAAGTTACTTCGTTGATCGGCGTCTCGTTCATCAGCGAGGCGGTGGAGGCGTGAATATCCTCACCCTTGCGGAAAGCTTCCAGCAAGGCCGGGTCTTGGGATAGGTGAGCCAGCACTCGCAGTTCAATCTGGGAGTAGTCGGCGGAGAAGAGCGCCCAATCGGGCGCCTCCTCGGCGACAAAGGCTTTACGAACTTGCCGGCCCAGTTCGGTGCGTATGGGGATGTTCTGCAAATTGGGGTCGCTGCTGGACATCCGACCGGTGGCCGAGCCAACCTGGTTATAGCTGGTATGAATGCGCCCGGTGCGGGGGTTAATCATCTCCGGCAGGGCGTCCACATAGGTGGACTTGAGCTTGGAAATCTGCCGGTATTCCAGGATTTTGTCCACCACTGGGTGAAGGCCTTTCAATCCCTCCAAAGAGTTGGCGTCGGTGGAGTAGCCGGTCTTGGTGCGTTTGGTCTTGGGCAGTCCCAACTCGCGGAACAGTAGGTCGCTAAGTTGTTGGGGGGAGTTGATGTTGACCGTATGGCCGATAGAATCGTAGAGCTCCAGCTCCGACTGTTGCATTTGCCGGTTCAAATCCCGGGACATTTCGTGCAGCATTCCTACGTCCAGCTTGATACCCTGCCGTTGCATATTCACCAGCACCGGGGTTAGCGGCATTTCTATCTCGGCCAGCAGGCCCTCCAAACTCTGTTGCGCTAACTGGCCTTGGAGCTGGTTGCGCAGGCGGCAAGTCATATCGGCGTCCGCCGCCGCGTAAGGAGCCGCGTCCTCGATAGCGACCTGGTCAAAACTCTTTTGCCGAGCCCCCTTGCCGATAAGGTCGGTTATGGGGGTCATTTCAGCCCCCAGCAAGTCCAGCGACAGGTTTTTTAGTCCCAGGTTATTCTTGCTAAGCAAGTGGGCGGCAACCATAGTATCGAAGCTGACGCTTTGGGTGTTAATGCCGTAGTTGGACAGCATCATCAGGTCGAAGTTGGCGTTGTGAGCGCATTTCGCCAACTTCGAATCTTCCATTAGAGTCTTGACCTTAGCCAGCGCCGACTCCAGGGAGAGTTGGGAACCTTCTTGATGCCCTACGGGGACGTACCAAGCCCGGCCCGGCTGGGCGGCAAAGCTCAGACCCACCAGTTCGGCTCGCATGGGGTCGATGTGGGTAGTTTCGGTGTCGAAGGAGAAACTGCCGGCCGCCCGCAGTTCGGCTAGCATACTTTCCAGTTGTTGCTCGGTTTGCACCGTTATATAGTCGGCAGAGGAAACATCGCTGACCGGCGCCGTTTCCGGCGCGCCGGTTTTGCCATCGGTTTCCCAAGTTGGCGTCGGCAGCCGGGGAATGACGCTGTAGAACTCCAGTTCAGTAAGCAGGCGTACCACCTGCTGCCGGTCGAACCGGCCGCTGCGGGCGGCGTCCAGGGCTAATTCTACCGGAGCCTCTCGGGAGATGGTGGTGAGGATGCGGTTCGCAAAGGCCAACTCCTTGTTTTCGACCAGGGACTGGCGGACGCTGGGCGGTTTTACCTCGTCCAGGCGCGCATAGATGCCCTCCAGGTCGTGATACTCGTTGAGCAGGCTCACTGCCCGCTTTTCCCCGATGCGGGGGACGCCGGGGATGTTGTCGGAGGAGTCGCCTAGCAAGGACTTAAAATCGGGCTGTTGGGCCGCTGTCAGGCCGGAATACCGCTCGGCCAGCTCCTTTTCGTCATACACCTTCCGGTCCTGGATGCTGTAGGACAGGTCAACCCGTACCCGAGGTGAAATCAGTTGAAAGGTGTCCCGGTCGCCGGTCAGAATTACAGCGTCGATGCCTTGCTCCTCCGCTTGACGGCACAAGGTTCCAATCACGTCGTCCGCCTCATAACCGTCAACTTCGTAGATGGGAACGCCAAAAGCCAGCATCAACTCCTTGACCCGCTGAAACTGGTGGCGTAGTTCCGGTGGACTGGGTTCCCGCTGGGCCTTGTACGCTTCGAAACGCTGGTGTCGGAAGGTGGGCGCCGGCGTGTCAAAAGCGATGGCGTAGTGGGTGGGTCGCCAGTCCTGCAACGCCCGCAGAAAGACATTGGCAAAGCCGTAAACGCCGGTAACGTCCTCCCCGGTGCTGGAAACAGTGAGGTGACGCTGGGTGGAGATGGCCCGGAAGGAACGGTGCACCATTGCGTGGCCGTCCATAACCAGCAGCAAGGGCTTATCTTCAGTGGAGCTAAACAGGGGCATAGCGGCAGTTCCTTGACCCTTGGCCATCGCGGCACCTCAAAAGTCTGCGTTTGGGCAATTGATTGCAATGGGTTAGTGAGGCTATTGTTGCGTTTTGCGTTTGCTGATTGCATTATACAACAGGGGGTATCAGGCATAAACGGATACCCGGGCAAAACTATATAGGTTCCAGTGCATCCCCTCGCCTCCCACCCCTTCTCTTGGGGGATAGGCGCAACTTCATTGCCGCTCCCTTGGCAAGAAGAGCGGGAGGGAACATCCCTCCGAAAGTGAAAGGGACTTGGGCCGATTCGCCACTAATACCGTCGGGTACTGCCGGGCGGCCATACGTGCTACAATGGCTGGAAGGAACAACCGGCTATTGCCAGCTGGTTTACCGGTAAATTAAGGCGAAGTGGCGGCCGAGTAATGCCGATTTACGAATATCGTTGTGAGGATTGTCAGCACCTTAATTCGGCGCTGGTCTATAGCTGGTCAAAGGATACTGAGCGAGCTTGCGTTCGCTGTAATGGTTCTAACCTCAACCGTCTGGTCTCCCGTTTTTCCGTCCGCCGTTCTTGGGGAGCAAGCCTTAACTGGGCGCCCAGTGGCGAAACGTTGACCGACGTTAACGAAGACGACCCGGCCAGTCTGGATCGGTTTATGGGCCGGGTCAAGCAGGAAATGGGTGGTCAGGTGACTTCGGACTTTGAGGAGATGCGCCGGGAGCTGCATTCCGGGCCGCGTTCTTTTGATGTTCCCGACTCCGCTGGTCAGGACCAAAGCCCTGGTGAATCCAGCTAATTCCCTTGGAAGATACGGGTTTGGAGAATACCGCCCATGCCGATTTATGAATACCGTTGCGGAAATTGCAGCCGAGTGTCTTCATTTTTCACACGCTCAATCAGCGTTGCGCTGACCCCCATCTGTTCGCATTGCCAAAGCGTCGATATGCAGCGGCGAATGTCCTCCTTTGCTATGGGCAAGACGCCTCAATCGGTTCACGAACAATATCCGGCGGGCCGGGGAACTTGGACGCCGGATTACTACGGCGACCCGCGCAACATTGGTAGAAATGTTGAAGAAAGCTTTCAACGTCACGGTTTGGAGCTGCCGGAGTCGGTCCGGGACAATATCGCCGCCGCTCGGGATGGCTCCCTGCCCAAGGAACTGGATCTATGACGGAACAACAGAACCGGCCCGATTTTCTGCTTGCCCCCCTGGTTGGCTGCCTGACCGCCCTGACTTCCGGCTGCCCGGAACTGCCCGACACCAGCCCGGTACTGGGCCGATTAAGCGAACTGGCAGTATGGCTGTCGCCTAGCGGGTTAGTTGCGCCGGAAATGCGCTCGGTTCCTCTCGCCATTCCCCAGGCTCTGGACTTGGCGACGACGGCGCTCAACACAGTGAATACCCGGATGGGCTTGGGCGACTTAAACTCGGAAAGCGCCGGCGCTTTGACGGGCGCTTTATCCGACTTATCAGCGCGGTTGGGGGTTGCCCTGCGCCAGGCGCAAGCCGACCGGGTCCGGGGGCTGTACGTGATTATTGATCCGGAGGTAACCCGGGGGCGGGCGCCGCTGGAGATTGCTGAAGCTGCCGTTCGGGGCGGCGCTAAAATGCTTCAGTTGCGAGATAAGCTGCGGGATAAAGGGGAGATTCTTCCCTTGGCCCAAGACTTACAGCGGCTTTGCCAAGCTAACGATGTCTTGCTTATCATCAACGACCACGTGGACTTGGCGGCGGCAGTGGGTTCCGGCGGCGTTCACGTGGGGCAGACCGACTTGCCGGTGGCGCAAGTCCGTCAGGTGCTGGCCCCCGGTCAGGTGTTGGGCCGTTCCAATCGGGAAATAAAATTGCTGCTGGAGTCTCAGGAGATGGGCGCAGACCACGTGGCTTTTGGAGCCATTTACCCGACCACCACCAAACCCGGAGGGCGCGGCCCCCAAGGCCCGGAACGTTTGCGTGCGGCCAGAGCTGTAACCGGGGTGCCCCTGGTAGCTATCGGGGGGATTAACTCCGAAAATGTGGCGCCGGTGATTGATGCCGGGGCTGATGCCGTCTGCGTTACCGCTGCGGTGGGGCTGGCGCCGGAGCCGGAGGCCGCCGCCCGGCGGCTGGTTGAAGCCATTAGCCAAGCGGGAGGGAAGATTTAATGCCATCCCGATATAACGAGAAATTGACCAGCATCGCTACCGAGGCGACCGACCAGCTTACTCTGCGTCATCAAGCCAGGGAGCAGGCCTTGGCAATTTCCAGGGCGGTTATCCGGTTTTCTGCCAACGCCATCCGCGCGGTGCATCGCGGGGAGTTTGAGGAGGCCCGGCTTTTAATTCAACAGGCTGGGCAGCGCCTGGAAGAAACTCGACCAATACGTCAGGAAAACCCGGAGATATACTTTGCCGGTTTTCTGTCCGATGCCCGTAAGGAATACGCCGAAGCCCACATTACCCTGGCCGTCATTTCCCGGGGCGACCTTCCCTCGCCCGGCGACCTGGAAATTGACTCGCCGGCCTACTTGAACGGCATGGCCGAGGTGATTGGCGAGCTGCGCCGTTACATTCTGGATGCCCTGCGGCGGGACTCTTTTGAGCATTGTGAAGAGTTCATGGAAATAATGGATGAGATTTATGGTATTCTGGTCGCCATAGATTTCCCCGAAGCGGTGACCGGAGGTTTGCGCCGCAGCGCCGACGCTATGCGCGGCGTGCTGGAACGCACCCGGGGCGACCTGACTATTTCTCTCCAGCAGAGGCGACTGGAAATCCGCTTGGCCGACTTGGAAGGCGGTCGAGCCGACGATTCGGCATAGCTCGCCCTAAATCGGCGCTCGTCCAATTCTTGCTGAAAAGCATTCAAGGAGAGCCTTAAGCCTTGCCACAAGTTCACATCTCCTTTCTGGGTACGGGGGCAGGGAACTGTATCTACCGGGCTCATACTGCTATCGTCTTGGACTGCCCCGACGGCTCCCGATTGTTGTTGGATGCATCCTCCGGAAATTCGGCGCTTCGCCACGGCGCCCAATTGGGCTTTCAAGCCGAAGATTTTGAGCACGTACTTTTGTCCCATCGGCACGGCGACCACATGGGCGGTCTGCCGCACATCCAAGGCCGGCGTACCCAGGTTGCCCCCGACGCCTCTCCGATGGTCATCCACAGCCTGGAAGCTACCTTGGACGGTTTGCAGCGGCTCTTTCGAGCAGTTAGCATTACCCACCAAGTTGACCAGGACGGCGTTACCACGGCGAACGGCAACCGAGTGGTGGCCTGGAACCCGGTTGAGACCGGTCAGTGGGTCCAACTGGGGTCCGATGCGCGGGCCTGCGCCTTTGCGGTGAATCACATCGGCGGCGCAGTAGGCTGGCGGGTGGAAACGGGGGGAATCGCTGTGGTCTTTTCCGGGGATACCCGGTACAGCGAGAACCTGGTTGAGGCTTCCCAGGGCGCCGACCTGCTGATTCACGAGGCCCTTAGCGCCGAGGACGACAAAGAAGGAACCGACCGGCGCGGCCACTCCACCGCCGCCGCCGCGGCCCGAGCCGCCGCCTTGTCCGATGTGAGTCAACTGGTCCTGACCCACATTGACACCCCTTTCCACCGACATACCCAGCCCCTGATTGACGAGGCCCAACAACACTTCGACGGTCCAATCTGCGTCGCCGACGACCTTTTGCAACTTACTGTCAGCAGGCCCTAGCCCCCCTTCCCGGCTTGGTTTATAGTTTTGGCTACTTCCAGTCCCTTTTCGGGAATCTCTGGGAACGCGAGGAGTTGTGATGTTAGCCAAAAGTCAGACCTGCGCCGTGGTCGGCCTGGATGGTTTCATAGTTCAGGTAGAGGTGGACATATCACCGGGTTTGCCGGCCTTCAACATCGTCGGCTTGCCGGATACGGCAGTTCAAGAAGCCCGCGAGCGAGTGCGAGCCGCCCTGCGTAATAGCGGTTGCGAGTTCCCGATGCGGCGAATTACGGTTAACCTGGCTCCGGCTGACCTGAAAAAGGCTGGTCCGGCCTATGACTTGCCCATCGCAGTAGGAATCCTGCTCAGTTCCGGCCAGATTGACTTGCCTGAAGAGACTTCCCTGTTTTTGGGCGAGCTTTCCCTGGATGGCAGCTTGCGCCATACCAACGGCGTTCTGCCGATGGTCGCAGTGGCGCGAGATCAAGGATTTACCGCAGTTTACGTTCCCAACGCCGACGCTGCTGAGGCAGCCCTGGTTGAAGGCATCCGGGTTTATGCGACGCCCACTCTGGCTGCTTTGTTAAGCCACCTGCGAGGGGAATCCCGGATCGCCCCAACGGAATCCGCCGGCATCTTGCCCGAAGAGAAGGGCCAATTAGCCAATGGCAATAACCTGGCTCACATAAAGGGACAAGAACACGCCAAGCGAGCCTTGGAGGTGGCCGCCGCCGGTTTCCATAACATCTTGTTCAACGGCCCGCCGGGCAGTGGCAAGACCATGCTGGCCCGCGCCTTGCCCTCGATTTTGCCCCGGATGACTCCGGAAGAAGCCTTGGACGCCACCAAAATTTACAGTGTCAGCGGCGCCTTGCCCTCCGATTGCCCGCTGATCTCCCAGCGACCCTTCCGCGCGCCGCACTACAGCATCTCCAACGCTGGACTGGTAGGCGGCGGTAGAAACTTGCGGCCCGGTGAAATTACGATGAGCCACCGGGGGGTGTTGTTCCTGGACGAACTGCCGGAATTCGACCGAACCGCCCTGGAATCCTTGCGTCAACCCCTGGAGGATAAGGTAGTTACCATTAGCCGGGTGACCGGTTCCGTTACCTACCCGGCCAGTTTTATGCTGGTAGCGGCCCAGAACCCCTGCCCCTGCGGGTTCTATTCGCATCCGCGCAAAGAGTGTACCTGTAGCTCCTCCGTCGTGGCGCGTTACCAGAAGCGGATCAGCGGCCCGCTGATGGACCGCATCGATATTTTTGTGGAGGTGCCGCCGGTAGAGTACGAAAAGCTGGTTAATGAGGAGCAGGCGGAAGACTCTTCGAAAATTCGGCAGCGAGTGGAGCAGGCGCGATCATTTCAGTCCGAGCGGTTTGAAACCGGTTCCGTGCATTTTAATTCGGAAATGGGTGCGGCGGAGGTCTGGAACGTATGTCGCCTGGATAGCAGCGCCAAGAGTTTGCTTCAGGCGGCGACAACTCAACTGAACCTGTCGGCCCGGGCTTTTCATCGTGTTATAAAAGTCTCCAGAACCATTGCAGACCTGGATAATTCCGATGCAATAAGCGTTCCTCACTTGGCCGAGGCCCTGCAATACCGCTCGCGCGGGCTGAACTGAGGGATTGAATTGGCCTAAGGGGGCGCGCCGCTTAAATTGACCAAGGGCGCTATAAGGCTTCCAACCTGCTGTAAACCAGTCCGATAGCAAGGACTTATCCTTCGCTAACTAGCAAGGGCTTTATAAGTCGTATATGTCGGCGGTTGCATTCAGCAAGGGCGCAAATGGGCGTTCCAGGCGCATCAACAACTGGCAATCCTTGGAGAAACCTGCTTGAACTTATACGCTAACAATGCCTCGGAAGGTGTCAAAGTACTCCGGGAAGGTCTTGGAAACACAGTCCGGGTCCCTAATAGTTATCTCGGCGGCGCCCAGAGAGGTCAGGGAAAAGCTCATCGCCATCCGGTGGTCGTTGTAGGTGTCGATGGTTGCCGGCCGTATTTGCTCCGGTGGGGTAATTTCCAGGTAGTCCGGCCCCTCAGTTACTTGGGCGCCCACCTTGCGCAGCTCGGCGGCCATCGCCGCGAGGCGGTCGGTTTCCTTGACCCGCCAGTTGGCAATGTTGCGGATGACCGTCCGACCCTGGGCAAAGAGGGCAGTGACGGCCACGGTCATGGCGGCGTCGGGAATATGGTTCAAGTCCAGGTCTAATCCGTTCAGTTCTCCTTTGGACACCTCGATATAATCCGGGCCGCGGCGTACCACTGCGCCCATCCGTTCCAGCACGTCGGCGTGTTGGATATCGCCTTGGATGCTGTCGGCTCCCACGCCGTTAACCCGCACGGTTCCGCCCCGAATTGCCGCCGCCGAAAGAAAGTAGGTGGCGGTGGAAGCGTCGCCCTCTACCAGGACGCTGCCGGGTGATTCATAGACTTGGCCGCCGCGCACCCGGAACTGGCAATAGTCGTAGTTTTCTACCGTTACCCCAAAGCGACGCATAACGTCAATGGTCATGTCGATGTAGGGTTTAGATACCAGGTCGCCCTCAATATCAATTAGCAGTTCTTGTTGCGCCAAAGGCGACGCCAACAGCAGCGAGGTCAGATATTGGCTGGAAACATTCCCCTTGATGGCAACCTGGCCGCCCTGCAATCCAGCAGCTCGTATTTTCAGGGGAGGGTAACCCTCGGCGTTCAGATACTCCAGGTCGCCCCCCAGTTGTCGCAGGGCATCTACCAGATGGGCGATAGGCCGTTCCAACATTCGCGGTTCCCCAGTGAGGGTAAATACGCCGTCGCCCAGGCACAGGGCGGCGCACAAAGGCCGGATGGCGGTGCCGGCGTTACCCAGGAACAGCTCCGCTTCCCGGACAGCGAAAGGCCCGCCGTTGCTCTCCACCAGGCATTTCGTTCCTCCGTCGTAAAACTTCAGGGAGATGCCCAAGGTTTGCAGCGCAGCCGTCATGCGCCGGGTGTCGTCGCTGTCCAGCAGGTTGCGCACTTCGGTCGCGCCCCGAGCCAGGGAAGCCAATAGCAGGAGCCGATTGGAGAGGCTCTTGGATCCGGGTAGTTGGATCACGCCTTCCACTTTGGGAGTCGGCTTTAACGTTAATGCTTGCATAAATTGCCTCGGACGAGGTCTGCTTATTTTGCGAAGTTTGCTTGCGGAGGGAAGGCTGGACTTACGGGCTCAATTGTAGCAACAAAAAAACGTTCCGGCGAATGGCTGGCGCCGGTCGGCCGAACCGGCAAAACCGTACCACCGGTAAGGGAGGCCTTTCCGATATTCATTTTCCCCTTCTATTCAATCTGTTTGACCGGTCAATAGGCCCTTTCCCCGGGACTCTACAAAGGTTAATGTCCGTCTGCTATGCTGACGCGTGTTTTGACATAGCCCGATTAACAATGTAGCATATTAGGCGCCGGGGACGGAGTTATGCTCCGTGAAACCGGCTTGAAAGGATAAGAATGACAAGGGGAACGGTAAGTGGCAGACGAACAAATGGAAAACTTGGCGGGAACAGAAATCAGATCGCCCTTGGTCCCGCCCGCAATTAACCCGGACTTTGCCCAGGTTCTGGATGAACTAGTTGCCCTCGCCAGGCAGGGACATCGCTCGGACTGCGAAAACTTTAACCCGTCCAACGAATGGCTAGTTGAGAATATGCCGGTGTTCCAGGATTTGCCGGCGGAAGAACGAGCCAAGGTTTTGGAAGATGCCAGCCAGGTTGCCAAAACGGCGGAGGAAGCCAACGCCGCCGGGCGGGCTGCTACCAGGGCTTGGCCGGGGGTGGCTGTCCGGCTGGACAGCGGTGGAATGGGGTTCTTCAGCCAGTTGGGAGTGATGCGCCGCCCCGACCTTACCCAGTATTACGTTGACGGCTTTACGCCCAATAGGGATGCTATTTCCTTCAGCGAAGAGAATCAGGCTCTCTTTGCCGAGGTTTTCAACTGCATTGTCGGCAAGCTGAGAAAGCATCTCGCTTCCGGCGAGACCGTCATTCAAACCGACCGACAAATCTGCGATGCCCCGGGCCGTTCCTTCCATGCTCGGCAGCTTCTTTTTGGCGCCGATTACCTCCAGTTGCCCTATATGTGGCGTCAGTTGACCTTTGACTTGCCGGAGAGCGAACGCACCGGTTCTCCTGACATCATCGAAGTTTCTATCCCCCATTGGTTCGACGACTTGGGACTGCCGGAAGAACTGCAAAGCCGTATCAAGGGGCTGGGTATCAATCAGTTGGTCTTTAAGGCTCCGACCAAGGGCTTGTCGTTGCACTTGGGCTTCGATTATGCGGGTGAGCATAAAATGGGCCCCTTGTCTATCGCTATGCACCAAGTTAAGCAAAATAACGGCATCGCAATTCAGGCGGCGCTAAGCTTGGCCCGGATTAAGTCGGTAAGCGGCGCTATGTCTAACACTGCGCTGGTTACGGTTGGCCCGTCCCTTCACGGCAAAAGCACCTTGACCATAATGATTGAGTTGGTCAATAGCCAGTTGGCTGGGATGCTTGGCCTGGATACCGACCCCGATGAAGGGGTCTATCCGATGAATGATGATATTGTCTTGCTCCAGCCGTTGCGAGAGCCGATTGTTTCCAACCGGGGCGGCAACCGTTACACCATCTCGCATAGTATAGACGGCACTGAGAACAACTTTTACGCTATGCCTTTTGGCCTGAATGAAGCAGAAGACCCCATAACCTTTGACGCGGTGCGAGGTTCGGCGGAGGCTCCAAATCCCCAGGAAACCTTGGAGAATGTGCCAGTGCAGCTGCCAGACAACGCTGGGGATGCTGCCCCTAACTTCCTCGAAAATCCGGTGCGCAATATGCGGGTTACCCTGTCCCGGCGGCGGCTGTTAGCCCGTAAAGGCGTTGGCGGTTTGATTGATTCCATCACCGAAGGCCGGTTGTCCGATGCGGTGCATGTGCCGATGGAGTTCACTGACCGAGTATTTTGGCAGGAGGTAATGCGCCAGAACACGGTTATCCCGCCGCTCCGCCGCTTAAGCTTGGAGCAATACATCCGAGTGCTGATGTACGGCGAGGCGGTGCAGATGGGAGCCGCTATTGGAGCTATCGGCCGTCCTTACGTAGAATACTTTTCAGACCCCTTCATCATTGGGTTGGAGGATGAAAACGCTAACCTGATGTATCACATCCTCCAGCAATTGGCTTGGGGCGGTCTGCCCCAAGAGTATTATGTGTTCAACACCGGCGGCATTGGGGCCGATACCAATGAAGAGGCCAGTGGCGCAAACTATAAGAAGATACCTCGTGAACTGACCTTGATGCTACAGGAGGCTTTGCTGCGGAACGCTGTAAAGTTCGAGTATGACGCCATTCTCCGCTCTGAGGTGGGTGTAGCCATCGTGAACCGGCAGGGTGATGAAGTGGTGGACCTTCGTAAGAAATGGCTGCCCAGAGAAATTTACGGTGAAGCGGACTATACGGTCCGGGTAATGGAACTGCGCCGCCGCCGCTACTACGGCCGGGACTCCCAAGACAAGGCCGGTATTCTGCGTTATACCAAGGTCAATAGCGCGCTGCTGGATTTGGCCGACATTCCGCCGCCGGAAAACGTTCGGGAACTGGCTTGGCTCCTGTCATTTTTCTGGCACGTGGATCAAGCCTACGATTCTCTGGGAGACTTGGCGCGCCGGATTGACGAGGGTCAGCGTCCGTTGACTCATCTGTTGCGGGCCTTACAGGAAAAATACGAGGCCGGCTTGTCTCTAGGCTTGGCGGTTTCCCCGGATGCTCAAGCCGAACTCGTTAACTTGGGCTTGACTGCCCGATAAGAGGCCGGTTTGTCAGGTATCTGTTCAGGATGGGGAACCGGCGGCGAGGCTATTCTTTCCCCCTTGTTCAACTTGCCAAGCTGTTGCCGTACTAGGATATAAGCATGGAACAAAGGGACATCAAATACCCCTTGGGGTCTCTTTCCCGCATTGAGGCGGAAACTTTCGGGGAGCCGGGCCGCCGTACCTTCCGACTGGCCTTGGAGTCGGGCGCTGCCCGGTCTTTGGTTTGGCTGGAAAAGGAACAGCTTTTCCAGTTGGGCGCCAGCCTAAAGCAAGCAGTTCAGAGGCAGACCGAGTCGGAGCGGGAAGGGGGAAGCGTACCCTCCGCCCCAAACTGGAGCGGCGAAGAAATCACGATTGAGTTTAAGGCCAGCGGCCTTTCCGGTCGTCACGACCAAGACACCAACTCCTTTTATTTGCAGATCCAGGCCGGCGAGGATCTGGAATCGGGAGAAGAGCCGCCCTCGGTGAGCTTTTGGATTACCGTTGACCAAGCGGCGACCTTGGCCGATGAAAGCCTGCGAATTTGCGCCTCCGGGCGTCCCCCTTGTTTCTTGTGCGGTTTCCCGATTGACCCGGAAGGCCACGCCTGCCCCCGGGCCAACGGACACGCGGTGTTTGAAAGCGGTTAGGCAAGTCCCGCCTTCCGGGGCAGCAACGGTGGTATAGAGGACACTCGTGGACTTACAGCGATCCAGCGCCGACCCCCTCAGCAATGGGGAATTTCTCTCTTGCGAACTTACTCCTTTAGGCTCCAATTATACTTTCTTGGCTTCTTTAGGCTTGGGCGACCAGTATTGCCAAGCCATTTATAAGCCCCGGGACGGTGAAATTCCTTTGTGGGATTTCCCCCGAGGGACTTTGTACAAGCGGGAATATGGGGCATATTTGCTAAGCCAAGCGCTGGGTTGGGATTTTATCCCCCGAACCATTGTCCGAGATGGGCCTTATGGTATCGGCTCAGTGCAGCAGTACGTTGACCACGACCCGAGACTGAACTATTACACCCTGAGTGAAGCGGACTCGGAAGAACTGCGAATGATTGCCTGTTTCGACCTGGTGGCTAACAACACCGACCGAAAAGCCAACCACGTCCTGGTAGATGGCAATGGCAAACTTTGGGGGATAGACCAGGGCTTGACCTTCCATTCCGACACAAAAATTCGCACCGTAATCTGGGATTTTGGCGGCGAACCCATTCCGGAAACCTATTTAGACTCGCTGACCAAACTTGCCAAGCAATTGAGCCGCCCGACCGGCTCGCTTCAGGAACTGCTTGGGTTGCTACTCCCGGAAGAAGTCCAAGCCTTGGGTAAGCGCATTAGGTGGGTCTTGGGCGAGCGAAGTTATCCTGGTCTGCCCGGTCGCCGCCGTCGCCGCTGATTTTATTCCCGGCTCCTAGCGCCGCCCCGGCTTTCGGATTCTTATTCCGCCGGCCCTTCCACCAACAGGGACAGGTCAAAATCCTCCAAGGTTTCCAGAACATCGTTAGCCTGGCTTACGTCTAGGTTGCGGGTGTATTCGGTACGCACAGCAATGGTGTAGGCGCCGGAGGCCACTGCCGCCGCTATTCCGATGGGCGAATCCTCGATGGCGATGCACTGCTCTGGGGGAAGGCCCAATCCAGTGGCGGCTTTGATGTAAATGTCCGGCTCCGGTTTTCCCCGGCCTACGTCATCCCCGCCCAGCACCAGGTCAAAAGCGCCTACCAGACCGAGCGCTTCCAGTTTCAAGTCCACCCACTGATGCAGCGACGAGGAGGCCACTGCCTTGGGCCGCCCGCGCCGAAAGCACGCAGCCAGAAGTTCCCGGACGCCCGGTTGGGGCGCCAGTTCTTCCCGCATCGCCTGACGGACAATTTCGTCATATCGGCTGATGTAGGTCGGAGTCGGCAAGGGTAAGGTTCGGCTTATTTTCAGTTGCCGCCAGGTCTCATCTATGGTTGTCCCGATGAGGAACTCTTCATTTTCCTTTTCGGAAATGGGCTTAACTCCTTCCTGTTCCAGCAAACGGTTGATGGCGTTGAGAAAGAGGGGTTCGCTATCCACCAGGACTCCATCCATATCAAAAATAATCGCCTTAAAGCCGGCCATACTGATAACGCTCCTAATTAAACTCGAAAACGGCAGTCGTCGGATGATGAAACGGCTCCGGCAACTGAGTTCGATCCTATTATATAACCTGGGCGGGCGACAACGGTTAAAAGCGGCGGAAAGTCAAAGCAGGGTATCTCTGCTGTCGGCCTCTTCCCGTACCAGGAAGCAGGATGACGCCTTGAATACTGCCCAAAGATTCATTCCGGGGCTGATGCCCATTTCGTTTAGGGAAGCGCCAGTGATATGACACTTCAGGTCGGCGTCTTTGCAGGTCAGGGTAACTTCGTACCCGGGCGGCCGGAGTTCCACTCCGGTTACCAGGCCGGACAGCCGGTTGCGGGCCGAGGAACCCCTCGGCTCGGCGTCGGCCAAGATGATGTCGGAGGCCCGAAGGCCCACGGTGACAGCGTCTCCCTCCGCCGGGTCGCCCAGCGGTACTTCCAACTGCAATCCGCCGCTGCGGCAAATCATGGTGCCGTCCTGGGGATGCCGGGACGCTACTCGCAAATTTAACAGGTTTTCCACCCCTACCAGCCGGGCTACCCGGCCTTGTCCGGGCTGGCCTAACACTTGTAGCGGATTTCCGGTTGCCTGCGGCTTGCCGTGGCTGATTACTTGCACCAGGTCGCCAATGCTGACGGCCTCTTCGATGTCGTGAGATACCATTATCACCGGGATGTTGGCTTGTGCCAGGCTGGTTCGCAATTCACTGCGCAAAGTACGCCGCAATTCGGTGTCCAGGGAGGTAAAGGGTTCGTCCAGCAGCAGCGCCGCCGGGTTGGGCGCCAGAGCGCGGGCCAGAGCGACTCGCTGCTGCTGCCCGGCGGAAATCTCGCTGGGTCGTCGTCCTTCCAGACCTTCTAGTTGAAAGCGGCGCGCCAGCTCTCTAACCTGCCCCCGGGTCTTCCCGGAGTTCCGCCGGTTCAGGCCGTAGGCGATGTTGCCAGCCACGGTCAGGTGGGGGAACAGGTGATATTGCTGAGTTAGAAACCCTACCCGGCGTTGATGGGGCGGCTCCCAAACATTGCGCTCGCGGTCAAAGACCACCTGTCCGCCAATTTCGATATGTCCGTTTTGTGGGCGCAGCAACCCCGCTATTGTGCGCAGCAGAGTTGTTTTGCCAGCCCCGGAAGGGCCGAAAAGGGCCATTATCTGGCCGGGCAGAACTTCCCACTCCGTCTCCAGACAAAAGCCTCCAATTTGGTAATTCACCCAGCCCCGGGCCGCCGCCGGGCCGCGCTTACTTGGGGACATCATACTCCTGCCGTCCAGCGGCGTCGGGTAATCAGGCCCAGGGCGATTAGCGCCAGCAAGGCCCCCAGCAGTAATAACAGCGACAGCGCTACCGCCGTGTCCAGGCTGGTTTCCAGCGCGCTCATTATCGCCAGAGGCATAGTTTGCGTCTTCCCGGTTAGGTTTCCCGCAAACATAATCGTTGCGCCAAACTCCGAAATTGCCCTGGCCCAGGCTAACGCAATGCCGGTCAGCAAGGAAGGCGCGGCCAGAGGGAGGGTCAGCCGCCGGAAGGTGTTCCAGGGGGATACGCCCAGGGTCTGGGAAATATCCTCATATTCTCGCTCTACCGATTGGAAACCCAGCTTGGCCGACCGGATGTAAAAGGGAGCCGCCACGAATAGCTGAGCAAATATGACGGCGGCAGCGGTAAAGGGCAGGGAAATGCCCAGACCAGACAGGGTGGGGCCGAGAATCCCCTGGCGTCCGAAGGCTAGCAGCATCGCTACCCCGGAAACTACCGGCGGCAGGACCAAGGGCAGCTCTACCAAGTGGTCAACTACCCGAAGTATCCAGGAGTTGCTGCGAGCCAGAATACGGGCGAAGGGAGTGCCTACCACGATTACGATTAAGGTGCTGATAAAGCTGGTAACCAGGGACAGCCGCAAGGCCAGCAGGACCGGTTCTCCGGTGATGCTGCCGAAAAAACTCTCTTGCTGCGCAGCTTTAATCAGGAGGGCCAGGATAGGAAGGCCAATGAACAGGGTGTAGAGCCCGGTAGCGGTAGCGCCGGCCGGCCCCCAGCAGTCGGATGCGCGAAAAGGGTTACGCATAACCGGGGTTACCGTTCAATGGGGAATGGCTAACCTCTTTGCGTTTGCGCCGACCGGCCCGGCCGAATTGTCGGTCAGGGTTTGCCGGTCGTTGCTGGTAGGGGAGGTTCAAATCCATACTGCTCCAAAATTGCTTGGCCCTCTGCCGAAAGCGTCAAGTCGATAAAGGCCTGAGCCAGTTCCGATTGCGCGGACTCCCGCAGCAGGGCGATGGGGTAGCGGGCGGTTACATTGAGAGCGTCGGGAATGGTCAAGACTTGGATCCTTGGCGCAGTGTAGGCCGCCAAGGCGTCAGTGCGATAGGCAATTCCGGCGTCGGCCTCCCCCAAAGCCACCTTTTGCGTCACGCTCCGCACGTTGGTTTCCCGGGACACCACGTTGCCCAAAAGCCGGTTCCGGTAATCTGGCCCGAAAAGCTGGCTGTTTCCCATCCGGTTAATCACTACCTGGGAATACCTTCCTGCCGGAACCTCGGGCAGGGCCAGCACAATTTTTACTCCGGGCCGGGCCAAATCTTTCAGGGTAACCGAGGCCGATTTTTCTTCCGCCGCCGTCTGGTATGTAGGGGCGTCCGGCGGCCCCTTCCGTATCGAGGAAAAGGAGGAGCTAACCAGAAAGACCAGTCGGTTGCCGGCAAAGTTGACCGGCCGCCGTTCAATCAATCCTGCTGCGCCTACCGCCTCCATCTGTTCCCAGTCGGCGGAGGCGAACACATCGGCTTGCGCTCCGTGTTCCAACTGGGTACGCAGCCGTTGGCTGCCGTCAAAGTTGATGTTTACTGACACGCCGGGGTGAGTTCCTTCAAAAGTTTCGGCCAGCTGCGCAAAGGCTTGGGTCAGCGAGGCGGCGGCGAATACGGTTAAGTCTCTCTGATGCGCGCTCCCCGCGTTTCCTGGCGGGCTTAGCGGCGGCTCAATAGCGGCGGTTCCGGCGCACCCGGCGTGGGCGGCCAAGATAATCCCGGCCAAGGCGATGACGCCCAGTGCGTAGCTGGTAGCCCTGGAGAACTGGTAGCCCTGGCTCACTGTTTCGCTGCGATCCTTACGGCCTTGTTCGCTGCCCCGGAGAATTGCTTCCCGGATACGCTCCGCGAGAATTTGATACGTTGTTTCGGCGCCCGACTTCCTGCGCTGTTTCGTCCCTGTTCAGCGCCCGGTCAGCAAATTGTAGGTTCGCCGACTGCGGCTGTCAACGCAGCGTTATCGACGCTGGCGGGCGACTTTAGTTGGCCGGATAGTTCGGAGTTGATGAGGCGTATACGTCGTGGGGCTAAAAAGTCGGCTTTTGCCGAGGACAGGAGCTATTTTACCCTGGTGTCCTATCGTTTCTTGCGTCAGGCATTTCCGGGTTTCGGCCAGCGCCGGGATGACTGCAAAGGTGGGAATGACGGCAGGGGCGGTTTTGCTGGTTAAAACAAAAGGCGGGGACATCCTGAAGATGTCCCCGCCTTTTCGCCTATAGAGTAGCCGCTTGGTCGGTGGCAGACTTACTGCCTGCCGCCGGGCCGGTCAGCCGAACCCTATTTGTTGATGATGGTCGTACCTTCATCAGCGCTGACGGGCAGGCTGAATTCAGCATAGGTCATAGTAGCTTTGGCCACCACGTCCCCCGCCTCAACTGCCCGGACAGCAATCGTAAACACTTGCTCCTGTTCGGATGCTAGAGAGGCGATGATGCCGAAAGTTACCTGGTTGCCGGCGACTTCCGCCCCTTCAGATCTGATGATTTCCAACTCGCTGGGGATTGTAACTGTAACCTGAACGTTGGTAATCGGCGAGTCTTCGCTCTGGTTCAGAACAGTAATGTTGTATGCGCCCTCTTCGCCAACGGCCAGCGGGTCGCTGCTATCGACGATAGACAGGCTCGCGCCCGGCGTCGGCAAAATGGTTATGTCGAAGCTGGCAGTGGCCTCCGCTCCCTCGTTAGAGGTTGCGCTGGCTTGGTTGGTGACCTCCCCTGCCGCTTTACCCTGGAGCGTTACGTTAACCGCTGCGGAAGCGCCGACGGCCAGGCCGCCGATGTTCCAGGTTACCGTGTCCCCAGCATCGGAAGCGACCCCGTCGCTGTCGGCGCTGACAAAGGACATCCCGGCGGGAATAGTGTCGGTAATGGTTACTCCGGTCAGATCGGCTTCGCCGTTGTTGGTAGCGGTTATGGTGTATTCCCGCTGGCCGCCGATGTACACCCCTGCGGAGCCAGTCTTGTCCAGGCTGATGCTCGGAGTTAGCGCCGTTACCTGGGCTTGGGCAGTGTCGGCAAAGCCTCGGTCGGTAACGGTAACGGTGTTGGTGTGCGTGCCGCCCGCAACGGTCCTGGCTCTGACGGTGAAGATTGTAGAACGTCCGGCCGGCAGGGCATCGATAGTCCATTCCAGGGTTCCGGCATTGCCGACGCTGGCCGTAGGTTCACTGGAAACCACTTCCAGGCCCTCTGGCATTGAGTCCACCACCGATACTCCGGTGGCATCGCCATCGCCGTTGTTGGTAACTGTGATGGTGTATTCCGCCGTTCGACCCAGCAAGACCTCAGCCAAGTTCACTGTCTTGGCAACGGTTACGTCGGAAGTTACTACCAGGGTGGTAGCTTCGGCGCTGGCGGTAGCTCCCTCATTGGAACTAGCCTCAACCGTGTTGGTTAAAGAGCCGGTTTCCCGAGCTGTGGCGCTGAAATTGAAGGTCTCAGTACTGCCGGCGTCCAGCAACGCAACCGTCCACTGGGCTGGCGCATCAGCGGGCGTCAAGGCTGTACCCGCAGCAGGAGTATCGTTAATCACTACGTTGGTCAAGGCGCCTTGACCGTCATTGGTGACTGTGATTTCGTAATCGATGACGTCGCCCAAGTTGACTTCGGCTGACGCCGTCTTGGTCAGCGCCAGAGAGCCGGCAATGACGTCGGTGAGCAACTCATCCTCGCCAGTGAACCCTTCACTGGAAAAGACTCTTGCCAAATTGACCTGCTCGCCTACCGCAGTGGCGGAGAGGGCCATGGTTATAGTAACGCTTTCCTCCGGGCCTATATCGCCCAATTGCCAGGTTACCAGGGAGCCTTCTGCGCTGTCCGCGGGTGGAGTTGAACTGATGAACGTCAAGCCCTCAGGCAGTTCGTCGGTTAGGACTACACCGGAAGCGGTGGTGTTGCCGTTGTTGGTGACGGTAACCGCGTACTCGCCATCTTTGAGCAAGCCCAGGTTGTCGGGGCCACTCTTGTCCACGGCTAAGGACGGGGCTTGCCAATCTTTGGTGATAGTGTGGTTGAGAGTGGCGCCGGATTCGTGTCTTATTTCGATAGCAACCTGGTTGTCGCCGGTTATCGGCTCGTCTTGCCGCAGTACGACCCTCGACCAACCGTCCGCATCGGTATTGGCGACGACACTCGCATCGGAGGAATCGTTAATTTTGGCGGCGGGGTCATTGTCCGTAATGGTGTATAGGACTTCAACATTGGCCAGCGGGGCGTCATCGCTAACCCGGGTTACCCGAACCGCTATGGGGTGGTCGGTGCCTACTAGGTTAGAAGCGTCGCCGGGGAAATCGGCCTTTAGGTCCACCCAGTGCTTGACGGCGAATACCTTGTGGGCATCCGCATCCTCAATCGCCGGCACATAGGCGGTAACATCGGTATCGCCGACGCGCGTAGCGGTAATGGTCAAGGTAGCCTGACCATCGCCGTCGGTGGTTACCCGGCCAAAGGTGTTGTCCACTTTGCGGGGGTTCTCCCCGCCAACGGACACGATGTCGCCGACGGCCTCGCCGAACCGGTTAAGGATCAACTCAACCTCAACTCCGCTGGCCGGAGCCCCGCCTTCTTCGTTGACGGTGATGGTGAAGGTATGTTGGGATTTGATAGGGTTCCAGTCTTCCTCCGGGGAGATGGATACCGTTGCCGGAGCGGCTTGACTGGATACTCGCTGGGGAATCGCGCTATGGGAAACCGCAGTTAAGGAGTCAACGACAATGGGAGCGGGAACTGCCGGCGCCAGAACCGCTTCCAGGTCCATAGCTCTATCTTTACTGGCGGGCAATGCCGGCTCGATGGATTCGACCATCGCCGGGGCGGCGTCGGGTGATTCCGTTGCATTGAGCAGTATGCCCGGGAAGAGGCTGATCAGGGCTAACAAGGCCGTGACGCCGATGATCCAAGGAATTGTTTTGCTGGTAAACAATTGCATTTGTTTAGTCCTCATTATAAGTTTTGGGATGACCCAGGAAGCCAAGAAATCAAGCAGTCAAGATGCGCCACGGCTAAAGCGGCTCTCCCCGGCGCTTGCGCAACCTAATTCGCAAGCTAACCCAGGGTAAATTGACGCAAGTATTGTTACATCGGTTTTAGGGTAAGTCAAGAGATTATTTCCGGTTCGCTCCCTTCCAACCCAACCAATCCAACGGGCCAATCCAACTGAATTCGCTGCGGTCGTTCCGTAACGGCCCAGCCCGGTCTAATAACCAGCCGGGTCTAACCGATATGAAACACTTCGGGTCGAGTATCTTATGACCGGCTTGGCGTGAAGGGAAAGTCAGAGGCCACGGCAAGGCCAGCCCAGGCGAGAGTTAAGACCCTAGTAAAGCCAAAGTCCATGCGCCAAACCCCCTGAAAATATGCTTGAAAAGTGTTGACAATCCGGGGTAGGCTTATATAATGGATGTTTACAGGCTATGCCTCTAACACCTTTTTCGCTCATTTCCCGAAGCAACAACCAGACCTTGGTCCTCTTTTGTCCAAATTTTTGGGCGGTAGTTCTCATTCTGCATCCGCATAAGGAGATTGGAGTATGACTATTTCTCCCGTCCCTAACGGGCATCGCGCCAAATACACTAATGGCAATACGCTGGAACTATCCGAAGTAAAGTCCTATGCTCGAATTCCCCCGGTGTTGGATGTCCCGCACCTTGTTTCGAGCCAGCTTGAGTCTTATAGCTGGCTCCGTGAGGAAGGTTTGCGGGAAGTCTATAAGGAAATCTCGCCCATCACCGACTATACCGGCAAGAAGTATGAACTGCACTTTCAGGAGCATTACTTCCGCACTCCTAAGTACTCTCCTTTAGAATGCAAGGAGCGCGAGATAACCTACTCCGAACCGCTGTACGTCAAGACCCAGTTGGTAATGAAGGAAACCGGCGAGATTAAGGAGCAGGAAATCTTCATGGGAGACATCCCCATGATGACCGAGAACGGAACCTTTGTCGTCAATGGCGCTGAACGGGTGGTGGTTAGCCAGTTGGTGCGCTCGCCGGGGGTTTACTTTGTATATGAGCGAAACCTGGCTACCGACCGCAACCTCTGTTTTGTGAAGCTGATTCCCTCCCGGGGGGCTTGGCTGGAGTTTGAAACCAGTAGTAAAGACGTTCTTTCCGTCAAGGTTGACCGCAAGCGCAAAGTGTCGGCCACCTCCTTCTTCCGCGCCTTGGGGGTTGCCAGCGACGAGGAAATTCTAGCCTTCTTTGAGGATGTCGATACCGACGAGAATCATAAATACGTCCGCTCCACCCTGGACCGGGATCCGGCGATGGAAGAGCGGGACTTTCACTTCCGGGATGATGACTTGCGCGCCGTCTGGGAGTGGCTTAAGCCCGGCCAGGACTATGACCCGGCGGTGGCTAAGCGAATCGCCGCCGCCCAGATTGAGTTTTATCGCCGCTTGCGTCCTGGCGAGCCGCCCAGCCTGGAGAATGCCCGCAACCTTATAAGGAGTCTCTTTTTCGACGCTCGCCGCTATGACCTGGGACGGGTAGGCCGTTATAAGTTCAATCGTCGCCTCAATCTGACCGAGCGAAACGGATTGCGGGTCCTGACCCTGGAGGACATCGTCGAGGTTGTCCGCACTATGATTCGGGTCAATCGGGGCGAGGGACAACCGGACGACATTGACCACTTGGGCAACCGCCGGGTACGCGCCGTTGGCGAATTGGTGCAGAACCAGGTGCGGGTGGGGCTTCTCCGTATGGAGCGGATGGTCAAGGAAAAGATGACCCTGGAGGACCCGGAAACGGCGACCCCCCAGAGGTTGGTCAACATCCGCCCGGTCGTCGCCGCAGTGCGAGAGTTCTTCGGCGGTTCCCAGTTGTCTCAATTTATGGACCAGACTAACCCGCTGGCCGAGCTGACGCACAAACGGCGCCTCTCCGCCTTGGGCCCCGGTGGTCTGTCTCGGGAACGGGCCGGTTTCGATGTTCGCGACGTTCACTTTTCCCACTATGGGCGGATTTGCCCGATAGAAACCCCGGAAGGCCCCAATATCGGCCTGCTCAGTTCGCTGTCGTCTTATGCCCGCACTAATCCCTACGGTTTTATCGAGTCGCCTTACCGCAAGGTGCTGAAGACCATCGCCAACACGGCGTCCGACTTGGAAGGCCGGGTGGTCGCGGAAAACGTGCTGGACGAAGACGGCAAAATCCTGGTGGCGCGCGGCCGTAAGATAAGCCGGGCCCGGGCCCGGACCATCGGCGAATTGCCGGCGGGTACGATTCTTCAGGTGCGGCCCTACGTTGCTAACGGCCCGGAGTATGTGGAGTATATGTCGGCGGATCGGGAGGAGAACTTCCGCATCGCCCAGGCCAACTCCGAACTGGATGAGTTGGGGCAGTTTGTCCACGACCGGGTGGAAATCCGGGTTGGCGAGAATTACATCCAGGACTCCCCGGAAGCGGTAGATTTGATGGATGTATCGCCAATGCAGATTATGAGCATCTCGGCGGCTCTGATTCCCTTTTTGGAACATGACGATGCTAACCGCGCTCTAATGGGCTCCAATATGCAGCGCCAAGCCGTCCCGCTGCTGCGGCCCCAGGTTCCGGTAGTAGGCACCGGCATCGAGGAACAGGTGGCCCGAGACAGCGGCCAAGTAGTGCTTTCCCGCGCCGCCGGCGTGGTTACCTCGGTCTCCGGTCGAGACATCGTAGTAACCGACGCTGAAGGCCAGGATGCCCACCATAACCTGGTCAAGTTCGCCCGAACCAACCAAGGCACCTGTTTTGACCAGCGGACTATCGTGCAGAAGGGCGACCGAGTAGAGAAAGGAGCTACTTTGGCGGATAGTTCATCCACCGACCAGGGCAAATTGGCCTTGGGTCAGAACGTGCTGGTGGCCTTTATGTCTTGGGAAGGTTACAACTACGAAGACGCTATCATCATCAGCGAGCGGTTGGTCAAAGACGATCAGTTCACTTCGATTCATATCGAAAAGCACGAGATGGAAGCCCGGGATACCAAGCTGGGGCCGGAAGAAATTACCCGGGATATTCCCAATGTGGGCGAGGCCACCCTGCGCGACCTGGACGAGCGAGGCATCATTTGCGTTGGGGCCGATGTTGGCCCAGGCGATATCCTGGTTGGCAAGGTAACTCCCAAAGGAGAAACGGAACTTACTGCGGAAGAGAAGCTGCTTCGGGCCATATTCGGTGATAAGTCCCGGGACGTGAAGGATACATCTCTGCGAGTGCCGCACGGAGAACGTGGTAAGGTCATTGACGTAAAGATATTGAACCGGGCGAACCGGGACGACCTGCCCCCCGGCGTCAACGAAGCGGTGCGGGTTTGGATCGCTCAGACCCGCAAGATTTCTGTTGGCGATAAAATGGCCGGTCGGCACGGCAACAAAGGCGTAGTAGCCCGAATCCTATCCGAAGAGGATATGCCTTTCTTGGTCGACGGCACCCCAGTGGATATGATTCTCAATCCCATTGGTGTTCCCTCCCGTATGAACTTGGGCCAGGTGTTGGAAACCCATCTGGGCTGGGCCGCTCGGGGGCTGAACTTCCATGCGCTTACCCCGGTGTTTGACGGCGCCACCGACGACTCCATCGAGGACTCCCTGGCCCGGCTCTGGTTCGCCGAGCAGTCGGGGGCGATTGACGCCGGGCCGACGGATTGGTCCCCCAAGATCAACTATCCGGTGGTGAATGAGTGGCTTCAGAAGAGAGGCTGCGACCCGGAGCGCATCTTCAGCGACGAGGCTCGGGGCGAGGCTCGGGACGCTTGTCTGCGCCTGTGGCTTCAGGATGTGGCCGGCGTAAAGTCTGACCAGCTTAGCTCGGAAGAGATGCGCGAACAAGCGTTGAAGGTTCATCGGGAGCGGCAAATCGCTCCCCCCACCTTCGGCAAGTTCCAGCTTTATGACGGGCGGAGCGGCGACCCCTTCGACCAACTGGTCACCGTGGGTAGTATCTATATGCTGAAGCTGATTCACTTGGTAGAAGACAAGATTCACGCCCGCTCCACTGGCCCGTATTCGATGATTACCCAACAGCCCTTGGGCGGCAAGGCCCAGTTCGGCGGTCAGCGGTTCGGTGAAATGGAGGTATGGGCCCTGGAGGCTTATAGCGCAGCATACAATCTGCAGGAGGTGCTTACGGTTAAATCCGATGACGTGGCCGGCCGAGTCAAGACCTACGAGGCCATCGTCAAAGGCGAACCTATCGGCCAGCCGGGGGTTCCCGAGTCTTTTAACGTTCTCCTGAAGGAATTGCAAAGCCTCGGGCTCGCGGTGGAATTGCTGAACGAAGAAGACCGGCCTTCCCTGGTTGATGGGCTGGGCGACGACTCCGAGTTATATGAACCGTTGGAGGCGATTTAATGGTCAGAATGCAAGATAGAACGGAAGTCCCGGCGACCAACTTTAACGCTATTCGCATTTCCGTCGCCTCTCCGGAACAGATAATGAACTGGTCTCACGGCGAGGTGACCAAGCCTGAAACTATAAACTACCGGACGCTGCGCCCGGAAAAGGACGGCCTTTTCTGTGAGCGTCTCTTTGGCCCGACCAAGGATTGGGAATGCTTCTGCGGCAAGTACAAGCGTATTCGCTACCGGGGCGTGGTCTGCGACCGCTGCGGCGTAGAGGTTACGCGTTCCAAAGTGCGCCGCGAGCGAATGGGTCATATCCGCCTGGCGGCGCCGGTAGCCCACATCTGGTTCAGCAAGACCACGCCCAGCCGGCTCGGTCTGCTCCTTGACCTGTCCCCCCGGAACTTGGAGCGGGTCCTTTACTTCGCCCAGCACATCATCACTTCGGTGGACGATGAAAAACGGGCCGAGTTTATTGAAGAAGAACGGCTTAAGTTCGACCTGGAAAAGGAAAAGCTGCAACGGAGCAACGGGGAGAAGCTCGCCGAATTGCAAGAGAAGCTGGCGGCTTTGGAAAGCTCCGAGGCCCCGGATGCGATACCGGAAGCCGCTGCGACCCAGGCCGAAATTGATGCCTTGAACGACCAAGCCGCTAAAGAAGAAAGCAACCTGGAGGGCCAACTTCAGGAGATTATTAGCGAGCTGGAAGACCTGCGGCCCCTGAAAATCCTGGCCGAGTCCAAATATCGGGAGTTAAAGGAACGCTTCGACGACTTGTTTCAGGCCAGCATGGGCGCAGAGGCGATCCTGAACATTCTCCGAACCCGAGATTTGGAGGCTATTCGAGACGGTCTGGTTAAAGAGATGCGTTCCACTTCCGGCCAGCGCCGTAAGAAGGCCATCAAGCGCCTGCAAGTGGTAGAGTCTTTCCGGCACAGCGGCAATCGAGTGGAGGACATTATCCTTACCGTGCTGCCGGTGTTGCCGCCGGAACTGCGTCCTATGGTGCAGTTGGACGGCGGCCGGTTCGCCACCAGCGACCTGAACGACCTGTACCGCCGGGTGATTAACCGCAATAATCGGCTCAAACGGCTGATGGACTTGGGCGCCCCAGAGATTATCATTCGCAACGAAAAGCGAATGCTGCAAGAGTCGGTGGACGCCTTGATTGACAACGGGCGGCGGGGTCGTCCCATTCAGGGCAGCCACAATCACAAACTGAAGTCGCTGTCCGACCTGCTCCGGGGCAAGCAGGGTCGCTTCCGGCAGAACTTGCTGGGCAAGCGAGTGGACTACAGCGGCCGGTCGGTCATTGTAGTCGGCCCGGAGCTGAAGATGGACCAATGCGGGCTGCCCAAGCGCATGGCCCTGGAACTCTTCAAGCCCTTTGTGATGCACCGACTGGTGATGTTGGGGATTTCTCCTAACATCAAGAGCGCCAAGCGTATGGTGGAGCGGGCCAGGCCCGAGGTTTGGGACATTCTCGAGGACGTCATCAAGGATCGTCCGGTGATGCTGAATCGGGCGCCTACGCTGCACCGGTTGGGTATCCAGGCCTTTATGCCGGTGTTGATTGAGGGCAACGCAATCCAGATTCACCCGCTGGTTTGTTCCGCCTTCAACGCCGACTTCGATGGCGATCAGATGGCGGTGCATGTGCCGCTGTCGCGGATGGCGGTGCACGAGTCTCAGGCGGCGATGCTCAGCACCCATAATATGCTTTCTCCCGCCTCCGGCGATCCGCTGGTGGCCCCAACCCTGGATATGGTCTTGGGTTGCTACTACTTGACCGAGGTTCAACCAGGGGCCAAAGGGGGAGGCAGTCGTTTCCACGACTTTGATGGGGCGCGGATTGCGCTCGCCGCTGGACATATCGCGCTCCGCGCACCCATTTATGTGCAGAAGGTCCCCGGTTATGAGGGCGACGACGGTTGGGTGGAAACGACGGTAGGCCGCTTAATCTTCAACGAGAATCTGCCCGACGCTTTGGGCTTCAAGAATTACGTTTTCGACAGTCGGGCCATCAAAAACCTGACCGCCGAGCTTTACCAGAAACTTCGCAACGACGAAACCGCCGATGCCCTGGACAAGATAAAGGAGTTGGGCTTCCGCTATGCGACTACCTCCGGCATCACTATCGCCATCACCGACATTCAGATTCCCGGTAAGAAGTCGGAAATCCTGCGAGAAGCTGACAGCTTGGTTGACAGCTATGAAGACCAGTATCTTTCCGGCTTGATGTCTGAGGATGAACGGTATAACTCGGCGGTGGAAGCTTGGACTCGGGCCTCGGACCAGACCGAGCAGTTGGTTAAGGATGAGATTGTGATTGGCAATTATGGCGGCATCGGCGTGATGGCCCAATCAGGAGCCAAAGGTAACATCATGCAGATTAAGCAGATGGCCGGAATGCGCGGACTGATGAGCAATCCCGGTGGTCGCATCATCGACTTGCCGGTAAAGTCCAGCTTCCGGGAAGGTCTTTCCGCGCTGGAGTACTTCATATCTACCCACGGCGCTCGCAAGGGACTGGCCGACACGGCCTTGCGTACTGCCGATAGCGGTTACTTGACCCGTCGGCTGGTGGATATTGCCCAGGAAGTAATCATCCTGGAAGAGGACTGCGGCAGTTATGATGCTTATATGGTCGAACCCAGGCCGGATGCGGCTCCGAGCTCGACCCTGCCGGAGCGAATCCTGGGTCGTATGGCGGCGGCTCCGGTAGTTGACCCGTCCACCGGCGAAATATTGGTGGACCGGAATGAAATAATTGAAGACGGGGTAGCTCAAAAGATAGTCGAGGCGGAAATCGCCCAGGTTCCGGTGCGCTCGCCCCTGATTTGCGAAGCGCGGCGGGGGGTCTGCCAGATGTGCTACGGCCGTTTGCCGGCCACCGGGAAACTGGTAGAGTTCGGCCAGGCGGTGGGCATTATCGCCGCCCAGAGCATCGGGGAGCCTGGAACCCAACTTACTATGCGTACCTTCCATACCGGCGGCGTGGCCGGTTCCGACATTACCAGCGGTCTGCCCCGGGTTGAGGAAATTTTTGAAGCTAGAGTGCCCAAGGGAGTTGCCCGCTTGTCTGAAATCGATGGTGAGGTGCGGCTCAGGACCGATGATGAAGGTCGCCGTCTGTCGGACGAACCGGTTCGGGTAATGGATCGCCAGGAATTTCGAGAAGATTATCTCTTGCCGGAAGGGGTTCAATTGCTGGTGGACGATGGCGAAGAAGTGGAGGCCGGGATGTTGATGGCGGCTACGCTCCCGTCCCTCGGTTATGAGGCCGACACCGGTGAGGAGTATGAGCCTCAACCAGTTGAAGAAGTGGTCGCCAGCGTCGGCGGGAACGTCGAACTGGGCGATGGCGTGATTTCTATCGTATGGGAAGACTCGGAAGAACGGGAGTATCCCCTACCGGCGTCCGCAGACCTGCTGGTTTCCGACGGTGATCAGGTCAAAGCTGGCGACCGGATCACTGCCGGCCCCAAGAACCCTCACGATATTCTTAGCATCCAGGGAACGGGTGAACTGCAACAGTATATGGTCAACGAGGTGCAGCAGGTTTACCGCTCCCAGGGCGTGGGTATCCATGACAAGCACATCGAGATAATCTTGCGTCAAATGCTGCGCCGGGTGCAGGTGAAGTCTATCGGCGATTCCGACTTCATCCCGGACCAGATAGTGGACAAGGTTCAGTTTCAGGAGAACTGCGCTAAGGTGCTGGCCGAAGGCGGTGAACCGGCGACGGCAGAACCGGTGCTGCTGGGCGTTACTCGAGCGTCCCTGCGCACCGACAGTTTCCTGGCCGCCGCGTCCTTCCAGGAAACTACCCGGGTGCTCACCCAAGCGGCGGTTAGCGGCGCCCACGACTGGTTGCAGGGACTCAAGGAGAACGTCATCATCGGGCGGCTGATTCCGGCCCGGGTAGAATCAACGTCGTTGGTAGAAGAACCTGAGCCGGAGGCTTTGCCCGACTTGTCTGGCTTGAGTGGCTTGAGTGATACGACCGATATTGGCGACCTGGTTGCGGCTGGCTGGCTGGGAGCCGGTGGAGAATCCACGGGCGGCGCGATGGCTTTCGGTCTAAGTTCCGAGTCCCGGACGCCCGCCGGCTTCTTCTTGGAGGGGGAAGCAAACTTCCCAGGCGGTGGCGGCGATGGTGAAGGCGAAGGCAGGACTGGAGATGGACCCCCCGCCGGAAATGTCCTGACCTTGGATGAAGAACTGGACCGTCCGGGGAACGGCGACGGGTTCGAGGATTTCTCTCTGGGGGACAACCCGGCCCTTTAGTCCAGTAGTAAAGGAGGGGCGCTGTGTCAGCGACTGGAATGGCAGAAGACCATTTTTCGGCTAGTCGGCTTTCGGTTGACCTGGCGCCCCAGCATCCCCGGGGCCTGAAACTGTCCAACCCGGTGCTGATTGCCTCCGGGGTTTTTGGCTATGATGGCTATGGCCGAGGGTTGACCCCGGATATGGACTTGAGCCGGTTGGGGGCGGTCATCCCCAAGACCGTTACCCGTCGCCCTCGGGAAGGTAACCCGGAGCCGCGCTGGTATCCCGGCTCCTTCCGCGTGGCCCGAGAACAGGGGGAAAGCGTTCTCCTCAACTCTATCGGATTGACCAACCCCGGCATTGAAGCGGCCCTTAAGGACTTGGCTCCCCAATGGGCAAAGTGGGATGCTACTGTGCTGCTCAGCCTGTCGGCGGACAGCGTTGACCAGTTCGGCGAGATGGCGAAAATGACCCGGGGCGTCGCCGGTTTTCAGGCTATTGAGCTTAACCTGAGCTGTCCCAACGTGGCGGACGACGCTCTCTTCAGCTATAGCCCTATCGCTACTTCCCAAGCCGTTGCTGCGGTCAAGAACTACGCCGATGTGCCGGTGTTAGTCAAGTTGGCCCCCAACGTACCTGATCTGACCCTTATCGCTAAAGCGGCGGTTGAAGCCGGCGCTGACGCCCTTACCATTTCTAACACCATACCGGCTATGACTATAGACGTGGACTCCCGCCGTCCGGTATTGGGGAATGTTACTGGCGGGCTTTCCGGCGCCGGGCTGCACCCGGTTGCGGTGGCCCTGGTTTACCGCACGTCTCAGGCGCTGAAAGACCGGGGGGCGGATGTGCCGATAATCGGAGTAGGCGGCATCTTTACCGCCCGCGAGGCCCTGGAGTTCATTTTAGCCGGCGCCACGGCGGTGCAAATTGGCAGCGCCAACTTGGTCGACTTGTGGGCGCCTTTCAAGATTCTGGAGGAAATGCGAATTTGCCTGGGGGAGCAGGGCGTTACCGACATTAAAGAGCTTATCGGCGCTGTCGAGGTTTAAGCCGGCCTAGTCAGGGGGCTGTTGGCTGGAGGACGCAAGAGGCGAGTTATAAACACCCGCCCCTTGCGTCGTTTATTGCCGGTTACCGGTTCCCCTACCGTCAGCCTTCTCTCTGAGGAAGGAGCTGGGAGGCGGGGATGGCCCGGTCTAGGCGGCCGCCGCCGATGGTATTGCCTTGATCAGGTTCAGGCCCGTACCGGCGGCGTCGATCACCAGGTGATCTCCGGCTTGGAACTCGCCGGACAGGATACCTTTGGACAGCGGGTTTTCCAGGCGCCGCTGGATGGCCCGTCGGAGAGGGCGCGCTCCGTACACCGGGTCGAAACCTTCCTGAGCCAGCCACGCGGCGGCGGCGGCAGTCAACTCAAAGGTGATTTCCTGCTCCGCAAGCCGCTGGGCCACATCCTTAACCATTAGGGCTACGACCTGAACAATTTGTTCCCGGGTCAAAGGCTGGAAAACGATAGTATCGTCAATCCGGTTGAGAAATTCGGGCCGGAAGGTTTGTTTGAGGGCATCGTTTAGCGACTTCTCCAGCCGGGTTTTCTCCTCTTCCGGCGATAGTCCTGCGGTATTAAAGCCGACCCCTTGCCGGTTCAGGTATCCGGTGCCCAGGTTGCTGGTCATTATGATCACCGTATTCCGAAAATCAACGGTTCGGCCATGACCGTCGGTAAGCCGGCCATCTTCCAGAATCTGGAGCAGAATGTTGAATACGTCCGGGTGCGCCTTTTCAATTTCATCGAACAGGATGACTCGGTAGGGCCGTCGGCGCACTGCCTCGGTCAACTGACCGCCTTCGTCGTACCCGATGTAGCCCGGCGGCGCGCCGACTAGCCGGGCTACGGCGTGCTTCTCCATATACTCGGACATATCAACCCGCACCATGTTGCTTTCGTCATCGAAGAGGAACTCGGCCAAGGACTTGGATAACTCTGTCTTGCCCACGCCCGTCGGCCCGAGGAAGATGAAGCTGCCGATGGGCCGACGGGGGTTACTGAGGCCGGACCGGGAACGGCGGATGGCTTCGGAAACGGCGACTACCGCGTTCTCCTGGCCGATTAGTCGCTGGTGCAAGGCCTCCTCCATGTGGACCAGCCGCTCCGCTTCCTGCTCCAGCAGGCGGCCGGCGGGAATACCGGTCCAACTGGATACCAGGTCGGCGATGTCCTTTTCGTTCACGGCCAGGTCCGTTTTTTGGTCGTATTGCAGCTTGGCCTTTTCCGCTTCATATTCCTCGGCTAGCTTGAGCCGCTCCGTCTTGAACTGGGCGGCCTGCTCATATTCGGAACGCTGGGCGGCGGCTTCTTCCTGGTCGGACAGTTGGCGGATGCGGTATTCCAGTTCCTGAAAATTATGAGGTAAGCCCTCGGTGTCAATCCGCAGTTTGCTAGCCGCTTCGTCGATGAAGTCGATAGCCTTGTCCGGCAGCTGTCGGGCGGTGATGTAGCGGTCGCTGAGGCGGGCGGCGGCAGCCAGAGCCGAATCGTCAATCTTGACCTTGTGGTGCGCCTCGTAGCGGGGGCGCAGGGCCTCTAGGATCTGCACCGTTTCCTCCAGACTTGGTTCCTCCAAGTAAATCGGTTGGAAGCGCCGTTCCAGGGCGGCGTCCTTCTCGATGTAGCGACGGTACTCGTCGGCGGTGGTGGCTCCGATGCATTGAAGCTCGCCCCGGGCCAAGGCTGGTTTCAGCAAATTGCTGGCGTCAATGCCGCCCTCGGCGG
Organism: Dehalococcoidia bacterium; assembly: GCA_963422635.1. GTDB lineage: Bacteria > Chloroflexota > Dehalococcoidia > Lucifugimonadales > UBA3495 > CATQHB01. The sequence goes on from OY730415.1 coordinate 1,727,312, forward strand.
CGCCGGCGCCCACCATGGTGTGAATTTCGTCCAGGAAGAGGATGATTTCCCCCTGGCCCTGCTTCACCTCGTCCATAACGGCCTTGAGCCGTTCTTCGAACTCGCCGCGAAATTTGGAGCCGGCCACCAGCGCGCCGATGTCCAGCGCCAGCACTCGCCGTCCCTTCAGCGAATCGGGTACGTCTCCGGCGGCTACCCGGGCGGCCAGTCCCTCGGCAATGGCCGTCTTGCCCACGCCGGCTTCGCCGATGATGACCGGGTTGTTCTTCTTGCGCCGGGTCAGGGTTTGGGTTACCCGCCGGATTTCGGCGTCCCGACCAATGACCGGGTCCAGCTTGCCTTCTTGGGCCAACTTGGTCAGGTCGATGCTGTATTTTTCCAGCGACCGGTAGCGGCTTTCCGCCCGACGGTCGTCAACCCGGTGGCCGCCGCGTATGATGGTCAAGGCTTGATAAACCTGTTCCTGGTCGATGGCGAACTCCCGTATTAGCCGGGCCGAATCCCCTTGAGGTTCCCGAAGAGCGGCGATAAATAGGTGCTCCACGCTAATGTATTCGTCCTTTAGCCGCTGCGACTCTTCCCGGGCGGTCTCCAGAAGCTGTTGAATGCGAGGCGTGGTATAAATCTGGCCGGATGGCTGGGCCAGCTTGGGCGCCGCCTCTAGCAGCAGCTCCAGCCGGGACTTTACGGCCTCGGTTGAAACCCCCAACTCCGCCAGTATTTTGGCCGGGATGCCCGCTTCTTCCGATAGCAGGGCCAGGAAAAGGTGTTCGACGTCCCATTGACTGTGTCGATAGCGGTGGACCAGTTCTTGAGAATGTTGCAGGGCCTGTTGCGCTTGTTCGGTGAAATCGTCGGATTTTAAAGTCATTTTTTCATCTCCTGAATGCTGCCTGAGTTCAGTTAGGGGGCAGACTCTTTTTTGCGCCGATTATCTGGAGGCCGGCGACCGGCTCGAATCGCTTTCGGAGGTCAGATGCTAGGCGCCGGTTGCCGGCCGCCGCTCTGTCCGGGTTGGATCCGGTGGGCGGCGCAGTTCATTCACCGCCGCGGAAAGGGATTGCACCTGGCGCTCCAACTCGTCAATGCGGGCCATCAGCTTCAGGGCTACTTCCGCCCCGGCTAGGTTGACTCCCATGTCATCGGTAAAGGTCTTGATGCGGCGCAATCGCTCAATATCGGCTGGCGAATACAGTCGCTGTCGCCCCATGGTACGCGAGGGCCAGATCAGGCCGACCCGCTCGTAATAGCGCAAGGTCTGGGCGTGCAGCCCTACCATCCGGGCGGCGATGCTGATTACGAAACAGGGTTCCTCGGTATCTTCCGGGGTACGTTCTTTCTGATACGCCACAATTACTTCCTCCGGTTGGTTCGGGACTCTTTCAGCTTACGGAACAGGTCTTCCTCTTCCGGGGTGAGGTTGGTGGGCAGCGTCGCCTTGACGGTGGCAAAGAGGCTGCCCCGGGCTTCAGGACGGTTAAGTTCGGGCATACCCTGGCCGGTTAAGCGGAAACGCTGGCCGTTCTGGGTTCCGGGCGGGATGGTCAAAGCCACCTGGCCGCCGAGGGTTGGCACAGTTGCCTCGGCGCCCAAGGCCAAGTCCTCCAGGTCAATTTCTACTTCGGAGAAGAGGTCTTTGCCTTTGCGCTCGAACTTGGGGTGGGCCATAACGGTTACCAGCAGGTAGAAATCGCCGTCTCCCCCACCGCCGGCCGGTATATGTACCCGCGACCCGTTGTCCACTCCGGGAGGAATCTTGACCTCCAAGAGGCGTCCGTCGGGAAGGTTCACCCGCCGGGTAGCGCCCTCGGCAGCTTCGGACAAGGTAATTTCCACCGGATATTCCGCTGCCGGTTTCGGTCTGCGTCGGCCGGTCTGCTCCGAGCCCCGATTGTTGAACAGACGGTCGAAAATATCGTTCGAGCCAATGCCGCCCATACTTCCGACGTCGAACCCGATCGTTGAAGGGTCGAAATCCCCCGGGGTATAAAATTGATAGTCGTTGCCCCCCCGGCTGCGGGCTTGAGCTTCCGCTTCCGCTTCCTCAATCCGGTCGGCGTGCATCCAGCGGTCGCCGTATTTGTCGTATTTGCTCCGCTTTTCCGCGTCGGACAGGACGCCGTGGGCCTCGTTTATCTGCTTGAATTTTTCCTCGGCGTCAGAGTCGCCCGGGTTCACATCCGGATGGTATTGGCGAGCCAATTTGCGGTAGGCCTGCCTAATCTCCTTGTCTCCGGCGCCCCGGGCTATTCCCAGCACATCGTAGTAGTTTGTAGCCATATTTGAATGCCCCAAATAAAATAGGGTAAATAATGATATATATAGTAGGTTATTTAATGCTACAAGTCAATAGAAATGATGCATTTTGCATAAAAAACTTGACATATACGAATCAATTTTATAGAATTAGCTTGTCAAGTTGATGCCATACGTATCAAATAACTTGGCAGATTGAGTATATAAGAGAAGGAGGCACAAATATGGTACTGCGACGTTGGGACCCATTCAATGAGTTGCGTCGGATACAGGACAATATGGACCAGTTCCGGCACGGGTTGGCCCCGACCACTGGCGGCGGGCCGGATCTGGAAAGTTGGGCAATTCCTCTGGACGTAGTGCAGGAGGGAGATGATATTATCGTCCGGGCATCTCTGCCGGGAGTCCATCCGAACGACATCAACGTTTCTATCGAAAGCGATGTTCTGACCCTTCGCGGACAGACCGTCGGAGCGGGCGAGCGTCAGGAAGGCAATTACCTGATGCGTGAGCGGCATACCGGCTTTTTCCACCGCTCCCTGCGCTTGCCCGACACCTTGGACACGGAAAAGGCTCAGCCCCGCTACGAAAACGGCGTGCTGACCATCGCCTTCCCCAAATTGGAAGCTAAGCAATCCCGCCAGTTGAAGGTTGTTGTGGCCGAAACCCTGGAAGCCGGCGCTTCCGACCCGGCCTAGCCGCCGTGGCTGTTTTTGGGGAGCCGGAACCGGCTCCTCTTTTATTGTTGGTCGAGGTTCCCCAGGGCCTTTACCCGAGCGCCGCTCGGGTAAAGGCCCTTCCGGTTCTTTCCAGCAGTTTTGATATTTAGTTCGTGGCGAACTCATTGAACCACCCGCTACAAACCGCTGGCGCCCCTTCGGCAAGTTCACCATTAACGGCAATTGAAAACCCCTGGGCTATTCTGGAATATAGTCCTTGAGAGTTTCCCGGCAAAGTGTTAAAATCTTCCTAGTTGCTTACTTTCAAGTCCTCGTTGCAACAGCGGCATTCCCCAGTAGCTCAGCGGTAGAGCGGGCGGCTGTTAACCGCTAGGTCGCAGGTTCGAATCCTGCCTGGGGAGCCAACCTTTCCAACACTAAAATGCCTCTTCCAACCGGCGGGACGCTCCCGTTCCCCAGGAGGCGATTTTTGTACAATCCCGGCTTACGGAAAGACAAACCAACTCGGTTTCGACTAATTCAGTCTGCAAAGGGAAATCGCCCCTGCTTCTTGATGGGGCAGTATTGCTGCAAAATGGCGCCCACTGCCAGAGGCTAGAATTCCGCTTCGTTGCGGCCGGTCTCTCGGTTCCGTGGGAAGCGCCGGCCCCAAGTTGGTGGGCTTCCGCTAAGCAGCCAAATACCCTTGCTCAATCAAGTCTTTAGGCCGGCCCCAAGTTGGTGGGCTTCCGCTAAGGCTAATGCGATTGCCTTGGCTCCGTCGCTTAACGGGATGTTGGCGTCGAGGCGGTTGAGATACAATTTCGGGACAATATCGGGAATTGGCTGCGTTGAAGCTGCTTCCTTTTGGAGGAGCGCGTTGAGGGCCTTGAGTGTCCGCCAGCCTTGGGCCTGGCTGATTGTAAACGGCTGCAAGGACATCGAAAACCGGACTTGGGCCACCCGGTTCCGGGGACGGGTGCACGTCCATGCTGGACAGCGCATAATGCCGGAGGACTTCCCGGAACAGCGCGCTTACTTGCGCCGATTGGGCATTAGGGTCCCCCCGGACTTGCCCCGAGGCGCCATTGTCGGCGAGGTTACCATTACCGATTGCGTGAAATTTTCGGACAGCCCCTGGTTCGGTGGGCCTTACGGTTTTGTGTTGGCCGAACCGGTAATTTACCCGATTCCCCGGCCTTGCCGCGGTAAATTAGGGTTTTTCCGGGTGGATGATAATTCGGTTAAAGGATAGAATAGATGCTACCGACTATTAGCATAAAACGGTAAAGTAATAGGTAATAACAAATTATGAAAGAGCCGATAGCTCTTCAGACCAAACCAATGATGACCTTTCAAGACGCTGTAAAACAGTGCGTGCGGAAATACGCTGATTTCAGTGGCCGGGCCACCCGGGCCGAGTACTGGTGGTGGTTTCTGGCTGCCGTGCTTGGCAGTTCTATCGCCGGGGTCATTGATTCCTCGATTGTCTTCCTTTCCGGAGGATATGACGATGGCTACCCATTCAGTCTCTTTGGGGCGATATTTGGCTTGGCTGTGCTGCTCCCTGACCTGGCGGTAACGGCGCGACGGCTGCACGATATTGGCAAAACCGGCTGGTGGCAGCTGGTGTGGGTAGTTTTGTTTGTGGTGGCCTGGATACCTTTTGTTGTCGGGGTTATCACCTCCATCGCTAACGGGCTTTTTGACGGTTCGTACACCTCGCATGGGGTTGAAAGTGAGTTCCTTACCCTTAACCTGGAAACCCTTCTTCCACTAATAATAGGGCTGCTAATCTCGGCGCTGATTAGTTTGGTTATAGTTATCTGGGTAGCGCTATGGATGGCCCGGCAGGGCCAAAACGGTCCCAACCGTTTTGGCGCCGACCCGCGGGCTCTGGAAGAGCCGGCAGCGGACGCCCTTGAATAATCGATGGTTCCTAGTTGAAAGGGAGGAGACAAATGCCCAAGGTAATCCCGGCGCCCGACGAACTGAGCCGGCCCTTTTGGGACGGAGTAAATGAGCGGCGGTTGCTGCTCCAGAACTGCGTTGCCTGCGACAAGCTCCAGTACCCGCCCCAGCCGACTTGCCAGGTTTGCGGCTCCGTTGACGGTCTGGAGTGGCAGGAAGTGGAAGGCAAGGGCCATATTACCACCTACATCGTTATCGAGGACGGACGGTTGAACCGGCGGATGCCCGACCAGCCCTACAATCTGGCCTTGGTAACCCTGGATGCCGACCCCTCGGTCAATTTCTACTCTAATTTGCCGGGTATCTCCCCTTATCAAGCGCCGGTCGGCGCCGCTGTTGAAGTCACGTTTGAGCCGGTGACCCCGGGCCAGCTAATCCACGAGTGGCGGGTGGTGGAGTAATTTTCTTTCGGTTGACGGGAGATAATCAGGGTAGGCTCGGGGGGCGAGGTTCCGGGAAGGGGCTGCTGAAAACAGGGTTATTCCAAGAGTTGCATTACCTCAGGCTGGGTTGAGGGCGGCCCAGTTTCGTCGCTTCCTGCGAAAGCGGAAACGACGAATAAGGCGAATATATAGGTGTAAGGATAGCCGATGACCAACAGCAATCAGTACCAATGGCGTCGGGACAAGGACGGCTTGGGAATTTGGGAGCACCGCGGCCAGGTGGCGATCGCCGGCTACGGCCATTCTCCGGTGGACCGGCGCTGGGACGGCGTTTCGATGGACCAGACCGTTGGCGCTTACTCCATCCTGGCTTGCCAGCGGGCGATGGAGGACGCCGGCGTTACTCCGGAGCAAGTGGATGGGATCGTCTGCTGCGACAGCCACATCGCCGGCGGCAGCGGCGGCTCCGCTTCTCAATGGGCGCCGCGCCCCTACTTTGACCCGCCCTATGACTCGGAATACGGCTTGACCCTGGTTAATGCCGAGTGGTTGGTTAAGACGATGAACTTGCCCAACGTCAAGTTCGCTCCTACCTGCGTGCCGACCATTGGCGAGATGGTGGGGATGGCGGCCCAGGCAGTGGGCGATGGCGTCTGCAATACTTGCCTGGTGATATATCCCGCCGGTAATCTGGAAGGTCGCTACCGCCGGGGTGGAGAGAACTCCGACGACTACGCTCGGGGAGCGCGTCAATGGACGGCGCCTTGGGGCAATCACGGCGGCAACGATTTCATTAACATCTTTCCCCATAACCAGTATTGCCTGCGCTATGGCGGTCAGCACGACGACCTGGCCCCCTTTGTCATTAACCAGCACAAGAACGGTATGCTGACTCCCTGGGGCTTCAACGTTAATCACGGCATTGAGCCAATTACGGTGGAGGACTACGTCAACTCCCGCTATATCCTGAACCCATTGCGTATCTGGGACTGCGACCGGCCGGTCAACGCTTCGACAGCCTACCTGTTCACCACCGCCGAGCGGGCGAGGGACCTGAAATCGCCGCCGGTCTATGTGCTAAACCATTCCCAGCATAACTTCCGTTTTCGTACCACTCAACCGGACCTGGACGAGGTTGAGGAGTGGACTGACCGGGCGGCGGCGCGCATGTATGAAGGCGCTGGTCTAGGCCCGGCGGATGTGGATATTTTTAATCCCTATGATGGTTACGCTATTATGACTCAGTTCTTTTTGGAGGGTTTTCAGTGGCATGGGGTTAAACGGGGTGATGCCTTTGCCTTTTACGCCGGCGACATCAGTGTGAAAGGGTCGCATCCCTTCAGTTCCAGCGGCGGCAACCTGGGCAATGGGCGCACCCGCACTGCGATGTACACCGACAGCATTGAGCAGTTGCGGGGAACGGCTGGCCCCCGGCAAGTTACGGTGCGCGCCGAAACCGCCTTGTGCGCCTTTACCACCCCCAGCAGCGGCGGCTGGTTGATGTTGGGCAAGCAGCCGGACTAATTTGTGTAGTTTTGTCCGGGGAAATGCGATGTGCGCCCGGCAGTTTCTGGATCTCAGCCATCGTCGGAATGGCGGCGGGTTGAGGGACGGCAATTTCGATAGTGTGGAGGGAGTTGGTTGGCGAAACTAATCAGCTTTGACATTGACGGCACTTTGGAGGTGGGCGATCCGCCCGGTTGTATTACCCTGGATATGGTGCGTCAGGCGCAGGCCCAGGGTTGCATCATCGGCAGCTGTTCCGACCGGACGGTGAGCAACCAGCGGCGTATTTGGCAGAAGAACGCTATAGATATGGCGTTCACTGTGCTGAAACACCAACTGGATTCGGTGAAGGCGGAGTTTGCGGCGGAGGACTATTATCACATCGGCGATACCGAGCTGGATCGCCAATACGCCGAGCGTTCCGGGTTCTATTTCCTGTTGCCGGACCCGCAGGTGGCCGAGTTGTGGATGGCGGTGGATTAGGAACTTGTCCAACTATCAAGCCCTTGTCGACCGGTTTCGTCGCGCCCGTCGCGACCCGTCCCTGGCGGTGTTGGAGGGCTTTCACTCCTTGAAGCACGCCCATCGCTTTGGAGCGGCGTTGCTGGAAACGGTTACTTCTGATACGGAACAGCTGAGCCGTCTGACCGAATCCCTGGCGCCGGATTTGATAGGGGTTCTGGGAAGGGGCGCAGTTTTAACTCCGCAACGGGTTTTTCAACAGCTTTCGCCGGTTCCGCCGGCCACCGGCGTCATCGCCATCGCCCAGCGGCCTCAAGGATTTTTGTCGGCAATTCTGAGCGACCCCAATCCGGCGCCGGCGGTGTTGCTGGAAAATTCTCGCAGTCATGGCAATATTGGGGCGGCCGTCCGCGTAGCTGCCGCTGCCGGCGCTACCGGTTTAGTCAGCGTTGGTCAGCATGACCCTTGGCACTCTTCCGCTGTAGTAGGCGCGGCCGGATTGCATTTTGCCTTGCCGGTGGCTTGGGTGAAGGAGGCTCCGTTTGGGAATGTGGCGGAAAACCTGGTGTTGCAGGGGGAGTCGGGGGAGTTTCCGCCGGCGATGGAGCGGCGGCCATTGGTGGCGGTTGACCCGGACGGAGAGACTTTACGTCCTGGCGCAATACCGGAACGGGCCTTGCTGGCCTTTGGCTCGGAGCGGGACGGACTAAGCCCCGGGTTGCTCGTTGCCGCCGACCGCTGCATTGCCATTCCGATGGAATCCGGCGTAGCCAGCCTTAATCTGGCTACGGCAGTAGCGGTGGTCTTGTACGCTTGGCGGTTAGCTCGGGAGGGTGGATAAGTCGGCCTACGCCAACCGGAACGGTTCCAACGCCGGGAAATCGAACTGTACCCCGTGGCCGGGGTCTTCCAGGGGCGTGAACACTCCTTGCTGGGGCAGGACGGGGTTGAGGATGAATCCGGTGTTGTTCAGGTTCAGGGTGGGCAGGTGTTCTACTAGAAAACCGTTGGATGCGCCGCAACACAGGTGGACGGATAGTTCCTCTACTAGATGCGGCGCCATCGGCAGATGGTAGGCGTCGGCCAGGCGGGCGATTCGCATCCAGGGCGTTACCCCGCCCACCCGGCAGACGTCGGCTTGCACGAACTGGATTGCGCCCCGCTGGAACAGGTCCAGGAATTGCTCGACCTGATGTTCTCCTTCGCCTGCAGCCAGGGCCACATTTACGGTGCGGCTCAGCCGCTCGTAGCCGGCGCGATCTTCGGCCAGTATAGGTTCCTCCAACCAAAACAGATTGAACTCCTCCATAGCCCGGGCCCGGGTGATAGCCTCGCCCACTGACCAGCGCTGGTTGGCGTCCACCATCAAGGGCGTGTGAGGGCCGATGGACTGGCGGACGGCGCGCAGCCGTTGGACATCTTCATCCAGCCGTTCCCGGCCAATTTTGATTTTTACGCCCCAATATTCTTGACCGATGAAGTTTTCCACCTCGTCCAACAGTTCTTCCGTGGAATAGGCCAAGTCAAGGCCGCTGCCATAGGCCGGCACGGAGTCCCGGTAGCCGCCCAGCAGCCTGAAGATGGGTTTGTCGGCTACCTTGCCGGCCAAGTCCCAAAGGGCGATGTCCAGAGGGGCCAAGGCCACTGCAGTGATGCCGGCCATGGTTACGTTGGGAAAGACGCTGCGCCACATTCTATCCCACAGCCGTTCAATGTAGTCGAGGTCTTCGCCAATTAACCGAGGCGCTAGGAGAGTGTCGATAGCCTCCTTCATCCCCCGTCCGCTGCTGCCGTGGCTGTAGGTCCAGCCGACTCCCTCTACGCCATCGGCGGCGGTGATGCGGGCCAGCAGCAGGCTGGTGGCTTCGATTTGCGAGGTTGAATTGGACAGGCCCGGCTGCCGTTGAATCCGGTATAGGGCCGTTTCCACCTTTTCTATTCGCATTGGCTGCCTCCGGTTGCGCTGTTCGGCCCAGTCCCGGGCCTAATCCCGGATAAGATGCGCTAGACCACTGCCCCGGCGGCGGTCAATTGACGGGCGACAAAGGCCTTCATCAACTCTAGCGCCCGGTCGGACTCCGAGCCGGGAGTGTTGCCAAAGCCGTGGGGCATTTCCGGGAAAATCTCCAATTGGATGTCGCCGCCGGCGGCGCGGAAGGCTTCGGTGAACCGATTGGGGATGGACAGAGGCACGTTGTCGTCGCGGGAGCCTTGGATGATGAGGGTCGGGGGGAGCTGGACTTTTTCGGCGCGCTCCAGAATGTGCTGGGGGTTTCCTTCTCGCATTGTGTGTTGGTTGAGGAAGTAGGCTTCGCTGGAGACGGCCAGCCGGTCGTTGCTGGATTCTTGGGCGTAGAGGTAGCGGGCATAGGGGTCCAGCACCGGCCAGCAGCAAATGGTGTAGGCCAGGGAGGCATCAATATCGGGGGTGCCGGTCAGTTCTAGCGCCGAATAGCGGGGGTCGTCGGGGCGCATAGCGCTGAGCATCAGGGTGTGCCCGCCGCTGGAGGAGCCAATGCCGCCTACCTTATCGGCTACGGCGTTGAACTCGGCGGCGTGGGCCTTGAGCCAGCGGATAGCATAGTTCACGTCCATCACCTGGGCGGGATAGGGATGGGCCGGGGCCAATCGGAAGTCAATGGCGGCGACCAGGATGCCGCTGACGGCCAGGGCCCGGTTCATCCCTTCGTCATTGGCGCGTTCTCCCCGGTTCCAGGCGCCCCCGTGAACGTCCAGCATTGCCGGAAAGGGGCCGGCGCCTTGGGGTTGGTAGATGCGTACCAGCCAGGACTCGCTGCCTTCGGTGCGGTATTCCTGTTCCTGGATTTCGACTTCCAAACTCTGCATCGGGTCATAAGCAACCATTCGATTCTCCTTGCTACAGTCTTCTTGCTACAGGTATTTCAGGCGGAGGGTAACGGCGCCGGCGCAGCTTCGGGCCATTTACTACGGGCCGGGGTCGCTTAAATCAGCGCCTCCGGGGTGAAAATGCCTTCCAGGTCTGCGGCGGTGGCCGGGTTTATCGGGGTTATGCCCAATTCGGTGTCCATAAACCAGTAAACCTGCTTCAGGTGGTGGGCGCTGTGGCTCAAAATGATGTTTAACAGCTCTATCACCGTTACTTCGCCGCCGTAGTGGGCGGGAACTACCCGGTCGAAGGCGGTCAGGTTATCGCTATTGAGAAACTCGGTAACGCTGCGGATAACCCCGGCACCGTACTCGGCGATGGCTGCCGGGTCATTCACGCCGGCCAGCCTTTCCCGGCAAGCCTGCATATCGTCGGCGGTCATACTGCCGGTGCGGTGGCTGAGCCAGGCGAGTTCCGGGAAGGAAAGGATGTGGACGATGGTATCTCGCAGGGTTTCAGGACGCCATGCCACCGGCCGCTGCAACTGCTCCGGGGCCAGTTGCCGGGTAGCGCGGAGGGTGGCGTTGAGGATTTTGTCGTACTTTTCGGCCAGCCAGTTGGTCCTGCCGGACAGGTCAACCTGGGTGTCCAGCTTCAGGGTGGCAATCAGCTTTTTGGGGTAATAGCCGATTATTATTTCGTCGTCGATTACCGTTACCGGGGCCGACTTGACGCCCCGGCTATTCAGAAAGGTCTGAGCTTCCGGTTCGCTGGCGATATCGTGGTGTTCATACTGAACACCGTTGGACGTAAGGAACTCTTCCAACGTCCGGCAACTAAATCAACCAGGGTTGGTGTAAACGTGAACGTTCATTATCCGGCTCCTCCGGCGACGATATTGAGCTAGCAGCGCCAGAATACCGGAAATCGGGTTACATAGCAAGGGTTAGCCGGGTTAGACCGCCGGGTAGCCTTGCCGGCTGCGTCGAGAAGGGGAAGAGGGAAGTTTTGCCGGTTATATGATGGGACATTGTATAATAGATATAATAGGGTGGGATAGATAAAGGCATGATGTGTTCCGAAGGTTTGCCGAAAGGTTGATAAGCTAGGAGAAGCTAACGATGTCCAGTGAAATGTTGATTCTCGACGGAAACCCTGGAGGTCGCTACCTGCTTGCCGGTTGGAAGCTGCAGTGGTCGGACGGCGGGAACATTTCCAGCGGCCTGCCCCAATACTTGATTGAAAGGTTGGGAGCCAGGAAAATCGGGCGACTGGGGCCGGAAATCCAGAAGATTTGTTATCCGTTCCAGGTAGCCGGAACCCACGACACCTTTCGCCCGGCAGCGGCCTTTCAGGACGGCCTGCCCAGCGTAGCGATGCACTGGGATAACGACTTTTATGACGCCGGCAGTGGCCTGATTATATTTATAGGCGAGGAACCTTGGTTTGACCTGGAACGGTACGGGGAAGCCTTCTTTGCGGCGGTCAGGGCTTTGGGAGTGGAGCAAACGGTGACCGTCGAGGGGTACAACGGCCCGGCGCCGCCGGACCTGGAGCGGCGAGTGGGCTGCGTTTACAGCCGGGCTGATATGAAGGAAACGCTGGAAAAGTACGGCATCCAGTTTTCCAACTACGGCAGCGCGGCGCGGCAAGGGCCGACGGTGGGTATGTCCCTGGTTAGCCTGGCCCATTACCGGCACCCGGACTTGTCGGTATTCCGGTTGGGGTCGATGGCGCCGATGTACCCCTTTACTACCTCGGGTACTACCTCGGTCGGCCAGCCAGTGGGGATTGTAACCGACTATCGCTCCTTCTTTGACATAATGCGAAGGTTGAAGGCTATGTTCGGGCTGGAGCTGGACTTGTCGGACCTGGAGGCTCGCGGTGGCGTCGAGTCGGCCCGGTTGCAGGAAACCCTGGAGCGCATCGGCAATTCCAACGCCGAGGCTCGGGAAATAATTGACCGAGTGCGGGCGGATTACCGCTATACTCCCTTTGAGAATCCGGTGACCCTTGACCCGCAGTTGGACAAGACCCTGGAAGATATCCTGCAGAACTTGTCGGACTCTTCCCCGGAACAGTGAAGGCTCTCTGGTGGCAGGATGTGGATACAGGATAGCGAAGGTCAGCAGGATAGGACTCTTCCCCGGAACTGTGAAGGCTCGCTACGGCTCGCTGAATTGGGGATTCCGGCGGCGCCCTTTGTTTTTGACATTTATACCGGGCAGGAATAGACTATCGCTCGGTCGTTATTTTATATTTTGACAGTTGCTCGGAGGAATGGCGGTGCGCTTGGCAGGAAAGACGGCTCTGATTACCGGGGCCAGCCGGAACATTGGCAAGGAAACGGCCCTTACCTTTGCGCGGGAGGGGGCCAACTTGGTTCTCAGCGCATTGCAAAGCCAAGAGGAACTGGACCAAGTAGCTGCCGAGTGCCGAGGACTGGGGGTTAAGACCTTCACCGCCTTGGCCGATATTGCCGATTCGGCCCAATGCCGCCGGCTGGTTGCCGAGGGCTCGGAGGCGCTGGGCGGGATTGACGCCCTAGTTAGCAATGCCGCCATTCGGCCCCACCATCCGTTGCTGACGGTTACTGATGCGGACTGGCACCGGGTCTTTGCAATTAACCTGCATTCCAGTTTTTACCTGTGCCAGGCGGCGCTGCCAGGGATGATGGAGCGGGAAGCCGGGAGCATCATCGCCATCGGCGGTATGGCTGCCATTACCGGACGGCCCGACACTTCTGCCGTTACCGCCGCCAAAACCGGGCTCTGGGGGTTCATAAGGGCGGTGGCCGCCGAGTTCGCCCCTTATAACATCCGGGCCAATATGGTCAATCCCGGTACTATCGATACTTCTCGCCGTAACCCGGAGTGGTTCGCCCGGGAATCCCGCCGGCCGGTTGGCGACCCGGAACAGTTGCGCCGGATACCCTTGGGACGTCAGGGGACTATCTACGACATCGCCAACGCCTGCCTCTTTCTAGCCTCCGACGAGTCCTCCTACATTACCGGAGACCAGCTTAACGTGGTAGGCGGGCGTTATATGGTAGCGGCCGCTACCGACTGAGGCCGCCGGAGGGTTCGGATGGGCGCCGCCCGACCCGGAAGGCTGGACGGAACTTTTCGGTAGGCCAAATCGACGGCCCTCTGGGCCAATTCGACCGGTTCAGATGCCGTAAACTGGAGGATGACCGATGCAGCAAGGGCAGCGACAAGCTGTAAATACCGACAACGCTCCCCAGCCGCTGGGCGCCTACTCTCAAGCGATGCAGGCCGGCCTCGGCCAGTTGCTGTACGTCGCCGGTCAAGTGGGCATAGATACCAACGGCAACCTGGCCGGGGACGGCGGCATTGCGGCCCAGACTAGTCAAGTTTACGAGAACATCGGGCAGATATTGAACGCCGCCGGCGCTTCCTTTAACGATGTGGTGGAGTTCACCACTTACCTGGTGGGTCGGGACGCCATTCAACCCTTTATCGAGGCGCGCGCCGCCCTTTTCGCTACGCTTTTCCCGGATGGCGACTACCCGCCTAACACCCTTCTGGTTGTTGACGGCTTGGTGCGGGAGGAGTTTCTGGTGGAAATCAAGGCGGTGGCCGTTCTGCCCTGAATTGAAATGGCGGCGTAGGGGTGAGATTTAAGGTTCCGGCCTGCGCAGTTATTTCGGCTTTCGCCGGAATCCAAAGGATTCTTACCTGAGGTGGGCCGGTATAGGATCGGAGTAGTGGAGTTGGCGCAGCAGAGGTTGGCGGAAAACCAGGGCAGTAACGCCTACCGTTACTGCCCTTGACTGCCCCGCAGCGGCGACCGGGTAGAGGCTCGCGAGAAGATTTGCCCCGGCGACCGGCGCCACGAGGACATTCGGCGGGACGGGTTTCGCATTTGAGTATTCTGTATGAGCGCAGAGTTTCTTCGCAAGTATGAACCGGGTGCGGATTTGGTCCAGATTATAGATTATGCGATAAAGCCCGGCGAAGGCCGGTTCGACCAGGATTACCAGGCTAAAGCCGATCTCTCCGATTTTAAGGGACGGAGCCGTTCTCTTAACCGCCTCTTGAACCCTGTCGGAACCCTAATCAGGCAGGGAGATGGGGGGCAAGAAGGAGTAGCATAGCTATGGACATAACCGTATTTACTTCCGACAGTTGAGGCTCCTGCCAAATGGTGAAAGGGTTCCTTTCACGCAAGGGCATTGCCTTTACCGAGCGCAACGTATCCGAGGATGATGCAGCCCGGGATGCGCTATTGGCTAGGGGTCTGCGCAGCACCCCGGTTACCATTATCGGCGATCAGAACGTGGTAGGCTACAGTCCGCTCAGGCTGGAAGCTGCGCTGAAGGCTGCCGGCGTCTGACATTGAGCCGGGCCGAGGGTGTTTCGTAAGGCGCGGCTTTCGCCAGCTAGTAGTATTCCTGCTTTTGGAACTGCTCTATCACCGGTTGAACCAAGTTGGCGTAAACTTGCTTGCGATCTTTGAACCGGAAGAAGACTCCCTTGAACCAGGCCGGAATTCCCTGCGCTTTGAGTTCCCAGGTCAGCGTCCACCGAGTGCCGTCTCCCGCCGGCTCAAAGGTGTCCGTCCGGTCCGACCAAGTGGATTCCAGCGCTTGCATCACCCGGCGGCGCGGCGGCTCAAAGCTGCACCTCCAGCGATTGGCCGCCTCCGTGTTATCCTGAAAAGTGTAGCAGTTCTCCTCTTGGGCCAATAACCGGCCATACTTCTCCTCCAGCAGCTTGGCGTCCGGCGTTCCCCCGGCGGGGTAGGCGGTTACGTGGCTGAAGACCTGCGCCGGGCTGGCCGGTACGTAAGCTTCTATCTTGAGAATGGGGATAGCGTCCTCAACGACCGCCCGGAACTGGGGGCTGGCTCGCGTTTCGTTCCGACGCGGATTTGGTATCCAGGGGTTTCCGGTTTCGCTTGATTACCGGCGGAAATAGGGTATCACTTGCTGGGCGACAGTTTCCATTTGGCGGTACATTCCGGCGGCGTCAGGGGAGAGGAAGCCGAACATAAAATCCCGCGCCCCGGCGTCAATCCGGGCCTCGATGGCCTGGATGCAATCCTGCGCCGTGCCGGTGATGCACAGGGCTTGGGCAATGTCCTCGGCGCTCCGCTCCGGCGTTACATACCGCTGGCCCACGTGAGACACTGCCGTTGCCAAGGCTTCCCGGGGGTCGTCGGCAATGGCGGTGGGCTGGTTCAGACCCCAGTGGAATTGGGTCAAGTCCCGTCCGGCGGCGGCGGCCAACTGTCGGACGGTTTCGTTGGCGGCTTTCAGGCGGCGTACGGTAAAGAGGTAAGGATACCAGCCGTCGCCGTGCAAGGCGGCCCGCCGCATCGCCGCATCGCTGCGCCCGGCGACCCATATCGGCGGGTAGGGCTGCTGTTGCGGACGAGGCAGCAGGGTTACGTCCTCAAAGTCGAAGAACCGGGCGCGGTGGGTAACGTGTTCCTCCGTCCACAGTCGCTTCATCACCATCAGCATTTCGTCGGTGCGCCGCCCTCGGGTCTGTACCGGAATGCCCAGAGCGTCAAACTCGACCCGCGTTCCCCGCTGGCCGCTGACGCCGATGCCGAAATCCAGCCGGCCTCCGGACACGATGTCCAGGGAGGTTACCAGTTTGGATAGCAGAACCGGGTGGTAGAGGGGAGCGATAACGATTCCGGTCATCACCCGCAGGGTGCGGGTGGCTCCGGCGGCGGCGGCCATCAGGGGAATGTTCAACAGGGTAGGCCGGGGCGGGTTGCCGTCCATCACGTGTTCGCCGGTAGTGATGCGGTCGAAGCCCAATTCCTCGGCTTTCCGGGCGAACTCCGCCACGTCCCAGTATTCCTCGACGGAGAAGTTGCAGCCGAAGGTAATGTGCGGCGTGGTCATAGCGACTCCTTAAATGGCCGGCATTCCCGGCCATTGAGCCGGGAGTAGGGAATGAATGCTACCGCCCATTGCCATTGTAGGGGTGAAAGTTAATGCCGGCAATAACCGGCCAGGCAACCCAGGGTATTCAGGTTCTCCTCAGGGCTTTGGATAGCCTAGTCAAGACGTTCTGCCGACCACCTCAGTGTCGGGTCGGAAGGCGGCCCAGGCAAACCAGAAGTGGTTGGCATGAACTATCGGAGTCAACTGCTTACCGGCCAGGGGGCCGGCGGTCGCCTGCCCCAGAATATTCCAACGGCTGCCCGTCGCCGCATCTACAAAGCCGTTGCCGTCGGCGCGGAAGGTCAGCAATTGGCCGTCCAGTTCGCGGGCAAAGACGCCAGTTGCGCCCACCGATTTCGAGTCGTTAATGTATGGGCCATCTAACGCTGAGCGGGCGCCGGGCTTGAAAAAGACGGCCAGGTTTTGCTCGCCCACTTGGTGGTGAACTACGCCTTCGGACTCCAGTAAAGAGAAGGGGAAAGCGGCGGCGGCCTCGCCCATGGTCAGTGCGGCTACCCGCTCCATTGGAAGCAGCCGGTCGTCCTCGCGCCCAAAGAAGATGAAAGGAGGGTTGTCCACCTGGTCATAGCCAACGTAGGGGTTCATCCCGTAATCTCGGAAAAACCCGGTATCCTGGGATAACACCCCTCCTTCGGGGTAGGCGGCCTTGAAATCCTCCCAGGCGATGATGGTTGCGGGCAGCAAGGTCAACCGTTTGCCGGTCAGTTCCCCGACGATTGCCTCCCCGGTCAGTTGCTGCCACCAGGATTCAGTTTGCCGATCCCACATAATCAGGTCGCTGTTGCGCAAGTTGCCGGATACCCCGAAGTCATAAACCGTTCCCTCCAGGGTGCGCTCAAAAACGATGGCCGAGTTGCACAGAGGGCAGAAGGTGGCGACCACTGGCACGCCGCCCACCGTGTCGTTGGCGATTTCGTGCCAGGTGAGAATCTGGAGGGGATAGGCTTTGGCCTCGCCGTTCAGTTCGAAGGCGACGACCGGCTCCCGGTCCTCCAGCCAGCCGTCCGCCTGCTCGACGCTGGTGAAGTTGGGGTTGTCCAGGGGCGGAATTCCGTCCCGAGGCACGCCGCCGGAGAATATCTCGTTGTAGGGAACGCGGTGTTGGCTGAAGTCCGTTTTCCAGTCGCCGCGGTAGAGTCCGGCGGTTCGGAACTCCTGTTCCCAGTCGGCCAAAGGCGGTATTGGCGTCGGTGACGGTGTCGGCGCCGGCCGGGCAGTGGCGGTCGGGGCAGTGGCTATAATGGTCTTGGGTGTTGGAGGGGTGGACCTGTCCCCGGTCGGTGGGGAGGTTGGGGAGGCGGCCTGGGCCTTTGCGGCGGCCGTAGCCTGGGTTGGCGACGCCGCCGGTTCGGCAGGCGCTGCGCCGGCTCCGCAGGCGGTAGAGCCGGCTATAATCAGGGCGGCTAACCCGGCCCGCAGGGTGTGTCGGAACTCAATTCTCACTATTTCAGCTCCCAAGCCCCTATATATACCGGAGATGCCAGCGGCGGGCCTTTCCGGTCGGTTCTCTAATCCTGCCGAGAGGGGGCATAGCGGGGTTGATTAGTTGGCGGTAAAGGCATTGTCGGATAGCCTAAGTTGACCGGCGGTTTCCGTCAAGCCAATCGGGACGTATCGCCGCCGCCCGATTCCGGGTAAAATATATGTTAGGCGGCAGCAATTGCTTCACCCAGCCGCCCAGCCGTTACTTTGCGGCAGCTTTGGGCAAGCCTGGGTTGGAGCTGCCGACAGGAACGATAGGGTCGATAGGAGTGAATATGACCACGGAAAATCGGAATACTTTGCCGGTGGACGATGCGGCCTTGCTGCGTACAGTGGCGGCGCTGAAAACCCGCAACATCGAGGCAGTAGTAGCCGAGAGTGGCGACGAA
Organism: Dehalococcoidia bacterium; assembly: GCA_963422635.1. Lineage (GTDB taxonomy): Bacteria > Chloroflexota > Dehalococcoidia > Lucifugimonadales > UBA3495 > CATQHB01. Next base: position 1,745,212 of record OY730415.1, read on the forward strand.
GCCAGGGAAAGGCTAATTGGTATGATTCCCGATGGGGCGGAGGTTTTCAAGAGCACCTCGGAAACCCTGGATACCATCGGCTATTCCGACTACATTCAGCAGACCGACCGCTATCAGAACCTCGCTATGAAGATTGCGGCGGAACCGGATCGGGAGCGACAGCGGGAGTTGCGTCGACTCGCCAGCGTTGCCGAGTATTACGTTGGTAGCGTCCACGCCATTTCCGAGACCGGGGAGGTGATAGTCGCTAGCGGTTCGGGCAGCCAGTTGGGAGCCTATGTTTATGGGGCTAAACAAGTTATCTGGGTGGCCGGAGCGCAGAAGATTTGCCCCACGCTTGACGATGCTCTCAGTCGGGTGCGCGGCTTTTCCGTTGAGCGGCATCATCAGTGGGCTGAAGCCAGCGGCAGAACGGCCGGCCCGCTGGGTAAGCTGCTGGTGTTCGAGAACGAGCAGGCCCCCAACCGGGTTCGGCTGGTGTTGATTAAGGAGTCGGTGGGCTGGTAGGTCCCTCCTCAAAAGCCGAAAGCCGGCCCCGTTCTTGAGAGAGCCGGTTGACGACCAGCGGTTGACGGGCTGCGGCTAAGCTAAGGCTGAAGGGGGTCGCGAAGCCGCAACGGGCATCGAAAGACGCTGGAGGGCAGCGGAGGTCAAGTTGACCGACCCCCAAGCTTCAATTACCATAAGTTATCATCGGTCTAATCTGGCGGAGAAGGAGTATTGGAATGGCTAGGACTCAGGACAAACTATTTGACGTGGGTGGGGTTACGATGCCCCAACCCTTCAAGATTCGGCGGCTGGGCCATTTTGGCTTTAACGTAAGTGATATGGAGCAGGGCCTGCGCTTTTACAAAGACCTGCTGGGGTTCAAGGTGTCGGACCACCTGAACTTCAAAGGCAACCCCCAACGGGCCGAAATACTGAAAGACCTGCCGGATGAGGACTGTCAGGGCGCCTTTATGCACCACGGCGGCGACCATCACTCCTTTGTGCTCTTTCCCAAGAAGGCGCTGGACGTGCTGGGACAAGGCGGCGACCACCGCGGCGACGGCGACGTTACCATCAACCAGATTACTTGGCAGACCGGTTCTCTGGCGGAGGTGGTCAACGGGCATCACTATTTCGAGGATATGGGAATTCCTATCCGCCGTACCGGGCGGGATATGCCGGGGAGCAACTGGCATACCTATGTCTGGGATCCGGACGACAACATCAACGAGCTTTACTACGGTATCGAGCAAATCGGTTGGCTGGGCCGCAGCAAGCCGCGTCCGATGCACTATCGCGGTTTCTCCGACACGCCCAGCCTGCCCCAGATGTCGGAAGAGGCTGAGGTGGAAGAGGCGGTAGAGAAGGGCATTGAGATTTTCGCGGGCGCCCGCGACCTGGAGTCTATGCCGGCCAACTATGACGTGGAGGGGATACTGCTGCCCCGCCCTTTCAAGATTACCAAGGTTGGCCCGGTAAACCTGTTTGTCAAAGACCTGGATGCGGCCATCAAGTTCTACACCGACCGGCTGGGGTTTGTATTTACCGAGGAAGCCAGCTACCGGGGCCACCGGGCCGTGTTTCTCCGCAACGGCAACGAGCACCACAGCCTGGGCCTGTTCCCCAAGTCGTTGCGCGCCGAACTGGGTTGCAGCCCGCATACCTCCTGCATGTCCTTTGGCGTGGAAGTGGGCAGTTACCGGCAGCTGCGCGATGCGGTGGCGTTCCTCCAGGGACACGGCGTTACTTTCAAGGAAATCCCGGCGGAACTGCACCCGGGAATTGACTATGCCGCTTTTGCCCAGGACGCGGATGGCCACCTGATTCAACTCTACTATTATATGGAGCAGTTGGGGTGGGAGGGCCAGCCCCGGCCCAAGGAACTGCGCCGTTCCGTTGCGGGCAACGGTAATATCGACCAGTGGCCGGAAACTCTGGAGGCCCTGTCCGATACCTACATTGACCAGGTGTTTCAGGGGCCGCTGGGATAGACTGAATCGGACAGTTTGGCCGGGGCGGGTTCCCCGCAATTCCCCCCGGCAATTTCATGGGAGGCGCATTATGCGACAGCTCACCGGCAATGTCTATGTGGAAACGGAGGTGCGGGGTTGCAACTTCGGATTCGTTACCACCACCGACGGGGTGGTAATGATTGACAGCCCCCACAAGCCTACCGACGCCCTTAAACTGAAGGCGGAAATCGCCCGGCATGGACAGCTGCGCTACATCATCAACACCGAACCGCACGGCGACCACTGGACCGGCAACGCCTACTTTGACGCTCCGGTGGTTGCCCACGAGGGGGTCAGAACTCGCATCCTCGAGACGGATATGGACGAGCATATTGAGCGGGTGGCTAACTTTGGCCCGGAGGAGGTTCCCCTGCTGGAAGGCTACACGCCCAACGTGCCGGTCATCACTTTCAAGAACGGTATGACTCTGCGGGTGGGCGACCATACCTTCCGGATGATACACATGCCCGGCCATACCCTGTACCAGGCAGCCATTGTCATCGAGGAAGAGGGCGTGGTTTTCACCAGCGATAACATCTTTCATAAGGTTCAGACCTGGCTGCACGAAGCGAACCCTGACCTGTGGCTAGGCGCGCTGGAATCGCTGCGCCGGCTGAACGAGGATATATTTGTGCCGGGGCATGGCGCCCTGTGCGACAAGGGCTACCTGGACGAGCAGGGTTCTTTCATTATGGAATGGAAGGATTACGTCAAAGGAGCTATTGACCGGGGAATGACCCGGGACGAGGCGGCGCTCAATCTGAACGGGTTGATCGACCGCTACCCGATGGACGTGGGGCAAGCGGTCCTAGCTCCGATGGTAATGCGCATCAGCGCCGCCAACCTGTACGACTACCTAACCGGCGCTTGGGACCCGCCCAAGCCGGCCAGCTTGGCGCTGCGGCCGCGGGGAGTGTAGGGCATAGGGCCGTTGCCTGGAGCCGCAACGAAGCCCGGAGGTTGCAGAGAGGGCTTAAACTCTGTAACCGCTCCGGGCTTTAGTGTTGTTGGGGAAGGGAAAATCTGAGGGCAACCCTAAGCGGTCTGGGTTGCCGCCATCTGATCCATGTAATGGGGCATAACCTCGGTGGCGAAGAGTTCGATGGAGCGCATAGCCTGTTGGTGGGTCAGGTCGCCCCACTGGAAGGAGCAGACGAAGTAGTTGGCGCCAGTTTCCACGTATTCATCCATATATTCCCGGATGGTGGCGGGGGAGCCGGCGATGGCGCCGAACCCGGCCCCAGCCCCGCTATGACCGTCGCCGAGGCCGCCGCGCAAGTTAGCGCGCCGCTGGTGCCGGTCCAAGTCTTCTAGGGAGGAGTCCAGGTCCCGCCGCTCTTCCGGGGGAATGTCCCGGGGCGGCGCGGCGGCTGGCCGCGGGTTCATATTAGAGCCATAAAACTGGGTCAGTCCCCGGCGTTCCGCTTCCAGGCGGCGGGGTGTTCCCAGGTTCCAGCGGTAGGACTCCCACGCCGGTTGAGCGTCCCGCTGGGCTTCCGCATCGGTTTCGGCCAGGAGCAGGTGGTTGACCAGCCCGATTTTCGGCTCGGCGCCTTGCACGGTTAATGCGCCCTTGCCCTGGTGCCGTTCCCATTCTTCCCGGTAACGCCGGACGTTGGTCTCAAAGCCGTCCAACGAACCGACGATGATGGTATTCATTCCGTCAATGGCGGCGGTTTCCACGTTCCGCATATACCAGAAAGGGGGGAAGGGGGTCTGTTTGGGACGCAGCCGCATCGGCAGTTCGTCAAAGTTGTAGAACTCGCCGTGATAGTTCAGTTCCTCATGACTCAGCCCTTCCTGGATGACTTGCAGGGTTTCTATGTAGCGGGCCGCGTTGATTTCCACGTCCGAGTCCTGGCCCCAGAAGAAGGCTTCAAACACGCCGCCGCGTCCCACCCCCAGCTCCAGCCGGCCGCCGCTCAGGTGGTCCAGCATACTGATTTCCTCAATCAGCCGGATGGGGTGGTGCAGGGGCAGCACGTAGACGCAGGGGCCAAAGCGTAGGGTGGTGGTACGTTGGGACACCGCCGCCAGAAAGACGTTCTGGGAAGGGGCCAAGCTGTGCACCGCCGGGGTATGATGCTCGGCCAAGTGATAGGAATAAAACCCGGCGGATTCGAGCCGTTCCAACTGCGTCAGCCGCAGGTCGTAGATTTGCTGTAGCTCCATGCCGGGGCAGGGTTCGATGTGGTCAAAGACGCCAAATTGCAGGGACATTGGTTGCTCCTTTACCGGCTTTGCTGAGAGTTTGAGGACAGTCAATATGTGGGATGCGTTCGTTTTTATTCTACTACAAACGTCAACCAAAATTGGACGGTTAACGGCCTTCCCGGATAAAATCGGCGGCGCGCTCGGCAATCATTATGGTGGTGGCGTTGGTATTGGCCCGGGTAATTTCCGGCATTACCGAAGCGTCGATCACCCGCAGCCCCTCCAGCCCGTGCACCCGGCAATACTGGTCCACCACCGCCATCGGGTCTGTTGCCGGCCCCATCTTACAGGTAACCGAGGTGTGGCCGGCGATACCGGCGTTCTGTTCTAGCCAGGCATCCAACGCCGAGTCGGAGGACAGGTCGGCGTCCGTCGGGGCCAGTCGCTCTCCCAACAGGTCAGCAAAATCCGGGCGCTCAAAGATTTGGATACATTGACGGACGGCGGAGCGCAACCGCTCCCGATCCCGGTCATCGGTAAGGAATCGGTAATCCAGCTTGGGCTGAACGGTCGAGTCGGTGGAGGTCAAGGTCAGCGCTCCGACGCTGTAGGGCAACTCCAGGCGGCAGCCGATGCGAATGTCCGGGGCTTCCCGGCTTTCGGGGTAGGAGGTGGTGGGCTGGACCTGGATGTCATTGCGGCTGGAGGAACTGGCGGCGGTGAAGCGCAGCCCCACCTGGTTTCGGGGCGCGTCTGGCGCGGGTCGGTGGCCCTCCCCTGGGCGAAATCGCAGGGAAACTGAGGGGTGATTTTTCATATTTTGCCCTACGCCAGGCAGGTTATGAATGGGTTCGATGCCCAGTCCGATTAGCGTTTCGGCCGGCCCAACGCCGGAAAGCATAAGCAGCTGCGGCGAGGCAATGGCGCCGGCGCTGAGAATTATTTCCGCTGTCTCGACTACAAATACCTCCCCGGCGCTTTCCGCCGCTACGCCGGTGGCGCGCCGTCCGTCAAACAGAACGCGGCGCGCCGATACGTTGGCCCGGATGGTTAGGTTCAGGCGGTGGCGGCAGGAGTTCAAGTAGGTCAGGGCGGCGCTCATCCGCACGTCGCCGGGGTTGTTCAGGGGAAAGGCCCCGACGCCGGTAGCCTCCGGGTGGTTCATATCCGGGTCGTCCGGGAACCCGGCGTCGATGCAGGCGCGGTAAAAGGCGGCTTGCAGGGGGAGCCAGGTTTCTCGAGGGTGGCGCCGTACCGGGATAGGGCCGTCGGAGCCGTGAAAGTCATCCCGAATATCGGCATCGCTTTCGAGGCGGCGAAAATAGGGCAGGGTTTTCAGATAGCTCCATTCGTCGTTGCCGGCGGCGGCCCAGCCGTCAAAATCCTCGGGCAGACCCCGCAGGAGAATCTGATGGTTAATGGAGCTGCTGCCCCCGGTTACGCGCCCCCGGGCCACGTGGAGCGGTTCCGGCCGCTGGGGCGTGGAGCGACCCACAAAGGACCAGTTATGGGCTGCTCCCTCGGCCGAGGCGGCTTGGTTCAGGTCAAACTTTAACTCGTCGGGTAAAGTTTCCGGGTTCGGGTAATCGGGCCCGGCCTCCAGCAGTAATACGGAGTGGTCGGGGTCTTCGCTCAGCCGGGCCGCCAGGACGCAACCGGCCGACCCGGCCCCGATAATTATCGTGTCGTATTTCATTTACTTCCTTTTGCAAGCCTTATGGAATGATTAGGCGGCCCTCTGCGGCAACCTCAGGGTGAGGGCAGGCTTCGGTGGCGCCCCCGCTCGATGGATATCAGCACCTCGCAGCCGGCGGCGGCGTCGCTGCCTTCGCTGCCGTTGCATTCATCCATAGCTCCGGCCCCGCCATCCAGGAAGTCGTCCCCATAATGGCCGATGAGGCTGTCGTTGCCTTCTTTACCGAGGAGTATGTCGTTGCCGCCGAAGGAGAGGAGGGCGTCATCGCCTTTGGCGCCGATAAGGATGTCGTCGCCGGTACTGCCGAGCAGCACATCGCGCCGGTAAAAACCGAACAACTGGGCTAGCAGGTCGTCTTCTTCGGGCAGGATCGAGCCGCCAATCAGGATGTTGTTACCCTGGTTGCCGGAGAGGAAATCGCCGCCGCCCTGTCCAATCAGGAGGTCGTCGGCATCATCGCCCCGCAGAAAGTCTTGACCCGAACCGCCAATCAGCTGGTCTTCGCCATCGCCGCCCAGCAGATAGTCATCGCCGGCGCCGCCGATGATGAGGTTGTTTCCCGAACCGGCGCAGAGAATGTCATCGCCGGCCTTGCCGTTGATGCGGTCGTTCCCGGCCCGGCCCAGGATAACGTCCGGGCCGTCGGTGCCTACCAGCACGTCATCCCCGGGCCCGCCGACCAGGGTTGCGAGTTGGCCCAGGCAATAGACGTGTTCCTGCTCGTCAACCGCATCAGACTGGGCGGCGTAGGTTGCGCCGGCCAGGTCATCGTCCAGCCAGTAGCCGGCCAGTCCTGCATCATCGGCGTATTGCTCCCAGAGGGGGGGAGTGAGCGAACCGGCCTGGGTTTCTCCGGCGCCCCAAAGGAACACCGCAACAATCAGCAGGAGCGTAGCTCCGATTATCCAAAGCAAGGTTCCGGAGGGCATTGTTGTTCTTGACATATATCCCGGCTTATTGTTGGCTTGCCCGCGGTTTGGCCCGGTGGATTGCAGCGGCGAGGTTAGAGCCATTATAGCCTTAAATGGTGAGGGGATGATAGAGATGATAGAATTGGGTGGGCCAGGAGGAACCGGCGACAACCCGGTCCCGGCGGTGGGATGAGCTTTAAGCTCGCCTTTGATTTATCCCTGACATTAGGCCGGCGATGGTGTAGGATTGAGTGCGACCAGGTTGGTTACCGCCGAAGCTGGGCCGGGTTTATGCTATGAAACGCGCCCTTGTCATACGTCATTCCGCCGCCGAAACATTGGGCGGCAACTTTACTGCACTGCTGGAGGGGTTGGGATTTCAATTGGTTGCCCTGAACGTCTTTGAGTCGGCGCCGGATTATGATCGGTTTCTGGCCCCGGCGTTGTCGGAGGTCAGCCTGATAATCGCCTTGGGCGGTCCGATGTCGGCCAACGATGATTTGCCGGCGTTGGCAATGGAACGGGCGTACCTGAAGGCTGCCGCGGCGTGGGAGATACCGGTATTCGCCGTCTGCCTGGGAGCGCAGCTGTTGGCGGTGGCCGCGGGCGGCAGGGTGGAACCAACCGGCGGTTACCAGTTTGGGCTGCGCAAAATCTCCGTTACCGCCGCTGGGGATGCCGATCCGGTATTTGGCTACATTACTATACCCTTGGTTCCTACCCTGCATGGCGAGGGTTTTTCCCTGCCGGAGGGCGCAGTCAGACTGGCCGAGGGATACATCTTGCTGAGGGATGGCGGCTACCGGAAAATAGATATGGCCTATCGTTTGGGCACTTCCTACGGTTTCCAGTTTGAGCCGCAACTGACTTTGGACGAACTGAAGGTCTGGAACCGGGACTTGTTTGACGACTACAAGCTGATGGGCGACCGGTTTGACCCGCCAGAAGAGGCGTCCCGCAACCTGCGAGAGTTCACCAAGTATGCGCCGCAGTATGAAGCCCAGATGGGGGATATGTTGCGGGCTTTTCTGGTGAATGCCGGACTCCATTCCCACTGCTGTTGACGCCAACGCCGGCGGCGAAGGGCAAAGGCCGAGATGAGTCCCCCAGCCCGAGGAGTCCCTCCAGCTCCTATACCGCTATGCCGAATACTATTGTATATCAGTTATATATCGGCCCCTTTCGCTGGCTAGACCGACTGGCTGGTCTATAATAGCCCAAAGACTCAAACTGCCGACCCAACGGGAGAGCCGGGCAATGAGCGATATTTATCTGGACTATAACGCAACTACCCCGATTGACCCCCAAGTAGCCGAGGCTATGCTGCCTTACGTCCACGGGCTTTACGGCAATCCCTCTAGCAGCCACTCCTTTGGCTTGGCCGCTCGGCAAGGAGTTGCTCTGGCCCGTTCGCAAGTTGCCGGGTTGCTGGGTTGCGCCGCGGATGACCTGATATTTACCAGCGGCGGTACCGAGGCCAACAACCATGCCATTAAGGGAGTGGTGGGCGCTTACCGGGGCCGGGGCAGCCACATCATCACTTCGTCGGTGGAGCATCCGGCGGTAACCGAGGTTTGTAGGTACCTAGAGAGGCAGGGCTGCCGGGTTACCTGGCTGCCGGTGGACGAGTACGGGCTGGTTGACCCGCAGCAGGTGGAGCGAGCCATCACGCCGCAAACCCGGCTAGTTACCATAATGCATGCCAACAACGAAGTCGGCTCCATCCAGCCCATCGCTGAAATTGCTGAAATCGCCCACCGTTACGGGGTTTTAACGCATACCGACTGCGCCCAATCCGTGGGCAAAATACCGGTGCAAGTGGATGCGTTGGGTATTGACCTGCTGTCCATCGCCGGCCACAAGCTGTATGCTCCCAAAGGCATCGGCGCCCTCTATATCCGGCCCGGCGTACAGTTGGAAAAGCTGATGCACGGCGCCAATCACGAGGGAAATCGGCGGGCTGGCACCGAGAACGTCATTGAAATGGCGGGACTGGGGGTCGCTTGTGAGTTGATTGAGCGAAACTTGTCCGACTATGCCCGGCGGATGAAGGAAATGCGCGACCGGTTGGAAGCGGGGTTGCGGACTGCCAACTCGTTGGGCGGCGACCCGGCGGTTCGGGTTAACGGCCACCCGGAAAAGCGCTTGCCCAATACCTCCAGCGTCAGTTTCAAGGGCCTGGCCGCCGACCGTATCTTGGCCGGCCTGAACTCAGTGGCGGCCTCGGCCGGCGCGGCTTGCCACAGCGACCGGGTGGAAGTGTCTCACGTGTTGGGGGCGATGAACCTGCCGCTGGAATACGCTATGGGGACGCTGCGCTTTTCCACCGGCCGCTACACTAACGCAGCGGAGATAGACTTGGCTCTGGCCGAGATAAACGGCGTCGTTAGCGCCCTGGCCGCGCCGGTCTAGCCAACCTTGCTTCTTGCGGACAGCCCGACGTCCCCGGCGCCGTCAATAAACCGGATTGAAGGAGAGAATGATTATGCCTACTCAGCCAAACCCGTCGGAACCGGCCGGCGCCCTGGACACTGCCACCGTAGCCGGCTTTCGGAAAGTTTTTGAGACTCAACCGGCCCACCGGTTAATGCAAAACGTGGTTACCCAGCACGATGTGAACGACGTGGCTCTGAACCGCAGCATCGTTACCGAAGCAGACCACTCCTTTTCCACCGTCCTGGACGATTGGGGCGTAACTAATCAGGCCCGCTCCGGTCGCTGTTGGATGTTCGCCGGGCTTAACCTGTTTCGCGCCGAAACTCGCAACCGGCTGAATGTTAAGGAGTTTGAGTTCAGCCAGAGCTATGTGATGTTCTGGGACAAGCTGGAGCGGGCCAACTACATTCTGGAGGCGATTATCGAGACCGCTGACCGGCCCATTGACGACCGGGTGGTGGCCTGGCTGCTCCAACAGCCCCTGGGCGACGGGGGCCAGTGGGATATGTTCGTCAGCTTGGTCAAGAAGCACGGCGTGGTTCCCAAGACGGTGATGCCCGAGACGGAAAGCTCCGGCAACTCGGCCCGGATGAACGCCGGCCTCAACTACCAGGTGCGCCAGGGCGCCCGGAATATCCGCAGCTTATACGCTGAAGAGGCCGGGCTGTCGGCTATGCGGCAGGCTAAGGAGGAAACCCTCCAGGCGGTTTATCAAATCCTGAGCATCCATCTGGGCTACCCGCCGGCCAATTTCAACTGGCAGTGGAAGGACAAGGACGGCCAGTTTCACCGGGACGGGACAATGACGCCCCTGGAGTTCGCCGAAAAATACATCGCCACGCCGATGGATGAGTACGTTTGTTTGGTGCACGACCCCCGGGCCGCCAACCCGCCGGGCCGCACCTACACTGTCCAGTATTTGGGCAACGTGGTGGACGGGACGCGCATCAAGTACCTCAACGTGGACATTGACTTGATGAAGCGCATCACGCTGCGGATGCTCCAGAATGGGCAGCCGGTTTGGATGGGGTGCGATACCGGCAAGCAGATGCATCGAGACAAGGGCCTGTGGGACGCCGACTTGTTTGACTACGCCGGCGTGTACGGGGCCGAGTTCACAATGGACAAGGCGGAGCGGCTGGAGTACCACCAGACGGCGATGACTCACGCTATGCTCTTTACCGGCGTGGACGTGGTGGACGGGAGGCCCCGGCGCTGGCGGGTCGAAAACAGTTGGAACGATAAGGTGGGCGAAAAGGGCTTCTTCCTGATGAACGACTCCTGGTTTGCGGAGTATATGTTCGAGATAGCGGTGCCGGCGAGCTACCTGCCGGAGGAGCTGCGGCAGGCCCTGGAGCTGGAGCCGGTGGCGTTGCCGCCCTGGGACCCCATGGGAAGTTTGGCGGGGGTAGCTAGGCCGCTCGAGGAGAATTAGGACATGGCGCAAAGTCAATACGTTGGGGTTGATGGTTGTCCTGGTGAAATTGCTTTGCCGGAAGGATTACTTGTCTGGGGCGTTATTCTTGCTGACCAAGGAAAAGCTTTGTTTGGAGGGTGCGACGGACCGAGTTTATAGCGATGTTGCCGGTGGAGTAATTGGCGAAGTATTTATGCTGAAAGGGCTGAAGGCCCCTCTGGGGCGGGCGAACTGTGCCTACTAAAGAACGAGCCTCGCCAGCTGCCCCTCACGCTCTGGCTATTGCCCAGGCAGTTCAGGATGCCATTGCGCCGGAGGTCGCCGTTATTCTGTTCGGCTCCCGGGCTACCGGTAGCCATCGGCCTGACTCCGATGTTGACCTAATGGCGCTGACCGACGCCCAGTGCCTTCATATTGTCGCCAGTATGGCCAACCAGGCCGCCTTTAATTAGATGAATCAAAACCCGCCTTAGTTGGCGGTCAACTCGATCGGCTTTACTTGGCGGGACTTCTACCATTACAGCCAAGCCGGCCTGCGCGTAACCGGCCCAGCTGCCCGCTTTGGAGTTTTTATGAGCAGCGAAGAGATGGAACCTTCTGGCCGCTACCCCGCGTAACCCGAAATTCGGATACCCTGCCACTGGCCGGCCACCAGCCAGCGTATCCGCAATGTTTTGCGGCGCCGAAAGGACATATCCATTCTTGTCGAGAACCCGGAAATATCGCTGGAACTTCTTGGGTGGGTAATCCAACAAGGGGTGGGAAATGTCCTCAAAGGCTGGCTTCCCTCCTACGACCGGCGAAGGGATTTCGGCCATGACCTGCTAGGTCGGTGGAAACCATCCGGGAAGTCGAGGATTATGCAGGCGAGTCATCTGGCTGGGCGCTAGACGAAACCCAAGCCCTCTTTGACCATAGCGAGTTCCAGGACGGCGACCGGACGGCTGACTCATTGACTCGCTATACTGTCGTCTATCAGTATAACGAGGCACCTATGGCGATAAACCGGGAACACCGGCAAGAACCGCTGGAAATCGTCAACCGGGCTTTGGACGCCGTGGTAGCGCATATCTACCATCGTAGCGAAGTAGCCCCGGAGGACCTGCCGGTTCTGGTCAGTTAAGCTCCCCTTTACATAACCCCAATTGACACCCGATCCCCTACGTAGTAATCTGCTACCGGGAGTTGCGCTGTCCGGTTGGGCGGCAAACTCACTGCAAAGCACGAACGAAAGTAAGTTTTGGAGGGATGATTATGCCTTATGAGGGTTTGATCGCGGAGACGGTCAACATTCGAGGACACAACGGCGACTTGATTGACGCCTATCTGGCTCGGCCTTTGGGCGCCGGCCCCTTCCCCGGCGTGGTGATGATCCACCATATGCCAGGTTGGGACGAGGCCACCAAAGAGATGGCCCGCAAGTTGGCGCACAACGGAATTGTTTGCATTTCCCCCAACCTCCATTTCCGGGAGGGCCAGGGCGACCCGACGGCCAACAGCGCCAGCGTCCGGGAAGCCGGCGGGATGCCCGACGACCGTACCTTGGGAGACGTGGCCGGGGCGCGGGATTACCTGAGAACCTTGCCTTATCACAATGACAAGGTGGGCGTCATCGGCTTCTGCTCCGGCGGTCGCCAGACCTACCTAGTCGCCTGCCGATTGGATGGTATTGATGCGGCGGTGAACTGTTGGGGCGGTGGCGTAACCACCGTGCCGGAGGGGGAACTGGAGCTCAGTCGGCAGCCGGTGGCTCCGGTGGACTACACCGCCGACCTGAACTGTCCGTTGCTGGGTTTGTTCGGCAATGAAGACGCTAGGCCTTCGCCCCAGGACGTGAATGACCTGGAAGCGGCCCTTAAGGCTGCCGGCAAGGATTACGAGTTCTTCCGCTATGACAATGCCGGCCACGGTTTCTTTGCCGTTGACCGTCCCAGCTATCGGCAGGAAGCGGCGGTAGATGGCTGGAAGCAGACGCTGCGCTTCTACAACACCCACTTGCGAGCCGGCGCCCGGGAAATGGCCGGAGTGGCGGATGACGATTAAAGCCTGACCTGACCGAAGAGCGACTCAAAGAGCAGCCCCCGGCCTTTATGGCCGGGGGCGATTGTTTTGGCGCTTAATGTACTAACTCCATCGCTTTGGCGTATCAGCGCCGACCAAAGCCAAGCGTATCCCAAAGCTCAAATTCTGCCCGGATACGCGCTCCTTTGCCGACCTTTTGGCGCGCTCCCGTAGCGGACGCTGGCGGGAATTTCTTGCGATTGCACCGAGGGCCATGAATCCTTTAGCTGGGATTTTCCTGCCAGCCCCAAGGGTTGGTGTAGATGATGTGTTGAAGATGCTCCGCTTCCTTTTCCTGTTGCTTCCGGATATTCTCTTGCAGTTGATCGAAAGCGCGGCGTTGCGCCCCTGCTTGCCAAGGAGGATACTTTATCACCGTATATTTTTGAGGCGCCGACTTGTCCGATTGTTGTTCCACGCCTACTTGCCCCACCCGGTTGATTATCAGCTTGAGCTTGGAGCCAATTAACCGAGTGTTGATGTAGGGATCAACTAGACATTGGTCAATCATCACCCCTTCAGGAGTGGCAACGGTTAGTTCGTACCGCTCATCACTGTGGGGATCGTCGGGGTTCTCGGAGAGGGAGTTTGATGATACAAAGTCGTCCACTGACTCCATGGAGTAAGGACTGAAATGTTCATAGGGTTCATAATGCGCCTTTTGCCCCGTCTTCCGGTCTTCCAGGGTAATCCTCACCGGCAGCCGATTAACATAAAGGAAGCCGTATTGGTTATTAAAGGCGTAGCAAGCCCCCATGCTAATGGCAGTAAGCTCCGGGTCGGGGATTTCCGAGGGAATTAGGTCGGAGGCGGAGATTATCTTGTGGTCCCCGAACCGCTGCTTCAAGGCTTCCGCAAACAGTGAGGACTTGGTGGGCCCACCGCATAGGACAATGCCGTCCAGGTCGCCGGCCATATCTTCCCAGTTCAGTTTTCCAGTGAACTTGACCTCACCCGTTTTGACATTCCGGTGGATGATTTCACCCATTGGGGTGGCTTCGTCAGTTCTTTGCCAGAGGGCTTTCGCTTCGCGGTATGACTTCCGCATAGTGACGGTAGTTTTGAAGATGAACAGCCCTCTGGCAACCGCCCTTTCATAATCCTGCCAGGTTAGGGTTTTGTCGCCGAACAGATTTTGTGGATTTGAGGGGCTGACCGCTTCCTTTGCCCTACGGAGTTGAGTGAGGTTCTCGTGTCCCAAATCGTCGGCCAGCAGATCGTCAATATCGGAACCGCCAATGAGAGGGTCGCCTTCGGCGCCGAAAATAACCATCTGTCCGGGGTCATCGGAGGCGTCTATTTGAGCTAAAGCGCAGTCAAAGGAGCCGCCCCCCAAGTCGTACACCAAGTAAGATGAACCGGGTTCGAGTTTTTTTAGCTGGTGGGCTAGAGCTAAAAGCAGGATCGGCTCTTCGACGATTCTGTTCAGTTCTCCTTGTCCGATTCCGCTCAATTCGGTTATAACCTCAGCTAGTTCCGAGCGATATTTCAAGCCGGCTTGAACCGGGCAGCCGGCTCGCCACTCAAATTTAGAACTTATCCCGGCCCTGGAAAACGCCTCTTTCAACATCGCTGCCATCAGGTCTTTCACGGGAAACTCGCGGCCCCAAACTTGGACGCAACGAGAATCGCGATCCCACCAAGAGGGCCAGACGGATGAAGAAATCTCCAGACGTTGCCGGACGTAGCGGTCATGCTCCAGGGCATAACGCTTTACATTCCGGATTACTACTTGGTTGGCGTCGTCTTCCAGGCTATCCGCCTCTTCCCCGACAATGGTTTCTATCTCCCCGCTGGGTTGCCGACGAAAAGCGACTACGGTTGGCATAGTGTAGGCGTCGCCTTCTCCGATACTCAGCGGTTGGGGGATTTGCTCCGGTCGGTCAGAATCCCAAGTGGAAATGCGCAGGTTGGTGGTTCCTAAGTCTATTCCGACGACTTGCATTATTTGACCTCCGGCTGCGGGCTGACTTGTGCCTTAAAGAGTACGAAATCTCCGGTTGCTTTACCGGGAACCAAGGCGCCGCGCGACGTTACCGCTACCGGCGCGCCTTTTAGAGTAACGTCCCTCCCGTCGTGCAGGCGCGGGTCATACTCTACCAGTTCACCTGGCTTACCGTACCATTCGACGCCACCGGCTTGGAGAGCTATTTCAAGCCCGGCTTTAACATCGCGTAACAAGTTTTCCGGCGGGCTACTTTGCTTCAATTGTAAAGTCTTTAGTGTTTCCGCCATTACTTCCAGCATATCCCGGCGTATAGCGAACCTGGATTCCTCGCGGTTGGCGGCAATCAACTCTCGCAACCCTTGAACCTGCTTATGCCATTCGGAACGAACCCCTTCCAGTTGTTCTTCGTGGGACTTCCGTTCGTCGATAAGTTCCTGGTTTTTCTGCTCAATCAGTTTGTTTGCTACCTCCAGCAAGGCGCTGATTAGTGGATTATTGCTGGGCGCTGCGGAGTTTTCCAGAGTTGCGCCAAAATCTTCGGCTGCCTGGTCAATTAGGCCGTCTTGTCCTCCCGACAACAACAGGGCGGCGGTTGACACTACCGCTAGCCGGTTCGCCCGGTTTGCTAACTTTCCACCGTGGCGACTTTCTAGCGCAAAGTGGGACAGGTCATCCGTGGCGGCTTCGCCCAAGGCCGCCCGTAAGATGAGACGACGGCGGGCATTGGAACGCGCTGTTTCATCTAGTAGAGACCAAATCCAGTCCAGATCTTCGGTTCGGTCTTCAAAACTTCGCGGCGTAAAGGCAGCCAGTCCAATCTCATCCCACAGGGTTATAAGCTCCGGTTTGGCAAGTCGCTTGGCGAGCAGCTCAAGTTGGCGGCGAGTTTGCGCTCGGTTATCTTGGCCGGAATGCCAGAGCCCCGCGGCCAAGACTTTTCGCCGCGCCGGGTTGCCGATGGCTTTTTGAGCAGCTTGGACCATTGCGCCGTCCCGGCCATCTTGCTGCAGAAACTGCAACAGTTGATGTTGCGCCCGGTAACCCCGCAGGTAGATTGCGTAGTTTAGCTCGGGCTCCCGGAATACCTGATAGCGGCTCAGACCGGCCCATAAAAGCTCCAGCAAATTCTGCGCTGATTGAACGGTTTTTCCGGGGAGATTCAAAAACTCTTCTATGGTGTCAAGGGAGCGAGGCAACAACCGTTCGATAATATGCTCGGTGGAACCGGCCAGATCACTGATTATTTTATGCTGGGGCGCTCCCTTGGGGAGCATTCCCTTGCCGGACAAAGGCCAGTGGGTGGCCTTGTACCACTGGTTCCAGGTAGAACTGGTTTTTAGCGGCTCTACCGGGATGTCCTCAGCCGGAGATGCGAGCCTTATCAGGTTAGATTTCCCGAAGCTGAAGTAGTCCGAGTCTTTTAGCGCCGGTCTAACTTTTTTCCACCAGCTATCCCAGTTCGCTTCACTATTCTTGAATACGGTCTCCAGCCGGGTCGCTAATTTCTTGGCGTCTCCGGAGCCCCCTAAATCGACAAGCGTCACGCCCACCAGCTTCAGGGGAGCCTGGTCTATCCAGGAAATAACTTCCGAGGAGTTGTTGCGCAACTGGTCCACCAAGCCATTCTCTTGAGTGGCCGGCGGAGTAGATAAGGTCATTGCTGCTGGCTCCTGAGTCGGTTGCAACGGAGTAGTCATTGGTTGGTGCGGAATAATAAATAGTAATATATTATACCTTTTCCGCCCAAAGGCACGCAAGTACGTCAGGATGGTTCAACATTCGGTTTCACTCCCCGACTGCTATATATAGGTTTCTTGGCATACCCTGTCCGGCGCAACCCTCCCTGAAAGGAAGACCGCCCAAGATAGGGCGGTTTCTTTAGGTTATTGGGAGGGTTCGCCTCTCTAGCGGCAATTCCGCCTAATCCCCCAACCTCCCGTCTTTGCCTGGTCGGTCGGGTTGACAACCGGCTTTTCCTTGTGCTATATTAGGAGGCCAAAGGCTTTGATGGAGACGAATAGATAAGGTCCGGCGCGCAGCGAGCCTGGTACGGTGAGAGCAGGTACGTCAACCTTGTTGAAAATCCCTCCGGAGCTGCCAGCCCAACGGTTTCCTGCATCAGCGCATTGTCCTGTTTGGTGGAACCAAGTAAGCCCGGCCGAGGTTCGTCGCTCGTTATCCCCGACGGGGTATGTTAGTGCCCGCTTAGAGAGGTCCGGTTCGCCGGATAAATAGGGTGGTATCGCGGGAATGTAGATGTCCCGTCCCTATGGGGGCGGGGCTTTTTTGTTTGGCCGGCGGCGGCCTCCCCGGATGCCCGAAGCCTTTCTCGGCGAGGGGAAATATAATTGGAGGCTGCTGTGAAACTCAAGGGTTCGGAAATCGTCTGCGAAAGTCTGCTCCGGGAGGGAGTTGATGTACTGTTCGGGCATCCCGGCGGGGCCATTCTGCCCTTCTACGACGCTCTTTGGAGCTATCCGCAATTACGCCATATTCTGGTGCGCCACGAGCAATCGGCTTCCCACGCCGCCGACGGCTACTCCCGGGTTACCGGCAAGGTGGGCGTCTGTATCGCCACTTCCGGCCCGGGCGCAACCAACCTGGTTACCGGCTTGATGGGCGCCAAGTCCGATTCGGTTCCGATGGTGGCAATTACCGGCCAGGTGGCTCGCACCGCTCTGGGTTCCGAGGCATTTCAGGAGTGCGACATCTGCTCGATAGCCTCGGTCTGCACCAAGCGCACTTACTTGGTGATGTCTGCCGCCGACCTAGCTCCTACCCTTCGGGAAGCCTTCAAGACTGCCCAGGAGGGCCGGCCCGGCCCAGTGTTGGTCGATATACCCCGGGACGTGCAGTTGGAGGAGGCTGAGTTCGAGTATCCGCCGGTATTGAAACCTGAACCGCAGCCGCTTTTGGAAGAAACGGTAGAGCAGTTGCAGCGGGCCGCCCGTCTCATTAACCAGGCGGAGCGCCCGGTGCTTATCGCTGGGCATGGCATTTTGACCTCCCACGCTTGGAACGAGTTGAAGGAACTGGCCGAAACCACCGGGATACCGGTCATAAACACCCTGCTGGGACTCAGCAGCTTTCCCCGCAACCATCCGCTGAGCTTGGGGATGCTGGGGATGCATGGGATGTATTGGTCCAACCTGGTGGTGGACCAGGCCGACTTGGTGGTGGGTCTGGGGATGCGCTTTGACGACCGGGTTACCGGCAAGGCATCCACCTTTGCGCCCCATGCCCGGATTATCCACTTGGACATAGAACCCAGCCAAGTTGGCCGCAACGTGCCGGTGGAAGTTCCGCTGGTGGGCGACGCCAAGTCGGTGCTACAAGAACTGCTTCCTCTGGTTCAGCCGGTGGAACGCTTGGATTGGATGGCTTATATCCAGAACTTGAAGGAACAGCACCCCTCTTTAGACATTCCTTCCACCGATACGCTACTGGCCCAGCACGTCATGACGGAAATCAACGAACTGATTCAGGAAAACCCGGAGACAGTGGTGGTTACCGGCGTCGGGCAACACCAGATGTGGGCGGCGCAGTTTCTCTTCTTTAATGGCTTCAACACCTTCGTCTCCTCCGGCGGTCTGGGAGCTATGGGATTCGAGCTGCCGGCGGCGCTGGGCGCCCAGGTGGGTCAGCCGGGAGTTCCGGTCTGGAGCATCGCTGGCGACGGCGGTATCCAGATGACTTCTCAGGAATTGGCGACGGTGGCCCACGAGAACCTGCCGGTCAAAATAGCTCTGATTAACAACGGCTATCTGGGTATGGTGCGCCAGTGGCAGGAAATGTTCTTCGAGAATCACCTAAAAGAGGTGCCGATTCCCGGTCCGGAGTTCGTGAAGCTGGCGCATGCCTACGGTATTCCGGCAACTCGGGTGACCCATCGGGAAGACGTTATGCCGGCCCTGCGCCAGGCCCAAGCCCACGACGGCCCCTATCTGGTCGAGTTTGTGGTGGACCCGTCGGTGAACCTGTATCCGATGGTGCCGCCCGGCGGCTCGCTGGGCGACACCATGGAAGACCCCTTGACCAGGGGCCGCCGGCCCTGACTGGACTAGGGATACATAGGGTTACCCGACCGGGCTCGACCCTTAGCGGAGGGAGTTTTGGAAGAAGTTACGATCCAAGAAGCATCGCGGCGGCTGAACGTCTCGCAGGAGGTTATCCGCCGTTACATACGGGAAGGGAAGCTGACGGCGCGGCGTCAAGCTGGCGCCGCCGGCCGGTCGTGGGTGGTCGAACTTCCCGAAGAGGGTTGGCGGGATGACGCCAAGAACCAAATTAACAACCTGGCCCAGCAGTTAACGCCCTGGTGGTGGCCCAACCCCCGCCAAGCTGGGGAAGTGCATTACGTCGATAGTCTGGGGATTGAGGAAGTGGCGCCGCTGTTCCTGTGTGGCCTTACCTCTCCCGACTTCTGGCCGGCAGTAGGTCATTCCCCGGAACAACGTTGCCCCAGCTGCCTCCAAGAGGCTAGGCATAGGGGCCTTTCGTTGGAAACGAGGGAATGATGGCCGGGTAAATGCAGGAGCGGGCTGGACCCGCTCCCGTCTAGAAAGGCTCCCCAATTGACTAGCAGACTTGATAAACCCAGACTTGGTGAATGACTTCCGGCTCCCCTTTCGGCAAGGGCTGGTAGGGTTCGGTAACTTCCAGCAACTTCCATAGCCCCGCCGACTCCAGCGCTTCCTGCTTCTCCTTGAACCCGTTTTCCTGATAAGTGTCGGTTCGCAGGCTGAAAATTATGTGGCCGCCGGTTTTGGTAACTCGCACCAGTTCATCCAGGGAAGCGGCCGGGGCGTGGCCCAAGGTGAAGACCCCTACCACCACGGCGGCGTCGAACCGGTCGGTAGCGTATTCCAGACGCTCCCCCATAACCATCTGGTCAAAGTCTTGGTAGATGTTCTTCTTGCGGGCTACTTCCAGCATCCCCTGGGACAAGTCCATCGCCGTCATATTCCGGTAGCCCAAGTCGTGGAGGCGTTGACCTACCAAGCCGGTGCCGGCGCCGGCGTCCAAGATGCTCGCCTCTTTCGGCACATACTTGGCAAGGGTATCGGAAGTGCGCTGAGGCGAAATCCAGCCGAAGTCGGTGTCCAGGTCGGTGTCGTATTCCTCGGCCCATTGGTCATAGCGCTCTTCCAGTTCCTGCTCGTTCTGGGACGCGTAGACCCATTGCACCCGGTTCTGTTCAGTCATAGTTAATCCTTGAATCTAACTCCTGCTAAAGTCATAGCGGCCGGTTGCTTACGCCCCTATTTGCGGCAGACAAACAAAGCCCAGCCGAGTTCCTTGCGGTCAACGGAAAGAGCGGTTTCCCGGTAAGCCTCGGCTAAGTAGGCGAACCGTTCCCGGTGTTCTTCATTACCCTGGGCGGCGGCGGCGCTCAACATCTCATAGCTGGTCTTGAGGTGGCGGGAAATATCCTCCGCTTCGAGAACCTCGAAGCCGACCGCCTTCAGCGTCTCTTGATAGGACTCAAAGCTGAAGTCCGTATCGTAAAGCAGGCGTTCATAGACAAACTTTTGAGCCTTCTCGCCGATGTTTGGCTGGGGCTTGAGCAGGTCGTCAAAGACGAAAATCCCGCCGGGCTGCAGCACCCGGTAAACTTCCTCCAGCACCTTCACCTTGTCCGGCACGTGGTAAATGGTGGCCTGACTCCAAGCGTGGCTGAAGGTTTCCGCCGCGAAGGGCAAATCGGTCGCCGACGCCTTTTCAAAGACGACCTTTTTCTGTAGGGCGGCCGGTTCCTCTTCTAGAGAGTCAATGGCATTGGCAATCCGCACCCCGCTCAGGTCAACCCCGGTGATATGGCAGCCAACTGACTGGCAGAGGGCAATGGCGGTGGTGCCGCTGCCACAGCCCACGTCAATGACCCGAGAATCGGCGGCCAGACGACCCCGGCGGATCATGACGGTGTTCAGATTAGCGCCAGCCTCCAGGAAGGTCATGTTGGCGCCATCCTCGAACAAACCCCAATGGACGCTGCCGTCCTTGTCCCACAGGGCGCGGTAAACCCCATCCTCGTGGTCGTAGTATTGCTCGGTTTCCGCCTCGCTATACGGTGACGGCATTTTCCACTCCTGACAGGTATTCCACGAATTCGTTGACCTGATTGACGAGGATCGCTTTAGGCTCCACCGGAACGTCGGTAACCTCGAAGGACATAATGATTACCTTGTTGCCGGGGTTAGTCAACTTGGCCGCCGCGCCTTGCACCGACACGATGCCGCTGCCCCTAGCGCCGGAAATGGCGTAGGTCTCGAAGCGGTTGCCGTTGTCGATGTCGCAGACCAGCACTTTTTCGTACTCCCAGATATCCGACCGGTCCATCAGGTTCTGGTCAATGACGATGCTGCCGATGTAGTCCTCGTCGCAGTTGGTAACCGTAGCTCGATGGATCTTCGACCTCATAAGTATTCGCATATGTCCTCCTCCTGTATTGGTTAATTTACCCGCGTTTCCAAGTTAAACAAAACTATGCCCCGACGGTTATCGCATCGAAGACGGAATTATTTATCGAAGGCGTCTGAACAGCCCTGCCACGCTGAAGCGTAGCGGTGTTGAGGGCTACAGACCGGCCGCTACGCCCGGACAGTAAACGCCGGGAACGCAGGTCGGCCCGGGGCGCGCCTCGGGTTATGCAGAGTTAGAGAAGCTAAGGCTCGCAGGGGAGTTGGCGGTTGGGGAGAGTGGCAGTGTTGCCTGTAGAAAAGCCCTTGGAGCTATAACCAAGTCGGTAAGCTCCCCAGCGACACTCGGGGCGTTCCGGCTGACTAGACTCCGGCTCAACCGGTAGTTTCCGTGATAAACTTACACGCATCCTTCGTTACCTCCCTTTAGTTGGCTAGGGTGCGTGGGCAGGATATTATCGGCATTAGAGATGGTTGTCAAACAAAGCAATATACTGAATCCGTTGGAATAAGAGATAATAATAGATTATAAACGTTATTTTATGCGCTATCATTGCATATTCAGAAATAATATACCCCAACATATGACGTATATGCTATAACTAGGCCGAGATATTGCAACGGGAAAAGGTAGGGACGGGATTATGTTTGATTTGTTGATTAACGGCGGCAGGATTGTTGACGGCTCCGGCCAAACCTGGTTCCGGGGCAGCGTGGGGGTAACCGGCGATACGGTCAGCGTCTTGCGCGGAGATACCTCTGATGTGGCGGCGGCGCGGGTGATTGACGCCGCTGATTCGGTGGTCTGCCCCGGCTTCATCGATATGCACTCCCACTCGGACTTGATGCTACTGTCTGACCCGCGGCACGAGGCCAAGCTGCGGCAAGGAGTAACTACCGACGCGTTGGGAATGGACGGGTTGTCCTACGCTCCTACCTCCCAGGTTCGCTTGGAAGAGTTGCTGACCTACCTGGCGGCGGTCAACGGAACCCCGCCGGCAGGAGTGCGCTGGAGTAGCGTCAAGGAGTTTCTGGACTTGCTGGACGGGAATGCTGCCTGCAATGTCGTCTATTTTGTGCCGCACGCCGCCATCCGGGTGGCGGCGATGGGTTGGGCCGACCGGCTGCCCAATCCGGCAGAGTTAGCCCGGATGCAGGAACTAGCCCGCCAGGGTATGCGGGACGGCGCTTTCGGGTTCGCCACCGGTTTGACCTACCCGCCGGGGGCCTACAGCGATACCGATGAACTGGTAGCGGTCAGCGAGGCCATCCGGGATTGGGGCGGGTTCTATATGACCCACGCCCGCTATAGCCTGGGCGACCGTCTGCTGGACCCCTTCCGGGAGGCCATCAACATCGGTCAGCGCAGCGGCGTTCCGGTGCATATTTCCCACTACCATAATCCAGTGGACGGCATGGGAGAGCGGATGACCGCCTTGGTGGACGAGGGGCGCAATGCCGGCGTGGACGTAACCTATGACCAGTATCCCTATGCCGCTGCCAGCACCGTCCTCCATTCGCTGCTGCCCTACTGGGTGCATGCCGGCGGGCCGGCCGCTTTATTCCAGCGTATTCAGCAGCGCAGCATCCGGGATGAAATGGGCGACTCGGTGGAACCGCAATGGGGCCTGACCCTTGACCACTATATCTTCAGCCACGTCGGTTCGGAGCGGAACAAGGAATGGGAAGGACGTTCCCTGACGGACCTGGCGCGGTATCAGAACAAGCGAATGGTGGACGCCATCTGCGACCTGCTAATTGAGGAGAACCTGGACGTGGCCTTTGTGGCCCGCACCGGCAACCAGGATAACATCCGCGCCATCGCCAAACACCCGGCCCAGATGGTCGGTTCCGACGGGCTGTTGACCGGCGGTCAGCCTAACCCCCGAACCTATGGTACCTTCCCCTATGTCTTGGGCCAGTTTGTGCGGGAAGAGGGCCTGCTTCGCTTGGAAGAGGCGGTGCGGAAGATGACCTCTATCCCGGCCCAGCGGTTGGGCTTGCCCGACCGGGGCATCATCCGCGACGGTATGAAGGCCGACCTGGTTATCTTTGACCCGGCGCGAGTAGAAGCCAAAGCCACCTTCGAGCAGCCCAAGCAGTACCCAGAGGGCATCGACTACGTGATCGTCAACGGTCGGCCGGTAATTGACCAAGGGGTTCACACCGGGGCCTTGCCGGGGCGGGCCTTGCGGTCGCAGTAGGCCGGGCCGGCGCCCTCCACAAGGCAATAGGAAGGACTTCTAACGTGTATTCGGAGAGCTGGGGCCGCATTGGGCGTATTTTTACGCATTTGACCGGAACTATAGCCTACCAGGGGCTTGGGCGAGGCCGGAAGTTAGACCCTATAGACCTCGTCCAGCCAAGCCAGCGCAGCGGCGGCCTCCGGGAAGCCTTCGTCATCGAACACCAGGCGAAATAGGCTTTCGGCCGGCCCGTCCCGGATAATCATTCTGCCGGCGTTAAAAGTTTCTTCCAAGGCGGCGAACACCCGCTTTTCGTATTCGTTATCGCGGTTGGTTGTCAGATGTTTATCCTTGGTCTCAAAGACTAGAACGTTGGGCCGGTTAACGGCCGGCCCGGCCATGGTAACGAAGTCGGGCCGGATGCGTTCCAGTTTCCAGCCCCGCAAGTAGTAGTCGAGTAGTCGCCCGGCTGCCGGACGGCCGCCCGGCGCCATCGGCGCGGCCAACATAGCCGGCTTCGGCCAGTTTCTGCCAGGCCGCCTGGGGTAATTGCCTAAATCGACGGGAACATTAACCCCGGCCTCGTCCCGATCTATAGTCACCGTCAGCCGTATTACTCCATCCTCCGGTTGCACCGCTGCTAGCAGAGACGGCGTACATAATGCCACCCCGCCCGATACATTTCATAAGGCAACTGGCCGAAGGTAATCCCCCTATCGACTAGTTCCCGCTGCCCGATATACTTCCCAGCCCCGAACATGACTGCCTGGCGTCCCTGCTGCTGGCCGGCCTCGCTGATGCGTTTCGCCCGTCCCTCGTCCAACATTGCCTCGCTGCTCCGCAGGTAGTCAACGCTAGGTTCGTAAAGCAGGTAGTAGTCGGTGTTCCCGTCGCCGTAAAACAAGCCGCCCTTGTTCTGCGCCGTCAACTCCTTTGCGCTGGCAGAAAGCCCCTCGGCCGTGTGTAGCAAGTATGACGCCAGCGCCGAGTAATCGGACAGAGATTCTCCGGTCAACTCCTTTCCAGGTTGATGGGGTCGCCCAAAGTGCAGTAGGTGAAGGAGCTGCCCAGTCCCGCTTGCAAGGACTTGTCCCGGGCGGTGGGAACGCCTTTGATGACCCGCTCACCCACTCGGCGGTAATAGGGTCAGCGTAATCCGCGTACTCCACCAGGATAAACCGGCGGTTGCCGCCGTCCGCCCGGTTCAACGCCAGGACAGCGTGAGCCGGGTCGCCGCTACCGGCAAAGGAGTCGAGAACGATGTCGTTGGGGCCGATGGCAATGCGTAGGATACGGTCGATAAGAGTAGGCGGTTTGAGGTTGAAAAAAGCTATACCGATGCGATTCAATCCTTGCCTAGCGCTTTGGGCATGGCCGACTTCTGTATAAGTCCAAAGTGTGAGCGGAGTTACTCCCGGTTTCACTTCCGACAAGAAACGCTTGACGCTGGGAACATTATTTCTATCTGGCCCAAACCCAATTCGGTCGTCTTTAACCAGCTCGTCGAATCTAGCCGGCGAGCATCTCCAACATCTCCCAGCTGGCGGGTTAACTACTCGACCCGATGGTGTAGCTACAGGAAAATTGTATTCTTCGGAATAGGTCTTAACATCCAGTCTGCTGGCCTACAAGTCCAGCGCGGATCTTTATCGGGGTTATAATACCTTTCGTTTTGCTGTTCGGTTCGTGGTAGAGGTATAGGCCGCCAGATTTCTTTGTTCTTGCCATAGCAAGGTATGAAGTCATCGATTTTCCGCGGTCAACGCCGCTCCTAGTCTGGTATTATCCCCATATATCGGCAAAGCCCCGCCATCCCAGCGCCGTCCTTCCACTCCCTACCGTCCGGCCGGCGCCGGCCGGAATCCAGCGCTCCCTTGTCTCAAAGTCAGCTTACCCCGGGTAGGCCTCCCTGCTCTTGGCCGGCGCCGGAATTAGGATAATGCGACCGAAGAACAGTCGGGGTTTGCGAGATGGCGCCGTTGCCCCATTGTTGCTCCTGCATAAGGGGCAGACGCGTCCCTTGGGCCAACATTTGGCTATGCCTCACGCTTCGGCCCTTTGCCGGGTTGCGTATGCTCCCCTTGGCTGCCTACCGGCCCTGCCAGACGGGGGCGCGCTTTTCGGCAAAGGCCCGGACGCCTTCCTGGGCGTCTTCGGTTTGCAGCACCTCATCCCGCTTGTTCTGGGCAAAGGCCACCCGCTCTTCCAAGCCCATTTCGGCGCCTTTAATGGAAGCTTCCTTGATGGCGGCCAGGGACAGGGGAGCGTTGGCGATTATCTGCTGCGCCATCTCCTCCGCCCGGGACATCACTTCTTCCGGGGCGACCACGTAGTTGACCAGCATCAGCTCCAGCGCTTTTTGAGCGCTAACGAATTCGCCGGTGAACAGGAACTCAAAGGCGATATTCCGCGGCACCACTTGAGACAGCAGGGCCGGCCCGCTGACCGAGGAGATGCCCCGCTTGGCTTGAGGCCAGCCGAAACGAGCTTCGGTAGAGGCGATGCGGATGTCGCTGCCCAAGGCGATGCCGCAGCCCTGAGCCAGGCAGATGCCGTTAATGGCGGAGATAATCGGCTTCCAGATTTTCGACTGCTCCACATAGAGGTCGCCGGTGCTGGGGCCTTCGTTAGCCCGGTCGTTAGCCATAGCCACCAGGTCGTGCCCGGTGGAGAAAGCGCGGCCTCGTCCGGTAACAATGGCGCAGCGCACCGCCGGGTTATGCTTCACGTCTTGAAAGGCGTCCCACAAAAGCTGCCGCATCGGCGGGTCGATGGCGTTCAGCTTCTCTGGCCGGTTCAGGGTGATGTAGGCGATGCCTTCCCTAATTTCGTAAAGGGCTTCCGGTTCGGTCTGGGTGGTCAAGGTAGTTCCTCCTTATTGACCTTCAGGTTATTTATGTCTATATCTGGTTGGCGTAAGGCCACACTTCTGTTGCCACTTGGCAAAGCCGTTTGGCGCGTCCCTCAATCGCTGCTTCATCCCATACGTCAGGGGCCTCGTCAAGCAACGCTTTGTTCAGGAATAGAACAGAATGGTCGCTTAGGATTTCTCGCTTTTCCTCCCACGGGGCGTTTGAAAGTTTAGGGTTAAGGCGCTTGTTCACAAGGGTTAAGTTTCCTATGGAATGGACGATCAGGTCTCGGTCATTTGCAACCATAGTCTTGTCCTCTACATCATCCTGCAGAGACCAGTTTTCACGCCAGTTCTGAGGCATAATATGTTCAATAGTTAAGTTGTGGGGCACGGCTTTGGTTTCCGACTTGTCAGTTCGCAACGCACCTTCAAGAGTCTCCATAATCATCCTCACACGACTTCGGGTCAGCAACTGATACAGTGGCAAATTCAGAAACGCATCTTCGAATTGATGGTTCGTGGGCCATAGCCTGGCATTGCTTCCTTGCTCGCCAAGGTACTTGGTAATGGTATTGTCAGCACGGAATGCTTCAGCACAGGATGTTCTTGCTTTCTCAAGAGTGGTCAGCAAGGTAAGGAAGATATTGTTGTAGTCCTTGGTTGTCATGCGGCAGACCATCCGACGCACCAAGTAACTCTCTAAGCTGCGCAAGCCAGCATTTAGCTGTGCTGATGGCACGCCTGATGAGAGCAACCAAAGCAATACCGGCGTTAGAATCCCCATTTCCATGACCTTCCAACGGTACTGAAAGGCAGCTATTTCTGGGTTGGTCCCTCCTTCAATGTCGTGATAAACGGCGCCGATGTTGTTGATGTCATCTGCGATTTCTTGGATGGACTTGGACTGCTCCGGTTTATTAGAATAGTCCCGGAACTCTTTGAAAACTTGATTCGCCGGGATCTCTTTGAGGGTTCGCAGAACGAGCCAGTAGTTTAAGAAAGCCTCGATGCGAGGGCGTGAAAGCCTACCCTGCTTTATATCCGTTCGCCACCATTTACCGTCAAAACACCAGAGTTTGGCTGCTTTCTGGCCCAAGCCGGATATACTCGCTTCGTGTAGGATCATATTCTTGATAAGGTCTGACTCCAGCAATGGGGTGCCCCGAGCGTTAAGGGTCTCAAAAATGATGTGGGGGTTGTCCTTTTTATCCAGGTCAAGAACGGCTAACTCCAATTTTCGGGCTAGAGTTTCTTCTAGGGCCTCCGATCGTATTTTAATTTCCTGCGGGTTGGCGTCCAGCCACTGTTGCACTTGTAGCTTGAAGAAATTGTGGCACTGAAAGATCAGTGAATTAGAGAGTTTTTCACTTTCCAATTCATTTCTCATTGTCTGACGAAAGGCTTCTTGGTCGCCCGTTGTGGGCCAGACCTTAAAGTCGTTATCTAGGTCATCGCCGCGGTTGGCTCTTTGGTTCAGTACTAATGGGGAAATCCGCTCCGCAGCCTCCTGTTGGCGCGCTTCCATTTGCTCCCGCGCCGCATCCAAGAGCAACTGAAGCGTAGTTAGCCTTTGTTGCCCGTCAACTACAATCCGACGGTCAAGTCTGTCGCGGGTCAAGCTATTCTGTCTTTGAAGTACCACCGCACCCATAAAATGCCTGTTGGAGGAATCGTCCTGCTGGTCATCAAGGATACTTTCCGCCGTGTCCTGGACATCTTGCCATAGGGGTTGCCATTGATCTTCCTTGTTCCAGATGTAGCGTCGTTGAAATTCAGGTATCTCATATTGTGTCTGCTTCTCGAACAGGGTTTGTAAATCCAAGATGTCCACTTTCATGCATTGTCCTCAATTCGCAAGCGTTGCTGGTTCAAGCTAAAACTATCGCTGGTGTTATACTAGGGTAAGCGCCCTCTAAATAATCCGCGACCCCGTAGGCTTGGTTCCGATAACTCCGCCGGCCTCCAGCCCGTCTAGCTCTGAGTCAGTTAGGCCCAGCAGTTCGGTATAGACCTGGCGGTTGTGCTGGCCCAAGGTGGGGGCCGGCCAGCGTATTTGGCCGGGGGTCTGGGACATTCGCCAGGCAAAGCCCTGATACCACTTGGGGCCCGCTTGGGGATGGTCAACGTAGTTGAAGGTATGGCGATCGGCGTAGTGTTCGTTTTCTAGCAGGTCGGGCCCCCGCAGCGCTGGGCCGGCGGGTATGCCCCGTTCCTGTAGTTGGCGGGTAATGTCCTCCATATCCCGGCTTGCCGCCCACTCGCCAATTATTTTATCCAGTTCCCGCTGATGCTCCAGCCGGGCGCCGTTAGTGGCGTATTCGGGGGCGTCGGCCAAGTCTGGGCGGGCTAAAGCCAGCGCCAACTGCCGCCATTGTTCATCGTTGGTAACGGCAATGGTAACCCAGCGGTCGACGCCGGCGCACTGATAGGCGTTGTGGGGAGCGAACCAGGGAGAATGGTTGCCCCGCCGTTCCGGTTCTTGGCCGGTAATCTGGTAGGCCAGCGTCTCGCCGCCGATGAGAGACACCGCCGATTCCTGCTGGGAAACGTCCACGAACATCCCTTTGCCGGTGCGCCGGCGGTAGCGCAGGGCGGCCAGCAGCGCGCCGGCGGCGTGGGAGCCGGTGATGGGGTCGCCGTGATTGATGCCTGACTTCATCGGCCCGTCGTTGACGTAGCCGGTCATGTGCGCCATCCCGGAAAGTTGTTCCTGGCCGATGCCGTAGGCCACGTAGTTCTGCCACGGCCCGCTGTTGCCAAAGGCGGGCATAGAGGTATAAATCAGGTCGGGGCGGAACCGGCGCAGGGTTTGGTAATCGTAGCCCAGCCGGGCCAAGCTGCCCTGCCGGAAGTTTTCCACCAGCACGTCGCTGACGGATACCAGCCGCTCAAAGACCCGACGGCCCGGTTCCTCGGTCAGTTCCAAGGTAATGCCGTACTTGCTCATGTGGAGACAGTTGAACCAGCCGTTGCGGTTCCAGGGTTCCGGCCCTGGGTCGGAGTCGGGGTAGGCGGCGATGCCCGGTTCTGGGCTGACCGGCCCCCGGTGGGAGTCGTAAACCCGCAGGGACTCCATTTTGATTACTTCCGCGCCCATATCCGCCAGCAGCTTGGTGCAGTAAGGCCCAGCCCAGATGCGGGAAAGGTCGAGGATACGGTAGTTCTGCAGCGGTTGTCCCTTACTCACTAAATAACTCCTTCGGCATGGAGCTGTTCCACCTCTGCCCTCGAATAGCCCAGGTCGCCCAGGATTTCCAGGCAATGCTCCGCCAGCAAGGGGGCGCGGCGGTAAACCCAAGCATTGCCGCCCGGGGCGTTAGGGTCAACCTGCGGGCTGATGGGCGGGCCGGGATACTTGAAGGTTCCGGCTACCGGATGCTCCAGGCGGACGAAATAGTCCCGGGCCACCAACTGCTCCATTTCCAGAATATCCTGCATATTGGCGACGAAGGCAAAGCCCAGGCCGTGTTCCTGGCCGGCCTTGAAAATATCCACCTTGTCGTGTTCCAGCAGCCAGGGCAGCATCAGGGCGTCCACCTCGTCGGCGTTGAGCAACCGACCTTGGCGGGAGGCGAACCTGGGGTCGGCCAGTTCTGCGGACTCCATAATGTTGGCGACTTCGGGCCAGTTCTGGTCCGGGCCGGCGATGATGCCGACAAAGCCGTCCTGACAGGGGTAGATGCCCCAAGCGGCCCGGCCATAACCCCGATTGCCCACCCGAGTAAACTCCTGGCCGGAGTAGCTGTATTGCATCAGGGCGTTTTCTAGCACGTTGGTGGCGTACTCGGCAATGGCGAGGTCAATGCGCTGCCCTTCGCCGGTGTCCTCGGCATGAAGCAGGGCGGTCATTGTGGCGACAAAGGCGTTCTGGCCGGCGCCGAGTTGAGCCAGGGGCGCGCCTTCCTTGAGGGGCGGCTGGTCCGGCTCGCCGGTAATGTTCATCAGTCCGCCGGCGGCGTACAGGTTAATCTCCGAAGCCTTCCAGTCCCGGTAGGGGCCGGTCTGGCCGTAGTTGGAGATGGAGGTCATTACCAGGGCCGGGTTTTCCCGGCTCAGGACGGCGTAGTCCAGCTTCAGCCGTTCCATTACGCCGGGGGCGAAGTTCTCGACCAGAATATCGGCGGAGCGAGCCAGTTCCAGCAGCAACTTCCGTCCCTTATCGGATTTCAGGTCCAGGGTCAGGCTCTTTTTTGAGGTGTTAAGGTAGAGGAACCAGGCGCCGCTTTCGCCGGGCTGCCGAGGGTTGGCGAAAGGCGGGAAGTAGCGCAGAGGGTCGCCGCCGGGCCGCTCAATTTTGATAACCTCGGCCCCTAAGGTAGCCAGCAGCTTGGCGCAATAGGGGCCGGCAAAGTAATGGGTCAGGTCAATGACTTTGACCCCTTCCAGCAGTCCGGGCATTGGGCGTCTCCTGGGGGGCGTCTTCTGAGGGATGCTTCGGTCGGTAAACCGGCTAATTTCGCTAAAATCGGATGTATTGTTACATTGGCTACTTGGAAATGCAAGGGGCGGCCCTATGATATACCCGATAGCTGGGCAAGGGAGACACGGGAACCGTACCGACCGGACGGTTAATCTTTCAGCCCAGGCTAGGCGGGGACGGAGAGCAGTCCCTTGAGTTTGCGGGCGCTGCTGTGGGGGCCGGAGAGCACCGGCGTCGCGCAGCCGGCCTGCAAGCGGGTCAAGGCGGCAGCCATAGAAAACTGACTTAACAGCACGACATCCACCCGGTCGGCCAGGCCGTTGACCAGCTGCTGCAACCGAGCTTCGAAAGCCGCTTGCCCCTGGGTGCGCAGCAGCGGTATCAACTCCTCGGCCAGGCAAAGCTCAGATTTCACCGTCCGGCCTTGCTCGGCGGCAGTGCGGTGGAGATAATAGTCCGAATCCCGCAGAGTTGCTGGAAAGGAGGCGATGATGCCAATACGGTTGCCTTGTTTCAAGGCATCCTCCATCATCGGGCTGTAGGAGGATACCACCGGAATATCCACCAAGTCTTGGGCCGTTTCCACCACCGAAGCGAAAAATGAGCAGGCCAAACCGATGGCGTCGGCGTCGAATTCGGCGCAATAGCAGATAAGCTGGCTCATTCGGCGGCGCAGCCGCGGCGTAATCTGACCGGCAAAGTCTATGGACAGTCCCTCGTCCAGCAGGTTAACTACTTCCGCCTCGGGAAACTCTTCGCTAAAGGCCAGCCGCACTGGCGGCGCCGATTCCGCTAGAGCGTGAATCATCGCAATCCTCATCAAACCCTCGCCCCGCTTTCGGCAGGGTATCAAAAATAACTGGGAACCTGGGTTAATTTTACTCCTAACTGTCCCCGGTTTATAGCGGTTTGGCAAAATTAGTAGTTGAACAATAGTTATTGTCAAACGCCTGCTTCTGGTGTTTGCCTGGACGTCGGGTTTCGGCAGGGCAACAGGTCATCTCGCTGGTCAATCCTGACTTGGACGCTGCCGCCTGGCCCGACAATTTGGGCGTACATATAATCTCCGTTTAATTCGCTTTCCTTGCTGGTGTGTTCGGTTTCCCGCCAATTATTGATGGCTAGAAATACCGTGTCCGCTATTTCCTCTGCGCTGCTGGCCGTTGGCTCCAGCTCCACGCGCCGGAGCGCCAAATCGAAATGCACTAAAGATGGCAGTTCCGCGACGACCGATTCGGTAAATGCAATGTCGTCCCACTGCCCGCAAGAATCGTCGAATTGGATTCCCAGCTCCGTCAAGTTTACCAAGCCGGCGAAGTCCCTGGCCTTCAGCGGCGTGGTTGTGGGTTGACTATCCAGATATAGCCGCTCAATCCGAAACAACTCGGAATAGACGGCAAGTCTGCATCGTCCGAGGTTTAAAGCTTCCAGAACTTCTTTCTGCAAGGCTGGGAAACGGTCGCAAATGTCCGGCATCTGGGATGCCTCCCCTCCACCCGATTGCCGTTGCAACCCGGAGGGGCTCTCCCGTAATTTCCGTATTTCATCCTCCAGGGCTTGGATTTCCGCTTGCACGGCGGCATCAGGCGTGGGAACCGGAGCGACGGGAGTGCAGGCAAGGATTAAAGCAGTCAAGATGACTAGAGGGAAGACGTTTCGCATCAGGTTGTCTCTCCAGGTTAATTGGGACGCCCGACCGGGGCTACTCGACGAACTCGCCGCAAACATCATCAACCCCAGCCTGCTCAAAGGCTAATCGGACGGCAGCGCGCTGGACCAAGTTAAGGTCGCCGCCGGCCTTTTCCTTGACCAGTTCGACGACAGCCTCCGGGATGTTGTGGTCGTCCATCGCCTTTAGACACTCCCCTGGAATAGCGCTGGTGTTGCAAGCGATAAGAGCTATAGACGTTATCGCTATTGCGCTGACTAACTTCTTCATTCGTAACTCCTCCGATGAGTTAATTCGGCTGGTTCAGGTTATATTTATCGGTGAAGATTAACCTTGGGTCGGCGCCTCCGGTTCTACATCTAACAGCTTTTGCAGATTCGCTTCATCCAGAAGTTCCTCAACCGGGTAAGTACTCACCCAATCGGCATAGGAAGCGTAGCAACTGGCTTCGTTTTCCCCGTCCGGGCAGTTCTTATGGAAGTTAAGCTCTACTAATGCCAAGTCATCTTTCCAGGCTCGCCAGATTCGGGAACCGGCGGAAACGGCGAATATGCCGACGCCAATGGGCGCCAAGACGGGAGCGGCGGCGGCCATTGCTGCCCCGGCTCCCATTGCTACGGCCACCGTAGCCCCGGCGGCCATAACCCCGCCGGCGGCGCCGGCCGCGGCCAAATCCTTACCGGTATCCTTTGCCGCTTCTTGGCCGGTTTTCTTGCCTCGAAAAACGCAGATGCCATTTTCGGCAAGGCTCACCGGAAACTCAAACAACACCGTCCATACAGCGCCTTTGCCGGCGTTCCTGGCGGCGGCAGCGCCGACTATTTTAGTGGTATCCGCCACGTTTGCCGCTTTAGCTCCGACTATCTCCATACGGGTCATATTTCGAGAGCCGCGCTTCATATTAGCTCGGGCCGACTCCCAAATTATATTCTGAGGGTTACGGACTTTGCCAGGAGCGTTGGCGACCGACTGAATATGGCTGGCCTGTTTGCCTTGGGTAAACCGATTTACTGCGCTTTCGCCCAGGTTCCGCACCGGCCTGGGTATGCTGGTTTGGTAAAACTCTCTGGCCCCGCGAAATCCCCGGGAACCTCGCCCGTTGCCCAAGCCGGCTTGCTGAAATCTCCTTACGGTTTGAGAACTGAAACGGGCGAAGGGCGTGGGCTTGACCGGTTTGCTTTTGAGTAGGGCTGAAAGAAGGGAGGCCGGTCCTTGACCATGCTCCAGGTCATCATTATTTCTATTTCTGCTGCCGTCATCCCGAAGGAAAAAGAAATCCTGAATAAACTCTTCGTTCGCCGTAATCAGGTATCCGCAATCCAGGCATACCATCTCTTCTTTAGCCCGCTCTGCCACCAGGGCGGCGGCAAATGCCTGGTAACAAGACTCGGTGGCCCCGTCGATTGATGCCGACGGGCACTCGGGGCAAGCCAAGTGGAAATGCCGGCCCTCCTTCCGGGAAATGTCTTTGGGAAGCTGCTCCGGCAAGTCCGACAAACAAAGAGTTCCTTTCGGTATGTTATGTTCGCACCAAGTGCAACTCTGTTGGCGGCCGGCGGTCCCGTGCCACATAATTCTCTCCCTTCTTCGCGGTGAATGAACTACCCGGTTGGCTGCGCCGGGGGGGACTTGCCTAATCCGGCCAACCCGCTTCTTGGTCCCGAAGTTTCCGCAGCTTTTCCTTAGCCTTTCTTATCTCGTTCACCTTGGCGTGTATGGCGTTGAAGAGGCCTTGGCGGGCTTTGATTCCGTCGGTTATGAGCAGCGCCGCCGCATTCGATCGGCTGCTGGCTAGTTCCGTCTCCACCAGTTCATCCATCCGGGCCAGGCTGTCCTTGTCCACCCGGACCATTACCACATTATCCCGGGTCAGGCGTTCTCCCGACGTTTTGCTCTTGATGGTGTCCTTGATGTTCTCGGCAGCGGATTCCGCCGCGTCGAGAACGCCGCCGCTTACGTCCCTCACGCCGCGTCCCACTTCCTCCACGCCCCGGAGGACCCGTTCCTTTGCGCTCATTTCGTTTTCTTGCATTACATTACTCCTTGATATGTTAAATACTAACTTACACGTAAGCATAACTGCAAAAATTACACACTGTCAACCCGGTATTTTATTGGAAATGCGGGTTTTATGATAAAAGAACTTGACCCGTTCCCAAAGGGAACGGGTCAAGTTCGAAGACCGTGCAGACCAGAAGCGAGCCGGGGAGAGGCCGGTTAACCGGGACCCTTCCGGTTTGATTTCATTCCAAACCTACTATCTCCCCGGAGGAGGTAACGTCCAGATCCAGGGCCCGAGGACGGGAGGGCAGCCCCGGCAAGGTTTCGATACGTCCGGCCAAGGCATAAAGGAAGCCGGCCCCTACCGAGGCGCGGATGTCGGTAATGGGGAAGGTGTAGCCGGACGGACTGCCTCGCCAGGTGGGGTCGTGGGAAGTGGACAGGTGGGTTTTAGCCATACAGATAGGCAGGTTGCCCCAGCCCAGGGCCTCAAAGCGGCGCAGTTGACGCTTGGCTTCGGCCGTCCAGCTCACATCGGCAGCGTGGTAAATCCGCTGGGCCAGGGCCAACACCTTGTCCTCAGCGGAGGCCTCCGCCGGATAAGCGTAACTTACCGCCGGCGGGTCGGCGGCAACCCGGGTCAAAACCTCGGCCAAATCGGTCATTCCCGCGCCGCCTTGGCTAAAGCCGGAAGCTTCCACCGCTTCAGCAGCGCCCGCTTCCTGGGCAATCTCCCGTACCGCCGCCAACTCTTCGGCGCGGTCGCTGTCAAAACGATTAATCGCTACTATCACCGGAATACCAAAGCCGCGAACTAGGCTGATGTGGTGAGCCAGGTTGGGGCCGCCGTCCCGCACGGCTGGCGGGTTGGGGTTCTCCAGGTCTCTCCGGGCGGCGCCGCCGTGCCATTTCAAGGCGCGAACCGAAGCTACCAGGACAACGGCGTGAGGCAACAACCCGCTCTGCCGGGCTTTGATGTGCATAAACTTTTCAAAACCCAGGTCGGAGCCAAAACCGGCCTCGGTTATCACATAGTCGGCATAGGACAAGGCCACCCGGTCGCCAATTATTGAACTGCAACCGTGAGCAATGTTACCGAAAGGCCCGGCATGAATCAACGCCGGCTGCCCTTCTCCGGTCTGAACCATATTGGGCATAATGGTATGACGCAGCAGGCTCAGCAATGCGCCAACTACGCCCAGCTTTTCTACGGTTACCGCTTCCCCGCTGCGGGTAGTTCCCACCACCATGCGACTCAAACGCCGGCGTAAATCCTCCCAGTCGGCGGCCAGCGCCAGGATCGCCATAATTTCGGAAGCGGATACGATGTCGAACCGGGACTCCCGCAAGGGACTATTGTTGCCGCCGCCGACGCCGGCGATAAGCTGCCGCAATGCCCGGTCGGAGGCGTCGGTTACGCGGGACCATTGGATGCCGGTGGGGTCGAAGTCGGGAACCTGCCGGCGGTAAACTGCGTTGTCCACCAGGGCGGCCAACAAGTTGTGCGCCGAAGCTACGGCGTGAGCGTCTCCGGTGAAGTGGAGGTTTATCTCGTCCTCCGGCACCACCCGGGCTTTGCCGCCGCCGCTGCCGCCGCCCTTAATTCCGAAGATGGGGCCTAGGGTGGGTTCCCGCAGGGTAACTACCGCTTTATGTCCCAGCCGGCCCAGTCCCTGGGTTAAGCCGACTGCAGTAGTGGTCTTGCCTTCGCCGGCAGGAGTGGGAGTCATGCCGGTAACCACCACCAATTTCCCTGGTTGTTCCCGGCCTCCTTTCAAGGCATCCAGCGATATCTTGGCTTTGTAATGCCCGTAGGGAGTCAAGTAGTCGGCGGCGATACCTAGCTCCGCGGCGATTTGACTAATTGGCTGCATTTCTTCTCCTTTCGGCCATATAGCGATCCAATGAGGACAAGTCTCGGTCCTAATCCCTGGTCTAATCTAGGCAGCGCAGTTGAGCTATAGCAGCCCGCGCCCCGGCGGCCCTTTACCCGGCCGCCCTTTATAGGAACGGGCCGGGCTGAAAGGCTCGCCCCCGGAACTGGGTAATGACGGGTTAAATGCGATTGCTCGGCCAAGCGAAGGCAGAGCATCATCCGGGCCGGCATTCATAAACCGCTTCGGTTAGGTCAGGAGTTAAGGGTTGAAATCTCCTGTTCCAACCGTTCAATGTCTTGTTCGTTTAGGTTGAAGTATCGGGCGTCCGGGTGATGGAAGACCAGGGCGGATACTGAGCCTTCCGGGTCCATCATATAACCGTCGGTCAGTTCCACCCCGATGTTGGCGGTAACGTCCAGCAACCGGAAAAGCGGTTCCTGGTCTTCCAGCCGGGGGCAGGCCGGGTAGCCGAAGGAGTAGCGGCGGCCCCGGTACTGGGTGCGGAACAGATCTTGATAGGTGAGCCCCGGCGGGTCGCCGATGCCCCACATCTGGCGCAGCTGCTGGTGCAACAGTTCGGCAAAGGCTTCAGCGGATTCCAGCGCCAACACCTGCAAGATGTGGGAGTTCAGGAATTGACCCTGGTCTTTTAGCTCCTCCGACAAGGCGCGTACCCCCGGCCCGACGCTGGTGGTGAACAGCGCGACGTAGTCGGGCCGGTCGGCCTGAACCGGCAGCGCATAGTCAGCAAGGCACAAACCCTCGCGCTGGGACTGACGGCCAAAGTGGAACCGCTCCAGCACGGTAGCGCCGTCGGGGCCGTATATCAGTAGGGTTTGCCCGTCGGAACGGCAAGGAAAGAACTTGAACACGGCGTTGGCCCGTATGTCTGGGCGGGCCAACATCAGGTCTTCCACCCGCCGCACCGACTCGCGCAGTTCCAGAGCGTCGGTCTCTTCCCGTTCCAGAGCTTCCGTAAAGCGGCCCCGGTAGCCCAAGTGCCTAACATAGAGCATCTGGGGATTGATGTAAGGGAAAATCTCGGCTAGGTCGTAGTCCTGAAGTGTGTGGAGCCGTAAATCGGGCGGGTTGGGCACGTCAAAGTCATGCCGGACTTGAGCCGGGGCCACGGCAGCGGTGGCGCTGGAACTCTCCGAAGTTTCCCGGGCTTGGGCCGCTTGCAGCAGTTCATCGGTTTCAACTTCAAGCCCGGCCGCCAGTTTCTGCCGCTCGTCGTCGTCCTGGATGGTGTTAGCCAGGGCCAAGCCGCTCATGGCGTCCTGAGCATAGGCGACCATACCGGCGTACTCCGGGGCAATGCGCAGTCGCGTAAAACGATTGGACAGGGCGGCGCCGCCCACCAAGATGGGTGGACTGACCCCGGCCTGGCGGAAGTCGCGCACCGTTTCCACCATCATCTGGGCCGACTTGACCAGCAAGCCGGACAAGCCCACGATGTCAGGGTCGTGTTCTTGGCAGGCGTTAATGAGGTCTTGGGGCGGCACCTTGATCCCCAGGTTGATGACTTGGTAGCCGTTGTTGGAGAGGATGATGTCCACCAAGTTCTTGCCGATGTCGTGAACATCGCCTTTGACGGTAGCCAGGATGACCTTGCCCTTGCTAGCCGACTCGGCCCGCTCCATGTGAGGTTCGAGATGGGAGACGGCAAACTTCATTGCCTCTGCCGATTGCAGCACTTCGGCCACGATAAGCTGGTTGGCGTTGAATTGACGGCCAACCTCGTCCATTCCGGCCATCAGCGGGCCATTGATGACCTCCAGGGGCGCCCGGCCTAGCAGCGCCTCGTCCAGGTCGCCGGCCAACCCCTCCTTGCTGCCCTCGATGATAGCCAAAGCCAGCCGTTCGTCGAGGGGCAGGTTAAGGCGTTCCTCGATGGTAGTTCGAGGCGCCTTGTCCCGGAAATGAGCGGCGAAGGCAGCTACCGGGTCTGCTCCCCGATTCCAGATAAGGTCTTCCGACAACTGCCGTTCTTCTTCCGGTATAGAGGTATAACGTTGCATCATCTCCGAGTTGACGATAGCCAGGTCCAAACCGGCTTGGACGCAATGGTACAGAAAGACCGAGTTGAATACCTCCCGCCCGGCGGGGGGCAGCCCGAAGGATACATTGGAGATGCCCAGGATGGTCTTGGTATGGGGCAAGGCTTCCTTGATGAGGCGCACGCCCTCGATGGTTTCGGCGGCGGAACCGACATAGTTAACGTCGCCGGTGCCAGCGGGAAACACCAAGGGGTCGAAGATGAGGTCTTCTTCCGGGATGCCATACTTTTCGGTCAGCAGCTGGTGGGAGCGCCGAGCTATTTCCAGCTTGCGCTCTCGGGTGATGGCTTGCGCCTGTTCCGGGTCATCGTCAATGCAGCCCACCACCAAAGCGGCGCCGTAAGCTCGGGCCAAGGGCGCTACCGCTTGGAACCGGGCCTCGCCGTCCTCCAGGTTGACCGAATTGATGATGGATTTCCCTTGCAGTCGTTTCAGGGATTCGGCAATTACCCCGGCATCGGTGGAGTCAATCATTATGGGACTTTTGACCTTTTTGGTCAGCAGTTCGAGAAAGGTGATGACGTCGGCCAGCTCGTCCCGGTCTGGGTCTTGCAGGCATACATCCAGCACGTGGGCGCCGTTGCGAACCTGGCGGCGGCCAATCTCGGCGGCCTCCTCGAACCCGCCCCGGTTGATGAGACGGCGAAAGCGGCGGCTGCCCAAAACATTGGTGCGCTCCCCGACGATGGCCGGGCGGGTGTCCTGGTCAACTACCAACGCCTCGATACCGGACACGCGGGTTTCCCGGAGGGTTACCGGCGTCCGGACGGTGGCGCCGTTTACCCGTTGGGCCAGTTGCCGAATATGTTCCGGGACGGTGCCGCAGCAGCCGCCCACCACGTTGAGCCAGCCGGCTGCCATGAACCGGCCGATGGTGTTGGTCAACATTTCCGGGGTTTCGTTGTATTTCCCGTCCTCATCGGGTAGCCCGGCGTTGGGCAGGCAGGCTACCGGGAAGCGGGAGAGGCCGGCCAAAGTACGGATGTGGTCGGTCATAAACTCCGGCCCGGTGGCGCAGTTAAAGCCAATCCACAGCAAATCCCGGTGGGCCAGCGAAGTATAAAAGGCTTCGGCGTCTTGACCGGCCAGCAGGGTGCCCATCGGCTCAATGGTGCCTTGCACCGCCACCGGAACCTCCCGCCCTAACTGGAGCAGGGCCTGGTCGATGCCGATAAGTCCGGCCTTCAGGTTGATGGTGTCTTGGGTGGTTTCCAGCAGGAGCAGGTCAACTCCGCCCTCTGCCAGCCCCAGGGCTTGTTCTTGATAAGCGGCGGAAAGCTGGTCGAAGGTAACGCCGCCGGTAACCGAGATGGTCTTGGTGGTCGGCCCCATGGCCCCGGCGACGAAGCGGGGACCTGCCGAGGTGTTGGGGTCATCGGCGACGCGGCGGGCCAGTTGGGCCGCTTCCCGGTTGATGCGGCGAGCTTCGTGGGCCAGGTTATACTCTGCCAGCACTATCGAGGTGGCGCCAAAGGTGTTGGTTTCGATGATGTCGGCGCCGGCCTCCAGAAAGGCCCGGTGAATGTCGGCGATAACCTCCGGGCGGGTCAAGGTCAGGTATTCGTTGCAACCTTCGTACTCGGCGCCGCCAAAGTCCTCCGGCCCCAGGTTCTTGCCTTGAATGGAGGTGCCCACGGCCCCGTCCACTACCAGAATCCGTTCTTGGAGCAACGATTTCAGTTGATTAACGCGGTCAGTAACGTTCATATTTCACCCATATATTCGAGTGGGGTTGTTCTCCAGCCTAGCGGGTGAGGGTGTTGGTGTCAAATTGAGGGCTTTGTTTGACATAAAAAATACTTCTAAATGATAATCGCTTTACTGCATTGTAAGAGGTGGGGAAAGATCATGATTTCCGCTGAATCGAGCGTTATAGAGAATAACGACAATTACGAAGACTACGTCGATAGCGAAGTCGAAACATCGGAGGTTGAAGACTATGATGTTTCGACTTCGCCTAACGACTTTAACATCTCGACGATGTATGACTTCATCAAGTCAGGCGTCTTGGTTATTCCTGGGTTTCAGAGGAACTACATTTGGGATATCAAACGGGCTTCCAAGCTGGTGGAATCGCTCGTTATCGGCTTGCCGGTTCCCCAAATTTTCCTGTATGAAGCCGCTCGGAATAAATTTCACGTGATTGATGGGCAGCAACGTCTTATGTCCCTCTATTATTTTGTGGAGCAACGGTTCCCCAGAATGGAAGAGAGAGCGGAGTTGCGACGCATTTTCGCGGAAAAGGGGCGCATTCCCGACGATGTGTTGCGAGACGACAAGTACTTTACGAACTTTCGCCTCAGCTTGCCGGCGGGACCTTCTGGCCGTCCCAACAAATTGAACGGACTTGACTACGAGGGTCTGGGAGATTACCAGTTACAGTTTAGACTAAGGACGGTTCGGAATGTGATAATCCGGCAGAACTCTCTTGGTGGTGATGAATCATCCATCTATGAGATTTTTAGCCGTCTCAACTCTGGGGGAATAAACCTTAGCGCCCAAGAAATCCGCAGCAGCCTTTTCCATTCCGAGTTCTACGATACTCTGATGCGGATTAACTATGAAGCTGGCTGGCGGCATATTTTGAACAATACCGTGCCAGACCTCCGCTTAAAAGACGTGGAGCTTTTATTGCGGATGTTCGCGATATTGACGGACATAGATAATTATGGTTCATCTATGTCCAAGTTCCTCGATGGGTTTTCCGAGAAATGTAAATCAAACACTGAAGAGGAAAACCGGTATCTGGAGGAGTTGTTCCGATCTTTTCTTAAATCTACGGCTCATCTTCCCGACACGGCCTTTCTCAATAAAGGCAACAATAGGGTCAACATAGCGTTGATAGAAGCGGTGTTTTCGGCAACTTGTCGGCACAAATATAAGCAAAGCGGCTTGGTAGAAGGTAAAGTCAAAGTGGAAGAGCTAAAGTCCTTGGAAACCGATACGGATTTTGTAGAGGCTACTCAGAGGGCAACAACCCGGAAAGATAATGTCCGGAAGTGTCTTGACCGGGGCTATAGTTTGGTAACTCCACTGTAGGCGGCTTTCCCTATGCCTGATGAAACCGTTGTGGATCTGCTCTATCAGGATTTCCAGGAAGTGATAGATAAGATTGGCGGCTTGGGAGCTTTCTCTACAAACAACGATAAGGGTTACCTTCAGCAAGTCTCTCTTGATGGCAGTAGCGGGCTATTTTGAGGAGCAAGTGCAATATCAAGCGCTTGCTTTTGTAGATAGGCCGGCCTCTGGCAACGAACTTCTAAAGGAGTTAGTTCTGCATAGGGCGTTTGGGCGTCAATATCATACCTTGTTTAGCTGGGATAGTAAAAATGCGAATACCTTCTTCAGGCTTTTTGGCAGCAACTTTTTCCAATCTATGCAACAGTACACTGAGAAAGATAAGTACCAAAGCGCTATTCGAGCGTTCTTAGAAGTCGGCGATGCGCGGAACCACCTGGCCCACGGAAGTTATGCTGACTTTTCTCTTGAAAAGACAATTGAAGAAATTTACGGCAGTTACAGGACAGCGCTCTTATTCGTGAACAGCATAGGCAATCATTTAGAGAGGGTTAGCGCCGATATTAATGCCAACTAACCGGTTTGCGGTCCCTCTCTACAGAAGAAAACCTTTCCTGTCCTGCCGATCAGGGTCTAGTTCCCTTCCTGGTAAAACCCGCCCCTACCAGAACCGCTCGGCCAGTTCCTCTCGGTTCAGTTCTAGCCATTTTACGTTTAGCCGGATGCGTTCCAGGGCTTGGCGAATGGTGCGCTCGGCCGCCGGAGCCGGGTGCTCCTGGAAGAAGGTTTCCACCTCGGTCAGCTTGGCGGCGTCCACGAAGTTGCTGCAAATGGAAACCAACCGCATTATCCCGAAGCCGCCGTCGCCGTAGCGTCGGTCGAACTCGCCCCAATTATCCTGGACAAACTGCCAAGCCAAGTGGCGCCCTTGTAGGTTGGCGGCTACGGCGGTAACGACGGTGATGGTGTCTTGGGAGCGGACTTCGGCAGAGAGGGCGCGCCGCAACGTTTCCTGTAACAGTTCCGGCTGGGTGAACCGGCCCAGGGCCAGTAGCAGCCGAATCTTCTCCTCCTGTAAATCCGTTCGGCGCTCCAGTTCCCATAACCGGTCGTAGGTTTCTGCGTTGCCGCCCTGGGCCGCCAGGCTGAACACCAGCCCGCGCAGGTCGGGATGGAGTGCGGCGGATTCCTTAACGTAGGCGTTGAACCGCTCTTGCGCCTGGTTTAGGAACTCCGGGTCGCCGTAGCTCCCCGCTTGGCTCAGCACCGTGGTGCGAAGCAGGGCGTCCAAGTGGCCTTCTCCGGCGCGGGCCTCCCAGCCGATGCGCCGGGCCGCCGGGCGAAACAGGTCGCGGGCAAAGGCGCGGTAGTTTTCGTGATAGGGTTCATCGGCCACCAGCAGCTCAATGTCCCGCAGGTTCGTTGAAAGGTCGCTCCATACCGAAGCGTCGGTCTCGTTTTCGTAGGCTTCAGCCAAAGCCAGAAACTGGGTAACCGACAGCAGGCCCGCCTTGGACAGAGCGTAGGCGTCGTTCTGCAGACCCAGCCGGTCGGTGGCCGGCAGCGTCAGACTATTGATAGCCGGAATCAGCCGCTGCCAGTCGGTCGGGGTGTAATTCACCCGGAAGAAGCCGGTTTGCAGCGGGTTCACCTTGAACCAGGTCTCGGCCCCAGGAGGTTGAGCCAGTTGCACCCGGGCCTGCGGCTGGTCCATTATCAGGGATTGACTCCCGCCGTTGCCACTTTGAGCGATTCCGACTGGCACTTGCCAAACCGGGTTCTCCGGCGCCGCCTCTCCCAGCAGGTTGTCATAGACAAACCGCTCCTGAGAAAGGATCAGCTCCAAGCGGTCTTCCGATTCTGCGGTTTCCACCCGCAGCGCCGGGTAGCCCATTTGTCCAGTCCAAGTGTTCATAATGGCGGTTACCGGCTGTTGCGATGCTTCTTCCAGAGCGGCCCACAAGTGTTCGGTGCGGGCGTTGGCGTACTGATTGGCGTTGAGATACCGGTGCAGGCCCTGGCGAAAAACCTCCGGGGTCAGGAACTGCTCCAGCATCCGGATGACTGATGCGCCCTTGCTGTAGCTGATGGCGTCAAAAAGCTGGGTTATCTCCGCCGGGTCTTTCACTTCCTGTTCGATGGGGTGGGAGTTTTTCAGCCCGTCCAGGCTCAACGCCCGGTTAGTGTCCATATTGACGAATTGGGTCCACATCTGCCATTCCGGGAAGGCCCAGTCCGTCGCTTTAGTGCCCATCCAGGAAGCGAAACTTTCGTTCAGCCACAGGTCGTCCCACCACTCCATCGTAACCAGGTCGCCGAACCACATGTGGGCCATCTCGTGGGCGACCACCTCGGCCACCCGTTGCCGGGTGCCGGCCGAGGAGTTTTCCGGGTCCACCAGCAGGGCCGTTTCCCGGTAGGTGATAGCCCCCCAGTTTTCCATAGCGCCGGCGGCAAAATCGGGGATGGCGATATGGTCCAGCTTCTCCAGAGGGTAGGGTATG
Organism: Dehalococcoidia bacterium; assembly: GCA_963422635.1. Taxonomy (GTDB): domain Bacteria; phylum Chloroflexota; class Dehalococcoidia; order Lucifugimonadales; family UBA3495; genus CATQHB01. The sequence goes on from OY730415.1 coordinate 1,788,843, forward strand.
CCGAAGTAGTCGTTGAAAAAGCCCAGCATCCGCGCCGAGGTTTCCAGGGCGAAACGGCCTTGCTCCTCCTTGCCGCGAGTAGTCCATACCCCGACTTGAGTGTTGTTGACCGCCTCCTGCTCGATGTGAGTCAGGTCGCCGACCACAAAGGCCAGCAGGTAGGTGGACATCAGGGGAGTGCGGGCGAACATTATAGACTTGTAGCCGGAGTCCAGCCCAGCCTGGTCAATAATTGGCGTGTTGGAAACGGCTACCAGGTTGGCGGGGATGTTCAGCGTCAACTGAAAGGTAGCCTTGCAGGAGGGTTCGTCCCAGCAAGGAAAGGCGCGGCGGGCGTCGGTAGCCTCAAATTGGGTGGTAGCCAGGTAAGTCGTTTCCCCCTCTGGATTGACGTACTGGCTGCGGTAAAAGCCGCGCAGCTTGTCGTTCAGCGCGCCGGTAAAGCGCAAATCCAGTTGGGCCGCGCCGGGCGCGATGGGGTCGGCAAAGGAGAGGGTAGCCGTTTCCCGCTTTGCGTCTAGGGTTACGGCGGCGGCCCGGGCGCTGCGCCCCCCCTTAATCAGGGTGGCCGCGTGGATTTGCAGTTCGTCGGCGTTGAGGACGATTTCAGAGGTGGTTTCGGTTAGTTCAATGTCGATAACTTCCAGACCGTCAAAGGTGAATTGGTCCAAGTCGGGCTGCAAGGTAATCTGATAATGGCGGGGGCGAACATTGGCGGGCAAGACAACGGCGTTGGCAGTGGGCATAGAAGGATTCTCCTCCGGGCTTACAGACTGTAATTCACTAACAGTTTACCATAAACCCGGGCGAGGGTTGTGGGGAGTGAGAAACCCCCTTCCGGTCATCTCGAAGGAACTTGGCCGGAAGGGGCGGTTATAGTCTGGAGGGAAGCTCGACCTTGGCAGTATAATTTCGTCAAACTGCAACGCCAACGCCGATGCAGATTAAGGCAACTATGCCGACTCCAACATACCATCCCCATAGCGCCAGTTGGGGGGCATTATCCTCTTCCAACTTGTTTTCTGATGCGGCTTGAAGGACGAAGTCTGAAACTGCGGGTGGCCTTAGTTTAACCCCTCCCTAGCGAGGTCGATGTTCCACTGAGGCAAGTCTCTGTCCGATTCGGTCAAGCGCCGATCGGTCTGGATATAGGCTCCACTTGCTTCAGGCGATCCTTGCTACGCTGCTACGCTACCGTCCGGGCTACCGTCCGGCGTGGTAACCGCTATCTCAAGCTGCTGGAACTCCTCCAGGATTTGCTTTACGTGTCGATAATCGCTGGTCAAGGCGCGAGGCTTGCTGCCGCGGGGCCGGTTGCCGGTCAAATTGGTGATAACCCGCATACTGCCGGCAATCCCTTCTATTTCAACAGCTTCAACATCGCCCGAATACTCCCGAAATTCTTCTGGCGGGTCGGGTTCCCGTTTCAGCTCGATGGTGGCGTTCCAGTCCCGCAACCCCGACTTGACCAGCATTGTGGCGGCGATCGGGAAGTTCAGCTTAAAGGCGCACCCGCCCCGCCACCGAAATTTCCTGAAGAATATAGTTGCAAAATTCGCCTTGAAGCGCTCGTTGCCTTCGCCATCGTTAGTGTAGTCCAGGTTGTTGCTGATTTTTCCTTGGTCGCCGATTGGAAGGGCGATGATTTGTTCAAAAAATGCTTGGCAATCAAAATCTACCGGCGGGCAGTCTCTGCGGTTCAGAACCTTATCTAAAGTCTTCCACGAAGTAGGGCCGGCTTTCCAGACCGGCTTTGCCGGCGGCCATTACGCGGGTTGCTGCGAACATCGATGTTCCTCCGCTGACCTGGTTGAGTGGCGGAGAGGCTGTTCCGGTACTATTTATTAGGTTATCAAGTTTTATGGATTTTAGCGCGGGGGAGGCAAGAAAAATCAAAGATTTGTCAATAGCTTAAGGTTTTTCTATTGCTTTTTCAACAGGGATATGGTAGAGAAGGCTGTTTCGGAAGGTGTGTGCTATAATAAATTCAAGTCATTCCCTGACCTTGACCCCGACCCCTATTTCACAAAGAGGTTTATGATGGCCCCAAAGACGATGTTCGAAAAGATATGGGATGCCCATGTGGTTCACGAGGAGCCGGGGCAACCCGCAGTTCTCTATATAGATTTACACCTGATTCACGAGGTTACTACTCCCCAAGCCTTTGAGGGCCTGCGGCTGGCCGGGCGGGGGGTACGCCGTCCCGACCTGACTATCGCCACCGCCGACCACAACACGCCCACTTGGGACCTGTCCTTGCCGATCACCGACGAGGTTTCCAAGCGGCAGTTAGACGCCTTGACTGAAAACTGCCGGGACTTCGGCATCACCCTGTACGACCGCTTCAGCGAGTATCAGGGCATCGTCCACATCATCGGGCCGGACTTGGGCTACACCCTGCCCGGCAAGACCGTGGTTTGCGGCGACAGCCACACCTCCACCCACGGCGCCTTGGGCTGTTTTGCCCTGGGCATCGGCACCTCCGAGGTGGAGCATGTGCTGGCGACCCAGACTTTGCGCCAGTTCAAGCCCAAAACGATGGAGGTAAGGGTCAACGGGACGCTGCCCCGGGGTGTCGTCGCCAAGGACGTTATCCTGGGCATCATCGGGCAAATCGGGGTCAACGGCGGCGTCGGCCACGTCATTGAATACACCGGCGAAGCTATCCGCTCCTTGTCAATGGATGGGCGGATGACCGTTTGCAATATGAGCATTGAGGGCGGGGCGCGGGCCGGTATGATTGCCCCGGACGAAACGACCTATGAATATGTTCGCGGCCGCCGGTTCGCTCCTAAAGGCGCGGAACTGGAGGCCGCCATTGCGGAATGGCGCCGGCTGCCGACCGACGCCGGGGCCGCCTTTGACCGGCTAGTGGAGGTTGACGCCGCTTCCCTGGAGCCTTTTGTTACTTGGGGAACCAATCCGGGAATGGTAGCCAAGGTAACCGACCGGGTTCCCGACCCCGCCTCCTTTGCCGAGGCGGCCCAGCGGGAGGCCGCCGAACGCGCCCTGACCTATATGGGTCTGGAGCCGGATACTCCCATCGCAGAGGTGAAGATTGACCGGGTGTTTATCGGCGCATGCACCAACGCCCGGTTGGAAGACTTGCGCGCCGCCGCCGAGGTGGTCAAAGGCCGGAAAGTTCACCCGGACGTTTACGCTATGGTGGTTCCTGGCTCGGCTCTGGTCAAGCAGCAAGCTGAAGAAGAGGGGTTGGACGCCGTCTTTAAAGACTCCGGCCTGGACTGGCGAGTGGCCGGTTGCTCGATGTGCCTGGGGATGAACCCGGATACCCTGGAACCGGGCCAGCGCTGCGCCTCCACCTCCAACCGCAACTTTGAGGGACGCCAGGGCAAAGGTGGACGCACCCACCTGGTCAGCCCCCCGATGGCGGCGGCGGCAGCCATTGCCGGGCATTTTGTGGATATTCGGGAGTGGTAACCCGGAATAGTCCGGCTTGGTAGTTTTGTGTTGTGTTGCATCCCGGCGCAGGAGGTGAACAAATGGCGGAATCTTCCATTGGCTTGACCCAGGGATTAACCCAGGTGGTGGATAAGGACGTTTCGCCGCCCCCAGAACCAGGCGTCCCCCATCTGCCCTATCCCTTTTTGCTGGATGTTAGCTCTCTGGACTTGACTGACCGGCAATTGGAAAAGATTAGCGCCGACAACGATAACCTGCAGCTGGAGCTGACCGCAAAAGGGGAGTTGGTCATTATGCCGCCAGGGTTCGCCTTTACCGGGTGGCAGGAAACCAGGCTGTTGTTGCAGGTGGCAAACTGGTCGGACCAAAACGGAACCGGTGTAACTTTCAACTCGGCGTCAGGGTTCAGGTTGCTCAATGGGGCGGTGTATGCGCCCGACGTTTCCTGGGTTCTCAGAGAGCGTTGGGATACGTTATCCGAGGATGAGCGAAAATCATTTTCGCCTTGCTGTCCCGACTTTGTGCTGGAGCTGCGTTCCCCATCGGACACGCTGGTCAGCGTGCAGCGCAAAATGGAGGAATATGTGGAGAACGGCGCCCGGCTCGGTTGGCTCATCGACCCCAGCCGAAAACGAGTGCATATTTACCGTCCCGGAACGCCAGTCGAGGTCCTGGAAGACCCGGCAACCGTGTCGGGCGAGCCGGTACTGCCGGGCTTTGCCCTGAACCTGCAAGAGATTTGGTAGCCGCAAGGCGATTGGAGTAAAGGAGTAAATAGGAGTGGATTATGGAACCTTTTACTAGACTAACCGGGGTCGCCGCGCCCATTGACCGGGTAAATATAGACACCGACGCCATAATCCCGGCGGTACATCTCAAAAGCATCCGGCGTACTGGATATGGCGAGTTTCTCTTTGAACGTTGGCGTTTTTATGAAGATGGCAGTCCCAGACCGGAGTTTGCGCTGAATCAACCCGGTTATGCTAACGCCAACATCTTGGTGGCTGGGCGCAACTTCGGTTGCGGCTCTTCCCGGGAGCATGCGCCCTGGGCTTTGAACGACTACGGTATCCGCTGTGTTATCGCTCCCAGCTTTGCCGACATATTTTTCAACAACTGTTTCCAGAACGGCTTGTTGCCCATCGTCTTGCCGGAGGAGCAGGTGCGGCGGATAACGGAACTGGTTACCGACAACCCGGGCTTGCCGTTGAACGTGGACCTGGAGGCCCAGCGCATCTGGGACGAAAGCGAGGAAATAGTCGTGGAGTTTGACGTTGACCCCTTCCGCCGCTACTGCCTGCTCAACGGCTTGGACGACATCGGCTTGACCCTCCAGCAAGAGGATAAGATTGCCGACTTTGAGGCTGGCCGGGGTTAACGTCCGAACCGGCCCATTTCCCGGTAAGATTTGATAAGACGGGATGCTGTGGGACAGGACGGCCCTAAATCGGAAATTTTATGGGAGTATGGATTTGAATACTATTGAGGCAATCTCTGAAATCCTGAAGCGGGAGGGGGTGGAATACCTCAGTTGCTTTCCGACCACTCCGGTAATTGAAGCGGCGGCCGCGGCCGGGATTCGTCCCATCGTCTGCCGTCAGGAACGAGTTGGCGTAGGTATCGCCGACGGCTACAGCCGGGTTACCGACGGGGAACGGCCCGGCGTGTTCGCGATGCAGTACGGCCCCGGCGCCGAGAACGCCTATCCCGGCGTCGCCACGGCTTACTCCGACTCTACCCCCATCCTGCTTCTGCCCTTGGGCGAACCCCGGGAGCGTCAGGGAATAAGCCCGCACTTCAATTCAGTGGCGAATTACGGCGGCGTAACCAAGTATATCGAACAGATTAATACGCCGTCCCGCACAGCCCAGGTAATGCGCCGGGCTTTCGCCGGCCTGCGCCAAGGGCGAGTCGGCCCGGTGATGGTGGAAATCCCCTCCGATGTGGCGCTGGAGGAGGTGGACGAGTCGGCCTTTTACTGGAGCCAAAAGGTGCGCCGGCTGGCCGCGCAGGGCAACCCCTCCGACGTTGATGCGGCGGCCCAAGCTTTATGCAACGCCCGCTACCCGGCGCTTCATGCCGGGCAGGGGGTATTGTACGCCCAAGCTTATGATGAGCTGATTGAGTTGGCGGAACTGTTGCAGGCGCCGGTGACGACTACCCTGCTGGGCAAGAGCGCCTTCCCCGAAACCCATTACCTGGCCTTGGGCAGCGGCTCTGGGGTGATGTCCGGGCCGGTTTACCACTTCGTCCGTCGAGCGGACGTGATATTCGGCATTGGGTGCAGTTTTACCAAGCATGGGATGTCAATGAACATTCCGCCCGGCAAAACGCTAATCCACGCCACCAACGACCCGCGGGATATCAACAAGGATTATGACATTGACTACCCCATCGTCGGAGATGCGAAGCTGGTGCTTCGTCAGATGATCGAAGCCTGCCGGGAAATAATCGGCGACCTCCGGCAAGCTGACCGGGAGACGGCTCAGGAAATCCGTAGGGAACGGGATGCCTGGCTCAATCAATGGGCGCACAAGCTTAACGACCAGGGAACTCCGATAAACCCCTACCGGGTGATTTGGGAATTTATGCAGACCGTACCGCCTGGCGAAGCTATCGTAACCCACGACTCCGGCAGCCCCCGGGATCAAATAATGCCCTTTTACCGGACTGAAGGCCCTCGCAGTTACCTGGGATGGGGAAAGTCCCACGGGCTAGGCACTGGCCTCGGTCTGGTGATGGGCGCCAAACTAGCCAAACCGGAAAAGGTTTGCGTTAATTTTATGGGCGACGCCGCTTTTGGGATGACCGGGCTGGATTTTGAGACGGCGACCCGCTGTGGAATACCTATCATCACCGTGGTGCTGAACAACTCGACTATGGCGGTGGAAACCGGAGCGATGGCTACTTCGCATGCGCTGTACGGCACCCGGGACCTGGGCGGCAACTACGCCGATCTGGGCCGGGCTATGGGCGGCTATGCTGAGCGGGTCGAGAATCCGGCGGAAATTGGGGCGGCCTTCCGCCGGGCGCGGCAGCAAACCGAGGGGGGCCGGGCCGCGCTACTAGAGTTCATCACCAGCGCCGAGATTGAAACCTCTCACAAGCGCGCTTTTTAGCGGCAATCCAGCGCAAAATCGGCTTGGGCAGTTGTGAGGGCGGGGCTGTAAAGTCCGCCTTATTCCCGTTCCGGTGAAAGCCGGAAACCGGAATGACGACAAAGTTATGGCGGCAATTCAGCGGCAGTCGGCTTCAGGAGATGAGAAAATGACCCAGCGTTCCCGTTACCTGTTTATTGCCAGTATGGACGTGGCGCCAGAGCGAGAGGCCCGGTTCAACGAGGTTTACAATACGGAACATTGCCCCTTGCTAGCTCAGGTTCCCGGCGTAATTTCCGTGGCCCGCTTCGAGACCCAGGAACTGGTAATCAGTATGGGCGGTGAGACGCGTAAGATTGTGACGGAGAACGAGCCGAAGCACCACGCTCTCTATGAACTGGAATCCGCGGAGGTGTTAACCGGTTCCGGCTGGAGCGAGGCGGTGGATGCCGGCAGTTGGCCGGAGCAGGTGCGCCCCTACACCCGCAACCGGCGACATACCCTGCTCAAGCTGACCTACCCGGAGGGGTAAGGGCGGCGGGGCGGGTTCTATACCCACCCCGGTGATGGGTAACGATCTTGTTGTTTGCTGGAGGAGCATTAGCAGCGCCTCCAGCAGTTCTTTACCTATCCGGCCAACGGCACCGTCGCCGTTACGCAAGGCGCGTCGCCGTAGGTGGCGGTGGTGTGGCCCTGGCCGGTGGTGTCGGCGACCAAGCGGGCGTCGCCGGGGCCGAAAACGTGCTTGCTGCCATCGCCCAGGCCGATTTCGAGCTGGCCGGACAGGATGATGACGTACTGGGCGCGGGGCGCCGGATGCCAGTCCTGGAACCGGCCCACCGGGGCTTCCCGGAAGGCAATGGTAGTGGCCGCCTGAGCTTCAGTCCATTCCGGGGTTTGGGCCAGGTCGATGGTTTCGATGTGGGTCTGTCCGTCGTCGCCGGTGTACATTCGGTAAGTTCCCATAATGGGCCTCCTGCAGCGTTTAGCGTTAAATGGTCATCACAACCTTGATTATGCCGTCCTGCTGGCCTTCATACAGCTCAAAGGCTTGTTGCACCTCCTCGAAAGGCAGGCGGTGGGTCAGCATCTGCCCGGGGTCGCACCAACCCCGTTGTTTCAACTCTACCATGGTTTTAATGGGCGCCATGGGGTCGCGCAGCCGTCCGCCGGTGGTGGGAATCAGGGTCGGCTGCCGTTCCATCAAAAGCTCATGCTCTACCGGAATGAACTGGTCGGCCTGGATGCCGAAAATCATCACTTGGCCGAACCGCTTGACCAGGCGCAGGGCGGTATTGAAGCTGTCAGGGTAGCCGGCGGCTTCCACCACCACGTCGGCGCCTTGCCCGTCGGTCAATTCCTCTACCGCTTCCATTACCCGGTCCTGGTCTGGGTTAATGGTGTGCATTGCGCCCATGCGCTTGGACCAGTCCAGCCGGTAGTCCAGCGGGTCAATGCCGATAACTCGCGCTCCCAGCTTGGCGGTAAGCATAGTGAAGGAGAGGCCGATGACGCCTTGCCCTACTACTACCACGTCCTGGCCCAACAGGTTGCCCATCTGCTGCACCGAATATAGCACGGTGCCGGAGGGCTGGCACAGCACCCACTCGCTCAAGTCGCCCTCGTCGGGCAGGGCGCACATCCAGTTGGGAGTTGCGGAGATATATTCTACCAGCCCGCCGGATCGGCTGCCCCGGCCCGGGTAGATGATAACCCGCTGCCCGTCCTGAAACTCTTGGCAGCGGCTTTCCACCACCACGCCGGCGCATTCGTGGCCGGGGACGCCCAGCCGGCCGGGGTAGTGTTCCTCGGGAAAGATATGACTGAACTCGTGGCGGATGTCGCTGCCACAGACGGAGAGTTTTTCCAGCCGGATGAGGCATTCCCCCTCTTCCGGGGCAGGGACTGGCGCGTCGATGATTTCGAACTGTCTGGGGCCGACCAGTCTGGCGGCTTTCATCTGTATTTCCTCCAAATTACGGCGGTTGTTTAAAATGGGTAAAATGGGAAGGTTAAGGTTGATGGTGTTATATGGTCAGGAAGCAGTTTCGCCGGCGGCCGGCTCAATACGGTTAGCCCAGGGCTTGAGGATGCCGTACAGGGTGTCGTTGATGGGGGTAGGCACGCCGACCTGCCGCGCCATTCGGATCGCCGTGCCGGTTAATCCTTCCAATTCCACCGGACGGCCCTCCAGGAAGTCCTTGCCCAGGGAGGACATACCGGTGGCCGGGAAGTTGTCCAGGGCGGTCATCGCCCAATCCAGGGAATCGTCCATAATGGGCGCGCCCCAGGCCCGGCCTACAGCCAGTATCTCTGCAATGGCGCCCTGGATGGTGGCTCGGGTTTCCGGTATGACGCGCATCTCGCCGAAAACCGAGTTGCTGGCGGCGCCCACCGCCGCGGACCCGGCCAGGTAGGAGAACTTTTTCCACAGCATCCCCGGCATATTTTCCTGCAAATCGACTCGCCAGCCGGCTTCCTGCAAGACGGTCAGCAGTCGTTGACATCTGGGGGTCAAGCCCGGCTCCAGTTCGCCAAAGGAGGCGGCGCCGGGGCCGCCCTGGGTGATTACTCCCGGCGCTTTAATTCGACCTTCCATATAGCAGGAGCCGATAAGCGTCCGCTCTGGGCCAAAGGCGTCGGCTAACTGCTGGCCGTTGTCGATGCCGTTTTGCAGGGTCAGCACCAGGGAATCCGGCCCTAGCAGGGGCTTGGCGGCGGCAATGGCGGCGGCATTGTGGTACATCTTGACGGTGAACAGCACCAGTTCCTGTTCTCCCGCCTCGGTGGTGTCCGCTATGGCGGGGCCGGTAACGGTAAAAACGCCGTCATTGACGCTTTCCACCCGCAATCCGCGCTCCAGGATAGCTTGTCGGTGGGCGCCCCGAGCTACAAAGGTTACATCGTGCCCGGCCCGGGCCAGCAGCCCGCCAAAGTAGCCGCCCACGCCGCCGGTTCCCATTACCGCAATTTTCATCGTCGCTTACCTCCTTGCCGGATTTGCCGGATTTGCCGGATTTGCCGCCGCTCGGCCCGATTGCTCAGTCCTACCTCTCAACGGGATATCCATACTCTTCTCGCAAATCTCGCTTCATCACTTTGCCCATAGCGTTGCGGGGCAGTTGGTCGATGAACACTACTGATCGGGGGCGCTTGAAACTGGCCAAGGGGCCGGAGCAGTGGTCAATTAACTCTGCCGCCAAGTCCGCTGCGCTGACCGGTTCCGAGCCGGGGGCCGGACGCCGCACCACCAGGGCGCGCACCTCCTCCCCCCATTCCAGGTCCGGCACGCCGATGATGGCGGCGTCTTCCACCTGGGGATGCGCCAGCAGTACCTGTTCCACTTCCTCCGGGGAAATCATCTCCCCGCCACGCTTGATGAAGTCTTTGGCGCGGCCGGCCAGGTAAATATAGCCGTCTTTGTCCTGGTAGGCCAGGTCGCCGGTATAGACCCAGCCGGCGCGGATGGCGTCGCCGGTGGCCTCTTCCTGCTGCCAGTAGCCTTTCATCATCCGGGAACCTCGCGCCACGATTTCGCCTACCTCGCCGGCAACCACCGGATCGCCGGCCTCGTCCACAATCAGCACTTCTACGTCGGCCAGGGGTTTGCCGATGGAGGAGAGGCGGCGCAACTTGGCTTCCACCTCCTCCGGCGCGCCGTCCAGCACGTGATCTTCCGGCGGCAGCATAGTTATGGTGGAGGCGGTTTCGGTCTGCCCGAAGGCGTTGATGAACCGGACGCCGGGAAACTCGGCGATGGCTTGCCGGATTACCGGCAAGGGCATTGGCGCCGCCCCGTAGGTGATGACTCGCAGGGAGGACAGGTCGTAATCGTGAAAGACGGGACAGTCCATCAGGCGTTTCAGCATTGTAGGCACCAGCATAGCCCGGTTTACCCGGTAATCCTGGGCTAGGGTCAGCCACTCCAGCGGGTCGAACTGGCGCATTATCGCCAGGGTGCGTCCCCCGTAGATAGCGGCCAGGGCCGCCTGCAAACCGGCGATGTGGTAGAGGGGTACGGTGAGCAGGTTGGTTTCCGCCACTTCCGGGTCGGCTGGTTCCACGGTGGAGAGCAGGTAGGATGAGAAGCTGTCGTGGGTTAGCTGTACCCCTTTGGGGACGCTGGTAGTGCCGGAGGTAAACATAATTACGGTGGTAGCGTCGTCATCCCCCTCAGGGGAATGCAATTCATCTGGCGGGGATTGTAGCAAGGTATCGTAGTCGCGCCGCCCCTCCTGGGCGGGGGCGTCTAGGGTAACCACTTGCCCCGGCGATAGCCACGCTACGTCCCGAAGGAGGGGCAAGTACCGCTCCCCGATGCACAGCAGCCGGGGTTGGGCGATTTCCAGCATTTGCGCCAGTTCTACAGTCTTGGCCCGGAAGTTGAGGGGGACATAAATGGCGTCCAGCAGCGCGGCAGCAAAATAAATCTCGATGACCTGGGGGCAGTTGACCTGCATGGTAGCCACCCGGTCGCCGGGGCCAATCCCCAAGTCGGCCAGGGCGTTTGCCAGCCGGTTCACCCGTTCCTTGAGTTGGGCGAAGGTAAAGCGGCGGCCTTCAAACAGCGCTGCCGGGCGGTCGGGGACGATGGCCGCGGCGATGGCAAGAAACTCGCTAGTGTTCATCAGGTCTCCAGATGCTTGCGGAAATGGGTCGGCGGCGCCGTCAGGCGCCGCGGTGAACCATAAGAGCTTGGCGTTTTTCCAGCTCCAGCCCGGATCTCAGGCTCGACTCCAGTCCGCCGCGCAGGGCTGACTTGACGGCGGACGCAATTGCCCCGGGTTCTGCCGGGCCGGACGGATTGAGCAGGCTGAGGGTCAAGGCCCAGGCCGTTGCATAAAGTTCGGCCCCGGAGGCTATCCGGGTTATCAGTCCCAGTTCCAGCGCCTCGGTTGTCCCGAAGCGGCGACCGGTCAGCAGCAAGTCCAAGGCAGTGGAAACGTTGCTGTTCCGGGGCAGGGTTTGGCTGCCGGCGGCGGCGGGGATCATCCCCAGTTGCGCTTCGGGCATAGCAAAAACCGTATCTTCCGCCGCGATGCGCAGGTCGCTGAGCAGGACAATCTCTAGCCCGGAACCGATGCAATAGCCGTGTATCGCCGTAACGACCGGCTTGGTCAGGTTGTTCAGTTGACCCCACACGTCTCGCTGCCAGCGAACCTGGCGGGCGATAACCTGGGATGGGGCCGTGCCGAACTCGGTCAGGTCCGCCCCGGCGCAGAAAGCCCGACCCTGGCCGGTGAGGAGCAAGGCGCCGATTTCGGCATCGGTCTGCGTTGCTATCAGCGCCTCGGCCAACTCATCGCGCATCCGGAGGTTGAAGGCGTTTAGGGCTTGGGGTCGGTTCAGGGAAAGGTGGGCGACCCCGTCCCGCTTCTCGAAAATCAGCGCTGTAAAGGCAGAGGCGGACATCGGTCGGTCAACGACTCCAGTCGGTTCTGGGCATGGCCCGGCGGTATAGCTCTTCCAGTTCCAGTTCAGTATAGCGCAGCCCCACGTTTTCCAGGACGTGGGCGTCGCTGACCGCGACGGTCAGCAGGGAATTGGCCTCGGCGATCTCTTGCACTTGAGCCTTGCGGATGTGCCAGTTGTGGATATAGTTGTCAATTTCAATGGCGTGGACGTTCTCTTCAATAATGATGTTGGGGGAATAATAGCCAGGATGGCAGTAGATGCGGAATACTCCTCCGCCGGGCAAGAACAACTCGCTCACCTGGTATTCGTCAAAGGGGCTGTGGGGCGGGCGAACTTCAATCTCCCAGCCGGGAATGATAATGACTTCCCCAGGGAAATGCTCCTCCACCAGTTCCCGAAACTCCGCGCCCCACTCCCGGTTATGGTGGTCGGTTAGGGCGATGCCGTCAATGCCTTGGGCCTTAATCTGCCCGATGACCTGCTCGGCGATGGAGAGGGATGGGGGCTGGAAGTTAAAGGCTTCCCAGATGTGGGTATGCAAGTCCAGCTTAACTTTCAACGGCGGTTAGTCCTTTTTCGCGCTTGGCTTGGTTGCCTGATTGAACTGGCCGGGGCTTAATTGCCGCTGAACCGGGGTGGGCGGCGTTCCTTGAAAGAAGCGATTCCCTCGGCTCGGTCTGCGGTGTTGTGCAGTATGATGCTGAGGTCGGCCTCCAGCCGCAGCCCCTGGGTCAGGGGCAAGTCCACTCCCTGGGTGACGGCCTCTTTGATGTAGCGCGCAGCCACCGGCCCGCCGGCCAGGATGGTTTGCGCCAGCCGGGCGGTTTCTGCCGCCAGCCGCTCTGCCGGCGCCACCCGGTTCACTAGACCCAGTCGCTGGGCGGTGGCGGCGTCCACCGGCCGGCCGGTCAGCGCTAAGTCCAACGCCCAAGCCGGGCCAATCAGTCGGGGCAGGCGCTGGGTGCCGCCGTCCCAGGGAAAGGTTAGACGCTCCGGCTCGGACATTCTAAAATGGGCGTGAGCGGCGGCGATGCGCAAGTCTCCAGCCAAGGCTAGTTCCAGCCCGTGGCCGATGGCGTCGCCGTTCAGGGCCACCAGAACCGGCGCGGTCAGGGCGGCCAGGGCATCGGCTACCCGGAGGCTGGCGAGCCGGGCGGGTAGGTTCTCTGCCGGCAATGCATCCTCACTGTCGCTCAGCCAACCGGCCAAGTCGTGCCGGCCCACGGAAAAACTGGGACCGGACCCAGTTACTACTACCAGACGAGTTTCCGCGTCCGCTTCAATCCGCTGGCAGGCGTCGCGGAACTCCTCGGCCAACCCCTCGTCAATCCGGTTGTGGGCCTCCGGCCGGGCTAGCGTTATCGTCGCCGTTCTCCCCCTTCCGGTTTCAGGGGTTGCCGCTGGGGTGGAGTCGTATTTGATAAATTGGTAAGGGATGGCGTTACTCGAAACGAACCTGGGAAGTTGGTTTGGATAAATAGTAAGCGGCCGACAGTCTCTTGACAAGCGCTTAAGCCTTTATTAGGATGAATTAGCACTCTCGCCTGAAGAGTGCTAAAATAGAGCAAATGCATCAGAAGATAGCGAAAGGAGGAAATAGTGGTAACCAAGACTACCTTTACTCCGCTGGGGGAGCGGATAATAATCAAGCCCATTGAGCAGGAACAGACCACCCGCGGCGGGATTTACCTGCCGGATACGGCCAAGGAAAAGCCCCAGGAAGGCGAAGTAATCGCCGTCGGCCCGGGCCGGGCTACGGACGATGGCAGTCGGATTCCGATGGAGTTAGGCGTGGGCGACCGGGTAATCTACTCCAAATTCGCCGGCACCGAGTATAAGGACGGGGATGACGAATACCTGATCATGCGGGAAAGCGACGTTCTTGCCAAGGTTTCCTAATCGCCGTGGCCCAATAGTCCGACCCTGACGACCTTAAGTCAAGGTCGGTTTAATCGAAAGAAATCAGTTAGACTGTTTGTAGGAGGATAAGGATGCCCCCAAAGAAAATGGCTTACGCGGAGGAGGCTCGCAAGACCCTTCGGGTAGGTATAGACACGCTGGCCGAGTCCGTTAAGGTTACCTTGGGCCCCCGGGGCCGCAACGTGGTTTTGGACAAGAAATTCGGCCCGCCCCTGGTTTGCAGCGATGGCGTCACCATCGCTAAGGAGATTGAACTTCCCGACGCTTTCGAGAATATGGGCGCCCAGTTGCTCAAAGAGGCGGCTACCAAGACCAACGACGCCGCCGGCGATGGCACCACCACCTCAATTGTGCTGGCCCAAAGCCTGATTAACGAAGGCTTCAAGAACGTTACTGCCGGCAGCAACCCGATGGCGATCAAGCGTGGTATCGAGCACGCCGTAACCTCGGTAGTTGAAGAGCTGCGCCAAATGTCCCAGACAGTGGAAACTCGAGACCGCATCAGCCAGGTTGCCAGCCTCTCTGCGCACGAAGAAGCTATCGGCGAAACCATCGCCGAGGCGATGGAAAAGGTTGGCAAGGACGGGGTCATTACGGTGGAAGAGTCCAAGGGTCTTTCCGACGAGATTGAATATGTTGAGGGTATGCAGGTTGACCGCGGCTACATCTCCCCCTACTTCATTACCAATTCGGACCGGATGGAAGCGGTAATCGAAGACGCCTCCCTGATTATCACCGACAAGAAGGTATCTGCCGTTGCCGAGCTGCTCCCGGCTCTGGAAAAATTGTTGCAGGTTGGCAAGAAGAACGTGGTAGTTGTTGCCGAAGACGTGGACGGGGAAGCCTTGGCTACCTTGGTGGTGAACAAGTTGCGAGGCACCCTGAACATTCTTTCGGTCAAAGCCCCCGGTTTTGGCGACCGGCGCAAGGCTATGCTGGAGGACATCGCCATCTTGACCGGCGGGACGGTAATCAGCGAAGAAACCGGCCGCAAGCTGGATTCGGCGGTTATCGAGGACTTCGGCCAAGCCCGCCGGGTCAGTTCCACCAAGGACGAGACGACGATCGTGGAGGGCCGAGGCTCCGAGTCGGATATCCAGGCTCGTATTAACCAGATTAAGACCCAGATTGAAGAGACCACCTCCGAGTTCGACCGGGAAAAGTTGCAAGAGCGTATGGCGAAGCTCTCCGGCGGGGTGGCCGTAATCAAGGTTGGCGCCGCCACTGAGATTGAGTTGAAGGAACGCAAGGCCCGGGTCGAGGACGCCTTGTCCGCCACCCGTTCCGCCGTGGAAGAGGGCATAGTACCCGGCGGCGGAGTTGCCCTGGTTCGCGCTCAGCGGGCTTTGGATGGCATCAGCGGTCTGACCGATGATGAGACCATTGGCGTCAATATCATTCGCCGTTCCCTCGAACAGCCCTTGAAGCTCATCGTGGAAAACGCCGGCTCCGAAGGAGCAGTGGTGCTGAACCAGGTCAAACAGCAGGCCGACGACTATGGTTATGACGCCGACCTCGGCGAATATGGCCCTATGATGGAGCGGGGTATCGTTGACCCGGTAAAAGTCACTCGTTATGCGCTGCAGAACGCCGCCAGCGTCGCCGCCATGGTGCTGACCACCGAGTCTATGATTACCGAGATTCCCGAGGACAAGGCCGCCGCGCCGGCTATGCCGCCGATGGACTATTAGTCCCGGAAAACCAACCCAAGCTCCCAACTATACGAAACGAACAATACGACGTGATGGGTTCCCATACCATAGGTTACCCTAGACCAGACCTTATCGCCGCCCTGAGCAATCGGGGCGGTTCTTTTCACCAGTCCCGCCGCCCGGCGTCTGTCGCTTCTTAACACCCGTAGCAAATCCCTCGGCCGGCGCCAGGGCAAACCCTTAGGGTTGCCTAGGCAAGTCCGGGCGGCATGCCAATGAGGGGTGTCCCTTGGGGGGCGACTCGGACGGGAAGCGAAGCGCCCAGGCGCTTCGCTGGCAGACCTTCATCCATGGCTGGATAACTGGTAGAATTATCCTTAAAGTCGGGGAGGATGTCTTGGCCCAGGAAAAGGTGTACGCATCGCCGGAAGTTGCATTGGGCGATGTTTTCGAGGGGGCGGTAATCTTGGCCTCCGGGTTTGCCGGTTGCGGGGTTCCCGGCCGGCTGATTCGAGGCTTGGCGGCGAGTGGAGTTGGTGGGCTAACTTGTATCTTTTCTCACGACCTGGGGCCTGGCGGCGCTGCGGATTCCGATGGCGGCATAGCCCAACTAGTGGTCAACGGACAGGTGCGCAAACTTATCTCTCCCCTGCCTTTTACCCCGGGCAAGGGGGGTGTAGTCGAGGGACGCTGGCAGGCCGGCGAGCTGGAAATAGAAGTGGTTCCCTTGGGAATCCTGGCAGAGCGGCTGCGGGCCGGCGGGGCTGGTCTAGGCGGCGTTTTCCTGTCTACCGGGGTAGGCACTCGGTTTGAGGGAGGCCGGGAAAAGCGTTCTTTTCCGCAAGGAGAGGCTCTGCTGGAGTTGCCGCTGAAGGCTGATTTTGCGCTGATTAAGGCGGCGGCTGCCGATACTCTGGGTAGCGTGGTTTATTCGGGAACTGAGCGCAACTGGGCGCCGGTTATGGCCATGTCGGCCCGGGTAACTATCGCCGAGGCGGACCGGATAGTTGAGCCGGGCGAACTGGACCCGGAGGCGATAATCACTCCGGGTATTTTCGTTAATCGGGTTGTATCCAGCGCATAATCAATTGGGTCGGGGCGCAGAGAATTGTTGGGAGTTGGGCAGGGAAGGACTATGCCGGAAAAATTGGATGAATTGACTATGGCTCGCCGGGTAGCCGCGGAACTAAAGCCGGGGCAGGTAGTTGCCTTGGGGGCAGGTCTCCCCGGGCGGGTGGCTGAGGTAATGCCTTCTCTTCCGCCAGGAATTGCGCCGGTGCAGTTCCTGGCCGAAAGCGGCGCCCTGGGTTACGAAAAGCTTGGGGAGTCCCACCGGTCGAGCAGCGGCGCTTGGGTGGATTCCGGCGGCGGCCCGGTTGCTTTAAGCCGCGGCGGTTCGGTGGTGAGCTTGGTTGACTTGGCCGGGATGCTGCGTGGAGGCCATGTGGATGTTGCGGTGATTCAGCCATCTCGGGTTAGCTCCTCGGGTGATTTCATCAGCTGGACTACTGCGGTCACGCCGGGTATTTTCGCTCCCGGCGCTGCGGTGGATTTGGCGGCTGGCGCGCAAAGGGTGGTCGCCTTGCTGCCCCATATTGGCTCGGACGGCGCGCGTAGTCTGGTTGCCGATTCCTCTCCCCTGGCCGATGGCCGGAACTGCGTCAACCTTATCGTAACCGATTTGGCGGTGCTCCAGGTTACGGAACAGGGTCTGGTTTTATCCGAGCTGGCTCCGGGCTGGCGGGCCGACGATGTAGCCGCCCTGACTGGCGCTCCCCTAGCGGTGGGTTCCGATGTGAAAGAAATAACTTGCGCCCCGGTTAATAGCGTCCCTTCCCCGATGGGAAAGATTTACCCCGATGGACGGTCAGCAATTCGGGATTTGCCCAACGGGGCAGCGGTGATGATTGACGGTTTCGGCGGCCCCGGCGGGATGGCCCACTATCTGCTGGTAACCCTGCGCGATTTGGGAACCAGGGAACTGACCATTATCAGCAACACGGCCGGTATCGCCCGCTCGGTCAATTTTGGCACTCCGCCGGGGCGTTTGGCGATTGACCATTCTATCTTGATTGACAACGGGCAGGTAGCCAGGGCGATTGCGACCTATCCGGTTTCGCCCTCCGCATCCCGTCCCAGTTCCTTCGAGCTGGCCTATCGCCGGGGCGAGGTGGAACTGGAGTTGGTGCCGCAGGGCACTTTGGCGGAGCGGCTGCGGGCTGGCGGCGCCGGCATTGCCGCCTTCTACACTCCCACTGGAGTTGGTACGTTAATTGCTGAGGGCAAGGAAACCAGGACTATTGAGGGGAAGGAGTATTTGCTGGAAGAGGGCCTTCAAGCCGACTTTTGCCTGATACGAGGCTATCAGGCCGACACCTTGGGCAACGTGGTCTATAGAGGCACCTCCCGCAATTTCAATGCAGTGATGGCCCCGGCCGCCCGGGTTACCGTGGTGGAGGTGGACGAGATTTTAGCGCCGGGGGATCTGGACCCGGAGTTGATTGTTACTCCTGGCATCTACGTTGACCGGATAGTTAAACGACCGGAAGGTTTTTCCCCGTATGAATAGGCGGTGTTCGACAAGCCAGGTAATCCCGACTAATCGGAGGAGCAAGGCGTTATATGGTTAGGGAAAAGGAACGGCTGGGGCGGGAAGTGGTTGCTATGCGGGTGGCCAAGGAATTGCCTGATGGCGGCTTCGTCAACTTGGGTATTGGCATCCCGACTCTGGTTTCTAACTTTATCGCCGATGGAAGCATGGTTTTTTACCACAGCGAGAGCGGGGTGTTGAACTGCGGGCCCCTGGCCGAAGAGGAGGAGCAGGACATTGACCTGATTAACGCCGGCGGCCAGTTTCTGCAGCCAGTACCCGGCATGGCCTTTTTCAACACGGTGGACGCCTTTGCGATGATTCGGGGCGGCCACGTGGATGTTACCGTCTTGGGCGCGCACCAGGTTTCGGCGACCGGCGACTTGGCTAACTGGATGTTGCCGGAGCGAGGAGTGGGCAACATCGGCGGCGCAATGGACTTGGCCGCTGGAGCTCGGCAGGTTATCGTGGCGATGGAGCATACCGATCGGCAGGACCGGGCCAAGATTGTGCCGAACTGCACCTATCCGATCACCGGCAAGGGCTGCGTATCCCTCATTGTCACCGACTTGGCGGTCATGGAGCCGACTGCAGAAGGGTTGGTGTTGAGGGAAGTGGCGCCCGGCTGGTCTGCCGAAGAGGTGCAGGAGCTAACCGGCGCCCGGTTGATAATTTCCCTGGAACTGAAGGAGTATGAGCTTTAGGGCGCGGTCGGCCCTCGGGAAAAGTGCGTCAAGGGGCGACAACGGGGGGAGGGGGCGAAAATGGGCCGGTTAGGTTTGACTTACCGCTTGCTCCGTGCTAAAGTTTTTACATAAGTTGAATAGGAAATGTTCTGGCGGGAGCTTGGGCAAGCTAGGCTGAGAGGGTAGCCGAGAGTCGCTACCGACCGTCTGTACCTGATCCGGGTAATGCCGGCGCAGGGATAAGATGCCGGACTTTAGGCAACCGCCAGGCAAGCAAGCCCTAGGTGGTTGTCTTTTATTTTGGGGCGGAAAAGGAGTAGCAGCGATGTCGGATGACTTGGTAATTGCAGGAAAACGCTTCAACTCGCGGTTGATTGTCGGCACCGGACGATACCGCAGCAACGAGGATATGGTGGAGGCTATCGCGGCCTCCGGAACTGAAATGGTCACCGTGGCGATTCGTCGCCTCAATTTGGAAGACCCGACGGAAAAGACCATCCTCGACTATATTGACTGGACCCGCTACAACATCCTGCCTAACACCGCCGGCTGCGCCACCGTGGAGGAGGCCTTGTTCGTAGCCCGCTTAGGGCGGGAGGTAGCCAAGACCGACTTTGTCAAGCTGGAAGTTATCTCAGACGCTAAGTACCTGTTCCCGGATCCGGCGGCCACTCTGGAAGCGGCTAAACTCCTGGTTGCCGAGGGGTTTATTGTCCTGCCGTACATCCACGCCGACCCGGCGCTAGCGCGGCGGTTGGAGGAAGCTGGTTGCGCCACCGTGATGCCTTTGGGTTCGGCTATCGGTTCAGGTCAGGGAATCCATACGGTGGAAGAGGTACGTATCATCATCGAGCAGGCCAATGTGCCGGTAGTGGTGGACGCTGGCTTGGCGGTTCCCTCGGATGCCGCCAGGGCCCTGGAAATGGGGGCGTCGGCGGTGTTGGTCAACACCGCCATTGCCCAAGCGGAAAGTCCGGCGCTGATGGCCGAAGCCTTCAAGCTGGGCGTTGAGGCTGGCCGGAAAGCTTATATGTCGGGCAGAATACCGGTGCGGGCTTATGCCGCCGCCAGCAGTCCTATTGCCGATGTACCCCAGCCGGCTCCGGTCAACAACTAGTCCCGGCTAGGTTGAGTATGCGACCTAGGCTGCCCAGTCCCTGCTTGTGTCTGGTAACCGACCGACGGGTTGGCGATGAAGCTAACTTGGTTTCCCGGGTTGCCGAAGCAGTGGCCGGAGGCGTTGACTTGGTACAGCTGCGCGAAAGGGACCTGTCCGGCGGGGAAATGCTGAAATTGGCCGCCGCTTTGAAAGACGCTATTGGCGAGGCGGCTTTGTTGGTGGTTAATGAACGGGTGGATGTTGCCGCCGCGTTGCCGGCCGCCGGGGCTCAGTTGGGCGAGGCGGCTATGCCGGTGACCGCCGCCCGCCGAATCCTGGGCGCGGAAGCCCTGATTGGGCGCTCGGTTCATTCGGTCGCCGGGGCCAAGGCGGCCGCTGCTGGGGCGGATTTTCTGGTGGCCGGGACGATGTACGCCAGCCCTTCCCACCCTGGGGAGGAACCGGCCGGGCCGCAATTGGTAGGGCAGATTGTTCGCCATGTCTCCCTGCCGGTCATTGGCATCGGGGGAATCAATGCCGACAACGCCCAAGGAGTGATGAAAGCCGGGGCTATCGGAGTGGCAGTTATTACCGGTATTTTGGCCGATCCTGACCCCGGCGAAGCGGCACGTCGGCTGAAAACCGCGCTGCTCAACGTCTGTTCCTGAACTGCCCGGCAGGGACCGGCCGCCGGGGTTTCCTGAGGTGAAAATGCCCGATATGATTAAGCTGATGGTGAACGGCAAGTCCAGGGAATTAACCGAAGCGACGAACCTGGAAGCCTACCTGACTTCTTTTGGTCTCGACCTGCAATTTGTGGCGGTTGGGTATAATGGCGAAGTTATCAAGAAGGAGACCTTCGCCGAGGTGGTTCTCAAGGACGGAGACAACCTGGAGATTGTCCGTCCGGTGGGCGGCGGGTGAGTTCTTCTCCGGATGATATGAGGGAGAACCTGGATTCCCTGCTGGTTTCCGTGTTGCGGGCCGATCGGGAAAAGGTGGTTAGCTGGTTGCGGGATGAGCCGGGCAGTTGGGGATTTCTGGCTGGGAAGGCGGTTGTAGCTTGTCGGGAACAGGCGGGTCGCCCCTTGACTGACCCGGAGCGGCGGCTGGTTTGGCATCGCCTCTGGCAGCTATTGTCCCGACTGAGGGGGCCGGCTGACTGATAGCGAGGCGGTAGCAGATTCAATCTCGGCGCAACGGGGGGCGATACCATATACCGCCAGCTATCATCATCGCTCCTTTCCGGTTTCTCGGTTACTTCCTCCAGGGGAGGCCCACGATGGATATACCAACCGCGACCAGAACTTGGCATGACCGGCACTTTCGCCATACCGGGCCGGAGAGTCACCCGAAAATGTGGCGGCCTTTCATAGAGATTGACCCTTTCAATCCTGGCAATAAAATGGCTGGACACATTCAGATTATCGGCGGCGACGAGTACGGCGCGCTGGCAATTACTCACTTGAACGACCGGCCGGCGTCCCAGTTTATCAAGGTTACGCCCAAGGCGGCTTACCCTTTCCACAAGGACGGCTCGTGGGTACTGTATGAGGCGCAGGAAGTTCAGGCTTACCTGAAGTTGGACGGCACTAACGTTTGCCAGTATGGGTATCGGGATGCCGACGGCCGGGCCTTTACCACTTTCAAGCTGCGGACCCGGCCTTTTATGTCCCCCTACTTCCTGAATCTGTTGGAAAGGACGCTGGAACGCTATCCGGGCGTGCGCTGTCATAAGCTGCAACCCGGCGAGGCGGTGGCTTACGAACTCTACGGCTATGAAAACCGGATGCTGATTCGCTATGCTGCGCCCATTGACTTGGCCTTGCTGTTTGGCCGGGATGCGGCGGGAGACTTGGTTGCGCCGCAGGATAATCATCCCTTGTTTGACGGGCTGGACTGTCCCGCTGCTGAAAGTCGGCCCATCCCACTGAGCGGAGACTTGTCTGTGGCGTATTGGCAAAGACGGCAGGAAATAAGCTCTCGCCTGGTTCGGCTGGAGGATGAATACTTTGAGGGCGAGGAAGGGGAGATGTTGTATGTCCGGTTTGCGGACGGGGCGCGGGAGCAGCCGGGGAGCTTTACCAGGCTTATCAAGCTGAAGCCGCCGGAGATTGAGGAAATCCATTGGGCCAGCGACCATGTGCCGCGGGAAGAGATAGCGGCGGTGGCGCGCAATGTATTTGAGGTGTCCGACCGGCCCGAGGTAGCCGATATGGCGCAGTTGCTGGCGGAGGAATGGAGCGATGACCAGATAGCCCGGTCGATGGGGGCCATCGAGCGGGTACTGGAGGAAGCTAAAGGGCGCCGGGCTTTCCAAGAGGAGGTGCTGTCCAGGTATGCTCAACTGTATTCCCCGGATGCTTTCCGGGAAGACCGGGCCGGCGTAATGCGGGAAATGGGTCGCCGCTTCCCCAAATCGCAGATGTCTCGGGTATATTCCGTGCTGGTGGAACGGGGATTTGGCTAATCTGAAGTTGCGGCTTTGACTGGCGGAGGTATCAGCCCAAGGGCAGCCAGGCGTCAGTCAGTCAGGACTGCCTCTACCGAATTGATGGGCGGTAGATATTCAACCAGCAGTTCCCAATGGTCGCCGCCGTCCCGGCTGTAGAAAATTTGCCCGTTGGCGGTTCCTACGTAAATGCCGCAGGGCTCTAGCGAGTCGGTAGCCATCCCTTCCCGCAAGGCGTGTAGGTAGGCGTTTTTTCCGGGGAGTCCTTTAGTGAGAGGTTCCCAATTTTGGCCGCTGTCCTGACTGCGAAAGACTCGGAATCTGGCCCCGCTGACATAGCGCAGTCCGCCGCCCACGTCGTCTCCCAACGTCTCGTCTTCGGGCAGTACGAACAGGGTTTCCGGGTCGCGGGGGTGGAGCCCCAGCACAAAGCCGAAGCGGGAAGGCAAGCCCTCGGTAATATCCTGCCAGTCGGCGCCGCCGTTGTCGCTGCGGAACACGCCGCAGTGGTTCTGTTGGTAGAGCAAATCGGCTTTTAGCGGGTGGGTCAGCATCTTGTGGGGACATACGCCCCATTCCGGGAAGCGATTGGCCGGGTCGAAGTCGGCCCGTACGCCCCGGTTGGCCGGACGCCAAGTATGGCCGTTGTCGTCGGTGCGAAAAACGCCCACGGCAGAAATGCCCGCCCACATTGTAGCGGGTCGCCCATTGTCCAGCGCGATGCTGTGCAGGCATAGGCCGCCCAGCCCCGGCTGCCATTCTTCCCGGGTGGGGTGGGCAGTTAGGCCGGGGATCTCTTGCCAGCTTACTCCGGCATCCTCGGACTTAAAGAGGGCCGCCGGTTCCGCGCCGGCGTAGAGAGTTTCCGCCTCGGTGGCGCGCCCCGGTTCGATGTGCCAGAGGCGATTGACCGTCAGCCCGCTGCCGTCGGAAAAACGGGGTTGCTCGCGGGGTTGTTCCCAGGAGCGGCCCAAGTCTTGGCTGAATTCTATTTGGGGCCCGAACCACATACTGTTGGCGGCGGCGAAGAGCAGATTGCCGTTTCGGGAATCGCAGGTCAGGTGAAATACGTCGCTGCCTGGACAGTAGGGGCCGTGCAGCTGCCAATTCCGGCGGGTTGGTTCGCTGTGCAGGATAAAGGCGCCCTTGCGGGTGCCGACCAGTACTAGCACATCGCCCCGGCGAGTATTGATTCCGGATGGCATAACTCCGTTCCCTCCGTATTGCATTGGGGTTGAGTTGGACAACTACCCCCATTGTAGCAACTAGGGAGTCAGGATTACCTTGCCGTGGGTTCCCCGATTTGACAGATGTTGGTGGGCTTTGGCGGCCTCGGACATAGGCAGCACCCGATCCACCACTAGCCGAACCTGTCCTTGAGCCAGCATTGGAAAGAGTTCGGCCATGGCCGCCGGATGGTCCAAGCGGCCCATTGGCGACCGTCCCATACTGAAACCGATGACGGTGCGGTTGGCGGCGAAGATGTCGGCGCTGGCCAGGGAGGCTGTCGTTCCCGAGGCGTTGCCGAAGGAAATCAGCTTGCCATAGGAGGCGACACAGCGGACGCTTTTTTCCAGGACTGGGCCGCCGACCGATTCCAGAACCAGTTCCACGCCGTTGCCGTCGGTAAGTTGTTGCACCGCTTTCTCAAAGTCTTGGGCGGTGTAGTTGATGGTTTCGTCGGCGCCCAGGGAGCGGGTGAGGTCGAGTTTTTCCGGTGAAGAGGCGGTGGTAATGACCCGGGCGCCCCAAGCCTTGGCCAGTTGAATCGCCACCGTGCCTACGCCGGAGGCGCCGGCCTGAATCAATACCGTGTCGCCTGGCTGTAGCTGTCCCCGGGTTTTCAGCAGGTGGTAGGCGGTGAGGAAGATGATGGGCATCCCTCCGGCCTGTACCGGGTCAACGGTTTCCGGGTAGGGGAAGACGTAGTTGGCGTTTACTGCTACGTACTCGGCGTTGCCTTGCGGCCCCATCCCCATCACTCGCTGACCCACGGTGAGACCGGATACGCCCTCGCCCAACTCGGTTATCGTCCCGGCGGCCTCCAGCCCCAGGGTGGAGGGCAGGTCGGGGCCGGGGTAATTGCCTTGCCGCCGCATAATGTCGGCGTAGTTGACGCCGGAGGAATCTACCTTGATTAACACTTGCCCGGGCCGGGGCGTCGGCTCTGGCACATCGGCCCACTGCAAAACGTCCAGGCCGCCAAACTCTTCGATTCTTACTGCTTTCATTTCTACTCTCTTTACGCTTTCCAAGGGTTTTCTGATGCCGCCGACCTTTCCCGTTGTCGTTTCTCCGGTTAAGCTAACGAGTCAGTTTGTCTGTCGGAGTTGCGGGACGGTTAAGACCTCCGGGTTAAGAATTCGCACCGGTTCGCCGGCGGCATAGGCGCGGATGTCCTCGATGGCGCCGGCGTAAAAGGCCCGGTAGCTTTCTGCGGTTACATAACCCAAGTGGGGGGCGATTATCGTGTTTTCCAGTTGCAGGAAGGGGTGGGTTAGGGGTAGTGG
The DNA here is from genome assembly GCA_963422635.1 of Dehalococcoidia bacterium. Lineage (GTDB taxonomy): Bacteria > Chloroflexota > Dehalococcoidia > Lucifugimonadales > UBA3495 > CATQHB01. The sequence goes on from OY730415.1 coordinate 1,813,688, forward strand.
TTCCACGTCAAAAGTGTCCAGGGCGGCCCCGGCGATGGTCTTATGGCGCAGGGCGTTCACCAAGGCCGTCTCGTCGACGATGGGGCCGCGGGAGGTGTTTACCAGGTAGGCGGTAGGTTGCATCAGCGCTAATTCGCGTGCTCCCACCAGTCCCTGGGTACGGTCGCTAAGCCGCAGATGCACCGAGGCAATGTCTGACGTTCGGAAGAGAGTGTCCTTGTCCACCAAGGTAGCTTGACATTCCGCGGCGCGTTGGGCGGTCAGGTTCTGGCTCCAGGCGATGACGTTCAGGTCAAAGGCGTTGCCTACTCGGGCCATCCGTTCACCGATGTGGCCCAAGCCAATCAGGCCCAGGGTCTTGCCTTTTAGCCCGACCCCGATGGTAGTTTGCCAGTGGCCGGCCCGGGTCAGTCGGTCTTCTTGCGGTATTTTGCGCAGCAGGCCGATGATAAGACCCCAAGTCAATTCGGTGGGGCCTTCTCCGGCGCCGGCGGCGCCGCAGACCACGATACCTAGGTCGGTGGCCGCCGCCAGGTCGAAGGAGGCGTTGCTGACGCCGGTGGTTATCAGCAGACGTAGTTCGGGCAGCCGGGATAACAGCGAGCTAGGAAAGGGAGTGCGCTCTCGCATTCCGATGACGGCTTGAAAGTCTTTGAGGCGGTTAACCAGGTCGGTTTCATCGGCCAAGTGGTCGGGGAACGCCTCTATTTCCGAGTCGGGGGGCAAGGCCGACCAGTCAGCCATTTGCCGGGCCACGCCCTGGTAGTCGTCCAAAACGGCGATTTTCAATGGGAAGGCTCCTGTTAAGCAGAAAGTATTTTCTAGGTACGCTGGACATACCGGTATTTGTCATATCTGCCAGGCAGGTATGCGGGTAAAGAGTAAGGCGCCGTAAAGACAACCTGGCCTTGTCGGCGCTCATTTGCGATGCCCAAATCAGGATTGCTTAAAGGCGGGAGCAACTCCCTTAGCCAGGATTTCCATACTTCGCATTACCCGGTCAGGAGGAATAAGCCCGCCGGGGTTGAGTTCGGCGATGATGCTGTTCAGCCCCAGTTCCTCATCCAGTTGAGTTATCCGTTTTATCAGGCCATCGGCGGAACCAAAAGCTACCTTGGTTTCCAACATTTGCTCAAAGGTCAGGTCGGCCAGGCGGTCGCCTCGGCCTTGGCGCAACTCGGTGGCTTCGGTTCCGGCGCTGCCCGCCGATTCCCGGTACATAGCGCTCATCCGGTCGAAGTAGGCTCGGATGCTGTCGTTAGGTTCTTCCAGGGCAGCCTTTGCAGTGTCGCCGGCATATATTGGGATCCGCAGGGAGACATCGCCGTCGCCGGGGTGGCCGGCTGCGCGCCAAGCTTGGCGGTACTCCTTCAAGTTGTTTTGTAGGTCCGGGACATCCATTCCCCGTAGCCCGACGAATATGGGCATACCGCGCTGGCCCATTCTCGGGAAGGTCTCTTCGGTGGTGGCGGCTACCCGCAGGGGCGGGTGAGGCAGGCTGTAAGGCTGGGGAGATACGCTGGCATTCTCAAACTGGAAATACTCGCCGTGATATGAAAAAGTCTCGCCCTTCCAAGCATCCAGGATAATGTCCAGAGCCTCTTCGAACCGTCCGCGGCTCTCGGCGTAGGGTATGCCGTAGATGTCGTAAGAACGGGGGAAAGCGCTGCGTCCGATGCCGAAATCGAACCGGCCTTCGGCAATCTGGTCCACCGTCGCCACTTCCTCGGCGATGCGCAGGGGATTGTTTAGAGGCAATACCGATACGGCCATGCCTACTCGCAGCCGTTGGGTGCGGGTGGCAATGGAGCTGGCAATGACGGCTGGGGAGGACAGGACGGAACGGGTGGGGGCGAAGTGAATTTCGGCTAGCCAGGCTTCGTCCAGTCCCCACTCCTCGGCGGCGTCCACCAAGCTGAACCCTTCCTGAAAGGCGGAGATTTGGCTGGCGCCCTCCCGCCGCTCGAACTGCATAAAGATTCCGAAGTCCATATTTCCTCATTTCCTCCTGGGGCGCCTGAAGCGAACCGCTTGAAACGGACTGCCGCCGCGGGGTTAGACTGGCCGGCGCCGTCCCAGTTCCCGTACAGATACCGACATATACCGCGCCCCGGGCTCCAGTCTGGGTATCCGGGGGCGAGTCGCAGCTAGCGGGGAAATAGCGGAGGTTCGGAGAATCTAACGCCGGGACTAAGCCGGATAGCGGGTCTGGCGCTACGGATTACAGTTAACCACATACCTAATAGGGGGTCAAGCTGAACCACAGGGCCGGTCCAGGTTTTTTTGCTTCTCCCGATTGTTGGATAGGATGCTTTTCTTGATAACTAAAAGATTTGGTAAGCCGTCTGGAGCTTTAGTTTTCCGGTGGGTGGCGGAAGGTCAAGAAAGGGTAAGCCACCCACCGGAGGGGTGGCTTACCTGGGGGTTCGACTGACCCAAGGTTGCGACTAGCCGGAAGGCTTACTTCCCGCCGGGGACGCCGGTTATCTGGCCGGCGAACCTGGTGTCGTCTTTGTGGGCTGGGTCAACCCACATATGGGCCCAGCGCAGGTGGCTGGCAGTCGAAGTGGGGAAATGGGAGTAGCCTCTAACCTCTGGCCAGAAGGATACCGCTTCCTCCTCCCAGAATACCGGGAAGTTCCAGTATTGGGACATCAGGTAGAGCTGAATTTCGTCTCCTTTGGTTTTGCGGTCTGCCGGCTCGGTAAGTTGGCTCAACTCTACAAACAGGGCTTCCGCGTGGGCGTCGCACTGGGTACCGGGGGTCTGGAAGTTAAACAGGCTTTCGCAGCGGTGGTAATGGCCCAACCCCAGGAAGGGGTCATCTACCCCAGCCACTCCGCCGGTAGAACCCATAAAGTCGCCCCAGTCGCCGGCTTGCCGGGACTTGCGGTAGGCGATGGTTTCAACGGTGTCGAAGTCGGTCTTGATTCCCAATAGGCGCAACTGTTCTTGCATAAAGGTGGCGCGGCCTACCCTTTGGGCGTCGCTTTCGACGGTTAGGACGTAGGTCTTGTCGAAGTCGAAACCCTCTTCATTCAGGATTTGGATGGCCGCGGCTCGCTGGGCTTCCATGTCTGCCGGTTGACACCAGCCCGGAACGCCGCAAGCCGCGGCCTCCGACAGCGCCCAGGGGCTGCCGGGAGGCATCAATCCCAACCCGACGGAACCGTAGCCGGTTAGGGAAAGGGCGATGCCGGTGGCTCGATCCATACCCATGGCGATGGCTTGGCGGATCCGCTGGTTGTCCAAAGGCGGCTTGCGGGTATTTATCCACAGGTTTTCGCTGCTTCGGGTGGCCCGGATGACTGTTTGAATTTGCTCGTGTTTCACGTACTGGTCGTATTGACCGAAGTTGCGAACCCAGTGCCAATCGGTCTGGTGAGCCAGCATAGAGGCCTGCTGCGTGGACTCGTCTAGGATGCCAAAGATGACCACCTTATCCAGGTAGGGAACTCCCTCAAGGTGGTAGTTGGGGTTCCGGTCGAAGTTCTGCACATCAGTTCCGACAGACTGCCCTTCGGTCCAGATAAAGGGGCCGGTTCCCACCGAGACATCCTGGAACATGGCCTTCTCTCCGCCGGCCAGGAACCATTCCTTGTTGAAAATCAGAGCAGCGGGGTTGCCAAAATTGAGTAGGGGGACGGCTGAAGGTTCAGTAAACCGGAACTGCAAGGTTGAATCGTCCACGCATTTCAGCAGGTTTAAGTCAACCTCGGAGAGTCGGTTCTTCATATAAGAACCGGTTATCCCTTCCTCCGTAATCATTATTTCGTAGCTGAAACGGGCGTCTTCACAGGCGAGATCGGCGCCGTTGTGCCACTGCACCCCGTCCTTAAGGTAAAAGGTTACGCCTTTGAGATCGGCGTCAACCGTCCAGCCTCGGGCCAGACCTGGAATTAACGGCGCAGCCGAACTATAGGGGTTATCCTGAATCAAGCCGTCGTGAGTTGGCATCCGATACCGCATGGCGGCGCCGGTGCGAGCGCCCCAAGCATTGGCGTGTTCCAGGGGGTCTTCATAGTTGATGCGGAGCGTCCCGCCGTACACCGGCTGGCCGTAGAAGTCTGTGGGGGGCTTCCAGTAGGATGCGAAGCTGGGAGCTTGTTTAGGGCCGGCTATCGATTCTCCCGCCGGCGCAAGGGCTGCCTGGGCCATGCTGGTCGGGGTGGCGACTGGCGGAGCGGGTTCGGCGGCGGGAGCAACGGCCTCCTGGTCGGGGGGTTCCGCGGGCGCAGTGGCCGATCCGCAGGCAACCATAAACATTAGACCCAGCGCTACTACTAACACTACCAAGGGGTATATAACTGGCCCAGGCTTCCCGATTTGATGCCTTTTCATTATCAATCCTCCCTTGTTACAGGATTATAGGTTTGGCGGCATTACGGGTTTGTCGGCCTGCGCTTGGGAGCGGTAGCTTGGGGATTTGTTGGCCTGGTCTTTTAGGGAGCTAATTCTCGATGCGCCAAGCTGATTGCGTGCCAGTGGCTACCGGCGCGCACGCCCCCTTGCTTGAATCCGGGTTGGTTCAGCAGTGGCATTTCCGATTCCATCACCTCCTTTTCTTAGTTCCTGGGTCAGTTGATTTAAGGTTTAATGGCTATGTAACTTATAGTGAATCCTGAATTCGTAATCCATAATGACGAATTAAATCTATATAACCGGTTAACTGCAAAAGGCTCTTTTACCTTATAGGCGTCGGATACTAGGAATTTAGCTCTATCTAACAGTTGTCGTATAACATTTTATTCGATTGGTAATGGTAACATATTTCGGAAGTATAGATTAAAATTATTGCTGATGTCAATGATGATAAGGAATATGACAAAGTTATTTCGTTTCAGGAAAGGAGCCAGTTGCACCGGTATGCGCCGCTGTTGAGGGTGCCGAGCTTTCAAGTCCGGCCCGGTCGACCGGCGCATTTACACCCCTTCCGGCCAATGCTACTATTAGCCGACCCTTAGGTACGCTGGGTTAGGCTTGGGTAGATCGGCAGCCGGGTATTCCGGCTCCCTTCCTGCCGGGTGATTGCGGCAGCTAATCAATGAGGAACCTGAATTGGCTATAGGGCGCTGGTTGCCTAATATGGTTCCATCGGAGGTGGAGGTATGAACTCCCGGGAATATGACGTCGTAATAATTGGCGGTGGGATTATCGGACTGTCCACTGCTATGCAGTTGACCCGAAGGCTCTCCCAGGGCTGCCAGGTTGCCGTGCTGGAGAAGGAGAAAGAGTTGGCAACCCACCAGACCGGGCATAACAGCGGCGTGATACATTCCGGGATTTACTATCGGCCCGGCTCCCAGAAGTCCCGTTTCTGTGTTGGCGGGGCTCAGGCGTTGGTGCGGTTTTGCGAAGAGAACGAGATTGAGTTTGAGAAGTGCGGCAAGACCATCGTCGCCACCGACCGGTCGGAACTGGAACGGCTGGATGCCCTTTACGAGCGGGGCGTAGCCAATGGCGTGCCGGGGCTGGAGCTGATTGGCCCGGAGCGTTTGCGGGAAATCGAACCGCATACCGTCGGGGTGAAGGCGCTGTGGTCGCCGGAAACCGGCATAATCGACTACGTTAAGGTAACGGCAGCTTATGCCGCCAGGTTCCAGGAGTATGGTGGAGATATTTATACCGAGGCGCCGGCGCGCGCTATTAACGGGGTTTCCGGCGCTTTGACGATTGAAACCAACCGGGGCGCGCTGCGAGCCAAGCACGTCATTAACTGCGCCGGTCTTTATGCCGACCGGGTGGCGGCGATGATGGGGGAGGGAACCGGCGTCCGCATCATACCCTTCCGCGGTGAGTATTATACCTTGCGCCCGGAGAGTCGGAGCCTGGTCAAGGGCTTGATTTACCCGGTGCCAGACCCCCGGTTTCCCTTTCTGGGCGTTCACTACACCCGTAACATTCACGGTCAGGTGGAAGCTGGGCCTAACGCCGTCCTGGCCTTTGCCCGGGAAGGCTACCGGAAAAGCGATATTAATCTGGCCGAATCCCTGAGCGCCTTTACCTATCCGGGGTTTTGGAAGATGACGGCCAAGCATTGGCGGACCGGTATGGCCGAGATGCAGCGTTCTTACAGCAAGCAGATATTTGTGCGGGACCTGCAAAAGCTGATACCGCAGATCCAGGAAGCGGATTTGGCGCCGGGGGGCTCCGGAGTGCGAGCGCAGGCCGTCTCGGGCAGTGGCGCTCTGCTGGACGATTTCTCTATTTTGCAGGGGCAGCAGGCGATTCACGTCTTGAATGCTCCCTCGCCCGGCGCTACTTCTTCCCTCGCCATCGGCCAGCATATCGCCGACTTGGCCGTAGAATCCTTTAGTTTGTCATTATGACTGACGCCCGGTTCAGGAAAATGGTCATTCTTCGTTCCGCAATTGTTGCTCGGTCCACTTTGGAGTAAGTATAATCGGCTGGGGTTATACGGCTGTATCCCGAATCGCGGGGAGGGGAATGCCGGGTTGGAAACTCCGACTGAAACGCGAATAGAGTTGGGCGGTTGGAGCTTTACTGAGGAGTCGGTACGGCGTTATCTGGCGGCGGTGGATGACGACCTGGACTTATATTTTCAAGAAGGATTGGTTCCTCCCTTAGTCTTGTCCGCTTACGCCTTGGGGTCGCTGTTGGAAAAACTCGCTCTGCCGCCGGGGACAATTCACAGCATTCAGGAAATGGAGGCGGTGTTGCCAATAGCTATGGGGCAAGAGGTTACCGGCGCCGCTATTCTGGAGCGGCCGCGGCGCCGGGGAGGGTTACAATTCACCACCGTGACTTACACGTTGAAAGATGGGGACGGCGCAACGGTGCAGACCGGTAAGACGACAGTGTTGGTTCCGCTGGGTGATATGGAAAACCTTTAGGTTCCACCGGAAAATCTGGGGAGATTTCGTCCCGTTCGGGGAAGGTCTCCGGAATTGCAGTTTTTATAGCTATGTCTGAATTTGAAGGATCCGATGAAACCCCGTCTTTACCCGTCGTGGCAAGGACGGTTAACCAGGAATGGTTGAACGCCTATGCCGCTGCGGCTGGAGACTTTAACCCGCTGCATTGGGATGCGGATTTTGCGGCGACTACCCAGTTCGGCGGGGTAATTGCCCACGGTATGCTTACCTTGGCGCTGGTTTCCCAGATGATGGCCTTCGCCTATGGTCGGGCTTGGTTGGAAACGGGCAGCCTTAAAGTTCGTTTTAGGAGCGCCGCATATCTGGGCGACCTGGTGGAGAGCCGGGGCAGCGTAGTTCGGGAAGAAGATAACCGAGACTATCGGTTGGTGGTCTGTTCCGTGGGAGTGGTGAAACCTGACTCCGGGCAGGAACTAATTACCGGCACGGCCACGCTGAAGCTGTCTCAGAATAACCGGGGCGAGCCGTCAACCGTCGTTGCCGCCTATTCAGGTTGAATAATTCAGGGAAAGTCGATGATGCAAAGTAATGGATCGCCACCGCCGATCCGGATGGCGGTGGATGTTATGGGTGGCGATTATGCGCCTCGTGAAACCGTCAAGGGCGCAGTTGCGGCCTTGGGCAACCACGATATGGAGCTGCTTCTGGTCGGCGACCGGGCGGTCGTGGAAGAAGAACTGGCTAACTACAATCTGACCGGCCAGCCGGTTACAGTGGTTCCGTCGGTGGATAAGATAGGCGACGATGAACACCCGATGCACGCTTTTCGGCGAAAACCCGAGGCCTCAATAATTGTCGGGACCAAGCTGGTTAAGGGCAGACAGGCGGATGCGCTGGTTTCCTTGGGTTCCACCGGAGCCTCGATGGCCGCCTCCGCTCTGATTCTGGGGATGATGGAGGGTTTGGAGCGGCCCTGTATCGGCGGGCCTTTCTTGGGACTGGCTCCTCGCACCATATTGATGGACTTGGGCAGCAGTGTGGATTGCCGGCCTGGGCAGATGCTTAACTTCGCCGCCCTCGGTTCAGTATTTGCCCACAAGTTTCTTAACATCGATAACCCCCGAGTAGCCCTGCTCAGCGTAGGTTCGGAGAAGTCCAAGGGCAACCGGCAAGTTCAGGAAAGCTACCGACTGCTGGAGAAAAGCCACCTTAACTTTGTCGGCAACGTGGAGGGGATGGATTTTTTTACCGACAAGGCCGATGTCATTGTTTGCGACGGTTTTGTCGGCAACATCCTCATTAAGTTTACCGAAGGGATCGGCAGCGCCTTGGGCGGCTATTTGAGCAGCCAATTGACCCCGTTGATGTCTCAGGGAGAGATGGCACGGGTTCTGTCCGAACTGTGGCAGACCACCAACCTGCCCCGGGCTATGGGCGGGCCCCTCTTTGGGGTCAACGGCGTGGTACTGGTAGGGCATGGTTCCTCCAAGGCCGCCGGAATGACCGGGGCCATCGACACCGCTGTGCAATGTATTCGGTGGGGTCTGGTGGAAAGTATGCGGGAGGAGTTAGCGCAGCTGCGTCTCAGGGGTTTGACCGAGGCTGAAGCGTAATGGCGACGGCCGGCCTGGCAGGCCAGGTAGCTCTGGTAACCGGGGCCTCGCGAGGTATTGGCGCCGTTATCGCGCACCGCTTGGCCCGGGACGGTGTCAAGGTGGCCGTCAACTACCAGTCGTCAGAGGAGGCGGCCCGGGAAGTTGTTCGGGTCATTGCCGACGACGGCGGGGAAGCGGCGATTGTGGCCGGGGACGTTTCCCGGGAGGAGGCCGCCGAAGCTCTGGTCAAGCAGGTTCTGGAGCAGTGGGGCCGTATAGATATTTTGGTGAACAACGCCGGCATCACCCGCGACCGGCTGCTGCTCCGTATGTCTGCGGAGGACTGGGATCGAGTGCTGGAAGTGAACCTGCGCGGGGCCTTTCTCTGCACCAAGTACGTTATGCCCCATCTCATCCGCCGCCGCCAGGGTCGGGTGGTTAACATTTCCTCGGTGGTGGGGTTAGGCGGCAACCCCGGCCAGGCGAATTACGCCGCCTCCAAAGCCGGGCTGATTGGCTTTACCAAAGCGGTGGCTCGGGAGGTAGCTTCGCGCAACATAACCGTCAATGCCCTGGCGCCCGGCTTTATCGACACGGGCGGGATGGTTGACCAGATGACCGAGGAAGCTCGCAAAACGGTACTTAGCCGGATTCCTATGGGGCGGTTCGGCAGCGCTGACGACGTGGCCGAGGCGGTTATTTTCCTCTGCGGCCCCGGCGCCGGATATATCACCGGCCAAGCGCTGACCATCGACGGCGGGATGGTCGTTTAGCCGGCGTTCTTTTCGCTGTCCCAGGCGGTTGAACGCGACTTGGCCGGACATATTCGCCTCTGGAGCCCGATTTCTCCGCTTGACCTTTTGACTAGCGTATAGCGGCTTTTCGCAAGGATTTGGTTTATACTTGGGGAAAAGGGTAATTATTAGCTGGACGGTCGGGGCTTCCCGGAGGGTTAGGAAATGAGGGAACGGGCAACTACCAGGCTGCGGCGAATGCTCCGGGAACCGGGGATAATTAGGGCGCCTGGCGCTTATGATTGCCTTACCGCTGGAATTATCCGACAGGCAGGCTTTCCGGCGGTCTATATGACCGGGGCCGGCGCCTCGGTGGCCCGGCTGGGTTATCCCGACTTGGCCCTGGCTACTATGAGCGAAATGGTCGCCAACGCCGCCGCTATTACTGCTGTCGTTGACCTGCCGGTTATCGCCGACGCCGATACCGGCTACGGAGGAATCCTCAATATCCGGCGGACCATCGGCGAATACGAGCGCGCTGGGGTGGCGGCGATACACATCGAAGACCAGGAGTTTCCCAAGCGGTGCGGGCACCTGGACAGTAAGCGGGTCATCCCCACTGCGGATATGGTGGGCAAGATTCGGGCGGCGGTGGACGCCCGCACGGACGACGATTTTGTGATTATCGCCCGCACGGACGCCTTGGCGGTTACCGGCTGGGACGACACCAAGCGCCGCTGTGAAGCCTATACCAAAGCTGGCGCCGATATGCTGTTCGTGGAAGCTCTGCCTTCTCCGGAAGCGGCGGAACGGGCTGCCCGGTCTCTGGAGTTGCCGCTGCTCTACAATTTCGTGGAAACGGGCAAGTCGCCGCTGATTCCGGCGGGTGAACTGGCCGGGCTGGGGTTCAAGCTGGTCATCTTTCCGGTCAGCGCCCTGTTGACCGCCAGCAAGGTCATCGCCGAGCTGATGCGGGAACTGATGGACCGGGGGACTACTGCCCATTTGGTGGATAATATGGTCAGCTTGCAAGACTGTTTCGAATCGGTAGGGTTGTCGGAAATGTTGGCCCAGGATGCCAAATATGCCGAAGCCGATCACCCTGGAGATAGCCGCGCCGCTGTGGGAGAACTGGTATGAATGAGGAACTTCGCCGGTTTATCAAGGAATCCCTGGAACAGGGACAGAGTCGGGAGGTTATTCGGGAGGTTTTGCTGCAAGCGGGTTGGCCGGAAAGAGACTTGCGCAATGCGTTGGCGGCCTTTGCCGAGGTGGATTTCCCGGTGGCGGTACCGCGGCCTAGACCCTATCTGCACGCTCGGGAAGCATTTCTCTATCTGGTATCGTTTATCGCCTTGTACGTTACGGCCTTCAGCTTTGGCGCTCTGGTTTTTGAGTTGATCGAGCGGACTTTCCCGGATGCCCTGGACTCGGCTGGGTCTTATCCTTCCCAGGGGCATGCTACCGCAATAGCTGCGGTCATTGTAGCTTTTCCGGTCTATCTGTTGCTGATGCGATGGCTGGGAGCGCAGGTGGTGGCGGACCCGGAACGACGGGAGTCCCTGGTGCGCCGCTGGCTGACCTATTTAACTTTGGTGGTTGGGGCTGCAATCATCCTGGGTGACTTGATTGCGCTGCTCGCCAGTTTCCTGACCGGCGAACCCACCCTCCGATTTGTGTTGAAAGCGGTCGCCATCCTGATAATTACGTCCGTCATTTTGGGCTATTATCTCTGGGATATGCGGCAGGTCGAGAGCAAAGCTGGCTCTGCCGGCGGGGCAACTACGCCAACGCTGCGGTTTATAGTAGTCGGAGTCGTTATCGTCGTCGTCCTCTGCGTCGGCTATGCCATATTCCTGCTGGGAGCGCCTAGCCAGCAACGGGACTTCCGGGCCGATGAAAGGCGAATTGATAACTTGGCGAACATATCCTTCAATATCGACACCTACTGGGAGCTGAATGGAAAGTTGCCTGAGAGTCTTGTCGATATGTCCGGCCCCAGATATTCCGTCCATTCCATCGAAGACCCGGAAACCGGCGCTCACTACGAGTATCATCCTACTGAGGAAGCGGCTTACGAACTATGCGCGATATTCGCCACCGATAGCTCCCGGCGCAACGATGGCGACCTTAGCTTTTCCGACTTGACTTGGGGACATGGCGTTGGCCGCGCCTGCTTTGCGCTGGAAGCCAAGTCCAGGTCAAACCCATAGGCGGCGGAAGCGCGCCCGGCCCAAGGTCGATAGGGCTCGCGTCCGCAAGGGACTAATAATGGCTAACGTAGTTCTGGTAATTGATATGGTGCGGGGCTTTCTGGAGCCGGGGCATAACCTTTATTGTGAAGGCTACCGGGCGCTCATCCCCAGCATTCGCTCCTTGCTGGACCGGGAAAGGGCGCAGGGCGCTACCGTCCTGTTTGTGTCTGACCACCACGATCCGGACGACCTGGAGTTTCAGATATTCCCGGTGCATTGTGTCAAAGGCACCGAAGAACCGGAAGTAATCCCGGAACTGGCCGAATACCTGACTAGGGATAACCTGGTTCCCAAGAACCGCTACAGCGGGTTCTTCAACACTGACTTGGAAGACCGCTTGACGGACTTGCGCCCGGACAAGGTTATTATCTGCGGTGTCTGCACCGACATTTGCGTTCTGCACACTACCGCCGATGCCCGCAACCGGGACTATTGGGTGGAGGTGCCGTCCGACTGCGTAGCCACCTTCGACCCGGCGGCGCATCGCTGGGCGCTGGGACACTTGGAGAAAATCCTGGGGGCGCAGGTGGTTTAATGACCGACAAGCAAGGTTAACCCTACTTTATATACCTTGATCAAAATCGGCTTTGGCAAGGGCTGGGATAGAACCGGTCCTCAGCCAAAGGCTAAGCCCGCCGGGCCGGCAGGAAAAGGTAACCTGAACTTGCGCTATACTCTCCCGGTATCGGTTCTCAATCGGTTGGTAACTTAATCGACTTTCTGCGCCAATTCGTCGTCGACTTCCGCCAAACGCGTCCAAAGCAAGGGGAGGCCAAATGCTCTATCGTACTTATCGCTACTCCTGCTGGGATGGTTCCCAAGAGGTTTTTGATATTGACGCCAATGAGTTGATGGACCGTCTTTCCGACGACCTGCTCAAACAGGGCGACGTAATGGAGGCGCTGCGGGAACTGCTACGCAACGGTATGCAGAATCGGGAAGGCCAACAGATGCCCGGCCTCCGCGAGTTGATGGAGCGGTTGAAGGATCGCCGCCGCCAGCAGCTTCAGCAGCATAATATGGAATCGGTGGTGGATGACCTGAAGGAGCGACTGGACGCCATTCTGCGACAGGAACGAGAGGGTATCGACCGCCGCTTGGCCGAGGTTCGGGAACAGTTGGCGCAGTCCCCGGAACAGGATAGGCTTCAGCAAGAAGGCCTCTATAATCTACTGGAGCAGCGGGCCGACCGTAACCGGGAGAAGCTGGAAAACCTGCCGGAAAGTTTGGGCGGGCAAATTCAAGATTTGATGGAGTACGACTTCATTGACCCGGATGCTCAGCGGATGTTCCAGGAACTGTTGGACCTGCTGAAGAGCCAGATGGCCCAAAATATGTCGCAGCAAATGCAGCAGCAAATTCAGGGAACGTCCCCGGAGCAGCTGGCCGCGATGCAGGAAATGGCGCGGCAGCTTAACGAGATGATGCGGGATAAACTGGCGGGCCTGGAGCCGGATTTTGACGGCTTTATGCAGCAGTTCGGCGCGATGTTTGGTCCTAATCCGCCGCAGAGTTTCGATGAATTACTAGAGCTGCTGCAGCAGCAGTTGGCCCAGATGCAGTCTATGCTGGATAGTATGTCGCCGGAAATGCGCCGGGAGTTGGAGGACGCGCTCAATGCGGCCCTGGAACCGGGGATGCGGCGGCAAATGGCCGAGTTCGCTTCGCTGATGGAACAGTTGATGCCAATGGACGATCTGCGCCGCCAATACCCCTTCCTTGGCGACGACAGCTTGACAATGGAACAGGCGATGGAACTGATGGGCCAGTTTCAGGACTTGGATCAACTGGAGCAGGCTTTGCAGCAAGCCCTGCGTACCGGCAATTTGGATGACGTGGACCCGGACAAGCTGGCCGAATTGCTGGGTGATGAAGCTCGCCGAACTTGGGAAGAACTGGATCGGTTGCGCCAGTTGCTCAAGGACGCCGGTTATATTACCGGAGATGACGACCTGGAACTGACCGCCCGGGGCATTCGCCGCATCGGTCAGAAGGCTTTGCGGGAGGTATTTGTTCACCTGAAAAAGGACCGGATGGGCAACCACGAACTGGATACCCGGGGAGCTGGCGGCGACCTGTTGGGGGAAACCAAGCCCTATGAGTTCGGCGACCCCTTTCAGCTGGATTTACAAGCTACGATCAAGAACGCCATTGTCCGGGGCGGTCCGGAGGCGCCGGTTAAGATTACCCCGCAGGATTTTGAGATTTACCGCAACGAGCACATGACTCGGGCGGCTACGATAGTGCTGCTAGACCAGAGCCGCTCTATGGGGTTGTTCAATAATTTCCAGGCGGCCAAGAAAGTTACTTTAGCTTTGTTTGCCCTGATTCGCACCCAGTACCCGCGCGATACGCTCTACGTGGTCGGTTTCTCCGACTATGCTCGGGAGATTAAGGAAGCGGATTTAGCCAGGGTTAATTGGAATACTTGGACCTCCGGCACCAACCTGCACCACGCTTTGATGCTTTCCCGCAACTTGTTGGCCAAGGAGAAGGGGGGCAGCCGGCAAATACTGGTGATAACCGATGGGGAGCCGACGGCGCACTTGGAGGATGGTCGCTCCTACTTTAGCTATCCGCCCAGCTATCGCACTGAGCTGGAAACCTTGAAGGAAATTAAAAAGTGCACCCAGGAAGGCATAGTTATCAACACCTTTATGCTGGAAAACAACTACCAACTGGTGAACTTCGTTGACCGGATGACTCGTATCAACCGGGGCCGAGCTTTTTACAGCAGCTCGGAAAACCTGGGCGAATACATTCTGGTGGACTATATGACCAGCCGGAAGAAGCGGGTTGCCGGGTAGGGAGCGCTCGGCTTAGCATTGGTGGATGGGCTCCCGGATTCAGGAAGGTCGGGGTCGGCTGTCGGCGGAAACAATCTCCTGCCGGCTATCTTGAGTTTTACCAATCGGAGTGGGAAATGATGAAGACGGCTACGCCTTCGCTGGCGGCTTGCCGCTCTGGGGGCAGGCAAGGTTATCGACGGATAGCCAAATACTTGCGAGACAGGGGCTTCCCCTTCTGGGGGCAGGCAAGGTTGACGTGATAACGGCGGGTTTCGCATCGCCGCCGGTGATGGCGGGTAGAAAGGTAGCTCGGTCTTTAGTCCGCTGAAGGTCCGGTTCGCCCTCGCCGGTCGTTATAGAAACCTCGAAAACTACGCGCTGGTTCTCCGGGGAGGAGATGATGCCGTCCGCATTGGTTAACTCATAGGCTTGTTCAACCGTTACGATGCTGGCGTTAATGGCCCGGTACAGGGCGTTGTTGAACTTGGGGTTAGCCGGCCCGAAATGGGACATCGCTACGTAAGGGTCTTCCAGGCTGAAATGGCTCCCGGCGCGGATAACTGCTTAGTTTGCAACGCCTTGTTCATAATTTCCGCCTTCGAAGTTGGCGAAGCGCCCGGCCATCCGGTTGAATTGCTCTTCCGAACGAGCCAGACGCTCATTGGCTAGCCGGTTATTCTCCGGGGTCTCCTGGACGAACCGGTTAAATTGTTCGGTCAACTGGTCGAAATGGGCGGGCAGGTTTAACACTTCCTCGTCTAGCGGTACGCTGCGCAGAGTTTCGGCCCAGTCGGGTTGTTCTTTCAGAATGCGAACCAAGTCGGCGATGTTGTTGATGGTGGTTATACCTTTGTTGTAACCCTTCGGCGTTAGCTAAGCTATTGGCCCGTTCACTGGATGGGTAACCGGCTCGCCTGGTTTGGAGCGGTGGTAACCTCAAGGCCCGGCAATGAGAATGAGAGGGATGTTGGGCGCCGGTCAAGGGGACTGGGAGTCTTTAAGATGGCTGAAAGGCTGAAAACCGGTGGGGGGAGGACGTCCGCTTTCCTTCCTGAGGGTCGGCCTCGCTCCCCTTTCTGATTACCGTAAAATCTGCTACTATAGCTCTTAAATCATTGCAAATTACCCAATAGAATACTTCCCGATGGGCTTGGGCCTGTTTCCAGTGTTTAAGCTGTGGGTCAGGTCGGCTTTTAAGCAGTCCTGTGAGGCTGGCAAAGTGTTCCGCCCGGTTCGGGCCAGGTCTTCCGCTCCGGCGCGGAATGAGTTGGCTCGTTGCGCCCCTTGCCGCCGCTGCAAGGGGTATTTTATTGGGCGACAAACCGGAACGGTCAGGAAAGCATGGTCAGGAAACCTTGGCGGGGATAGAACGATGAAGATAGTCAGTATGGTAGGCAGTCTGCGGCGGGACTCATGGAACCATAAACTTTCCCGCCAAGGGGTACTTATGCTCCGGGCAAGAGGAGTCGATGTTGAAGAGGCAAGCTTGGCCGGTTTGCCCTTGTTTAACGGGGACCTGGACGGCGGCGGATATCCGGAGCCGGTCAGCGCCCTTCGGGAGGCGTTGCGTCCAGCCGATGGCTTGCTCATCGCTGCTCCCGAGTTTAACCACTCGATACCAGCAGCCCTGAAGAACGCCATTGAATGGGCTTGCCGACCGCCCAGTTCGCTGACCGACAAAGTGGTGTTTGCAATGGGCGCCACTCCGGGCAAATCCGGAGGCATACGGATGCACTTGCACCTCTCCGATTGCTTGCAATGTGAAGGTTGCTGGGTTATTCCCAAGCCGCTGGTGCTGGTTCCCAACGCCGCGACGGTCTTCGGCCCGGAAGGGGAGTTTTTGGATTTGTCCGTCGGCGAAACTCTTGAAGAGGGTATGACCAGGCTGGTAGATACCATAAACAGGATGAAAGGAAACCCGGCCTGACCCGCCAGCGGGAATCGGCGGCTCTAATCCGGCATAGCAAGGCAACCCCGACCTTGCCGGACCTCGATTTGGTTTAATCTGGGTAGGTTTGTATAGGGCGAAGCGATGGCGGAACGTCAGATAATGAACGAGCAGGACGTCCAAAGGGCTTTAGCTCGGGTGTCCCACGAAATTCTGGAGCGGAATCGGGGCGTATCGGACTTGGTTCTGGTTGGCATACATACCCGGGGCGTTATCTTGTCCCGGCGGTTGGAGCGGAACGTTTTGCGGTTCGAGGGCAGCCGGGCGCCCTTGGCGGAGCTGGACATTAGCTTGTACCGGGACGACTTGCAAGGTCGAGTAGGGCCAAGGGTTAGACCTACCAGATTTCCGGTGGACATACAGGACAAGAAAGTGGTGTTGGTGGACGACGTACTGTTTACCGGGCGCACCGTCCGGGCTGCGCTGGATGCCCTCAACGACTTGGGCCGACCGTGTCAAGTGCAGCTTGCCGTTCTGCTGGACCGGGGCCACCGGGAGTTGCCCATCCGCGCCGACTTTGTGGGCAAGAATATCCCGACCAGCCGGGATGAACAGGTTAAGGTCCGGCTGGTGGAGACCGATGGCCGGGACGAAGTAGCCCTGACCCGGATGGAGGAATGAGGGTGATGGCGATCCCGGAAGCCGCGGAAATTGGCGCTGATATGGCAATACCCGCTTTTTCTCCGGGCGAGAAATTCCGCCGGAACGTCCTGGACTTGGACGACTTTTCATCCTCGGAGATTCTTTCGGCGCTGGACAGCGCGGCGGCTATGGGAGAAGTGCTTCGGCGAGACATCAAGAAAGTGCCTACCCTGCGCGGTCGGGTGGTTGTTACCTTGTTCTACGAGTCCAGCACTCGCACCCGCATTTCCTTTGAAGAAGCGGGCAAGGTGCTCAGCGCCGATGTTATCAATATGTCCACTTCGGGCAGCAGCGTGGAAAAGGGAGAGTCGCTACTCAATACCGGCCTGACCTTGCAGGCGATGGGAGTGGATGTAATCGTCATCCGGCACCCTCATTCCGGCGCTCCTTATCTGCTGGCCCGCCATTTGCCCAAGGTCTGCGTAATAAACGCCGGGGATGGGTTGCATGCTCACCCTACCCAAGCCCTGCTGGATCTGCACACGATACGGGAAAAAGTGGGCAGCATCCAGGGGGTGAAAGTCGTCATTGTCGGGGACGTGCTGCACAGCCGCGTGGCCCGTTCCGATTTATGGGGCCTGACCAAAATGGGCGCGCGGGTTACCCTATGCGGCCCCACAACCCTGTTGCCCCTGGACTTGTTGAGTTACGGGGCTGAACGAGACGAAGGCCACCCCTTTGCCCAGGTGGAGGTGGATACTGACTTGGACCGAGCGATTGAGGACGCCGACGTGGTAATGGCCTTGCGCCTCCAATCGGAACGGCAGAGCAGGGGTTTCCTGCCCAGTATGCGGGAATACATCCGACGCTGGCAGGTTACCGAAAGTCGCCTGGCCCAAGCTAAGCCCGATGCGCTGGTGATGCACCCCGGGCCGATGAATGAGGGTATCGAGATAAGTACCGGCTTGGCTCACGGCGGCCATTCGGTGATTGAAGAACAGGTAGCTAACGGCGTTGCGGTGCGCATGGCCCTTTTGTACCGCCTCTGTGCCGGGCGCAACGCCAGGGAACCGGAAGGCTTAGTATAGAGGATCGAGGCAGAAGAGCGATGCTGGATTCTACCAATGCGGAACTTGAGGCCAGGCAGGACAAGATTGGTTAGTAACTTGGAATCGGGCTCTATATTGATCCAGGGGCCGCGAATAGTTGACCCGGGCAGAGGAATGGACGCGGTAGGGGACATTCTGGTTGCCGACGGGAGAATAATTTCTGCCGGCCCCCGTTTGTCCATTGCCGACATACCCGAGGGTTGTCGGTCGATTCCGGCCAACGGTCTGGTCGCTGCTCCGGGGTTCATTGACCTGCACTGTCATTTGCGGGAGCCGGGTTTTGAATACAAAGAAACCATAGCTACTGGCACCCGGGCGGCGGCGCGCGGTGGCTTTACTTCTATCTGTTGTATGCCCAACACTGACCCGCCCATAGACAATGAGGCGGTAGTGGCGTTGGTGAAACAGCGCGCCCACGCCGAGGGTTTGGCGCGCGTTTTTCCCATCGGGTGCGTTACCAAGGGACGTCGGGGGAAAGAACTGGCCGAGATGGAGGAACTGGCCGCTGCCGGCGTGGTAGCTTACAGCGATGACGGCGACCCGGTCTATGACCCTAACATCATGCGGCTGGCCCTTACCTACACGCTAGACCTGGGTATGCCCATCATCAACCATTGTCAGGAGCGCGGTCTTTGTCCTGGCGGAGTGATGGCCGAGGGCTGGGCCGCCACCCGGCTTGGCTTGGCAGGCATACCGGCGGCGGCGGAGGAGGCGATGATTGCCCGGGACCTGGCCTTGGCCGAGCTAACCGGCGGCTGGTTGCATCTGGCTCACCTGAGCACTGCGGGAGCCGTCTCCTTGGTGCGGCAGGCCCGGGAACGGGGCGTATCGGTTACTACCGAAGTCTGTCCTCACCACCTGTCGATTACCGACGAATGGACGCTGGGCTACCAGGGGGGATTGGCAAAGGACGCCGGGGGAGCCGCCGGGCCGCTCAACTACGATACTTCCACCAAGGTATATCCGCCGCTGCGGGGTCAGCGAGACGTGGATGCTCTGATAGAGGGCTTGGCCGAGGGCGTAATTGACTGTATCGCCACCGACCACGCTCCCCACGAGGCGGCCAGTAAGCAGGTTACTTATGAGGAGGCCGCCTTTGGCATCAGCGTGTTCGAGACCGCCCTGGGCACGTTGATGACGTTAGTCCATCGGGGGCAGATTTCGCTTAGCGCCTTGGTTGACCGGCTGACCGTTGGCCCGGCTCGGGTGCTGGGGCCTAGCTTCGAAGAGTTGGCTACGCTCCATTCCGGCTCCCCGGCGGACTTGGTCCTCTTTGACCCGGAACTGGAATGGGTAGTCGATACCGACGAGTTTGCCTCCAAAGGCAGGAATACTCCCTTAGCCGGGACTACCCTGAAGGGAAGGGTGGTAACTACCCTAGTTGCAGGGAAATTGGTTCATCAGGAGCTTTTGCATTAGCTGAGCGGGGGCTTCGGCGCAGTGCGATCATTGACAGTTTGCGAGGTTGAAAAGTTTGGCAATGGCGACTAGGGGGAATGCCTTTCCGGCCCACTTGGTGCTCGAAGACGGCTCGGTTTACCGGGGTGAGTCTTTTGGGGCTGAACCGGTCGGGGTGAATATGCTCGGCCACGGTGAAGTAGTATTCAATACCAGTATGACCGGTTACCAGGAGGTGCTGACCGACCCCTCCTATGCCGGCCAACTGGTAACCTTGACCTATCCTTTGGCGGGCAACTACGGCATCAACCCCCAGGATTTCGAGTCGCGCCGAATACAGGTTGCCGGCCTTATTGTTCGGGAACATTGTGACCGCCCTAGCCATAGCCTGAGCAACCGGACGCTGGATGAGTTTTTGCATTCCCAAAACATCCCCGGCATCTACGGGGTGGATACCCGGGCCCTTACCCGCCGTATCCGGGAGCGGGGCGTGATGATGGGCTTGTTGACCACCGAGGCTCCGGAGAAGGCCCTAGCGCGCCTGTCCCAAATGCCTCGCTATGACGACCAGGACTTGGCGCGCACGGTTACCGCCGAAAAAAGTTATCGGTGGAACGCCCACGGCTCGGAAATCGCCTCAGGCTTTCGGAGAGTTCCCGAGGGTGATGATTCTGGTGAAGCCCGACGCCGTATCCTGGTAACTGACGTGGGGTTGAAATACAACATTCTGCGGCTGTTGCAGGAACGGGGCTGCGAAGTTATCGCCGTACCGGCCGACACCGAAGCCGAGGATATGCTGGCGATGCAGCCCGCCGGTATCCTGCTTTCCCCGGGCCCGGGCGACCCGCAGCTGCTGGATTACGTGGTAGGCAATGTACGGCGGATATTAGGCCGGGCGCCGGTAATGGGCATTTGCTTGGGTCACCAACTCGTAGCCCGCGCTTTGGGCGCCGACACCTTTAAGCTGAAATTCGGACACCGGGGCGGCAATCATCCGGTTCAAGACCTGAACACCGGGCGAGTTTACATAACCGCCCAAAACCATGGTTTTGCCGTCAATCCCGACACGCTGCCGTCGGGTCTGGAGGTGTCGCATATCAACCTGAATGATGGCACGGTCGAGGGGATGCGCCACCGGGATTTGCCGCTGTTTACTATTCAGTATCATTCCGAGGCTTCCCCGGGCCCCCGGGATAACGAGTATATTTTCGACGAGTTTCTGGAAATGGTTAAGGAGTTCAACCGCTAGCTGGCGGTAGAGGAGGGGCGGTAAGGAGGTGATTGGAGGCTTGAGCCGGTTTTGCGCCTCAAGAGGAGGAGGCGGAGCATCCGGGTTGGCAGGCTAGTTGGCTGGTTTTTAATCGCACTGTTTGGAGGTTTAATATGACCGCGTTTTCGATGGTTTTGTTGGAGGAGGGGCTGGAAGCCGACCTTCCGATCAGTTTGTCAAATATGTTGGGGTTGCTGGACAAGGTAGTCCCCGGATTTCACCACAACAACTATGGCTACCAACTGGCCTCGGTCAGCCGGGCCCGGCTGGGCAGCCGTTGGGACCTTTCCGTCAAGCTGGTTGATAACCGCACTCGGCAGGTTTATGAAGAACCGGTGGGTTGCGTCGAGGTGGAAAAGACCGGTAACGAGTCGGTCAATTTCCGAGTCCCGCCCCGGTCGGAACAGGACTTCCCGGGAATGGCGAAGTTCGACTGGGATGGGGCCTATTACGGCTCCTTTATCTACCAGATGATCAATATCTTGAATGATCGGGGGCTAATGCAGTTGCCGGGACGTTTGCCCACCTTCTAGCTTTCCAGGCAAACATATTGGACAGCCGGCTGGATTCATCGGGTTGCCCGGAACCTCTGGCCGGCGATTGCGCCGCCGAGCGGCCCCGGAGGGTAAGAATAGCAATTTGAGCAGCGATAGACAACGATTAAACAAAGTCCTGGTAATTGGTTCCGGGCCGATAGTTATCGGTCAGGCCGCTGAGTTTGACTACGCTGGAACGCAAGCCTGCAAGGCTCTGCGAGAGGAAGGGGTCTCCACCGTCCTGGTCAACTCCAACCCGGCCACGATTATGACTGATCGGGATATCGCCGACCATGTATATATCGAGCCGCTGACCGTGGAGGTTATCGAACGCATCATCCAAAAGGAGCAACCCCAGGGCATACTGCCCACGCTGGGCGGTCAGACCGGCCTCAACTTGGCGGTGGCGCTGGCCGATGCCGGAGTCCTGGAACGCTACAACGTCCGGTTGCTGGGCACTCCGTTGGAGACTATCCGTAAGTCTGAAGACCGGGAGTATTTCCGCAACTTCCTCCACGACATCGGCGAACCGGAGCCGCCCAATGTTACCGTTTCTTCCATCGAGGAAGCTCGCGCCTATTGCCGGGATATGGGTTTGCCCTTGGTGGTGCGTCCGGCCTATACCTTGGGCGGAACCGGCGGCGGCATTGCCAATACTTGGCAGGAGTTTGAGGACATTGCCCAGAGCGGATTGGCTGCCAGCCCAATTTCCCAGGTGTTGCTGGAGCGTTCTCTGGTGGGCTGGAAGGAGGTGGAATACGAGGTTATCCGGGACGGGGCGGACAACTGTATCACTGTCTGCAATATGGAGAACTTGGACCCGATGGGTTCGCATACCGGCGACAGTATCGTGGTGGCGCCCAGTCAGACCTTGACCGACAAGGAATACCAGATGCTGCGTACCGCCAGCCTTAAGATAATCCGTGGTTTGGGTATCGAGGGAGGCTGCAACATCCAACTGGCCTTGCGTCCTCATTCTGACGTGGCCCAGGCGATACAATCGGACTGGGAAGCGGATTCCTCCTATTATGTCATTGAAGTGAACCCGAGGGTTAGCCGCAGTTCGGCGTTGGCGAGCAAGGCTACCGGCTATCCCATTGCCCGGGTGTCGGCCAAGATTGCGGTTGGCAAGCGGCTGGACGAAATCCCCAACGCGGTAACGGGCAAAACTGGCGCCGCCTTTGAGCCGGCCCTGGACTACTGCGTGGTCAAGATTCCCCGCTGGCCCTTTGATAAGTTTCCTAACGGCGACCGGCAGATAACTACCCAGATGAAGGCGACCGGCGAGGTGATGGCGATTGACCGCTCCTTTGAGGCGGCCTTGCAGAAAGCCACCCGCTCCTTGGAGCTGGGTAACCGCACCCTGCTGTGGGAGGCTTTGCCTGCCGGGCAAGAGAATGGGTCGGAGGGTGGCGATGAATCGGTGAGGAACCTGTTGGCTCCCAACGACCTGCGTTTGTGGGCGTTGATGTCCGCGCTGCGCCGGGATACGACGCCGGAAACCCTGGTACAGGACACCTTTATTGACCCTTGGTTCGTCAGCGCCTTGGAGCGGATTGTGGCGATGGAGCGGCGCCTGCTGTCCGAGACTCTCACGCCCCGGTTGCTTTTCCAGGCCAAGCGGCTGGGCTTCTCCGATCGACAGGTGGGAACCTTGGCGGATATGCTGCCGGAACAGGTGCGGGACTTGAGGCAGCGCTGGAACCTGCGGCCCGTCTATAAGATGGTGGACACCTGCGCCGCCGAGTTTGAGGCGGTTACTCCCTACTACTACAGCACTTACGAAGAGGAAAACGAGGCGGCGCCGTTACCTGGAAAGAAGGCGGTGGTTATCGGCAGCGGCCCAATTCGCATCGGCCAGGGTATCGAGTTTGACTATTGCAGCGTTCACGCGGCCTGGGCGTTATCCCAAGCCGGGGTATCCAGCGTGATGGTGAACTCGAACCCGGAAACGGTTTCTACTGATTTTGATACCAGCGACCGCCTCTATTTTGAGCCGCTGGATGAAGAGGCGGTGCGGGATGTTATCGACAATGAAACCATCGATGATCGGCCACCGCCTTCGGTAGTGCAGTTCGGCGGCCAGACGGCAATCAACCTGTCCCAGTCCCTGGCCCACGCTGGGCTGCCCATCCTGGGTTCCAGTGCGGAAGCGATTGACGTAGCCTCCGACCGGCAAAAGTTCGAGGAGTTCTTGTCCCGGCTGGGCATTCCCCAGCCGCCGGGAGCGTCGGTAACCTCGGTGTCCGAGGCGCTGCAAGTGGCGCAGAATATCGGTTACCCGGTGGTGGTGCGTCCCAGCTACGTGCTGGGCGGTAGGGCCATGGAGATTGTCCAGAACGCCTCGGAGCTGGTTCGGTATCTGACCGTAGCTACGGAAGTAACCCCGGATAAGCGGGTGCTGGTGGACCACTATATGGAAGGCAAAGAGTGCGAGGTTGACGCCATTTGCGACGGGGAGCAGGTGTTAATCCCCGGCATTATGGAGCATATCGAACGGGCTGGCGTGCACAGCGGCGATTCTATGGCTATTTATCCGGGGTTGAACTTGACCGAGGCGGAGGTGGACACTCTGGTTGACTACACTACCCGCATCGGCTTGGCGATGGGCGTGCGCGGTCTGATGAACATCCAGTTTGTCATTCAAGGCGGCAGCGCCTACCGCAGTCCGCACTCTCCATCGGAGGATGCGGAGGCCACCACGGTTTACATTATCGAGGTTAACCCCCGGGGCAGTCGCACGATACCTTTTATTTCCAAGGTTACCGCGGTCCCGGTCGCCCGCTTGGCTACGCTGGTGATGTTGGGACAGACCTTGTCGGAGTTGGGCTATTCTGGTGGCCTGTGGCCCCGCCAGAAACTGGTGGGGATTAAGGCCCCGGTATTTTCTATGTCTAAACTGGTGGGGGTTGATACCTATTTGGGGCCGGAAATGAAATCCACTGGGGAGGTGATGGGGATTGACTGGGACTTTCCGAACGCTCTGTCCAAGGCGCTGCTGGCGGCCAACCTGAATCTGAAGAAGGGCAGCGGCGTTTTGCTCAGTATCGCCGACCAGCACAAAGCCGAGTCCTTAGCGTTGATTCAGGAATTGCTGGAGGCTAGTTGTCGCCTGTACGCTACCGAGGGAACGGCGGCGATGATTGCCGCTACCGGGATGCCGGTTACTATGATTACCAAGCGGCTAAGCGAGGGCCACCCCAACGTGGTCGATGTGATTAACGATGGCACGGTGGGGGCGGTAATCAACACCCTGTCCGGGGATACCTCGGCGCTGCGGGACGGTTTCTACATCCGGCGGGCGGCGGTGGAGCGGCGTATCCCCTGCTTTACTTCGTTGGACACGGCCCGGGCGGCGGTGGAGTGCTTGCTGATGGAACGGGGCAATTACAGCGTTCAGCCGGTTGATAGCTATCTGCGGCCGGCGGAGGGTTAAGCTACGTCATTCGGCCTTCCGCCGCCATTTCAGCTACCACTCCATTTCCGCTCCCAATCCGAGGGCTTGGGCCCGGTCGTAAGCCAGCTTGGCGGCAGCTACGTCAGCTATGCCGGCGCCCATCAGCTTGGCGTAGATAATCTGTTCTGGGTTATCTCGACCGGGAACCGTTCCGGCTACCACGTGGCGCAATTCTTGCAATTGGCTCCATTGCAGGATGCCCCGCTCCACGGCGTTGGCCAAATCTCCGGCCTCTACCGGAGCCTGCTCCGCCGAATCAACGAACAACTTGTCGGCCCGGCTAAAGACGGCGTCGTCCACCTCCCGCGCCCGCCAGGTGGTGGGGCCAGCGCAGATAACCGTGGCTCCCGGGGCTAGCCACTCCCCCATCAATACCGGCTCCATAGTAGCGGCGATGCCGATAACAATATCGCTTTCGGCCACCGCCGCTGCGCCCTCCTCAACCGCTTCCACCGTTACGCCCAGAGAGTTGGTCATAGCTTGGGCGAAGGCTTCCCGGCGTTCCGGGGTGCGGCTGAAAGCCTTGATTTTCTTGATGTCGCGCACTCGGCAGAGAGCCTCTAACTGGGTGGGGGCTTGGTATCCGACGCCGATGATTCCGACGGTGGCGGCGGCGGGTTTGGCAAGGTATTTAACCGCTGTTCCGGTCGTAGCTCCGGTACGCAGTTGGCCCAGCCGATTGGCTTGGGTGTAGCACAGCAATGCGCCGGTGTTGGCGTCGTAGATGCTGACCTGAAAAGAGTATTTGCCCTGGACTACGGTATAGGTCTTGACGCCCAAGATGTTGTCGTAAAACAGCCCGCCGCCCATCACCGCGAGCATCCCGCCGGGAGCAATAATCTTGCGCCGGGCCAAGTTGGTTACCTCGCCCTGACCGAAACGCCGCTGCATTTCCTCGATAGCTCGCAGCATTTCGTCCATTGAAACCGCCCGGTTGACCTCTTCGTCCCGGAGAAACAACGCCATTGTCCCATACCCCCTTCAACGTTCAATTGTTCAATGTAAATTGTCTAGTTTAGTTTAACCTGCCGGGTTATTTCTAGCAAAGGCCGGAGAGGCTGACCCACGAATGGGACGGCTGGTTTCGCCGCCCAAGCCGGCGTTGACGACTGGTTATGGCTGACCCACGAATGGGACGGCTGGTTAGTTCGGCTGATTTTTCACTTATCGGATTCTGTCTGACGCCGGAGGGACGCAGCGGGTTGGCCGAGTGGGAAGTAGGCCGACAGGACGGAGGAGGTTGTTAGGATGTTAGGGAGGAGAGCAAGGACGGAAGGTTGGTGGGTGGGGTGGCTTAAACTGAATAAGGGGGAGAAGGGTTAACCGTCCCCGCCGGCTGGGGACGCCGGGGATTTTTGCTGCTGGCTGGAGGAACTGACCGGGGGCGTGCGCTGAAACATGGCTACGATGCTGCCGGAAATCATTATCCAAACTACGGTGAGGGCGGAAATCTGGAAGCCGCCCAGGTAATAGGGTCGGGCCTCTACCGGGGACATCAGATCTATGGCTACCGGTAGGGCTAACCCCAACACCGTGGCGCTTACCGTGGTCCCTACTGAGTGGCCCATTTGCCGCGTAGTTTCCAGCATTCCCGAGGCAAAACTCCGGTCGTCCGGCAGAGAGTTCATTACGGTAGCATTGTTGGGCGAGTTAAACAGGTTGGAGCCGATGGCGATGGGCAGCAGCAGCGCCGGCAGCAGATAGACGGGTAGGTCGTCGGCAAATAGGCCGGCCAGAAAGAACCCGGCAGCGATGAGCAACAGGGAACTTGGCCGGAGCCAGCGCGGGTTGTAGCGGTCGTGAATCCAGCCGCCCAAAGTGGGGAGAAAAAGCCCCATGAACTGGTTGGGTAGCAGAACCAGCGCCACGACGATGGGCGCTTGCCCCAAACCGTTTTCCACCAGGATGGGAATCAGCGTGGTAACCGCCAACATAGAGAGGTGGAAAGTGGTGTTAGTGAACAGGGCCATGGAGAAATACTTTTGCTTGAAGTAGCGAAAGTCCACGAAGGGGTCGCCGCTTCGTTGCTGTATTACGAAGAAAAGGGCCAGGCAGGCGAGGAACAGCAGGTGCATCGGGACGTGGTAGCTCAGCGCGTCCGGGGTGGTGAAAGACTCGGCTCCCTCGTGGATGTGCAGCCCGGATAGGATGAAGGTTCCTAGGGTGGCTATCATCAGCGTGGCGCCGAAGTAGTTGATGGGAACCTGCTTCAGGTCCTCGGTCATCTGCTTGGCGTGGTATTTCAGCAAGGGGTAGCTGCATTGGATCGCCAGCAAGCCGATGGGCAGGGAGGTGAGAAATACTAGCCGCCAACCCCATTGCAGGCTGAAATAGTGCAGGAATACCCCGAATAGACCCAGGCCGATTAGAGTTCCGAAGCGGGCGGCCACTACCGGAACGGCGAAGGCCCGTCCTCGTTCTTCCGCCGGGAACACTATCGCCAGGATGGCGTTGGAGTTGGCCGTAATCAGGGCGCCGCCAATGCCGACTACGCCGCTCCAGAGAATCAGTTGGGTTGGCGTGAAGGAGGTGGCGGAGAGGACACTGGCTACCGACAGGAGGATTGCCCCGAGGAAATAGACGCGGACGTGGCCGAATTTCTGTCCCAGCCGGGCCGCCAGAAAGACCGTGCTGCCCAGCATCAGTAGCCGGATCACCACCATCCAGGCGGCTTGAGCCACGTCGATTTCGAAGTGGCGGGCCACCGAGGGGATGACCAGCGCAATGGGCATACTGGAAAGTTGTACCAGCAACTGGGTGGCGGCCAAGCCAGTCAAAGTTTCCCGGCGCTGTCGGTCGTGGCCCAGTTCCCGGAAGTTGCCGATTATATTTAGCCGGCGCAGGACTAAACGGGCAAGCTCCAACGAGGCTCCTTACGGTAAATTGTCGTTTTGTCTTGCGGCGAGAACCGGAGCTGGCGAACTGGCTGGCGGTTCGGTCCGCGCCCGGCGAAAGGGTGGTAACCTGACAGCAGACTAAAAGTGGCGCTGGCTGCTATTTTCGGAAAAAGGCTCGGTTCTTCTGAACGTATTCCCGCATAGTGGCGGGAACGGTGAACTCATCGAATATAGCATTCACTGGGCAGGCCGATTCGCAGTAGGCGCAGTCGATGCAATCGTCGGGGTTGATAAAGTACATCGGCGCGTCGTCGCTGGTGTGAATGCAGTCCACCGGGCAGACCTCCACGCAGGAGGCGTCTTTGACCCCGATACAGGGTTCAGTAATAACAAAAGCCATTAGCCCAGTTCCTCCAAGCCATCAGAGGCAGGGACGGTTGCTTCGGCAACCGGTGTGGGAGTCGAAAATAACTGTGCCTGACAAAGATTATTCTCAATAGAGTTTGTTATTTTGTCAAGTGATATTGTGTAATACATTATATTGATGTATTATATGCCGCAAACTCGCTTGAGGTGGCTCGTTCTGATGGAATTGCGGGAGATTGTTAGTTTTTACCATGTGGCGCGCTTGCACAGCGTTTCCAAGGCAGCTCGCAAGTTGGAACTTGGTCAACCTACGGTTACTACGCACTTGCGAAAACTTGAGGATGAGTTTGGTATAACCCTCTTTGATCGGATCAAGCGGCCGATTCAGCTTACCTCTGACGGATTTACGTTTTTAGAGTTGATAAACCCCATAGTTGAATCCGTGGATACTCTCAAGACTCAAATGGACTATACGGAGCGCCGGGGCTCCCTTCACATTGGCGCTTACCCCGATCTGATTACCCACCATTTGCCCAAACCGATTCAATCCTTCCTCGATTATTACCCGGATGTTCGCCTACGGCTGACCGCCCGTTCTTACGCCAGCCTGATGCAATTGGTTAAATCCGGGGAGTTGGACTTGGCTATATCTTCGCCCCCGCCGTCGGAGGAGGCGTCTCTGGAGTTTTCCGAACTGTTTCGGTACAAGGTGATTCTGATGACTCCGCCGGGACATCAGCTTTTGCAGAAGCATCCCATTGACTTGCATGACATTGCAAATTGGCCTTTGATTCTCTCTAGCCCGGAGAGCTTGACCCGCCGTAATCTGGAGCAAGCCTTCAAGGACAGCGGCGTCAATTTTGACGTGGTGCTGGCGGTCGACCATGCTGAATCGGTGAAGCGGTATGTTGAGATAGGCATGGGCGTTGCGATTGGCAACGACTTTACGCTCCACTCGGAAGACCACGATAAGCTAGGTGTGGTTTCCCTGGAGCACATTTTCCCTTCCTCGGTGGTTGGAGTATGCACCCTGAAAGGGAAGTTCTTGGGTCGAGCAGTGCGCAACTTCATAGACACATTGGCTATGCACTTGAGTGACTTCCACATTCACCTGAATGAGTGGGAAACTCGATATACTGATGACGCCGGCACTGCCGGCGAGCTGGTCCGGGCGGGCAACTAACCGCTTCTAACTGCCGCGTCCCTCCGCTTCGACTGGTTTGGCTATCGTTACCGTACCGCGGAAACTGGCAAGTAGAGGTGATATTCCGACTGGTCGGACTGCGTACACCTCCGGTCTTTTCGGCATAACGGCCTCGCAATTCCCCAACCCGCATAAAAATAGGTTGCGGGTTACCCGCTTTCCGAAGTCTCTTCCACTGCCTCCCGGCGTACCACCCCCCGCACCCGCCGTTCAAGGTATGGCCGGGGCAACATCACGTAATGGCGGCACTCCAGACATAGGATGCCTATGTCTGCGCCTAACCGGGTTACCCGCCAACGGTTATTGCCGCAGGGGTGCGCCTTCTTCATTCGCACTTCGTCGCCGACTTTTAAGTCTAGGGCCATCCCCTTCCCTCGGATTCCAGTATTTGGTTGATGGAGTCCCGGAGCGATGCGGCGGCTCGGCGGGCGGCCTGGGCAAAGTTAGCTCCAGAAGAAGCGTAGATGATACTTCGAGAGGAGCTGATTATTGCGCCTCTTCCCCGGTGGTCAATGCCGTTGCGGATGGCGGAAAGCAAGTCGCCTCCCTGGGCGCCTACCCCTGGAATAAGCAAGGGCGCTTCAGGGCATATTCGGCGTACCGAGGCTAACTGCTCCGGGAAGGTGGCGCCCACCACCAGGCCCAGATTTTTTTGCCGGTTCCAATCCTGCCGGTTCCATTCCAGGGAACTCTGGGCCAGATGCTCGAATACTTGCATCCGGCCATCGGGCGAATCCACCTGCAAGTCTTGCAGGTCGGAAGCGCCGGGATTGGAGCTGCGACACCACAGGAACACTCCCCGGCTTTCGTCTTCCAGAAAAGGCTGGAGCGTGTCCGCTCCGCCCCAGGCGTTGACGGTAACGGCGTCAAAGTCCCAAACTTGGAACATAGCCCGGGCGTAGGCCGCTCCGGACGGGCCGACGTCGCCTCGTTTGGCGTCCCCGATAATCTGTACTTGGGGGGCCGCCTGCCGAATGTGTTGAATGGTCTGCTCCAGCGCTCGCAGGCCGGGCAGCCCCAGGGCTTCGTAGAAAGCCAGGTTGGGTTTGAAGGCGCATACCAAGTCGGCGGTGGCTTCGACGATAGCCCGGTTGAACTCAAAGACGTCCGCCACGGGCAAGCGGGGCGGTTCCGGGTCCAGCCCCACGCAAACCAGGCTACGATTGGCGCAACCGGCTCTTTTCAGATTTTCCAGATAGCTGGGCATAAATCCGCTCCCTCTCTGTTCCTTCGATGTTAGCCCATTATAGTCCGGCTGCCGTCAAGGTTGCTATCCGTCTCTGCCGTCGGTATAGGCAGGTTGCCAGGGTGGTACGAGGTTGCTACCATTAGCGGTAGCCGCCAAGTCAGCGGAAGCCTGGAGGGGCAAACTGGAAGGCTGCCATCCCGACTATCCCGACTATCCCGACTTTGTTGAGGCGACAGTGAAGTTACATCCCCATCTGGTAGAAGCTCGTTTCCTGACCCGACTTAACCGTCTCGCCGCCTTGGTGGAGTTGGAGAGGCGAGAGGTGATGGTGCATGTTGCCAATTCCGGGCGGTTGCGGGAACTGCTGGCGCCTGGGCGTCGGTTGCTGCTGGCGCCGGCGGCTGGCGAACACCGGAAAACCCAATTCGATTTGGCCTTGATTGACCTGGGCGCTACCCTGGTTTCCGCCGATGCCCGGCTACCCAACGCGCTGGTGGCCCAGGCCCTGATGCAGCGAGCTCTGGTTCCCTTTGCCAATTACCCGCAAGTACGAAGGGAGGTTACCTATGGGGAGAGTCGCCTAGACCTGATGCTGGAAGGGCGAGCCGGGAAGTGTTACTTGGAAACCAAGTCGGTGACTTTGGTTAATGACCGGGGTGTTGCCCAGTTTCCGGACGCGCCGACTTCCCGCGGCGTCAAGCACCTGCGCACTTTGTCGCAGGCGGTAGGCGACGGGCACCGGGCGGCGGTGGCGTTTGTGGTGCAGCGCAGCGACGCCTTATCGCTTTCTCCTCACGACACGGCGGATCCGGAATTTGGCGCAGCCTTGCGGGCGGCCCAGTCTGCCGGTGTTGAAGTTTATGCTTATCGCTGCCGGGTTTCACCGGACGAAATAGGGCTGGCCGACCTGTTGCCGCTAAACTGGTGAGAAGGACGAGGTGACCTACTGCTGGGGCAAATCGAAAGCCGCCTCGCTACGAGAGGTTTACCGCCTTCTTTACCGCGCCTATGGGCCGCAGGGTTGGTGGCCCGGGGATGGGCCTTTTGACGTAGTGGTTGGCGCGATTCTGACCCAGGCGGCCTCTTGGAAGAACGTGGAGCTGGCTATCGGCAATCTGAAGGCTGCGGATTGTTGGTCGTTCCCGGCAATCTACCGCTGCTCGCAAGAGGAGCTGGCGGAAATCATACGCTCATCCGGCTACTTCAATGCCAAGGCCAGAAAGTTGAAGGCATTTGCAGCCTATCTGTTGGAGCATTACTGCGGCGACTTGTCCCTTATGCTTGACCAGGACGTTGGCCCCCTCCGCGCCGAGTTGCTGTCCATCTACGGTATCGGGCCGGAGACGGCGGATGATATTTTGGTCTATGCGGCGGGCAAACCTTCCTTTGTCGTTGATGCCTATACTGTTCGCATTCTGGAACGTTTGGGGCTGGTCCCAGCTGGGGGGAAGAGCGGGTATGGCGACTTTCAACGACTGTTTCACGAGCAACTTCCTGAAGATGCCGCCCTGTTCAATGAATACCATGCTTTGCTAGACCGCCATGCTGGAGAATCTTGCCGGAAGACGCCGGTGTGCGCCGGCTGCTGTCTGTTGGAAGTATGCTTGACCGGGCAAAAAGCGGGGTGAACGACAGAATCGGAGACGACCGTTATTCTATCCAGTAGGGATAGTGGGATAAGAGGAGGTTGGTTATGCCGACGGTTAAACTGGATGATACCCTGGAGATGTACTACAAGGATGATGACTACGCCGATCCCTGGCGCTCCCGGGAGACGGTGGCGCTACATCACGGCAACGCGAAGAACGGACGCCTCTGGTATGCTTGGGTGCCGTTGCTGGCCCGTCAGTATCGGGTGGTGCGGCTGGACGCTCGGGGCTTTGGTCGCTCAACCGTGCCGCCGCCGGGCTACGATTGGTCATTGAGTGGCTTCGCCACCGACCTGCTGAGGTTGCTGGATTATCTGGAGTTGGACCAGGTGCACCTGATTGGCGAGACCGTCGGCGGTACTATTGCCCTCCAGTTCGCCTACGAGCACCCGGAAAGGCTGCATACTGTTACCACCTGCACCTCGCCCTACAAGTTCGTAGGGGAGCCTCAATACTTGGAAAACTACGACCTGATTAAGAACGAGGGAATTTAAGCGTGGGTTCGGCAGTCTGCTGACCGCCGCCTGGCGCCGGGCCGTTCTAACCCGGCTCACCACGAATGGTATGCGCAACAGATGATGCAGGCATCTCCCCAAGTGGTGATGGAAACCCTGGCGTACTTGTCCACCCAAGACTTGACGTCCATACTGCCGCAAGTTGAAACCCCGGCGCTGGTGTTAGTATCTGAAGACAGCGACACCAACACCCTCGACCGAGCTTCGGGCATGGCCGAGTTGCTGCCCAATTCGCGCTTGGTGGCTATTCCTAACGCCAGCGGTTACGTTCAGCACTCGGAGCCGGGGAAATGCGTAGCGGCCTGGCGCGAGTTTATAGGCGGCATCAGGCGCCTTTAGCTGCTAACTGCCTTTGGTCCCACTTTTAGTTCATACCTTCCGTCATTCATGCCAAAGTGGGAACCTGTTGCGCCGAAGGATGGAGCGGCCGCATAGCCCACCGAATCAAGAGATAACAAGGAGTGTCAGCGCATATACAGAATACTTGTCTCTTGCTGTCCTTGAATGCGAATAACCCGGCGCGATACTATTGGGCTAATGAGCTAACATCCTGCTGCCTTCTGTCGCTCGGTTGCTTCGCAAAGTATAATCGCCGCCCTTTGGAGGACCTAAAATGGCTGTCGGAAGAATCATGTACGCTTGCCTAAAGTGTCAGAATACCAGCTACGTCACCGATGAGTTCCGTGCCACCGGCAGTGGCTTCGCCCGATTTTTCGATGTGCAGAATAAAAAATTCACCACGGTGTCCTGCGATCAGTGTGGCTATACCGAAATCTATCGGGGCGATACTTCCAAGCTGGGTAACGTTCTCGATTTCTTGGTAGGGAGCTAGGGTCTGTTGGCAAATTATAGCCAGAGCGGAACCGACCCGGTTTGCAGCGTTGCCCGACAGTTAGCAGTCTAGCGGTCAGACCGCTTTCCGTAATTGGCGGCAATCTGGCGGACTTGAGTACGCAGCAGGCTTGCTCCAAGCTGACGCCGGTGGCCGTACTGAGCGGGCGTTCCTTGTCGTTACCTATTAAAAAACCCTGAAGGAAAGGCGCTGAGGCCGGAGCTGGACGCAGTTTTGGCCTTGGCCAAAGCCGTTATGCTCTCCCAGTCGGCGGCCCAAGTGAGCCGGCCGGTTTAAGGAATCTGGAATCTATATCTGGAGACCGGATATTGCGCTGCCCCAGTTGTGGTAATCAAGCCGATGCTTCCGGCGACTTCTGCGTCCTTTGCGGGAGCCGGCTGGAAGTAGCGTTTTCCATCGAGAGGGCTGAAGGGGTCGAGCGGCGGGCTGGATACGGCCCGGCCCAGGTGTGCTGGCGGGGCGGGCAGGTTGGTATGGCGATCCTCTTGGTGGGGATAGCCTTTCTTTTGATTAGCGCGGTTACTCTGTTGTTGGAGCCGCTGGCGGATGGAATGGCCTGGGGCGTCTGGATCGGCAGCCATGCCATCGGCGCAGTAATTCTGGCGGTAGTCTGGCTGCTGGGACGAGATGAAGAGCGGATTTCTCTTGAGGCGTTGGGGCTGAGTCGGCCGCGTCTCTCTTGGCCTTATTGCGGGTTGCTGGTTCTATTGACCTTGGGCCTCAGCATTAGCGCTACTGCGCTGTACGCTTGGCTGGTAAAGTCCTTGGGTGTGGAGTTGTTGCTGCCCCCGGAGATGCCCGGGTCGGTAGTTCTTCCCGGGCTGGGCGCCTTGCTAACCTTTGAAGCCCTGGCGGTGTGGACTCCCTTGACTGAGGAGCTCTTCTTCCGCGGGTTTGTGTTCGCTGGCTTGGTTTCTCGCTGGGGGCCGTTACGGGCGTCGTTGGGTAGCGCTTTGATTTTCTCGGCCTTTCATCTTTATCCGGGAGCGCTGATTCCGATTTTCTGCGCCGGCTTGTTGCTGGCCTGGTTGTACCGATTCACTGGCTCGTTGTGGCCGGCTATTCTGGCCCACGCCGGACAGAATGCATTAGCTTTGGCGGCGATCATCTACGAGGTCTAGACGACTACAGGGACTAGACAACAGACAGTGGGTAAGCTACAGTTGCGCATAAGGTCAATCGGAATAATCAATAAAGCCTTCGAGAGGAACTGGGACATTTGAACCGGGGAGTTTCCGGTGAAGTTCTTTTGGATCCGAGTGGGATGAGTAGAGACCGTATTAAGGATAAATTCAGCGCCATCCGTCGGGAAGGCCGTCCGGGCCTGATTGCTTACCTGACCACCGGGTTCCCTGACTTGGCGGCGACCTTAGAGCTGATTCCAGCTTTGGCGGCGGCCGGCGCAGACGCGATTGAACTGTCCATTCCCTTTAGCGACCCTTTGGCTGACGGGCCGGTCGTTCAGGCATCCAGCTTTCAAGCCCTCGAACGGGGCATAACTCCCGATGACTGCCTGAATGCTATAGCTCAGGCGCGGGAGCAGGCGCCGGATACCCCACTGATTCTGATGACCTATTATAACCCGGTCTATACCTACGGGCTGGAACGCTTCGCTCAGCGTTTGGAAGAGTGCGGAGTGGACGGGGTTATCCCGGTGGATTTGCCGGGTGAGGAGGCAGCGCCCTTGTTCGCCCAGTGCTCCCCTCGGAACGTTCATGTAATTCCCCTGCTGGCGCCCACCAGCACCGACGAGAGCATCCGAACCGCTGTAGCCCTGAGTTCCGGGTTTATCTATTGCGTCAGCTTGACGGGAATTACCGGGGCGCGCGACCAGGTTTCCCAACGGGGGTTGGATTTACTTGATCGAGTAAGCGCTCATACCTCGTTGCCGCTGGCCGTTGGATTCGGCATTTCGCGTCGCGAACACGTGGAAACCGTATGCCGGCAGGCACAGGCGGCGGTGGTAGGTAGCGCCCTGATTCGTACAATGCTAGAATCCCCCCGGAGCCAGGTGGTGGCCCGGGCCAGCCAGTTGGTAGCGGAACTGGCCGGCAAAACCTGGCCGCCGACAGGAGGAACCCACTGATGACGGTTTGCCGCGGGATTAGGGGAGCGACCACTGCCGACAATAATACGGCCGAGTCAATCTATTCCGCCACCCGGGAAATGTTGACCCACCTTATCGAGGCCAACGAGATAGAAGAACGGGATGTGGCGATGGCTTACTTCACCGTTACGCCCGATTTGAACGCAGCTTTTCCCGCCGCCGCGGCTCGCCAGTTGGGTTGGACTAGCGCCGCTTTGATGTGCGCCACCGAGATACCGGTGCCCGACTCCTTGTCGGGTTGCGTTCGCGTCCTTATACTGGTTAATACGGATAAAGAGCCTAAAGAGTTGAGGAATGTCTATCTCAAGGGGACGGAAGTCCTGCGGATGCAAGGCGTAGAGACCGCTTAATGTTAACCAGAGCAATTTTATCAACGAAAACCTCTGCGCTCCTTTGGCCCGCCGCTTCTATTACGGCCTGGGGCCGTTTGTCTTTTTCATACCCCTAATGTAGCGTTTTACTCGGCCGTATTTACCGGCTACCAGCATAGCTGATTGCGCCAATGACACGTTTGGCGCGTTAAACTAAGGGAGCAGTCCCAAATCGAGAAGGTGACATAAATATGATTGTGGTAATGTCCAAGGACAGCACTCCGGAACAACTGGCGATGGTCGAAGCCCGTATTGAAAGCCGTCCGGGACTTTCTCCCCAAGTGTTCCAGGGCATCGAGCGCATCGTGGTAGGGGTTCTCGGCTCCGTGCCACCGGACCTCAGGGACGAAATGGCCCTCCTTCCGGGGGTAATGGAAGTTGTCCCCATCTCCAAGCCTTACAAGATGGCGAGCCGAGAGTTCCACCCGGACGACTCGATAGTGATGGTGGGCGACGTGGCGGTGGGCGGTCCTGATCCGGTGGTGATGGCTGGCCCCTGCTCGGTGGAGGACGAGGAGCAGATGGTCAGTACTGCCCGCGCTGTGCAGGCTGCCGGAGCCAAAGTGCTACGCGGCGGAGCTTTCAAACCCCGCACTTCTCCTTACAGCTTTCGAGGTATGGGACTGGAGGGGCTGAAGCTGCTCAACCTGGCTAAACAGGAAACCGGCCTGCCCATAATTACCGAGGTGATGACCCCCGGCGATGTGGACACGGTGGCTCAGTATTCCGACGTGCTGCAAGTCGGCGCCCGCAATATGCAGAACTACAATTTGTTGGATGCGGTGGGGGAAACCCGAATGCCGGTGATGGTAAAACGGGGGCTGGCGGCTTCTTACGAGGAATGGTTGCTGGCGGCGGAGTACGTTATGGCCGGCGGCAATACCAATGTCATACTTTGCGAGCGAGGCATCCGGTCTTTCGAGAGCTTCACCCGTTTCACCATGGACGTGGCGGCTATTCCGGTAATCAAGCGTCTCAGTCACCTGCCCATCGTTGGCGACCCCAGCCACAGCACCGGCCATTGGTATCTGGTAACTCCGGTGGCCTTGTCGGTCATCGCGGCCGGCGCCCACGGTCTGCTCATCGAAGTTCACCCTAACCCGGACTTGGCTAAATGCGATGGCCCCCAGTCTCTGACTTTCGAGAACTTTGCCCTCTTGATGAATCAAGTGCGCGCCGTTAACAGTTCTCTGATTAGCGCCCCGGTAGGCGCTTCTTAAAGAATCTCACCGCCTATTATTGCCGATCATCCTGGTTTGGCGGCTCGTGGAGAAATCTGGCGAGGAGCGGCGTCCTACGGGCGCCGAAGTCCCTCGCCTTTTCTTTGGCATTCAGGGGCATTCTTGCGGTATATTTCGGGCGTATTGGGTAGAATCCGGTTGTAGGCTTGACCCTTATTGATTTTCTTGATGATGTAGTTCATACTCGTTAATATAGTTTGCAATCTGTGAAGCGACGGCCCCGGCTACGATTCCAAATGAGTCGGCGCCTTACCTCCCGACAGGGGGTGCGTATGTATCCACAAATAACCTTGGCGTCGCTGACCCGGGAAGATGTTCAGCGGCTGGCCGATTGGCTCAAAGACGACGAGGTAAACAGCTTATGGTATGGCTTGGGCGAGGACGGGGAGCCGCTTCATATCGGCTACTCGCCGCAGCAGGCCCTGGAAACTCCCGAGGCGGAATGGGCGGCTCAATCTCTTGCCGAAGAAGACCGCAAGATTTATTCGATCTATTCCAGCGAAGAGGAACACATTGGCGAGGGGCAATTGCTGGTCGAGTGGCCTTTGCTGGAAGCCCAGTTATTCTTGCTGATTGGGCGTAAAGACCTGTGGCATCACCACTACGGTACGTCTGCGCTGGTCGCTCTGTTGGATGAGGCCTTCAACACCCTGGAGTTGCATCGGGTTTGGGTGGACGTTCCTGAGTATAACGAGCATGCCCTGCAAGTCTCCCGGCGTGTGGGGTTTGTGCTGGAAGGGCACTTTCGAAAGACCCATCGGAAGGATGACAATTGGTACGATTCCTTTGCTATGGGCCTGCTGGCGGATGAGTACGCTCGCCGGCGGGCGTGGCTGATGAGCGGCGGAGCGTAGCAAGTTCGCCCCGGCGGCGGGGCGCTCAAGGGTCTAATCCTTTGAGGGAATTAACCAGAATTGCCGAGGTAAGACGGATGCCGGTAATTACGATAAATGGCCCCATCGGAAGCGGTAGCTTTGAAGTCGGTCAGATGGCTGCGGAACAGTTGCGTATTAACTATGTTGACCGGATGGTTTTTGCCGAAGCGGCCAGGCAGATAGGCTCCCCGGTAGACACCCTGATTGAAAAGGAGCAGCGGGTCGTCCACTTTCGGGAGCGGCTGGCTCGTTTCTTGCAGACCATGTTGGAACGTTCGGTGATTTCGGGAGTAGGCGGCGAACCCTACTTCGGGCATGGTACTGAAATGCTGCCAGCCGAGACCTATACCGAGCTTATCGGAGATTCGCCTTCATCAGCGCAGACGGTCAACGACAAGGCTTTCATTGAGGCTACCAGTTCCGTAATCCGGGGCTTGGCCGATAATGGCGACGTGGTTATCATCGGCCGGGGGGCGAACATGATACTGGCCGACTTTCCCGGCGCCCTTCACGTGGGGATGCTGGCGCCCCTGGAATCGCGGATTCAAAACATCATGGCCCGGGAGCATTACGCCAGAACCGAAGCCAGCAAGTTTGTGGTGGAACTGGAAGAAGCGCGGATCGCCTTTTTCCGGAAGTTCTTCAAGGTGCACCCGAACGACCCGGAACTTTTCCATTTGATACTCAATGCCGCCCGGATTCGACCGGAGACCGCCGCTGCGATGGTTGTCCACGCGGCCGAAAACCTGACCCGCGCAACTGAGGATGCCCTGGCTTAAGCTCTCAGGGTTAAGAAGCTGGGGTAAGAGGGGAACCGGTCGCGGTGCCCCCAAGGGCGGTCGAAGCTTCTCCTCCCTCGTCGAAACCTACCTGTTTGGGCAACGGCAACGGTCGCCGAAGTTGCCCGTTTAACGGCCCGGGTTTCGCCTCAATTCAACGCGCTGAATTTCTCTGGGAGCTCCCTCTTAATTGATTCCATTGTCGGATGCGGATGCCGGTCGGCCTTTTGCCCCGGTCAACAAGGTCATTATTGGCTTGAACCTACTGGTATTCTTGTATGAGTTTACCTTGGGAGGCTTGGGCCTGCTCCTTGGCGCGGACAGCTACCGGCTGACCTTGTTCTTTTTCACTTGGGGTTTCATTCCCCGGGAGCTGACGGAGGGAACAGCCTATCTCACCTTACTCAACTTCGGCGATATTGATACGCCGGCGCCTACCTGGGCCACTATTTTTTCCTCTATGTTTATCCATGGCGGTCTTTTGCACCTAGCCGGGAACCTGATGTTTCTTTGGGTCTTTGGGAGCAACATTGAGGGACGGTTGGGCCATGTCAAGTATCTGCTGTTTTATTTGCTGACGGGCGCAGCGGCCGCTTTGACCCATTGGTTCTTTGACTCGGCATCGCAGGTTCCCCTGGTAGGCGCCAGCGGAGCTATCGCCGGGGTTATGGGGGCATATCTGTTGCTTTATCCGCGTAACCGGATTAACACCGTCATAATTTTCTTCCTCGTTACGGTCGTCCAGCTTTCGGCAACGCTGCTTCTGGGTTTATGGTTTCTCTGGCAGTTAGTCCAGGCAGTCCTGTCCTTCGGGGTCTCCGGCCAAGTAAGCGTCGCGTTTTGGGCCCACGTTGGCGGCTTTGTTGCTGGAGCCGGGTCAATAGCTATCTACAAACTGTTTGCCGGGCAGCCCCTGCGTCCGTCCGGGCCGCCACCGCCGGCGCCGTCAACCCGGGAGGTTAAATACTGGAGAGGAAGGCCGCTGGACTGAACCGGCGATGCGGCGTGCCGGGTTAAGTCTGTGTTAAAATGGGATGGGAACTCTCGACAGCCCTTTATAATCTTTGATATGTGATAATATGTTGGGGTGTTTTAAAGCACTCCCGCACACTCTTAGGTGGAGGAACAGATGCTCGATTACAAGCCAAACATTGTTCTGTCTAACCGGGAATTTAACGTGGTGGGCACTCGACCGGTGCGGCCCGACGGGGCCGACAAGGTTACCGGCAAGGCCAACTACGCTGCCGACTTGAACTTGCCTGGGCTGCTATATGGCAAGGTTCTTCGCAGTCCCCACGCTCACGCCCGCATCAAGTCCCTGGACACCCGACGGGTCGAGGCCCACCCGGGCGTCCGGGCGGTAATTACTTCCGCCGACATCCAAAAACCCTCCGGACGCGCCTCCGAATTGGCCGAGGGCGCGATGGTCAACTACCAGTTCTTAAGCAACAACGTCCTCGCCGACGGCAAGGCTCTTTATAAAGGACATGCAATTGCCGCGGTGGCGGCGGCCAGCGTCCACGCTGCTGAGGAAGCCCTTAAGCTGATTGATGTGGAGTATGAAGTTCTGCCTCCGGTAATGGATGCCAAGGAAGCGATGAAGGCCGATGCTCCGCTGGTTCACGAAAGGTTGGCCGGCTTGACCAGCTCCTCCATTCGCGCCGGGGGCGTACTGGATGATGATGACCCCGCTAACGGCACCAACGTGGCGAACCGCTTTGAGTTCCGTCTGGGCGATGTGGACCGAGGGTTTCAGGAAGCGGAGGTCATTGTGGAAAAGGAAACCTCCACTGTGGCGGTCCATCAGGGCTATATTGAACCTCACTGCGGCACCGCCCAGTGGCACGAGGACGGCAGTCTGACTATCTGGTCCAGCAGCCAAGGCCAGTTCATGGTGCGGGACTATACCGCTCGCCTGGTGGGGATTCCCGTCTCTAAGGTGAGGGCGATTCAGATGGAAATCGGTGGCGGATTTGGGGCGAAGCTCACCGTTTATATGGAGCCGCTAGCGGCCTTGTTGGCCCGTAAAGCCGGCGCCCCGGTGAAGATGGCGATGAACCGCACCGAGATTTTTGAGGCCAGCGGCCCGACCTCCGGCACCTATGTCAACGTCAAGATTGGGGCCACCAAGGAGGGGCGCATTACCGCCGCCGCCGCCAGTCTTATTTTTGAAGCGGGAGCCTTTCCCGGTTCTCCGGTCCCTGGTGGCGCCCAGTGCATGATGTCGGCCTACGACATACCCAATGCCTATATAGAAGGCTACGACGTGGTGGTCAACCGGCCCAAGACATCGGCCTATCGGGCTCCCGGTTCGCCCGCCGCCGCTTTTGCTATGGAGACGGCCATTGACGAGATTTGCGAGAAAATTGGGATGGATCCTCTGGACTTCCGGTTGCTGAACAGTTCCAAGGAGGGAGTGCGTCGAGCCACCGGCCCGCTAATGCCCCGAGTCGGCTTTATCGAGACTTTGGAGGCGGCCAAGGCGCATCCCCACTATTCCGCGCCCTTGGAAGGCCCCTACCGAGGCCGGGGGGTAGCCAGCGGATTTTGGGGTAACAACACGGGCCCTTCCAGCGCGGTGGCTCTGGTGCATCCGGACGGTACCGTCAGCCTCATCGAAGGCTCGCCGGATATTGGCGGCACTCGCGCTTCGGTGTCCCAACAGTTCGCCGAAGTCTTGGGCATAGCCATGGAGGATGTCAAACCCCAGATTGCCGATACCGACTCCATTGGCTTTACTTCCAACACCGGCGGCAGCGGCGTTACCTTCAAGACGGGTATGGCGGCCTATACCGCCGCCCAAGACATTAAGCAGCAGATGATTGAGCGGGCGGCCAGGATTTGGGATGTGTCTGTTGAAGATGTGGAGTATGAGGACGGCGTCTTACAGCACAAGTCCGACCCGGAGTTGCGCTTGACCTTCCGGCAGCTGGCGGCCCGTCAGACGCCCACCGGCGGGCCCATCGTCGGCAGCGCCGGCGTCAATCCCCCCGGCGCCGGCCCGGCTCTGGCTACCCATCTGGTGGATGTGGAGGTTGACCCGGACACCGGCAAAGTGACGATTCTCAGGTACACTGCCCTCCAGGATGCCGGCAAGGCCATCCATCCCAGCTATGTGGAAGGGCAGATTCAGGGCGGCGTGGCCCAAGGCATTGGCTGGGCCTTAAACGAAGAGTATTTCGTCAACAACCAGGGGCACATGGTCAATTCCAGCTACCTGGACTATCGGATGCCCACCAGCCTGGACTTGCCGATGATCGATACGGTGGTGGTAGAGGTAGCCAATCCCAACCATCCCTTCGGGGTGCGCGGTGTTGGCGAGGTGTGCATCGTGCCCCCGATGGCCGCTATTGCCAATGCGGTTTACCACGCCATCGGAGTCCGGATGAATGCGCTCCCGATGAACCCGGGCAGCGTCCTGGATGCCCTGTGGGGTAAAGAGAACGGCGCGAACTAAAAGGTCGAGGGAGGGCAATTCCTGTTATGCCTGAAGTGTGGATACCAACCACGATGCAAACCCTGACCAGCGGCCAGCAACGGGTGCAGGTCGAGGGGCGGACGGTGCGCCAGGTAATCAACAATCTGGAGCAGCAGTTCCCCGGCGTGAAAGCCGTTCTCTACGACGAAGAAGAGGATGACCTGCAAACCGGCGTAGCGGTGATTGTGGACGGCGAGGCCAGTCAGATTGGACTGCTGGAGCGGGTTCAGGAGGGTAGCGAAGTGCATTTCTTGCCGGCCATCGGCGGCGGGTGAGCGGGGCGGGTTGCCGGTAGGCGAGCTGGAAAGAGAAAATGGGCCGGGCATCACGCCCGGCCTTTTCTAATGGTATGATGTTTTTACATAATCGGAGGGAAATTATTTGACCAGCGAATCGCGAAAAACCCCGTATTTTGCTTCGGCGGAGGAATGCCAAGCCGGTCTGTATGATACTCCTTGTGTTTACCGGCAGACTGATAGCCAGCAAACTCCCCGGATAACCCCTGTTACCGCCTTTGACTGCGTATTCCGAGGGTTGATACCGGAAGGAAGCATTTCGGAGTTGCTTGGCAAGGTGGAAAATCAGGTAAGAAAAGCAGCGGATGCAAGGTATGGCGCTGGAACCGGTCAGAAATTGACCGGTGGCGTGAACAATTCTCGCGGAGAGTGGTTGGAGTACATCCTGAAGCTAATTTTTTGGAACACGGCGGTTGAGTTCAACGGCGGCAAAACGGTTATAGTCAAACTTCCCAGCGCCGCCCAGCTGAGGTTTCGCGATCTATATGAACCTCGGGCAAGAGGCTACCTGGATGAGTTGTTCGCTTCTTTAGGCAATTTGGGAATGGATATGCAGATGTCTAATCCTGACTTCCTATGCGTTACCAATCTAGTTGATGACATTGACCTCCCATCGGACCCAGTGGTGGTAAACGAGGATGCAGTGAAGTTGCTGGATACCGCCTATCAGAAATTATTGGGACGTTGTTCTGCTGATTCCGTGCCTTTCGCGCTGGCAGCAAAAACGTCAGTGCGACCCGACCGAAGGTATCAGATTGTTCACGAGGCTAACGTGGTAAAGTCGCTGGTGGCGCACTTGGGAGGCAGATTCTGGCAACAGGATTTATACACTGCCTTCTACGCTATGATAGCGTCTAAAGTGTCAGAAGCTGACCGAAACTCCTTACGCAACCCGGCAACCTACACGCTGGTACAAGTTAGTTGGACTCCCGTACCGCTAGTAGATGAGGTTTATTGGATAGACTCGGTTGAGGGCGCGCAGGAAATTGTCGAAGGGCTTCTGAAGGGCCATTTGGGACAGAAAGCCTCCGACACTACTTCCGGAACACCAGAATAGCTTCCTGGTCGATGGCAGCGCCCGCTTCCCGCATTCTAGGCAGACGCTTGGTAGGGAGCTTGCGAAAGTGGCTGGCTTCCAGGGGAACCCCTAGGGCGTCCATCAGTTCAACGGTGATTTGGCTATTGTCCAACACCTGCTTGTTGAGTACCCGGTTGCCGATGACTATGATAATGCGCTGCCGGGTTACTCGGGTCATTTCCTGCAAAGCATCGTAGTAGTCGGCATAGAAGGCCACCGCTTCCCGCACCGAAGTCTGGTTGTCGGATAAAAGGTCTATGGCGTTGTGCAGTGATTGAGACGGAGGAGGGATCCTCGGCTCTTTGCCCCAACCTAATGTGCCGTATTTAGAGCTTTGCATTTGCTCCCGGCTATAGCCTAGCCAGTAAAGCATATTCTTGGAAAACTGAGTGTAGTTCACGCCGTTGCGCTCGTCCCCGTAGGGCGGTGAACACAAAATCGTGTCGGTTGCATCGTCTAGCAGGTTAAGCTGCCGGGTATCCCCTTTTTCGATCATTGCCCCGGAACCCGGAGGAAGGGCTGGAATACGCTCTTCAGCCAAAGCGACGTATTTGTTGAATACGCCGAATATGTCGGGATTGAAGGTCGCCTGCCGTTCCGGGGTCATTCGGCGCAGGCGGACTTCGTTGCGGTGGGTCAGGCTGACGCTTCGCACCGTGGCAGAAAATAAAACCTGAAACAGGGTTCTTAATTCCGGGTTGCGGATTCCTTCGACGGCAAATCGCAAGGCGGTCAACGGTAATAGCATATAGTCTTTAAACCAGAACTCCACAAAATCCGATGGAGGGAAGCGTAGGGGAAGCCCATTATATTCGGCAGCTTGCGCCAGAACTTGCGCCCCGGTAGCGTGAATATCTTCGGCGCTGATGGGAGTAGTTTTTGCTTTGGAAACCAGGACTGCTAGGGTGTTAATATCTCGCCCGATAGTTTCTCGTCCAGACCGGATAGTTTCTACCAGAACGGCCCCGCCGCCACAGAAAGGATCCAGTACGGTCCCGCCCTCCGGGGCGTAGGTATCAATCAACCGGCGGGCCAAAGCCGGAATCATGGCGGCGACGTAGGTATGGATACCGTGGGTAGAATACTGCGTATCCTGACCGGCAAAATCCCAACTGCCATCGGGCGCGCTATTAACGACCGAGGGTATTCTTCGAATCGCCGGCAAAAATTCGGTGGCGGGGGGAAGAACATCCTGGTTGGCGCTCATCCAACTTTCTCCGTGGATCGGGATGGTTCAGCCTAGCAAACCTGGCCGGTTTGGACAAGCTGATACGGTTGGTAGTTAGCGAGAAATCTCAGACAAAACAGCCACCGCCAACCGGGGTGTAGTAGAATGGCTTTGACTTCATCCTCAAGTCAGTCATCCAGGCAGGGAACTATGCGCTACTTGCTACTGGCGGGAGAGGAACCTCCGCTGTTTGTCCATGCTCGGTGCGAGGACGAGCTGCTGGCCAAGGCTGAGTTGCTGCTTTTCGCCGAGGAAGCGGCGCAGGCTTGGCCGGGCCGGGCTATTGTCGGCTCCTATGACGTAACGCCGGGCATTAGCATCGGCGA
Organism: Dehalococcoidia bacterium; assembly: GCA_963422635.1. GTDB lineage: Bacteria > Chloroflexota > Dehalococcoidia > Lucifugimonadales > UBA3495 > CATQHB01. The sequence continues at coordinate 1,858,589 of OY730415.1, forward strand.
TCTGAAGCGCGCTTACCGTCAGGACGCGGCCGGGTACAACCGCTTGCTGGCCCATCGGCAGCGTATCCTCCGTCAAGGCTGGCTCTACCCGGAGTGGTCTGACAAATTGGCGGCGTCGGGTTAGCGTTCCCGTCGACCTCTGGCTAGACTGCGACCGGCTCGACTTGGACCGTCCGGCCGGTGCGCGCCGATTCAATCATTGCCAAGGTCGCTTCCACTACCCGCAGACCGTCCAGGCCGGTGGCCGCCGGTTCCCGGTTTTCCGTTACTGCCTGCTGGAAATCCTCCATCTGGGCGATAAAGTTTCCCAGGTAGCTGTTCGGATAGACCTCGGTACGGTTCACTGTATTGGTTGATACCTCAACCTCGCCCTGCTGCGCTTCCCAGATGGTTGCTTGCCCTCGGATATTCCCATTGATTCCATAGAGGGTAAAATCGTTGCGGGAATCGGGCAATAGCCGGCCGCAAACCAGGGTTCCCAAGGTCCCTCCAGAGAAACGCAGGGTAAGGGTTGCCATCTGTTCTAACGGACGCTCGGCGGTCTGGCCGTCGGTAAGGGCCGCAACCTCGGTTACTTCTTGGCCCAGCATAAACCGGAGCAGGTCAACTACATGGACGCCGGTGCCCATCATAGTTGAGGCCCCGCCGATGGCTTCCGGGTCGTCCCACCACTGGCGCCGGCCGGCGCGGAGTGGGAAGCTGTCTTGGCCCCGGTTGCCAAAGCCCCATTGCCCTTGCGCCAGGGTAACTCGGCCTAGATCGCCTTGCGCTACCAGGTCGCGGGCTAGTATGTGGCCGGGATTATGCCTTAACTCGAACCCCACGCCGAGTTTAACCCCGTTAGCCCGGCAGGCCCGCACCAGATTCATCGCGTCCTCCAGGGTGGTGGTCATCGGCTTTTCGGTCAGGACGTGCTTGCCGGCTGCGGCGGCACGAAGGGCTTGGGGGCCATGGAGGGAGTTGGGCGACGCGATCAACACGGCGTCAACCCGGCGGTCGGCCAGCAAATCGTCCAGGGAACTATAGGCAGCTTGGGCTCCGTGCTTTGCTGCAAAGGCGTCGGCCCGGCCCTGGTCCCGGCTGAATACTGCCACCAGTTCCGAACCGGCGGCGGCGGTGATTGCCGGCGCAATCTTGTTGTCGGGATGCAAACCGATACTGACGATTCCCCAACCAAAAGCCATGATGTACCTCCCGCGTTTCGCATTGCATTGACTCAAGCCAAGATACGAAAAGGCGGCGCCGGTGTCAAACTGCTAGAGATTTCTCGCCGATGTCAGCGCTACCCTTGACAAGCCACTCTTACTCGGCTAAAGTACGCAATTGGTATAGTCTTAACAACAAAATGCACTTCCGGGGCGCCGTGTCGGTTTAATTGGGAAGGCGGTGAAAGTCCGCAGCGGTTGCGCCACTGTAAACGGGAAGCCCTTTGACTGGGTTGCCACTGTCCAGCGTTTCTTTTCCGACTTGACGGAGTTGGGATAAGGAAGGGATGGGAAGGCGTCGAAGAGGCTGAGATCCGTAAGCCAGGAGACCTGCCCCGGATTGTTTTGGACCTCTGCTCTGCGCTAAACGGAGTCGGTTCTTCATGGCGGCTTGGAAGTACGTGTCAGGCTACCGTGAATCTACCAGTTTGAGATATTCCCTCGGCAGCAGCAGAGCCGGGGGATTTGTTTTTGGTGTGCGGAGCCGAACCCGGGCAGCTTACTGAATAAGGCCAGGTTAATTAGCGACGATGAGCAACGACAATGCCGGAATATCTATGACGGTGGTTGCAGTTGGCCCCGGCGACCCCCGGATGCTTACCATGCGGGGGCGGCAGGCCTTGGAAGTCGCCGACCTGGTGGTGGGATTCAAGACCGTTCTGGATGTGGTTGCCGAGTGGTGCGGCGATGCCGAGATGCGCCCGATGAGCTACCGGGATCAGGAAGAGGTTCTGGAGTACGCCGCCGTTCAGGCCGGAAAGGGCCGTAACTGCGTGGTCTGCTGTTGGGGGGACTTGAACGTATCGGCGCGGGAGTTGCTGGACCGGGTTTACCGGCGGGCTGAAAAGGTGGAGTTGATTCCCGGAGTAAGCTCTATTCAGATAGCCTGCGCCCGTGCCGGAATTGCCTTGGAGGAATCTCTCTTTATTACCTTGCACCGGCGACAGGGTTCGGAACCCGCGTTGGCCGAGCTGGAACGCTACCTGAATGAGGGACTGCGTAACTTGATTCTCTTGCCCCGCCCCTTCGATCTGATGCCGCCGACCATCGCCGGCGATTTGATAGCCGCCGGCATCCCGGCGGAGCGGTCGGTCATCGTTTATCAGCGACTAACGCTGGAGGGGGAAAAGGTCTGGAGCGGTACGCTCCAGGAGTGCGCCGACCTCGCCGAAGAGTTCAGCGACCTGTCTATTATGGTCTTTCCCCGCCCGGCGGCGGAGCAGGAATAACCGGAAGGTATTGACCGATTTGATGACCCAATCGGAAATGGGCCGAAAGACGATAGTTCTGGTAACCACCGCCGACACGGATATTCTTACGGCAGACCGCGCCTTGTCGGGCTTGCCCGAGGGCTTTCCGCAGGTGCGGGCCTACAATCCGGTAGGGCTGGACGGCGAGGAGGGCCGAGCGGAGTTGTTGCGTTCGGTTGGAGAAGCCGGCGTGGTGGCGCTGCGGCTGCTAGGCGGCAAACGGGCTATGCCGGATACATTTGACTCTTTGGTTGGCCGGTGCCATGAGCTGGGGGTTCCTTTGATTGCCTGTCCCGGTCATCAGGAATGGGACGAAGACTTGGTAACGGCCTGCTCGGTGCCGGTGGCCGAACTGGAAACGGTGTTTTCCTACTTGATGCGCGGCGGGATTTCCAATTTTCGCAACCTGTTTCTATTTCTTAGCGACACCTACCTGGGCAGCAGCTACGGCCACGAAGCTCCGGAGCCGGTTCCTTGGGAAGGTATCTATCATCCCGACCTCGTTTCGGTTGACGGGGTTGCTGAATCGGTTGATGTGGATAGCTTTATCCGCCGCCATTTCAAGCCCGCCAGGCCCAATGTCGGCCTGCTTTTCTACCGAGCCCACTGGATGAGCGGCAACTTGCAGTTCATAGATGAACTAATCCGCCGCTTGGAGGCCCAGCAAGTCAACGTCCTGCCGGTGTATTCCTACAGCCTTAAGCACAACCCTGAGGAGGACGGGCAGCGCAGCCGGACGCTAACCACCTTTATGGCGGGCGCCGATGGCGTGTCCCGGGTGCACTGCATCGTCAATACTATGGGCTTGGCGATGAGCGACCTGAGCCAGGAAGGGCCGACTATCGCCTCTGGGTGGTCGGTAGATTTGCTGGATGCGCTGGACGTGCCGATTATCCAGGGGATTGTCAGCACCGGCACGCGCCAGGAATGGGAGGAGAGCTCGTTGGGGCTGGGGCCGATCGATACGGCTATGAACATCGCCCTGCCGGAGTTCGATGGCCGTATTATAGCGGTGCCTATTTCGTTCAAAGAAGAAACAACCGGTTTCGACTCTGGTTCCGACCCAAGTTCCAACAATACGGCCCTGATCGGCCCGCGGCTTCAGCGTTACGTGGCGGCCCCTGACCGGATGGACGCTCTGGCCGGTCTGGCCGCTAAATGGGCCAACTTGCGGCTTAAGGCCAATCAGGACAAGCGTATCGCACTGATAATGAGCAACTACCCGACTAAGGACGCCCGGATTGGCAACGCGGTGGGCTTGGATACGCCGGCCTCGGTAATTAACCTGCTTAAGGCTTTACGCGCAGCCGGTTATCGGGTGGAGGATATACCGGCCGATGGGGATGAGCTGGTGCATCGCATCATTGAGCGGTGCAGTAATGACCGAGATTCGTTGACTGAGGAGCAGTTGCGACTGGCGGCCGGCCATGTGGAGCGACGGCAGTATGTCGAATGGTTCCAGGGCTTCGCCCCCCAGGTGCAACAGCAATTACAGGAATCATGGGGCGACCCGCCGGGCCAGGTTTACCGCACCGGGGATACCTTGGCTATCGCCGGTTTGGAACTGGGCAACGTCTTTGTCGGGTTGCAGCCGCCCCGGGGATTTGGTGAAAATCCCATATCGGTTTACCACAGCCCGGACTTGACTCCCACGCATCACTACATTGCCTATTATAGTTGGATTAGAGATGTGTTCGGCGCCGATGCTATGATTCATATAGGCAAGCATGGCACGCTGGAATGGCTTCCGGGCAAGGGCATCGGCCTGTCCGGCTCCTGTTATCCGGAAGTGGTATTGCAGGATTTGCCTCTCTTCTATCCTTTTATTATCAACAACCCGGGCGAAGGCACTCAGGCCAAGCGCCGTACCCACGCCACCATCATTGATCATCTGATTCCGCCGATGACCACCGCGGACAGTTATGGCGATATTGCCAAGCTGGAACAGTTGATGGACGAGCATTACCAGTGCCAGACGCTGGACCCGGCCAAGTTGCCTCTGCTGGAAGGTCAGATATGGGAAATAGTGCAACAGGCTGAGCTTCACCGGGACTTGGGCGTGGTGGATCAACCCGACGATTTCGGCGGGTTTATGCTGGAAATTGACGGCTACTTGTGCGAAATCAAGGATGCGCAGATAAAGGACGGCTTGCATACCCTGGGCGAGGCGCCTACCGAAGAACAACTTATAGGGTTGTTGTGCGCCCTTACCCGGCTTGACATAAGCGGTATTCCCAGCCTGCGCCGCTCCCTGGCCGAGGCCCTGGGATTAGACTACGTCGCTCTGCTGGATGACCCCGGTCAGGCGGTCAACGGCAGTATCCCGTCCCTCTTGCAAAACCTGGATGAGGAAAAGCCGGTACGCAGCGCTGGCGACGTGATTGAACGGCTGGAAACGCTCTGTCGCCAGGCTTATGACCAGCTGTTGAACGGCGGGTTTCAATCACGGCAGGTGCCGGCAGTGGTCACTGAATTGGTGGGACGGCGCGATGCAGCCACGGAGCAGGTGTTGGGCTATGTTACCGATTCCATTTACCCGGCCTTGATGCGCACCACCGACGAAATTGACAATCTGCTGCGGGGTCTGGAGGGCCGTTTCGTGCCTCCCGGTCCCAGTGGCGCGCCCACTCGGGGCATGGCTAACGTCCTACCCACCGGCCGCAATTTCTACTCCGTTGACCCCAAGACTCTGCCCTCGCCGGCGGCTTGGGAAGTGGGTAAAGACTTGGGCGACGCCCTGCTGGAAAAGTATTTGCAGGAAGAGGGCGCCTACCCGGAAATGGTGGGGGTAGTGGTCTGGGGAACTTCAGCTATGCGCACTCACGGCGACGACATTGCCCAGATAATGTACCTGCTGGGCGTCCGTCCGGTTTGGCAAGCGGAAAGCCGACGCGTATCCGGCTTGGAGGTAATACCTCTGAGGGAATTGGGGCGGCCTCGCATAGACGTTACGGTGCGGATTAGCGGGTTCTTCCGCGATGCTTTTCCTAACCTTATTTATCTGTTGGATCAAGCGGTGGAGCAGGTGGCGGCCCTGGACGAACCGCCGGAGCTTAACTTTGTAGCAAAACACTTGCAAGAAGACCTGCGGCGAGAGGCGGATTTACCGGAGGAAGGTCGGCAACCGTCCGATTCCGCACCCCGGACGACGTCCCTTTACCGTATCTTCGGTAGCAAGCCAGGCACCTACGGAGCGGGGATATTGCCAGCGCTGGACGAGCGCAACTGGGCAACGGTGCACGACTTGGCCGAGGTTTATACCGCTTGGGGCGGCTATGCCTACACCCGTCAGGATTTTGGGGTTAGCGCTCGGCCCCAGTTCCGGCAGCGGTTCAGCCAGATTGTCATCGCTGCCAAGAATCAGGACAACCGGGAACACGACGTTTTCGATAGCGATGATTATATGCAGTACCACGGGGGGATGATTGCCACGGTGCGCGCGCTGACTGGCCGCAATCCCCGCCAGTTCTTCGGGGACAGCTCCGACCCCGCTCGATCCCGAGTGCGCGACCTGCAGGACGAGGCGCGACGAGTGTTTCGCAGCCGGGTGGTAAATCCCAAGTGGATGGAGTCAATGAAGCGGCACGGTTACAAAGGGGCCTTTGAGTTGGCTGCCACTGTGGACTATATGTTTGGCTATGACGCCACTGCCCAGGTGGTGGAAGACTGGATGTATCAGGACGTTACCGAGGAGTACGTCCTTAACGAGGATATGCAGCAGTTCTTTCGCCAGAGCAATCCTTGGGCTTTGCGAGGCATTGTGGAGCGGCTTTTGGAGGCCATCGAACGAGGAATGTGGGAAACTCCCTCGCCGGAAGTCCTCGACCAGCTGCGAGAGCTGTACTTGGAGTTGGAAAACGACCTGGAAGCTAGACAAGAGGCCCGAGAATTTCCATAATGATCTTCTCAATATCAAGGCGGGACGGTCGGGGAGGCAGGACATGGAAATAATGGTGGAACTCATCCATGAATTGACGCGCAATGACCGGATGATGTGGGTGGTTGGTGGCGGTGAAGTCGCCAGCGAGAACACCTCGAAGGGCATCAAGGAGCCGGATTTCAGCAACGGCTGGGTTACCATTGAGGCGGATAACTGGCACTTTCACTTGGCTGAGGAATCGGTTAACGGCATTCAGTTCGTAGAGGCGGAGAGCCACGGCGGCCTGAAGTCTTTTTACGTGAGATTTTCCAAGGACTGGGAGGAAACCTTGGTGCGGTGCTACTTCCCGAATCCCTATCTGGATGATGACCACCAACGCACTGAGTACCAGCCGGAAAAATATCGGGCCTTCGAGGAAGTGCGCGACCGGTATGTGGGCCGAGAGGAAGGAGTGGTTTACGTTCAGCGCTAGAGCTGCCGGCTTGTTTCGGCGCTAACATAATGGGGAGAAGGGGCAAGCGACGCTTGAATTGAGGCCGACGAGGTAATAGACTGGGAAACCAAGCAGGAATAGTTGGCTGGCAAGCCTAACTCGGAACAGAACAAAACAGGAGGGAAAATGTTGACAGTCTTGAGAAGCGTATTTGGCGACAGCGCATCCCCGGTATGGGCTCCTTGGCTTTTGGCGGGCGCGGGAGTTCTCTACTTTGCGGGCTATGTTGACTCCAGCGTGCATGGCGCCGCCCTCGGTTCCCCGGCCGTTCTGGGCGCGGTTCACGAGTTCTTCCACCACGCCCGCCACGTTGTCCTTATGTGCCACTAGGCCAACCGCGCCGCTGTCTTGTACTAAGTTTATCGAAGGTTTGTTTCCGGTTTGCTAACACCGTTGCCCGGCTTGGCTCTGTCAAGCCGGGCAGGGTTCTGGCGAACCTTGAACTTGGACGGTCGAGCGTCCCCAGGGAGGCGTTTTGATGCGTGATGTGCTTCCGGCCTCGTTGGTTATGGGAGCCATAGCCGGCTTGCTGGTTGGCGGTTTCCTTAACGTTTTTAACGTGCCGGTAATGGAGTGGGCTATTAGCCTGGAGGAAGCCGCTTCCCAAGGAGAGTTTGCCGCCGCCGGCCTTCAGGTGGAAGTTGGAGGAATATCCGTATCCTTGGGCGTGCAACGCATTGGCTTGGTCGCCGGGCTGGTCGTTCTCGGCGTGTTGTTTGGCGCTATCTTCACTGGACTGTACCACTTGGTGCGCCGGGTTGCGCCGGGCTGGAATATGTGGGCCTGGGCCACTATAGCGGGGTTGCTGGGCTTTTGGGCGGTTTCCCTCTTCACCCAGATTAAATATCCCCTGAACCCGCCGGGTATTGGCGAAGAGTCTTCCCTGTTGGGACGGCAAGTTTTCCAGTTCTTGTTTATGGCGCTTTCCCTAGCCGCCATCGCCGCTGGCGGCTGGGCTATCCGGTTTATTCACGAAGCCGGCTTTGAGGGTAAACCGCGGTTGCTGGGCTACTTCGGCGTTGGTTTGGCCTATGCGGTGGCGGCCCTCATCATGGTCTATGCCATTCCGGGCAACCCGGACCCAATTCCTGAATGGATGCCGGAAGCCTTGGTCATCATGTTCCGCACGTTTTCAACGCTCGGACATCTGCTCTTGTGGCTGCTGATTGCCTTAGGCGTGGCCGGCTTTGTTCGTTACCAGGAACGGGGAATCAGCGTCTACCCGGAGGTATCCGAAGCCGCTGGAGACCGGTTCGCTAGTCGGCGCCCATAGGTGTCCCAAGTTGCAGTACGGAGGCGAATCGTTTGACCCAGCCTAGCCGGGAGCCATCTTTCCCTTTCACCGCCATTGTTGGGCAGACCGCTATGAAGCGGGCATTGCTCTTCAACACCGTCAATCCCAAAATAGGCGGTGTTCTCATCCGGGGCAAAAAAGGCACAGCCAAGTCCACTGCCGTCCGGTCTCTGGCCGCTCTACTGCCCGAGGTAGCGGTGCTCCAGGGTTGCCCTTATAGCTGTCCCCCCGAGGCGCGGCAAGGCTTGTGCCAATGGTGCGAATCGGGTAGCAACGACAATCTGCCGGTCAATCATCAGGTGCGCATCGTTGATCTGCCGGTGGGGGCTAGCGAGGATCGACTGGTTGGTTCTCTCGACATTGAGCAGGCTATCAAGACCGGCGGCAAGAGCTTTGAGCCGGGTCTGATTGCCGCCGCCCACCGGGGCATTCTCTACATTGACGAGGTGAACCTGCTCAACGACCACCTGGTGGACGTGCTGCTGGACGCCTCGGCGATGGGACGTAACTATGTGGAGCGGGAAGGCATTTCGGTAAGCCATTCCGCCGAGTTTATCCTGGTCGGTACGATGAACCCGGAGGAAGGCGACTTGCGCCCGCAGCTCTTGGACCGGTTCGGGTTGGCGGTAGAGGTGGACGGGGTAATGCCGCCGGAAGAACGGCGGGAGGTGGTGCGCCGCCGCATCGCTTACGAGACCGACCCCTACGGCTTTATGGCCGGCTGGTTGGCTGAGGAGAGTAAAGAACGGGAACGTTTGCTGCGGAGTCGGGAGCTGCTGCCTCAAGTGACGGTGGCTGAAGACATCCTGGGGTTGATTACCGACATTTGCGCCGAATACCAAGTGGATGGGCTGCGGGGCGACATCGTGATGTATAAGACGGCCGGCGCTATCGCCGCCTACGCCGGGCGTACCGAGGTGGAGGTGGAGGATGTCCGGGAGGCGGCACAGATGGCCTTGTTGCATCGCCAGCGCCGCCAACCCTTCCAGCAGCCCCATCTGGTTACCGAACAATTGGACCAAATGCTGGACGACTTTCAGAATCAGTTCCGGAACCGGGAACCGGACGATCGAGGTTCCGCGGCCTCCGACGACCAGGGCGAGGATGATTCGGACCCCTCCGAATTAGATGACCAGGACGCCGAACTTGAGGATGACGATTCGGACTTGGGCCGGGATCGACCTCCCCGAGAACAGCAGTTTGAAGTTGGCGACCCCTACTCTGTCCAGTCGATCCTGTTGCCTCCCCCGGATCGGCGGGAACGTCAGTCTTCCGGACGCCGAGCCGCCACGGTTAGCAGTACGTCCGTGGGCCGTTATGTGCGTGCCCAAACGCCCCAGGGCAACGTTACGGACTTGGCGCTGGATGCCACGCTGCGGGCTGCTGCCCCGCACCAGCAGCGACGCCGGAGTTTCCCAGCCGATAAAGCTGAAGCCGATGCCGCTACCCCCGCGGTCTTGATTGAACCCTGGGACATTCGGGAAAAAGTCCGGGAAACCAAGACCGGCAGCCTGATACTCTTCATCGTTGACGCCAGCGGTTCTATGGGGGCGCAGCGGCGCATGGTAGCGGTCAAAGGCGCCGTCCTGTCGCTGCTGCTGGACGCCTACCAACGGCGGGACCGGGTTGCCCTGATTAGCTTTCGCGGAACCAGCGCGGAGTTGCTGTTGCCGCCTACCAACAGCGTTGACCTGGCCCAGCTATACTTGCAGGATATGCCTACCGGTGGACGAACTCCCCTGTCCAGGGGGCTCTACCTGGCCTTGGAAACTCTGGAAAGGGAAGGTTTGAAAGACCGGAACGTGTTGCCCTTGGTTGTCCTCCTTTCCGACGGCCGGGCTAACGTCACCCTGGACGGGGGCGCAATTCGACCGGCGGAGGAAGTCAAAGGCATAGCTTCCTTATTCGAGGAAAAGCGGCTACCCAGCGTGGTTATCGACACCGAGTTGGACTTTATCAAGCTGGGGCTGGCGCGCACCTTGGCCGAGGCGATGGGGGCGCGCTACCTTGAACTAGGCGATCTGAGAGCCGACAGCCTGGTTGAGGCAATCCGCCGAGAGCTACCCAGCGGCTCTGGGGGCTCGGAACAACCAGGAGTAGGCCCAAACCCGGCGTCCAACGAAATGCGGCGGCTATACGATCGGCTTAACCTTCCCTAGTATTGGCGTATTGGCGTATTGCCCTGAATTGGGGATGTAGTGAGGCGGCCGGAGCGGATGTACCTTGCCCCCAGCGGCCCCCCAATCCCAAGAACCTCAAGCCGACAAACTGCCCGAATCCGACTTTCGCGGTTATTTACATCGCATAACGAAATTGGTAACCTCTTCTTTGATAGTTGGGCGATGGAAGACGAGAGGAAGGAGGTTGCTTGGTGGTCCGAGCCCTGCCATACCCCGATATGGACAAGATTCTGTCCCTTTCCAAACGACGGGGATTTGTGTTCCAGAGCAGCGAGATTTACGGCGGCTTGGCTTCTACTTGGGACTACGGCCCGCTGGGGGTGGAACTGAAACGGCATGTCAAGGAGGCTTGGTGGCAGTCGGTCATTGTAGCGCGGGACGATATGGTTGGACTGGATGCCGCCATTCTGATGGCCCCGCAAGTGTGGGTCGCCAGCGGCCATGTGGAAAACTTTTCCGACCCCTTGGTGGAGTGCCGCAGCTGCCACCTTCGCTTTCGGTCGGACCAGTTGGAGACCGATGTTTGCCCGGAGTGCGGCGGCGACTTCACTGAGCCCCGCCGTTTCAACCTGATGTTTCGCACCTTCCTGGGCCCGGTGGAGGACACCGGCCATGAGGCGTTTCTTCGCCCGGAAACGGCCCAGGGCATCTTCGTCAACTTCCAGAATGTACTTAACTCCTCCCGGAGGAAACTTCCCTTCGGTATCGGGCAAATTGGCAAGGCTTTTCGTAATGAGATTACTCCCGGTAACTTCACCTTCCGCACCCGGGAGTTTGAGCAGATGGAAGTGGAGTTCTTCGTTAAGCCGGGCACCGATGAAGAATGGCTCCAAGAGTGGGTGGAGAGCCGTTTTAACTGGTACGTGAGCTATGGAATCCGGCGGGAGAACCTGCGCCTGCGTCGCCACGACCCGGATGAGCTGGCCCACTACGCCAAGGATACCTACGATATTGAGTATCGTTTCCCTTGGGGTTGGGGTGAGTTGGAGGGTATTGCCGACCGAACCGACTTTGATCTGGGCCGCCATGCGGAAGCCAGTGGCGAAGACCTGACCTACTTTGACGAGGAAACCAGGGAACGGTACCTTCCTTATGTTATCGAACCTTCGGGCGGGGTTGACCGGGCGACGCTGGCCTTCTGGCTGGACTCTTATGACGAAGAACCGGACGGGGCTACGGTGCGGGTGGTGTCTCATCTGCATCGGAAACTGGCGCCGATTACGGTCGCTGTCCTGCCGCTGAGCCGCAACGCCCGACTGACCCCCGCCGCCCGCGACGTTTATGACCGGCTGCGGCGTCATTTCAGCGCCCAGTACGACGATGCCCAGAGTGTGGGCCGTCGCTATCGCCGCCAGGATGAGATTGGCACTCCTTACTGTGTAACCGTGGATTTTGACACCTTGGATGATGCTCAGGTTACCATTCGGGATCGGGACACGATGCATCAGGTAAGGGTTCCCGTTATCGAACTGGTGGCGGTCATTCAGGATAAACTGGAGCATGGTTGGTAATCGCTATTTCAAGGGGTGAACGCTGGAATCGCGACATTTGATTTGAGAGGGGATGTCCCCGGTTGGGCCGGTAGCTCCAAGCCGCAAAAACCGGAGATGAAGGAATGTGGTTATTTTTAACTTGGGAAGCCGGAAGGGAGCGTTCTTTAGTCCCATAAGCCTGAGTTTGAAGCTGAGCGTAAAAGAGCAGGCGGGAAACGCGGGAAACAAGGATCGAGCTATGGCTGGAAACCCTGAGGCCGGAAACCCCGTGGCCCGAAACATAGTAGCGGAAACTCTGCGCGGCGGACTGTTTACCCGACTGGTGGGGAGACGCTTGCTCTTCTTTCAAGAGGTTGGTTCGACTATGGATGAAGCGGTGCTGCGAGCTGAGCAGGGAACCGAGGAAGGCACGGTTATCGTCGCAGAGACCCAGACGGCCAGCCGCGGACGTCATGGCCGGGCTTGGGTATCCCGCTCCGGGAACCTTTACCTTTCCGTGGCGCTCTACCCGACGCTTCAGACCCTCCCCTTCCTCAACAGCCTCTGCGGTGTGGCTGTGGTGCGCGCCATTAGCAACATCAGTGGCCTTAAGCCCCGCATTAAGTGGCCCAACGATGTGTTGCTGGATGGTAAAAAAGTCGCCGGGCTGTTGGTTGAAAGCGCGATAGCCGGGGACCAAGTGCGCCACTCCATCATTGGAATTGGGGTCAATGTCGCCCTAGACCCGGATGAGATTGATGAGCTGTCCGGTGTTGCCATCAGTTTGAACCAAGCATCCGCCGGCGACATTCCTCGAGAAGAGTTGTTGCGGGAAATTTTGCAGCAGTTGGATGCCCTTTATATCCAACTGAACCACGGAAACACGCCGCTGGAGGAGTGGGAGGAGCTATTGGATACCTTGGGTCAGCGGGTAAAGGTATCTTGGCAGGGTGAGGATTACGTGGGCCACGCCGAGGGAATCGACGAACTGGGCAGTTTGCAACTGCGGCAAGACGACGGCCGGTTGCTGACCTTCACTGCCGGAGATGTAACTTCGCTGCGATCGGCGGCCTGACGACCCGAGAGGACGGGATGCTGGAACGGCTGGGTCTGGACGGTCAGGTGGTAGTAATTACTGGCGGAGGCACCGGTCTCGGCTTGGAGATGGTTCGCCATCTGGCGCGCGCCGGCGCTAATCTGGCAATTGCCGGACGGCGGACGGGGCCGATTGAATCGGCGGCGGCGGAAGTTAAAGCCTTGGGTCAGGATGCGATAGCGGTTCCTACTGATGTGGGTGACTCGGCTCAGGCCGACCGCCTCATCGCCGCCGCGGTGAAGTATTTTGGCCGGATTGACGTACTGATAAACAACGCCGCCCTGGTTTCGGACAGCGCGCCTACGCCGATTTGGGAAATTGCCGACGCGGATTGGCAGGCGGCCTTGGACGTTAACCTGAGCGGGGCTTTTTATTGCTCCCGGGCGGTGTCCAGGTCGATGGTAGAACAGGGCAAGGGCAAGATTATCAATGTGGCCTCCGGGTTCGGATTGAGAGGCGGACGGGACATCTATATGTACTGCTGCACCAAAGGCGGGGTCATCCAGTTGACCCGAGTCTTGTCCTTTAGCCTGGCTCGTTATGGTATAACTGCCAACAGCATTGTCCCCGGCTTTATTCCCACCGCCGGCACCGACTCGGACATTCGGGAGGCTCTGCCGCGCTCCGGCGCCTACCTGCCCACCGGCAAGCTGGGACGGCCGGTGGACATTGGGCCAGTGGCGGTTTTTCTCTCCTCCCCGGCTTCCGACTATATGACGGGAGAGACTTTTACTCTCGATGGCGGAGGCTTGGCCGGTGGGCTGGCTCCCACCGGCTATGCGCCGTTAATGTCCTTGGAGCCGTAGTCAGATGCCCGTTCTCCCGGAATACAGTTTGACCGGAAAGACGGCTATCCTGGCTTCCGCCGGCGGGGCTGACGCTCCTCTTTTGGCCCAGGCGCTGGCTGAGGCCGGCGCGGCGGTGTTCGTTGTAACCCGCCGGCAGGAGGGGCTTGATGAGGTTCTGGCCGCAATCGGCAGCCCGGCGGACGGCGGTCACGATGGGATAGCTGTTGAGCTGGATACTCCAGCGGCAGTTTCGGAAGGACTGGCGGCTTTCGACCGCCGGCATGACCGGGTGGACATTCTGGTCAACGACGGCCGTAGCCAGTTTGCCAAACCCTTTCTTGAAATTGACCCCGAAGAATGGGATGCGGTGCAGTCCCGGAACCTCCGCGCCGCCTTTCTGCTCAGCCAAGGCGTGGGACGCCGGATGATTGCCCAAGAATATGGACGAGTGGTTAACCTAATATCCGGCTTGGCCGAGCGAGGTATGGTTAATGGTTCCGCCTACAGCGTCAGTCAGGCTGGGATCTTGTCCCTGACCCGTTCTCTGGCCGTAGAGTGGGGCCGGTATAATATCCGGGTAAACGCCATTGGCGCGGGTTGGACCTCCGCTGAGGATATACCTGTAGAAATGCAGTTACAAGAACAGTTGGTTCGCTACATTCCGCTGCGGCGCAAAGGCCATCCCCGGGACATCGGCCCTTTGCTGGCTTATCTCTGCTCTGAGGCTTGCGACTACACTACTGGCCAGCCGGTTTATGTGGATGGCGGGTTGAACGCCCATCCCTAGTTGGACCGACTCCCGGCGACTCGGCCACGGTTGAGCTTGGAATGTAGCTGGAGTAAAATACCTCACGATGTTAACGCAATCCGCTATTTCAACGCAACCGGTAGGGCGCCTTCGGGGAATGCACGATCTCTCCCGGGAATCCTGGCTTCGCAAGCGCGACTTGCAAGACAGCCTGACGTCCCTGATAGGCAGCTACGGCTACCGGTTTCTGGAGACCCCGCTGCTGGAAGCTACTGAGCTATTCCTGCGTCAATCGGGTGGCGAGCTGGCCTCTCGGATGTATAGCTTCATTGACGCTGGCAGTAATCAGGTTAGTCTCCGCCCCGAGTTTACATCGCCGATAATGCGCTACTATCTGGAGAACGCTGAGGAAACTGGGCTGCCGGCCCGCTGGCAATACGCCGGGCCGGTTTTCCGCTATGAAGTCGCCCACCCGGAGGGCAGCGGGCAGTTTACCCAAGTAGGCGCGGAACTGATAGGTTCCGGCAGCGTTATGGCCGACGCCGAACTGGTTGCTTTGGCCGCTCAGCTGCCAAGCCGGGCCGGTCTGGTTGGCTATCGGGTGGAATTGGCCGACCTGGATGTTTTTCATAGCATTTTGGACGTGGCCGGGGTTTCGGAGCGGGCGCGTACTTTTATAATCGAGAATGTGCCGCAGCTGCGGCAAGGGCCGGCCGCGCTTCCGCCAATAATGGAGCGGGCTTACCAACTGCACTTGGGCGATCGTAACCCGGAAAACCGGGAACTTAGCGCCGCCATCGTCGGCTTGGACGATTCGCAGGCTCGCCAGGTAATTCAGGGTTTCCTCCAATGGAACGGGACCGACCTCCGCCGCTTTGGGCAGCGGGACCCGGGTCAGGTTGTTGACCGCTTCTTGCGCAAATTGCGGGGCAGCGATGACTTGGGTCGTCTGGAACGGGGTCTGGCTTTGGCGGCCAACTTGGCGGCGGTGCAAGGGGAGCCAGGGGTGGCGTTGTCGGCCGCTCGCCAAGTCGTGCAGGAGGCCGGCGCCGACCCGTCCGCCGTGAACCGCTTTGGCGAATTGCTGGACATCCTTGCTGCCTGCCCAGAAGTTGAGGAAACTCTAACTGTTGATTTCGGGCTGGCTCGCGGGCTGGCCTACTATAACGGCATAGTGTTTGAGGTAAAACATCCTGGTTGGCCCGATCCGCTGGGTGGCGGTGGCCGCTATGACGGCTTGGCCCGCGCCTTGGGCAGTACGGTGGAGGTTCCGGCCTTGGGCTTTGCTTATACTCTGGAAACTCTGTTAGCATTAGTGGACCGCCAGAGAGATGCCAGCAATCGAGGAGAGGAAGAACCCTCGACTCTGGTGCTGGCGGAAGCGCCGAACAACTATCGCCAAGCCTTTCGAGTTGCCCAGGAATTGCGGGCGGAGGGGGTTTCGGCGGAGTTGGAGGTTTGCGGGCGCAGCCGGTCGGACGGCTTGTCCTATGCCGCCGGTCGCGGAATGAAACGGGTGCTGTTAGTCCTTTCCGAGGGGGAGCGGACTACCTTTGACGTTGGATGAGGATGTTGAATAACCGGACCTTGGAAAATAATGGCCGTCCTTCCTATAGCGGAGCGGCGGTCCTGCGCTTGATTATCCCCAGCGATGGGGAACTTTACGAGCCGACCCTGAATTACCTGGGTTCTTGCGGCTTGGCGGTACGGCGTCCCAGCGCCCGCCGCTACACCGCCTATATTCCGGCCTTGCCAGGGGTGGAGGTGCTGTTCCAACGTAGCGCGGATGTTACTAACAAAGTGGAGGAAGGCAGCGCCGAACTAGGTATTACCGGTTTGGATCGCTATCTCGAATACCGCAATGACGAACGCCGGGTAATTAGTTTGATGGATGACTTGGGCTACGGTCGTTGCGACTTCGTGCTGGCGGCGCCCGACTCCTGGCTGGACGTCTCCTCCATTGACGATTTGGCCGACCTGGCCCTGGAGTTTCGCCAAGAAGGAAAGCAGCTGCGCATTGCCACCAAGTACCCCCGGCTGCTGCGGGAGTACCTGTTCCAGCGGGGAATTAACTATTTCACCCTGGTAGCGGTCAGCGGCACTCTCGAAGCGGCGCCAGTAGCCGGTTACGCCGACCTGATAGCCGACCTGACCGCCACCGGCGCTACCTTGCGGGAGAACCGTCTTAAGACGCTGGAAGGCGGCACTATCCTTAGCTCCCAGTCCTGTCTGATTGGCAATACCGCCACGTTGGTCCAAACCCGGGCTGGGTTGCAACTGGCCCGCGAGTTCGTCGAAATGCTGGAAGCTCGTATGCGAGCTGAACCCTACTACCGCTTGACCGCCAATGTGCGGGGGGCTTCATCTCAGGAAGTAAGCTCTACCGTCTTGACCCGCCCGGAGGTATCGGGTCTGCGCGGACCTACCATTGCCCAGGTTTACAACGTTGAGGAACAGGACTGGTACAGTGTCAGCCTGCTGGTGCGGAAGGATCAATTGATGGAAGCGGTTGACCACTTGCGGGACTGCGGCGGCATAGAAATTTCCGCCTCGCAGCTAAGCTACTTATTCAAGGGCGATTCGTCGGTGTTTAACCGCCTTTTTGAACCTACCGCCGACGCGGCGGCTGACCCTATCGCCGGAATTGAGGATTAGGCTATGCCTAACCTGCCGATGCACATCTATATTGCCCGGCAAGTCGCCGAAGAACTGGATTGGGGCTTCGTCCACGACCATTTGGGCAGTTGCTTTCTGGGTTCCACGGCTCCCGACATTCGGGCGATGACCAAGTGGAACCGGGAGCGCACCCACTTTGCGCCGTTGTCTCTGGAGTTGGTGGGCGACGGTACGCGGCGGATGTTCCACCTTTACCCGGAACTAGCCGACCGCCGGAATTTGCCCCCGGCTACTCGGGCCTTCGTGCTGGGTTACGTCAGCCACCTGACTGCCGATGAGGTCTGGATTACTACTATGTTCCGGCCTCACTTCTCCCGGGAAAGCACCTTGGCTGGAGACGAGGTTGAGGCTCAAATCTGGGACCGGGCCTTGCAGCTTGAAATGGACCGCCAGGCTCATGAAGAAATGGCAGGCTTTGGTCACGCTGGCAGCATTATTTGCGGCGGGGAGCAAGGCGTCGAAACAGCCTTTCTGGATGCCGACGTTCTTGAGGAATGGCGGCAATGGGTTACCCGCTTTATGGGCCGAGACTTTGACTGGGAGCGGCTCAAACGGGCCTTGAACCGGATGTATCGGGATAACGACGACGTACAGCAGTTAGTTGACCGGTTCCTGGCCGGTATGCCGGCCAGCCTGGAGGATGTTTATTCCAAAGTTCCGCGGGAAGAACTGGGCGCCTACCGGGAACGGGCATTGAATCAGACTTTATTGCAGGTGAAAGAGTATCTTGGTGAAGCTTAACCTGGTGTATGGCTTGGCCGAAGCTGGGAACGTATTGTCCCGCCTCGACCCGCTGGATTTGGGTTCGCTCCCGGAACTGGCGCTGGAAAGGACGCGGCAGGTCTTTGGCGATGACGTAACCCCGGAACAGTCGGTAATAAAGATGCTCCGGGACGTGCGCCAGGAAGGAGACGCCGCGATCCGTCGCTATGCTCGCCTGCTGGACGGCGCAGACCTGGCCCAATTTCGGATTGACGATGCGGAACTGGCCGAAGCCCGCGCTGGTATATCTCCGGAACTGGAA
Source organism: Dehalococcoidia bacterium (assembly GCA_963422635.1). Classification (GTDB taxonomy): domain Bacteria; phylum Chloroflexota; class Dehalococcoidia; order Lucifugimonadales; family UBA3495; genus CATQHB01. Next base: position 1,876,695 of record OY730415.1, read on the forward strand.
GCTGCCCTGTTGCTGGCGGCTCAAAGGATAACTGAGTTTCATCAAGCAACCTTGCCCCGAAATTGGGTGGATTTGGAGCAGGGGTTGGGCGAAATGGTTCGTCCCCTGGAGCGGGTGGGCCTGTACGCTCCCGGGGGCACCGCCGCTTACCCTTCCACCGTCTTGATGACCGCCATTCCGGCTCGGGTGGCCGGGGTTAAGGAGATTATTCTGACCACCCCGCGCCGGGGCGCCGAGCCGCTGAACCCGGCGGTGATGGCGGCGGCTCAGATTGCTGGGGTGGATGCGGTTTATCAGGTTGGCGGCGTGCCGGCTATTGCCGCGATGTCCTACGGTACCGAGACCATTGGCAAAGTGGACAAGATTTGCGGGCCGGGCAATATCTTTGTTTCTTATGCCAAGAGGCTGGTGCAGGGCCAAGTAGATATTGACGGTATCTTTGGTCCCACTGAGACCATCGTAATCGCCGACGAAACGGCCCAGCCCGCCTTTTGCGCCGCCGACCTGATTGCCCAGGCGGAACACGACCCGCTCTCCACCGCCATTCTGGTAACCAATTCTCGCTGGCTGGTGGAGCAAGTGGAACAGGAACTGGAAGCTCGCCTTTCCATCTTGGAACGGGGCGACTTGGCTCGTAGCGCCTTGGAACGGCAAGGGCAAATTGTGCTAGTGGATACGCTGGCCGACGCCGTAGAATTAGCCAACCGCATCGCGCCGGAACATTTGTGTCTGATGGTGGCCGACCCTTGGGCCTGGGCCGGCCAGGTTAAGAACGCCGGCGGCCTGTTCTTGGGTGAGTTCTCCCCGGAGGTGATGGGGGACTACATCGCCGGGCCTAGCCATGTGATGCCCACTGGCGGCACCGCTCGTTTCAATTCCGCCCTCAGCGTCCACCATTTTATGCGTACCATGCCGGTGGTGGGCTTAAGTCCCCAAATCTTCCAGGCTCTGGGCGCTGCCGCTGTCCAAATTGCCCAGGCCGAGGGACTCACCGGCCATTCCAGCGCTATTGAAGTGCGCCTGGAGAGCTTGAAAGGCGGCGGCTGACCCCACAAACTCGGCAAACGCCGGGCTGCCTGGCTCCCGCCTTTGCCAATGGGTAAGCGGGGAAGCCGTTGCCGGAACGGAAAATGATATGACAGACGTTAGAGACCTCTTGTTGCCCCACATCCGCCGGCTCAAGACCTACGACGGCGTGGACCCGATGGAAGTGATGGCCCAGCAAGCCGGAATCTCCCCGGAGGAGGTAATCCGGCTCAATGGCAACGAAAACCCCTTTGGTCCGTCGCCCCAGGTGGTCAAGGCGCTGGGCAGTTTTCAGCGCTATAACCATTACCCAGATCCGGACCAGCGGCAGTTACGCGATGCCTTGTCCGGCTACTTGGGGGCGTCCCCGGAGGGGATCGTTGCCGGTAACGGAAGCGATGAGCTGATCGATATGCTGTTGCGGATGTTTTTGAGCGTCGGGGAAAACATTGTGATACCTGCGCCAACTTTTGGAATGTATGCCTTTTCCGCCGAGGTCTGCGGCGGGGAAGTAAAGTCGGTGCCACGCAATCGCACCTTTGATATTGACGTGGAAGCAATGGTATCCGCCGTGGATTCGCATACCAAGGCTATCTTTTTAGCCTCGCCCAACAACCCTACCGGCAACACCGCCGCGGAAGCGGAAATCAGGGCCTTGCTGGACACCGGAGCGGTAGTGGTGGTGGATGAGACCTATTACGAGTTTTGCGGCCAGACTGGGCTGCCCTTGATTGAAGAGTATCCGAACTTGGTGGTGTTGCGCACCTTCAGCAAGTGGGCTGGGTTGGCCGGGCTGCGGATCGGCTTGGGCGTAATGCACCCGGACATTGCCCGTACTATGATGAGTATGAAGTCGCCCTACAACGTCAACCTGGCTGCGGAAGTCGCCCTGCTGGCCTCCCTGGAAGACCGGGCGACCTTGTTAGAAAGAGTGCAAGCCATAGTTGCCGAGCGGGAACGCATGATGGGCCTACTGGAGCAGATTCCTGGCCTGGATGCTTGGCCTTCTCAAGCTAACTTTATCCTGTGCCGACTGCCGGAAGGTCGAGGCCAGGAGATTTTCGAAGGGCTCTGCCGCCGCGGCATTTTCCTCCGCTATTTCAACACGCCGCAACTTAAGGACTATGTGCGGGTCAGCGTGGGGCTGCCGGAAGAAACGGACCAGGTAATCGCTGCCCTGTCCGCTCTAGTAAGAGGGTAAGGAATTGGATCGGCAAGACATTTCGGAAACCTCATTAGCCCCGGCGCCGAACCGGGCGGCGTCCCTGCAACGGGAAACCGCCGAGACTCGCATTTCCCTGTCGGTCAATCTGGACGGCCAAGGCCAGTACCAGGTTAACACCGGCAACGGATTCCTCGACCACATGGTTAGCCAGATAGCCCGGCATGGCCTGTTTGATATAACTCTGGAGGCTCAAGGCGACGTTCACGTTGGCTGGCACCATTTGGTGGAAGATGTAGCTATCCTGCTGGGCCGGGCCTTTCACCAGGCTTTGGGCGAGGTGCGAGGCATCCGCCGTATGGGGCACGCCATCGTCCCCTTGGACGAAACGTTGGTTATGGTGGCGCTGGACTGGAGCGGACGTGGTTATGCGGTAGTGGAAACTACCTTGGACGACGCGATGGTGGAAACCCTGTCTGGCGACTTGGTGCGCCACTTCTTGGAGTCTTTTGCGCTGGAGGGCAAGATAAACCTGCACGCCAAAGTTCTGACCGGAAGCAGCCCCCACCACAAAGCCGAGGCCCTGTGCAAGGCCTTGGCCCGCGCCCTCCGGGATGCGGTGGAACCCGACCCTCGGGCCTTGGGCCAGGTTCCCAGCACCAAGGGCACGCTGGAAAGCGGGGGATAGTGGTATTTAGTTCGAGTTCAGCTGAAGTAAAAGGGTGGATTTAATATCCGCCTTTGCATTACCGGGATGCCAGCTCCTGTCGGAGAATATCGGGCATTACCCGCGCCCCTTCCGGGAGATGAACTCCGGGAAGGCTTGTTCGGCATTGTAGCCCCGTACCCGGTTGGTAGTGAAATCCCGTTCGTTGGCCCACTGCTGTTCCAAGTCGCAGGCCATGTGCTGGAGGAGCAGTTCTTTAATGCCCATTACCGACTCGCGGCGGTTTTTGGTGATGGCGACGCCGATTTCCATTGTTTTGGCCCGCAGTTGGTTTGAAGGCACCAAGTGGTTGAGCAGGCCGATACGGTAGGCCTCCTCCGCCTCCACTACCCTACCGGTGAACAAGAGTTCTTTGGCGATGGGCCAGCCTACCTGGTTGGGCAGGGTCCAAGTTGAGTTTATTCGACCGTAGGCTGCCGCCAGGAAGCGGAAACTGGTGCGCTCGCAGCCAATGCGGATGTCCAACGAAGAGGACAAGACCGCCGCGCCGCCGTAGGCCAGCCCGTTCATCATCCCGATGACCGGTTTCAACGAGGAGCTGATGTCGTAAGCGCCGCGTGATCGATTCCGGTCTTGCTCTTCCCGGGAGTCTTGATCGGCCTCCTTGTCCCTTTCCCGCTGCTCGTGGATGTCGCCGCCGGCGGAGAAAGCCCGCTCGCCGGCCCCGGTTATCACGATGCAACCCACATCTTCGGCGTCATTCATCGCCCGCACCGCATCCTGTAGTTCCCGGTTAAGCTGGCGGTTCATCGCATTAAGCTTTTCCGGACGGTTCAAGGTGAGAATCGCCACCCCTTCCTCTTTTTCCACCAGGATAAAATCGTAAGCCATCATCGCCTCCTCGACGTCAGGTCAAATCCGTAATGTTCAGTATATTGGTGAGCCTATTGAAGCCTATATAGGCCTATTGTAGAGTGGCTTACTTGCGCCGTCAAACGGGAAGGAACCGGTCATTGTCAAAGGAAGGCTTGGGCCGGAAGAAGAGATGAACGCCACTGCCAGCAACTTTAAGGGCGGGTTGGCGCCCGTCCTAGTTTGACATAAGCATACACTTCACGGATGATTACAGGAAATGTTGACAAGATATGGGAAGAATTACACCTTTGAGGCGGGGGGCGAACTGCCGGCTTGGTTGAGGCCGGTTCGGCTTGGACTGACCCTGTTGTTCGGCGCCCTGCTGCTTTTGGGATTGACCGGGCAGATTCTCGCTCAGGCGCGGAGTAGTCCTGAGGCGGTGGTTCTGAACGTTGACGGGGTCATCAACCCGATTAAGGAGCGGTATATCGCCCGTGCCCTGCAAGTGGCGGCAGATAGGGAAGCCCCTCTGGTAATCATTCGGCTGGATACCCCCGGCGGCTTAATGAGTTCCACTCGCAAAATCGTAGAGATGCTGCTGGAGTCGGAAACGCCCACGGCGGTTTACGTATCGCCCAGGGGGGCGCAGGCCGGTTCCGCCGGCGCCTTTATTACCGCCGCCGCCAACTTTGCGGTTATGGCCCCCGGCGCCAACATCGGCGCAGCTACTCCAGTATCGGCTACTGGTAAGGATTTGGACGAAACGTTGGCGAACAAGGTTACTAATGATGCCGCCGCGCTAATCCGGAGCATTGCCCGGGAGCGGGGCCGCAACGGGGAAAAGCTGGAAGATACGGTTCGGAAAGGCTCTTCCTTTACCGCCTTCGAGGCGGTGGAATTGAACTTGGTCGATTTTATCGCCGCGGATACCGACGACTTGCTGGCCCAACTGCACGGACGCGAGGCGACGACTCGCAGCCGCTCCTGGAGGCTGGATACCGGGGAATTGCAGCTTCAAGACTTGGAGAAAAACCTGCTGGAGCATTTTCTGGAGTTTATCGCCCACCCGGATGTGGCTTTCCTGCTACTGACCCTGGGCGGTCTCGGTATCGTGGTGGAGCTGTTCAATCCTGGCCTGATTGCGCCGGGCGTGGTTGGCGCAATTCTCCTCATCCTGGCTTTCCTGGCATTGGGAAACCTGCCAGTCAACTGGGCCGGGGTGATTTTAATCCTGTTGGCGATGGTTTTAGCCTTTTTGGAAATCCAGGTGACGGGACTTGGCATCCTGGGAGCCGGCGCCCTTATCTGCTTGTTGTTGGGGGGATTTCTGCTCTTTGCCCAGTTCGGCAGTCCTTCGCCAACCTTGCCGGTCATTGGGGTTAACTTTTGGCTGCTGGGCGGCACGGCGGCGGTTTTGGCATCGGGGCTGGGCTATCTGCTGTGGGAGGTTCGCAAGTCCCGCCAGGAGGACCGGAAGTCCGATGAGCTGATTAAGCTGGGGCAAATCGGAACGGTGGTCACGGAACTGGCCCCTCGGGGCATCGTCCAGCTGGATGATGGCAACTGGACGGCAGTAACCGATGATGATACCGTGATACCGGTGGGCGAAAGCGTGGTGGTGATTAAAGCTGACGACCTGATTTTGACGGTTATCCCATTAACGGAAATGGATTGACCACGGGGAAATTGCACGATGGTTTGGCAAGCCTGGTTCCGCTACATTTTGTCAGTTGGTTCAGGAGGTAGCTATGAGTTTTCTAGGATTCTCCGTTGTTCAGCAACAGGAACGGTTGGTGGTGCAGCGTTTTGGCCGCTTTGTCCGGGTAATGGGGCCGGGGCTGCGTTTCCTAGCGCCGGTGATTTACAGTGGCCAAAAGGTGGGTATTTGGGAGCTGACTGAGCGGGTTCCTACCCAGAAATACATTACCACCGACAACGTGGTGGTGGATATGGACTTCGTTATCTACTACCAAGTGATTCCCGATGGCGACAACCCCCGGAAGGCGGTGCTGGACGTTCAGAACTTTCGGGCGGCAGTAGTCAACTTGGCGGTTGCCGAGTTGCGCTCGATAATTGGAAATATCACCTTGGCGGAGGCTCTGGCGGAACGGGAGCGAATCCAGGGACAGCTGCAACTGTCCTTGGACGAGAACACTGGCCGTTGGGGGGTCAAGGTAAGGAACGTGGCTATTAACGAGATTGACCCGCCGCCGGGGGTGAAGCAGGCTATGGAGCGGGAAAAGTCCGCCGCCGCCATTAAGACTGCCGACGTAACGGAGTCCGAGGGGCAGCGCCAGTCCCAGATCAACCGAGCCGAGGGGGAAAAACAGTCGGCCATCCTTCAAGCCGAGGGCAACCGGGAGGCGGCGATTCTGGAGGCGGAAGGCGACCAACAGGCCACCGTCCTGCGCGCTCAGGGCTTCAGCACGGCCTTGGAACGGATTTACAGCGTGGCTAACACGATTGACGCCAAGACTATGAGCCTTCAGTATTTTGACACTCTCAAATCTCTAGGCTCCAGCCCTTCGACCAAGTTCATCTTTCCGATGGAGTTTACTTCGATGCTGGCGCCCTTCCTGGGAATGGGGGGTAACGCTCAACAAGGGAACGGTGATAGCAAAGACGCCAATCAAAGCTGACCCGATGCCTTGAACCGAAGGTCGGAACAAGTATCCCCTTGTTGTCCCCCCGGGACACAAAGGGGTTGCGTTGGGGTTAAATCAATTGGAGAGCCGGGGGGAGGGAGGGCATGGCCTTCGGTTTGCTGGCCCGCGTCGATACGGATGAGCTTAGGCAGGGCTACGAAGCCCTCTGAGGCCGTGCCTACCAAGTCGGTAGCATTATGGGAGTGGAGCAGGGCGGTGTGGGCGTTGATGAGAGAGTCGCAGGAGTTGCGGTCCAGGGCGCTCAGGTTAGAATCGAGGCCCTCGATTAAGGTGGGCAACCGCTCTCTCAAGAAAGACAGGCTTTTGGGGCTGTTTTTGGGTGGAACCTTATCCCCGAAGAGAACCACCTTGGCGCCGTAGGGATACACTTCAATCGTATTGTAACCTAAGTCGGTTAATTGCCGGTTGATCCTGATTGCCCGGTAGATTAAGCGGCGAATTATTGACCCTTTGTTGGTGAAGAAGCAGCCAATGCCCATCCGGGCCAGTTCCATCTCCGACTGGCGGCCCTTCTTTTGAGGCGTGGTCGGTTTGCACTCGCAAGTTGGTTCCAGACAGCAAAGGCCATCGGGCAAACCGAGAGGCGTTCCAATGGCGATAACTTCCGGTTGATACTTCTCGATGATTTTGAAGAGCTCGGAATCCGCGGAGAAAGAACTGATGAATCCTAACCTTGACATGTTGTCAATGACCGATACCGCGCTGGGATGCTTTGGGGAGGTTCTCAGATCAACACCCAAATAAAACATATCACTCTCTTGCGAGATTCCTTTGAGGCGCTGGGCTTATCACTATGGGGAATTGATTGCCGGATGTTAGTAACTAGCCGTCCCTGTTGTCCGGTACAAAACTCGAGTTTAAGAGGTCGGAACCGTCCAGGAATTCGAGGGCTGCCGAAAAGGGTTCCCGTTCTTTAGTGGCAATCTCTTCGAGGAGCCGATTCAGCGTCGGGTCCTCCTTGATGATGGCGTTAAGCCTATGGTTTAGTTCATCCTGCGCCGCTTCCAAAAACTCTTGGCGCCGCCGCTGGCCCCGGAGCTGTTCCAGTCGGGATGGAGGGTTATCCCCCCCGGATGGGGATGGTGAGTCGAGGAAGCGGCGGTGCGCTTGGATTTCGTCCCACAGTTTTGCGATTCCTTCGCTCCGGTCAGCTTGGGTGAGTATTACTGGCGGCGTCCAGTCTGCCGGTTGCGCGTTGGTTTGAAGCATTGTGGTGATAGCCGCCGCCATCCGGTTGGCGCCTTCCCGGTCGGACTTGTTGACCAGGAAGATATCGGCGATTTCCATCACCCCGGCTTTCAGGGTCTGGATTGCGTCGCCGGATTCGGGCATCAAGGCAACCAGCACCGTATCTGCCACTCCCATAATCCCCAGCTCGGTCTGGCCCACGCCCACGGTCTCTACGATGATGATGTTCTTACCGGCGGCGTCCAGGAGACGAACCAGGCTTTTGACCGTTCGGGGCAGCCCACCGGCTTGCCCCCGGGTTGAAACGCTGCGGATGAACACCCCCGGGTCCAGATAGTGGCGCTGCATTCTGATGCGATCGCCCAAGAGGGCCCCGCCGCTAAAGGGGCTGTTGGGGTCCACTGCGATAATTCCAACAGTGGAACCCTGCTTGCGCAAAAGCTCGGTGAGGCAGTCGACGATGGTGCTTTTGCCCACGCCCGGCGGGCCGGTGATGCCGAGGGTGTAGGCGCGGCCGGTATAGCGGTCAATTTCCTGCATAGCCGAGGCCGCTACCGGGTCTCTTTGTTCCAGCTGGGTCATCATCCGGGAAAGGGTTCGCTGGTCGCCTCCCAACAGCCGCTCCACATCATCCATCATCAGGCAGAGACTCCAGTATTGGCCTTGGCTAAAGAAAACCTAGCACCCCAGATTTTCAGCGTCAAGGTAACCTGACGCTGGGTAACCGAGAAGGTAAACAGGTATATTAAAGGCTTATCATGCGTTTTTTCACAGACTTTCATCATTTATTATCTGTATTAAGTCAATAATTTAGATAATTCGCTATAAAGCGTAAATTGAACATTGGACAAAATTGGTTAAATTTCGAATCGCAATCAATTGGGTCCCACCGACAATTTTAGGTAACCGTATAGGGTCGTCGACCGGGAAGATAGGTATCTCCAAGAGGGAAAATCAGCGGGAAGGGGTAGGAGCGAAGGCAGTAAATTAAGCGCTTGGAAGTTGCAAAGTTGGTTAAGGTCGGTGTTACCTAAACCGCTTACCTTGAGTTTGTCGAAGGGTCAGTCAAGCGGTACGTTGCGACATTGACCGGCCGATTCCGATTTGCCCCAAAGAGTTTACCGGGAGGGACTTCCGGGAAGTCTGCGCGACCTGCTGGGGCCGGCAATAGCGGTGGAATCAAGGAGGAGACTCAGCTAATCGGAACTGGGAAATAGCTCTTTCCAGTTTGAGCCCTGGAAAGGGTAGGCGCAAGGGATGGGCCGTTCTCCGGTTAGTGGTGGAAACCGGTCTCAAAGCCCCGGGCGCCGGCAGAGATAAGCAGGTCTGGTCGATTGCCCCAGCGGCGCAGAAAGCGGCCAAAGTTCTTGCGGCTCATTTCGTCCCGCTGGCCGTCTTCCAACTCGGTCCACTGTCGGTGTTCATGCCGCACCATCGGGAGGCTGCTGTCAGCCAACACCCGGTAGCCTTTTTCTTTGAATTGAAAGCAGTAGTCGATGTCCAGGTTCCGGTAAAAGCGGAAACCCTCGTGCATCAAGCCAACTTTCTTAACTGCTTCCCGCCGGAAGGCCATGCAGTAAGCCTGCATCGCGTCAGCTTCGCCTTTTTCCACCTCTTCGTGGAAATGCTGCATATCGTCGGTGGTAAGGCCATAAGGGCCAAAGATGCCTACGGATTCATCCGACAGTTGCTCCGCGATTGGCTTCAAGACATCGCCAACAATCTCGGTTGAGGCATCTAGGATGACGATATATTTGCCCCGGCTTAGCTTCAAGCCGATGTTCTTGCCGGCCGCGTCTCCAATAACGTGGTCGCAGTGAACGACGTGGAAATCGGCGTCGTCACCCTGGTACTGCTCCAGCCATTCGGCGGTGTTATCGGTGGAGCCGTTGTTAATGACGATAATCTCAGCGGTAAAACCTTGAGCATAACCCCGCATGGCGGTTACGCACCGCTGCACGTCGTCCACGTAGTTATAAGCGTTAAGGATGAAAGTGAAGTCGTAACGGTCTGGAGAATCGAGGGCCGAGTCCACCTCGCGGGATGAGGAGACCCAGCGCCAACGCTCTTCTAGCCGTTCCAGGGAGGTTTTGGGCCGTACCCGGGTTGCCTGGGGCGTGTCCTGAACCACGTACCCGCTGGAAACCAGCTCGGCTCGCAGGTTATCGGCAGTAGGGTAGTTGACTTGTTCCCGGAGTGTATTGCGCCTTCCTAAGGTGGCTACGATCCGCTCTGGCACTTGGTACGCAGCCGGCACTTGATCCAAGTCAAGGCCAAACAGCCGGTCAAAATCCAGCAGGAGAGAAAGTTTGGCCTGGGAGGGCAAACCGGAGCGGACCATGTCCCAGGTTAGGGCCAAACCGGTCGGCAAGTCCAAGTCATTTTCGACGGCGTTCCAGAACTTCTCGCGCCACTCCTCAGTTTCCGGCGGCAGTTCCGGCAGTTCCGGCAGGCTTTTCCATTCCCAAATCCGGTTGCGCAAGTTGGAAAGGGCCTTTTCGCTGGCTTTGAGGGAGTTAAAGGTGAAGTTCATTCGGTGGCGATACCGCACGGTCATGCAAAGATAGCGGAAGGAAAGCGGGTCAATTCCGCGGGAAACCAGGTCGTCCAGCAAAAAGACGTTGCCCGAGGACTTAGCCATTTTGGCGCCGTCGGCCAACAGGTGCTGGCCGTGTATCCAGTAGTTGACGTGGGTATCGCCAAAGGCGCCCTCGCTTTGGGCTATCTCATCTTCGTGGTGAGGGAAAACGTTGTCCACACCGCCGGTATGAATGTCGAACCGTTTCCCCAGGTATTTGTGAGCCATGGCGGAGCACTCGATGTGCCAACCGGGGAAACCTTCTCCCCAGGGGCTGTCCCATTTAACGTCCCGGCCTGGCTCCGCCGCCTTCCACAGGGTGAAGTCCCGGGCGTCTCGCTTGAGGGGATCGGCCTCCGCCCGCACGCCTTCCAACAGGTTGCCGCCGAAGTTTCGGGAAAGCCGGCCATAGTTGGAGAACTGGGGGACATCAAAGTAAACGTTTCCGCCGGCCGAGTAGGCGTAGCCATTAGCTAGTAGCTGTTCTACCATAGAAATCATTTCGGGGATGTGCCGGGTAGCCCAAGGATAGACGTGGGCGGGGAGAATGTTTACCTGCGCCTCGTCCCGGTGAAAGCTGTCGGCGTAGAACTGGGCAATCTCCTGGATGGTCTTGCCCTCGGCTAGGGCCGCCATTATCATCTTGTCGCCCCCGGCTTCAACCAGTTCTTGGCGCATGTGGCCTACGTCGGTGATGTTCTTGACGTGATAGATCTGGTTTCCGCCGACTTCCAAGGCGCGCCGGATCCAGTCGGCCATCATATAGGTGCGCAGGTTTCCGATGTGGGCGTAACGGTACACCGTAGGGCCGCAGGTGTACATCCGGACTTGGCCCGGCTCGATGGGGTGAATCTCATCAACTTGTTTACTCAGGGTGTTGTAAAGACGCAACAAAGCCCTTTATCCTCCCGCACCAGCCCCGGCGGCCGTAGGAGTGCGCAAACCTGACGGAGCCTGAACCTGTACTTTAACGCTATCTTGCCCGACAGAAATATATACCAAAAGGCCCAAACAAAGGACCCATCAAGCTAAAGTTTATCACGTATCTGCCGGGTTTGCATCCGGGGATTGCGCCAGGTGTCCCTGAGTTCTGAAGGGGAACCCGTGCTGGAACCGGGTAAGGACGGGTTGATTGCGATTGCCCCGCTTCGATTTCATCCATTCCATTTACGGGATGCGGCGCCCGCCAAAAGTTAGTAACAAACCCGTCTAGATTTCATCTATTCCATCTACGGGATGCGGGCTTACGGGGCGCCGGCTACTGGGTGGAGCGTTTTGCTTTACTATTCGGCCGGCCAGCAAGGTTGCCATTTCCGCTGGCGAATAGCCGACCTCCCCCAGTATTTCAGTGGCATCGGCGCCCAAGATAGGTGTGGGGCGGCCCAGTCGCATGGGAGTTTCGGACAACTTGGCGGTGTTGCCGAGGTGGTCGGCCCAGCCTTGGCCGGGATGCTCTCGGGTTACTATAAGTCCCGCCGCCCTAACTTGGGGTTCATTGCGGAAGTCACCGATACCTACGTTTTCAATAGCGCTGATCCAGGCGCTGTTCAATCGCTCTAGCCAATGGGCGCGGTTGCCCTGGCTAAAGATGGCGGCCAGCTCTGCGGCCAGAGGGCCGTCCTGGGCCGGAACCCCTCCCGGTGCGGCGGCCGTGGCAAGAAGGTTGGCGGGGTCGGCCAAATCAGGATGGTCGGTCAGGGGCTGGAACTCGTCCAGGGCGAACAGGCGGCCTCGGGCGGCGGCGTCTGGGCAATGCAGATAAAACCAGCCGTCGCTTGCTTGGTAGAGCCGGGAAAGGGCGGATAATCCCCGTAGCCCTCGTCCTTCCGGTTCATTCCTTTGGAACCCGGGATAATCGAGGAAGAAGGGAGATTGGAGCAGTCCGGCGGTCAGGGCCAGTCCGCTATCTACCGACTGGCCCTGACCGGTGCGATTCCGCTCGTGGAGGGCGAGGGCCACGGCGTAGGCGCCCATCATTCCGGTGCCGTAGTCGTTGACCGGGTAGGGCATCAACAGGGGCGCATCGTCCCGACCGCCGCGCCCTACCTGCATTCCGCTGGTGGCTTGGGCCAACTGTTCCCAGCCAGGCCGCTCGCTCCAAGGCCCATCATACCCATAGGCGTTCAAGGAAGCGTAAACCAGGTTCGGTCGGCGCTGGCGCAGGTCGTCGTAGCCCAGTCCCAGCTTGCCCAGGCTGCCCTTGCGATAGTTTTCCACCACCACGTCGGCGGTCTCCAGCAGTCTAAAGAAGACTTGGCGGCCTTCCTCAGCTTTTAGGTCCAGCAGAATACTGCGCTTGCCCCGATTAACGTCCAGGGAACCGGAAGGGTCATAGGGGCGGGAAGGGTCGTCAATCTTAATCACGTCGGCGCCATATTCGGCCAGGGTGCGGCCGCAGGTAGGGCCGGCCAGAACGATGCACAAGTCCAGGACGCGCACCCCTTGGAGGGCGCCGATAATAACGTCGGCCCTAGGAGAGACGGTTGCCGGCCTGGTGGCGGGCGGAGCTGAAGAACTTTGTTTTAACTCGTGCAGGATTTCGTCGGTGTGCTCACCCAATAGCGGGGCGCGCCCTTGGATCGCCCCTGGCGTGCTGCGAAGCCGAACCTGGATGCCGGGTTGTTTCATTCGTCCAAATTGGGCATCTTCCACCTCCACTACCATTTTGGCGGCTAGAGGGTGGGGATGAACCAGCCATTCCTCCACGGTCCGGCAGACGGTGCAGGCGCCGCCGGCAGCGCTGATGGCCTCCTGCCATTCGAGGGCCGTACGCTGGCGGAAGGTTTCCTCAAAGCGTTGCAGCCACATATCGGCGGTTTCCAGATCCAGCGGCCGGCCAAAGTCGGCTATGGCGGCCGTTCCCCAGACCGGGTTGCCGGCCGCCTCCAGGAATTGGTGAACAAATCGCTGGTAGTTGCCGTGGTTTTGTACCCACCGACCATCAGCGCTCCGGTACTGCCGCTGCATCGGCAACCGGGGTTGGGAGCGGGTATCCAGCTCTTCCTGGTTGTGGAACTTCACCAGGTGGCGGCCCATCGCGGTAAACATAGCATCGTAAAGGGGAACTTCGATCCGCTGACCGCGGTCGCTATGAGCGCGGGCCAACAAGGCCATGGTAACAGCCACCGCGCTTACAATAGCGGCGAAGGAACTGGCAATCGGTAAGGGGGTAAATAGCGGTTCCGCCGAGTCCTCTATGTTGGGATAGAGGCCGGTGGCGGCTCCGATAATGGATTCCCAGCCTTGTCGGTTCCGGTGCGGAGCAGGTTCTCCAAAGCCGGGAAGGGAACAATAAATGAGCTTGGGGTTTCGAGTGGACAGTTCCCGGTAGCCGATGCCCAGGCGGTCGGCTACGCCGGGGCGAAAATTCTCAATAAGGACGTCGGAAATCTGAGCCAACTGCCGGGCCGTTTCTTTTCCTGCTTCAGTTTTCAGGTCGAGGACGACGGAACGCTTGCCCCGGTTCCAGGTGGCGAAGGCTGGTTCGCTGCGGGCCGGGTCGCCGCCGGGTCGCTCCAACTTGACGACCTCGGCTCCCTGGTCGGCCAGCAGCATACCCAGTAATGGGCCGGCGATGTAGTGGCCGCAATCCAGGACGCGGAGACCCCGCAAAGCTCCGGTCTGAGCGCTCGCGGTGGTGGTGATGTTAGTGGTGGTCATAGCTAATCCTTTTCCGCCTCTTCCGCAATTAGAGGAATTCCCGACCGACCAGTTAAGTCGGATATGCGGAAGTTGAAATTGAGGGATAAGCGGTCAGTCGCCGGGGACGCTATCGGAGGAAATAGCGGCGTCTAGCCGGGTGGACGGGGAAAACCGCGCCGGAGAACAAGTAGTAATGGAGAGTTCGGTTTCGCCCCGGGTGATAAGGTCGGCGGTGGCCTTGCCAATAGCTGGGCTGAGCAGGATACCCTTTTTACCGGCCCCGGTTGCCAGGTAAACGTTCTCCCACCCGGGGGCTGGGCCGATTATAGGCAGCCAGTCCGGGGTAACGGGACGCAAACAGGCGGTGTGTCGTATCAGGCGGGCGCGGGCCAAGTCGGGGATCAGCCTTGCCGCCGCATCCCAAAGGATTTGACGGGCTGCCTTGGTGGGTTCTCGGTTGAACTCCTTCCATTCCTCGGTGGCGCCGCACCAGACCTGGCCGTCGGGTTTGGAGTAGAGGGAGGAACCGGCCCCGGAAAAATCGGAGTTTATGGGTGGCCCTTCCGGTTGCAGTCGCAAAATCTCTCCCTTAAGCGGGTCAACGGGCAAGGAAATGTCCAGCCAGGGTTCGGCTTCCCGGGACCAGGGGCCGGCGGCGAGGACCAACTGATCACAGGGGATTTCGCCGTCTTCCAGGATTACGCTTTGGACTCGCCCCCGCTCCAGCCGCACGCCTCGGGCCAGCGCTGAGCGGATGCTGGCCCCACGGCTCTCGGCGGCGGCGGCCAGGGCGCGGGTGAACAAATGGCTCTCCAGGGAAGCGTTGCCGTGCAGATAAACTCCGGTGAGAATCTCGGGAGATAAGCGAGGTTCTAGCTCGAGGAGTTGTTGCCGGTCGAGCCATTTTCCGGAGAAACCGTCAGCTTGAGCTTTATTAAAGGTATTCAACGAATCTTGCAAGGACGGAACTTCCGACTCTGAAAAAGCGACCTTGGTTAAGGCTACGCTACGGTTCTGAAAGTCTAGGGCGGTGTCCCGCCGCAGGCGGTTCCAAAGGTCCAGGTGCAATCTGAAAGACTCCTGGGCCAAGGGGCCGAGAGGGCCGGGGATGTGGGCTCCCTCTAACGGATTAAGCCCTCCGGCGGAAAACCCGGAGGCTTGGGAGCCGACGCCCTCCCGTTCAATAACGGTCGCTTTCACTCCGGCCAAGGAGAGGTAAAAGGCGACGGCGCAACCGGCCGCGCCGCCGCCGATGATGACAACTTGGTTGGATGCGGTCATGTTCCTTTACTCCACTGGTGACATAATAAAGTTTTTTGAGGTTGAAATTGGGGCTAGGATGCCCATCGAACTTGGTATAAAATTAGTAGCAGCAAGGTTGCCAACCCGGAGGAATAATGCCCATTTACGAATATTACTGCGCCAATTGCAATGTAGAATATGAATCCATCCGGCCGGCATCTCTAGCCGACGCCCCGGTTCCCTGCAAGGGTTGCAACGAACCGGGCCAGCGCCAGCTATCCACCTTTTCCTTTAAGTCCAACACCTTCACGGCGCCCAAGCTCAAGCCGCCCGCCAAGCCCAAGCGTTCTTACACGACGGGGAGCCAGGAAAACTCTTAGGCCAGGCTATAACCAGCGGCTGTGGCGTTCGTGTCAATCTTTCGTTAAAGCCTGTCCGGGTTTATTAAGGAGCGCGCTAACCCTTCTGACTCTGCCAAGCGCGGGCTTCTTGGCAGGGGATGCAAGCGCACACGGCACGCAGGAACCGGAAGGTGTAAATGCCGGTGTAATGCGCATCGCTCCACAGGAACTGGAGCGCGTAATTACCCACCGGCATTTGGTCCACGGCGCGCACATCTTCAGGCACCGTCGCCGGGTCCAGGCGGGGCCGGCCGGTCATTTCTTCAACGCAACTGGCGCACTGGCAGTTCAGCCGCAGCATTCGATGCGGATAGACGCCGCGATGCCCGTCATTCCAGAGGACGATTATAGCTGAGCCGTCGATATTTACTTCTTTTGGCAGTATTATCTCTTCCATACACCTTCTTCCTCGGCCCGACCGGGAAAGACCGGCCGTTTCCGGTCAGCGCTTCGTTGACAAAATCCCTCATGGCGAGCTTTCAAATTACGGTAAGCGGTCGAGCTATCCGGTCCTTTGCCTCCGCTCGTCATTGAGAGAAGTCAATTAGCCCGACTTGGCGATTGAATTGAGTCAGGAACGCGACTGCGGCGATTGAGCTTCAGCCAGCCGAGCTGGCCGGGACATTTGGTCCGGGTCGGTGGGAATCTCTATAATGCTGGGGCCGTTGGCGTGCAAGGCGGTTAGCAGGTCATCCCCGATATTCTCCGGGCGTTCCACGTAGAACCCGTGGCCGCCGAACTGTTCGGCGTAACGGTCATATCTGGGATTATTAGTATCTGCGCCGCCGTAGCGTTCATCAAAGGCGTAACGCTGGTAAGCCTTTTCGGAATCCCAGGAGTTATTGTTCATAATCACCGGGACGACAGCGGCGCCAATCAGGTCAGCCAGGCGGGTTACTTCCTCGCCAGCGTCACTCCATTGGATCCCGCTGCCGGCTACGATAACCGGGCGCTGAGCCAAAAGCAGGGCGCGAGCCGCCTGGTTCACCAGGGTGCGGTCGCCCCGGGCTCGGGTCTGGCCGGAGCGGTAGCTCTCCGGGGCCACCAAGTCCAGTTCAATCTCGGGGCCGGGCAACAAGTCTCTAGGTATATCCACCATCACCGGCCCCATCTTGCCGGAGGTGGCTACCCGGAAGGCTTGCCTTAGCGCATCGGGCAATCGTTCGATCTTGTTTATCGGGAAGCTGGCCTTGGCGATTGGCTTGAACAAAGCTACTTGGTCGAACTCTTGGGTGGAATCCCGGTATTGGCGCTCCCGAGATGCCGAGGGCGCTAATATCACCACCGGCGAATGGGCGACGTAAGCCGATCCGATGCCATAGGTCAGGTTGAGGACGCCGGGTCCGTTGGTCGCCAGACAAACCGAAGGCGCGCCGGAGATGCGACTGAACCCGTCGGCCATCAGCGCCGCTCCCGGTTCGTGGCGTACCCCGATAAACTGCATTGAAACTGAATCATCGTCATATAGCGGGTCAAGGAGGTCTAGAATAGAGGAGCCGACAATGCCGAAAATATGGGAAACACCTTCTCCTTGACGGAGCAATTCGATAACGACCTCACCGGCTTTTTCGTGGGGACATGCTGGATACCTCCGATGTTCAGTAGTGACGGGGTTCAGTATGATAGGATTATCCGGTAGCCGGGCGCTGGCGGCAAGTTTAACATAAATGAGTGGATTGGGGGGAAGCTTCGGTTCGCCGAGCGCCGCTTTTCCTGACTGGATTCATTTCGTATAGGGTCGCATGGGCTTTTCATTTGCGCTGGTTGAGGCGGTGGCTGGGTTGTGATGGGTTTGGGCGTTAGCGGAGGGTAAAATTCCCTTGACGCGGCCTACCTTCCCGGCCTATAATCCGAGGACTGGAGAGTAATGGAATAATGCCTAAACGCACTTATCAACCAAAGAAACGCCGTCGGGCAAGGGTGCACGGTTTTCGCGCCCGGTCCCGGACTTCCGATGGGCGAGCCGTCCTACGACGCCGCAGATTCAAGGGGCGGCATCAATTGACCGTTTAACCGTCGGCCTTTAGATACGGAATGCAAAAACGGTTCCGGTTAACCGAGAGCCGACGCTTTTCCCAGATTCACCAGGAAGGCCGCAGCGTAGCTGACCGGCTGCTGGTAATCCGGGTGTTGCCCAATGGCTTGCAATGGAGTCGCTTCGGGTTTGCGGTCAGCAAGAGAATCGGTAATGCGGTTACCAGGAACCGGATAAAACGCAGATTGCGGGAAGCAATTCGACAGACTCGGGTGAAGGGAGGCTGGGATGCAGTTTTCATCGCCCGACGGGGAGCTGAAAGCGCCGAGTATTGGCAATTGAAAGGGGCCACCGATAATTTGTTGAGACGTACCCATTTGTTTCTTACCGACGTTACACCGGAATAATTCTCTAATGAAACGCGCCGTGCTCCTTATTATTCGGTTCTATCAAAGAGCCCTCTCTCCTTACTTGCCTTCGGCCTGTCGCTACACTCCTACTTGTTCTCATTACATCGCCGATGCTATTCAGGAATACGGCGTCTTTAGGGGTAGCAGGCTGGGTTTGGGACGACTGTTAAGTTGCCGTCCTGGGGGAGGAAGGGGCTACGACCCGGTGCGATAGTCGGCGCCATAATTTTATGACTTTTGCTTTATCCTTTATTTTCTCGAAAACCGCCGCCACAAAAGTTGCATCCGTTTTCCCGTCAGCCGAAGGCAACCCTTCAGTCAGCAGGTCAGGGTTGCGGCTGATTTCTTTTAGCCGGTTGGCCTTGCTGTTGTCCGCTTTCCTTGCTGTTGGCGCCATTGCCTGCACGCCCAACCTGGGCGGCGATAACATAGGCTGGGCGCCCCTTACCGTCCAGTTTTCCGCAGAACCAGGCGACCCGGTACGGGTCTATGTCGCATCCCCGATGAGCGGAGACCTAAAGGATTTGGGGGTCAGGCTGGGCGAAGACTTAGGCGGGGACGAAGGGCAGGTTAAAATTCGGGCGCTAGAAGATTTCGGCTCCGGGATACCCCGGGTTGCCTGGACCTATCCTCCATTGGGGTCTGGCGCAGGGCTGAAGGGCGTATTCGGCTCTCCGGCGGTAAGTCCGAGCCTAAACTTGGTCTTTGTAAGCGCGGTGGACGGATACGTTTACGCCGTTTCTACCGATACGGGCAGCGATGCGACCGGCTGGAAGAAAGCGGTGCGTACCGACCCGGCTAAGGAACCCCAACCGCTGATTAGCGGCCCGGCGCTGGCCGACGTCATTCGCAGCGACACCGGTCCTGCAACGATACTGTTGGTAGCCTCGGAAGATGGCAACCTCTATGCCTACAATGCCGCTGACGGCGTAGAGCTGCCCTGGTCTCCCTTTGTAACGGGAGGCAAGATATGGTCAACTCCGGCCGTCCTCAATAGCATTGCTTACTTCGGTTCCCAAGACCGCCACGTTTACGCCGTTGACTTGCGGAATGGTGAGGAGCTTTGGCGGTTTGAAACCGGCGGGGCCGTGGTGTCCGACCCGCTCCTTTTCGATGGGATGGTCATCGTCGGAGCCTTTGACAAGAAGCTCTACGCCCTTGACGCTGATGATGGCGGGCTGGAATGGGAGTTTCAAGGGAGCAACTGGTTCTGGGCCGGCGCCGTAACTGATGGAGAGACCATCTTCGCCCCCTCAATGGACGGCAACGTTTATGCGTTGGATTCCGCCGCTGCATCGCCGGGCGAACCGAAGGAAGCTCTGTGGCGGCACAACATGGGGGGGCCGGTGGCCTCCACTCCGGTTCTGGTTCCTCTGGGATTGGTGGTGGCCGCCGTGGACGGCAGGATGCGCCTGTTAAGCACCAGTCCTTCCAGCTTGCAAGAAGGTGAGGTAATCAGCAATCTGCCCAGCTTGGAACAATCGGAAATAAAATCGCCTCTGGCCGTTGGCGCGCCGCCGGTGTCGCCCGGCGTTGGCTCTAATCGGACTAATTTATCGGTCATTCAACGCTATTCGGTGTTCGTCAGCGGCGATAACGGCGTGGTACGGCGAATTGCAGTAACCGAAGGCCAAGACAAAGAGACTATTTGGTGTTACGACACCGCAAAACAGGAACCGTGCAATTAGGCCAAGCAGCTGCCCATTAGCTGAATGGTAACAGCCGAAGGATAGGAGTCTCCTTGGAGTTTTTCTTTCTCCTCTGGAACGAAGTAATAATCCGGCCGATGCTGAACACCTTGATGGTGTTATATGTAGTCTGTTTCAGCAATATGGGTCTCGCTATTATCGCTTTTACCGTATTGGTGCGGTTGGTAACGTTGCCGCTGACCCTGAAGCAGATTCGCCAAATGCGGCGTATGAGCGAACTGCAACCCCGGATGCGAGAAATCCAGGAGCGTCACAGCGGCGACCGGGCTCGCATTTCTCAAGAAACTATGCGCCTTTATCGAGAGTCGGGAGTAAGCCCCGTGGGCTGTTTGGGGCCGCTGGTGGTCCAATTACCCATCCTCATCGGTCTTTTCCGCGTTCTCATCCAGACGCTCTTCACTAAACCGGAAGACTTGGTAGGATTGTCGCAAAAATTATATGCCTGGATTACCTTTGTCCCAATACACTCGGCGGCGCCGCTGAACGACCGGTTCCTCTGGTTAAGCTTGGGAGAGCCGGATCCCTCTCCCATAGTTTTCCCGCTGCTGGTGGCTGCTTCCACCTGGGTACAGCAGAAGATGACGATGACCCCGTCGCCGGACCCGCGTCAGCAGTCTAGCCAAACCATGATGTTATGGATGATTCCCATATTTCTGGGTTTCTTTTCTCTGCAATGGCCGAGCGGCCTGCCCTTGTACTGGATAGTTTCCAACTTAATCGGCGTTGGCGTGCAGTATTTCATAACCGGCTGGGGGCCTCTGTTCCCCTTGATTCCCCGGTCAACGCCGGCGCCGACCCAACCGACTCAATCTGCCGAACGAGATGCGGCGTCCAAGGAGATGGATAACGATGGAAGCAGTCGTACGAACCGCCAGAACCGTCGAAGAGGCCGAAGAGCTGGCGCTGAAGGAGCTAGGCGTAGACCGCAACGAGGTAGAGGTGGAAATACTAAGTAGAGGCAAGGCCGGTTTTCTGGGCATTGGCGCCGAGATGGCCCGGGTCCGGGTGACCAGAGCTGCTCCGGGTAGCGTGGAAAAGGAAGAGGCGGTCGAAGCGGCCGAAACCGATGATACCGGCGGGGATGATGACAGCGATACCATCTCCGAAGACCCGGTATCCCGCCTGCCCGGAACTGCTGTCGGAATCGACGCAGAGGCGACTGCAAAGACCCCGACGGAAGCGGGTGAAGGCACGGCGGCCGGCTTGGGCTTGGCGGCTCTGAATAATATCCTTTCAACTGCAGGGGTCAATGTTGTTTGCACTATCCGCGCTGCTAACGATCCAGAGGCGGGAGGCCCAATTATAGACTTGACCGGCGACGACTCCGGTTTGCTTATTGGACGCCGGGGGCAGACCCTCCAGTCCTTGCAATTCATCGTCAATATGATTGTTCGCAAAGAACATGGCGATGGCGTCCGGGTAGTTCTGGACGTAGAGCGGTATCGGCAACGGCGGGAAGCCTCCTTGCGGGATATGGCGGTCAAGGTGGCTGAGCGGGTTACTCAAACCGGTCGGAGCATTTCTTTAGAGCCGATGTCCGCCGCCGACCGCCGCATTATTCATATATCCCTGGCCGAAAGCGATAACGTCAGCACCGAGAGTATGGGTTTCGGGGAAGATCGCAAGGTTACGATCATTCCAAAGCGATAGCTGGGCGTTTTACCGGGACTAACAGGGCCTGGGCAGGGCATATAGGTCGCTCGGTCCATACCTCCCGAAAGCGGTCATTTATTGTTTTGCCTTTCCAGCGTTCCCGCATTCCTGGCCGGAAATTGAGGGTGGAAATCGTTGACCTGCGGTATTAAAGAAACGTAGAATGTCAGGGTGAGTATAGAGCTTGCGGTTCCTAAGCTGCGGGCCCCTTTCGACCATCCTCGAGAAGAGTGTGGCGTCGTTGGCGTTTATGTTCCGGGCGCCGAGGCCAGCCGGGTGGCGTTTTTCGGTCTCTTCGCGCTACAACACCGAGGGCAGGAAAGCGCCGGCATCGCCGCCTCCGACGGGGAGAACATCAACGTCCATACCGATATGGGTTTGGTCACCCAGATTTTTCGAGAGCGCGACTTTTACCCCTTGGCCGGCGAGATAGCCATCGGCCATACCCGTTACTCCACCACCGGCGCCAGCCAAGCCTGCAATGCCCAACCCCTGTTGGTCGAAGGTCGCGCCGGACGGTTGGCCTTGGCCCACAACGGCAATATCATCAATGCTTCCCAACTCAAGATACAACTTCAGGAGCAGTGGAACTGCCAGTTCGCTTCCACTACCGACTCCGAGGTAATCGCCTACCAGTTGGCTAACGCTCCGGGACAGTCGTGGGAAGAGCGGATATTCCACTGTATGCGCATTCTTGAGGGCGCCTTTTCGCTGGTGGCTTTAACTGGAGACACTTTGATTGCGGCGCGCGACCCGTTAGGCATCCGTCCGCTGTGTATGGGTAAATTAGAGGAAGGCTGGGTTATTGCCTCGGAAAGCTGCGCCCTGGATCATTTGGGAGCCGACTATGTCCGAGACGTTAAGCCGGGCGAAGTAGTGGTGATTGACCGCAACGGCTTCCGCTCTTCGGTGCGGAGCGGCATCCCGGAGCGACGGGCGATGTGCATTTTCGAGCACATATACTTTGCCCGTCCGGACAGCGTGCTGGACGGCGCCTTGGTCTATTCGGCTCGACAGGATATGGGAGCGCAACTGGCCCGAGAGCACCCGGTTGACGCCGACTTGGTGATAGGTATCCCCGACTCTTCCACGGCGGCGGCGGTGGGGTACGCGCGAGAATCGGGTATTCCCTACAGCGACGGACTAATCAAGAATCGGTACGTGGCCCGTACCTTTATTGAACCGGAGCAGCGGTTGCGAGACCTGGGGGTTCGCCAGAAATTCAATCCGCTGATGGAGGTCATCCATGGCCAGCGGTTGGTGGTGGTGGACGACAGCATAGTGCGGGGAACGACCACTCCCCACGTTATTCGGGTACTGCGCCGGGCCGGGGCCAAGGAAATTCACGTCCGGGTCTGCGCCCCGCCGATCAAGTTTCCTTGCTACATGGGGGTAGATATGGCCAATCAGGATGAGCTGATTGCCGCCAATAAGACCGTTGAGGAAATCCGGGCGCTGACCGGCGCCGACTCCCTGGGCTTCCTGAGCGTCAAAGGGTTGCTGGGCGTCGCGAAAGGCGAGAACGGCGGCTTCTGCGACGCCTGCTTCACCGGCAACTACCCGGTGCCGGTCCAACTCCAGTTGGGCAAGCTGGTAATGGAATATACCGAATAAAGCTTCCGGTTATTGGGCTTTCGCACCGGTTTTCCTTCTGTACCCTTCGACAAAGGCTTCTCCTGTGTTTCCGGTTTATTGAGCATTCGCGGGGGATTTGCGGCCAATGCTTCCTTCCGGTAATGGACGTGTGATGTTAACCGACCGGAGAATTCAGCGCCTGCTGGACTCCTCCAAAACAATCAGCAAGAAGAAACCGGCTAGAGGCTATAAAGATGAAAACCGTCATAAGCGATGGGATTTGGAACTGGAAATAACCTCGGATAGGGTTTTAACGTTGACGGTTTTCGTTCGTCAGAGCATACAGTTCATCGAAAACTTTTCCCTTGGGCCGCGTTACCAAACTAACGATCCAACGTTGGGAGCTATCACGCTGGTTCGCTATAACGGCCCTCACGGGGAATTTAGTAAACACCCGGACGGGCGCCGTACAAAGCCGCACATTCACCGCATTACCGCGGCGGAAATAGCGAACAGGAACACACAGCCTCAAGAAAAACATAGAGAGACTACCGACCGATACCGGACTTTTGAAGAAGCGCTCGCAGTTTTCTTCCGGGATATAGGCGCAACCAACTTTATGGACTATTTCCCCGCATCGGAATTGCTGCAAGGGAGGCTTTTTAATGGACATCGATAGCCTTGTAGCTTCATTGAACCACGTGTCAGCAAAGAGTTTTGATTTTTATCAACGCCGTTCGGGTAATTATCAATTGATAGTTCCGGTATTCCACGAGGACGGGGATATGATTGATATTTACCTGATGGATAGTCCTAAAGGTGAGGGTTATGTTCGCATCTGTGATTTTGGCATGACCTTGATGCGACTTTCTTATACCTATGATATCAACACCGATGTGAAGCAGGGGATATTCGATAGCATTCTTACAAACAGCCGTGTTCATAACAGCGATGGTAATCTTCATCTGGATGCTTCGTTGGATATGTTGTATGAGGGTATTTTGCAGTTTGCAGGCTGTGTGCAGAAAGTGTGCAATATGCGTTATTGGAACAGAGAAATCGTCCGTAGCGCCTTTTACGAAGACTTGAGGAGTTATATTACGACTGAACTGACTTGCTTTGAGCCTACTGCCGATCAATCTCCGCTCCCTGATTACCCTATCAGTGTGGACTGGTCGCTAATGCGCAACAATCGCAACTTCTATGTTTTTGGAGTACGGGGTAACGATAAGGCTAAGAACGTAGCTATTGCGCTCTTGGAGTTTCAGAAAGCCGAACTACCCTTCATTAGTCTGGTTGTCCATGAAGACATAGAGGCGTTGGGAAGAAAGGAGAGTCTATACCTTACTAAAAACGCCGACACCCAATATCCGGTTCTAAACGATTTTCAAGAAAAAGCCGTTATGGATATTGAGCGGTTTGCTGGTGTAACCAGTTAGTTTCGCTTTTGTACGGCAGCAGATTATGAACTGGCTTTTGCCCGGCCGTTCTCTGCCGGAAGTTTGACCGTTTCTTGCTTTAGCCTATCAGAGCAGAGTCATTCCGATACCCCTTTATGCTACAATGTCTTGCAATCTTACAGCTAATTGTAGGGAGGGGGGCATTGGCCGGCGACACTTACCAATCCTCCGGGGTTAACCTGGATGTTATGGAAAACCTGAAGGACCGGATTAAGGCTTTCGCCTCCATGACGCATGGCCCGGAAGCGCTTGGCTCCGGAGGGGGGTTTGCGGGTCTGTTTCAGCTTTCCGGCTATCGCGAGCCGGTTCTGGTAGCCAGCGCGGACGGAGTAGGCACCAAGCTGAAAATTGCCGCGCAGTTGGGCCACTATGAGTCCATCGGCCAGGACTTGGTTACCCTTAACGTGAACGACATCTTGACCAAAGGCGCCAAACCCCTCTTCTTTCTGGACTATATCTCCTTCAGCGCTCTGGACGAGCAACGAATGGAAACCCTGCTGCGGGGGATTACTTGGGGCTGTCGAGAGGTAGGCTGCGCGCTCATTGGCGGGGAAACGGCCCAGCTGCCTGGCCTCTATTCCGGCGATGACTTTGACTTGGCCGGTTTTCTGGTCGGCGTGGTGGAAAAGGGCGGCCTACTGGACAGCGACGCCATCGCACCGGGCGACTGCTTGGTTGGTATCCCCTCCAACGGGCTGCACACTAACGGGTTCTCCTTGGTTCGGCAAGTCTTCAATACTGACGCCGACCCTTCCGTGCTATTCCGGCGCTTCGGAGACTTGAGCCACCGGCTGGGCGAAGAACTGCTGGCGCGGCACCGCTGTTATTATCCGATGCTCCAACCGGCCCTGGGAGCGATAAAGGGACTGGCCCACATTACCGGCGGCGGGCTGCCGGGTAAAATGCCGGCCATCCTGCCCCGCCAGGTGGCCGCTCGCTTCGAGCCCGGCTCATGGAGCGTGCCGCCGATTTTCCCCCTCATCCAGGCTGAAGGCCGGGTGGTCGAAGCGGAGATGTACCGAGTCTTTAACATGGGTTTGGGAATGGTGGCGGTTTGCCGGGAAGGCGACATCGCTAAAATCAAGGCCGCCGTCCCCGACGCAGTAGTCGTAGGCCAGGTGGTGGAACGTTTGGGAGATGAGCAAGTCCTTTTTAATTAGTTGACTAACAACTCTGGCGTTGGCGCCCGTCGAGACTGTCCGCCGTGAAATAACCTAATTGAGGAATAGGCGAATTGAAGGCATTGATAAGCGTTTACGATAAAACGGGAATTGTTGAGTTTGGCCGCCGTTTAGCCGCCGCCGGAGTGGAGCTAATCAGCACCGGGGGGACTCATCAAACCCTGACCCAGGAAGGGGGTTTGCCGGTGCGCCAGGTGTCGGAAGTAACTGGCTCTCCGGAAATTCTCGATGGACGGGTTAAAACCTTGCACCCGGTCATCCATGGTGGGTTGTTGGCCCGCCGCGATTCTCCAGCCCATTTGGCCGAACTGAAAAAGCACGGCATAGAACCGATAGACTTGGTGGTTGGGAACCTTTACCCGTTTGTCGCTACCATCAGCGAACCCGACGTCGCGTTGGACGATGCCTTGGAAAACATAGACATTGGCGGCCCCACGATGCTGCGAGCCGCCGCTAAGAACTTTTCTGCGGTAATAGTGATAGTTGATCCGGCGGATTATGATTGGGTAACGGACAAACTTGCCGGCGACGGGCTGATGACCGAGGAACGACGCCACCTGGCTGCCAAGGCTTTTCGGCACGTGGCCGAATATGATGCCACGGTCGCTGGCTACTTGGCGGAGAAAGCAAGGGACTCGGAGGCCCTGCCGGAACATTTGGCCCTGACTATGACCCAGGCCAACACCCTGCGTTACGGGGAAAATCCTCACCAGCAGGGCGCCCTTTACGTTCCTGCCGGGGGCGTATCCGGCGGTATTGCCCAGGCTCGCCAGCTACACGGGAGGGAGCTATCCTTCAACAATCTGATGGATGCCGATGCGGCCTGGCGTACGGTCAGCGATTTCGCTCAGCCGGCCGTAGCGGTGGTGAAACACGCTAACCCCTGCGGCTTGTCCACTCATTACGACCTCGCCCAAGCCTACCGGCAGGCTTACGAAGGCGATACGGTTTCCGCTTTTGGCGGCATTGTTGGTTATAACAGGACGGTAACGGTCGCCGCCGCTGAGGCTATGAGTACCGTATTCTATGAGGTTGTGGTGGCCCCGGGCTATGAGCCAGCCGCCCTGGACCTGCTCAAGTCCAAGCGCAACCTGCGTATCTTGGCCGTGGCTGCGGTCGGGGAAAGTATAGGAAGGCCTGCCCTGGACCTTCGGCCCATCACCGGCGGGATACTGGTACAAACGCCGGACGCCATTGAGGAGGAGCCGTCTGCCTGGAAAACGACCACCGACCGCTCCCCCACCGAAGCTGAAATGGACGACTTGGCCTTCGCTTGGACAGCGGTAAAGCACATTAAGTCCAACGCCATCGTGTTCGCCAAAAACCGGACGCTGATAGGTATGGGGGCCGGCCAACCCAATCGGGTGGTCAGCGTGCATTTATCTCAACGGATCGCTGGCGATAAGGCCCAGGGCTGTGTCTTGGCCTCCGACGCCTTTTTCCCCTTCCCGGATAACATCGAACTGGCTGCTGAAGCCGGTATCACCGCCATTATCCAGCCCGGCGGCTCCATTCGGGACGATGAAGTAATCGAGGCGGCCAACCATCATAGTATAGCGATGGTCTTCACTGGCGTCCGCCACTTCCGGCACTGATTGCGATGCCGCCCTAACCCGAAGGACTGTCCCCACTTAACGCGTGGCATCCTACGGTTGGTCGGAGGCTCATTCTCTTTTTGTTGAGGCCAGGTAGCTTATGGCCGCCTCTGTGGACATTGTGGTGCCAGTTTATAACGAGGAGGACGCTCTGCCCGGCAGCATCCGGCGGTTGACCGAGTTTCTTAACGCTAACGTGGTTAACTCTTGGCGGGTCATCATCGCCGACAACGCTTCCGTAGATCATACCCGCTCGGTGTCGGAGGAGCTTTGCCAGCGCTACCCGGGGGTCAGCTACTTTTTTTTGCCTCAGAAAGGTCGGGGACGGGCCTTGCGGGCAACCTGGTTGGCCAGTGAAGCGGACTTGGTCAGCTATATGGACGTGGACCTTTCCACTGACCTGCGCCACTTTCCGCAACTGATAGACGCCCTGGAATCCGGTTACCACGTAGCTACCGGCAGCCGGCTAAGCGAGGAATCGCAGGTTACTCGCGCCTTCAAACGGGAGTTCATTTCCCGCAGCTATAACCGGCTAATCAAAGCTATGTTTTTTACCCCTTTCCCCGACGCCCAATGCGGCTTCAAGGCCCTGACTCGGTCGGCGGCCCAAGCCATCATTCCGCACATTGCAAACAACAACTGGTTTTTTGACACTGAGCTGCTGATTATTGCCGCCAAACGAGGCTACCGAATAAGCTCCATTCCAGTGAAGTGGTATGACGACCCCACCAGCACGGTCAACATAACCGGTACGGCTACCGAGGACATTAAGGGTTTGCTCCGGCTGCGTTTTGGGGGCATTCCCCCGGCGCCGGGACCGGCGAGCGGGACGGACTGGTAGTGGGTCTTTTAGAGGATAATAATCCGGCAGATACCGGGAGGGTAGCTATCATGGAACTGGGATTGAGCGGTAAAAACGTTATCGTAACCGGCGGCGGTTCCAACATTGGCCGCGCCATCGTCCACGCCTTTGCCGTCGAAGGGGCCAATATTACCATTGCCGAGCTGGTTCCCGCTCAGGGGGAGTTGGTCGCTGCTGAAGTGGCTAAAATGGACAGCGGCAGCCGGGTTAAGGTGATTGCCGCCGATGTTACCGACCGGGCGCAGGTAGTCGCAATGGTGGAGCAGTCTATCGCCGAGTTTGGCAGCGTGGACGTGTTAGTGAATAATGTGGGCTGGACGGTTGACCGGCTGTTTATGGAAAAGCCCCGGGAGGAACACGAGAAAGAGGTGCAGGTCAATTTGTGGGGTCCCATCAACTGCATCCATGCTGTCCTGCCGCACATGATCGAGCGGGAATCCGGGGTTATTGTGAGCATCAGTTCCGACGCCGGACGTATGGGGGAGTACCGGGAAGCGGTATATTCGGCCTGCAAAGGCGGGGTCATCGCCCTTAGCAAGGCCATTGCCCGAGAAATGGGCCGGTACGGCCTGCGGCTCAATGTGGTCTGCCCCGGGCTAATTGTGCCGCCGTCGGAGGAAGACCTAAGCTCGGAAAGTATGTGGAACCAGATGCGGGACATCTTTACCGATGACGTGCTGGAGCGAGCACGGCGGGCATATATTCTGCGGCGCATGGGTACGGCGGGAGAGATTGCCAACGCCGTGGTTTTCCTGGCTTCCGATGCGGCCAGTTTTATTACCGGCCAAACCCTGAGCGTCAGCGGAGGCTACACGATGATGTAACCGGCAGGGAGTGAGGTCGCGGCCCTTCAAACCGATAATCAATACTTGGATACGACTAAGGATGGCCCGACAGCGCTGTCGGGCCATCCTTATGCCGTTTTTGTTCGGCTTCCCGGTAGACGCTACAGGGCGGCTACTCGTTCCCGGAGAGTTTCAATCTCCTTGAGCAAGGCCTTTTTGGGGTCGTCTTGCACGCCCCGGTTCTCTTCTACCAACTCCAGCGCCCGCTTTTCGATGTCCGGCATAGTCGCTTGGAGCAGATTCTCGTCAACGTCGTTGGCGATGGTGGGATAGCCGGCCCGATCGATCATCTTTTTCATATTGCCGGCATAGAACTGGTCCAAAGTCCAGCGCAGGGTCTCGCCAGAGGTAGTGGTGTCCCAATAGATGCGGATGTCCTGGTTGCGCGGGCCGTAGTGGTAGTGGGGGCCATTGACGAAGCAGTCGAAAGCCAGCAGTTCCACGTTCTGGCCGGCCACGTCGGACAGGACGTGAATCGCCAGCCCCTCGGTGTTGGCCTGGGGGAGTATCCGGTATTCCAGCCCGATGCGCAGGTTGCCGACAGTAAAGACGTCGTCTTCCAGCATCCGCTCGAACATATGGGTTACGGTTCGGCGCTTGCTGACCGCCATTTCCCGGCCCCGGGCTTCCACCGCATCCAGAGTGGCCTTGGACACCGGGTTGGCTTCCACCGCCGCCGCCAAGTCGTCGTAACCGGAGCGCTTAATCAACGCCGGTAGTTTGTCGCGCAGGTTATCCATCGTCCAGCCGAAGGGGTTGCCCACGGTGGTCTTGTCCATATTCAGCCGGATGTTGTGGTTGGCTGGGCCGTAGTGGTAATGGGGCAACTGGTCAAAGCAGTCAAAGCGCAGGATTTCGACGTCGTTGTCGTCTACCTTGCCAAAGACCTGTACGCAAAGACCCTGATCTGGCATGAGTTCCCGGTATTCCAAGGTAATGTCCACGGGACCGGCGTTGAAGACTTCACTTCCTTTGTCCACGGTTATCCTCCTCTAAAATAGCTCTCGATGTAGCTGGGAGTTTTGGAGCGCCTCTTATCAATCAACCTTTATTCAGGGCTGAACAATGCGGGCCGTCCCACCAACCCCACCTCATCCGCCGTCGGCGCGTAATCCCAAGCTTTCCGGCCCCCTTCCAAATTGAGAGGAAAGCCCGTCGCCTTTGGATAACTTGCCGGCTATCTTGGCTCGCTTCCTTAGTATCCTGATTATAGCACGGTTAAGCCATTTGGTAAATTGGAGCGAATCGGCAGCAGGAAAGTTACTCCCTGGGTTGTCCGGACGCCCTAACCCTCTTCCGTCGGAGCCGGAGGCGGTCCTGGCAATGGAAGACCCGGACATTAGGCCAGGCATGGGTATGGGACACCCCGCGGAAGTTTGCACCAGGGAGTCGGTCTTGCTAAAAGTCCGGGTCTGCGCTACATTCTTGTCGCGTATGGTAAAGCTAACCGGAAAGCTCAGCTCCTCAGCGTTTGTTCTGATTTCCCTTATACTAACCATACTTTTTGCCGGTTGCGGCTCTGCGGCCGAGGTTGGTTCAGTAGAGCCACAGCCGGAACGGGCAACGCCGGCGGCGACTCAGGAGAAGCTCTGGCCTAAAGCAAACCCGACGCCCTTTCCATATTCTCCGGTAACCCACTCCCCTATTCCCACTCCGGTTTCTCGACTATTGCCGACAGCCTTACCGTTTCCGGCTTGGAACCCTTCTTTTGCTCCTGAGGCGACTTCAAGTAGAGAGACTAACCTGGTTCCCGCCGCTACGCCAATTCCGGTTTCAACGGCGACGCTTGAACCGGCTATGCCTAGCCCGACGCCGGCTCCCGCCGCTACGCCCACCTCGGTTCCCACGCCAACCTCGGTTCCCGCCGCTACGCCTACTCCGGTTCCCACGCCCACCCCGGTTCCCACGCCCACCCCGGTTCCCACCGCTAGGCCCACCTCGGTTCCCACGCCAACCTCGGTTCCCGCCGCTACGCCTACTCCGGTTCCCACGCCAACCTCGGTTCCCGCCGCTACGTCTACTCCGGTTCCCACGCCGACTTCTATACCCACACCTATACCTACGCTAACTCCCCTAGCTAAGGGAGTGGTTATCGAGTGTATTTTCTATGACGGTGAGGTTCTTCGAACCGAAGCCGATGAGTATGTGCAGGTTTGGAATAATGGCGCCGCTGCTGTTGACCTGAAAGGCTGGAAGTTGAAGGACTTAGGCCCCCGCGGGCCGGTGTTTACATTCGGTAAATCGTTTAATCTGGAACCGGGCCAGAGGATACGGGTTTACACGGGCGAGGTGCATAAGGAATGGGGCGGGTTTTCGTTTGGTAGGAAAAGCGCCATCTGGAGAAACTCCGAGGACAATCCGGATACTGCCGGTCTGTTTGATTCACAAGGCAGGGAAATTTCCACCCGGACTTATCCTCCCGGATGCTAGCAGTCAGGAGTTTCCGGCCTCCAATTCCGGGTGAACATAACGCGCTTGTGCTACACTACCGCCTGGCGGTGTTCCTAGGAGATTCTACAAGGGGAAGCGGTGGAAACAGGACGCTGCTCCCTTTTTTGCGAAGGAGTGATTCGGTGTATGCGAATAGGACTTAGCATTCCCCGGCTACCCGATGCTCAGGGGATTCGCCGGTTTGTGCAGCGGGCCGAGCAACTGGGATTTGAGTCGGCGTTGGTTGGCGATCATCTTCTGTTGCCTACTGGCGGTACCAACCAGTATCCTTATACTGCCGACGGGTCTTTTTCCCGACCGGCCGAAGAGCCGTTTCTGGAAACGATGACCTTACTGGGCTATTTGGCGGCTTGCACCGACACCATTAAATTGGGCAGCACCGTCATTATCTTGCCCTACCGCAACCCGGTGGTTCAGGCCAAGATGTTTGCCTCGCTGGACGTGCTGACCGCTGGCCGGATGATTTGCGGCGTGGGTGTCGGTTGGCTGGAGAAGGAGTTTGATACGCTGGGCGTCCCCTACGCGGAGCGGGGGCCGATGAGCGATGAGTTCCTGGAGATTTTCAAGGCCTTGTGGACTCAGGCAGAACCGAAATATCATGGCAAATACTATAACATTGAAGGCATCCAGTTTTACCCCAAGCCGGTGCAGCAACCGCACCTTCCCATCTGGGTCGGCGGCCACAGCCGACCGGCGCTACGGCGGGCGGCCAAGTATGGCGATTGCTGGCATACTACCCGCCAAGCTCCGGACTTTGTAGCTCAAAACCTACCCTACTTGCGTGAGCAGACCGAGCGGGCCGGGCGCGACCCGGCTACTATATCCATATCGCTCAAGCGCAGTCTTCATTTTACCGATCTGGATGCGACGGAGGAGACTTCAGTGCGTACCGGCGGTGTAGTTATTGCCACTACCCGGGAAGTTATTGATGATGCTTGCTACTGCCGGGAACTGGGCATCGACCAGCTTACTTATGATTTCCGGGTGGAGGGGGTGGACGCCGGCATCCGGGTGATGGAGCATTTGGCCGCCGAGGTTCTTCCGGTGGCCCAGCGCTGGGGCTAACCCCTCTAAAAGAGGCGCTGGGCCGGCGGAAACCGGCCCCGAGTTTGAACCGGACCGGAATTAGCGTCAGGAGCTTTCCCCGCCTCGGTTGTCGCGCTTTGATGGGGAGTAAACGCTATAGTCCACTGGCTTTGAATTGCTTGGCCCGCTCTACTAAGTGGCCGGCGGTTCGCTTCATATTGGCGACCTGTTCCTCGCTGACTTCCCGCTTCACCGTACCTGGGATGCCGGTGACGAAGGAACGGTCGGGAACGTGAGTGTTGGAGAGCACCACCGAATTGGCGGCGATAAGGCACTCCTTGCCGATGGTTGAACGGTGGAGGAAGGTGCAGTTGTTTCCTAGCAGTGAGCCGGTTCCGATGCGGTCGCCGTGAACCACCACGCTGTGGCCGATGGTTACATAATCCTCGATGAACAAGCCGTTCCCGTGAATTACCGCCCCTTCCTGGACATTAACGTAGTTTCCGATGACGACCTTTTCTTCCCCGTCCGCCCGGATGGTCACCCCCGGCCAAATACTGCTATACTCGCCAATCTCCACATCCCCGACCACGTAGGCGAATTCGCTAACCCAGGCAGTCTCGGCGACCTTTGGGGTCTTATCTCCCAGGCTTCTTATCAATAGTAGCCCTCCTTTTCGAATCTGTCCGACTGGGTCAAGTCTTCAACTAATCCGGGCCGGACCAAGATGTTTCCTTGGTTTCGGATTATACCCTAACCGGCGTAGTCAGGATCGGTTATCGAGCGGCTCTCATGGATTGGCGCGCCGCCAGATCCAGCTCGCGGTCCCGAATTGCCCGGCGCTTGTCATATTGGCGTTTGCCCCGGGCCAATCCCAACTCTACCTTGGCTACGTGGTTTTTGATGTAGAGGCGAAGGGCCACCACGGTCAAGCCCTTTTGGCCGACTTCGGCGGTAATCCGCTGGATTTCCTCGCGGTGCAGCAACAGCTTACGCGGCCGTCGCGGGTCGTGGTTGTAAATACTGGCTGGGTCATACTGGGCTATGTGCGCGTTGAGCAGCCATAGTTCCCGGTCTTGAGGCCGGGCGTAGGCCTCCCGCAGGTCCACCTTGCCGGCGCGCACCGACTTAATCTCCGTGCCAGTAAGGGACAGCCCGGCCTCATAGCGATCCAGTATTTCGTAGTTGAAGAACGCTTGCCGGTTGGCCGTAATTACCCGGTTGTTGGGTTGTTGCTTTATTGCCGTCTTTTTCTTGCGGTTAGCCATACTTATATTGCCCTGTTTCGGCCCGGCGGCCGGTTGCGCTGCTTTTAGCGGTATTGGGCGATGCGCTGTTGTAGAAACTCGATAGCTTGTTCCAGTTGAATATCGGAACTGGCGTCGGGTGGAACCGGCACCTCATAGGTTGGGGTGATGCCGGAACCCTCGATCAGGGCGCCGTTAGGGGTGTACCACCGGGCTATGGTAAAGAAAATGCCGGAACCGTCGGAGAGACCGCGCATAGTATTGACGCTGCCCTTTCCAAAGGAAGTTGTTCCAATTACGGGCGCCCGATTGTGGTCGATGATGGCCCCGGCAAAAACCTCGCTGGCACTGGCGCTGAATTGGTTGAGCAGCACCACCATCGGAATGTCCTTGCCTTGGCCGCCGGAGGATACCTTCCACTCCCGTCGGTTGCCTTGACCGTCCAGTTCATAGGCGACCAAGCCGTCCTCCAGGAACTGGCTGCTTACATCCACTACTGCTTGCAGCAAGCCGCCGGGATTATTACGCAGGTCAACGATTAGCCCGGCGCCGTCGGCCTCCCGGAACTCTTGCAATGCGGCCACAACCTGCTGATTGGTGGTGTCGGAAAAGCTGGAGATTCTTAAGTGGCCGATGCCGTCGGGCCGCAAGGCGAACCGCACCGTTTCCAAGGGAATGACCCCCCGGGTAATGGGGATCAGTGTCGGTTCCGGCGAGTTCAGGTGCAATACTAGCAATTCCACGGTCGTGCCTCGCTCCCCCCGAATCCGCGCTACGGCTTCCAGGAGGCCAAGGCCATCGGCGCTTTCCCCGTCAATTGCTAGAATAATGTCGCCGGGCCGGATGCCGGACAGTTCAGCCGGGGTATCGGGCAGCGGCGCGATAATAGTTAACCGCCCCTCCTGGATGCCTACTTGAGCGCCGATTCCTTCGAAGAAACCGCGTACCTCTTCAGACTCCACGCCAAATCGATGGGCGTCGAGATAGGAAGCATAAGGGTCGTCCAGGGCTTGCAACATTCCCCGAATTGCTCCGTCGCTCAGGCTTCCCGGGTCCATTTGCAGCCGGTCAATATGCTCTCGCTGGAGAAGTTCCCAAGCCTCGCTTAGCCGGTCAAACTCCGCTGGCAGTTCCTGCGCGGTGGATGCCTGGCCGTTACTCATCGCCAAGCCATTGCCCAAGGCGTAATTTACGGCCAGCGCCAAAGCCGCCCCGACGGCCAAGACGACCAGGTAAGCGCCAAAAGTGCGAAATT
This sequence comes from Dehalococcoidia bacterium, assembly GCA_963422635.1. Classification (GTDB taxonomy): domain Bacteria; phylum Chloroflexota; class Dehalococcoidia; order Lucifugimonadales; family UBA3495; genus CATQHB01. The sequence goes on from OY730415.1 coordinate 1,911,366, forward strand.
TGTTCACGTCGCCAGTCTCCCTTATCGCCCTTCCGCCAGGATGGAAAGAACCTCTCTCGTCGAGGTAGGTTATAGCTAGACCAATTGTAACATATTTGGAATCAGCCAAATCGAGACCCAGCCGGAAGGGAGTCGTTGGCCGCCGCCGTCAAAGGTCGGGCATCAATTGACACCTGAACTTGACGGCTGATAGCATAGCCCAAATTTCGGCGCCTAATCCTAGAGGGAGAAGGGAAGGTTTTGGTTGGAATTATCGCTTGGGGGGCCTATATTCCCAAGTATCGCCTGGGCCGGGAAACTGTCGGTTGGGGAACTTCTTCTGGTAGGGGCCTCGAGCGAGCCGTGGCGAATTTTGATGAGGACAGCGTCACTATGGCGGTGGCTGCCGCTCTGGATTGCTTGGGGGAGGGGAACCGGCAGGAAGTGGACGGCCTGCTTTTTGCCAGCACGACCGCCCCCTACGCCGAAAAACAGAGCGCCGCCATTATTGCTACGGCCCTGGATTTGCGTCGGGACATCTTCACCGCCGATATTACTGACGTGCTGCGCGCCGGCGCTACCGCCCTCAAGTCCGCTTTGGATGCGGTGGCCGCCGGTTCGGCCGGACAGGTTTTGGTGGTGGCCGCCGACACCCGTCAGGGACCGCCCCGAAGTGAAACTGAGCGTAACTCCGGCGACGGCGCCGCCGCTTTCCTGGTGGGCAGCGATGGCGTCCAGGCTGAACTTGCCGGCTCCCACTCCATCACCGAAAATATGCTGGATAACTGGCGCTCCGCCGGCGATGCCTTTGTTCGTTCTTGGGAAGACCGCTTTGCCACCGAGGAGGGTCTGGAGCGCATTGTGTCGGAAGCGGTAGCCGGCTTTCTGAACAAGCACGGCCTCACGCCCCAGGATTTTGCCAAGTTAGCTCTCTATGGGCCGGACGCCCGGCGACAGAGCCGGTTGGCCCGCCGCTTGGGATTTCAACCTGACCAGGTTCAGGACCCCCTCTTCGACCAACTGGGCAACACCGGAGTTGCTTTCCCCCTGATGCTCCTGGTTGGCGCATTGGAGGAGGCGAAAGCTGGGCAGCTGCTTCTGACCGTTTCCTATGGGGACGGCAGCGACCTGCTGTCTTTCCGTACAACCGATTCGTTTGTCTGGGAGAGGCGGCGGCGCGGTGGCTTGGCCGGTCATCTGGCTACGGGGCGAACCCTGGAAAACTATGAGACCTACGCCCGCTGGCGGGAGCTATGGACTACTGATGAGGCGACCCGTCGTCCTACCCCGGCGGCGCCTTCGGTTTCGGCGCTGTGGCGAGATAACGATAAGAATCTGCGGTTGTATGCCGGGAAATGCAGTTCCTGCGGTTACGTCCAATATCCGGCCCAGCGAGTCTGCGTTAACTGTCAGGCCAAAGACGACTTCGCCACCGTCCGTTTGAGCGATCGGCCCGGCGAGGTGTTTACCTACTCGATGGACTACATCGCCGGGGCCGTTGACCTTCCGCTGGTAGTTAGCGCGGTGGATTTCCAGGGCGGCGGGCGAATTATATGTATGATGACCGATCGAGAGTTGGCTGAGGTGCGAGTTGGTATGCCGGTGGCAATGAGCTTTCGCAAGCTACGGGTGGTCAACGGCATTCACAACTATTACTGGAAGGCTATCCCCCGCCGATTTGAGGACGAGGACTAGTCGGAGATTACATCTGGATCCGGATTATATAAGGGGGCAAGGGCGATGCGCGGCATCAAGGATCGGGTTGCTATTATCGGGATGGGCTGCACCAAATTTGGGGAGCGCTGGGACGCCAGCGCCGCCGACCTGATGGTGGAAGCGGTCTATGAAGCCTACGCTGATGCCGGAATTGAACCCAAAGAGGTGCAAGCTGCTTGGTTAGGCACGGTCAGCAGTTTCCGCACCGGTCAACCTCTGGCCGAGGCCCTGAAGCTGGACTATATTCCGATAACGCGGGTTGAAAACGCTTGCGCTACTGCTACCGACGCCTTTCGCAATGCGTCCTACGCCGTCGCCGCCGGTATTTACGACATTGTGCTGGCGGTGGGGGTGGAAAAGTTGAAGGACTCGGGGTTTTCCGGCCTGGCCGTCCCCGAAGCGCCCGGCTCGGACGTTACGCCGCCGACGCCTCCGCCTGCCCAGTTTGCGATGGCGGCGACCCGATACTTTCACCAGTATGGAATTTCCTATGAGGAAGGCAAACACACCTTGGCCCGGATCGCTGCCAAGAATCACCATAACGGAGCCCTTAACGACCGGGCCCACTTCCAGCAGGAGGTTAGCCCGGAGCAGGTGGTCAACGCCCCGATGATTGCCTGGCCTTTGGGTCTGTTCGACTGCTGCGGGGTCAGCGACGGCGCAGCGGCGGCTATCATAACCACGCCGGAAATTGCCCGCAGCTTCCGGCGCGATTACGTGTTGGTCAAGGCCCTGGCCCTGTCCGTCGGCGCTTTTGGCGCCCTACGCAGTGATTGGGATTTTACCCATTTCCCGGAGAGCGTTCGGGCCGGCCAGTCCGCCTACCAAGAGGCCGGCATTGCCAATTCGAGGGAGGAGCTGGACCTGGCGATGGTTCACGACTGCTTTACCATCACCGAGTTAATAATCTACGAAGACTTGGGCTTTAGTCCGCGGGGCCGGGGCAGTGATGACGTGGCCGCCGGAACTTTTAGTATGGAAGGGCAACTGCCCGTCAACACCGATGGCGGTCTCAAGTGTTTTGGTCATCCCATTGGGGCCAGCGGCATCCGAATGATTTACGAAGTTTACAAGCAATTACAGGGTAAGGCGGAAACCCGCCAGTTGAAAAAGGCCGACTTGGGCCTGACCCACAATCTGGGGGGGCGTCCCGGTTCCTTTACCTGCTCGGTAGCTATCTTCGGGGCGGCGGAATAGTCGGAATAGATTGCCCAGTTTCGGCTCTACCCCTTGCACTTATCCGGCAGCCCCGCCATTACCCAACGCAAGCAACGGCGCTCCGCTTGCCCTGCTTAGCTAAATCGAGGGAGATGGTATGGGTTTTCTGTAACCCCAGGTATCTCCTGTCGCCGCTTTCCAGGTGGAGGCTAATCTCTCTCAAATCGTGCAAACCTACGTCTTGACTTAGCCGAAGTCGCCCTGTTATAAAGCTCTTGGAGCTTGGGAGAGGTGCGAGTGAGGCGGTGTTCCACTCCCGTACAGTCATTTGCCAGAGCCTTGCTTTGTTTTTCCGTGAACGCCAGAGCTTTATTTGTCGTCCCTGGCCCTTTGCGTCGGCGTTCAGCTTGCCGGCATCATTGCGATTACGAATCCCGTAGCGCTGCGCCCAGCGCCGTGGTAGGAAATCTCCCGATAGTTGAGAAGAAGGTCTGATGCTGGAAATCGATACTATACAAGTGCTGGGACGGGGCGCCAATGTGGACTTTACTATTGATGACACCGTTCCCTTTGAAACGGCGGCGCGGAATCTGCGGGAATATCTTTCGGAGTGTCGCGGCTTGTACTCCAAAGGTACCATCTCGGTCAACGTAGGCCGCCGCATCCTGGTCGCCGAGCAGCTTTCCGGGATAAAACGAATTCTGGATAAAGAGTCCGGCTTAACCGTATCCCGCTATTGGTGCGCCCCTGAAACCCTTGAGGACGCTTTGGCCCAAAATGAAGGGGAGGCGACTCTCACCCACTCTCCCGGTGAAGTTGCGCTTCCAGAGGCCGTACCCTCAGGGATCGATGCGCCTGTGGAGGCTGTTGAATTGCCGGAACCTGAACCGACCGCGGCGACGGCCGAGGTTATCCCTGTCGAACCAATCTGGCCTGAGCCGAGACCGGACGCCGGAGCGGTGGAGGGAGAACAGCTTGCCCAAGCGATTTCCCGACCGGAAAAATACGTTTACGATTTGCCTCAAAACGAAGAGGTAGAGAACTACGAATCTGAAAATCGCCGGACTGATGGGACTCGGCAAAGCCATTTGGTTGAAGTCCCGCCTGAGCTGGTTGCCGTCTCTTTTGAAGCTGATGCGGCCGGCGAGGCTGCCCCGGAAGACGCAGCGCCCGAAGGAGCAGAGCAAGCCTTGGCGGAGACCGGACCGGAAGGTAGCGACATCGTTAGCTTGGCTTCCGCCAGTTTAGCCGAAAACCTGGATTCGGGGGAAGTTATTGCCTCGGGCCATGCTACCGCAGATATAACCGGGGAAGAGCCGGAGCCGGTTCAATCGGAAAGCCTGCCCACTGAAGCTTCCCCCTTGCCCTATCCGGTGGGTGGGGATTGGCCCTCGCAGCTTCGTCGGGGCAGTGAAGCCTTGATTATCAAAACTACCTGCCGCTCCGGAGAGGTCATCCGTTACCCGGGGGATGTGGTCGTGCTGGCCGATGTCAATCCTGGAGCCGAGGTTATCGCCGGGGGAGACATCGTGGTGCTCGGCGCGCTGCGGGGGACGGCCCATGCCGGGGCCGATGGCGACCTCAAATCAATCATCATCGCAATGAACCTGGAATCTTACCGACTGCAAATTGGTCAGCATATTGGCGAGGCTCCAAGAAAGGCTCGTCGGGCTAAGTCCCAGCAGCAACCGGCGGCGCCCCGGATTGCTTACTTGCGCCGAAACTCTATTTTCGTTGCCCCTTTCGTGCGACGATACGAGGAATACCAGGGAGGAATACTCTATGAAGGGTAAGATTATCGTCATCACCTCGGGCAAAGGAGGTGTAGGTAAAACCACCACCACCGCCAACATCGGCGCCGGCTTGGCGATGCGCGGCCACAAGGTGGTGGTGATTGACACGGATATCGGCCTCCGTAACCTGGACGTGGTGATGGGATTGGAGAACCGCATCGTTTACGACCTGGTGGATGCCATTGAAGGCCGGTGCAAGTTGCCCCAGGCAATGATACGGGACAAGCACCTCCAGGAGCTGTACCTGATTCCAGCGGCCCAGACGCGCGACAAGAATTGCATCAATCCCGAACAACTGACCGGCTTGTGCCGCAAGCTGGAGCAGGAATTCGACTACGTTATTATTGACTGCCCGGCAGGTATCGAGCAGGGGTTCAAGAACGCCATCGGTCCGGCCCAGGAAGCTATTCTGGTTACAACTCCGGAGGTATCGGCTATCCGAGATGCCGACCGGGTGATTGGCTTGCTGGAAGCCGCTGAATTATATCGTCCCAAGCTGATAATCAACCGTGTACGACCCAGCATGGTGAAGCGCGGCGATATGCTGGATAAGGACGACATTGTAGAACTGTTAGCGGTTGAGGTCCTCGGTATGGTTCCGGCGGATGACCGGCTGATTACCGCGACTAATCAGGGAATGCCGGTGATTCACGACAAAAAAGCGCCTTCCGGTATGGCTTTTTCCCGAATAGTGGCTCGAATTGACGGAGATGACGTGCCTATGTTCGATCTGGAGACCAAAACCGGGTTAATGGACAAGGTGAGGGGCCTGATGGGCATTAGTCGAAGCGAGTATTCGCATGCTTAGTTTGCTGCGTTGGACCGTGAACCGAAAAGAGACCGGGGTGAACCCGGAACTCACAAAGGACATCGCCCGCGCCCGTCTGCAAACGGCGATTATGCGGGACCGGTTCGACTTGGTGGCTCCGGACGTAATGGAAGACTTGCGTCGGGATATGTTGGCGGCGATCTCCCGCTACTTGGAAGTCGGCGATGGTTTCCAGGAGTTTGAAATTCGCCGCCTCAACCAATCCCTGTACCTGGTTTCCAACATCCGCATCAAGGGAATGTCTCGTTGGGCATCAGCCATCTGAAGGGTCTTGATTATTTATGACAAGGCCGTCGCTGTCGTGAAGGGAGAAGTCCGGAGCCCCCCGATGGCAACCGGGGATGCGCTTGGGATATAGACCCTGCGCTTTTCCAAACAGTCTAGCGGGTATATAATCAGCGCAACCCGCCCAGGCCGGGCCTTTTCCCGGCTCACCTGGGATAAGCCCGTTAACTGGGAGCCGTGCCTTGAAATCCTCCCTTCTCCAGTACCCGACGGGAAGCTCAAACCCGTCGAAGTTCGCTACATTTACCTCTACCTCCGGTAGCCCCGTCCGCAATATCCGGCGCATTTGGAGGCCAAATTATGGCGGGTAGCATTGGCGAAATGCTGACTACTCCCTTCAATCGTTTCCTGCAAGCGCTGGAACACCGGGATTACTTGACCCTCTGGATTGCCAACCTCTGCGCTGGTTCCGCGGCTTGGGCCTTGATCGGCGCCCGGGCCGTGCTGACCAACGAACTGACGGAACTATACTTGTGGGTAGGCATCGTTACTTTTGCCGCCATGATTCCCCGGGTTTTCTCCACCGTCATCACCGGATTTCTGGCCGACCGCTTCAACCGCCAAACCGTCTTGCAATGGACTTACACCCTGAACTTGGCGCACAACATACTGCTGGCCTTGCTGGTGATGTTGGGGTTAGCCAATATCTGGTGGTTGGTCGCCCTGTCGCTGCTCAACGGCACCCTGCGCTCGGCGCAGATGACTACCACCCAATCCTTGGTGCCTAACTTGGTTCCCCGGGAACTACTGCCCAACGCCATCGCCCTCAACGAGGCCACGCAGCAGGGTTCTCGCTTTGTTGGCGGCTTGGTCGGTCTGCTGGTGGCTAATTATTTCGGCAACGAGCCGGTATTCTGGGCCTGCGCCGTTCTTTACGCGATTGGCTTAATCCAGGTATCCCGCGTTACTACCCGTTCCACTGGGCAGATAGACACCCGTCGCAGTTTTCTGGGTAACCTGGTAGCCGGGTTCAGCTACGTCTATTCTCGCCCCCAGGTGCTGGCGATGATTCTCATTGTGCTGGCCCACTGCTCTCTGACGATGTCTTTTGAGTCGGTGCTGCCGGCCATATCCGAAGAAAAGTTGGGGATACAATCCGACCGGGGGACGCAGCTCCTGATAATGGGCGTGGGCATCGGGGCCTTGTTTACCGCCGTTTGGCTGGCCGGCGTTCGCGGCGAGAGAACCAGGGGCAAGCTGTTCCTGGCTTTTGGCCTTACCAGCGGTGTCGGGCCTATTATTCTGGCGGTATCGTCCGACCCGTGGTTGTCTCTGGCCGCCACGGTGGCGATGGGGATGAATCAGGGCGGCTTTATGACCATCAGCCATACCATAATCCAATCCATTGTGGACGATTCGGTTCGAGGCCGAGTGTCTGGGGTTTACTCCTTCCACGTGGGCGGCAGCATGGCTTTGGCTAATGCGGCCAACGCCGGCTTGGTGGACGTGCCGGTTCTCAATGCGCCTCTGGTGCTTTCCGTGGGCGGCGCCCTCTTTATTGTTGCTATTACTATCAGCCTGGCAAACCGTCCCTTGCGCCATATCTACTTTCCCCGGGTGGCTGCCCCCACCCCGGCCTGATTATTGAGTTCAGGCCGGGTGTATTCCGCTATTCGTGGAGGTCATTGCCGAGGGCTTTCAGGCGCTCGAAGATAGCCGGGAACTGCTCGATACCTGGAATCGCCTCTCAAACCGCGCCTGATGGGAAGAGGCGGGTCAGCGCAGCGCTTGCCGTCCCTAAACACTGAGCGATAGCTCCAGCAGAAGGAGTAAGGCATGGGAGTAAAGAGCGGAAGGGTGTCCGATCGTATGATTCGGATACCCTTCCAAGGCGCCAAGCCAGGTTTGCCAGGCTTAAAGTCGGTTTAGGGTATGGGTTAGTCCGCCGGGGGGCGCTTTTCCCACTTTTCCGGGGCAGGATAGACCGGAGTGGCAAGGCGACGGACATTTTCCGTGGCGAACCAGTCGGCAACTTCGGCCCGCCACTTGGTATAGTGGGGAGCGGCTCGATGGGCTTCCACCGCCGCTTCGTCCTGGTAAACCTCGTAAAGGTGGATCCGGTTTTCGTCTTCGTTGTCTTGGAGCACATCGAAGCGCAGGCAACCGGGCTCGTCATTGTTGGAGCCGCGGGCATCTCCCATCATTGATTCCATGAACTGTTCCTTAAACCCAGGCTTAATGTTTACCGTTACAATCAGAGCAATCATCTTTCCTCCTTGACCCAAGCGTCGCTCTCCCCCTTGGGGTCCGACCAGCATCGGTTTGAAACGGGCCCGAAGCGGGTGAATCGGAGCCATTATATCCGGGGCTAACTCTCAAAACAAGCTGGGACGACAGGCATAGGCCGGCCGCCGGCGGATGACAGGAAGCATTGGTCGTTGTAGAATGGCAATAATGGAGGGCCGAGCTAGGCCCCAACTTTGACCAGGAGGCTAATTTATGGCAAATATTCCGGTAGTTTACACCCTAACCGTATGACCGGCCTCCGACCGGTTGCGCGACGCGTGGCGTCGCCAGGGCATTGCGTATGATGAACGTCGGGTTGACCAGAGCCAGGATACCCTGGATGAGGCTCTGCTTTACGGCGACTCGGTTCCAATAATCGTTTACCCGGACGGCCGGGTGGAAATTGGCTTCGAGGGCCACCGGGGTTGAGAAATCGGCTGACGGCCGGTTGGCCGTCCCAAGGGCTTTCCAAACCCAGACCAAACAAGTTCTAATAGTTCTACTAAAGGTAACGCAGTCAGGAGGAGCGCAATGGCGAGTGATACCAGTGTAGTTACCCCCCAACGGTTCAACGAAGGCTTTACATACGCCGACTATATGGCCCAGGTTAACGTAAACAAGGATCGGATGGACAGCTTCTATCAGAACTTTCAGGTTACGCCGGAAAACGCTGATGCCCTGAAGGAATTGGTTGGCAACCCTAATGGCCCGGCCAGGATGCTGGTGCTATGCGAAGATTGGTGCGGCGATGTGGTGCGCGGTTTACCAGTGCTGGCTCGGATGACCGAGGCGGCTGGTTGGGAGATGCGGGTTTTCCCGCGGGACCAGCATCACGACATAATGAACGAGTTCCTGAAGAATGGTCAGTGGATGTCGATCCCTACTGCCGTATTTTATACTTCCGATCACCGTTATATCTGTCACTGGATTGAGCGTCCGGAGGTTGCCGAAAGGGAGATTGCGGAGATTGAGGCGGCGATTCGCGCAGAAACCCCGGACATTAACGAACAGGACTTTGGCCGGGAACGCCGCGCCCGCACTGCGGCAAAGGCCGAAGCCTGGCAACAAGCCTCGGTGGAGGAAATTATCGGTCTGCTCAATAGCAGCGTATCGGGTTAATCGTCAAGAACGCATTACCTTGGGTAATCTAAAGGGGCTTTAGTCCGATGAACTAAAGCCCCAGTGTATGCTTATGGCCCCGACATACCACTGTCGTTCTGGATCGCCAATCTGAACGAAGGAAAGAACCTAACCCTTCCGTTGGAAATAGCGCGGCGCATCGAGTAAATGGTCTGTAAATAAGGACTTTGGTTCCGCACCCTAGATTAGCATGACCACCACCCGGAGGTTATCCCACGGCCAGACCGCGGATTTCCCTGGCCTTCTCCGGCAACTCGTAGCTGGTCCAAGTTGCCCCATCGTCCAGCGAACCGAAGACTTGTCCGTCCCGAGCAGCGCAGAAGATGTGCTCCGGCGCCCGCGGGTTCACTCGGACGGCCATCATCGTGCTGGTGGCTGCGATTCCCCGATCCATTCGCTCAAAGGTCTTAAACAAGTCGCGGCTGCGGTAGATGGCTCCTTGCTTACTGCGAGCCGCGGCCCCGATGGACACGTAGAGCGTATTGGGGTCGTGGGGGGCGGCGTACAGGTCTCGGGTGTAAGTAATTTCGGAGAATTGCCCGAAGTTTACCGGAATCCACTCGTTGCCCCGGTCCGGGCCGATGAATGGACCTACGCGGGTGGTGATGAATACCGTGCGCGGCGAGGCGGCGCTGCACTGTACCCCATGCAGGTCCAGGGTGTCCTCGCTGGGCGCCAGCGAGCCGGTAATATCATCCCAAGAGTCTCCCCCGTCGGCGCTGCGCAAGACTCCAGCCACTTCCAGGGCGGCGTACATCTCGTCAGGGAAGTTGGGGTCGGCGGTCAAGCCGATGACCCGGGTAGGAAAGGCCATGTTCACTTCATTGGAACCCATGGGAAAGTCGAGCTTGGTCCAAGAATCGCCCCCATTGGAGCTGCGGTAAAGTTCGCCGGGGGCGGTGCCAGCGTAAATCACGTTGGGGTCGCCGGGTCGAAACAAGAAAGTCCAGACGGGCGGGGCCAGCTTCGGGTAATCCAGTCGTTCCCAGTGGTCTCCCCGGTCGGCGCTCCGGTAGGGGCCGTCCTGAGTGCCGGCGTAGATAATTTCCGGGTTGATGGGGTGGATGGCGACACCCGGCACTATGGGACTTTCCGGCAGCCCGTTGGTCAGTTCTTGCCAACTTTCCGACCCGGGGGACAACCGATAAAGGCCGCTGTTTTCAGCGCCAACGTAAGCATAGGTGGGGTGGTGGTTGGAAGTCACGGCATCATCTCCTCTTCTGCGCTTGGTTGAAGAAAGGGCCTGAAGGCATTGCAACAAAATGGCCGAGGGTTGTCAACTTGGAAGGCAAAGGCCAGGAAACAGCCCCTCTCCTGGGTCCCGCGGGAAGAGGCGACTCCCAAGGTTGCCCTGCTCTACATGCAAGTTAGGTCAGGCGCCGGAATGCCCGCTCAACCGGAAGGCTGCTCCGACTCTTCCAGTTCAAAACGAAACTCTTCAATGACCGGATTAGCCAGCAGGTCTCGGCACATTTCGGTTACTTTCGCCTCCGCTTGGGAACGTTCCGGCGCTACCAGTCGAATCTCCAGGTACTTGCCCACCCGTACATCCTCTACGGTGTCAAAGCCTAAGCTCTTCAAGCCGCCCAGGACGGTGATTCCCTGAGGGTCGTTGACCGTAGGCTTGAGAGTTACGTACACCCTGGCTAGGTACAATTTCGCCCTATAAGTTTACAGTATAAAGATATTGGTTAGGGAGAGTCCGTAACCCCGCTGCTAGCGCAGGGGGCGCCATTGGGGAACTCCGGACCTAAGGTTCCGGCGTAATGGCGGAAGAACTTCTCGATTCGGTCTTCGTCAACGCCCGTCATTGTATCCAAAACGCCCCAAGCTGCCAGGGCGACGGAGCCTTCCGGTATCTTGTTGTAGAACCGGGTTACAGCCCAAGCCGGGGCCAGGTCAAAATTGTCCATAAGGTCCTTGAGCTGGGCCACCTCTTCGGGGGCAGTCAGGTTGTAGCTCACCACGATATTGCCGTGTTCCAGGTTGTGGACGATGCGCTCGTCGGGCAGGCCCTTCTCGTAAAATCCGCAGCGCGCCCAGAAGTCCCAGTGGTCGCCGGAAGTGGGCGGAGTGGTGCTGTAGGTTACTTCCTGTCCTTCCAGGACGTGCTGGCGGGTGGGCATTATGGGGTGCGCTTCACCAACTCCTTCCACATACTCATTGCTGGATCCGGCGGCATCGGAAGCGCTCGGCGCCAGTCCCGCCAAGCCGCCGACTGCGAATCCGCCGATTACCAGAATGGCAATTACCACGGAAGCAGCTATATACCAAGGATTGGTCTTTCGTCTAGGTTGAGTTATCGCCATGTCCGCAGCGCGGCCCTGGTTAGCGGACCTGCGCCGGCGGCGCCGTGATTGGGGCAATTCCGTTACCTCCCCTTCCATTGTTGTATGCTGTACGGTTAGTTTGTGGGCGGCTGGAGTTCGGTCCCGGTAAGCCGGCGATAGGCTTCAATGTACCTTTCGGTGGTGCGGGCGATCACCTCTTCTGGCAGTTCCGGGGCGGGCGGTTCCTGGTTCCAGCCCTGCTCGACGAGCCAGTCCCGGACGAATTGCTTGTCAAAGTTGGGCTGGGACTTACCCGGGGCGTAACCTTCCAGGTCCCAAAACCGGCTGGAATCAGGCGTGAGCAATTCATCGATTAGAATCAATTGGCCGTTGAGTAGGCCGAATTCCATCTTGGTATCGGCCAGGATGATTCCCTGTTTCCGGGCATAATCATGGGCAAACCGATAAACCGACTTGCTGGCCTCGGCCAGTTGCTGGGCCAAATCCGGCCCAACTAGGTCCTCGACTTCCTGGTCGGACATATTCTCGTCGTGCCCCTCCTCGGCCTTGGTGGTGGGGGTGAACAGGGGTTCAGAGAACTCCATTCCCTCGACCAAGCCGCTAGGCATTGGCTTGCCGGATACGGTACCTTGCCGCCGGTATTCAGCCCAAGCGGAGCCGGTGATGTAGCCTCGTACAATACACTCGATATCGATCCGTTCCGCCCGTTTGACGATCATCGACTGGCTTGCCATTTCCGGAGAGATCTCGGCCAGCTCCGGGTTGCTGTAGAGTAAGGGCGCGGCATTCTCCGCATCGGCCAGCGCGACGAAGTGATTGGGGAGCAAATGCCCCGTCTCGCCAAACCAGAAGCTGGAAATTCGGTTCAGAACCAGCCCTTTGTTGGGGATGCCATTGGAAAGAACCACATCAAAGGCCGATATACGGTCGGTAGCGACCATCAGCAACAGGTCATCGTTGATGGCGTAAGTGTCCCGCACCTTGCCCCGGTGCAGGAGATTGGGAAGTCCTGTTTCAATCAGCATATATTGTCCCTGTAACCATTATAAATTATCCGAAACTAATTCGGTAGTTGGCTTGGGTCGGGGAGAACGCCGGAGCCTAGGACGGGTCTGACCTTGCTGCCGGCAACAGGCCGATGCGCTGAAAGGTGTCGTCCACGTGACGGGTGTAATAGCCATAATCGAAAAGTTCCTCCAAGTCTGGTCCGGGCAGCCATTTCAGCGCGTCCTGGTCAGCCCGGAGTAATTCGCGGAAGTCCTCGCCCAGTTCCCAACTGCGCATGGCGTTGCGCTGCACCACCTGGTAGGCATCCTCCCGGGCCAAGCCCTTATCCACCAGGGCCAGCAACGCCCGCTGGCTGAATATCAACCCTCGGCTGCTCTCCACGTTGGCCCACATCCGCTCGGTGTTTACCCGAAGGTCTTTGACGATACGAGTGAAAATAGAAAGGATATAGTCCAGGGCCAGACAAGAGTCGGGCAGTATTATCCGCTCTGCCGAGGAATGGCTGATGTCTCGCTCGCCCCAAAGAGCCACATTCTCCAGGGCGGTTACGCTATGCCCGCGAATCAGCCGGGCCAAGCCGCAGATACGCTCGGCCAACTCCGGGTTGCGCTTGTGAGGCATGGATGACGACCCGGTTTGGCCTTGGCCGAAAGGTTCTTCCAACTCGTGAAGTTCGGTGCGCTGCAAAGAGCGGATTTCGGTAGCGAACTTTTCGAGAGAGGCAGCGATGAGGGCCAAGGTGACTATAAAGTGGGCGTAACGGTCCCGCTGAATAACCTGATTGGAAACCGGGGCAACTTGCAAACCCAGCCGCCGGCATACCTTTTCCTCAACCGACGGCGGAATGGTGGCGTGCGTGCCCACGGCGCCCGAAATCTTGCCCACCCGAATGGATTCTATAGCCTCCTTGAAGCGGGCCTGCTGACGGCGCAGTTCTTCGCGCCAAAGGGCCAGTTTCAACCCAAAGGTCATCGGCTCGGCGTGAACCCCATGGGTACGGCCCATCATGATGGTGTCTTTATAGTTCACCGCTTGCTTTTCCAGCGTTTCGATGGCTTCGGTCAAGCCTTGCTGAATCAACTGGCCGGCCTCTACCATTTGCAGCCCCTGAGCGGTGTCCAGCATATCGGAGGAGGTCATGCCCAAGTGCAGCCAGCGGCCCTCCGCTCCGATTCCCTCGGTGATGGAGGTGAGGAAAGCGGTAACGTCATGGCGGGTGGTCTCGAAAATTTCCATCATCCGCCGGTGGTTATACTTTACCGGACGGAGCAACGCCATATCCGCGGCGGGAATTGCTCCTTCCTCAGTCCAAGCCTCGGCAACGGCTAACTCGACCTGAAGCCACTTTTCATATTTGTTCTCATCCGACCAGACCCGTTTCATGGCCGGCCGGGAATATCGGTCAATCAAGTCCGGCGCCTCTCTTCCTCGGAAATCTCCAGTAATTCTTGCACGGTTTCCAGCACATCGCCGAAGTCATTAAAAAGGTGGAAAGGAATGCCTTGCCGCCGACATTCCGCGGCCAAAGAACTGTGGGCAAAGACGGTGTCGGCCCGTTCTGCCGCCTCCAGGTCGGAGTAGCTGTCCCCCACGTAAAGCACCCGATAGCCCAACTGGTGATAACGGTCAACAATGAGACCCTTAGAATTGCCTCGTTCCGCTTCTCCGGGGTAAGAGTGGTGATAATAGTAGCTGATGCCTCCGGTAGTAAACCGAGTGTTCACGCAATATACAGGCACTTCGGGAAATCCAGCTTGCTCCAGTAACGCTTTAATGTAGAAATCCAAGCCCAGGCTGACCACCACCAAGGGAATATTGTGTTGTTGGCATAAATCGTGCAACGGGCCGAAATGGGAACGCAGACGGGCGTTTTCCTTGACATAAGACCGCATAGTTTCCCGGTCGGCCTGGATGTTACGGAAGGTGATTTCCTGGTAGTCCTTCAGCGAAAGCTCGCCGGTACGGAATCGGGCGCGAACGTCTTGCCAAGTGTCATCGCCGAACTGGAGCAGGAGCATTTCGGCCACGTTCTGGGCGGCAGCGGTATCGTCAAAATCGGTGAGGATAGCGGGAGTCAATTTAACGCTCCCGCAGTTGCTGTCGGTAGTTCTCATAAGCCTGCCGGATGGGGTCGTGCTTTAGGCCGAGGATTTCGGCGGCGAAGAAAGCGGCGTTCCGCGCTCCCCACGCGCCCACGGCCATGCAAGCTACGGGAATGCCGGGAGGCATCTGGGCGGTGGCCAGCAACGAGTCCATCCCGTTGAGTTCGCTGGAGGCCAAGGGGATGCCAATCACCGGCAAGGTGGTCCAAGAGGCCAACACGCCTCCCAAGGCGGCCGAACCGCCGGCGGCGGAAATGAGCACTTGAATGCCGCGCTCCCGGGCCGTGGTGGCATATTCCTGAACCCGTTCCGGCGTCCGGTGAGCGGACATAACCCGCACTTCGTAATCTATATTCAACTGTTCCAGGGTATCCAGCGTCTCTTTCACCACCGCTTCATCCGAGGCGCTACCCATTATAACTCCGACTAATGGCACAATAAAATCCTTTCGCTTTAAGCTGAAAAATAAGATTAAAGGTCAATCTCGTCCTTGAAAGCCTCGACCACGGCCCTTTCCAGGGCTTCCCGCTCCTGGCGTACCTCATCGCCGTTCACCAGCAAGTAGATACGGTTTTCATCCTTACTCAGTTCCACATCTATGGCGCACTCAACGTCTTCTTCCCAAGACAAGGAAAATCGGAGTTCCTCGTCCTCCACATCCACATCCACATCCTCCTCATCGTCCTCGTCCTCGTCCTCATCTTCTTCCTCTTCCTCTTCGTAGTCGTCCAAGAGGGAGGATGATTCGACTATTCCGCTGCCACCCAAGAGGATTTCGTTAACATCCACCAGAAGTTGGGCGATTTGGAGCGAGTCTGCCAACCGATAAAGTTCTTCCCGATCGCGCACTTCATCCGCGTCCACTTCCTCGGGTTCACCCAACCGTTGGGCGCGGGCTTCGTCCAATTCCTCGCGCAACTTTTCCAAGGTATTCCGCCAAGCCATGTTATCCTCCAAACCCGTTGATTCTTTGTCTTTACCCTTGGACAAGATTGTTCGGGCGGCCCGCTCTTGTTTCTTATAGGCCGTAGCGACTCACAAAATAGCAGAATTGGTCAACTTCCCGGTAGTCGTCCAAAGCGTATTGGGCTCGAACCCGCTGCAAGGCATCCAGCAAATCGAGGTAACGCAGTCCCCAGTGCCCCTTGTTCAGCATTTTGGGATAGAGTTCTAGCCGCCGCAGGCTTCGCTCAGCCGCCGGATTCCAGACCGCCAACAGGCTTGGCTGACGCAGGCAGAGCAGGTAAGAAACGAACTCCTTGCCCGCGCCGCCCAGTTTATAAGCGCCCCCAGCTGAGACGCATTCGTTGAAACGCGCTTCCAAGGTGATACTATCATAGAGCAAGAAATCCAGAGTATCTTTAACTTCGGTTAGCGGATTAACGGCAAAATCTTTGCTCCGATTTCCCCCGGAAGCGCGGTACAACGCCAGGCCTTGTTCTTTAGTTAGGGAAGGCAGATCTTCTTCCGAAAGCCAAGCTGCCAACTCATCGGCTCGTTGCCAGTGGCGTTTGCGGTAGCGCGTCAGAGCTCCTTCCCGGTCAGCCTGGCGGTAAGCGTCGACCAACTGATAGCGGTCAACGGCTGCCGTTGGGGCCCTCACAATCCCTTCCGATACCCGGTGGACAGGTCGCCGATGTCCCGGCGGTAGTAAGCGTCCTTAAAGCGTATCTGTTCCACCCTCTTATAAGCCGCTTTGCGGGCCAGGGGCAGGGACTCGCCCCGGCCCACTACGGTGAGCACTCGCCCGCCGTTGGTAACCAACCGGTTGGTTCTGTCAAGATCGACATATTCAGTGTTGGCATGGAATACCAGCGTTTCCGAGCCGGCGCCATCGGCCTGGTCGAAGGATTCAGCCAAGTCCAGGCCGGTTATTTCCATTCCGGTCGCATAAGGGCCAGGATAACCGCCAGAGACCATTACCACCCCCAGATGGGCTTGGTTTCCCCAGCGTACCGGGGTCTGACCCAGCTTGCCTTCAACGCAGGCGGACATTACTTCCAGCGGGTCGCTTTCCAGTAGGGGCATGATTACTTGAGCCTCCGGATCGCCAAACCGACAGTTGAACTCGAGCACTTTCGGGCCCTTCTCGGTCAACATAAGCCCGCCATAGAGCATACCCCGGTAAGGAATACCCCGCCGGGACATAGCGGCGATGACCGGCTTCATAATAGTGCGGTTTATCTCACCGGCCAACTCCCGGCTCCAGAAAACGGGAGGCGTAAAACTGCCGATACCGCCGGTATTAGGCCCTCGGTCGCCCTCCCAAGCTGGCTTATAGTCGCAGGCGGCGACCAACTCGGACAAGGTTTCGCCATCGCTGAACCCGAAAACGCTGACCTCGACACCTTCCAACAGCTCCTCGATGACAACGGTATCCCCGGCGGCGCCGAAGACGCGGTCGGAAAGGCAGGCGGTTACCGCTACCGCCGCTTCTTCCGACGTGGCGCAGAGGACAACTCCCTTGCCATTGGCCAAGCCGTCGGCCTTCACTACCACCGGGCCTTGATGGCGGGACAGGAAGTTCAGAGCTTCCTGCCGGCCACTAAATACCTGGAAGTCAGGCCCCGGGATGGCGGCTTCTCGCATAATTTCCCGGGCGAAGACCTTGCTGGCCTCCAGTCGGGCCGCCGCTCGGGTTGGACCGAATGCGGGGATACCCATGGAACCGAGCTGGTCAACCAAGCCGTCGGCCAAGGGACGCTCTGGCCCCACTACCACCAGATCAATACCAAGAGAACTGGCGGCCTCCGCTACGTCTGCGACGTTATCCGGGTGGACTTTCAGGTTGGTGGCGATTTGGGCGGTGCCGGGGTTGCCGCCGGCTACCCAGAGGCCCGTCAACCGGGAACTGCGTTGCAACCGCCAAGCCAAGGCGTGCTCTCTGCCGCCGGAGCCGACTATCAGAACCTTCAAGGTTTAACTCTCTCCGATGCTCTTGCTTTAACTACTGAGGGGTTCAGCTCTGGTGCAGACAACCCGGTAGTGTTAGGATACTCGACCTATTCCCACTCGATAGTGCCCGGGGGTTTGCTGGTTATGTCATAGACCACCCGATTGACGCCGCTGACCTCGTTGACAATCCGGCTGGAGATGCCGGCCAGAACTTCGTAGGGCAGCCGCACCCAATCCGCGGTCATGGCGTCGTTGCTGGATACGGCGCGGATGGCGCAAACGTGGCCGTAGGTGCGGTAGTCGCCCATTACGCCCACGGTTCGACTGTCGGAAAGCACGGCGAAGCTCTGCCAAATCTCTTCATAGAGGCCGGCTTTTTCCACCTCGTCCATGACAATCCAATCGCATTCCCGCAGGATTTCCAGGCGGTCTTCGGTAACCTCCCCGATGATGCGAATGGCTAGGCCGGGGCCTGGAAAAGGTTGGCGCAGGACTATTCCCCGGGGCAGGCCGAGTTCCCGTCCGACCTCGCGCACTTCGTCCTTATACAAGTAACGCAGCGGCTCAACCAGCTCAAGTTTCATGTAGTCGGGCAGGCCGCCCACGTTGTGGTGCGTCTTGATTCGGGCCGAGGCTCGATTCTCCGGCGTTTCGCTTTCGATTACGTCAGGATAGAGTGTACCCTGGGCCAAAAAATCAGTGTCGCTTAATTCGGCGGCGGCCTCTTCGAAAACCCGGATGAACTCCTCCCCAATTGCCTTTCGCTTTACTTCCGGGTCGGTTACTCCCTCGAGGCGGGACAGGAACCGTTGGGAAGCGTCCACATAGAGGAGGTTCAAGCCAAGATTCCGCCGGTAGGTTTCTTGAACTTGTTCCGCCTCCCCTTTACGAAGCAACCCGTTGTTCACGAAAATGCAGGTCAGATTGTCGCCGATGGCGCGGTGCAGCAGCACGGCGGCAACCGAGGAGTCCACGCCCCCGGACAGGGCGCAAATGACCCGGCCGGTTCCTACCTGCTTCCGGATGCGCTGTACCGAATCGGCGACGAAACCCTCCGGTGTCCAAGCGCCTTTGCAGGCGCAAACCCGGAAAAGAAAGTTTTCCAAGATGGTCTGGCCCAAGGGCGTATGCTGAACTTCCGGGTGAAATTGCAACCCAAAGACGTTGTTGCCGTTGCCTATGGCGGCATTCGGCGAGTTCTCCGTACCGGCCAGAGAGGCGAATCCGGGAGGTAGAACATCGACTCGATCACCGTGGCTCATCCAAACTTGGAAGGAGTCAGGCATATCGTGGAACAGGGATGGGAAGGATTGAAGGGATTGCTCCGGGTTTCTCCGTTGTAGCGACGCCGAGCCATACTCCCGTCTTTCGCCGGGAGCCACCTGACCGCCTAGTTGGTGCACTAAGGCTTGCATTCCATAGCAAATGCCCAGCGCCGGCAGGTTATGCGCGAACACCCAATCGGGAACTAGCGGAGCCTCGGGTTCGTAAACGCTGGCCGGGCCGCCGGAGAGGATTACTCCCTGCGGCCTAATCCGTTGGGTAACCGCTTCCCAGGTTGAGGAGGCTGGGACTACCTCGGAATAAACCTTCAACTCTCGGGCGCGGCGGGCGATCAGGTGGCTGTATTGAGAGCCAAAATCGATGATTACGACGCCTTCGCTCACCGCCTGGCTAGCGTTCTCGGTATCTCTGACGTTGACTTTGGGGTTGCTAACCATCCAATCTTTCCACCGTCCCTTACGCGTCCCTTACGCGGCTCACATCCAGTTAAAAGTAACTGATTTCCATGGGAAAATATACCACACGGCGCATTCCGTTGCTACTTGAACTCCGGCGCAGTACCGGGCGTTTTCGTTTTTCCGGTTATCCCAAGGCTTGGGGCCGGGTCTCAGGGTACGGTTTGATCAGCTTACCATAACGGGAAAAAGCAATCGGGGAAAATCGGCCTTTCCCCCGATAGTTTCTGGATTTTGGCGGTAGGGGATTTTGGCTGGCGCCGGAATGACCCGGAATGACGGGGTTATCCACTGCTGGAAGAACCGGACTCGGACGGCCGGTAGAATGACCCGGAATGACGAGGCTATCCGGTCTGACTTTGCAATTACCTGGGCGTCTTTTCCGATAGTTTACAACTTGGTTAAGCTCTGCTATAATCCTTTCACTGGGTACACATTAGGGCCAGTAGCCAGCCATTGTTGTGGCGCATTCGTCTAGCGGCCCAGGACACCGCCCTCTCAAGGCGGAGATCAGGGGTTCGAATCCCCTATGCGCTACCAATCGCTTCTCTCTTTCGCTTCGGTTTAAGTTATAATTCCCCCCATGACTGGACTATCTCTGGCGCTTGTTCTGCTATCATCCTTGGCCCATTCCACCTGGAACCTACTGCTGAAACGTTCCGTCAACAAAGAAGTGTTCGTTTGGTGGATGTTAGTCAGCGGCAGTATCCTGCTGGCTCCTTTGGGCGCAGTTTTGCTCCGGTTATACCCCATATCTCCTCCGGGCTGGTGGCTGCTGTCAGCTAGTACGGTATTGGAGATTTTTTACGTCATTCTGCTGGGTAGGAGCTACGACCGGGGCGACCTCTCTCAAGTGTATCCCATCGCCCGCGGTATTGCCCCCATGCTGGCGCCGGTCCTGGCGGTATTGACCTTGGGCGAGCGGATTGAACTGCCGGCAATTCTTGGTATTGGCTTGATTGTAGTTGGTATTTACATCGTATCCTGGTGGGGCAAATTCGGCTCGATTCTCCGACAGCCGCTGGCGCTGCTGGGAAACAGCGGCGCTCGGTACGCCCTTCTCACCGGCTTGATCATCACCGTTTATTCCCTGGTGGACAAGAGAGGGGTTGAGTACGCACAACCCTTCCTTTACATGTACCTGCTGACCCTGGGTTCAGCGATCGGTCTCACTCCCTATGTGCTGCATAATTATGGGCTGGCCCCGACGCGGCGGGAATGGCAACGGAATTCCCGGCATATCGTCGCCGCCGGAGCGCTATTTTTCGCGGCTTACGGGTTGGTACTAACCGCCTTTTCCCTTTCTCAGGTAAGCTACATCGCCCCTGCCCGGGAGGTGGGCATCGTAATCGGCGTACTGATGGGCGTCTTTATTCTCAAGGAGCCGTTTGGCCGGGGCCGCCTGCTTGGCTCCGGCTTCATCGTCTGGGGGTTGGCGCTTATCGCTTGGCCCCGCTAGCCCCGATGTAAATCTGGTAAGAGGATGTATAATACGGCCAATAGCTGGATTCCGGCGCCGCCGGATAGCGCTGATATGGTAATAATCGGGAGGGTAGTTGACGGTGATAAATCGAGAACGGCTAATCAATTCCTTCTGCGACTTGGTCCGAATAGACAGTCCCTCCAACGAGGAAGAAGAAGTAGCTCAGCAACTGACGGAACGGCTGACCCGGTTGGGATTTCAGGTGGCGCGGGACGCTCACGGCAACGTGATCGCGTCAGAACCGGGAGAGCGGCCCTTGCTGTTGTCGGCGCACATGGACACGGTGGAGCCGGGCCGGGGAATCGAGCCGTCCATTCAGGGCGACCGAATCGTTTCTGATGGCGCTACCATTCTGGGAGGAGACTGCAAGGCCGGCATCGCCGCCATTCTGGAAGGGCTGGAGTCGGTAATTGAGGACGGCGCAGCCCGCCGTCCGGTGCAAGCGGTCTTTACCCGGGGCGAGGAAATCGGCTTGGTTGGGGCTAGCAACCTGGACTTTTCCATGATTAGGGCCTTGGAAGCGGTGGTGTTTGACGGCAACGGCCCGGTGAACACCATCACCGGTTCCAGCCCTACTTACATGGCCTTTGACGTAACGGTTAAAGGTCGGGCCGCCCACGCTGGAGTCGAACCGGAAAAAGGACTTTCCGCCATTCGAATTGCCTCAGACATTATTGGCGAGCTGCCCCAAGGCCGGCTGGATGCGGAAAGCACCTTTAACGTAGGGTTGGTTTCTGGCGGTACAGTGCGTAATGCCGTGCCAGCCGAAGCGACCTTTGCCGGCGAGTTTCGCAGCCGTAATACGGAGACCTTTGACTTGCTGAAGATGCAACTGCTGACTACCCTGGCCCAGGCCCGGGGAAAGTACCGCGAGGCCACCATTGAGGAGCAATTGGAAATAATGTTCCAGATGTATAATCTGGATCCGGCGGAAGCGGTGGTGCGGATGACCCGGCGGATAATGGAAGGAATGGGCTTGAGACCCAATATCCAACCCTCTGGCGGCGGCACCGACGGTAATGTGATGCGACTGCACGGCATTCAGAGCGTGGTGGTGGGAATGTCAACCAACGCGATGCATACCGTGGATGAATATGTGATTATTCCCGACTTGGTAAATACGGCAACCTTTTGTCGGAACCTGATAACCGACGGCTATTAGTCGGATTAGCCCGGCTGGTCAGAAGAATCAACGAAGGGGTACTTCCGGGCGGCGTCATCCAGGACGTCGGCCAGTTCCCGGGAGAACTCCTTCCGTTGCCAAGCGCGAATCTCGGCGGCTCCGGCCTCTGCTAACTCGGATTCCCAGGCGTCAGGCCGATGGGCCAAGCGATCCAAGCTGGTTGCCGGCCAGAGCAGAGCCGGATCGAGTCCGAGGGCGGCTCCCCGGTCCGTCCGCCATTGCTTCAATACTTGCTGGCGGCCCTGAGCCTCTCGGTCCCAAGAATGAGTCCGCCTCGGGCGGGGTGGACGGGGATACTCCGGGCCGAGCTGTCCTCGTTTTATCGCTTCTCGGATTCTGTTCCCGGCTCGGCGCGCCAACTGCGGGGATAAGTCCGGGGCCTCTTCCAAGGGTGTGTGCGGCGCCTGGGCCAGATAGAGCAAGGTCTCGTTCCGCATAACTCGATAAGTCGGCCAATCCAACCGCTCAGCTTCCGCTTCCCGAAACTCGAACAACTCCTTCAGCACCGCCAACCCCCGCGGGCTCAAACGGTCGCTGCCCTTGACGCGCAAAAAAGTCGGTTCCGTCGACAGTCGGGCCGTTGCGCTGATCGCTTCCAGGCGCGAAAACTCCTCCCGCGCCCAATCGAGCCTCCCCTTCGCCTTCAGGAGTTGGCGCAGTGTGCTTGCCAACGGTATGAGGTGCTGAATATCGGCGGCGGCGTAGTTTATCGCTTCGGAACTCAGGGGCCGTCGCGCCCAGTTTGACCTTTGCAGTCGGCGACTTTTGGGTATCTCCACTTCCAGAAAGGTACGCAGTACGGCGGCCAGATTGGGGCTGAGCATTCCGAGGAAACGGGCTGAGGTTTCAGTGTCGAACAGCCCGGCTGTCTTAAACCCGTATTCTCGGTAGAAGGAACGCAGGTCGTAGTCGGAGCCGTGCATGATTTTGATAACCGACGGGTTAGCTAGGAGTTTTTCCAGGGCAGATAGGTCGCTCACTGCCAGGGGGTCAACCAAGTAGGCGGAATCGGAAACGCCAATCTGAATCAAGCAAATCCGGCCCCGGTAGGCGTACATGCTGTTGGCTTCGGTATCGATCGCTACTTCCGGTTCCCGGGCTAGGCTCGCGGCGATGCGGTTCCATTCCGTTTGATCGGTGATTAGTTGAAACGGGTTCACACATACTCCTGAGAGTCTTGGGGTTACGCTAGGAACCAGTATAGCAGATGGTTTACTTTTCCGGCCCGACGCTTGGCGCTATACTTGGCCGGCGCTCACCCTGCCGTTTGCCTAACCCCTACCCTAACAGCGGCAACCGGGTGATGAGCGGTTTTTGAAATGATTAGGGAGGAAATATGAACGGAGCGGAATTAAAAGCCACGCTGCAAGCGGGCGGCCGGGTATATGGCACGATGATCAGCCTCGGGCGCAATCCTCGCTGGGTGGATACCTTGGGCAGCGTCGGTCTGGATTATATAGTTATAGACATGGAGCACGGGCCGCGCAGCCGGGCGGAAGTGGCCGATTATCTAGTGGCCTTCGGCAACTCCAGCTTAGTTCCCATCATCCGCATACCCTTGCCCGCCGCCCATTACGTAACTATGGCCCTGGACGCTGGGGCGCAGGGGATACTGGCCCCCTACTGCGAAACGGTGGCCGAAGTCAAGGAGGTAATCGGCGCCGCCAAGTGGCGGCCCCTGAAGGGCGAGGCCGTTCGGCGCCTGATGGATACCGGCGAGCATGTCAGCGACGCCACCCGCGCTTACCTGGAACAGCGCAATCGAAACACCATAGCAATCATCGGCATCGAGAGCGTGGCGGCGGTCAATAGCCTGGAGGAAATCCTGAAGGTGCCGGGGATTGACGGTATCTTTGTTGGCCCTAACGATTTGAGCATCTCCCTGGGCTACCCCGACCAGTACGACCATCCCGAATACCAGGAAATGGTTAAGCGAGTGATTGAGACCTCGGAGGCCCACGGAATCCCGACCCAGGTGCATCACCAAACAACGGACCTTTCCACCCACTGGGTACGGCAGGGGGCGCGCTTTGTATTGCATACCACTGACCGGAGGGCGCTGGCCGAGGCTTATCGGCGCGATTTTATGGCATTGAAAGAGGCGGCGTCGGAAAACTGAGGAGCGGACTTTATCTACTGACCTCCCCGGGCGGATTCCCATCGACGGCGCAGAGAGTCGATATAAACCCGCTCATAATCCCCATGATGGCCGGTGTGGTCTGTATTGGCAAGCTGCTCAGCCCATAGGTACTCCACGTCCTCCCAGCGGATGGGGTAAGGCGGCTGGTCAAAGAAGGCGGTTACCGCCGCGTTGGGGCTGGCCGCTTCCATGTAACCCATCATCTGAAAGTTGTCGTAGTGGTTGCCCTGGTTGGAGATAAACCTTCCCTTCATTGCTGCAAGGATAATGAAAGCTGGCATCTCACCCCTCCCTCGCCGCATCGGGCAGCGGGAACCGGTATCCCAGGCGCGGCCTGAATCGCCGCCGTTTCCCGCCGGGCTCCAGGTTACCTAGCGAAAATGTGGACGGTGGTCACGTCGCCGGCCCCGGAGCATTGGGCCAATCCTACCTGAGCCTTAGCTACTTGGCGTGGTCCGGCCTCCCCGCGCAATTGGGTTACCGTTTCGTGTACCATGCGGATACCGGTAGCTCCAAAGGGGTGTCCCATAGCCAACAATCCGCCATCGGTATTTACCGGCAGGTCCCCGGTCAGAGCGGTTCGGCCCTCGGCAACAGCTTGCCAGCCTTCCCCTTTGGGCGTCAGTTGCAGCGCTTCGATTTGTTGCAGTTCTCCGATAGTGGCAGCATCGTGGACTTGCGCCAAGTCTATGTCCTCCGGGCCTAGACCGCTCATTTCATAAGCCGCCATCGCGGCCGGTTCGGTGCGGTAAGGGCTGAAAGCCGAATGGTCGCTGCCGCGCCCGTTATAGTTGCCGGAGGTGAGCGCAGCCGCCATAACCTTAATGGCCCGGGACTCGTCCAACCCGTACCGGCCCAGTGCGTCTCTAGCGCAAAGGATGGCGGCGGCGGAGCCTTCGCTGGTGGGGCAGCACTGATAGAGGGTCAAGGGGTCGGCAATAAGTCGGGAGCCCAGCACTTCCTCCACCGTATAGGTCTCTTTCCGGTGAGCGTAGGGATTCAGCCTTGCGTTTTGGCGAGCCTTGACCGATATTCGAGCCAGGGTCGCCGCTGGCGCGCCGGTCTCTTCCATGTAACGGCGCATCCGCAAGGCGTAGCCGGCCATCATGTGGTCGCCGCCGATATACCGCTCGGGGCTTTCGGCGGCGGTAACGGTTACCGGGCCGCCGGGAACCTTTTCCGCGCCAAAGGCCAACGCCAGGTCGTAAACCCCCGAGGCAATGCCCCAATAGGCTTGCCAGAAGGCGGTGGAGCCGCTGGAGCAGGCGTTTTCCACATTGATTATCGGTATTCCGGTCAAGCCTAAGCCGCCCAGGGCGGTTTGCCCCACCGACATTCCCTGATAATAAACGTGGCCGAAATAGGCCACCGGAATATCCTGCCAGCGAACGCCACCGTCCTTCAGGGCTTCGACTACCGATTCCCGCGCCAGCGTTGCCAAGTCTTTCCCGCGGAAGCGGCCAAAGGGGTGAAGACCAACCCCGACTACTAATACGTCTCGACCGGGCTTGAACTGGGTCACCTTGCTTCCTCCGGGCCGGTTTCGGGGGGCTGCCCCACCAGCCGCCACTTGTAAACAATCCTGGCTCGGTCCGACGCGCCGGCCAAGACTCTTTGGAGGGACAGTTCAACGGCCAAGCCTATTTTCAGGTATGATTCCGGGCTGCCGATAACCTCGGCTAACACGTGGGGGCCTTCGGGCAGTTCAACTTCTCCCAGCACGTAGGGAACTGGCCCGGGCCAGCCAGCCGGCGGCGCCCGGACAATGGTATAGCTATAGAGGACGCCCCGGCGGCTCAACTCCACCGATTCCAGGTTGTCGGAGGAACAGCCCTGACAGAAAAGAGCCGCCCCGAAAATGTATATTCCGCAATCCCGGCAACGAAGGCCCAGAAGTGAACCGGTAGTTCCTTCCGGGTTGGTCAGCCGAAGCCGGCTGGAGTCGATGGAGACCGCGGTAGTTTCCGCCGGTGTTGTCATTGCTACAGCTTTTGTCCAGCTTTCCTGCAATTAATTGCTGGAGTTAATCGAGGAAGAACATTGCTGGCCTTCTTGATATTCGCCGCTCCCTCTTTTCTTTTCCCCAATACACAATACAGGGGATATACCAAATGGGAATGCGAGGGAGTTTCAGCTTAATTCAGCTACTGGGCGCTGTCAATTGGCGCAGGCGCTGAGGTTTGACCAACGGCTTCTATTGACCGTACCTTTGGCCCGTGATAGCTTAAATATCAGAAAGCCAACCAGCCTTTACCTTGCATCAAGTCATCAGGCCTTCGGTGAGAAACGGGAAGCGGGAAACATGGCAGCAAGTATAGTCGGCCCGATGGATGCTACGCGCCCGATGTGGGAAATGTCTTTGGGCGAGTTTCTGGATCGGGCGGTGAGTCGTAACCCGGAGCAGGCGTTTCTGGAGATGGCCGGCCAAGCGATTACCTACCGGGAGTTTAACCGGAGGGCGCGGCGAACTGCCGGTATGTTCCGGGAAATTGGTATCGGCCCCGGCGACCGGGTCTGTCTCTTTCTGCCCAACTGCCCCGAATTCCATTATTGCTGGTTCGGCCTGTCCCTCCTTGGAGCGATAAGTGTTCCGGTGAACACGGCCTACAAAAGGGACGAGACCGCCTTCATCCTGAACGATGCCGGCGCTAAAGCGGTGGTTACCCATCCTACCCTGCTGGCCGTGGCCGAAGCTGCGGCCAACCTGACGCCCAGCGTTAAGCGCAAGCTGCTGGCAACAACGCCGGTTGGGACTGATGGCCTTTCTATGCCAGTCCCCGCAGAGTCGGGAGCAGAGTGGGTAAACTTCGACTATGCTCTGGGCCAGGCTGGAGAGTTAGTCGCTACCCCGGACGTATCGCCCCAGGATATTTCAATGCTGGTCTATACTTCTGGAACTACCGGGAACCCCAAGGGGGTACAGGTAACTCACCTGATGTACGTGGCTGCCGGGCAGGGGTTCGCTCACTGGACGAGGGCCACCGAGCGAGACCGCTTTTTTACCTGCCTGCCCTTCTTTCACGCCAATGCGCAGTACTATTCCACTATGGGCGCGCTGGCCGCCGGGGCTACCTTGATAGTTGCCGAACGGTTCAGCGCCTCCCGATTCTGGGAGCAGGTTCGCGCCGCCGACGCTACGGTGGTTAACTTTATCGGTATGATGATGCCGGTGCTGTCCAAACAACCCCCCGCAGAATCCGACCCGACCCACCGGGTAAGGCTGTTCTATGGGTCTCCCGCCTTCTCGCCGCGGTTCCTCCAAGACTTTCAAGAGCGTTTCGGAACCGACATAATCGTGGGCTTTGGAATGACCGAAACCTGCTACGGAACTATCGAGCGCATCGGCTGGCGGCGCCGGCCAAACTCCTCTGGTTTGCCCCGAATCCACCCCGACGCTCGGTTTGTCAACCAAATCCGAATCGTGGATGACGGCGGCAACCCCGCCGGCCCGGGTGAAGTGGGGGAAATCACTATCAGGAATCCGGCGGTTATGCCCGGTTATTGGCGCAATGAGGAGCAGACGCGCTTGGCATTGCGCGACGGTTGGTTGCACACCGGGGATCTAGGTTGGCAAGACTCGGAGGGCTACCTCTATTTTGTCGACCGGAAGAAAGACGTAATCCGGCGGCGCGGCGAAAATATATCGTCCCAGGAAGTAGAGGACTTGATTAAACGCCATTCCGCCGTGCTGGATTGCGCAGTAATCGCCGTGCCGTCGGAATTGGGCGAGGATGAAGTCAAAGCCTACATCACGCCGCGACAGCCCGCCAGAATAGTCCCGGAGGAAATAGTTTACTGGTGCGCCGAAAATCTGGCCGACTTCAAAGTTCCCCGCTACATTGAAGTGCGGGAAGAACTACCCCGCACACCCAGCCTGCGAGTACGCAAAGACCTGTTGCGGCAGGAGCGGGAAAATCTGGTTGAAGACTGTTTTGACCGGGAAGCTTCGGGTATTCGCCTTCGGTAAAATCGCAGGATACCGTTTACGCCACCTTGGTGGTGTTCTAACCGATTAGCTTATGGTCTATAATTGTAAGCTAGACTAGCGCGGGGCGACCGAAATTGCCCGGCAATTATTTCACCGTGGGGTGGTCATGAATAAGGTAGAAGCTATCATCAGGCCGGAGAAACTTAACGTCGTCAAGGACGCCTTGTCCAACGCCGGGCTTCCCGCGATCAACGTAGCGCAGGTTACCGGTCGGGGAGCGCAGCGAGGCATTGAAATAAGCGGCCCCCGAGGTGTGGGCGGCAGCTACACGGTGGATATGCTGCCCAAGGTAAAGCTGGAAACGGTGGTTCGCGATGAGGATACCCAAAAGGCGATTGACGTAATTATTGAGAACGCCCGCACCGGCAATATCGGCGACGGCAAGATTTTTATCACGCCGGTAGCCAACGCCATCCGTATCCGCACCGGCGAGGAAGGCGAAATAGCCTTGTAGCCTCCCTAGGGCCGGTTCCCCATTTCGGCTTCCGGGTGACGTTGGCCCAGGATAAAGGCGAGAAAGAGTCGGGATTGGTCTTGAACCCGGCGGAATTACGTAGGCTATTCCGACTTCCGTAAAAGGTAGCAGACCCTTTCCGGGGGCTGGCGGGCGCAGTAGCGGCTCAGGCCCCAGAATCCCCTCGGCCCGACTTAGGTGAGAGGAATAATGGTAGAACAAAGATACTGGCTGTTTAAGTCGGAACCCGCTTCCTACTCCTTTAACGACCTGTTGGGTGAAGCGGAACGCACCGCCGAGTGGGACGGGGTACGCAACTACCAAGTTCGCAATATGATGCGGGACGAAATTAAGGCTGGCGACGGGGTGCTTTTCTACCACAGCAGCGCCAAGCCCACGGCGGTAGTCGGCACCGCCCGGGTGGTGCGGGAAGCCTACCCCGATTATTACGCTTGGGACCCGGCGCACAAATACTATGACCCCAAGAGCAATCCCGACACCCCTACCTGGCTGATGGTGGATATTCAGGCTGACCAGGAATTCGCCCGTCCCGTAACTCTGCAAGAGATTAAGCAGAACCCTAAATTGCAAGATATGATGCTGGTCAAGCGAGGCGTCCGCCTGTCCATCCAGCCGGTGAGTAAAGAAGCTTGGGAGGAAATTGTTACTTTGGGCGTTGGGGATTAGCTCCCGGCTCCCGCCGTGCTACAGTGTCTAAATGCGTTTCGTCCGGCGTCGGAGGGACGGATAATCCTCAATGCGCCCGGGTTAGGTAGATCCTCGACCGGGGCGCATTGAGGATGCTTGCGTCGGTTAGCCTGACGGATTACAGCGCGCCGTCAATGCTCACGTTTATTACTGCCGGCTGGTTGCTGCCGATGGCTCGCTCCAGGGCCGGACGCAGCTCCGCCGGGTCTGCTACGTTTTCGCCGGCCACGCCCATTGCCTGGGCGATTTCGGCTAAGGGCAGCGGGGTAGCGAAGTCCATACCCACATACTCACTATCCCTCTCGGTATCCTTCAGCATCCCCCGCAGGTAAACGTCCATATTGACTTTCAGGATACGGTAGGAACGGTTGTTGCAGATGGCATAGGTTACCGGGATGTTGTAGCGGGCTGCCGTCCACAAAGCTTGTACCGTATACATCGAGGCGCCGTCCCCCACCACAGCCACTACCGGCCGGTCCGGATTGGCTAACTTGATACCCAGCGCGCCGGGCATAGCCCAGCCCAGGGCGCCGCCCCGGATGCTGTAAAAGCTACCCGGTTCAGAAGGTTCAAGGGCTTCCAACAGAGCGCCGCGGGAAGTAATAGCTTCGTCGGCGACGATGGCGTTATCCGGCAGCGCCCCCGCCAGTTCGTGCATCATTCGGGCCACTGGCATTGGCCGCCGGTCTTCCATATTCCCCATCCGCCGCCGGTACTCTTCCCTGGCCTGACGACGAGCATCGCTCAAAGTAGCCGACCGGGTGGCCGCCGCTTCTCGAGCCGAGGCCGACCTATCTTGATCGAGAGCGTCGGATAAGTCGGCTAACCCGGCTTGGGGGTCGCACAGTATCCCCAAGTCAGTAGGGTACATCTTCTCTATTTCCTTAACGTTGTTGTCCAGATGAATCAGCTTGCTTCCCGGCGATAGGAAGGGTTCGGGGACATACAGGAAGGAGGAAAATACATTGGTGCCCACCGCCAGAACCACGTCGGCGTCGGCTAGTTGCTGCCGGGTGGCCGAACTGTTCAGGTTTAGCATGCCGGCGTACTGACCGTGGTTGGTGGGGAAGTTGACCTCGGAGTAAGTATAGGACGTGGCGAATACCTTTGCGCCAACCTGCTCGGCCACTCGTACCAATAAGGCCATGGCCCCGGACTGTCCCACCCGGTCGCCCAGAACGATTACCGGATTTTTCGCTTGGGAAAGCATTTCCGACGCTCGGGCAACGGCGGCGGCATCTGGTCGCAGCCGAAAGTAGCCCCTAGAAGACGGAATAATCTCGACGTCAACCTCTTCATCCATTGTATCCCAGGGGAAGGAAAGGAAGACCGGGCCGGTGGGCGGCGTCTTGGCTTCCTTGAAAGCCCGCCGCACTGCCATCGGTATGTTGGAAGCGTGGGGAACTTCGGCGCTCCACTTGGTGAACTGTTGAGTCATCTCCACTAGGTCGCCGGACAAGACCGGATCGCTGAGCAGCATCCGGGTATCGGAATTGCCGGCGGTCAGCACCAGCGGCGTGCCGCCCCGGTAAGCGTTATACAGGGCGCTGATGCCGTTAGCCAGGCCGCCGGCGATGTGAATGTTGGCAAAAGCCGGCTGCCCGGTAGCCCGGGCGTAGCCGTCGGCCATACCCACAGCAGTGCCTTCCTGCAACGCCTGTATATACTTGAGGTTGGGATAGTCCTGGAGAACATCCAAGAAGGGGGTTTCGCTGGTGCCGGGGTTTCCGAAAATATATTCCAAGCCCTCAGCTGCGAGCATTTGGGCCAGAGCTTCCTTGCCAGTCATTTTTGCCATGGGCTTACATCCTTTTTTGGATTACGGGTTTTACCGGTAAATCATCCACTCCAACAAATTCTGATCTGGGTCGCGGGCGTAGAGGCTGACCGCCGGCAGGGACCCGCCGGCCCGGGCGCCCTTGCGCGGACCCGGCCCCCGGATGACCTCTACTCCAGCGTCCGTTAGCATTTGCTGGCAAGATTCCACCGTTCCGTCCCAAACAAAGCAAAGGTCAGCGCAACCCGGCGTCGCCGTCGGCCCACGCAGGGTCGCGGTGTAACCCTCCGGGTGCACGTTTATCTTGGAATCGCCAACCTGAATGGAGAAGATATTGGCCTTTCCAGCGCGCCAAGCGTCCTCGTCGTTAATGGTAAAACCCAGCCGTTGGTAGAACTCAATGAGTTTCTCTGCGTTAGCGGTGGGCATTGCTACATGGTCAAAACCGGTGGTGGACATTGGGGTTCCTCCTGTTCCGTGTTGAAAGTCGCTTGGCCGGCGCCTTTGGATAACCAGCCTTCAGCTCCCCGTCTGTGCCTTTACGTCAGCCAAAAACTCCAGAATCAAGTCCCTAGTGCGTTCTGCTTCGTTGCTGAGCAAGCCGTGTTCCGCTCTAGGTATGATATGGAGTTCGGAACCGGCGATGCCCTGGCGCAGTTGACGTCCGCATTGCACATTTATCCGGCTGTCGGCGTCGCCGTGAACAATTATTGTTGGCATGGTAAGTTCGGACAGACGGGACTCCAGGGAATCCCGGATGTCCAAATAGCTCTGGATGGTCTTGACCAGTCCGGAGTATTGCCCCAAGTTAATTTGCTTGAGCCGGGC
Organism: Dehalococcoidia bacterium; assembly: GCA_963422635.1. Classification (GTDB taxonomy): domain Bacteria; phylum Chloroflexota; class Dehalococcoidia; order Lucifugimonadales; family UBA3495; genus CATQHB01. The sequence continues at coordinate 1,943,088 of OY730415.1, forward strand.
GAACTCCTGCGGCTGGTCCTCTCTAAGGCCGGGCCAACGGGCGATCAGCCCCGCTTCCACCGCCGCCTCGCGCCCTCTTTCCGCCTCAGCCTGCTTAATGCCGTCCAATTCCCGTTGCCTTATCGCCCGCTCCGCTTCCTGGACGTAGGTCATAGTATTGATTAGTAACAGGGTTTGAGTCATCTCCGGGTGCTCCAGCGCAAACCGGAGGGCGATGGGGCCGCCGGCGGAGGAGCCGAGTATGTGGGCCCGGGCGACTCCCAGATGCTCCAGCAACGCATGCAAGTCCTGGGCATAATCGGCAATCGAGTACCCTTCGGCCGGCGTCTCGGAACGACCGGCGGCGCGGCGGTCGTAGGAAATCACTTGAAAATCTGATGAAAGCGCGGCGGCGTGGCGAGCCATCAGCTGGGCGCAGCCATCGCCGCCGCCTAGCCCGCCGTGAATCATCACCAGCGCCGGCCCCGTCCCGTGCGCCTCATAATACATTCGGAAACCGTTGATAACCGCTTCTGGCACGCTTGCCTCCCCAATCAATCATGGTTTTACGTTGTCCGGGGAATCGGCGCCAGGCGGTCCCGCCGGCATCTGGCGTATTCGCTCCAACCCGTCCAGCCCGTTTCGGTCAACCCATATTAGCCTCAACGCTTCACCCTGGCAAGCGGAAGGCGACCCTCAGCGGAGCGGCGCGCAAGTCGATTCAACGAGCAGCCCTTCCTTGACAAGCCCTTCCTTGACAAATGATTGACCGAAACCCTACAATCCGCTTCATCAATATCCCCAATATCTCCGGATAACGAACCTGCCTGTATCGGGCATCCCCAAACTTGAAACAACCCACGCATCATAAGGGAGAGGAGGCATCTGATGTATCAGTGGCCTAAGGTAATCTATAAAGAAGAAGGCATGCGCGAGGGTATGCAGATTGAGGATTCCAGCATCTCGGTGGATGACAAAATTGAACTACTGGATGCTCTGTCGGAGACCGGTCTGTCCCGGATCGTGGTTGGCTCCTTTGTCAGCCCCAAGTGGACCCCCCAGATGGAGCGGATTGACGAAATCGTGACTCGTTTCAACCCCAACCCCGATGTGACCTACACGGCGCTGGCCTTGAACTCCCGCGGCGTGGAACGCGCCCGGGCTTACTCGCCGCCCCTTACCATCGAGCGCGACCCTTACCCGCGCCTGTCCTGCCATATGTGCGACGTATTTGTTCGCCGCAACACCAACCGCTCCCAAATGCAAGAAATGGAACGTTGGCCCCAGATTATTGCCCAAGCCCAGGAGCTGAACATCCGGGAAGCAGGCATCGGCTGTAACGCCAGCTGGGGTTCCAACTTCCTCGGCGAGTTCCCGGTGGACAATCTGATGACCCTCTTTGAGAAGCAGCACAGCATGTGGGATGAAGTGGGAATTAAGGTAGTAAGCTGCTCTATGGGCGATCCGATGAGCCACTGCACCCCGGCCAAGGTGGAGGAAAGCATCACCCGGGTTAAGGAACGCTGGCCCGAAATCAACCACTTCCGGCTGCACCTGCATAATGGCCGCAACATGGCTATCGCCTCGGCCTATGCCGCTATGCGCACCCTGGGGCCGGAAGATACCGTGGAACTAGACGGCACCATCGGCGGCTACGGCGGCTGTCCCTATTGCGGCAATGGCCGCGCCACCGGCATGGCTCCCACCGAGGACTTGGTCCACATGATGGAGGATATGGGGGTCGAGACCGGCGTGGACATTGACAAGGTTATTGACTGCGTTTGGATGGCCGAGCGAATAATGGGACGGGAGCTTTTCGGACACGTCTCCAAGGCCGGCCCCCGGCCCAAGCGGGTCGAGCAGCTGTATGATATGAATATGCCCTTCGTGGAAACCCTGGCCCAGGCGCGCCACTTTAAGGAAGGCCCCGGCGTTTATGAAGGCGGTATTTATCCCTACGCCGAGCCGATCGCCAGCCCTTACCGGGAACGGGTAGAAAGCGGCTTGCCGGCTTACGACTCGGAGAACGGCGATTTCCCCTGGAAACAGGACTGGTTCCCGGCCAAGGACTAGCCGGGACGGCCCTCCTGCCGCCCGGTTGCGCCTCCGGGGTCGCTCATTTGGATGGGTGGCCCCGGTTGCTTGCCGGCTCTCCGCCGTCCCTTGGGCCGTTAATAACGGTATGGTGTCTTGGCGCGAGGAAAAGCCGATAGAATCAACAAACAGAGGGATGAACTATGACTATCAGCCCAACCGACCCGAACCAGATACGCCTGACCGGGGAAAACTCCTTTATTCGGCTTTCCCAGAACGGTAGCGAGATCCAAACTACCCGTTCCAGCCACTGGCGCATCCTCCTATCGCCGGCCGGCCCCGGCCACGTCCTTTTCATCAAGAGCGACGAAACGGACAACGAAGTGCGGATATATGCCGACAACATTGCTCTGGCCCGCTGGCTGCAAGAGGAAATTGAGAGCTTGCTCTTCCCCGAATTCGCTGACCAGGAAATCCCGGTTATCGACGCGGAGTTCACCAAGTCCGGCGATGTTCGCTCCTTCTGGACGGAGAAGGTGCTTACCGATGACGACGAAATACTGTTAACCTGGTACGATTTCCTTGAGCCTTATATGCTGCGGGTTGAGGCGGGCAGTGCGCCCGGCCGTCCCCACGGCGTTTACAGTTGCTTTGTACCGGCCCGCCGCGCCCAGTTGACCATCAACGGCAACGTAGTAGCCGGCCAACCGGCCCTGGAGATGCGCGGCGACAAGCAAAGCAGCAGCGCCTGCCTGGCTTGGTCGGAAACCTGGGTGAGGCCCTGACCGCCCCCCACCGGCAGCCGAAGAGAGGGTTAGCGTCAGGCAGGTAAACCCTCGGTCCATTCGGCCACCCGGTTCGATCTAGGCCCGCCGAATTGCGAAAGCCGGGCCTCAATTCTCTTTGCGTGAGGTACACCGCAATTATGACACAGCAGGAAATATCCGGCGATTCCCCGGGAAGGGTTCTGTTCCCTCAATTCCAGAACGAAATATACGATATGTACGTCCGGGAATTAGCGGGCCTAACCGATGAACAGCTCGATTTCCAGTCGGACCGGTGGGGCTGGAGCGAGTGGAGCATCCGACGCAACGTCAGCCACGTGGCCTCCGGCGATTTTCGGTGGCTGCTGCAACGCTGGGGCGAACATCTCTTCACCGAAGGGATCCCCGAAATCGAGGACTGGGACGGCATCATCGCCTCCCCTTACGACCGACGGCTGGACGAAACCAAATACTGGGAAATCGACTCCATAATGGCGGTGTTCCGTAGCGGTCTGGACTTTGCCCTAGCGGTGCTGGACTCGGAAACGGTGGACTCCCTGCGCCGCAAAGAGTTAAAGAGCAACATCGGCGGCCAACTGCACTGGCTGCAAGCCCACCCCTCCGGCGTGCGACCGGACCCGGAAGACCCGTCGCAAGGCTATCTTTCCCTGGAAGCTACCTTCCGGCATCGCTACTTCGAATACATGACCCACCTGTATAACATTCAGCGGCTGAAAAAGGCCCAGAGCCTGCCGACGCGGGTGGAGATTCCCTTCGAGGGCTACCATACCCTGCCCGATTGGGACCGGAGCGAGCCATAGGCGCTGGTAGGCCGGGGGCAAGACGGCTCTATTGCGGAATTAATGCGCCGGTTCCTCCGAGTCTTGGTGTAGGCCTTGACGCGCCTCTTTGGCAAGGACAAGTCCCCACACTGAAGAGGCTCCGGCGTCCTTCAGGGCGGCGGCGCCGGCGGTCAGGGTGTTGCCCGTGGTGCTAACATCGTCCACCACGATAAAAGACTTTTCCGACGCGTCGCCCCGGCAGGCAAATGCCCCGGCCATATTCTCCAACCTCTGCTGACTCCCGGAGGTGTGCGTTTGCGAAAGAGTGTTCCGGGTGCGGTAGAGCAGCTTTTCATCCACCGGCAGCCCGGTAATTTTTCCCACTTCTCGGGCCAGCAGCCCGGCTTGATTGTAGCCGCGCTCCCGTAGTTTCCGCGGATGTAGCGGAACGGGAACCAATACCTCGCCGGGCATTGGGTTATCGTTCAGGTAATCTGCCAGCAGCCGGCCCAGCAAAGGCGCAGCTACCCGGACATTCCGGTACTTGAAGTGATGAATCGCTTCCCGCGTCAAACCCTGCATGAGGTAAGGAGCGCGCATACCCTCTAGGTCTCGGTCGGAGTTGTGGACTTGCTCCCGGCAACTTCGGCAAACGCCCCTGACTTCTGCATTGGAGCAGACTTCGCAGTAAGGAGGTTCCAGCCTAGGCAAAGCGGCAATACAGGTTAGACATAGCAGCTTACCTTCCTTACTGCAACCCAGGCATTGTGTTGGCAACAGTAAATCCAAGGCGAAGGAAGTCGCCCGCTCAAGTACGGATTTCAAGGTGATTCGCATAGTTTATCCGGGCCAGAACGGATTTGGCGGCGCCAGATTGAAATAGCCGGGAAGGGCGAGCGAGTCTTCAATCCCTCTTTCCCCGGTTCGCACGCCACTGACTCAACATCCGCGAGTCCCGCGGAAAAGCCAGGGAAGGCAAGAAGTCCGGGTCGAAAAAATCGGCGGCCAGAGCTTCCGGGCCAGCCTGCAATCTTCCTCCGATTTCTACTCCGACAAAGGCGGCCACGATTACCGGGTTTCCCGCCACGGAAAACAGGCCGACCAGCCTTTCAATGCGGACCAGCAGCCCGGTCTCCTCCTGCACCTCGCGGGCCGCCGCTTGTTCCACAACTTCCCCTCGGTCAACATAACCGCCTGGCACACTCCACAGACCGTAACCGGGGGCGCTGGCGCGGCGCACCATCAGCGCCTTGCCTTCCCGTTCGACAATGGTAACAGCGACTACTTTGGGGTCGTAAAAGACCACGCGGCCACACTCGGAACAGACCGGTCTAATCCTTCCTGACGCCGGTCGCGGCTCCAGGAGAGAGCCACAGCTTGCGCAGAACTTGTCGCCTTGCTGCATAGATAACTCGTAAATCGGTCAGGAGTTAGAGTTTCTTAACCGGGTCTCCACTTCTTGTCGGGACGGCATGGCGTCCTGAGCCCCTACTCTAGTTACCGCCAGGGCGCCCGCCGCCGCTGCCCTTCGCACCGCCTCGGGCCCCCCTCGACCCTCCGCCAAAGCCACCGCTAGCGCGCCGTTGAAAGCGTCGCCGGCGCCAACGGAGTCCACTGATTTGACCGCAAAGGGTGGCACATATTCACCTCCCGCGCAGGTGGCGTAATAGGCTCCTTGGGGTCCGAGCTTGACCACCACCGCGCCGATGCCCCGGCGCAGCAATGTACCGGCCGCCCGCTTTGCCGACTCTAAATCCGTCACCGGAGAATCGACCAAGGCCTGCGCATCGGTCTCGTTGGGAGTAATGAAATCGCAACAGGAGTAGAAGGCTGCCGGAAGGGGCCGTACCGGGCTGGGGTCCAGAATTACCGGCACTCCCCGGACCTTCGCCGCCCGGGCTACTTGCAGGGAAAGTTCCACCGACACCTCCAGTTGCAGCAGCAGCGCCGAAGCTCGGTACAGCAGCTCGATGACATTTTCCACCTCGGCGGCGCCGCAGGTATCGTTGGCCCCCAGCGCCTGGATAATCCGATTTTGCGCTGTGTCGTCAATGCTGATGACCGCGATACCGGTGCTGACGCCGGGGGTTACGCCGACCGCGGAAACGTCCACTCCGGATTCGGATAGAGAACGAATCGCTTGGGGGCCAAAGATGTCGTCGCCAATGCGGCCCACCATAGCTACGCGCGCTCCCATCCGGGCGGCGGCCACGGCTTGGTTGGCTCCCTTGCCCCCAGCGTAAGTCAGAAATTTGTTGCCCACCACCGTCTCCCCCGCCTCCGGGAACCGAGCGGCCAGGGTAACCAAATCCATGTTGATGCCGCCGAAAACAACTACCAGGGGGTCTTCTGCTCGGATCATCTTCACCCAATCTCTTGACCGGAATTAAGATCCCATTGATGTTTGATGTTACGACCAGTTGTGTAGCTACCCTACGCTATCATCCCTCGAATTGGCGGTCAACGGCGCGTGGATACTTGGGCGCTAATGACGACCGGGTTCAGGTAACAATGACTGCGTGCTATAATCCCCGGGCGCAAGATTGCCCTGGCTCCAGCCGGCGTTAAGTTGCGCGCCAGTTCTACCCTCATACGGGGCATACCGGAAGGAAGGGATATACATGGTCGTGGCTCTTGAAAACGTTAAGGTGGTGGACTTGACCCGGACCTTGGCCGGCCCCTTCTGCACGATGATGTTGGGTGACTTGGGCGCTGACGTGGTCAAGATTGAAGAGCCGGAACGGGGCGACGAAACCCGTTCCTGGACGCCTTTCTGGAACGAGGAAAGCACCCAGTTCGTTTCCTTTAATCGGAACAAGCGCAGCCTGAGTCTGAACTTGAGGAAAGAAGAAGGGCTGGATATTGTCCGCTCCCTCGCCGCTGACGCTGACATAATGATTGAGAGTTTCCGCGCCGGCGCCCTGGAGCGGATGGGCTTGGGCTACGAGGACATTCGCCGGCTCAACCCAGGCATCATTTACTGTTCCATATCCGGCTACGGTCGCACTGGTCCCATGGCGCAAAAGCCCGGCTATGACCTGATTATACAAGCCTACAGCGGGTTGATGGATTTAACCGGCGACCCGGAGGGCTTGCCCCTGCGCGTTGGGTTCTCCCTGGTTGACCTATTTACCGGAATGATGGCTTACGGATCAGTAGTTACGGCCCTGTACCACCAGCGGCAGACCGGCCAGGGCCAGTACCTCGAGGCGGCGCTGCTGGACGGGCAGGTAGCGGCCCTGAGTTACCACGCCACAGCCTACCTGGCTACCGGCGTGGTGCCTCAGCGTATGGGTTCCGGCCACCCCAGCTTGGTGCCTTACCAGAGCTTCCCCGCTTCCGACGGCTACTTCATCGTTGGCGTAGCCAATGAAGGTTTATGGGAAAAATTTTGCGCCGCAATTGAGCAGCCGGACCTGCTGGAAGACCCTCGCTTCAAGTCCAATGACGATCGGGTAGCGCACCGGGTGGAATGCGTAAAGCTGCTCAGCGAGATCTTCCGCAAGCGAACCGTGGCGGAATGGATTGAGACTATCGAGCGGGCCGGCGTTCCTTGCGGCCCCATAAACCGGGTGGACGACGTAATAAACAACCCCCAAGTCCAAGCCCGCAACATGATTGCCGAACTGGCCCATCCCAATGTGCCGGACTTGAGAATGCCCAATTCCCCCTTGAAACTGGCGGAGACCCCGCCGAACATCCATCGTCCCCCGCCCTTGCTGGGCCAACACAACAACGAAATCCTGGCAGACCTGGGCTACACGGCGGCGGATATTGCCGAGCTACGACAGAAGGGCGTTATTGGGAAATAAAGATTTCTTACCAGTTTTTACTCCCCGGTTGTTGTCCCAAAGTGGGGAATCCGCTACCTTGCTTGAGGGATCGGGCAGTTCTACCGCTTACCCCTATGTCGTCATTGCGGCGCCGACCTTCGTCCGTTTTGTTGTATAACCGAGCCGATAGGTAATCGGCAAAGATAAAAAGATAATTAGGTAACCGATTGACTGTGAGAAAGAAAGTTCGTTTGATTCATACTTCGGATACCCATTTGGGCGCTGACTGGCGGCCCGAAGTGGCGGAAGACGCCTTTCGAGCCGTTGTCGATAGCGTGGCCGTCTTGCAAGGCGATGGTCTGCTCATTGTAGGGGATGTTTTTGACCACGCTCGTGTACCGGAGCGGGTCTTGGAGTTTTTCCTGGAGCAAGTGGCCCGACTGGAAGGGCCAGTGGTGGCGCTGCCGGGCAATCATGACCTCTACCACCAGGAATCTCTTTACCGTCGCCAGCCTTTTCAGGATGCGCCCCCCAACTTTTTCCTGTTTACCGAGGCGGAGGGGCAGACCATCTCCTTCCCCAATTTGACCCTCGACCTTTGGGGACGGGCAATGTTGGAACACACGCCGGAGTTTCACCCGCTGGTCGGAATGCCTGCCGCCGCGCCTGAGCGCTGGCTAGTAGCCCTAGCCCATGGGCATTACCATTTTGCCGAGGATAAGGACCTGCGTTCCTCCCCGATATACCCCGGCGAAGTTGCCGCCGCTCCCTGCGACTACCTTGCCTTGGGTCATTGGGAGCGCTCCGTGGACGTATCCCAAGGCAGAACCAAGGCATACTACTCCGGCTCGCCCCTCGGGGCGTCGCCGGATAACCAAATGGTAACGGTTACCGTCGTGGAACTGGACCCAGTCCACGGGATAAGCGCCCGCCAAGCTACCTCGGCCGGGTTAATTGAGACAGAAATGCCGAGGACATCGACTGGTTGAAGGTGATTGAGCATTGAGAGGAGCGAAATGAAGCGATTAAGTCGGGACCAACATATTTACTATTTGGACCCTGAGAGTGAACCGGCAATAACCATTGAATCCGGCGAAGAGCTGATGGTAGAAACCTGGGATGCTTTCGAGGGTTTGCGCGACCCGGCGGCTCTGGATGCTAAATCGCTGAAGGGCCCGGCTACCGGCCCGATTTACGTTAATGGCGCTGAGCCGGGGGATGCGCTCAAGGTGGAGTTTCTGAGCATAACGCCCAAGGAAGGGGCGGCCCATATGGTTATGCCAGGGCGCGGCTTCCTTGAAGCGGAGTTCACCGAAGGCTACCCGACACTAATGGAGTTTGAAGGCGATCAAGTGGTGCTGCCCAGCGGGTTGAAGCTGACCATGAGACCCTCAATGGGCTTGGTTGCTACCACCCCCACCTATGTCCAAAACACCGCCAGCGACAGCGGCCCCTACGGCGGCGACATCGACATGAAGGAACTGGTGGAAGGCAGCGCAATTTATATGCCAGTGTTCGTGGACGGCGGGCTGTTAGCAATGGGCGACTGCCACGCGGTGGTGGGTGACGGCGCCGTGGCGGGAACGGGAGCGGAGTGCGCCGCCGATAGCCATATCCGGGTTACCGTAGAGAAAGGGATGAACATCGCCAGCCCTCGGGCCTTAACCCCGGAGCATTTGGTGGTGCTGTCTTATGGCGAGGAACTGGCTCCGGCAATGAAGCAGGCCGTGCGAGATATGGTGGACTTTCTGGTCCGGGAGAAGGGCTTGGCGCCCTATGACGCCTATACCTTGTGCAGCTTGGCCGGGGATGTGCGAGTTTCTCGCACCTTTCGCCCCATCAGTCCGGTAAAGATGATGCTGTCCCGCCAAGCGTTGGAGCAGTTGGGGTAGTTCCCGGGTGGCGGCTAAGTTTACATAACCGAGTAGCCTCCATCCACTGTCAGCGCTGCCCCGGTGATGTAGTCTGAGGCGGCGCTGGCGAGGAAAACGACCGCTCCCTGCAATTCGTCGACATCCCCCCAGCGGCCGGCGGGTATTCGCCCGTTAATCATTTGGTATCGCTCCGCCTGGTTGACCGGAATGTCCGAGGTCAGCTCGGTCATAAACCAGCCGGGCAAGATGGCGTTGGACTGGATGTTGTCCTTGGCCCAAGCCACCGCCAGGCTTTTAGCCAGTTGCACCACGCCGCCCTTACTGGCCGAGTAGGGCGCGCCGCTGCCTCCCCCGCCGAAAAGGGAATACATGGAACCAATGCCGATAATTTTCCCGCCGCCCTGGTTTACCATGTGGGGATAGACTTCCCGGGCAGCCAGGAAAGCGGCCCTCAGGTTAACATCCAGCACCCGGTCCCACTCCTCGGTAGTGGTTTGGTCGGGGGTTTTGCGCACCACCGTTCCGGCATTATTGACCAGGATGTCCACCCGGCCAAAGGCGGTTAAGGTATCGGCCACCATCCGCTGGATTTCCGATTCCCGGGTAACGTCCACGGCCACCCCCCGGGCTGATACGCCCAAGGATTCCAGCTCCGCTACGGCTTGATCGATCTTCTCAGTGTCGCGGGCGGCCACCACGACCTTGGCGCCGGCCCCGGCCAGGCCGCGGGCCATACCCAGCCCCAAGCCTCCGTTGCCGCCGGTCACGATAGCCACTTTGCCGGTCAAGTCAAAAAGCCGTTTGACCTTCATCTGTCCTCGCATTCTCACAATAGTTTGCAATAGTTTTCGCTTGGTTTACTGTACCATAATTCGGGAGGCCGGTGGCTCGGCCGATACCAGGCAACTTGGCGCCTGCCCTTACCGAGATGCATACCCTCACTTCCCGCTCCCTGGAAGGAAAATTGAAAAATCCGGGTCCAGTGCGGCCCAAGTTGACACTCCAAGGGGTATATGGTAAGTTTCCAACGCTCAAAACAGGGCATTCCCTGAAGGTAGAGGTGTATATTCCATGGATTCCACAAGCGTTCTGCTGATTGCCTTGCCCCCGGTCGCCGGAGTAATTGCCTTGATATTCGCAGCTATTATGGCCTACCGGGTGATCGGAGCTGAAGCGGGCAATCAGCGAATGGGTGAAATTGGCGACGCCATCCGTACGGGAGCGTCAGCATTTCTGCGCCGCGAGTATATTGCGCTGCTGCCATTGGTATTAGTGGTTACCGGGGTGCTGGCCGTACTGGACTATACCCTCTTTACGCATAAACTGGGCCTGCCGGCAACGGCCATATCCTATTTGGCCGGCGCAATCTGCTCCGGTCTGGCTGGCTTTATCGGAATGAACGTAGCAGTGCGAGCTAACGTCCGCACCGCCGCCGCCGCCATGCGGGGGTTGAACCCGGCCCTGCGGGTGGCCTTTTCCAGTGGAACGGTGATGGGCGTCACCGTGGTAGGCATTGGATTGTTGGGAGTCAGCATCCTCTACCTGGTTTTCCAGAACATCAGCGCCGTCGCCGGGTTCGGCTTTGGCGCCAGTTCAATCGCCCTCTTTGCCCGCGTTGGAGGCGGCATATTTACTAAAGCTGCTGACGTGGGTTCCGACCTGGTGGGCAAAGTAGAAGCGGGAATCCCGGAGGACGACCCCCGCAACCCAGGCGTAATTGCCGACAACGTGGGCGACAACGTAGGCGATGTGGCCGGGATGGGCGCCGACCTGTTTGAGTCTTACGTGGGAAGCATTATCTCTGCCGTGGCCCTCTCGGCCGGCGCCGTCGCCCTGGCGGTCGGGGCTAGCGGCGACTACAACTTCGCCGCGCCGCAGGCGCTGTTCCCTATGTTGCTGGCTGGGGCAGGAATTATCGCCGCTATTCTGGGGACATTCGTGGTGCGTAGCGGCGAACAGGCCGATTTTGAGCGACTGCTGTGGGCCTTGCGTTACGGTATATTTTCAGCCGGCGGTCTGCTCATTATCTTCGCCGCCGTCCTGACCCTTACCCTAACCGGAAATTGGTACTGGTTCGGTTGCGTAGTGGCCGGCTTGGTGGCTGGCACGATTATTGGCCTGGCAACCGAGTATTACACCTCCTACAGCTACAAGCCAACCCAGCGCGTATCCGAGTCGTCGCAAACCGGCGCCGCTACGGTAATTATCAGCGGCATCGCCACCGGAATGCTCAGCACCTTGATTCCGGTTGTTTGTATTTCCATCGCCATTCTCTTGGCCTATTGGTTTGCCGGTTTCTACGGCGTTGCCTTGGCCGGAGTCGGCTTGCTCTCCACCTTGGGTATCACCTTGGCGACAGACGCTTATGGCCCGGTGGCGGATAACGCCGGCGGTATTGCCGAACAGGCCCAACTGGAACCGCAAGTCCGCGAGCGCACCGACTCGTTGGACGCATTGGGCAACACTACCGCCGCAACCGGCAAGGGCTTTGCCATCGGGTCGGCGGCCCTTACTGCGCTGGCCTTGTTGGCGGCTTATTCGGTGAGCGCCGAGCTGATTACCTTGGACGACGGCGGCAAGCTGATTGCCGGGGGCGCCGGCATTAACCTGCTGAACCCCGCCATTTTGGTAGGCGTAGTCATTGGCGCCATGCTGCCCTTCATCTTCTCCGCCTTGACCATGGAGGCGGTAGGTCGGGCCGCCCAAGGCATAGTTGACGAAGTGCGGCGGCAGTTCCGGGAGATTCCTGGCCTGATGGAAGGAACTGCCCAGCCCGACTCGGCTCGCTGCGTGGATATCAGCACCCGGGCTGCCCTTCGGGAAATGGTTGTTCCCGGCGTGATGGCGGTCATCGCTCCCCTGGCTACCGGGTTCATCCTGGGTTCGGCGGCCCTGGGCGGGTTGCTCATTGGCGCCATTGCCTCCGGGTTTATGCTGGCGATTATGATGGCCAGCGCCGGCGGCGCTTGGGACAATGCCAAGAAGTACGTGGAATTGGGCAATTTCGGCGGTAAGGGTTCCGACGCGCATAAGGCGGCGGTGGAGGGAGACGTAGTTGGCGACCCCTTCAAGGATACCTCTGGCCCCTCCCTAAATATCCTGCTGAAGCTGATGGCGATAGTTTCCCTGGTCTTCGCTCCGGTCTTCAGCCAGACCGGGCTGATTAACCTGGGCTAGACCCGGGGATTTTAAGTAAGGGAAGTTATCGAAAAGCGCAACTCCTCCAGCCGGATCATTGCTACTTCTACGGCGCGGCCCTCTACTTTCAACCGGGCCAAGGTTCCGAGGGAACCAGGGCGGTGACGCCGGCCCGGGTAGGTAGGGCTGCCGGGATTAATCAGCAGCACGCCGTCGTTGTAGCAAACCAACTCCTCGTGAGTGTCGCCAAAGACAACCACATCCACCGGCCGGCCAAACTTGCGCGCCAGCAGGTCTGCGGCGCTTCCCTCGGGAAATACCAGCCCGGTTCCGTCCTGGCTGGTGGCAATTCGGGGCGTGGGCCACTGAATATCGTGCACCATCCCGATGTTCACTTCCTCGACTTGAACCATCCGAGTGGTTTGAGCCAGTCGCTCGCCCGGTTCCGTCGGATCCTCGTAACCCCGCACCGCCAGGACGGGCGCTATCGTCTCTAGGTAATCCAGAACTCCCAGACACTCCAGATCGCCGCAATGCAGTATCAAGTCAACCCCGGCCAAGGCTTCCAGCACCTTGTCGGGCAAGCCGCGACCGCTACCGGCCATGTGCGTATCAGAAATTAATCCTACTTGCTGCATGGTCAGTTGCGGTTCTCCCACAGAGTAAAGTAATCGGGGGAGTCATCGCTCAGGGCTTCGGTCAACTCCTGGTGGCTCAATTCTTGCAGGACGACATTTTCCTCAGTAACCAAACGGGCAAGTACACCTTCCCACCGAGTGATGTCCGCGCCGCCGGGATAGGACTGCAAGATTTCCCGCAGGCTGCTGACCAAGTGGTCGGAGTGCATCGCCAGCGCCCCGCCGCTAATGATAAAAGCTACCACCGTAGGCAATTCTTCTTCGTCATCCGGGTCAACGCCCAGCTGTTCCAGAGTGGACGAGATAGCGACGTTACGAATAATCTCCTCCAGGCGGAAGGGAAGGTTTATCAAGTGGGCAAAGGGAAACTTATTTCCTTCCCGTAGGATCTCGGAAAACTCGGCTTCCAAGCCATTGAAGAACCCCTCATCGAAGATCTCATCCGTATTCAACAATGAGACTTCCGAATGGTCGTCCCGCAGGTCCACCGCCAGAAACTCCCGGAGATGGGGGAAGATGTAGAGCATAATGTCCGGGCGTTCTCCGTCCGGCAGCTGACCGTAAAAGGGGTCGTCAATCAACAATGTTCTCCTGTAAGTCCGTCTATCGCAGGTTGCTAAGGTCTTCCAGCTGGCGGCAAATCCAGTGGTTGATGTCGGCCCGGTTGACCGTTTGCGCCAGGAGGCCGGCCCGCCGTTTTCGTTCTTCAGGAGGCATAATAAGGGCTTGGTAAAGAGCCTCCATTGTCCCTTCAATATCGGTAGGCGACACCGGCAGAACGCCCTCGGCCAATTGAGGATAGGCTCCGCTGGTTTCGGAAAGAATCAACACCCCATCCTGGGCGTTGACCACCGGGCCTTCTTTAGCGACCAGGTTCATTCCTTCCATAATCGTATTAACTAGCAGCACGTCGTACAGCTTCATCCCGGCTATGGCCTGGGTGTAATTGTTCTCCATAAACGTAGTAATCGGCTGCCATTCCTCGCTGCCAAAAGTCTGGTTTATCCGCGCCACCACCTGCTGGATTTCTTCCATGTAACGTTGGTACTGTCGGATGTGAGTCCGCGAGGGAACCAGAAATGCCAAGAAATTGACCTTGCCCCGCAACTCCGGGTGGCGGGACAAGAGCAATTCGAAGGCGCGGAACCCCCGCACCACGTTTTTGTTGGGTTCGGCTCGGTCAATGCGTACGATTGTAGCGCCATTACGGATTGAACGAAGCCGCTCCTCATGTTCCAGCGCCCGAGGGGAGTTGGCGATGCGCTGTACCTCAGGCACGTTAATGGAGATCGGATAAACTCGAACATGGGTGGTCGAGCCGCCGCGACGGAGCAGACATTCCTGGCGGTCCACCTGAGCATCGGGAACGAACTCTTCTACCGTATCCAGGAAACTCTGCCGGTCCTGCGGTGTCTGAAAGCCTACTAGGTCGGCGTTAGACAGGGCGGTACAGATTTGGCGCGGGATATAAGAAGGAATCATCTGCCAGTACCGGGGTGTGGGCCAAGGTATATGGATAAAGTGCTGGATTAGGGCGTCCGGTATTTCCTGGCGCACATATTCGGGTAGCAGATACAGGTGATAATCGTGACCAATGACTACCGGCGGCCGGTCGTTCTCCTGCGCTTGTTCCACTACTAACCGGGCAAAGGCCTGGTTCACCGGCACGTAGCCACCTTGCCAAGCATCGTGAACACTGGCATCCACATTAGGGTTGTAGGGCGGATTCCACATATAGTGCTGCAGAAACCAAAGCAGGGGGTTGCAAAGTACGTTGTAGTACTTGTGGTAAACCCGCCGGGGAGTGACCACATAGCGCAGATTTATCCGGTGGCCGGGCAGAGGAGATTTGTAGGTTGAGCCTTGGGCGCTTCTGGAAACCACCCGGTCGCCCTCGCCCATCGCGCTAGCAATCCAGGTGAACTGGGCGGTCTGAGCCAAGCAGTTAAGGGCGGTTACGATACCGCCACTGCCTCTCCGAGCCTCCGGGCGTCCGTCGGGAGTCAAGTGATGTTCTACCGGCCCCCGATTGCTGACCAGGATGAGAGAGCGTCGGCTTAGCAGTTCTTCGCATATCTGATCCAGGTCAGTCATCGCCGGCCCCGCCCCGGAAGCCTACTCCACGTTTCTTCACCCCTCCCCACGATCGCCATCCGTCTCTCCTTTAAGGCCAGCTACGAATGCCACTTCGGCAGATTTCCGTTGCATGAAGGGGCAGAGGACACCTGACTATATTCAGATTAGGATATGGTATGGGCCTTGTCAAGCAAGCCGGAACCTGGGTCGGGCCTTCGCTTCGGCTGGGCTACTGCGGAAGCTTGCGACAATGGAAAGCCCGATACGGGAAGGGGCCGTTGGTCATGCGGGTTCTACCGATAGGTTGCCGGCAGCCAACTCCCGTATGGCCAAGACCGCTTGACCAAGTTCGGGCACGGTGACATCCGGGTCGGCGCTCGAGTCGGCGGGGTCGGGTCGGGCGTAAAACCCCTCAATCCACACCGTTTTCAACCCGCACCGCTGGGCTCCCCTAACGTCAGTATCAAAATGGTCGCCTACGTGGATAGATTGGGACGGAGTTGCGCCAATTGCGCGTAGCGTCATCAGGAAAATCTCGCCAGCGGGCTTTGCCAGCCTCACTTCGTCGGAAAAGGTCAGCGTGTCGAAAAACTCCAACATCCCGTGCTCCCCTAGGAAACGGCGGAAGGACACGCCAGGCGTCATCCCGGTGTTGGAAATCAGGCCGAGGCGAAGCCCCATTTCCTTGACGCTGCGTAGCGTTTGAACTCCCTCCGGGTGGGGAATTGGCGGATACACAAAGAAAGAATCGCTATAGGACGCGGCAATTTCGCGCCGGGTAGATTCCGGGATACGCAAAGCAAGGCCCGGACTTATACCGTCGATAAATATCTCGACCTGTTCCTGAAAACTGATGTCGGTCAACCCTTCCCGGATTGCTTGACACCGCCGGGCGCAGTCCTGATAGGCGGTTCTGATTCGCTCCTCGTCGTGCGCTTCCCCTGCCTTGAGCAGAGCATCCCGTGCGCCGTCCAGCCGGGCCTGGGTGCGGAGGCGCCCGACCTCTGGCCGGTCCAGCAACAAAGTTTGCCACAAGTCAAAAGTTACCGCGGTAATTGTGCCCAATAGTGGTTACTCCAGAAGTCGAGCCATAGCGAAACTGTCGCCTCTTTACTTCCATTATATCCTAAATCCGTTCGCTCTCGTACTTGCTCCCCGCCCGGCGCAATCATGCTTTATCCGATAACCCCGAAAAAACGGAAACCGGATATATCCATCCCCCTATCTTGAAACCGTCGAAGGGCCAGAGCGGGTTCGAACCCGCCCCTAAATCAACCGCCAACCGGTAGAGACAACCTTTGCGGTCGCCCGGCCCCGAGGTTAAAAGGCGCTGTCCGCCCCGACCGGACGGCCCGGAAGAAACCGGCTGGGGCGGCTATTAACCGACAAATCCCTAAAGCGGCGGCCGGCGGCGATGCCAGTCGGTAGCCTGCTCATAAGCATAAGCCGCCCGCAGCACAGTTAATTCGTCGAAGGGTTTCCCCGCCAGTTGCAGGCCGAAGGGCATTCCCGCCTCGGAAAAGCCGCAAGGTACGGTAATAGCGGGAGTTCCACTGATGTTGTAAGGTCGAGTGTATTGGGTTAGCGCTCCCGTAGCGTCTACCGTTTGGTCGCCAATCACGATCTCTGACGCAAGTATCGGAGGAGCGGTAACCGGCTCAGTAGGGCCAGCCAGTAGGTCAACTTCCTGGAAAAGCTGCGCCATTTCCCGGTTGAACCGGGCCCTGGCTTGTTGCGCTTTCAGATAGTCGGCGGCGGTAACGAATAGGCCGGCCTCCAGGCGCAGGCGTACCGAGGGCGTGAGCTTATCCCCGTCCCGAGCCAACAGCTCCCGGTGATAAGCGGCGGCCTCGGCCATCAAGATGGCGCCGGAAATTGCCTGGGAATCCCGAAACATCGGCAGCGAAACCTCGGTTATTGTCGCCCCCATATCTTCCAATTGGGAGACCGCCGTCCGCACGGACGTTTCCCCTTCCGGGTCCAGCGGAGCCTCGAAGTATTCCCGTGGCAGGCCAATACGCAGCCCTTCAACCGACCCGGTCAGGGCTGCGGTATAATTGGGTACTTCTCCGCTGGCCGAGGCGGCGTCCTTCGGGTCATATCCGGCGATGGCGTTCAGCGTCAAGGCGGCATCCTCCACCGTTCGTACCATTGGGCCAGGATGGTCCAGACACCAGGATAGGGGCGTCAATCCGGCCCGGCTAACCAGCCCGTAGGTCGGTTTGAGGCCGACGATGCCGCAAAGGGCGGCAGGGATCCGAACCGAGCCCCCCGTATCGCTGCCCATAGTAATAGTGCATTGCCCGGCCGCTGCCGCCGAGCCGGAGCCGCCACTGGAGCCGCCGGTGACCAATTCCGGATTCCAGGGGTTGTGCATGTGGCCGTAGTCGAAATTCTCACCGGTAGGCCCGTAGGCGAACTGGTGCATATTCAACTTGCCCAGCAGGATAGCCCCAGCCCGTTGGAACCGGGCGGCCACAGTGCAGTCCTCCGCCGGAACAAAGTTATCGAATATCCTCGACCCGGAGGTGGTGCGAACCCCGGCGGTATTGAACAGGTCTTTCAGCCCCACCGGAACCCCATGCAGCGGCCCCCGATAGTTGCCGGCCTGGATTTGGGACTCGGCGCGACGAGCAACTTCCCGAGCCTGCTCCGGCAACAGGGTAATAAAGGAATTGAGCGCCGGCTCGGTTGCTTCAATGCGGGCCAAGTGAGCGTCAATTATCTCCACCGGCGAGATCTCTTTGTCGCGAATAAGCCGGGAAAGCTCCCCGGCGCTTAGATAGCACAATTCCAGTGCGTCCATTCTACCCCTCCCTTATTCCTGAAACGGTTGAGCCGGGTTGAAAGCCATATCCGGTTCAGCTCCAGCAACATCGATTTCCGCCAGGCGTTCAATTCCAGCCAAGGCGCTCACCACGTAGAGAAACAATTCGTCCATGTGAGGGTCATTCGCGTTAAGACCCGCCGCCTTGGCGAGAAAGTCAAAGTTCTCGCGGGTTAAGGGATTTTCTCCAGGCATCACAGTCACCTCTCGACAGAAGTTTGATGTTTGACGAGGTTGGGGGCGCTTCAAGGACTGAAAGTCTTTGACCAGCATATAGCGGGTTTGGGCCGGACACTCCCAAGGAGTTTCGCTGCTTGACCTGACGGTTATTATCAACCCAACCGGGGCGCGGGGCAAATCGTCGTCCTTAACCCCTTGGTATAGGTTTATAACTCAATATGCCTTCCGGCCGGGCTCAGGGCCAGCCCGCCAATCTATATGGCTTGGAGCGGGTTTGCAAACTATAGCCAAAGTAGAACCTACCCGGCCAGCAGAATTGCCCGATGATTCTACGTCTTCTTTTCATACCCGGGTAAGCGGCAGTTTATTCGGAGGATTTCCGGCTGGTCAGCCAGTTTTGGGATAAGCTTATCGGTTAGCCATATGCTTTATAATAAGTAGAGCGTTTCGGAACTTTTCCATATAACTTGGAGGACGTTGCTTTGGTGAAGAGATTAGAGGTTATCCATACCGCAGACCGAGACCCTTCGGTTAACCTGCCTTACGCGCCGGCGATTAAAGTCGCCGGAGGTTCCCTGCTTTTTCTGGCCGGCGTTACCGCCGCCAAGACTTACCATAACCACCCCCATATTGAATCGGAGTTCGACGACATACCGGAAGATATAGCCGAACAGACCCGCATGGCCCTGGAGAACGTCAAGGCCGGGCTGGATGCTTGCGATGCCGCGTTCAGCGACGTGGTGCAAGTTACCCGGTATCTGACCAATATCAACGAGCAAGACCGGCTTAACGAAGTCTGGTGGGAATATTTCGGCGACCACCGTCCAGCGACGGCGACCATCGAGGTTAATCGCCTGGCAACGCATCCCAAGCTGAAAGTTGAGCTGTCGGCGATTGCGGTGGTAGATTGACGCTCCTCATATTCAATAGATCTTACCCTTAACCGGGCGGCGGCGCATCAAGTTGCCAGGGTTGCCTTGATTTCAGGTTCGGGCCGCCCCGCCCGGTCGTCAACCGGGCCATATTACGATTGGCTTGATTGACAGTTACCCTGGCCGTAGATAGAATCGCCTCAAATCAAGAGTTTAGGATGAACTGGACCGAGGACCGGCTCTTTTGCGCTGATTTGCGTAATCCGGTTCCCCGGCCGCTCCGATAAGGGGACGTTCAGATTGGGAGGTATGGTTATGACTACGTTGCTTGGGAGAGTAAGCCCGGAAGAGGAAGAGAAATTTTACGAAGGAACCGAGGCCGCCGGGTTGCGGGCCGCCTGGATGGGGCGCCGTCTGGAGCGCAAACCCCAGGTTGTCCCCTTTGCATGGCGCTGGGCCGATGCCAAACCGCTGGTGCTGCGCAGCGGCGACATCGTAACGCCGGATCGGGATGTGGAACGGCGGGTGCTGCGACTGGCGAATCCCGGCTTGGACCACGGCACTACCCACACCATTTCGGCGGCGTTGCAGCTGCTGTTGCCCGGGGAGAACGCGCCGGCCCACCGGCATACGCCCACGGCTATTCGCTGGGTACTGCAAGGCCAGGGAGCCTACACCACAGTGGAGGGCGACAAGTGCTATATGGAGCCGGGCGACCTGGTGCTTACCCCTTCCTGGACTTGGCACGACCACAACAACGAAGGCAGCGAGCCGATGATTTGGTTGGACGGGCTGGACACGCCCCTGGTGAATAACCTGGAAGCCACTTTCTACGAGCAGTTCCCCGAAGACCAGCAGCCCATTGTTGGCGTCGGCGAATCGGAGCGGAAATACGCCTCCGGCGCATTGCGACCGGCTTGGGAAGACCACAACGCCCCCTACTCTCCCTTGTGGCATTACAAGTGGGAGCGAACTCACGCTGCCCTGCAGAACCTGGCTCAAACCGACGCCAGCCCCTTTGATGATGTAGCAATGGAGTTTTCCGACCCGGCCACCGGCGGCCCGGTGCTGCGAACTATGGCTTGCTGGGTTCAGTTGATTCGGCCCGGCGTGAACACCAAGGCCCATCGGCATACCAGCAGCGCGGTTTACCAGGTTTTCCGCGGTCAAGGCCACAGCGTAATTAACGGCGAGCGGTTTGACTGGGGCGAAGGCGATTTCCTGGTGGTGCCTTCTTGGGCCTGGCACGAACACGCCAATGACGCCGACGATGAGGCTATCCTCTTCTCCATCCAAGACCTTCCGATAATGAAGGCCCTGTCCTTGTACCGGGAAGAGCCTTACGAGGAAAATGCCGGCCACCAGCCGATTACCTCCCAATTCGTCGGCAATAACTAACTTATCGGTACTATCTGCCGTCCCGTTGGAAAGAAAACCCCCGCCCCGCCAAAACTAGCCGGCGGGGCGGTTGGTTCCAGCAAGACCCGATTGACCGCCGTGGGGTTAGGGCTTGAACAAGGCCACGCACTTATTGGAGTTGAAGATATAGGTCTCCACGTAGTCAACAATCTCTGGCCGGTGGCCCAGTTCCTGCATGGCCCCGGCGACGCACATCCAGTTAAGCAGTTCCTGCTGACCGGCGTCCTCAATCTGTTCGGTGGAAATCCGGCTCCAAGCGGCATAATCTCCGTCGCGCAATTCCTCGAACCGGGCCCGGTCCGATGGCACATCCGGATAGAGAAAGTGATTCTTTTCGGTCAGAAAGGCATGGGACCAACTGGAAGAGCCGATTAACGCCACCCGGTAGGGGCTTTCCTTCAAGACCCGGGCCACGGCCGCGCCCACTTCCATGCACCGCTTGGGCGACGGGCCGGGCGGGTCTAGTTCCTCTTCGTACTGGACGGAGCCCCCCCGGTTGCGCACCACCTTGCTGCCGTAGCAGTTCACCAAGAAGGGAACCACCGGATAGTCGAACCCTTTTCGGTCATAGTCCAGATAAAGCAGCGTATTGAGGATAGCGTGGCCCAGCCCGCCCTTTTCGTGTAGAGGCGTATAGGCGTAGGACATATCAATGCCCCGCTCCAGCAGCCCTCTTACCAGGCTGCGGGCCGCCTTCGGGTCTCCGGCGTACTTAAAGGTCTTTTCCGCCGGTTCGTCCCAAACGTTGCGACGAGCGCTTCCGTCCTTGGCGATAAAGGGCTGACACTCCATTTCAGCGTAGGCCAATACGCAGAAGGGCGGAATGATGTCTTCCTTAAAGTTCTCATACTGGTCATCGCCCCAGATAAGGACAAAATCGGGCTGGAAGGCGTCAATCTCTTCGCGCAACTTACGGAACCCGTTGACCAAGCGCTCCCGAGCTTTCTTGGCCGAAGCTAGCCCTTCGTCCTCGCCGTATTCGATACGCATCGGTTCCGGCCAGTTAGTGGGAATCCTTAACTCTGCGGGCAACTTGTCGCTGCGCAGGCTGCGGGTAATGGAGAAGTCCATTTCCTCGTCGGGTTTAATGAGCGATGGGGAATGGGTCAGGCCAACACCGAGTATTTCTGCCATTTCTGTGCCTCCCAATTCATAAGTGTGCGAAATCCGGCGTCAGGCGGCTCGGAAGGTGACAACTAGGCAATGTAACAACCAGTGCGCTTACTATACTTGCTTTTGGTCTAAATGGGTAGAGCCAAAACGAGCAGTCAAAGCGCCGCAGTTAACCCGTCGTTACCGTTTCCGGCGCAAGGACGCTCTAACCCTAATTCGCTCCCGCTGAAAGATGGCTAACCACGCTTTACCCCGTCCCGGCGCTTCGCCTCTAACCCTCTCCTGCTGGAAGTGAGGACTTTCCCCGGCAATTAAGAGAGCTTGAAACCACAGACAAGCCCTTGTCATCGGTTAGGGCTACCGGTATCATCGGGTACAAAATTGGCGGGGAGGTTTAACGATGCCAAGAATGACCGGCGCCAGGTTTTTGGTGGAGACAATGCAAGCGTATGGCGTAACCCACGCCTTTTATATGCCGATGGTGGTTACCCGCGCCCTGGTAGAGATGGAGCGGGCGGGTATCGGGCGGATCATGACGCACAGCGAGAAGGCCGCCGCTTATATGGCCGACGGCTATGCCCGGGCCGCGCGCCGGACGGCGCTGTGTATGGCGCAGAACGTGGGAGCGGCTAACCTGGCCGCCGGGCTGCAAGACCCCTATTTGGGCGGTTCTCCGGTCATTGCGCTGACCGGCCGGGGTACGCCAATGCAGCAATACCGTAACTACTACCAGGAAGTTGACCACGTTCAACCCTTTAATGCGGTTACCAAGTATAACGCTCTGGTGGACAACGTGGAGCAGTTCCCCTACTTGTTGCGGCAAGCCTTCCGAGAGGCCACCTCCGGCGCGCCCGGCCCGGCGCACCTGGACTTGCAGGGTTCCTCGGGCAACGTCATTATGGACGCCGAAGCTGAACTGGAGGTGGTGGTAGAAGAGCCCTTTACCCATGTTCCGCCCTTCCGCGGCGAACCGGAACCGGAGATGGTGCGGGCGGCGGCCCAAGCCTTGACCGGGGCGCTCCGCCCGGTAATCGTGGCCGGCGGCGGCGTTGCTTCCTCCCAAGCCCAGCGGGAGGTGGTGGAGCTGGCCGAGCTGCTGTCCATTCCGGTGGCTACTTCCCTTAACGCCAAAGGTACGATTTCCGATAACCATCCCTTGGCCGTGGGCGTCTGCGGCGCCTATTCCCGCTGGTGCGCCAACCGGGTGGTAGCCGAGGCCGACCTGGTATTTTTCATCGGCAGCCACACCGGCAGCCAGGTAACTACTGAATGGCAGATTCCCCGGCCCGGCACGCCGGTAATCCAGTTGGACATTGACCCCAGGGAACTAGGCCGAAGCTATCCGATCCGGGTAGGGTTGCAGGGCGACGCCTGCGCCTCTCTGCGTAAGCTGATTGAGGCGTTGGAACCCTTGGGGCCGCGAGCTGAGTGGGTGAACCGCGCCCAGCAGTTGGCGAGGGAGTGGCGGGAGGAAGTGGCGCCTCTAGCTAACTCCGAAGCTGCGCCCATTCGCCCGGAGCGCCTTTGCAAGGAAATCACCGACTACCTGCCGGACAATGGCATGCTACTATCCGATACCGGCCACTCCGGCATCTGGACTGGGACGATGGTGGACCTAAACGGCCCCGACCAGCGTTTTCTGCGGTGCGCCGGTTCGCTGGGCTGGGCCTTTCCGGCGGCCCTGGGCGCCAAGTGCGCTACCCCGGACCGTCCGGTGGTCTGTTTCACCGGCGACGGCGGTTTCTGGTATCACCTGAGCGAACTGGAAACGGCGGTGCGCTACGGCATCAACACGGTTACCGTGGTCAACAATAACCACTCGCTGAACCAGGAAAAGCGGGGCAACGAGCGAGCCTACGCCAGCGTCGGAGTCACTGGCAACGTGGATGAATTGTGGGTTTTTCCCGACACTAACTTTGCCAAGCTGGCCGAGGATATGGGCGGCTTTGGTATCCGAGTGGAACAGCCCGGGGATCTTGGCGCTGCCCTGGAGCAGGCCGCTGCCTCGGGTAAGCCGGCAGTGGTTGATGTGGTGACCGATATTGAGGGAATCGCCCCCCGCGCTTGGGTGGGTTAGAAACCCGTGGCGGGGCCGGTTGACCGAAATTAGGTCGCCAGGTTATTGACAACCTAACCAACCAAACTGACACTGTGCACCTCCTGAAGGGAATGGTTAAAGGCTAGTTTATGAGACGTTTCACCCTTTTCTTGTTTGGCCCTCTTGTCGTCGTTGCTGTCGTCGTGGGATTTGTCACAACCCTAACGATTTTAGCTAACGACTCCCTCGTGTGAATAAGTCCCGACACGAGGGCGTGACCACATTTCACTCGCATGATCCCAGCGCGTTCTGCAGCACGGACTACAGGTTGCAAAATGAGAGTTACTTAAATTAGGTTTCCCAGGGTGATGACCCTGGAACAGGCCCGCGAAGTGGTTCCTTTTCATATTGAGGTGGTGGGATACCTTCCCGAAGGGTACGCGCTGGAAGAGTATGTGGCGCTTATGGAAGGCCCTGCCTATGGAAACGAGGTCGAGGGACTCTTTATGGCGTACAGTCGGATCGATAGGCCCCCCTTTCTTACCCGGATCTGCTATTGGTTGAACCGTACCTCGGCGAGAAGAAAAGCCGGAAGGTCGATATAGAAGAAGGCCCCCCCCGGAGGTCATCGGGGGCTTTCAAGCCGATGTGTGGGAAGGTGTAGGCCCCACCGGAATAGGGTTTACGGTCCGGTATTGGGAAGACCCTGACCGTGGCGTCGTATTCGAGGTAACGAGCGCCATTGAGAAGGAAGAGACTTTGCGAACTGTTCGGTTGTTCCGATGAAACCTTCTTTACAACGAACCCATTCCTTACCCCATAACCCCGGCCCTAAGTTCAAGGCCGGGGTTCTACCTTCCCGTAAGAGACTTATCCGGCATTGGGTAAGGGAAACTTTTAGGGGCCGCTTCCCAACCCCGGTTGCTGACAAGCAGATAAGCCTGGTTGAGAGAATCCCTTGGGGAGAAGCCTGGAAGTCGCCAAATCAGAAGGCTGAATAGTCGCTATCGGGCTACTGCTCCGAGCGCTATAATGGGCCGGTAATTCCAGCGACCCTGATCCTTGGGAGGACAAAAAGTGGCAAAGGATGAACGGGCGTTGATGGCTCATCTGTTCCGCCGGGCTGGATTTGGCGCCACCGGCGACGAACTGGAAAGTTGCGTTGCCCAAGGTTACGAGACGACGGTAGAGCGGCTGCTGCACCCGGAACAAGCCCCGGCCTTGGACGAGGACGTATTGCGCCGGTATCACGTCGACCAGAACAGCTTGATGCTGATTGAAAGCTCCCAAGCGTACTGGCTGTATCGCCTTATCAACACCCGCCGGCCCTTGGAAGAAAAGATGGCTCTGTTCTGGCACGGACTGTTTGCCACCGCTTACGGCAAGCTGAACCATGCCAAGGCGGTGGTGAACCAAACCAACACCTTCCGCCGCTTTGGGTTGGGAGACTTCCGAAGCCTGCTGTTGGAGCTGTCTCGCGATCCGGCGATGATTTTCTGGCTGGATAACAAGGACAACCACAAAGATGCGCCCAACGAGAACTATGGACGGGAACTGCTGGAACTTTTTTCGATGGGCATCGGCAATTATACCGAGGCGGACGTGAAAGCCTGCGCCCGGGCTTTTACCGGCTGGACTATCGCCAACGCCGCCTATATGAGTCTCCGCGCCTCCCGGGATTCCATCTGGCCCCACGGCCGCCTGGATTGGCAGTTTGTCTATCTGCCGGAAGACCACGATGACGGCCCCAAGACTTTCCTCGGCCAAACCGGCCCCTTTAACGGCGAGGATGTTATTGACATAATCTGCCAACAACCGGCCACCGCCTCGTTCGTCGCCTCCAAACTGTATAACTTCTTTGTTTCCGACACTCCTGACGAAGCTCCAATTCAGCTGCTGGCCGGGGAGTTTCAGCGGACGGGAGGCAACATCCGATCGGTAATGCGGGCGTTGTTCCTGTCCGACTTTTTCCGCTCTGAAGCTGTCCGCTTGGCCCGGGTCAAAAGTCCTGCCGAGTTAGTAGCCGGCACGGCGCGGCTGGCCGGCAGCCACCGCTTCCCGGAGTGGAGCATTGTCAACTTGGCGATGGATGTGAACTTTATGGGCCAGGAGATACTGAATCCGCCTACTGTCGAGGGCTGGCATACCGGACAGGAATGGATTGACACCGGCAACTTGGTGGAGCGGGTGAACGCGGCGGCTCTGGAAATAGGCGACATAACCCAGCCGGGCGTCCGGGCCATCATCCGGCGGATGCGGGAACAGGGCGCCGACTTGTCCCCGGAGCAATTGGTGGACGCTTGCCTGGAATCCTTGAGCCTGTATGAGATAGAGGAAAATACCCGTAGCAGCCTGGTGGCCCACGTTGAGCAGGATGGCGACCTAGCCTTTGACCGCCGGGGCGTTGCCGAATGCGCCGAGCAGCGGGTAGCCGCGCTACTCCAGCTGATCGTCGCTACCCGGGAGTATCAACTGGCCTAGCTTGTCGGCTTTTCCCCGGTTCACCGCAAGGTGAGTGGGGTGGCGAACCCCTGGCCGGGCTGTCTCCTTGACACCCGGCTTAACGTTGAGGTACTGCTGATGATTGCCGCCGTCCCTTTCCAATACACCAAAACTCTAGGGTTTATGGCTAACCAGGGACGGGGGTTCAATAACCCGGTGGACTTGGCCTTCGATTCTGCTGGCGTCCTTTACGTGCTGAATCGGGCCGGGCCGGAGGTAAGCAGCCGGCTCTCCTACAAGCGCGTTACCGTCTGCACCCTGGCGGAGGACTACTTGGGCGAATTTGGCGCCGGAGGCACGGCTGACGGGGAGTTCTGGTGGCCCAGTTCCCTGGCCTTTGACCGGGACGACCGGCTGTACGTCGCCGACGAGGCGCTCAACCGCATTTCCGCCTTTGACCAGCAGGGCCGTTTCCTGGGCAAGTGGGGCGCGGCTGGCGCTGAACCCGGTCAATTGAACCGCCCTTCCTGCATCGCCTTTGACCAGCAGGATAACCTGCTGGTGGCCGACAGCCTGAACCACCGGATTCAGAAATTCACTAAAGAGGGTCGTTTTCTGCATCAGTGGGGCGGGTATGGCGATGGCCCAGGCTGTTTCAATATGCCCTGGGGCGTGGCCCTGGACGCCGATGGGAACTGCTATGTGGCCGATTGGCGTAACGACCGCATCCAGAAATTTGACGCCGCCGGCGCTTATCTGGCCGATTTGGGTTGTACCGGATGGGAAAGCAGCCCGGGCGACGGACGGCTCCACCGCCCCGCCGGGCTGGCGGTGGACGACCAAGGCAGCATCTACGTAGCTGATTGGGGCAATCAGCAGGTGCAAGTATTTGACCGGGAGGGAAGGTTTATCGGCGCGCTCCGGGGCGATGCAACCATACCATCGAAGTGGGCCGAGGATTACTTTGCCGCCAATCCGGACGAGGCCGCCGCCCGCGGGAAGGCCGACCTGGAACCGGAAATAAGCCGAGACCAGGAGCGCGGCGGCCCGGAATATGAATGGGAGCGCTCGGCCAACGTGGAAAAGCTGTTTTGGGGGCCGACCTCTGTTAAGCTGGACCCGGCGGGCCGAATCTATATCGTGGACAGCCTGCGCCACCGCTTGCAGATTTACCAGCGTCCGGAGTAAGGCAACCGCGCTCCTATTGCAGTTCCGGTTGAAGTTCCCGCGCTGCCTCTCTATTCCGGCAACAAGGTATGGAGCGGAGCAACGCAGTCCGGGAGGTCGTGGGCCGGTGAGTTGACCAGGGTGGATACCCGGTATAGTTTCAGCTCTTCCGGCGGATAGGGAGCCAGCATAGACTGCAACAGTTCGGTATCCCTTACCGCCGGGTCCAGCCAGACCGCTTCCAGGTTGCGCGGCAGGATGACCGGCATTCGGTGGTGAATCGGCGCCAGCAGCCGGTTGGCCGAAGTGGTTACTATGGTGCAGGAGCGGATGATTTCGCCGGCGGGAGATAGTCTCTCTTCCCACAGGCCGGCCATGCCAAAGGGTTCCCCGGCAGCCAGGGTAATCCGGAATGGTCGTCCTTTACCGCCCAGTTTTTCCCACTCATAAAAGCCGTCGGCCAAGACCAGGCAACGCCGCCGTTCCAGGGCGCGCCGGAAGCCGGGTTTTTCAGCCAGGGTTTCGGCCCGCGCATTTATCATTGGCTTGCTGCCAGAGCCGCCTTTGGCCCAGGGAGGAATCAGCCCCCAACGCATCAACCCCGCCCAGTTCCGAGCGCCCGGCTCGGCGGCCTGGCCTCAGCTTAGCGCCGTCAGCGCCAGTTGGGTGGGCGCAATGTTAAAACGGGGTTGGATTGCCAACCCTCCGGACTCAAACCCGAAGCGGTCTTCCAGCTCCCTCAATTCAGAGGTGAGAGAGTATCTGCCGCACATAGTCCATAGTCCACCGACAGTTTGCTCCCGTCCCTCAGGCGCCGGCGGGAGAGCAATAAAAAATTGGAATGACCAAAGTCAGCGCCCATTACCAACCGCTAGATAGGTAGCAGTGGCTCATCCCGGTTCGGGGGCAAATCGGTGTCGAAAGCGTTGATGCAGAAGGCCAGCATACTGTAACTGCCCATCACTAGGGTTAGCTCTACCACTCCCTGGGCGCCGAACTGCTCAAAGGCCGCCTGCCATCCGCCCCGGCTGACGTGGCGGGTGCGGAAAAACTCCTGCCCGTAGTTGACCACCGCTTCTTCATCTGGCGCCAGGCCGGCCAGCTCTTCGCCTTCTCGCAGGGCGTCCACCACTTCCCGATGAACCCCGGCCGCGTTGGCCGAGGCGGCGTGGGCGTTCCAGATGTGCTGACAGTCCATTTCCCGCGCCGTTACCAACATCGCCAGTTCCTGGATTTTTAAGGGCAGGCTAGAGTCTCGCCGCAAGTATTGGTTCAGGGCGGTTACCCGTCTGGCTGCCTCCGGCACATGGATGGTTACCGAGCCAGGGCCCCGGCTGGGGACAGCTCCGCCTTGTACGATTTCGTCAAAAGCATCCCGCTGGTTTTCTGGTATGCTTTCCCGGGTAGCTAAAGGTAGTCGGGCCATATTGTCCTCCTGTTGCGTTTGAGCCTTTCGGTTATCGTTGGGGTATTTAGACCAAGTTATCGGGAACGAGGTTTGCTGTCCTGGTCTTACCCTATTGACGGCGCTGCTTGCCAGTCTTCTCTTCAAACAATTGCCAAGTCCGGTCGTTGAAGGGGTAGTACTTGCCCGGCGAGCACTGTTCTATTTCCAACTGAGCCTTGATTACCTCTTCCACCTCTTCCCTTTCGTGGGCGATGGCGATAACTTGGCCCACCACGGCGTGGGGAACTACCACGGCGCCATCGTCATCGCCCACGATAGCATCGCCGGGGCGGACCAAGACACCGCCGCACTGGATGGCGTCATTGACCTGCCAGGGCCAGAACTCCGCCGGTCCCTGCTTGGCGGTGGTGGAGGCGGAATAGACCGGAAAACCGTATTCCATCAGCACACTACTGTCCCGCACCGACCCATCAGTAACCAGGCCGCCCACCTGACGCTGCCGCATTCGCAGAAACTTGATGTCTCCTCCGATGGAGCTGTAAGTCCAGCCCATAGCGTCAATGGCGAGAACCTCTCCGGGGCCACAGAGTTCAATCGCCACGTATTCCGCCGACTGATCGCCTTTAGGTTTATCCTGGGCTAAGTCGGGGCGGTGCGGTACGAAGCGCAGGGTTACGGCCCGGCCCGCCATATGCTGCCCCGGCTTAAGCGGGCGAGCTCCCTCGATGTAGCTCATCGGCCAGCCCATTACCCAGAGGCCGTCAATCAAGGTCTGGGTCGGGATACGGCGCAGGATTTCCAGGGTGGCGTTGGAGATGGGTTCAGGCGCGGGCGCGGAAAAGGTATCGGTATCGGAGTTGGCATCCTGGGTCGTCATCAAGCACCTCGGAAATAGCTTGGGAAAATCACTAGAGGAAGGTTAAGTTCAGTCTCAACCATGCGTTTAACCCAAGGTTATTATACCAGTTAGCAAGGAAAAGGGGATGGCTGAAAGAGCCATCCCCTTTAGTGTGCCGAGGCTCTCTTCCGGAGCTACTCGTCGGGCCAGCCGTCGGGGGTTTCACCGGCAGTGAGAGCTGCTTGGACCGCGGCTCCAGCTTCTTCGGTAACCCAGCCGCTCCAGACATTGGGGTTGCTGTTCAACCACCAAAGAGCGGTTTCATTGATACCGGCATCCGGGTTTTCATCCCGCCACCGGACGGCGGCTTTGTAGATGTCGATATTGAAATCC
Source organism: Dehalococcoidia bacterium (assembly GCA_963422635.1). Classification (GTDB taxonomy): domain Bacteria; phylum Chloroflexota; class Dehalococcoidia; order Lucifugimonadales; family UBA3495; genus CATQHB01. The sequence continues at coordinate 1,972,843 of OY730415.1, forward strand.
CAGTTGCGCAACACTCCGATGAAGTCGGGCGCAACGGCCGGCAGGTCCGGGTTGACCGCGATCAGAATAGTCGCATCTTCATAAGCGCAAGCCTTGGTGGTGAACCAGCACTCGTCGCTGTAAGCCGGCTCTGCCAACCGCACCAAGTCCAGCTTCAGCGCCGGGTCATTGGTGCCCCACTGGTAGCCCAGCCAAGGCTCCTGCTTCTCGTATGCGCCGTTTATGTCGGCGTTCAAGAGGGCGCCGGAACCAGGATTGATTATTTCTACGTGGTCATCCAGTCCATAACCTGTAACTTGGTCGGCGTTAACTTCCTCGCAGGCCCAACCGATGACGCAAGATACCAAGCGCGCCTTGTCGCCGGTTTCCGCTGTCTGGAACAGTTCTTTGTACATCGGGTCTTTCAGGTCTTCCACACTGTCCAGTTCCGGGTGCTGTTCCTGTAGGTAGGCCGGAATAACGAAGGCAGACTGCCAGTCGCTACCCAAGCTCTTGCCCACGGAAAGAACGGCGCCTTCGGCGCGAGCCTCGTTCCATGCTTCATCCTGGTTGGGCAGCCAGATTTCCATGGCTACATGCGTGTCGCCTCGCTTCAGACCCTGGAACAAGGGCAGGGTGTCGCCTACTTTGGTTTCCGTGGGATAGCCATAGCCCTTCTCTGCGAGATACTGGGCGATGCGATTCTGGAGCAGGGCGCTGTCCCAGCTGAGATCGCCGAAAATAATCGTCTCTTTCGGCCCTTCGGGGGCCGGCACTTCGACCGTTACTTCCTTGATGATCTCCTTCTCAACAATCACCTCTTTCTCGATCTCTACGGGCACTTCTTTTTCAACTATCTTTTCTACTTCCGTCTTGACCTCGACAATCTTTTCAACTTCGACCGGAACCTCTTTTTCTTGTACGACTACCTTCTCAACTTCCACAATCTGAGGTTCGGCTGGGCCGCAGGCCACGAGGACGAAAAGGGCCATAATCGCCGCCATAAAGATAATCACCCGGTACTTAGAAAACAAAACGAACTTCCTCCTGATAAGATTTTTGTATGATTCCGCACCGCCGCTATCGCTGGGTACTCCGGCAGATGTTATCAGTGTCCTCCGGAACTGTCAAACGAACGGGAAGCTCTCGACCCTATCTATCCCTATCTATCCCTTGTCAAACCGGGGTCAGGGGACGTCCCTAACCAATTCCCATCGCCTCCTGACGGCTGCGGGCGGCGGCTTGAGTCAGCCGGTCAATGACGATTGCCAAGAATACAATGGACAGACCGGCGATGGCGCCGTTGCCCGAGTCAATCTTTTGCAAGGCGTTCAGCACATTGTCGCCCAACCCGCCGGCGGCGACCATACTGGCGATGGTTACCATCGCCAAGGCCATCATAGTGGTCTGGTTAATGCCGGCCATTATGGTGGGAAGAGCCATGGGTATCTGGACCTTGGTCAACACTTGCAAAGGCGCTGCGCCAAAGGAACGGGCCGCCTCAACCGTTTCCGGGGAAACCTGTCGGATACCCAAGTTGGTTAGGCGTATGACCGGCGGCACGGCGTAAATCAGCGTGGCGAAGATGCCCGCCGGTCGCCCCAGCCCGAAGAAAAGCACCCCCGGCAACAGGTACACGAAGCTGGGCATAGTCTGCATCCCATCCAGAATAGGACGCATCAGGTTGTCGGCCATCCGGCTGCGCGCGCCCAATACCCCCAGGGGCAACCCGATAGCCATACAGACGACTACCGCCACTACCATCAAGGCGATAGTTTCGATGGCCGGTTCCCACAAATCCATAAACCCGATATAAAGGAGAACCAGGGCGGTGAAAGCCGCCAAGCTCCAGCGGCCCATAGTAAAGGCTAACAAGGTCAAAGCCACTACCATCGCCGGCCAGGGCAGCCATTTCAGCCCATCCTCAATGAAGTTCAACGAAAGTGTGATCGGCGTCGATATTCCGTCGAACAACCAGTCTCCCTCCACGGTCAACCACTTGACAACGGCATCGATGGCGCCAGCGGTTTCCTTCCGCACCGTTTTTTCTACCGGTATGGACGCGCCGCCCGTCTCAATATAGGTTTTGGATATAGTAGTCGGGAACTCCATCGCCGGCCCCCACAAGACTAAGGACACCGCCAGCACAATGCCCACTACCCCCACCCCGGCTATCCACCGGTAAATTGCCGGCAGTGAGCGCAGGTTGGCGAGCAAGGTCGGGGATGCTGCCCTGGCTTGTTCCGCCTCCGGGGCTGACGACGGAGAATTGTCAGCTTGGGGGTTGGAATCATCCCGAGTTAATATAGCCATAGCTACCTCCTGCAAGGCTGGTCAGCCTCCAACCGGTTGGGGGCTAACCTACGGGTTGTAACTTATTTCGCTAAAAAGGCTTGTCAACAACCAAGGTAAACCAAGGTAATGGAAACGGCCAACCCGGTGGCGATGATAGTTCCGCTCACCCGCCGGGTAGTTCAGACGTTTAGCTTCTATTCGCCTTTACCGTCGGAGTCATCGCTGTCAGCTTCGGCGGCGATGGCCGCGTTCAGCGCCGCATTGGCCGCATAGTCCGGGTCCACCGAGGAAGTCTCGGCAAGAGCCTCGGCCAAGGCGCTCCGATGCACCTCGCCAACCAGCACGTTATCGTTATTGGTAACCGGAATGGGAAAGTCGCTGCCCATAGCCAAGGGAATAAGTTCGTCAAAGGTAGTAGTAGATGAAACCGGTTTATACTCCTGGTCAACAAACTGCCAAGCTTCGTCAAAACGCTTGACCCCGGCCCGCAAGGCCCGCTCGGTATTGCTGATGGAAAGAAGGCCGACATAACATTCATGCCGGTCCACCACCCAAGCCACATCGCCGTCGCTCTGGCCGATGGTGTGAAGGGCTGCGCGCGGCCCCTGATGCCCCATCACCGTCGCTTTGGGAGATACCATCACCTTGCCGGCGGTCAGTACGCTTTCCAGTCGCACGTCCTGGGTGAAATCGCCTACATACTCGTCCTCAGGGCGCAGCACGATGTCCTCTGGCGAGCCGATTTGGGCCACCTCTCCGTTGTGCATAATGGCGATGTGGTCGCCCAGCTTTAGCGCCTCGTTCAGGTCATGAGTGATAAACACGATGGTTTTTTGGAGTTCACTTTGCAAGTTCAGCAGTTCGTCCTGCATTTGCCGGCGGATGAGGGGGTCGAGGCCGCTGAAAGGCTCATCCATCAGCAGAATATCGGTATCCACTACCAGGGCGCGGGCCAGTCCTACCCGTTGTTGCATCCCGCCGGAAAGCTGCCGGGGGTAGGAGTTTTCCCAGCCGTCCAACCCCACCATCGTCAGCATTCTGCGAGTGCGTTCGTACCGCTCTTCTTTGCTCACTCCCTGAATTTCGAGGCCCCAAGCGGCGTTATCCAGCACACTCCGGTGGGGCATCAGGCCGTAATGCTGGAAAACCATGGCGATTTTTGCCCGGCGAAACTCCACCAACTCCTTGTCGCTCAGGTTGATGATGTCTTGACCGTCAATGATCACCTGGCCGGCGGTAGGGTCAATCAGCCGGAGCAAGCAACGGACCAAAGTTGACTTGCCGCTGCCTGAAAGCCCCATAACGATGAAGGTTTCGCCTTTTCGCACTTCAAAGTTGACGTTTCGCAGGCCCACCACGTTGCCCAGTTCACTCTGCAGAAAAGCCTTGTCCTTGTCGGCATATTCCGGTTCCAGGGCGCGCGCCGGATTTCGGCCAAAGACTTTCCAGAGGGATTTTACCGATACATAGGGTTCGGAGCCGTTGCCCGGCGTCGGCTCGGCGGTCGGGATACCCTGGGTATTGTCATCCTTTTGCACTTTATACCCTCTTTCTAAACTGCTCGACAGTCCCTATTGGTTACAATTAGAATTGCTTACGGCGACCGAGGACGCAACGTTATCTCGGTTGATGCTTGGTCAAGATGAAGTCAAAGGAAAGATGCGCTGGAGGTGAGGGCGGAAAGGGTAGGATAGGCGTTTTGAGCCGCTAGGGTAGGATAGGCGTTTTGAGCCGCTATGGTTACCCGGTTATAGGCTAAGACCCGAGCTAAACAAGGCGCAACAGCGCCGGGATCCGGCCCGTTCGATTTTGAGGAATTGTTTATCATTAGCGTAAACTACTAATTCCCTCGCGCCTTCTTATCCTTACCCTAAAGTTTCATCCATAGATTTGTCAACCTTGAGAAGCCGCCGGGGGGTCGGATGATCGTAAAGTCAGACCGCGTAGCTTCGTTTGGCCCTGGCCGGAATCAATGGAAAGGCTCAGCTGCCGCAGACTGCGCCGGTTTTCCCCCTAGCTGGAATAGTGTAAGATAGAAAGGTGGACTGGATAGATAGTAGGAAGGACTCCCTGGCCTGGCGTCGGGGCAACACCCTGCAACACCCTGGAGGTATGCAATGCCGAAAATAGCCATCGTCGGCGCCGGCCTGATAGGCGCTTCGTTGGGGTTGGCCCTGCGCCGCTCCCAGTTGCTGAACCTGGAACTGGTCGGCACCGATGCTGATGGCAGCGCCCGCAGCGGCGCACAACGCCGCGCTGCCTTCCACCGCATGGAGAATCGGCTGCTGGATGCCGTAGCCGGCGCCGACATAGTCGTCTTAGCCACGCCGATTATGGCGATGCAGGAACTGCTGGAAGTCCTTGGCCCCCATTTGCCGGAGGGCTGTGTAGTTACCGACGTGGGCAGTTCCAAGAAGGTGGTCCTGGCCTGGGCCGACGAATATCTGCCCGACCACGCGGACTTCGTCGGCGGCCACCCGATGGCCGGTAAAGAAACCGGCGGCCCGGAAAACGCCGATGCGGACCTATTCCAGGGTAAAACTTTTTGCATCGTTCCCAGCGTCAAAGCTAGTAAGCGAGCCGGCGCCGAAATCACCACCATGGTAGAAGCCATCGGCGCCATTCCCTTCTACATCAGCGCAGAAGAGCACGACAGCTTCGTGGCGGCAGCCAGCCACCTGCCCTTCCTCCTTTCCGTGGCCCTGGTAGGCTGCACTTCGGGCAGCGCCAACTGGGATGACATTGCCCGGGTAGCCTCCAGCGGCTACCACGACTTGACCCGCTTGGCCTCCGGGGACGCCGTGATGCACCGGGACATCTGCGTGTCAAACCCGGAACCAATCGTTGCTTGGATTGATGCCTTTATCCGGGAACTTTATGCGGTCCGACAACTTCTGGCCGACGGGGAAAACCTGGACGCCACTGCCCTGCTGGGCTTGTTTGTCCGAGCCAGGGAGTCCCGGGCCCGTTGGCTGGCCGGAGATTACGGCTCCCGATCCCGCCAGTACAGTCCCCACCAGGAACTGCCAACTTTCGCGGAGAATATGGGCGAAATGTTTGTTGGACGCAAGCTCCTGGACGCCCAACGGCGCCTCTTCCGCGGCTCCCAGGACAAGGAACGACGTTAAGAACCTGGTTAAGAACCTGGCAAAACAGACCTGATAACTACAAAAGAGCTGAAGGTATAAAAATTGGGTCAGCCGTTGGGAAAAGAACTACCGGAACTAGACCCGGCAACTCCCCTATTGGTGGTGATTAGCGGGCCTTCCGGCGTGGGGAAGGACGCCGCCCTGGTCGAGTTGAAGAAGCTGGGCCTCCCTTGGCATTTTGCGGTTACCGCTACCACTCGCCCACCGCGGCCGGAAGAGCGCGACGGGGTGGACTATCTTTTCCTGGACTCAGACACTTTCCATAAAATGCGGGAGCGGGACCAGTTTCTGGAATGTGCCGAAGTTTATGGCCGGTGGTACGGTGTGCCGCGCAGCCAGGTGCGGGAAGGTTTCACGTCCGGCAAGGACGTTATCCTGAAAATAGACGTGCAAGGGGCGGAAACCGTGCGGCAACTGGCCCCGGAAGCCCTCTTCATTTTCCTGGTTCCCAGCTCCTTTGAAGAGCTGGCCCGCCGCCTGAGTCGGCGACAGACGGAAACGCCGGAGGAAGCCGACCGGCGCCTCCGGTCGGCCCGAGAGGAGCTGTCCCAAGTCAGCCGCTACGACTATCGGGTGGTGAACCGGGACGGTTGCCTGCAACGGGCGGTCGAGGAAATTGAGGCGATCATTGTGGCCGAGAAGTGCCGTGTGGTTCCCCGGGTAGTACCACTTTTTTAAGGGTCCGACGAAAAAGCCGGTTTTGCAGCGGCGTGGGGTACAAATCCAGGCAGATAAAGCGGAGATTTGATGACTAACCGGAATCGCAATTCCACTATCCGGCCCAAGCTGCCCGATTGGCTCAAGGTGACTATGCCGGGTAACCCCCGTTATCTGGAATTGAAGCAGCTAATGCGGAGCCAGCAGTTGCACACGGTTTGCGAAGAAGCCCATTGCCCCAATATCGGCGAGTGCTGGGGAAGAGGCTCCGCCACTTTTATGATTCTGGGAGAAATTTGCACCCGCCGCTGCCACTACTGCGCTGTAACCACCGGCCGTCCCCAAGGGTTGGATTTGCAGGAACCAGCCCGGTTGGCCGCGACGGTCAAGGCGATGGGACTGAGTTATTGCGTCATTACCTCAGTAAACCGAGATGACCTGGCGGATGGCGGAGCCTTCATCTTCGCCGCCTGCATCAACCGGATTCGCGCCGAGGCTCCCGATTGCAAGATAGAGGCGCTGATCCCCGACTTTGCCGGTTCCGGGGCTGCGCTGGCCCGGGTGATGGACGCCCGGCCGGATGTGCTGAACCACAATATCGAATCTACCCGGCGAATTTTCCCCCGGGTACGGCCCAAGGGCGACTACCGGCTCTCGCTGGAACTGTTGGCCCAAGCCAAAGAACTGGCCCCCGGCGCCGTCACCAAATCCGGTATCATCGTCGGCATGGGTGAAACTGTGCCGGAGGTGGTTGAGACCATGCGAGACCTGCGGAAGGTGGACTGCGATTTGCTGACCATCGGCCAGTATTTGCGTCCCTCCGCCAAGCACATCGTCATTGACCGTTTCTACCATCCCGCGGAGTTCACTGAACTAGGCCGAATCGGACAGGAATTAGGTTTCAAGCACGTCGCCTCCGGCCCGCTGGTGCGCAGCTCCTACCACGCCGACGAGCAGCACAACGCGGCGATGTTGCCCTAGTCCACCTGACGGCGCTTGCCGGTAAGACCAACGCCGCCTCCGGTTGCATATTGCTCACCCAACCCCGCAGAAATCCTTACATATCAAAATGGCCGCCTGCGCCGACCTAATTCTGGCTAACGCCCACGTAATAACTCTTGACCCAGCTCGGCCCTTTGCCGAAGCGGTTGCCGTTTCCGGGGATGAAATCCTTGCCGTGGGCCGCTATCAAGACATTTACCGCTTTCGCAACCCCCATACCCAAGTCATAGACTGCCGGCGTTTATCCTTGATTCCCGGGTTGATTGACGCTCACTGCCATCTGCTGGCTACGGCGTCGGCCCTGGCCGGGGTAGATTGCAGCCCGGCCTCCGTAGGTTCTATCGCCGGCCTGCAAGCGGCCCTGGCCCGTCGCGCCGCGGATGTTCCGCCAGGCAGTTGGATTCGCGGCTTTGGCCTCGACCCGGCGAGTCTTGCCGAGGGCCGCTACCCTACTTGTTGGGAACTGGACGCCGCTGCCCCCCTTAACCCGGTGCGTTTGGAACACGGCAGCGGCCACGCCACGGCGCTGAACAGCCCAGGTCTGCAACTTGCCGGAATTGACGCTGCCACCGCCGAGCCGCCGGAGGGAATCATCCACCGGGATGAGGCTACCGGGCAGCCGGACGGCCTGCTGCTGGAACTCTCCGGCTGGTTAAGAGCCAGGTTGGGCAACACCCGGACGGCCGGGGAGTTGGCCGAAAGCATAGCGCGGCTGAACCGGAAGCTGCTTAGCTATGGCATTACTTCAGTGCATGACGCCGGGGCAAACAATATGCCGTCGCATTGGGAAACCTTTCAGAAGTTTACCCAATCCGGCCATTTTACCCCGCGAGTGATGCTGATGGCCGGCGCGCCGCATTTGCAAGAGTTCGTCTCGGCTGGTCTGCGTTGGGGCGCCGGCGATGATCAGCTACGGCTAGGCCACGCCAAAATAATGCTTACTCTAACCACCGGCGCCTTGCAGCCTGGCCCTGCCGAGTTGACCGAGCTGGTCAAGCTGGCCCATCGATTCGGTTTTCCGGTTGCCGTCCACGCTATTGAGGAGGAAGCGGTAGCGGCGGTGGCAGACTTGAAAGAGTTTGGTCGTCTCCCGGATTCCCATGCTGGAAGGGCCGCCTGCGCCAGTACGCCCCTGCCCCGAAACCGCTTGGAGCATTGCGCCGAAGGTACGCCGGAATTGGTGGAGCGGCTCCGACTTTCCGGAGCAACGGTCGTTACCCAGCCCGGGTTTATCCACTGGCGGGGCGACCGTTATCTGGAACGGGTCGAAGAAGGACTGTTGCCCCGCCTGTATCCTATCGACACTCTGGCTCGTTCGGGTATTCCCCTCGCCTTTGGCTCCGATTCGCCGGTGATCGACCCGTCGCCTTGGCCCGCAATCTACAGCGCCGTCACCCGGCGCACCGCCTCCGGTAAAGCTCTGCCCCGGGCGGAAGCCGGAACAGAAACAGGAGGGCCGGACGCATCGGGGCTGACGGTTTTAGACGCTCTGCGGGCTTACACCCAGGGCGGCGCCCTGGCCGAGGGCGCCGAGGCGCGCAAGGGAATCATCCGAAAAGGAATGTTGGCCGACCTGGTTCTGGCGAGCTGCGACTTGACGGGAACTGATACCGAGAAAATAGCCGAGAGAGTAAGAGTAATGGATGCGAAAGTGCACCTAACCGTAGTGGGCGGCCAAATAGTTTGGGACGATGGAATCCGTTCCTAGAATCGGGAAAGCGTGGGAGAATGGGAAGAAAAGTAGCGTAGATCGGGGCTTACCGGCTACGCTCCCGGACGTATTCAGCCAAGGTCTCCAGCGAGTCGCGGCTGGCGCATTTGGGGAGGGTTTCCAGCGACTTAGTGGCCTTATCGCAGTATCCCCGGATGATTTCAAAGCAATCGGCGACTATGCTGGAGTCGTTTATCATTTTGATGGCTTGCTGTAGTTTGCCGTCCTTTTTCGGGTCGCGGAACAATGCCAGTATGGGGTTGTCGGAGGGATAGCGTTCCAGCAAAAGGATGGTGGGCAGGGTCAGCACGCCCTGGAGCAGGTCATTGCCTACCGGCTTTCCCAATTCAGCCTCGGTTCCCTGGAAGTCCAACAGGTCGTCAACGATCTGGAAGGCCATCCCGATGTTATACCCGTAGCTGCGCAACGCCTCGACCTGCTCCTCGTCAGCCCCGCTCAAGACGGCTCCGGTCTCTGAGGCGGTGCAGAACAGGGACGCGGTTTTGCGATAAATTCGGTCGTAATACCGCTCCATCTCCTGCCGAGGGTTAAAGGTGTTGAAATACTCGATTATTTCCCCGCTCGCCAGTTCCATGATAGTCTCGGCAAACCGACGCACCACCCGCAAATTGCCCGTATCACAAACCAGGGTTGCCGAGGTGGCAAAGAGATAATCGCCCAGGAGCACCGCCACCTGCTTGCTCCAGCGTCCGCTCACCGAAGCTCGGCCCCGACGCAAGTCGGCGTCGTCCACCGTGTCATCGTGAATGAGCGTCGCCAGGTGAAGCAGTTCCACTCCCGAAGCCATCTTTACCGGGTTTTCCGAATCCAAGGGGAAGAAGTTGGCCGCCAGGAGGGTCAGCGCCGGGCGGACCTGTTTCCCGCCGTGAGAAAGTACGTGGTTGAGCAATGGCTCCAGCTCCGGAATGGAAGTATCGGACAAGTCGCGCAACTTGTCCGATACCAGAGCCAACTGTTCTCGAATCGGAGTGTAAATGGTGACCGCCCGCTGGTCTAGTCCTTGCGCCAAAACAGCCTCTAAACTATCGATTAAGCTGCCGGCTCGCCAAGCCGTTGGCTCTCCGCCCCGACGACCTGGGAGTCCAGCTTGGTATAAAGGGGCGCCGGCTGCCGCAAGAGATGGCCCCCCCGGATTACATTTACCAGCGAGTCAAACTCCCAGCTTTCCTCTTCTACCCTCCCGTCAAACCCCAAATAGTCGTGGACTTTTTGCGAGCTGAAAGGCAGGAAAGGGGCGAGCATAACCTTCAGGCAGTTAATGACCTTGATGGCGACGCTGAGGGAGGTGGCCGCCTCTTGCCAATCGGTCTTGATGCTGCGCCAAGGCGCTTTAGCGTCCAGGTAACGGTTGGTTTCCTGCGCCAACGCAAAAGCCTGGCCGATGGCCGCCTTGAACCGGGTGTGAGCCAAGCTGTCGCCCACCGTGTCCAGGGCGGAGCGAGCCGTTTGCAGAATTTGCTCGTCCATCTCGTCCAGGGTTCCGGCCGCCGGCGTCTGGCCGTCAAAATTGCGGTAAGTGAAGGACAGCACCCGATTTACCAGGTTGCCGTAGGTGGCGACCAGTTCTTCGTTGTTCCGCCGGACAAACTCGGCCCAGGAAAAATCGGCGTCCCCTGCCTCCGGCATATTTATCGACAACAAGTAACGCAACGGGTCAGGGTCATAACGGTCCAAGTAATCGGGTATCCAGACCGCCCAGTTCTGGCTGGTGGAAAACTTGCGACTTTCCAGGCTAAGAAACTCGTTGGCCGGCACGTCATAGGGCAGATTAAGCCCATTGCCGTAACCCATAATCATCGCCGGCCAAATGATGCTGTGGAAAGGAATGTTGTCCTTGCCAATAAAATAATAACTCCGGGTTGCCGGGTCTTCCCAGAACTCCCGCCACTTATCGGGCTGGCCGGTATTGGCGGCCCATTCCACCGCCGCCGACAAGTAACCAATAACCGCCTCGAACCAGACGTAGATGCGCTTTCCCTCGTATCCTTCCAGGGGAACGGGAACGCCCCAAGTCAAATCTCGGGTAATGGCCCGGTCTTTCAAGCCGCTCTCGAGGAAACTGCGGGTCTGGTTGGAAACGTTGGCCCGCCAGTGCGCCTGTTGCCGGGCCCACTCCAATAGCGGTTCTTGAAAAGCGGACAGTTTGAGGAAGAAATGCTCCGACTCCTGGAACTCCGGCCCGCCCCCGCACAAGATACATTGAGCCTGAAGCAAGTCCTGCGGGTCCAGTGTCCGACCGCACTGGTCGCATTGGTCGCCCCGCGCCCGTTCATAACTGCAATTGGGACAAACACCCTCCACGTACCGGTCGGGCAGGAACCGCCGGCAACCGGGACAGAAGGCCAGCAGCATATTATCGGTATAGATATAGCCTTGATCCAGCAAGGACCGGAAAATGTCGTGGACAACGCGCTCATGGTTTTCCGTATTGGTATGGGTAAAAAGGTCAAAGGTAACGCCCAAGCGTTCCCAAGTGTTCAGAAACTCGGCGTGATACCGCTCCACCACCGCCGCCGGGCTGATCCCCTCCTGGTCGGCGCGGATCGTAATCGGCGTGCCGTGCGTATCGCTGCCGGACACCATCAGCACCTCATTGCCTCGCATCCGATGGTAGCGGGCGAAAATGTCTGCGGCCAAGTAGCAGCCGGCTAAATGTCCCAAATGCAAAGGCCCGTTAGCATAGGGCCAAGCAACGCCGATGAAAATACGTTCGGTCAAGGAAATGTCCTCAAGATGCGGCGGCAACTAGTTTACGCCAGTCAGCTATTTCTCTAGGATAGCATAAATTAAGGGTTTGGGAATATAGCATAATATAACCGGGCCTAAACTGTTGCTCCGTTAGGTAGCAGTTCAGTATATATCCGGTATTGACAAGGCCCTACAGCGTTGCTAACATAAATTATAGTAATTATAGTTGTCTGTCCCGCTAGGAAAGGGAGTATTAAGAGTACTCTGTCTTCAGAGAGCCGGCGGTTGGTGCAAGTCCGGCGACAGCAAGGCTCCCAACTCGCCCTGGAGCGGCCCGCCTGAACCGAGTAGGGCGCGGCGGTTGACTCCGTTAAAGGTTTCTAAAGTTGTTCCGAGGTTAGCTCCAGCCCGGCTCTTGCCGGCGGCGCGCCGATCGGAAAAGAAGGGTGGTACCGCGGGAGTTAAAGCCCCGTCCCTTCGGGGGGCGGGCTTTTTTATTTTGGCGTTTTCGAGGGGAAAATGGAACTGACCGGCGCGCAAATCGTATGTGAAAGCCTTCTCAAGGAAGGAGTGGATGTCATATTCGGCCTGCCTGGGGGCGCGGTGCTTCCCCTTTATGGCGCCCTCAGCGGCTACCCGCAACTGCGCCACATTCTGGTGCGGCACGAGCAGGCCGCCGCCATGGCGGCCGACGGTTACGCCCGGGCCACCGGCAAGGTCGGCGTTTGCACCGCCACCTCCGGCCCCGGCGCCACCAACCTGGCTACCGGCATTGCCGGCGCTATGATGGATTCAATCCCCATGGTGGCGATTACCGGCCAGGTTCCCCGACCCGCTATTGGCCGCGATTCCTTCCAGGAGACGGACATTACCGGCATTACCCTGCCCATAACCAAGCACAATATGCTGGTTATGAATGTGGATGACATTCCTCAGGCCATCAAAGAAGCCTTTTACATCGCCCGTAGCGGCCGGCCCGGCCCGGTGCTGCTGGACATCCCCAAGGATGTCCTGGCCGGAGAGCGGCGCTCCTTTGTCTGGCCGGAAAGCGTTAACCTGCCCGGCTATAACCCGCCGGGGGGGGCTGACGACTTCCAGATAACCCAGGCTTGCGAACTGATAAATCGGGCGGAACGGCCCATTATCCTGGCGGGCCATGGCGTGCTTATCTCCCACGCCTACGCCGAGTTGAAAGAATTGGCCGAGAAGGCTCAGATTCCGGTTATCACTACCCTGCTGGGCATTAGCTCCTTCCCCGCCGACCACCTGTTGCACGTGGGTATGCCCGGAATGCACGGCATGGCCTACGCCAGCCTGGCTATTGACAAGGCCGACCTGCTTATCTCCCTGGGGATGCGGTTTGATGACCGGGTTACCGGCCGTCTGTCGGACTTTGCGCCCAAAGCCCAGGTGGTGCATGTGGACGTGGACCCGTCGGAGTTCCACAAGAACGTTAAGGCGACTGCGCCGGTGCTGGGCGAACTGAAGCAAGTGTTGAACCAAATGCTGCCCCGTGTGGAGCGCAAGACCCACCTGGAGTGGCTCCAGCATATTGACACACTGCGGGCGGAACACCCTTCCTTCAGCATTCGGGCTACGGATGAACTGCTGCCCCAGTACGTACTGAAGCAGCTTTCTGAGATTACCAACGGCGACTCTATCATAGTAACTGGCGTGGGCCAGCATCAGATGTGGGCCGCCCAGCACTATGCTTTCAAGGAGCCTAATACTTTGCTGACCTCCGGCGGCTTGGGCGCGATGGGCTTCGAGGTTCCCGCTGCCCTGGGCGCCAAGGTGGGCCGGCCGGATAAGCTAGTGTGGTCCATCGCCGGCGACGGCGGCTTTCAGATGACTTTGTGCGACCTGGCTACCGCTGTGGAAAATAACATTGACGTCAAGTTCGCCATCTTGAACAACGGGACGCTGGGCATGGTGCGACAGTGGCAGGACTTCTTTTATGACAAGGATTACTTCGCTACGGTCTATTCCGGCAATCCCGATTTTGTCAAGCTGGCCGAAGCCTATGGTATCACCGGGATACGGGTAACCGATAAAGCCCAAGTATCGGCGGCAATCCGGCAAGCCATGGACACCCCGGGGCCGGTGGTGATGGATTTCGTCGTCAAACAGGATGAACAAGTTTATCCGATGATTCCGGCTGGCGAGTCGGTTAATGAGATGCTGGAAGAACCCGTCCCGGAGAGGATTTCTAAATGAACGAAAACAGCCAACACCACACCATCATCGCCTTGGTGGAAGACAAGCCCGGGGTTCTGACCCGGGTTGCCGGGTTGTTTCGGCGCCGAGGGTTCAACATCTCCAGCCTGGCAGTGGGTAACAGCGAGCAAAAGGGCTTATCCCGGATGACCTTCGACGTTGAGGGCGACCAGTACCACGTGGACCAGTGCACCAAGCAGTTGGATAAGCTCATCGACGTAGTGAAAGTCGCCAACATCTCCCGCGAGGAAATAGTTTCTCGGGAACTGGCTCTGATTAAGGTTAAGGTTACCCCGGATACCCGCGGCGAAATCCTGGAAATAGTGCATCCCTTCCGCGGCGAAATCGTGGACGTGGGAGCGCAGTCGATGGTTATCGAAATTACCGGCAGCGGCGACAAGATTGACGCCCTGCATAGCTTGCTGGAGCCCTTCGGCGTGCTGGAGTTGATGCGCACCGGCCGGGTGGCTATGGTGCGGGGTAAAGCTGAGGGACGGGTCAGTGATGACTTGGTGATTGACTATCACGGCGAGGGGCTTAAGGTCAACGAAGCCTACGAAGTCGGCTCCTATTAGGCCCCCCAGGGTTGGGCCAAGAGCCAGCCGGAGTATATGGATTAAGCGCGAGAGCTAAGGAAGGGTATTGCAAATATGGTAAATGTTTACTACGACAAGGACGCGGATTTGACGGCGTTGGCGGGAAAGACCATCGGCATCATCGGCTATGGCAGCCAGGGCCACGCCCACGCCCTGAACCTTCGGGATAACGGCCAGAAGGTTATGGTTGGCCTCTACCCGGGTAGCCGCAGCCGCGCTGCCGCCGAAGCGGAGGGTCTCCAAGTTGCCGACGTGCCGGAAGTCTCCCAAGCCGCCGACGTGGCAATGGTGCTTATCCCCGACCATGTCCAGGGGGATACCTATCGGGAGCAGATTGCGCCCAACCTTCGCCCCGGCAGCGCCTTAATGTTCGCTCATGGGTTCAGTATCCATTATCGGGAGGTAGTGCCGCCGGACAGCGTGGATGTGATGATGGTCGCTCCCAAGGCCCCCGGCCATCGGATGCGGGAGCTGTTCGTAGAAGGGGTTGGGGTACCGTCGTTGCTGGCGGTGCATCAGGACGCCACTGGCAACGGCAAGGGCATCGGATTGGCCTACGCCAAGGGTATCGGCTGTACCGGGGCCGGCGTGCTGGAAACCACCTTCAAGGATGAGACCGAGAGCGACCTGTTTGGGGAACAGAGTATCCTCTGCGGCGGAGTCACCGCTCTGGTCAACGCTGCCTTTGAGACGTTGGTGGAGGCCGGGTATCCCCAGGAAATCGCCTACTTTGAGTGCCTGCACGAATTGAAGATGATTGTTGACCTGATGTACCAGGGTGGGCATAACTATATGCACTTCTCGGTAAGCGACACCGCCGAGTACGGATCGCTAAGTCGCCGCGACCGCATAATAGACGAACATGTGCGGGAGAATATGCGCACCGTACTGAAGGAAATCCAGGACGGTACCTTTGCCAGGGAGTGGATTACCGAAAATCACGAAGGGCGCCCCCGATTTGTTCCAATGCGGGAAGCCGCCCAAACCGCCCCTATCGAGACCATCGGCAAGCAACTTCGCGCTATGATGCCCTGGATGGACCCGAAGTAGCTTAGCTGGTCGGCCCTTAACCCGAAAGGCCCGGTGATGAAATTATCTGGATGCCCGGAAGTCGGGTAAACCCTTAGGAGGTAACATAATGAGCGCGGAGGTAACTTGCACAGCAGTTCACCATCGCACGCTGGTCTTGGCTGGGCTGGCTGCGGTGGACTGCGGGACCCTGGCTTCCCTTTCCGATTCGCTTGGGTAACCCATTCACAATTTTAACGGAGAAGGGATTAGGTAAGTATATGGCTAACGACAAAGTAAGGTTTCTGGATACTACTCTCCGGGACGGAGAGCAGTCTGCCGGCATCGGCATGACGGTAGACGAGAAGATTGAAATTGCCAAGCAGTTGGAAAGGCTGAAGGTGGACATAATCGAGGCCGGGTTCGCCGCCAGCTCCCCGGGGGATTTTCAGGCGGTTCGTACCATCGCCAAAGAGGTGCGCAGCCCGGTAATCTGCTCCTTGTCCCGAGCCCACCCCAACGATGTGGACCAGGCTTGGGAGGCTATCAAGGGAGCGGAGTCGCCCCGCATCCACGTGTTTCTGTCCTCTTCGGACATTCAGGTGCTGCACCAGCTCCGTAAGAACCGGGAGGAAGTCATTGAGATGGCTGTTGCTATGGTGGAGCGGGCCGCCGGCTATTGCAGCGACGTGGAATTCTCCCCGATGGATGCCACCCGCACCAACCCGGAGTACCTTTTTGAGATGCTGGAAGCAGTAATCCGCGCCGGGGCCACTACCGTCAACATCGCCGACACTGTGGGTTATGCCATTCCCTCGAGTTTTTCCCAGCTGCTCCGGGAAATCCAGGAAAAGGTTACTGGAATTGACCGGGTAACCCTGAGCGTCCACTGCCACAACGACCTGGGTCTGGCGGTCTCCAACAGCCTGGCCGCCGTAGAGGCCGGCGCCCGCCAGGTGGAGGGTTGCATCAACGGCATCGGCGAGCGGGCCGGCAACGCCTCTCTGGAAGAGATTGTCATGGGACTGGATACCCGAAGGGACCTCTTCGGCGTGGACTTGAATGTGGATACCACCCAACTCTATCCCACCAGTCGGTTGGTTAGCCGCATCACCGGAATGTCGGTGCAGGCCAACAAGGCTATTGTCGGCGAGAACGCCTTCCGTCATGCCTCCGGTATCCACCAGGACGGGGTACTGAAAGACCGCTCCACCTATGAAGTGATGCAACCGGAGCGGGTGGGTGTTCCCGGCAACAGCTTGGTATTGGGCAAGCTCAGTGGTCGGGCCGGTTTGCAGTCCCGTTTGGAGACCTTGGGCTACTCGCTGACCCGGGACGAAATCTCCACCGTCTTTGAGTCGTTTAAGGAACTGGCTGACAAGAAGCGGGAGGTTACCGATCGGGACTTGGAAATCCTGATGGATGAGGAGAAGCGGGTATCCACCGAGTCGGTCAGCTACGTGCTGGAGCAGGTGCAGTTCTCTGGTGGCGACCACGACATCCCCACCGCCACTGTGCGTCTGATTGACTCCGCCGGGATGTCGGTTACCGACGCTTCTACGGGCAACGGCCCGGTGGATGCGGCTTGCAAGGCCATTGACCGGGTGATTGGTTGTTCCACCAAGCTGGTGGATTTCAACGTTCAGTCGGTCAGCGATGGGCTGGATTCCATTGGCACGGTAACTGTTCGTATCGAGAACGACGGTCGCACCTTTTTCGGGCGCGGCGCCTCGACTGACATTATCGTCGCCAGCGCCAAAGCCTACCTCAGCGCAGTTAACCGGATGCTGGCCGCCGACGAGGAAGCCAACCTGCCGGCGGTGGGAACTACGCCGGACTAGGGAAAGTCGGGTTTGCTAACTGGCAAGCAAAAGGGCGAGCGCGCTCGCCCTTTTATGCTGGGATTAAGCAATGATGCTTTTGGCGTACTTTGCCCCTTAACCCTAAAATAATTTGGATAGGATTGTTGGGTATCGGGACGGAAGAACCGGATTAACCGGCAATGGCGTATCCGCAAAATATCGCAATTCGGCTTTGACAGCAGGCCATTGTTCCGGCTTATTAGTCAATCCGATTATTAGGGTATGACGCAATCATCCAAGTCTTGGGCATAGCCTTCCTCTCTTAAACCAGCTTCAGCTGGAACCCGCCGTTGTCCGCTTGCCCGCTTTTGCCGTTCAGGTGAACCGCCGGGTAGCCGAGGGAGCGCAGGTGGGCGGCCAGGTCGGGGAATCCGTTGACGGTGTAAACTTGCTGGGGGCGCACTTGTTGGACGTAGTTTACCAATTCGTTAAAGTCGGCGTGGTCGCTATAGGGCAGGCTGGAGTCGCCGGGGCGTCCCCAAGGTCGCTTGCCCTTGCCGCCTCTGCTAGAAGCCCAGCCGGTTAGCTCCATATACCGTTTGCCCAAGTAGCGGTTCAGGTCGCCGTTCTTGCGCCGTCCTGGCGGGCAGACCAGCACCTGCCCCTCGGCCCAGTGGCCGTTGAAACAGGCAAAGCTGTCGGGGAACTCGACGCCGGCCTGCTGGTAGGCTTCGGCTACCTGATAAATTCCGGCCTCAACCACCAGCTCAAAACCCTCGGCCAGCAGGTAGTGCATCAGTTCCTGGGCCTTGCCGAGTCGCCAACCCTGGACAATGGGACGCTCGCCTCGCTCCAGCCAGACGCGCAAGGTGCGATAGGCGGTTTCTAGTACGTTGTCCTCGGGCGGAAAGGTGTATTCGGGCTTGCCATAGGTGGACTCAATGACTAGAACATCGCAGTCCACCGGCGTCAGCGGCTCGTTGATGGGGCTGGGCCGAGCTTTGAAATCGCCGGTATAAAGCAGCCGCTGGCCGGTCTTCTTGCTGGTTACCAGAGCTTGGGCCGAACCGAGGCAATGGCCGGCCGGGTACAGGGTTAGGGTATATCCTTTCTGTTCCAGCGGTTCGCCGTAGTCCAGAGTAATCGGGTCAGCCCGTTTCAGGTAATCGGCCAACAGCGTCCGGGTGTTGGCGGTGAGGATGGGGCGGCGGTGGCGGGCAGTGTGGTCGGAATGGGCGTGGGAGATTAGGCCCAGTTCCTGTTTGCGCAACGAGTCCAGCCACAGGTCCAGTTCCGGGAGATAGACGCCCCGGTCAAAAATCACTTCCAAGGTTTATATCCGCAATGCGCCCCGGTCAATCTGGTTGCGGGGCAAGAGTGGGCTTCAGTATAGCACGGACTGGGTTGGCTCTAGTTTACATATTATGGCGGGAAAAGAGTGGAATCGGGTTTGACATAGCTGGGGTCAATCCCTAGACTGACGCCAATTAGTTACCATAAGGCAAGAATCAGGCAAGGAGATAGCTCCATGACAACTATTACCGACCGGGAAAGCGCCAGTTCGGGCAAATACAGCGTGGTAGGCACCCGGCCGCCGCGGCATGATGGGTTTGACAAGGTAACTGGCGCCGCCCGTTTTGGCGCCGACCTGAACCTGCCCGGGATGCTGCACGGCAAGATTCTGCGCAGTCCGCACGCTCACGCCCGTATCCGCAGTATTGATACCAGCAAGGCGGAGGCCTTGCCTGGCGTGCTGGCGGTGGCTACGGCTAAAGACTTCCCTATCGTCCAAGCCCAGCCTGGCATCGACTACGAAAATGCCCAGCAGAACCCCCGCATTATCGCCGAGAACATTTTGGCCGACCGGAAAGTTCTCTACAAAGGGCATGCAGTAGCGGCGGTAGCCGCGGCCAACCCCCATGTGGCGGAGGAAGCTCTGGACTTGATTGAAGTTGATTACGAAGCGCTGCCGGTGGTTTTGGACCTGCACGATGCCTTGAAAGAGGACGCCCCGTTGCTGCACGACGATATGACTACCCGGTTCCGGGTGGAGCGCTTCGGCCCCGGCGACGATACTGGACAGCGCAGCAACATCGCCGGCCATTTGCAGCACAAGCTGGGGGATGTGGAAAGGGGGTTTCGGGAAGCCGACGTGGTTATCGAGCGGGAGTATGAGACTCAGACGGTGCACCAAGGCTATATTGAACCCCATGTAGCTACCGCCCAATGGTCCACCGATGGGCGGCTGACCGTCTGGACTAGCACTCAGGGCGCTTTTGCGGTGCGTTCCACTACGGCGGCCATCTTGAAACTGCCGGAGTCTATGGTCAAGGTTGTACCCATGGAGATAGGCGGCGGCTTCGGGGCTAAGGGGGTAACCTATCTGGCTCCGGTAACGGCGGCCTTGGCTAAGAAGGCTGGCCGCCCGGTCAAGATTGCGATGAGTCGCAAGGAGGTTTTTGAGGGCAGCGGCCCGGCTTCCGCCACCTTTATGCGGGTCAAGGTTGGGGCCACCAAGGAGGGTAAAATCACTGCCGGGCAGATATATATGGTCTATGAGGCGGGCGCCTTTCCTGGAGCACCGGTGGGCGGCGGCGCTATTACCGGTTTTGGTTCCTACAACATCGAGAACGTCTTGGTGGATGGCTATGACGTGGTTTGCAACAAGCAGAAGGCTCAATCATACCGGGCGCCGGGCCAGCCTCAAGCCAACTTTACCGTGGAGTGCGCTCTGGACGAACTGGCCGAGCAGTTGAGTATCGACCCGATAGAACTGCGCCTGAAGAATGCGGTCAGGGAGGGCGACCGGATGCCTAATGGTGTCCCGCATGCCGTTTTTGGCTGCCTGGAATTGGAAGAGGCGATGAGGAGCCATGAACATTACAGCGCGCCCCTGGGCGGCCCTAACCGAGGCAGGGGAATCGCTGTTGCCTTCCGAGCCCAAGGCGGGCAGACCTCTTCCGCTACCATCAACGTCAACAGCAATGGCACGCTCAACCTGATTACCGGCTCGGTGGACATTGGCGGCACCCGGACTGCTATTGCGATGCAGGCCGCCGAGGCGCTGGGACTGGCTTCTGAGGATGTGTTTCCGGCGGTGGGGGATACGGATAGCGTCGGTTACACCGCCAACACGGGCGGAAGCCGCACTGCTTTTGACACCGGCCTGGCCGCTATTGCCGCGGCTGAGGAGGTCAAGGAGCGGATGAAGCGCCGCGCCGCATTGCTCTGGGAGGTTGAGGATGAGGACGTGGACTTTCAGGGTGGGGTTTTTGTTTGCGCCAAAACGGAAGACCGGCTGACTTTCAAGGAGCTGGCCTCTCGGCTAATGCGCACCGGCGGCCCGGTTACTTGCTCCGCCTCGGCGGCTTCCACCGGAGTCGGCCCCATATTTGCCGGCAACATTGTAGATGTGGAGGTTGACCCGGAGACCGGCAAGGTGGATATACTGCGCTTTACGGCCTTTCTGGACGCCGGGCAAGCAGTGCATCCCAGCTTTGTCGAGGGGCAAATGCAAGGGGCTACGGTGCAGGGTATCGGTTGGGCGCTGAACGAAGAGTATTTCTATACTCCGGAAGGAACCATGGCTAATTCTAGTTTCCTGGATTACCGGATGCCCACTACCCTGGATTTGCCGATGATTGACACGGTGATTATCGAGGTTCCCAACCCGCGCCACCCCTTCGGCCTGCGCGGCGTTGGCGAAGGGCCGATTATCCCGCCCTTGGCGGCGGTAGCCAATGCCGTCTATCATGCTACTGGCGCCCGCATCCGCAAATTGCCCATTACCCCGGGGGCCGTGCTGGAGGCTTTGGCGGAAAGAGATGAGGGGTAAGGTGTCGCTGATGGTTAGATTTCGATGAGCTTACCACGAACGCAGTTGAGCGATGGCAGGGGCGGGTTGTAGGTAGGTAACCCGCCCCCTTATGGGCGCTGAAACGGGTTATAAGGGCGTCTTTGCGGCTGCTGGGCTTGGCATTTATAACCTATCCCACCGCCGCCGGTTCCATTGCTTGTATCTGGGCAATAAACTCCAGTAGTTGGGCGGCGTAGAAAGTGGACTTCATGTGGTAGCGGTTGGTGGCGGCGATGCCAGGGAAGGTGTGGTCGTGCTGACCGATGATGGCCCATTCAGCATGCGTCCAAGCCGAGGGGCGCAGTTCGGAATTGGGGATGAGTCGGTGGGCGGCTTCCGCTGCTGACTTATGGTGTACCTCGTCCGGCGTGTTGCCCTCGAACATTACTACCGGACAGCTGATCCCGGCCAGTTGTTCCTCGGTCAGCTCGCTGACTGGATTGGGAACGGAATAGGAATCCCGCCAGCGGCGCATTACGGCGATAAACTCCGCAGCGTCCATTGCCAGCAGCTTTTCCCGGTTGGACGGGTTGTCTTGGATGCGCTGAGCAAAGTATTCCGTCTCAGCTACCGCTTGCATTCCGCCTCGCTCGGCGGCGTCAATAAACTGGCCGTAGTAGTTGGGCGCGGTGACTTCGGCGCTGCGGGGGCCGCCGCTGACCTCCCAGATAAACACGCCTTTGACGACTTCTGGACGGCGTACCGCCAGGGTCAGGCTGGTGCGAGAGCCGGCGGAACCGCCAGCGACGTAGGCTGGGGCGGCGCCGAGTTGTAACAGCAGCCCGGCCATTTCTTCGGCCCAGTGGCTCTGCTCGGAAAGTTCTCCGTTGATTACAATGTCTGACTTCCCGCAGTTTCGCCGGTCGTGCAGGATAACCCGGCACTTGGCCGAGAGCAAGGCGGCGATGGGCCGCAGCCCGTTAGTGTCATTGCGTCCGCCGGGGGTCAGTATCACGGTCGGGCCGGTTCCGTACTCTTCATAGTAGAGATTGACGCCGTTGATATGGGCGTAGGGCATTTCGGCACTCTCCTTCGCGCTTATTTGGGTCCTTTAAGGGCTTAACCGTAAGACGGATTAGGGGTTAACATAAGATGTGCCGAACCGCTCTCGGTGGGCTATTTCGGACATGGGTTTGCGGGGAACGCTGGCGCTGCCCGAGGGCCGTCCGGTTCGGTATCCGTAGGGCATAAGGGTAATCAGTTCGTAGTCACTGGGGATACCCAGCAGTTCCTTGACTGCTTGTTGTTGTTCCTTGATGCGGACGCCTACGAAGCAAGTTCCTAATCCCTCGGCCCAGGCCACCAGCTCCATCTGCTGCAGTGATCGGCCGGCATCCAGTTGTGGACGGGGAGCGTCCGGGGTCATAACGATGGCGATAATCAAAGGGGCTTGGCTGATAAAGGTTCCTTGGGTGGCGATTTCGGCCAGATTGGCGATAGTGTCCGGGTTGCTGACTACCACGAAATGCCAGGGTTGGGAATTGCTGGAACTGGGCGCCCAGCGGCCGGCGCGGAGTATCTTGCGCACCAACGCCTCGGGTACCGGGTCGGGCTTGAACTCCCGCACGGTCCGGCGGCTGCGAATACATTCGTAAACTTCCATAGCTCTCCTCGGGGTATCTTGAAGGGTGGGCGTCGGTTTGGCGTATTGTGATTATGGCACGGGAAAGGATGAAAGGGTAGTGTGGTTAGGGCGCAAGGCGCAGTTTTTATGGGCTATAAATCAAAACGTTGTAAAGGCGGAAGGAGGTAATTTGGTGGCTGCTCCGGGGGATACGAGGAGGGTGGCGCGCTTGGCGGGATTCGAACCCACGACCTCTGCCTCCGCAGGGCAGCGCTCTATCCGCTGAGCTACAAGCGCTTGTTCCGGGCGCCGATGATGGCGCGGTATATATTTTCCCGGTGAATATCCCGACGCTTTGCGGGAGACGGGACTACTAGTACTGCCAGAAAATATGGTGCCGAGGGAGGGATTTGAACCCACACGTCCATAAGGACACTGCGCCCTGAACGCAGCGCGTCTGCCGTTTCGCCACCTCGGCCGGGTTGAACCGGTATCGCAGAAAGGACCGTGGCCTAATGGTGGGCGATGGAGGATTTGAACCTCCGGCCTCCTCGGTGTGAACGAGGCGCTCTAACCACTGAGCTAACCGCCCGCCGGCCCCTTTGTCGATGTAATTATAGGGAGATAGGAGCAAGAGCGCAACCCTTGACGAGATATTGCCTGGGGCCTTTTAACCTGTGAAGGAAGCAGGAGAATGGAAGGGCCCCGTCGCTTGATTTACAAGAAGATTGGCTCGGAGGCTTTTCGGTGGGGTCGGTGGCTGAGGTGGTAGGGAAAGTATAAACTCGTTATGTAAATGCAAGCAAGTGAAATAGGGGACAATGTTACATAACGTCTATTGTGCGAACCAATCGGTCGGTGAGTTTGAGGGCCTTCTACGGGCCGGTTCCGCTCATCTCCATCTCATCCGGTAATGGAATGGATGGGATTAACTGATGGTTTGACAAGCTCGCTATTTGTATTGCGCCTAGTTTCCTGCCGTTGATGGGCGTACAGTTAGCGGGCCGTCCATTTCCACCAACTGGGCTTCCACTTCTTCTAGCAGTAAGTTCAGGTTCCAGCCCCGGGCTGCCGAGATTAGTACGCTGGGATACGACTCCAGACCCGGCGGAGGAATGGGGGCTTGGCTTGATTCTCGGTCGGCCAGCAAGTCCATTTTGTTGATGACCAGCAGGCGGGGCTTTTTGCTTAGCCCCAGGTCTTCCAGGGTGTCTTCTACCACTTCGGCCTGCTCTGGGGCCTTGGGATGGGTTATGTCTAGGACGTGAATCAAGATGTCAGACTCGGCCAGTTCTTCCAGGGTGGCGCGGAAGGCCGCCACGACCATCGGAGAAAGTTTTTGGATGAAGCCCACTGTGTCAGTTAGAAGCAGTTCGTCGCCGGAGGGCAGGCGGATACGACGGGTTACCGGGTCGAGGGTGGAAAATAGTTGATCTTCCGCATCTACTTGGGAATGGCTCAAGGCGTTAAACAGGGTGCTTTTCCCGGCGTTGGTGTAGCCGACTAAGGTAGCCATCGGTATGCTGGCTTTTTTGCGCCGATCTATATAGATGGTGCGGCGCTGTCTTACCTTGTCCAGTTCCTGCTGGATTCGTTGGATGTGTCGGCGAATTAGGCGGCGGTCGGTCTCAAGCTGGGTTTCGCCGGGGCCGCGGGCGCCGATACCGCCCCCTAGCCTTTCCAGGTGAGACCACTGGCCTACCAGTCGGGGCAGCAAATACTGGTGCTGAGCCAATTCAACTTGAAGTTTGCCCTCGTGGGTACGGGCATGGCGTCCGAATACGTCCAGAATCAGGGCAGTGCGGTCAATAACCTTAATTTGGAGGGCCGCTTCCAAGTTGCGCTGCTGAGTGGGGGTCAGCTCGTCGTCGAAGATAACCGTTTCAGCGCCGTGTTCTTCGGCCAGTTCCTGCACTTCCTGCAACTTGCCTTTGCCGACATAAGTAGGGGTCAGCCGGTCGGAGCGCTGGGTTATCCGGCCGGCAACCTGGGCCCCGGCGGCGTGGGCTAAGTAGGCTAGTTCTTCCAGGGTATCTTCCAACTCCCAAGGATGGGAACGGTTCTTTACTTCTACCGC
Source organism: Dehalococcoidia bacterium (assembly GCA_963422635.1). Taxonomy (GTDB): domain Bacteria; phylum Chloroflexota; class Dehalococcoidia; order Lucifugimonadales; family UBA3495; genus CATQHB01. The sequence continues at coordinate 1,997,465 of OY730415.1, forward strand.
AACTAGAATAACCCGTTCCCTTTCTGGGTTGGTGGCGACTGTCTTCTTAGGTATGAGTTTAGCCCTCCTTTGAGGCCGGAATGGTCCAAGATTCTAGCCGTTGGCAGCCTTTTTCTACCTGTTCATCGGGAGTGGTCAGCGAAAGCCGGATGTACCCCTCGCCGTACTGGCCGTAGCTGGAGCCGGGGGTGACCACAATGTCGATGTCCTCCAGGAGCCGGGCGGCGAACTCGGCAGAGCTAAAGCCTTGGGGAACCCGCGCCCAGATATAGAGGCTGGCTTGGGGGATGTTCACCGACAGGCCCATTTGCTTGAGGGCGCTTACCACCCGATCCCGGCGACGCTGGTAGATTGCTCGGTTGTCTTCGATAGAGTCTTGAGGGCCGGTTAGGGCCTCTATGGACATTTCCTGGATGGCTTGGGGGATGCCGGAGTCCAGGTTGGCCTTGATTTGGAACAGGGATTTGATGATGTCGGCGTTGCCCACGGCCATGCCCATCCGCCAGCCGGTCATGTTGTAGCTCTTGGACAGGGAATGAAACTCAACCCCCACATCTTTCGCTCCGTCCACCTGGAGGAGGCTGGTTGCCCGGTAACCGTCATAGCCTACTTCGCTATAGGCGGCGTCATGAAGCAGGGCTATGTCGTTTGCTCGGCAATAGGCGACATAGGAGGCCAAGTCTTCGGCGCTGGCTACGGCGCTGGTCGGGTTGTTGGGGTAGTTCAGCCACATTATCTTAGCCGCCTGGGCCACGTCGTCGGGAATCGCGGACAGGTCGGGGAGCCATCCGTTTTCTTCGCGCAGAGGCATTATGTAACTTTCCGCGCCGGCGAACATGGCGCCGACGCCATAGACGGGATAGGCTGGGTCGGGGATCAGGGCGAAGTCTCCCGGGTCGAGAAAGCAGAAAGCTGCGTGACCGATGCCCTCCTTGGCGCCAATCAAGGGTAGGACTTCCTTGTCCGGGTCGAGCTTTGCATCGAACCGCTGTTCGTACCACTTGGCGATGGCACGGCGCATTTCCGGCAGCCCATCGGTTTCCGGGTAACGGTGGTTGGGTGGGTGCTGGGAGGCGGTCAGCAGACGGTTAATAATAGGCTGGGGCGTTGGGATGTCCGGGTCGCCGATACCAAAAGTTACCACATCGGCCCCGGCTGCCCGTTTCTCGGCGATAATGCGGGAGATTTCCACGAAGGGGTAGGGGGCAAGCTTGCCCAAACGGGTGGAGAATTGCATATCAGTTACTCTACTTAAAGATTAGGTATATCGGTAGAGGGGCATCGAGCTTTTGTTTAAAATTAGGTTAAACCTTCAAGCTGAACGACATCGGCCCACTTTCTAATTCCGGTTCTTTGGGTATTCAGAAACAGGATATTGGGTTGGCGGACGCGCAAGAGGTTGCCGCTGAATTAGCAGATCCAGCGGAGCCATCATAAATATCCCAATATCTCTCTTTAGCAAAGTTCCGGCCCCGAACAAAAATCTCTTGAGCGACCCATTGGTGGTCAATGTTTGGTCCGGGCGGCATATAAATAACCTGGTCAACAATTTCGTATCGTTGTTTGGATTCGGGGAGATTTAGCAATTCGGCGTAGGTCAGGTTTTGGGTTGGGGTATGCATTGTCGCTACCACTCTCCGGAAAAGACTTCCGCCGCCGGGCCTTCCAGGAAGACCTCGCCTTTGCCGTCCCATTCGATGGTAAGGGTGCCCCCGGGCAGGGTTATGTCAACCCGGTCATCAACCAGCCCCTGAAGCCGGGAAGCTACGGCTATGGCGCAGGCGCCGGTGCCGCAGGCCATGGTCTCGCCGGAGCCGCGTTCCCAGACTCGCGCGCTCAAGTGACTGGAATCCAGCCGGTTCACAACCTCAAAGTTCACCCGACGGGGGAAAATCGGGTGGCCTTCGATTAAGGGGCCGATGTTGTGCAGGGGGAACTCCCCCACCGGCTGGTCGATGTAGGTAACTGCGTGGGGGTTGCCCATAGATACAAAGGCCAGGAACAAACGGAAGTCGCCGGGGTGTATTGGGTACTTGAGCACTGGGCCGTGGGCGGCGCTCATGGATGGGTCTAAGCTGACCGGGATATCCGTGGGATTAAGTTTGGGCTGACCCATCGAGACTCGGGCGCCGGCGACCCCGTTTTTGTCATAGGGGTCATAGATAGGAAACACGGTGCGAATTCCGGCCAGAGTGTCAACGGTAAGGCCTTGCTTCGGCTTGGGGACGATTTTTCGTTCGATGGCGTACTTGGCGAAGCAACGGATGCCGTTGCCGCACATTTCCCCCTCCGAGCCGTCGGCGTTGAACATTCGCATCCGCAGGTCGGCTTGGTCCGAGTTGAGAATCAGGATGATTCCATCGCCGCCAATGCCGAAATGACGGTCGCTCATGGCCCGAGCCAAAGTGGGCCAATCTTCGTCCAGATAGCGGGCGTCAATATAAACGTAGTCGTTGCCGGCCCCTTGCATCTTGGTAAACTTCATCAGGCCCTCTGGTTTCAGATTGGGCCTATTGTACCACAGGGATAGGGTTTCCGAACGGCTCAGGTTCGGGCGCAGGGTGGTTGCAGGGTTGTTTAAGTTATTTGGGCTGTTCACTAGGGGCTTGTCGAAAGGCTTGGCGGTATGGTTCAGCGAGCCGGTCTTGAGCCGGATGAAGGACTTATCATGAGTGAGGATTCAGGGAGTTTGCGGTCTGGTCAGGCTCAGGTCAGCGGAATTCGGCGACCAGTTTTCGACTCTGCTCCGCGAGGTCTGGGCTGGTCGCGTTCAGCCAGCAGATGCGAGAATCCTCCGGTTTGAACCAAGTGTATTGTCGTCGGGCCAGGCGATGGGTCTGAAACTTGGTCTGCTGCACTGCCGTGTCTAGCGGAATTTCCTCTTTCAGGTATTGGCCCAACTCCCGGTAGCCGGGGCAAGCCAGGGGGCCTTCTCCCAAGGAGTAGCCCAGCTCGACGATGCTTTGGGCTTCGGCGAGCAGGCCGGCGCTCATCATCCGGTCAACCCGCCGGTCGATGCGGTCATAAAGCAGGGTTCGTTCCAGGGTGAGCCCGATAATTGTGGCTTGGGGTTGGTTATCGCTTCTTTTGCGGTAGTCTGAGGGTGGTCGGCCCGAGAGGTGATACACTTCTAAGGCGCGGATAATCCGCCGGAGGTTGCTCGGGTCTAGCTCGGCGGCCCTTTGCGGGTCAATTTCTTGCAGCCGTCGGTATAGAACCTGATGACCCTTTTTAGCCGCTTCCAGTTCACAGAATTCCCGGAAATCGGCGTCAGGGGGAACCTCTGGCACTTCCCAGCCCTGCTGCAAGGCCCAAACGTATTGACCGGCGCCGCCAACTACGATGGGTAACCGGCCCCGGCTGGCGATGTCTGAACTGGCTTCCCTGGCCAAAGATAGAAAACTTCCCAGGCTAAAGCTTCGGTCAGGCGGCGCTAGGTCTAGTAGATGGTGCGGGGCTTGGCTTTGTTCCTGGGGTGTAGGTTTGGCGGTGCCAATGTTCATGTAATGGTAAACTTGTCGGCTGTCGGCGTTAATTATTTCCCCGTTTAACTCTTGTGCCAGGGAGATGCCCAAGCGGGTCTTGCCCACTGCCGTAGGGCCGACCACAAAGAGAAGGGGAGCTTCAGCTTTAGTCGGGGGCATTCAGGACCCGCTGCGTTGTTGGTTTACCCAGGTCTTGTTTACCTAGGCGCTGGAGGTTTTAACCTGGCCGGCTAGACGGGCGATTTCCATGAAGGAGTTGGCTTGGAGACTGGCGCCGCCGACCAGGGCGCCGTGAATGCAGGGTTGGGCCATAAACTGGGCGATGTTGCCAGGGTTCACGCTGCCGCCGTACAGTAGGGGGACTTCTTCCGCCGCCGCGCCTAGCTGGGAATGTAAGGTTTCGAGGATGTCTCCGCCCATCACTTCGGCGGCGATTTCCGGGGTGGCCGCTTGGCCGGCGCCGATGGCCCAAACTGGCTCGTAGGCCACAATCAAACCGTTTAGGTCAACGGATGAGTAATCAGCCAAACCTGAACGCACTTGCTGGGCGATCACTGCTCCGGCGTTGCCTGACTCTCGCTGCTCCAGGGTTTCGCCGACGCAAAGGATGGGCCGCAAGCCGTGTCGGGAGGCGGCTAACAGTTTGCGGTTGACCATGTGGTCGGTTTCGCCGAATAGTTGACGCCGCTCCGAATGGCCTAGAATCACGTAATCGCATATACCTTGGAGCATCGGCGGGGCGATTTCTCCGGTATAAGCTCCGGAGTTCTCAAAGTGCATATTCTGGGCGCCAACCTTGACCGGTGAACCGGCGACAGCATCCTGCACGGCAGTCAGGAAGACGCTGGGCGGACACAGGATTATTTCTAAGCCGACGGCGGTCTTGGCTAGTTCCCGAACAGCTGCGGCCAGTTGCTTGGCCTCGGCCAAGTTGGTGTTCATTTTCCAGTTTCCGGTGACGATTGTTTTGGGTGTGGTAGTGGTGGAGGTTGGCATCCGCGGTTAAACTCCTCTGTCTGGCTGGAGATAAGGCTAGGGGCCGTATTTGGTCAGTTTGCCTGAGTGGGACAGGGCCAGCAGCATAACATTGGTGGCGGGAATGCGGCCGATGGAACCTTGGCCGCATTCCCGCTCGTTAAAAGCGGGAACTCCCTCTCCCCGGGTAAGCTGGGAGTGGAGCATAAAAGGGACCGGATGCCAGCTGTGGGCTGCCATTATAGACGGCGTGGCATGGTCACCGGCTACCATAAAAACATCCGGCTCCAGTTCCCGGATACGGGGAATCAGCGGGTCTAGATTTTCCAGGGCCTGCACCTTGGCGTCGAAGTCTCCGTCCTCTCCGGCGGCGTCGGCGGGTTTGTAGTGGATGAAGAAAAAGTCGTGATTGGCATATTCTTGATGCAGGGTTTCCACTTCGTCGCTGAAAGTTCGGCCGGTGGGGATTATCTTCATACTAGCTACGGTGGCTAATCCCCGGTACATTGGATAGGCGGCGATGCCTGCCGGATTGAGCCGATAAACCTCGCCCATTGGCGGCAGGGATGGCAATTGCGCCCAACCGCGCAGGAGCACCATATTGCCCCGCTCTTCCTGGTCCAACAGCTTACCGGCTTGACTCACGAAATCGTTAAGCAAGTTGGCCGTTTTTTCGGCGGCGGGTTCCAGGGGGCGCACGGGTTGGGCTGGAACTCCGGTAATTTGCGGGTCGGTTTCTGTTACTGCTTCAGACAAACCCGAACCGCGCAACCGCAGCACGAATCGATAGTCCTGCACCGGAAAGACGTCGAGCTGGACCCCGGGTAATTCAATTTGGTCGAGGCGATCACATAGAGGCGCGCTTAATTCGGTGGGAATACGGCCGGCCCGCCGGTCCACCAGGTTGCCGTCTGCGTCAACGGTGCAGAAGTTACCTCGGGCGGCCACATCGCCGGGCTGTAGTTCCACGTCAATTCCCAGAGCCTCCAGCGCGCCCCGGCCGATGATATATTTCAGGGGGTCGTAACCGAACAGGGCCAGATGGCCGGGGCCGCTGCCGGGAGCCACTCCGGGCAGCACTGGAGTGGTCAGGCCGCAAGCGCTCTCTTGCGCCATGGCGTCTAGGTTGGGAAGCTTCGCCGTTTCCAACTCGGAACGCCCGGTATCCGGGTGGGCCAATCCGCCCAATCCGTCCACGACCAGCAGCACAATTTTGGAAGAGGTGGTTACATAGCAATCATGCAATTGTTCCAAGTCTATCATTTACGTCTCACTGCTAGAAAATAGTTTCAGGTTCGTAAAGGCTGGGCCAATGCCTAAGTTCAGGCCTCGGGGAGGGCAGCGATACCGGGCAACTCTCGGCCCTCCAGAAACTCCAGGGAGGCGCCGCCGCCGGTGGATACGTGGCTCATCCGGTCCATCAGGCCCAACTCTTCAACCGCCTCCGCGGTGGAACCGCCGCCCACCACGCTGGTTACGCCATCCAGGGTGGCGATGGCCTCGGCAATCAGGCGGGTGCCCGAGCTGAACCGGGGCATTTCAAACACGCCCATCGGGCCGTTCCAGATAATGGTGCGGCAGGATGAAAGCTGGGCGGCATACCGGGTGGCGGTGGTTTCTCCCAGATCCATAATGTACCAACCATCGGGAACCTCGCCCACTGGAATTGTGCCGGTTTCGGGAGGGTCGGGGCCAAACTGGCTGGCTACTACCAAGTCTTCGGGCAGGTGTACGCCGATGTTCCTCGCCGCGGCGCGTTCCAGCACATCCCGGGCAAATTCCAGGCGGTCTTCCTCAATTGAGGATGCGCCCGTAGCATAGCCTTGGGCGCGCAAGAAAGTAACTGCCATACCGCCGCCGATGAAAAGGTGGTCAAGTTTGTCTAACAGATTTTCCAGGACCAGAATCTTGTCGCTGACCTTTGCTCCGCCTAGCAGAGCGGCCAAAGGGCTGGCCGGAGATTCCAAAGCGCGGCTCATTTCTTCGACTTCCCGTTGCACCAGCAGGCCCATCGCCGAGGGTAAGAAGTCGGTGATTCCGACGGTGGATGCGTGGGCGCGGTGGGTTACGGCGAAGGCGTCCATCACGAAACAGTCGGATAAGGCGGCCAGGGCTTGGGCAAAGTCCGGTGCGTTTTTCTCTTCACCGGGATGAAATCTCAGGTTTTCCAACAAGACGATTTCGCCGGAGCGCATAGCGTTTACCCGCGCTTCCACCTCCGGGCCTACACAGTCGGTAAGGCTGTGAACCGGGCAGCCCAGCAGGGTTGCCAGCCGGTCTCCTACCGGGGCGAGCCGGAGCGATTCTTCCACTTGCCCTCTAGGGCGGCCCAAATGAGAACAGAGCAGCACTCGGCAGTTCCGCTCCCGTAGGTAGTGGATTGTCGGCAAAGTGGCGCGTAAACGCTGGTCGTAGGAGGCGATGGCTTCTACCCCTTGCTCTATGGGGATGTTGAAGTCAACCCTTACCAAAACTCGCTTGTTTTCAATTTCCAGGTCGGGCAGGGTGCGCTTTGCCATACGTTAGTGAGACCCCCGTGGGTGTTATGTAAGGTGAGGGCGTCGGCGACATCACGCCGCTGGGGTCAACGCCTGACGAGCCAATGCCCGCAGCGCTTCCTGCCGCTGGGCGGGGATGCTTTCGGTATCCAAGGTCGCCATTGCCTGTTCGGTCAGTTCCTGGGCTTTGGTTTCAGCGTAGAAACGGGCGTTGGCCTCCTCCAGGATGCTGACAATGCGGGCAACGCCGGGAGGTTCCAGGACTCGCTTCATATAGATGGAGCTCAGTTCTCGCTTGACCGTGGAGGTGGCGTTCTCAAGGACATAAATCAGGGGCAGGCTCTTTTTTTTGCTCAGTAGGTTGTTGGTAGTAACGCCATCGCCTTTTTGCCCCCATAAGTCGTCAATGTCCCGGGTGATTTGCCAGGCTTGGCCCAGCTTGCTGCCCAAGTCTTGAAACCGGTCTTGCCTGGGGCGGTCGGCGCCGGCCGCCAAGGCGCCAGCGCTGGCGGCGCAGCCGGTCAGCGCGCCGGTTTTTCGCTCTATCATGTCATCGTATTGGGCAACGGTAACCAGCAACTGGTCCTGGAAGCGGAGGTCCATATATTGTCCTTCACATAGGGAGAGGCAAGAGCGGTCCAGCATTTCCACGGCGGCCAGCACTTGGTCGGCAGCAACGCCAACTTCGCTCAAGCGCATAATCGCGGCCCGGCCCAAGGCGTGCAGGCCGTCGCCGGCATTGATGGCTTGCGACGGCCCCCAGACCCACCAGATGCTGGGACGAGCGTTGGCATCTACTCGACCAGCCTGAACGTCTCCGTGTACCAGCGTAAAGTTATAGACCAGCTCTATCGCCGCCGCTACTGGCAAGGCCGGGGGGTATTCACCGGACAATGCTTCACAAGCCGCCAGCGCCAGCAAGGAATGAAAGGGCTCTCGGCCCGTTGGGCTTTCCGGCTGACCTTGTTGGTCCACCCAACCGAAGTGGTAGCGGAGCAGATTATAGAGAAAGCCCTCCCGTGCCGAGAAACAACTTCTTAGCTCCTCTTCCAGCGCCGCCTTGTAGGAATCTAAAATACTTGACCGAGCGATACCGATACCCTCTTTATGCGTTATTGGCTATTGGTTAATGAAACCGGATCCGGTCTTTCCCTCGCCAGGTCTTCAGCACTTCCGCGAAAGGAGTGGCCCCCTCTCGGATTAATTTGGGAGTATCCCCGGTCAGGTCAATCACGGTGGAAGGCGTCCCTTGGGGAAGAGGCCCTACGCCAAGGATGGAGTCAACCGAGTCGACCAGGGTCGCTTGCACTGCGGCAAGGGTTTTCAAGTCCGCCGCGCCGCTGCGGTTGGCGCTGGTTCCGGTGATAGGACGGCCCAGTCTGGCGGCCAGAGTAAGGGGGGCCCAATGGTTCGGCATTCGGACCGCCACCGTATCCCGGTTGCCGGTTACCAACGAAGAAAGGGTAGGCGACTTGGGCAGCACCAGAGTCAGGGAACCGGGCCAGAAAGCTGAAGCCAAGCGGCGGCTCGTTCTACTCGGGTTGCTGGTTACTGTCTCAACCTGTTGCCAGTCAGCTACCAAGACCGGCAGCGCCAACTCGGCGGGGCGACCTTTTATGTCGAACACCCGGCGCAGGGCCGATTCGTTGAACACATCGGCGCCCAGTCCGTAAAGGGTGTCGGTAGGAAAGACGACTACGCCGCCTTCGCGGAGTTGTTGGGCCGCTGTATCCAATTCCGCTGTCCTGGGTTTTTCGGGATGGTAGTTGACTGGCGGTAGATTTCGCAAAGCTGGCATCATCCGTTTTCCGCGGTTGCCTAGTTGGTGTCAAGTTTAGCACGAACAGCCTATTGAGGTCGAGACGCGCCGGCGGAGTTCAGGAGGCGAAATCGGGAGCGGTAGGAGTAGGGGAAATGACTTGGAGCCTACCCGGAGAGGCGATTTGCGGGATCTCGGGGGCGCCAGCGCCTCGAAAGGCGGGAAAGGGCCTTTTGGCCGCAGTTTCCGGCGCTTTCGGGGGGTACGGTCAAGTCTGTTAGGTCAGGGCCAAAATTTCATCAAGACCGGGTGGCCCGGTTCCCTAGAAACATTTCTGTTACACTATTGCCGTCGGAGGAATCTTAAATCCGGTGGTGAGCAGGTATGGACGCAGGCAAATTTCCGCCGCAGCTTTTGCAACGGTTGCTGTCTAAACCGGGAATCAGCGACCCGAGGGTGTTGCTTGGGCCGAAGGCGGGAGAAGATGCGGCGGTGATAGATATGGGTAGGGGAGACTGCTTGCTGGTAGCCAAGAGCGACCCGGTTACTTTTGCCACCGACTCAATCGGTTGGTACTCGGTTCAGGTAAATGCCAATGACGTGGCGTGTACCGGCGGTGTACCCCGATGGTTTCTGGCGACCTTGCTAGTCCCGCAGAGTTTTTCCGAAGCTGAAGCCGAAGCGGTATTTGACCAGGTTGTGGAAGCGTGTACGGCCTTGGACGTAGCGTTGATTGGCGGCCATAGCGAAGTTACCTACGGCATTGATCGGCCGATCATCATGGGTAGTATGTTGGGGGAAGTGGAACGCGGCCGGCTCATTACTACCGGAGGAGCCCAAGAAGGCGACAGCATTGTTATCACCCAGGGAATAGCTATTGAAGGCGCTGCCCTGCTGGCCCGAGAACAATATGGGGAACTGAAAGCGGCCGGTGTAACTCAGGAGACTCTTGACGCCGCTGCCGCATTTCTTACCAAACCGGGAATAAGTGTAGTGGAGGCAGCCCGGATTGCTTGCTCTGTGGCGGCGGTCCATTCGCTGCACGACTCTACCGAGGGCGGCATTGCAACTGCATTGCGGGAAGTGGCCCAGGCGTCGGGCACGGGTTTGGCAGTGGAAGAAACCAGTATCCCGGTACTGCCGGAGTGCCAGGAGATTTGCCGGGCTTTGGGTTTGCATCCTTTGGGCTTACTGGCCTCGGGCTGTTTGATAATAACTCTCCCCGCCGGCGAGGTTCCAACCCTGCTGCGGGCCTTGCAGCAAGCGGAGATTACGGGTTGGGAGATCGGGCAAATCCTGGCCCCGGAAGAGGGTCTAATTATGATTGGCTACGAAGGGGAAGTAGCTCTACCGGACTTCCGAAGGGATGAATTGGCTCGGTACATTTCTACTCAAAGATGATTGGCGAAACTGTTACACTTTATGCGTTTTAGTACATTTACGCCAGCTTTTGGCTACACTTAACTATACTTATCGTTACACTCAAATACGATGCGCAACCCTATTGTCAACCCCCTAAGTACACTTTCAAGGCGCCCATCAACTGGTGCGCCGTGATGTTTGCGCCGCTGACCATGACTGCTACCTTTTTACCGGACAGGGTTTTCCGCTGTTTAACGGCGCCGGCGGTGGCTGCCGCGCCCGCTCCTTCCGCCAGGGTGTGGGCCTTCTCCAGCAGCAAGCCAACGGCGCGGCGTATGTCGTCTTCGCTGACCAGCACAAAGTCATCGAGCCGGCCCCGGATTATCTGTTGGGGCAGTTCGTAGCCGGATTGGGTAGCTATCCCTTCGGCGAAAGTGTTCATCGGAGCTTGCACTAGTTGACCTTGTTGCCAGGACAAGTAACCGGCTGGCGCCGCTTCCGCCTGTACTGCTCGCACTTGGATGGCTGGGTCAATTGCCTTGGCCACCACGCAAGCGCCGGATACCCCGCTGCCTCCGCCCAGGGGCAGGTACATTACCGCAACATCCGGTAGGTCCTCAATCACCTCCAGCGTCTGAGTGCCTACACCGGCTATTAGCAGGGGATCGTTGGTGGGATGAACGTAGCGGTAGCCTTCTTCCTGCGCCAGAAACTCGCAGTAGGTTTTGGCTTGATCAAAGTTCTCGCCGTAGAACACCAATTCGGCGCCCAGAGCCTCCAGCGCCGCTACTTTTAGCGGGTTAGGGTCTTTCGCCGGTAAGGCGATGAGCGCTCGCGCTCCGAAGATTCGGCAGGCGCTAGCGATTGACTGGCCGTGGTTGCCGGTGGAGGCGGTAATTACTCCCCGATTTCTTTCCTCCTCACTCAAATGGGCCAACAGGTTGATGCCGCCCCGGGCCTTGAATGCTCCCAGAGGGTGGTACTCTTCGTGCTTGAGATACACCTCGGCGTCCAACAGTTGGCTAAGTCCCGCCGAGTAGTGTAAGGGAGTGCGGGTCAGATAAGGAGCGATGGTCCTTCTGGCTTCATAAACGTCCCGCAGGGTTGGCTCTTGCATCCGATCACCTCGTCTTGAGTTTCCGCCTCTGGCCCGGTTAAGTTTTGGCCCCTTTAAGTATCGCTGTCCGCGCTGCGACCGTACCACGGGGACAGGTTGCGGTCTCCAGAATAGCAAGGGTTCTGGGCAGGGTCAAATTGGGAGAGGGGAGGGCTAAGTCCGGGTTGGGCCGCCAGAGCAACCGCTTTCCCGTTGGCTGAGCTTCTCGACGATCGCCGGTCGGTTCCAAATTATCCCGTCGTTACACCAGTACCGTTGGTACATTCTATATTGCTCCGGGGATTGGGTAAGAGATTAAGCCGCCGCTGGTGTAATACAGATCGTGTAACGCTCGTTACACTGGGCAGCACTCGGCCTCTCCAAAAGTGTAAAGCGTACTGAACTAATGTAGCCGAGGAGTTAGCGCCGGTCGAACGGAACTGTGCGGGCTGTTGCTACACCGACGGTACACTGAAGAGCTTTTGCCTGGCTGCTGGTTCCCCCATCGTAAAGCCACTGGATCAGCGTTGAAAACTCGACGCGCTGAGAGCCGAAATGCGGCCACTCGAGGCTTCCAAGAGGCAATGCAGGCCCTAAAATCGCCATTTTCGTATCTAGTTCTTTGTTCTAACTATTTCTTAAAAAAGTATAAAACTAAAACTAGGCAAGTATTGACAAATGCCGGAACAGGTGGTAGCATTCATTACATCTTGTTACTCAGCACAGTTTCACCACAAAAGGAGGAGTGTTTTGGCGAGGAAGACTAAATTAATGCAGCGGGTAGAAAGGGAACACCAGCGTCCTTTGGAGCGGTTACTTCCTGAAATGGTGAATGAGAAGGGGCTTTCGAGTACTGCCGACGATTTGGGCGTGAGCAAGGCTACCCTCGGGTACTGGCTGCTCAAGCTTGGCATAAATGTACGCCGCGTAGCCCTCGCCCCAGGCGAGACCCTCGAGGTCAAGCGAGCCAGCTAACCGGCACTCTGGTTGAGCATTTCGCTGGATAGATGAACCTGAAGTAAGCCGTGGTGGTGGATGTGATGAGAAGGGTTGTTGAATGAAACAACCGATGCAACCGGAAAAGGGAAAGCCGCTAGGGTTTGCAAACCCTGGCGGCTTTCCCTTTTCCCAATTTCCCTAATCAAGTCTTCCGGAAATCCCATCCAGGTCAAGGCGGAAAGTCCAGCGCGCAGACTCTCGATTTCCGGGGTTCCAGGGTTTGGAATACCTGAAAACCCGGGAAATCGGCTCTCAGCGCGTTTGCCTACGGCGCAACCCGGTTATGTTTACCGCACCAGGTAAGGCTATAGCTGGGTTATGGCGCAGCAACATAGTTTGACCGGTTCGCCGCTGCGCTATCCCTGGAAAATGTCCTCCGGCAGGAAAGCGGAAACGGTTACATTGGGCAAATCAACGATGTTGCTTATCTTCAAGTCCACTGCCACACTGCAAATGATGTACGCCTGCTCCCGGCTCCAGCCGCGTTCTTGCAGCAACTCAATCATGTTGATCAGGGCATTGCGGGCCGCCAGGGTCAAGTGGGACTCTCCCTCTTGCGTGCCATCTCCCCGTATTGGCATCCCCATTGTGGCGATGAAGTTCCGGGGCGCCGCCCATTCCGGGGGCAGAAAGTAACCGGGATGGGCATAACGGGGAAACCGGATGTTGTGCCGCGCCGCTTCGCCGGCAAGCACCCGAAACCGCACCGCCGCAGTAGCCCCCATCTCTATCGCCGTGATGCAGCACTCCGAATCTCCCTGGGCGAAGTGTCCGTCCCCCGCCGAATAAAGGGCCCCCGCTACGTTCACCGGAATCAATAGTCGAGAACCTTTGGTCAACTGCTTGGCGTCCACATTGCCGCAGTTTTCTCTCGGGGGCAGGGTGCGCAAGCCTTCAGTAGCGACGGAACCTTCGGCCGGCACCGCATCTTCGGCATCGGGCAGAAAGGCCGCGCCGCCGCGCCGCGCCAGGTCCGCTTCCCGAGCCGTCCAAGCGTCCATTTGAGAATGAGACGGAGCAATTCCCGCCGTGCCCATAAAGGAGCCGTCGATGATGCGAACACCGGGTATTTGCGGCGAAGTGGCCCAGCCGTCCTTGATTTCCCAATGGGCCAGGTACGGTTCTGGGAACAGGTCGCGCAGAAACCCCGCCCCGGGGCGGTTCCGCGTCCACCCGTTGGGTTGGGCTAGGATGTCCAGGTATTCAATTTCCAGCAAGTCGCCGGGGGCGGCCCCCTTCACGTAAACCGGGCCGGTCAGGGGATGGGCCACCTTGGCGTCCATCCCGGCTAAATCCGCCGAGGTCATTCCGGGCAGTATCTGGCAATCGGAGGCGTCCCTGGTTTCCAACACTACCTCCTCCCCCGGCTCTACTTCCAGAATTGGGGAGATGTCCGGATGCCAGCGATTATGGCCCTTATCCGGCTCCTCTTTCAGCCGCTTGGCGCGGTTTATCTTGATGCTCTTCATTTACCTCACCGCCAGTATTATGTTAATGCGGTTCAACTGCTTAACTGGTGGGATTCTATGCCCGCTGCAACTCCCGGTCAACGTCCACCCAGCCTACGGCGACAATCCAAGCTAACTCAAGTCAACATCGTCAGAGCTGGCCGCCTCGGTCCAGACAATTAACTAAGCTTGACCGTCCTACTTTGCCGGGTTATCATCCCTCCGTTCTCCGCGCTTTTGAAGCGGCGCGGGGGAGCCTCTTGTTCTCGTAGTCCGGCGGGTGAGGCGGAGACCTCACCCGCCGGGCATGGTTGTAGTTGTAAATGATGTTGTTCAGGGAGGCGGTATGCCGCAGGCGAATGAGTTGATTGTGCAGATGTTAGAGGAGGCTGGAATCGAGTATGTGTTTGGGATTCCCGGCGGCGGTACCGGCCAGATTTACAACTTGCTGGTTGGCAAAGAAGATCGGATAAAGGCGATCCTGTGTCGCCACGAGCAGACCGCGGCAATAATGGCTGACGCTTATGGCCGCGCCACCGGCAAGCCGGCCGTAGTGATGGGCCAGGGTCTGTTTATCGGGTCTAACGCCAGCTTTGGCATTATGGAAGCGATGCTGAGCAGCTCCCCTATGTTGGTCCTGACCGATACTTCCGACGGCGGTTCGGCTCAGCATCCGGCCAACCAGTCCGGCGCCGGCGAATACGGGAGCATCGACCTTCCTACCATTATTAAGTCAATGACCAAATACACTTCCCTGGCGACCAGTCCCAAGGAGGCCGTGCTGGGCGCCCAGCTGGCAATCAAGCATGCTACCAGCGGGCGTCCTGGTCCCGCCGCCGTAGTGATGCGGTCGGCGTCCATCGCCGGCGAGGTGGATGTGGAATCCCCTCCCTTTATTCACCATACCGCCGGTTATCTGAACATGGCCAAGCCCCAGAGCTCTCCCCAGGACATATACAAAGCTATTGAAATCTTATCTTTGTCCCGGCGTCCGGTGATAGTTGCTGGAAACGGAGTTCATCAGGCCAAGGCCCACGCCCAGCTGCAACAACTGGCCGAGCTGTGGGGCGCGCCGGTTGCCACCAGCTATAAGGGCAAGAGCGCTATTGCTGAAACCCATCCGCTTTCTATCGGCATGGTCGGCGTCTATGGACAAGAGGCGGCCAATAAGGCGGTGGGCGACGCCGACACCGTTATCGTGGTTGGCGCCAAGCTCAGCCCTCAAGATACGGTGCGGGAACGGCCCAACGTCTTTGATCCCCGCCGCCAGCGCATCATTCAGATAGATATTGACGACCGCAATGCCGGTTGGACTTTCCCCGTCGAGTTGGGACTCATTGGCGATGCCGGCAGTATTCTGTCCCAGTTGGTTGAGGCTTCGCAGGGTGCGGCGCCGGCAAGCGCCGATAATCGTCAAGAGTGGTCTGCTAGCCTGCCCCAGCGTAAGGATGACGCTTCCTTTTATGACGACCCGGCAATGCATGTAGACACTTCACCGGTTACTCCCCAGCGCCTGGTCGCCCTGTTGCGGGAAAATATGGATGCTACCACGGTTTACGCCCTGGATGCCGGGAACAACCGCACCTGGATGGCGCATTTCTACCAGTCGGCGCAGGCCAATACCTTCTTCGCTCCCGGCGGCACCGCCGGCATGGGCTGGGGATTGCCTGCCGCCGTCGCCCTGAAAATCGTGCACCCCGACCGGCCGGTAGTGGGCGTAACTGGCGACGGCGGCTATATGATGACGGTCAATGCCCTGTCCACCGCCATGCAGTACGATTTGCCGATGATCTGCATTGTGTTTAACGACGGCGCCTTGGGGATGGTAAGACACCACCAAGCCGAAGGCCGCCGTATCGCCTCGGAGTTTGTCGAAACGGATAATGCCGCCGTAGCCCGGGGCTTTGGCTGTTTCGGCGTGCAGGTCAACGACTCCCGCGATCTGCCCGCCGCCCTGCGGGATGCCCAAGCCTCCGGTCTTCCTGCGGTGATCGATGTTATCATTGACCGAGGCCCTTCGCCGGACGATTGGCGTTCCGACCTGCGTACCGCTGGTGAGACTTAGGCTAAGTCTCCAGCGACTCAAGCGAGACGAACGGACGCCGTTTCTCCAGCGAATCCCTTGGAGAAACGGCGCAGATTTATTTTAACCCGACTTTTTACGAGGTATTCAATGGCTACCTGGACCGAAAGTCAGTTGGCATCCATCGACAAGATGCTCAACCCTAGTTCTATTGCCGTCGTCGGCGCGACGCCCCGGATGCAGTATGGAGGACGCTTTCTCAACGCTGTCTTGAAGGCCACAGACCGGGTGAGGGTTTATCCGGTGAACCCTCACTACGACGAGATTATGGGCGTCAAGTCTTACACCAGCGTCACCGACCTGCCGGAAGCTCCGGACCTGGTGGGTGTTGTCGTGCCGTACCATCAGGTACTCAATGTGTTGCAGGAGAGCCACGCCAAGGGAACCCGCGCCGCCATCGTTATTTCCGCCGGCTTTTCCGAGCGGGACCTGGACGACCGGCGGGATTTGCAAGGGGAACTTGGCTCCTTCGCCCGGGAGTCGGGTCTTCGTATCTGTGGCCCCAACTGCCTGGGGGTAGCCAACGTGCAAGCCGACATCTGGCCCACGGCGTCTTCCCGAGGCTCCGACGGACTGAGCGGGCC
The DNA here is from genome assembly GCA_963422635.1 of Dehalococcoidia bacterium. Taxonomy (GTDB): domain Bacteria; phylum Chloroflexota; class Dehalococcoidia; order Lucifugimonadales; family UBA3495; genus CATQHB01. Next base: position 2,013,754 of record OY730415.1, read on the forward strand.
GGTGGGCCTTATCTGCCAGAGCGGCGCCTCGGCCTTTGGCCCTTTCCTGACCCGCGCTCTGGAAGAGGGGATCGGCCTCAGCCACATCATTTCTACCGGCAACGAAGCCGACTTGGACTTTTGCGACTTTGCCCGCTACCTGCTGGACCAGGATTCGGTCAAGGTAATCGCCGGGTTTGTGGAGGGTTTCAAGGACGCTCGCAAACTGGTGGAAGTGGCTGAGTTGGCGGCGAAGCGGGGTAAGCCCATTGTCCTGATTAAAATTGGCCGCTCCGACCTGGGTTCCCGGGCGGCTCGCTCCCATACCGCTGCCCTTACCGGCTCGGATGCGCTGTATGATGAAATGTTTGCCCAGTACGGGATTACCCGTGTTCAGGACTATGACGAACTGTTGGAAGTTTCCCAGCTATTGGCCCACACCGCCAAGCCGGCCCAGCCGGGGGTTGCGGTGGTTTCCCATTCCGGCGGTATCAGCTCCTTGACTGCCGATATGTGCGGGCAGGCCGGGCTGGACTTGCCGCCGCTGACTGACACCGCGCGGGACGGTATTAATGGCGTCCTCAAGGGATTCGGTTGGGCCGCCAATCCCTCCGACGTTACCGGCTTCGCCAACAGCGGTTCCTTCCCGGAAATAATGGGCTATATGAGCGATCAACCCGACATCGGCACTCTGGTGGTAGCCAGCGCCGGCGCTGATTCCCAGGCCGAGCAGGTGATTGCTCAACGGGATAACAGCGATCGGGCTTTGGCCTTTCTGTGGACCGGAACTCGCTCAGCCACCGCCGGCTTGTCCAAACTCAAGGCAGCGCAGATACCTGTCTTTTACGTCCCCGACAAGCTGGCCTTGGGTATACGCTCCCTGCTGGGTTACCACCGATGGCGCGACCGGCGGTTGGTGGAGGGCTTCGGCCGGGCGCCGGCGATGGCCGCAGAACAGGAGCAGGCTCTGGCCGGTCTGGCCGACTTGGGCCGAACAACTCTCTCCGAACACGAAAGTAAGGAGCTTATTGCCGCTTGGGGAATACCGATAACCGGAGAAGCCACGGCGACCACATTGGCGGAAGCGGTGGCGGCGGCAGAAAGCATCGGCTACCCGGTAGCCCTCAAAGTGGATTCTCCGGACATCTTGCACAAGACCGAGGCCGGCGTAATTCGGCTGGGACTCGCCGATGCCGGTCAGGTCAGCGCCGCATACGATATGGTTATGTCAAACGCCGCCCAAGCCGCATCTGCCGGGGCTGCCATTAATGGCGTACTGATTCAGGAAATGGTATCCGGCGGCGTTGAGGTTATCGTAGGGGTTTCCTACGATGCTCAACTGGGGCCGGCGCTACTCTTTGGCACCGGTGGCGTGATGGTGGAAGTGTATAATGATGTGGCCCTGCGCCTCTGTCCCCTAACTCGGCCGGAAGCCTTTGATATGATAAATCAGGTAAAGGGTTCCCGTCTGTTGCGCGGTTTCCGCGGCTCTCCGACCGCCGACGTGGATGCCTTGGCCGATGCCTTGGTCCAAATTTCCCGCTTGGCTGTTAATATGGAAGGTCGTCTGTCCGAACTGGACATTAACCCGCTGATGGTATTGCCGGAGGGTCAGGGTATCCGGGCCGCCGATGCTCTGGCGGTATTTCGGGAGTAAGCCGGGATACGTTCTTCAATCGCTGGAACCGGGCAATAAGCGAAGGCTCCGGCCTACTCCCGTTGCCGCAACACATTCGCGCCCAAGTTAACGATCCTGCCCAGCTTCGCCAGCGCTGCCACCCCTTGTCTTCCCGGGTCCCGGTCCAATTTCCCTTAAAGCGTCCGGCTCATTACTAAGGTAGGTTATTCTTGCCCCGCACCGTCTAAAAGGCGTTTCCGCCGCCGGCATCGCCCGGCGGCGGCGCCTTCTAACCTCAAACTGAGCCGGGTATAGTATAATACGGACGGCGGGATTATGTGAAGCAGTCGTACACCCGGCTATACTGGGCCGACGGGAGATAATCGGTGGTTAAATTATTGGAGATACGCGACCTGTCCGATACCGAACAGTTGCAACTTTCCCTGGTCTGCGAGGAGGAACGGCAAACCGCGCCGCCAGCAGCTTTTCAAGACCCTCTGGACGATTCCGACCGCGCGGAAATCGCTTGGTACTTTCAGGAATATCTGGACAACCCCTTTGGTCCGGCTCAAACTCGGGCCGAGGCGGTAGAGACTGGCTTGCGTAACTTGGGACGGCTTCTCTTTGAGGTGGTATTCGGCGGCAGTGAGACGGCTAGAGAGTTGTTCGTCGCCGCTGCAAAGGAAGGGCTTGGCGGCTACCAACTAGCCCTGATTTCGCCCCGCGCCGATTTTCTGGCCCTACCCTGGGAACTGCTGAACGAGCCGGGTTCCGGTTATCTGGTCTCTTCGCTGGCTTCCATTGTCCGCCGGGTTGACGCTTCCCAGTTACCCTCTTACCGGGGCGAACTAGCCGCCGATCAACTAAATGTCCTGCTGGTGTCCCCAATGCTGGAGGGCGGCGGCACGGCCGCCGCCAGCTTGGCCCAGGAAACGGTGACTGCGCTGGAATCTCTGGAGGTTCAAGTAGAGCTGGATTACTTGCGCCCGCCTACCGTGGAGGCCTTGACTCGGCAACTGGCTTCGAAGCCTAGCCACTACCACGTAGTACAGTTTGACGGCCTGCTGCTTAGCGAGAACTCAGGAGACCTAATCTTTGAAGCGCTGGATTCCGGCCCAACGCTAATAACAGCCCAGCAAATAGCGGATATCTTGACTGTTGCCCAAGCGCCGGTAGTTCTGCTGACCGCCGGAGGCCGGGGCCGAACCGGGAACAGCAGCGGTTGGGCTGCATTGGGTCGCCAAATGTGTCTGGCGGGAGTTCCCGCCACCGTTTTGCTTCCCCATCCGATCCACGGAACATCTATTGGAGAGGGGTTTCTGCGCCGCTTTTATGGGGCTTTGGCCCAAGGAGGGGACGTTGCCGCCGCCGCCGCCGGAGCCCAGGCCCGGGCCGGGTTGATGAATGAACCCCGCCGCTCGACTCTGGCTGGTCCCCTGGTTTCTTGGGACTGGACTGTTCCCCTGGTTTACCAAGCCCGACAGTATAGTTCACCGGTTATAGCGGCGGCACGCCCAAGGGACTTGGGCGTGCCGATAGTCCAAGCCCGGCAAGATTCTGGGGCTGAAAGCCAAACCCCGGCGGCCGGACAGTACGGTTTGGTTGGGCGTCGAGCAGAATTGACCCAGATAGAACGCTTGTTTAGGAACAATCCGGTAACGCTGCTGGCCGGCAATACCGGCGTGGGTAAGACGGAACTGGCTTTGGGGCTGGCCCGTTGGTTCCAGAAAACCGGCCAGCGCGAAAGGCCGGGCGGCGTCTTTTACACCTCCTTCGAGGCGTCTCACCCTGCCGGCCTGGAACGAGTGGTACACGAGATTGGCACTGCCGCTGCCGGTTTGAGCTTTGCCGATCTGAATGCTGAGCGACAGCGCGGTTGGGTAGTGGAATACCTAAAGGAACAGCCGTCTCTCCTTATCTGGGATAGCGTGGAAAACGTCGCCGGGTTCCCGGAAGGTTGCTCGGGTTTGCTACAGGAGTCGGAGCGGGCCGAGTTAGACCTTTTCTTGTCCGAGGTAACTGGCCCCGAAGCCAGTTGGGCGCTCCTGGTTACCCGCAGTTCGTCGGAAAGCTGGATGACTTCCGCATACGCCCGCTACGAATTGGCCGGCCTGAATGAATTTGACCGTCGCGACCTGGCCGTAGCAATTCTGGAAAAGTCCGGGGTGGAACCCGACCGGGTCGGCGACAATATTCTTGAACTGCTGGACACCATTCAGGGTCATCCCCTGGCCGCCCAGTTGGCCCTTCCCTTGCTGAAAGATGTACCACTCGCGGTACTCCTGGGAGAACTGCGCCGGAGACTGGCCGAGTTCCCCGAAAGCGCCGCGGAGGCCGGGCGCGACAATTTCCTCACTGTTTTAATGGAATATTCTTGGGCCAAAATGTCCCATCGCGCCCGTACTCACTTGCCCTTCCTGTCCTTGTTCCAGCGGCGGGTAATGCTGGATATTCTGACCCATATAACCCAGGAACAGACCTATCGGATGGCAATGCGGGAAGAGTTGGGTTGGGGCGCTTGCCGCACGCTGCTCCGCTCCGCCTTGGCCGCCGGTTTCCTGGAGCCGATTTCCCCCAGCGTGTATCAGATACACCCGGCTTTGCCCCGCTTTTTCGGCCTTAAACTGGGCCAGCAGGTTTCGGCTGCCGCCATCAGCCGACTGGAGTCGGAGTTTGTACGGGTCTATGCGGACACCGCCGATTACTTTATGGAGTCGCTCTACGAAAATCAGGACGCTGGCGCTACTGCCGTCCTGGCCGAAGAGGGCAATCTGAACCAGGCGCTGGGCCTCGCTCTGGAAGCTGGTCAGTGGGACAATGCCCAGCTATTGGTGCAGCCGTTGGCCCAAGTTTACCGGATGCAAAAGCGGATACCGGAACTACGCCGGCTGCGCTGGCAGTTGCTGGAAGCGGTAGGTCAGTCCGCTGAAGCCGCCGCCGCGGAAGGGGCCATCGACCTCTGGCTTTATCTACTGGGCACCGACGTTAGCGAATCGGTGGACTTGGGAGACCTGCAACGCGCCCTGGAACTCAACCAACAACTGGCCGACTATCTGACCGGTCAGGCGGAAGCGCAAACCGACCCCCGGGTTGCGTCAGTTTATCACCAGTTCGGCGCCATCGCTCTGCTGCGAAGGCAGCTGGACCAAGCCGCCGGCTGGTTCCAGCGTTCGTTGGCGATTATAGAGAATGGAGAGGATCGGGCCACCGTCGCCGACGACTATTTCGCCTTGGGGCGGGTTCGGCAATACCAGCGTCTTTACACTGAAGCCAAGGAATGGTATAGCAAAGCGTTGGATATTCACCAAAGACTGCCCGATGAAGAAGAAATGGTCAAGGACTATCGGGCCTTGGGCTTGGTGACGCAACTGAAGTTTGAGCATAAGGAAGCGGAAAGCTGGTATCACCGGGCGCGGGATTTGGTGGAGGAGCATCAGGATGAGGAAACCGCTGCCTTGGTGTTTCACGATTTGGGTACGGTCTGCCATGCTCAATATCAATTTGACGAAGCTAAAAGCTGGTATCAGCAGGCCCTCAGTCTGAGTGACCGGCAGGGCAATATCGCCCAAATGGCTACCGAATTGCACTACCTGGGACTGCTAGAGCAGGACCGGGGCATCGTTTATGAGGAAGCGGAGGAATGGTTCCTGGCGGCTCTGGAACGCAAGGAGGAGCTGGGCGACCGACGGGGCGCTGGCGATGAGTGCCGCCAGCTGGGGGTGCTGTTTCATGAGCAGCAGCAATACGAAAGCGCTGAAAACTGGTATCACCAGGCCCGAGAAATCTTTGAGGAGTTGGGCGAGGTTCAGCGAATAGCCCGCACCTATGGCCAACTGGGAATGGTCGCCGAAGAACGGGAAAACCTGACTGGCGCCCTGGAGTGGGTTGCCCGCACCTATCAACTGGTAACGGATTATGAATTGCCGGCGCTGGTGCAGGTCAAGGCGCACTTGGCCCGGCTGCGGGATAAGTGCGGCTCAACTAATTTCAACCGCTGGTGGCAGGACTTTACCGGCGATGAACCGCCTACCGATCTGGATGTGGACACTAGCGCCATATTGTAGCCCTTGGTGGGGCTGGGTTTTCTTTAGTCTGCCGAATCCGTCGCTGCCCAGCGTAAAAGGATATGACCAAATGGGAGCGACTCATGGGACCGGGGCTATAAGGAATCCGGCGGGACCCGAACGGCTCTGGGAAGGGCTCTTCCTGGTGGACACCGGCGCTACCGATTGCTTGGTTCCCAGGCAACACTTGGAAGCTATCGGTCTGAGGCATAAAGGAAAAGCGGATATAGCTTGGCTGATGGCAGCGAACTCGGGTTTGATATCACTGTAGGTCAAATAGAGTTTATGGGTGAACTGGTCGGCGCGACGCTCGGAAGGGGAGAAGCCGATGCCGAACCGCTGCTGGGGGTTACCGCCCTGGAATCGGTCGGCATCGAAGTTGACCTCCACAACCAGACCCTCAAAAGATTACCATCAGTCCGACTCAAGGGCTTCCGGAGCCGGAGCTGATCGGAGGGAGAAGTTCACTTGGTCCCCAAGAAATGGGCTAGAGTTAGACGGGCTCTAGCCGGTAAATGAGAGGTGCGAAATGGCAGTTGGCAGATTGGAGATTACGTCCCGAATGCCCTTCGCCGAGGGCGAATCCTTTGGCGACATTGGCCCTTATGAACAGCTAGACGGGAGGGCCTACTTTGTCGTTGACCCGGTAAATCCGGCCAACGAGACGGTGACGGATCTCAGACTGGCCCCGCGCAGCAACACCGGCCAAGTGCATTTCTATTCCGATTTCCGTATCCTCCAGCCCGTTGACGCGCGGAAGGGAAACGGCCGGCTTTTCTTTGACATTCTGAACCGGGGACGCGGCCCGTGCCTCCGCAACTTCAACAACGCCCCGGACGTGGCCCCGGATGTTCCTCTGCAAGCGGGCAATGGTTTCCTGATGCGGCAGGGATACACCGTCGCTTGGTGTGGCTGGCAGCACGACGCCCCGGATGTTCCCGGCGTGTTGCGGCTTTACCCGCCGGAGGCCCGCAACCGCGACGGATCCCGGATTACCGGCAAGTTAGTGGTTACCTTTGTTCCTAATGCGCCAATTCAAGAACAGTTTGTGTCCGACCGCAACCACCGGCCCTATCCGGCCAACAACTTGGAGGACTGGGACTCGGTCATGACGGTTCAGGACAGGGAGGATGGGCCGGAGCAAGTAATCCCCCGGGAGCAGTGGGCCTTCGCCCGGCTCCAGGATGGCCGGGTTGTCCCCGACGCCAACTACGTTTACCTGGCAGCCGGGTTTCAGCCGGGTAAGGTATATCAGGTAATTTACTCGACTACCGGCGCCCCCGTCGTCGGGACTGGTCTGCTGGCGACCCGGGAAATGGCGTCCTTTCTGCGTTACGGTTCCTCTGAAGCGGGCAACCCCTGCGCCGGAACCCTGGAGCGGGCGTACAGCTTCGGTTCCTCGCAGAGTGGGCGATTCCTGCGCGACTTGGTCTATTATGGCTTGAACTACGACGAGGATAGCCGCCCGGTGTTCGACGGCTTGATTCCCCACGTGGCCGGGGCGAAACACGGGGAGTTTAACCAGAGGTTCGCCCAACCTTCTAGCCAAGCCAGCCGCAGCCCCAATAACCTGTTTCCTTTCAGTGACGTGGAACAGACCGATCAGAAAACTGGACGCACTGATGGGGTGCTTTCCCGAGCCGCTGCCCAGGGGCCTCTTCCCAAGATTATGTACACCTATACCTCTTCCGAGTACTGGGGCGGCGGCGGTGGAATGGTGCATATCGACCTCGCTGGCGCCCGAGACCTGGAAGTGCCCGAAGAAGTGCGAATCTACCACTTCGGCGGCGCTCAGCATCCCTTGGGTACGCTGGAACTGCGGGACAGCGACCCAGTCAATGGCAGCCGAGGACAACAGCCCTTTAACTGCTTGGACTACCGGCCCCTGCTCCGAGCAGCTTTGGTTAACCTGGACCGCTGGGTGACTGCCGAAGCTGACGCTCCTCCCAGCGCCTTTCCCCGCCTGAACAACGGGACGGCAGTAACGCCGGATACGGTGGCAGCCATCATTAAAGCCATTCCGGGGGTGAATTTCCCCGAACCGTTGCGGCGATTCAACCGGCTGGATTTTGGCCCGGAGCCGGGGATAGCCAGCAATGTCCCGGCAATTGTGGGCGAACCCTATCCGCTGCTGGTGCCGGCGGTGGATTCGGACGGCAACGAACAGGCCGGCCTTCGTCTGCCCTTGGTCACTGTGCCGCTCGCCACCTATACCGGCTGGAACCTGCGCCATGCCGAGATTGGGGGAGAAGGCCAAATCCTGTCCTCTGGCGGAGCCACCGGCGGCACCTTGATCGGGTCCACCGTCCCCTTCCCGCCTACCCGGGAAGAACGGGAAGCGTCGGGAGATCCCAGGCTCTCCATTGAAGAACGCTATGTATCCCGGGAGGATTATTTGGCTCAAATCCGGGCCGCGGCGGAAACGTTGGTCAATCAGGGTTATGTTCTGCCCGAAGACGTGGAGTTGTTGGCGAGTCAGGCTGGCGACCATTATAACGAACTACGCAGCCGGGTCTGGGGAGCCCAAGCGTCGGATAATTAGTCCATGGGGAGGCCCATCCAGGCAGGAACGGAGCGATCGAGGTTTATTTTTGCTGCTCATAAATGTGTAGGATACTGGATCAAAATCGGGTTAGGTCAAAGGTATCCTGCGAAATCGCCGTCACAATCCACCGGATGGTCGGCAGGGAGAGAGAAAAAACGGGGTTTGATCAGATCGCCTTAAAATGTGACCAGCGCTTGGCCTATATCGCCCGAGGGCACAGCAAAGATATGCCCATTACAGTTGCTTTAGCCGCGAAAATGGCGACGGAGAATCGCCGACGGATCGTGCTTGGCGTAAGGGGTACGATTGTTCCGGTGGCGCCTACGCCGGGATAGGCGAGAACATACCATCTATCAACTATCAACTTGGGCCTATTGGGCCTATGACTACGACAAAGCTGGCAAGAAATATCGTAAGCAACTGACTGAATGACATAGCATCCGAAGTGGCAAGTGGCTGGATGAGCGGTCCAGGTCATCCAGCCGATATCATCAACCCCCATTTCCGGGTAGAGGGTATTGACTGTGCCCTTTCCCGGAAGGGATGGTTTTACTCCACCCAGAACTTTTATGGGTAGCGCGCCTCCTATTTTCAGCGAAAGGAAAGCCCGATATTCTTCGCGACAACGGAAACGACTCAACTTGGAGAAAGAAATGGACAAGACCGCCAAGCTGTTGAGCGAATACTCCTGCCGACTAACCTATGAAGACTTGGACTTGGCTACTGTGCACCAGGTCAAGCGTACCTTGGTGGATACCCTGGGCTGTGCCGTGGGTGGTTACCTGTCCGAACCGGCCCAAGTTGCCCGCCGCTTGGCCGGTTCGGTAACCAGCGCCGCTCCGGCGCGAATTCTAGGCACTGAAGATTACACTTCGCTGGATCTGGCGGCCTTTGCCAACGGTGTGATGATCCGCTACCTGGACTGCAACGATTCCTATTTCTCTCCAGGCGGCGGTCACCCCAGCGACATGATTGCCGCTGCTCTGGCCGTGGCGGATACCCAGAACAGCGACGGTCGCGCCCTGATTACGGCGATTACATTGGCTTATGAAGTGTTCTGCCGTCTCTCCGACCAGGTGGTAACTGGCGATTATGGCTGGGATCAGGGAATGTTCAGCGTTGTTGGCGCTGCCTGCGCCGCCGGAACGCTGCTGAGCCTGAATCTAGAACAGTTGGGTCACGCCATATCCTTGGCCTTGGCGCCCAACCTGCCACTGGGGGTTACCCGTACCGGCGAATTGTCGATGTGGAAGGGTTGCGCTACTGCCAGCGCCACCCGCGCCGGGGTTTTCGCAGCTCAGTTGGCCGCCGCCGGGATGGCCGGCCCTAGCGAACCTTTCGAGGGCCGACGGGGACTATGGGAACAAGCCGGGGTTACCCAACCGGTAACCTTGGACAAGTTCGGCGGAAATGGGCAGCCCTATCTAATCAATGATACGACCTTCAAGTTTTATCCCTCCCAAATTCATACCCAAGCGCCGATCGGACTGGCTCTGGAATTGCGGCGCCGGGTAAACCTGTCGGAAATCGAGGCCATCAAAATCCAGACTTACAAAGCGGCGGTGAGCGCCCCGGCAACCGAACCGGAGAAGTGGGATCCGCAGACCCGGGAAACCGCAGACCACAGCATTCCTTTCCTGGTGGCTCTGGCCTTGCAAGATGGCGCAGTAACTCCGGGCAGTTTTACCGCTGAGCGCATCGCCGACCCATCCCTGAGAGCTTTAATGGGTAAAATGACTCTGACGGAAGGGGTGGGCTTTACCCGGAAGTACCCGGCGCAATACAATTGTCGGATAGAAATAGCTACCAAGCCAGGGGCTGAAGTGGCTGCCGCCGCCTCTTATCCCAAGGGACACCGGCAAAATCCCCTGGACGACCGGGAAGTCAGCGCCAAGTTTTGCAATCTGACGTCCGCGGCGCTTTCTGAGCAGCAGTGTCAGAACGCTTTGGCATTGCTTTGGAACCTGGAGAACTTGCCGGACTTGGAAGAGGTTTTTCAGAGCCTGGTTATCTAATTGGTTGGAGGTGTTGGTAAAGTAGCCGATGACAGCGAATCAAGAACCGGACTTTCGCCAGCTTTTCGCCTACTAGGTCAGCCTCTCGGAAGCGGAACTTGACCTGAGTCGGGTTGCTTTTTACTGGGTAGGCGAAGAGTATCCCGGTTTGGACCCAACCCAGTATCTCCGGCAATTGGATGCGCTGACTAACGAAACCAGGGAGTTCGCCGGCGCTGACCGGGATCGGGCATTCTTGGCTACGACCCCGAACTTTCACCTTTTCGAACGCTTGGGTTTCACCGGCAACCTGGAAGACTATTACAACTCGGAAAACTGTTTTCTGAACCGCGTCCTGGATACCCGGACGGGGATACCTATAGCTCTTTCGGTTCTGTATTTGGAAGTGGCACGGCGATTGGGATTGAAATGCTATGGAGTCGGTATGCCTGGGAGCTTCTTGGTAGCCCTGGAGGAGCTGGACTTATACTTGGACCCTTTCCACGCCGGACGCCTACTGTCCGCCGGCAATTGCCGTCGTCTGGCTAGGAAATGTTCGCCCCTTCTCCAGTCTGGAGGGATGACTTTCTGTCCCCTTATCCCAAGCGGTCTATCCTCTTCAGGATGTTGAACAACTTGAAACAAAACTATCTGCGAAATCGGGACTACCGGAGAGAACTCGGCTGCTTGCAGCGGATGTCTATCATTGACCCGACGGCAGCATTGCTGTATAAGGAGCTTGCTTGGTGCCAAGAGCTGGTGGGCGACTAACGGCCAGCCGTCCGTTCCCTTAAAACTTACTGGCAGCGAACCGAGCCCCTCCGGATTCTGCGGAGGTGAAGAAGCAAATTCAGTCTTTGCGGAGCGCGCTCTCCCGGCTTAACTAGCGCTCCAACCGGCGATTCGTCAGCAATCCATTTGGCCATGTTTTGCGTAGGTATTAACGGAAGGCGCTGTTACCCCGGGGAACGGGAGAGGATCTGAGGTGTTGGACTACCGGAACTTGGAGGATCAGGAACTGATATACCGGACGGCCGCAGGGGAAAAGGATGCGCTTGAAGTTATTTATACCCGATATTCGTCGTCCGTGTATTCCCTGGCCCGGTATATGCTGCGGATAGAGGCGATAGCCGAGGAAGCAACCCAGGAGGTATTTCTGAACCTTTGGCTCAAAGCGGCCAGTTACAACCCGTCCCGGGGCGAGCCACGAGCTTGGATAATGAGCATCGCCCACCACAAGATTATTGACGTTATTCGGTCGCGGCGTCGCGCCACCGCCGTAACCGACCCTAAGGAGTATGAAACCCTGGACTTGCTGCCCTCCGGACAAACTCCCACCGACGAGGAAGCTGTGCGCTGTCTGGAAGGCGAGAGGGTCCGCCGAGCGTTGGATAAACTTCCGCTGGCCCAGCAGCAGGTTATCCTTCTTTCCTACTATAATGGCTTGTCTCAATCCGAAATTGCAGCCAGGCTAGGCCAACCCTTGGGAACAGTAAAGACTCGGGCCCGGTTGGCCCTGCAGAAGCTGCGGGTAGAATTAGAGCAAGATGACATCGAATAGTCGGCAAAACTTCTACTATTCCGAGCATCCGGAGGACTTGCTGGAAGGCTATGCTCTCGGCGCGCTGGACGAGGACGAAAGTATCAGCCTGGAAGCTCACTTGGACGATTGCTTCCATTGCAGCCGTATGCTGGTCGGACTGGAGCGAGCTGCGCTGGCGTTGGCTCAGGCAGTTCCGCCCCAGGCGGCGCCGCCCCGGTTGCTATCGCGCCTGCTGGAAAGCGTTGAGGCTCAACCGCCCATCTTCCGGCCCAACCCTCCGGAGCAAGAGAATCGGGAGGCGTCGGGTTCCAGCCGGTCCTCCAGTACCCGTTTCAACCTTAGCAGTTTCGCTTGGCCCTTGGCCGCTACCCTGGTGATTGGCCTGCTCTCAGCCTCCTTGATTGTGAACCTCCTGACGGCCAACCGCTTGAACACCCTGGAGTTGGAAGGCGCGGCGGCTGATGTAAGGCTGAACCAATTGGAGCGGGGACAAACCACGGTTAGGGCTCGCCTGGAACAATTGGCCGAAGGAAATTCCCGCGCCAAAGCTGCGCTAAAGCATGTTATGGACACCAATTACATGATGGCCCAACCGTCCACCCAGCCGCTCCGGCTCCAGCCAACCAACGGAAACAGCAACTCCGAGGGCCTGCTGCTGGTTACCCGCGATGGACGAAAAGCAGTACTAATGCTGGCTAACATGGAACAGCCTCCGCCAGCCCGTTCCTACCAAGTCTGGCTTTCCCGGAACGGGCAGAGGGTTCCTATGGGAACGGTAGCGGTGGATTCTGCGGGGTGGGGAAGCATGGACTTGAATCCGCCGGAGTCGCTGTATGGCTTTGACTGGATCAACCTAACCGTCGAAGAGCCAACCGTCGGCGCATCTCCGACCGGCGAAATGGTGCTGCAAACCAGGATTGTCTCGCCGGCTCCCCGCTGACTTGCCGGTCAAATTGGAAGCGCCAAATGAAAACAACTACTCCGAAAACTGACACCTCCCCCAACTTGATGGCGACAGTCAAGGAAGACGGGCTGACCTGCGAGATTTGCGGAACCCGGATGATTCAGCGGCAGTGTAAAATCCGTTGTCCCAATTGCGGCTATACGCGGGACTGCTCCGACCCTTAGGCGGCCCAGGGACAGGTTTATGTAAAATGCCTAGGCCAACGCGCAGCTTCCGCAGCTGCCTTTCAGCTGCAACTTCCGTTTGGCCCTTCTTCCGAGTTCTGTTATACTGACAACAATGTCTTCAGCGATGGCAATTCCTTCCATTTCCGCTTATCCGACCCACTTAACCGGAAAGTTGTTGCTGGAGTTAGGGTTGGGGTTGTCAACCAGATACTTTGAGGAGGAACGAATCATGGGTATACAGATTAAAGGCATCGGCCACGTTGGTATCCTGGTTTCCGACTTTGAACGCTCCTTCAAGTTTTACACCGAGGTTCTGGGTCTTCAGGTAACCAACCACCGCAAACGTCCCGATGGCAGCGAAACCGCCTTCCTGCGCTTTGATGAGACCCACCATGATGTAGTAATCGCCACCGCTCCCCAAGGTGTTGACGTATCCGAGGCGGTGCCGGCCGGCGCGCGCTTGGTCCAGCAGATCGCCTTCCAGGTGGAGGACCGGGACGAGTTTATGCGGGCGTTGGCCCACCTGCATACCAAAGGCGTCAAGATTATTAACGGGCCGACCACCCACGGCATCGAAAGCGACAACAACATCTATGGCAGTGGCAGTCGTTCCTTCTATTTCTGCGACCCGGATGGCAACCGCTTGGAGATTTTTACCGACGGGATGAAAGTCCGCAATGGCGAGCGTTTCCCTAGCCCGGATTACATCGAAGCCTTGGAAGACTTTATGCAAACTCAAAGAGGCGTGTCCGCTTAGCGGTGTCCATCGTCGGCCAACCGCGGTTCAAGGTTCATAGCGAACGGCCCCGGATTCCCGGGCCGTTCGCTATTCACTTTTACTTGCCAGCTCACCTGCCGGCCGGCTCTTTGCCAGGAACTTTACCGGGGAAAGGGCCACCAGGACGGGTAGTCCCTTAGCCGCAGGCGGCGAAATAATTGCGGATGAGTATCCACCGCCAGCCGCATCGCTTCAATAACCGGCTCTCGGACCGACTCATGGGCTTCCTGGGCTGACCGCAGTTTGAAAAGGTGGTAGCACTCCCGCAGGTTGAGCTTGGACAAAACCCGGCGGTAGTGGCCGTGGGTCGCCAAGTATTGGGCTGCCAAGGGCGAGAACTGGGCAATAAGTCGATACCCCTCCTCCGCTTGGCTCATCGCTCCCTGAAACTCCCCGGCCAACCCCGCCTCGGTCACCAGTCTGGGCGTCTTGTACCCCAAACCTACCGATAAGGGTTGGGGAAAGTAAGACTGCATCCGGTGGCGCTTGAATTCCCGGTAGGCCCCATAGTCCATCACCAACTCGAAGGTATAGTCAACCAACTCGAACTCCCGCATCGCTGCGTCATGGTCACCTATGTCTTCCAGGTAACCGTCAATCAACCGCTGTCGGGCTTCCGGGTTCATTTCCTGCGCTTGCCGACAAGCGGCCCGGTAGTCCGCTGCCGATTGCCGGAAAAGCAGGGCGGCCGCCACCTTTTCCTCGGCCTGAGGGTCCCAGTGAACCAGTCGGACCAGCAGCTGAGGCGGGTCAGCGGGGGCATCCATGGGCAGAGCTAACTGCCAGTCTCTTCGTACAGAGGCTTCCAGGTATTTATTCCGGTCGGCGTACCTTATCAAGGTTGGAGCAATGTGGCGGCCTTGTTCCCGCAGGTCTTCCCCCAGCTGGCGCTCTTCGGTCAAACTCGCCGACATCAGCTTGGAAATGGCGTGTTCCAGCGCCCGCGTATTAGCGGTTACGCCGATGTTGGTCAGCGTGGCCGCCGGCAGCGCCGAGCGGCAGCTGTCGGTCGCCAGCCGGCGCAGCCGCAGGTTGTAGCTACCTGCCCGTTCCCGCTCTCCCTGGGGAACTGAGCGGCGCAGGTGTTCCATACAGCCCTCAATCAGGCGAAAGTAGCTTTGGAACAATCCTTGGGCGGTAGCGACATAGGTCTGGCGCAATTGGGGTTGGTCATCCAGTTCAGTCGGGACATGGAAATAGTCCTTGGGCATCACCTGGTAACGGGAGGATTTCTCAGTATAGGAGGCCAACCGATTGTCTTCCAGCGTGTCGCCCGTCAAACGGGAGACGTTTTCCACCGCCAAATGCACGACGGCATGCTCGGCTACCGAGGCATGACCGTAGCCGAGCACCCACCGCTCGTGGAAATTGGCGGCCTTTTCCTGGCTGACCTGCTCGGCGATTTTGTCGAAGGATTCCGGGCGCCGGGAGGTCATCGCAAAGGCGACCGCAATCTCTTCCGCGGTCAGGGAACGGGCGTCGAGGGGATAGACCCGGCTGGGGTAATAGGTGGACTGCGTTTTGGTCATAGAACTGAATACCTCACGGGTAACTTAAGGATATTCAGAAAAGGGCGCTTTTAGAAAATTGAGCGAGATTAGGCCAGAGTTCAGGTCTGGCCAACGGCCGCCGGATACTATAACAGCAGGCTTACTGGCCTCTCTAGTAGCTCCTTAACTTCCATCAGGAACCGGGCCGCCTCGGCGCCGTCGGCCACCCGGTGGTCGGTGGACAGGGTAGCCTTCATTACCTGGCCCACTGCCAACTGACCGTCTTTCACTATCGGTTGCTCCTTAACCGCGCCTACGGCCAGAACTGCGGCGTGCGGCGGAAAGATAATGGCGGCGAAACTGTCCACATCGAACATCCCCAAGTTGCTGACGCTGAAGGTGGTCCCGCTATATTCCTCGTTGCGTAGCGAGCCGCGGTTAGCCCGAGCAATCAGGTCTTTGCTGACGGCGGCGATTTCCGTCAGGCTCTTGCCGGCGCAGTCGCTGATTCCGGGAACAATCAGGCCCGCTTCCAGGGAGATGGCGATGCCGATGTTGATTGCGGGGTTGTATTGCAGGTGGTCGTCCCGGAAGAAGACGTTAAACTTGGGGTGGCGGCTCAGGGCAATAGCGCAGGCCCGCACCACCAAGTCGTTGACGCTGACGCGATTGTCTGTGGGCAAGGCTTCGTTAATGTCCCGCCGCAGGCTCATAGCTTTCCCCATATCTACTTCGGCGGTTACGTAGAAGTGGGGGGCTTCTCGCTTGCTGTCTCCGGTGACTCGGGCAATGGCTTGGCGCATCCGGGACAGGTCAACCCGTTCTCCGAACGACTCGGCAGCCGTCTCAACCGGTACAGCTCCCGGCTCCTCAGCTAGAACCGGCGCCGGTTCTAGCTGAGGAGCCGGGGCCACGAATTTCAGCACGTCCTTTTCTACGATGCGCCCTTCTGGGCCGGAGCCGGTGATTTGGGTCAAGTCAATGCCCTTTTCTCGGGCCAACCGCCGGGCCAGCGGCGATGACCGTACGCCTCCGGGCAGTTGGGCGGCCGCAGGGTCTCCGGCATTTGGGTCGGGAAGGTCGGCCGGCGGGTATTCCAGGATGTCTCGCTCCACTATACGCCCGCCTGGGCCAGTTCCGGTTACCTGGGCCAGGTCGATGCTCTGTTCCCGGGCCAGTCGCCGGGCGATGGGAGAGGCGCGCACTTCTCGGTCTGACCGGGCCGGCGTCGGGGCGGAGACAGCCGGCGAAACAGTGGTGGCAACGGCGGCGGGCGGAGCCGTCACCGCTGTCATTCCTGCTTCCGCTGGGGCAACAGCTAGTCGCTCTCCAGGTTCCCCTAGCACCGCGATGGCTGCACCTACCGGAACGGGGATCCCTTCTTGAGCGACTAGCTGTTGGAGTACGCCGCTGGTAAAGGCTTCAAATTCTACGGTAGCCTTGTCCGTTTCAATGTCGGCGATTACGTCGCCTCGGGCCACCTCATCCCCCTCCTGCTTGTACCAGCGGACGACCGTGCCTTCGCGCATATCGTAACCCATTTTGGGCATTACAATGGTGGTTGCCAAGACCGCCTCCTTTAGACACCCGGTAAGGTAGTAACCCGGTAGGGTAGCCGTCCTCACGTATGAACGGCCCGCCCCTCGGCGGCCAGAGCCGCCTCCTTGATAATCTCGGAGATGGTTGGGTGAGCATGGACTAGCCAACCTAACTCCTGGGTGGTGCCTTCTAGCAAGCGGGCGAGGGACAGCTCGCCCAGCAATTCGGTCACTTCCGGGCCAACCAAATGGGCGCCCAGAATCTCCCCGTAGCGGGAATCCACCACCAACTTGACCATTCCGTCGGTTTCGCCCATCCCCAGGGCCTTGCCGTTGGCCTGAACGTTGAACTTGCCTATCCGGATGTCGTAGCCCTGCTCCTGGGCTTGGGCTTCAGTCAGGCCGAAACTGGCTATCTGGGGTTGACAGTAGGTAGCCCGGGGCATCTGGGTATAGTCCAGCGACTGGGTTTCCTGACCGGCGATGCCTTCCACCGCAACCGCAGCTTGGGCCGAAGCAACGTGCGCCAAGGCCAGCTTTCCGGTAACGTCGCCAATAGCATAAACCCCGGCAATATTGGTAGCCATTGTGTCGTCCACCTGAATATAGCCGGCCTGAGTGGCCACGCCCAACGCTTCTAGTCCCAAGGCTTCGCTGTTGGGCTGAACTCCGATGGCAACCAGCGCTTTGTCGCAGAGAATTGTCTGTTCCACGCCATCTTTTTCCACGGTAACCGTAAGGCCGGCCGGCCCTTCAGTTATACCGATAACCCCGGTTCCGGTCAGCGCCTTTATTTTATGTCGGCGGGTGAAGGAACGCTCTATCTGACGGCTGATTTCCTCGTCCTCATTGGGGGCCAAGCGCGGCAATAGTTCTACCACGGTTACTTCCACGCCGTACATTCGGTACAGGTAAGCAAACTCCAGGCCGATGGCGCCACCGCCCACGATGACAATAGACTTGGGCAATTCCTTGAGGACAATGGCCTCTTTGCTGGTAATGACTTTCTCGCCGTCAATCGGCAAGATAGGTATGCTCCGGGGGCGGGCGCCGGTGGCGATGATGATGTTCCCGGCTTGGAGCGTCCGGCCTTCCGGCGCAACTTCAACTACTCCGTTGCCTTTAAGCACGGCAACGCCGATTATATGCTCGATCCCGTTCTTGCGCAGCAGGTAGTTCACGCCCCGTACGTTGCGGTCAACCACCTTGCGGCTGCGGTCCATTGCGGTGGAAAAGTCGGCGGAAAAGTTGTCGAACTTCAAGCCAAACTCTTCGGCCCGGTTAAAGTAGGAAAGCACTTCGGCGTTCTTCAGCAGGGCCTTGCTAGGGATACAGCCCCAGTTAAGGCAGACCCCGCCTAATGCATCCCGTTCCACGATGGCGGTCTTCAGCCCCAACTGAGCGGCTCTTATCGCTGCCACGTATCCGCCCGGGCCGGCGCCAATCACTACCAGGTCGTATTCCTCAGCCATACCAACCTTCTTCCGAATTAAGTTGCCCCGATTATACATAGCAGGATTGAAGCCAACAAGCTAACCTCCGGGTTACGAGCCAGGCCTTTCAACTCTCAATGCCGATGACAACCCGGCTCATTCTGGCCCGGTGATTGTAACTGGAGGGATTTTTCGTTATTATTAGGGTAACTAAACGCTGGCTGCGGGAGGAGAAAATGGGATTCGGGCCGATCGGGTTGCCCCAAATACTGATTGTTTTGCTGATAATCCTGCTGATTTTTGGCGCCAAGCGGTTACCGGAGATTGGCTCCTCTCTGGGCAAGGGAATTCGAACTTTCAAGAGTTCAGTCACCGGCGAAGACGACATCAAACAGACCGAGGCGAAGAACGAAGTCTCGAAGAGCGGTGACGATACTAGATAGGCTGCCAATGGTCTAATAATACGGCCAACAAGGGCAATAAGGAAGGGACGGCGCAACGCCGTCCCTTCCTTATTCATCTTTTAGTCAGCCCCAGAGAGAGGAACTATCCCTTCCTCCTCTTGCCCTTTCAGGACTCGGCGTCGGGTTCGTCCGGCCAGCCAAGCCAGAAAGATGCCGCCCTCGTAAAGGACTAACAGCGGCGCCGCTACCAGCGTCTGGTTTATCGGGTCAAAGGTTGGCGTGATAATCGCCCCCAAGATAAAGGCAATTACAATCCAATACTTGCGGAACCGAGCGAACATCCGAGCAGAAACGATGCCTAATTGGGCCAGCAGGTACATTACCACCGGGGTCTCAAAAGCCACGCCCATCCAGAACAGCAGCCGCAACATCACGTCTACCAGGTTACTAATCCGAATCATCGGGTCCGCTACATCACCGCCAAAGGTCAGCAAGAAGGGCAAAGCGCGGGGAGCGAGGACAAAATAGGCGAAGGCTACCCCGCCGCTGAAAGCCAGCAAGGCTCCCGGCATGAACAGAAAGAGATACCGCCGCTCGCCGGAACTCAACCCGGGAGCCACGAACCGGATAACCTGGTACAGAATCATCGGCAGGGCTAGGACAAAGCCGCCAACTAGGGAAACCTTGACGCTGGTAGAGAGCAGTTCGGTTACCTGGGTGGCGATAAAAACGACGCCGGTCCCGCCATTCAGCTCCTCGGCGGGTCTTTTCAGTAGATCCACGATGTCGGCCCAAAACAGGAAGGCTGCCATCGCCCCGATTATCAGGCCGACCAACGAGATGAACACTCGGCGGCGCAACTCGTTCAGGTGCTCGATGAGCGTCAACTCACGGCTGCTACTCATTCCCGGCTTCCGGGCCGTCGATGGGTACTGCCTGAGGCGGCGGGCGCTCCGGTGGCTTGGGATTGGGCGGGTTAGTTGAACTTGGCGAGGGCGCCGGGTTTGTGTCGCTTAGGTTGGTGGCAGCGGTCATATCACTGAGCGCCTTGCGCAGGTCGGCGGCTAACTTGCCCGCCGACCGAGCCATTTCTACGGACTTGGCCGGCCCCATCACCAGAAAGGTAATCAGGAAAATGACGGCCAACTCCAGAAAACCCATTCCAAAAAGGTTCACGATTGTTCCCTCTTTTCCGTACGCAATGGCCCGGCCCGGAAAGGGCAGTCGGCTAGGCATTTCTCCCCGCTTTCCCCCATTGAAGCGGGTAAATCCGGCGGCAGGGGGTAGCCTAACTCTCTGAGCATGGCGGCCAGTCGGCACAGCGGCAGGCCGACTACGTTGGTATAGCAGCCGGACTTCAGACGGGCTGGTTGGAACTCCTCGTCCTGGACGGCGTAAGCCCCGGCCTTGTCCAGGGGAACGCCGGAGGCGATGGATTCCTCCATTTCCGCATCGGAGAAGTTCCGCATAACAATGTCGGCAGTCAGGTAATCGGTGAGGATGCGCCCGGAAGCAACGTCAATTACAGTCAGCCCGGTGGTAACCTGATGCTCCGTACCTCGCAGTTCCCGCAACATTCTCCGGGCATCCGCCGCATCCGCCGGTTTGCCGATAGCCTGTCCCTTCAAGACCACCATGCTGTCCGCCCCGATAACGTAGCCCTCCGACAAGTTGGCAGCGACCGTCCGGGCCTTGTCTTGCGACAGTCGTTGCACCATTTCCGGGGGGGCCTCGCCCGGCGCTGGTATCTCCGGGGCGTTGGAGGGAATTACTTGAAAGGGCAAACCCAACTTGGTCAACAGCTCCCGGCGCCGCGGGGAAGCCGAGGCCAGGGTCAACGAGGTCGCAGCCGACTTCAGAGATAGCGCCGCTAAACACTCCACATGGTGGGTTTGGGGAAACATATCCAATGGTTGGATACGGTCTATGGCGTATCCGCCGGCGCAGAGAATCTTCAAGTCCCGGGCCAGGGTTTCCGGGTCGCAGGAAACATAGACCAGCCGAGGCGCGCTTAAGGCGATGATACTATGCAGGGCGGCGGGCTGGCAGCCGGCCCGCGGCGGGTCTAAGACCAGGGCTCCCGGCGGTTCCGGCAAGACGGCCAGCACATCCTCGGTCTTGCCCAAGAGGAACTCCACATTAGTCAGGCCCGCCGCGTTCTCCTGGGCATCGGCCACCGCGGCGGAAGATTCTTCAACCGCGTAAACCCTTTTCACGTAAGAGGCCAGCAGGAGAGCGAAAGTACCAACGCCGGCATAGGCGTCCAGCAGCGTTTCGTCCCCAGCCAGGTCAAGGGCATCTCGTACCGCCTGAATCAGCCGGGCGGCCTGATCAATGTTTACTTGGAAGAAGGAGGGGGATGCTACCCGAAATTGCCGGTCGCCCACCGATTCCAAGTAATGCTTCTGGCCGGTGGGAAGGGCAATCGCCGGGTTCTTCAGAGGGGGCTGAACCAGAAAGTCGCCGGTTTCCCGGCCAGCGCGGATTGCCAGCTGGGTCGTTTCGCCACACTTATCTTGCAGCTGCCCCAAGAGGTCGTTAATCCCTTGGTGCATTAGCATACAGCGGTCTATCCGAACAAAACGACGGGTTTCCCGGTTTACAAACCCCAAGTCGCCCGCTCGACCCACGGTAAACCGGGCGTGATTGCGGTACTCATACTGCCGGGGCGAGGGCAGTATGGGCAATACCGGAGCATTCTCAAACCCTCCTACCCGTTGCAGGGCGTCAATAACCTGAGCGCGCTTAGCTTCCAGTTGGGCCGAGTAATCGAGGTGCTGCCACTGGCAGCCGGTACACTGGCCGTAGTAAACGCAGGGAGATTGCACCCGGTCTGGCGAGGGTTCAAGAATTTCCACGACTTTAGCGGCAACGTATTTGCGGCGCACCCGGATAACCTCGGCTATCACCTCTTCGCCGGGAATACCGCCCAATACGAAGACTTCCTGCCCGTTGTGGCAGGCCATTGCTTCCCCCAACCGTCCCCAAGATACCAGGGACAGGTTGATGCGCTGACCTACGGTAATTTTCTGCTCGCTCAACTTACCTCCATATGGTTTACTATAATGCAAGGTATGGTTTTATCCAAGATGTCAAACCCGGCGGGTAGGGTAACAGTTCCGGGTTGATGTAGTGTATGCGCCGTTAAAACGTCATTGCGGCTTTGGCCGGGGCGATGGTAGGGGGCCGGTATGAGGGTAAGGGTGAGAAATGACGGTATGGGATCGTCATAATTGACCAAGTCCAAATAGTTAATGCTTGCTTTTGATGTTGACCGAAAAGGGCTACTAGGTATAAACTGAAAGGGAACGGGTTGCGACTTCTATGGTGAGAACGCAGCCAAATTTATTGTGGAAAGCTTATTTTCCATGGAGGGCTAGATGCCGGAACCGGTGGATGTTAATGAAAGTACCTGGGCGGACCAAGTAGAGGGCTCCGACTTGCCGGTGCTGGTGGATTTTTGGGCCGAATGGTGCGGGCCTTGCAAGATGATTGCCCCGGCGGTTCACGATTTGGCCTTGGAGTATGACGGTAAGCTCAACGTCGCCAAGCTGGATGTTGACAGCAGCCCCAACATCGCGATGAAGTACGGCGTGCGCAGCATTCCGGCGTTAATTTTCTTCAAAGACGGGAAGGCTGTGGACCAAGTGACCGGCGCGCTCCCCAAGGGCGCCCTGAAGCGCAAGATAGATTCGGTGCTGGAGAGCTAGCTAACCCACTGGCAACGGTTACTGAGGGAGTGGAAGGGGCCCGGTGGCTCTTGCGGACTTCAAATCCGTTATGCCTCGTGAAGAGCGGGGTAGGTGGGTTCGACTCCCTCGCACTCCCGCCACTTTAGGGTGGTATTTTCGCTTAAGCAAAGCAAAGGCCCGGACGGTTTAGGCAAACGCCCGTCCAGGCCTTTTCGGCCGCCGATTTGGCCGATTGGCGCTGACGCACTGCCAGTGGGCTGAGCTAGGGCGTCAACCCCTCAGCTTGCCGGGGGCGTTCCCTTTTGAGGGGTAATTTCCCAGTAAATCATCAAGAATTACCCCCGAAGGGTCAACAACACCGGGCCGTTATCGTGGTTGCCACTGCTTATTCGGTCTGTTACCCTTATCCACAAAGCTGAAGCCGGTTGGTGGTTGGCGCATTTCACCTACTAATTCGCTCAGCTCCCCATCTCCAAGTGATTGTCAAATAATTGCCGAGGCCATGTTTGGTTCAATCTGTCGAACAGCCCTCCCAAATTCAGGCGTCCCTGTTCGTAACTTGTATCGTTGACCAGCTTTACCCGAGGGTGGGGGTCAGCGCAGTTCGAGTATTGCGGCGACTGGGCGTGGCGGTGGACTTTCCGGCAGACCAGACCTGTTGCGGGCAGCCCCTGTATAACTCCGGCTTTACCCGCCAAGCTCGTCGATTGGCCGAGCGAACGCTGCGGAGTTTTGAAGAAAGTCAGTATGTCGTCGTTCCCTCCGGCTCCTGTGCCGCGATGCTGCGAGTATTCTACCGGGAGCTGTTCGCCGGTTACCCGGAATGGGAGGTAGCAGTTGAACGCTTGGCCGACCGGGTTTATGAGTTCTCAGAGTTTCTGGTCAAGGTAGTGGGCGTAACTGACGTGGGCGCAACCTACCCGGCCACCGCGACCTACCACTCCGGCTGCCATCTGCTGAGAGAACTGGAAGTGCGGGAGGAGCCGGTTCAACTTCTGAAGCAGGTGTCGGAGTTGGAGTTGTCGCCCTTGCCCCAAGCGGATACCTGTTGTGGCTTTGGGGGAACCTTCTCGGTCAAGTACCCTCACATCTCCGAGGGGATGCTGGAAGACAAAATCGGCAACGTCCGAGCCACGGGAGCCGGCACTTTGGTCTCCTGCGATATGAGCTGTTTGATGCACATCGGTGGCGGTCTGAGCCGGCAGGGTAACCCAGTGGCAGTCCGGCACATCGCCGAGATTTTGGATGACCAAGCGCTGGATGGGAGTATCTCCGATGGCTGAGATAAAGACCGGGGAGTTCATGTCGGCATCCAGGGAAGCGATGCAAAACCCGACGTTGCGCCAAGCCTTGCGTCAGGTGGGCGGAGGTTTCAGCGAAGCCCGGTTGGATGCCATTAACGAGGTAGGCGCGGACGTCTGGGAAGAATGGCGGGAGGAAGCGCGGCGTATCAAAACCCACACGCTGGACCACTTGGATTACTATCTGGAAATGCTGTACGACAACGTTACTCGATCCGGCGGCCAGGTCCACTTTGCCGGGGATGCTAACCAAGCCAATGAGATTGTGGCCGAAATTGCTCGATCTCGCCAGGTCAAGCTGGCTACCAAGAGCAAGTCAATGGTTTCGGAAGAACTGGACTTGAACCGAGCCTTGGCAGCGAATGGCGTCGAGGTATTCGAGACGGACTTGGGCGAATACATCATCCAGCTGGCGGAAGAAACCCCGTCCCACCTGGTGGCTCCGGCCCTGCACAAAACTAAGGAGCAGGTATCCGAACTGTTCCACCAAAAGCTGGGAGTTCCCCGGACTGACGACATAGAAGAGATGGCGCGGGTGGCCCGGGCCACGTTGCGGCAAAAATTTCTGCAAGCCGATTTGGGCATCAGCGGGGCCAACTTCCTGGTGGCCGAGACCGGCGCACTAGTAATAATCACCAATGAAGGCAACGGGCGCCTTTGCACCTCGGCCCCGCGGATCCATATCGGTATTACCGGCATGGAAAAGGTAATCCCCTCGATGCAAGACCTGGCCGTTTTCCTGCGGCTGCTGCCCCGATCAGCCACGGGGCAGCGCCTTACCAGCTACGTAAGTATGGTTACTGGCCCTCGCCGCAGTGAAGACGAGGACGGTCCGGAGGAGTTCCACCTGGTGCTGGTGGACAATGGCCGTTCTCGTCTGCTGGCCGACCCGGACCTGCGAGAAGCCCTGTATTGCATCCGCTGCGGGGCCTGCCTCAACATTTGTCCGGTCTATCGGAAAATCGGCGGCCATGCCTATGGTTGGGTCTATCCGGGGCCAATCGGGGCCGTCGTTTCCCCGATGTTGGTTGGGTTAAAGCAAGCTAAAGACCTGCCCCAAGCCTCCAGTCTTTGCGGGGCCTGCCGAGAAGTTTGCCCCATCAAAATCAACATCCCCCGTATGCTGCTGCACCTGCGCCACAAGCTGGCGGAAAGCCCGGACGAGGCGGAAAAGTCGGCGTCCGGCGCCGAGGGTCTGGCTGCTCGCGGCTATACCTGGCTGATGAGCAACCCCGCCGCCCTTGCCGCCGCTGGCAAGCTGGGGCGGGTAGCGCAGAAACCCTTTGCCGGCAAGGGCAAGATTGAAAAGCTGCCCCTTCCTTTAGTGTCTCAATGGAGCGCAGCTAGGGATTTGCCCGCTTTGCCCGGGCGTACTTTCCGGGAAATCTGGTCACAGGAACTACGAACCGAACTACTA
Organism: Dehalococcoidia bacterium; assembly: GCA_963422635.1. Taxonomy (GTDB): domain Bacteria; phylum Chloroflexota; class Dehalococcoidia; order Lucifugimonadales; family UBA3495; genus CATQHB01. The sequence goes on from OY730415.1 coordinate 2,038,681, forward strand.
TCTCAACCACGAATATCTGAACCACTAACCGAAATGCAACCGCCAAATCTGCCCAATGCCAGCGAGGTTGAAGACGGAGCTCCCGGCGACCCGGCGGCAAAGGACTAGACCGTGGTTAACCCGGCTCAGTCCCCTCGTGGAATGTCCAAAGATGAGTTCTTGGCCGGTGTGCGCCGGAGCTTGGGCCATACCGAACCAACCCAACCGGAGAGACCTTACCCCCGGTTGATGGAGACTCTTGCGGAACTGGAAACGCGGGCTGCCGTAGTTCAGCAGCGGATCGAGTCTGGGCGGGACTCATTGGTTGATCAATTTTTGGAAACCGCCCAGCTTCGAGGTTGGAATGTTTGGCGCGCTCCAAACCCGGAGGATGCCATTGGCTACATCACCGCTCTGGTCGCCGATCAGGGCGTTACTCAGGTAACCCGTTCGTCCCAAGAGGTTTTTGCCAGCTTGCCCTTGGATGCCGCACTGGAGGGTTTGGGTATCCCTTCGGTAACCGGGGCTAGGGACGAACACCATACCCGTGAGCAACTTCGGGAATGGATTATCGGTTCCGGCATGGGCATAACCGGCGCCGATTATGCCGTGGCCGAAACCGGCTCAGTGGTGGTGCTGCCCCGCCGAGGGTTGAGCCGGCTGGTATCTTTGGCGCCACCGGTACATGTAGCCTTGGTCCGGCCCCAGGACGTGATTGAAAGCTTGGACGACTTATTCCTGTTCCGCTGTATGGAATATCACCGGAACGGGGAGGATATGGGCAGCTACCTGAACTTCATCACCGGCCCCAGCCGTACTGCGGATATTGAGATGCAGCTGGTCGTCGGCGTTCACGGGCCGAAAGAAGTCCATCTGGTGATGCTCGGTTAGAATCTGGAATCAGACAAGGGAATCCCACCGGAGGAGTTGAATCGATGCCGGTACGTATAGGCTTTACCCAGTTCCGCAAGCAAATGCTGGAGAAGGAACTGGAGAACATCACCAATTTGTTGCCACAGTTAGGGGTGGAAAAGGTGATTCTGAACGGGGACATGGTTACCGGAGACATCTCGCCGGACAGCAGTATTGACCTCATCGTGGTGCAAAAGACCGACTTGGCCTTCGGACGGCGGGCCGACTTTTTCTCCTACCACCTCAGCAGTATGGTGGCAGTGGACAGCCAGGTATATACGCCGGAGGAGTTCGAGGAATTGGAAAATAAGCTGCCGAGGTTGTACGCCGCATCCCGGCAAGGGCGGGTGATTTATTGTGCCTGACAACCTGGCCGAAGGCGCTCGCTGGCTCCGCCAAGCAGAGCAAGACCTCAGAGACGCCGAGTTCAACCGGGAGGGAGAACGGTATAATTTGGTCTGCTTCCTCTGTCAGCAGGCGGCGGAAAAGGCAGTCAAAGCCTATCTGTACCATCGGGGCGCCGAAGACGTGTGGGGCCATTCCCTGACCGATTTGTGCGAGGACGCCAAGATTTTTGAGATGTTCTTCGACACGGTAAAAAGTGAGGCGCGGCAACTCGATAAATACTACGAAATCACCCGTTACCCCGGCTACCTTCCGGGGGGCATATCTTCAGAAGCCTTCGACGATATGGACGCCGAGCGCGCCCTGTACCTGGGCAATATCGTGGTTGACTTTGTAAAGGAACGGCTGGGTTAACCGCAGCATTGCTGCGATTATGCGATTGGAAGGGGGTTGACTTTTTATCGCTCGTCTTGGGCTAGTCAAAGGACCAACGCCGCAAGAGACTTGGTTCGACAAGATCCCCCCAAGGGATTTTCAAGGTTAAGGTTGTTGCAGGGTCTGCTTGAGACTAACCGGGAAGCGATTCTCTTTTGCCTACCCGCATCAAGCGGATAGTACGCTCCGCTGCTCCTTCCAAAAGTTCCTCGGTACGGGTCAAACTCCGCTCAAAACCCATTGGCCGGTCGGCGATGCAGGCCACGGCGGCGATGCCATGGTGGTACAACTCTTCGTAACCGTCCCCCAAGCTGCCGGCCAGAATTATGGTAGGGACTTGGTAGGGGCTTGCCTTGCGCGCCACACCGACCGGAGCTTTATCGTAGATGGAAGATACGTCGGCCCGGCCTTCCCCGGTAATCACCAGGTCGGCGTCCCTGACGTGCTCCTCGAAGTTAAGCACCTCGCAAACCATGTCAATGCCGGATTGGAGACTGGCCCCGGCAAAAGCCATCAGGCCGGCGCCCAAACCGCCGGCGGCGCCGGCGCCGGGATGATCATCGTTCAAGAAGTCCATACCCAGGTCTTGGAGCGCCACCCGGGCGAAATTAGCCAGCGCCGCGTCCAGCTCAGCAACCACTTCCGGGGACGCGCCCTTTTGCGGCCCGTATATAGCGGAGGCTCCGGCGGGACCACAAAGAGGGTTGGTGACGTCGGTGGCCCCGATGATTGCAACGTCCGGCAGTTGGGGATGTAAGGAGGAAGTGTCAATGTGGGTCAGCCGAGCCAAGGCTGCGCCGCCCCGGGGCAAGGCCTTTCCCTGGGCATCCAGAAACTTAACCCCCAGAGCGCTAGCCATGCCAACCCCGGCATCATTGGTGGCGCTGCCGCCCAGGCCTACGATAATCCGGGTAAACCCCTTATCCAGCGCTTCCCGGATAATTTCGCCGGTGCCCCGCGTCGTGGTTGTGCGAGGATTGCGGCGGCGGGGCGGCACTATGGCCAACCCGGAGGCCTGGGCCATTTCCACCACCGCCGTGCGTCCGTCGCCCATGACGCCCCAGGAGGCTTCAACAGCCTGGCCCAGCGGCCCGACAACTATGCTGCGAAAGATTTCACCGTGCGTGCCGTCCACCAGCGCCTCCAGCGTACCGTCTCCGCCGTCAGCTACTGGCACCAGCGCAATCTCCGCTTCCGGTTCGGCGCGGCGAACTCCCCGCGCAATGGCTTGGGCCGCTTCCAAGGCGGATACGCTCCCTTTGAAGCTTTGGGGGGCGATTACTATTTTCATGGCTGCACTCCATTATTCCAGCGCGATCGCAGAGTTTCCGAATGTCTGTTCTTGGTGAGCTTGACGAAGCTGTACGCTTGGCCCTCCGGCCAACTCCGCAACTCTGGGTGAGCGGTCCGAGGAGCCAGAACATCCCTCGCGACCGCCCTGTCCATCTTCAACTGTTCAACCGGATATATCTATTTTAACCGCTCTCTGCTAAAATCGGCACACACCGGAGCTATTTAGCGGAAAAAGTAGTGGAAAAGGAGGCGCTCCGATGCCATCAACGCCATCAAAAGACGAACTGAAGCGCTGGGTTTTTGACGCCATTGACTCGAAGTCGGATGAGCTCATCAACTTGGCGCAGGCGATACTCAACCACCCGGAGCCGGGCTACCGGGAAGTAAGAACCGCGCAGGTTGTTTCCGGCAAACTGGCCGAAATGGGCATCCCCTTCCGGTCCGGCTTGGGTCTGACCGGCGTGCGGGCGGATTTGTTGGGTGGGAGCGCCGGCCCTACTATGGCGCTGCTCGGCGAGCTAGATTCTCTCATAGTAAACGAGCATCCCTACGCCGACGCCGCCACCGGCGCAGCCCATGCCTGCGGCCACCACTGCCAGATTGGTATGCTGTTGGGCGCCGCTATCGGACTGAACCAGCCAGAGGTATTGTCGGCCTTGAGCGGACGCATCGCCTTGATTGCCGTTCCTGCCGAGGAATATATCGAGATTGAGTACCGGGACTCCCTCCGCCGTCAGGGAAAGATCGAATTCCTTGGTGGAAAGCCAGAACTAGTCAAGTTGGGCGAATTCGACGACGTCAACCTGGCGATGATGATTCATACTACCAGTTCGGTAGATGAGGGCCAACTTTGCATCAGCGGTACCAATAACGGCACGGTAGCCAAGAAAATCCGGTTCATTGGCCGAGGCTCCCACGCCGGCGGGTCGCCGCATCTGGGAATCAATGCCTTGAACGCCGCCAGTCTGGCCCTAACTGCGATTCATTACAACCGGGAAACTTTCCGGGACGCCGACACGGTGCGGGTCCACCCCATCATCACCAAGGGCGGCGAGGCGGTCAGCGCCGTTCCCGCCGACGTTAGAATGGAAACCTTTGTCCGGGGCCGCACTATTGAGGCAATAATGGACGCCAACCGCAAGGTGGACCGCGCCTTGCGGGCCGGGGCAATGGCCGTGGGCGCGCAGGTCAACATCCAGACTATTCCCGGCTACCTGCCTTTGACCCAAGACCGGCGGATGAACGAGATTTATGAACCCAACGCCGCCGCGCTGGTGGGCGCAGACCGGGTAGGCCACGTGAGCCATCGCACCGGCTCTACGGACATGGGCGACATCAGCCAACTAATGCCCGCCATTCACCCTTACGTTGGCGGGGCCACCGGGCTGGGACACGGCGCGGATTATTTGGTGCAAGACTATAGCCTGGCGGTAATCACGGCGGCCAAGTCAATGGCGGCTACGGTGGTGGACTTGCTGGCCGACGGCGCCAATCTGGCCGGCCAAGTGGTTGCCGAACATCGCCCGGAGATGACCCGCGCCGAGTATCTGAAATTTATGCGTTCCTTGTCCAGCGAACAGACCTTTGAGGCCGAATAATTATGCTATCCAGGCAAGAGTTGAAGCAGCGAGCCTGCGCCGCCATCGACCGCCACCAATCGGAGATTGTTGGTGTGGCCCGACAAATCTTGGACAACCCGGAGCCGGGCTTCAGTGAGTTCAAGACGGCCCAACTGGTGGCCGACAAGTTTGACGAGATGGGTATTGAGCGTCGGACAGGGTTGGCCCTGACCGGGGTCAAGGGACGGATAGCCGGCGGCGGCCCTGGCCCCAGAGTGGCCTTGATTGGGGAACTGGACTCCCTGATTGTTAACGAACACCCTCACGCCGACGCGGAAACCGGCGCCGCCCATGCCTGCGGCCACCATTGCCAGATTGGGATGATGCTGGGAGCTATCCGGGGCTTGACCCAGCCAGAGGTCTTGGAGCAGCTATGCGGCGAGTTAGTCCCCTTTGCGGTGCCGGCTGAGGAGTTCATTGAGGTAGCCCGGCGTTTGCAGCTGCGGGAAGACAAAAAGCTGGAGTTCATGGGCGGAAAGCAGGAGTTGATTCGCTTGGGGGAGTTCGATGATGTTGACTTGGCGATGATGTGCCACACCGCCAGCGACATGGGCGAGCAGAAGTTCGCCGTCGGAGGCACCAGCAACGGACACGTGGTCAAGTATGTGCAGTTCCTCGGTCGGGGCGCCCACGCCGGGAGCGCGCCGCACCTGGGCGTTAACGCTCTAAATGCCGCCTCCTTTGCGCTACAGGCTATCCACAACAACCGGGAAGTCTTTAGAGGCGAGGATACGGTACGCATCCATGGCATAATGACCAAGGGCGGCGAGGCGGTCAATGCCGTGCCGGCCGATGTGCGGCTGGAATGGCGGGTCCGGTCGGCCACCCCCAAGGCGGTGGTCAAGAACTCTACCCTAGTTGACCGATGCTTCAAGGCCGGCGCGCTCGCCGTGGGGGCCTCGGTGAAGATAACCAACATCCCCGGTTATCTCCCGATGAGGCACGACACCCACCTGCAAGAATTGTTTCGCCAGAATGCCACCGCCTTGGTCGGCGAGGCCCGCACGATGGTGATTCCGGGCCGGCGAAACCGGGGAGGATCAACCGATATGGGAGACCTGAGCCACCTGATGCCCGTTTGCCACCCCTATACCGCCGGGGCGGTAGGCTCTGGTCACAGCAAGGAATACCTGATTACCGACTACCAAACGGCGGTGGTAAACCCGGCCAAGATAATGGCGATGGTGGTCATTGACCTGCTGGCTGAAGGCGGGGCCAAGGGCCAAGAGATTACCAGTTCCCACCGCCCGGCGATGAAGAAGGCCACTTATCTGCGCTTCCAGCGGGAACGAGCCGAGGTTATCGAGTACGATGGCGCCCGGTAACACCAGCTCAGCATTCAACCGGCTCAAGCCAAGTATGGATGGGCTGGATATACGAGGCGATCTTTTGAGTCCTAAATCCAGTATATCCAGCCATAAGAGTTAAACCGAAATCAACCGGGTATCTCCACTAAGGCCAGTTGCATAATCGCTCCGGCAACCAGCGGTACGGACAAGTTGTCGTCCATCGGTAGCGGCATAAGCTCCACCAAACCGGCAGCCACCGCGCCGGCTAGGAAACTCCAGTGGAAGGGAGCTACGCCGGTTCTCACCAGCGCCACCGACACCAGTAGCGACACTACAACAAAAGCCAGGGTGCCTACAGGGGATTTTCCGAAGAGCCGGGGCCCTGGCATCGGACGTCCGACCAGCGCCGCCGTCGGGTCGCCCAGGGACAGGAACAACAGTACGGCTATTGCTACCGGCTTGTCGAAGAGGAGAAAAGAGAGAAAGGTCGCCACCAGCAGGTAGGAGGCGCCGGTAACCCGGCGGTCTTCACTACTCTTGAGGAGATGTCGGAGCCAGCTCAGAAACAGCCGGTTCAGCCTGGATACTCGAAAGCGGGCTAAATCGAGCGCCAAGCCGCTTGCCGCCAATAGCCCCAGGACAATGACAAAGTCGGGCATTGGAGCGAATATGCCAGCTACCGGGAGTAGGGAACCAGCTATTGCATGAAAGAGCCGCCGAGGAAGGGGCGGCGGGCGGCCGGTCCCGGTTTCGCTTTCCCCGTCGGGAGGTTTCACGCTTTTGACGGTCCATCAAGTCGGCAGCGCAATGCTCCCCGAGAGGGTGGGAAAAGCGGTTCCCTCGGTTCCCTGTTGGGGATCCCACCGGGAAAGCTCCCTGGAGAGCTTGGAGGAAAGCCGGGATCAGAAGTTGATGGTGATACCATCTCCGGCCCGCCAGCGCAAATCCCGAATCTCGGTATCCTTGGGCGCCTCAAATATCATCCACCCGTCCACCCCGAAACCTTTTTGCAAGTCAAAAGACCTGGTGGAGCCGTCGGCGACAGTTTTGTTCCACAGGAAGCAGATGTCGTCGGGATATTGCATCGGACAACGGGCGAGGCGAATATCGTCAATGTCCTCGGGTGGCGCAATTTCTTCCGCCCTTTCCGTTATGTCAATGGGAAAGTATTTACCCTGGAAGAAGTCCCGCAGTTCCGCCGCTCGCTGGTCAACATTGACGATGGCGCTGGTGGCCGTATGGTTCTCCACCTTTAGGCGCAACATTATCAGTTCCTGGTCTGACTCCGAGGGGGCCAATCGGTAATGCTTGGGGCCAGTTTGGGCAGTTTGATCAACATGCAGGCTATAACGCAGTTCCGGGACCCGTTCCATTGAAACCACGCTGATGTGTAGAGTCCGACCCATGTAATACTTTCCGATGGCCGGAGATACGTCGGCGCAAGCGGCCAGCAAAACTGGGACGAGGAGCGCCAAAGAAACTAGATAAATCGTCGGAGTTGAACGCTTGATTTTGGAAAGTGAAGAAATCCTTATCATACCGCCTTTAGGAACCTGTAATAGTTAGTGTAGGTAACTGCCGCAACCGCTGTACCAAGTCAACCAGGGCGCTCATAAGATAATCAACTTCTTCCTCGGTATTATATTTGCCTAGGGTAACCCGCAGACTGCTGCGGGCCAGTTCGGCCGTTTGACCCAGAGCCAACAGCACATGGGAAGGTTCCAGGGAACCGGAACTGCACGCGCTGCCGCTGGAGGCTGCAACCCCGGCCAAGTCCAGGCCAAGAAGGATGGACTCGCCCTCAACTCCCTCGAAAGAAAAATTTATGTTGTTGGGTAGTCGTTGAGTGGGATGACCGTTCAGGTAGGTATTAGGGATAGCGTCGGATACCCGCTGGATGACTTGATCGCGCAAGGCGGCGCAATGGCGGCTGGCTTTTTCCCGCCCGGCATCGGCCAGTTCCAGGGCCAGGGCCAAGCCCACTATTCCGGCGATATTTTCGGTGCCGGAACGCCTTTCCCGTTCTTGTCCGCCACCCAACAGTAACGGTAGGTAGGGAGTGCCCCGGCGCACATAGAGCGCGCCGGTTCCCTTGGGGCCGTAGAACTTGTGCCCGGACAGGCTGAGCATATCTACGCCCAGCCGTCGCACGTTCAGGTCCAGGAAGCCGGCGGCCTGTACCCCGTCGCTATGCATAACAATGGTGCGATCCAGCTCGGTGGCTCGCCGCTGCACTGCCTGAGCAATCTCGACAAGGGGGTTTATCGTACCAATTTCGTTATTGGCATACATTATGGTAACCAAAGTAGTGCGCCGGCCGATGGCGTTATAGACCTGCTCCGGGTGAACCATGCCGAACTCATCCACCGGCAGATAGGTAACCTCATAGCCCAAGTTTTCCAAGTACTGGCAGGTGTGCAGGACGGCGTGGTGTTCTACCCCGGAGGTGATGATGTGGTTGCCTGTTTCGTGCAACGCGGTAGCTACGCCCTGAATCGCCGCATTGTCCGACTCGGTGCCGCCGCTGGTGAAAACCACCTCGCTGGTCCGGCAGCCCAGAACTTTGGCTACCCTCTCCCGGGAAGCGTCCAGGGCGTGGCGCGCCTCCTGACCGATGGTGTGGACACTCGAAGGGTTGCCGTACAACTGAGTAAAATAGGGGAGCATAGCCTCCAGGACTCGCGGGTCGGTAGGAGTAGTGCCGGCATGGTCCAGATAAATCAGCCCGGGCGATGACATAGATAACCTCAAATAAATCCTGTCGTCATTGTAGCACAGCCGGAAGAACTGCGTAGCCTAAAGCGAACCGACCGAATCCGGCCAGACGCCTTAACTCACTATGCCCCGTCGTTGTGGGCGACCGTGGGAACGTACCAACCGTTCGATGTCCGCCCGGCTAACTATGCCAACCGGGGCGCTGCCTCGCAATACCGGGACGCTCTCCAGTTCTTCAGCGTCCATCCATTCCATTGCGTCAAAGATAGCAGTTGAGGCATCTAGCGTTGGCAAGGACGACAGTGGAGTCATAACCTGGGCCAAAGTAGCAAATTGCCAGGGCTCCCGGGATAGAGTCGCCAGCTTATGGCCGTCAACCATACCGTCGGGCGGCCCTGCAACCAGAACGCCCAGGTAACCGCCCCGGGCCAGGGCCAACAACACCTCTTGGGAAGCCACTGGCGTTGCTCCGGGAAGGGGTATCCAGTCTGAAGCCATCGCCTCGACCACTCGGCAGGCCTTTAAGGATTCGCGCAACGCCTCCTGCCGGTAACCGGACGTGACAACGTAAAGCAGAAAACCACCCACCAAGGCAATCCAAATGCTTTGGAAATTGCCGAGAACCGCCCAAGCGATTCCGGCGCCAAGCATCAGCAAACCCAGACCCTGACCAGCCCGGGCGGCAACTTGGGTGGCCCGCCAATAGCTGCCGGTCGCTCCCCATAACACGGCCCGTAAAACCCGACCGCCGTCCAGCGGAAGGCCGGGCAGCAAGTTGAAAATCCCCAAGGAAAGGTTGATCGCGAAGAGGATGAATAGAACGGCGCTCAAGTAGGAGCTTACTCCGTCGGTCAAATACCACAGCCCGCCCCAGGCCAAGGCCAGGGCCAAACTGGTTAATGGGCCGACTATCGCCACCAGAAACTCGGCCATAGGGCGCTGGGCCTCATGGGCCAACTGGGAAACTCCACCGAAAATAAAGAGCGTAATACCCCGAACCGGAATCCCCCGGTTGATCGCCACCAGGCTATGGGAAAGCTCGTGGAGCAGCACCGACAAAAAGAAGAGAACGGCGGTTATAACAGCGGTTGCCCACCTTTGAGCTAAGGGCCATTGAGGGTAAAATTCGGCGAACCGCGAAGACATCAGAAAAATCAGCAAGCCGAAAATTACCAACCAACTATAATTGATACCCAGGGGGATCCCGAATATCTTGCCCAAACGGATGGAAGTTCCCATTTCCTCCCCTGCTTCCCGTGCCAGCCTTGGGCGGAAAGCTTGACTTGGCGTTGCGGTTAGGCCATTCCTCTATATTTATCTAACCACGCCCTCGGGCCTTTAGCTATAAGCCGGGCCGGCTAATTGGATGTTTGCGGCGGGTAGGGCCGGCTGCAACCTCCCACAGCTTGGGACGGAGTGTTGGCGCCGGGCGCCGGGGACTTCAGGGCGATAGCGGCGAATGAGGAGAGGCGGCAGCATAGGCAATCAGTTTGTAAACCAGCTTGGCAGCGGTGTAGGCGCAGGCTGAAGGGCCTTCCCGGGGGGACAGTTCATTAACGTCGAAGCCCACTATGCGGCGCGACTCCGTTACCAGATGTAGTAGAGTGGTTAAATCGTGCCAAGACATTCCCCCCGGTTCGGGGGTGCCTACCGCCGACATTACGGAAGGATCCAGCACATCCAGGTCAATGCTTATGTAAACTTCCGAGTTCAAGCCGGCTAGAATATCCTGACCGTAAGAACTGAGCAACGCTGCGCTGGGGGGCGGCCAGGCAAAGGCGGGAAGTCCCTGCTGCCGCAGATAGTCCCGCTCTTCTTGGCAAATACTGCGAAGGCCAGCCAGCGTTAAGGAGCAATGTTCATGAAGCCGCCGGGCGCCGGAGGCATGGCCCCAAGCGGTGCCTAGATACTCGTCCCGCAGGTCGGCGTGGGCATCCAGGTAAAGAACCGAGAGGTTGGGGTAGGCTTCCAGGTGGGCCAGCGCAGATCCGATACAGAGGGAGTGTTCGCCGCCCAGGATACCCACCAGCCGGTTGGGGGCGATGTACCCTCGCGCCGCCTGCCGGACGCGCTCCACCATTTGCGCCGGGTCGCCGGTATGGGGTTCCAGGGCTGCTGTTGTATGGATTCCAACTTGGGAAACATCTAGGTCTAGTTCCCAATCGTAATCTTCCAAGCCGTAGGATGCTTCAATAATGGCGGACGGCCCCTCTCGGGCGCCGCTGCGAAAGGAGGTGGTGCTGTCATAGGGTACTGGAATCAATACCACCCCGGCTTGGGGCAAATCGCTCTGAGATGGGGGCAAAGCCAAGAAGTTGGCCGGAATCCAGGGTAGATCCGGTAGATTCATAAGATTGAAATCGCCGACTTTAGGAACGGGGCAGGCTGGCGCCTTTGGCCCCGACCTGAATTTCTGCGTCGGCTTTCCCGTCGGCTCCGGTGTCGACATCGGAACGAAGCGCGGAACGCTGTTCTTGGGTTTGGGCCATACCCTCCTCGCTGTCCAGCCATTCCAGCCCCCGGTTCAGGAGCCAAGTTTTGATGTTTTGTAGGTTGAAGAGGTCTCGGGCATCCTTGGCCGCCCGGTCGTTGTCAAAGGACTTGCAGGAAAAAATATCTATGTTGACGTAATTTCGGTAGGGGAAGGTATGAATGCTGATATGACTCTCGGCGATAATGACGAAGCCCGACACTCCAGCGTCCTCGACCTTGGGCCCGTTGTATTCCAGCACCTTCGGCTCGGTTATCCGCGTCATCCCCAGGCTGGCGGGATAGTTGGTCAGGAAGTCCCTGACCAGTTCTAAGTCCCACATCTTTTCGGTATCCCCGGCATATCCATCAATAACCAGGTGCATCTTGGGTTTCTCTTACCTCCGGCGCACAAAATAAGCGGGGGGCGGCTAGGCCCCCCGAGCCAAGTCTTGGCAAACTTAGCATATAGAATATCATTACTTAACTTATACTTCAATCCAACGGCGATATAACTTGGGATAAACCCCGATGCTGTTGCAAGAGTGGACATACGGAGAGGCAGTCAGGGCATTGGCAACGGGCCAGGTCGGTAACGCCAGCCTGATCCCAAAGGCTGTCACCCGGATTGGGGCACAAGACTACCTTATCCGGGTGGTGTATAATAACTTGGACAGGAACTGTCGCCGGTCCGCCTTCCATCCTGCCCGGGCGAACCGAGCCCGGTCGGAGGCAGCTAAAAGAAATAGGGTCGGCTTCCATCCTGCCCGGGCGAACCTTTACCAGGATTACACCCTTCGACCTTTAGTTTGAGTATAATTTGAGGAGGACAAGCGATCCCGGTGGCTAGGGCAGCCCAACTCTTTCTGTTGCTGCCGGGTGCAAATCGCCGACTCGAAAATGGAAAACCGAAAAACAGACGACTTGATGATTCAGGCCAGCCAGTTGACCCACTATTACGGCCCGCGACCGGCTGTTGAAGAGGTGAATTTCGGGGTCAAGCGGGGAGAAGTCCTCGGCTTTCTGGGCCCCAACGGCGCGGGCAAAACGACCACGATGCGCATAATCACCGGCTTTATGCCCCCGACCCAAGGCAAAGTCACCTTGGCCGATTATGATGTGGTGGAACAATCCCTGGAGGTGCGGCGACGCATTGGGTACTTGCCGGAGACGGTGCCGCTGCACATGGAAATGCCGGTAACCAGCTACCTGAAATACATGGGAACCCTGCGGAGAATGCCCTCCCGCCAAATAAAGCGGCGCATTGGCGAAGTTATCGAAGTTTGCCGCCTACAGGACTACCACAAAACCATCATCGGAAAGTTATCCAAAGGTTTCCGGCAGCGCGTAGGCATTGCCCAGGCAATCCTACATGAGCCGGAGGTGTTGGTTCTGGATGAGCCGACCATCGGCATTGACCCGATCCAAGTGGTCGAAACCCGACGGCTGATTCAGGACTTGGGTAAAGAGCAGACAGTGGTACTCAGCAGCCATATCCTTCCCGAAGTCAATATGATCTGCGAACGGGTGCTAATTATTCACGAAGGGAAGATTGTGGCCGAAGATACCCCGGAGAACTTGGCCCAACGGTTGCAAGGCGCGGACCAGCTTCAGGTAGAGGTTCGCGGGCCAGTACGCGAGGTTCAAGCCGCCCTGCGCCAGATTAACGGCGTTACGGAGGTAACCCACCGAAGCCAGCAGGGTCGCAACGTGTTCACGGTACAGGTGCAGCGCGGCCAGGACCTGCGCGACGAGATTTCCCGGGTCGTAGTCAACCAGGACTGGAGCCTGTTCAGTATGCAATTGGTAAGTATGAGCCTGGAGGATATTTTCTTGAGGCTAACCACTCACGAGGAGTTGTAACTATGCGAACCATCCGGGCAGTGGCCTGGAAAGAGATTCAGGTATATTTCGGGACTCCGATAGCTTATATAGTCGGCTCAATTTTCCTGGTTCTCACCGGGATATTCTTCGCCATCGGCGTAGTGCCTAGCGAAGCCAACCCTTTCCCGGAAGCCTCCCTCAGTAACTTTTTCCAATGGGGCACCACCATCCTCATCCTGCTGGCGCCGGCCCTGACTATGCGGTTGCTTGCCGAAGAGCAAAAGCTGGGTACTATTGAGTTGCTTTTGACCTCCCCGGTCCGGGACTGGGAGGTTATATTGGGCAAGTACCTGGCTAGTCTGACCTTCCTGCTGGCGATGCTGGCGCTGACGCTCTACTACCCGGCGTTGCTGTTCATATTCGCCGACCCCGACCCTGGCCCGATTTACTCCGGTTACCTGGGATTGATCCTCTACGGGGCGGCGGCCCTCTCTATCGGGATGTTGACCTCCACCATAACCAGCAACCAGATTGTGGCCGGATTTGTGGCCATGGGCGTAATCGCTGCCCTGTCTTTTGTGCATGTCAGCTCGGACTTGCTTGGCGGCTTTATGTCTCTTCTCATCAGGGAGGTCGGATTGCAGGCCCATTTCGAAGATTTTAGCCGGGGTGTAATAGATACCAAGCACATCGTTTACTTCCTGAGCGTTACCGCCGTGTTTCTCTTTTTGGCGATTCGGGCGCTTGAGTTTCGGCGTTGGAGATAGGATGGAGATAGAATGAGTGAACAACCTACAGATACCCCTGGGGATTGGCGGATGCAGGCGCGGCGCAGGAGCAGGAATAGAACCCGTTCTGCCCGTTCCGGCGGTGGAGCGGGGCCGGAAGTCGCCACAGCCGATACTGGCGCCGATACCGGAGAGGTCGTGGTGGCTTCCCGGACTCTGTTTAGTTTCCTGGAACCGTCGCTGAACGCCATCAGCGCTTTTGGCGCTCCGCTGGTCATCGCCGGAATAGTCGCCTTGGTAGTGGGCATTACCCTAGTCGCCTTCGTCGGCTCGATGCGTTTCTATGGCTTCATCGTCCTCGGTTTCGGCGTGGCGCTGATTGGGCTAGTGGGGTTAATCTCTCTGAGTTCCGTAGTTGCCACCTTTATCAGCCGCACTGGCCGCTACGGGGTGAATTCACTGATAATGCTGGCCGCCTTTTTGGGGATTATCGTCGTCGCTAACTTCGTTTCCTTTGAGAATAACCGCCGGATTGATGCGACTGCCACCAGCCAGTTCAGCCTGGCTGAACGTACCGAGCAGTTGCTGGATGACTTGGAACAGGAAGTTGAGGTTATCGCTTTTTACAAGGAAGAAATCTCTCTAGGGCCGCAAGGCGATACCGGAGCGGCGTTTCAACTAATCAATCGAGAGAACAAGGTAAGGGAAACCCTTCGGGAGTTTGAGGCTGCGCGCCCCACCAAGTTTGAATCCGGTTTCGTGGATCCGGACGTGAACCCGCAACGGGTCAACCAGTACTTTGGCGCTACCCCCACCGCTTTCGTCAACGAGTCCATCGTTGTCAAGCTCAAGGACGGTGACCGGCTGGATGTGATTCAACCTCAGGACGCGGCCTACAGCCACTTGGAGCAGGATCTGGTTTCCAGTATCCTGCTGGTTACCGGCCAAGAACAGAAGGTCGTCTATTTTCTGTCCGGCCACGGTGAGCGCAGCATAAATACCAGCGAATCCGATGGGGAGGGGTACAGTTCGGCGCGCATCGGGCTGGAACAGGATAACTACCGGGTGGAAACGTTGCGCTGGGCGCGCACCGATGAGGAGTTCAACGTCCCGGAGGATGCGGCCTTGCTGGTCATCGCCCGCCCGACGGAAGAACTGCGCCAAGCTCAAGCCCAGACGCTTAATCTGTACCTGCAAGGGAAGAATGCCGACGGCAGCGACCGGCGGGAGGCGGGGCAGTTGATTTTCTTGGCTGAACCGGATACTCATGACAGTTTCCGGGAGTTTATGGCCAGCTGGGGTGTGGTTATCGGCGCCGGCTATATTCGCGACCTGGAAGGTTCCCTACCCGGTAACCCGCATACCTTTCGACTCAATACCAGCAATCCCCGAGAACTGCCCAGTGAGCTGGTGGCTCAAATCCCCCGCGATATTCTGGAGACTCTGCTGGAAATTACGGCGCCCCGGGGCAACTCTCTGGATTTGGTGTTGATGCCCGGCGCGGCGCCCCTGCAAGTCATTGACGATGGCGCTGGCCTGCGGCAGCCCGTACCCTTGGCTTTCTCTTCATCTCCTGAATGCGACCGAGCTGAGGACGGTGGCGTAGGAGACTGTACCGGGGGCAGCTACGTGATTGAAGATGCGGGACGCACTGACCCCCTTACTAGCCGGGGGGAAGACCGGGATGCGCCGGGGCCGTTCTCTACTGTAACCTATGTCAGAGCCTTAGGGCCAATCGGAATGCCACCGCCGGCCGACCCGGCGAGCATCACCGAAAATCAAATCGCCAGTCTGGTAGTAATGGGGGATTCCGATTTTATCGCCAACAGCTTTTATGACCGGGGCAGCGGCGCCGACCTGTTCCTTAACTCGGTAAATTACCTGGTGGGGGACTATTCTCTGGTATCCCTGCGGCCAAAAATCCTTACCACACGGGAGTTTAACGTAGACCGTAACCAGGAAAACTTTGTTAAATACTCGTCATGGCTGTTACTGCCTGGCTTGATGGGGCTGATGGCCGCTCTGGTCTGGTGGGTGCGCCGTTAGTTAGCCCCGTTACGGTGTTCCCCGAAAATGCAAAGTCACCGATCAAAGCGCTGGATTCCCGCCTTTTTAAGCGCTGGACCTAACGGCGCGTTGCAAGCATTGAGTTTTCAGTTGAATCAACAGGTCAGGTAATGAATCAATGAACGTACGGCTTACCTTTCTGCTGGTTGCAGTATTGTTGCTTTTTGGCGGCGCCATTTTAGTTGTTACGTTAACCCAGAATCCCGAGCCGAAAGATGAACAGGACTGGCTTTGGAAGGTGGATGACAACTCCATAGTCCACATTGAGGCAACCCACCGGGGCGACACGGTGGTCTATACCCGGAAACCCGGCGGAGCTCACTGGTTTATCGTAGAGGAAGACCGGGAAGTCCGGGTTTTCCAAGACAAGTGGAGCGGCACGCCCTTGCTACTCAGCGGGCCGCGGGTGAACCGAACCTTGGTGGACGAGATTGAGGACCCGGCCCAGTACGGCCTGGACCCGGTGAACCCGGAGAGCAGTATCAAGGTAACTGAGCGCACTGGCGTTTCCTACGAGTTCCACATGGGCTTTGAGACGCCGGATGGAGAACACCAGTATGCTCGTCTGGTCGGCTCGCCAAAGCTGTTCACCGTGCCCCAGATTTGGGCGATGGTCATCAACCGCTTGGTCTTGCAGCCGCCTTATCCCCGTTTGTACGACATGGACGAGCAGAATGTGGTCTATTTTGAGGTGACCGTCGGGGAAAAGCTGGTCAGCTACGGCGCCAACACCCGGGAAGATTTCTGGTACATTCTGGATGTTGATGACGCCGGCGACGAAATCCAAACGCCGATTTTGCCGGCAGACTGGAATGGCCGGAACGAATTTTTGGATAACCCTTGGGTAAACGAGATAGTAGCTGATAAGTTTGATAACCCGGCCGACTACGGCTTGGAAGAACCAAATGTTAACGTATGGCTGGCTACCAGCAAGGGAGAGAACCACGAGTTCTTCTTGGGTGACGCCACGCCTGACGGGAAGTTCCGGTACGCCGTTACGGCCGGCGTTCCCGACCTTTTCACTGTACCGGAAGCGTGGGCCGCTGCCTTGGAGCAGTTGGCGGTAGAGCCGCCTTACCCGTCCCAGAAAGCGCAATAACCCGAGTAACCTAAGGCTGTGCAGAGGTTTGCTTGAAAGCAGAGATATTTTCTATTGGCACCGAGCTGCTGATGGGTGAACTAACCGATACTAACGCCGCCTGGATTGCCGGGCAGTTGCCGGCCTTGGGCCTTCGGTTGCAGTGGGTGTCCCTAATTGGCGATAACCTGGATATGCTCAGCGACGCTTTCACTCGTGGTTTGCAGCGCTCCGACATTATTTTTACGACCGGAGGGTTGGGGCCGACCCAGGACGACCTGACCCGGGAAGCTATTGCCCAAGCGCTGGGGGAAACCCCAACCGTGCAGGATGGAGTAGTGCAAGAGTTAGAGCGATACTTCGCCGGCCGGGGCATGACTATGCCTTCTCGCAACATCAAGCAGGCTCACCTGATACCCTCGGCCCGGTTTGTGCCTAACCGCAACGGCACCGCGCCAGGTTGGTGGGTTGAAAAGGGTGGCCGGGTTATCGTGGCTATGCCGGGCCCGCCTGGTGAAATGCAGCCCATCTGGGAGGAGGAAGTAGCGCCCCGTCTGCGGGAACTGGTGGACGGAGAGGTTACTATCACCCGCAATATCAAGACGCTGGGAATGTCCGAGGCAGCCATTGACGAGGAAATCTCGGAGTTCTTTGGTCATGCAAACCCCTACCTGGGTATCTATTCCAAGGCTGATGGAATCCACCTGCGGATTATCGCCCGGTCTGGGGATGAAGCCACCGCCCGGGAACTGATTCTTCCGGTGGAACGGGCGATAGTTGACCGGTTGGGGCCTTACATCTGGGGTTACGACGACGAAACTCCAGAGCAAGCGGCAGGGCAGGCGCTGGCCGAGCGAAGCCTGACCCTGGCGACGATGGAATCATGTAGCGGCGGTTTTCTGGCTAATAACATTACCGATATGCCGCGCAGTTCCGATTATTACAAAGGCGGCGTGGTGGCGGTAACCGGAGAGATGCTCCGGGCCAACGGCGTATCCGCAGACGCAATTGAGCGGCATGGCACGGTGAGCCGGGAAACGGCGATGGCAATGGCCCAAGCGGTCAAGGCCAATTTAGCTACTGACTATGGCATTGGCATTACCGGGGTGATTGGCCCGGAGACGGTGGAAGGACGGCCGGTAGGACAGGTTTACGTAGCCATCGTCGGCGTTGCGAGCATCCGGGAGTTGGAGTTTCGGACGCCCCCGCGCCGCATTGTCATCAAACGGCGGGTAGCCAATACCGCTCTGACCGAGCTACGCAAGTTGATAATCGCCGAGGCGGCGGCGGAATAACCCAGTGTATTATTGAGTAAGCTAAAGACCGGGGGCGGGTTATCATCCTCGCCCCCGGTTCGCTGTATCGGTCGGCCTCGCTTGGTGGAGTCCGGGTTGAGTTAGGCGGTAAGCTGACGGTAGAGCATTGGTAGCCGCTCAGGCAAGGCCCAGATTTCCCCCAGCACCTCGTAGCCCATATCCCCACACATCTCCTTGAGGTAGTCATGCCCCGCTTTGTCCACGGTCAGGCAGAAGGGTGTAATATCCTTCCGCTTGGCCTCTAACAGGGCCATATGGGTGTCGTGAACGGCATATTCCTTCTCCACACCCTCCCGACTGTAACCGCGGTCCTGGGGACGACCATCGCTAATCAGGAACATTATCTTGGTAGGCGAATCCTGATGTTCCAGCTTGGTGATGGCGTGGCGGATAGCGCTGCCCATTCGGGTGGCGTGGAGCGGCGTAATCTTGTCGATGCGCCGTTTAATCCGCTCGCTGAAGTTTTCCTCAATATCTTTGATGACATAGAACTCCACGTTTTCGCGGCCATAGCCGGAGAAGCCGTAGATACCGTAGTTATCGCCGATGGACTCCAGCGCTTGGATAAGCAGGGCGGTGCTTTCCTTTTCCAGGTCAATGATGCGTTTGTATTGACGGCGCACCAGTCCTTCCCGGCGCCGCCGGAGCCAAACCATGTATTCCACCGGATCATCCGGCGCATCCCGGTCATCTACGGTGTGGCGGCCTTCATCGATTGCTTCGGCGGTGGAGGCGCTCATATCCAGCAAGAAAACTACCGATACGTTCCGCTCAATCTTATTGCGCCGCCAGTAAATCTTTTCGTCCGGCGGAACCCTCATGCGGATGTCGGCGGCGGCTTCCAACGCCGCGTTCAGGTCAATGTCCTCACCGTCGATCATCCGATAAATCTTGCGGAAGGTTTCGGGCATTATCAGTTCGAACTGACGTTTGATGTGGTTCAGCAGCGACGAGTAATTCTTTAATGCGTCGTTATAGAAACCAGACTCGCCTTCATCCAGGGTTTTTTCTTTTACCACACACCAGCGGGGCTTGTAGTCGTTAGCGCGGAAGTCCCATTCGTCATAAACGTAAGTCTTGGGTTCCCGGGCCTCCAGTTCACCGCCCTGGTCGTCGTCGTGCAACAACGGCCCATAACCCTGCCCCGGCTGGGAATTGGGCGGTGGCACGCCGGCTTCCTTCATTATGTTCTGGGCAAAGGTGCTCATACTGTTATTTATGT
This sequence comes from Dehalococcoidia bacterium, assembly GCA_963422635.1. GTDB lineage: Bacteria > Chloroflexota > Dehalococcoidia > Lucifugimonadales > UBA3495 > CATQHB01. The sequence goes on from OY730415.1 coordinate 2,057,972, forward strand.
CACCCTGTTCAGCGTCCAATTCCAATTCGGCGCTGTCTTGCAGCAACTGCTCCAGCATTTCCTGAGAGAGGGGTTCGCCCTCACCCTGCTGGTTCTTGTCCATCTGGAGCTTGGTCAGCAACTGCACCATTTCGGGCTTGAAGTCGCCCCGGTAGTCCACTGGCTCCGGCGATTCGTAGGGGTCGCCTTCCCCGCCTTCCCCGGAAGGCTCCTGAGACGCCTGGAGCTTGTCCAAGAGAGACTGAAATTCCTCCTCGGAAAAGTCGCCGGGGTTATCCAAGTCCTCCGGCTCCCACTGGTCTTCGGGCTGGGTCTCGTTTTCCAACCGGGAAATAATTTCGTAGGCGCGCAGGGTAGCTTCGGCGGTATCTTCCACATTAGCCAGGGTATTCCGCAGCCGGTACAGGATGCGGGCCAGCATGGTAGCTTCCTCTTTATGCTCCACGGGCACCGGCAGGTCGTTGAACTGGTCCAAGCTCATCTTTATCAACAGTTCAACTAAGGCTTCCTGCAATGGCAAATCCTCTACTTGAGGACGTCGGGCCAAGGTTTCGGCCTGAACGTCGGAGGATGCTTGCCGTATGCCCGGATACTCTACCTTGATACGGTAGTCCAAGCGGCAATCCTCCAGTACGGTAAACAGGTCAAAGGCCAGCTTGCGGTCGTCAAAAAGGCTCAGAAACCGGCCAATGTCGGTAAAGGCCCGCGTCTGGACGTCGGCCTCCGCATCGCCAACTAGCACATCTTCGTTGATTAGCTGGGCGCCCCGCTCCCGTTCCAGAAGGTAACGGCGTTCCTCCTCGAACTGGGTGGCCGGTCGGTTGAAGTCGTAGGCAAAGCTGCCGAACTCCAGGTGGCATACTTGGTGAGTGGCTACTACCTTGAACCAGGAAAAGTTCTGGCTTTTGTCTTGGTAGTGGTCAACTACTGGCGGCAGGAAAACCTTGGCGCCGTCGGTTGAAGCCGAATCTTCGTCCACCCAACCGATGTTCCGGCGCACCAGTTCCTGGGTGTTCATCACTTCAATAGGGGAACCGGACAAAGCCCGGCAATAGAGACGCACCACGCCCTTAACCCGTTCCAGTTCCAGGCTGGAGGACAGGGTTTCCAGCAAAGACTCCGAGGTGTTGGACTCCACTTTGAAGAAGGCAATGCCGCTCTCCGGGTTTTCTTTCAGGAGTTGGATGCCATGCTGGAACCAAGTGTCCAACTGGTGAACGGTGACCCGATGCAGAACACCTTCCAAGCTCTTGAGAAATGGAGGCACCGCTTCCGGAGACACGGCCAGAAGACCCTCGCACAGGTCTAGGATGTGGGCCTGAGAACCTTGAGGAATTTGGCCCAAGGCTTGGCTTCCGTCGGCAAGAAAACGGGCAGTATCTCGTATTCCGACCTTGGTAAGTCGTTCACCCAGTTTGAGAAAGCGGCTGGTCTGACCTTCCTCGATTTGTTGCAACGCCTTGGGCGCCATTTCCAGGCAACTCTTCACCTCGCGCCAATTTCCTCCGTCGGACAGGGCGCGGGACATAGCAAGAAAGGCTTCCCGTTCCCGCCCCATTGCCGGCAGCACATCCCGGCCCAAAGTCAGGCATTCTGCCGCCACATCGTAGGACTTGTAGGACAGCGCTTCGATCAGGGAGGCGAAAACCTCCACGTCCCAGAAGGGTAAGCTACGAATCAGGTCGGAGCTTACCTCAAAAAAACGAGCCGACAGGGAGCTGGATTTCCAGGTTCCCTTGTAAAGGCTGCGGCCTAGGCCGGCCCAGCGAGGAATGTACTGGGGGCGCAGGTTGGACACGATGGCCGGGCTGGCCTTGAAAAAGGAAATGGCCAAAGCCGGGGAATCCTGGGAAAGATAGGCGCCGCACCGGGCCCACTGCATAAAGGAGGGAAAGGCCAAGGAACGGGCCACCTGCGGTCCTACTCGGTAGTATTCCACGGCGGATTCCCAAGAGCGTACCGTCTGCGCTGCAATGGCTACGCCTTCCTTGGCCCACAAAACCATTTCTTCACTGGAAAAAGATGCTTCCATTGCATCGGCGGCGGCGCGGTAGGCATCCAGAACCGCTGGGGGTAGCTTGACCAGTTCCGCTTCTAGTTCATCAAAGGGAGCATTGCTCAAGGTGATGACCCCTCCTTTTTCAGACCGTCTTTCGAGATTTCCAAGAATTGCTGAAGTATCTTTGCGGTGGCGCCGAATACAATGTGCTCGTTGAAGGCATAAGAGTAGGCGGTAACTAATTCGCTGCCGGACCAGCGGGTTTCCCAACGGACATTGGCCGAGTCGTATAGGCTAGCGACGGGAACTTCCAGAACCTCGGCGATTTCCAGGGCGCTGGGATTGAAGCGATAGGGATGGGGAATGGCGCCGACGAAGACCCGAACTCCGAAACGACTCCGCGTAACGACGTCGTCCAACTCGCCCAAGATAGTGACGTCGGAACGGCTGATGCCCATTTCCTCTTCCGCTTCCCGCAGGGCGGTTTCCCTAAAGTCCCGGTCTTCCGGGTCCCGGGCGCCGCCGGGAAAGGAAATCTCCCCTTTATGATGCTCAACCTGCTCCGACCGCTTGTTAAGCAACACGTAGTATTCGCCATCCTTGGGGTAAAGTAGGAGCAATACCGCCGCCGGCATCAGGGTCTCATCGGGCGCCCTCCATTTGGTCCGACATGCCAGAAGCTGTTTGATACGCTCAGGGGCGGATAAGTCCATCGACACCTCTATTCAAATACGGAGGAGACCACCTCTTCTACGCTGCGCTGCAATTCCGGCTCATCGGTGAGCGTCCAGACAACGGCTACCTGGCAGGCTCGGCGCGGAGATATGCCTTCCCGCATTAGCCGGCCGGCGTAGATAAGCAAGCGGGTACTGGCGCCCTCTTGCAGTCCGTGGTCGCGGAGATTACGTACCTTTTCGCCCAATTTGGCCAAGGCGCTTGCCTGCTCGTTGGAGCAACCGCTTTCCTGCGCCACTATCTCCGCTTCAATGTCCGCCGGGGGATAGTCAAACTCTACGGAAATAAACCGCTGGCGGGTGCTGTGCTTCAGGTCTTTCAACGCGCTTTGGTAGTGTGGATTGTAGGAAATGCACAGGAGGAATCGGTCGTCGGCCTCGATTATCTGGCCGGTTTTTTCCACCGGCAGGATGCGACGGTGGTCAGTAAGCGGGTGTATCAGTACGGTCGTATCCTTACGCGCTTCCACCACCTCGTCTAAATAGAGGATGGCCCCGGCCTTGACCGCCCGGGTCATTGGACCGTCAATCCAGCGGGTGCCTTCTGAATCGAGCAGGTAGCGGCCCACCAGGTCGCTGGCGGTGAGGTCTTCGTGGCAGGCGATGGTAACCAGAGGCACCCGCACCTCGCCCTCCCGAAGCTCCTGGGCTGGATGGTTGCTCCCTTGGGGACGGATTACGGCCATAGGCCGGCCCAACTTCCAAGCCATATATTCAACGAAGCGGGTCTTGCCGCAGCCGGTCGGCCCTTTCAGCAGAACCGGTATGTGCTGATTATAGGCCGCGGTAAAAAGATCGAGTTCATCTCCAACGGCGCGGTAATAAGGTTCACTGCGAACCAAAAATTCTTCTATAGCGTACTCTTTGTATTCAGGCTCATTCTGTTCAGGCTCAACCACATCTACCATTATGTTCGTTCAATCCTTCCTTCTACTCTGCGTTCCCACAGTTCCTTAACCAGGGAATCCAGGCTTGCCACGTCCCGGGAATTGGCGATTACTACGCCGGCGCGGGCGACCCGCTCCTCAGCGGACATTTGCGAAGCAATCCGTTTAAGCGCTTCTTCGGCATCAAGTCCATTACGCGCTTGCAACCGTCCAACCACGGCCTCCACCGGCGAATCGGTCGTCCATACCTCATCCACCAAGGAGTCCCAACCGGCTTCAAACAGAACGGCGGCTTCCACCACCGCCACCTTAGTTCCGTTTTCTCTCAACTCTTGCAATTTGCCGTTTACAATAGCGGCCATGCGCGGGTGCATAATACCGTTAAGTTGGGCCAACTTTTGAGGGTCTGTGAAGACGATACCCCCCAACTTCCTCCGGTCTATTTCCCCGCTCTCCTGGAGTATCTGCTTACCGAAGGTTTTGACGACCTCCCGCCACGTTTCCGAGTGGGGGGAGTAGGCCTCGTGTCCTAGCTGGTCGGCATTGATGACTATGGCCCCGAGCTCCTGCAACCGGCGAGCTACTTCGCTTTTGCCGGTGCCGATTCCTCCGGTCAGGCCGATGACAATCATCCCAGTCCTCATCCCAGCCCCTTTTCCGAAAACACTTTCGCCATTCTATCAAGGGGGTACTTACAGGTCAACCTTGCTGCTCGGGAAGCGAAGACACCGGATTATCCCGTCATTGGCTCCCGATGTTCTCCTGGTAGTTTCCCGATGCCTGTTTTAGCTCATCCGTTAATGACTATCTTACCCCAACGAGAGAGAAAGTCCTCTTGCAACCGACAAAAGAGTTGCTGAAATTCGTTGGCGTGGATGGGGCTGGTGGTCATTATTACCGCATCTTCCCGGTTATCCGAATAGTAGCCCTTGCGGATGCCGACTTGCTTGAAGCCGTATTTCTCGTAAAGCCTTTGGGCGACGAAGTTAGACACTCGGGCTTCCAGAGTGAGTACCGTTGAGCCGTTTTCAAGGGCCACCCGCACCGAGCCGATAAGCAGTAACTCCCCGATGCCGTTGCCCCGCAGCTTTTCCCGAACCGCAATCTCGGTAATGTGAGCCTCGTTGCCCTGAAACCAAATGCCCACATATCCGGCAATATCCTCTGCTGTCTTGCCGGCGGACGCAGGTTCCTTCCCGGCGATTTCCCGAACCCCGCGGACCATCCTCTTCCAGAGAGAAGCGTCCGTCGGTTTAAGTTCCTCTTCTTCGGATTCCTCGGGAGTTATCCGGGAGTTGTCCAGAGCCCGGTCCGTTTGCTCCGGCTGGCAAGCCACCAGATAACGGGAGTAACGATTGTCGAGTTCTCGTTTGAAGGAAGTGCCCAACCACAGCGGGGTGAAGGCTTCCCGCTCGATTTCGATGACCTGCTCAATGTCCTCGGCTCGCAGCCGACGGAGCGCGACTTCCATAGTTCCGAAATTCCGATTAACTCGCCGACTTGATTTAGATCGCCTGGACCTGGACCTGACCTGCCATCCAGTTTAGCTGGGCCTGCTTGGGTCTGCATTGTAACATAGCTGCGTTGTTTTGTGACCGGCGAAGGCGTTTTGGCCCAAGGCAAGGGCGTCTTAACTTCCGGGATTCCGATTCATTTCGGCGTCAGCCGGCTCCGACCTGGTTTTTTGTGGGGTAGGGCAAGTTAAGACAAAAGGGCATTTATGGGCGCTTCTTTCCCTAGGTTGGGCCAGGAAAGATCGACTTTGCCATATAAGCCGTCATAGCCTGGCTCAACAGAAATATCGCCTTGTCGCGCTCGCAGGATGGCTTGGGATAGTTCCGGCCCGACGGTCTCTTCCAAACGAGCTCTGTCGGCCCACAAGAGAGTTTTCAGCTCGCTACCCAGTTCTGACCCAATCCGCCGATACTCAGTCTGAACCCGCTTGGTATTCGGTCCCTGCCGGAGAACGCCGGCGATGATTTCCTGGAGGGGTAGCAACCGGATGAAGGGCGGCCGGCCCTCCGGTGAGGATATAAAACCGTCGGGAAGGGACGGCGCTCCGGTCTTGGGGCTGGCAACAACCTTCGGGGGGGCGCCCGAGGACAGCCGGCGAGTCCGGTTCAAGACCCCCAAGGTAAGGGGACGGCGGCAAACCGGACACCGGTCTCCCTGCCGTTGGGTTACCTCCGGGGGTTGGCGCACGCCACACTTGCGGTGGCCGTCATAGTGGTACTTCCCCTCCTCCGGGTAGAACTCAACGCTGTAGGCCACTTGGTTGAAGCGCAGAGCGTCGGAAAGTCCGGCATAGCTGAGTTCGCCGTTAAAAGCAGTTACCTCCCGGGCCAGCTTGGGCAGGGAATGGGCGTCGGAAAAGGAAACTATAGTCTTGTCAGCAAGCTCCGGAACGGTCCAGTTCATTTCCGGGTCGCTGGAAAGACCGGTCTCTATGGCGTAGATATATGAATACATATCCCCAAAGGCTTCCGACAGGCGGTCAAAGCCGGACTTGGAACCATAAACGCCATACCAAGGAGTCCAGACGTGAGCCGGCATAATGATGTAGTTGAGACTTACTTCAAGGGCCAAGGCCGTCAGGTCGCGCACCGAGAGGGTGAGAGTAGGCCGTCCGTCGGACTCCAGGTTGCCGTGGGGCGCTAGCGCCCGGTTAAGCTGGGCCGCCGCATCCAAGCTGGGCGCGAAAACCAACAGGTGGACTCGTCGGAGCCATCCGCCTTGGCGAAAAACACAACTGACCTCGGTTCCCAAGACGAAGTGAACGCCGCCATACCAGTACAAGCCAGGAGATTTCTCCACCAGATTTCCTGCCAGCTCCTTGAACCAGACCGGATGAGTGAAGTCCGCGGTAGCCATCAAGTCGATGCCCTTGAGTTTGCCCCAGTGGGCCAGGTTTGGCAAGGTAAGGGCGCTACTGGTGGCGTAAGCGTAAGCGGAATGCAGGTGTAAGTCGGCGACGTAGGTCATAGACCAAGTCTAACACAATCCTGTTGCGCAACGGCGCGGGCAAACAAGCCGGACCCGGCGGGACTAGTTAGCGGTATGCCTTGGGCAACTCGGACCAAGCGATTGATACCCGGCGTTAAGCGAGGCTCAATAGTATTTTGGCCAACTCCCCGGGTTGGTGCAACGCAGCTTGGTGACAGGAGTTAAGGTGCGTAAAGTCAATACCGGGGATTCCCCTCGCCATTGAAATTTGCACATCAGGAGGCAGCATTCGGTCTTGGTCTAATACAATGTAACTGGCGGGGCAGGGAACGTCCGCGCTATCCAAAACCACTTTGGCCTCCAATATGCGGGTAGGCAGCGGGCCAAAAAAGCCTAGGGCGCGGGTTATCTCCCGCGGCTCCATTCCGTTGCACATATACCGAGTAATAACCGAACGAGGCAGTCTTATATCCCGGCCCCACAATTTGCTGAGGTGCAATCTGGAGGATAAATGCCGTCGGACTTCCGGGGGATACTGAGCCAGGGCGTTTCTGCGATTATCCGGCACAATACCGGCAATTAGCGCCAGGTGTCTGGGGGGTACCGCCAGCAGAGGGGCTGCCAGTAGGGCCAACATTCCGCCCACTCCGTGACCTACCAGCACCAAGTCTCGCAAGCCGCGACGTTCCACGGCGCGGGTTATCGCCTGGATACATTCTTCAAGTCGCACCTCACCGGTATCGCCCTTCTCGTCGGAGCCGTGTCCGGGCAGGTTAAGCAGATAGAACTGGCTGGCGTTACGCTGTGAGTAAAGGCGAGGTGGATGTTCCGTCGGCGCGGTCACGCAACCCCAAACCCGGTTCCAAAACCATGCTCCCTGTCCTACGTCGTGCACGATCAGATAATCGGTCATCCGGTCGCCGCCTTCCCCTCCTGTATAATCTCGTCCATATCCCGTCGCTAAAGCGTCGTCCAAGCAACGTTGCGCAAATCCGGTTGCCAGACTTTCTTGGGACGACTACGCTTGGGGGCGGTTATAAATTACGATTCGCGAGCCTAACCTGGCGTTGCCAGCGCCGCGTTCAGCGCGGAGAGCATCTCCTCTTCTTCCTCCGGCAGCACTGTACGGGGGTCAAGCAAAATTCGGTCATCCTCGATACGGGCTACGATGGGGGGGGCGCCTTGGCGCAACCGCCGCATCACCCCCTCAGGGCCGCCTGGGGCGGCGTGGCACGACAAGGCCAGAACCCGGCTGGGCAGCGTTTCCCCTGGTAGGCTGCCGCCCCCAATAGCAGACCGCCCAGACTCTACGGTCGCCTCGACATCTGCGGCGTTTGAGGTGGAAGCAAGGGCTGCCCGCCAGGACTGCGCTCGTTCTTCGACTAACTGAAGGGGCATAGAAATCATACGCCACACCGGAATTTCCCGCTCGGCCGCGCCGCGTCGGTAGTGGATCAGGGTCGCTAGCAAGGACGCCAAGCTCAGCTTGTCAATGCGCACTGCGCGGGCGAGGGGATGACGTTCTAGTTGTCCCACCAACGCCTTGGTCCCGACCACGATACCGGCCTGGGGGCCGCCCAAGAGCTTATCGCCGGAGAAAAAGGTCAGGCCCACTCCGGCAGCCACGCTTTCCTGGGGGGTAGGCTCGTGGAGCAAGCCGTACTTTTCCGTCGCCAGCAGACAGCCGCTGCCCACGTCGTGCAGCACCGGGATATTCTGCCGGGCGCCCAGGGCTACCAGTTCTTCCGGCGTCACCGAAGCGGTAAAGCCCTCTACCCGAAAGTTGCTGGCGTGGGCTTTGAGAAAGGCCCCGGTTTCTTCGGTTACGGCGCTTTCATAGTCCCGGGCGTAGGTGCGGTTGGTCGTTCCTACATCCACCAACTGGGCGCCGCTCTGTCTTAGTACGTCGGGAATACGGAAACCGCCGCCTATTTCAACAGCTTCGCCGCGGGAAACGATTACTTGTTTTCCGGCGGCCAAGGTGGACAGCCCCAGCAGCATCGCCGCCGCGTTGTTATTAACTACCAGAGTTGCCGCCGCTCCGGTCAGTTCCTGCAGCAAGGATTGCAGGTGGGCTTGGCGGGAACCACGCCGACCGCTACCCAAGTCCAACTCTAGGTCGGAATAACCCCGCGAAGCCTGTACGGCGGCCTCGGTGGCCGCCCGGCTCAGGGGGGCTCGGCCTAGATTGGTGTGGATAATGACGCCGGTGGCGTTGATAACCGGCCGGGGCGCTGGGCGGGTCATATCCTCAACTGCGCGCCGGGTAGCCTCGGCTACCTCGTCCGCTGACGGGGCATTTCCGCCTTGCCGCACTCCATTGCGGGCCTTTTCCAGTTGTTGACGGGCCAAGGCCACAATCCACCCTCGGCTATAGGCCCGGATTGCATCGGCCAGTTGCTCCGAGGCGATTACCCGCTCTACGCTAGGGATATTGCGGAACTGCATCGGTGATTACGTCCTGGATTACGTCCTGCGTTTAGGTCCTGGGGCGCGTTTTGTCGCCAGCTCGAAGCAAGTCTAAAGTCCAGCTGACTGGTCAAGCTGTCCGAGGCAACAATGCCCGGCTTCGACCCCCGGTTATTTTAACACGAAAGCCCGACTACAAACCCGCCGTCGCAGTATGGCATTTCCCCAACCAACGGTATAAAATAAGTTAAAAGAAGGCCCAGGGATTTTCGGTATCCCTTTTTAACCGCTATACTAGACTAGGCGCCATCGCTGGATAAGTAAATATGAAAGCGAAAATCATCGGAATGTTAGTTTTCTTGGCCTTGGCCCTGTCTATCGGAATAGTTGGCTTGGGGGCGGTTTCCCAAGCGGTTAACGCCAAGACTGGCAACGGAACCGCCGAGAAAGTTTTTGTTCAATACAAGGCAGCCCCCGCCGGGGCGAACGCAAGCGAGGATAGCCCAGTTTATGCGGCTTTCACCTTCGTATGTCCTTTACATTGAGGCGGAACCTTCCTTTTTTCGCCACGGTTCGAACTATCCGGTGTCCGCCGACGAATCTTTCGTCCCTTTTATCCTCTGCCAGCCTCGTTTGGGAGTAATTGAATGCAGCCTGGACTTTCCCCGGAAATTGACGGTCTGAAGAACCTGATCCGCCAGATAGTACAGGAGGAGTGCTTGCCGCTGGAGGCCGAATACTTGGCTAACCCTCCCCAAGAGGGCGTGGATGACGGCGGCCCCAGGGGTATTGCCGAGACGGTAATGGGTGTGGTTGGCACCCTCACGCCGGAGAAGTGGGGGCGGCTGAACAGTATTTCCAAGGACACCGGCATTTTTACTTCCTTCGTACCGGAGGAGTACGGCGGTGGCGGCATGGGAGCCTTGGGTCATGTAGTAATGGATGAGGAGATACACAAAAGCATCGTCCAGCTTCCCACCTCTCCGGTGCCGATGATGATGATTGGCTCCTGCACACCGGAGCAGGAGCAGAAGTACCTTTACCCGTCCATCCAGGGCGACCTCAACTACGCCTTTGGCCAGACTGAATCCCAAGCCGGTTCCGACCCCGGCGGTATGATGCAAACTCGGGCGGTCAGAGATGGGGACGACTGGGTAATCAGCGGCGCCAAGATGTTTATATCCGGCGCCGCCACCGCTGATTTCCTGCTGGTGCAGGCCGTTACTGACCCGGAAAAGCGGCAGCGGGGCGGCATCACGATGTTCATCATCGACAACCCGACCCCGGGCCTCAGCTTCGAACCGATACGGGTCTGGATTGTACCGACCCGCGCCCAGCAGTATATAGTTCACTTGGACGAGGTTCGGGTGCCCCAAACCCAGGTGCTGGGCGAGGTCGGCCTCGGTTTCACGTTGGGGCAGAAATGGTTGGTGCATCACGACCGGTTGCTGCGAGGTTCAATGGCGTTGGGTATCCTGAGCCGCGCTTTGGAGATGGCAATCGAATGGGCCAAGCAACGGGTTACCTACGGCCGCCCGATCAGCGACCGGCAGGCCATCCAATGGATGCTGACCGACGTTTACATTGACATTATGAACCTGAGGGCAGTTACCCGGGAAACGGCGGCCCGCGCCGACCAGGGCGAGGATGTGCGGGTAGAAGCGTCAATGATCAAGTATTGCGCCGGCGAATGGGGCTGTCGCAGCATCGATAAGATAATGCAGATATTTGGCGGCATGGGCGAAACCCTGGATATGCCGATACCCCACTGGTATCACCTGCTGCGCCATGCCCGCATCGGCGGTGGCACCTCGGAGATTCACAAATTTGTCATGGCCCGGGGTCTTCTAGATGGCAGGGTATCCTTCCAGGGATAGCTGTTCCAAAGGTGATCGTTAGTCGCGGGCGCTTCCCAACCAGCCTAACCCGGCAGAATAATTACGGTCAATGACGACCGCCAACTGCAATGCCAACTACCGGTTGGACACCGCCAGTCCCAGCTGCGTGGGACACGTTACTTTGCCCGTGCGGGACCGGGCCGGTAGCGCCTACTGCTTCAACTGCATCATTGAGAGCTTTCAAGCTCCAGCCTACAGCTTAGCTCGCCGAATGCTGAACGACTGGTCCCTGGGAGAGGATGCAGTACAAGAAAGTTTCGCATCCGGTTACCGTTCTTTCTATCAATTTCGGGGCGATAACCTGCGCGCTTGGGTAATGCGCATAGTTGCCAACACCTGCCGCGATATGCTCCGGTCTTGCCGCGCCCGTCCCACCATACCCTTAAACCCTCTTTCAGCCGACACCGACGACCCCACTCTCTCTGGCGTTAACCGGACTACCGGCGGGGAAACGCCGGAGGAATACGCCGAGCGCAGCGAGCTGCGGCGCGCCATTGAAGCCGGCTTGGCAGCCTTATCCGAGGAGCGGCGGTTGGCTATTTTGCTGGTTGACCTGCAAGGGTTCAGCTATGAGGAAGCCGCTTCAGCCTTGAACTGCTCCCTGGGTACAGTGAAGTCCCGACTCAGCCGAGGTCGGGGAGAGTTGCGAGATTACCTGCGCGCTGCTGGGGGACTTCTGCCTTCCCGCTTTCGTCAAGAGGGTTAGCGTATGCGGATTATCGGTAAGCATCGACACCTAAAACCCGAGCTGTTCTCCGAGTACCTGGACGGTCGTTTGTTGGGCCGTGAACCGGGCCGGGTTGACCGGGCAGTGGCGGAATGCGCCGTGTGCCGGGGGGAATTGGAGAGTTTGCAGGTTACGGTATCCCTGCTGCAAACATTACCCGAGTTCGCTCCCTCTCGCAACTTCACTCTGCCGGCGGCGCCTATCTCAAGTCCAGTCGAGGCGGTTGAGCCGGTTGTCGTTGACCGGCAACCCGCATCCTTGCTGGCCCGAGTTCCCACATGGGGTTATGCCGGGGCTGTAGCCTTGGCCGGCTTGGCCTTGGCCCTGCTGGTATTGGTTGATGTTGATGGACTGCTGGCCCCGGAATTCGCCGCCGCCCCTCAACCGGAATCAGCGCCGCTGGCACAGTCAGCTCCGGCGCAGAAGGAGTGGGAAGAGCATTTAGATGCGATGGAATCTATGACCGAAAGGTCTGAACCAGCTATGGCAACGGCCCAGGCAGAGTCAGCAGCCCCGGCGCAGGTTGCGCCCTTGGTTGAACCGGTAACGACGGCAATGGCCGAACCGTCATCGGTGGACCGGTCCGTAGAAAACTCGGTAGAAGCAATGGCTGAAAGAGAAGTATTAGCCAAACGGGAAGCGGTGGTAGAAAGGGAAAAACCCGTTGACCTCCCCAAGCCGACGGCCGCTCCCTTTGCGGTTACCGAGTCGGTGGAAAAATCCGCCGGAGAGCCATATATCCGGAAAGAATCGCCAACTGTCGTCCCTGAAGCGGCAAGGCCCGTAGCCGCTCCGCCGTCGCCCGGCGCGCCGGCAATAATGCCGATGGTTACACCGACGCCGGCGCCAAGCGAGTTGCCTCTGCCGTCTCCCATACTGCCAACGGAAAGTCCTGCCCCGGTTGCGGTTGGAGCGCGTGAGCCGGCGGATCCCGCCGGGAAGTCAAGTCTCCAAGGGCCGGCCGGCGACCTTACAACAGCGCTGGCTGAAACCCCTTCCAAGGAATCGCTTGCGTCGGATGTTCGAGAACCCGGTCGGTTACCTTCAGTCGGCAGAATTATCTGGTGGATACTGCAGGGATTGGCTGCCGTCCTGGTTCTGACTTTGCTCATCGCGTTGGTCTTAAAATTGTGTCGAAGCCGCCGGATTTCGGTTCAATAGCCGGCTCAATAGCGGGGAACTTTCTTTGCCACTCCTGCGTCTTAATCCATATCAAGCAAGAATGACCACCCAAGCGAAACTAGGAGGAATAGACCAATGAGAATACCCAAGTATGGCAAAGAACTATTAGCCCTTATGGGATTGAGTATCGCCGGGCTGTTGCTGCTGGCCTGCACGTCCCAAGCTCCCTTGAGCGCTACCGCTACCGGCCCGGCGCAAAGGGCGGAGCGAATTAGCGAAGTAGTCAAGGGCAGCGATGCCTCCGGGCCGACGGAAACCGAAGCCTCTGGGGCGGTTATCACCCGGCCGGTAGGTGTAAAGCCGGCGGAAGAAGAAAAGGCGCCCGCCAGCGTTGCTTCCCAGCTGGTGGACGAGGCCGTAATAGACCCCGCCCTAATTGAGGGCAGCCTTCCCGAAGTCGCCGCGACGCCGCAGTTAAAACACGACGGGGCGGAAACCGGCATCCGAGTCTCCGGTCGGGGTCAGGCCAAGGACATGCCGGACCTGGCTACCCTGAACTTGGGAGTGGAAACCTTTGCCGGAACTGTAAAAGCCGCCCGCGCCGAGGGCGCGGAGGCAATGACCGCCGTTTTGGAGACACTGGCGGCCAATGGCGTCGCCGATAAAAACATCCAGACCAGCCACTTTTACATATCGCCCCGCTACACCAGCCGAGAGGTTACTCGGTGCATTGAAACGGGTCCTGATAATAAAGACTTGGGCGAAAACCCTTGCTTTCAAGAATGGGAAAGATTCCGCACCGGCTATGCGGTAACCAACACAGTCACTGTCCGAGTGCATGAGTTAGAATCCATAAATCAAATAATTGACGACGCAACCGATGCCGGAGGTAATTTGATACAATTTCAGGGCATTTCCTTCTCTTTGGAAGACACTAAGGAGTTGCAGAAGGAGGCTCGCGCCGCTGCCGTTGCCGACCTAATGGAAAGGGCTTCCCAACTTGCCAAACTCAGCAAAGTAGAACTGGGAGCGCTGGTTTACCTTACCGAGACCAGCTACGCACCGCCGGCCAGGGCAGATGTGTATATGGCTCGAAGTGAAGCGGCATACTCTTCGCCCGGCCCAATGACTCCAATTTCGTCCGGTGAAATATCGGTAGAGGTGAGTGTCACGGGTATCTTTGGACTCAAACCACTTGTGTCGGAACTAGCCGGTAATTAGTAGAGGTCAGCTTCCGGAGAGAGCCAGCCTTTTCCATTGTCGGCCCAGATTCGCCAGGTCTCCAAGTTGCGGGGAGGCTCCCAAGCATATAAAATCCCGACAACCCCGGATTTATCCGGGGTTGCTCCCGTAAGGGCAAGAACTATTTTACAAAGGTTATTGGCCTGGGACTTGGGGTTCAAGTTTAGGTTTAGGCGAAATGAAGTATAAGGATAAAATGTAAAGATAAAGTATGGTGCTGAGTGACCGGTCAATCAAGGAAGAACTGGACTCGGAACGGATAATCATCCGTCCTTTGGACCCGGCGGACATTCAGCCGGCCAGTGTGGACTTGCGTCTGGACCGGAAAGTCCTGGTATTCGATAACCACCAACGGCCCTACATTGACGTTAAGGAAAGCCTGGAAAAGTTGAGCCAGATTGTTGAGATAGAGGATGAAGAACCCTTTATTCTGCACCCGGGCGATTTTGTTCTGGGCAGCACCATAGAACATATTGAAATGCCCGATGACTTGGTGGCCCGGCTGGAAGGCAAGAGTTCTTTGGGCCGCATCGGGCTGGTGATACACTCTACTGCCGGGTTCGTTGATCCCGGCTGGAAGGGCAACCTTACCCTGGAACTGAGCAATTTGGCTCGACTGCCCATCACTCTCTACTACGGCATGAAAATCGGCCAAATTTCCTTCCTTCGCCTGACCACTCCAGTGGAACGACTGTACGGGTCGGAATCCCTGGGAAGCAAGTACCAGGGACAAACCGAGCCGACGGCCAGCCGCTTCCACCGGGATTTTCAACCTTCGGAGGAATGACTCTCTCGGGCGCCCTACATCCTTTGAGTTTGTTTTCGGACAATTTGAGCGTTGGATTATAGCCAATGACCCCATCAGCTCCAATGCAACGGGCAATTTCCCTAGCCCGGCAGGCCCTGGGCAGCGTCAGCCCCAACCCGGCGGTAGGGGCGGTAATTATCCGGGACGGAGCGGTAGTTGGAGAGGGCTATACTCTCCCGCCGGGTCAGCGCCACGCCGAAATCGGCGCCCTGGAGCAGAGCGGCCCACTAGCCCGGGACGCCACCCTTTATACTACTCTCGAACCCTGTTGCCATTTCGGTCGGACACCGCCCTGTACCGAGGCGATAATTTCAGCAGGCGTAAAGAAGGTGGTTACGGCGGTCATTGATCCCAATCCACGGATAGCCGGCAAGGGTTTGGCGGCTTTGCAAAACTCCGGCATTGAGGTGGAACTGGAGGATGCTGTGGGAGTCGCCGAGCTTTATGAGCCCTTCGCCAAGCACGTCACCACCGGCCTGCCTTTCGTTACCGCCAAGTTCGCTATGAGCCTGGACGGTAAAATCGCTACTTACTCCGGTGATTCCAAGTGGGTTACCGGCCCCTTGGCCCGGGAGGAAGTGCAACGGATACGCCGGGAAAGCGACGCCGTGATGGTGGGTATCAATACCGTGTTGGCGGACGACCCTCAGTTGACTGCCCGCGCCCCGGACGGCTCGCCCTTTCCCCGCCAGCCGATAAGGGTAGTTCTGGACAGTCATTGCCGCACCCCACCGGAGACGCGGATGCTGCAGGAGCCGGGGGTTACCCTGGTTGCCATATCATCTGAAGCGCCGGCCAAACAAGTTGCGTCCTTGCAAGCGGCGGGGGCTGAGGTCTTGACCTGCCTGTCGGAAGCGCCGGGAATGGTGGCAATAGGCCAAGTATTGGCTGAACTGGGACAACGGGGTGTGGTCAACCTGCTGGTGGAGGGCGGCGGCATTACTCTAGGCACTCTGTTTGACGCCGGATTGGTGGATAAAGTATATGCTTTCATTGCGCCGGTGATTATTGGAGGCAGCCAAGCCGCTTCGCCCATTGAGGGACATGGTGCGGCCCGGATGGCCGAAGCCTGGCGCGTGGAACGGACCGAAATCCGGCAGATAGGCCCCGACTGGCTAATTTCAGGTTATCCGACCCGGTAAGGACGGTAGGGACGGTAAGGACAGCGTTATGTTTACTGGAATCGTCGAGGAAATTGGAACGGTGGTCGCCTTGCAAGAGTACGGTCTGACCATTCGGGCGGATAAGGTTATGGATGGAATGAAGCTGGGTGACAGTATGGCGGTAAACGGGACCTGTCTAACCGTTGTTGAATTTGACCGCCAGCAGTTCCGGGTGGACCTGGCGCCGGAGACGCTGCGCCGCACCTCCTTAGGCCAACTGGACACCGGGGACGGCGTTAATCTGGAGCGCCCCCTGGCAGTCAGCGACCGCTTGGGTGGGCACATTGTTCAAGGGCACGTGGACGCCCCCGGCCGGATAAGCTCTATCAAGCGGGAGGGCGACTGCGTCATATTTCGTATCCGAACCCCCAAGCGCTTTATGCCATACATCGTGGAAAAGGGGTTTGTAGCTGTTGACGGCATTAGTTTGACCGTAGTTAACAAAAGGGCTGCATCCTTCACCCTATCTGTGATACCATACACCTTAGCGAATACCAACTTACAAGAGAAATCGGAGGATCACCTGGTCAATCTTGAAGTGGACATCCTGGCAAAGTATGTGGAGAGTCTTCTCACCAAGTAAAATGGCTGGGGAATTTCGAGGATAGCGCCAGGCTGTTAGTGGCGGCCGGTTTTTCGGGGAGAAAGTTATTATTATGCCCCTGTTTAGCGTGGAAGAGGCTATCGCTGACCTCAAAGCGGGCAAGTTCCTGATAGTTGTTGACGACGAGCGACGGGAGAATGAAGGCGATCTGGTTATGCCGGCCGAAATGGTAACACCGGACGCGGTCAATTTCCTGGTCACCCACGCCAAGGGCTTGCTCTGTATGCCGATGCAGGACGATCGGTTGGGTGAACTGGAAATACCGATGATTGGGAGTGAATACGCTCCCACCGAAATGCCTACTGCCTTTACGATGTCGGTGGATTACAAGAAAGGCACCACTACTGGAATTTCCGCCGGCGACCGGGCCGCCACCATCCAGGCTTTGATTGACCCGGCGGCCAAGCCGGAGGATTTTTCCCGTCCCGGCCACCTCTTCCCTTTGCGTTACCAGCCGGGCGGCGTGCTGGTGCGCGGCGGGCATACCGAAGCAATTGTCGACCTGTGCCGGATTGGCGGAATGTACCCCGCCGGGGTGGTCTGCGAAATGATGAACGACGACGGTTCCATGTCCCGTCTCCCAGACCTGGAACTCTTCGCGGAGCGACACGATCTGAAAATTCTCAGCATCGCCCAGATAATCGCCTACCGTCGCCGCTATGAGACTCAGGTGGAACGGGTGGCTGAGGCGCGCTTGCCTACCGAGTACGGCGAGTTCAAGATTGTGGCCTATCAGAGTCCCTTTGACCCGGGGGAGCATATTGCGCTTACCATCGGCGAATGGATGCCGGAGCAACCGGTGTTGACCCGGATTCACAGCGAATGCCTGACTGGCGATGTTTTTGGCAGTATGCGTTGCGACTGCGGGGAGCAAATGAACTTGGCCCTCAAAATTTTGGGGCAGGAAGGCGCCGGAGCGTTCCTCTATATGCGCCAGGAAGGTAGGGGTATTGGACTGCACAATAAGATAAAGGCTTATTCCCTTCAGGATGGCGGTTTGGATACCATCGAGGCCAACGAGCAGCTTGGATTCGAATCCGATATGCGCCACTACGGCATCGGGGCGAAAATCCTCGCCGACTTGGGCATCAAGAAGGTTAAGCTCCTGACCAACAACCCCAAGAAACTTGTTGGTCTGTCCGGCTCTGACGTGGAGGTGGTGGAGCGGGTGCAGGTCGAGGTGCCGGCCAACGACGAGAACCGGGCCTATCTGGAGACGAAACGGCAGCGGATGGGGCATATCCTCGGCTCGTGCTCCTAAAAAAGCCGCCAGAATAGTCAGCGGTAGGGCAACGGGCAGACCACACAAGGTCTGCCCGTTGCCCTACCGCCAGCCCCGCTACTTCACCTGATAAATCAGATAAGCCTCAATAAAATCGTTCAGGCCGCCGTCCAAGACCGCATCGGGGTTAGAGCTCTGGTAATCGGTACGATGGTCCTTCACCGACTTGTAGGGGTGAAGGACGTAGCTGCGAATCTGGTTGCCCCATTCCGCCGCCACTCTATCGCCGCGCAGCTTCGCCAACTCTTCGGCCCGTTGCTCATTCTGTCGAGCCAACAGCCGCGCCATCAGGATGCGCATAGCATATTCCCGGTTTTGGTGCTGGGAACGCTCGGTCTGGCAGGAAACTACGATACCCGTAGGCAGGTGGGTCAGGCGCACCGCAGAGGCAACCTTTTGAACGTTCTGGCCTCCCGGGCCGCTGGAGCGAAAGGTATCCAGCTTAACATCCTCCGGGCGTACTACGACTTCCTCCTCCTCTCCGGCCACCGGCAGCACCTCCACTTGAGCAAAGGAGGTGTGGCGCAGGTGGTTGGGATCGTAGGGGGATAAGCGGACTAGCCGGTGCACCCCTCGCTCGGCGCTCAAGTAACCATAGGCGAAGGAGCCGCCTACTTCCAGGGTGGCGCTGCGCAATCCGGCCTCGTCGCCGTAGGACAAATCCATAATCTGCACTGGGCGACGCTGCACTTCCCCCCAGCGGACATACATTCGTAGTAGCATCTCGGCCCAATCTTGGGAGTCGGTGCCGCCGGCGCCGGAATAGACGGAGACGATGGCCGAGCGGTTGTCATAAGGCCCGGCCAAGGTAAGGGCTATTTCCGCTTGAGCCAGGGACTTGGACAGTAACCGGCTGTCGGTCTCTAGCTGTTCTTCCAGGGAGTCGTCTCCTTCCGCCAGAGCAAGGTCGGTAAGTTCCAAAAGAGCTACGGCTTGGCTTTGCAAGTCTCGCCACAGAGCGACGGATTCCTTCAAGCGTCCCAACTGCTGCATATTCTTCTGGGCCTGTTTGGGGTTATCCCAATAACCTAGGCTGGCGGCATCCCGCTCTATTTGGGCAATAGCGACCTCCTTGTCCGTCAGGTCAAAGCCGCTCCACGACCGTTTCAATCTTCTTAACCATCGCCGATAAATCTTGTTTAAGCTCTTCCATATTAGCAGCCCTCAATTCTCAATTGCGGTGGCCGGCCGTTTGGAATCGGCCAGCCTTTCCGCTATTTCAGTCGTGCACCAACGCATTATAGAGTGCCGGGCTTTGTTTTGCCAGAATACTTGTGCCTAACCTGGTTGCCCGATTGATACATCGGCCATATGGTAATATAATTAGCCGGTCAGTCCCGTTCTCTAAAATAAAATGGCATTATTAACCGGCTGGGGAGAGGAGGGCGGGATTGTTGGATACTCTACGATAAACCAACCTCTTAATTGACGGCATAGCCCGTATTCGGGCGGTTAGCTCAGATGGTTAGAGCGCCTGCTTTACACGCAGGAGGTCACTGGTTCAAGTCCAGTACTGCCCACCATCCCTACAAAACCAGGAACCATTCCCATCAAGGTCGAAAGCGACATCCGACGCTGGATTATCGAAAACGACTGGCTGGGAGCCATCGTTGCCCTTCCCCTCGATATGTTTTACAACACCGGCATCGCTACCTACATCTGGGTTCTCGGCAGCCGCAAGTCGAAGCGCCGCTGGGGTCGGTTGCAGCTCATTGACGTTCCCCAGTGGTACGCGCTGCGGAGCCGGAACTTGGGCAACAAGAACTGCGAACTGACGGCGGAGACATCCAGCGTATTTGCGACGCTTTCCTCGCCTTTGAGGAGAGGGAGCAGCCAAAGATATTCCCCAACGAAACCTTCGACTACTGGAAGGTTCCTGTCGAGGGTCCGCTACTGGTGAAAGGTATCGAACCCGGACGGGTATATACCGCCAAGGAGATTCGGGAACTGCGGAAAGCGGCGGGGCGGACTCAGATCGCGCCTTCGGTCGCCGGGAATAAACCATGCAGCGGATTTGAGCCGCTACCGTTTCGGTGTACCTTATGGCGACCGAAGGCGGCAAGCCCGCCCTCTTCGAGTACGAGCCGGACCAAGTCTTGCGCCCCACCGAGCCGGCGCTGTTGTTGGAAGAGGGCGGGCTTGAAGCGTTCCGGCGCCGGGAGGCGCTGCCTATGCCCCGGACGCTTGGTATGTCCCCGTCAGCGTCAAGGTTGGCTACGAAATCAGCTTCGCCCGCCACTTCTACCAACCGCAGCCCATGCGCCTGCTGGGGAAGATACGGGCGGATATAATAGCCTTGGCATGGGAGACGGAGGGATTGCCGGGGGGATTGTGGGATGAGAAGGCCTGCCCGGTTTTTCAGTGGCATCCGACAGCGAGATGATAGCCGGCCAATCCGGCAGAGGAGAATCTATGACCATTCTCAACATCTTCGCGAGTTTCGAGTTCGACAAAGGCCAAGGCCTCAAGAACAGCTTCTACCAGCAGGCCAAGCGAGAGACCAATCATCGCATCGGCAACTGTTCGCTCAATGAATCTTATCCGGGCGAGACCTGGAAAAACAAAGCAAGGAAAGCCATAAGCCAGTGCGAATTTGTAGTCGTCCTGATTGGCGATGACACCCACAATGCCAGCGGGGTCATCGTGGAAACGGACATGGCCCGCAGCCTGAGGAAGCCGGTCATCCAGATCAGGCCTCAGCGCAGGCCATATAAAGGGCTGACCCGTATTCGAAAGCCGATTCCATGGAAGTGGAACCGCATCAATGCCGAGTTGGACAGTATAGCGAAACGGAAGGGCTGAACGTTCCTGACTAACATCGCGAGGCAACCGGATGACCAAGCAGTCGCCACTAAATCACGAATCTTCCGCCGTTCAGAAACACTTGGAGATAATGCAGGGCGTGATACAGCGGATGGCGGAGAACAGCCGCTCCTGCAAGTTATGGTGCGTAACGCTTGTTGCGGCAACGCTGGTGTTGGTGGCGCGGACTGGCGAGCCTAGCCACTCGCTGATAGCCCTAGTTCCGACCTTGCTTTTTCTAGTACTTGACGCTTACTATCTGGCCTTGGAGAAAGCCTTCCGGAATGCCTTTGGTGGATTCGTCAACAAGCTCCACCAAGGCCAGCTGTCCCTGCAAGACATTTACCAGGTCAAGCCGGTGGACATGGGTTTTCTACTGGTATTGCGGAACTTCGGTTCCACTTCTGTATGGCCGTTCTATTTAATAGCGCTGGCGACCATAATACTGGATTGGCGGCTTATAATTCCTTAAGGTACGCGGATAGTTGCGAATAGTTAAGGGAGAGGTGTGCCAATGCAGCAAGATCTACGAAATGTTTTCATCAGCCACATACATGAAGACGACGACGGGCTGCATACTCTGAAAGATCTGGTGGCGAAACGCGGAATGATTTGCCGAGACGGATCAATCACGACCGGCAAATTTAATTCTGTCTCGAACGAAGACTATATCAAGTATCTGATACTTGCGCCGCGAATTAAATGGGCCAGTGTCCTTGTCGTGTGCATTTCTCCTGAAACCAAAGATAGCGATTGGGTAAATTGGGAGATAGAATACGCCCAGAAAGAAGGGAAAAGAATTGTGGGTGTGTGGAAAAGAGAAGGCTATGAGATTATGCTGATCGCCGACCGGAGCATGCGTCAGCAACAGAACATCGCCGGCAGACAATCAGGTGTTGTAGTCTTGCTTTCTAACCGGTGGACTGGAGTGCAGCTGAGGATAGCAGAAATCCGCGCGGCCCTTGCGCCCTTGAAGAGATCCGATCAGGATAGTTGCGGGAAGTATCGATTTGATGAGGGACAACTTGATGACGGACGATGAATAGCATGATCACCGACCCCCAGCGAAAAGGGGCTTGAAAGCCTCATCTGCGGGGCCTTGACCGTCCAACCTGGCGCCAAGGCGCAAGCGGGACCGGCACGGGAGCGGCCGTCGGCCCACGGCGCCGGCTGGGTCAACGGCGACCCTCACGACTACGACCGGGAATACTGTGGGGACTTGGCCCAGCACTCCGCCTTCCGCCACGTCACCCAGTCCGAAACTGCCAAAATGTTGGACTTGGGCCAGGGCCGGCCGGCGCCGCGCCGGTTCTTGACCTAACCGCAAGGAGAAGTTGGTAGGCGCAGCGTCATTGACGTGCTGCGTAAGGGAATCAAGAGCGGGCCGCACTCCCTTGACCGGTTCTACGACGCTCCGTAGTCGGGTAACGAAAAGGACCAAGTCCTTTACCGCCAGAATCTCTTCAGCGTCCCCCGCCAGCTCCGGTACAGCCAGGACCAAAAGCGATTGGCGCCGGATTTAGCCTGCTCATCAATGGCTGCCCCTAGCCACTTTCGATCTGATGAATAGCATCACCAAACAGACGCTTAACGACGCGGTGGAACAGCACCAGAGCGATCGCTGCCCGACGGAGAAGCTGTTCGAGCTTAGGCGCTGTCTGGCCCCTTCGCCGTCGATGACCACGAGGCGCGATTCTGGGCCAAGCTTCCTGGCCTCGATTTTGCCCTACACCAACGCCGGGTGGGAGATGCTCTCCATATTCCTGACCTTTCTCGTACCCAAGCTGCCGTCCTAGGTGGAAGAAGACTAGTCCAAGGGTATTCTCGAATCCATTGATATGGACGGCTACCGGGTAGAAAAGCAAGCAGTGCAGGACATTAAACCTGCCGACCGGGACGCAGAGATAGACCCGGTTCCAACATTCGGCGGAGCGCAAAAATCCGAAGCGAAAATAGACCGGCTTTCCAACGTCCTCCAGAAATTCCATGACCGGCTCGACGACTGTCGAGGGGAAGGAGGCGGACAAGATGGAAAAGCTAATCCTCGAGGAATTGACATTGAAAGTCGACGCTGACAAGGCGTTCCAGAATGCCGTTGCTAACTCTTGGCGGTAGAACGCCCGAATCGAACGGGACAAGGACTGGGTGGCAAAGGCGGTTCCGGTGGCGGTGGAGAACGCCCGAATCGAACGGGACAAGGCCCTCGAATAGGATATCGTCGAACTTCTCGCCGACCACACCGAGTTGTTCAGGCAGTCCAGTGACAATGAGTCATTTCGCGGTGGCTTTCCGATGCGGACTTCGACCTGACTTACCGCGGAACCACGGCGTTCACCAACGTGGCCAGGTAATAGTTGCGCCGCTTTCTCGGCGGCGTCCTCAGCCCATGGGTGTCGCTGGGTTACCAGCAACGATACTGATTGGCGCTCATCGCGGAAGCGCTTGCTCCGACACAACCACGCCGCCACCGGTGCAATTTCGATGAGCTTGTCAAACTCGGGGCCGGCGACCTTGACATCTTGACATCTTGCAGCCGTCGCCCTACATTACCCCTAGCTACCCGAAGGTTCGCGAACGTTCACAACGTTCACTAAGGAAGTCTCCCAATGCCTAGCCCCCTTCTGGACCGGATAAATGGGCCGAGCGACCTCAAAGGATTGACTCGCCGAGAGTTGGCCCAAGTTGCCCAAGAGTCCCGGGATACCATCATATCCGTGATTACCCAGCGCGGTGGCCATTTAGCCTCGAACTTGGGCGTGGTTGAACTCACCCTGGCGCTCCACCGCGTTTTCGACAGCCCGACAGACCAGATTGTCTGGGACACGACCAACCAAACGTACACCCACAAGCTGGTAACCGGTCGACGGGAAGAATTCAAGGACATCCGCCTGGAGGGAGGCCTGTCCGGGTTCGGGGAGCCGATGGAAAGCCCCCACGATACTCTGTGCGCCGGACACGCCGGTACCGGACTTTCAATCGCTCTTGGCATAGCGCAAGGCATGGTCAATCTCCGGACGGACTCATGGACTATCGCGGTAGTCGGCGACGGAGCGCTGACCTCCGGCTCCAGCTTCGAAGCGCTAAACAACATCGTGCACCTCAACCCGGAAAAGTTAATCATCGTTCTCAACGACAACGGAATGTCCATCTCCGAGAACATCGGCTTCTTGACCAGCTGGCGTAAACGCCTAATTAGCCACCCGGAATACCGCGCGATGATCGGGCGGATGCGGGCCCTTTCGAAAAGAGTACCTACCGGCGAGGCGATTTACCGGCTGGTAAAGAAGTTCAAAGATGGGCTGGACAGTTTCATCCTCCCCACGGTCTTCTGGACCGAGATGGGATTCCAATATCTGGGCCCGGTGGATGGGCACGATTTCAAGCAGCTTGAGCAAACTCTTGGCCAGGCCCGAACCTCCAGCGGCCTCGTGCCTTTGGTTCACGTCATAACGCATAAGGGTCACGGTTACGAGCCTGCCGAAGATGATCCCGTAAAGTTCCACCAGCCAAGTTCGCCGCTGGGAGGCGCATCGGGAGCGCCTACCTACTCCCAAGTGTTTGCCCAAACTGTTAAACGACTAATGCTCGACGACGAATCCATCGTCGGTATTTCCGCAGCGATGCTTGAAGGCACCGGACTGGAGGAAGTTCGCCAAGAGTTCCCTGACCGAGTTTTCGATGTTGGCATTGCGGAGCAGCACGCCGTCAGCATGGCGGCGGGCATGGCCTCCACCGGCCTTAACCCCTTCGTCTCCATCTACTCAACCTTTCTCCAGCGGGCCTTCGATCAGGTAATTCACGATGTCTGCTTGCAGAACTTGCCGGTGACGCTGATCGCAGACCGGGCGGGTATTGTTGGCGAGGATGGCAAGACCCACCACGGCGCATTCGACATTTCATACCTGCGGTGTCTGCCCAACGCCGTTGTAGCGGCTCCAATGGATGAAAATGACTTGCAGCATCTCATCTACACGGCCTATAAATATCCAGGCCCCTTTGCAATCCGAATTGCCCGGGGCGCTGCTACCGGAACGCCACTCGACAAGAACTTCAAGGAACTTCCGCTGGGCAGGGGAGAAGTGATTAGAGAGGGCAGCGATGTTGTAATCTTTGGCTTGGGCAAGACAGCCACCGCGGCCCTGGAAGCGGCGGATCAGCTGGCCGGGCATGGCATTGCCTGCGGTGTGGTAAACCCGCTCTTCGTGAAACCCCTTGATGTCAGCCTGTTGCTGGACGCCGCCCGCAGCGCCCGTCGAATCGTAACGGTAGAGGAAAACGTGCTGGCCGGCGGGTTCGGCTCGGCCGTCTTGGAAGCCCTCAGCGAAGCCGAGATGGAGGATGTGCCGGTACACCGCATCGGTATGCCGGACTACTTCATCGAGCACGGCGCTGCGGCAGACCAACGCCGCCGGCTCCAACTGGACGCCGCCGGTATTGCCGCGCAAGTCCTGAAGGTCTTCTTCCCCAAGGCTAAGCAGTTATCTCCTCCGGATAAAAGTAGCCGGGGAGAGACGATACGAGCCTAGCGAAATACCGGCTGCTCCTGCGGTAGCCTCTAGCGCGTCTCTCTAATAACCTGCTCCTCAGTGCAGTTAGTTCATCCGCTATGATGGGCGGCCATTGATCAGATAACTCAAAATGTGTTGTCCCCTCGCATTGGTATAATAGAATTGGAAATCCGAAGGGATAGTGCAAGGATGCGATACCATGATTATTACCCGTATTTACACCGGCGACGATGGGCAGTCGCACTTGGAAGAATTGGAAACTGACACTTTCCCCAACCCAGCGTCCCTTTCAGAAATAGCCGGCATCCGGTTTCGGGTGCAGCCGCCGGGCCAGTTTAGCGATTGGCATGTTGAGTCCCGCCGAAACTACATCATCACCCTTTCGGGTGAAGGGGAGATTGGCTTGGGCGACGGTTCGGTTCACCAAGTAGGCCCGGGCCAGGTAATGCTGGTGGAAGATCTTACCGGGCATGGTCATACCACCCGCGTATCCAGCGACGTACCCCGGGTGTCCATAGCCATACCGCTGGCAAACCAGATGCCGGGAACTTGACGCTCGGAGCCTTGACTAATGCCCTACGTGAACAATGGCGGCATCCGTATCCACTACCAAGCTCAACTTGGTGGATCCAGGAAGAAAGCACGGACGCCCCTAGTCTTGATGCACGGGTTCATGCAGAGTATGAGAGACTGGATGGAGGCCGGTTATGCAACTGCCTTGGCGCAAGACCATCCTTTAATCCTGATGGATGCCCGGGGCCACGGCGGCAGCGATAAACCGCATACCGTATTGGAGTATGGCATGGAGTCGCTGGTGGCCGACTTGGTAGCAGTCCTGGACGCTTTGGGAGCGCCCAAGGTCAACTATTTGGGCTATTCCTTCGGCGGGTGGATGGGCTTTGGCTTGGCTGAATACGCCCCGGAGCGCCTCTGTTGTCTGGTCATCGGCGGGATGCACCCTTACCGGCGAGACCCCAACCCGCTCAACCGGCGCATCGAAAACTTTACTCGTACCCGAGAAGCCTTAGTGGCCGGCGGCCACCAAGGCGAGCTAATCCCGCCTCACGTTAAGGCCCAGTTTGAAGAGAATGATATTGAGGCTCTGGTTACTCTGACCGCTGCGATCCGGGACTCGGCCGGTTTTGAGCATGCCCTGGACTCTCTCAGCTTCCCCGGCCTGATTTATGCCGGGGAAGCTGACCCCGCCTACCCGCTCGCCCAACGCTGCGTCGTGGGGCGTCCCAATTTGCAATTCTTGTCCTTGCCCGAAATGGGACATATCGAAACGTGGCAGCGCAGCGACCTGGCCTTGCCTTCCATCCGCCAATTTCTGTCCGGTTTCTGTTCGAAAGAGTTTAGTTTTGGTTAAACTCGACGACTAGGACCTATCGGAGTAAAAGTTGATTCGTGAACCCTGGTAGCGTAGAATATCCAGTGAATATGGCTCGTTAGACTCGCAGGAGTATTCTTATGCCTCAAACCACGGAGTTGAACCTTCTCTGTATGTCTGGCCAAGGGTCGGTGCAGGCTGGTGAAGCCTTAGCGAAAATTTATGCCGGTCAGGGCTGGCTTGTATCGGTGAACGTTTATCCCGGCACCCGCGCCCGCAGCGGCCCGGTCATCAACTACGTAAAAATATCCGACTCCCAAGTTATGGCAAGCTGCGCCAACTACCATCCCTCCGAGGTCATCGTCTTCCAGGAAGAGTTACTGCTTACCGCCAAGCAGAACACCCACGAACTAATCGCCGATGCCATCGGTCGGATGAAGCGGGGCACGCTCCTGGTTAATTCCCCCAAGTCTCCCCATGACATTGACCTGCCCTTCGACTTTGAGGGGGTCGTGGCTACGGTGGACGCTACCGGCATCGCCGAGCGGCTGCTCCGGCGCAACCCGCCTCCGGTAGGCCTTACGCTGCTGGGAGCCTATGCGCGAATTACCGAGTCGATAGACATGGATGCCTTGCTGGGGGTAATACGAGAAGCCTTCCCCGGCGCGGTCGGCGAGCGCAATGCCGAAGCCACCTTGGAGGCTCACGAGAGCGTACAGGCTCTTGGCGGCGTTAAGTTCCGGGTGGCACGTCGCCCAACCCGGCTGGTTCATACCAAGGTGGAAGATCTTCCTCAGTATTACCAGTTTGACCGTTATGACCAACTGCCCGGGTTCAGCCAGGGCAGTCCCTTCGTCTGGCGAGACAAAGTACCGGTCTGTGAAGACAACAAATGCATCTGCCCCGGGGTTTGCATCAGCGAGGTAATGTGCCCGGACGGCACCGGCTTTATTATCCGTAAGGACCTGCCTCACCAGGGTTATCGCATCGATGTGGATTTTTGCCGCGGCTGCGGTATCTGCGCCGAGGTTTGCGTGGGCAGCGCGCTGACGATGGTGGATGAAGACCAAGTGCGTCAAGATAACCCGGATTATACCGATATTACGGCGGCGCCCCACCGACCGGAGATCGATACCCACCAGCGTATTTACTTGGACCTTTAGCGGCACCAGGAATTTCAGGAGATTTCTCAGGAGACTATTGATGACCTCCCCCGCAACTTCTCCCGCACCGGGCCAGCGCCAAGCCTTGACCGGCAACAAGGCGGCGGCCCTTGCCCTCAAGTTGGCCCGCACTCAGGTGTTATGTTATTTCCCCATTGGCCCCTCCGACGAGGTGGGCGAAGAGCTCTCCCGGATGATTCAGCGGGGCGAATTGCCCGCCGAGGTCATCGAGTTAGAACATGAACGCAGCGTGATGAACGCCCAGATTACGGCCACCCAGTCCGGCGCCCGCTGCTCCTTCGCCACCAATTCCGAGGGTCTGTTAATTGCGGCGCAGCAACTCATCTTTGCTTCCTACGCTCGCATTCCCATAGTTGTGGTAGTAGCCCACCGCGCCTTGGAACCGCCGGCCATCGTTCGTTCCGACGACCAGGACACGATAATGTACCGGGACATCCACTGGATGCACTACCATTGCGAGAACGCCCAGGATGTGCTGGACACGGTTATTCAGGCCTATAAGGTCAGCGAAGACCCGGAGGTTTTGTTGCCGGCCTTCGTTACCTATGACGGCTGGGAAGTATCCCACAACAGCTACCCGGTGGAAGCGCCTAGCCAGGAAGCGGTGGACCGTTTCCTGCCGCCGCTGGAACTCCCGCCGGAAGTGGACTTTATCAAGAACCTGGATTTTGCGGCTTACTATGGCGGCCAGCGGATGAGCGGATATGGCTATATAGATGTGGAACGGGAATATATGGAGCGCCGTTTCCAGTTGGATGAGGCCCTGAATGTCACGGCCAAGGCGCGGCTGAAGCAGGCCCATCAGGATTATGTAAAGCTAACCGGAAGAGGCTATGGCGGCCTGATTGAAGCCTACCGGATGGAAGATGCCGAGGTAGCCATTGTGGCGATGGGTTCCCTGTCTTCCACCTCCCGGCTGGCGGTGGACCTGATGCGCGATCAGGGCAAGGCAGTGGGCTTGATCAAGATTCGCACCTACCGCCCTTTCCCCAGTGAGGATTTGTTGGAGGCCCTGAGATGTGTGAAGGGAGTAGTGGCGCTGGACCGCAATACCGTCGCCGCCGTTTACCATGACTTGCGCAGCGCCCTTTTCGGTCAGCCAAACCCTCCGGTGACGCTGGGCCGCATCATCGGCTTGGGCGGTCGAGACGTTACCCATTACAACATCGTTTACGCCGCTGAGGAGGCTTTGGCCGCCGTCCGCCAAGGCTACGCTGACCAAGCGCTGGACTGGCATTTTGAAGTCATCGAGGACGAGGATATGCTGGTCCAATCATTGGGCCATTAGGGTGGTTCTAAGGAGAACATTCGTAAAATGCTGGGCCAGATACTAGGCTATTCGATTCAGACCAATCAGGGAATTATCTCAGCCGATGATGGCAACCGATACACCTTCTCGGGAAGTCAGTGGAGGGCGAACGGAGCGCCGTTACCGGGTATGCGGGTGGATTTCGATGTTCAAGACGAGGTAGTGGCGAACATTTACCCGGTCTTAAGCGACGCCGCTGGCGCCAGCGGTAAAAGCAAAATCGCTGCTGGGTTGCTAGGGATTTTTTTGGGCGGACTAGGCATTCACAAGTTTTACCTTGGGTACACTAAGCCGGCCGTAATAATGTTGCTATGTGGCACCATCGGTTGGTGTCTGATCATTCCTGCTATCGCCGCAGGGCTTATCGGGCTGATCGAAGGCATCCTTTACCTAACTAAATCCGATGCGGAGTTCGAGCAAGAGTACCTCCTCCAGCGAAAGGAGTGGTTCTAAGACGGCCAGGGCAACCCAACCCTTAAAATCCTGCCACAGGGGAGAATCGACCATGCCCATAAAAATGATTCAGGATACCCCGCAACAGCGGGTCTTTATGAATGTTACCGCCAACCAATGTCCGGGTTGTCCGGAAAATTTGGCGACCCGGCTGGTGATGCACATTGTCTTTGACCATCTGAAGGAGGATAACCCGATTATCTTCGGCCAGGGCTGCGGCATCGGACGGGATTTTCTGCAGCGCAGCGGCTTGGGCACCCACGACAGCGGTATAGTCGGTATGCTCACTGCGATGAAAGTCCGCAACATTGATCGCCCCATTGTAGTGATTGACGGCGACGGGCAAATTGACTTGGGTTTGGAGGATTTGGCTACTGGATTCCAGCAGGGCTACAAGTATATGCACGTGGTTTGCGACAACCAGGCTCACGCCGCCAGCGGCAGCCACGCCACCGGCAGCACCCAGCCGATGGCCCGTACCAGCGTTCGGCCTTCCGGCAAGCTGCGGCACCCGAAACATTTTGCCCTGATGCTGATGTTCAGTGGCGCAGAGTACGTAGCTACCGCTTCTACGTCCCACCCTCAGGACCTGGAGCGCAAGATTAAAAACGCTTCTACCCGTTTGCCCGCCTTTATCCAGATTCTGACTCCCTGTAACCCCTCCTGGGGCTACGATGACAACAAGGGAATCGAAGTGTCCCGGCTGGCGGTGGAAAGCGGCATCTGGCCTCTCTATGAGTGGAAGGACGGCGTTTTTCAGCGGCAGAATATAATGCGCAAGTCCACCGTCCGCGACTACCTGGGTTCTCAACGGAGGTACACCCACTTGGGCGAGGAAGGTATCCGTCAGATGGAAGAGTATGCCACCGACCTGAATCAGATGATGACCAAGCTGGAAGCCGGGTTCTCCGTCTAGGGAATTGCCGTCTATGGATTTCGACATAGCTGCCAACCATCGGCCTTGGTTGAAATCCTACCCGCCCGGGATGCCCCATACGCTGGACTACCCCCGGTCGCCGCTCTACCGATTCTTGCAAGAATCGGCGGCCCAATTTCCCGAACGGCCAGCCTTGATTTACCAGGACAACCCCGGCGCTAGTCCGGTTACCAAGACCTACCGCGACTTGGACGATGAATCGGATCGTTTCGCCGCCGCCTTGCTTTCTCTGGGCATTGTTAAGGGCGATCGGGTCGCCTATTACATCCAGAACTCGCCAGAACTGGTGGTTGGTTTTTACGGTATCCTCAAGGCCGGCGCTGTGCCGGTTCCTTGCAACGTAATGTACCGGGCCGAAGAACTAGCCTACCACCTCAACGATTCCGGGGCAACGGCGCTCCTCTGCGAGGCTGATCTGTATTCGACGGCGCAGCGAATCCTAGCTCAAACCCCAGTAGTTCACGTTATAGTCGCCGGCGAGCTGTCCCTTCCTGGTATCCATCGTTGGGATACCCTGCTAGAGACCGGTATGTCGTCAGCCAAGCTACCCGCCATTGACCCGGAGCAGGACTTGGCTCTGTTGCCTTACACCGGCGGTACTACCGGGATACCCAAAGGCAGTATGCTGACCCATGCCAACCTGGTAGCCAACGCTATCCAGTTCCGAGACTGGTTCGGGTATTCGCCTGGCAGAGAAGTTTTCGTGGCTACCTTGCCCCTGTTCCACATTGGCGGCATTGCTGGTGTGATGAGCGTTCCCCTGGCCTCCGGCGCCACCATCGTACTGTTCCGCCGCTTCAACGCCGAGCGGGTATTACAAGCCATTCAGGACTATCGGGCCACCCGGTTCCTTGGCGTGCCCACTATGTACATTGCCTTGCTGAATCACAAGGGGGTCAATTCTTACGACCTTTCCTCTCTACGGCCCAGCCGCACCGGCGCCGCGCCTTTGCCCCGGGCGGTCAAGGAATCCTTCGATGCGCTGGTCGGCCACGAAACACTGATTGAGGGCTACGGGCTGACCGAAACCTCGCCTCTGACCCATGCCAATCCGGTCAACCGGGCTGAGCCCGGCTCCATTGGCGTACCTCTGCCGAACACCGATGCCCGAATCGTTGATGCCGAGGTCGGAACCGAGGTTATGCCGGTGGGCGAAATTGGGGAACTGGTTCTGCGTGGCCCGCAAGTGATGCGGGGATACTGGAACCAGCCGGACGAAACGGCAGCTGCGATCAGGGATGGCTGGTTTTTCACTGGAGACTTGGCCTATATGGACGAAAGGGGCTATTTCTACGTTGTTGATCGCAAGAAGGATGTGGTTAACGCCGCCGGGTTCAAGGTCTGGCCTCGAGAAGTGGAGGAGACGCTGTATCAGCATCCGTCAGTTCGGGTAGCCGCCGTCCTAGGCGTACCCGACGACTATCGCGGAGAGACCGTCAAGGCAGTAATTGCCCTGAAGGAGGGGCATAACTTTGCTTCCGAGGAATTGGCCCGCCAGGATATCCTAAGTTTCTGCGGCCAACACTTGGCTAACTACAAGATACCCCGCATCGTGGACTTTCGGGACGATCTGCCGATCAGCGCCGCTGGCAAGGTGTTGCGCCGAGTAATGCGAGATGAAGCCACCTCCGGTTCACTGGAAGGGTGACCACCAGCCGCCTACCGCACTGCCGGCAAAACCTCCCCGGTAAACTTTGCCAGTTGTTCCGACTGGTTCGGTGAAGCAAAGCGGACGATGAAATAGGTAACCCCGGCCTCCCGGTAACGCTCGATAGCCTCAATACATTTTTCCGGCGGGCCAAACACGCACAATAGTTGCTGGCTTACCGCCGCGTAGGGTCGGCTGTAGTAAGCCCGCATAAATTGGTCGCCCTCGGAAAGAGCCTCTTCCTCTTGGTTCAGATTAACCGAGATATATAAAGCGCGCTCCATCTCTGTCGGGTCGCGGTCGATTTTAACCAAGTTCTCCTGTACTTTATCCCAGCACCGCCTGAACAAGTCAACGCTCGGTACGTTGGTAATCCAGGCGTCCCCTAGCTCAGCTGCCCGCCGCAATCCCCGCTGCACCCAGTTGCTGGATACCCATATCGGCAGTGGCTGCTGCAAGGGCTTGGGTTCCAGGGCTACCTTTTCCAGGGGATAATAGCCGTCGATACTGGTTACCTGTTCCTGGATCCACAGGGCGCGGAGCAGGCGAAGCCCTTCCTCCATTCGGTCAGCCCGCTCAGCCACCGGTATCCCCACGGCGGAATGTTCGTCCACGTACATCTGATTGTCGCCCCGGCCGGCCCCGGCGCCCAAAATAACCCGTCCGTTGGAGATGTGGTCGATAGTAGACAAGGCATGGGCCAAGTGGACCGGGTGGCGCAAGGCGGTCAGCATTACGGCCGTTCCGATTTTGACTCGTTGGGTACGGGCGGCCAAGGCAGCCATAGTGGTTAAAGGCTCTAAGCGAGGCTTGGAGGTGATGCTGTCGCCCACCCAAACCGAGTCGTAACCCAGCCGTTCCGCCGTTTCGGCAATTTGCCAGTTCAACTCTACCCGGGGCTGGCCGCCGCCGGCATGAACCAGCACGCCCCGGGTAGGCAGCAGGATACCAAAGCCCTTAAGCGCTTCCATCGTCCCATTACCTCTATCGGAACTAGCGGGCATTCCTTGGATCGCCGCCATTCTTATGTAAAGTATCCATTAAATCAGCGGCCAGCGCGCTGGGTAAGAAACTCCGGTGCGAGCCAGCAGTTCCTCACCGAGTGATTGCACTCTTTGGATTAGCTGCCATTCATCCACAAATAAAGGAAGGTGATTTTCCACCCGCACCTGTCCGTCAACAATGACGGTGTGAACACTCCGGCCGTCGGCGTTATAGACCAGATTGTTTACTGGATTGAACAGAGTGCGCCACTCCGGGCGTCGGGTGTCGAATAGTACTAGGTCAGCTTTTTTGCCTTTCTCGATAGAGCCAATGTCAGCGTCCAGCCCCAATGCCTTTGCTCCGCCGATGGTTGCCAGTTCCAGCGCCGTTTCCGCTGGGATCGTTCCCACATCTTGCCGGGCGTCCTTGTAAAGCGTCGCCGCCAAGTACATCGAGCGCATGGTCTCCAACAGATTGGAGTTGTTGCCGGCATCAGTGCCTAATCCCACTGTCGCCCCGCCTTGCAGCAGCTCCGGCAGCATACCATTGTGAGTAATGCCAGCGCCGCCCTTGATCGCCGCGGTGGGACACATAATCACCCCGGCTCCGCGGTGGGCGATGCAGTCAACTTCCGATTGGTCCAGGCCCAGACCATGGGCCAGAGCCAGGTTTGGCCCCAGAAGGCCCAGGGACTCCAGGTATTGAGTCGGGCGCATTCCATAATCCCGCAAGCACTGCTGGATGTAGCCGGGGCTGTTGTTAAAGTGCAGGGTCATGCCCGTCTGGTATTCATCCGCCAGCGCCTTGGCGGACAGCAGCAACTCTTCCGTGGAGAATCCCGGCGAAAAGGGCATAGCCCAAGCCCTTACTCGGTCTTGCAGGCGATGGTCGTAGTCTCGGATGACCTGCTCCATCAAACCGACAGCTTCCTTGGTGCCATAAACCGGCAGGTTGACGGGATTGGCCTTGTCGGTAACCTGCCAGCCCAGAATAATCCGGCATCCCGATTCCTGATATGCCTGGAGGCAAACATCCAAGCCCTTGGTGCTGCCGGGGTCCAGGAAACAGGTGGTTCCGTACTTCAACAGTTCGGTGATTGCCAGCAGGGAGGTATAGTACTCTTCCTCCTCGGTCATCGCCCCTTGCAGCGTGAAAACGCTGGGCAGATAGGCCGGCCCCAGGTCGTCGGGAAATATCCCTCGGGTAGCGTGAGCGTAGCTGAGGTGCAGATGTCCGTTGACGAAGCCAGGGGTTACCACCATTTCGCTGGCGTCAATAACCCGGTCGGCGGGAAGCTCGGCCAGCTCGTCAGTCTTGCCTACCCGCAGGATGCGCTGACCCTCTATCAGGATAGAGCCGTCGCGGAGGATTCGCCGCTCCGGGTCAATGGTGACGATAAACTTGGCCCCTTGAATCTTGAGGGTAGAGTTCGCCATTGCGATTCATTCTCCTGTGGCGGAAAGAAACGGAGATGATCGAGGCGCCGATCTGTTTACTCAAACATAATAGGGATGGATAAAGGTGTTGGCAAGTCCCGTCGCTTGGCAAACCCCTCTGCTATAATGGCAAAACAGTTGCTGAAACCGGAAAGGAAGCGCATTTATGCCTTACGCGGGATTAAGTCTGGCAGGATTGACGGCCTTGGTTACCGGCTCCGGTCGGGGCATCGGCGGCGCCTTGGCCGTCGGCTTGGCTCAGGCGGGAGCCAACGTGGCTGTTTCCGACCTGCCGGAGCAGTTGCCCGGCGCGCGGGAAACAGCGGAACGAATCAAGGGTGAGGGAGTGGACAGCCGCACCTACAGTCTGGACGTTCTGAACTTGGCGAATATCCGACAGACGGTGGATAGGACAGTCCAAGATTTTGGCCGACTGGACATTCTGGTAAACAATGCCGGTATCCGCCGCCGTCAACCGGCGCTGGAGGTAACCGAGGACAACTGGGACGCCGTAATTGACACTAACCTTAAGGGGCCTTTTTTCTGCGCTCAGGCGGCCGCCCGACCGATGATTGAGCAAGGCGGCGGGAGGATTATCAACATCTCTTCCCAATTAGCCCTAGTTGCCGGGGAGAATCGGGCAGCCTACTGCGCCAGCAAGGCCGGCTTGGCTAATCTGACCCGCGTCCTGGCCCTGGAGTGGATTAAACATGGGATTACGGTCAATGCCATCGGCCCCGGTCCCACGGAAACCCCGGGCTTGTTAAGCGCCGACGCCCGTTCCGACGCTGAGTTGGAGGCCGACTTGAAAACCCGTATGCCCCTGGGCCGCCGGATGATGCCGGAAGAACTGGTGGGCGCCGCCGTTTATCTCGCCAGCCCCTCGGCCTCGGCTACCACCGGCCACCTGCTAATCGTGGATGGCGGCTGGACGGCGATTTAACCGGACAAGTCCTTACCAAAGCGGAGGGCCAACCTTGGACTCTGAAATACCCGGAATAATGGTACGCCGCGCCGCTTTGGCCGACCTGGATATCTTGGTCGGCTTTAACGAAGCAATGGCCTTGGAAACGGAGGCCAAAGCGCTAGATGCGAACAAGCTGCGGGCCGGGGTCTTGGCCGTCCTCCGGGACATAACTTTGGGGTTCTACCTGCTAGCAGAGGTTGGTAGTCAGCCGGCGGGACAACTCCTCATCACTACCGAGTGGAGCGACTGGCGCAACGCCTGGTTCTGGTGGATTCAGAGCGTCTACGTTGCCCCTGAGTTTCGCCGGCGGGGTGTTTACCGCGCCTTGGAACGGCAGGTTCGACGCGATGCCCAAACCGGGGGCACGGTCTGCGGCATCCGCCTTTACGTAGCGCGTACCAACCGCACGGCGCAGCAGGTTTATGTCAGTTTGGGAATGTCCCCCTCTCACTATGATCTATATGAGATTGAGTTTGAACTTTAGTCATCGGTTGACTGCCTTAATCCGGTGTTTTATCTTGATTTGACTTGGATACCAGATGCGGCCCGCCCGCCCGCTATTCATTCCCGGAGGACTATGCCAAAATCACCCACTGAGTACGACTACCTGGCTAGGGGACAGATTTATCTGGGACAGGGAAACTGGGAAGCTGCCATCCGGGACTTTGACCAGGCTTTGGCGCTCAACGGATACTTGGCCCCGGCCTACTATTATCGAGGCATCGCCCGGCGCGACGCCGGCAATTTCTCCCAAGCCATTGAGGACTATACCACCGCGATACGGGTGGAGCCGGACTATCCGGTAGCCTATTATGCCCGAGGCGTTGTTTACCGGCGTTTGGGGAACTATGAGCAGGCCGTCCGGGACTACAATCAGGCCATTTCCCTGGAAGCGGAAGACGCCGATTTTTATTACGCCCGTGGCGTGGCTTACGCCTCCCTCAGCCGCTATGAACCGGCCATTGCCGACTTTGAGCAGGCCATCGGTCTGAACCCGGAAATATCCAACGCTTACTATAACTTGGGTATTGCTCACCGTGATTTGGGCAATCTGGCGCAGACCCTGGACAATTTTTGCCTTGCCCTGGAACTGCGTCCCGACTATGCCGACTACCGCTACGCCCGAGGCAAC
The DNA here is from genome assembly GCA_963422635.1 of Dehalococcoidia bacterium. Classification (GTDB taxonomy): domain Bacteria; phylum Chloroflexota; class Dehalococcoidia; order Lucifugimonadales; family UBA3495; genus CATQHB01. The sequence goes on from OY730415.1 coordinate 2,094,480, forward strand.
CTTTACAGCGACTTGGAGCTTTACATTTCGGCCGTAGCCGACTATGACCGCGCCCTGGAGTCGGTTCCTAATTTCGCCAACGCTTGGTACAACCGAGGTATTGCCCGGTGCAACCAAAGCTTGGAATTCCTCGACCGGGGCCTGGAACAACGCAGCCGAGAAGTCGCCGCCGATGCCATAGCCAGTTTCAACCAGGCCTTGAGCTACGGGCCGGAGTTTGCCCACCTGTATTTGAACCGGGGCATTGCCTACGCCAACTCCGGCGAATATCCGGCAGCTCTGGCCGACTTGAACCGCTCCCTCGAACTGGACGGCAACTTGACCGCGGCCTATCGAGCGCGGGCCGTCGTACATTCGGAATTAGGCAATCCCGTCGCCGCCGATGCCGATTTGCAACGGTACGAAAAGCGATCCGGGCAATGACTGGCGAAGAAGGCCATCTCCAACGGATACCTATTGGTGAGCAGTTAGGTTATCTGGAATACCCGGTAACCGCCGACAAATTGCGCCGCTTCCGAGACGCAGTGGAATACCAGGATGCTACCTTTCCCAGCATTGCGGCCCGGGAATATCTAGAAGTCATGACTCGCAAATACGGCGCATCCTCGACCAATGGGGCCATTAGTATCCGGCACGCCGACCATTATTTCCGCCCGCCCTGCCCGGGAAGGCGCATACAAGTAACCGGCTGGGTGCGAGACAAACATCAATCTCCAAGTACTAATCGGCTGAGGGTAGAGACCTTTGCCGTGGACGAAATTGGAACGGAGATTCTGCGCAGCGAGCATACTTTTCAGTTTGGCGTAGGGCGCGGGGCGGAACGTCAAGGTAGAAGAACCGCCCTGCTTCGTCGAACTGACGGCCTTGAATTCTTGCCCAGGGTAGAAAAAAGGGTTACCGAAGAAAGCATAGAAAGGTTTGAGGAAGCCCGACATTTCATCCTAGCTGGCGCCAGGGCTGGAACTGGGGTTACCATGCCCTTGCCGGTCAACATTCATACTGGAGCGGAATTGGCCCGGGCGATGGGACTCGCTCGCGCTGTTGTCCCGGGAGAATTGAGTATCGCCTATTTGCACGAGTTGCTGGACCGAAGTTTTGGCATAGATTTTCGCCAGGGCGGTCGGTTGAACGTTGACTTCCTCCGCCCGGCTTACGCCGGCGACATACTAACGGCACAGGGCCTGGTGACGGAAAAAGAGCCGGTCAACGGGCGGGTCAATTGGAGATTACAAGTGTGGCTGGCGAACCAACGAGGGGAGCGCACTGCCGCCGGGGAAGCTTGGGTAACGGTTCCCAGTCCCCGGACCTGACAGCTCCGGTTATTGCAGCTATGCCCCTGGAGGATTAGAAGTGGTAGAGAGTTTCAGCGACCAGCTTAAGGCGGAAACGCAACCCATTTGGCGACGAATTTTCGGCCATCCCTTTCTGCAAGAAATCCGGGACGGAACCCTGCCTTTGGAGAAGTTCCAGTACTACTTGAGCCAGGATTATTTATACTTGGAAGGTTTTGCCCGAACGGTGGCAATGGCGTTGGCGAAAGCGCCGGATTCCGGGAAGCTGGAAGAGCTTTCCCGTCGGGTGCTGACCCCGGTGGAAAGACCTTTGCATCACCAGTTGCTGGCCGCCGCCGATGTGTCCCTGGACTATATCCATACGGTGGGCCGCTCGCCCACCAATACCGCTTATGTCAACCACATGATTGCCACCGCCGCCCGCTACGGCTTAGGTCCTACCGCCGCTGCGCTGCTGCCCTGTCCTTGGACTTATCACGAGCTTAAGGACGAAATCGGGCCGTCGGAGCATCTCCTGTATAGCCAATGGACCGGGTTCTACGTGGCCGGCTTCCTGCAAGACAGCGTTAATGCCTGGCGAGGGTTTGTGGACATTGCCGCCGAGCAAGCCGGCCCCCAAGAATTGGCCGCAATGCGGGAAGCCTTCCGCATCAGTAGCCAGTATGAGTATATGTTCTGGGAAATGGCCTACCGGATGGAAGGGTGGCCAGTTTAACTCTAACTACCCGGATTAAACCGGGACCTTCTATGGCCTCGGCGGATTAACTCGGATTGCCGGATTGTTGATGTCGTGTATTTCAATACTGATTATCATTCGTAGCTACAACTTCCGGGTCTCCGATGGTAGTCGCGCTTCAGACGCCGGTGGAGTTAATCCAGGCATCATTTCCAATCACCACCACTGAATTCCCCGGGAAGGTTAGTACGCTCAGAGAAACCCTCTGGTTACCGGTAAATGATCCGGCCCTGCAAAGTCGCCTTGAGTGGACGGGGAAAGGACTTCCTGTCCTTCGAGGGTTATCAGTCGATCGTCATTTAGTGGTGATAGCGATTCAAATGTACGCTGGGGGAATACGCCGGTAGAGCGGACAGCAAGAGATTTGGTGTTGGCAATAACGGCGGTGCAGCTGTAGGCTCTGGGGGCGGCGTTGACCTAGGAATAGGCGTGGCGGTAGGCGCCGGAGTGATAGTGGACAACCGGGTTGGTAAAGCGGCCACCCACCACTACCTCGGTTACCAACGCCAGAGTGTCTGGCGTTGGTTCCGCTTGAATGCACCCGGCGGCAGTTAGCAGAAGAGTCGGCCAAAGCAGGAAAAGTGCGAGAATTTTTTGCGCATTCCCACTATTTCCTTCTATAGGGCAACGTTCCGGGGAAAATAATAAGTCTATTTCCCCGGAACGCTGGTAGGTTAAGAAAAGCTTAAGGCGCCATACGCGCCGGACCCCAGTTATGGGGGATGTTTATCAGGTTGGATTCCAGGTTTTGCACCGAGGTTTGCCCGCAGACGGCTAGAGCCCGGTCCAGCTCGGAGCGCAGGATTTCCAGTACGCTGTGCACTCCGTCGGCGCCATTGTCGGCCAGGCCCCAATAGAGGGGTCGCCCGATACCCACGGCCCGCGCTCCCAGGGCCAGCGCCTTCAGCACGTCGCTGCCTCGACGGACGCCGGAATCCAGATAGACCTCGCAATGGTCATTCACCGCGTCAACGATTTCCGGCAGCATTTCCACGGAACTCATAGTTGAATCAATCTGACGTCCGCCGTGGGTGGACACCAGGATACCATTGACCCCGCTCTCGGCGGCGATATGGGCATCCTCGGCGGTCCTGATGCCCTTCAGCGCCAGAGGCAACGAGGTTAGCCCCCGCAGCCAGTCCAGTTCTTCCCAAGTCAAAGGCGGCGCTTGGGAAGGCTGCCAATTGGGAGCCTCGTCGGTGCCGCTGACTTCGGCCAATCGCTCCGGAGTGGCCCGGAAGTTAGCTAGTTCCGCCGGGTTGACGTACTGGTTTCGAATATCCCGTTCCTTAGGGGCTGGAACCGGCGTATCTACGGTCAGGACAATGGCCTTGAATCCGGCTTCCTCGGCCCGGTGTACCAGCATTTCCGACAGGTCATGCCCCCGGTGGTAAAGCTGGAACCACATCGGCCCGCTGGCCGCCGCCGAGACCTCCTCCATGCTGTAGTGGGAAGAGGTGCTCAACATCATCATCGTGTTGGACATTCCGGCGCCCCGGGCCGTCGCCAGTTCCCCATCGGGATGGGCCAGCTTATGTCCGCCGGCCGGGCAAACAAATACCGGCATACTTATTTCTGCGCCCATTACGGTGGTCGTTAAGTCTCGCTGGGAAATATCGCGCAGGAAGCGGGGCCGGATGGTCAAGTCCTCAAAGGCGCTGCGGTTACGCCGAGTAGTGAACTCATCCATTGCCCCGGCTTCAATAAACTCCCAGTGGTTGTGCGGCAGGCTGACCTTGGCCCGGGCTTCATAGTCATACAGATTAATCGGGTTCATTTAAGAGTAGCTCCTTTCGCTGGACTAGCGAAGTAGGTTAACCTACTCTAACCCTTGCACTGGGTTTAGGCAAGAGTAGAAGTAGAATGGGTAGGGAGGGGCAAAACTCCCAATGGCTCCAGAACCCGCCCTAAACTGGGCGGGTTCTTCTTCTAGGGAGGGTTGCGCCGGGTGATGGATACCGGGTAACATAAATGAAGCGGCCCGCCGGTAAGAATTTAGCAGTCCATCCGGCAGGCCTTAGTTAGCCCCTGTAGCTCAATTCGGAAGAGCACCGGACTTGGTAATCCGGTAGTTGGGAGTTCGATTCTCCCCAGGGGCTCTTTAATCAGCGTTGCAGAGCCTTTTCAGGTTCCACTGCCGACACTATTAACTGTATCGGCGCAATGCAGTGCTAGTCAACGCACAGGAGATATGCAAAATGCGCAACTTCAAAAGCACAAAAAAAATGGATTGGCTACAGTCCGAATTGCATAAAATAGAAGAGCGACACAAGGATTTATTGATAGCTATTCAGATAGAAAAAGAATATCTCACAACCTGCGAGAGCGAACAGTCAGACTCAGTCGTTAATAATATGTCCAATCTTTCTGACGTGTCTATTGACCTTGCCAGCGCCAAGAACTTAAGTGAGCGGCTAGTCAGCATCGCAGTAGCCACTGGTAATCCAATGAACCCCAAGCAAGTCGCTTCCTATCTGATTGAGAGAGGCTACTCAAAATCAACCGTAGCGAATATGCGGCCCCATATTTATAACGCGCTGAACGAACACCCGGATTTTGAAAAGGTTGAGGGAGGAATGTTCAGATATATTCCTAGTACAATTGAGCCAGGAGGGTTGTTGCCGGAAATGACATCTACCAGTAGCGAATAGATGCGGCTCGAACTACAATAACCATGTAGAACATAAAAGAGAAACCGCCGAGATGTGCAAGTCTTGGCGGTTTCTAAACCACCGGAAGTGTAGGTTCCAAGTGGTTCCATTTAAGCCTAGCACGGGCTACGACCCCGCGCAACCACCCCGAATCGCTGAACTCCGGGCCATCTTCGACCGCCTGGAGGACCAGTCCATCATCGACCGTTTGCAGAAATACCGGCCCACTGGCCGGCAGGGTTACTCGCTGTGGGCTATGTGGCGGGCCTACCTTGCCAGTTTCGTCTTGAACCTGCCCCACACCAACGGCCTAATTAGAGAACTGGAAGACGACCCTTTGCTGCGAGAAGTGTGCGGCTTTGACCCCACCGCCCAACTCCCCCATCGGCGCACCTTCAACCGCTTCATCCGGCGACTTGCTGACCATGCCAACCTGATTGAAGTCTGCTTTGCCCAGCTTACCGACCGACTTAAAGAACTCCTGCCCGACTTGGGCCAGGAGGTCGCCATTGACGCTTCAGTAGTTCGCACCCACGCCAACCCCAAGAAAGGGGCCGACCCGGAAGCCAGTTGGGGCGTTACCCACTCTCCCCAATCGAGAAATAGGGACGGCGTGGAGTGGGTGTTCGGCTACAAAGTACATCTGGTCGCTGACGCCAACTACGGGATTCCCCTAGCCCAGTTCGTGACTACCGGCAGCAAGCACGAGTCGCCGCGCTTGCCGGAATTGGTTGACCGGGCCCGGGGGATGTACGAATGGTTCATGCCGGAGGTCGCCATCGCTGACCGGGGCTATGATTCCGCCGCCAACCACCAATTCTTGTGGTTAGACCGAGGCATCAAGCCAGTTATCCACATCCGCAAACCATCCAACACGGACCTGTACCAGGGCATTTACACCAAAGAGGGTGTTCCTACTTGCCTGGGCATGGTTCCCATGGAGTATGTGGCGACGGACGGGAAGGGGCACCATCTCTACCGATGCCGGCAGGAAGGCTGCCACCTCCAGTCCTCGCCTAAAGGAGGGATACGCCACTGCGATACGACTTACCTGCAAAACCCCGAGGAAGACCTCCGGCTGTTTGGCGTAATCCGACGGAACAGCAAACAGTGGAAAGCTATCTACGCCAAGCGGTGGTCGGTGGAGCGGGTGTTCAAGTCCGCGAAGGAGTCCCGCCGGCTGGAAAGACACTGCTTACGCCGGCTGAACCAAATTAATTTGCATGCCCTGATGTCCACTCTGACCTACCAGGTCTCGGCTCTGGTGAAGGTTCTAGCCGGGGATATGAGTTTTATGCGATGGATGGTGCGGAAGGTAGCGTAGTTCCATTTGACAAGCCACGGCCAGGCTGGTAATCTCCCCCTGCCAAAGTCTGTCTCCCATGTAGCGGAATGTCGCAAGTGTGCGCCCCAACGGGTTGGGCCAGCGTGCCCCCTTGTGTGGCGCACATCACGGGAAAAGGCAGACTTTGGCAAGTTAGCCCAATCCTAGCCCGCAAGGGGGTTCCCGTGAAGTTTGTCGTACTCAGTCTGCTCCTAACGTTGTTCCTCACCGCTTGCGCCTCCTCTTCCCCGCCAACGCCAACTCCTAACATTCCGGCCACCGTAACTTCCCAAGTCCAGGCGCAACTAACCGCTATCCCCACGCCAAGTCCGGTTCCTTCCGCTACGCCTTACCCCACACTGAAACCATTGCCTACGTCCACTCCTTGGCCTACCTACACGCCATATCCGACATTGACTCTCACGCCTGCTGCTCTATCGCCGTCCTCTACGTCCACCACTACACCTTCGCCGACACCCACGCCGGTAGAACAGCGCGACCAAAATAGCTCCAGCAGCAACCCTTTCTTCCCCGATATTTCTGGAGAGCGAACAGTTACTGTAGCTGGGTTGTTGGAGCCCCCGGCCTTCTGGGAGGACGAAGAGCCTTTTGCGCTCTTGGGTTGTTATGTAGGAGATATATTCTGGAGATCTCCCTTTGGCCAAGGCGAATATGGTTTCAGTAGTAGTGGCAATTTTAACGAAGCTTCCCACGTAACCGTAGTCAGCGGGTATGTCCCCCAAGGGGAATCGCTTGGAAGGCCGGGAGCGGACAACTGTTACGCAATGTTGGTAAAATTTAAGGATCGGGAACGTATGTGCCTCACCAGAGGACAATTGTACAATCCCTTAATCAGCTCTTGTCCCGGCTGGATGCAAGATACCTCTCATTTCGTTATGGTGTGGGAGCCACCAGCAAGTCCGTCAGAGTGGCTGAAGGAAATACCAAAGTACAAAGTTAGATAGCGTAGGGATGACAAGAAGAGCGGGCAGATGCCCCGCTCTTCTTGAATAAGTTAGTTTTGCCCCTCCCTATAGAATGGGGAACCTAACCGCCCCGTTCAATATTGGGAAAACAGGAGATGGGCGCGATATAACACTTTCGGGAGGAAACTGATGAATGCTAACAATAAAGATATAGTCTTTCCGGCGCTGTCCGACCCGGCGGAGAAGCAACCGCCGGAAAACCGGCGAATTAGGGGGAGCGTTTTATTCTGCAAGCCCGAAAGGAGCTGGCAGAGGGAAACCGCCGGCAAGCGGGGCAGAAGGCATGGGGCGCGGAGTTCAATACCTGAAAATCATCGCTGAGCAAAGCGGTTGGGACCACGCCTCCAACCGGCAGTTGGAGAGCGTCGGCAAACAGTTGACGGCGAAGTATCCGGAATGCGAGGTGCAACTAGCCAATAATACAAAGAGGCGTCTCCAAAAGCGACGCCCCTTTGTATTCACTGCTTTACCAGTATTGGTTTCTACTCCCTGTCTGGCGGGCTGAACGGCACAATCCCCGGTATCCACCATTTTTCCCAACTGTCATTCACCCGGGACTGGAAAAAGTCCAAGTCTTCGTCGGTCAGGTGGGCGAATCGGCCCTGGCGTTGTAGGTATTCCCGGACCGACTTGCGCTGCCGGACGCCGTTTTCAATGGCCCGGGAGGGGCCATTGAGTATCAGTTCCCCATCGGCGATTTCGTACTGTACCCACAGGCCGGTTTCTACGGCCAGCATCCCCAATTCGTGGGAATACTTAGGGTCATAGTCCCATCCTTTAGGACAGGGGTCGATGACGTGGATGAAGGTTGGCCCGCCGATGCTCAGGGCGCGGCGGACCTTGTTGGTGAAATCCAGGCCGTAGGAGGCGCAGGCCGTTGCTACGTAGCGGCAACTGGGATGGCCGGCGGCCAGCATCGGGGCAGTGTTCTTCTTCCAGCGGCGGTTCATAATGCGGTGAACTTTGCCTGGGGGGCTGAAGGTGGAGTTGGCGCCCCAAGGGGAGCTGCCTGAAACCTGGATGTCAGTGTTGGCGTAGGATTCATTGTCGTAACACAGGATGAGCAGGTTATACTCATCGTGCTGGAGGGCGGCCGAGATACCGGACAAGCCCATATCCACGCCGCCGCCGTCGCCGCAGAAGGCGATAACGTTGATGGGTTCGTCCTTCATCTTGCCCTTGCGCATCATCGAGGCCAGTCCGGCGGCGGTGCCGGTGGCGGCAGCCCCGGAGGAACCCAACTGAGTGTGCATCCAGGGCACCACCCAAGGAGTGCTATAGTAGGTGGTGTTGGCAACGTACATACAACCGGTGCTGCCCACCACAATAGTGCGGGGGCCGGCGGCCTTAATCATCAGCCGCATGGTCAGGGCCGATTCGCACCCCTGGCAGGTGCGGTGGCCGGAAGTAAACCCTTCTTGCAGGGGTATGTTCTTAACCCCCCTAACCTGGGGGAGTTCTTGCAGTGTAGTCATATTATCTACTCCCTTACTCCGATCCAGTTGCATTCCTGCTCTATTTTACCAGTATCTATGGCCTTTTGGGTGATTTCTACCATATCTTCCACGTCCCGAACCCGAACTTCCCGTCCGCCCAAGCCGGCGATAAAGTTGACCACGTGGGGCCGCTTTTCCAGCGGGTAGAGGGCGGAGCGGATTTCGTTAAACAGCACCCCGCCAAAGGAGGGCGAGCCGAAGGAATAGTCCCGATCCACCACGGCGACGGCCTTGCAGTTACCGAGGGCTTCCTGAACTTCCTCGGTGGCAAAGGGGCGGAAGAACTTCATTCGAACAAATCCGACCTTCTTACCTTGTTCCCGCATTCGCCGAATGGCAACCCGCACCGGCAGGGCCAAAGTACCCATACCAACCAGGATGATGTCCGGGTCATCATCGGTCATGTATTCTTCCAGGAAGGGGCTGGGGTCGCCGCGCCCAAAGACCTGCTTGAACTCTTCGTGAACTTCCTTGATGACTGCGGGCGTCCGGTGCATTGCCGCGTCCGATTGGCGGCGAATCTCCATCAGCCAATCCTCGTTTACCTGGGGCGCAACGGTAATCGGGTTGTCCGGGTGCAACTGCATTCGGCCTCGGTCGTAACCGGGAAGGAAACGGCGCACCTGCTCCTGGGTCGGCACATTTACGATGGCTTGGGAGTGCGTCAGGAAGGAACCGTCGCAGCTGAGGGCAAAGGGTAGGAAAGCACGGGAATCCTCGGCTATCTTCCAGGCCATCAACGCAATATCCAGGGCTTCCTGGGCTGTGGCTACCCAATAGAGCATCCAGCCCAAGTCCCGAACGGCCATGGCATCGTTATGTTCCACGCCGAAAGCGCCGGGGTCATCCAGAGCGCGATTGCCCACCATCGCCACCACCGGCAAACGCAGGCCGGCAGTTACGGCAATGGCTTCAAAGGCGTAGAACCAGCCCACGCCGCTAGAGCCGCAAAAGGTTCGCGCTCCCACTGAGGAGGCGTGCTTGACAATCTCGAACTGGGAGTGTTCGCTTTCGGCCACGATGAAGTCACAGTCGAAAGCGCCGTCGGCCTTGAGCTTGGACACGTACTGCATCACCGTGTCGTAGGGCCGGATGGGATAGGCGGTGATAACGTCAACGTCGGCCAGGGCGCAGGCAATAGCTACGGCCTCGCTGCCGCTAATCAGCTCCTCTTTTTCGGTCGTAAACAATTGGGCTTCGGTAGTAGTCATCTAATCCTCCCCTGCCTCGGCAAGCTGCTCGGCGTAGCCGCCTACGTGGTGGAAGCCGTGGGTTCGCTCGACCTGCTTTTGTCCTTCAATTAGTGAAGTCATCCACTGCCGGTAGCCTTCCTTGTCCTGCTGCCAGGCTTCGTACTGACTATTGTTGTCGTTGAATTCGGCCTCGTTGACCATAGTTACGCAATCGGGGACCGGGCAGACCGCTTCGCAGACGCCGCAGCCGCAGCAGGACTCAAGGTTGGCGTCGTAAAGCCCGTCTGGGGTAACGTCGAAGCAGGTGTCCGGACATTGGAGCCAGCAGAGCGTGCACTTGATGCAGGTCTCGAAGTTCACTATTGGCCGCATAGAGCGAGTGCTATATTTCTTGAACACAGCGCTGCGTACCGGCTGGTAGCCGCCCTCGCCGCCGCGGAAGCCGGCGCCTTGCTCGATGCCGCGAATAACCAGTCCTTCTTCCATTGTGGTCCAGCCGGGCAGGTCAAAGCTGAAGGGCGCATCCGAACTGCCCTCGCCGGGCTCCACCGGACGCAGGCCGGCCCGCTCGTAGGCTCGTTCCGCCGAGCGGACTTTCAGGTCATCCCAGCCCTGGTCCTGAATGGCTTCCACCATAGATTCCAAGCTGACCAATTGGGGACAGACCTTGGCCAAGGCGCCGAGAATCCGCACGTCGGTGTGGTCTTCCTTGTAAACCCACAGGCCGGAAAAGCTGGGAACGGAGGTTATCACCGAGATATTGTAGGGTTGATCCTTCTGGTGAATGTCCTCAATCAGGGAATCGGTATCTTGACGAGAGGTAACAATCAGAGTGCCGCCGGGCTTGGTCAAGGCGTTGATGGGTTGCAAACCGTACCAAGCCCAGGACTCGATGCCTTTGCACATAGTGTCATCAACATTGATGGTTACGTCAACTTCCTGCGCTTCGTAAACTGCCAGGTTCTCCTCCAGCTCCTCGGCGTCGTCGGCGACAATGGCGAACTGTTTAGCCGGGATGCCGTTCCGTTCCGGGGAGTCGCCGTAACGGCCAAAGGCCGTGCCGTACTTTCCCTCTTTCCTGGCGGCGAATACTATGGAGCGCACAATGTTCCGAGCCAAGGTCTTCTGGAAGATGCCTCGGTACACCACCTCCACAGCTACTGTGCTCATAAGAGTCCCTCCTGTAATGTTTAGTTTTGACCCGGGTGTCCCGTAGGGGGTTGGCCTCGATTCCAGGCATTGGCTAATCGCCGACGGGGATGGATAGCTACTTCGCCAATGCCTGACGAGGTTCCTGACCAGGGCGAGCCGAAGGTTCCACCGTCGTTAGATGGTGATTCATCGCTTGCCGGGCGCCACCGGCGTCGCCCTGTTCGACCATCTGCAAAATCTGGCAGTGGGAGGCCAGGGAGCGTTGGGGGCGCCCCGGCTCTTGCAGCGACCGGTCTCGCGACAGTTGAAGGATGTCCTCGACGGCGCTGACCACCTTGACCAGAGTGGCGTTATGGGTAGCGGACGCCAGGGTAAAATGAAAGGCGGTGTCCGATTCTACTCCGGTTTCGCCCGAGTCAATCTGCCGCTGCTGCTCCTTCAGTATCTGCCGTAGCTGACGCACCTCGTCAGGGGTGGCGCGCTGGGCGGCCAAGGCGGCGATATGGGGTTCCATTAAGTGGCGCATCTCGAAAACGTCCTGCAAGGCCGCTGCCCCGGTGTTTAGGTTGGCTGCCACCAAATCCAGCGCGGCATCCAGGTTCTCGGTGTTGATGAAGGTGCCGGAACCCCGCTTGCTGACCACCAAGCCTTGCAGTTCCAGAGCGCGGATAGCCTCCCGTACTGAGCTGCGGCTGACCTGGAACTGCTCCGCCAACTCTCGCTCCGCAGGGAGCCGGTCGCCATGCCGGAGCGCGCCTTGCCGAATGAGGAGATGGAACTGTTGCACGATTTCTTCGTACAGCCGCCGCCGTTTTACTTGGTGTATTTGTTCTTGCATCGCCCCAGTTCAAGCCAAGTGGTCAGACCAATTTAATAGCAGGGTAATTATACTACGGGGAGTGGGGTTGTCAAGGGAAATGCTCGGACTTAAGCAATCTCTTATAGTGAGGCTATCTGCTGTTTTGAATCTACTCAAAATGCTCCGTTATCGTCTGCCGCAAACCGGCCGCTCTTTTAAGTTAAGCAGGATGATCGCAAAGTCGTCTCTGCGGGCGCCAGCCTCTGGGTAGTCCTGGCCCATTCCGTCCTCCCCGCTAAAGTGGGGAGGTGGATTCCTCGAGGAAAAGCGGTGTTCCCTCGACAGCTCCCGGGTTCCGGTCGACGCCGGCCTGGTTTGACGGTCTGACTTTGCACTTGCCCTGGAGCTAAGTTCCACGATTTGCGATGATTTGAGATTTGCGTTACAGGCCTGCATCGCTTATGCTAGTAGATGAATTACATCATCTGGTAAAAAGCTGGCCGAAGTGGCGGAATGGTAGACGCGCCGGTCTCAAAAACCGGTGGGGGCAACCCCGTGTCGGTTCGAATCCGACCTTCGGCACCAAGATCTATACTGATAAATAAAAACGCCCGGAAGCGGACTTCCGGGCGTTTTTATTTATCGTTTGTCCAGCCCGCAGCCGGGCGCAGTTTAGTCGCCGCCCAGACGATGCTCATCCAGGTATTCGCGGGCAGCTTGCAGAACCATGTTCGGGTATTCCATCGCCACGAAGTGAGAACCTTGGGGCAAGGTCTTTAATTGCGCTCCTTTGGCTTCCCGCAGGAAACGCTTTATCTCCTCGCTGTTGCGGGCTTTCTCGTCCGGGTAGTTGCCGGTTTGGCCCAGCAGTAACAGATATTGGCCGGCCAATTGCTTCAAGTAGGGCGTTGGGTCCAGAGAATGGCGGGCCTCGTAATATATGGCCTCAACTTCGGTAGGACATTTCAGTTCAGCCCGACCGTCCTCCAGCAAGCGAGTTCCGCCATGGATGTAGTCCCGCACTGCATCGTCGGTCCAAGTGCTGAAGACCCGCCGATTTCGATAGGCGTCGTACATCACCTCTCGGCTTTCCCAGACCGCCCGCTTGTTGCGGGTTCGATTCATCCGCTCTTCCCGTTCCTCCGGGCTATGCGCTTCCAAAGCCGGGCCAACCCGGGTGTCCACCAGAACCGTCGGCCCGAAGATTCCCGGCGCCATGGAGTTGGCAATCATTATGGTCATTCCCCCAGCTGAATGGCCGATGGCGTAAGGGGGTTGCGGCGGGTTCAACTCTTGCACCAAACCTACCAAGTCCTCGGCCATTCGGTCGAAGGTATAACTGCCCGGCTTGTCGCTGTCGCCGTGGCCCCGAAGGTCGAGGGAAAGAACGTGATAATCAGCCGCCAAGTCTTGAGCAAGCGGGTTCCAGACTTGAGCGCAAAGACCGATGCCGTGAGTCATAATCAGCAGGGGGTTATCCGGGTTGCCCCAAGAAAGGCCGTGCAGGGTAATTCCGTTGGCTTCGATGAACTTGCTTTCCGGTTCCAATGCTTCCTCCTCTACAACAGGTTCCAACGGGGTTGAGCGGCAGCTTGCTCCCGCAGGTAATCCACCAGCCAGTCCCGAACCGCCGGAGCCAGGTAAAAGGTGGGGCGGATGAGTTCGCCTTCGTCCACGATCAGTCCCTCTTCCAGGGCCAGCCGGGCCTCTGGCGTGCCGGGCATAACGCTTACGCCCACCCGCAGGTTCGCCAGGGAGGGCTTAATGCTGCCTAGGAACTCCAGTTTTTGCTTTACTGATTGCCGGGTTTCGCCAGGTTCGCCGAACCGCTGCGAAATAGTGTAGCGCAGGTCGCCTTCCTCGCAACGGCGGCAGGTTTCCAGCAATGGCTCCAACCGCTCCCCCAGCGACAGCCCGTCGTGGCCGTCGCCTTGCGTATTGCCCAGCAGCGCCAGGGCGCAACCGGCCCGCTTCATCATACCAACCAGTTCCGCATCGCAACCGTAAGGCGCCAGAACGGTGTTCCAGCGCAGTTTCAGGTCTGACTCGGTCAAGGCGGCGCAAAGCTCTTTGGCGTGGGACAGGGGGACGTTGAAACCGCTGTCAATAAAAAACACCTGGCGCAAGCCGTACTGCTGTTCCATTTCCCGAACTTCCCGTATCACCTCATCGATGGGACGAATCACCCGCCAGGCGCGTTTCTCCACCGGCTCATCGCCTGGGGATGCCGGATAGCTGAAATTGCCCAGCTTGGTCAGGACGCCGATACCGAAGCCGGCCTTTTGGTATCGGTCCATATCCAAGTCGCCAAACCGGGGCGGTCGGGAAAACTTCGAGGAACAATGCATACCGTTATAGTTTGTTTGGCCTGCTTCCCGATAGACCAGTCCGGGTAGGTCTAGGTAAGAGGGTTCGCCGATTTCCAGCCGACTTGCCAGCTCGGCAAAAGTTTCTCCCGCGTCTCCGGCCAGACCCAAGTCGGGTTCCAGATAATCGAAACACTCCCGGGGCAGCAAGCTGAATGCCGGTCCGCCACAGACGATAGGAACGCCGGAAGTTTCCCTGACCCGGTCGATTACCTCTTTGGCAACCGGCAAAGCCCATTGGGGATCTAGATAGCTGTGATTGCTCAAGTTGCGCAGGGAAAGTCCCACCAGTTCGGGCTGAAATTCGGCGACCGCCGCTGCCACATCGGCTAGGTAGTCGTCGGAGAACATCAGGTCTAAAACCTTGAGTTGGTGCCTTTCCGGGTCCAAGTGGCCGGCGATGTAGGCCAAGCCAATGGGCAAAGGTCGGGCGTTCATCCGGCTCATCAGCCGTTGATGCCGGTTGGTGGCAATCAAAAGAATCCGCATCAGGCTTCCTCCCTTCCCTCCTCGCTGATTCAGTTTCCAATATACGTTATCCGCCCCCGTCCGGCAATGACCAGCTACGGGACAGTCGGACGCGTTAGCATGGCGTTGCAGGTCAAATTGACAGAGCGTTAACCGCTATGCTACGTTTGGGCCAACTTCAAGCAACATTATGTAGTTATATTCGCAAGAGGGGAAACCGACCCTCCAGCCGAATTTATCCGGAGAGGAGCTATGCGAAGTATCGACATCCACGCCCACATTACACCCCAATGCTTCTGGAGGGCTACGGAAAACGGGGGAAACTGGCATTCCCTGCGGCGGGAGCAGGACGATCGAGGACAAGAAATCGCCATTGTCGGCGACCAGCGCGGCGGGTTGCCCCCCAAAGCCCGTTGGACGCCGGAAGAGCGAATGACGGATATGGATTCCTTGGGCGTGGATATACATGTGCTGTCCCCCTACTCCGGTTTCTATAACTACCGCTTGGACCCAGCGGTAGCCCTTGCCACTTCCCGAGATTCCAACGACGAAATCGCTCAGATGGTCAAAAGCTGGCCCGACCGGTTCGCCGGCCTGGGCACCCTGCCGATGCAGGACGTAAACGCCGCCATCGCCGAGTTGGAACGCATTATGTCCCAAGGGTTCAAGGGGGCGATGATTAACGACCATGTAAACGGCAAGCTGCTGGACGAGCCGGAGTTCCTGCCTTTTTGGAAAGCGGCGGAGCAGTCGGGCGCGTTGATTCTCTTTCACCAGGGCGACGGCACTATCGTTGACTTTCGCACCGACCGCTACCACCTGCCCAACACCATCGGCAACCTGGCTGACCGGGCGGTTACCTTCTCTGCTCTGGTACTGGGCGGGGTGATGGACGCCTGCCCCGACCTGAAAATCTGTCTGTCCCACGGCGGCGGCTACACCTGCTATGGCATTGGCCGGGTTGACCGGGGGTGGCGCGGATTGCCTGACTCTCCGACCAAGCCCAGCCAACCGCCCAGCGCCTACCTCAACCGCTTTTACTATGACTGCATCGTTTACACCGAAGAAGCCTTGCGTTACCTGATCGATCGGGTGGGCGCCGACCGGGTGCTTTTCGGCACCGACTGGCCTTATGATATGGTGTTTGACTGGCCGGTATCCTGGATACTGGGGCTGGAAAGCCTAACCCAAGAAGAGAAGGAACTAATTCTGTGGAAGAACCTGGAAAGCCTGTTGAATCTTTAACCTGGTAGTCCGCCGGGTAATCCGGGGCCGGAACCATGGCCCATTACAGCCCATTACACGGCAACAACTAATCTAGCTAGTATCGCTATTTACCCACTATTACCCTCGGGAGGTTATCGGATGCGGAGCATAGACATCCATGCCCATACCTTTACCCGGTCAATGTTCGCTACCCTGGACTCCGGCCAGGACTGGTACGGAATGCGCTACGAAGGGGCGGACCAGCGGAACATCTTCGTTAAAGAAGGCAAGCGGGTCGGCATCAATCCCAAGCTGCGCTTCACCCCGGAAGAGCGCATCGCAGATATGGACCGTCTCGGCACTGAGGTGCAGGTAGTGTCGTTGCATACCCAGGTTTTCGGTTACCACCTGGAGCCGACGGCGGGATTGGCCCAGGCTAAAGAGGTGAACAATGATATCGCCGAATTCGTCAAGGAAGCGCCCCAGCGGTTCGCCGGAATGGCTACTCTGCCAGTGCAGGACGTGGGGGCGGCCATCGCCGAACTAGACCGGGCGGTGAATACTCTGGGTCTGAAAGGAGCCGAACTGGACACCGCAGTTAACGGCAAGACTTGGGACGAGCCGGAGTTTCTGCCGCTGTTTCAGGCCGCCGAGTCCATGGGCGCAGCGCTCTTTTTTCACCCCCAACCCCAGCATAACATTATGCAAGAACGAACTAATCGCCTAGCTATGCCTAACTGCATCGGTGTCCCCTTGGAAGACACCTTGGTGGTAGCCGCCTTAATCTTTGGCGGCGTTCTGGAAAAATGTCCTGACTTGAAGGTGTGTGTGGCCCACGGCGGCGGCCCGGCTTGCTTTGGCATGGGCCGACTAGACCGGGGTTGGCAAGTTCGTTCTGAGGCCCGCGTCAACATCAGCCGGCCGCCCAGTTACTATAAACGCCGCCTTTACTACGACACGGTGGTAATGGACGAGCCGTCGCTACGCTTCCTGATTGACTCGGTAGGCATTGACCGGGTAGTACTGGGCAGCGACTATCCCTTCGTACCCTGGGAACCATCTCCCGTAGGCTGGCTGCAAGGACTCGAAAGCCTGACTCAAGAGGAAAAGGACCGTATCCTGTGGAAGAACTTGGAAAGCTTGCTAGGGCTTGAGACCAGCGTATCCTAATCCAGGGCGTCCCGGACTTGGCGCCAAATAATTGAGCGGGGAGTCGGCGATGGAAAACCTGTGGTCGGAAAGTGAAGCTCAGGAACTTAACGAACTGGACAAGCTAGTTTATATGAGTCGGTTGATTGGCGCCGACCCATCCCTGGTGGTCTGGGGCGGCGGCAACACCTCCATCAAGGTTACCGAAAAGGACTTCTTGGGGCGGGATGTGTCGGTAATGCGCATCAAAGGCTCTGGCTCCGACCTCAAGTCTATGGAGCGGTGGCAGTTTCCCCGGCTCAAGTTGGAGGAAGTCTTGCCCGTCTTTGAGCGGGAAGAGATGTCCGACGAGGAGATGGTGGACTATCTGGATCGATGCGTCCTAGACCCCAACTCGCCCCGACCCTCCATCGAAACCTTGCTCCATGCCTTTTTGCCCTATATGTGCGTAGCCCATTCCCACGCCGATGCGGTGGTCGGCTTGACCAACAACCGGGAAGCCGACGACATTCTCCGGCGGGTATATGGGGACGACGTGGCGGTGGTGGAATACCTGAGGCCAGGTTTCCGGCTCTCCAAATTGGTGGGATTGGCAGTAAAGGAATCTCCCCGCCTCGACGGCGTAGTGCTGATGAACCACGGCTTGTTTACCTGGGGGGACAGCGCCAAGGATGCTTACGACCGCCATATAGACTTGGTGAGCAAAGCCGAAGAGTATGCTGTTCAGGGGCGCGAGAAGGCTTCCTCGGCAGTTTTTGGCGGCTGGCAGCGGAACCCCTTGGCCTCTGACCACCGAGCCAGGGTCGCCGCTGCCCTCGGCCCTACCCTGCGGGGTCTGGTTAGCCAGCAACGCCGGGCAGTGCTCCGCTTTGATGACGCCCCGGATGTTCTGGAGTTCATCGGCTCCGCCCAAGGGCAGCGGTTGAGCGCCATTGGCCCAGCTACCCCCGACCATCTGATTCATACCAAGCGCAAACCCCTTTGGCTCGACGTTGAAAGCCCGGAATATCCGGAATCGGTAAAGGAGGTTTTGCGGCGAGCTATGGCCGACTACGCCGCGGAATACGCCGCCTGGTATCAGAAAAACACCACGGGCGACGACTCTATGCTTGACCCCTACCCTCGGGTGATACTGCTGCCCGG
Source organism: Dehalococcoidia bacterium (assembly GCA_963422635.1). Lineage (GTDB taxonomy): Bacteria > Chloroflexota > Dehalococcoidia > Lucifugimonadales > UBA3495 > CATQHB01. The sequence continues at coordinate 2,112,441 of OY730415.1, forward strand.
CGTGGGGATGTGGACTACCGGACGGGATGCCAGGGCGTCCCGGATCACCAACGACATCTACCACCACACCATCAACGTGCTGCGCGCCGCCGAGTCAGTCAGCGACTATACCTCTTTGACCGCTAAAGACGCTTACGACGCCGAGTACTGGCCCCTGGAGTTATACAAGCTGACCCTGGCCCCGCCGGAAAAGGAATTGGCCCGGCAAGTTGCCCTGGTTACCGGGGCGGCCAGCGGTATCGGCAAGGTCATTGCCCGGCGACTGGCGGCTGAGGGCGCCCATGTGCTGATTACCGATCTGGACGCCGAGGGCGCGGAGGAGGCCGCCAATGAGATTAATCATGCCATCGGGCCGGAGCGGGCGGCGGCCTTTATGCTGAACGTGGCCGATGCCGAACAGGTGACGACGGCGTTTCAGGAACTGCGCCGCGCGTACGGTGGCTTGGACATCCTGGTCTCCAACGCCGGCATCGCCCCGGTGGGAACTATTGACAACCTCTCCCTGACCGACTGGCAGCGTTCCCTGGACATCAACACCACCGGCCATTTTCTGGTGGCGGCGGAAACGGTCAAGCTCATGAAGGAGCAAGGCATCGGTGGCAGCCTGGTGTTCATTGGCACCAAGAACGTACTGGCGCCGGGCGCCGAGTTCGGGGCCTACAGTGTAGCCAAAGCCGCCGAAGTGCAGTTGGCCCGGGTGCTGGCCCTGGAAAACGGGCAACACGGCATTCGGGTAAACGTGGTGAACCCGGATGCGGTATTCCAGGGTTCCCAGCTCTGGTCGCAAGAATTGCGGCAGGAACGAGCCTCCGCCCACGGGGTGACTGTGGAGGGGCTGGAGGATTTCTACCGGCAACGCAATCTGCTGAAGGCCCGAGTCTTTGCCGAGGACGTAGCAGAGACGGCGCTATTCCTGGCTTCCAGCCGCTCGGCCAAGACTACCGGAGCGATGATTCCAGTGGACGGCGGCGTCCGGGAGGCATTTCCTCGATAGGCTAATAGGCCTTACCAATGGAGATGGACAGTGAAAATCGCCGCTTTGATTATCGGCATATTCGGCGCAACAGCCGGATTTACCGGAGCTGTTCTTGGTCTCGTGGTTGGGGGCATTAGCGCCGCCCTGGGTGAAGGCGCCGAAATCGCTTGGCTCGGGTTCGGCGCCTTGGTGATGTCTGTTGTCGGCTTGGTAGGCGCCGCTTTAGCCATCGCCAAGCCTCGACTGTCCGCAATTCTGATGGCAGTATCAGCTATTCTGGGAGTTGTCTTTATCTCCTTGTTTTACGCCTTGGCAACAGTTCTACTGCTGGTCGCCGCGCTTCTGGCGTTCTTGGGACGGAAGGACTAACGAACCCAGCAACAAGTCGGGGCTTGAGCCCTACCTGCAACTCCTTGCAGATATTTAAGCCGGCTTAACGCTTTACGTATTTGTCCACACTCATCGCGCCGGTCAGAGCCAGGTAAACGTTGTCTTGGTTGTCAACCCACAGGCCGTGAGCGGAGCGGGAGTCCCAGCGGGACAAGGTTCGCCCTTCCTTATCCCGCACGCTGATACCGGGCGTTGAACCCTCCAGCGAAGACTCGGCGATGTAAAAGTCGCCGTTGGTGGACTGGGAAATATCGTTGGGGCGGGTCATATCCGTCCACATATTCAAGAACTCGCCTTCGCCGGTGAATACCTGTACCCGGCTGTTTTCCCGGTCGCAGACGTAAATCAACCCCTCTTCGTCAATCAACAGGCTGTGGGGCAGGTGGAACTCGCCCGGCCCGCCCTTGCCAGGCACACCCCAAGAAGCTATCAGCCGTCCATCTCCGCTGAAGCGGTGCACCCGGCTGTTGCGATAACCGTCGGAAACGTAAAGGTCACCCGAGGGGGACGGGTACATTTCCGAAGGATAGTTAAATGGCCCGGCGGCCCGGGGAACCAATGCCCCGGCATCTTCACAGCCGGTATCGGAGTGAACGCCGCGCTCGCCAATCACCATCAATGGTTTGCCGTCCAGGGTATATTTCAGGCAAACCGAGTCTTCCCGGTCGGTCAGATAGATAATGTCGTCCACGATACAAAAACCGTGGGGCAGGTTAAAGGCCCCGATGCCCCAGGAGTTGAGGTAGTTGCCCTCGGTGTCAAATACAACTATAGGCGGATCCTTGCGCTGGTAGACATAGACCCGATCCTGGGAATCGCTGGCTACCGAACTTACCACGCCGAAGGTCCAACCCTCAGGCAAGCTGGCCCAGTCCTGAACCAACTCATAGTCGTGCTTGTCAGTGTTAACTATAGCCATCGCCGCGTGCCTCCCTGCTAAGTTGAGCTACCGGTATTGGGTGCGCTAAGCCGGGTTAACGCCGGCGCACCCACTTATCGACACTATGGTTGGTGGTCAGACCCAAGTAAATATCGCCTCTGGAGTCCACCCAAAGGCCGTGGGCGTGGCGAATTTCCCAGCGGGTTATCAGCGTCCCGTCCGCCTGCCAGACGCTGACATGGGGCGGCCCACCGTCCACCTCTTGCTCGGCGATGTAGAAAACCCCGTCGCTGTCTCGCGAAATGTCGTCGGGGCCGCCCATACCGCTAGTCCACTGGGTAATGAACGCACCATCCGGGGAGAAAATCTGCACCCGTCGGTTGGCCCGGTCGCAAACATACACCTTGCCGTCCGGGTCTACCAAGCAGCTGTGGGGCAGGTGAAAGTGGCCTGGCTCGGTATTTCCCGGCTGACCCCAAGAAGCAATCAATTGCCCGTCCTTGGTAAAACGGTGCACCCGGCTGTTGCGGTAGCCGTCAGAAATATAGAGGTCGCCCGAGGGGCTGGGAACCATTTCCGTGGGGTAGTTAAAAGGCCCGGCGGCCCGAGGCGCCAAGTCGCCGGGTCGTTCGCAACCGGTATCGGAGTAAACGCCCCGTTCACCGATGACTTGCAAGGGTCTGCCGTCCAGAGTGAATTTGACCGCCACTTGGTCGGAGCGGTCGGTGATGTAAACGATGTCGTCGCTGATGGTAATGCCGTGAGGGTCGGCGATGGCGCCGATACCCCAGCAGTTCAGATAGTTCCCCTCCGAGTCAAAAACCATCACCGGCGGGTCTTGACGCTGGAAAACATAGACTCGGTCCTGGGAGTCGGTGGCTACGGCGCTGACGATGCCCAAAGACTCCCCATCAGGCAGCTTGGGCCAGTCCTGAATCAGCTCATAGGTATATTCGCCGGTGCCGGCAGTAGTCATTGCGTTGCTTCCCCCTTGTAATTTTCTTGGAGTTTTCCCGGGGTTTTTGGGTAGGAGTGTTAGCAGGTAGTGTAAACTTGGCCCTACCTGCTGTCAAACGGAGCGCGGCATCAACTCCATATCACGGGGACATATTACGGGTATCCTAATTTCCCGGCGCCCGCTTATGGCCGCCCTCTGGTAAGCCCGAAGCCCAGGGGATAAAGAGATGAATGAGGTTCAGGATGCAAAGAGGCCGGGACTAGCCGAAAAACCCCGAGGAGATATGCTCTCGGATGAGCTCGGCCACCAGTTCGGGACGCTGTACCGGCACGTCGTGGATGCTGTCCTCCAGCCACACTGTCTTGCCCCTCGGCAAGGCTTTTTCGGCGACAGCCACGCTACTTTCCCGCCGCATGGCGCGGGCGGCGACGGAGTCATCGTTCTGCATGCGGGCCGGCAATATCAAAACCGGACAGGAAACTTTCGGATAAAGCTGGGGAGGATGGTGTTCCCAAAGGGCGTCTATAATTCGCAGGTGGTTCTCCCGGCTGAGCCAAGCCCGAATGGAACCATCCTCGATAACTTCGAAGTTTGCTAGCAGGATTTCCTCAAACTCCGGTGGCAGAGGAAAGGGCTTGGGACGGTCTCGGAACCGCTTTCGGAACTGCTCCAGGGTCATCCCGGTGAACACCGGCGGGGCCATATCCACCCGCGCCTGCTCCAAAGTCATACCGGGCCGAGCCGATGGTTCAATCATTCCCCCGTCAACGAAACAGATGCCTTGGGGCAAGTCCGGGTAGGCTACTGCAAACTCCAAAGCCACGTCAGCGCCCCAGGAGTGGCCCACGATAACCGGCTTCTCCATATTCCTGGTCGCAATTACGCCCAACAAGTCCCGGGCCACGGTGGCGAAATCGTACCCGTAATCCGGTTTGTCGCTCTGCCCATGCCCTCGCTGGTCAATAGCAACAACCGCAAAGTCCTTAGCTAGTATGGGAGCTACCAAGTCCCATATATGGCAGGTGGAAGCCAAACCGTGCAGCAACGCCACCGGCTGCGCTCCCGGCCTATCAAAGCCACCCCAATCCCGGTAGTGCAAGCTAATCCCGTTGACCGAAAGCCAGCCGTCTATGGGAATCTGCGCCATTGTTCCTCTCCCGCCGAGCATTAGCAGCGAAGGCAGTTCCGCGCCTCACTTAGTTCCAGCCAACTAGAATAATAACCAGTAGGGTAAGAGTTGACAACCTGGAGATACCCCGGACACCGTCCGATGTGGACAGGCCCGCCGAGTTCGACTAGGATTGCAAGAACAGCTCCAACTCAAGAGGGGGCGCTGATTATGACCAGCAATGACCGCCCCATTCCTCCTGGCCGTTACGACCGGCGGGAAGACTACTTAAACGTGTCGGTCAGAGAGGCCCTCTCTATCCCGCTCCCCGAGGGTGAGGTGGGAGAAGGACTAGCCCTCAGCGCCGACCGGGGAGAGATACCCCCGTACTGCATCAAGCCCCGGAGGCCCGCAAGGGCGTAATCTGGGTCTGCGGCGCCCGGGCGGCTTCGGCGGGCCGGGGCTGGGGCTGTATGCCCAGTTGGCGGAATCCTTGATCAGTCAGGGGGGTCTTTGTTGCGCCTGAATTACCGCCAACCCAACGTTCTCCCTGAGTTCACTGTGGACTTGATGGCCGGGATAACCTAATTTTGAAGATTTGGACTACGACCCGGTAGCGCTGGTAGGCTATTCCTTTGGCGACGCCGTGGTTGTCGCCGCCGGAGTGGTCAGTAGGCACGTGGACGGGGTGGTGTCCCTGTTCTCGCAAACCTACGGCGCTAATATGGTCGGCTTGCTCTCTCCCTGTCCCCTGCTGGTCGTTCACGGTAAAAGCGACACCCGGCTACCCTACTCCTACGGACAGCAGATTTACGACTGGGCCAACCAACCCAAGCAGCTAAACTCTATGAGGGAGCCGAGCATCGGCTGGAAGAATGTCGAGAGGAACTGGCCGCGCTGCTGACCGGATGGATTACGACAACCTTGGAAACTGCGCCGGCCAAGCTGTAACTTATTGGAATCAGGAGCTATTGATTTGACTAAGCTGCGCGAGCGCATCGGATACGACGCCGGAACCACCGTTTTGGAAGAAGCCCTGGCAACAGCGGCAACCCATGACTTTCACTATCTGGATTTTAACGCCGACCAAGGTCCCAATCGCCTGGACACCTGGACCGAGGCGCGGATGGAACCAGTCATCGCCAGTTGCCGCAACAACCGAATAATCCTGACCTTGCACACCGCGTCATCGGTCAACGTAGCCGAGTTTTCGCCTTACGTGGACACAGCAGTTGACCGGTATTTGGAGGACAACATTGACTTGGCCCGGCGGCTGAGCTGCCACGGCGTGGTGGTGCATGGCGGCTATCACTTCAGCAGCGACCTGGATACCCGGATGAGGGCGTCCCTGGAGCGGCTGAAACGGGCTACAACCTGCGCGGAACAAGCGGGCGTAACCCTGCTGCTGGAAAATCTGAACTTTGAGCCGGAGGACGCCGAAGTCCACTACTTGGCCCATACTGTCGAGGAGTGCCGTTATTACTTCAATGCCATAGCATCCGACCGGTTCGGCTGGGCCTTCACCATCAATCACGCCCACCTGACGCCGGAGGGTGTTGACGGCTTTCTGGACGCCTTCGGGGTAGAGCGTATCGGGGAGGTGCGCTTGGCCGACAACACCGGGGAAAGGGAAGTGCACCTGAACCCCGGAGAGGGCAACATCGACTTTCCGGCAGTCTTTCACCGGCTGGAATCCTCTGGTTATCGCGGCTTTTATACCATGGCTTTTGGCGCTCTACCCGACAAGTTGACAGCCCGGGAATTGTTTGCCGGCTACGGTTTTTGAACCTTAATTGCCCCCATTTTCTATGCTGAGGTTCACCGGCACGATGTAAACGCCCTTGGCCCGGGGCAGCAGAGAGCTTTCGTAGTTATAGTGAGTTTCGACCAGAACTCGGTATTGGGAATCGGAAAGTCGCTGCCACCCTAAAGGCGTCGGGTTCCAGCCCGCCATCTGCAACAGCCGTTCTTCCCGCTCAACTGACGACTCCAAGCCAGCATCTCGAATACGGAGGATATTAGCGGTCATCGCAAAGTCGTCGGCCACTTCTTTGCCGGTCATAAAGACGTGCAACACCGGAGGTTCAACGGCGGGACCGTTCAGAAGCGTCCAGCTTAAGGTATGATCCCAGTCTACAATTCGGGCGAACTTATCCCTATCTTCCTGGAAACCCTTCTGCGACACATCCACCACCCATATTCCTCCGCCTTCGTCGCGAAAGCCGTAAAGCGTGTTGAACAAATAGCCTCCGTCGCCGCTCAGCCGAGGCGAAACGCCGTACAATCCGGCCTCGGGGGCGTCGGGAAACTGGGCTATAGGATACCGAACCTTCTCATACTGCTCCGGACTCGCCAAGTTCACCATATAAACTGCCTGCCAGCGGGGATCAGCCGGCTTGTCCCCTTCAGGCGAAGGCCAGCCCTCTGCGCTCAGCAGCCAGGTTCGGTCGTCAAAAGGCATAGGCAAAGCCATCAAGATTATGCCAGGGGCGGTGTAGATTTCCTCGGCCCTGCCGGTATCGTCCAAGGCCAGGATTCGGTACCGCCGCCTCTTATCCGGTTCCAGAGATCGCCGGACGGTTAAGTAGTACCGTTCCCCGGTATCGCCCGGCCCCTGGTAATTGCGAATGCCGCCGGCGGTATCACATTCTTCGAGCCAGGTTACTTCTTCCTGCCGCAGGATGTCGGAAATCCACTCGCCCTCAAAGCCGTAATACTGCATCCCGACGCCGGCGCCGCCCCAAAGCAAGGACTGCATTCGCCGGCCGAAGGTCAAGTCCGTTCTTTCCAAATCCCCGGCTACATGCTGTGGAGTAAACCGGAATCCCAAGGAGTTCATTAGGTTAGCGTACCGGGAGTGATTGAGGCTTTCCCGGTAAAGGTCGCACTGTTTCCGGGCCAGCGCCGCCGCCGGGTAGCGTTGCTCATCAAAAGGCAGAGCCAGAATTTCCCGCTCATACTCTCGAGCTAGGTCGGATACTCCGGCGTTTAAGGCCCTTGGATTCAGGTGTAGGTGAGAAGGAGAAGCAATCCGCGAATCCTGGCTCCGCCACTCCCGTGGCAAATCCAGAGGAATGACCAGCAAAGTGCCGTCGGGGAAAACCTCCGACACCACTCCAGTCCCTTCTTTGCCTCTCAAATACTCAAACTCGACGTTGGTAAACAGGTCGGCCGCCGCATCGCTGGTCAGCTTGTTCCGCAGGTCATCGGAAAGTGGAATGCCCATTGCCATCAGCCGATATATCTTATGAACCGGGTGTTCCCCGAGCAGTTCGGATTGCAGCGCCAGCAAGTCAATGTAGGACGCAACGCCGTCCTCCATCGCCCGCAGAACTGCCTTTCCTTCCCATTCAACAATCAAATTCGGCGGTGCGCTAATCTCGATCAGGTCTTCCTCGGCGGTGCGGGCCAAAAAGTGGGGTTTGATTAGCGTAGCAATGTCGGTGGCGATGTCATACTCAGGTCGCTGCTCTACCAGTTCAGACGTTATGTTTCGTATCGAGATGGGAAGGGCCCCCCCTGCAACCATTTCCGGCGGCTCGTCCTCCAATTGCAGCGTCAGGCTTGATCGGAAAGCGGATGCCGATTCGGGCGCGGAGGCGTCCGGGTTTGGCTCCGGCTTCAGCGTCGGATGCACCTTATCCGCCTCGGTAGTGAAACCCTGCTCTGGCGTCGGGGAAGCTGGCCTCGCCTCAGTCATACAAGCGGCGGCCAAGAGCGCCGGCGGCAAAAGAAGCAACCGGAGCAAATTGCCAGGCCTTGGCCAGCTATGCGGTTTCATCCCCCACCCCGCACGTAAGGCTTGAGGGCAGCGTAAATCAAGTCGTTAATCGGCGTGGCCACGCCGGTTTCGCGACCGACCCTTACCACCGCGCCGTTTAGAGCCTCCAGTTCCAGCGGGCGGCCGGCCCTAATATCGGCATACATCGAGGCGTGCATATCCTCCAGAGAACCTTCAATGTACGCCAAAGTGTTTTGCACTATGGCGGCATCCAGGTTTACGCCGGCGGCCCGGGCCACGGTTTCTATCTCCTGCATACAGGAGACAATAACTTGCCGCCACTCGGAACGAGGCATCAACTGCGCCATAGTTTCCCGGGATAGGGAGGTTACCCCGGCCATAGTAGCGATGAATAGGAGCTTGCTCCAGAGGGTTATCCGGATATCACGGCTCAACTCGGCGGGTATCCCGGCGCGGTTCAAGGTATCGAGAATCAGCTTGCCCCGTTCCGAAAGACTGCCGTCAAGTTCGCCGAATACAATGCGAACCACGCTGCCGTTTTGACGTATGACGCCGGGGCGGGGTACAGAAGCCTCAATGTAGGCCGCTCCGGGCAGCGTTTTCTCCGGCCCCACTTCCTGCGCGACGGTTTGGTAGCTGTCTATCCCGTTTTGCAAACACAGGATGGCAGTTTCCGGGCCAAGCAGCGGCAGCATTGCCGGAATAGCCCCTTCGTTCTGGTAAGTCTTAACCGCCAACAGGACTAAATCGGCAACACCAGCCTCAGCCGGGTTGTCGGTGGCATACAAACCAGCGCCGCAAGGGATGTTCAACAGTTCAGTATCGGTGTGGATTTGCAGGCCATGCTCCCGGAGGGCGGTCAAGTGAGCGCCCCGGGTAATCAACGTTACATCGTTGCTGACTTGGGCCAACATTCCGCCAAAATACCCCCCGATGCTGCCCGCACCCATCACTGCAACGCGCATTTCCCCACGAACCTCCGGCAAGATAATAGTCGATACAATCAGTATCAGGAATAGCTGAGGTCAAGATAACCGCTAAATGGAGTTATGACAACCGGAGCGGCAGCGCCCTTTCGACAAGCTCAAGGCGAACGAAAATCCAAAAATTCTGGCCGGAGTTGACATCCGCTTGACGCTGAATTGTTTTCTCCTTATGCTCTTCTTGTTATTGAGGAAATCGAGTTCGGGTATCGAGCCTACAATGCGAATGCCGGCATCGTTTTGTCCGGCGACAACAAGGAGCAAAAGGATGACCCAGCAGAATCAGCCCGCCCCGCCAATTACCCCGCCGGTGCCGCAGCCGGAATCGGATTTCTACTGGGAGAAGTGCAAGAAGCATGAGCTGTGGCTCCGCCACTGCCGGGACTGCGACAACACCTACTTTTACCCCCGGGACATTTGCCCCGGCTGCTTCTCCCGTAATACCGACTGGGTTCAGAGCAGCGGTCGCGGTACGGTACACACTTTTTGCATCGTACACCGCGCCCCAACCCCGGCTTTTCGGGATATGGTGCCTTATGTCCCGGCCGTGGTGGAACTGGAAGGCGGCGCCCGTATCTGCACTCACCTGGTGGAAATGGAAGCCGACCCGGCAGTAATCAAGTGCGGGATGGCGGTGGAAGTGGTCTTTGATGACCTGACCGACACCATTAGCCTGCCCAAGTTCAGGTCCGCCGTCTGACCTCCGACACTATGCAACTAGCCGGCAAAGTAGCCATCGTTACCGGCGGCAGCCGGGGCATCGGCCGCGCCGTAGGATATGGCTTGGCCCGGGCCGGAGTCAGAGTGATAGTCGCTTCACGGAGCGTGCAGGAAGTCGCCGCCGGGGGCGAGTTTGAACGTTACGCCTCGGGAAACATTCACGATACCGCAGCATCGATCAGGCGGGCCGGCGGGGAAGCTCTAGCCGTAAAATGCGATGTATCAGACACCGGGGAAATCCACGCCCTGGTCCAAACCGCCCTTGATCACTACCGGAAAATAGACATAGTGGTATCCAACGCCGGCATAGATTGCGAATCGCCGGTGGTTGACCTCGACCCGGAGTTGCTCGACCGTTGCCTGGCGGTTAATGTGCGAGCGCCTCTGCTCCTTTGCAAATACGCTTTGCCGGCGATGCTGGCTCAAGGTTCCGGCTCCATCATCGGCATCACTTCCGGTTCGGCCCGGGGTTACCGGGAAGGCCGAGTGGGGTACTCGATGAGCAAGGCGGCCCTGGAGCGGATGTTCTTGAGCCTGGCTGAGGAAGTCCGTCCTCAAAATATAGCGGTGAACTTGCTCAGCCCCGGCCGGGTGGATACCTGGATGAACCGCCGTGGCGACTGGCTCAGCACGGCGCACATCCCTATGGTAGAACCGGACCGAGTTATCCCGGCAGCGTTATGGCTGGCCGGTCAATCGGCGGAGACCTTCACCGGGCAGGTTGTAGAAAGGGCCGATTTTGGCGTAACCTGGGGCCGGGAGTCGTAACTGCCGGTCGAACTTGGCCCAACTATCACCGACAGAAACCCCGCCGATCGAGGCCTTGGGGAACTGGCGGAGCCGGCCCAAGCCCCGAGCAACCCCAAACGCATAGGAGGAGACCTTATGACTACCCCCAATCCCGCCCTGGAAGTAGCCCCCAAAATGGCGGAACTCAGCGCCAACGTCCTGTTCGGAGACGTCTGGGAACGCCCCGAGTTGTCCAAGCGAGACCGAAGTCTGATTACCGTCGCCACCCTGGTCGCCTTGTACCGCACCGACCAACTGCGGGGACACATCAACCGCGCCCTCGACAACGGAGTAACCAAGGAAGAAATCGGCGAGGTCATCACCCATATCGCCTTTTACGCCGGTTGGCCCACCGCCGCCAATGCAGTTCGGGTAGCCAAGGAGGTCTTCGACGCTAGATAGCCCGTCCCTCTTAGTCCATCGGCGTCGCCCATTACGCCACTGCGTCTTTACGGATAGCCGCTAACACCTCCCCAACGGCGGCGTAATTACGACCGCCACCTCGGCGAATGGGCGGCACCAAGTAGATGTTCCCAATACCTTCTTCGCGAAAACGGGCGCATAGTTCGGCGGCTATTTCTACTCCGGAACGTCCGGCGGTCAGTTCCGCCCAGGTTGCTTCCGGCGTGGGGCCAAAGGCAACGCTTCCCGGCTCCAAAATTTGTAGGCCGTAGAAAACGGGAACCGGCAAAGGCTCTCCCGCCGCCGCGGCGTAGGCTTCCTGGAATCGGGCCGCCGCCGACGGGTTATATATCGGCTGGGTAATCAGGAAATGCGCCCCGGCTTTTATCTTGCGGTAGGCTAGGCGCGCTTCCCGGCTAAACCCTCGTTCCAAGTCGGCGGTGGCGCCAATGCAAAAGTCGGTGGGAGCAGCTAGTTGGATATTGCGAAAGTCCCAGCCCCGGTTCATTGTCGCGATAGCGGCGATCAGCTCGGTAGGCTTGAAGTCGGAAACGCTCTTGACTCGCTTAATATCGGCAGCGGAGAAAGGGTCGCCTTGGGCTACTACTACGTTCTCCAGCCCCAGCAGTTGCGCTCCTAACAGCTGCGACTGGATAGCCAGTCGGTTCATATCCCGCGTAACCAGAGCGAAGGCGGCTTGCTGTCCCATCTGCCGCCACAGGTAAGCGGCCAACATAGCGGAGTCGGCTCGCACAGCGCAGCCGGGATTGTAATTCACCAACAGAAAGTCCGCGGCTGGCGCCGGCCGGGGCAAATCAGCGGGATCGCCGGAACGAGGCGGCGAAAAGTCACAGATGACCGCCGCCCGGCCGGTGGCTTCATAACTGTATTCGGTAATCTTTACCATAACGGGCTGGAGCCACCGGCGGCGTCTAATCCGCCGGAAGTTGGCATCTATTCCCGGAACACTTCCGCCGAAATGCCCAGCGTACGGTTCAGGATTCCAGCTTTTCCAGATATTCGCGGAAAATGCGCATGGACTTTTGCTCCGACATACCCAAGTAGTAACGGATTCCCTGCACATAGTCAACCACGTCCCGAGGAAGCATTAGCAGGTTCTCTCTAGGTTCGGATATATGATACAAATGGTCCACGCCGTCCTCCAAGCCCACATAAAGGGTATCCTCCAACAGGGCCAGGGACTTGGCGTCCACGTCTTCTCGCGCCATCCAGCGGGCGAATACAAAGGGCAACCGGGTCCAGTCGAACCACTCCTCGCCTAGATCGTATTTGTGGGGAAACCCTCGAGCGCCGCGCCGCTGCCGCAGGCCCCGGTCGCCCATTACCAAGAAGGCATCGTGTTCTTCTTGAAGGTTTACGAGGGCTTGAGGCTTGACCTGATACTTAAGAGCAAGTAAAACTTGGAGTAATTTTACCGAGGTTCTGGATTCGTCGATAACCGCGATGCGAGCTTCAGCCAATTCCTCGATGGGCAACTTGGAATGAAGAAAAACGCTGCCGGCCCGGTCGGTGCTGGCAATGCAAAAGCCGCCGACCGGCTGGAGCTGCTCCTCTTTGCCAAAGGTGTCAACCGCCGGAACCGGCGCAGCGTCTATTATTCCCTGCGCAATATCCGATGCCGCCCGTTGGGGCATAGTATCCACCAGCTCCAAACCCCGTCGCTCGGTATCAAAGTAGAAGGGTTCGCAAATCATATAGGGGATCCGGCCCACTTTCATTGCCATATATAGCTACCGCTCTCCAAGTTGGAAAAGTACCGACGGGCAAATCCTTACCAGTTTATCCGCTGACGCCAAGTTGCAATTACCAATTTTAGGGGTATGGCTAATCCCAGTCAAGGGAAGGCCGCCAGACCGGACGCAAGCCTTCGCGACCTCTTGGAAAGTGTAGTATATAAGCGGTTGGCTCGCCTACATATCTTCGCCGGCCCGGACTATAATGCTGGAATACATCACCCTTGCTTCAGGAGCCTATCTGCTGAACCGGCGCTGCTGCTTTCAGCGCTCCGGGATGCCGGTAGGAAAAGGATTTTTTAATGCGTTTGCTTACGACTTTTGTGATTGCTACGTTAATTGGCGGTTTGACGCTGTTCTCTCCCTTAACTGCCGCCAGCCGGTCCCAAGCTCAGGAAGACGAAATACGGGTATTGTCCCACCGGGCGGAAAGCCATTTCCCCCACAGCGTCCGCTTTTTCGTTGAAGCGGCCGGGCCGGATGAAATCAACGATATTCGGGTCTATCTGAAAACCTTAGGCCAAACCAGACGCAGCTCTTACCGGCAGGTTGAGTTTGCCCATGGCCCTACTATCAGCGGCGAAGCCGAACTGCTGAGCGGCGGCAACAACTACTTCCCGCCCGGCACGCGCATAGCTTACTCCTTCGAGATTCGGGATACCGCCGGGCGGTCGCTGCGCACTAAAGAGGAAATCTTCGTTTACTTGGACACCCGGTTCGAGTGGCTCACCGTCTCCGACGGGCTGATAACCGTTTATTACAACAATCCGCTGGCGGAAGACCGGGCTAGGCATGTGCTGGAAACAGCCAGCGCTACTTTGAGGCAGATGGGGCCAGTGCTGGGCATCACTCCCAAAGATCCCCTGCACATCATTACCTATCACCGCTACCGGGATATGGTTGACGCCCTGCCCTTCCGCTCCCGAGCCACCCAGGAACAACTGCAAACCTTGGGAATGGCCTTTGACCAAGAGCGGGTATTGATGGTTTACAGCGGCGATTCCGGGGTAACCGGCACCACGGCCCACGAGTTTACCCATCTGCTAGTTGGAGACGCCACCGGCCGGGCCTATTCCCGGGTGCCGGCATGGCTGAATGAAGGTTTGGCCGAGTATGGCGATTTTACCGGGGACGACAACTTTGACTATTTCCTGAGTGGCGGCATTGCCTCGGATATGTTGCGCCCCTTGTGGCACCAAGGTCAATTCAGCGGCAATCCCCAAGACATTCTTATCGCCTACGGGCAAGGCAAGTCGGTGGTAGCATACTTGGTTTCCAGCTATGGCGAAGCTAAAATTGCCGACTTGATGCGGGCCATCACCAAGACGTTGGACATCGACAAGGCGCTGATGCAGGTGTATAACCTGGACCAGTACGAACTGGACAGCGCATGGCGCCGGTCTTTGGGGCTGGAGCCGCTACCGCGCCCGGCGGAACCTACGCCCCGGCCGCTGCCGACGGCAACCCCCTTTCCCGACCCTACGGCAACGGCAGAACCAACCTTGGCGCTCCGTCCGGCAGAACCGACCCCTACGGAATCTACAGAACCTACCCCAACCGCGGAGCCGACTCCACTGGCTCTAATTACGGCTGAGGCAACTCCGACGCCGGCAGTTAAAGTCGAAAGTCCCAGCGCCGGGACTAACTTAGGGGCCGGGGCGATTAACAGCTCCGACCCTGACGCCTCTGCCGAACCAGAAGCGGAAACCGCCTCAGCCGGCGGATGCAATGCCCCTATTCCGCCGAGCGACTTGGGAGTCGAAATGGGGTTCCTGTTCCTGCTGGCCAGCCCGGTGGCAATGCTGGCAACCCTGCGAGGCTTCCGACGTCGGCGGTGAGAGATCGGGAGCGCTTACCCGCCCTTTCCTCGGGGACAAGCCGTGAGAGTGTGCGGCGGACGGGGCAGATAGTCCTGCCGGTTCTGCCGCCTCAACGGACGCGGGGATTAAACGGTTGACGCTATCCAAAAGCAATGCCCCCCCAGCACCGCCTCAGCGGACGCGGGGATTAAACGCGTCATTAACCCCATCGCCCAGCAGGCTGAAAGTGAACAACAGCAACACCAACGCTCCAGAGGGAACCAGGGTCAGGTGCGGGTCGCTGCGCAGCACCGAAATGTTGCCGTTCTCAAAAATCATTACGCCCAGGCTGGGCGTGGGAGGCTGAATACCGATGCCTAGCCAGCTTAGTACAATCTCCGCCCCGGCGATGGCTCCCAGGCCCGCGGAAACGGATACGATAACCGGGCTGATGATGTTGGGCATCAGGTGAATGCCCAGAATCCGGCGGGTCGAGGAACCCATGACGCGGGCCGCCTCGATATACTGGTTCTCCCGGGCTTGCAATACCTGACCGCGCACCAGCCGGGCCATGCCAAACCAGGAAAAGGCGGCCAGCGCCAGCGAGATTACCAAGTAGTCAACAATGCCCAGCCGCACAATCCAGTCAATGCCGGAGGAATCCTCGAAATCTCGAACCCACTGCAGGATGCGCGGTTTTACCGTGGCAACGATTATCAGCACCAGGAAAATGTCGGGGAAAGAGGAGGTAACCTCTCCGACCCGCATTATGATGCCGTCCGCCAGACGTCCGAAGTAGCCGGCAATCAGACCCAGGGCAATTCCCAGAACCAGGGCGCCGGTAACCAACGAAATTACAGTGATAATCACCGTCGTCCGCAGGCCGTACATCACCCGGGTTAGCATATCCCGGCCCAGTCGGTCAGTGCCTAACGGGTGGGTCAGGCTCGGCCCTTGCTTGGCTATCGACAGGTTCTGGTCATTGTAGCCATAGGGCGCCACCAGCGGAGCCAAGATCCCCGAACCGTACATTATTGTGATAATGACCAAGCAGGTCATCGCCAGCTTTTTCCGGGTTAGTCTCCGCCAGGAAAGATACATGTAGCTACGGGAGTTGCCGGGGGAATCCGGTAAGGTTAGACGTTGAGTTTCATCCCGCAACGTAATCACCTCCCAGCCGGATGCGAGGGTCTAACACGGGATAAATCAGGTCCACTATCAGGTTAGCCAGTACGAAGAGGGTGGTTCCCAACAAGGTAACTGCCATGATGATGGGGTAGTCCCGGGCGAAGAGAGATTCGATGGTCAGCAGCCCCACACCGGGGATGCCAAAGTAAAGCTCTACGATGAAGGAGCCGCTGGCTAACCCGGCCAGGGAGAAACCTAGGGTAGTTATTACCGGAATCAAGGCATTGCGCAGGATATGGCGCACCCGCACCAACCGCTCCGGCAGGCCCTTGGCTCGAGCGGTGCGGATGTAATCCTGGCCCACGACATCCAGCGTGCTGGCCCGGGTCAGGCGGGCTACGATGGCTATCCCGGGGATACCCAATACCAAGGCTGGAAGTACAATGTGGGGGGAGAAGAACCCGCCCCAACCATGGCTGGGCAGCAGGTCCAGCTTCAGAGCAAAGATAAGCAACGCAATGGGCACGGTGAGAAACACGTGCAGGGACTGGCCCACCAAGGTAAAGGCCACCGTGGCGCTGTCCCACCAGGTGCCTTGCCGGAGGGCGGCGAAGAGGCCAGCGGCAAGGCCCAGAGTTACCGAAATTATTAGGGCGGCCAAGTTCAGTTGAGCCGATACCCAGATTCGCTTCTGGAGCAGTTCGGTTACGCTTCGGCCCCGGTACTGGTAACTTTCGCCAAAGTCGCCGTGGGCCACCTCCCAGAGATACCGAGTGTATTGGGTAACTATATCATCATCCAGCCCCTGCTGCGCCCGAATCCGCTGGGCCACCTCTTCGCTGAAGTGCTGGCCCAGCAGGATTTCCACCGGGTCCCCCGGCCCGAAACGGCCCAAGGCAAAGGTGATGAAGGATACAATCAGCAGCAGGAAGGGAACCCACAGCAAACGACGCGCAATATATGTGCCCAAGATGTCCCCTCGACCCTCTGTTTCGGTCTATCCCTGGGTCAGATGCACATAGCGAAACTTGGGCAGGGTCATAGGAAGCAGCAAATAATCTTTGACGTGCGGTTTGACCAGAAAATACCAGTCCTCATCGTTCCATAGTAGCACCCAGGGAGCGTCGTCAAGAATCATCCGCTCAATCCGCTGGTAAAGCTCCAGGCGGGTTGTCCCGTCTTGTTCCACCCGGGCCTGTTCCAGCAGGGTGTCCACCTCCGGGTTGCTATAGTTGGAGCGATTGCCGTCGCTTGCGCTGTGGAACAGCAGGTCCAGAAAGTTCTCCGGATCGGGATAGTCGGCGCCCCAGGCGATGGAATACATCTGGAACCGCTTGTCGTTCACGTCCTCCAGGAAGGTAGCCCATTCCGTCTGCTGGATGTCAACCTGGATGCCCAGTTCATGCTCCCAAGTGTTAAGGATTACCTCAAAGCCCAGGGGGATTGCCGCTCCCAAGCTGCCGGACATACTGAGGGTCAGCCGGGGTAGATTGTCCAGGTCTTCACCGTACTTGGATTCCGCGAGTAGCTGCCGGGCGCGCTCCGGATTGTAGGCATACGGGTTCAAGTCCGGGTTGTATCCGGGGAAGCGCGGCGGAAGAATACTCCGGGCTGGTTGAACTGCTCCCTCATAAGCTACCGTTGCAATCTGGTTTCGGTCGATCGCCAAGTTCAACGCCATGCGGAATTTGGGGTCGTCCAGCGGCGGTTGGTTAACGTTCAGGCCAATGTAACTGGTGCTGAACCGGGCTGGGTAGGGCTGCACCTCGGCGTTCAGCGAGCTGGAGGGGTCAAGCACCCGTTCCAGATCGGCCAAGCTCACGCCGGTTACGTCGATTTCGTCATTTTCGTAGAGAATCATCGCCGACCCGCCGCTGAGCAGCATCTCCACCTCGTCCAGATGGGGCGGCCCCAAGTGGTAATATTCGTTGCGCGCCAGCCGCAGCGTCTCCCCTACTTCGTATTCGGCCAACTTGAACGGCCCGGTTCCGTTGGGACTGCGAATCCAGTCCTCGTTGCCCTCTACATTACTCCGATCCAGGACAAAGCCGGTGGGATAGGTCAACTTGGAGAGGAAGTAGGCTTTGGGCGCATCAATGGTTATCTGTATCGTATGGTCGTCAATCACCTGGACGCCGGAGACCTCTGTTGTCTGGCTCTCCAGCTTTGCCTTGACACCCACGATGTCAGTCAAGTACTGGTCAACCACCGGCGACAGGGTATCCGGGCTGGCTACCCGTTCCAGCGACCACTTTACATCGTGAGCGGTAACCGGCTTGCCGTCGTGGAACTTGGCGTCGGGGCGTAGGTGAAAGGTGTAAACGGCGCCATCCTCGCTGATGTCCCAGCTTTCCGCCAAGTCAGGAACCACCGCAAAGTTGAAGGGTTCGATGGCTACCAGCCCACCGAACACCTCGCTCACCAACAGGCCAGAGATGTTGTCTTCAGCCCGATGGGGGTCCAGCGTGGGCGGGTCGCGGAACAATATGGTCAACTTGCCCCCGTCGGTAGCCATACCGTTGCCACTATTGGCCAAGCGGGCGCCGGGAACGAAGGGTTCGCTTCCGGTCGAGGGAGCGGTGGAGGCCACAGAGACCTCTGGCGCAATGGATTGAGTCGGCTCCGGCGCAACGGGCATCGCCTCCGGTTGAGCTGTCGCAGCGGGAGGCGATTCACTGGCAGCCTCATCGCTTGCGTTGCTCTCACCATCCCCGGCGGGGGCCAAGACTTGAGCGGCGGGTTCGGTACTCTCAGCCGATTCGGTCGAGTCAGTCGGCGCGGTGGAACTGCATCCGACCAGGAAAAGGCCAAGAATAGCTATAAGTATTAAAGTCTTCCAGACCATATTTACCTTCCAGTTCAAAGTTATAAAGTGGATTCTTATGGGAGTTGGCAAATTAGCTCCACGCAAGGCTTATTCAAGGTTATTCACATTAGTTCACCTCCGGCATTATATTGGTAAGCCCCTACGATAGCAACATCCGGGCCAACATCCTGGGTATCCTCAACCGCATTGGAGCTGTTGGCGCTTCAATGGCAAGGACGGGGTAAGGGCGATTTGAAACTCAACCCTACGCCAGTCGCCAACCGTGTAGAGGCAATTCTGCTGGCTGCCCAGCCCCTGAGATTAAAACACGATTGCCCCACTTTCTATTTTTATATTCGACATCTTGAAAGACCGTCCCTTTTTTGCTACCATAGCTTCTACTGGTTTCCATACCCGGCCACCCCGCAATGAAAGCGGCATCGGCAACTTAACAGAATGCAGCGCGGCGAGCGTAGCCAAGAGGCCTAAGGCGCCTGTCTGTGGCACAGGAGATCACGGGTTCGAATCCCGTCGCTCGCCCCAACATACCGGCCCTTATATATCTCTTCTGCGCCTGTAGCTCAATGGACAGAGCACTGGGCTTCGGACCCAGGGGTTGCGGGTTCGAGTCCTGCCAGGCGCGCCATCCTCCCCCCTCTCTCTTGAATGGTCTTACGAATCCCGTCCTTACTATGGATTTCCACCGGAGTGTAGGCCGTTTCCGCTCCCCGCCAACTGAACCCGTTGCGCCAGACTAGCTGGCGCGGGGACACTGCCTGAGTATGACGGGCCGACTGGATGAGGCTTGACGGCTTCGGAGTGTAACCGGCCAAGCCGGCCGGAGCAAGTAAAGGCGGATGCAGCGCAAGAGACGCTGCAACAATTTTGAAGAGGAGTGGGAGCTAATACGCAATTCCCGATTTCGCAGGAGTCAAGAGACCGTTGCCGGAACAGGAGTAGATTCCGGCTTTACCAAGAACGATGACATTCATAAATGTCCGGGCAACTAATGGCCGTGGCACCGCTTGTATTTCCGGCCACTACCACAGGGACACTTCTCGTTCCGGCCTATTTTGCGGCCTTCCTGACGGGAAATGGCCCGCTTCTCGGCACAGTTATTGCAGGTGCACGCCGCAGGATGCTCGGTGTACCAGTTGGTTCTAACCATTATTCACCTTTGCCCGCCCCAAGTCGTCGAAGGCCCCTCCTCCGGAACGATGAAGCCTCAAAAATGGAACATCCAAAATTAAGAAGAGGAGCGCTTCGAAAGCGCCTAACGGATTTCCAGCAGTTCCACCTCAAACACCAGCGTTGCCCCCGGCGGGATGAGGCCGTCGCCCACCCCTCTCTCTCCGTAGGCCAGCTCGGGCGGTATAGTCAGCTTGCGCTTGTCTCCAACCCGCATAGAAGCAACCGCTTCGTCCCAGCCCTTAATCACTCCGCCAGCGCCAACCGTAAACTCAAAGGGTTGGCCCCGGTCCACCGAGCTATCGAACTTGGCGCCATCCAGCAGCCAGCCCGTGTAGTGAACTACTGCGGTAGCTCCCACTCGAGCCGGTTCACCGTTGCCCGCCTTAATCTCTTCATATTGCAAGCCGGACGGGGTAACTACTACCTCATCCGGCGATGAGCAGGCAACCAGCCCCAGGGCCAACAGCGCAACAAGCAGTAGGCGTTTCATAGTAACCTCTTTTTTCCTCAGGTTAACACTTCAAGAGAAATGCCGTTAGATTACGGAAGAACCAAGCGAGCGTATCAATCCGTCGCTTGAGATGGCAAGGTTCTGTTGGTTAAATCTACTACTATTGCCGGCGCAGCCGCTGCCAAGTTGCTTGGCGTTATGATAATCTCCTGTCCCCAAACACCGGCGCCCACCCCCAACTCCTCGTACTCGGTCAGGGCAGCGTCCAGGAAAGAGCGGAATCCAGGCGGCTGCCAATGAAAGGGCGGGATTGACCCCACCGCGTAGCCGGTAACCTCCCGTACCCTTTCCGGGTCGGCCAAGCTGATATTCCGAGAACCCAAGGCCTTCTTGAGCCGACCCGATACGGCGTGTTGGTCACCACCCAACATCACCAGCGCCAGTTCTCCCGAGTCGGTGCGGAACAGCAGCGTCTTGACCATTTGTCCCTCGTGAAAACCGAGAGCTTGGGCGACCTTTGCCGCTCCTTTATCGGTTTCCGGTGGAAACTCCAGCCTGCGATAGGGTATCCCCCGATTCTCCAAGTAGGTATAAGCCGGTAAAGTCATAACGCTGGTTCTCCTTACGGCGAGCCAGGACGGGTGCCCAGCGTAACCTTAATCTCTTCCCGCCCACCGTCTCGAATCACTTCCAGAACAACTTCCTGTTCGGGCCGAGTATTGCTGACCAGATAAGCGATTACGTCGTCGATCCCGTTGACCGGGGCGCCATCAATGGCGACTACCACATCTCCCCCCACCGGGATTTGCACACCTTCTAACCGCTGGGTTCGGTCGCTGCCGCGCAACCCGGCCCGGGCGGCTGGACCTTCCGGCGCAACCTCGATGGTCAGGGCGCCTCGAGTTTCCCGCGGCAAGTCCATAATCTCCGCCACATCCGGTTTGAGGCTGGAACCACTGATGCCGAGCCAAGAGTAGTCGTAGTGGCCTACAGCCTTCAGGGCCGGAATCACCCGCTTGGCGATATTGATTGGCACGGCAAACCCGATTCCCGAACTCGAACCGCTGCGGCTGATAATTTGAGTGTTTACCCCAACCACGCGACCTTGCCGGTCCAGCAGCGGCCCGCCGGAGTTGCCAGGGTTAATCGGGGCGTCCGTCTGTAAAACCTCCGGGATGGAAAAGGGGCTGTTCCCACTGCGAATGGTTCGCCCCACACCGCTGATGATGCCACTGGTGATGCTGAACTGCTGACCGAAGGGATTCCCCAAGGCCACTGCCACTTGCCCCACTGCAACTTCATCACTGTCGCCCAGAGCAATCGCAGTAAGAATCCCGGCAGGATCTTGCGCCTTCAGTAACGCCAGGTCCGAGTCCGGGTCGCTGCCCAACACTTCCGCTTCTAATTCGGTGCGGTCAGCTAGAATCACAGTTACTCGGTCGGCGCCTTCGATTACGTGGTGGTTGGTAACAATATACCCCTCAGTCCCCTCGGTGTCCCAGACAAACCCGGACCCGCCGGAGTGGGCGAAGAACTCATCGGGAAAACCGGGAGAGTTCGGCAAATTGGGAAAGTCTGGTAGTTCCGGTACTATTTCCCTTCCTTCGATATTCTTGGTTACCCGGATCAGCGCCACTGAAGGCAATGTCGTATGGTAAATATCGTTCAACACTTGCTCGTGGGCAGCCACAACCATTGACGGGTCCAGATCGGTTAATGGAGCAGACCCCTCCGGCGCCTGGGACGTTAGAGCCGGGGCTGAAGCATTCGGAACTGCCGGGACGAGTTTCACTTCACTTGCTTCCAGAAACTTCGAAAGGGACGCTGGGGTTAGGTCCGGGTTGGCAACCGGCGTAACCTTGGCCGGCGCCCCGGAACAACCGGCCAGGAAGATGCTGAACGTCAGCCCCAAGGCAGCCAGCATCCCAACCCTTCGGAACCAGCCGCATCTTTCGAGTTTCGCTGAGCGCTGAATAAGCTTTATCGATTTACTCTGCATAGCTATCCCTCTTTTCCGGGCCGGGAATTAGAATGCCCGTCCCAGTGTAGATTCAGTATATCCCATAAAAGGCCCGGTCAGCCCGCGGTATTCGGTATAATTGGATTGTTAATATGAGTTTACGACTGAGCGAGCGGGCAGGATTTATGACAATTGAAAATCCCGTGCGGCTATGCTACCTTAACTCAACTACAATCCAGCGATTTGGACTTGGCCGCCGCTTAACCGGGAGAGTGGAGAGAGCAGACCGATGACGGAAACGTCCCTCAATGGGGGCAAGGAAAAGGGTGTCCGATGGCTGCCTTGGGGCAAGCTGGCCTTTGCCCGCGCTCAGCAGGAAGACAAGCCGGTTCTTTTATCCATTTCCGCTGTTTGGTGCTATTGGTGCCGCGTGATGGAAGAAACCACTTATGCTGATGCAGATGTGGCCGACTTCATCAATAGTAATTTTGTGCCAGCGCTGGTGGATAACGACCACCGACCCGACGTTAACTCCCGATACAACGTGGGCGGTTGGCCCACCACCGCCTTCCTAACACCCCACGGCGGTTACATCGCCGGGGCCACCTATCTGCCACCGGACCAGTTGCTGACGATGCTGCTGGAAGTACGGCGGGCTTACCGCGAGGATAAGCCGGGTCTTTATGACCAAGCCGCCCAGTTACAGCGGCAGCGTCAGGATTTCGTCAACCGGGTATCCGCCGGCCCGGAACTGGCGCATCGGCAAGTTGACCTCATCGCCCGGCGGATTACCGGGGCCTATGATGCCCGTCACGGCGGTTTCGGTGAAGAACCCAAGTTTCCCTCCGCACCCATCCTGCAATTCCTGCTACACCTATTGCGCACCACCGGCGAGGAGTTCTATCGGGCTATGCTGGCAAAAACCCTGGATAACATGGTCGCCGGCGAGCTTTACGATTCCGTTGACGGCGGTTTCTTCCGGTATTGCGCCCAAGCTGACTGGACCGCGGCGCAGCACGAAAAGATGCTGGAAGACAACATCAACCTGGCCCGGGTTTTCCTGGATGCCTGGCTACTGTTGGAGCGGCCAGAGTACCAGCGTACCGCCGAGCAGACCATTGATTACCTGCTGTCAGTCCTGTACGACGAAGCGGCCGGCGGGTTCCAGGGTAGCCAAGGGGCTCATTCCGACTATTTTGGCCAACTGGAGGAAACCCGCCGGGTGCAAGTTGCGCCGGCCCCAGACCCATTTTGCTACACAAACTGGACTTGCCAAGCGGTTTCTTGCCTGCTTGAAGCTGCTTGGAAACTGCCTCGTCCCCCGTTGACCGATTTGGCTCTCCCAATCCTGGATGCAATCGCCAGCAAAGCATCGCGCGGTCGCCTGCACCACGCCTTCGACCGAGACGGCGCCCCTTCACCCCAGTTGACCGCAGACGGAGACCTGTTATGCGATTGGGCGGCTCTACTCAACGCCCTGGTGGATGCCTATAACTGTTGTCCCCAAAGGCCGGATTACCTCCAGCAGGCGGTGAAAACGGCGGGTGAGTTGGACCGCCGTTTCTACGACAACGGCAAGGGCGGTTACTTCGATAGCGAGCTTGACCCGGATGCCATCGGCTACCTGCGGGTGCGGGAAAAACCCCTCCAGGACAACGTCCTGACTGCGCAGGCTCTACTGAAACTCTACCAAGCCACGCAAGACATCGAATATAAACTGCGGGCGGAGAACGTCCTCAGCGCCTTTGTAGAGACCAATCGGGACTATGGCGAACACGCCGCCGGGTTTGCCACCGCAGTTGACCTTTTCCTGTATCCGCCAGTGGAAATTACCATAGAAGGGCAGCAGGACGGCGCAGACACCCAAGCGCTGGTCGAAACGGCGGCTAGACTTAGCTACCCTAACCTGATAATCAAGCCGGTTACCGCGGGAAGGAGCAGTGGAGCCGCGCTGGCCCACGTCTGCCTAGATACCGTCTGCCTTCCAGCGGTCAGCCTGCCGGAAGCCTTGGCGAATTCGGTAACCTCGGCCCTGGACAGCGCGCAAAGACCACGGGAAAACATTTTTGAACGATTCGCCAGCCTTTGACTTCCGCAGAAATTAAACGGAGAGTCGAAAGTCAAATGCTGCCGAATCAATAACGATACTTAAAGCTCAAAAACGGGAGGCCACCGCTGAAAAGCGCAAGTTGCAACGACCTTAGGGAATCCCATATTGACCACCGCCATACCTTGGCCGGCTGGGTGAGCCGCCGCCGCGACCACGGCGGGATAATTTTCGTTGACCTGAGGGACCGTTCTGGCACAGTACAGATCGTCTTCAACCCGGAGCTGTCTCCGGACGCCTACCGGACTGCCGAACAGTTACGCTCCGAGTGGGTCATCGAAGTGCAGGGCAAAGTTGCCCGGCGTCCGCCCGGCTCGGAAAACCTGGCCTTACCCACCGGAACCATCGAGGTCATCGCCCTGGAAATCACAGTACTCAATTCCTCCCTAACTCCGCCCTTCTACATAACCGACGAGGTGGAAGCCGACGAGAGCTTGCGGCTAAAGTTTCGCTATCTCGACCTACGCCGGCCTCAGATGCAGCGCAACCTGATACTACGCCACCAAGTAGTGAAGCATATCCGGGACTTCCTCGACTCTCGGGGGTTCCTGGAGATTGAAACCCCCATCCTGATAAAAAGCACTCCCGAGGGAGCGCGGGATTACCTGGTTCCCAGCCGCCTCCAAAAGGGCAGTTTCTACGCCTTGCCCCAGTCTCCCCAACAGTTGAAGCAGCTATTGATGGTGGCCGGGGTGGAAAAGTATTTCCAGATTGCCCGCTGTTTCCGAGACGAGGACCTGCGAGCCGACCGTCAGCCGGAGTTTACCCAGCTCGACCTGGAGATGAGCTTCGTTGACCAGGAGGACGTGCTTCAACTCACTGAAGAACTATACACCGGCATGGTGGAATCGCTAGCCCCGGAAAAGAAGTTGATTAAACCCTTTCCCCGTTTGCCCTATGCCGAGGTTATGGCTCGCTACGGCAGCGACAAGCCCGATCTGCGTTTCGACCTAGAATTGACCGAAGTTACCGACCTGGCCGGAGAAACGGAGTTCCGGGTGTTTCGCTCCACCATTGAGCAAGGGGGCATCGTTAAGGGGCTGGTAGCGCCGGGGCAAGCCCACTATACCGGCTCGGATATGCGCCGGCTGGAGGAAACGGCGCGAGAGTTCGGCGCCGGCGGAATGAGCCACGTCCGCCTGCCAGGGAACCGTTCCCTGGCTGACCTGACTGAAGAGGATATCCTCCTTTCCCCTGGCCTACGAATGCCGGCGGAATGGACCCGGCGTCTGGCTGAAAGGGTGGACGCCAAACCCGGCGACCTGATCCTGCTAATGGCCGGCCCGGCCAGCCGAGTTAACCTGTGGCTCAGTTCTATGCGTAACCACTTGGCGGAACGGCTGGGGTTAGTTGACGACCAGGTTCTCTCCTTTGCTTTCATCACCGGCTTTCCGATGTTTGACTGGGATGAAACCAACGGGCGCTGGGACTCATCGCACCACCCCTTTACCGCCCCCGCCGCCGGCAAAGAGTCCCTGTTGGACGGCGGCGAGTTGGGCGACTTCGGCAACATCGAATCCCAAGCCTACGACCTGGTATGCAACGGTTCAGAATTAGCCAGCGGCAGCATCCGAATCCACCAGCGGGCGCTCCAGGAGAAGGTATTCAGTATTCTGGGGTACAGCAAGGAGCAAGTGGAAGAGAGGTTCGGCCACATCCTGGAAGCCTTTGAGTATGGCGCCCCGCCCCATGGGGGAATCGCGCCGGGAATCGACCGATTGGTCGCCATCCTGGCCGGCTCCGATTCCATCCGCGACGTAATCGCCTTTCCCAAGACCCAGAGCGGAGCGGATTTACTGTTCGGCGCGCCTGCCCCGGTGGACGCGGCTCAGATTAGCGACTTATCCCTCCGGTTGGTAAAGTAACCTGACCTTCCTTCCCCCATCCACAAGAGAGAGTGAAGGAAGCTAACTCCGTGCATACCAGATTCCTACTATCCCGTTCCTACTATCCCGCCGACGCCAAGTAAAACTTCCCGGTATTGGTGGGATAGTGTCGGGCAAGCCAATACGGAAAAATTAGGAGGCAACCAGCATGACAACCTCGAATTCCTTCAGCTACGGCAGCTTCTACTCCAGAAACTCCCTGGCTGTTCCTCAGGGCGAAAACCGGCATGCCAAGTACGATTTTGCGGTGGCCTACCCTGATCCGGAAACCCTGCCTCTGGATGGCTTGGCCGAGTCCCTCAAAACGGCGTTGGAGCGGGAAGGCAAAGGTCTAGCTCTTTACCCGGTTTCCGCCGGCCTACTCTCCCTCAGAAAGTGGGTAGCGGAAAAGCTGGCCCGGGACCGGAACATGAAGGTTAACCCGGATGACGTCGTCCTGACCTCCGGCTCCGGCGAGGCCATCTCAATGCTCATTGCCGCTCTGACCGATCCGGGCGACGTGCTGTTGACCGAGGAGTACGTTTACTTGGGAACCCTGCGGGCTATGCGCCGGTTCGGGGCCAACGTGCGCAGCGTCAAATGCGATGACGACGGCATCGTCCCGGAAGAACTGGAAACCACCCTGACGACACTGGCAGCTGAAGGCAAGAAAGTAAAATTCCTCTACACCATACCGGTGTTTCAAAATCCGCTAGGCTGGACAATGGGACTGGAACGCCGCACCAAGATTCTGGAAATTGCCCAAAAATATGGAGTGCCAATCCTGGAAGATGATTGCTATGTGGACCTGCGGTTCGAAGGCGAGGACGTTACCTCCTTCCATTCGCTGGACGACACCGGCCGTGTGCTTTACGTAGGTTCCTTCTCCAAAATAGTGGCTCCAGGGGTACGTCTGGGCTATATGGTAGCCCCCCAGGAGGTCATCCAGCGGGCAATGAGCTTCAAGGGCGGCGGCGGCGTAAACCAGTTTGCCGCCCTGGCCGTCCAGGAGTACGCTGCCGGCCAAATGGATCAGCATATCGCAGAACAAAACCGGGCCCTGCGCGTCAAACGGGATGCTATGTTATCCGCCTTGGGAGAAAATTTTGGCGACGCTGCCCGGTGGAGCAAGCCGGAAGGCGGCTTGTACGTCTGGCTGGAAATGCCCGAAGGAACCGACCTGGCCGGATTACAGGAGCAAGTATTTAATGAAGGCGTCGGCTATTACAACGGCACAATGTTTTCTCCGGAGGGGCGGGGCGGGAACTATGCCCGGCTGTGCTTCGGCCATCCTACGGCGGAAACCGTCTCCGAGGGCATCGCCGAGCTAGCCCGTATCTTAGAGAGGCACGGCGTCTTGCGCGGTTAGATGGTAGAAGAGGGACTGGCGGTAAAACGGGGAACCCGGTCATTGTCTTGCCGCCTTTTCTCCTCCAAAGAAGGCGACAAGATTACCCTCTTCCGAGGAAGAAGGGCAGGATAAGAGGAAATGGCCCGGGGAAATATCCCGGGCCTTCCGTTATGCGTTGATTTCGGTGAGCGGGGAGGTTACCGTCCGCCTAATCGCCGGCGCTGGTCGCCTTTTCAGGTACACCAGCGTCGTGGCCGTTGCGAAAGGCAAAACGATCTACCAAGTCGCCAATGCTCTGACGGAAGCCGGAGTATTCCAGTTCGCCATAGGGCAACATAGCCGCGCCCGACCAACCTTGGGAGCGCATTTCAATGCCCTTCTGCTGTGCCAGGAGCCGCACTTGGTCCCAGGACGGGTTGTCGAAGAAATCAATGCTGGAATCGGAGAAGGTCCCGTCAGCGGCAATAGAGAAGCCAACGCAGGATACCAGAGGCAAGCAGTAGATTCCGGTTACCGGAGTATTGATTGGCACCGGCATCAGAGGCATAACGTGGGAGCCGCGAGCGTCGCCGCCGATGTAGTGGGCCTTGGCGTAGGGAGAGGTAAGTTCTTCCGGCGCCGGGAAGAGGCCCTGGTTTCGCACCACCGCCACCGGGTCGTCCTTGCCAGTGTAGCTACCGGCAATGTTGTGCAGGCGGGTAGCCGATATGGCCGCCGCCGTTTGGCCGGAATAACGGGAAACAATAGAGTCGATGCCGAATCGCTCGTTGTCCCGCAGCAACACGGCCAGCTTGTAATAGTCCTCCGGGGCATTTAGGGAAATGATGCTATCGCCTTCCGTGTTGTCCATATCAATAACGTTGAAAGTGAAACCTTGGCTCAGCCGAGGCAGCATCAGCCCGGCGCAGTACATCGGGTCAGCAAAGCCGAGAAACATCGGCAGATTATAGGCGCCGGGGCCGCACTTATCCGCCGCCAGCACCATAAAAGACTCTGCCGGCCGCATGGGGTTAGTCTTAATCGGGTCGTGGTCAAACTCCACCTCAGCCACCGCTGGGCCGGCGCCCCGGATATTGCCCGAAGGAGCGTCAACCAGCAGGTCTTGCCCGGCTCCATAAAGGCCGTACTGCCGCGCAATATCGGTGGCTTTCAGGAAGGTGGTCCAGGCAAACTGATGAACGTCGGTATCGTTAGGCCCATGGGTATGCGTCGTGGTCATACAGATGTCGTCGCCGGTGTGCCCAACATAACCGTCAATCAACAAGCCGCTGCTGATTGCCTCAGCTATTGCTTCCTCTACGGCGTCCATCATTCGCTGCGACGGTTTGGTATGCCCGCCTATTGAACCAACGTCAGCCTTGAGCACCGAAATGGTGAGTTTCATACCGTTTTCTCCTTAATGGCGTAATCTTTCGACATTTGGGGAAGCTATCTAAAGTTCTAAACCCAACATTACGTATATACTCGACTGCCCCAAAGCGAATCAAAGGCCCCTGACAAGGTCAAATTATAGCAACATCGTACTTAAAGGTCAACCAAACCAATTACGTAACACGTCATATATATCTACTTGATTGCATTTTTATATAAATATTCAGATATTTTCTGGATATTATAGAATGATTTTAGTCTTTCAATAAACATCAACATCTATGCGGACTGGACTTGGCCGGTTGCTGGCCCGGTTCGCCTTTGCCGTCCAGCCTGGCAGTCGGCTAGAAGGAGCGCCGGGGCGACCGGGGGAAAGTCATTGTCTAGCCCGTCCCCAGAGTGTATATTCTTTATGTCAGGTCAAACTTGGTAAACCGGTCTCAAGCCTAATAAATGACCGCTCCAATGAATCGTATGAAGAGGCATTCCCGAGGCGGACTAGCATGACTCCATCAGATATATTGCTACTGATTTCCCTAGCCGTAATCGTCCTTTGGACTATCCGGCTCGCCCGGGACAAGGGGCTCAACTCTTGGTTATGGGGATTAGGAGTGGTGATACTGATCACCCTGGCTTGGACTTTTAGCCGCCAGTTCCTAGGACTAGTAGTGATGGCCCCCTTGGTCTTCCTGTTACTGTTTAGAAGCCCGCTATTCCGTAAGAGAGCGACCCCGGCAAGTGTACCCTGCCCCCGTTGCGCCGCGCCGGATAGCGGAGCGTTGAACTTCTGCGTACAGTGCGGCTGGGACCTCTCCCAGCCCTACGCAAGCGCCCCGAAAGAGAATGAATCGTCGCCGGCAACGCCAGAGCCGCCGCCGGAGCGGCAACCCGCGGCGCCGATCTTCGAAACCGCCCCGGACTCCGCAACGGTTTCTGGAGCGCAGACCCCTCCCAAGCCGACCGCTGGCCCGGAAGGCGCCGCCGAGCCGGTCTTTGCTCAAGAAGCGGCGCCTTCATCAACAGCCACGCCGGAAACGCCGCAGGCAGAGCCTCAACATCCCCCCCTTCCTGCGCGGCGAATCCCCACAGCCGCAAACATGACGGAGCGGGGAATAGCCCTGTTTAGCCAGGAGAGATTCGAGGAAGCCATTGACCAGTTTACCAAGGCCATCGCCTTGGACCCCAAGTACCGGCTGGCTTGGGAACGCCGGGCCGAAGCCTATGGTCGTTTGGGCCGGGCCGAACGGGAAGCGGCGGATAAACGACATTTGGAAGCTTTTTAGCTCTGCCCCTAAAACCGACCAAGGCAGGTTGCCCTCCGTCCCTACAAATTAAACGCCGCTGCGCCAGCCTCTACACCGCCATTATGTGGTAACCGGCATCCACCGGAATAATGGAGCCGGTGATGCCGCTGGACAGATTGCTACACAGAAATAGGGCGGTCTTGGCAACTTCGTCAGCGCTGATGTTGCGTTGCAGCGGCGCCTTTTCCGCGTGGATTTTCTTCATATCCAGAAAACCATGGATGCCCCGCGCCGCCAAGGTATCCAGCGGCCCGGCGGAAATGGCGTTCACCCGAATGTTCGCTTCCCCAAATTCGGCGGCCAGTTGACGGACGCTGTGTTCCAGGGCGGCCTTGGCGGTGCCCATCACGTTGTAACCGGGATATACTTTCTGTGAAGCCTGGAAGGTCATAGCGATAACGCTGCCACCTGCGGACATTAGCGAGGCGGCGTGCTTAACCAGCGGTATCAGGGAATAGGCGCTCACTTCCAGGGCAATTCGGAACCCCTCCCGGTTGGTGTCCGCAAACCGGCCGGCCAAGTCATCCCGGTTGGCGTAGGCGATGCTATGCACTAGAAAGGAAATATCTCCAAAGGATTCGCCAACTCGCTCAAACACCGACTCGATTTGCGCATCATCCGATGCGTCGCATGGCAAGGTAATGGCGTCATCCAGAGTGTCGGCCAGCCGGACTACCCGATCCTTGAGTCGATCGTTCTGATAGACCAAGGCCAGTTGCGCTCCGGCCTCGCCCAGCATCCGGGCGATGGCCCAAGCAATGCTCCGGTCGTTCGCGACCCCGAAAACTACGCCTTTTTTGCCGGTCAGGTCTATGGGATACAAGGAACTACCTCCATTGCCGTCGACGCCCCAGACTTGCCGGCCGGGCTATCGGGCCTGGCCGGCTCCGATATTCCAGCCTAGCTAAAGGCCGGCGCCACCTCTTCCAGAAAGCGGGCCAGTTGCCGTTCCGGTTCAAATGAGGCAAACCGCACCACCACCATCCCGGCGCCGGCCTCAACATACTCGGCGATTCGCGCCTTGACCCTTTCCGGGGCGCCGAAGGGCCCCCATCTGGTTCCCCAGATATTGGCGCCATAGTAGCCCAAAAGGTATTTTTCCGCTTCGGCTTCCGCTCGGCCAAGATCCGAATCCAGGTTGACGGTCACGTACATTACCGTTTCCAGGGAGTCGGGGGCCCGGCCCAAGTCGGCGGCCTTGCCTTTCACCGCTTCAACCACTTGCGCGTACTCTTCCGGCGTATCCGAGATGGAAATTATACCGTCGGCTAAACTGGCGGCCCGCCAGAACTGGGCTTCACGAGCCTTGGCCCGCCAGTGACAGGCCAAAAACAGGGGAACGCCGCCACTCTGCACCGGGCGCGGTCCGACCGTAACTGCGTCAAGGTCGAAATGCTTCCCGGTAAAGGTTACCGGCTCCTTGTTTCCCAAGCCCTTGACGATTTTCAGCATCTCCTCAAGACGGCCGGCCCGGCGGGTCGCGGAGACGCCGGCGGACCGCCATTCCCGCTGCTGTTCAGCGTTAAAGGCGCCGCCTACGCCAGCGGCAATCATCAACCGACCGCGAGATATGAGGTCAACTGTTCCCAGAGTCTGGGCCAACAAGACCGGATGGCGCAAGGCCATCAGCAAGACCGCCGTACCCAAACGAACCCGATTGGTACGAGCGGCTACAGCGGCCAGCGTGGTCAGCGGCTCCAATCGGGGCTTGGCAGTAAGGCTGTCTCCCACCCACACCGAATCCAGCCCGGCCGCTTCGGCTTGGCAAGCCAAGTCGATTAGCCGGTCGGCGTTATCCGGCGGAGGGTCGGCCAGCAACATCCCCCGCGTGGGCAACAAGACGCCCAGCTTAACTACCGGGCCGGCTTCCGATTTAGGCAGGTTGGTCTGTGGAGCGGGGTTAGATGGAGGTTGGGTCACCTTCGCCTCGCAAAATGGAGATTTCGCCCAGAGTAGGCGAAGGTTTTCCTGGGATTAAACGTTGCAGCAGTCCCGGCTCTCTCTGCTGAAAAAACTCCAAATCTTCCATGATATCCAAGTCGAAACCCAGTCCCTCGCTGTAACAAATGGCAACGGAAATGCCCAGTTTACCTGCCTGACTCAAGTGCTTGGTAAAGCTGCGGTTGCCCAACTCCGGCTTGAAAGCCAGCTTGGGCGGAATCAGGATGCCATTGGTGCCGGTGTCCCGGCGGGCTGGGGCCAGAACTATATTTCGTCCATTTCCTGAGGAACGCAACAGGGAGGTGAGGTCGCTAGGTTTAAGGAAAGGCAGATCTCCCGGAAGGTAAAGCGCTCCATGGCCTCGCTGGGAAGCCCGGTCAAAAGCCTTGTCCACGGTGTCGTTCAGGTTGCGACCAAAGTCCTCAACCCACAACCCATCAAAGTTACGGGTCAAGTTACGAATACGCCAATCCCCGCCAACTACCCAGAATATATCAATGGAGGCGCCCTTAATCGCCATGATTACCCGCCGCAACATCCCGATGACCAAGTCGCCCCGCTCCTCAGCTGTTAACTGCCGAGAAAGACGAGTCTTGCAGTCGGCAAGGGGTTTCATCGGAATTATCGGGATGATACTGCTTTCAGTGGGAGTGGTCATGGCCGTCTCCAAGTTCGAGGATGAGCCGCGCCAAAGTTACTTTATCCTCTTCCGTTTCCATAATAATGGGCGCCACTATGGGCCGAATACCCAGATCGGCGATGGCCGGGGCCAAACTAGCATCCTGTTCATCAATCAGGAATACATCGCAAATATCCCGATACAGCTCAGCCACCCCCAGGCTGGTGGCTTCGTGGCCCAATTCCGACATTATCTTGGCCGCCGGGCCGCTCACCGCTGCACCGCCTACCAGCGGGCTGACCGCTACTCTAGATCGCCCGCCAGCTTCGCCCGCCAACCTTTCCCGCACCCCAGGCATAGCCAAGATTGGCCCCAAACTCAGGAAGGGGTTGGACGGGCAGAACACTACCTTATCGGCCTTGGTCAAAGCATCCATAAATCCGGGCGCGGGCTGAGCTTCCTCGGCTCCTCGATACTCAACGCGGTTGATCGCCGGCTCGCTGCGCTGCCGGACAAAATAATCCTGCATCGCCAGTTCGCCCCCTGCCGTTCCCAGAAAAGTGCGAACCGGCGCATCCGTCATCGGAACAATCCGGTGCGCAACCTCCAAGCAACGGCAAAGCTCCGCAGTTATTTCGGACAGCGTCGCTCCTTCCCCCAGCAGTTGGGTGCGCCGGATATGGGTCGCCAAGTCCCGGTCGCCCAAGTTAAACCAGGTTTCAACCTGGTAGCGGGCCAACATTTCCAGGGTATCGAAGGTTTCTCCGGCAATACCCCACCCGGTTTCCCGATTAGACATTCCGGCTAAAGTATATAGCATCGTATCCAGGTCCGGGGATACGTACAACCCGTGAAATATCCCATCGTCCCCGGTATTCACCACCACGGTCAACCGTTCCGGCGGCAGTTCTCGGGCTAGTCCTAGAACTAGCTTGGCGCCGCCCACCCCCCCGGCCAAAGCCAGGACCTTTTCTTGAAACCGGCGGATCAACTGCGGCTGGGCCGATCCAAGTCCGCCTCAGGGACCGGGATCCCCGCCGGAGCAGACCGAGCTGGGCCGGATCTATGGCCGGGATGCTCAAACCGGAAGGTTTCCAGTTTGACCAATTTGCGGTAGGAACCGAAGGTTTCTTCTACGTCGTCGCCCACCAGGTCCAACGGGTCAACCGCCCCATCATCCTGGTCAAAGACCCGCTTCAATTCGTAGGTGGTAAACCTTTCGGCGGGTATGCGTCCGGCCTGACGAATCATCTCCCGAAACTCGGCAGGGCGCATCAACTGCCCGTGCTGGGCGCCGGCCGAGGTGGAAATGCTCTCGTTAATCAGGGTGCCTCCCAAGTCATTAACCCCGGTGGTCAGCAGCAGTTGAGAAAGGCGACTTCCTTCCTTGACCCAAGAGGCCTGGATATTGGGTATCCAATTATTCAGCATAATACGGGCAATGGCGTGTACCTTAATAACGTCCATGCCGGTAGGCCCCGACCGCACATTTTCCACTAACCCCTGCATAAACATCGGCGCTTCGGTGTTGACAAAGCTGAGGGGGACGAATTCGGTAAAGCCGCCGGTATCCTTCTGGATGTCCCGCAACAACGCGATGTGTCGGGCTATTTGCTCGCTGGTTTCCACGTGGCCGAACATTACCGTTGAAGTGGTGGGAATACCCAATTCGTGGGCGGTGGTAATCACCTCCACCCACTGGTCAACATTTATGCGGCCCGGGGAGATGCGGTCGCGCAATTCTTGGTCCAAGATTTCCGCCGAGGTTCCGGGCAAGCTACCCACTCCGGCGTCCTGCAAGCCCCGCAAGTATTCACGTATTGAGCAACGAGAACGAACGGAGCCGTAAAGCACCTCTTCCGGGGAAAAGCCGTGGACGTGCATTTCGGGCAACTCTTCCTTGATCGCCTCGCACAATTTTATGTAAAGGTCGCCCTCCATCTGGGGCGGCAGTCCGGCCTGAACGCACACCTCGGTAGCCCCGTAGTCCCGAGCCTCCCTGGCCCGCCGGACAATTTCGTTTACCGGCAGGAAATAGCCCTCTTCTTCCCTGAAGTCTCGACTGAAGGCGCAAAAGCCGCAACGCTTGATGCAGACATTGGTAAAGTTGATGTTTCGGTTGACCACATAGGTCGCCAAGTCGCCTACCGTGCGGCGGCGCAATTCGTCGGCCACCATACCCAGCGCATTGAACTCTGGCCCGGTGGTCGCAAACAGGGTAACGGCATCAGCCACGGAAATGTCCTTCCCGGCCAAAGCATTTTCAAGAGCCCGGGCGACTTGGGGGTCAAGACCAGACACCAGCTCTGCAAGGCCGCAGACTTCCCCGCCGGCCGAGCCCCGGTCAGTTCCTTCCGGCATACCGCTCCATTCCTCCTTTAACATATCCCTCCGCATCCGCCAGAGCTAACGCTTGGCTTTTAAGGGAGTCGGGCAGCCGGTTCCCGGAACCCAGAAAAAACTCCGGATAGACCGGCAACCTGGCCCGCAGTTCAAAACCCTGGGCCTCGGTACGTTCCTGCAATTCGGACAAGCCCGGCCACGGAGCCTCCGGATTTACATAGTCGATAGTCAGGGGAGATATGCCGCCCCAGTCATTGATGCCACCTGACAAATAGGCCGGATAATCCCGGACGCTCAAGTTCGGCGGCGCTTGGATGTTTACCGCCGGGCCTAAAATAATACGAGCCATCGCCACCGTCCACAGCAATTCTTCCGCCGAAGCATTCAACGCTTGGCCCATGGGCGTGTCCGGCTTAGCGCGAAAGTTCTGAATGATTACTTCCTGGATATGACCATAGGCCCGGTGTAGGCGCCGTATAGCCAAGATAGCCTTAATTCTCTCCCGTCGAGTCTCTCCGATTCCAATCAGAATCCCGGTGGTGAAGGGGATTCCCAACTCCCCGGCCAACTCGATGGTGCGGAGCCGGACCCGCGGCCGCTTGCTGGGAGCAAACTCGTGGGGGCCTCCCTGGGCATACAGGCGGGGGCTGACGCTTTCCAGCATCAGGCCCAGGGAGGGATTGAAGGGCTGCAATGCCGCCAACTCCCGCCGGCTCATCGTGCCGGGATTGGCATGGGGCAAGAGGGTCGTTTCCTGCAATACCAGCCGGCACATCTCCACCAAGTATTCCAGGGTCGTGGCATAGCCTCGGTCTTGCAGCCACTGCCGAGCCTCCGGGTAACGCTGCTCCGGTCGTTCCCCCAGGGTGAACAAGGCTTCGGTGCAACCCAGCCGTTGCCCGGCCCGGGCAACGTTCAGCACTTCCTCCGGGGACAGGTACAAGCGCTCCGCAGATTGCGGGCTTTGCCGGAAAGTGCAGTACCCGCAAAAGTCCCGGCACAGGTGGGTTAGCGGAATAAACACTTTGGGGGAAAAGGTAACTACCCTCCCCTTGCCCTGATCGCGGAGTTGAGCGGCAAGGACGCAGAGGTCGGCCATAGGGTAGGCTTCCGGGCAATCCAACAAGAGGGCGTCCGCATCGCTCAACGGTTCCCCTCTGCAGCTATCGGACAGCAAATCATTCGGGACAGCAGAACCCGCCGGCATTGTCTTGTCGTTGAAGTTACCGATCCAGCTATTTTCCGTGGAACTGCCGGTGGTTACAGCGTTCAAGGGGATTCCTACTTTGGGTATAATCCTTGGAGTTAAGTAGCCATTGTAGCGTTTTCCGACAGTCCTAGCAACCGCAAACGGACGAAGGTATCCTCGACCGGACGTTGGTAATACCAAAGCATCATTAGAGCGCAGAGCTGAATTGCCCGCGCCTGTCGGAAAACCCAACCTAACGGTTAATACCCCGGAGACCTCAAACCCAGGACCGGGACTGTCCGCCTACTGCATGGGCGAGTAGCTGGTAGGACGCAGAATCATATTGCGAACCCGCGCGTT
Source organism: Dehalococcoidia bacterium (assembly GCA_963422635.1). Taxonomy (GTDB): domain Bacteria; phylum Chloroflexota; class Dehalococcoidia; order Lucifugimonadales; family UBA3495; genus CATQHB01. The sequence continues at coordinate 2,148,928 of OY730415.1, forward strand.
GATCGGGCCGTCTTGCTCCGATTCCGCCCGAACTTGGCGCCAGCCGGGGTCGGCCTGAAACGCATTCCACTTCTCTTCCCGATCAGCCAGGCTGTCGTAGCCCAGCATATACACCAGTTGGTTGCTGACGCCGATGTCCTCAGTCCAGAAACCCACCACGTGGATATTATGCTTCCGAAAGAAACCCAGGGTGTGGTTGGCGAAGCGGTCATTCAACGCTGGCAGCCGACCGGGAATGGTCTCGTAAATGCGCAGTTCGTAAATCATGAGTCCTCCAAAGATTTCTGGGATGCCGCCTTGTCGCCGATACCCAGCCGGGTTACTACGTACCAGCCGGGTTACGACGTAATAGTCAGGTATCCCCCAAGAGTGGGGTAATGCGACGGTCGCAGGTCAGAACCCGGAAAAACGAGCCTGGTCGGTCGGCTCTGTCATTCCCTTCCAGGGCCGCCCCAAGTATTCATGGGCGCGACGGGTAGTTACCCGTCCCCGCTGAGTGCGCTCCAGAAAGCCCAATTGCATCAGAAATGGCTCCCAAACCTCCATAACCGTGTCCGAGTCCTCGCTCAGGGAAGCGGCCAAGGTCTCCAAACCCACCGGGCCGCCATTGAACTTGTCAATGATGCTGGTCAGCAGCCGGTGGTCCGACTCGTCCAGGCCCAGACCGTCCACCCGCAGCCGGTTCAAAGCATCCCGCGCCACCGACCCGGTAACCTGGTTGTCTGCCACAACCAGGGCATAGTCGCGGGCGCGCTTAAGCAGGCGGTTAGCGATGCGGGGCGTCCCTCGGGCGCGGGAGGCAACCTCGGCGACACCCTCGGTATCGGTCGCTACGCCTAGAATGCCAGCCGACCGCTGTACCACTACCTCCATATCCGCCTGCTCGTAGTAGTCCAGGCGAAACACGGAGCCGAACCGGTCGCGCAACGGAGCGCTAATCAACGAGAACCGGGTAGTAGCGCCAATCAAGGTAAAGGGATTTATCCGCAGGTTGATATTGCGCGCCGCCAGTCCCTTGCCCACCATCCAGGAGAGAAAAAAGTCCTCCATCGCCGAGTAGAGGACTTCCTCTACCACCCGATGGAGGCGATGAATCTCGTCAATGAACAGTATATCGCCGGGCTGGAGGGACGTAAGAACGGCCGCCATATCTCCGGCCCGTTCGATGGCCGGGCCGGAGGTAACCTTGACGTTCACCTCCATTTCCTGGGCGATAATATGCGCCAAGGTGGTTTTCCCCAGTCCCGGCGGGCCGTAGAGGATGATATGGTCCAGCGATTCGCCTCGTAGCTTGGCCGCCTGAATGGCAATGCTCAAATTATCCTTGACTAGGGCCTGACCGACAAATTCGGCCAGCCGCCGGGGTCGGAGGGAAAGGTCCAGATTTTCGTCATCCGGCTGGGCCGAGCCGGCGATAATCCGTTCCGGAGCTGGGGAATTTGAGCCGGAATCCTTCAAATCATTTTCCTGAAAGATTTAACCTCGGCAGTGGGGCAAAACGGGCTTGCGCAGAAACGTAAACAACCAACCCAGCAGAACTCGCCCATCTAGCCTTGTTGCCATTCTAGGCCAGCGCAAAGGCAGCGTCAAGGAACGAGAACCGGGAGCCGGCGGAGCCGGCGACTTTGGGGCGATTCCCCGGAAACCCCGCCAAACTGCCTTTTCTCGCCATTATCGCAAAGTTGAAAATCCCATCAACCTATATATAATGTAACTTTTAACCAGCTATATTTGTGCAAGGCGGCTTTCATATGGATGTGCTTCAGGGCAACGAATTGGCGCAGGCTTTAACGGCAGGTTTTCGGTGCTTGGAACGTTACCGGGACCCCATCAACGCCCTGAACGTTTACCCGGTGCCCGATGGCGATACCGGAACTAATATGATGCTAACCATGCGAGCCGGCGTGGAGCAGTGCGCTCAAGCCGCTCAAGCTGAGGAGGCTACTGCCGGCCGGGTGGCGAGGCTGGTGGCCGACGGCGCCTTTTGGGAGGCCCGGGGCAACAGCGGCGTAATCCTGTCCCAGTTTTTCAAGGGGATTGCCCAAGGATTGGAGGGGAAAGAGGTCTGCGCCGGAACCGACTTGGCCCAAGCCTTCCGGGCGGCTACCCAGGCCGCCTACCGCGCCGTGGGTAACCCGGTGGAAGGGACTATGTTGACCGTCATCCGCTGCGTTGCCGAAGCCCTGGAGTCCCGGCTAGAGCAAGGCGGGGCCGACGGGAACGTTCTATCCTTGTGGGAAACCGCCTATTCGGCATCCCGGGAGGCGCTGGACCGCACTCCCTCCCTGCTACCCAAGCTGCAAGAGGCCGGGGTGGTGGATGCCGGCGGCATGGGAATTGTGGTAATTCTTGGCGGGGCCTACCTCCACCTGACCGGCGCGGATGTTGACCAGGCAGACTTGGGGCTGGCTACTGCCGCGGGACAGATTGACCCGACTCAACTGGCTTCGGTTTCCGTCGAAAGCGACTTTCTGGACGCCTCCGTAGAATCGGAGTGGGGCTATTGCACCCAGTTCTTGATTCAGGGCGATAACCTGGACATTGACCGGGTAAGGGAAGACCTAGCCCGAACCGCCGAGTCGCTGGTCATCGTAGGCGACGACCAGTTTATCAAGGTGCACATTCACGTGGAAGACCCGGGCGCGGCGCTGAGCTACGGAGTGGCCCGGGGCGAGCTGGCCCAAATCAAGATTGACAATATGAGCCTGCAAAACCAGGACTGGGCCGCCGGACATCAGGCCGCACGCCAAGAACCAGCCTTACCCAAAGCCGGGATCAAACTGGTCGCCGTGGCCCCAGGCGCCGGGCTGTCCCAGCTCTTTAAGGACTCCGGCTGCGCCGCCATAGTCAGCGGCGGGCAGACCATGAACCCCAGCGTGGCCCAGTTGGTGAACGCCGCCGAGTCATCGGGCGGCCAGGAGGTCATTATCCTGCCCAACAACAAGAACGTGGCGCTTACCGCAGTTCAAGCTGCCGACCGGGAAAATGATACCCAAAGCCTCCACGTGGCGCTAACTCACACCGTACCTCAGGGTGTGGCGGCAGCGCTCGCCTTCAACCCGGAAGCCTCTTCCGAACAGAACTTGCAAGCGATGCAAGAGGCGGCCGCCTCAGTCGTATCCATCGAGGTTACCCAGGCGATACGCGACACCACACTGAACGGCGTTTCCGTGGCCGAGGGGGACTATATGGGTTTGGTGGAGGGGAATTTGGCGGTGATCGAGGATACGCCGGAGGCGGCCCTGCTTTCCGCTTTGTCCAATGTCGGCCTTTCCGAAGACCACATCGTTACCCTCTACTGGGGAGCTGATACCGACCAGGAACGAACCGAAGCGGTAGCTCAACAGATTGAGGAACAAGCGTCGGGGATTCAGGTTGACCTGGTTTCCGGGGGGCAGCCCCACTACCCCTATTTTGCTTCCGTGGAGTAATTGAGTTGGCGATACGCATTGTTACTGACAGCGCCTCGGACTTTCCCGCCGAACTAGCGGAACAACTGGACATCACCGTCGTTCCCTGCAACGTGGTAATTGACGACGTGAGCTACCGGGACGGAGTGGACTTGACCGCCGACGAGTTTTACCAGCGCTTGACTTCCAGCCCGCGTCTGCCGACCACTTCCCAGCCCTCGGTGGGGGCCTTTCAGACGGTTTACCAGGACTTGTTGGAGCAAGGCCATGATGTAGTGTCCATCCACGTTTCCGGCAAGTTAAGTGGAACGGTAAACTCGGCGACCCAAGCCAAAGCCACCTTCGGTGATTCCGCCGCCATAGAAATTATTGATTCCGGCCTGGCTTCCATCGGGTTGACTATGGCCGTAAGGGCGGCAGCCAAGTTGACGCAGCAATCGACATCCTATCAGGAAGTGGCTGCGCAGGTGCGCCAAGACTTGGGGCTAACCAGTGTCTTCCTTGCGTTAGATACGCTGGAATACCTGCAAAAGGGGGGGAGAATCGGCAAGGCCCAGGCTTTCGTCGGTTCGCTGTTAAGCGTAAAGCCCATCCTGACCCTGCGCGACGGCGAGGTGCATCCCTTGGAACGCCCCCGCAATCACCAGCGGGCCATGCGACGGATGACGGAACTGGTCCGGGAGCGGACGCCGGCCAAGCAGTTGGGGATCATTTATAGCACCGAAGCCGCTTGGGCTGCCGACCTGCGGAGCCAAATGAGCAACTTGTTGCCGGAAGAAGAATTCATCACCGCTCGCTTTGGGCCGGTCTTGGGCAATTACGTCGGCCCCAAGGCCTTGGGGATAGCTATTACTTCCGCCCGTTAGCGGATCGGGTCAACGCCGAAAACCCCAGCGAACTATATCCGGGGTCTGATGACTTCCTCCTCAACAAATGCGCTCCACTGGATTGAGCCTTTCCAAAAAATCCTGGAACTGGAACAGGCCAACGGATTTGCAGACCAGGCCGTGGTCGGGGGACTTGACCGCTTTGTTCAACACTGGGCCGAGGCAATGGCTGCTTTCCTCGAAGACGTCCCTGATAGCCCGGCGCTGCCGCAACAACCTTACGCCCAACTGCTTCCTACCGAACGGGAGGAATGGGTCAACCAGTGGCGCGTCCTGCTGGACGGGTGCCCCTCCTCCGCTCCAACCCGCTCCCCGGTAACTCCGCCGCAAATCCCACTGCCGAGCCAGGTCGGACAACCGTCGTTCTCTTCCCTCAAGAAAAGACCATCGACCTCCTCCGTCAATAACATCAATGCACCCAACTACTCATCCTCGGAAAGACCGGACATTGACGCTCCGATAACCCGGCTCAAACGGGTAGATGCCAAGCTGGCGGCTAGGCTGAGTAAGCTGGGCATCGCCACCATCCGAGACCTGCTCTACCATTTCCCCAATCGCCACCTGGACTACTCTCAAACTGTGAAAGTTGCCGCGCTAAGGCCCGGTCAGGAACAGACGGTAGTGGGTCAGCTTTGGGAGGTACGGGAAGTGCGGTTGGGTCGGCAAGGCCGCCTCAAAGCCACCGAGGCGGTGCTGGGCGACGATACCGGCAATGTAAAAGTAACCTGGTTAGGACAGGCTTACCTAGCCCGCACCCTCAAGCCTAACCACCGGATTGCGGTCAGCGGCAAGGTAGATATTTTCCGGGGGAGTTTGGCGTTTGAGTCGCCGGAGTATGAAATTATTGAGCCAGGACAAACATCTATTCATACCGGGCGGTTGGCGCCAGTCTATCCGCTTACCGCCGGCCTGACCGGTCGAAACCTACGCAACCTCACCTGGCAAGCCCTCAGCGAATGGTTGGTCGGGGTTGAAGAGCCACTGCCGGCCGAACTACGCTCCCGCGCCAACTTGATGCCCTTGCGAGATGCCATCCGGCAGGCCCATTACCCGGACAGCCCAGGACAATGGGAGCGGGTGCGTCGCCGTCTGGCCTTCGACGAACTGCTGACCTTGCAGCTTTCGGTTCTGGCCCGCAGACAGCGGGAAAACCGGCTGGTTGAAGGCATTTCCATTAGCGCCGACCCTACCCTCTTGGATCAACTTATCGGCTCCCTCCCCTTCACTTTGACCGACGCCCAGCGCCGGTGCATCGAAGAAATCTTGGCCGACTTACGGCGGGGAACGCCCCCGATGAGCCGCTTGCTTCAAGGAGAAGTGGGCAGCGGTAAAACCGTGGTGGCTCTGGTTGCCTTGTTAGGCGCCATTGCCGCCGGTTACCAGGGCGCGATAATGGCGCCTACTGAAACGCTGGCGGAGCAGCATTTCCAGACGGTGTCCCGTCTATTAGGGGGGCTGGCCCACACCACCCAAGCGAACAACCTACTAACTGCCTATGTTGAAGCCCTGAGCCAGCCGGTATCGGTAGGGCTGCTTACGGGCAGCACTCGAACCCGACTGCGCCGAAAGCTGACCGGGATGGCCGACGAAGGGAGCTTGAACTTGCTCATCGGAACCCACGCCCTCATCCAGGAAGGTGTAGAACTGCCGCGCCTGGCCTTGGCCGTGACCGACGAACAGCACCGGTTCGGGGTGACCCAGCGCTCGGCTCTACGACAAAAAAGCGGAGCGAATCCTCACATTTTGGTAATGTCGGCCACGCCAATTCCCCGAACCCTGTCGCTGACTTTGTACGGCGACCTGGACATCTCCACCATCAGCGAACTGCCCCCGGGCCGGCAGGAAATCCTCACCCGCTGGTTGGATCCGGAACGCCGAGGCGCCGCCTATGGCTTCATTCAACGGCAAGTTCAGGACGGACGGCAAGCCTTCATCGTTTGCCCGTTGATTGAAGAGTCGGAAGCTATCGAGGCCAAGGCAGCCATGGATGAGCGCCAGCGGCTATCCCAAGAGGTATTCCCCGAATTGCGGCTGGGCTTGTTGCACGGGCAAATGTCGGCGAGGGAAAAGGAACGGGTAATGCGACAGTTCCGGGACGGAGAACTTGACATTCTGGTCGCGACGGCGGTGGTGGAAGTAGGAATTGACGTGCCTAATGCCACGGTTATGTTAATTGAAGGCGCCGACCGGTTCGGCTTGTCGCAGTTGCACCAGTTCCGGGGCCGTGTCGGACGAGGCGAATATAAAAGCTACTGTATCTTGCTGTCGGATAATCCCTCGGCCGTCGCTCGGGAACGATTGTCCACCTTGGAGAAAACCCACGACGGGTTTCAGCTCGCCGAGGTTGACCTGGAGCTGCGCGGGCCGGGCGATTTCTTTGGAACCCGGCAGAGCGGCCTGCCCGACCTGCGCATGGCCCAGCTTTCCGACCGGGAGTTGCTCGACTTGGCCCGGCAGGAGGCCGCCCGGATTATTGAGCGCGACCCGGAGTTGGCCCTGGAAGAACACGCTGCACTGGCATCCCACATAGCCCGTTTCACGGCGCGAGTAAGCGCCGAGGTTAGCTAATCCGGCATTGCCTCACCAGTTTTCGAAGCCACCTAAACCGGCGCCTTGAAACGGTAGCCTACATTCCAGACGGTCTCGACGAAGGAGTGGTCGGGGTCTTCTATCTTGGAGCGCAACCGCCGCACGTGCACGTCCACGGTGCGGGTGCCGCCCAGGTAGTCGTAGCCCCATACTTGGCTTAACAGCACGTCCCGGGTATAAACCCGGCCCGGGTTGGACGCCAGCATCACCAGCAGTTGAAACTCCTTGTAGGTGAGGGAAACCCTCCTTCCAGCCATCAGCACGTCGTAGCGTTCCAAGTCAATAACCAGGTCGCCTACCTTGAGTAGTTGCGCGCCGACCGGGCCGCTAACCCGGTAGATAGCCTGCTTAATGCGGGCCAACAATTCCCCCGGTTGAATCGGACTCAATATGAACTCATCCGGGTTAAGAGCCGGGTCATAGGCATCTACGTCCGCTCCCGGCACTACGGCCAGCACCGGCACCCTCAGCTCTCGACAACCTTCAACCAATTCCCGGCGCTCGGCCGGCCGAAAGGATTCCACGTCCAGCAAAACCACATCCATGTTCGTTTGCTGCGAACTGGCGGCATCCTCCACTTGGGAAAATTCGGAGCCAAAAAGGCAGGACAAGCCGGCCCGGCTGACCGTTTCCAGCAGGGGTTGCAGACCGTTGCCGCGATTTGCCAAGAGGAATATGCTATACACCGACTGGCCTTGGGTTGGCGAAGTAGCGGTTTCTGACGTAAGTATATGCGATTTTGCCCGGATTACCAAATTACGACCCGCGCTTTAACCGGAATTAAAGGAGATAAACCACTAACTCCTCCCAACTCTCCCTGATGGAACCTAATTGACTACACCGGAAGCCGCCGAATATGATGAACATATCGGATCAACCTGAACCTCCGCTTGGCGTTACAGAGAGTACCATAGCCATCGCTGTCCTCGATAAAGGAATAAAGCATATGATAACTCAAACTCTGCCCCAAACCCCGCAAGATACTTGGGATAAAATCCGCTCCGGCGACTGGCGGGGCGTAACCTCCGGCGTGGCCCCCGGTTTTGTCCAAGCCAACCTGGCTATTCTGCCTCGGGAGCTGGCCTTTGACTTTCTGCTCTTTTGCCAACGCAACCCCCGGCCCTGCCCGCTGCTGGAGGTTATCGAAGCCGGCAACGTGGAGCCTTGCCTCACTGCGCCAGGCGCCGATATTAGAACCGACCTTCCCGGTTACCGGGTTTACGAACAAGGACATCTAACCGAAGAAGTCGCCTCGCTGCTGGAAATTTGGCGCGACGACCTGGTTTCCTTTCTCCTGGGCTGCAGTTTCTCCTTTGAGGCGGCGATGTCGGACGCCGGCATACCTCTCCGGCACCAGGAAATGAACTGTAACGTACCGATGTACGTTACCACCATCGCCACCAACCCGGCGGGGGTTTTTTCCGGGCCGATGGTAGTAAGCATGCGGCCTATTCAATACGACCAAGTGGTCCGGTCAGTGCAGGTAACCTCTCGGTTTCCGGCCACCCACGGCGCTCCCCTACATATCGGCGACCCGTCAATCATTGGTATCCAGGATCTTCACCGCCCCGACTTCGGCGACCCGGTGGAAATCCGTCCTGGGGAGGTGCCGGTGTTCTGGGCCTGCGGCGTTACCCCCCAAGCCGTTGCCTTGACCTGCAAGCCTTCACTGATGATTACCCACGCTCCTGGCTATATGTTCGTAACCAGCCAGCGGGACGCCCATTATGCCGTACTGTAGCCGCCATTTTCGCAGATAAGGAGGGGTCATGAATTTCACCGGCAATACCATTGAGGACATCATCTTGGCCCAGGATATGCGGGGCGTATCGGAGCTACGGCCTTTCCTGCCAAAAGACTTCTGCAATCAAGCCGCTCATTACATCCTGGGCAACCCCGGCAACGTCGCAATCGTAACCGGCTTCTACATCCTGACGGCAGGGCGGCACGAGACCGACGGGCCGCCGGGAGCCATTGCAATCGGCAACGCTCTCCAGTCCTTGCAACGTCAGGTAAGCTACATCACCGACCAGCACACCGCGCCTATGTTACGGGCCTGGTTAGGCAATCGGGCCGTAGTGGAGGAGTTTCCCATCGCCGACGTCGCCGCCAGCAAGCAGGCCGCCGCCGAGTTGATTAAACGGATTCAACCGGCCCTACTCATATCCATTGAACGCTGCGGACGCACCGAGAACAACATCTACCTGAATATGCTTTCTAGGGACATCTCCGACTACACGGCGCGTCTGGATTACTTGTTTGAGTTAGGTATCCCCTCGATAGGGATCGGCGACGGCGGAAACGAAATTGGCATGGGCAACTTGGTCGAACAAATCCCTCCGGTGGAACGCTTGCCCAACGACCCGGCAGTTGCCACGGTGGACCGGCTGGTTATTGCCAGTGTCTCCAACTGGGGCGGCTACGGTCTAGTGACCGCCCTGTCCCGCCTGGTTGGACGCAACCTGCTGCCCTCAGTGGTCGAAGATACGCGCCTAATCCGCCAAATGGTGGACGACGGGGCAGTGGACGGCGGTTCCGGCATCAACCGCTACTACGTGGATAACTTTACGCTGGAAGAAAACGGCCAGTTGTTGGCAAAATTGCATGAAATGGCGGAAACGAAAGAAGGAAACCGCGGCTCTTCCTGAAACCTAAAGTCCTATAGCATCACCCCGACAGCGTCCGCTGCTCCACCGACAGCACCCGGCGCAGCTCGAATATCTCGTCTCGTACCTGAGCCGCCTTCTCAAACTCCAAGTTGCGGGCCGCATCCTTCATCTGCACTTCCAGGTCTTTAATCACCCGAAACATATCGTCTCGGGACATCTCCTGACGCACTACACGGTAGCTGGCCCGGCTTTCGCCAATGCTCTTAATGCTCTCCGTTATGTCATGTACCGCCTTCTGGATGCTTTGAGGCTCAATGCTGTTCTCTCGGTTGTAAACGTCCTGGATGCCTCGGCGGCGGTAAGTCTCGTCAATGGCTCGCTTCATCGAATCGGTAACCCGGTCCGCGTACATTATCACGTGGCCGGTGGCATGGCGGGCGGCGCGACCGATGGTCTGAATCAGAGCGGTGGTGGAACGGAGATAACCCTCCTTGTCCGCATCCAGGATAGCCACCAGACTCACCTCCGGCAAGTCCAAACCCTCTCGCAGTAGATTGATACCTACGATTACGTCGTACACGCCCAGACGCAGGTCCCGCAGGATTTCCACCCGTTCCAGAGTATGGATATCCGAGTGGAGATAGTTATTGCGGATTCCCATTTCCGATAAAAAGTCGGCCAATTCTTCGGCCATCCGCTTGGTAAGGGTGATCACCAGGCAACGTTGGCCCTGATTAACTCTGACCCTGATTTGATGCAGCAAGTCGTCAATCTGCCCCGCGGAGGGCTTGACCTCGATGGTAGGGTCGAGAAGTCCGGTAGGTCGAATGACCTGCTCTACCACCGCTGCGCTATGCTCCATCTCGTAGGGGCCAGGCGTGGCGGATACAAAAATCACCTGATTGATGTGCCGCTCAAATTCACCAAAGTTCAGGGGTCGGTTGTCCAACGCCGAGGGAAGACGGAACCCGAAGTCTACCAGCGTCTGCTTGCGGGACAAGTCGCCACGATACATACTCCGAATCTGCGGTAAGGTCATGTGGGACTCGTCCACAAGCAACAGAAAGTCTTCGGGGAAATAATCCAGCAGCGTCCAGGGGGCGGTGCCCGGCCCCCGGCGGGACAAGTGGCGGGCGTAGTTCTCCACCCCGGCGCAAAAACCCGTTTCCTGGAGCATTTCCAGGTCGTAATGGGTGCGGCTCTCCAAGCGGGACGCTTCCAGCAGCTTTTCCTGAGCCTTCAATTCCTTCAGCCGGTCGGCAAGCTCTTCGCGAATATCGGCGCAGGCCAAGCCTAGCCTTTCCTTGCTGGTTACAAAGTGCTTGGCCGGATAGATAGCCGCTTCCTGCTGGTGAGCCAGCACCTCGCCGGTCAGTGGGTCAAGGGACACGATGCGCTCTATCTCGTCGCCAAAAAACTGGATGCGCATCGCCACTTCTTCATAGGCCGGCACGATTTCCAGAGTGTCGCCGCGCACCCGAAATTTGCCTCGGGAGAGGTCCAGGTCGTTACGCTCGTACTGCATTTCGATGAGTTGGCGGAGCAGCCGGCCCCGGTCTCGTATCTCGCCAACCTTGACTTGGGCCACCAGGTTAAAGTAGTCCTGCGGGTCGCCCAGACCGTAAATGCAGGACACCGAGGCGACAATAAGGACATCGCGGCGAGTTAAAAGAGAAGTAGTAGCCGACAGCCGCAGCTTATCCAGTTCCTCGTTGATGCTGGCATCTTTTTCTACGTAGGTGTCGGAATGGGGAACATAGGCTTCCGGCTGATAGTAATCGTAGTAGGAAACGAAATACTCGACGGCGTTATTGGGGAAAAATTCCTTGAACTCAGTGGCGAGCTGGGCAGCCAAAGTTTTGTTGTGCGCAATGACCAGGGTGGGCCGCTGCACCTGTTGAACGATGTTCGCCATAGTGAAGGTCTTGCCGCTGCCGGTAACGCCCATCAGCGACTGCTGCGCAACGCCCGCTCGCATTCCTTCCACCAGCCGTTCCACCGCCCGGGGCTGGTCGCCGGTCATCTGAAAATCGGACGTGAGTTGGAAGTTCGGCATATTTTGCCTCGCAAGTCTCGCCAAGTAACAACATTCAGTAAGGATTGGCCCTCTTCTGACCATCGGGTTCGAACGGTTTAAGGGATCAAGGTTCCTGCAACCGAACCTTAACCTATTGTCCGAATCCCCCCATTTGCAACAGGGCTTGGCGGATGTAATCCTCCAGGGTCAGTTCTGGGGATCGGTCCAGGTTGGTTATAGCGCGGCGGGCCTCAGCGGTGGAGTAGCCCAAGGCGGTCAGGGCGGCGATTATCTCGCTCTCGGCGTCAACCGGGGCGCCCGTAGTTTCTGCCGTTTCCGGCTCCAGCTTGCCCTTTAGCTCCAGAACGATTCGGCTGGCGATGCGGCGGCCCACGCCGGATATTCCGCTCAAGGCGGCAACGTCTCCCTGGGTAATGGCCTGCTGGAGTCTTGACGCTCCCAAGCCGGAAAGCAACGCTAGGCCCAGACGGGGGCCAACCCCGGAGACGCCCTGGGTAACCAGAAAAAGCTCCCGAGCCGCTGGCGTAGAAAACCCGTAAAGAATCGGCTGATCGTCCCGAATCCGTAGGTTGGTAAAAAGGTGAACCTGGCTACCGACAGTCCCTAAATCGGAAATCTCTGCGGAAGGAACATAAAGCTGGAGGGTTACTCCGCCAACCGTCAAGTGAACCCAGTCGCTGCCGACGCCGGCCAGGATACCGTTCACCGAGACAATCACGGCTTAACGCTCCAAGCCGGGCGTAATCTCCCGCGTCAGAGCCGACCGGGCGCCGCTCTGAATAAGGTGGCACAGGCCAATAGAAAGCGCGTCGGCGGCGTCAGATTCGGGCAGAGTCGCCAACCCCAAGGTAGCGGCCAAGGCGCGCTGCATCTGCTCTTTGGAGGCGGCCCCATAATCGGCCACGGCCCGCTTAACTTCGGCCGGGGCGTAGCGATAGACTGGCAGACCTGCGCTGGCTGCGCCAATCAATACCAGAGCCTGAGCTTGGCCCACCGCAATAGCCGGCCCGATAAACTGTCGCTGGCCTCGTCCAACAAAAGGCTCTTCGACGGCTACTGCCTCCGGGCTAAAAACGCTTATCATATTGCGGACATGGGTATAAAGCTGATAAAGCCGCTCTTCCAGGGGCATCTTCTTGGGCAACGCGACCACTCCATAATCTTCCGCTATCGGGGCGGGTTCCCCCTGGAGTATTCCATAACCCATCTTGATTGTCCCCGGGTCTATCGCCAGTACGCGCATCATTTCACCCCAGCGGCGCCGAGATACCGAGCAATCGCAGCGGCAATAACGGCAATCAGGAAGCCATCCCGTATTGCTCCAACACTTCCGCCGGGAAGTCGGCATTGGTGTAGGCTTTCTGCACGTCGGCCAAATCCTCCAGCAGATCCAAAAGGCGGAGGGTTTGTTCCGCCGCCCGGTTATCCAGCGCTACGGTCGCTTTTGGAACCAGCGAAATGTCCGAAGATGCTAAAGTTACCCCTTCTCCCTCAAGAGCCTTTTGGGTGGCTTGCAGGGCGTCCGGGGCGGTGAATATCTCCACGGTGCCTTCCTCGATTTTCACATCGTCAGCGCCGGCATCAATAGCGATCAGTCCCAGTTCCTCGGCTCGCTCCTCGTCGTCCATCTCTAGGGTAAGCACGCCTTTGACCTCAAAGTTCCAAGCGACGCAACCCGATTCACCGAGGTTTCCCCCACCTTTGTTAAACGCTGAGCGGACTTCGGCGGCGGTACGGTTTCGGTTATCGGTAACCGCTTGAAGTAGAATGGCACCACCCCCTGGGCCATAGCCTTCGTAAGTGATTTCAGCCAGGCTAACTGCCTCTTCCCCGGCATCACCGGAGCCTCGTTTGACTGCCCGGGCGATGCTATCCTGGGGCATATTACTGCTTCTGGCCTTATCAATAGCCAAGCGAAGGCGAAAGTTCATATCCGGGTCACCACCACCCTGGCCGGCAGCCAGAGTAATATCCCGCGCCAACTTGGTGAACAGGGCGCCTCGTTTAACGTCGGCCGCTCCCTTGGCTCGTTTGATTGTTGACCACTTTGAATGTCCTGACATACGGGTTTTCCTCCCTTGGGGCGGTGAACTCTCCTGCTCGAATTTTACCAGGATTTTAGCATCCGCGAAGGGTAGGGTCAAAAAGGCGGAGGGTGGTTTTCGCCCAAAAGCGCAGAGGGCACGGATAAACCCGGAGAATATCTGCGTTGCTCTGAAGTCCCCGCCGCTCTGCGTGGGTTATTCATCGCAGCCCTTCCATCAAGCGAACTGTCATGGTGCCCCGTTCCAAGTCAATGGCGCGGATAACTTGGGCCAAGGCCGGGAGCAATATCTCGCCGGAGGGACGGGACACCACGTAAACGTCGTTGCTGCCGGTTATTACTATTTCACTGATTCGCCCCAAGTCTTCACCGTCCTCGGTCAGGACTTGCAGGTCCATTAGCTGAAAATGGAAGTATTCACCCTCCGGTAGAGTTGGAGCGGAGTTGGCAGAAGCGGCAATCTCTTCGCCGATCAGGGCCCGGGCCGCCGACGGAGTATCCAGCCCCTGCAACTTCAAGATAGCCTGGCCGGGCCGCCGAAAGATAGAGGAAACTATGCGATAAGGCCGGCCTTGGAGGAACAGTTCCTGGCCGGCGTCAAAACGGTGCGGAACATCGCTGAGAACCCGAACCCGAACCTCTCCCGCCAAACCATGCGCTCCGAGAATAAGGCCGACAGCGACTCGAGGCGGGCCACTTTCGGAAATGCGGCGTCTTGAATCGGTCAAAGCGTAGTCCAGCCGGGGACCTGCTGGTTATCAGTTCCCCAAGTAGTTTTCGAGGAAAATGCGGGCTTTACACAATCTCCAACATGGCCCGGGCGCCGTCTTTAACCGCCGCCACCCGCAACAACACTCGCATCGCTTGGGCCACCCGTCCTTGCCGGCCAATTACCTTGCCTTTATCCTCCGGCGCCACTTCGAGCCGGAGAATTACCTGACCGTCCTCCACCTTTTCGGTTACCTTGACCGCATCGGGGTTGGTAGCCAAGGAGCGGGCAATATACTCAATCAACTCTTTCATTCAATCAACTCTTTCTCCGGTGAGTTGACTTGGTCATAAATGCCGTCTCTATCAAAAATGCGCTTGACCGCGTCGGACGGCTGGGCGCCCTGTCTCAGCCATTCAACTGCCCGTTCCGCCTTCAATGTGACCGCCGGCGGATCGACCATCGGGTCGTACTGACCAATCCACTCCACATAAGCTCCGTCCCGGGGCGCGCTAGATTCCGCTACAATTATCCTGTAGGAAGGCTTGCCCTTCTTCCCCACCCTTCTTAACCGAATTCGCAACATAGAAACTCCGTTAGGTCGGTTGCTCAAACCAACCTCGACTTGTTGACAGCATTTTACGAGGAAGGAGCCTTACTGTCAATGACGCACCGGCCATCGCCAGCCTTGGAACAAACCTGAAGTAGAGGAGCGGCATAACGAAAAGACGCCGGACCGGTGGAAACGAACGAAGAAAGCGAAGCGAGGCTGGCGCCATATGGCGGAAAAAGGTTCGGGCCCAGCCAATCTGGATGAAGCACCGCCCAATGAAACCCGGGGTCTCGGGGGCGATGGTAGACATTGGCCTGGGCCCGACTGACGGGTATATGTCAATTTCGACTGTTAGGTGAGACTCACCCCGTCGTGTCCAGACTGATGTCTACCATCGCCCCCGTGTCTTAAACTATGTTTCATACCATATCACCTCCTTTTCAAGATTTCCGCCTAGCGGTTATTCAATTATTAACATACCCTATAGCAATTGTCAAGGATAACAGCGCCTAGCGCCGTTCGATTTTTTCCAGGGAACATCCCGCTAAATCGAACGGCGCTTCCCGCCGGCTCAGTTGCCCTTGAAATCCCCTGATGCGATAATTAGCAGCTCGTTCCCACTACCCTCGCCACCGATTGGCGGTATAGCCTATCCGTAGCAGAAACCGGCTAACCAGACCACTTAATCAGATAATCAGAGGTTCGGATGCGTTTGGTATTTATGGGAACGCCCGATTACGTTATTCCCGTGCTGGAAGCCTTAACCGCAACTCCCGGGATAGAAGTGGTTGGCGCGTACACTTCGCCAGACCGACCTCGGGGCCGCGGGCAGCCGGTGGAACTGACCCCGGTCAAAGCGGCCGCCCTGGAGCTGGGCTTGCCAGTCTTTCAACCGCCTTTCCTCCGCTCGGCAAAGGCCCCACAGGAACTGGCTTCCCTGCGACCCGACGTAATTATGGTGGCGGCTTATGGCAAGTTATTGCCGCCGGAAGCGCTTAACCTTCCGCCCCATGGCTGCCTGAACCTGCATCCCTCATTGCTGCCGCGCTACCGCGGCCCCTCGCCGGTGGCGACCGCCATCCTGGACGGCGTATCGACCACCGGGGTTACGCTGATGCGGCTGGATACGGGAATGGACACCGGCCCTATCCTGGCCCAGCGGGAATATCCCCTATCCGGCGAGGAAACCGCCGATACCCTGACCGATACCTTGTTCCGCATAGGGACGCGATTGCTGCTGGACAACCTGGAGGCCTGGGTAGCCGGCCGGCTGCCCGCCCAACCGCAGGATGATACCCAAGCCACGGTAACCCGCAAGCTGGAACGGGCCGATGGCAGGGCTGATTGGAGCTTGTCGGCGGTGACGTTGGAACGAATGCGGCGTGCTTTCACACCCTGGCCCGGTTTGGCGGCCCGCTGGCAAGGAAAATCCTTGCGCCTACTGGAAGTGGCCGCCTTGGCAGGGAAGAACTTGCCCGCGGCCGCGCCAGGACAGGTAATACCTCTGCCGTCGGGCCTGGCGCCGATAGGTATTGGCGCCGGTCAGGGTATTCTGGCTTTGAAGAGGGTTCAACTGGAAGGGCGCCGGCCGGTCACCGCCGCCGAGTTTCGGCGCGGCTACCCCGATTTCATCGGCAGCCGGCTCTGATGCGCTGCCGGCCCACGCCGAAGAAAAGTTAAAAATTAATCGTTGCCAGGATGCGCAGGATTTTCCCGCCATGGTTCACGCCGACGGGCCAACGCATAAGAAATGGCGCAGAGAATCGCCCCGGCCCAGGCCAGTAGCAACGCCTGATTTCGGATGTTGTCCAGCAAACCCTGCAAAATCGACCGCAGCGCCTCCGACGTCAAGTTAACTGCCGCCGGAGGGAGAGCGAGCTCGAATTCCGCCGTTTGCCTAATCCGGACGTCCGGTAATTCCGCCAATCCCAGCAAGATCAGCCAAGACAAGGCGAATGTCGCCGCGCCGGTCAGCAGCAAGGTCAAGCCGGGCCAGCGCAAGTAGCTTACCGGACTGGGCAGATAAAGCAGCCCCATTATTAACGCTCCGGCAGCAACGGCCAGAATAGATATTAACCGGCCTCGTCCCAGGCTGGGACGAAAGTTCCGCAGCCTTCCCATTTCACCCCGTAGTTCGGCCTCATCACTACTGGAACTGGCTGCCCCTGTAGCCAGTGTTAATAGATTAACCCGGTCTTGATCTTCCAGTACCAAACCGCCCCCGCCCTCGCTTTCTACCAGGGCATCGGCGTAAATCCGGTCGTCAAACAGACCATTCAGGACAGTGAAAATCAGATAGGACAGGAAGGCGGCAAAGACCAACATCCCCAAAGCGAAAGAAAGCAATGCACGGAAAATCCAAAGCAACATCAGATACTGTCTTCCCTTGGTGAAAGCGTAGGCGATTTTGCCCATAATTATAGTACCATCCATAGTGATATCTCCGGCTCCGGGCAAAGCCCAATTACTTTACCGGCTCACCCTGGGCGGAAGAGAGACTGCGCCTGGGTCGGGCGTAGGGAGTATGAACCTGTCTGCCTCCCGCTGGCATTCGGGTAATTGCATTGACACCCCAAGTCCGTTAGTGATACATTTCACAACGTCCGAGTCAGCTACAATTCTTCCAAAGAGGAACCGCTATGCCCATCAAGATTGCCGTCTTTGCCAAGCAGGTTATTGACCCGGAAATGCCTATGGCTGCCTTTCAGATTGATTCCGCCGCCCAGCGGGTGGTTACGCCCCCCAACATTCCGCCGGTGGTCAACGGCTTTGACGAAAACGCCGTGGAAGCGGCGTTGCAGATTAAGGACGCCCAAGAAGCCAACGTTACCGTAATCTCCGCCGGTTCATCTTTTGCCCTGGATGTGATGAAAAAGCCTTTGTCTATGGGCGCCGACGAGTTGGTGCTACTCCAGGACGATGCTTTCCAGAATACGGTGGACAGCTTCTTCACGGCCCAATTGCTGGCGGCGGCGGTGCGCAAGCTGGAGGGATTCGACCTGATAATTTGCGGACGCCAAGCATCCGACTGGGACAATGCCCAGGTTCCCTTGGGCGTGGCCGAACTGCTGGGGCTGTCCTGCATTGCTTTAGGCAAAAAGGTGGAAGTAAAAGGCGACACGGTGTTGGTAGAGCGGCTGATACCCGACGGCTACGAGGTGGTGGAAGCCCCCTTGCCAGCGCTGGTTTCGGTCAGCAACGAGCTGGGGCAGCCGCGCTATCCCACCCTGCGGGGCATTATGGCCGCCACTAGGAAACGACCGACTATCTGGAGCCTGGCCGATCTGGCTCTGGATACCGGCCTGCTAGAGCCGCGCGTAACCCTGCACGAGCTATTTGTCCCGGTGCGTAACGCCGAGTGCGAAATCATCGAAGGAGATGACGAGGCCGACGCCGGACGCAAGCTGGCCCTGCGCCTGCGCGAGGACAAGTTTATTTAACCCTTATGGCGCGGGCCGGGCTTTTCTCGAAAGTGCCCTTACGTACATACATTCAGATGTTCAGATTGGCGACAGCGAGTAATGGAGGCTCTGATGGCGAAGGAAACTGGAATACTGGTTATCGGCGAAGCGCCGGGCGGTGAACTGAGCCTGACCTCCCAGGAGGTACTGGCGGCGGGACGCCAGGTTGCGGACTCCCTGAGGCAAGAACTCGCTATCGGCCTTTTCGGCGACACGCTGGATGCCGCTTCCAGGCAGGCCATTGCTCATGGCGCTGATAAGGTTTACTCCGTAACCCACCCGTCATTGGCCGCTTTCCAGGTAGAACTCTACCTGTCGGCTATGGAAACGTTGTGCCGGGAAGTTAACCCTGGCATCGTCCTGATTGGGCGCACCAATGAGGGACGGGAAGTAGCCCCCCGGTTAGCCTTCCGGCTAGGCGTAGGCTTGGCTCAAGATTGCCTGGAGGTTGCGGCGGATTCGGCCACCGGCAAGCTGCTGGCTAACCGTCCGGTCTATGGCGGCAACGCCGTAGCCGTGTTGAGTTGCAACTACACTCCCCAGATAGCCGCTATTCGGCCCAAAGTTTATGAACCTTCGGAACCGGACGCTTCCCGGCAGGGTGAGGCGGTCTCCTTCCCGGTGGATTTGGATGCTTCAATGGCTCGCAGCCAGGTAATTGAGGTGGTAAGAGAAGCGGCGGAGGGTGTGAAACTGGAGGATGCCGGCATAGTAGTAGCCGGCGGGCGCGGGCTGGGCGGCCCGGAACCTTTTGCCGACCTGGAAGAGCTGGCTAAGCTCTTGGGCGGCGCCGTGGGCGCTTCCCGGGCCGCAGTGGATTCGGGCTGGGCGCCGGCCAATTACCAGGTAGGGCTGACCGGCAAGACCATAACCCCTGACTTGTATATCACCGTCGCCATTTCCGGGGCCAGCCAGCACATGGCCGGCTGCTCCGGCGCCAAAGCCATCGTCGCCATCAACAAGGACGCCGACGCCAACATCTTCAAGGAAGCCCGCTACGGTGTAGTCGGCGACTGGGCAAAGGTGCTGACCGCCCTGACCGAAACGGTGCGGGAGTTAACCCAAGACTAGCGGCGGGAATGGACCGGCCTCCGGCGACGGGCTATTCCAGGATTAGGTTGTCAATCAACCGCACTGGCCCCAGTCGCGCCGCTACCGACGTCATCGCCCGGCCCTGAACCCGCTCCAGTTCTTCCAGAGTTTCCGAGTCGGCAACGCTGACGTAATCAACACCCTCCAGCCGTGGTTCTGCCGCCAGTATGCTGCGAACTTCCTGCCGCAGTTGCCCGGCGTCCCGTTCCCCCGCTTGCCAAAGTTCTTCAGCCCGGCACAGCGCCAAGTAGATTACTGGGGCGGCGACGCGCTGCTCGGGCGTCAGGTAAGCGTTGCGGCTGCTCAAGGCCAACCCGTCGGCGTCCCTCACCGTAGGAACCGCCACAATTTCCAGCCCCAAGTTCAGGTCTTGAACTAACCGGCGAACTACGGCCACCTGCTGGCCGTCCTTCTGCCCAAAATAAGCTCGGTCGGGACGCATTAGGTTAAACAACTTGGTTACCACCGTTGCCACTCCCCGGAAATGGCCGGGACGCACTGCGCCTTCCAGACTGGTCGCCAATGCACCCGGTTCCACCCAAGTGTCAAAACCCGGCGGGTAAATCTCCTCCACCGGCGGGGCAAACACCAAGTCCACTCCCTCGGCCCGCAACAATTCCAGGTCGCGGTTCAGGTCGCGGGGGTATTGAGCCAAATCCTCCTGGGGGCCAAATTGGGCCGGATTAACGAAAATAGATACCGCCAAGGCAGCGTTTTCCTGCCGCGCCTGCCGCACCAATGCCAGATGCCCCTCGTGCAACGCCCCCATCGTGGGAACCAGCCCCAAGGGTCTGGGACTTTCCCGGCAGACTTGGGCTGTTTGTTGGGCGGTAGTCAGGAGGCGCATAAAGTTTACGCCAAGTTAAAAGGCGCCGGGTAATAGGTGAAGTTTGGATCTGCGTCAGCGCACCAAGAGGATCCGTGGAAACCATTCAGCCTTTGCTCAATGACGTCCTTATGACATGGCTGGGTTACTATGAAATAAACCCGGGCCTGGTTTCGGTGATACCACAAGGCTCGGACATTTAAGTTGGCTATGGGAATCTCATCTATCAAGCGTTGGGCGAAGTGCCCAATTTCTTGCTCTGCTATGCCATGATGACGGGTCAGGTGATGATAGATAACCAAGCTTTGGCCTCGCTCGACGAATGGTATTAGGTCATCCATATAGACGTGCTTGGGGCTGTCAACAGGAGGAGCTTCTGCTATCTCAGCTATACCATTATCGGGGTCAAGGAAAACCAATTCCGATGTTTGGGTAGCTAATAGAGCGCTGTTCAGCCAATCTCCCCGATTCGCGAAGCCGCACCTGCAATTCTCATAGTAGGATGTGTCTCCAGGCAGGAGCCCACTTTGCTGGACAGCGATGATGTTGCGCTGGTTATTATTATCTACCAATACCAGCCCGGCAAGAGTATCGTAAAGGCAGGCATCACATTCCTGAAACCTTGCGATATTTTCCGGCGTCGGGTTAAGGTAGTCGGTAAGTCCACCACCTCCGACATTGTCGTGATAAAGATACCACACCACCCCCAACCGTAATTTCCTTGCTGGCGCAGTCCCCGTCATACCCGTCATACCGGTAAGCCACCGTAGCAACCCATACTTCCCAAAATCTCCAACATCGCCAACGTAACAGTTCTGCATAGTTCGCACCTCTACCAAAATCAAGGAAACAGCTCGTCAATCTCCCGTTCCAGCTGTTCCGACCGCGTTTCAGCCAGCCCACTTGCTGAAACGTGCCGGCCGGCGCTGGCCCGACGGGATAATTGAGCGTAGGACTCGGCAGTGCCGTAGTCCCGGGTGTGAACCACTACCGGCATAGGCACGGCGTGGCCGAATATCAGGGCTTGCTGTTTGCTTTCCAGACGGGCCAGGACGCCCCGCAGCTGGCGGCTGCCGGCGGTTCCCGACAGCACGGCGTCAATGTCTCGGTCGTTATCCAGCAGGCAGGTCAAGCGGGTTCCCAACTGGCTCATAACCTCCGAGTCGATGCCGCTGGGCCGCTGGTCGATGACCATCAAGGTTACGTTGTATTTGCGAAGCTCGCGGGCAATGATGCCGAAAATGGTTTGCGAGGCCACCGCCGGGCTGAGAAACTTGTGCGCCTCCTCGATAACGATAACCAGTGGGCGCGGCTCCTTGCCTCGGCTCCCCACCGTCTCTTCCTTCAACTCCACGTAACGCTGGTGAATCCGGCGGGACAGCAGGTTGCTCACCAGAATGTAGGCGGTCAAGTCATCGCCATACCGGCCAAACTCCAGAACCACATGCTGACCCCGCTCCAGATGCTCAATAATCCGGGCGGCGGCGTTATGGCGGTTGCCTTCTTCCAGGAAGGGGAAGCGCTTGAGACGGCTCAGCCGGTTGTGCAGCGAGGCCAGGGCCGCCCCGTTCACATTCAGGTCTTTAGCCAGTTCATTAAGCTCCGGCCCCCGCTGTTCCAGAAACTTGCTCAGCCAGTTTTTGTCGAAATGCTGCTGCAAATTGTAAGCGGCGGCGGCGGCCACTTCGGACAAGTTCAGGGTTTCCCGCAGCAATTCCACGTCTTCCGGCTCAATTTCGCCGTAGCCGATACGCACCCCTTCGTCCGGGGTTGAACCGCGCCGCCGGGAACTATCATTGTCCAGGGTAAAGGTGGACACCTGGGCCGGGAACAACTGTTTCAACCCCTTAACCTGGAGGTTGTGGTCGGTATCCTGGCCGCTCCAGCCATATTCACTGTGCATATCAAAGACCAGGGACGAGGCGCCGCCGCCCTGCAGAATGCCTACTAGCAGTAGCCGGGTCAGGAAGGTCTTGCCGGTGCCGCTCTTGCCGAACACGCCAATGGAACGTTTCACCAGTTCGTCCAGATCCAGACAAACCTTGGTATCCATATCCAAGGGACTGCCAATCCAGAAATGGCGTTCGTCATCCTGACCGAAAACGAGCTCCACGTCTTGGGCCGAGGCGGGGTAAGCCGGCGAAAAATGAGAGGGTATCGTTTTGGCGGCCACCGGGCCTTCCGAGTCGCCGGCTGCCAGCGGCAGCGTCAGATTGGGCAAGACCGACACCGTGCCATAGGCCACGGTGCCGGAAACTATTTGGGACAGCGCCGGGTCATCGAAGTCGGGCGGATTGTGCTTCAGCCGAGGGTCCGAACTGCCCAGTTCCAGGTCGGTAACCACCCCAAAGAAGCGGTGTCTTTTCCCCTGGATGGTTACGAAAGTTCCCACCTTGACATCTTCAATCAGCGTTTCCCCGGAGGAGTTCAACCTAATCTCCACCCCTTGATTCAAGGAACCGCCGACTATTAACCCTAAAGGAACGACTTCGGAAAGCGGCCCACTTGCGCCGTTGCCGCTGACCGGGGAATTGAAGGAGAATCCGTCGGTCATACCGCAACCCTCCGCATAATGACGCTCAATCTAGGCACATCACCGGGTAACTCGGCGGCCAGGGCGCGACCAGCCCGCAGCTCAAAAGCGTCTTTATCCGGCTGACCAGCCGCTGCCTCCCGCAGGCAGGCGATCACCACCTCATCGGCCAGCGGCGGCCCGGAGTTCACCAGCAGCCGCAGGAAATCCAGGTTGTCGGTGAACCGGACCACTTCCGCCGGTGAGCAAAGGCTGACAAAGGAGTGGATACGAGGCGGGGACGGCGGCAATAGCTGATATTCCCTGCCGTCCTCGCTATAGCCCACAATTAAGGCATCGAACCGGGTGGTCAGCAGCCGCTCAATTTGCGGGTTATCCCGATATACTTCCTCCAAGGAGGTGGCCGCCTGCCCTCGGGCCAGTACCGGACGGCTGGGGTCTAGTGGCTCGGTGCGAATCCGCTGCGCCACCGCATAGATTGGCGGCATCCCCACCCGCAGCAAGGCGCCCAACGGAGGCGCTCCATAGAGCGCATAGCACTGGGCTACCAAGGAAGTCGAGTCGGCCTGAATTACTTCACCCACCCGCTCAGTTACTCCGCTATCAGCCACCAAATTGAAATCGGTAAAGTCAGTATCGAAGTTGGTACTCAGGAGACCTCCGGTCAATGCTGTCAATGAGAGTAAAATTGGTTTGCCTATTATAGCATCTACTTGGGCCGGGTCAGCCCCGGAAAATACCAGCCCTGTGCTATAATTAAGCCAGTTTATATCTGTAAAGGAGATTAGCCGATGGCGCTTAGCACAGTGGCGATTTTGAGCCCCGGCGATATGGGCCACGCCGTAGGGCAGCGGCTGCGGGAAAACGAGCTGGAAGTAATTACCTGCCTGGCCGGTCGAAGTCAACGTACCCGCGCCCTGGCCGAGAAGGCCGGTATTCGGGAGGTTGCCACGCTGGCAGAGCTGGTAGAACGCTCCGACCTGATTATGTCAATGACGGTGTCGGCGGCGGCCCCGAGCCTGTGCCAGGAAGTGGCCGCCGCCCTGAGGGCTACCGGGGCCGGCGCCTTGTTCGCCGAGTGCAACGCCATCGCCCCCCAATTAACCCGGAGCCTGGAGCCGCTTATTGCCGAGGCCGGCGGCCGGTTCGTGGACGTTTCCATCATCGGCGGCCCGCCCCGGTTGGGCTACAGTCCCCACTTTTACACCTCCGGCGCCCACGCCGCCGAGTTCGAGGAGGTAGGCCGGTTCGGGCTAGACGTGCGCTCGCTGGACGGAGAAGTGGGGCAGGCTTCCGGCATCAAGATGTGCTACGCTGCTATGACTAAGGGGTCTTGGGCCCTCTATAGTGAACTATTGCTGGCTGCCGAAATGATGGGGTTGACCGAACCGTTGCTGGCCGAGTTTCAGGACGGCCAGTCCGCCGTTTTGCAGCGAATGGAGCGGACAATCCCCTCCGTGCCGCCGCGCTCCCGCCGCTGGGTCAGTGAAATGGAGGAAATCCGGGACACCTTTTCCCATTTAGGAATGACCCCCCACCTTTTCGAAGGGGTAGCCGACATGTACCGCTTTATCGGCAGCACCCCCTTGGGCGACGAGTTCCCCGAATCCCGCGACCGGGAACGCACTTTTACTGAAACCATTCGCCGGTTGGCCGAGTTTGTGGAGGAAGGGGGGCGGGACGGATGCTAGGGATATTAGGTAGGGATATTAGGATTGTAACTATTGACAAATTTTGCTCATCGGGTTAATTATCAGGCGTTGCTCCATTAACGCGGCGAAGCGGGACAATTTATGTTGGCTGTAGGGGTTGGCCTGTTCCAGCAATCCGCCCAGGGATTCGGCGATGTCCAGAGTATTACCGGCCACCAAGAGCAGCGCCGCCGCCCGTTTTTGCGCCTCCACCCGGATATACTCGGTAGGCTCCTCTGAGCCAGTCAGCACCAGGAACTTGGTATTGCACATCAGGCTGGTCAATTGAATGTCCGGTCGATCGGCCCGGGTAATTACAGCTTGGTTGGGGTATCGGCCAAAGTAGCCGAGGCCGGAGTCCATGATGTTGCCGCCGATAAGAAAACGGTCAATCCACGTTTCGGCATCCGGCGGCTCCTGAATCCACCGGCCGCCCAAGTAATCGGCCACCTGTTGCGCCGTTAAGGACAGCAGCTCCCGGTCTTCCGGGATGGCGCCCAGCAGGGGGACTCCTTGCTCCCGCAGGGGAGCTACCATTTCCAAGTCCGCCTCCCGGCGACGGTGCCGCAAGACGCCATTGATTATCACCCCGGCCAGGTCTTCGCCCAGACGCTGGGCGATCTCAGCGATGGCAACGGCCTGCGTTCCTCCGTCCATACCAACATTATAGCCGCAGAGCAGCAAAATCGGATGCCCCGCCAGCGCTGGGAGAAAGTTCGTTATGGCGCCGTCGGCCCCGGCCCCGACCTCGGCAGGCGAGGCCCATTCCACCAGAACCGCGTCAAAGGCAGAGTTCAAACGAGCGATGGTGTCGGCCACTCCCCTAAGTTGTTCGTCATCGAGCCGGCCGTTGCGTAACTGCGCCGGGCCAAGGAGCAGAGGCAAAGGGACCGGCGCTGAGGCAAGGTCTCCCTCATCCGACCGGCCTTTCGTCAAAAGTTGGGACATAAAGGCCACATCCCGGTCGGCCTCCGACGCCGGGGAAAAGGGCTTGTAATAGGCGACGCGCTTGCCTTCTCCTGTCAGTCGGAGCAGCCAGGCCCCGGCCAAACAGGTTTTCCCCGTACCGGAACACGGAGAGGTGATTTGCAAAACGGTCAATAGAGCCCCCCGCCGGGTAAAGATGTCTCGGATAAAGGCGTCGCTTGGTCGGAAGTAATTTTAACACAGCGGGACGCAGTGGTTTACTCTCCACACGCCCCGAATCGCTGTGCTAAAATCACCCCATCTTATCCCGACTTGAAAGGAACGGAATTATTTATGGTTTCTATCGCCTACGAAAAGGTTACCCTTCCCAACGGCCTGGACGTCATTCTCCACGAAGACCACTCCATCCCGCTGGCGGCGGTCAACGTCTGGTATCACGTCGGCTCCAAAAACGAAGCGCCGGGACGCACCGGCTTTGCCCACCTTTTTGAGCACGTGATGTTCGAGGGTTCCAAACACCACAACAGCAGCCATTTTGAGCCGCTGCAGAAGGTGGGAGCCAACCTTAACGGCTCCACCAACTCCGACCGCACCAACTACTGGGAGGATGTGCCTTCCAACTACCTGGAACTGGCTCTGTGGCTGGAGGCCGACCGGATGGGCTTTCTGCTGGAGGCCCTGGACCAGCAGCGGTTCGACATCCAGCGGGACGTAGTGAAGAACGAGCGACGCCAAAGCTACGAAAACCGGCCTTACGGCATGGCCCAAGGGAATATCCAAGAAGCGGTCTTTCCCCTACCTCACCCTTACCACTGGATGACCATCGGCTCTCAGGAAGACTTGGACGCCGCTAGCCTGGATGACATCAAGGACTTCTTCCGAAGTTTCTATTCCCCCTCCAATGCCAGCTTGGCCATCGCCGGCGACATTGACCGGGCCGGGACGCTGGAACTGGTGAACCGCTACTTTGGAGACCTGCCCCCAGGCCCGCCGGTGCGCCGCATCGGACGATTCGATTCCGGTCTGCCCGGACGGATAGATCTGGAACTGCGCGACCGCGTATCGCTGCCCCGCCTCTATATCGCTTGGCCGGCTCTACCCGACAGCGACCCGGAAGAAGCGTCCCTGGAAATACTGCGGGCGGTACTGGCCGACGGGCAAAGCTCCCGGCTCTATCGCTCCCTAGTCTATGACCAACAGATTGCCCAGAGCGTCAGCGTCCGCAACTACTCGGCGGAAATCGCCGGCCAGTTCATCATAGAAGTTACCGCGGCCGCCGGTCATTCTCTGGAGGGGTTGGAGGCGGCCACCGATGCGGAAATAGCCCGCATCTGGCAGGAGCCGCCCACCGAGGAGGAGCTTGACCGAGCCAAGAACCGGCTAGAAAGTTCCCACTTCCGGCAGCTTTCCCGTATCGGCGGATTTGGCGGACGGGCCGACATGCTCAACTACTATAACGTCCTCTATAGCAACCCGGAACTGATTAACACGGCTCTCAACAAATACCTGGCGGTGCAACGGGAGGATGTTTTGCGGGTAGGCCGGTCAGCCCTGGACCAGCGGCAAGTGCGCCTGCGCGTACTGCCGGAGGCCCCTCTGAAAGTCGCCGGCAGCGGGATAGACCTGGACCGTACGATTATGCCCACCCCGACTAAGGAACCGGACTTTACCCCGCCGGTTCCAATCCATCGCCGTCTGCCTAACGGTCTTCAGGTTACCGTGGTGGAAAAGCGGGGCTTGCCCATCGTCTCCTTTGCCCTGATGCTCCGGGCCGGCGCCATCACCGACCCGCCCGAACTGCCCGGCTTGGCATCCTTTACCGCTCAGCTTATGGCCGAAGGCACCGAGACTCGTTCCAGCCAGGACATTGCCCACGCCTTTGAGTTCATCGGGGCGCGCCTATCCACCGAAACCCGGCGGGAAATCAGTCTGCTGTCCGTCGAGACCTTGACCAAGCATTGGGCCACCGCTCTGGAACTGCTGGCCGACGTAGCCCAGAATCCCACCTTCCCGGAGCATGAACTGGAACGGGTGCGACGGGAACATCTGACCGACATCCGCCGGGGCAAGGATGACCCTACTTTTATCGCCGAGCAAATCATCCCAGGCCTGATTTTTGGGAGCGGATCTCGCTACGGGCATACCGCCTTAGGAACCGAGTCCTCGGTGGCCGCCTTTACCCGGGAAAACCTGGCGCAGCACTTCCGCAACCACTACGGCCCGGCTGCGGCCAATCTGCTGGTAGTGGGCGACGTCAGCTTGGCGGAGGCGATTCAGCAGGCCGAAGCAGCCTTCGGCCAATGGGATAACCCGGCGAAGGTTGACGACTTTGAACAAACGGGACTGGATTTCGGCGAAAGCCATAATGACGGTTTTGCTGACGGTTCCGCTGCCAGCGACCAACCCCAGTCGACCACCCTTTACCTGGTGGACAAGCCGGGGGCGGCTCAATCGGTAATTCGCGCCGGCCATGCCACGGTGGCCCGTAGCCACCCGGACTACGTTGGCCTTACCCTGCTCAACTACTCCTTTGGCGGCCAGTTCTCCGCCCGGTTGAACCAGAACCTGCGCCAGGACAAGGGATATAGCTACGGCTTCCACTCCGGTATCTCCTGGTTCCGGGCGCCCTCCCTGTGGGTGGCCGGAGGCAGCGTGCAAACGGCAGTAACCCGGGAGTCGGTAGAAGAAACTCTCCAAGAGTTTCAAGACATCCACTGCGCTCGTCCGGTGACCGGTGAGGAACTGGAGGCGGCCAAGGCTGGAATACTGTTGGGTTACCCCGCTGGGTTCGAGCGACCGGGGCAGATCCTCAGTCACCTGATTCAGCTAATCCTGCATCAACTGCCCGAAGACTACTTCCGGACCATTCCCGACCAAGTGTCTGCCGTGCCGCTGGAAGAGGTGCGGCGAGTAGGAGCGGAACAGGTGCATCCCAACTGCCTGAAGGTGCTGGTGGTCGGCGACCGGGCCGAGGTGGAGAGCGGCTTGCGGGAACTGGGGCTGCCAGTGGTGGTTCTGGATAGCAGCGGCGCAACGTTATAGCTAACCATAGAGGGAAGTTTCTTCACGCAGAGGCCGCGGGACAATCAGAGATTCTCTCTGTCAGCTTCTGCGTATCTCCTGTCCGCATGTCCGTTGGGCCTTCGCCCTTGGGGATGAAATTAACGCCCCATCCTCATTGCTCGAATTGCCTGCCTCTGGGCGGCGAACAGCGGCTCCAGGCCTCGCGCTGCCAAGGCTAGAATCTCATCCACTCGCTGCTTGGGGAAGGGCGCCGCCTCGGTGGCCCCTTGCAGCTCCACCAGCTCCCCCCGGTCGGTCATTACCACGTTGAAGTCCACCTGGGCGTCAAAATCTTCCCGGTAGCACAAATCCAGGAGCGGCCCATCATCCAGCAGGCCCACACTGACGGCGGCCACCGCGCTGCGCAGGGGTAGGCGCCGCAAAGCCCGGTGATCCACCAGAAGCTTCAATGCCTGGTAAAGGGCCACGTAGGCGCCGGTTATCGCCGCGGTGCGGGTGCCTCCGTCGGCCTGAATTACATCGCAGTCAATCTGGACGGTGCGCTCGCCAAGAGCCGCCAAGTCAACGACCGCCCGCAGGGAACGGCCGATGAGCCGCTGGATTTCCTGAGAACGACCACTAATTCGGCCCGTGTCCCGGTCCCGAGGCGTGCGGGTATTGGTGGAACGAGGCAGCATATTATACTCGGCGGTAACCCAGCCCCGACCTTGGCCCCGCAAAAAAGGCGGCGCCTTCTCTTCCAGGGATGCGGCGCAGAGCACCGTGGTAAGCCCGGTCGTTATCAGCGCCGACCCCTCGGCAAACTGCTGATAGCCAGGGGTTATGCTTATTCGGCGGGGTTCGTCCCACCGCCGCCCGTCGCTTCTGGTCAAGGCTCCCTCCTTTCTGGCGCCGGTTAGCCGGTTTCAATTGGGAATTACATCTAATTATATACGATAGGCGACTTGACCGTTGCGTTTTTATCTTGCCAGGGTTTACTGACCGGAATGCAGCGTTGCTAACCGCCTTTGCCGGCATGGTTAAGTTGTCACTGTAGCGGTTCCGGCCAGTCCAACGGACGGAAGGCAGGGAATGCCCACCGAACAACGGGTCAGTAGATTGGAAGGAGTCTATAAGCAAGTCGATGCCCGGCTCGATGATTTGAGTCAGTCAGTAGACTCTTCGGAGGCCGAGAGGAACCGCCGGTTCAACAACATTCTAAAGCTGCTGGGCTTCCTGAGTTAGTCCTATCATTACCATCATCGGCGCCATCATCGGCCTTTACTTCAAAGGTTAAGCCGACCGGATCGACCGAAACTTCCAACGCTACGTTCACCGCTCCGTTTTTACCCAAAGGCGTTGTCCGTCAGTGCTGAACTCGATAGTTCCCCGATTAGCCGTCTGGTAAATGCTCGCTTCGCCCACCGCCTCGGCCAAACGCGCCAACACCGACGGGTGCGGGTGCCCGTAGGGGTTGTCCCGTCCAGCGGAAATAACCGCCCACCTAGGGTTGACGGCCCGCAAAAATGCGGCGGTCGTGGAGCTTTTACTGCCGTGGTGCGCCACTTTTAACACGTCGCTTGCCAAGTTGGGGGCGGTGCGTACCAAGTAACGCTCCGCCTCTCGCTCAATGTCTCCGGTCAGCAAAAAGCTCATTTCGCCATAGACCAGCCGGAGGGTCATGCTGGTATTGTTGGCATCCCAAACCGGGCCGCGCCGGGGTACGGCCGGCGGGTGCAGCGTCTCCAGGATTATGCCATCCTCCAGCGTTATCCTCTGGCCGGCGGCGAGGCGAACTACCGAATGTCCCTCCCGTTCCACCGTCCGTTGCCATTGCGGATAGAGCGCGCTTTCCGGGTTCGGGGCGCCCGCCAGCACCGTATCCACCCGGTAAGTTTCCAGCACTCGCAGCAGGCCCCGGCTGTGGTCGGTGTCCAAGTGCGTCGCTATCAGCAGGTCCAGGCTGCGGTCCCAGGGAGACAGCGGTCCCGCCAGCGCGCGAGTGGCGCCCCCGATGTCCGGCCCGCCGTCCACCAAAACCTGCCGGCCCCGGGGCGTTACAATCAGGGCGCTGTCCCCCTGGCCCACGTCAAAGAAATAAACATGCAGCTTGCCGTCGGAGCCGCTGACGATTTCGGCTGCCAGGTAAATTCCGGATACTGCCAAAATTAGAGCAAAACCAACTACTCCAAAGTAGAAACTTGCCCCGGTTCGTCGGTTCGCGGTATCGAAGTTCAGATTCTCTGGGCCTTCACGCTGACCTCCCAAGGCCGAAAAACGCCGGCCCAGCAACCGGCCGAAGAGAGTCAAGAGGGCATCCAAACCCCTCAGCCGGTTTCCCCGGTGGCCAGCCAGCAGCAAAATAACCACCAAGGCCGCATACCAAGCCCATACCCAGCGGGAGTCATTCCAATCCCCCGATACGGTCCAACCCGGAACCAGCTCCGCCAGTTTTAGCAAGGCAGCCAAAGGAATTGAGAACGGCCAGCCAACGAGCTGCCCTAAAGCTGGGTGCGCCAGCCCGGCTAAAGCGGAGGCCAAGGCGCCGATAAGCGCAAAGGGCAGCAGCGGCGTAGCCAAGACGGTGGCCGGTATGCCCAGCAGGGGTAGTTGCTTGAAGTTGAAGGCTATCAGGGGGAAGGTAGCCAGGGTAGCCGCTGCGGAAATGATGACCCCAGCAGCTAGCCAACTCAGGATTACACTGGACCATAGAGACCAGCGACTATTTTGGTCATAGCGACGGTTGAATCGGTCGGCGATGGACTCCGAGGCCGCTTGCTGCCATGGCCGGCCCAGGACAATACCGGCCATGGCAGCGAAGCTGAGCTGGAAGGACACTTGGGAAACTATGCGGGGGTCAAGGGCGGTCATCGTCACTGCGCCAAATGACAAGGCCGGCAGCAGAGTATCCCGGGGCCGCCCCAGGGCCAAGACGCCCAAGTAGATGCTGCCCATAATCGCCGCCCGCACCACCGACGCCGGCGCTCCACTAACCAGCGCATACAACCAGATAAGCGTCAGGGCCAGCAGCAGGGGAAGCGGCGTGCGCCGCCCCAATAGCCGCTGGAACAACCCCACCGCCAAAGCCAGCAATATCCCCAAGTGCAGACCAGAAATCGCCAACAGGTGAGACATTCCGGCAAGCCGGAAATTCTCCGCTACCTCATCGGATAGTTGCCCCCGCAACCCCAGCAGCAGGGCCCGAGCCAGGGCAGCTTCGGACGGCGGCAAGGCAGCATCGAGGCTGCGGGCCAGCTTGCGCCGCAGGTCGTAAATCCCGGCCCGCAAAGGGCGCGCCAGCTGCCTCAGCCGAGGTTCGTTGTCGTCATCACCCTCAACTCCTTTCCCCTTCTCCAGCGGCATCGCATCCCGCGCCCACAAAATGCCATAGATGCCCAAGTTTTCCAGGTAGGCCGGGTAGTCAAATTCGTCAAAAGGCTTAGGCTGTTGCAACATCCCCGGCAGTTCCAGCCGGTCGCCGTAGCGGAAATAGGGATGCTCGCGCTTCTTGACCAATGCTTCCGGGGGATCGGCATAAACCAAGATTTTACCGGCCTGCGGTTCCCAATCCTTGCTCTCGGACTGCCGACCGCCTCGCCTCCAGGCTGTGGCCGACACTTCCAGCTGGAACTTGATACGGGTAGCGGTGGCCTCCGGATCGTTGACGATGCGCCCCCGCACCGTTACCGACCCTTCGCCTTGCGCGGCCAGGGAAGGAGGAGGGGTTTCGGCGATTTCATAGCGCCATAGGCCCAGCAAGAGCAAGGCTATCAGCAGGGCGGGCCAAGGGGAGAGGCGCAACCAACGGCAAAGGAGGCCCAGCATTAGGGCGGCCAAGGCAAACAGGAGCGCCAAGGTCGGGTCAGCATCGTACCATCGGTAAGCCAGGGCCAGGCCACCCAGCCAAGCCGCCGCCAACACCGTCAGTTTCATGCCCGGCGCTTCTTGGCTACGGCGCAGCTCCCGCCGTTATCAAGTCCTGGATGTTGTCGAAAATACCCGGGCCGATGCCGGGGACGTCGGTAATTTCATCAATGATAGTGAAAGGCCCGCTCTGTTCCCGGTAGGCGATGATGTCTTCAGCGCGGGCCGGGCCAATGCTCGGCAGCGTTTCCAGTTGTTCCTTGTCGGCGGTATTAATGTCGATAAGCCCGTTCAGCGTACCAAGTTCAATCTCTTTTCCGGCGACAGCGGGCAACTCTCCGGTCATCGGGTCTGCGGTAATTAGCGAAATAGGGCTGGAAGATTTCTCCCCGGCTGAGTCGGTTCCATCCGCCGGCTTTTCCGGTGAAGTTGCCGACGACACTGCCGGAGTATTTACCTGAGTAGGTATAAAGTAATAGCCCTCGTCTTGAACTCGCAGAGCCAGATTGACCGATTCCAGGTCGGCGGCGACGGTTCCTCCCCCGGCGGCTCGCACCGCATCCACCAACCTATCGCCCGGCTGCAACGTATATACATCCGGCTTCTGCACCGCGCCAGCGATGTAAATCTGTAAGGATGGCGATGGCTTAGCTTCGGCTTCCAGCGGCGCCCCTGAACTATTCCCCGTTGCCGGCTGACTGTCCACCACTGGAGTAGCTCCCGTAATTTCCAGCGGCGCACCTTCGCTGCTACGTAGGTAGAGAAAAAAGAACCCCAACAGGAGCAAGGCGCTCAGCGTACCCAAGGCTGCTATCTGAACTGTTCGAGATACCGTCATAATTGCTGTAAGTCCGCTTTGCCCAGCAAATTTTCCTGACCAGGACCCGGGAAGATCCCACAAAGAATATGCGGGATTATACCCTATTTGCGGGAGAATGCGCATTTACCGTAAACCGGCGCCGGTTCCCTCTCCTCCTCTCTTAAAAGGAGGGCCGGGGTGAAAGAGTATTCCATTCTCCAGCGACAGCTTCCCCCTGGGAAATGCCCTAACCCCTTCCCTAGGTAGGAACACTCCAGCGGAAATGAAGAGGCTCAGTCAAGGGAGCGAATCGTACTTGACAACAACTGAAGGCAGACTTAAAATTAGACTGCCTGCCGGGGTAGCTCAGGTGGTAGAGCACGGCACTGAAAATGCCGGTGTCGACAGTTCGAGTCTGTCCCTCGGCACTCCATCTCCTATTCCTTACTTTCAGAAAGCCCCATCGATTCGTCCGTAGCCCGCTCAGCAATACCAGGATCGAGGATTATTAACTCTCCTCAATCGGTGTCGTCCTCTTATGGGGAACTATATCCCCAAGAACGCTCCCTAGCTTACCCTCAAGGGAAGGACACCTCCTCCGCTCCGACTTTTAGGCCGGTTATGGGTGTGTTATACTTTTCGACGGTCGAGACGGCCAGATTTTGTTTGTGTAGGGGGCGCTTCCTGATGTCCAGTGCAATAGACTTCGTTGACGGTGGAACTGTAACCTCCCCCCAGGGCTTCAGCGCCGGCGCAACTTATGCGGGGCTGAAGACCTTTGCCGAGGACAAGCTGGACTTGGGCATCCTCATTTCCCAAACCCCTAGCGCCACCGCCGGCGTGTTTACCACCAGCACAATCAAGTCACCCACCGTCACCGTGAACCGGCGGCGTTTGGCCCAGGGCATTCCGATGCGAGGACTGATTGTTAACGCCGGCATCGCCAACGCCTGCGTCGGGGAGCAAGGGTTTATCGACGCCGAAGAGATGACCTGCTTGGCTGCCCGGAAGACGGAAACTGCGCCGGAGCAAATTCTGGTTTGCAGCACCGGCGTAATCGGCGTGGAACTGCCCATGTCGCTGATTCGCTCCGGGGTGGAGCAGCTGGAGCTTATCGGCAGCGGCGGCTCCGACCTAGCCAAAGCCATAATGACCACCGACACTCGTCCCAAAGAGGCAGCGGTCATCTTTGAGGTAGGAGGAAGGACGGCTCGCTTGGGCGGAATTGCCAAAGGTTCCGGTATGATTCACCCCAATATGGCGACTATGTTGTCCTTCCTGACCACGGACGCTGCCGTGGAGCGGGAGTTTCTGCAGAACGCCCTGAGCCGAGTAGCCGACGATACCTACAACATGCTGACGGTGGACGGGGACAGCAGTACCAACGATACGGTGTTGTTACTGGCTAACGGCACGGCCCGAAACCCGGAAATAACCGCAGATTCCGCCGACGCCGATGCCTTTATGGACGCCCTGAGGCAGGTCTGCGTTTACCTGACCCAGGAACTGGCCCGAGACGGAGAGGGCGCATCCCACCTGATAGTGGTCGAGGTGGCTGGGGCTGCGGACACAGTAGAGGCCCGCAGCGCCGCCAAGACCATCGCATCCTCCAGCTTGGTAAAGTCGGCGGTCTATGGCGCCGACCCCAACTGGGGCCGTGTGCTGGCCGCTCTGGGACGCAGCGGCGCCAGCGCCGCGGAAAACAAAATTGACCTCTTCGTCAACGGCGTCTGCATTATGGAGGCCGGCAAGCCTATACCCTTCCATCGGGAAGCGGTAGTAGCGCAGATGCGCCGGCCGGAGGTAACCTTCCGGTTGCAGTTGAACTTGGGTCCCGGCGAGGCGACGGCTTGGGGCTGCGATCTGACCGAGGAATACGTCATAATCAACAGTGCCTATACAACTTAGAACCGGCGGACCAGCGCCGAGCCGGCCAAGTTCGCCAAAACAATCAAGCCAGACATTAGCCAACTCAAGGAACGAAAATCCTCCCAGTCCCGTCGCAAGCAGCAAGTTCGGGGGATTCCTGCCTTTAACGATAATGAACTCTCTCCCAACCTGGAGGTCGGCGTGACCGGCCCGCAAATAGCTCCGCCAATCGTAGTGAAAATCGGGGGCAGCACCTTGGGCGGCCACGATACCAGTCTGAAAGACCTGGTTGCCTTGCAGCGGCAAGGGCGGAGTGTGGTGGTGGTTCACGGGGGCGGCCCGGTCATATCCCAGTGGATGCAGCGTCAAGGCATCCCGCCCCGCTTTGTCAACGGGCTGCGGGTTACCGACGCCGCCAGCCTGGACATCGTCGTCGCCGTGCTGTCCGGGCTGATTAACAAGGGCCTGGTCAGCGCCTTGCAGCGGCTGGGTGGCCGGGCGTTGGGACTCAGCGGCATTGACGCCGGCTTGCTGGAGGCCCGCATTACCCACCCGGAACTAGGCTACGTCGGGGAAATTGCCAAAGTCAACCCGGAACCGCTTCGGGCAGTTCTGAATAGCGGTTACATCCCCATGCTGTCTCCGCTGGCGATGCAGGTTCAGGACGCCTCGGAACACGCCGGCGGCCCCCTGAACATTAACGGCGACACGGTGGCCGGTGAATTGGCCTATGCTCTGGGAGCCGAGCGGCTGATTTTCCTAACCGACGTGCCCGGCATTATGGACGGCAACGGCCGTGTCCTGGCCCGGTTGGACAAACGCCGGGCCAGTATCCTACTCCGTTCTGACGTAGTGCGGGGCGGGATGATTCCCAAGCTGGAGGCCTGCCTCCGCGCCCTGGAAAGTTCGCCGGTAGCCGATATCGTAGATGGACGCCAGCCGGGGGCCCTGCTGAACTGCCTCCAGGACAAAGGCGTCGGCACCCGCATCAGCGGCGACAGCAGCGGCGGTCAAGCCAAGGGATCAGGCGGCTGAAAACCGGCAGCTGCGCCCAGACTATCCAGATCATATCGATGCGCGGCAGTTTTCCCTCAACCATTTTGCGAGCATTAGCTTGTGAGCTATGACCTGACCAACGACTCGGAGCCGGCGCCCGCCCCACCCTTGCCCGGCATCTCCTCCACCCGGCTCGACCGAATTCACCGGTGGACTATGGTTTTGATTGCCCTGGCCGCCGTGGGAGTTTGCCTCTGGTGGATGATCGGCGTCTATGCTGACTGGCTCTGGTTCGGTCAACTCGGCTACCGTCCGGTATATGCCCGGATTACCCTTATCAAGACCCTGCTATTTTCCTTTGGCTTCCTGCTGTCCTCCCTAATCATTTCCACCAACTTTTATATGGCATTGCATCTCTCGACCGGGCCTATGGCCCGTCCCCTGCCCCCAGACTTCCTGCGCTTGCTGTTAGCCATCCTCCGGTTAATCATTCTCCTGACGGTACTGACCGTCAGCCTGGCCTTTGGCGCAATGGCCGCTGACCGCTGGGATCTGCTGCTGTTGCTGCTTAACCCTGAGCCTTTCGGAGTCGCCGACCCCCAGTTTGGACGAGACGTTAGCTTCTATGTAATAAATCTGGAGTTCACTCGTTTCGTCCAGAGCTGGTTTCTGGCCCTGTTCATCACCGTAATGGCCTCTTCTTTGGCCCTTTACGCGGGTATATACGCCCTGCGGGGGGTGAGTCTCGTGGTGGCTCCCCGGATGCTGCGGCACTTGGGGGCTCTGGGCATTACGCTGATGGTTACAATCGCCGTCGGCCATGTGACCAACATCTATGGGCTGACCCTCTCCGAAAGCGGGGTAGTAACCGGGGCCACTTATACCGACGTTCATGCCCGTATCCCGGTACTCTGGTTCCTGTCCGGCATTGCCCTGCTGTCCGCCGCCGGATTTGGCGCAAGCATCTACTTTGCCGGACTGCGGCTAATGGTCGGCGCCTTTTCTCTCTGGGTAATTATGTTTCTGCTGGCCGGCATCGTCTATCCGCTACTGTTCCAGCGGTTCCAGGTTGCGCCGGACGAGTACGCCCGGGAGGAGCCTTTTATCCGGCGCAACCTGGAGGCCACTCGGGCCGCCTATGGGCTGAACCAGGTAGAAGAAAGCAGCTACTCGGTAAAAGACGCCCTGACGCCGGCAGTAGCCCGGGAATACCGGGACACCCTCCACAACATCCGGTTGTGGGATGCTCGACCCTTGCAAGACGCTTACAATCAGCTTCAGTTTATGGAGCTTTACTACAATTTTTCGAACATGGACTCGGACCGGTACGTAGTGGACGGTCGATTACATCAAGTACTCATTGGCGCCCGGGAACTAGCCCCGGCCAACCTGCCGACCGATGCCCAAAACTGGGTGAACCAGCGGCTTCAGTACACCCATGGCTATGGGGTCGCCGTAACTCCAGCCAATGGATTCACTCCCGGCGAGGGCCGCCCGGAGTTTTTCGTCCAGGACATCCCCATTCAGGGCAAGTTGCCAGTAGTTCAACCGGAGGTTTACTACGGCGAGGCCTCCATCGACTTTGCTATCGTCAACAGCGGGATGAGCGAGGTTAACCCCGACCCAGACTATGAAAACTACGACGGCGACGGCGGCGTGACCCTAAGTTCCCTGTTCCGGCGCATAATCTACTCACTAGAGTTCCTGGACATCAATATCCTGCTCAGCGACCAGGTTACACCGCAGAGCCGTATCCAGTACCGCCGCCAAGTGCAGGAACGGGTAAAAGCAGTCGTTCCCTTTCTTCAAGTGGACTCAGACCCCTACCCGGCGCTGGATGACGCCGGAAAGCTCTGGTGGATTCAGGATGCCTATACTGTGAGCGCGCGCTACCCCTACGCCACACCCAGCGGCGACGGGTTCAACTACATCCGAAACAGTGTCAAAGCCGTTGTGGATGCCTATAATGGGGACGTTGCGCTCTACGTTGTTGACCCGGAAGACCCGCTGCTCCGAATGTACCGGCGAGCCTTTCCCGATACCTTTCAGGAACTGGAAGCGATGCCGCCAGACTTACAGCGGCACATCCGTTATCCGATAACCCTCTTTTCGGTTCAAGCCCAGCTGTATTTGCAGTATCATGTTACCGACCCTCAGGTGTTTTTTAACCAGGCGGAGCAGTGGGACATACCCTTGGAGACCCGATTCGGCAAGACCGGAATTAGCGTAACCCCCTCCTACCTGATAATGCGCCTGCCCGGTGAGGAAAAGGAGGAGTTCACGCTGCTGATGCCCTTTTCCCCGGCCGGTCAGAAAAAGAACCTGGTAGGCTGGCTGGCCGCCCGTAACGACCCGCCCCATTACGGCCAACTAAAGAGCTTTCAATTGCCCGATGACCGGCAGATTGACGGCCCCAGCCAGGTGGAGGCAAGGATCGAAAACGACCAGGAGTTTTCCCAGCAGTTCACCCTCTGGGACGGCTCCGGTTCCGAAATAATCCGGGGCCAACTGCTGACAATACCCATTGCTGATACAATAGTCTATGTGGAACCGCTCTACCTTCAGTCGGAGGGGTTGGCTTTCCCGGAGTTGAAAAAGGTTATACTGGCCGATAACACCAACCTGGTAATGGCCGACACCATCGGCGAGGGATTGGCGCGGCTGGTGGGAGAGGAACTAACTCCCCCGGACTCAGCGGGCAGCGGCGGCGAAATCAGAAGCGGCCCGATTTTGCGCCAATGGGAACAAGCGGAGCAAATCGAACAAATCGAGGCATCGATAAAGGAGCTTGAGAAAGCTCTGGAAAACCTGGAAATATCCATGGAAAATCTACGCAAATCCTTGAGAG
The DNA here is from genome assembly GCA_963422635.1 of Dehalococcoidia bacterium. Classification (GTDB taxonomy): domain Bacteria; phylum Chloroflexota; class Dehalococcoidia; order Lucifugimonadales; family UBA3495; genus CATQHB01. The sequence continues at coordinate 2,187,676 of OY730415.1, forward strand.
GTAGTTCACCATGAGCAAAAGCAGTGATTGGATTGCAATTGAGAATAAGTACTACGCCCAAACGGTGCGGCGGCAGCCAGTCGTCATCGTACGGGGAGAAGGCTCCCGGGTGTGGGACGCCGACGGCAAGGAGTATCTCGATTTTGTGGCCGGCTGGGCCGTCGATAACCTGGGCCATTCCCATCCGGCAATTACTCAAGCCATCGTAGAGCAGGCCGGCGCCCTGTTGCAGACCTCCAACCAGTTTTACACTGTGCCCCAGCTAATGTTGGCCGAGTTGCTGGTGGAGAACAGCTGCCTGGACCGGGTTTTCTTCGGCAACAGCGGCGCCGAGGCCAACGAGGGCGCGCTGAAGCTAGCCCGGCGCTACGGCAAGCTGAACCGGGACGGGGCCTATGAGGTTATTACCGCCTTCAGTTCCTTCCATGGGCGGACGCTGGCTACTGTGGCGGCTACCGGCCAGCCCCACTACCAAGAATCCTTTACCCCGTTACTGCCCGGCTTTGTCCACGTGGACTTTGACGACGTGGAAGCGATTATGAACGCCACTACCGATCAAACCGCCGCCGTAATGCTAGAGCCGGTGCAGGGCGAAGGCGGGGTGAATATCCCGGCGGACGACTATCTGCAGCGGGTGCGGGAATGGTGCGACCGCCAGGGCTTGCTGCTGATACTCGACGAGGTGCAAACTGGACTGGGACGGCTGGGCAGCCTGTTCGGCTACCAGGAGTACGGGATAGAACCGGACGTGATGACCCTGGCCAAGGGCTTGGGCTACGGCGTTCCGATCGGCGCCTTTATGTCCAAGGAAGGGGCCATGGCCCTGGTGCCAGGCGACCACGGCTCCACCTTCGGAGGCAACGCCCTGACCACCGCCGCCGCCTACGCCGGCACCAAGTTCCTGATTGACAATGACATCCCCGGTCAGGTCAAGGCGATGGAATCGCACTTGCTGGGGCGGCTGAACGAGCTGAAGTCCCGTTTCTCCTTCATTTGCGACGTGCGCGGCAAGGGACTGCTGGCAGCCCTGGAGTTTGACAGCGATATTTCCGGCCAAGTGTTAACCAACGCCAACGAAGCCGGCATCCTGCTGAACGGGGTCAAACCCAACGCCATCCGGTTTATGCCGCCCCTGAACATCACCGCCGCAGAGATAGACGAGGGCATTGGCCGGTTGGAACAGGCGCTAGGGAAAATTTAAGGACTATCTTCAAAGTTATTCCGGACCTGGACACTCAAGCGCCCGCCGGGAGCGCCATATACGTGGGATACGTATAACGTAGGGGAGCCTCTCGTGGTTGCCCTACCCGCGCCGGGATTCTCAGCGCTTACTTTCTGGAGGCCCATCTGACCGCCGGGTTGCCCTACCCGCGCCGGGATTCTCAACATCGCGGGATGTCGTACAGAAACAGCCGGGAAATAAGATACGAACCGAAACGAAATGGAACTGCTGGAACGCATCGTTATGCACCCCAACGTAAAGGTGGACCAGCCGATCATCCGCGCTACCTGCATAAACCTAGAACAAGTCCCGCGAATGATGCGCCCCAGGATGAGCGCTGAGGAAATTATCAAACAGTATCCTTATACAACCCAAGCGGACATCTTGGCGTGCTTCCGCTTTGCTGAGAAGACTATGACGGATAACATCTTTCTGCCGCTGGGTGCAGCGGAGAATACGTAATTCATTTCTTGGTGGGCAAGTGTGTTGGGTTTAATGTTGTCGCCTGACTGGATGAGGCGCAACAGGACATCGCGTCAGTCCAAGAAAATAACCCCGGCTTGGGTGATACCTCGATCCTACAAAAGTCAATTGACGAAACCGCATTTTAACTACTCGCGACAAAGACTTCAGGCCCTTGGTCTTTAAGCAGGGCTGATTAACGCAGGAAGCATCCTGTTAAGTACAATTGACGAAAAACTGCCGAGCAGTATAGTTGCTATGCGGGATTTGCCGGAACTGTATCACCACCGGTTGTCGGGCAACTTCATGGCAACCAACGGGAGAAGAGCGCGTATTATCGAACATCGAAGCCCGCCTACCTCGGCCGGAAGACGAGTAGCCTCGGCCAACCCCGGATTAGCGGTAAAAGCATTGGAGGTAAATCAACGCTAATGGCAAAGAATAAAATCGTACTAGCTTACAGCGGTGGGCTGGATACGTCGGTGGCCGTACCCTGGCTGAGGGAGGAATACGGCGCCGACATCATTACCCTGACCATTGACCTGGGAATGGTGGACCTCCCCGCCATACAAGAACGGGCGCTGCAAGTAGGCGCAGCTAAAGCTCTGACCGTGGACGGCCGGGAAACCCTGGTCAACGAGTTCCTGTTCCCGTCCCTGCAAGCCGGGGCTATCTACGAGGAGCAATACCCCCTCGCTACCGCCTTGGGCCGCCCCCTTATCGCCCGTTACCTGGTGGAAGCAGCGCAAGCCGAGGGCGCCTATGCCGTGGCCCACGGCTGCACCGGCAAGGGTAATGACCAAGTACGCATTGACATAGGGGTAGCCGCCTTGGCCCCGAACTTGAAAGTCATCGCCCCCATCCGGGACTGGGGAATGAGCCGGGAGGACGAAATCGAGTACGCCCAGACCCGCAATCTGCCCATTAACGCCGGCAAGAGCCGGTTTTCCGTTGACGAAAACCTGTGGGGCCGCAGCGCCGAGGCTGGAGAATTGGAAGACCCCTGGATGGAACCACCGGAGGACGCCTATGCCTGGACTCGCCCAGTCAGCGCAACCCCAGAGCATCCGGCTTACGTGGAAATCCACTTCGAGCAGGGCGTTCCCTTGGCGATAGACGGCGAGAATATGATTGGAACCGACCTGATACGCCACTTGAACGCCGTAGCCAGCGAACACGGCGTAGGCCGGGTGGACCACGTGGAAAACCGGCTGGTAGGCATCAAATCCCGAGAGGTGTACGAGACGCCAGCGGCGCTGGTCCTTCACACCGCGCATAAGGCCTTGGAAACCCTGACCCTGAGCAAGGACCAAGCCCGCGCCAAGGCCCGCATCGCCCAGGAGTACGCCGACATGGTTTACAATGGGCTGTGGTTCACCCACCACCGCCTAGACTTGGACGCCTACGTCCGCAGTACTCAACGTTACGTTACTGGCGACGTTAGAATCCGACTGCACAAGGGCGTCTGCGCCGTAGTGGGACGTAGCGCGCCCCAAGCTCTTTACCGGTACCAGCTTGCCACCTACGACCGGGACGACCAGTTCGACCATGCCGCCGCCGCCGGGTTCATCAACATTTACGGCCTGCCGGTGCGCACCCAGAACCAGGCCCAGCCGGAGTAGGATAGGAGGGGCGACAATCCCCTTTACTATCATTGTTCCTTATTGAAAGTACTGAGGCTCTGGAAATAGAACACCGAGACTTCCCAATGCTATGCCCCGACCTGCCGTCCGGTTCTCCAGCTAACCGGCTTCTCGACAGGGGCTTTTCCGTGACCAAAAGTTTTAACCCTTGAATAAAAGAAGGCTAACCGGGGAAAAGGCGGCGAATCAGTCAGCTGAAACGCCTCAACGGTTGCTCAATGAGCGAAAGGTTATTTCCCCCAGCAAATACCGAAGCGAGGTTTACGGCAAGACAATGGATTTACCCCCGTCGCATCCGGCCATTATTTATATTGGCGCCCCTCGGGGAGAGCTGGAGTTCGTTCTGTGAGTTTCTTCTTTAATCCAGTCAGAAGCCTTATTGGGGCCGGTATAAGGCTTTTGAGGCCGGTGGAAGATACACAAGCACGGTTTACGCTCGACGCCGGCGCAACTCGGTCATTGATAAACCGGGACACTGCCCTAATGCTCGGCCATGACCGGTCCGAAGTTGCCGGTTCGATGCAAGTTGCTACCGGGCAAGTTACTGCCGGCAGTCGGATGGAAACCATGCCTATCATACGCATTGAAAGGATTGAGGCCCTTAACTTGGAGCTCTTGGACTTTCCAGGTTATGGCATACCTTGCCATTCGGGTTTACCTTGAACGGACTTCTCAGATTAGATTTTTTACGAAGGCAACGGCTGACCATAGATTTTCACGCCGAACTGGTAACGCTGGAATGACTGTCAGATACTCTGTTTGCGATTAGACAACAACACGGAGGTTTTATGACTCTTGCCGAACGGATGATGAACTTGGGCACCGAGACCGCCTTTGAGGTACTAGCCAAGGCGCGGGCCTTGGAAGCCCAGGGAAAGGAAGTTATTCACCTCGAGATTGGCGAGCCGGATTTCGATACGCCCCAGCACATCGTTGAAGCGGGGATCCAGGCTCTGCAAGAAGGATACACCCATTACGGCCCCACGCCGGGCCTGCCCGAACTGCGAGAGGCCATCGCCCGCAACAGCCGCGAGGTGCGCGGCATTGACACCGCCCCATCCCACGTGGTCGTAACGCCGGGGGCCAAGCCCATAATGTTCTACGTGATTCTGGCCCTGGCCGAACCGGGCGCCGAGATAATCTACCCCAACCCCGGCTTCCCTATCTACGAGTCCATGATTCGCTTCTCCGGCGCTACGCCGGTGCCGCTGCGACTTTTGGAAGAGAAGGACTATCACCCGGATTTGGACAACCTGGCTGACCAAATCACCGACCGCACCCGGCTCATCATCATAAACTCCCCAGAGAACCCCTGCGGTTCCGCCCTTACCAAGGACGAACTGGAGACCATCGCCAACTTGGCCCGGGGCCGGGACCTGTACGTGCTGGCTGACGAGATTTACAAGGACATTTTATATACCGGTGAACATTTCAGTATCGCCGCCTTTCCTGATATGGCCCGGCAAACCGTCATCTTGGACGGGTTCTCCAAAAGCTACGCTATGACCGGCTGGCGGCTGGGCTACGGTATAATGCCGGAGGAACTGGTTCCCCACATAACCAGGCTGGCAGTGAACAGCGTCTCCTGCGCCGCATCCTTCAGCCAGCGGGCCGCCGTCGCCGCGTTAGACGGCCCCCAAGATCAAATGCAGGCCATGACCGCCGAGTTCGCCCAACGACGCCGATTGATTACCGACGGCTTGCGCCGCATCCCCGGCATCAATTGCCCGGAGCCGGAGGGCGCCTTTTACGTTTTCCCCAGTATCAAGGACACCGGTATCAGCAGCCAGGAGTTTGAGACGCGGGCGTTAAACGAAGCGGGAGTGGCATTGCTGTCCGGCTCAGCCTTTGGCAAATTCGGCGAGGGATACGTGCGACTATCCTATGCCAACTCCCAGGAAAACCTCCAAAAAGCTCTGGAACGACTGGCCGAATTTGTGGGAACCTTGGCGTAAACGGGCAACGCTTCAATTATCGCGAATAAGGGCAAAACTTGGCGCTCGGTCGGGTAATGGTTTTGATTGAGGGCAAATTGCGCCATCCCATTACTCCTACGCCCAACGCTTTATGGCGCTACTTCCCAATGCAAACCAAGTCCTTTTGCGCTATAATATCATGGCAGTCGGATGCCATTTTGATGGCGCTCCCGGAGAATTGAGGAGTAAACATGGACTTGGGGTTGAGTGAAATTCAGCAGATGTTGAAGAACAGCGCGCGGGAGTTCCTCTCCCAGGAGTGCCCCTTGACGCTGGTTCGGGAGATGGAGGAGGACCCGCAAGGCTATACCGATACGCTTTGGCGTCAGATTGCCGGGTTGGGCTGGCCCGGCGTCGCCTTCCCGGAACAGTACGGCGGCACCGGCGGCAGCTTTCTGGACTTGGCCGTCCTGCTGGAGGAAATCGGCCGCTCCCTAACCCCAGGCCCCTTCTTTGCCACAGTTGTTCTGGGCGGCCTCACCGTCAGGGATGCCGGAACCGGCGAGCAGCAACGGGACATCCTGACCCGTATTTGCAGTGATCAACTGCGGATGACCCTGGCCCTTACCGAGACCTCGGCAACCTATGAACCTTGGGGAGTGGAGACCACCGCCACCAGGGAGGGCGATACCTTCCGGCTTAACGGCGCCAAATTGTTTGTTCCCGACGCCCACGTCGCCGACCTTATCCTGATTACCGCTCGCACAGCTCCGTCCGACGACCCAGCTCAAGGCATTACCTTGTTCATCGTCCCTTCGGGCAGCAGCGGCATCACCATCAACCAGCTTAGCACCATCTCTTCGGACCGGCAGTGTGAAATAATCCTGGACGACGTGAAGGTTTCCAGCGATGCCGTGTTGGGCGATGTGGACGGCGGCTGGCCGATAATCCGGCGAACCCTGAACCGGGCGGTGGCCGGCAAATGCCTGGAAATGCTGGGTGGAGCCGACGCAGTGGTCGAAATGACCGTGGAATACGCCAAGCAGCGCACCCAGTTCGGGCGGCCGGTAGGAACCTTTCAAGCGGTGCAGCACCATTGCGCCAATATGGCTACCGACCTGGAAGGCTGCCGACATATTGCCTACCAAGCGGCTTGGAAAATTGCCGAGGGAGAACCGGCGGACCGGGAAGTCGCGATGGCCAAAGCTTGGGTCAGCGGAGCCTACCAGCGGATTTGCAACCTCGCCCACCAGTGCCACGGAGCCATCGGGTTTACCCGGGAGCATGACCTGCAACTATACACCCGCCGGGCCAAAGTGCAGGAACTCTCCTACGGGGACGTAAACTTCCACAAAGAGTTGGCCTTGCAGCAAATTGAGGCCTAACCGCCCTGCCACCGATTAGACCGGTTGAGAGTCAGCTTAAAATAAGCAAGAAACCCGCCGGCAACCGGCAAAGCAAGGCCGGCGGGGATAGGGGAGAGGGGATAGGATGACTACCAGCGAATGCGTTTTCTGTAGCATTGCCCGGAATCCGACCCACGAGGCCCCCATATACCGGGATGACCGGGTTTTCGTGGTTAAGGACATCAACCCCCAGGCTCCCGTCCACCTGCTGATTATTCCCAACATGCACCTGAACTCTCTGGCCTACATCGGCCCCGGCCAAGTTCCTATAATGGGGCATTTATTCGTGGTGGCAGAGGAAATGGCCCGCCGGGAAGGGGCAGCTCTAAGCGGTTACCGCCTCACCCTGAACCAGGGCTCAGATTCCGGTCAGGAAATAGCCCATCTGCACCTGCACCTGTTGGCAGGACAGCCCTTGGGTTCGATGGGATAAACGGCTACCAGCAGGATATTCGTAGGAGCTATCCTACGAATAAAACAACCCTCTGCACCTAGACCCAATACCTAACATTGGCGACGATCGTAAATGCAATCTCAACTGCAATATCCCCTGGAAATCCAGCTACAACAGCGAGTGGTCGGCTTGCCCGGCCCGTTGCAGGCCCACATCGCCCGGGCCCAGGGCATCGCCCGGGAGTTGGCTCCCCACCATGGCGTTGACCCGGAGCGCGCCACCTTGGGGATTCTGGCCCATGATGTGGCTAGGGCGTTGCCCGGGGCAGAGTTAATCGAGCGCGCCGCCCAATATGACCTGCCCATCGGCGCAGTGGAGCGGCAGGTTCCGATATTGTTACACGGGCCGGTAGGCGCGGAAATCCTCCGCCGGGAGGACGGACTGACCGCCGCCGGCGATGACGTGGACTTGTACCAGGCAGTCTATTGGCACACTACCGCCCACCCAGCCTTGGACCGCTTGGGCCAGGTGGTGTTCCTGGCGGACAAGCTCGACCCAAACAAGCGGAAACGCTACCCCTATCAGCCTCAAATCCTGGAGCTGGCCCGCGACAATCTGGACGCGGCGTTGCTGGAGTTCTTGACCCGCCAGGTGGCAGACCTAGCCGACCGGGGCCATATAGCGCATCCGATGATGCTGGAAACCCGTAGAGCCCTCCTGTCCAGGCTGGGGCGGTCTGAAATCGCCGCGAAGACGGTCCAAGGTTAACCGGCTCTTTAGGTCAACCCAAAGAACGAGGTTCAAATCCGCTCTTACACTTCGGGATGGTCCGAGGTTGGAACTGTTACCCGACGCCTTGGGCCGCGCTGGTTTCACCTTTACAGTTACATACCGGTGTAGTTGACGAAGGCCATCAGCGCCTCCATCGAAGTATGGTTGAAGCGATAGCCTAAGGTCTGCTTGATTTTGCCGGAGCTCATAATTATCGGATAACGCGCCGCGTCCAGCTCGGCGGCTCCGCTCCCGGAACTCAGCAGCTTCCCGAACAACCACGCCGCCGGATAAGCCAGGAAACTCGGTAGCTGAATCAGCCTGCGGTGGGTAAGTTCCGCCAACTCCTGGAGAAAGACTACCCCTTCCCCCGCCACATTAAATACTCCCGGGGTCCCTCGCTGAATAATGTCCTCCATAATCCGGGTCAGGTCGGCCTCATGCAGAAACTGGAAGGGCGGGTTGCCGCCGCCAACCCCCCAAAAGCGGAGAGGGAAGATTCGGTCAGCCTGTTCAGCCCTGTCCGAAGTTCCCAGAACCGTACAAGCGCGTAGAATGGTTACCTTAATCTCTGGGCGCCTTTCGGCAAAATCCTGTACCGCCAGGTCGGATTCCAGGTTGGCATATCCAAAGGGAGCGTTCTCGTCGCAGCGAGCGACTGCCAACTCGGACAACGGCGCCGGATTATCGGGAAAGGCGCCATAGACCTGGTGTGAACTGACATAAATCACGTGCCGAACGCCGGCCTTTACACAAGAGTTCAGCGTTCCGTTGAGGGCGTCCAAGTTCTGTCGGAAGAATTGCCGCTGCTCCCGTAAGCTTGGAACGTAACGGCTCGGACCGGCCAGGTGCACCAAGGTATCTACCTGATGGCGCCGCAGTTTATCGTCAATCGGCTGGACCACATCCCAACGATAAACGGTGATATTGTAGATCGGAAAGAGCAGCGGCTTGATGTCAAAGGACACCAACTCTTTCACGCTGCGGTTTTCCTCAAGCCGCTGCAAGAGTCGGGTGCCGATGTAGCCGGAGGCCCCGGTAATCGCCACAACTTTAGGAGTTTCGGTCATTGGCAATCAACCTTAAACTCGGATAACCAGGACTTTTCATTTCCGCCTTCTTGCTCCGTTTACATCGAGCTTGCCGAAGCCCGAACGCAACAGAAAGTCGCATTCCCCTATGAACATAAAAGCCCTTATTCAGGTTCGGACAATGGCTTGGGCAGCATTATGCCCGCTGCGCACCGCACTCTCCATAGTAGAAGGCCAGCCAGTATTAGTCCACTCTCCGGCCAAAAAGAAATTAGGGATGGGCGTGCGAGCGTCGGGGCGCAGCTCATTCGTCCCCGGACGGCAGCGAAAAGTAGCTTCCCGCTGCTTTACGACGGTCACTCCTTCCACTTGAGCATCCCTAGCTGCCGGAAACACCTCGGCCATTTCTGCGATAAACTGCCGAGCCAACTCCTCCCGGGGCCGGTCAATATAGTTCCAAGCGGCGCTGACCGAAACGGTGATATATTGTCCTGAGGCGGTAATCAAATCAGTAGGCTCGATAGCTAGAATCCAACTCTTATTGAACACCCATTGCAGCGGACTATCAACAAAGGCGCAAAAGTCCCCGTCCATTACCGGCCGGTCATAGCGGAGGTGGATGTTCACTATAGGCGACCACTCCAACCCCTTAATACCTTGGAAAAAAGGGAGGGCGGCCGCTTCCGGAGGCAGGATTCCCAGCATCGCGTTAAAGGGCAAGGCGCTAACGTATTCCTGGCCGCTAACCTTTTCCCCGGAGGCCAGTTCTATACCAATGACCGGGCCAAGGGCGACGCCAACTTTCGAACCGACCGGCGAGCTGCCCGACCGGCCGGGATCAAATAATATGCGGCGCGCCGGGTGGCCTAATATAAGACGGGCGCCCCGCTCTTCCAGAACTTTTCGGGCCGGGATACCGATGGACGGGAGCAAACCTTGCCGGGGGTAGCCCAAGTTGGCGTTGTGCCGTCCTTGCAGTATTCCATCCTGGACTATCATCAGACCCATGGCGGCGCTCACCTCCCGCACATTGTCGTTCAGGGTAGGTTCCGCCACCAGGTTCCACAGGTTTTGGATGGCCCGTTCCGTCTGGCCCTTCTCCCGAAGCCATTGGTAGAAGGTAATCCGTTCCAGACCGGGTCGGCGGCGATCGGTGAACTTGGCTTGCACCATACCAGCCAACGCTCGGACCTTGTCGGCAACTCCCAAATGGGGATAGGTTAAAAAGGAGGGAAGCAAATGGAAAGGCGCTGGCAGCCAGGAGGCAACCAGCGCCCCGGCTTGGCCCCGCCGGTCAAAAACGGGCAACCGAAGGTGCGGCTGCAAGCTCCAAGCGTCCCGGACGCCCAGCCGTTCCAGAAATTGAATGAAGTGGGAGCAGCAACCGACGATGACGTGCTGGCCGTTATCCACTGACTGGCCGGTAGCGGCATCGGTAAAGGAAAAGGCCCGGCCGCCCAGAAAATGCCGGGCCTCTATCAGGGTTACCCGGCGGCCGGCGTCAAGAAGGGCCAAGGCTGTAGCGATGCCGGCAATACCCCCGCCCAAAACTACCACTTCGGACCCAGCACAGCAGGAATTGATATCGGGACCAAGATCCGGCTCTAAGTCGGGTCGGGCAACCGCCGGGGCAGCATACTGGTCAGCCATGACTGAGCCATGACGCGCAACTTCTCGGTGGTGGAAAGGCTGACCCGGCGGTGTAGCACATCGTAATCGGCATCCTCAATACGGTCCAGAACCTTGCTGTAAATCCGGCCCAGCGCCGCCGGACAGGCCCGGGAACGGGGTGACAAGTAGGGCAGTAGTTGGTGACCGCTCTGAAAATAATCCCGGGCACGCCCGGTCTGGAACCGCATCAGGTTGACAAAAGCGTCGTTGCAAGTTCCGGCCAGCAGTTCTTCCTCGGAATAGCCAAACCGAGCCAATTCATCCTGGGGAAGGTAGATGCGGTCAAACTCTAGGTCTTCCTTCACGTCCCGGGAGATATTGGTGAGTTGCATTGCCAGCCCCAAGTCTATCGCATACTCCCTAGCCTTCGCGCCCCTGTAGCCAAAAATCTGGAGACAGATGAGGCCCACTACCGAAGCTACCCGGTAACAATACTGGCGCAGTTCTTCAAAATTCCGGTAGCGGTTCTTGACCAAGTCCGACTCTACGCCAGCCAGCACTTCCCGGAAATACTCTTGGGGAATGTCATACTGCTGGGTCACGTCGGCCAGCGCCAGAAACAGCGGCTCGCTGGCTTGCCCCCGATAGCTCCGTTCCAGCTTGTGGCGCAACTCCGACAACAGTTGCAGCTTGTCGTAGCTAGAGCGTTCAGCGTCCACCGAGTCATCGCAGTAACGACAAAAGGAATAGGCTACATAGATAGCCCGCCGTCGTTTGGCCGGCAAGGTCAGGAAGGCATAGTAGAAGTTCCTGGCTTCTCGCCGGGTAATCAACCGACATTCTTCGTAAGCCAACGCCAGGTCAGTCACCACGCCCCCCTCCGTTATTCTCCCCCTCCCTACGCGCCAAAAACCCATCAATGGTCGGGCAGAACCCTTTTCCGTCCTTTGCCCAACCCCAGCTTCCAGCTTAACCAAGTGGAAAGGAACAAGGCAGCCTTGCGGCTCCGCGACAAGGAGGGGCGGGCGGTCAGAACATCATAACCCTGTTTCCGAATAGCGTCCAGCACGGCAATGCCCCCGCGGGCGAACAAGGCCACATCCAGCTGGGCCGGGCCGTCCAGGGTAGGAACCAGAGCGGCGCCCTCCTGAAACAGGGTCATCGCCCGCTCTACCTCAAAGGCCAGCAGACTGCGGAAGGAGTCGTTAACCACCCCTTGCGCCAGCTCCTCCTCGGTATAGCCGAAACGAGTCAGGTCTTCCTGAGGCAGGTAGATGCGTCCTTTCTGATAGTCCCGGGCCACATCCTGCCAGAAATTGGTCAGTTGCAAGGCGGTACAGGTGCCATCGGCCCAGCGCTGTCGTTCTCCGTCCCGGTAGCCGAATAGGTACAGGAACAGGTGGCCTACCGGGTTGGCCGAGTAGTCGCAGTAATGAAGCAAGTCGGCGTAGGTGGGGTAACGCAACATACGCTGGTCCATCCGGTTGGCTTCAATCAGCTTGAGAAAAGGTTCCGGCGGCAGATCAAAGGTTTGGATAGTCTCTTGCAGAGCCACCATAACCGGATGTTCTGGCGTTCCGACATAGCAAGTTTCCAGTTCCGCCTGCCACCGGTCCAGCAGGGCCAAGCGGCCAGCGCCCGCATCCCCATCAAAGTCCTTCAGCGGTGAGCGCAGAAAGGGGGTGTCCAGCTCATTGGGACTGATCCCCGCATAACCCGGAGCGGCTTCGTCACCCAAGTCGTCAACAGTGCGACAGTAGGCATAGATGGCGTAAACGTGGCGCAGTTTGTCCGGGGGCAGCAGACGAGAGCCGACAGTAAAGTTTTCATAGTGCGCCCGGGCCAGCCGCTGGCAGTAGCGGTAGGCCGCCTCCCGAGTCCAGGGAGCGGGAGCGGTTACCATCGACGAACCGGTCCTATCAAGTTCGCTCCCGGTCGCCGGTCTCTCGACCTTCGCATCAGAGAACTCCTAATCCTACTAGCAGAAACTTCGGTTCCTGAGGTTAGTCGGTAGATTCAAGCGCCGCCGCTGACTGCCCTAATCGCCTTACCTTGTCTTATCGCCTAGTCGTCCCGGCGGTTAGTCTTCGATACCGGCCCAGGGCCAGCAGCGGCCAGCAATTGCGGTACATATGATAGTTAATCATAAACCCGGCCGGCAGGTCCAAGCCCTGGTAGCCCCGGTCTCCCGGCTTGGGCAAATCTTTGGGCCGGTTTCCCTGAAGATACCCGGGGAAACCGGCGCCCGTAAAATACGGTTCATCCCAGGAACCGTCCTCGCCCTGGGTGGTGACCAGATAGCGAATTCCGCCAAGGGTCGCCGGATTATCCGCCTCGCCCGCCGCCAACAGGGCCAGCAAGGCCCAGGCGGTCTGCGAGGCGGTGCTGGGGCCGACCCCGTGCAACTGGGGATCCACGTAGGAACCGCAGCTTTCTCCCCAACCGCCGTTCCCGTTCTGATGATCAATCAACCATTGCACTGCCCGGCGGATGTAAGGTTGCCGCATATCCTCGCCGATGGCCTCCAGCGCCGGGAGAACGGCGCCGGCGCCGTAGATGTAGTTGACGCCCCATCTGCCGAACCAGGAACCGTTGTCCTCCTGCTCGCGGAGAATATACTTGTAGGCTCGCTCCAGCGGCGGATAATCGCGGGCGTAACCCAGCTTGCCAAACATCTCTACCACATGAGCGGTAACATCCACGCTGGGCGGGTCCAGGATTTCGCCAAAGTCGGAGAAAGGCAACTTAGCAAGGTACTTGCGGTTATTGTCCTTGTCAAAGGCGGCCCAACCTCCGTTCTTACTCTGCATGGCGACCAGCCAGTCCACTCCCCGGCGAATGGCCGCCTCCTTATGCGGTTCCTCTTCGGGAGTTAGCCGAGCTTGGGCCAAGGCGATGATTACCTCCGATACATCATCCACGTCGGGGTATGCGCTGTTGTGAAACTCGAAGGACCAACCCCCTGGTTCGGCGTCCCTCGCCCGTACTTGCCAATCGCCGGGAGCATCAATCTGGCGGGCCAGGAGCCAGCGGGTGGACTTCCGTATCATCGAGCCGTCCTCAGGCATCCCGGATTCCAGCAAGGCCTGCTGCACCAGGCAGGTGTCCCAGACCGGGGAGATGCAAGCCTGAACAGTGCAAGTGTCGTCATCCTCAATAGCAAAGGAATCGAACCCGTTGTAACCCTTTTCCAGCGCTGGATGGTCCTCAGGGAAGCCCAAGCCCTGAAGCGCCAACAGGGAGTAAACCCAGGGGGGTTGAATGCCGCCCCAAGAGCCGTCGACTTCCTGATGATTTATCACCCACTCCTGGATTTTGCGTTCAGCCTGCCCGCGGAAGGGATGTATCGGCAGTTTCTGGTAAATCCCTACCAGTCGGTCCAAGTGATAAAAGAAGCCGGCCAAGCTCAGGGTCGAGTCGGGTTTAGGCAAGGAATAGTCAACCTCATTGCGGGGTTGGAGGTAAAGCTCATCGATGTTGGCCTCCTCCGACACCGGACATACCGGCCGGTGCGTCAGGATGATAAGCATTGGCACGATGGTTCCCCGGGCCCAACTAGAAAACTCGTAGATGTTAAAGGGCGCCCAAGGCGGCAGCAGAATCAGTTCCGGCGGCATGTTGGGGGTGCCTTTCCAGTCCCACTGACCAAAGAGCGCCAGCCAGATTTTGGTGAATACCCGCGCTTCCGGGACGCCGCCCCGCGACAAGACGAACTGCCGAGCCTTCCGCAACGGCTCCGATTCGGCGGAATACCCGGCCAGCTTCAGGGCAAAATAGCATTCAATGGAAGTGCTGACATCGCCGGGAGCATCGTAATACTGGCCCCAGGAGCCATCTTCCCGCTGCTTGCTGAGGATGTAGTTGGATACCTTACGCCACCGCTCTTCGTCCTTTCGGTCTAGAAAATAGGACAGAAGCAAGTATTCCGCCTCCATGGTGGGATTGGATTCCAACTCGCCCCACCAGTAGCCCTCCGGGTACTGGCACTGGCTAAAGTAGTCCTGGCTGCGCCGGATAGTTTTATGTAAATCCGATTGCAGCGGGACATCTGGTGATTCGACGGATTGGATTAACTCGGCCTGAAAGGCCCGCGTCGGCTCTTCCCTGGAAACCATTGGAAGTATTCCCTCTATCCTTATTTACGCCGGGTATAGCCATAATCGGTAAACCACTGCACCGCCCGCTCCAAGGCAGCTTCCACCGGGCTCTGGGGCAGTCCCAATTTATCGACAGCCTTTTGACAGGACACATACATCGGCGTGCGCGCCAATTTCACTCCATCCAGAGGTATTCCAGGCTCCCGGCCCAACAACCGGCCTTCGACCAAATAGTCCAGGCCACTGGCAACCAGGGCCAACCAGATCGGCACGCGAAGGCGCGGAACGGAGCGCCCGGTTATCTGTCCGAGCCGATTGAACATTTCCTGCAAGGTCAAGTTGCAGTGTCCCAGCAGGTAACGCTGCCCCGGCTCCCCCTTTTCCAGCGCCAGGATATGCCCGGCGGCCACGTCGGCCACATCCACAAAGTTCATTCCGGTGTTCAAGTACCCGGGCAACTTTCCCCGGATAAAGTCTAATACCATTTTGCCGGTGGGTGTCGGTTTCACGTCCCAAGGACCAACGGGAGCGGTGGGGTTGACTACCACCACCGGGAGGCCCTGCGCCGCCATTTCCAGGGCTGCCTGCTCCGCCCGGCGCTTGGACTCTTTGTAATGCCCAAACCGGGAAGCGGAGGGGAAAACCTCCTGGCCGCCGGACGCCGGGGGGTCCTCGACGCCCACTCCTTGCCGCGGCAGGTTGAGGGTGGCCACGGTGCTGGTATAGACCACCTTTTCCACCCCGGTCTGCCGCGCCGCCTCCAACACTATCATCGTACCATCCAGGTTGGCTCGGTGAATAGTTAAGGGGTCTTTGGCCCAAAAGGTGTAGGCCGCGGCGCAGTGAAACAAACCTCGACAGCCTTGCAGCGCCCGGCGCACCGATTCCGGGTCAAGAATATCCCCCTCCGTCCGTTCAACGCCATTACCGCTACCCTCCCCGATGCCATCAAGCGTTAAGGTGTTGCTACCGGGCCGAACCAAGGCGCGGACTTGATAGTCCTGCCGACATAACTCCCGCGCCAAGTTGCCGCCAATGAAGCCGGTGGCTCCGGTTACCAGAACTTTCATCTCCCCGCCCTCAAGCCCCGGCCGTCAACCGCCCTCCGCTGGCGAGTTGCCCTCTTCAGCCGCTCGTTGGTTGACATAGGCCAGCGCGAACCGGGCGAGGCTTTCCTGGGCGAGCGTCATCTGACGGGACAACTGCAACAAAGTGGGGATCCGCCACGGCCGGACCATGGTTTGCCGAGCCACTATTTGGCGAGCCGCCTGGGCCGGCCGACCGGAAACCCCCACCAGGTAGTAGGGCAGCCCTTGGTCGGCGGTATCCAATATGACCCGCACCGACAGGAAAGGCACATGGGCGGCGGCGGCCAACCGGGCTACCCAATAATCTTCCATGTTGACGGCGCCCACCTGGAATCGCCGATGCAATTCCCGTTTGGTCCTGACATCGGTTATTAACTCCTCAACGGTCATCGAGTCGGTTTCAACCGCCGTCAACCCGCCTTGCGCCAAGGCCTCCCGGGAACGTTGCAACATTGTCAGGTCGGCTTCCAAATCTTTCAGAACGACGCTCTGGGGAAGGATCGGGTTCATGTACCGGGACATTCCCTTCAACCGAAAGCCGGGACGGGCAGAGGAGGAGGCCCACCCCCCCATTTTACCGAGCCAGAGGCGACGCAGCGACCTCACCAGCAGCGCCTCTATCATGGAAGGCTGCCACAGGTCGGGATCCCTCCTCAACCTTTGCGGCTGGGGAACTAAACGGCAATAGCGGCCAGCTAACGTCAAGTCTCCGGCGGACAGGGAAGGATCAGCTCCGCCAGCGAACCCCAACAGCAATAGCTCCGACGGGGGTTCGACGCCAAGCCGTTGCTGCCGGAGGGTCGGCAACAGGGTCCGAAGTCCGGACTCCACGCGCTTCCGTCCAACCCCGATGACCCCAAAAGCCGGCGCTTCTCCCGTTCCAGGCCCATATCCGCCGGCCGCCAAAAAGGTACGTACTTGGGCCAGCTCTTCTTCAATTGCGGCGACAATGGTCAGCATAACTGAAAGAGATTCAAGAAGTTAAGCGTCCATTAGTATATCTTCGTGTCATTATGTCCTTCGTGGATAAATCCAGTGGACTAACTACCTGCCCGGACTAGGCAGCGGTAATGCCTCCTTTGTGGGCCGCGCCGGACTTGATCAGGGTTACCCAGTCTTTGGGAGTGGAAACAGCCTGAAAAATAGTGGCCGATTCGAAGCCGCAGTGCATCATACAGTTGGCGCAGCGAGGGTCTTTGCCTACCCCGTAGTTATCCCACAGGCTTGCCTCATACAGCGCGCTAACCTCCGGCACGTGCGCATCGGCCAGGGGATAGCAGGGCTGACGCCAACCCAGTACAGTGTAGGTCGGATTCGACCAGGCAGTGCATTGATATTCCTTGCTCCCCCGAAGGAAGTTAAGGTAGAGAGGGTTGTTGTAGAAGCGCATCCCCTCAATCCGGGCCGGGTCCAAAAGCTGGCGAAAGATGATACGAGCCTCGCTTCGAGTAAGGAACAAATCCCGGACGGGGGCGTCCTCAAAGTCATAGCCGGGGGAAATCATGGAGCCTTCTACCCCCAGGTCGCTGACGTAGCGGAACATTTCATGCAGGTCGGCCACGTCGCTGTTGCGAAAGACGGTGGTGTTGGTGCAGACCCGGTAACCCCGTTCCAGAGCGATAGTAATACCCTGCACGGCCCGTTGAAACACTCCCTGCCGGTCAACGGACTCATCATGCTTCCGCTCCATACCGTCCAAGTGAACAACCCAGCAAAAGTACTTGGAGGGCGGAATCTTGAGCAACATCCGCTCCAGCAACAGGGCGTTGGTGCAACAATAAACGAAGCGTTTTTGCGCCACCAGCGCATTGATTATCCGGTCAATCCCGGGGTGAATCGTTGGCTCACCGCCGGCGATAGATACAATGGGCGCGCCCGACTGCCGCACCGCGTCCAGAGCAACTTCCACCGACATCATCCGGTCCATCACCGGCTTGTATTCGTGGATACGACCGCAGCCGATACAGGATAAGTTGCACATTTCCAGCGGTTCCAGCATAGTAACCAAGGGAAAGCGGCTTCGCCTCCGCAAGCGGTTGCGCAGGATGTACCACGCCAGTCGAAAGGAAAGTTCTATCGGTCTTTTCGCTGGGGGACGTTTTGGCGATTTCATACGCTGCTCTTGTAACCCCCATAATGGCCGGCTGGGGTGTGCTGGTCCAAGTCCGGCTATCAACCCTGGCCTCCACCTCCAGCCTTTCCCCGGAGGGGGCCAGGAAAGGCTTAAGGCTTAAGGAACATTTAACGCCCCTCTCTCTGGAGAGATGGGCTGGAAGCTAGGTGCCCTAAAATTGACGGTGGGACAGAAAATCCACCAGTTCCCCTACTTCAGCTCTGGCCCAGACTGGCAGAGCAACCCCCTCCAAAGCGGCCGTCGCCTGCTCAGCGCTTTCCCGGGTCAGCCGCTCAGCATATTGGGGGGCGCCCACCTCGTCCATTATGTCCATCACCCGCTCCACATCCACATCGTTCAGTTCTTCCTGACCGTAGATGCGGAGCAGGTCAGCCCGCGCCGAACCGACGGCGCGCTCCAAGGCAACAACGGCCGGGAAGGATTTTTTCTTGCGCCGGATGTCGCTGGCGGCAGATTTTCCGGTGGCGTTTTCATCCCCCCAAACGCCGAGGTAATCATCTCGTATCTGAAAGGCCCGGCCCAAGTAGCTGCCAAAGTTGGCAAAAGCGCGGGTAGTGTCCGGGGCATCGGTAGCCAGCGTCGCCCCAATTTCAACGGCGCTGCGAATTAAAGCCCCAGTTTTGCAGGCTATCATATAGAGGTAATCGTCGCTGGTTATAGTGGTATGCGCCTCAAAACCCAAATCCAGGCACTGCCCTTCAATCATCTCCAGGTAGCCTTCGGTCAATATCTGAGACACTTTTACCGCAGTCCCCGGGAGAACCCCCCATTGAGCGCCGCGGAGTATCGCCAAATCCCCCAAGCACTGCATCGCATTGCCGGACACCAAGGCTTGGGCCTGGCCCCACAAGGCCCATACGGTGGGCTGGTGGCGACGTTCCAGGTCCCGGTCCTGGATGTCGTCGTGAATCAGCGAAAAATTGTGAATCAGCTCGATGCCAGCGGCGGCGGACATAGCTTGAGCCAGGTCTCCTTCCAGAGCTTCACAAGCAAACATACAAAGGGCGGGACGGAGGGCCTTGCCTTGGGAAGACGGGGTAACCGCCGGGTTTCCGTTCCGGTCGGCCCAGCCCAGATGGTACTGGAGCAGGACGCTCAAACCGCCGTCCGCCCCCCCCTGCAAGGCAACGGACAACTCCTGCTCCACCAAGTCTTTATACCTGACAAACATAGCGGGCAAAGGCGGCCCAGGCGCATTGCTGGCGACTGTCTGGTTGATCATTCCTGTTGAGATTACTCCGTCCAGAGTGCCCTACCGCCTATCCGACGGCAACTATACCAAGCCGTCTCAAGATGTTGGGAAATGCTAACAAAGCCCCAAAGGGCTGTCAAGGCAAAGGACGACGGATGAAGGACGGCAGAGCAGGCCAGACGCGTAACCTATGGACTTAACCCCTTAACCCCTTCTCCGGAAGAAGCCTTTCATTCCTCTTCCTCAAGAGAAGGAGCAAGGAACGATGATAGAAGGGTCTCGGTAAGACCGGGAGGTAAACCGGGGCTTGCCGTATTTCGAATTTCGCCGGTATGACGGTTTAAGGCGTTTCAGGTTATCGATCATTGTCCTGAGTAGCAGAGCTGTACCTACGGTTCGATTCTCAAGACCAACCTCAGCGTTGCCCCAACCGGCGGCTATTGCCCAACGCGGTAAAGGTTGACTGCCATTAGGGAAAAGTCCTGACCGTCAACCACCGCGTCGCCGTTGAAGTCGGCAGCGGGGTTAAAGGCGATGTCCTTCCCGTCCTTACCAAAACCGGACTTGAGGGCGGATAAATCAGTAGTATCTACTCGGTTATCGCCATTTATGTCGCCGCTGGGCAAGGAACCAAAATCCACGCTCACAACCACCGGCAGGTTGTCCGAGTCGGCGCCGGAAGTGTCAACGACCACAGCTGGCGCGAGAACGGATAGCGTACCCACGCCATTGACCCGCAAGTCATAGACGCCGGCCGGGACCAGTTCCGGCGGGAGGTCATTGACGGTAAATCCGGCGCTCTCCTCGGCGCTCAGGTTCGCAAAGGAAAGCGCCGGCATATCCTCCCCGCCTCGCCAACGCGGGACGGCCCCCGCTGTCCAGAAGGTGAGAGTAAATCGCCTTCTAAAAGGGCGCGGCGGTTTCTCAACTTCCGTCTTTTGCGCCCACACCAGCCCTCGGAGACGGGCTTTTTCCGCTGCCGGCCCCACATTTGCTACGGACAAAGGCTCACCAGAACCGCCGACGGCCCGAGGCGTAACCGCGCCAGATTGAGTGATTGTCACTATTTGAAAAGGAGGGCCGGAAGAACCGGCCGCCACCAAGTCAGAACTGACTGGGGCAACTCCCTGGAGCGTAATCAGACCCAGCAACAGCTGGGCGCCGGGCTCCAGGAACATTAAGCCGTCAGACGAGTTGCTTGGGGAAAAGCCGATTAGAGTTACACTGAAGTCAAGCTGACCGGTGACCAGGTCGTAACTGTTTTGTACCCGGTAGTAACTGTCAGTCGCCGCCAGGTCAGTATCGGGGGAAAGGCGAACCAGACCGTCGAGAACCAACCCGGATTCGCCTTGTTCCCGCACCGGCGCGCCGTTCGGCCCGACCAGTACCGCCAACCCGGCCCCTGCGCCGCCAGTCAACCGCAGGTGAACCTCCCAAGCAATCAGCGAGTTGGCCTCCGACCAGTTCAGACTCTCGGCAGCGTTAAGATACAGGCCGAGGGTGACTTCTCCATCTACTGGAAGGTTCACTTTCCGCTGGCACGGGGTTACATTGATACGACAGACTTGGATAGTTACGACCGGGTTGTCCGCAGAATTGAGGGAGTGAGTCGGAGTCGAAGAGTCAAGCGACAACAAGGCCAGCGGGATAAGCAGCGCCCCAGTAAGGGGCAGCAGTTTCAGGAAAACGGAAGGCAAATTCCGCCCACCTATATCGTTAGCTCTTCGAGAACGAGGCGACTATTCTTCGCATCAGCGGCCAGGCCAAAGGACTCCAGAGCCATTGCGCCCAGCAATATCTTGCCATTTTCCGGCCCACAGATGCCAGGGACAGATTCAGTTTCGCCCATCAATGCCATATCCATCCAGCCTAAGAAAATCCCCGCTGGGAACCATCAATCAAGATGAACCTCTTGGTTCTCTCTTGTTCTATACCCGGTTCTTCCAATATTTACTCCGGAATCATCGTTTAGGAGGCCCCGGTATCCACCGGGTCGTTGATAGAACGGGGCAGGGTCTTGTCCTGGTTCCAGATGACGAAATCGACGTTGAAAGCTCCCACTCCTTCCCCAACGGTAGTTTCGGACAGGATTATCCAAGGCCCTTCACTGCTCCGTTTTCAGCGCGGTACCGCATTGTTCTCGGCATTCACCTCTCTACTTCCTCTTAACTTCGCCGGGTGGCCCCAACTTATCTTGCCGCCGGCCTAGTCATCATCCGCGTCAAGAACTTCGACCTCGGTCTCAGCGGCAATGTCGGCAGAAGAAAAATCGTGGTCTTCACAAGCGACCCAGTGGGCGCCGTCCTCAAAGACCTCCTTCTTCCAGATAGGAACGATTTGCTTTAGGCGATTGACCGCTTCGTGGCAAGCCAGGAAGGCTTCCCTGCGGTGAGGCGAGGCGACCGCTACCACCAAGCTAACCTGCCCGATGTCCACCGGGCCGATGCGGTGAGCAATGGCGACATCTTCAACGCCGAACTCGTCCCGCAGTTCCTGGCGAATCTCCTCCAGCTTCTTGTAGGCCATTTCTTCGTAGGCTTCGTACTCCAGGTGTACTACCCGCTTGCCCTCAGAAAAGTCGCGGGTGGCGCCGAGAAAGGTGACCACGGCTCCGTTGGAGTCTTGGCGCACCCGATCCGTGATTTCCTCCGGGTTCAAAGGTTGGTGAGTAATTTCTATCATGCCATTCATCTCGCTCAATACGCTTCCAGCATCAGCCGCCAGATTAGACTCGGATTAGCCTCCGCTGACCGGGGGAATCAAGCAGATTTCATCTCCGGCACGCAGGACGGTTTCCGGCTCGGCGTACTCTTCATTTACCGCCACCACTATCTGCACCTCGGGAGGCGCCAAGCTGGGGAACCGCCGCCGGACAGCATCCGCCAGATCGGCTACCGTCGCTCCCTCGGGCACGTCTACTGACGTCAGACCACAACCGGCCCGTTCGCGATACAGGGCAAAAAGCCGAACCGATAGCTGCATATCCATCCCCCTTGACTCTATCCCAATATACACCACCGGAGGCCGAGCTGTCTCTATGCTGTATAATATAGAGCAGACAATTGCAAAGCCTCTGCCAAGACCCAACCCCTCGAGCAAGCTGGTCAAAACTACCCGTCCCTATTTATTGGATTTATTGGCAAACAGGAGGACAACTATGGCCAACCGGGAACGACTGGTAAGCTCCTTGATGGACTTAATCCGCATCGATAGCCCTACCGGGGAAGAGGATGAAATGGACCAGGCGGTTACCGCCCGGCTCCAATCCCTTGGTTTTCAGGTGGAGCATGATCCCTTCAACAACATCATCGCCAAGCTGGACGGGGACGGGGAGCCGGTGATCCTTTCCGCCCATCTGGACACGGTGGAACCGGGGCGCGGCATCCGGCCCCAACTGGACGGCGATACGCTGCGCTCCGATGGAACGACCATTCTGGGCGGAGACTGCAAAGCCGGAGTCGCCATTGTTCTGGAAGCCCTAACTTCAGTGTTAGAGTCCGACCCGGATTCCGGGCAGAAGTCTGGGCCCAGCCGTCTGCCCCACCTGCCGATTGAGGTGGTGTTCACCCGGGCCGAGGAGGGCGGCTTGGTCGGGGCGCACCACTTGGACTTTGGACGGATTACCGCCCGGCGCGGCGTCGTATTCGACGGCGAAGGCCAAGTGAACCGCCTGACAGTGGCCGCGCCGTCGCAGAACGTGGTTAAGGCCCACATTTGGGGCCGGTCCTCCCACGCGGGGGTGGAGCCGGAAAAAGGCATTTCGGCTCTGGTGATCGCCGGGCAGATCCTGACCCGCTTGCCCCTCGGTCGCATAGACGAAGAAACCACGGCCAACATTGGCTATATGGAAGGAGGTCTGAAACGCAACATCATCCCGGAGCGGGCTTACCTGGACGGAGAAATCCGCAGCCGGAACCAGGGAAAACTGGACTACTACTCCGGAGAGTTTCAGCGAGTCTTCGACGAGGTGGCCGCGATGTACCCGGAAGCCCGACTGGACTTGGACATTAGGAATACTTACCAGAATTACCGGGTGGACGCTGAGCATCCCACCGTGGCGATGCTGGCCCGGGCCCTGGCCGATATGGGGCTGGAACCGCGACTGGAGGGAAGCGGCGGCGGCTCCGACGCCAACGTCTTCTTCGAGCACGGCATCGCCGCCCTGCCAGTAGGCATAGGCGTCCGCTCCTTCCACACCAAAGAAGAAACGGCCGTGATTTCCGAGGTGCTGCAAGGGGCGGAGTTTTGCCAGAGGGTGATAACCGGGGTGTAAGCCCCGGGACTTGTAATTATCCGGCAAAGCCCTCCTCTTCCAAGTGGAGAGGGAATAGGAATTAAAGACTTGGCGATCTAGTCGGCCTTTGTCGTCGCCACTCCGCAATTTATGCAGTAGGCTCCGACAAATTCCGGAATAACTAGGATACCGCCACTGCCTCCAATCCCTGCTACTCTGCCCCGAAACGCTCTACTAGCTCTTGGGTGCGCCGGCCGGCCAAGCGGCGTAAGTCGTTGGCATTGATGCGCTCTTGGTCCAAACTCCGGTACAAGTCGGTCTCAAAAGGACGCCAAGTATAGTGGAGACTGCGCAAGGCCGCTTCCTCTCCCGCAACGGCTTCCACCAACAAGTCAGAAGCGGGACGCAGATATGACGCCTGAGACAGCCCTCGAACTTGGGCGCTCAGTTCGTTAAAGCGTCGGTTGAATTCGCCCAAGGATTGGGCCGCGGCAGCCCGGTCGCAGCCGCCTTCGTCCCTTATCCAGGCGTCATAGTCCTGATGAAAGGCATCCCAATCCGTCAGCAGCCGGTCAAAAGCTTCGGAGAAATCCGCCAAGTCACTCCGGTCTTCCTCGCTGAACCCCTCAATCAGGGTTTTCAATTCTCGGCGGGCCTCCTTCCGAATTTCGTCGCTTTCCTCAACCTGAAAATCCATTTTACTGAAAATATCCGAATAGTCCGGGGGCGAGGGCGCAGGTGTCGGAGTAGGGTACGGTGGTTCGAGGGTGGCATCGGTCTCGTTTGCCGAATCGTCTGCTGTCGCTGCGGCGGCAGTCAGCTCAGACGCCTCCGCCGTTACGGTTGACAACGCCAGGAAAGAATCCCGCAACAGCTCCAGCTCATCCTTTTCCTGTTCGGCAGCCTCAATCAAGGCCTCGGCTATATCCTCGGTAACGTCGTCGTTTAGCAGTTCCTCCAGCCTATCCTGGATGCTGGCGATGTCATCGGCCAGAAACTCCAGACGCTTTATTACCGCATCCTGCGCAAGGTCGGAGGTTTCTTCGCGCAAGGCGTCGTAAGCATCGTGAAAGTCGTCCCAGTCGGCGTCAATAGGCGTAAGAGCATCGGAAAAGTCCTCGGCTGCCGCCCGCTCCTCCGGGTCGGCCAACTCGCCTAGTTTATCAAGAAGGTCCGCCGTCTCTCGCTGCAATATAGTGGCAGCATTGCGCTCAGCTTTCACCTCCCCCAACAGACCGGCGCTACCGGGCTGCCAACCATCTCTCAAGCGACGCAACGCCGCCGCTTCGATGGTAGCGGCTTCAATCACCTTATAACCTAGTTCCCGGGTTAGGCCGGAACCGGGCAAGTCTTTGGCCTGTTCGGTAATAGCGCTAAAATCCCCGGCAAAGCGCCGAAAGGCAGCCAAGGCGACGCTTTGATTGCAGGCGGTCAAGCCGGACCGCCAGCGGTCGAAGTCGGCACGGAACTTGTCCCAATTCTCGTTGATCGCCTGCTGCTCGGCGGCGAATTCGGCCACCAGTTCCGGGGACACCGCGATTGACCTGGGGGCGAAAGCGGCGTCGGAGGCCGCCGTTGACCGGGGAGCGGATAATTCAGCCCCCGGCGCCGGTTCCGCTGCCGGAGCTTCAGGAGCACAGGCCAGCGAGCCGGCCAGCAGTAAAACGGAGAGGGCGGCGAACGCCGGATAGAAGTACTGGCCCAGCTTTATCTTCATTCAGTCTTATACACCCCTGTAAAGTCATCTACCAATCCGCTTCTGAAGCTCCCGGTGTCCAACTGGCTCACCATATCCGCCAAGCCCTCCGGCGTATGCGCCAAAATGACCAGCACGTCCCGGTCGCCGGAACGGTGAAGCAGAATAGCCGCCGTGCCTTCCAGGGGAATGCCCGGAGTGAAGGGAGCGGTGAGGGTATCCCCTATACGAACGCCGGCGGAATCCAGATACCGGGCCATGCCGGAGACATCTTGATACAAGCCCAAGAAAACCATGTCCCGGCTTCCCTGCTCCACCTCTCGCATTTCTGAAGATACTCCCTGACGACTCAGCAACTGCTTCAGTTGAGCGCCCAAGTCAAACAAGTCGGGCTGACCCAACAGAATATCCACCCGGCCTTCAAAAAAGCGGGGGAAATCGGTCAGCCGGTACTGCCTGGCGCTTTCGGTCAGAAAATCGGCAATGTTGGCGACCAACCGGTCATTGTCCCGCACCGCGTTGTAGGGCGGAATCATAAAAGTCAGGTCATAGATCGCCAAAACGTTGCGGTGAGCGCCGATGGACAGGGGAGAACGAGGAACAATTCGCTCCTCGATGCTGGAAGAAGTATTTTCGTCGGTCAGGGCCAGCCCCTGGCCGGCGGATTCGATGGAGCCAGCATAGTAAAAGACCAGTTCACCAATTCCCGAGGTAATGGCATCCCCCTGGAAATCCCGGATAAAGAACTCCCGGAAGTTGGAGTCGTACTCCGTCAGGTTATAGAGGTAATCGGGCCGGAAGGATATGCCCAACCTCTCGGAGAGGCTGTTCAACTGGTTGGGGCGGCCCGGATCGGCGACGAGCAGCGCCTTGCCTCCCCGAGCGACAAAATCCACCACCAAGTCGGCCTCTTCTCGGCTATACGGCTCCATCGGTGAAATAACTACAAAGGCATCGGCCTGCCGGAGCTTCCTCCTCATTTCGGGCGTTTCGTCCTCGGTCATAAACTCGACGGCATAGCCCCGGTCGGACACCCGAGACAGCAGGGTAACAATTTCCGCGCGGTTGAAGGCATTGCTATGACCGACGTCAATCAGCAAAGTTCCCCGAGCCGTGGCGTCAAGAGGATTGCCGGAGAAGATGGGCCGGTCGGTAAAATCCGCCGCTATCGAGGGAACAGTAACTATTTCCTCAAAGGCAATCTCCGGCGCATCCGGTGGCGTGTAACTACCCTGGTAAAAGAAAAGATACGCTACCAGGAAAAAGGCAACGGCACAAACCGGGAGGAGGAGGAGTTTCCACACTTTAGGGGGCGGCTCCCACATATAGATAGTAAAATTGGGGCTGGTTTATTTCCACAGGAAAGTCCAGAAAGGCTTCCTCGAGCGGCACACCCAGCGCCCCGTATTCCAGAGGCCGTTTCAGCGCATCCAGATTAACATTTCCTTCGTCCGTCGCCGTTACATCGCCGACTTTCAGGCCAGCGGCGGCCTCACTGAGTAACTCGCCGGGAAGTTGACGCCCCGGCGATTGGCGGTTGACCAGCAGGTTCATCAACCTGGCGTCCATTTCGGTGAGGGGATCTCCGTTATCGCCGCTGACAGAGTAAATACGGCGCAGTTCCTGGACAAAAAGTCGATTAACCTCGACGTTTACGTTCACCAAGTCATAGTTGGATATACCGGCCAGTTCGGCGGCTTTAGCATAAGCCTGGGAGTCGCTGCCGATCTCGTCGGCCAGCCCCAAGGCTACCGCCTCCATACCGGAATAAATCCGGCCAGCGGACAATTCTTCCCCAGTAATTTTCAATTTGTTGCCCCGCTCTTGAACCACCATCTCGACGAAGGCCCCCTTAAGCCGGTCCATGGTTGCAATCCAGTCCCGGCGGGAAACGCCGGTCAATTTGTAGGGGCCGGTGTAGGTGACCGTTTCCGGGATTTGGGGCGGCAGAACCGTTCCGGCGCCGGCTACCACACCGACATTGCCGATAAGCGAGGAAGTTTTGACGTAGGTATGACTGGCGCCCATAGCCATCATGTAACCGCCGCTGGCTACCAAGTCGTTCATCACCAGCACAACCGGCTTCTCTTCCCGGAGGCGGCGGGTCTCGATGTAAAGCTGTTCGCTGGGCGAGGCCCCACCGCCGGGACTGGAAAGTTTGATGACCACGCCCTTGATGTCCGGGTCCCGGCGACAGTAATCCAAGTAGGCGGTGATGACGGCGGCGGCATCCTCGCTTATACCGGTAAAGGGTATGTCCACAACGCCAATTTTGGGCTTGCCCGGAAAGACATTGAAGAAAACGGCGAAGCCAATAGCCAAACCCAAGACGGCTAAAACCGGCCCCGCTACGTACCAACTGACCAAAAAGCGCCCCAAGGCGTCAAATCTACCCATTCTTGCCTATGCTTGACTTGATATGGCCTATGGCCGTTAGCGAATGGAACAGTTTGCCTCTGTAAGTTGGCGGCAACGAAGGCTGCCAGCTCTCTATTGGCTCTACTTAGATTAGAGGATACTTGGCCAGCCCGGCAATGTCAATCTATAAGTTCTATTCGCGCCGTTCCACTGGTATTCTCAACCCGCGCTGACATTAGACTAGGTCCAGCCGCAAGCACGCTCAAACCATCGAGCCCTGAGACTGTAAGGCAGCCCCTCATCCCAGTTCACCGCCCCCGCCCTTCCCAACCTCGCCACCTCACGCCAATTCCGGACCTCACGGCAATGCCGGGTCCGCCAGCGATACACCCGTTAATGGTCGCTCCGGTATAGATCAGCTTCCGGTTCCGGCAAGCCAGTCATAGAACCGCAGAAAGACCTGCTCGCTGCCTTCTCTCCTCTCAAAATCCACCCAGTGACGACCATCGGCCTCCTCCACTACCGCCATTACCAGCCACCGCCGCCACTCCGACCGAACATTTCCGCCGGCGCCCGGTTAAACCCCTTCAAGCCGAATTGCGGCCCCAAGTATTCAGTGCTAGAATCTAGCCGCTTTATTAGGAGAACGGCGGATTCTCCCGTCCCTTTGCTCCGGCCACCCGAAACTCGTCAAAGGAGCCGAACTCGTTGGAACTGCTTGTTGTTGCCCTGCTCGGCTTAGTCGCCTACATCATTGGCTCCATACCGCCGGCCTATTATCTGGTGCGGCTGGTAAAAGGCGTGGACTTGCGGGAGGTGGGCAGCAAGAACGTTGGGACGCTGAATACCTACCATCAGGTAGGCGTCTGGGGAGCCTGTCTGGTTCTGTTTCTCGACGTGGGCAAGGGAGTCTTGGCGATGCTGTTGCCGGCCTGGGTGGGCGCGCCCGACTGGGCCGTTTACACAACCGGCTTGCTGGTAGTAGTAGGCCATAACTGGACCTTCCTCCTGGGGTTTCGGGGCGGTAAAGGAGCCGCCACCATCATCGGCGTCTGTTTAGCCTTCGTACCGCTGCCAGCTTTAATTGCCCTGGTTCCCGGTGCGCTTGCCGTCCTGCTGTCCCGGAATGCGATAGTAGGGCTCGCCGTTGGTTACGTCTTTTTTAATTTGCTGATTATTGCCACCGTAGCATTTAGGCTGGAGGCCCTGGTTTCCCATCCGAGTATCCACCACATCGGTTTTTGCATCCTCCTATTGGCTATAGTTGCCATCTCCTACGCCATATCAATACGGTCACAACTGATGAGCGCTTTCCGCAACCGCAGCATCCGAGAAGTCTTTTACGGCGTTAACCTGCTTTAAGACGACGAAAATCGCCGGGGCCAATAGCCTAGGCCCAGTTCTGCGCCCGCTCAATCATTATCATTCTCCGCATATCTTCGGTATAATGGATTGAGGTTGGACCCGCAAGTCATTGGCAACTTGTCGCTACGGCTGCCGAAAAGTTCCCGCAAATTCACCACAGGAAGTCAATATGCTCGACCATGCCGCAATCGACCGCTTCAACACGGACGCAACCCAGACTTTGCGCCACCGAATGCGCCACTCGGCAGCCCACGTGATGGCTGACGCCGTACTAAAACTGTTTCCTGAAGCCAAAATGGGCATTGGCCCGCCAACCTCGGAGGGATTCTATTACGACTTCGACATTGCGCGCCCTTTCACGCCGGAGGATTTGGAAAGCATTGAAGGTCTGATGCGGGAGACCATCGCCGCCCAACAGCCCTTTCAGCGGGAAGAAATCAGCCGAGAAGCGGCCCAGCATCTCTTTGCCGACCAGCCTTACAAGTTGGAAATAATCGCCGACCTGCCCGAGGAAACTACTCTAAGCATCTACCGCCACGGAGATTTCATCGACCTGTGCCAAGGGCCGCACGTGGACGGCACCGCCGATATTGCAGCGGTGAAGTTGCTCAACATTGCCGGCGCTTACTGGCGCGGCGACGAACATCGGCCTATGCTCCAGCGAATCTATGGCACCGCTTGGGAAAGCCGGGAGGCTCTCGCTGACTACTTGACCCGTTTGGAGGAGGCGGAGCGTCGAGATCACCGTACCCTGGGGCGGCAACTGGGCCTCTTCTCCCTTCACGAAGAGATTGGCCCCGGCCTGATTGTCTGGCACCCCAAGGGCGGGGTAATTCGTAGCCTGGTGGAGGATTATTGGCGGGATATTCACTATCGCCACGACTATAACATCGTCTATTCGCCTCACATCGGGCGCGCCCAACTTTGGCAAACCAGCGGCCACCTGGATCACTACCAGGACAGTATGTACGCGCCCCTGGCAGTGGATGAGCAGGAATACTATCTGAAACCGATGAACTGCCCTTTCCACATCATGGTTTACCGCTCCTCATTGCGCAGCTACCGAGAATTGCCGTTGCGGATTGCTGAGTTAGGCACGGTGTACCGCTACGAACGCAGCGGCGTACTGCACGGTCTAATGCGAGTACGGGGATTCACTCAGGACGACGCCCACATCTTCTGCTTGCCGGATCAGGTGGAGGCGGAGGTAGGCGGCGTGCTGGATTTGACCTTTGAGTTGCTGGACACCTTCGGGTTCGCCGACTTTTCCATTTCCCTGTCCACCCGGCCGGCAGACTACGCCGGCGCACCGGAGCGATGGGAACACGCCACCGATTCGTTGCGGCAGGCGCTGGAACAGCGCAACTTGGCCTACGATATTGATGCCGGCGGCGGCGCATTTTACGGCCCCAAAATCGACCTCAAGATTAAGGACGCCCTGGGACGGGACTGGCAATGCACCACGGTCCAGTTCGACTTTAACCTGCCGGAACGGTTCGATCTGACTTTTATGGACGCCGAAGGAGGCCGCAGCCGTCCCTATATGGTTCACCGGGCTATCCTCGGCTCCCTGGAACGCTTCTTGGGCGTGTTGATTGAGCATTACGCCGGCGCTTTTCCCCTTTGGTTGGCTCCTACCCAGGCAGTGGTCATTCCCATCGCCGACCGGCACCAGGAATACGCCGCTGTAGTGAAAACCCGGCTGGAAGCTCAAGGCTTCCGGGCGGAAGTGGACGACAGGAGCGAGCGGATGAACCTGAAAATCCGCAACGCCCAGTTGCAGAAAGTGCCGTATATGCTGGTAGTTGGCGACCGGGAACAGGAAGATAAAGCCGTCGCAGTCCGCACCCGCGAAGGCGGCAACTTGGGGCCGATGCCCCTGGATGAGTTGGTGGCAATGATGACGGGGGACAAAAAAGGAGTTAACGACGAAGCAGTTGACCGAGTGTCCCCCTAACTTTAACCTGCAGAAGCGGCGCTACGGCAAATGAGCCTATCTGGCCTTTGCCCCGAAAGGTAGAAGGTAAGCAGTAATTGCAACTTGCTGGCCCGTACACATATAAGATTGAATTCAATAGCGTAAGAATTACGAAGGTAGAATCTCCTGATGGCGCTACGAATTTTTCTGGAAAAGCATCGTCTCGGTCGCCAAAGCTGTATGTAGTCTCCATTGCCCAAATACCTATATATGTCGGTATTACAAAGCAAGGCGTCGGAAAACGGTTCAGTCAAGGTTTCAAAGCTAAAGGCAACAAGGGTTATTATGGCTACCCATGGCGTTACGACTCATCACCGTCCGCTAACGTAGATATTTGGCTCCAACAAAAAAGTGGAGATACTAGCAATATGAAGGACATCGAGACAGTGGAGGCGGAGGTCGTCTTTCTTATTCGCCAAAGGACTGACCAATGGCCCAAATACCAAACCGAAATTCACTTCCACCAATCCAATAACGCCCACCGAGCCGCCGCGCAAGCCATTCTCAACCACTACGAGTAGCGCTTATTACGGGAGTCCTTATGCCCAACCGCTTAATTAACGAAACCAGCCCCTACCTGCTCCAGCACGCCCACAATCCGGTGGACTGGTATCCCTGGCGCGCCGAGGCCCTGACTCGTTCCAAGGACGAGGACAAACCCATCCTGTTAAGTATCGGCTACTCGGCCTGTCACTGGTGCCACGTGATGGAGCGGGAATCCTTTGAGGATGGGGCCATCGCTGCCCTGATGAATGCCAATTTCGTCAATATCAAGGTTGACCGCGAGGAACGGCCCGACCTGGACGCCGTGTATATGGAAGCGGTGCAGATGCTCACCGGCAGCGGTGGGTGGCCGATGACGGTGTTCCTGACTCCGGAAGGCAAGCCCTTTTACGGCGGCACCTACTTCCCACCATCCGACCGGATGAATCTGCCCGGCTTCCCCCGGGTGCTGCAAGCCGTCAACGAGGCCTACCGCACCAACCGGGGCGAAATTGAACGGGTTACCCAACAGTTAACCGAACAAATGGGTCGCGCCGGGCAGATGTCTCAAGATTCCGCTCTGTTGTCAGTGGATATTCTCCACGAAGCTTACTCTCGCCTGGCTACCAACTTCGATTACCAGAACGGCGGCTTTGGCGCAGCGCCCAAGTTTCCCCAGCCTATGACCCCGGAGTTCCTCCTTCGCTACCACCATCACGGCTATAATCCGCGCGCCCTGGAGATGGTGGAACTTACCCTGGAAAAGATGGCTTACGGCGGAATGTATGACCAGCTTGGCGGCGGCTTCCATCGCTACTCCACCGACGCCTTCTGGCTGGTTCCCCATTTCGAAAAAATGCTCTATGACAACGCCCTGCTGACTCGCCTCTATTTACACGCCTTTCAGCTTACCGGACGGAATCTGTACCAGCGCATCACCGAGGAAACCCTGGATTACGTGCTACGGGAGATGACCGACCCCCAGGGCGGTTTCTATTCGGCCCAAGACGCCGACAGCGAGGGCGAAGAAGGCAAGTTCTTTGTCTGGACGCCCGACCAGATTAGAGCTGCTCTTGGCGAGGAAGCGGGGAACGTCCTTGTCGGCTACTACGGAGTAACCTCCGCCGGCAACTTCGAGGGGGCCAGTATCCTGAACGTGCCCCTAGCGCCCGAAGCCTTTGCCTATGAACACGGCCTAACCCAGGAACACCTAAACTCGGTTATTGCAGCGGGCAAGGCCAGCCTGCTGGAGGAACGGGAAAAGCGCATCCACCCACAGCGCGATGACAAGGTTCTGGCTTCGTGGAACGGGTTGACCCTCCGCAGTTTTGCCGAGGCCGGAGCAGCCCTGAACCGACCTGATTACCAGACAGCGGCCATCGCCAACGCCGAGTTCCTCTGCGATGAGATGATGCGGGGCGGCCGGTTGCTCCGCACTTGGCGGAAGGGACAAGCCCAAGTACCCGGTTTCCTCGAAGACTACGCTTGCGTCGCCGACGGGCTGCTCGCGCTCTACGAAGCTACTTTCGATGTCCGGTGGCTGAACCGGTCGGTTACCCTGGCCGATACGATGATTGAACTGTTCTGGGATGAGGGAATAGGCGGCTTTTACGACACCAGCATTGAACACGAGGCCCTGGTAACCCGTCCTCGCGATGTATTTGACAATGCCCAGCCCTGCGGCGGTTCGGTCGCCGCCGAGGTATTACTGCGTCTGGCAATTTTCACTGGCAATGAAAATTACAGCCTGAAAGGGGCCAAACCCTTGCGTTCCCTGAGCCGGTTAATGTCCCAAGCTCCTGGCGGCGCCGCCTATTGGCTGGGCGCTCTGGATTTCTACGTCTCCATCCCCAAAGAAGTCGCTATTATCGGCCCTTCCCAAGCGGCGGCAACCGGAGCGCTGTTGAACACCGTCTTTAGTCGCTTCCTGCCCAACAAAGTGGTGGTCGGATTGGATACCTCCCCTTCGGGCGCCGCCGCTGTCGGTTCAACCGGCAATGGGATACCCTTGTTAGAGGGGCGAGAAATGATTGACGGCAAGGCCACCGCCTATGTCTGCCAAAATTACGCATGCCAGTTGCCGGTTACCAATGCGGCAACCCTAGCATCCCAGCTTGACAGCTAGAGCTTTACTATCAGACCGATCCCCGGACTGATTCGCCGGCGGCTGGGCGTTGCCTCAATCGGGTCAAGGCCGCCGGGTCAAGGCC
The DNA here is from genome assembly GCA_963422635.1 of Dehalococcoidia bacterium. Taxonomy (GTDB): domain Bacteria; phylum Chloroflexota; class Dehalococcoidia; order Lucifugimonadales; family UBA3495; genus CATQHB01. Next base: position 2,220,967 of record OY730415.1, read on the forward strand.
GCCCCTCGAACTTAAGAAGCAATACGGGATAATCCGAGGGAGATTCCGGTAACACCTTGGCCCACTCCGCAATGCGGTAGCCCACTACCCAGGCAATTCCCCGTTCGGTAACCAACAAAGGTATCTGGTCTCGCCAGGAGCGGGGCGCCCGCGCATCGGTATAAAAGTCCTGCAACTTTTTGACGCCGGCCATTCCCAGGGGCTGGAATCGGTCGCCCGGCCGACGGGTTCGCACCAATACCCTACCGCTCAAGGCTCGCAAGTCCAGGTAAGCCGTGAAGTCGTCCCCGGTTTGCAGGTCAGGCAATTCTCCGCGAAGGGATATCCGAGCAATAACCCGCCATCCCCCTATTTCCGTTACAGACTCGGCCCTCGGTTCCGCCGGCAGACTCACCGGATACGCTCCCCCCATTGGCGGGTAGATGCCAAAAGTTTCTGCCCGGGCGCTAAAGAGGGTCAGTTGGCCGGCGGTCGTTTCGAGTTTTAACCCGCCGGGCAAATCCAGCATCAGACCGGATTGGCTCCCCCCAGCTAAATCCGACATAGTTTTCAAGTGACTTTCCCTCAACCGCCGGGCATCGCCGGCCAAGACAATGTAGGCCCGCCGCAGTGCCATCCGGCGCAGCGCAGGGTGCAGGGCGGCCAGGGCTGCCCGGTCAAAAGTTATTACAGCATGTTCGGCAACCCCCGGAGGAATCCGCCTGGGAGAAACCACAATAGCCGGCCAAACCCGTTCCGTTTCCTGCTCCAGATAATCCAGATCCAGGGCAGAGGTATGAGCCAGCCGTACCAAGGCCTCCCGTATTCGCGGATTGTATTCGGCAGCCAGATAAGGCATCAGGTCTTGCCGCACTCGGTTGCGGGTGAACCGAAACAGAGAGTTTCCGCTGTCCTGCCGAAAGTCCCGACCCAGCTCGCGGCAATACTCTACCGTTTCCGACTTGGCAACCTCTAGCAGGGGGCGAAAGAGGGTCGGGCGGTCCAATCCGGTAGGCCAGGGCCAGGGAGCCAGTTCGGTCATCCCGCGCAGGCCGGGCAGACCGGCGCCCCGCAACAGGTGCAGCAATACCGTCTCCGCCAGGTCATCGGCGGTATGTCCCACCGCCACCGCCACCGCTCCCACCCGATGGGCCGCCGCAGCCATAAACTCATAGCGCATCTCTCGGGCGCCCTGCTCGAAAGAGGAAATTCGGCGTTCTTGCTGGTACGCAAGAGGATCCCGCTTCTCAACCGACACCGGCAGACCCAACTCCCGGGCCAAAGACTCAACAAACCGGGCATCATCGTCCGCCTCTTGGCCGCGAAAGTCATGGTTAAGGTGGGCAACGTGGAGCCGGATGTTGCCAGGGCCGCTAAGGCGATGCAGGCTGTAGAGGAGGGTTGAAGAATCAGCGCCCCCGGATACGCCCACTACCAAAGTAGCGCCACTGCCAAAGCAACCGGCTCGATGCAGCGCCGCCGCTACTCGCCGATCCACGTCGGAAACAACTGCCATGTCAGCCAGGGTCGGAAAGATTGTCCGGCGGCAAGTGGCTGGTTGAGTTGTAACAGAGCAGACGCCGGCCGCGCGGCCGACTGTCGAATATGGTAACTGCGCCCAAGCTAAGGGACATCCGGTGAAAACTGGACAAAGGCATCCCCAACAGCCGGGCGCAGATGACGCGGATGGCAAAATTGTGGGAAATGATGGCGAGGTTGTCCCCTGCGTCGTGGGCCTGCTCTAAATCGAGGATAACTTGCCAAGAACGTTCCTGTAATTCCGCCAAAGACTCGCCGCCGGGCATAACTATCGTTTCCGGGCTGTCGTTCCAGACATTGAAAACTTCGGGCCAGCCAGCGCGCATTTCCTCCCCGCCGATACCCTCCAGCTCGCCGAGGGCCAGTTCTTTAAGCCCGTCCCGAGGGTGAACGGGCAACCCTAATTGACGGGTGAACTCAGCGGCCACCTGCATAGTGCGGGACAAAGGGCTGGAATAGAGCGCGGTAAGGTTCCAGGCTCGGGCCGCCTCGGCGGTGGCTTGGGCTTGAGCCAACCCTTTCCGATTCAGCCTAGTATCATACTGCCCCTGGAATCTGCCGAGCTTATTCCACTCGGTTTCTCCGTGGCGAACCAGGAAAAATTTCATTACGACGCCCTCGCCTGGACATCCAAGTCGAGCTGAATTTCCACCGATTCAATTCTCACTCCGTTCATCGTCTTTATAGTCAGTTTCAAGTTGCGGTACTCGACAATTTCGCCGGCCTCCGGGATATAGCCCAGTCGCTCCAGGATAAACCCGGCCACTGTTTGATACTCCCCTTCAGGTAGTTCCAGATTGAGCTTCTCGTTGGCTTGCAGAACGCTCATACTGGCATTCAAGGAGAAGGTGTTTTCGTCCACCGTCGTATATTCCTCTTGCGGTATAGCGCCTTCCTCGCCAACATCGCCGACGATAACCTCCAACATCTGTTTCAGAGTAAGCAGTCCGGCAATACCCCCAAATTCATCAACGGCCAAGGCCAGACCGTACCCGCCTTGGCGCATTTCGGAAAAAGTAGTGCTTACGGCCTTGGTCTCCGGCACGAAATAGGCATCGCGTAGCAGATTAGTGACGACGTCCTGGGGCTGCAGTTTGTTCTTTTCCAGGGAGAGCAGCACATCTTTATTAGACAGCACGCCGCTGATGTTTTCCGTAGTGTCTTTATATACTGGAAATCGAGTGTGGCTATGCGACAAATATAAAGTCAAAAACTGTTCCAGCGTGGCCCCTTCTTCCACCCAGATTATCTCGGTTCTGGGAGTCATTATCTCCCGTACTTGCTGGTCGCCGAACCGGAAGACCTGCTCCAACAAGGCTGCTTCTTCGGCCTCCACCGCGCCGATCTGCGCGCCGACGGCAATCAGGGAGCGAATTTCCCCCTCGCTGACCTCGGGAGTGGAACCGGTAATTCCCAGCAAACCGGTGAACAGGTTGGTAATCCACTGGAGAACCCGGACGCCCGGCGTCAGGAGGATTTGCACCAGGATCAGCGGACGGGCAAAGGTGAAAGCCACCTTTTCCGAGCGGTTCAAGGCAACGGTCTTGGGCAGCGTTTCACTGAATATCAGCAGCAACAAAGTAACGCTGACAGTAGCGACCAGCAGGCCCAAAGTGCCGTCGTCAATCAGCTTCAACGCCAAGGCAGTTCCCAGAGCGGCGGCGGCGGTATTGACCAGATTGTTGCTGAGGAGCACCGTGGCCAGCAGTCTTTCCGGCCGATTGACTAGGCGTTCCACCAGCTTAGCTCTGGGGCGTCCGATATTAACCAAGTGAATCAGGCGTGCCCGGGATAGGGCGATAAAGGCTGTTTCAGAAGACGAGAAGAAGGCGGAAAGGGCAAGGCATATTACGAGAAGGGCTAATCTCCCTAAGTCATCAGACTCCATCTTGCGACCTGTGCACCTCCGGGATTCGTAATAGGGCCGGTATCAGCTTCCAAGTCCGGGTTTAACCGCCACCGGGAGGCTACCGAATAAAAGTGATTAACTCCTTGAATGATAGCATCCGCCGCTCAATAGTGCAAAGTTGACCGGCCAACGGGCGCCGCTTTACGATAAGCCGGTTACAATGTTACTTTGCCGGGAGCCGGAAGCCGGGAGCGGCCGGCGCCACCGCTTGTTTAGAAGAAGCAACTAAAAACGGCCAGAGGTTGGATATGGGTCTGAAAGTTCTGGGTATCGAGACTTCCTGCGATGAAACTGCCGTGGGCGTGGTGGAAGACGGGAAGCGCCTGCTCTCTAATATAGTTTCATCTCAAGTGGAACTACATTCTCCTTACGGAGGAGTAGTGCCCGAGGTCGCCTCCCGTCAGCATATCCGAGATATGACGCCGGCGGTGGAGAAGGCCCTAGCCGACAGCGACCTCAACCTGTCCAGGATTGACGTGGTAGCCGTAACTTACGGTCCGGGGCTGGCCGGGGCGCTGCTGACCGGTCTGAACACGGCGAAAGCCCTGTCCTTCAGCCTGGGAAAACCCCTGGTCGGCGTTAACCACTTGGAGGGACACATTTACGCTTCATGGCTGGCCCGGCCGGGTGGGGACAGTCCGGCAGATTCCCCCGGTTTTCCCTTGGCCTGCCTGGTGGCCTCCGGCGGTCATACCGACCTGATTCTGATGGAGGAGCATGGAAACTACCGGCTGGTGGGGCGCACCAGGGACGACGCCGCCGGAGAGGCTTTCGACAAGGCGGCCCGCATCCTCGGTCTGGGCTTTCCCGGCGGGCCGGAGATTCAACGGGCCTCGGAAGGCGTAAGCCGTGGAAACCTGCCGCCCCTGCCCCGGGCCTGGATGCGGGATACCCTGGATTTCAGCTTCAGCGGGGTCAAGACAGCCCTGCTCCATCAGGCCCAAGCCCAAGGTATCTACCCACCGGACAGCATTGAGCGTATTCCGGATAGCGTCCACCGCGATAAAGCGGAAATGGACCGGCTCCTCGGGGAAATGGCCGCTAATTTCCAGGAGTCGGTGGTAGAGGTGATGGTTGTCAAAACGCTGGAGATGGCCCGACGTTACCGCGCCAAAGGCATACTCCTGGGCGGTGGGGTTACCGCTAACTCTCGGCTCAGAGCGGAAATAACCCGCGCCTCACCCCTGCCGGTGATCATCCCTCCGCCGGTTCTGTGCACCGATAATGGCGCAATGATCGCCGCCTGCGCTTATTTCCAGTACCAGAGAGGGGAACAGTTCGGGTTGGAACTGGATATTGACCCGGCCCTGCCCCTCGGCTAATTCCAAGTTCATCCGGCTTGCCCCAACTAACCTGCCCAGACCGGGTTGACCAGAGTTAGGGATAGCCGCTTGGGGCCGTTTCGCGCTCCGGCTGAGAATATAGGCGCTCAATACACCCCTGGCGGCAGATGAACAGGGTTTCCACCATCGCGTTAATGTCCCTTACCCGTTCCGCTCCCAAGTAGGCGAAGGATAAATCCCAGTTGGCGCCCCGAAGGGTTACTTTGCCGCCGGCCCGCTTAATGTTGCGACGCCAGAACAGCCAAGCGCCGGCCAGGGTAGCAGCCAGGATAATAAAGGGCAGAAAGTCCATGTTCAGCCCAGGCAACGCCGGGCTTTCAACCCGACCAGTTACCCAGTAGGCCGCTAACAAGTAAAATAAGGAAGCAACAGTAACCGCGAGGATACCCCATAACAGGGAAAGGGTGCCTTTCATCCTGGAATCCACTACCACTCCCTTAAGCTCTCCCACCGGAAACAGAAATACCTCATCGTAGCCCCGGCTGTTTTGGAAAAAGAGTATGCGCAAGTTAGTCGTAATCAAGAGCCGGCCCCTTTTGGTCGGCTCGTCAAGCAAGCCGTCTTGCAAGGAAAAAACCCGAGCGACCCTTTCCCCGGGCAGCAACGGTATGCCGCGGATCCGGGAAAGGTAATCCTCGGCTGGGCGAAAACGGTCAATCATTCTAGTCCTCCAAGCAAATCTGCTACCCTAGCAGGTGGTAGATCAGCGCCGTGAAATAGTTCGCCGGCGTCCGCTCTTGCCTTTTTCTGGCACAGGTTCATCCTCCCTTTGACTCTTTTTATCCTCAAACCCAAGCCCGAAAAGTTCAATAGAACCAGGGCGGGCCAAGGCCGGGCCCCGCCAATTGCTTTCTACGTATGTTACCATTGGATTTGCCTGAGCAACCAGCCTGGCTAACGCCCTTAGGAGGTGGAGATGACCGACCTGACCGACCAAGAAGTTCAAGCCCTGGGCCGTTCCGTGGGACTGAACATCCAAGAACCGGAACTATCCCAAGTAACCTACAGCCTCAACGCCCTGCTGGAAGCAATGGCTGCCATTGAAGTTCCGGGGGTTAATGCCGTGGAGCCGCTGCCCTTAATTCTGCCTGATCCGGAGGTGTAAAATGCAGTCTAACACCATCCCCTATCTGTCCGCCACCGAACTGGGCAAGCATATCGAAAGCAAGCGGTTATCCCCTCTGGAGGCCGTTGACGCCTATCTGGCCCGTATTGAACAGGTTGACCCCAAACTAAACTCCTACATTGCCCTTTGCGCCGAAACCGCTCGAGCGGAGGCCCGGCAAGCCAGTGCAGAAATTGCCGGAGGCGGCTACCGAGGGCCGCTGCACGGCATACCCGTCGCCGTCAAAGACCAGATTCACGCCAAGGGCATCACCAATTCCGACGGCTCCAAAATCCGGGCGAACTTCGTCCCCGAAGCGGATGCCACGGTAGTCGCCAACCTGCGCAAGGATGGCGCCATCCTGCTGGGCAAGCTGAACATGAGCGAATTCGCTATGGGCGACCCGATAAGCTCCTACTTTGGAGCGGCTCGCAATCCTTGGGATTTGGAGCGTAACCCAGGTACTTCCAGTACCGGTTCCGGCGCAGCCACTGCCGGATTTCTCTGCGCCACTTCCCTGGGAGAGGATACCGGAGGTTCGATCCGGGGGCCGGCGGCCAATTGCGGCCTGGTAGGGTTGCGCCCTACTTGGGGGCTGGTCAGCCGCTACGGAGTGGACGGCGCCTGCTGGTCCATTGACACCATCGGCCCTATTTCCCGCAGCGTCGCCGACTGCGCCAACACCATCGGAGCCATCGCCGGTTATGACGCCAACGACCCCTACACCCGACGGGAGCCGGTTCCCGACTACCGGCAGGCCCTTACCGGAGACATCCGTGGGATCAAAGTCGGCTTGGTTACCGAATTGATGAACCCAAATTTGGGGCTAGACAACCTTACCCGGGAGGCGGTAGTTGCCGCCGCCCAGACCCTAACCGAGCTGGGCGCTACGGTGCGGGACATTTCCCTGCCCCTGGCCCAGCAAACCGGCGCAATCGTCCGCACCATAACCCACACCGAACGGGTGAGTCTGCGCCCGGAATGGCTGCGGGAACGCCCCCAGGATTATCACGTCAACACCCGCATCGCTTTCATGACCGGCAACCTGATTCCGGGGCAAGTCTATTACCAGGCCCAAAAGCTGCGGGCAGTAGTTCGGCAGCAAGTGCTGGCCGCGCTGAAAGATGTGGACATCCTTCTTCAGCCCACCTCCGCCGGCCCGGCGGGCAAGCTAGACTTTAATACCGGTGTCCCCAGCAAGGAAGCGGCGGCTCAAGCCCTGGTTGAAGGCAGTTACCGCGGACCCTACAGCCTTAGCGGAGTTCCGGCCCTATCCATCCCTTGCGGTTTTACTTCTCCCAACGAGGGAGCATTGCCCTTGGCTTTGCAGCTTGCCGGCCGGCCTTTCGCTGAGGCGACTGTGCTAAACGTAGCCTACGCTTACGAACAAGCCACGCCCTGGCACAACCGCCGCCCGCCAATTTAGCTACATCGCCGGATGAGGCTGAAACCCTTCGAAGTCCGGCCACGATTCCTTAAACTGCCCCAAGGAGAACCGTGATGACACTACCCAACCCGGGAACCTGGCAAACCAAACTGGAAGGTAACTCACCCGAGCTCTACAAAGAAATAATGGACGTGCGCAACTGTGTCCTAACCGAAGGCGCCCTGCCCCTTAAAGTCAAGGTCCTGATGACGATGCTGTGCGATGCCTTGCTTTCCCACCCGGAAGGAGTGGCTAACATCGCCAACCGGGCACGGGCGGTCGGGGCTACCGAAGAGGAAATCGCCGAGACGGTGGGCGTAGCCTTCGTGATGGGCGGCACCGCCGCTCTGGTAACCGCCTGCAACGCCTTCAAGGACTAATACCAGGAAGGGACTGCCAACCATTTCCAATCCGTTTGTAGGACCGGTTGTTGGGGCCAGTTCATGAACTGGCCCCAGAGGTTTCCCAAAACATCCCGGAAGCCCTGAGGACACCAAGACCAACCAGATCACAAAATGAATGAAAACCACTCGAAATCTAGCAATTAGGAAGCCCTGAGGACACCAGGACCAACCAGTTCCAGCTTATCGCCGGAAAATCCTCCGACGGTCTTTCCCTTCCCGTTGACGCCTAACTGCGCCCCGCTTACACTGGGGTCGTTCAGCCCAGCTCAATTGAGCCAAGGAAACCTTGGGAGGCGTTATGGTAACTGCCGGATTGTCCAGGAGCCTGGTTTACGGACGGCGTGGAATAGTCTGCTCCAACTCGCCCCTGGCCGCCACCGCCGGGATAAGGGTAATGCAGGACGGCGGCAACGCTTTTGATGCGGCCCTCGCAGTAGCCGCCACCGAGGCCGTCACTCTAATCCCCCTGTGCGGAATGGGCGGGGATTCCTTTGTGCTGCTCTATGAGGCCGCCACCGGCCAGGTTACCGGGGTTAACAGCAGCGGAGCCGCAGCCACCGGCGCCAGCGCCGACTACTACCGTTCTCAAGGCTACCGGACAATGCCCCTGGAGGGGCCGCACTCCATCTCCGTTCCCGGAGAGGTAGCCGCTTGGGAGGAAATACATCGTCGCTTTTGCACCAAGCCCTTCCCGCAGCTTTTGGATACGGCCATTGGCTATGCCGAAGAGGGATTTCCGGTATCTCCCGGCATTGGGCGCAGCCTGGAACACGGGATAAGCAAGCTGTCCCAGTTCCCGGCCAGCGCCGCCATTTACCTTCCCGACAGCAAAGCTATAGTTGAGGGAGGTATACTGGCTAACCCCGACTTGGCAAACAGCCTGCGGTTAGTAGCCCAAGGCGGCGCCGATGAGTTCTACCGGGGCGCCCTGGCCCAGCGGATGGTCAAGGAACTGCGTAAGGCCGGAGGCCTTTTTACCGAGTCCGATTTTGCCGGGCACCGGGCCGAAGTGTACGACCCCCTTTTCACCACCTACCGAGGCCATCGAGTGTACCAAACCCGTCCGCCTTCCCAAGGCTTCTTGTTGCTGGAGATGCTGAACCTGGTTGAGGAGTTCGACTTGAACTCCCTAGGCCAAAACAGCGCCCAAGCCATCCACCTAATGTCGGAGGCCAAGAAAGTCGCCTACGCCGACCGCAATCGGCTAGCCGGCGACCCCAAGTTTATCGAGTGGCCTCTGGAAGAACTCATTTCCAAGGACTACGCCAACCGCCGCCGCCCGGAGATTAACCCAGCGCAGGCCACCGATACAGCCTTCTCGTTGCTCCCCTCCAACGGCGACGGCGACACCACCTATTTCTGCGTGGCGGACGGCGCCGGCAACTGCGTTTCCTGGATCCACAGCCTGTCCAACGCTTTCGGCTCCGGGTTTGTCGCCGCTGGCGCCGGTGTCCTGTTCAACAACCGCGCCGGGCGGGGTTTCAGCTTGGACCCAGACCATCCCAACGTAATTGAACCCGGTAAACGCACCATGCACACCCTCAACTGCTATATGACGGTGAAGGACGGTCAAGCAGCTATAGTTGGCGGAACACCCGGCGGGGACTTTCAACCTCAATGCGGCCTGCAAATCCTGACCAACCTGATTGATTACGGGATGGACCCGCAAGCGGCGGTAGAAGCGCCCCGGTGGTGGAGCTTTCCCGGCACCGACCCGGCGAGCCTGGAAACCTCGTTGGAACTACGCGTAGAGGCCGGGATGTCCGCTGCCGTTGTAAAAGAACTGGAGACCAAGGGCCACCGGGTAGCGCCTCGGCGTCCCGGAATCAATGACGGCAAGGTTCAGTTGATAATCCGCGACCGGCAAACAGGAGCGCTAATGGGAGCCTCCGACCCTCGGGGCGACGGTCAGGCTGCCGCATGGTAGGGATATAGTAGAGATAGTGTAGGGACAATAAAGAAGGATAGGGAAATGCTCTGCATTTCCCCTTTAAAAACCAGCCCTGTCCTTCCAACGCCGATCGAATTTCAGGGATCCCCTAGAGCTGTTGTTGAGCGACGGTAACACGGTAACAATGGTACGCGAGAATGACAGAGCCTCACCCGGAGCGGGGCATAAAGAACTCTCGCTCCCGGTCGTCAAAGCCCGGCATCGCCTCCGATGCAATACCAGGATGTTCCAGAGCCGCCTTGACGATACGCCGGTTGAAGGCGCTGGTGTTTTTCGAGTTGATATATTCAGTCACCGGAGTCCACAAGCAATCCTCGATCTCCTCCTCCTGCATCGTAATTTCCCGACTCAAGGGACTAAGCCGACAGACGAAGTAGATGTCCGACTTGCCGTAACGGTAGCCGTGCCAGTGACGAAAACAGACCAGGGCCTCGAACCGGGTATGAACGCCGGTTTCTTCCAGCACTTCGCGGATAACCGCGTCAGCCAAGTGTTCGCCGGCCAGCGCCGCCCCGCCGGGCAGCTTGTAAAAGGGAGGCTGGCCCGGGTTCCGGTGCCGTTCACAAACCACTAACAGCTCGTTATCCTGGTTCAGCGCCACGCCTCCTACGCCGACGTAATGGGTGGCATACGGGGGAATATATGCCCCAGCCTCCAGTTCAACGGTCAGCATCAAGTACGCCGTTCCGTTCCTCTCGCCAGAATGGTGAAACGTAAACCCCGCCTCTACCGCCACCGGTATCAGGGCGGACTGTTCAATCGGCGCCTCCAACCACACGGTGCGATAGCCCTCTTCTTTCCAAACCGTCAGGGAATGAGCCAAGCGACCCCGGAACTCCTCCGGGTCTGCCGGCAAGGTCATTGGGTTCGGAATGATGCCGCCAAAGGGATTGGTTCCCGCTTCCAGTATTATCATTATTATTACCCGTAAAATAGCCGCTATGTGACCGCCGGCAAGCCGAAGCCCACCCTTCCGCCGACAAAATTTCGGCGGAAACAAGCGGAAATAAGCCGGAGCGAAAGAAGTTGGGTTTGGGGAGCAGTATATCACAGTACCGGTTCCAGCCTCGGTTGCCCAACATATCGCAGCACGCCCGAAGTTTGACAGCTTGGCGAATCCTTCCTAGACTACCGAAGCAGAGTAAAAGGAGGTGCGCCGTTGACCAGCGCAAATTACGACACCGGGATTATCCAAACCGCATCCCAAGCTTACGCCTTTATCCAGCCCAACGGGGCAACCAATGCCGGCTTCATCGTCAGCGAGGAAGGCGTCCTGGTCATTGACTCTCTGATGACGCCTTCCCTAGCTACCCGTCTGCTGTCCGAGATTCGCCACCTCACCAAAGCCCCGATCAGGTATCTAGTAGATACCCACTACCACGGCGACCATGTATTCGGAAACCAGTATTTTGTGCCAGCCCCGATTATCGGCCACGTCAACTGCCGACTGGAGCTAATCGAAAAGTTCGACGCCAATATGAACCGCTATACCAGCGGCCGCCCGGAACTGATCCCTGAGCTGTCGCAAATCCGGATGACCCTCCCGGATGTCACTTTTGAAGACCGGATGAACCTTCAGATGGGGAGCCGGGAAATAAACCTCATCCACCTGGGCCGCGCCCACAGCGCTGGGGACATCCTGCTTCACCTGCCTCAGGACGGCGTGCTCTATGCCGGGGATATTGCCTTCCACCGGATTTTGCCCGCCTTCCCCGACGGCCACATCACCAAATGGCTGAACGTAATGGAGGAAACCAGGAAGTTGGATTTTGAGACTATCGTACCAGGCCACGGGCCAGTAGGTACAAAAAAGGAATTTGACGAGGCCCGGGAGCTTATGGCCCACCTGCACGGGGAAATCCGCCAGGGTTTTGACCAAGGAAAGAGCGAGGACGAAACAGCGCAGCAGGTTGACCTCGGCAAATTCACCAGCTATCTGGGTCAGGAACGGATTGGTCAGATTACCCAGATGGCCTACCGCGCTTACCGGGGAGACTTGGAGTAATCGCGGTTCCGGCGGCGGTTCGCCAGTCGCTCGGTTTCCCAATCGCCAGCATGTCCGGCGCCCACTGAGCTGCATATTGAGCTCTAGACTTGCGTAGCTTCAAGCTTCCGCCGCTGATATTGCCAACCCGGTTGTATCACGTGGTATAATGAACGCACAAGGTACGAGGAGGTTGTTGCAAAGAGACTGCGAACCCGACAGGCCCTGAAAACAGGAACGACGCCGCCTGCAATCACCCCTTTAGTGGCGATTGGCTTGTTATCAGGTATTCGGGTGTCGTAATCTTAACAGCGTATCCCCGCTTCCTGAAACCCATTTATTCGACTCGTAGGAGGTTAACCCTATGATGCAGCAGGCTGCAAGGACCAAAATTGAAGCCGGGGCTGTGACCTTCGTCGTCCAGCACGAGCTTTGGGATGGCAACTTACAGGACCATTCCGACCAGGGAGTGGTAATACTGGCAGAAGCCAACGACACCACTATGCTGCGGTTCAACTGTTTCGACCTCGAGCGCAGCTATGTATATGGGCCCGAAGGAAAGAACAAGATTTGCCGAATGGACCCCACCGTGGATGGTAATCCCATCCGTTGGTCCGTAGGGCAGATTCGGGACAACCTAACCGCAATGCTGACCGAGGCCGGCTACGAAGACGTAGCTAACAGCGTCAATATGGACCAAGTTAAAGAAACGTTGGGCGAACTGGAATCCACCGCTCGAGAGGTCTATGCCACCGGCCGCAACACGGTAAAGCACAACCGAGGCCACGACATTTTCGAGGCCGGCAACATCCGCTTCGGGCTGGAAGTCCGCAAGCAAGCCGGCGGCGACGGCGGCTTGGCAATTCACGTCCTGGCCGACTTGGCCGGCACCCCTGGACGTTCCTATACCGAGGAAACGGAACTGTTGGCCTTTGACTGTTTCCGAGACGCCCCCCACTATCACTACGGCCCACGGAACAAGAACCACCGTATTTTCTGGGACCGAACGATCGTTCCCGATCCCCTGGAATGGACCCTCAGCCAATTCAAGAACAAGAACCTCCAAGCGATGATTGCTCGCGCCGGCTACCCGGGCGTAGCCGCTGACCTGGACCAAGACCTGATTGAGTCCATAATGCCCGAGCTGGAAGCCAAGGCTCGCGAGTTTCAACCCAAAGGCGAGGTGAAGGTCATTGACGGCCCCGCCACCCCTAACCTGGTTGCCAGATAAGCGCTTGAGTTAACCCAGTCCAACAGCCGGGTTGGCGAGCCTAATTCGCCAACCCGGCGCACTTTTCGGAACTGCGCTGTGAATCAATCCCTTTCGACCAATGAACGCCGGGAAAGCCGGTTGCGAAACCAATGGCCTGGGTACTCCGTCTGCCTCAGCCTCCTCCTCGCCGCCCTGATTGTCGCCATCTGGCTTACAGGCGGCGGGCCGACCGGTCCTTCCGATGCCCCGTCATCCAACGAGACGCTCGCTTCCGAAAGCCCCCCTATTCACCCTTCCGGGCCGGCCGCAGCAGAAATAGAGGGCATAGCGGCTTGGATTAACAGCGAACCGCTGGGTTTGGCCAATCTTCGCGGCAAAGTTATACTGCTAGACTTCTGGACCTATACCTGCGTCAACTGCATCCGCACTTTCCCACAACTTAAACTCTGGCACAACCAATATGCCGACGACGGACTGCTAATCCTGGGCATCCATACGCCGGAGTTTGAGTTTGAGAAGGACCCAACCAACGTCCTCCAAGCCACCCGGGACTACGACATAACCTGGCCGGTAGCCCTGGACAACGATTATGTAACCTGGGACAACTACCTGAACGCCTTTTGGCCCACCAAATACCTGATTGACGGAAAGGGTCGGGTACGCTATCAGCGAATCGGCGAGGGCAACTATGCGGACACCGAAGAAAAGCTCCGCCAACTGTTGCTGGAGGTTGGCGCCGACCTATCCGATGACCCGCCTACTTCAGCCGGAGAGCATACACCGGACGGCGAGTTTCTGGCAGCACCGGACGCAGAGGTTACGCGGGAACTCTACGCCGGTTATGAGCGCGGCGCCTTTGAGCTGGAGTTCTACGGTCGGGGATACGTAGGCCAGCCCAAATTCTACCAGCAGGCGGGGAATACGCTGCAACTCTCGGCCCCCGACTACTTGCAGCCCCATCTATTGTACTTTCAAGGCCTTTGGCGCAGCGAACCCCAGCGGGCCAAGCACGCTCGGGAAACCGCCAGCTTTGAAGACTACGTCGCCCTGGTATATTCGGCCCGTAGCGTCAACGCGGTCCTCACCACTGAGGGAGAAGAACCTTACAAAGTAAGGGTTACGGTTGACGGAGAGTATTTAACACCGGAAAACCGCGGCGAAGATGTGGTTATCGGCCCGGATGGGGAAAGCTTTCTGTGGGTGAAAGAGCCCCGGTTGTACCAAATAGTGGAACTCCCCGGCTACGTCCAGCGCAAAGAACTGCGGCTTAGCGCCAACTCCGACCAGTTTGGCATCTATGCCTTCACCTTCGGGATATACGAAGCGGGGCCCTAGGGAACAGCTCGATATTCCGGGGTCAATTGAAGGGCGACGCCCGGCTCATGGGGTGGGCCAGCTTCGAACCCGCCCTCTATAGCGGACATTGGTTAATGCAAGGAAAGCCTCTCCAGCGCAGCCCAGCTAGAACTGCCCCCGCCATCAGCCCTTCCCTAATAAAGATGGCAGGAAGTGGTGTGCCCCGGCGTTATCTCTGTGGTCTCCGGTACTTCCACAGCGCACCGGTCCATAGCAAAGGGACAGCGGGTATGGAAGCGGCAACCGGAAGGCGGGTTTAGCGGGGAAGGTACTTCGCCCGTGAGAATTATCTCATCCTGCTCAGTATCCGGGTGAGAAGGCAGGGCCGCCGACATCAGCGCTTTAGTATATGGATGCAACGGGTTGTTGAACAGTTCCTTGACCTCAGCGTACTCCACAATCTGGCCCAAGTACATAACCGCGACCCAATCGCACATATACCTTACCGTCGCCAAGTGATGAGCGATTAGCAGGTAGCTGACCTCGTACTCAGTCTGCAAGTCCTTGAGCAGGTTCATAATCTGGGCGCGGATGGAAACGTCCAGCGCGGAAACCGGTTCATCCAGAACTATCATCTTAGGGTTGAGGGACAGACCCCTGGCAATAGCCAACCGCTGGCGCTGACCGCCGCTGAATTCGTGAGGATAGAGGTTGGCGTGATAAGCGCTAAGGCCCACGTCCAGAAGCAGTTTTTGCACCCGTTCTTCAATCTCTCGATGAGGAACATCCCAGTTAATAACCATCGGCTCGCCAATCAGGTCTTTCACCCGCATTCGGGGGTTCAGCGAACTCCAAGGGTCCTGGAAAACCGCCTGCACCGAGCTGCGATATTCCTTCCGACGGGAGGAGTTAGAATGATGAATGTCCTCGCCCTCAAACAATATACTGCCTTCGGTCGGCTCCTCCAACATCAACAATAGTTTGGCGGTAGTGCTCTTGCCGCAACCGGATTCTCCGACAATGCCCAAGGTCTCGCCCCGCTCCACCTGAAAAGAAATTCCGTCAACCGCCTTGAGTTGGCCGGTAGTCCGGGACATGAGCAAACCCTTGGTTATCGGAAAATACTTCTTCAAGTCTCGCGCTTCCAGCAGGGACGGCCCACGGGCGGCAGTTTCCGTCGATTGCCCAACAGTGGTCATGCCAACCTCCAACAAGCTGCCTGATGGCTTTCGGATACTTGAAAGACCGTAGGATACTCCTCCCGGCATCGTTCCATCACATAAGGGCAGCGGTTAGCAAAGGGACAGCCCGGTGGCAGGTCGTGCAAGGCCGGCGGCTGCCCCTCAATGGCGTATAACCGTTCCACGTCCTCTTCCAACTTGGGAACCGATGCCAGCAAAGCCTCGGTATAAGGGTGGGACGGATTATTGAAAATCTCGCGCACCCCTCCGGTTTCTACTACCTTGCCGGCATACATCACCGCCACCCGGTCGCACATCTTCGCCACCACGCCAAAGTCGTGAGTGATGAAAATCAGCGCCAAGTTCGATTGCCGCTGCAAGTCTTTAAGCAGCTTGAGGTACTGGGCTTGAATCGTTACGTCCAACGAGGTCGTCGGCTCGTCAGCGATCAGCACCGACGGTTCGCAGGATATGCCAATAGCCCCCACAACCCGCTGCCGCATTCCGCCGCTCAGCTGATGGGGGTAGTCTTTGACCCGCGCTTCCGCCGCAGGAATGTTAACTTTACGCAGCACCGCAAGGGTGTGCTCCAGAATGCTCCTCTTGGGAATGTCCTGGTGTATCCTTATCGCCTCGTTCACCTGGCTGCCGATGGAAAAAACAGGGTTGAGCGAGGTCATCGGATCCTGAATTATCAGGGCAATCTGGCTGCCCCGCACCTTGCTCATTTCATGCTCGGAAAGCTGAAGCAAGTCCTGCCCCTGCAAAATAATCCGACCGTTAACAATCTCACCCGGCGGCGAGGGAATCAGACGCATCAAGGAGAGCATCGTAACCGACTTGCCACAACCCGATTCGCCTACGATGCCCAAGGTCTCGCCCCGGCGCAACCGGAAACTGACCCCGTCCACTGCTTTGACGGTTCCCCAACGCGTGCTAAAATAAGTGCACAGGTTTTCGACTTCCAGCGCCACTTCGCTATCGGGATTAGCAACGACCATACTCGGCTCCTCACCAAGTCCGGAGTAAAATACGGGGGACTCTCGCCAGATCCAGTCTGCCGCCGGTTTACCGCCCCAGTAGGTCCTTCCGACGATTCTGGTAACTCTATAGAACGAAAATAGCTTTGTCAACAAATTGGGGCCAGGGCCAGCAGGATCCTTTAACTCCCCAGCTCCCTAGAGGGAAAATGGCGAGTACGAGCAAATAACCCCGGAAATAGCCGGACCCGGAAGAACCTATTTTCACCGCCTTGCCGCCCGGTCTATAATAACCTTTCCTACCCCTTTCCCATACCGCCAGGTTCCCCATACCAACCGGACACCATACCAAATCGGAGGTGAATCACGAGCAATGCAACGGGACTATATCGGCTATGGGCGGAACATTCCCCAGGTGCAATGGCCGGGCGGAGCCCGAATCGCCGTATCCATCGTAGTAAATTACGAGGAAGGCTCGGAATACTCCCTTTTGGACGGGGACGCCCACCACGAGACCAACAACGAGGTTCCCTCGCCCATTCCGCCAGCGCAGCGAGACCTCTTTAACGAATCCTTTTTTGAGTACGGCAGTCGGGTAGGCGTTTGGCGGTTGCTGGATATGTTCGACCGACACCGGGTCAAATCCACCTTCTACTGTTGTGCGCTGGCCTTGGAGCGCAACCCGGACCTCGCCGGAGAAATCGTCGCCCGCGGTCACGAGCCGTGCGGTCATGGCTACCGCTGGGCCGAGGCGCACCGGATGAGCCGGGAAGAGGAGCGGAAAGACATTGAAAAGACTGTTGAATCTATGATCCACACTACCGGCGAGCGGCCCTTGGGCTGGTTCACCCGTTACGGCCCCAGCGTCCATACCCGGGAACTGGTGGCTGCCGCGGGCGGGTTTCTTTACGACAGCATCGCCACTAACGACGATCTTCCCTATTATGTAAAGGTCAGCGCTCCGGGCGCCCCCCAAAGTCGTCCCTGGCTGGTAATTCCCTACAGCTTCGAGACCAACGACGCCCGCTTCTGGCGAGGTGGGCTGGTCAGCGTCGGCGACTTCTACGAATACCTGAAAGATTCCTTTGACTGCCTCTACCAAGAGGGCAAGACCCATCCCAAAATGATGTCGGTGGGCTTACACTGCCGCATAACCGGGCGGCCGGCTCGCTCCCGGGCCGTGGAGCGGTTCATTGAGTACGCCCAAGGTATTCCCGGCGTATGGTTCGCCCGGCGCATTGACATCGCGCGCTGGTGGCTGAAACATTACCCTGCTCCCCAATAAATAAATCAAACCTCAACAACCCCAAACCCAAGGAACAACTCCAAGACGGCAGAACCTTTAGGCTAAAGTTCCGTAGCTAGGGTCTAATTGCGCCAACCCCCTCCCTAATAGTAATTTGGTATATTTGATATAATAGTCTGAAGATACGACAGATATAACCCAAGCCTGAAAGCAAGAGGTGATGGAATGGGCTACAAGCCGAAATACCTGGGCCACGTAAACCTTTTCGTTCGCAACGCTGAGCGCTCCCAACAATGGTACGCCGACATTTTGGGTCTGCATACCTACGACTTCAGACCGGGGCGCGCCGCTTTTATGTCCGCCGACCTTGAGCAATCCCACGAGATAGCCCTGATTGAGGTGGGCGCGGACGCCCCGGGCATTCGGAACGGTCAGGTGGGATTGAACCACATGGCTTGGATGATGGAAAGCCTGGATGACCTTAAAGAGTTCTACCACCGACTGAAAGAGAAAAACGTCCCCATCGGGCATATATCCGACCACGGCATTTCCATTGGCATCTACTTCAACGACCCGGACGGAAATGGGGTCGAAGTTTCCTACGAACTGCCCCGCAGCCAATGGAACCGCCAGGAAAACATTTTCCTGGCCGAAGGCCGAATGTCCGGCCGCTTCCCCGGGCCTTGGGATGCGGAAACGGCCAACCAGCCAGCCGTCGCCAAATAAAGCCGACTTTCCCCGCGCCGGAATACCCTTTATAATGAAATATAACCGAGCAAAAGTTGATAATCAGGAGGACATCCATGCCGAGCCAAGAAAACATCGCTTTAATGGCTCACTTGATGCGACGGGCCGGATTTGGCGCTTCCCACGCCGAACTTGAAGAACGCGCCGCCCAGGGTTACGAGGCCACCGTTGAGGAGTTGCTGAACCCCGGACCTGAGCCGGGAATTGATGAAGACGAGCTAATTCGTTACTTTCCCCAATTCGAAAGCTCCTTGGCTCCGGTGACCGCCCAAACCGAGTGGGTGTACCGCATGGTCAACACCCGGTGGCCGTTGCAGGAGAAGATAGCCCTGTTCTGGCATCAGCTCTTCGCCACAGGCAATTCCAAAGTGGACAACCCACCGGAACTGTTGCAGCAAATTGCCATGTTCCGACGGGAGGGCCTCACCACCTTCCCCAACCTGTTGGTTCAGTTAGCCAAGAACCCGGCGATGATTTACTGGCTGGACAACAACGGCAACCACTACGGCTCAATCAACGAAAACTGGGGGCGGGAATTGCTGGAACTGTTCTCCATGGGCGTCGGCCACTACTCCGAGGACGACATCAAGGAGGCCTCCCGCGCCTTTACCGGCTGGACTATCGGCGCCAAGCCACCGCGGCAGCCGGTAGGCCGCTTCTACTGGAGCTTCGAGTTCAAGCCGGAAGACCACGATTACGGCGAAAAACATTTTTTGGGACAATCCGGCAACTTTGACGGCGGCGACATTATTGACATCGTCGTCAAACAAGAGGATACCGCCCGGTTCCTGGCCCGCCACCTCTATAACTTCTTTGTGGCCGACGAACCCCAGGTTCCCGCCTGGAGCATCACGCCGCCCAACGACCCGGAAGCTATTAACCTACTGGTGCAGGCTTACCTGGACTCGGACGCCGACATCCGCTCCATTCTTCGGGCGCTATTCAATTCCGACTTCTTCAAGCAGGCTCGGTATGCTCACGTCAAGAGTCCTGCCGAGTTGGTCGTGAGTACCGCTCGCTTGGCCGGCAACTACAACACTCCCCGAACCGGCTTTCCCCTCCTGGCCTTTGAGTGCGGCTGGCAAGGGCAAGAACTGATGAACCCGCCCAGCGTGGAAAGCTGGCACACCGGCTCGGAATGGATTGACGGCGGGGCCTTGGTCCGGCGGGTCAACTTTGCCGCCAAGCTGCTGTCCGATACCTCCCTGCCTGGCATCCAGGCCATTGTCGCCTCGCTCAAAGAACAGGGAACCTTGTCTCCCGCCGAGTTCGTCAACGCCTGTCTTGACCTGGTTGGCCCCGTTGAGGTGGACGAAGGCACCTACCGAGAGTTGTTAGCCCAGGCTCAGCCCGGAGGAGACCTCAACTGGGACCCGGAAGCCGCCGCCGAATCGGAACGGCGAACCGGCGCGATGCTGGCGATAATCGCCGCCACCCGAGAGTTTCAATTTGCCTAACCCGGCAAATTTCCGCCAACCGGTTTCGTCAATAGAAAACAACAGCCATTAAAGGAGGTCAATTTTATGGCGTCCACCAAGAAAGACCCGGTGCTGGTGGTGTTGCAGCTTTCCGGCGCCAACGACTACCTGAACACGGTTATACCTTTTACGGACCCTCTTTACCAAGACTACCGGCCCAACTTAAGCCTTCCGGAAGACCAGATTATCAAGTTTACCGACGAACTGGCCTTTCATCCCAGCATGGGGCCGGTGAAAGACCTTTGGGAACAAAAAAAGATGGCAATCATCCACGGCATCGGGTACGAAAACTCCTCCCGTTCCCACTTCCGCTCCATGGATATCTGGCACACCTGCGAGCCGGACAAGGTCGGAACTGAAGGCTGGCTGGGCCGGGTCATCCGAGACTTGGACCCTGCCGGAGACAATGTGCTGAAAGGCGTTAACTTCGGTCAGGGTCTGCCCCGAGCCATGGCTCTGCGCGGCGTGCCGGTAACCTCGGTATCCGACCTGGCCTCCTACGGCGTGCTTACCGACGTACCAGCCATCGGCAGCGACAAGGAACGCGAGCAGATGCTGGAACTATTCTCCCGGGTATATTCTCCGGCTATCGGCAGCGGCCCGGTTATGGACTACTTGGGCCAGACCGGACGGGACGCGCTCAAAGGCGCCGACATTATCAAGACCGCGCTGGAACAGTATTCTTCCACCGTGGAGTATGCCGATAACCCCATCGCCAAGAGTCTGAAGAGCGTGGCCCAAGTCCACTTGGCTAATTTGGGCTCCCAGATTTTCTACACCCAGTACGGCAGCTTTGACACCCACTTCAACCAGTTGCCGGCGCACGCCAAGCTATGGCTCGACGTTTCCGGAGCGGTCAACGACTTTTTTGCCGACCTGCGAGAACACGATGCCTCGGATAATGTGGTGATGCTGGTATTCACCGAGTTTGGCCGGCGGGTTCAGGACAACGGCACCGGCTGCGACCACGGCCGGGGCGGCGTCGCCTTTGCCATCGGCGATCGGGTCAAGCCTGGGATGTACGGGGAATATCCTTCCCTAAAGGCCGAAGACCTGATTGAGGGCGACTTGGCCCCAAGCTACGATTTCCGGGGGTTCTACTCAACCTTCGCCGAGCGCTGGCTAGGCCTGGACGCCGCGCCAATAGTGGGCGGCAAGTTCGAGCAGCTCGATTTCCTGTCGGCTCCAACTCTCTAATCCAGATTTTTCACCAACCGGGTCAAGTCCGGCGTACAGCCGCAACTTTGCCCGGTTGGTCGTAGGTTTAACAAGGAGGCAGTGATGCTGACCACCGTGGCCGCCGGGCGAGTTTACAACTTCAGCCATTGCATGGGGATGTATTCAACTTCCGGCATCGGGTTCCTGGTTCCCCTGGACTTCGCCTTCGGGAGCGACCATACTCTTTACGTCTTGAACCGGGGTGTTGACGAAATCACTATGCGCATCAGCAAGTGCACCCTGAACCACGAATTCATCGCCGACTTGGGTCGGGCCGGCACGGGGGACGGGCAGTTTGTCTGGCCTGCCTCCATAAACCTGGACCGCAACGAGAATATCTATGTAGCCGACGAGAACCTAAACCGCATCACCGTCTTGGACCAAGATGGGCAGTTCCTCGCAAAATGGGGCATACCGGGCAGCGGCGACGGCGAATTGAACCGACCTTCGGGCATTGCCTTCGACCGGCAGGAAAACCTCTATGTCGTGGACAGCCTCAATAATCGGGTGCAGAAATTCACCAAAGACGGTCAGTTTCTGAGCGGCTGGGGCCACGAAGGGGAGGGCCCGGGCGAGTTCAACAAGCCTTGGGGTATCTGTACGGACGGCCAAGGGAACGTTTACGTCGCCGACTGGAAGAACGACCGGGTGCAAAAATTTTCTGCGGAAGGGCAGTTCCTGGACCAATTCAGCGAGACCGCCCCAGGAGTAGGCCGACTGCGTCGACCTACCGGAGTGGCGGTGGATTCCGACGGTGACGTTTACGTGGCTGACTGGGGCAACCACCAGGTCAAGATTTACGACCCGGACGGGAAATTCATCACTTCCCTGGTGGGCGATGCCGAGCAACCGTCCCCTTGGGTTCAAGACTATATCAACGCCAATCCGGACGTTGCCAAGGCTCGACGACGCACTAATATGGAGGTGGAGTGGCGTTTCCAGAGGCCAATAGCGGTGAAGGTTGATGCCCAAGACCGGATTTTCGTGGCCGAGGCGGTGCGCCACCGTATCCAGATTTATAACAAGGAAAGGAACTACGCCGAGGCAGCGCTGAACCTATAAAATAGCGGACTGGCGTCCTCCGGTTCGGGATAAAATCAGGGCCTAATATAGAATAGAGGGGGCGGGTTCTAATATATTAACCCGCCCCGGATGCGTTTAACCCTGACCTAATGCCTCCCCCAAGCCGGGGATATGCTCCACGCCAGCCGGGACGGTTATTGAGGAACCGGTGAAATCCTCTCCCAGCGGCTGATGTCGGCCACCCAAACATTCGGCCAGGAAAGCCTCGGCGACGGCAAAGAAGGATAGGTTGTTTTCGGGGCGGGCAAACCCATGTCCCTCGTCCGGATACACGACGTAGGTCACCGGAATTTCCTTCTGTTGCATCGCTTTCACTATTTGGTCTGACTCCGATTGCTTGACCCGCGGGTCGTTGGCACCCTGGCCAATAAGCAAGGGGCGGCGAAGGTTATCCACGTAAGTCAGCGGCGATCGTTGCCGCAGTAATTCTCGACCTTCCTCGGTGCGGTGGTCCCCCACCCGGTTGGTGAAAAGCTCAATCTGCGGCTGCCAATAGGGTGGAATTGTATTCAACAGCGTTTCAAGGCTGGACGGGCCGACTATATCAACGCCGCAAGCGAAAACTTCCGGCGTGAAGGTCAGGCCGACGAGGGTAGCATAACCGCCATAGCTTCCACCCAGGATAGCCACGCGCTCCGGGGCGGCGATCCCCTGGTCGATCGCCCACCGAACCGCGTCAATCAAGTCATCGTGCATTTTACCGCCCCACTCCATGTTGGCAGCATTGATGAACCCTTTGCCAAACCCGGTGGAACCTCTAAAGTTTACGCTCAATACGGCGTAGCCCCGGTTAGCCAGAAGCTGGCTGACGGGGTTATAGCCCCATTCATCCCGTCCCCAGGGGCCGCCGTGTACCAGTAGGGTCATTGGCAAAGGCTGCGCCGGCCGGCCAGTGTTGTTCGGGTCGCTCGCTTGAGGCAGTGAGTAGTAGCAAACCAGGTTTAGTCCATCCCGCGCCGAGATTACTACCGAATGTTCCTTGACCAAAGGCAGACCCTCCAGGGCCTCTCGGTTGGTGAACAGGAACAGGACTTCCCCGCTTTCCCGAAGATAGCGATAGTAGCGCACCGGCCCGTTATCCAGTAAAAAGGCCACTATCCAGCAACTATCGTCCAGGGTGCGGCTGATCACCTCAATGTCGCCGTCGGCCACCGTTGCCAGGAAATCCAGGTCGGCGGCTACCGACTGGTCCAGAACTTGCCACTGTTTGCGCTCGTAGGTGAAGGACACGGCTTGAATCGTCTTGTCGGTGGGGTGCGTCATAGCGTCGCCAACGTCGGAGCGCGGGTCGGCGGCCAGCGTCGCCTCAGCGCCGCTGTTGAGGTTTAGCGATTTCAGGGCGGCCGTATCCCGCCCCCGGCTATCGATCAAGAAAAGGGTTTCACCGAAGCGGTCAAAGCCCAGGGGCGAGGTGGTCAGGCTGTCTTCCAGCCCAACGGTGATGAATGGCTCCCAGTCGCCGCCCTCGGCCTTTGCCAGATATTCGGCGCCCCCGTCGGCGGTCAAGCGGACGGCAAAGCGGATGTTAAAGTCGTCGTCGGTAACGAAGCCGGCAAAGTCGTCATTTTGCTGTAACAAGGAGCGTTCCCCGGTTTCCAGGTCAACCTGATAAATATCGTGGAACTGGGCCTCCCGATCGTTGAGACCCACCAGCAGGCGCCGGGGGTGTTTGGGGCTGGCTTCCTGAATGTGGGCCTGCACCCCGTCAATGGGCGTGATGTCCTTGATTTCGTCAGACTCAAGATTTACCGTATAGACATGCCAATTCTCGTCGCCGTCGCTGTCCTGCAAGTAGGCAATTTGGGCGCCGGCGTAGGTCCAGCCGTAGAAGCGGATCCCTCGCCCGGGGTCCCGGGTAACCGGCCGGGCCTGGGCCGGGTCCTCCGCCGGGGCTACCCAGATATTTAGCGCCCCGTCCACCGGAGCCAGGTAGCTGAGGTAGGCGCCATCCGGACTTATCTGAGGCGAGGCCTTGTCGGGGTTACCGAACAATACCTGACGGGGAATCAGCGGGGGAACATCTCCAGTAGCAGACAGAGTCATCAAATAAAACCTCTCGGCATTAGGGTTACCGTTGGGAGAGTAGTTCTCATAGAGTCGGTAGCTCAATGAATAGGCCAGTGTCCGAGTTCGGCAGCAGCGCCCTAGTCCGCCGGCGCCGCCGCTGCTACTTCCTCTTTCACCCGGCTGGAAAAAGCGGGCTAACATCTTTAGCCAGCCATTCCAACTGTTCCAGTATCACTTTTTCCGGAGTGCCTACTGGATGGCTCATACCGACCCGTTCCAGGCCCGGGTATTCCGCTTCCAGGGCATGGAGTTGCTCAATAATCAGTTCCGGCGGGCCGCAGAGAAAACCCTGCCGTTCCACGGCGCGCTCAATGGTGGGCAACCCGGCGGTGGGAGCCCGGTTAGGGTCGCCCATAGCCTCAATCTGCTCATCGCTCAAGGAACGAACTAGCCGGAGGGGGCCGAACATCTTGAGGTTTTCCTCATAGTATTTGGCAGCTTCCTTGACTGCCTTTTCCTGGGTATCCGCCAGGAAGAAATGGAAGCCGATACTCAAGTCTTCTCCCAGTTGAACGTCCTCTCGACCGCTTCGGACCAGAGCGTCCCGGTAGGCAGAAATCACTTCATAGATGGCGCCGCCTTCGGATACGCCGCCGCCAATCATGCCCTTAATTCCGTGTTTCGCCATGAAGTTCAGCGCTCGCGGGGTGGCGCTCTGAATGGGCTGCCAAGTTTCCACCGGCAGATTTCGCGGGCGGGGAACCAGGGTCAATTCTTCCAGTTGGTAGCCTCGGTAGGGGACTTGGGGAGGCGCGTTATAGTATTTGCCTCGGTGGGAAAAGGAACGTTGGTTAAAGGACTTGAAGATTAACTCCACCTGCTCCTCAAACAGGTCCCGGTTTCCTGCCTGGTCCAGCAAGGGGGCGCCGAAGGTCTCTACTTCACGAGTGTGGTAGCCCCGGCCCACGCCAAAGATGACTCGCCCGTTGGTCAGAATGTCGGCGGTGGCAAAGTCCTCGGCCAAGCGCAGGGGGTTCCACATCGGAGCGATATTGAAGCCGCAGCCAAAGTTGAGCGTCTTGGTCAAGTGAGCCAGATGAACGTTGAGCATCAGCAGGTTGGGGATACACTCGTATCCCTCCGGCTGGAAGTGATGCTCCGCCATCCACATCGTGTCGAACCCCAAGCGGTCCATGGTCTGGGCGATGGCCTGGGCTTTGTCGAAAGCGGTAGCCAAATACTCGTCGGAAAAGGAGCGGTCGTTTACCGGCGTGCCGCCATAGCCCACGTTGTCCATATCCACGTGGCCGGCGTAAAGGCTGTCAAATTTGGTAATCATTCCGGGCCTCCGAGACTTTATGTTGACTGGATTATAGTTTATTACCGGCTTCGGGGAAAGCCGATTTAGCCGGGGTCGTTCCGGTTAAAGGCGGCGCAGGCGAGGCATAAATATACCCATTGCCAACGCCAGAGCAACCAAGGCGGCGCCGTTGACCAACAGGGCAACCCGGACGCTAGTCGCCTCCGCCAAATAACCTACCTCTAACTGGCCCGCCGGCGCAGTTCCAATACCTGCAACCCACAAACCCATTGCCCGACCGCGCTGTTGATTGGAGACGCTGAGTTGCAGCAGGGTATGATGCAATATATCGGTAGCTGAGGCCAATAGATTGATGAACATCACGAATACGACCGCTACCCAGAAGTAAGGCGAGTGACTCAGCATAATCTGTCCCAGGCCGAACAGGGCAATGGTCGCCAGCAACAGAATTCCTCGTCGGCTCAGTCGTTCCAACGCCGCTACCGCCAATACGCCCAGAGAACTGCCCAGAAACCGGAAGGCGGTAAGGATTCCCAAGCCCGCCGGACCAACTCCTAACACTTCAACAGCCAGAATGGGCAGGGCTACTTGGTGGGAAAAGCCCAACACCTCGGCGCCGGCGGTGGAAATTATCAGGCTTAACATCACCCGGTTGTTCTTGAGGGCGTGAAAGTAATTGACCAGGTTCTCCAGAAGGGGTTCTCGGTTCTCCGGAGCTGCGGAGCCAGCATGTCGCAGCCAGAACATTATCAGGATTCCCAAGCAATAGGTAACCCCCATTACCAGAAAGGCCGCGCCCGGGCCTTTCCAGGCAATCAGGCCACCGGTAGCCAAAGCGCCGATTATTCCGCCGACCCACTGGGCTAAAGAAACCAGGGCGATACCGTTAATTGCCCGGTTGGCCCCTACTATGTCGTAAACATAGACTTGCCGGGCCGTCATATAGAAGGCTTGAGCCGCTCCCATCAGGAAGGCGGCAGACAGCAAAAGCCAGATATTTAACAGCCCCGAAAGCAACAACCAGGTAACTCCCAGGGAAATCAGCATCATAACAGCGCAAGATAGGCGCATGATCAACCGGCGATCGAAACGGTCGGTGATAGAGCCGGCGGCTAGTCCCGCTACCAGGTTGGGTGCGGAACGGGCGGCATAAATGGCGCCAACCATCCCACCGGAACCAGTCATGTCATAAACCAGCCAGCCCAGCGCCACCTGTTGCATTCCCCAGCCCAGTTGATTGGACACGGTGGAGAGCCAAAGCGCCCGAAAGTCGGGGTAGCGCAAGGCGATGACCAGCCGAAGCAGCGAGACGCTTACTCTGCCGCGCCGACGCCACCTAGCGTTGGGGGTTGGGGACATGGTTCAGAAGTTCCTTTATTCCGGGCCATAGCCCAGAGCATCAGGACAATATAGGGACACAATAGCGACAGCTATCCCGGATTGCAAATTTACCGGGCAAACCGGGGGCTTAGCGGCGCTGCGGGGGCGGGCTGGGGCATCTGGGTCGGGGCGCCCGGTAGTTCCGGCGTCGGCGGGGCGCCGTTTTGCGCAATTGCCCGCTTCAGCGAAAAGCCGGGCAAAAGCACGGGTTGAATTATTGACTCATTTCTGGCAAGATATAGGCATGCGGATCGGCGCTTTCGAAATAAACGACCCTATGCCGGAGTTGCGCGCCCCCCACGCCTTTGCCATGATTCGTCCCTGGGTTGACGTGGGCAGCGTAGGCACCTTGACGCTGAGTCGGTTGGAGCGGTTCCTTAACTCCAGAGAGTTGGGAAAACTGGCCCGGCCCGGCAACTACTTCGATTTTACTCGCTACCGCCCCAACATTCGGCTGGTTCAGGGGGAGCGACAGGTAACGGTGCCCAACAGCCACCTGCGCTATGCTAAGACCGCGGATGGGCCCGATTACCTCTTCCTACACATGATGGAACCTCACGCCAGCAGCGAGGACTATACCGACTCTATCCTGGAAGTGGTCCGGCATTTTGGCGTGAAGCGTTACTGCCGGGTGGGCGCTATGTACGACGCGGTGCCCCATACCAGGCCTCTGCTGGTTACCGGCTCCTTGGGGAACGTCCCCCAGCTAAAAGAAGTTCCCAACCTTAAATTGCGTAGCAGCAACTACCAAGGCCCCACCACTATCATGAACCTGGTATCCGAGGGCGTTGACCGGATGGAAATTGAGACGATCAACTTCATGGTCCACTTGCCCCAATACTTGCAACTGGAAGAGGACTACACCGGAGCATCCCGGATGATCGAGTGTCTCTCCTCCGTTTACCCGGACATACCAGCCGACTTGGCGCCCATCCGGCGAGGGCGGCGCCAGTACCGGGAGCTAAGCTCAGCAGTGGAGCGTAACTCGGAATTGAAGTCGTTAATTCAACAGATGGAAGCCTACTACGATGCGCAGCAGGATGCAGCGGAGTCGCCTGGGGAAGGGGCGTCGTCTGAAGTAAACCTTTCGCCCGAGATTGAACGCTTCCTCAGTGAATTGGGGCAGCAGATGGACAACGAAGAAACCTGACCGCTCCAATCCGGCGTCCTTCTACTTAATCCCCTGTTCCAGTTCGGCTCTTTCCCAACATTCTCTCACTCTCACCCCCTGCCTTTCCTGCTTTCCCAGGTTCTCCGCCTCCGCCGCAGAGTATATACGCGCCAGGAATGATTAGCCGCCGGAAATAGCGCAACCAGGGATTAGTCTTTCCGGGAACTCCCGGCAGCGGATTGGTCGGCGCTCATAAATCCGACACGCAAAGGTAACCGGGTCTAGCATCGGGCAACGTTCTCCCGCATAGTCGGAGAACCTCAGCCACCCACTGCCGTCATCCCGCCGGACAATCCGCCTTACAACGTCGATGGCGGCGACGTTCAGCGCAAAAGCCGTGGCTTCCTCGGCGGTCAGTTCAAGAATGAGGGGGCCGCGACAACACATCGCCTTACATTCGGTCATGCATATGCGGCTGGCGGCGGCGGCGGTAAGACCCGGAACAAGGTAGGGTGGCATAGCTGCGCCGTTCCTCCAGCTGAAGGGGTAATGGATGGGTCGAGCCAATGAGTCGTCCCTGAATCGGGAGCAAAAGACAAGGCTGCCGGAAAGGGTTAGACGTAACTCGAAGAGTTGGTGGCGACGGATGGATTCGAACCAACGACCTAGCGCTTATGAAGCGCCCGCTCTGCCACTGAGCTACGTCGCCACCGATAGGGCGCGCCGACCAGCCGCCGAGCGCTGCCCAAGGCGTCTATATTAAGCATGGCAAGGCCGGGCTGTCAATGAGCCGGTCCGTACTGCAGGAAATTGCGAAACTCGGTTCGCGGCGCGGTGGTGACCGATTGCGTGCAGAATAGTGACGAAGTCCGTCACCAGGCATTCAGCCGACCGGCGCCCCGAAACCGGACTGCCGAAATGACCGATATAATGAGCAAGCATTGCAGGTAAGCCCTCGCATCAGGTGATTGAAACTGGCGCTCATTCTAACGGGTTCAGCGTTGGAACGCCCGTCGGCTCCAAATGGGGTAGGGGATCCGTTTGAAATTGCGGAGTAGATCCCTGGCTGTTTTCAGATAGGACTTTGGCCTTGAAGCCACGCCACAAATTGAAACTGAGACCCTACCGGCGCATCCGCTCTACCACACCAAGCCAATTTGTGAAACCGTCAGGTAGCCCCGCAAGTTCAGCAGCCCAGTCAACACCGCGGGCATATACCAGCGACATCATGCCCACTTTAGCTCTCACTACGGCTGCCAGTGTGAACCCATTAGGGCATAGGATTTCGTTGATGGAGGCTCTAACTTCCTCCTGTGGGTTCCCACCTCCCTGACTATATGTAGATACTTGCAGGAGAGTGGCGCCGTCCACACCCTCTAGAGCTTTCATTACCAGTTCAAGATCTTTCGGGTAGAGGTTCCTATGTCCCATTATATTTCGATTGGCGCGAGGATGCCTGTCGTACTTATCAGGGTCGAACGAGACCAGCGTTAGGCTACCTTTCGTCGGGTTAGGCAACGGGTTCCGCAATGGATCCTCAAACCTTTCTCTCCAATCACCTTCGTGTAGCTCCGCCTCCGGGAGGTCCCGCCGAATCTCGTTGGCGGTTTCGGCATGATTCTCGCAGAGGAGTAGCGCGCAAGGTCCATCCCAGATCTGTTGAACGAAAGCAGCGCTGCTTGGGTACACTGGCCCTTGACCCTGCACCAGACGATACCACGCCCGCTCATATACTGAATCTTGACCGGGTAAGTTACCCTGAACCCTGGCGAACCGATCCTCAACTCTGTTGGGGTTTTTAGGATTGGCCGCCAGCGGCGCCATCGCATGGGCGTCGATATAGTTCAGCCCACAGATGTGTTTGTTGGCAACATTTAATATCTCGCAGAGCGTCCAGTGCTGCATCAGGTTGCCGACATTGCCCATGTACGTGCCCATTGTCCACCTACCTCAAGAAAGAGTAAAAGAAGCCGCCGAGGTCGTCGAGGCTTTAGCGGCTTCCACCACGAGGAAGCGAAGGTTCCAAGTGGCGTGCGCCAATAGTACCTGCATATCACCTAAAGGTCTAGACCCGGCCAGCGGCTACCGCTTCTTGCAGGCCGCCCTGGACGGCGCCCCCCCGACTCCGCGCTATCTGCGGTTTCGGCGACGTCGTGCCCATCGCGAACGCCTTAAACGAAAAGTCCTGGGCAGCTACGCCTTTGCTTTAGGGCCAACCCAACCCTTAAAATGGATGTATGGCTATGAAGAGTAAGGGAACGGAGGAGTTGAAGGCCGTTGCCGCTGCCGCTTTGGAAGAAGCGGTGGCGCGCTTGGGCGAGGTATTGGTAGAAATGGCTGCCCGGCTCCGGCCTTTTCCGCCCTTTCTGGGCATGGTTTCGGTGCAGGCGGTAGAGTTGGAACCGCCGATAACGCCCTCCCGGGACCTGGGGTGCGTGGTAGTTGACCCACAGGGCCATATCTGCCAACTGGATATACGGGGAATACCAGGGGTAACCGGGTTCACTGAAACCGACCAGGTGGAGGAATTTCAGGAGCTGGAGTTAAGCGGCGCCGAGTATATTATCTATGCGACAAAGGCGATCCAAATGTTAGCCGATGAGTTGCGACGCCGCGGACAGTAAACGTTGCCGAGCCTCCTGGAAATCCCGGCAAAACCCCTAGACGCCGGCTTTCTCCGGAATGGCGCCAGGAGTTGCCCGATTACTCTGAGGTCCGATTATTCCAGGGTAATATCTCCGCTTTGCCCGCCGCGCTTGCTGACCAACCGCACCGAACCTATCTGCATTCCCCGGTCAACCGCTTTGCACATATCGTAAACCGATAGAGCGGCCACGGCCACGGCGGTCAGGGCTTCCATCTCCACGCCGGTTTTGCCCGAGGCGCTGGCGGTGGCGGTGATGTTCACCCGGCTATTCGCTTCGTCCGGCTCCAGCGCCACATCCACCTGGTTCAGGGGCAGCGGATGGCACAAGGGAATTAACTCGGCAGTGCGCTTGGCGCCCATAATTCCGGCGAGCTGGGCGATGGTCAGCACGTCGCCCTTTTTAACCAGTCCTTCTATGATGAGCCGGAGGGTCTCCGGCTGCATCTGAACCGAGCCCCGGGCCATCGCTTCCCGGTCAGTAACGGGCTTCCAACCCACATCCACCATTTTAGCGCGGCCCTGTTCGTCCAAGTGGGTTAACGACACGCCGGGATGGGGCGCGGAGTCAGGTTTGGGGCTGGTCATAGTCCCGGCCTCCTTATTCTCGGCTGGAGATTACATACTTTATTAAGAACCTGCTCTATCAAAAACCGGTCAGGGCGATTCACGAAGGGCATTGCGGAAGCGGTCAGGCTCCACAAATCTTGCAAGGTATGAGGGATGCCTTCATCGCTTCGTCGCGAGAGTCAAACTCCTGAAACCCGCCGGCCAGGTTCAGGAACCCCAAGGTGAATCTACAGTCGCGCCGGTGAAAGGTCTTGCGGTTCGACTTGCTGCTGGCTACGTAGTCCGGCGGAGCAACCGGCAGGCCGCCGCCGGTTTCCAATTCCGCCACTCGCTGCCGGAGCTCCGCAACCGCCTCCCATAAGTCCTGCATCGTCCGATCTTGAATCATGCTCTGACCTCCGGCGTCCGAAGCTCGCTTCTGCCCAACTCTTGTTCCCACACCCCCCGTTCTCATGCTCCCAGGATTAGCCCGACGGCCGACGGCTTTGCCGGCCAACGCTCCGGGCCTAACCGCCTATTTGGTACATTTCAACTTTGGGCCGGTTGTTTTGGAAAGGCGCCAGTTCGGTCCTTTCTTCCGAATAGCGGTCGGCGCGCCGGCTCCAGATTCCTGCAATCCGGTCGCGCAACTCCTCGTCGCTCGCCCCGGAGCGCATCGGCCCCCGCAAATCCAGCCCGTCGCTGGCAAAGAGACAGGTATATAACTTGCCCTCGGTGGACAGGCGGGCGCGGGTACACTCACCACAGAAGGGCTGAGTTACCGAGGCGATCACCCCGACCTCGCCGGTTCCGTCCCGGTAACGGTAGCGGTTGGCTACCTCTCCTCGGTAGTTGCCTTCCAGCGGTTCCAAGGGCAGTTCGGCATCAATTTGACGGATGATTTCAGCGGCGGAGACTACCTCATCCCATTTCCACCCGTTCCGGTTGCCCACGTCCATATACTCGATGAAGCGCACGATGGGGCCGGTATTCTTAAAGTAGCGGGCCAAGTCAACCAAGGTGTGGTCGTTGACTCCTTTCTGAACTACCGCATTGATTTTGAGCGGGGCCAGTCCCGCCTCAACCGCTTTTTCGATGCCGTCGAGGACGCGCTGCACCGGAAAGCCCCGTCCGTTCATCCGCCGAAAGATTTCATCATCCAGGGTATCCAAACTAACGGTTACCCGTTTTAGGCCCGCGTCCTTCAACGGCTGCGCCTGCTGGGGCAGTAGGTAGGCGTTGGTGGTGAGGGTCAGATCAACCGCAGGGTCGATGTCGGACAGCATAGCAATAAGACGGTGCAAGTTGGTGCGCAGCAAGGGTTCACCGCCGGTTATCCGCAGCTTGTTCACGCCCAAACCGATGAAAATCCGAGACAGCCGGGAGATCTCCTCAAAGGTGAGAATCTCTTCCTTGGGCAAGAACTGATAGCTCTCGCCGAAAATTTCGGCCGGCATACAGTAGGTACAACGAAAGTTGCACCGGTCGGTAACTGAAATTCGCAAGTCCCGCAGGGGGCGATTAAGGCTGTCTGCAATCACTGCTTTTTCTATGCCTGTTGCGGATATGAAGTCGGGAGTTGGGATACGTTGGCTCAATCAAGAGTTGATTGCCAACCGTTGCAACACCGGAACGGCCCGGTAGGCGGCGTCGGCCCGGTGGCTAATCCGATTCTTTTCTTCCATCGCGAGTTGGGACAGCGTCCGACCAAAGGAGGGGAGATAAAAAACCGGGTCGTAGCCAAACCCTTCGGTTCCTTGTGGTTCATATTGTATCATCCCGGCCACGGATCCTACCACCGCCGCTTCAACTCCCGGCGGACGGCAGATAGCAATGAAACAACGAAACCGGGCGGTTCGCTTTGCCCAAGGCACATCTTCCAAATTGGATAACAGCAAGTTTACCCGTTCTTCGTCGCTGGCGCAGGCGTCGCCGCCGTAACGAGCCGAGCGAACCCCCGGCTCTCCCCACAAGGCGTCCACCTCCAATCCCGAATCGTCGGAGAGCGTCAGAACCCTGCCAAGAGCGGAGTAGGTATGGGCTTTGAGCCAGGCGTTTTCCCGGAAGGTCGCGCCGGTTTCCTCCACCTCATCGGCAATGCCCAGGTCATCCAGGGATACCAACTGCGCCGGTACATCCCGCAACAATTGCCGGTATTCCAGCACCTTCCCCTGGTTTCGAGTGGCGATTAGCAGTTTGGGTTGAGTCAAAATGTATCCTCCCTTGGCGATATGCCGCACCGAAGAGTTTGAGCCTACCAATTCTTATCTACAGAAGCGACAGCCATCGGTTAGTCCGAGTTAAACGCCGCCTCAGATAATGCCCTTGTCCGTCAGTTCGCTCAACTTTTCTTCGTCATAGCCTAACCAGGAGCCATATACCGATTGGTTATGTTCACCGAGTTTTGGGCCGGCGTGGGCCACAGCGCCGGGGGTGTCGCTGAACTTGGGGACAATGCCCGGCATCAGTGTTGTACCCAGTTCCGGGTCCGGCGTTTCAATCACGTCTTCCCGCTCGAGGTAGTGGGGGTCGGCCACAATCTGCGCGCTGTCGTAAACTGGACCGACCACGCCGCCAGCCGGAACCAGTTGTTCCAGAGATTGGTCGAGGGAGCGTTGGCCGAGCCAATCTTGAAGTATTTCATTCAGCGCGTCCTTGTTCTCCAACCGGGCGGCATTGTCGGCAAAGCGCGGGTCGGCGACCAAGTCTGGCAGGCCCATCGCCTGCGCCAGCCGTTCCCAGGTATTTTGGGAGGTGGCCGACAGTCCCAGCCAACGTTTATCCTCGGTACGATAGAGGCTGCGGGGCGCCGCATCAGGAAAATCGTTGCCCACCCGCTCCCGGATTATACCTAGCTGGTCATACATCGGGATGTGCGGGATGCACAACCGGAAGAGCGGCTCAAAGAGGCTGACGTCAATGACCTGGCCCCGGCGGGTCTTCTCAACGCCATCTTCCCGGCAACCGCGGGCATCCCGGTGATAGAGGGCCATCATACCGGCCATAGCGCCGAACACGCCGGCAATTTCGTCGGCCAGCGGAATGGGTGGCAACATCGGCGGCGTGTCGGGGAAACCGGTCATACTGACGTAGCCGCTCATGCATTCCGCAATGGCGCCGAAACCGGGGCGGTCTTTGTAAGGCCCGGTTTGACCAAAGCCGGAATAGCGCACGATAACCAGCCCCGGATTTACCCGGTGCAGTTCTTCCGGCCCCAAATTCCAGCTTTCCAATGTGCCGGGGCGGAAACCTTCAATCAGGAGATCGGCCGATCCGGTCAAGCCCTTCAACACTTCCTGACCCTCAGGCCGGGCCAGGTCGAGGGTAACCGATTGTTTGTTGCGAGAGTGAACTTTCCACCAAAGGGATACGCCCTTGGCGAAAGGCCCCCAATTGCGGAGAGGGTCGCCACTCCCAGGCCGCTCCACCTTTACCACTTCGGCGCCAAAATCGGCCAACAGACTGCTAGCCGTGCCGCCGGCCACAATGATGGACAAATCCAGTATCTTCAAGCCATTGAGAGGGCCAATTTGACCGGTCATACTTTACATCCGCCCGTCCGCCTGTCCGCGTCCGTTTATTCGTTATCGCCGTTACCACTGCCGGCCAAGATGATACGCGCCGGCCCGGTCGACTCTAGCGGCTTCTATTCTAATAGCGGCTTGCCCGGTTAGCCACAATTCCCGAATTATAGCGCCGGATTATAGTATTGATAGCCGGGGCTTTTAATTGTCGGGAAGAGTTCCCCACTAACAGAGAGAACTGGTTTAAGGCGAGAGCGTTCCAATTGTAGAACTCCCTTTCCTCGACCTTAACCTTGTACTTGGGGGCAAATTAAGCGACCTAGGATTTGTCAACCCGCCCGGCTCCTGGATCGTGCGGATTTTCACTGTCAACCGATGATGCCTTATGATATGATATAATCCTTCCGGCAGCTACCGTCAGCCATCAGCGAGGTTTGCTGAGAATTATGCTCGAAGAATACTTCCGGCAGTATGGACTGATCGCAATCCTTGCCCTGGTGGCCGTTGCCGTTCCTGCCAGTATGATGACCCTCTCCTGGCTGGCCTCGCGGGTCGGAATCAGGCCCAACAACCCCACTCCGGTTAAGCTGGAAACCTACGAGTGCGGGGTACAAACTATCGGAGGCGTTTGGAACCAATTTAATTTTCGCTATTACCTCTATGCGATTCTTTTCGTCATTTTCGACGTTGAGGTGGTGTTCCTGTATCCCTGGGCCACCAAGTTCATCCGGCTGGAACTGTTCGCCTTGATTGAGATGGGAGTGTTCGTCGCCATCCTGCTAGTAGGCTGGGCCTACGCCTGGCGCAAGCGAGACCTGGAGTGGGAGAGTTGAGATGGTAGAGCTACCACAAGAAGGAGGGGCGTTGCACGACCGCACCTGGGCCATTGACCGGGACGAGGGGAGGACGGTCAATGAGCTTATCGCGGTATCTACAACCCCCTTTGAGACCCCTTCAATAGAGGTTCCCGACGACCTGAAGCCCAATTTACTGGTTACTTCGGTGGACGCCCTGGTAAATTGGGGACGCAAGTCGGCCCTTTGGCCCGTTTCTTTCGGGCTGGCCTGCTGTGCGTTTGAGATGATGGCTACAGCTATGGGCCGGTTTGACATCGCCCGTTTCGGGATGGAAGCCTTCCGGGCCTCGCCGCGCCAAGCCGATCTGATGATAATTGCCGGCACGGTAACCTGGAAAATGGCGCCCCCGATTCGGCGCATCTACGATCAGATGGCCGAACCCAAGTGGGTTATTTCGATGGGCGTTTGCGCCACCAGCGGCGGCCCATATTACGGCTCCTACAGCGTGGCGCCTGGCGTTGACCACATCGTGCCGGTGGACGTTTACGTGCCCGGTTGCCCGCCCAGGCCCGACGCTCTGCTCTATGGGATAATGGAACTTCACGAGAAGATAAAGAAATATCGCCACCTGCGCAAGACAACCGCCCCGGCTCCAGACCAAAAGGGCCTACCGGAGGGCTTGACGGAGGGCGGAATATCCTGATGGCGGTGCAAGACGTAACCGGGCAGGAATTGTCCGAATTGCTGGCCGGGTCCTTGCCGGAGGCGGTGGCGGGGTATGATGAAACCGCCGTGTGGGTTTACCCGTCCCAAATCGACGTGGTAGCCGCCCGGCTCCGGGATGAACCGTCCCTTGATTTTCAGTTCCTTAACTCCATAAGCGCAGTGGACTTTGTGGAGTATTTCGACTTGGTTTATCACCTTACTTCTCTGCGCCGACAGCGTTGCGCCATAGTAAAAGCCCGCGTTTATGGGCGGGATAATTTGTCGGCGCCTTCCGTCTATCGGGTCTGGCAAGGGGCGGATTTTCAGGAACGCGAAATCTGGGACTTGATGGGCCTGAACTTTGAAGGCCACCCGAATATGAAAAGGATAATGTTGTGGGAAGGCTTTGAAGGCCATCCCCTGCGCAAGGATTTTCTGTAGCGATCACGAGACGGGGGCTTTGATGGCCGAGCGCCATCCCTGGCGCAAGGATTTTCCGTAGGCTTATGGCTGACGCAAACCAGTCCCCGCATTAATATAATTGCTATGCGACTTTCCATTTCTATCCGTTGCGCCGACCCGCGCTGACCACGCGGCAAGCGTAAGCTGAGTTTATGACAATTCACACCGAACCGATGACCGTTAACGTGGGGCCGCAGCACCCCAGCACCCATGGGGTGTTTCGAGTTCGCATTACCTTTGACGGCGAGGAAATTGTCGAGGTTGAGCCGGTTTTCGGCTACCTGCATCGCGGCTCCGAAAAGCTGGCTGAGGAGCGCAACTACGTTCAGGTAGTTACGCTTACCGACCGGCTGGACTATACCTCTTCAATGATAAACAATCAGGCTTATTGTCTGGCGGTGGAGAAACTGCTGGGCGTGGAACCCCCGCCCCGGGCCAAATACCTGCGTACTCTCACTGCCGAGTTGCAGCGCATTGCCAGCCACCTGATCGCAGTCGGGTTCTTCGTCCAGGAACTGGGGGCCTTGGGAACTCCCTTAATGTACAGCTTCCGCAGTCGCGAACGTATCCTGGACCTTTTTGAGATGCTCTGCGGAGCGCGGATTACGGTAAGTTATATGCGACCGGGCGGGGTCTTCGCCGATGCTCCTCGAGAGTTCTGGCCGGCCCTTGACCAGTTTTTGGCCGACTTCGCCGTCGAGTTTGGCGAGATTGAGCAACTCCTCCTGGAAAATGAAATCCTGGTGGCGCGCACCCGGGGAGTAAGCCCCTTGCCGCCGGAAGTGGCAATCAATAGTTCGGTCAGCGGGCCGGTATTACGGGCCAGCGGCGTTAACTGGGACTGGCGCAAACAGGAACCCTACGACGCTTATAACCAGGTCGAGTTCGATGTGCCCGTGGGTTCCAACTGGGACAACTACGACCGCTTCTGGGTACGAATGCAGGAGGTGCGCCAGAGCATCCGCATCGTCAAACAGTGTGTGGAACAAATTGAACCCGGCCCGGCCCGGCTGGACTTGCCCCTGGTACTTCGGCCCGAAGCCGGACGGGAAGCCTACGGGCGAGTAGAAGCATCCAAAGGCGAGTTGGGATTTTACCTGGTCAGCGACGGCGGTATTGCCCCTTACCGTTGCAAGATACGCTCTCCTTCCCTGATTAACCTGACCGTCATCGAGCATTTGCTGCTCGGTTGGAAACTAGCCGACATGATTGTTTCCTTGGGCAGTGTGGATATCAATATGGGCGAGGTTGACCGGTGAACTGCCAGTTAGCTTCAGACAATATCCTGTATGGCAATGGCCTTTACCGGCTGGTTTACGACACGGTTGGAATACTGCTTCCTTGCTGGCTGGCCTACATCGTCGCCGGAATGGCAATCATCTTTATCCTGGTCAACGCCGTGCTGCTGGGAGCGGCGGTAGTTACTTGGTCGGAACGGCGGCTACTGGGACGGTTCCAGAATCGGATCGGCCCCAACCGCTGGGGGCCTTTTGGCTTGTTACAACCTATCGCCGATCTGTTTAAGCTGCTCACCAAGGAGGATTTGACTCCCGCCGGCGCCGACCGGGCAGTTTTTACCCTGGTTCCCATCGCAATGGTGGCGCCGCTCATCCTGATGACAGCGGTTATACCCTTCGCGCCGAACACGGCTCTAGCCAACCTGCACGTAGGAGCGCTTTACATCCTGGCAATAAGCTCGGTTACCACCCTAGCCATTTTCATGGCCGGCTGGTCCTCCAACAATCGCTACGCCATGTTCGGCGCGGCCCGGGCGGTAGCAGTGCTAATCAGCTACGAGGTTCCGGTAGTGCTATCCCTGCTGGGCGTGGTGATGGTGGCCGGTTCGATGTCCCTGAGCGACGTGGTGGAAGCTCAGGCTTTACCCTTCCTGCTGGTTCAACCTTTGGCCTTCTTTATTTTTATGGCCGGTATGTCCGCCGAGTTGAACCGGACGCCTTTCGACGTGGCCGAGGCCGAATCGGAAATCGTCGCCGGATACCACACCGAATACAGCGGGATAAAGTTCGCAATGATTCAGGCCGCCGAGTTTGGCGGCGTGGTAGTAGTATCGGCCATCGTTGCCACTCTGTTCCTGGGCGGCTGGGCCGGCCCGCTGTCCGACTACTTGGGCTGGCTCTGGTTCCTGCTCAAGACCGGGGCCGTGGTGTTCCTGTTCATCTGGATTCGCGCCACTTACCCCCGCCTCCGCATCGACCAGATAATGGCCTTTTCCTGGAAATTCCTGCTTCCGTTGAGCCTGATAAATCTGCTGGCTATCAGTCTTGAGGTATTCTTTCTGCGAGGAGAAGCAGGACGGTTAACCGTCGCCGATCTGGGTATCATGGCCGGGATAAATCTGGCGGTAATGGTGGTTGCTATCTTCTTTTTCGGCAATTTGATTCGACGACGCGGCAAGTTTGAAACCCGGCGTCCGGCGCAGGTAGTCGTGCCTGGCATTTCAACTATCGAGGTAAGCTGATATGTACGGCATCGCAATGGTCAAGGGCCTCCTGGTTACGCTGAAGAACCTGACCCGAAAACCCTTCACTATCCAGTATCCGGAGGAGCGGGCCAAACAGCACCCTCGTTTCCGGGGCGAGGAGTTCGTCTGGTACGAGGAACGTTGTACCGGCTGCGCCTCCTGCGCCAAGTATTGTCCCTTGGGGATAATCAAGATTGTTACAACCCCCAGCGCCGCCGCCCTCCCGGAGGGAGGTAAGTACCGGCTGGAAGTGTTTGACATCGAGTTGCAACGGTGTATGTTCTGCGGGCTATGCGTGGAGGCTTGCCCCTACGACGCCCTGTTCATGGGCAGCGGCTTTGAGCAAGGGCAATACAGCCGCAAGAATATGGTCATTACCATTGACCAGTTGCGCCTAGCGGAAAAACACCCCAGCACCTGGTTCCGGCCCCAACTGGAAGGGTATGCGGGCGAACCCGGCGAAAGCCGGAGACTGCCGGTTATTACCCAGGGCGAATCCCGTTTGACCTATGACCCTCGGGGCGGGCCGCCCTTGGGCTGGCGAGAGGTGGGACGGGAAGCTTGGCGCTGGCACCGGCGGGAAAAGGCCGGTATGCGCCTGGAAACCGGCCAAGGGTTGGACGGCGCCGGCGGCAACGCCAATTCCGGGCCAGATTCCGGACAGGACTTCGGAGTAGCTGTCGCCGATGACGCAACCGGAGAGACCGCCCGGACACCGGATAATTCCTGAATGCTGTCGTTTCAGGATGCCGTTTTCTGGGTTTTGGCTGTCGCCACTATCAGCGCCGCGCTCGGCGTGACGCTGATAAAGGACTTGTTTCGCTCAGCCTTGCTTTTGGCGGTAGTATTTATAGCTGGGGCCGGGTTCTTCGCCTTGTTAAGCGCGCCTTTCCTGGCAGTGGTACAAGTGCTTATCTACGTCGGCGCCATTTCGATTCTGTTCATCTTTGCCGTGATGTTCAACCAAAATGTTCGCGAAAGCAACCTGCCCAACCGCATGCAAATACTGGCAGTTCTAGTTTCGGCGCTGCTCTTGGTAGCGCTGGTTGCTGTGGCGGTCGGCGCCGACTGGCGGCTCATACCCGAGGAGGAACGAAGCAAGGTCGAATTAGCTCAAACCCGGTCGGTGAGCATCGTTGCCGAGGAAACCTTGGCGGCGGAGGGGTTCAACTCCGCCGAGTCCCGGGAAAATGCGCAGCAGTCGGGGCTGGCCGACCTGCTTATTAGCGACTTTGTGGTGCCTTTTGAAGCGGTATCCCTTTTGCTGCTGGCGGCCCTGATTGGCGGGCTGGCGTTAGCCCGTTCGCGGGGAGGTTAGCGCCGGTGTCTCTGGAAACGATGCTGATTGTCGCCGCCGCTCTGTTCGCCATCGGGCTGTATGGAACGTTGGCCCGAAGCAACCTAATCGCCGTGTTGATGTCCATCGAGCTGATGTTCAACGCCGTCAACCTCACGGTGGTAGCCTTCTCCCGCTACGTAGCTCCCCTGGCGCTCCGGGAGGAGATTGGCAGCGTCCTTACCGGCCAAGTATTCGCCATATTCATCATCACGGTGGCGGCGGCGGAAATTGCCTTAGGCTTGGGCATAGTGTTTGCCATGTACCGAAATTCCGAGACCGTTAATCTGACTGAAGCCAATCAATTGCGCCACTGAATAACCGAAACCAGCAATATCTATGTGGATTGAGTTCAAGAAAGCGCCCAATTTGATGTTGGCCGAGATGTGGAAGGAAGTCCTGGAAGGAGAGGGGCTGCCCACGCGCATCCTGCCGGAGGGAGATATACGGGATTGGGGAGAACGAACGCCCTTCCGTATTTACGTACCCAAGGGGCGGGAACACGTCGCCGAAGAGATATTGAGGAAACTATAGATGGTCACGGAACCGCTGGTCTGGGCGATATTTCTCCTGCCTCTAATTTCATTCCTGCTAATTTCCCTGGTCATCCGGCCATTTCTGAACCGCTACGCCCTACTCAGCGGCGGGTTTCTGATTGTCGCCCTAGCAATTTCCTTCGGTTTATCCGTTTGCGTGCTATGGCAGCACCACCACGGAGCCGACTTGGTCTTTGCACCGCACCCTTGGGTGAATTTGGGTGATGCCGCCATTGAAATGGGGTTGCTACTAGATCCGGTAACCAACGTGATGCTGGTTGTGGTTAGCGGGATCAGCCTGGTCATCCAGATTTATTCCTTGGGTTATATGCGGCATGACCCAGGAGTAGCCCGGTACTACGCCTATATGTCCCTCTTCACTGCCGCTATGCTGGGGTTAGTACTATCAGCAAATATAATTCAACTCTACGCCTTCTGGGAATTGGTTGGCGTCTCATCCTATCTGCTTATCGGCTTCTGGCACGACCGGCCCGCCGCGGCGGCCGCCGCAAAAAAAGCGTTTATCGTCACCCGCATTGGGGATGTGGGGTTCCTGCTGGCTATCATTTACCTATTTTTCCAGGGGGCTGAGTTTGCGGCGGCCGGGCTCAACTCCCTGCACATCCCAGACATCTGGCAAGCCACCCAGCCCTTGGCCGGCGGCGGGGCGATCCTGGGCGGCGCGGCCCTCACTTGGGTGGCCTTGGGCGTATTTGCCGGGGCGGCTGGCAAGTCCGGCCAGTTCCCCCTGCATACTTGGCTGCCCGACGCGATGGAAGGCCCTACACCGGTCAGCGCCCTCATCCACGCCGCTACGATGGTGGCCGCCGGCGTGTTCCTGGTGGCCCGCTTTTATCCCCTGTTCCAGGAGACGCGGGAGGCGTTAACCGTAGTGGCGCTGGTTGGCGGATTTACGGCCTTCGCGTCCGCTACCCTGGGCCTGGTGATGAACGACATCAAGCGGGTGATGGCCTATTCGACCATCAGCCAATTGGGATATATGATGGCCGCCCTGGGTCTCGGCGCTTTTGGTCCGGCCCTGTTCCACCTCTTTACTCACGCCTACTTTAAGGCCCTGTTGTTCCTGACGGCGGGCAGTGTCAACCACGCCAGCGGCACCTTCAATATGCGCTACATGGGCGGGCTACGCCGAGAAATGCCCTGGACTTACGCCTTGGCCCTGGTCGGGGGCCTGAGCCTGGTGGGAATTATTCCTTTGGCCGGGTTCTGGAGCAAGGATGAAATCTTGACCGCTGCCGGTCTGAGCGGGGGACTAGTTGCGCCCTGGGTAGCGCGTCTCGTTTTTGGACTGCTCCTGGCCGGCGTGCTCCTCACC
Source organism: Dehalococcoidia bacterium (assembly GCA_963422635.1). Lineage (GTDB taxonomy): Bacteria > Chloroflexota > Dehalococcoidia > Lucifugimonadales > UBA3495 > CATQHB01. The sequence goes on from OY730415.1 coordinate 2,263,239, forward strand.
GCTTTCTATACCTTCCGGATGATTTTCCTCACTTTCCACGGAGAGTTTCGCGGCGGGGGCGCTCAGGAAATACGGGATGCCGCCGACCGGCAGGAACCCGCCCCTTCCTCAGTATCCGCAGAGGGGAGCCGGACCGAATCACCCTGGGTGATGGTGGGGCCAATGCTCCTCCTGGGTGTGGCGGCAGTAACCGTCGGATACTTGGTAAACCCGCAGTGGGTCAAGACTCTGCTAGTGATTCCCGGCCACTGGTTCTCCGGATACGTGGAGTCAGCAGTTTTCTTCAACCAGCCCCAAACGCCTCCTTTCAGCTTTATGATGACCCTGGTTTCCACGTTAGTCGCCCTCGTCGGCATCGGTCTGGCCTGGCTCCTTTACCAATTTCTCCTATCCCGCGAACTGGGAGAGAACCGGGAACCGGGAAATGCGGCTGAACTGGCCGAGCCGTTGACTAAAGCCGGGCCACTATACACGCTCCTTTCCAGAAAGTATTTCGCCGACGAACTGTACGAAGGGCTGCTGGTGCGGCGCGGGTTTTACCGATACCTTACCGGGGCCATTGACTGGCTGGATCGCATCCTGGTGGACGGGTTGGCGGACTTTATCGCCGGGATATTTCGCAACGCCGGGCGGCTGCTGGCCCAACTACAGACCGGGCAGGTTCAGTTTTATGGGACGGTAACCGTACTGGGCGTTGTCCTGATTTTGCTAGGCTACCTGATTTTCGGCGCCGGGATGAGAGATTAGCGAAATGTACGCCTTTCCTGGACTACTCTCCCTCACCGTGTTTCTCCCAGCAATCGGGGCGTTGGTTATTCTTGCCCTGCTGCGGGGCGACCGTACTATCCGGGGGTTTGCCCTGCTTATCGGGCTAGCCGACTTGGCGCTGTCGCTGGCCGTATTTATTCTCTTCGACCGGGGCGAAGGGGCCGCCCGATTTCAACTGGTAGACCGACTTCCCTGGATTTCCGCCCAAACCTTCAATGCCAGCTACTTCCTGGGAGTTGACGGTCTGAGCGCGCCGCTGGTGCTGCTCACCGGACTTCTGGGCTTTTGCGCCGTTATCGCCTCTTGGTCGATCAAAACCCGGGTTCGGGAGTATTTTATCTGGCTCCTGCTGCTCCAAACGGCGGTGATGGGCGTCTTTACCTCGCTAGACTTTCTCTTGTTCTTCCTGTTCTGGGAGTTGGAACTGGCGCCGATGTATATGCTCATCGCCACTTGGGGCGCCGGTCGCAAAGAATACTCGGCAATGAAATTCCTCATTTTCACCATTCTGGGTAGCGCCTTTATGCTGGTAGGCATTGGGGCGGTATTCCTGAGCCAACCCGGCGGCTCCTTTGATATGACCCAACTCCTGGAACAAGGCTCGATGCTTAACGGCGCTACTGCCGCACTGCCGCTGGGGGTCATTTTCTGGTTGTTTTTTACCGCCTTTGCCATCAAGCTCCCGACTTGGCCAGTACACACCTGGCTGCCCGACGCCCATACCGATGCGCCTACCGCCGCCAGCGTTATGCTCGCCGGAGTGATGTTAAAAATGGGCGGATACGGGCTGCTCCGAATCAACGTAGGGATGTTCCCTACCGAAATAAGGACTTTTGCTTGGGCGTTGATTCTGTTGGGAGTAATTAGCGCGCTTTACGGAGCGGTGGTTACCCTTCGTCAAACCGATTTGAAACGGCTAATCGCCAATTCCAGCGTCAGCCACATGGGCCTGGTGCTGGTCGGCATCGGGTCAGTGGGAGTGGCCGGCGGGGAGTTAACTTCGGTCGGGTTAAATGGGGCGGCAATGCAGCTATTCACCCACGGAACCATTACCGGATTGCTTTTCTTGAGTGTGGGCCTGATTTACGATAAGACGCATACTCGGCACATTCCGGACCTGGGCGGGCTGGCCGGGCGAATGCCGGTGGCCGCCACGGCCCTGGCAATTGCCGGGTTCGCTTCCTTGGGACTGCCGGGGTTAAGCGGGTTTGTGTCGGAGGTCCTAATATTTTTCGGCGCCTTTAGAGCTTTCCCTTGGCTCACCGCCCTGGCCGTTCTAGGCATAATCGGGGCTGCGGGCTACATTCTGTGGATGTTTGAGCGTTCCCTGTTCGGCCCGCCCCGAGAGCGGTTCGCCGACCTTACGGATGCGTCTTTCCTGGAAGCGGTTCCCCTGGCCCTGCTGGTAATCAGCATAGTCGTAGTGGGAGTCTATCCAGCCCTCCTTACCGATGTTTTTAACACTGGAATTACGCCCATGGTAGAACTGATTAACCAGAAGATACCTAACCTAGCGGAAACTTCCCGGTAACTTTCAACAAAACTATGTCACTACACGACCTATATCTCATATCGCCTCAGTTGACCATGGCCGGGCTGGGTATCCTGGTCATACTGGCTGACTTGGCGACTCGCCGCAAAGGTTGGTTGGCTGCATTGGCCCTCGTGGGACTGTCGGCTCCCCTCACGTTGAGCCTGCTCCAGCTGGCTGAACTTCCGGGCCCCTTGGGCGGGTTGGGTGGGCCGGAGCCGTACAATCTTGTGCCAGCAACCAGCATCCTCTCGCGAAGTCTGGCCGTGGACCAGTTCGGGATTTTCTTTAACCTCCTGGTGGCGACCGCCACGGCCCTGGTAATCCTGGCCTCGGTGGATTTTGTAAAGGGACTAACCCGATTGCAAGGAGAGTTTTACGGGCTGATGCTCCTGTCGGCCAGTGGAATGATGCTCCTCGCCTCCGCTACCGAATTAATAACCATATATGTTGCCCTGGAACTGACCACCTTGCCCTTGGTAGCGCTGACCGCCTTCATGATGAACGCCAAGTCCAGCGAGGCAGGGATGAAGTTCCTGATTATCGGAGCCATCAGCTCGGCGCTGACCCTTTATGGCATGGCGCTGATATTTGGCTTCACCGGCAGCTCCAGCCTGGAAGGAATTTCCCTCGGCCTCCAGCAGGCTCCGACCCAGCCGAATCTTCCCTTCGGGAGCTACCCCATTCTAGTCGGTATAACCCTAATTACCGTTGGCATTGCCTTCAAGCTTTCAGCAGCGCCTTCCCAGATGTGGGCGCCGGATGTTTACGAAGGGGCGCCCCTTCCGGTGGTAGCCTTCCTTTCAGTAGCCAGCAAGGCCGCCGCCTTCGCGCTGCTGCTGCGAGTGCTTTATACCGGTTTTCCGAGCCTGGACAATGAATGGAGTATGTTGCTGGCCGCTCTGGCGGCGGTTTCAATGACCGTCGGCAACCTGGTCGCCATTACCCAACGCAACATCCGGCGTCTCTTCGGCTACAGCGCCATCGCCCACGCCGGCTACCTCTTGGTCGGCGTCGCTGCGGTGGCCCAACCCGCCGCCGGCGAGTCGGCGTCAGCTACTGCTACAACGGCAATTGCCGGGTTCTCCACTTTCGGCCCCAGCAGCGTTCTTTTCTACTTGGCAGCCTACGCCGCCGCCAACCTGACCGCCCTTTTCGCGATCATCGCTATCAGCCAACGAATAGGAAGTGAGCAAATAGAGGATTACGCCGGGATGATTCGCCGTTCTCCCTTCCTGGCGGTAACCCTGGCGGTGGCCCTGATCGCCTTGATTGGCATCCCTCCCACCGGCATTTTCGTCGCCAAGATTTATGTGTTCACGGCGGCAGTAAAAAGCGGCTTGGCCTGGTTGGCCATCCTGGGCGTAATCAACAGCGTAGTTTCCACCTACTATTATGTGCGGATTATCCGGGTAATGTTCCTTTGGCCAACCCCGGCAGAGGCGTTCGGCCAAGAAGATCAGGACAATACATCGGAAGGAGATCCCGGGAAAGGCGAGCCAGTCTCCCGGCTGACCTCTCTAGCGCTGGCCTTAACCACCTCGGTTACTGTCCTACTGGGCATCGCTCCCGGTCCCCTGCTAACCTTTGCCGAAAATACAGCGACCGCCCTGTCCGGGGTTGTTCTTCGCTAAACTGAGCGGCAGAACCGCCAGCGCCGGAAACGGGGTTGCTCAAGCATTCTCGGCGCGGGTGATACCTACGTATCCCTTGCCCGGTCAAGCTCCGGCGGGAAGGAGAATGAAAAGCGTCGGGCGCTCCAACCGGCGGCGATTGACACCAAATAGAGGCAATGCTAAACTGCCCTTCCCTACCCCGATTGAACGGGACTCAGCTAGTGGGGTCAAACGTCTTGTCCAGTCTGATGAATACCGTCGGAATCATTTACAATGCCCGCATACCCGAGGCTTTGGATTTGAGTACCGCCATCGTGAACGAACTGTCACTCCAACAAAGCAGCTGGATTTCCTCGGCGGAAAACCTGGAAAATCTCCGGCAGCAGGTGGCGGATACCGATTTGGTGGTAACCGCCGGCGGCGACGGCACTATGCTGCGGGCAGTTCAGGTAACCGCGCCCTGCGGCGTTCCGATGGTTGGCATCAACATGGGCCGCTTGGGATTTATGACCGAACTGCAAGTTCACGACGCCCTGGAAAAGCTGCCTGGCTACTATAACGGCGGCGGGCGGGTGGACGCCCATAATATGATAACCGCGCGGGTAATCCGCGGCGCAAGAGGCGGCTCCGAAGTAGTAGAAGGGCCGTTTCATGCCCTAAATGACGTAGCGCTGTCCCGGGGCGCCGTCTCCCGCGTGGTAACTATCCGCACCACTGTGGACGGGGCCGAGGTGGCCTCCTTGCGGGCCGACGGCATTATCCTGGCTACAGCCACCGGCAGCACCGGCTACAGTCTGGCAGTCGGCGGCCCCATCCTGGACCCGCTGTCGGACAGCCTGGTCTTAAAGCCGGTGGCGGCTCACGTGGGGATGACCGCATCCCTAGTTTTATCGCCAAAGACGAAGGTGGGCCTTTACCTAGAGGGGGCGCAGGAGGCGGCGCTGAGCGTGGACGGCTATTTTAACCTTTCTCTGGAGCCTGGCGATTGGGTGGAAGTAGAACAAAGCCCCCTGAAAGCCCGATTTTTACGGACTAATCCGCCTAACCATTTTTACGCCACTTTGACTCGGCGGCTGGGGTTCAGCATCCGGGGTCAATAACACCCGATATTGTGGTCTATTGAGGAATTTTAACGGTGAGCGACAACACGCAAATCCACCCCGAGCAGCCGGCGACCGGGCTGACCGAAACCACCCTGACCTCCGCCTCCATTTACCAGGGCGCTATCCTCAGCCTGCGTAAGGACGAGATCAGAATGCCCAACGGAAGGTTGACCAGCCGGGAAATCGTTGACCATTCCGACTCAGTATGCATGGTGCCTTTAGACGAGGCCGGCAACGTGGTGCTGGTGCGACAATATCGAAAGGCCGTCGAAGCGACTTTGCTGGAAGTTCCCGCCGGCGGTATCGAAGACGGCGAGACCCCCGAAGCGGCGGCAATACGGGAACTTCAGGAAGAAATCGGGCATACCGCTGGTAAGTTGCGCCGGCTTTCCAGTTTTCATCTGGCGCCGGGCTGGTGCAACGAGTATATGTACGCTTACCTGGCGACCCAACTCCGTCCGTCCCGGCTAGAGCAAGACTACGACGAGATAGTCGAAACTCACCGAGTGCCACTGCAAGATACATTGCAACTGATTGCCCAGGGCGCAATACGGGATGCCAAGAGCATCGCTTCCTTATTGCTGGCGATGCAGGTTCGGGGAGATACCTAGCCGGTGTGAATCATCCACCGACTACAAAGCAAATCAGCAGGCATCAGAAAATTGCCTGTAGCCTGAAGGTAGGAGAAAGCGAAAAGAGTATGCTGGAGCATGATGTCCTGGTAATCGGCGCCGGGTTGGCCGGGATGCGCGCGGCCATCGCCGCCCGGGCCAATGGCGCCAATACCGCCATAATCAGCAAGGTTCACCCGGTACGCAGCCACTCCAACGCCGCCCAGGGCGGTATTAACGCCGCCCTTCTCGACCGGGGCGACGATTGGGAAGATCACGCCTATGACACCATCAAGGGCAGCGACTTTCTGGGCGACCAGGACGCCATCGAAGTGATGTGCCGGTCGGCGGGCAAAGCCCTCATCGATATGGAACACATGGGGGTTACCTTTAATCGAGACGACGAGGGCAAGCTGGGCACCCGAGCCTTCGGCGGTCAGCGCCGCGCCCGCACCTTCTTCGTCGGCGATTTTACCGGCCAAGCCCTGCTCCACGTAATGTTTGAGCAACTCGTCAAGTCCGATGTGCAGAGCTATGAAGAGTGGTTCGTTACCTCCTTAATAGTTGAAGATGGGCAGGTGGGCGGAGTAACCGCTCTGGAAATCCGCACCGGCCAACTGCGCGCCATCCGCGCCAAGACCATTATTTTCTGCACCGGCGGCTGCGGTCGCCTCTTTGAACCCTCCACCAACGCCCTCATCGTTACCGGCGATGGTATGGCCCTCGCCTATAACGCCGGGGCCGGGTTGATGGATATGGAGATGGTGCAGTATCATCCCACTACCCTAGCCGGCAGCGGGGTGCTGCTGTCCGAAGCGGCCCGGGGCGAAGGGGCCTACCTGCGGGACAAAGACGGCAACCGTTTTATGGAAAAATACGCTCCCAATATGATGGAACTAGCCTCCCGCGACGTGGTTTCCCGGGCCGAGCAGACGGAAATAAACGCCGGCAACGGAATCAACGGCTGCGTCTTCCTTGACTGCACTCACCTTGGCGAGGCGCTGATAACCGAAAAACTCAGCCAGATTCGAGAAATCGGCATCGACCTGGCCGGCGTGGATATGGCGCGGGAGCCGGTTCCCATTCGCCCCGGAATGCACTACATCATGGGCGGCATCAAAACCGATATTGACGGCCAGACCACCCTGCCGGGGGTCTATGCCGCCGGTGAATGCGCTAATGTCAGCGTCCACGGCGGCAACCGTCTGGGCGCCAATTCCCTGCTAGATACCATCGTGTTCGGCGAGCGTTCCGGCAACCACGCCGCCGAGGCCAGCCGCGATATGGACTACCTCCAGTTCAATGAGCAAGAGGTAGTAGCCCGCGAGGAAAAGCGCATCCGGGATATGCTGGAACGCCCGGACAACGGCGACCGCTGGGGCAATATCCGGCTGGGTATGGGCGAATCGATGGTGCGCAACGTGGCGGTTTACCGGGACCATCAGAGCATCGAGGAAGCTATCCGCGACTTGGGCCAACTGCGCGACCGTTACGCTCAAGTACCCGTTCATAACAAGAACCGGGTGTTCAATACCGACTTGGTCTTTGCTCTGGAGTTAGGCTATATGCTGGACGTGGCCGACACCATTGCGATCAGCGCGCTGGACCGCAAGGAAAGCCGGGGCGCTCAGGCCCGTACCGATTACCCCAGCCGGGACGACGCGAACTGGCTCAAGCACATTGTCGCCAAGAAAGGCGAGATTGGGCCGGAAGTCTCATACCTGCCAGTCACGATTACCAAATGGGAACTGGAAGAGAGGAAGTACTAGCCAATGGATGCCAAAGTAAAAATCAAGCGATTTGACCCAGAGGCGGCCCAGCCCGAATCCTACTGGCAAGAGTATGCCGTCTCTCTCGCCGACAACGCTACCGTTCTGGACGCCTTGATTAAGATCCGGGAAGAGCAAGACGGAACCCTAACCCTGCGCTGCTCCTGCCGCAGCGCCATTTGCGGCTCCTGCGCAATGCGGATAAACGGCCACGCCGGCTTGGCCTGCAAGACCGCCCTGTCCCGCGTCCTGGACGCCGACAACGCCATAGTAGTGGAGCCGGCCGGAGTAATGCCGGTGGTGAAAGACCTGACGGTTGACTTCGAACCCTTCTGGAGCAAAATTCGAGCAGTGGAACCTTATCTCCAGCCCCAGGGAGCGGAGCCGGAGGGCGAATACATCGCTTCCAACGAGTCTATGCTGCACCTGTCCGGCGTTACCGCCTGCATTATGTGCGGCGCCTGCGTTTCCGACTGCACCGTGCTGGAAGTGGACCCCACTTTCCTGGGCCCGGCGGCCCTGGCCAAGGCTTACCGCTTTACCGCCGACCCCCGGGACGGAAACCGGGAAGGCGTATCGCGGGAGCGGCTGCGCAACCTGAGCGAACCTACCGGGATTTGGGACTGCACCCGCTGCAACGAATGTGTTCAAGCCTGCCCCAAGGGCGTGGCGCCGATGGACCGGATTATGGCCCTGCGGGAGCAGGCGGTTAATGCCGGCTTTAACCGGAATAACGGCGCCCGCCACACCAGCGCCTTTACCGAGTCGGTGGGCCACAGCGGACGCTTGGACGAGCTGCGCCTGCCGATTAAATCGGTGGGTGGAGTAACCAACCTGGGAGCGATGTTTAGCTACGCTCCAGTGGGTTGGCGAGCTTTGACCCACGGCAAGATGCCGCCCATCCGCCATAAAAACGTGGAAAACGTGGAAAACGTCCGCCGCCTGTTCCGCAAGCTCGAACCGGACCTGTACGGCCCGCAAATCGGCAAGAGTTCGCCCTTCGGCTAGACTATATCCAACCTCCGATTTCCGATTTTTAGACTAGCGGCGTTCAGTCGCTTGTACGCCGGCAGCAGCGATCGCAAGCGTATTCAGGCGCTCGCTCCGCGGCGGAAACGGCATTATCTCTTACTCGGATCAGCATCAAGGAGTAATCAGTGAAGTACGCTTTCTTCCCCGGTTGTGTATCCCAAGGAGCGGCGCCGGAGCTATACCCGGCGGCCCGAATGATTTGCCAAAGATTAGGCATCGAACTGGAAGAGATTCCGGCTTGGACCTGCACCGGCGCCGGCGTCCTCCAGGAGAAAAATCAGCTTTTCGGCGACACCCTCAACGCCCGCAACTTCGCCAAGGCGGAGAAAATGGGGCTGCCTATCCTGACCATTTGCAGCACCTGCCAAGGCGTGATGAGCCAGGCCAACCTGCGGATGCAACGCGACCCGGAATACTTGGCCCAGATAAACTCCTACCTGGCCGAGGAGGGGCTGGAGTATCAAGGCTCCGCCGAACCCAAGCACCTGCTCTGGATACTTATCGAGGACGTGGGGCTAGACCAGCTGTTGGAAAAGGTTACCCGCCCCCTGGCCGGGATACGGATGGCTCCCTTCTACGGCTGTTACATCGTCCGTCCTACCGAGGCTCTGGACATTGAGGAACACCCGGAGCGACAAACCTCCCTGGAAACGTTGATTGAAACGCTGGGGGCGACGGTAGTGGACTTCGCCGGCAAAACTCGTTGCTGCGGCTTCCCCATCCTGACTATCAACGAAAAGAACTCCATGGCAATGACCGGCAAGCACACCAGCGAAGCCAAAGACCTGGGCGCCGATGCAATGGTAACTCCTTGCCCTCTGTGCCACCTGAATCTGGACGGCTACCAGCCCAAAGCCTCGGCTCAACTGCGCCGGAAAATCGACCTGCCTATCTTGCACTTACCCCAGCTAATCGGGCTGGCTATGGGAATTTCTCCTCAAGAACTGGGTCTGCAAAAGCACATTATGAGCGCCCAACCGCTGACAATGAAACTGGGAGCTGGCCGGTAGCGCCCGCCGCCGAAAGCCGGGTATGGCGGCGGCCCAACTCGCCGCCGGTTTCTTGACGAGTCAAGAAACTCGGTTCAATCTAAGCCGGGAAACAAGGAATACAAATGCAGCAACGTCCCGATCCGCTACGGGAAATGCCCGAGGACTGGCAGAAAGCTCTGGCAATCGTAGCCCATCCCGACGATCTGGAATACGGCGGCGCCAGCGCCGTAGCTAAATGGACGGCCCAAGGTAAGCAAGTTATTTACTTGATGGTCTCCAGCGGCGAGGCCGGCATAGACAGTATGGATCCGGCGGAAGTCGGGCCATTGCGCGCTCAGGAAGAGGTAAACGCCGCCGGTATAGTAGGGGTAAGCGCCGTCGAGTTCCTAGACTACCCCGACGGTATAATTGAGTACGGGTTGCCCTTGCGCCGGGACTTGAGCCGCGCCATTCGCCGTTATTGTCCCGACCTACTTATCACTCTGAACCACCGCTTGAAGTTTTCCTCAGGCCACTTGAATATGGCCGACCACCGCAACGTAGGACTGGCAACCCTCGACGCCGGCCGGGACGCAGGCAACCGCTGGATTTCCGAGAGTTACTGGATGAGGGGTTGGAGCCGTGGAACGGCGTCCGCTTCGTAGCAGTCCTGGGGGTGGACAAAACTGTCGCCACCCATGGTATCGACGTGAGCGGCTATTGGCAAGTCGGTTTGGAGTCCTTGCGCCAACACCAAGCCTACCTAGACAACCTCGGGTCCGCTGCCTCCAACACCTTCCAAATCCTGACCGATCACGCCCGCCAATCCGGTCAAACCCTCGGCTGCCTGCACGCCTTGTTGACCGAGTTAGTACTGATTAACGAACCGTGGGGTTAGTACCGCGACCGAAACCCGAGCGACCACCCGTTGTCCTGGCGCTTTGACCATCCCCGGGTTTCCTGCAACAAATCTTCCGCCTCATCAGCTAACCGGCGGAGAGCGTCGGCGCCACTTCCCGGAAAGCGTTAATGGTCTGCTCCACGTCGGCGTCGGTATGAGCCAACGAAGGGTAGAACTTCTGAGGCCAGCCCTTCAGGATGCCCCGCTCCAGCAAACCGGCGTTGAACCGGGCCATCGTCGCCCCGTCGGCGGCCAGCCCGTCCCGGTAGTTTCGCACCGGCCTATCGGTAAAGCATAGGTCAAATATAGAATCTTCGCCGCTGCTCTGTACCGGCAGGCCGTTCTCAGCGCAGATATCTACCAAGGCTTGGCGAAGTTGCCCCCCGGTATTTCGGAGTTGCTCATAGGCCCCATCCTTTCTTAGCTCGGCCAAGGTCGCCAGCCCGGCGGCGCAGGCAACGGGGTTGCCATTCAGGGTGCCAACCTGATTAACGTAGTCGTCGGAGGCTACCAAGGATTGGTCATAAACCGACATTATGTCGTCCCGTCCCATTATAGCAGCCAGAGGGTAACCTCCGCCCATTACCTTACCTACGGAGCAAAGGTCGGGAGTTACGCCATAAAACTCTTGGGCGCCACCATAGGCCAAACGAAACCCGGTAACCACCTCATCAAAAATGAGGGGTATATCGTACCGTTGGGTGATTTCGCGCAACCCTTGCAAGAAGCCGGGCCGGGGCGCGATTATCCGCTGCAACGGTTCGATAATAACCGCCGCCAGTTCACTGTGATGGGCCTCAATGATGGCAAAAGTAGTATCCAGGTCATTGAAAGGGGCAATGAGCATCAGTTCCTGAATCGCCTTTGGAATACCCGCGCCATTGGAGACAGCTTGGGGGTACTCTTCCGCAGTCGCGGGGGTAACGCTCATCAAGGCATAGTCACTGGTGCCGTGGTAACCGCCTTCAAACTTCAGCACCTTCTCCCGCCGGCGATAAGCCCGGGCCACCCGCATACATTGAAAGCAGGCGTCGGTGCCGCTGGTGGTGAAGCGCACCTTATCGGCGCAGGGGACCGCCTTGACCAACTCCTCCGCCAGCAGCACCGCTCTTTCATTGGTGGTAAAGAAGGTGCTGCCTTGACCAATGGCCTCGGTTACAGCAGCCACCACCGCCGGGTGAGCATGACCCAGCAGCATCGGCCCGGAGCCCATCAGCCAATCCACGTATTCATTGCCGCTGACATCCCAAATGCGGGACCCGCGCCCCTCTCTGGCCAGAAATTGAAGCGAGTCGGGGAAGTTAGTATTACCGGAGCCACCGCCCGGCAGAAACTGGGCCGCCTTTTCCAGAAGTTCCCCTTCCCGGGAATTGCGCTCGGCCATTGGTCAGCCCTCCTCGTTTTGGTGAGATATATGACTTTATACCGTAAGACCCCGCCTTCTTATTGCAAGGCCTTGCGGCAAGTCAATAAACGGACTCAGCTCTGCGGGGCTGCGTTAAAGGGCGCGGTCCTTAAGGCGAACAGTTAGGCCTCCTCCTTGGCTTTGCGCATTACGTCCACCAATTCCTGAACGCTAGCCGCCGAAGCGTTCAGGGCAGCACGTTCCTGGTCGGTGAGTTTTATTTCAATAACCTGTTCCATTCCCCCGGCGCCTACCTTGATGGGAACGCCGACACACACGCCGTTGATCCCGAACTCCCCTTCCAGATAAGCGCAACCGGGGAGAATACGCTTCTTGTCCAGCAATATAGCTTCCACCATCTGGGTAATGGAAGCCGAGGGGGCATAGTAGGCGCTGCCGGCCTTGAGCAGGGCCACAATTTCACCGCCGCCCTGGCGGGTTCGCTGCACCAGCGCATCGACCTTCTCTTCGGAGAGCATCTCACCGATGGGAATGCCCCCAACGGTAGTGTACCGCACCAGAGGCACCATATCGTCGCCGTGCCCGCCCAACACATAAGCCTGAACATCTTCGACGGAAACGTTCAACTCCTGGGCGATAAAGGTTCGGAACCGGGCGGTGTCCAACACTCCGGCCATGCCAAAGACCCGGTTGCGCGAAAAGCCGCTGGATTCAAGGATGTTCTGGCACATAGCATCCAGCGGATTGGTTACCGCCAGGATGATGCAATCAGGGGAATACTTAACTGCCTGTTCGGTAACCGCCGTGGTAATGTTCATATTAGTTATCAACAGGTCGTCCCGGCTCATGCCCGGCCGTCGGGCAATGCCGGCGGTAATCACTACCACGTCAGAACCGGCGGTAGCTTCGTAATCGTTACTGCCGACCACGCTGGCGTCGGAACCGATGACCGGCCCCGATTCCAGCATATCCAGAGCCTTGCCTTGAGGCAGGTCTTCCACCACATCGACCAACACCGTGTCTGCATATCCCAACTGGTGAATTCTCTGAACGGCAGTGGCGCCCACATTGCCGGCGCCGACTACGGTTACTTTGCTTCTCATCGGGTTAGCGCTCCTTTATTTATTTGGCTTAACTTGGCAAACTGTCTGATATATGAGAACAAGACACCGGGGATGCCCTTGTTCTCGTTCAGCTCATATTACGCCGAGACTAGCGCAGTTTACTCGAAGGTCAGGTAGTTAGCGGAATCGGCGTATGGTTAAATTGCGTCCACGATCCCATTCAGCGTGGGGCTGGGACGCATAGCTTTGGCGGCCATCTCGTCATTAGGGAGGTAATAGCCGCCAATTTCGACCGGCCGTCCCTGAGCGTCCTTCAGCTCCTGGACAATTTTTTCTTCATTGGCGGCCAACTGTTCAGCCACCCCGGTAAAGCGGGCTTGCAGCTCAGGGTCTTTGGTCTGCTGAACCAACGCTTCCGCCCAGTACAAAGCCAGGTAGAAATGGCTGCCTCGGGTGTCCAGTTCGTTCACCCGACGCGATGGCGCCCGGCGTTGTTCCATGTGTTCGCCGATTGCCTGGTCCAAGGTATCCGCCAAAAGTTGGGCCCTGTCGTTCCCGAACGCTTGGGCGCAATGCTCGAAGGACGCAACGAGAGCGCAGAATTCCCCTAGAGAGTCCCAGCGTAAATGGCCCTCCTCCAGAAACTGCTGCACATGCCGAGGCGCCGATCCGCCGGCGCCGGTCTCAAACATCCCGCCGCCTTTGAGCAGCGGGACGACCGAGAGCATCTTGGCGCTGGTGCCTAGTTCCAGAATGGGAAATAGGTCGGTCAGATAGTCGCGCAAAACATTGCCGGTCACGGAAATAGTGTCCTGGCCGGCTCTACTTCGCGCCAACGTAAACTTCATCGCATCTATCGGAGCCATAATGCGAATGTCCAGCCCAACCGTATCATGGGTGGACAGATATTGGTCCACTTTCTTAATCAGCTCAGCGTCATGAGCGCGGTTCTGGTCCAGCCAGAAAATGGCCGGCGTGCCCGTGATTCTGGCCCGGTTAACTCCAAGCCTGACCCAGTCTTTAATCGCCTCGTCTTTGGTCTGGCACATCCGAAAGATGTCGCCTTCCTCAACGCTCTGTTCCAGCAGGGTCGCCCCGGAGGCCTCCCTGACCCGGATCATCCCATTGCCGGGAGCGGTAAAAGTCTTGTCGTGAGAACCATACTCTTCAGCGGCCTGGGCCATAAGCCCGACGTTAGCGACACTGCCGATGGTGGCCGGATCAAACGCCCCGTTCTCCTGGCAGTCCGCTATAACCGCTTGGTATAAAGTCGAGTAAGAGCGATCCGGAATCATCGCGATTGTGTCATGTAACTCGTTGTCCGGGCCCCACGTACGACCGCCATCGCGAATAATCACCGGCATACTGGCATCAATAATCACATCGCTCGGCACATGCAGGCTGGTGATGCCCCGGCTGGAGTCCACCATCGCTAGCTCTGGGCGAGCGCTGTAAACCGCCTGGATATCCGCCTCGATTTCCGCTCGTTTGGCCTCAGGCAGGAATTGAAGCTTGGTGAAGAGTTCCGCCACTCCATTTTCGGGGTTCACCCCGATCTCAGCCAGTTCGGCGGCGTATTTGGTTAACACGTCTTCGTAATAGACCGACACACAGTGTCCGAAAATAATCGGATCAGATACGCGCATCATAGTCGATTTAAGATGCAGCGAAAGCAACACACCTTCGGCTTTAGCCTTTGCCGTTTCTTCACCGTAGAAGTCGCGCAACTCCCGTACATTCATCACGGAACAATCAATAATTTCGTCAGCTACCAAGGAGATACCGGCCTTCAAGCCGGTCGCGTTCCCGTCGCCAGCCACAAACTCTATCGCTGCCGAACCCGACGTCCCGATGGTTAACGCCTTCTCGCTGCCATAGAAATCTCCGCTCTTCATGTGGGCGACGCGGGTCCTTGACACCTCCGGCCAGTCCCGCATCATCCGGTGGGGGTTGCGTTTGCCGTGCTCCTTGACCGAGTTAGACGACCGGCGGTCTGAGTTCCCTTGCCGAAGGACTGGGTTCACCGCGCTGCCGATCACCCGGGAATAGCGCGTCCGTACCTCGCGTTCTTCAGCTGTCGCCGGGTCGTCCGGGTAGTCGGGAATGGCATATCCCCGGTCTTGCAGCTCCCGGATTGCCCCTTTCAACTGGGGAATGGAAGCGCTGATATTGGGCAACTTGATAATGTTCGCCGACGGATCCTCGGATAACTCGCCCAACATCGTCAGATAATCCGGGATTTTCTGCTCATCTATCAAATTGTCGGGGAAATTAGCAATAATGCGGCCAGCCAGCGATATATCCCAAGTCTCCAGTTCAATACCTGAACCTTTAGTAAAGGCTCGGAGAATCGGCAACAAAGAGTGAGTTGCCAAGGCCGGGGCCTCATCTATTTTAGTATAAATAATTCTATTTGCTTCTGGCATTTTAAGCTCCTGAGCGAATAAGTTTCACCGACCATCGCCAGTTGCCAAGA
Source organism: Dehalococcoidia bacterium (assembly GCA_963422635.1). Lineage (GTDB taxonomy): Bacteria > Chloroflexota > Dehalococcoidia > Lucifugimonadales > UBA3495 > CATQHB01. The sequence continues at coordinate 2,278,447 of OY730415.1, forward strand.
GATGTTTAGCTGGCAACCCGTCTATCAAAATGGTCAGAATCTTGCTGCGGCTAACCTAACGAAGTCCGGTCAATCGGGTAGGGCTTTCACACCCCCCTACGGGCAAGCTGCTATTATACCGCTTCACCGAAGCGGAGCGGTTAAGTTCCGCTTCGCTTCGGGATTCTTAAGCCAATTCCCAACTTCCCGCCTTATTCGGGATTCCGGCGCGCCGGACGCCGGGACAAAGTCCCATCGCCAGCGGGAGAAGATTTGCTCATTATACAATGAATATATCCTGCCCGGTAGTCCCAACCGGAAGAGCGGCTGGCAGTCTGGGGCCGGGCTTTTCATCCGCCCGCTTCCTCGGGAGCAGGGGCATCTCTCCGAAAACGAAGAGGGCCGGGAGTTCGGGGCTTATCCCTTTCCAATTAAGACCCTTGGCTGTATTATGAAATCAGGTTTGTTCGGTCAGCGGATAGAGGGATTGCCAGATGCGCGGGGGAAGAGCGACTGCAGTTCTCGTCCGAAGTTAAGCGGGTAGAGGGGAAACCAATTGAGAAACTTGGGCGATCTCCTGGTACACTTGTTTGGACGGAATGGCAACCTGGACCGAATCTATTTGTCGTCGGTCCATGACCGATGCCTCTATTGCGAAGAGGAGATTAGTGAAACGGCGGCTTATCAGACTTACCGGGTCTGCCCCTATTGCCGTTTCCATTACACGCTGTCCGCCCGCCAGCGGATTGAATTGCTAGCCGACCGGAGAAGTTTCAAAGAATCCTACAAGTATTTAAGCTCAGTTGCGCCCATCTCATTCTCGCAGCGGGGTTCCTACCGGAACCTGTTGAGCCAAGATCAGAATCGCACTGGACTAACCGAGGCCACGGTCATCGGCAGTTGTCGCATCGGCGGCATCAGGACAATGATGGTGGTGCTGGACTTCGGGTTTATGGGGGGCAGCATGGGCAGCGTGGTAGGCGAAAAAATTGCCCTGGGAATGGAAACGGCAGCCCGGCGAGACCTGCCCCTGGTGGCCTTGGTCACCGGCGGGGGAGCCCGGATTCAGGAGGGCGTATTGTCCTTAATGCAAATGGCAAAGACGGTTACTGCCGCCAACCGGTTCAAGCAAAAGGGAGCGCCCTTCATTGTGGCGCTAGCTAATCCGTCAACCGGGCAGGCCTATGCCAGCTTTGCCAACCTCGCTGACGTGATTCTGGCTGAACCGGGTTCCCTGATCGGGTTGTCGCCCCTGCGCACCTTACGGGAAGCAACGGGAGGGCCGCTGCCCCAGGACGCCCACACCGCCGAATCTCATCTGCACCATGGCTTGCTCGACAACGTGGTGGATCGGGAGTCGCTGAAACCCCGGCTGGTTACATTACTGAAGGTTCTTAGCGGCCAGAAATTGGGGAAGGGTGAATTCAAGCCGGCGGCCCGCCCTCGTCCGAAGGCCCATCCTGACCCGGAAGCTTGGGAAGCCGTAACCGCCGCCCGCAACGGAGAACGACCTTCCGCCACCTTTTACATACGCACTATCTTCGATCCCTTCGTGGAGTTACACGGCGACCGCCTGCGGGGGGACGACCGGTCAATCGTCGCCGGTCTTGGCTATCTGGGCGGCGAACCGGTGGCCGTAGTTGGGCAGCAGCGACCCTATACCTTGGCCGGAGAAGGCTACCATGTTTGCCCGGACGGCCTGCGCAAAGCGCAACGGCTAATCAAGCTCGCCACCCAGTTCGGGTTGCCCTTGGTAACCTTCATAGACACTCAGGGGGCCGACCCGGGGTTGGAAGCGGAGGAGCAGGGCATCGGCAACGCTATCGCCACCACGCTGTCCATGATGACGGAAGCTCCCGTGCCAATTGTCTCCGTGATTATCGGAGAAGGGGGTAACGAAGGCGCCCTGGCTCTGAGCATTTCCGACCGAATCATAATGCAGCAATACGCAATTTACTCTCCTATTTCCCTAAACCGAACCTTGGGCGGGCCTTACGGCGACCCGGAACTTGACCGAGAAGCGGCGGAAGCGCTGATGCTCACGGCGAAGGATTGCCTGGAACTAGGTATAATAGACTCCATCGCGCCTGAACCGGCAGAGGGCGCCCATAGCAATTCCCGGGAAGCGTCCACCTCCCTGCAAAACGCCATCGTCCGCCAACTGGCCGCCGTGTCCAAGCTTTCCCAAAGCAAACTGATGAATGCTCGCTACAAAAAATTTCGGCAAATGGGGGAAAAGAGCGCCTATTCCCAAGAAGCGATGAACCGGGAAGTGGACCTGCTGTTGAAAATCTCCACCACCGCCCGACGGCCGGATAGAAAAAAGCGCGCCCGCAAAGAAAAGGCCCCGGAAGCCGCCTCCGAGGCCCAAGTTTTGCCGATGGAAGTGGACTAGGCCGGTCGGTGTGTCGGTGTAATGAAGGCTAATCCCCAGCGGGCCCACTCCGGTCAGGCGGCTTCCCGCCCCATTTCCTTAAGACTCTTCTTCAGGCCCTCGACCAAGTGGGCATACTCTTCACCTACTTCCGAATCCAGTAGAGCAGTAGGGCGGGCGTTGTCCCGGTAGGCGGAGCGGAGGGCCAGGGCGCCCAAGTAAGGCGCGCCCACTTCTTTAGCCAGATTTTCGCCGCCGCCCTGACCGAACACATCCCCAGTGTAGTTTTCCACAATACCTACCACGTTCAGGTTGAGCTTGCGAATCATATTGATACAACGCCTGGCGTCTATGTTCGCTAACTCCTGCGGGGTGCTTACCACCACGAAACCGTCCATGGGCAAGGTCTGCATCACCGTAAGGGGGGAGTCGGAAGTACCCGGGGGCATATCCACCACCAGATAATCCAGCTCGCCCCAGTCCGTTGACTGAAGGAACTGATTGATGGCGTTGTGAATCATCGGCCCCCGCCAGATGATGGCTTCCTCCTCGTTTTCCTGGAAGAAGGACATAGAGATTACCTTAACGCCCCACTTTTGGGCCGGCACAATCTGACCGTCAACATAGTCGGCCTTCTCGGTTATCCCCAATACCTTGGTAACATTGGGGCAGTCAATATCCACGTCCAGCAACCCGACTTTGTTGCCTTCTTGGGCCAAGGTGGCGGCCAAGTTAACCGCCACCGTGGTCTTGCCCACTCCACCCTTGCCGCTGTAAACGCCGATCTTGGTTTTAATGGTGGACAGCCGTTCCGTGATTTGTCGTTTCTGCTGCCAGCTTCGTTTGATTTGTTCCAGCCGAGCATTTTCCTGAGGCATGGTCATATTTCCTCCCAGCGTCCGCCGGTATTTTTACTGCGGAACCGGTGTAACGAGTAAACGGTAGCCTGGAAACCACTGTGCAGGAACTAGATGCCTAGTTGCATCCGGGCTTCTTCGCTAATCAGGTCGGGAGACCAGGGGGGATCAAAGGTCAGTTCAATCTCCACTTCCTCCACCCCGTCCAAGTCCTGGATCGCCCACTCCGCCTGCTGGGCGATATGCGGCCCCATCCCACAACCGGGGAAGGTCAGGGTCATTTGGACGAAGACGTTGCTATCGTCGCTAACCTGGACATCGTAAATCAACCCCAAGTCAACCACGTTTACCGGAATCTCCGGGTCATAAACAGTTTTCAGGGCCTGGTAAACCTCTTCTGTAGAAACTTCCGCCGGCATATCGCCTCCTTATTCCAATTTATAGACCAAGTATCAAGTATATGGAAGTTGGCCCAAGCGGTCAACGATTCCGGTTGCTCTCCCGTCTTTCAATTATACCGATGACCCTACCTATGACTTGCGGCCATCGGTTCAACCGGATCCGGTCGAAGGGCTGACCGCCAAAGAATTTCCGGGCGCGAGGCCGCTAAGGAATAAGCAGCAACTTGCCGGTGGTGGCGCGGGAGGCCAACTGGCGATGGGCTTCCGCCGCATCCGCCAAGGGAAATATATGCTCCACCCGCAGCTTTAGTTCGCCAGACTGAACCCAGCCAAGCACATCGCCGGCCCGCTGCCGCAACTCTTCAGTGGTAGCGGTATAGTCGCCCAGACCCGGCCGAGTCAGGTATAAGGAGCCGTTACCTAGTATCCTGGGGTCAATAGGCGGCACCACGCCGCTGGCTTGCCCGTATAATACCATGTAGCCCCGCCGAGCCAGACAACTGACGCTCTGGTCAAAGGTAGTCAGCCCAACTGCGTCATAAACGGCCTGGAGTCCAGCCCCGTTGGTGGCTTGCTTTACCGTTTCGGCGAAGTCTTCCTGAGTGTAGAGGATTAGGTGGTCGGCGCCGGCGCCCCGGGCCAACTCCGCCTTCTCCTCAGTGGATACGGTGGAAAATACATAGCCGCCGAGCCGCTTAATCATTTGTATCAGCAGCAGGCCGACGCCGCCGGCTCCGGCGTGCACCAGAACCCGATCGCCCGGTTGAACGGCATAGGTAGAATGGCAGAGGTAATGGGCGGTCATTCCCTGGAGCATCACTGCCGCTCCGTCTCGGGCGTCCAGTCCCTCCGGCATTTTCACCAGGCGGGAGGCCGGCACCACCGCCTGTTCGGCGTAGGAACCCTGGCTGCTGCTATAGGCCACCACGTCCCCTTCCTGTATATCGGTAACCCCGGCGCCGACTCCTCGAACCACGCCGGCGCCCTCCACGCCGATGGTTCGGGGCAGGGGCGGCCCGGGGTTGATTCCGGATCGGCTATAGATGTCTGTGAAGTTGACGCCGACCGCCTGAATCTCCACCAGGGCATCCCCAGCTCCCGGCGCCAAGGCCGCCACTTCCCGGTACTGCATGACCTCCGGCCCGCCGAACTCCTCTATCTGCACTGCTTTCATAGTAATTCCTCCTGCCCCTCCGGGCGCCTTGCCGTATTTGTCAGTGGTATCAATAGTATAAGTATAACACCTTGCATCGGGCAGGTGGCGTCGTCGGTAATCGAGGAGTCGCGGGGCCGGGCCGCGAGAATAGTCTCCAGCGCCACGGAAATTGTCCTCGGCCCTGCGCGACGTCGCAATTGCCGACAAGCCGATTAACTGCTATTATTAAAGTCCATTAAACCGTTGGCGGAACCGTTGGCGGCCCGCCCAGGGCTGTGGCATTACCAACAAGAGGGTAACAGGCCAATGGAAAAATATTCCATCGTCGAGGGTAACCCGGCGTCGGCTTTTCGGAAGTGGCGAGGCTTAAGGGAAATGAAGCTCTCCTTGGGGGCGGTTTCTCCAGCCGACCCGATTAGGGAACGGGTCGAGCGAACCAACGGCTATAGGCCCTATCGCCGCATCAGGAAAAACTCCGCATCTCGCCTCCTATCCGCTACTCTAGCTGACCCTGCCAAGTCCGCCTTGTATCCATACTTATGCCCACCCGATGGCCCAGCTTCACCTAAAATGGCCGGTCGTTCGCTATGGAGCGGCCAGAGGTCCCATTTATCTCAAGGAGGTAGCTACTTTGGTCACTCCCACTAATTCCACGGATGACCCTACCACCGTTTTGGTCGCCCCGCCGGTTGAGGAGGCGCCCAACAACCTGCACGACGCGCTTAGCCTGTTTGTCGCCGATAAGAAGAGCGGCAGAAACGCCAAGAAACCAATGGACAGTCATCAAGAAATTATCCGCTTTATTGACTGGTATGGAAGGGACCGTAAAGTTAGCGACCTGGCTCCAAGCCAGATAGAAGAGTATGCCAAAGAGTTCTCCCAGCGTGGAGCGGACGCCCAGAAGAGGCTGGCGCCGGTTAAGGAATTTTTGACTTTCGTGCGTAAAAAAGAGTGGACGGACATCAACTTGGCTACCCACCTGCGGGCCAGCCGCTCTCGCCGCGGCGGCGCTGGCGAATCGGCGACGACCAGAGGCCGCGCCTCAGGCCCTCAGCTCAGCGAGGAGGGCTACAACCGGCTGGTAGAAGAGTTGGCGAAATACAAGGACGAAAAGGTACGGGCGGACGAGGAAGTTAAGCAGGCCATGGCCGGCAAGGACTTTCGGGAAAACGCTCCCCTGGATGCGGCCAAGGAACGTCAGGGTTTCGTCGTAGCCAAAATCCGGGAACTGGAGTCGGAAGTTAGCAGCGCCCAGATACTTTCCGGTGAGGCCCGGGAAAACGCCGGCAAACGGGCGGTAGTGGGCAGCAGTATCACTATAAAGGACGTAGCCTCTGGCAAGAGAATAAATTATGTCCTGGTAGATAAGCGAGAGGCTGACGCTTCCTCTGGGAAAATCTCTACCGTATCTCCAGTGGGTCAAGCCTTACTGGACCGCACCGTCGGCGAGGCAGTGGAAATTACCGTACCCAAAGGAACCTTGAGCTACCTGATAGAAAAGATTGGCGCCTGATCAATACGCCACGACGCCAAGCGCCAATACCCCCGCAACGGCGTCCGCCGTTGCCCGCCAAGCCTGAACTGCCAAATGCAATCGGGCCTGAATTATAAATTAAACCGGGGTGAGAATTACACTCACCCCGTAATTTTGCTCCCCACCTCCCGAGGTGGGCGGCTAACCCGGGAATCCGACTATAAAATCAGTCCAGCTTTTCCAGTTCAGCCAGGACGTAAAGTGGGTCGGGGAGCGTGCCCGGAGCGTAGATTTCCCGGAAACGGACGACCCCTTCCTTGTCCACGACAATTATGGCGCGAGTTCCGGCCCCGCGCTCTTCGTTCCACAAGCCATAAGCCTCGGTAACCTGGCCCTTGGGGTGCCAGTCGGAAAGCTCCGGGTAGGGCAGTCCGCCCATCGCCGTGCTCCAGGCCCGGTGGGCGTTAACGTGGTCGCAGCTGATACCCAGCACCTGGGCATTCATCTCCTCAAACCGTCGGTGGTATGACCGGAAAGAGGTAGCTTGCGTGGTTCAACCAGCGGTAAAGTCAAAGACGTGGAAGGACAGAACCACTATCTTCTCGCCTTTGAACTGGCTCAGGGTAAAATCGCCCTCGCTTACCGAGGACAGCTTGAAGTCCGGCGCAACGTCGCCAATTTCTGCAGGCATATTTCACCTCTATTATATTATTGTAGGCTTGTCGTAGGGCTGCGTTCCCCAAGGAAAGCTCCCTAGATTATACCCCATCTCTCGGACACATTCTAACCTTCTGTCCAGCGTCCGGAACCTTCAAGCCCCCCCTTCCGGGGTGAAGCAACGCGGGGCATATTGCAGGAGACTATATCTAACCGCTCCATCCCAAGCCGGTCCGAGGCCGCCTATTAGCAAATTTTGCCGGGTTGCAGAGAGAAGGGTTTAATTCACTGACACTTGCCGGTAGCCCCGCTGGGGTAAGGGGTTTAGAATAAAGGCCTGTCGAGATTTTCTAACGATGTGATAGCTCTACCCTAGCAATCGGCTCGGGAGTGTCAAAGCGGTAACAGCAACCGATGATACTCGATGGGCGGGGTTAGAATCAAAGGAGGAAGGTCAAAGGCAAATTCTGAACCGGCTGGATACCATAGATGCTAGGTTCGATGTCGCACAACAGTAGTTCGATGCCCAGTTTGACCGAATGCAGTTGGCAATTTTGAGCAGCGGCGGCGGGGTAATCATAACCCTCATTGGCTAGCTGATAACTCAGATAACCCCGGGGAGTTAGAAAATACGGGTATGGGGTAGAACAACAGAGGGTACAAGCGGAGACGTCCGGCCAATGCGCCAAATCATTCATGCCGACCTGGATGCCTTTTACGCCGCAGTAGAACAACTGGATAACCCGGAACTGCGGGGCCAGTCGGTGTTGGTAGGCGGCAGCCCCCGCAGCCGGGGCGTGGTCGCCACCGCATCCTATGAGGCCCGGGGGTTTGGGGTTCATTCGGCCATGCCCATGGCCACCGCGGTGCGTCGCTGTCCTCGGGGAATAGTCGTCCGCCCCCGCTTTGACCGTTACCGAGAAATGTCTCGCCGGGTCATGGACATTTTTCACGACCTGACCGACCTCGTAGAACCCTTGTCCCTAGACGAAGCTTATCTGGACATTACCGAGGTGGTGGCGGCCGGCCCGACTCCTCTAGGCGTGGCAATAGACCTGAAACGCCAAGTCAAGGAGGAAATCGGCTTGAACCTGTCGGTAGGGGTGGGAACCGCCAAGTCGATAGCCAAAATTGCCTCGGACTTGCAAAAACCCGACGGCCTCGTGGTAGTGGCCCCGGGACAAGAACGAGAGTTCCTGGCCCCGCTGCCGGTAGGCAAGCTGTGGGGCATTGGCCCGAAAACGGCGGAGCGGCTGCGGCGGGATGGAGTCAAAACTATCGAAGATCTGTCCGGTCAGCCCGCCGACTGGTTTGCCAAGCAATTCGGCAAGCGAGCCGATAGCCTCCGGGCCAAGGCCCTCGGCCAAGACAACGACCCGGTGCGGACGGAACGCTCCCCCAAGTCGGTAAGCGCCGAGACCACCTTCCCCGCGGACCTGGACACTCCGGAGGGCCTTCGCTCAGAATTGGCCGGGTTGGCCGCCAACGTAGCCCGGCACATGGAACGAAAGGAACTGCAAGGCCGAACGATAACCGTGAAGCTGCGTCTGTCCGACTATACTACCCTAAACCGGCGGACCACCTTGCCGGATCCCACCGCCGAGGAGGGTGTCATCCTGGAAACAGCGTGGCGACTGTTGTTGGCGGAGTTGTTACCTGGTCGGGCCTTCCGACTGCTGGGCGTAGGTGTATCAACCTTCGGGGAGGCGCCGGAACGGGTACGGCAATTGGCCTTGCCTTGGCCAATGTCCCAACACAATCCTGGATTACAACTTCGTAATTAGTGATTACTCTGTCCGGCCCGGGCTCCGAGTTACCGAAACAGGTCTTTGCCCGGGTCGCGAATCAGGGCTTGGTTGCTGGCATCCTCCATTGGTTCGTAGGGATAGCCGCGAATTAGGGCTACCGGGACGCCCAGCGCCTTACCGGTAACCAGTTCCGCCGTCGCCGCCAACTCATCGGCCACCGCAATCACCGTCGTGTACATCAAGTTGCCGTGGGAATCTTCCTGGCCTACATAGCTGAGTAGCGGGTTGAACCCGGCCACTCCGATGGCGACATTGACCGCCGCGCTGCGCCAAGGCCGCCCGAAGGTGTCGGAGATGAGGACTGCTACTTCAACCCCGGCTCTTTCCTTGATGGTCGCCCGAATACCCCGAGCCGAGGCATCCGGGTCCACCGGCAACAGGGCCACCGTGTCATCGCCGGGGATATTGGAAGCGTCAATACCGGCATTGGCACAGTTGAAGCCGTGGTAGGTCTCACTGATAATGACCCCTCGATCCATTCGGACAATCCGCCGGCTCTCGCGCAGGATAAGCTCGGTGTGCCGAGGATCCCGTCGGTGTCCCTCGGTTATGGACAAAGCCAAGGGCGACGCCGCCACGCTGTCGACGGATACCACCCGACCTTCCGCCTTAGACACTATTTTCTGGGTTACGACGACTATGTCGCCAGACTCTACGGGCGTACTCTGCCGGTCAGCGGCTTCCAGCAATTGCCCGGCCAGGTCGTCCCCCGGCTGGGCCTCGGGCATCCCTTCAATCCCAATGACACGGATTTCCGGTGGCATGGCGGTGGCACCTCCCCGGTAGAATGGCTTCAGAATAGCATTACAATCCAGTATAGCCCTACCTTATGGCCCTATGCTACAATGCCCTTAACCAACTGGACGGACCTAATTCTGGCGCTTTCCTATACCCCCTGCTTTCTCTCCCCGAGGAAAGAGGGACCATCGGGCCTTTTCCCTCAGAAAAGGCCGGGATGCGGGCATAAACCTATTCAGTTCAGACGAGGGGATTTGACGTGACTTCATCATCGTCTTCCTACCGGAAACGGGTCTATACCAAGTTTGGCGACACAGGGGAGACCAGCCTGCTCTACGGCGGGCGGGTGTCCAAGAACGACCCCCACACCGAGGCTTACGGGATAACCGACGAGGCGGTATCGGTAATGGGCTTGGCTCGTTCCCTGTCGGACGACCAACGGGTCAAGGACATTTTGCGGGACGCCCAGCGAGAACTGTTCACCATTGCTGCCGAGCTGGCGACCGAGCCAGACAAATACGAACTGTTTCAGCAGCACTTTGCCCCGGTAACCGAGACAATGGTGGCAAACCTGGAACAGACAATAGATTCGTTGGAAGAAGAGTTTCAGATGCCGACGGTATTTGTCCTGCCCGGCGGGTCCCCGGCATCTTCGGCCATTGATATGTCGCGCACCGTCATCCGCACCGCCGAGCGGAGGGTGGTAGCGTTAAATGAGGCGGGGCGACTCACCAACGAACTGATAATACATTACCTGAACCGACTCGGCGACTTGCTGTTCGTCCTGGCCCGCTACCAGGACCGGGAGCTGCCGATAGAGCGGGCCACCGGAGCCCGGAGTTAGTCTTGATGAACCGGGTATTCAACGACTTAAAGATAGTAGTAATCGATTACCAGTCCGGCAACTTACGCAGCGTGGCCAAAGCCCTGGAAGTTGTCGGGGCTGCGCCGGTGGTAACCGAGGATTCGACCGAGTTGATGTCTGCCGACGCGGCGATCCTGCCGGGTGTAGGCTCCGGACCGGCAGCGATGCAGGCGTTGGAAAAACGGGGCCTGACAGGACCCCTTCGGGAATACGTAGCCTCTGGCCGCCCCTTTCTGGGCGTTTGCTTGGGTCTGCAATTGCTGCTGGAACGCACCGAGGAGGGGGAGGCTCCTTGTCTGGGAATTGTTAGCGGACCGGTGCGGAGGCTGCCTCTCGGCGTGAAAGTACCCCACATGGGCTGGAATAGCGTTGAGTTCAACGGTAGCCACGGCAACCACCCGGTATTCCAGGGCATACCCTTGGCCAGCCACTTCTACTTCGTCCACAGCTACTACGCCGACCCGACTGACCGGAGCGGCGTGGTCGGCACCACGTCCTACGGCATTCCCTTTTGCAGCGTTTACGCCCGGGATAACTTGGCCGCGACGCAATTCCACCCGGAAAAGAGCGGGCCGGTCGGCCTGCAAATCTACCGCAACTTCCTGACCTTCACTCACAGCTGGGGCGGGGCGGCCGCTCCCGATTCCACCAAGTAAAGACGGATGGAAGTAGTCCCCTCAATAGACCTGAATGCCGGCCGATGCGTCCGCCTCTTCCAGGGCGACTTTCAGCAGGAAACGGTGTTTTCCGATAACCCGCTGGAGGTGGCCCGCGGCTGGCAAGAGCAAGGAGCGCTCCGGCTGCACTTGGTGGACTTGGACGGGGCAGCTGTCGGTAGTCCGGCCAACCTGCCGGTCATTAAGGCCATCGTCTCCACCCTAACTATACCGGTGCAAGTGGGCGGAGGTATTCGCCACCGGGAAACCGCCCACGCGCTGCTAGCCACTGGGGTTAGCCGGGTCGTCATCGGTACAGCAGCTATTGAAAATCCGTCGTTGATTGAGGGTCTCTGCAAAGAGCACGGAGGCGAAGTTGTGGTGGCGGCGGTGGATGCCAGGGACGGCTTGGTCGCCATTAAAGGGTGGACTGAAAGCAGCGCGGTTACCCCGCTGCAACTGGCCGAGCAGATGGCCGACTTGGGAGTTCCCCGCCTTCTCTACACCGACATTTCCCGAGACGGCACCTTGACCGCTCCCAACTTTGCGGCTAACGCCGAACTGGTAGAAAAGACCCAATTGAAGGTGCAAGCCTCCGGCGGCGTCGCTTCCCTGGAACACATCCGACAACTGGCCCAAACCGGGGTAGAAGCAGTAATTATCGGTTCCGCCCTTTACCGGCAAGCCATTGACCTGCGCGAAGCGATAACCGCCGCCAGTTAGAGATTCATCGGGCCGGGCTAACGGCTACTCCTGAGTGGGGGAGGCCCATCGGTTTGCCAGACGCTCCTCGGCCTTTTCGAGCCAGTTGTCGCGCAGCACTTCCATCAGGATGAAGTCGCGACCCATGCGTCGCACCTCCCGCACCGGGCTAAAGCCGCACCGGCCAAAGCTACGTTGGGCTCGTTGGTTCCATTCCAGGGTATGCAGATAAACTCGTTTTAGCTTTCGCTCGTTGAACATATAGTCGAGCAGAGTAACTACGGCATCATAGCCGTAGGCGTTATTCCAGTAATCCTTGTCGCCGATGACAATGCCCAGTTCCGCTTCCAGATTTATCGTGTCCAAATCATAGTACATACAGTTGCCGATGAGCTTGCCGCCTTCCACATCAATACCAAAATGGTGGGAGCCGGGCGTGGGATAACGCAACTGGTCCTGGAACATCTTGAGGTAACGGTCATAGTTCATGGTCAAGGGATAAGCCGCGTCCAATTGGGCCAGTTCCGGGTCGCAACGCCAGATGTAATCCTGCTCGGCATCTTCCAGCTTCTTGTCCCGCAGAATGATTCGAGCGCCCCGCAACTCTGCCATTCAGCCGCCTTTTCCCTGCTGCGAAATCAGGTCCAGCGCCTGACGCAGTACCTCTACCTCGTTGGCATAGGTCAAACTGCTCAAGGCTACGTCGTAAGGAAACCACTGCACCTCATCGAACTCCGGGTCGTGGAGCCCGATATGACCCCCAACCGGCGCCATCAGGTAGAAATGCACCGTCTTGTGGTAGCGGACATCGCCGTTTTTATCGGAAAACCAGTAATCAATACTCTTAATCCGCGCTTCTATGACCGTTTCCAGACCGGTCTCTTCCTGGACTTCCCGTAATGCGGTTTGCTCCAAGGTTTCCCCCGGGTCGGGAGTGCCTTTAGCCAGGCTCCAACGTATCGGGTTATCTCGTCCGCATAGCACGGTCTCCAGACTGCCTTCTAATTTCCGATAGACCACACCCCCAGCAGAAACCGGCTCCTCTACCCGAGGTTTCTTCCCCTTGGGGGAAGTGTTCTTCGCCATGAATACCCCTTGCATTCTCCTCCCAATCGGCATCGGGCTTGGGATAGAAAGCTTTGTAACAATCTAGTAGGTACTATTTTAGGGTGGTGGGATAGGGTAGTCAATGCGGCGGCAGCCGGGGTCAATAGCCTTTCGTTGCCGGAGGGATGTTCCCACTCTCTTATAAAGAGGGTTGGAGTAGGAGCTTCCCCAAGGGGAAACCGTTGCTGCGGCGTAGGATTATCCCGCGCTCCAGACCTTTTCCCCAAGGGCTGGGGAGAATGAAAAGGCCTTGGATGAACAAAATGCGCTGACAATTTGGAATCATAGGTTACGAATTAATATGGTGTATTTGTTAGTCTTCAATTACCCTGTATATCCTGTTATCTACGTTCTTGGACCAACCAGCTCATTACCTGAGGCTCACTAGCCTCCGCTGATGGCGGGGACGAAATGAACTTCGCTGTCTTCCCGCACTCGCTCCAGCAAGCCCATACGGGCGATTTCGCCGTCAATAGCCACGGACAGATTGGGCCGCACCTGGTTACCTTCCATCAATCGGTCCTTGATACCGGGAAACTGCTCCTCCAGGCTATTGATAACCTGGCGGACGTTAGCGGCTTTAACCTGCACTTGCTTTACGCCGCCGGTCGTGGCTTGGAGCATAGTAGGAACATACACTGTAACCACGTTCGCCGCTCCTTCAGTCGATATACAATTGCATCATTATCCCGTATAGCGCCGGGGCGGGTTAATCAACCCGCCCCGGTCAAGCGTGGTTTACCCGGTTAAGGGGATTTGTTTGTTCGAGCTTGGCGATTAGCCTATAGCAGGGTCTCGGAATTGGCCTGCCTACCCGGAGGGGGTTCAGTGAAGGGCTGACCGGCCTGTTCCGCTTCCAGACGCCGCCGATTCCAAGCAATCCAAGCTTCTCTTTCCACTTGCCTACCCTGTTCCAAACCCTGTTCCAAACCCTGTTCCAAACCCTGTTCCAAACCCTGCTGCCGAGCTTGCCTTTCTATTTCGGCCTTGGCTTGAGCCAGTTGTTTGGCTTGGGTTTCCTGAGCCTTTCTCTTGTCCCGTTGATTATTCAAGTAGGATATGACCATGTGGGTCTCCTCCAGTATTCCGTAGCCCGCAAGCTGAACATAAGCAATCAGTCCCAAGGCGTTGCCGCCGGTCAGGGCATAGTAGGCGGTTAGTTGCCAAGTTTCACGAACCGTCGCCAGTAACAGGGAGAGGATGGTTCCCAAGGTGAACCAAGCCATAGTGAGATGGATAACCCACCTGGGAGGAAACCAACGCTGTTGTTCCGGTTCAGGCATTTTTCATTATACAATCGCCAAGCGGCGCTACCACATAGCTTCCAGTATGGCGCCCGGGGTGGCCGGCAACTTGTTCACCCGGCTACCAATGGCGTGGGATATGGCACTACCGATAGCCGCCAGCGGAGGCACGATAGGCACCTCGCCAACGCCGCGGACACCGTAGGGATGGCCGGGGTTGGCTACCTCGACGATTACGGTGTCAATCATCGGCAAATCCAGGGCCGTAGGCATCCGGTAGTCCAGGAAACTGGAGTTCATCATCTGCCCCTGGTCGTTGAAGAAGTACTCTTCGTTCAAGGCCCAGCCGATTCCCTGGACTACGCCGCCTTGCATCTGACCTTCCACGTAGCTGGGGTGAACCGCCTTGCCGGCGTCCTGCACCGCAGTGTAGCGCAGAATGGTAACCTTGCCGGTGTCCGGGTCAACTTCCAGGTCCACGATGTGGACACCGAAGCCGTTACCTTCGCCGACCGGGTCAACGTTAGCGACGCCAGTAATACCGCCGCCGCTACCCAGCAACTGGCCAGCCAGCTCCTTAAAGGTCATTCGCAGTTCCGGGTCGGATTTGTGGGACAGGATGCCGTCAGCGTATCCTACGTCCTCCACCGGAGTATCCCAGATTTTGGCGACCCGTTCCAACATTTGACTCTTTACATCCTCCGCAGCCTCGATGGCGGCCCAGCCAGTGGCAAAAGTGGTGCGGCTGCCGCCGGTGACCATGGTGTAGCCGACAGAATCGGTATCCACCACGGTGGGCTTGACGTCCTCATAAGCAATGCCCAGGGTTTCCGCCGCCTGTTGCGCAATGGAGGCGCGGCTACCGCCGATGTCCACCGAACCTTCGATCAAATTCACGGTGCCGTCCGGGTTGACGGTTAGGTTAACGCTGGAGGCAAAACCCCGGTTGAACCAGAAACCAGCGGCGACGCCCCGACCCCGGTTTTCACCTTGCAACGACGCTTGATAATGCTCGTGATTCCGGGCAGCCTCCAAGCATTCCACCAAGCCGATGCGACGGAAAACCGGGCCTTCCACCCGGCGAACACCTTCCTTCGAGGCGTTGCGGATTCTAAACTCCACCGGGTCCAAGCCCAGCTGCTCACAGATTTCGTCAACGACCGACTCCACGGCAAAGGCGGCCTGAGGCGAACCCGGGGCGCGGTAAGCGGCGGTCTTCGGCTTGTTGACCACCACGTCATAGCCGTTGATGCGGGCGTTGGGTACGTCATAGCAGGCCAGGGCGCAGGCCGCTCCCTGCATTACCGGAGATCCCGGATAGGCGCCGGCCTCAAAAGCCAAGGTGACGTCGGCAGCGACAATCCTGCCGTCGTTGGAGACCCCCAGCTTGGCTTTCATCCAGGTTCCCGGCGCCGGCCCGGAGGCTTCAAAGACCTCGGTGCGGCTCATGAGCAACTTGACCGGACGGCCCGACTTTTTGGAGAGCAGGGCGGCGATGGGCTCCAGGTAGGCGGTGATTTTACCGCCGAAGCCCCCGCCAATTTCCATTGGAGTAACTTTTACCCGAGATACCGGGTGGCGCAGGATATCGGCTACGTTGGTACGTACCACAAAAGGCCCTTGGGTACTGCACCAGATGTTGAGTTGGCCGTCAGTATTCCAGAAGGCGGTGGAGTTGTGGGGTTCGATGTAGCCCTGATGCACCGACGCGGTTTCGTACTCGCGTTCCAATACCAGATCGGCTAGGGCAAAGCCTTGCTCTACATCGCCGGCCTCAAAGACCATGTGAGAGGCGATGTTGCTGGGCCGGTCGGCTAGTTCACCCAACTCCGAGGTAAACAGATCGTCGTGGAGCAATGGAGACCCGGGTTTCATTGCTTCCCGCACCGTCATGGCCGGGGGCAGAACTTCGTACTCTACCTGAATAAGTTTGAGCGCTTTCTCAGCCTCATGCTGGCTGTCGGCGGCTATCGCAGCCACCGGGTGGCCTTTGAAAAGGACTTTGTCATCGGCCAGGACATGGTTGTTGGCGAATTTGAGCCGCTGATAGTCGCCGCCCAGTTCTTTTTGAGTCAGAGCGGCGAAGGGCAGGTCTTTAGCCGTGACCACCGCGTGGACACCCGGATAAGCCTCCGCCGCCCTAGTATCAATGAACTTGATCCGGGCGTGGGCGTGGGGGCTGCGCAGGATTTTTCCTTGAAGCAACCCGGTCAACTGAATATCGGCGCCATACTGGGCGCGGCCAGTGACTTTGTCCACGCCGTCGGGACGAAGTGGCCGCTTGCCAACAACGTCATACTCAACTTCGGAAAGAACAATGTTGGCGGTCAAAAGCCACCTCCTGCGATAATGGGATGTTTTATGATGTTATGGATTAAGCCTTCATCCTGGTTTCGGCATCCAGCACGGCGCGGACAATTTTGTCGTAGCCGGTGCAACGGCAGAGGTTGCCCGCCAGCCAGTGCCGGATGCGGCCTTCGTCGGCTTCCGGTTCCCGGTCCAGCAGGACCTTGCTGGCAACGATGAAGCCTGGAGTGCAGATGCCGCACTGGAGCGCGGCGTTTTCCAGGAAGGCTTGCTGCACCGGATGCAGACCTTCCGGAGAGGCCACTCCCTCAATAGTGGTTATTTCCTTGCCTTGGGCTTCTACGCCGAGGACGAGGCAAGAAGTGACAATACGGCCGTCAAACACAACCGTACAAGCGCCACAGTTGCCATCGTTACAGCCTTCTTTGGTGCCGGTCATACCCAACACATCCCGCAGAACCTCTAGGAGGCTCTGACGGGGTTCGCAGAGATAATCAGTGGGGTTGCCGTTAATGGTGGTGCTTACATGGACTAATCCAGGCATAACTTAACTACTCCTCTCCCCTGGCTCGATTGACAGCGTTGTTCAGAGTGCGGCGGGTCAGGACGCCGACCAGGTGGACCCGCTGGCGAATCGTCCCGCGCATATCGTTGATGGGCACGGCATCGGCCATAGTCAGTTGCGCCGCCGCATCAATCGCCTCGTCGGATACGGCTTGGCCGGCCAGGCTGGCGCTGGCTTCGCGACAGAACACCGGCGTCGGAGCGACCGAGGCCAACGCGATACGGGCGGAGACAAAGTTCTGCCCGGAGTCGTCCAACACGACCGAACTGCCCACGCCGGCAACGGCAATGTCCATCTCGTTGCGGGGGATAAAGCGCAGGTAGTTCGCGCCGGAGTTGGCCGGCGGCGGGGGCATAGTAATGGATACCAGAATTTCGCCGGGTTCCAGGACATTGCGACCGGGGCCGGTGCAGAAGTCTTCTACGGCCACTTGGCGAGCGCCGTTGAGTCCGGCTACGTTGGCAACGGCGCCCAAGGCGATCATCGCAGGTATGGCATCAGCGCTGGGGGCAGAGTTGCACAGATTACCGCCTAAGCTGGCCCGACCTTGAATCTGGATGCTGCCGATGAGGGATGCCGAGTCCACCAAGCCGGGGTAGTTGGCGGCCACATCCGGATCTTCATAAATCCGGCAGCAGGCCGCCGCCGCGCCAATGGTCAACCCATCCTGGGCGTTATAGGATATTTGATTCAGTTCCGGGACGTCCTTAACGTCAACAACCAAGTCTGCGCTACGGCGTCCGCCCCGAAGCTGCACCAACAGGTCGGTGCCGCCAGCCAGGGCGCGGGCGCCCAGAGAGGCCATCGCCTGCACCGCCTCATCTAATGTTTTCGGTGTGGTATATTCAATTGCTTCCAACTGCCCACCTCCTTACAAGGGAATTATAACATTACACCCGGTAGGTGTCAGCTACCTATGAAAATTGGTCCAAGTCTTTTGACGCCCCACCTGGAGTAGCTCAAGTTGCGGAAGGTCTTACGGTTGGGAGAACCGGTTGAGGATGATGTGGAACTGGCCGGTTCGCCGCTCTACAAATTCCCATAAACGAATTCCCACACCCCGGCCCTCTCCCCGGCGAGAAAGGAGCTAGGCAGGAATCGGGGTCAGGGATTTGCGCTTTCGCCAGAGGGACGATCTGGGAGAAGCCCGGAGGCCGGGCCGGTTTGACACGGAAGCGGGCGGCTCCTAGACTTGATTTAAATCCATCAGACTTGGCTGAACTTGGTTTCATTTTGGTTCGCCCGATGCGGGAAATAAGAAACCCGGAGGAGTAAATGGCTACGTTAGATGAGCGGTATCTTTCCAGCTATCCGGTCCTGTCTCGCTTGGGCCGGGCCGACGCCGACGGTGTGCCGGTGGTTAGCCCAATGATAAGTACGGTTGCGCCCGACTTATGGCGGATTATCGGCGAGGCCTGTTTTGGGGTCTTGTGGAACCGGCCGGGACTGACCATTGAGCAGCGCAGCATGGCTACTATTTCCATCATTTCCGTGCTGCGCCGGGACGATAATCTGAAGGGTCACGTTGAGAGTGGCTTGGATGTGGGGCTATCCGCCGCGCAGATTGTAGAAATAATCATCCAGATATTCTTCTACGCCGGCGCACCTATCGGCACCACTGCCCTGGCTGTTGCCAACGATGTCTTTCAAGCGCGGGGCATTCCGGTAGAGCCCTATCGGGTTTTCGATGCCACCGAGGCTCCGGAGGAATTGGAGCGTCGCGGCCGGGCCAAACGGCGGGAAGTGTTGGGCGATCTGACGGATACCGACGCCGATGCGGTGGATGAGGAGTGGGACCGCTACCTGCTGGAGTATTTGTGGGGCTCGGTCTGGCCCCGGCCCGGGCTGGATACCCAAAGCCGAATGATCTGCACCCTTGCCGCCTTAACCTTGGTGGGCAGCGAGGATACGCTGCGGGACCACATCCGGGGCGCGCGGCGGGTCGGCCTGACTGAAGAACAGGTGAACGAGCTGTTCTTCCATTTGACTTTTTACACTGGAGAATCCATCGCCCGGCACAGCAGGGCCGTTGCGCGGGCGGTTTTCAACGAAGGAGAAGGGTAGGATAGGGGATAGCCGGGATCCTTCGACTCTTAGCACCACTGGTAGCCCGGGGGAACCTTGGCAACCACACCGGCGTCCCTACCGGCCAAGACGTTTCCCGGCACAGGAGCGGCCCCAATGCCTGCCCCGTTAGATTCCTGCTTTCTTGAGAAAGCAGGGTAATCGCCGGGTCGAGTTCGATTTTGCTGACAAGCCCTGACAAGGAGGGAGTATGCCAAGAGAGTATTTCAAGGGGACGGCGGAAGAGGATCGGGCCTATTCGCCGGCGGTCAAGGTTTCCGGCGGGACTACGGTTTACCTGGCCGGCGTGGGCGCAACTACTGACGCCAACGGCAAGTCCCTGAGCGGCGATTTTGAGGGTCAAGTGCGGGCAACCTTTGAACGCATTAGAGCCAACCTGTCCCGGGCCGGGGGGGACCTGGAGGATATAGTTACAATGACGGTGTTCATCCGGGATATGCAGTATGGCACTCATTTCACCCAACTGCGCAAGGAATATTTCACCCAAGGCTATCCGTGTAGCGCGCTAATCGGCATAGACGCGCTGGCCCGGCCGGAAATGATGGTGGAGATACAAGCCGTAGCGGTGGTGGAGGATTAGGCGAAAGAAGGGCAGCGAGCCGGGGCGGATATGGGTGAAGAGATCCCCGCTACACTTGGGGAATACCTGTAGGGAGCTCCTGCTGCACCAAACACGAGCTTTTAGGCAAACTGGGGCGCTACTTCTTAGTTGAACAGCCGCAGGGAATTCAGTTGCAGGTCATAAGAGAGGTGATTGCCCAAGTCTATCTCATAGACGATATGGGTCAAGGCCAGTTCCTTTTGCAGTTGGCGGAGGCGGTCGGCCACCATTTCCGGGGCGCCGAAGGCCACTTTGGTTTGCAGCCAGTCGTCGTAGTCCATTCCCATAATTCGGTCGCCCTGGGCTTGCCAGTCGCCGCCGCCGCCGCTGTAGCCGGCGTAACTAGCCACCCGCCGACCCAGGCGATGAGTCATAAACTCGGCGCCTTCGTGGACGTTGGGAAAGGTGCCGCAGCCCACACCGTATTCCAGGCGACCGCCGCTAGCTGGTCCAGGGTTGCCGCCTCTTCAGCCAGCCGTACCGGGTGTTCCAAGGGCAAGCACTGGACAGCCAAGCCGATCCTAATTCGCTCATGCGGGCGGGGATAGCGGTGGCAATCATTACCGGCGAGGAGAAAACTCGGCCGGGGTTAAAGCGATGTTCGGCCAGCCAGAGCGTTGCACACCCAACCGCTCCGCTTCATCAACCAGAGCGAAGGAGGTCTCAAAGGCTTCCCGATAGGTTTGACCGGCGGGGCGTAGGGAACTCCAAGAACACTCCAAAATGCATTACAGCAGCCCTCTCGGCGCAGTTCAGGACGAGATAGTACTACCGAGTTTTAGGCGAACTTCGTGGCTCCGGTCTCCGCGCGCAGGTTCAACGCAGCGGCGCCGAGACGGCAGGGAGGGAGAGCTAGGCTTGCTGGGCGCCGGCTTCTTCAAACTTGTCCCGGCGTTCCGTCGTGGCGGTCAGCATCTCTTGAGGGATAGGCTTGGCGCCACCGATGGCAGCGGCCTGAGCCGCCAGTTGAGCGGCCGCCTCGACTAGCATCACCGACCGGGCGGCCTCCGCCGGGGTGGAGCCAAAAGCCAGGATGCCATGATGCTCCATCAGGACGGCGCGGATGTTGGCGGCGCGGTTCAGAGCGTCGGCGATATACTCGATGGACTGGTCGGAACCCCGAGGACCGTACTTGGCGAGGGGTATGCCGTCGGTCATATTGAACCGAGCCATAGCCTCGTAGCTGCACTCAATGGCTTGGCTGGCGACGGCAAAGGTGGTGCCCCAAGTGGAGTGGACGTGGACCGCAGCGCCGGCTTCGGGGCGGTTCCGGTAGATTACGGTGTGCAAGTGGACGATTTCAGCTTCCCGGGGAGTCATATTGCCTTCAATCAGGTTGCCTTCCAAGTCCACCAGGACAAAGTCATCCTTCCGCACGCTGTCCATATCGCCGCCAACCAGGAGGAAAGCGCCACCGCCGGGAACCAGGGCGCTGAAGTTGCCATGCTGGCCGATACCCATAACGCCGGCCTTTTCGATGGCGTCAATCGCCTTTAAGACTGCTTCTTTTTCGATATCCAGATCATTCAACGCCATAAGTCGGCCCTCCGATTTCCTTGGGAGGCAGCTTGAGCAAGACCTTCATACGTCTTCCCGGCATACGCCTTCAAGGGGGGTCATTAACGATTTCTGAGCTTGGGGTCCAGCTTGTCCCGGATCCAGTCGCCGGAGAGGTTCATCGACAGCACTACCAGCAGTATCGCCAGTCCCGGGAAAAGGGATACCCACCAGCCGTTGCCGCCGATAATCAGGTCCCGGCCATCGGAGACCAACAAGCCCCAAGCGGGTATGGGGCGGGGGATGCCGGCTCCCAGGAAGCTAAGGGTGGCCTCCAGCAATATCACGTGGCCTACTTCCAAGGTAACCAGCACCACCAGGGGATTGACCACGTTGGGGAAGATGTGGCGGAGCATAATGCGGGTGTCAGAAGCTCCGGATACCTTAGCTCGGCTGACAAAATCCCGGCCGCGCATACTCAAGGTTTCGGCCCGGGACATGCGAGCGAAGCGGGGCCATAATATCACCGCCACGACCAAGACAATGGTGCCGAAACTAGGCCCTAAAACTATAGCCAGCACCAAGGCGAAGAGAAGGCCCGGTATAGTGATAAAAACATCCACCAGGCGCATCACCACATGGTCCAGCAGGCCGCCGAAGTAGCCGGCCAGCACTCCCAGCCCACTGCCGACCACGCCGCCGGCCAGAATAGCCAACAGAGAAATACTGAGGGAAATCCGGGCGCCGTGCATGATACGACTCAGCACATCCCGGCCCAGCTTATCCGTACCCAAGATGTTTTCCCAGCTACCTGCAGGGCGAACTTCAACGCCGTTCAGATATTGGGCGCTGGACCAAGCCGGCGGAGTGAGACGCTCCCGGGGGTTCACCTTGTAGGGGTCGTGGGGGGCGATAATATCAGCGAATAGCGCCGGAATAACCAGTAGCGCTACCAGGATAAACATGGGCGCCAGAGGATAGCGCCGGGCTTCGGTCATGATTCTGACCAGACCCGGAAACGCTAACCGGGGCGCTGGGCGGGCTATTCTACCAATGTCCATTAAACACCTCTTCAGGTGATTCCGACCCTTTCCGTAGAGCGGCCGGACTAGGCATAGCGGATACGGGGGTCAATATAGGCGTAAATAACATCTACGAACAGATTGATGCCCACGAAAATTACGGCGAATACCAGCACAATGGTCTGCATCACCTGGAAATCTCGATTTCGAATGGCGTCAACGGCCAACAGGCCAACGCCGGGATAGGAAAATACGGTTTCCGTAACTACCGTGCCGGTTACTAACTGGGCCACCAGCAAGCCCAACAAAGTTACCGGGGCAATAGAGGCGTTGCGAAGGGCGTGCTTCCAAACCACCCGCGCTTCAGACACGCCCTTGACCCGGGCCAGCTTGATGAACTCGCTGTCCAACACTTCCAGCATCGAGGAACGCACCAGCCGCATCAGGGCAGCTACCTGATACCAGCCGATGGCCAGAGCCGGCAGGATGATATGAGCGACCCGGTCCCAGCCCGGGTCGCCTCTTCCGGAGGTGGGTAACCAGTTAAGCTGGACCGCGAAGATCCACATCAGCATAATCGCTACCCAGAAGGAGGGCGCCGACTGCCCCATCAAGGCGAAAATTTTCGCCATATAATCGGGCATAGTGTCTTTTTTAACTGCCGACAGGACGCCGACGGGGAAGGCGATGACAATAGAAATTACCAAGGCTAGCCCAGCCAACATTAGGGTAGCGGGAAACCTCTTGATTACCAGGTCCATGGCTTCCCGGGTGGGGTGCTGCACCGACCGGCCAAAATCACCGACGCTGGCATTGCCAATGAAGGTGAGGTATTGAACGTGCAGGGGTTTATCCAAGCCCCACTTCTTTTCCATCAGCTCGAATTCTTCCGGGCCGGCGTCGTCGGGCAGAAGCACGTCCATTGGGTTGCCGGATACCCGGGCTAAGCCAAATATGATAATGCTTACCGCAAACAGCACTATCAAGCTCTGGGCCAAGCGGACGATGATGTATCGCTGCATTACTAACCTTCAGGCAATCGGACTTGTGGTTTTACCTAACTATCCGAGTTATAAGTTATCCAACCACACCTCCCCAACGGGCCGGTATGGTTGGATAACTAAACATCCAAGAGCGGCCGGGAACTGCCCAGGGAATCGCCCGAAGTTACTTAGCGGCCTTGACGTACTCGAAGTCCCGTACTCCGAAAACGCCGGGGGTCAGCCACTCGGCGATATATTCCGGGTTAATCATAAACTCGAAGGGAACCCAAAACAAAGGGATGGAGCAGTAGGTGTCGAAGCAGTTGTCTCCCATTTCCCGGATCAGGGTGTCCCGCGCCTCGGCGGTAGCGGCAATTTCCAGAGCCTCGTACTTCTCGGTAAAGAACTCGGACTCGAAGCGAGGGCTTACGGCGCCGCTGTAGTGATAGACGAAGATAGCTCGAGTCGGCTCGGTGAAGCTGCCGGTATGCAACCAAGCCGTGTTGTTCACTGCTTTGCCCCGCAAGGCGGAATTATAAACTGCGGCATCCACTGGTTTGAAGTCAACCTCAATCCCAATTTCCCGCCAGTAGTCGGCCACCAGTTCTCCGATGTCCTGCATTTCGGGAAGGCCGGGGCGCGGATAGGCGAGCTGGGTAATCTCAAAGCCCTTGGGGAAGCCGGCTTCAGCGAGTAGTAGTTTGGCCTTATCTTGATTGTAGCCATACTCCGCATCAAAGCGGTTAATCCACTCGGGTTGCCAGCCGGGGAACTTCTCGTGGGAGTGGGTCTGCATCATCAGCTCGGCGCGCCCGCCGAAAAATACGTCGTTGATTTCATCGCGGTCGATGGCCATATTCATCGCCTGGCGAACCAGCGGCATGGTCATCGGCTCTTTGGGGTCGTAGTTGGCGTGGTCCGGGAGGTAGTTGCCGCCGAAGAAACCAACCAGCCGGATGGCCGGGGTCGTGCCGGAGACGACTTTCATTCCCACAGCTTGAGCGCCCACCTGGAGGTCCCGGGGAATCTCGGCAGCTTGCACTTCCTCTGCTACCAGCATCGCTAGCTGGGTAGAGGGTTCCCGGACGAAGTGAATCTTGAGTTCCGGGAAGTCGGGCGTCTTGCGCCAATGCTCGTAGCCGGGAGAGCTGTAAAGCAGATATTGAGCCTCAGCGTGTTCCTCGAATTGATATGGGCCGGTGCCAATGGGATCGTTAGCCATGAGTCGGATGCCGGTATCGTTAGCCGCAAAGTCCACTCCCAACTTGCCGCCGTTCTCGTCCCAATGTTTCTTGCTGCGAATGACGGTGGTGTAGTTGGTGCTCATATAGGTGGTCATAATCGGCTCAGGCTTGTTCAAGTAGAGTTCTACCACATAGCCGTCGGAGTCTTCGGGCATTTCCACCCGGTTCAACAAGTCCCGCCAAGTGGCCGCTCTGCCATCAAAATGGTCCAAGCGGCGTTCCTGCCCCATAGTATGGGCAACGTCCTTGGCGGTCAGCTCGCCCCAGCCCTTGTGGAATTGAACGCCTTCCCTTAGCGTGAAAGTCCAAACGGTGAAGTCATCGTTCACTGACCATTCCGGGGACAACATCGGCTGGGAATCGGTGTACTGGTCAAACTGAACCAGCCCTTCAAACATCGGAAGTACCACCGGCAGGTCGCCCCGGCCGGCCACCGGGTCGGCCAGATCTCGGGTGGTGGGGCCTCGGGAAACCTCCAGTAAGCTAATCGCCGGCTCCGCCGGTTCTACGGCAGGCGCCACAACCGGGACCGCGGTCGGCGCCACCGTCGGCGCCTGCTTTGCCCCGGTGCCGATGGCGCCCTGGCCGACTACCGCGCTGACGGTGGCCGGCGGTTGGGTGGGGGCGGCCACGGCCGGGGCTGCCGTCGTCGGGGCGGCTGAGGCCGGTTGACTGGCCGGGGCCGCCGGCGGCGCCGGTTGCGAGGCGGAACCGCCACAAGCGACAGCGGCAATCAAGACCACTGAAATCGCGGTATATGCCAACCAACGGGGATTAAAAAACCTCAACAATTCCATCTTTTTCCTCCGACATTCTTCGGATGACCAGATCGGCTGCTCTCCTGTCGTCCACATAGAAAGGGGTGTTACGCTGTTCGTTTCGAACCCTTCTTTATGTAAATGGTTCGGCGCGAGGGAAGCCAGGGGAAGGCGGCCTCGGCCAAATACCTGTTACCGGTCAGGTGGGTGGAGTGTAGTATGCCGATAGGTGAATGTCAAGAAAATCGGCACGGCCGGGCAAACTAGGCAATCGAGTGAGTTGCGTTATAATTGACTCAGCTGATGGAGCGGGGTAAGTGGATGAATACGCGGAGCAGAAAACGAAGCGGCAGGAACAGCGTAAGACATAGCATTGACGAAAACGTAATGATACCGATGCGGGACGGAGTAAACCTGGCGGCCGACATTCACCGTCCCCTCCAAGACGGCAGCCCGGTGGAAGAACCGTTGCCGGTCTTGTTGCAACGTACACCCTATAACAAGTCGGCGGCGCCCCGGATAGAGGAAGCCGCATTCTTCACCGGCAACGGGTACGTAACGGTGATGCAAGACTGCCGGGGCCGCTACGCTTCGGAGGGGGGCTTCACCAAGTATGTGGATGAGGGGCAAGACGGCTACGACACGGTGGAATGGCTGGCCCACCAGCCCTGGTGCAGCGGCAAGGTGGGGACTTTCGGCCTGTCCTACGCAGCGCACACCCAGGCGGCGCTGGCCTGCCTGAACCCACCTCACTTGGCCGCTATGTGGCTGGAATGCGGCGGATTCGCCAGCGCCTATCACAGTGGCTGTCGTAACGGAGGAGCTTTTGAGTTGCGCCAGGTAACCTGGGCTTTCCGGGAGGCGCTGGAAAGCCCGGCGGCTCGGGGTAATCCCCGAACTATCCGGGCGGCGATGTTGAAGCAGAACATCCACGAATGGTTTGACCGGATGCCTTGGAAAGCCGGTCACTCTCCCTTGCAATGGACGCCGGACTACGAAAATTACCTGCTGAAAATCTGGGGACACGACGCTTTTGACGAGTATTGGCAGCAGGTAGGGCTTTGCGCCGAGGCCCACTACGGCCCCTTCTCCGACGTGCCTCAGGTGCATCAGTGCAGTTGGTACGACCCTTATGCCGGAGGCGCCATCGACAATTATGTAAACTTGAGCCGGCTGAAGGATAGCCCGGTTTCGCTAATTATGGGACCCTGGACCCACGGCGCCCGCTCAGCAACCTACGCCGGCAACGTGGACTTTGGCCCTCATGCAACGATTAACAACCGGCTTGAGGGGGATTTTAACCAACAGCGGCTCCGCTTCTTCGACCGCTGGCTCAAGGGATTGAACAACGGCTGGGAGGAACGGCCGGCGGTCCTGATTTTCGTAATGGGCGGCGGCAACGGCCGCCGCAACGCCGAAGGCCGGCTCCAGCATGGCGGCCGCTGGCGGGCCGAAATGGTCTGGCCGCCGTCCGGCTCCAGCGCTACCCCCTTCTATCTCCGGCGCAGCGGCGACTTGGCCGCCTCGCCCTCCGGGGAGGGCGAGGCGGCCAGCCGCTACCGATTTGACCCCAACAACCCGACCCCAACCATCGGCGGCAATATCTCCTCCGGCCTACCCATTATGGAACCGGGCGGATTCGACCAACGAGAATCGGCCGATTTCTTTGGCTGCAAAGCCCCTTACCTGCCCCTGGCCTCCCGGCCTGATGTGCTGGTATTTCAGACGGAGCCGCTGACCGAAAATCTGGAAGTTACCGGCCCGGTGGAAGTAAACCTGTGGGTAGCGTCCACGGCGGTGGATACTGACTTTACGGCTAAACTGCTGGACGTTTATCCCCCGTCGCGGGACTACCCGGAGGGATATGCGTTGAACCTGACTGACGGAGCGCTGCGGGCCAAGTTCCGCAATTCCTGGAGCGAGCCGGAGCTGATGACGCCGGGGCAGATTTATCCGATAACTATCCGGCTGTATCCCACCAGCAACCTCTTTGCGCGGGGCCATCGCATCCGGCTGGACATCTCCTCCAGCAATTTCCCTCGTCTGGACGTGAACGGCAACACCGGCGAGAACCCGGCTTTCTCGGCCATACGGATAACCGCAGAAAACACGGTGTATCACGACCGGGAGCGCCCATCCCACGCCTTGCTGTGGGTAACGCCATCGGCGGGGAAGGCAAAAAGGGCGGGGAATAAGAGCGATTAGGTCCGGCAATACCTCCCCGAAGGGCTGAGGCAAGGTCAGGTGGCTGCCGGTAGCCACCACGATGTTAACTCCGCTTTACCGGGCCACGTCGGCAATCATGGCAACGTCCCGTCCCAAGTCAAAGGCGCTAACGTCCACTATAGTCCGCAGCCCTTCCGCGTAAGCCTCTTCAAAGGCCGCCGTGGACTGCTCAACGATGCCGGCTCGGTCAATGAACTCCAGGTAGATATATCGCAGGCCGGCAACGTAGGTTCCGACATGCTCACGGCTCAGAGTAAAGCCCAAGGCGGCGGCTTCTACTCGCCTAAAACCGTATTCAGCTTTGGCCTAATTCTGCATCTCCACAGTCCGGCTAAGTTGGTCTCAATACGGAGAATATCTTTTCACTGAGCAAAGCAGAGACGCAGAAACGCCAAAGGGTTCTTTGGCTCGCTGCGTCTTTCGGCAAGATTAGTCTTCGGAAAAGACCGGCTACCTCACTGCCGGCGTGGCGTGGGGCAGGCCGCGTTCTGTGGCGAGCATCCGGCACTCCAAACACAGCGATTTCTCTGGCAATTCCGGGGCCGCCCAGATGTTATCCCCGACCAGCCCGCAGAGGAACTTGGGGACGGTTTCTTCCCAAGAAGAAGCCGAGAGGGATTCGACATAGTGAATACTCCCGGCACGGTCCAAGGTGGCCCACCACCAAGGAGAAAAGTCCCGGCCTAACTCCTCGGCAGTAGCGGCGCTGATCCAATCGTCCGCGGGCAATTCCACTACCCAGCTCAAGCGGCCGTCGCGACCGGTTTCCCGATATGCCTTCAACTCGCCGCTGCGGATACACTCCCGTACGCTGGCGGTGGAAATCCGCAGCCGATGGGAAGCTTCCCGGATAGTAACTTTCTCCATTGCCAGCCTCGCTGTTACATCGGCTGCCCGGACCGCCGGACCGTGGTTCGAATTTTCTCACCCTAACCAGAATTAGGGGAGCTTAATAGCGACTTGGAGCGGAGCAGTAGCCGCCCTCCTACCGGGCGCATTTCACTCCCCAGATTAGAGACCTGGGGAGTGAAATGCGATTTAAGGTTGCTTAACCCACGCCGGCTTCCTTGGCTTCTCTGGTGGCCTTGAGCCAGCGCCACCGTTGCAAGGGGTCGCTGACGGCCCGCATCCAGACGCCAAAGAGGTTGAAGGAAAGGGCGGTCAGGAATATGGCGGTGCCTGGGACTACCACCACCCACCAGGCGGTTACGATGTAGTCGCGGCCCTGGGATAGCATCAGGCCCCAAGATGACTCAGGGGGCTGAATACCAAAGCCCAAGAAGCTGAGGGTTGACTCAGTAAGGATATTTCGGGGCACCTCCAGCGCGGCCAGGGTCAGCAAGGGCGTAATCAAGTTGGGCAAAATATGCCTTCCGATAATGCGTCCGTCGCTGGCTCCGATGGCCCGAGCCGCGTCCACAAAAGCCTGTTCCCGCAGTGACAGAACCACGCCGCGAGTAATCCGGCAGAAGAGCATCCAACGGGCCACCGCAAATACGATGATAATGTTGGTGAAGCTCGGCCCCAAGATGAACAACACCATCAGGGCCAGTAGTAATAAAGGCACGGACATAAAAATGTCCACCGTCCGCATAATCACATCGTCCAGGATACCCCGGTAGTAACCGGCGGTTATGCCCAGAAATACGCCGATTACGCTGGATACCAGCACTCCCAACAGACCTACCGAAATTGAAATACGTCCCCCGTAAATCAGACGACTTAGGTAGTCGCGACCCAAGTGGTCAGTGCCCAGCAGAAAGAATCGGTTTTCTTCGACCGTCTGCCGGTCGGCGCGGAAGGTTGCAGCGCCGGAGGCAAGCGGGGCTTGGTGCCGGAGCCGCAACTGCTGGTTCTGCGGGTCATAGGGAGCGACAATCGGCGCAAAGGCGGCAGCCAACACAATCACCAACAGGAACAGGGCCGAGATCAAGGTTATCGGGTCGTTGAGAAAGGCCTGAAGTAGCGGGTTTCGCCAGACAGCCGTTATCGGATTAGGCCGCTGGGTTAGGGTCGTAACATCGTTCTGCATAATAGCGCCGCATCCTCTTGAGGCATAATAGGTGCCGGGGCGGCCCGTTGCCCCCGACGGAGACCCCTTTTCCAGTGAACCGGGCCGGCGCCGGGAAGCAATCGAGTTAACTGTAAGAAATTCTTGGGTCGAGCCAAGTATAAACCAAGTCTACGGCCAAGTTAATCACCATTACCATCAAGGCAATAACAAACACGGATGAAGTTACTATTGGCAAGTCGCGAGCGTTGATGCCATCGATGAGCAGCTTGCCGATGCCGGGCCAGCCGAAAATAATCTCCACCACGGTAGAGCCGTTCATAAAACCGGCCAGTTCGTCCCCCATCAGGGTTACGATGGAAATGGAGGCGTTTTTTAGGACGTGACCGTAGAGGATGGCCGTATCCGCCAAGCCCTTGGAACGGGCTGTAGCCACGTACTGTTTGGCGATTTCCTCGATCATAGTTGAGCGGGTGATTTGGGCATTCCGGCCCATTACCAGGGGAGACAGGGCCATGGCGGGCAATATCATATACTTCCAGCCCTCCGGGCCCAGTCCCTTGAAGCCGGAGGTGGGCAGCAGGTCGAATTGAACTGAAATAACCAGGATGAGCATGAGCGCCAGCCAGAACTGGGGAATGGAGATAACCGCGAAAGACAATATGTTAACAATGCGGTCAATGAATCCCCGCGGGCGGCGGGCGGCCAACATTCCCAAGGGTATACCCATCATTCCGATAATCCAGGCCAGAACAGCCAGGGCGGCCGTATTGGGGAGGCGGTCAAGAATCATATCCCGAGCATCAATACGGTGGCGGAGGGACTTGCCAAAGTCGCCGCGAGACAAATCCCAATAAAAGTCGGCGAAGCGTATGTATAAAGGCCGATCAAGGCCATATCGCTCCCGCAACGCGTCAATAGTTTCCTGGGAAGCGTCTTCATCAACCATTAACTCGATCGGGTCGCCCAGAACGTTAATGGCGAGGAAAAGCAACCCCATGAGGCCGGCCACAATAAATACGGAATGGCCGACACGGCGAATCATGTAGTTACGCACGGCATCTCCCGTCGAGGCTTTGAGTGTAACGTTTTATCAGGTGATTTAGCCTAACCGGAAAGACTCCCCCGGTATGACGCCGCCGGTTTCTTGACCAAGCCAAGGCTAAAACCAGGTCAAATTTTCCGGCGAAATACCCTCGCTGCGTCATTTTAAACCAAGTTGGGCACTTGGGAGTATATATACTCCCAAGCGCCGGGTTGCTGAGTTACTGGGTGAACCGCATAGTATTTACCCGGATTCGGGGGTCATAGCGGGGTTCCCATTCCAGGTTATCCGCCAAGCCGTACACCTGCACTGACACGAAGAAGGGCAGGAACCAGTATTCGTCGTGAATAATCTGGGCTAAGGCCTCCATTTTCCGGGTACGCTCCGGGCCCAAGGGAGTAGCTACAGCGTCATTGATGCTATCCTCGAAGGTCATCCCGTCAAAGCCGGGAACCAGGTTGCAAACCCGGCTGTTGACATTGAAGCAGCTATTGCGCAGGAACAGCTGCCGCTGCATATCCAGCGCCTCGTTGGAGGTGGCCGTCTCGTAGTAGTGAGTAGAAGAACCGAAGGGCAATGGCGGTTCTTGTTCAGCGCAAGCCAACGCCGCCGAGGTGTCCTTGACGCCATCGGTGGTAGTAACGAACTTGCCGCAACCGGAACGACGGGCTTCCCGCGCCTTGTTCGGCTCCAGCACCACCAGCTCGGCGGTTACGCCCACATCAAGCCAGCCCTGAATTACCGACTCGAACATCTCCAAACCGCGATAGACGCGGTCGGCGCGGGTGTGGATGCGAATTTCATTGGCTGGGTCGTAGCCGGCTTCGGCCAGCAACTCCCGCGCCTTGTCCGGGTCGTAGCCATAGTCGGCATAGTTACTCTCGTTAATGCCGACGGTGCCCCACTGGGAGATGTTGCCGATGCACTCCTGCAAACCGTCATACAACACTTCCATCAGGGTCTGACAGTCGATCGCCAGAGCCAAGGCTTGACGAACCTTCTTTTTCTTCAACTCCGGGTGCCAGATGTTGTCGGCCACCAAGGTAAAGACCTCGTTGTTGGTACCGGTTTTGGACTTGGGAACCCTATCAATGTTCTGGAAACCGATGTCCACCGCCCAGTCGGCCTCTTCAGCTTCAATCATGGCGGCGCGTACCAGGGACTCGCCGCGCCAGACTTGGAAGGCCCGCTGGATTGACGGGGCCTGGGCATCAAAAGCGGCATTCGGTTGATAATCTTCGAAAGCCTCGATCTCCACTTCCACGCCGGGGCGCCATTCAACAACCTTGTAAGGGCCGGTGCCGATGGTATTAAGCTCCCGCTCGTCTTCGCTGGCGTTCTGGTACCATTCCGGGGCTTGGAAGGGGGTAAAGATGGCGGTGCGCGGGAAGATGGGGCAGGCAACTTCACAAACCACATCAACGGTCAAGTTGTCAACCACTTCACCGCTGATAGGGCCGTGGAAACCGTAGCCGCCGCCGCTGGTGGGGTCGCCCGACCAGTCCAAGCCGAATTTGGCCGCCGCGGCATTCCAGGGTTCGCCATTGTGGAAGGTAACGCCGTCCCGCAGCTTGAACCGCCAGCGGCTGGGGTCAACCTGGGACCAGGACTCCACTCCGCTTAGCGGGACTACCTCGAAGGTAGTACTGTCAATCCAGGTGAACGGGTCGGAGGCGATTTCCTCACAAATCATTGAAGGCACGTTACCGCTGCAACCATCGCTGAAAGTACCGAGGGAGACCGGCTCCTCCTGGGTAACCAGGTAAATCGTGTCTTTGGCGGTGAACGCCGTACCCGGCGTGGGGGTCGGCGCCGGCGTGGCCGTAGCCGCCACAACCGCCTCGGGGGTCGGCGTTGACTCGAATTTCTGCTCTAGGACGGCGCGAGCTTCCGGCAGGGCTGTCGCTTCCGGCGCCGCGTCGGGAGCGGCCAGAACCGTCGGCGGCGGGACCGGCTCCGCCGCCGGGACCGTCGTGGCGGGGGTGGAAGCTCCACAGGCGACGACAAAGAGAGTTAGTAGAGCTACAAAAACGACCAAGGATCTACGCCAGCGAATCGTGTGGTTGATGCTTACCATCCGGGTTACACCTCCTCAAGATTTAAGCTGCTCTGGCTAGACTTGCGGCAATAGCCACCCCCCGTCCCCCCGACCGCAATCGGTTGAAATCAAATTTTCAGCAGGGCGCGGGGCGCGCCGGAAATATCGACGGTACCGGCGAGAATTATAAATTGTAAATTGTGCAAGGTTATACATGGTCTTTAGTGATTTGTCAACCGAATAACAAGTATCAAATATTCTCGTGAATCCGCGCAATTGTCCGCGAAGAGCGAAGCCTGCCCGGCATCTTCCCCTTCCAGCGCTCGCCTTATAATTTCATTTCAAGCCTTTCAGACGCTTTTACGCGGGAGCGGGCCGTATTGCCAATCCTGAAAATCCTAGTACCATATTAAGTAGTTAGACCCGGTTAATATATTATTTCGTCAGCAACTCGCTTTCTCTCTGGAGCAGATTGGCTTGCCGGACTAGCCGGCTGTACAATATGAGCCGGGTCGGGAAAACCGCTACCTAGCGCCTTGGCAGAGGATAGCGGAAAGCCCGCCAATAACCGACAGAGAACCGACAAAGTAAAGGATTGAGCGGATAATTGTATGGTAGAAGGCGGAATATACAGCTACGTAATTCCCGCGGGGCGAATTATTACCGGATTTTTTGTGGGAGCAATGCTGGGCATCGTGGGCGGCTGGATGGGGTTAACTTTCAACCACATGATTCAGTTCCCCTGGGCGCTGGAAGTGCATCGAAACATTTACATCGCCAGTATTGGCTTGGGCGCCGGGCTGGGCGCCTATCTGGGCTGGATAAGCCTCAGTCTGCGCTGGTACGGGATCGCCGCTTCCGTATTTCTGGTAATGGTGGGCGGCGTGGCCGGCAGCTTTATGGGCAACCTTTACGGGCAAATAGCTGAACCTACCTTCATGGGGACGCGGGATACCATCGTGAACAAGACCCATTTAGGCGCGGCTATCGGCGCCATTGTGGTCTCCACCGCCCTCGGCCTGTTCAACCATTTCCGAACCCGCAGTTAATTTCGCTTCCTTAATAATTTACTTTACCCTTCACTCTGGATGCGCCGGATACACCGGGTTGAGAAATTATCCTGTACCTATGTTCGATGTCGGAATCACCCCCGGAGGTATAAAGAATGTTAGCTAAAGACCTGACCGGCCGATTGGCCCAATACATGGCGGAGGCCCGAAACCGGAGTTTGCCGCCGGCGGTTGCGCTGGCCGGCAAGCATCGTATTCTGGATTCTCTGGGAGCGATTATATCCGGCGCCCGCCTCAAGCCGGGGGAAATGGCCGTCAAGTACGTCCGCCTTCAGGGCGGGACACCGGAATCATCTGTTCTTGCCACCGATTTGAAGACCTCCGCGGTGAATGCGGCCTTGGCTAATGGTATGTTCGGTCACGCCGATGAGACGGACGACTTTGAGCCGGTTACCAAGGCCCATCCCGGCTGCTCGACGACGCCGGCGGCCTTGGCAATGGCGGAGCGGGCCGGAAGTTCCGGGGAGGAATTGCTGCGAGCCGTAGCGCTAGGCTATGACCTGTGTTGCCGCTTTCTGCTGGCCCTGGAGCCGGACCTGGTGCGCGGCGGACATCGCAGCGCCGAAGGAACCAGTTCAACGATAGGCAGCGCCGCGGCGGCGGCATCCATCGCCGGGCTGGATGAGGCCGGTATGCGTTACACCCTCTCCTACGCTGCCCAACAGGTTTCCGGCATCTGGAGTTGGGTGCGGGACGCCGAGCACGTGGAAAAGGCTTTTGATTTTGCCGGTATGGGAGCGCGCAACGGCGTTACTGCCGCTACTATGGCCGAGGCGGGGCTGACCGGCGTGTGGGATGTGCTGGAGGGAGAGCATAACGTGCTCCAGGCGCTGTCCCCCGACCCTCGGCCTGAGGAAATGGTAGCCGGGCTGGGCCGCCGTTTCTTTATCACCGAAACCGCCATCAAGCCCTATTCGGTAGGTTATCCGATTCAGGCGGCTCTAGATGCTTTTTTCACCCTGCGCCGGCAGCACGACTTGACGGTGGACAACGTGGAGAGCATAACCGTGCGGTTGCCTCGAGACGGGGCCGGAGTAGTCAATGACCGCGCAATGCCCGACGTGAACTGCCAGCATATGATTGCCATTGCCCTGATGGACGGCGCAGTTACTTTTGAGTCCACCCATGCCTACGAGCGTATGGCAGACCCGGCGGCTCTGGCGGTGAAAGAACGCGTTACGCTCATCGCCGACTCCGACCTGATGAACCCGTCAGCTCCCCGCAGTGGCAAAGTGACGGCGACCTTGAAGGACGGGCGGACTGTAGAGCATTTCACTCCCCACGCCTACGGCACCAAGGAAAACCCTATGTCCACCGACGACGTTAACGCCAAGGCCCGGTCTCTATTGGAGCCGACTCTGGGCCGCGAACGGGCCGAGGCGGTTATTCAACGGGTAAACGACTTGGAAAGCCTGCGCAATGTCCGGGAGTTGATTCCGTATCTGACCTTGTCGGTTGAGGAAATGGCCGAGGTCGGGCCGGGGCATTAGTCGGTGCAAAGGACCTTCGGCGCAGAAGCAAAGCGCGGGCTGTTAAGCCAAAACAAAGGGCCGGCTTCAAACCCGCCTCACCGACTGCGCCCGCATATTTCCGGGGTATTACCCTACGCTCCAACTACCATTGCACAAACATCGGCATTACCACGTGGACATAGTCGTCGGAACCGATGGGCCTGAAAACGCCGGGGCTGGATGAGGTCGTAGTCTCCAAAGCCACCTGACCGCGTTCCAGCACGGCAAGAACTTCCTGCAAATAGCGGCTGTTAAAGGCGATTTTAGACTCGCCACCCTCGGTGGTCTCGGTGTCCACCTCGCCCTGGTTATCGCCTACTTCCTCCGACCGGGCGGAGATAACCGCCTTGCCGACGGCCCCTTCCTCCTCCCCGGGGGTCATTTGCAGACGGATGATGTTGCTGCCGTCCCGGGCAAATATGGCGGCGGAGCGGGTGGCTTGCAGCAATTTTTGCAAATCAAACACGCTTCGGGTATCGTATCTTTGGGGAATTAACTGGTCGTAGTTGGGGAAGGAGCCTTGCAGCAACTGGGAAACCACTTCAACGCCCCCAACCTTGAAAAGCACCTGCCCCCGGGCCGGGACCATCATTATTTCTACCGGGTCATCCTGGTCATTCAATAGACGACTCAGCTCGTTCAGCGTCCGGGCCGGTACAATCACGCCGATGTCCGACTCCACCGGCTCGGCCAAGGCGCCGTGCTGCACCGCCAGGCGAAACCCGTCGGCGGCCGCCAGCGTAAAGCGGTCGCCGGACAGCTTGGTCTCCACTCCGGTCAGGACCGGGCGCGATTCCTCGGCGGCGGCGGCAAAGGCAACCCGGGAGATAGCCAGCTTGAAATCCTGGGAGCCAATCCGGGCGGCGACTCCCTCTTCCACTTGAGGAATCGGCGGGAATTCGTTGGCGTCAACCCCGTGAATGCGGGCCTCGGCTCGGCCGCAGACAAACTGAAGTACGCCGCTGCCTGCTTCCAATTCCAGGTCAATTCGGTCGCTGGGCAGGGAATTAACGAACTCGGTCAGCAAGCGGGCCGGCACGGTGATGGAACCTTCCTCTTCGATCATTGCGCCAATCCAGGTGGTGATAGCGATTTCCAGATTGGTGGCGGACAACTTTAGCATAGACCGGTCGGTTTCCAGCAGAACGTTCTGGGTAATGGGCAAGGTCGCCCGGCTGGCCACGGCTCGCCCCACGGTAGACAGGCCACGGCTCAAGTTCTCTTGTAAGCACGATAATTTCATAGCGGGGCCACCTGATTTTCAAGATACGTACCGACGTTGCGCAGCGGTTGACCTACATTCATCGGGCCAACGCCCGGTAGGGGCCCGCCGGGCTCTTGTACGTC
The DNA here is from genome assembly GCA_963422635.1 of Dehalococcoidia bacterium. GTDB lineage: Bacteria > Chloroflexota > Dehalococcoidia > Lucifugimonadales > UBA3495 > CATQHB01. The sequence goes on from OY730415.1 coordinate 2,314,775, forward strand.
GAGTAGGTTGACCTACATTCAACGGGCCAACGCCAACAATGGGCCAACGGGCAACAGGCAACGTACAAGGTTCAATGGGGGCTATTATGGCATTTACCGGCGTAAAATTAAAGGCGGCGGCGATGCTTGTTAAGCAGTTTCTGGAGAAAGCGCCGAAGTCCACCCGCCGGGTTTGCTATAATAGACTTTGGGACTGCTTGCATATACCAAATGCATGGGGGGACTTATGACCGAATTGCTCTTTCACTCCGATGCCTACCTGAAGGAGTTTACCGCAACGGTAACCGAGGTGGTGGAAGGCGGCGTTGTCCTGGACCGTACCGCCTTCTATGTTGGCGGGGGAGGGCAACCTTGCGATACCGGCATACTGACCGACGAAAGCCGGGAGTACTCGGTATCCCGAGTGGGCCGAGTTGAGGGTAAAATTGTTCACCGGATTGAGGGGATTGAAGGAATTGGCGAGTCGCTGCCCCAAGCGGGCGCAAAGGTTAGCGGACGGATCGACTGGGAACATCGCTACCGGCTGATGCGGACCCACACCGCGCTGCATATCCTGTGCGGCGTGGTATGGCGAGACTATGGGGCCCAAGTTACCGGCGGCGATATGCGTCCCGGCGAGGCCCGGATGGATTTTGAGCTGGAGCAGATGAGCGCCGAGTTCGCCGGCGAAGTGGAAGCGAAGATAAATGCCGAGGTAGCCGCCGCCCGTCCCATCCAGGTCAACAACCTGAGCCGGGCCGCGGCGGAGCAGGTTCCCGACTTGATACGCACCAAAATAAACCTGCTGCCCGCCAACATTCACGAAGTGCGCACCATTGATATAAACGGACTGGACGTGCAGGCCGACGGCGGAACCCACGTAGCCAACACCTCGGAAGTGGGAGCGATAAAAGTGGTGGGCCACGAAAGCAAAGGACGCATCAACAAACGGCTGCGCATTGCGCTGGCGGACGGGTAGATAATATGGCCGGAAACTTTGGCAACTCTAGCGCCGTAGTCGGCATTGACGTTGGCGGCACCTTCACCGATATAGCCATTTTGCAAAATGGCTCGTTATCTATCTACAAGTTGCCTTCCACCCCGACCGACCCCTCCGAAGGGGTGCGGCAGGGCATAGCGGAAATTAACGTGGGGGACGCCGAGTATGTTCACGGCTCTACTGTGGCGACCAACGCCTTGCTGGAGGGCAAGGGAGGGCGCACCGCCTTGGTAACCACCCTGGGCTTTGAGGATGTGCTGGAAATTGGCCGCCAGAACCGTTCCGACCTCTATGACCTGAACCTGGAACGCGCCCCGGCCCTGGCCCCCTGGGAACTGCGGTTCGGCCTGCCGGAACGGGTGGACTACACCGGGGCCATCCTGGAAGACCTGACGACTGAGGCGATAGCGACCCTGGTATTACTGCTCCAGGAGGCCCAGGTGGACGGGGTGGCGGTTTCCTTCCTGTTTTCCTTCCTGAATCCCCTCCATGAAGAGAAATTGCTGGAGGCCCTGCGGCGGATGCCCAACGCACCCTTCATTTCCATTTCCAGCCAGGTCATACCGGAGTTCCGGGAATACGAACGCACCAGCACGGTGGTGGTGAACTCCTACGTAGGCCCGCTAATGGCCCGCTACTTGGGAGAGCTGGAGCAGTCCCTGGGTCGGAAGTTGCGGATTATGCAGTCCTCCGGGGGCAGCATCACCGCCCGCCTGGCCGCCGAGCAGCCGGTACGAACCATCCTGAGCGGCCCAGCCGGGGGCGTAGTAGGGGCGTTCCATACCGGCGTGCAGGCAGGATACTCGGACATCATCACCCTGGATATGGGCGGCACTTCCACCGACGTTTCTCTCTGTCCCGGTCGGATTAAGGAAACCACCTCAGCCAACCTGGGCGGCTACCCGATCAGCGTACCGATGATTGAAATCCATACTGTAGGAGCTGGCGGCGGCTCCATTGCACGAGTGGACGCCGGCGGCGCGCTGGTAGTCGGCCCGGAATCGGCCGGGGCCGACCCTGGGCCGGCTTGCTACGGCAAAGGCGAACAGATTACGGTTACCGACGCCAACCTGGTCCTGGGCCGGTTGCGTCCGGCCCAATTCCTTGGCGGTCGGCTGTCCCTGGATAAGGAAAGAGCGGAACTGTTGGTTTCCCGGCTGGCCGCGCAAATTGGGGCCGGGGTTCAGGAAACTGCTCTGGGAATTATCCGTGTAGTCAACGCCAATATGGAGCGGGCTATTCGCACTATTTCCCTGGAACGGGGCTACGACCCCCGACGATTCACGCTGGCGCCTTTCGGCGGGGCCGGGCCAATGCACAGCTGCGAATTGGCCCAGGAACTCGGCATCCCGCGGGCACTGCTGGCAACTCATCCCGGCACCTTATCCGCCCTGGGCGTGGCTATCGCCGACGTAGTCAAGGACTACTCCCGAACGGTGATGCTGCGGGGAAAGGACATTGACCGGCTTCGGCTGGAGGAGGAGTTTCACGGGATGGAAGGCCAGGCCCGGGAGGAACTGCGTCAGGAAGGGCTGCCGGTAGCAGGTATGGCCGCCCGCCGGTTCCTGGACGCTCGCTACGTCGGTCAGTCCTTTGAGCTGACCATTGACTACCCAGCCCTTTCTCGTCGTTTAGACTTGCAGCATTCTATCGCCAACAGTTTCTATCAAGCCCACTTGCAGCGGTTTGGCTACGCCGACCGGGGCGAGGCCATCGAGATTGTTAACCTGCGACTGAAGCTGGAACTGGAGATGGAAAAGCCCGGCGTAGAGCCGATGCCCCTCGGCCCCGCCGATGCCTCGCCAGCGCTGCTTGAGGAGGCTGAGGTCGTGTTCCGGGAAGGGGCGTTGCTCACCAGCCTCTATGCCCGGGAAGGCTTGACCCCCGGCAACCGTATCGCTGGGCCGGCTCTAGTCCTGCAACTGGATACGACCATCGTTGTGCCACCGGGCTGGGGTGGCGCAGTTGACCCGTTGGGCAACCTGATTCTGGAACCTCAGTAAGGCCTGTAGGGCTAACAAGGCCAACAAGGGCCAACAAAGAAGGAAGCCGACTCGCCTCCACCTTCAGCGCCCGAGCTTCCATCCCCTACTCCCTATGCCCTATCCCCAGATCACCAAGGAGAGGGGCCGAGGGTGAGGGGATATAGCCGGATTTAATCAACGGATTACAAGCTGTTATAAAGTAGAAATTAAGGAGTCAAACCACGATGCCTTCCACTGCCCGGGACTTGTCCCAACTGTCGCTGCTGGCCGTATTCGCCCACCCGGACGATGAAGGGTTTGGTAGCGGCGGAACTTTGGCGCTGCTGGTGGACCGGGGCGCCAAAATAACCTTGGTCTGCGCCACTAACGGCGATGTCGGGGAAATCAGCGACCCGGCCCTGGCGACGCCGGACAATCTGGCCCAAGTGCGACAGCAAGAGTTGCGGCAGGCAATGGACGTTACCGGCGTGTCTGACGTGCGCTTCTTGAACTACCGAGATTCGGGCATGGTCGGCACTGACGATAACAACCACCCGGATTCCCTGCGCCAAGCGAATCCGGGTGTGGCAGTAGGGAAGCTGACAGACATTATTAGGGAGGTGCGTCCGGAAGTGGTAATCACTCATGATCCCTCCGGGGGGTACGGCCACCCGGACCACCGGGCAATATGCCAGCACACGACGACAGCCTTCGGATTAGCCGGAGATGGCAACGCCTACCCGGAACAGTTGCGGCAAGGACGGCAAGCGTGGACTTCCCGGCTCCTCTACTACGTCTGTTTCCCTCGCAGCAACTTTCAGCGAATGTGGCAAAAGATGGTGGAAATGGACATTACGCCTCCCTTCGCCAGTCAGGACATCGCCTCGGTAGGTACACCGGATGCAGAGGTTACCACCACGCTGGATGTTAGGGCCTACGTGGATACCAAAATAACCTCTCTGAACTGTCATCGCACCCAGATTGACCCCAACGGTCCCTTCGCTCAACTGCCGGAGGATTTGACGCGGGAAATTATGGGAACAGAGTACTACGCCCTGGCCTTACCGGAAAACGCCGGCCGGAGCGATGATTTGCTAGGCAACCTTTAGCCCTCGTCCACCGAGAGCGCGGAGAGGCCCCCGGAGAGTATAAGTATTAATATAGGGATTAACGAGATAAGGGCGGCCGTTGTTGGCGCAGAAATCTCGGAAGTACGGGAGTAGAGGCAAGCAATGGCCGTTGACCCGATAAGCCTGGAAGTTTTCAAAAATATGTTCATCTCTGTGTCCGAGGAGATGGGCGTAGCCCTCTTGCGTACCGCTTATTCCCCGAACATCAAGGAGCGGCGCGACTTTTCCTGCGCCATTTTTGACCCGGCAGGTCAGCTGGTGGCCCAAGCTGCCCACCAGCCGGTGCATCTGGGGGCCATGCCCGCCTCGGTCCAGGCCGCCTTGGACGCCTTTCCGGGCGCCCTGCGACCCGGCGATATGGTCATCCTGAACGACCCCTACCTAGGCGGAACCCACTTGCCGGACATTACCCTGGTGGCGCCGGTTTTCGTGGAGATGGACGGAGAAAAGCAGCTGGCCGGCTTCGTATCCAACCGAGGCCACCACGCCGATGTAGGCGGTATGACGCCCGGCTCCTTGCCCCTGTCCACGGAGCTATACCAGGAGGGGCTGATTCTACCGCCCCTCAAGCTGGCCCGGGGCGGGCGGCTCAACCAGGAGGTGGTGCAGCTTATCTGCCGCAACTCCCGTACTCCGGAGGAACGGCGGGGCGACCTGGCTGCGCAAATCGCCTCCATCCGGGTCGGGGAGCGGCGCTTGCAGGAGGTGGCGGAACGCTACGGTATCTCTGACACCCTGGAGCACATGGCCGCCCTGCTGGACTACTCGGAACGGGTGACCCGCCAAGCCATCGCCCAGATCCCGGACGGTACTTACCGAGTGTTGGACTACATGGACGACGACGGCTTAACCGAGGAGCCGGTCCCTGTCGCCGTAGCGATTACCATTAACGGCGACGGGATGACCATTGATTTCACCGGAACGTCGCCCCAGCGGCCGGGGTGTATCAACGCTCCCCAGGCGGTTACCGTATCGGCCAGCCTGTACGTAATCCGATGCGTAGTAGGCAACGACGCTCCGGCCAACCAGGGCTGCCTGCGTCCGGTAAACATCATCACGCCGCGGGGAACGCTGGTAAACCCGGAGCCCCAGCGGGGCGTTGCCGGGGGCAATGTGGAGACCTCTCAGCGAATAGCTGACGTTCTCCTGACCGCTATGGCCCAAGCGCTGCCGGAATTGATACCGGCAGCGAGCCAGGGGACGATGAACAACCTGCTCATCGGAGGCCATGACCTGGAACGGGAAAGACCCTTCGTGTATTACGAGACCATCGGCGGCGGGATGGGAGCGCGACCGGGCAAGGATGGCGTCTCCGGCATCCACACTCACATGACCAATACGATGAATACCCCCATCGAAGCGCTGGAGTTTGCCTTTCCCCTGCGCCTCAAGCGGTATGCCCTGCGGCGGGGTTCCGGCGGGGACGGCCAGCGCCGGGGCGGCGCTGGGCTGGTGCGAGACGTGGAGTTCTTGAGTCCGGCCCGGGTTACTATCCTATCAGAGCGGCGCAAGTTCCACCCTCCCGGTTTTCACGGAGGACACCACGGACATACCGGAGAGAACGTATTGCTTAAGGGCGGCTACGAGGAGATTCACTTGGCCGGCAAGGAGACGTTGGACGTAGCGGCGGGGGATGTGCTGAGTATCCGCACCCCCGGCGGCGGCGGTTGGGGCCGCCCGGAGGACCGGGGGTAACCGGCGGGATGCGCCACAACGCCTGAGGCCAAAAGCAGCATTGACAACCCTACGCCAATGGTGTATAGATTATTCACTGCAAACGAGGCTCCGGCCCGAACGCCGGCACAATCTAGAATAACGGAGGAGGAGATTATGCCAGACGTTTACTACGTTAGGCCCAGCAATTTTCTGTCCGACTCGCGGGACAAGACCATAATCTTGGGGGACTCGGAAGACGACGTTCTGCAAAAGGTGTACGACTATCTGAACACCCCCGCGGCCCGAGAACGCTACCCGGCCGTCGAAGACCCCACCGAGTTGGAAAACAACATCCGCAAGTGCATTTTCATCAAGGGCCAAAAGGTCTTCGGCACCCGCGCCCCCCAAGAACATTAGACTTGGCGGCGGGAAGGCCGGAAGAGTTAGTTAAAAAGGCCCCGGCCAATGGCCGGGGCCTTTTTCAGGATAGCAATTCAACCCAAGAGCGGGTTTGATGCCGGCCCTTACCGGTCAAGGATATTCACATCTCAACCAATCCTGTACCGGGAAAGCTGCTGACAAGCCGGGGTTATTCGCCATCGTCGAAGCTGACGACAACTATAGCGTTGGCAATCAGGGTGCCATCGACGCCTTCGTCGTTCAGCAATTGCAAGCCGCCGTGAACCACATTGATGTACCCAGTACCGTGGGGTAAGGTAGCGATGACCGCAGCGCCATCAACTGCCTCCGGCTCCGGCACGCCAATGGTTACATCCACCCGCATATCGTCAGCGGTTTTACCGATCAGACGCTGGAAGCCCAGGCTGCTGTGGTGCAGGGCGTCGAAGACGGCCCGCTTGGCTGCATTGGTGTAGTCCAGTCCGTGCACATCCACGCCCATTCCCATCTCGGTTACGCATCTTACCAGCGCCATAAACTGTCACCTCTCTTTTGTGCGTTTGGGGTTCGACCGGCTCATCACGAGCGGGGTTTGTCCCTAAAGCGGAGCTTGGCTCCTGGCCGGGTCCGGTTCCTAAACGGTTTTGACGATTAACCGCCGCCGCCCCGAACCTCCAGGCTGGGTTTGGTCATCTCTTCCGGGTTGAGCAGTTGTTCCAGTTCCAAGTCGGAAATTTCGGTGCGCAGCTTGGCGACATCGCGGATGGTCTGGCCGGTGGCGGCGGCTTCCTTGGCGATCGCCGCCGCCGCATCGTAACCGATGGACGGAGCCAGAGCGGTTCCCAGCATTAAGCCCTGTTCCACCATCGCCGGGCCTACGTCGGTGGCCTCGATTCCCTTGACGCACTGCTCGGCGAAGTTATTGGCCGAAGCCGCCAGCAAAGATATGGATTGCAGCAGGTTATAGGCCGCCACCGGCATCATGGTGTTCAGCTCAAAATAACCGCCTTGGCCGGCCAGGGTAACCGTGGCGTCGTTGCCCACCACTTGGGCCGCCACTTGAATAACCGATTCGGCGATAACCGGGTTAACCTTGCCGGGCATTATGGAACTGCCCGGCTGCACTTCCGGCACAGTGATTTCGCCCAGCCCAGCCCGGGGGCCGCAGGCAATAAAGCGAATATCGTTGGCGATTTTGTGCAGGCTGACAGCAATAGTTTTCAGTTCTCCGCTGGCCTCAACCACCGCGTCCAGGGTCGCCTGCGCCTGGAAGTGATTGTCCGTTTCCCGCACGACAACGCCGGTCGTTTCCGACAGCAATTGACAGGTGCGGGCGGAAAATTCCGGATGGGTGTTGACGCCGGTGCCTACCGCCGTGCCACCCAGAGCCACCTCGGCCAAAGCTTCCTGCGACCGGCGCAACCGTCGAATTCCATTCTCGGCCTGACCGGCAAATCCCAAAAACTCCTGCCCCAAACGCACCGGAGTGGCATCTTGCAAGTGAGTACGCCCGGTCTTGACAATCGGCCAGAACTCGTCCGCCTTTTTTTGCAGTTCGTCCCGAAGGGTTTCCAGTCCCGGAATCAAGTCCTCTCGGATGGCAATGAGGGCCGCCAAGTGTATCGAGGTGGGGATTACGTCGTTGGAGGACTGGCCCAAGTTCACGTGGTCGTTGGGGTGTACCAGACGAGAACCCAAGTCGCCGCCCAGGATTTGAGAGGCCCGGTTGGCGATGACCTCATTAGCGTTGGTGTTGGTAGAGGTGCCGGAACCGGTCTGGAAAACGTCCAGGACAAAATGAGAGTCGAACTTGCCGTCTATAACCTCCTGGGCCGCCGACACCAGAGCGCCCCCTACCGTTTCATCCAAGACTCCCAAGGACATGTTGGTTCTGGCCGCCGCCTGCTTGACCAGCCCCAGAGCACGAATGAAGGCGCGGGGGAAACGCAGGTCGCTGATGGGAAAGTTGAGCACGGCCCGCATGGTGGATGCGCCGTAGAGGGCATCGACCGGCACCCGCATTTCTCCCATAGAATCCCGTTCAATTCTTATATCAGGGTTACTGGTGGTCATTCTTACTGTACCTGCCGCCGGTTAAGTTAGGGGTCCTACTCCCAGTTTAGCGCTTGGCCGTTAACTTGGCGACCCAGGACTGCCCTAATCCGACATTCCATACACTTCACCCTTCCCGACGAATCCGGCGGGCATTGCGACGGCGTCTTGAACCGGTGGAGTAGAGCAGTTCCGTCACTTTCCATGTATCTACAATACCTCAACAACTCCCCGGAGATTGCGGAAACGGCAGTCCCTCTCCTATTTTCCTTCCCGCATCCAGTCGGCCACCCTTTCCGCAATCATTATGGTAGTGGCGTTGGTGTTGGCGCGGATTACATCGGGCATTATCGAGGCGTCCACCACCCGCAGCCCTTCCAGTCCATAAACCTGGCAATACTGATCAACTACCGCCATCGGGTCATCGGCCGGGCCCATCTTACAGGTGCCGGAAGAGTGGTGCTGAGTGCAGACATTGCGCAGCAGCCAGTTGTCCAGCGCATCGTCCGAAGCCAAGTCAGCGTCGGTGGGGTTAAGCCGCTCGGCGATAATATCGCGGAACCGGGGGTGGTCGGAAATCCGCAGGCCCAACCGAACAGCGCCTCGCAGCCGCTCTCGGTCATAGGGGTCGGACAGGTAATCGTAGTTCAAGTCCGGCTGCACGCGGGGATCGGTGGAGGCCAGCCTGAGCCGGCCGGCGCTAACCGCATTCTGCAAGCCGGCGCTGAAGCCAAAGTGAAAGTCCTCGCCGTCTATGGAAACGTTAGCCGGGCGGTGCTCGCTGTTCATCAAGATGGGCGCTAACTGGATGTCGGCCCGGGTGGGCGAACCCTCCAGGCTGAACCGAAGGCCCACCTGAATGCTGGGGGCCAGGTCGTCGGGAGCGGCGCCGGTGGCCCGGAACAGGGTAAACACCGCCGGGTGGTCTCGCAGGTTTTCGCCGATACCGGGCAGTTCGTGGACTATCTCGATGCCCAACTCCCGGAGCTGGTCGCCAGGGCCGACGCCGGAAAGCAGCAGCGCCTGGGGCGAGGCAATGGCCCCGCCGCTAACCACAATCTGGTCGCCCTCAACAGTAAAGGCCTCGCCGCCGCTCTCCGCTTCCACCCCGATGGCGCGCTTGCCTTCAAAGAGGATACGCCGCACCGTAACTCTACCCCGGATATTCAAGTTAAGTCGGTTCCGGACCGGATTGAGGTAGGTAATGGCGGCGCTCATACGGACCCCGTCAATATTATTCAGCGGCCGGGCGGCGATGCCGTTGGAATCCGGGTGGTTCTGGTCCGGGTCTTGGGGGAATCCCAGGTCCACACAAGCATCGTAGAAAGCCGTGGCGTGGGGCAGCCATTCACTTCTTTTGTAGCGGCGCACCGGGATGGGGCCGCTGCCGCCGTGAAAATCGTCGCCCGGGAAATCCAGGTCCGTCTCCAGCTTGCGGAAGTAGGGCAGCACCTTGGTAAAAGCCCACTCGTCATTGCCCCATGCCGCCCAATTGTCATAGTCTTCAGGAACGCCGCGGAAGAGAACCTGGCCGTTGATGGAGGTAGAACCGCCAATAGCCCGGCCCCGGGGAATCTGCACTAGCTCGGTCTGCAACGGGGTGGCCGTGGCGGTGTAGCCCCAATTATGCGGCCCGTAGGCGGAGCGCCACATATTGTTGCCTTCTTTCAAGTCCGGGGGCAGTTGGTCAAAATCGGGGTAATCCGGCCCGGCTTCCAACAGCAGCACCGACCGACCGGGCTCTTCGGAGAGCCGCGCCGCCAGCACACAACCGGCTGCCCCCGCGCCAATGATGACGACGTCGTATTTCATGGTGTTTTCCTCAACTGATTTTCCTCGACAGGTATCGGCGATAGCGGAGGATACGCTTGGGAATTGTTATACCACAAACCGGGTGGTATAGGGTATGGCGCACTTCCAATAACCAGGTCTTTTAAATCCCCCTTCCCCGGGGGATAAAGAACTTTCCCGACAAATCAAAGTCTTTATTCCGTAAGAACCGGTAAAGCCCTTTTGAGTTATAATGGCTTTCATCTCAATCAGCTTAATCTTAATACAGTATAGGGAGGGTTGATGAAATACGACGTTATTATTGTCGGTGGAGGAGCGGCCGGGTCAGTGTTGGCCAGCAGGTTGGCTGAAGACGCGAATACCGCCGTCCTGTTACTGGAAGCCGGGGCGGATTACCCCGATGTCGCCAACCTTCCGGATGAAGTAAAGTTCGGCCACACCAGATACGCAGAATCCCCGGACTCGGAACACAACTGGGCCTTGCGGGGAACAATTACCGAGGAGCAGGGGGAAATTCACGTGGCTCAGGGCAAGGTAATTGGCGGCGGCTCTTCAATCAACGGTCAGGCAATGCAGCGGGGAATGCCTGAGGATTTTGACTCTTGGTCTTCCCTTGGCAACGATGAATGGTCTTATGCTAAGGTGTTGCCTTTCTTTCGGAAAATGGAGCATGACCTCGACATTCAGGATGATTTCCACGGCTCGGAAGGGCCAATGCCGGTGAGACGCCGTCAGTCGGGCGCTTGGCCGGCCATCCAGAAAGCCTTCCATGCCGCCTGTTTACAAGCGGGGTTCGGCCCCACCGAGGATACAAACGGCCCCAACCCCTCGGGCGTTGGCGTCGCTCCCACCAATAACCTGGGCGGCATGCGAATGAGCGCCGCCATAACTCATCTCAACCCGATGCGCCACCGTCTTAACCTTACGGTGCGGGGAGGGGTTTTCGTCCGGAAGATACTGTTCAACGGTCTAAAGGCGGTCGGCGTGGAAGCTGAAAGCGGCGGCGAGGTTTTTACCCTCGAAGCGAACCGGGTTGTCCTGAGCGCCGGAGCTATCCGGTCTCCCCAGCTGCTTATGCTGTCGGGAATCGGCCCCAAAGAACAGCTTGAGCAATTTGGGATACCCCAAGTTCACGAGCTCCCCGGAGTAGGACAGAATCTATGGAACCACCTCAGCGCCCATATTAACTTTAAGGTCAAAGATGAGGTCGTCCTCGCCGCTGATTTGGACGCGCCGCACTTCAGCCTGCATTATACCTCCCCAGGCTCCAAGGAGAGCAACGACATGCTGCTAAGGACCAGCGCCGTCGTTGACGAACGGGAAGAGCGCGTACCAGGGCTACGGACCAAGTACCTGACCGGCGACGTTCCCCCGGAGCGGGCGGTACGCCTATCGTGCACTCTCGGGCTGCCCAAGGGATCCGGATACGTCAGATTAAAATCTGCCGATCCCAGTGTGCAACCGTCTTTTAACTACCGTTATCTCCAGCATCCGGACGACATTAGGCGGGTACGGGAAGGTTTAAGATTCGGGGTCCGACTTCTGGAATCCGCCGAGTATAAAGACGTGGTTGAGCGCCGGATAAACCCAACAGATGAAATTCTGGCCGACGACGACGCTATGGACCTCTGGATACGTCAAACTGTGGGAACCGCCAGGCACGTGTCCGGGACCTGTAAGATGGGGCCCGATTCAGACCCCATGGCGGTGGTCGATCAATACTGCCGGGTCAAAGGGGTACAAGGGCTATGGGTGGCTGATGCCTCGGTGATGCCGCGAATTCCCCGATCCGGCGGTATCCATCCCACGGTTCTCATGGTCGGGGAACGGGTCGTTGACTGGATTGCAGCCGGTTAATCCTGTCCTACCGCTCAGGCCCGATTCCTGGAAAGTAGAACTTTCACCCACCCGGGAATCGGGCAAGTTCAAACCGGCAAATCCCCTAAAGGGAACGAAGCTTGGCGCATCTTATGTTAAAATAGCCCATCGGTCGGTACGAGACGGTATGGTATCCGACAAGCGACCAAGCGACCAAGGACCGTCGCAACGACCTCGAGGAAGCCAGATGAGCGCCGCCGCCAACGATGCAAAAATCCGCCGCTATCGCAGCCAGAGCTTACGGCTGCTGGAAACCGCCTTGGGCGAAATGCGGGGCGGTCGCTGGCTGCGCACAGAAGAACTGCTTTGGGGCAGCTTGACCCTGGCGGTCAAGGGCGTGGCGCTAAACCGCGGTGAAACGGCAGCGGATGATACCGCGGTCAAAGCCTATGCCGTCCGGTTGGGCAGCGAACTCCGCGACCGGCGTATTCGAGAAGCCTTCGACACCCTGGCTACCCTGGGCGATTCCCTGGAGCGGGCTAGGGAGTCCCGGCGGCAGGCTGACCGGCTGTTTCAGACCCTGGACGACATCAGCGCAGCGGTAGAGCGGTTGTGGGACCTGGTCGATGCGCTGAGCGCGGCGCCGGAGCGACCCGCCGAAGGAGATTATGCCGCCCATGGCGACTAACTCAACTACCCCTCCGCAAATCCGGCGGGCGGCTCCCGCCCCGCTAGAGGAGATACCTCCAGCTCCGGCAAGCCGGGGAACGGTGGCGATTCACACCCACGGCTGCAAGCTGAACCAGGCCGACAGTAGCGTTCTGGCCCGGCAGTTCCGGCAAGCCGGTTACCGCATTGTAGAGAAGGCATCGGAGGCGGACATTTACGTGTTGAACACCTGCACCGTAACCGCCACCGCCGACGCCAAGGCCCGCCAGGCCCTGCGCGCGGCCCACCGGGCTAACCCCGACGCGCTGGTAGTGGCGGCCGGCTGTTACCCGCAGCGGGCCGCCGAAGAGTTGGCCCGGCTGCCTGCCGTATCTTTGGTAGTGGGCAACACCGAAAAGAACCGGCTGGTTTCTTTAGTAACCGCAGCCCGTCAGAACGTGGCGCGTCAAGACACGGCAAGGGATACTGACTTGGCGGCGACGGGCGACTATACCGCCCCCTTATCCGCCTCCTCCGGGAATCTGCCAAACCTGCCCGGTAGAAGCCGGGCCATGGTCAAGATTCAGGAGGGTTGCAACCAAGTCTGCGCTTACTGCATCGTACCCAAAGTTCGAGGACGGGAACGCAGCATTCCCCCGGAGGAACTGGTCCAGCAGATACGGCAGCGGGTTGAGGCGGGCTGCCCGGAAGTTGTCCTGACCGGCACCCAACTGGGATCCTACGGGTTTGACCTTCCGAAGACGAACTTGGCCGGCTTGGTCCGGCTTATTTTGGTAAAAACCGACGTGGCCCGGCTAAGGGTATCCTCGCTGCAACCCCAGGAGATCGACCAGGAACTGCTGCAACTGTGGCGGGAGGATTCCCGGCTCTGTCCCCATTTTCACCTTCCCTTGCAGAGCGGCAGCGACTCTATCCTGAAAGCAATGCGGCGCCGTTACACCACCCGGCAGTTCGCTGATACGGTTGAACTGATTCGCCAAACCATCCCTGACGCCGGAATTACTGCCGACCTGATTGTTGGGTTCCCGGGGGAAGGCGACCAAGAGTTTGAAGAGAGCTGGGCTTTGGTCGAAGCGATGGGTTTCAGCGATATGCACGTCTTTCCCTATTCTCAGCGGCCCGGCACTTCCGCGGCTTATCGGAAGAGCCAAGTTCCAGACCGGGTAAAGAAGGAGCGGATGAGTCGGACGCTGAGGTTGGCCCGGCGAGGTTTCGAACAGTTTCGCCAGCAGCAGTTGAGCCGGATCCGCCCGGTCTTGTGGGAGCCAGCCAGGGAAACCTCCGGTGAAGCCGGAGCCGTTGCCCAACGGCGCGGTCTGACAGACAACTACATCAGGGTACATTGCGCCGCTGTTGAAAGTCGGGATAACCTTATTGGCCCGGCCCGGTTAGTGGAGCTGGCGGGTAATTCGGTGCTGGTCGATCCGGAATAAGTTCCTCCCACTATTTCCTCTACTTCCTCGCCCTTCCTCAATGCACAGCCATAAGCCTGCTGCTACGCCCCTCGCACTCCACAACGAAGACGAAGGCACGGGTTCCTCGAAACAGGGGGGACGGTGAAGGGGCCAACGTCAAGGGCCGGTTTGAGACCGGCCCTTGACGTTGGCGCGTGGCTGGGCGGATAAAGCGCTTTATAAATCTACCGGGCGCAGATAGGACATATCGGAGCGCCGTTCCAGGTAACCGGCCTTGGTATCGTGGCCATGGGCGAAGGCCAGAAGCCAGCCCTGCTTTTCCGCTTCGTTTTTCAACTCTCGCTTTTGATCCAACGTATCCTCCGGCGAGTAGTCGAAGGCGGAGATTACCGACAGGTTAAGGTGGTGGTGAGTCGGTATAAGGTCTCCAAGGAATACGATACGTTCTCCTCCATGATTGAACATTACTATCTGGTGGCCCTTGGCCGGACCGTCGCAAACAATAACGTTAAGACCTGAATATATTTCCGTGTCGCCATCCAGCAGTTCCAGTTGGCCCTTCTCCTCGATGGGGTAAAAGTCATCGGTTCGATAGGCGTGTACCCCGCGCTCACTAGGGTTGCGGGCCTCGCTCAAGGAAGCGCGCTGAACGTAGTAGCGGGCTTTGGGAAAGGTAGGAACAATGTTGCCGGTCCGGTCCAGACGGGTGCAGCCGCCGCAGTGGTCGAAGTGAAGATGAGTAAGAATTACTGCGTGAATATCTTTGGGCGCTAACCCGGCGCTTCTGAGACCCTTGGACATCCGACTAGGTACTAAGCCGAGATTTTCTTTATCCTTGACGTTATTCTTGGAGCCGACTCCCGCATCAATTACTACGTTCCTGCCGCCAACTTGAAGGAGCAGGCAGTTCAGTCCCCAGACAATGCGGTTCTTGCGGTCAATAGTAGTAACCCGGTTCTCCCAGACCGACTTGGGCACCGACCCAAAAACGGAGCCTCCGTCGTATTTTATTATGCCGTCGCTAATGATCCTAGCTGCCGTTGACACCATATTCCCCACACCTCCATAAAACTCTTGAAATCCGTCCCCTGCTTCAGGTGTCGCTTAAACCGAATTGGGATACTATCTCTTACGAATCAACCAAAGATCAGGTCACCCTAACTGCCGCCCGGAAATGCGTTGAGTAACTACACCGATAACCGCATCAGGATTGGCCGATGTTTCAGCCCCTGGAAACCCTGACGAACAACGCCGCCGTATCGATATACTCCATGCTCCACTTACCAGTTCAAAATCAGCCGATGACGGGCTTCAATAGATGGTTAACAGGTCGATAGCAACCCACGGCGGTTACGCGTCAAGGAGAAGGTCGGATGAACTTTATCAAGCCTACCGAGAGACTGGTTGCCGGGTTTACTCGGTATTCTCCTAACTATGAATAGCCTAATTGACGACTAGTTAGGTATTGTCAAGGCATTTTTTGAGTAATCTTTGAGAATCGGAAACTGGTTTTCGGTTCCCGACGTGAAGCATTTTATGGGGAAGGCCGTAGCCGAAACGGGGCTCCAGCTGGAACTTTTACTTGGGAGAAATCCGGGAATTAGCGGTGAGTAAAATTGACGGCAGTGAAGAATAGAGTTCACGAAATGCTGGAGGTCGCCCCGGAGGGGGACCGGGTCAGCAAGGCCCTGGATATATTTATAATTGCCCTGATTCTGGTTAACGCTACCGCCTTGATTATAAGCACCCTCTACCCGCAAGACGAAGTCCCTCTTTTCTTTGGCTGGTTGGAGAAGACATCCGTGTCTATTTTTGTGGCGGAGTACCTGCTGCGACTTTGGGCCTGCACTGCCGAAGCGCGATACTCCCACCCGATTTACGGACGGTTGCGCTTTGCCTTTTCGCCCCTGTTGTTGATCGACCTGCTGGCGGTCGCGCCGTCAGTCCTAGAAATCCTGCTCCCTCTCTTGGGGTTGAACCCGGCGCTGGACTTGCGGTTCCTGCGGGCGGTTCGGCTGGTGGCCCGGGCCGCCCGGCTGAGCCGGTATTTCAGCGGAATTCGCACTCTGGGTCAGGTGATTTCTAACAAAAAATACGAGATGTTAACCGTCGTTATTGTGCTGGGGGTGATGCTGGTACTGGCCTCTTCGCTGATGTATTTTGCGGAACACCAGGCTCAGCCGGACGATTTCGCCAGCATACCCGAGGCGATGTGGTGGAGTGTGATAACGCTAACGACAGTAGGCTATGGAGATGTGTCTCCGGTGACTCCCTTGGGGAAAGCGATGGCCGGGGTGATTGCGATAATGGGAATCGGCATGTTCGCTTTGCCGGCCGGAATCCTGGGTTCCGGTTTTCTGGAGGAAATACAGCAACGCAACAGGGGGCCGCAGATATGTCCCCACTGCGGCGGTGAACTTGGAGACTGACCAATCCGGTCAGCTAATCCTGCTTCGGGTCGGGCTTTCCGATTCGACGATTCCGGCCAACCAAACCGCCCTTACCTTTCCGGGCTGCGGAACCCACTCTTCCGGCTACAGGGTCAGCCGGCTCCGGAATTACCGGACAGCCGGTCAATGGCCGCTTGCAAGCGCGGCGCTACCCGCTCCCGGCCCAAGACTTCCATGGTTTCGAACAAGGGGGGGGAAACATTGCGGCCGGTTACTGCCCAGCGCAGCGTTCCAAAGAACCGGCGGGGGGTGAGGCCCAGTTCTTCACTGGCAGCCCGTAGCAACTCCTCCAAAACCGGGGCGGCAAAGTCCGCCGTTGCCAGATTTTCGGCGGTGTTGCGTAACGCCGCCGCCGTTTCTTCCTGCGTCATTCCCCGCTGCACCAAATTGGCAGGGTCGTACTCCGGCTGTTCTTCAAAGAAATAGGCGGTCATATCGGCGGATTCGGAAACCAGCTTGAGCCGCTCCCGCACCAAAGGCGCAATCCGCAGCAGATAGTCCCGGTCAACCGGCAGCAGTTCCGCTGGCAAGTCCCGGTTCAGGTGGGGCAGCATCGCGTCGGCCAGCTCCTCCGCATCCATACCCC
Source organism: Dehalococcoidia bacterium (assembly GCA_963422635.1). Taxonomy (GTDB): domain Bacteria; phylum Chloroflexota; class Dehalococcoidia; order Lucifugimonadales; family UBA3495; genus CATQHB01. The sequence goes on from OY730415.1 coordinate 2,331,684, forward strand.
GGATGTAAACGCCGTTCATCCAAGACAGCTTTTCCCGGTCGAAAATAGCTGCCGGCTTGCCCACCCGGTCCAAGGTAAAGTTCTCCAGCATCGTGGCTATGGGCATCACCTCCGTCTTGTCGTCCAGGGACCAGCCTAGTAAAACCATAAAGTTGCGCAGGGCATCGGGGAGGTAGCCATCGTCCCGGTATTCCAGGATAGAAGTGGCGCCGTGCCGCTTGGAGAGCTTGGCTCGGTCGGGGCCGAGAATCATTGGCAGGTGGCCGTATAGGGGCGGAGGGTACCCCAAGGCCCGGTATAGTTGCAAGTGGCGGGGCGCGCTGGAAAGCCACTCCTCGGCCCGCAGCACGTGGCTAATCCGCATCAGGTGGTCATCGGTTACCACCGCCAGGTGGTAGGTGGGAAAGCCGTCGGATTTGATGAGGACGAAATCATCCACCAGTTCGTTCCGCCATTCCACGTCGTCGCGAATCAGGTCGTGGAGTTGGGTTACGCCGGAGTCGGGCATGGCAAAGCGCACGACCGACGGCGTCCCCTCGGCTTCCAACTCTCGCCGCTGCTCATCGGTGAGATTCCGGCAATAGCCGTCATAGCCAATGGCCTGTTTATTGCGTTCCTGTTCGGCCCGCGCCCGGGCCAGACGCTCCCGGGTACAGTAACAGCGGTAGGCGTCACCCTGCCCGATTAGCCGGTTCGCCGCTTCCTGGTAGCGGGGGAGGCGCTCGGACTGGAAATAAGGGCCGTAATCGCCGCCAACCCCTGGGCCTTCATCCCAGTCAATATCCAACCATTCCAGGCCGTCCAGGATACCCTCCACAGCGCCGGGCGTCAGCCGCTCCCGGTCAGTGTCCTCAATCCGGACGATGAACTTGCCGCCGTGATGCCGGGCAAAGAGCCAGTTGAACAAGGCGGTGCGGATGTTGCCGATATGGGGTAGGCCGGTAGGACTGGGAGCGTACCTCACGCGAATGTCGTTAGCCACTATAACCCTCCTGAGCGATTGACGCTATTTTACACGCCCCCCTCTCCGGGAGCAGCCGCTAACTCCGAGCTTGCTCTCGGGCCCAAGAATCCCTTAACGATACCGTGCGGTTGAACACCGGCGCTCCCGGCCTGGAATCAACCAAATCGGCGCAGAAGTAGCCCTGGCGCTCAAACTGGAATCGGCTCTCCGGAACAGCTTGAGCCAAGCTCGGCTCCACCCGGCAGCCGGTCAGCGTTTCCAGGGAGTTGGGGTTCAGGAGGGATATAAAGTCGCGCCGATCCGGCTCATTTTCCTCGTCCCGGTCAAGCAGTAGGTAGTCATACAACCGAACTTCCGCCGAACCGGAATGAGGAGCGGAAACCCAGTGCAGCGTACTCCGCACTCGCCTCCCGTCGGGGGTGGAACCGCCCACCGATTCCGGGTCGTAAGTGCAATGTAGCTCTATAATCTCCCCGGTTTGAGGGTCTTTGATCACTTCCCGGCAAGTGATGTAGCAGGCGTAGCGCAGTCTGACCTCCCGACCCGGGGCCAGGCGGAAGAAGCGGGGCGGCGGGTCTTCCTGAAAATCCGCTTGCTCGATGTAGATTTCCCGGGAGAAGGGGACTTTACGGGAACCCATCCTCGGGTCTTCCGGGTTGTTCACTGCCTCGAACTCCTCAACCTGACCCTCAGGATAATTGTCAATAATTACCTTGAGCGGGCGCAATACGGCCATGGCTCGGGGAGAGCGGCGGTTCAAGTCCTCCCTAATACAATGCTCCAGCAAGGCCACATCCACCACCGTATCCCGCTTGGAAATGCCAATCCGGTCGCAAAAATTGCGGAGGGCTTCCGGGGTGTAGCCACGACGGCGCAAGCCGCTCAGGGTAGGCATCCGCGGGTCATTCCAACCGGAGACATAGCCGCCTTGCACCAATTCCAAAAGCCGCCGCTTGCTCATAATGGTATTGGTCAGGCTGAGCCGGGCAAACTCAAGCTGCTGGGAATGGTAAACGTCCAATTCCTCCAGCGTCCAATCATACAGAGGCCGGTGGTCTTCAAACTCCAGCGTGCAGAGAGAGTGGGTAATCTTCTCAATGGAGTCGGAAAGGGCGTGGGCATAGTCATACATCGGATAGATACACCATTTATCCCCGGTTCGCTGATGGGTCGCCCACCGGATACGGTAGATAGTCGGGTCGCGCATATTCAGGTTAGGCGAGGCCATATCTATTTTCGCCCGCAGTACGTGGGCGCCATCGGCGAACTCGCCGGCCCGCATCCGCCGGAACAAGTCCATATTCTCCTCTACCGAGCGGGCGCGGTAGGGACTTTCCTTGCCCGGCTCGGTCAGAGTGCCGCGGTATTCCCGGATCTCTTCGGCGGACAAGCTGTCCACATAGGCTTTGCCTTCCCGGATTAGCCGCTCGGCAAACTCGTACAGCGCATCGAAATAGTCGGAGGCGTAGTAGAGGTGCGGCCCCCAGTCGAAGCCCAGCCAACGCACATCTTCCTGAATGGAATTGACGTACTCCACATCCTCCCTGGTCGGGTTAGTATCGTCAAAGCGCAGGTGGCATACGCCGCCCGGATGTTCAGCGGCCACCCCAAAGTTAAGGCAAATGGACTTAGCGTGTCCGATATGCAAATAGCCGTTAGGTTCCGGCGGGAACCGGGTTACCACCCGCCCAGCGTACTTATCGGATTTCAGGTCTTCGGAAATAGTGTTGCGAATAAAGTCAAAGGAAGCGGGAATATCGGGCGAGGTCATACTGGCTATTCTCTTATAAGGTTGATTGCGCCGGATAATAAGTTCTGTCGCCTTCTATTTTAGCATGTATTGACTGTAGAAACTCCGCCAAGGGAAGGCCCTCTCCGGCGCTTCAAGCCAATTCCTGCAAAGCCTGGGTTAGTTCCGCCGGCAAGCCGGACTGGAAAGCCACCGCCTCCCCGGAAACCGGGTGGCGGAACCCCAGGCGATGGGCATGGAGAAAGTGGCGGGATAGTAAAGGGCTGCGTTTGCCGTACACAACATCTCCCAGCAAGGGATGTCCCCGATAGGCCAAGTGTACCCGTATCTGATGGGTGCGTCCGGTTTCCAGCTCCAGCTCCAGCAGGCTGTACCCCGTCAATCGCTCCAGCGTTTGATAGCAGGTGCGGGATTCCCGTCCACCGACTGCCACCGCCATCCGCTTGCGGTGGCGCGGGTCTCGGGCGATGGGGGCATCAATCATCCCCTGAGGCGGCTCCGGAGCGCCGGCGGCCAGAGCCAGATAGCCTTTTTGCATTTGCCGCTCCTTGATTTGCGCCGATAAATCCCGGTGCGCCCGTTCCGTCTTGGCCGCCACCAACAGCCCAGAGGTGTCCTTATCCAGCCGATGGATGATTCCAGGACGGATTACGCCGCCGATTCCCTGAATGTCCGGGCAATGGGCCAACAGGGCGTTGACCAAGGTGCCGTCCGGGTGGCCGGGCCCGGGATGCACCGACAGGCCGGCGGGTTTGTCGATGACAATAAATTCCGAATCCTGGTAAACCACGGTCAAGGGAATCGGCTGGGGAGTCAAGTCGGTTTCCTGGGGCGGCGGCATCGTCAGAGTTACCTGGTCGCCGGCTCGCACCTTTTGGGCCGGCCGGGCCGGAGTTCCGTTGAGGCTGACCATCCCCTCGGCAATCAAAGAGTGCAAGCGGCTGCGGCTCAAGCCGGTCTTTCGGTCAGCGAGGAACCGGTCCAGGCGCGCTGTATCCCGGCCCGCCGTAAACTTCCGGGTTAGCTGGACCGGCGGCGTCATCCCGGGCCAGCCCTGCTACCGGGATAGTCGGAGCCGGGATTATCGGAGCCGGACGTTTCGGGGTAATCCTCTAAACCGTCCGGGGGGTGCGAACTGTCGCCGATGGGGTCGACCTCCGCAGCGCCGGGCAGCTGCGGTAAATCGGCGTCCGCCGGAACCGCCGACGCATTACTGAGGCGGTCAGGACGCAGCAGTAGCCAGCCCAGCACCACCAGCCCGGTTACAATGGAGGCGTCCGCCAGGTTGAACACCGGCCAAGCCCCAACGTCAATAAAGTCGGTGACAGAACCCAAACGCAGCCGGTCGAGCAGGTTGCCCAAGGCGCCGCCAATCTGCAGAGCCAGGCTAAACCGCAGCAAGTTGGTGGGATGAGGCTGGCTCCGGTAAATCATTGCCAGCACGAAGATGCCGATAAAAGAGACGAAAATCAGCGGCGTGTTCTGCCCTTGCAATAACCCGAAGGCGCTGCCAGTGTTGTGGGTGTGGGTAAGCCGGAAAAAACCGTCAAAAGGGTAGGAGTAGCCAAAAGGAAGATAGGCCCGCACCAGAAACTTAGTGAACTGATCGACCAGGAAAATGATCGCCGCCAACTGAAGCAGGGTGAAGTCCCGATATATGGGAACTTTGCGCCGCTCAGCCGGGTTTTCTGCAATCGGGCATTCAACAGCCAAGTTTCCAACCGCGGCTGCTGGAACATCCTCAGCTGCCGCGCCGAAACCGTCGGAGGATTCATCCGCCACCACTTCCGTAAAAGATTCCGGTACGGAGTCGGCTGCCGTTTCCGGCTTCGGTTCAAGAGGCGCTGGTTCAAGAACAGTTTCCGGTGGAAGCTCCGGCGCCGGTTCAGGACGGTGTTCCGGGGTAGTCATCGGGGGCTACTTCAGATGCTCGGCGAAAAACCCGGCCACTGGCCGGACTACCTGGCGTTCCATTCCACCCCAAAAATGGTCGGCCCCTGCCACAATTTTCAGTTCCGGCGGACGGGCGAAGGCGTCAAAGTTAGATTGAAGCTCCGCCGACTGTACCAGCTTGTCCTGATCGCCGGAGATTATCAGCGTCGGCGTTTTGGCCTCCTTCTGCGGCGAATTGGGGAAAGCCCGTATCGGCGGGGAAATAAGTGCGATAGACTTGGCTTTTTTCTGCACTGCGGAATTGCCCAGGATAACCGCAGCGCCGAAGGAGTAGCCGGCCAGCCCCAGTCGGCGCCCCTCCACGCCGGGCCAAGCCTTGAGTAGCTCGAAGGCGCCCAGAATTTCCTGATGTTCCTGCTCCCCCTTGGTATGCTCCCCTTCGCTGTTGCCCACCCCCCGGAAGTTGAACCGGATGGTGGCGAACCCCTGCTCCACTAGGGAAAAGGAGACGGCTATGACCACATTGTTGTCCATATTGCCGCCGAACAAGGGATGAGGATGGCAGATTACCACGCCGGGAACCGCGCTGCCTACGTCATCCGGCATCGCCACGATCCCCTCGAAGTTCAGACCCTTGGCCTTAAAACTGACAGCGCTCTGACGCATTTGCCGCCCCCCCTTAATCTCGCTTATACTTACTCCATATTAGAAGACTCCGTAGAGTTTGGCAAGGAACCCTGTTAAAATATGCGCCAGTTACGACCGGCGGGAGCAAATTTATGAAGGTTATTGACTTGCGAAGCGACACCGTTACACACCCGACGGAGGCGATGCGTCGGGCGATGGCCGATGCCGAGGTAGGCGACGACGTTTACGGGGAAGACCCGGCAATCAACCGGCTGGAGGAACGGGCCGCCGCTCTGCTGGGCAAGGAAGCTGGATTATTCACTGCCAGCGGCACTATGAGCAACCTTATCGCCGCCTTGACCTACTGCCAGCGGGGCGACGAAATAGTAATGGGCGACCAAGCGCATATTTTCTGGAACGAATCAGCCAGCGTATCCGCCTTGGCCGGCGCTCAGGTCCGGCTGGCGCCTAACGACGACCGGGGAAGGATTGACCCTCAAGATTTGGCGGATGCCATCCGGCCCCGGGGCAACATCCACGTACCTCCGACAACGCTGGTCTGCCTGGAAAATACCCACAACCGTTGCAGCGGCAGCGCGCTGACCCCCGATGACACCAAGCAGGTGGCCGATATAGCGCACAATGCCGGCGCTCAGGTGCATCTGGACGGGGCGCGGGTATTCAACGCCGCCGTAGCTCTGGAGGTGCCGCCCAGCGCGTTGGTTAAGGACGTGGACGACGTTTCCTTTTGTCTGTCCAAGGGGTTGAGCTGCCCAGTGGGTTCGGTATTGTGTGGCGCTGAGGAGTTTATCGGTCAAGCTCGGCGCTGGCGCAAAATGATTGGCGGCGGGATGCGTCAAGCCGGAGTATTGGCCGCCGCCGGGTTGGTGGCGCTGGACACTATGATTGAACGCTTGGCCGACGACCACGCCAACGCCCGCCGCTTGGCTCAAGGGCTGGCAAATATCGATGGGTTGAGCTTGAACCCGGACAACATCCAGACCAACATCGTCATCTTTGAGGTAGATACGTCGGTCGGCGCCGCTCCTGAGGTCATTCAAGCCCTGGCTCTGGCAGGAGTCAAGGTTACTCCTTCCCGCGCCCAATTCCTGCGTATGGTAACCCACCGCCACATCGACGGCGACGCTGTTGCCGAAGCCCTGGACCGGGTGTCCCGGACAGTAACCGAGTTGCGGGCGGGGAACCGGGGCGGTTAGGCCTAATAGTTGCGGCAGCCGTTTCGGGTCTTTTACCGACCACCAAGCTGTAGCCGTCCTTCTAATCATATAAGCCAGAGGAGCCGCCGAAAATGGCCGACATCGCCTTGAACAAACCGACTGCCGCCCTGCTTATCGCCGACTTTTACGCCGAGATGATGAACATTATTCCCCACGCCGTGGAGCGGGGCGTGGTAGAGAGAACCCGCAGGCTCCAGCAAGCGGCGCGGGACGCCGGGCTGCTGGTTTGCTACTCGGCGACGGTGTTTCGGCCCGGCTACCCGGAAATCAGCGACCGCAACAAGACCTTCCGCCAGCGCAAATCTTCAGAGCAGCCGGCCGTCAGCGACCCCTTGCAGGTAATCCACGAGGCGGTACGGCCTATTGAAGGCGAAGTAGTGGTAGGCAAACATCGGGTCAACGCTCTGTATGGCACTGACCTGGATATGGCGCTGAAGGCCAACGACATTGATACTATCGTAATGCTGGGCTATGCCACCAGCGGGGTAGTCTTATCCACCACCCGTTACGCCGCCGACGCCGACTACCGACTGTTCATCGTAGAGGACTGCTGCTCTGACCAGGACGTAGAAGTCCACGACTTTCTGACTCAGCGAATTTTTCCACGCCAAGCCGAGGTGGTCAGCGCCGCCGAAGTGATTCAGGCGTTGGCCGCCGACTAGCCCGGCAACCGGTCGCCCCACCACCGCCGCAGCCTTTCCGCGATTTCCTTTTCCTTGCCTTCCGTTGAAGGCCGGTAGTAGTTGCCGCCTTGCAATGCCGGGGGCAAGAACTCTTGCTCGACGAAATGGCCGGGGTAGTCGTGGGCGTAGCGATAGCCCTTGCCGTAATCCATTCCCTTCATCAGTCCCGTTACGGCGTTGCGCAGATGCAACGGCACCGGGTCGTTGGGTCGTTTTCGCACGTCTTCCAGCGCCCGCTCCAGGGCCAGATATGCCGCGTTGCTCTTGGGGGCGGTTGCCAAGTACACCGTCGCCTCGGCCAGGGGTATGCGGCCTTCCGGCATCCCCAGAAAATGCACCGCCTGCTGCGCCGCCACCGCTAACGTCAGGGCCTGCGGCTCCGCCAGACCGATGTCCTCCGCGGCCAAGATAACCAGCCGGCGGGCGATAAACAACGGGTCTTCGCCCGCTTCAATCATCCGGGCCAGCCAGTAGAGGGCGCCGTCCGGCGAGGAACCTCGCACCGACTTGATAAAAGCGGAGATGGTATCGTAGTGGCCTTCACCGGCCTTATCGTAAATAGGAGAGCGGCGCTGAAGCGCATCGGAGATTAGGTCAACGCTGATAGTACGCTCGCCGGCAGCGGGAAGGGCAGCGAAAACGGCGGTTTCCAGCGCATTCAGCGCCACCCGCGCATCGCCGTTGGCGATATTCGCCAGATGTTCCAGCGCCCCGTCCTCCAGAGCCGCGTTAAGGCAACCCAACCCCCGCTCCCGGTCGGCCAGAGTGCGCCGGACAATGCTGATTACCTGCTCCGCGGTCAGAGATTGCAGGGTAAATACTCGGCACCGGGAAAGTAGGGGAGCGTTGACCTCAAAGGAGGGGTTCTCGGTGGTGGCTCCGATAAAGGTAACGGCGCCATCCTCTACGTGGGGCAAAATCACATCCTGCTGAGCTTTATTGAAGCGGTGAATTTCATCCACGAAAAGGATGGTGCGCCGCTGGTACATCCCCCGCCGGTCTTTAGCCTCGGCCACCACCCGGCGCAGGTCGGCGACGCCCGCGGTAACGGCGCTGATCGACTCAAAATGGGCTTGAGTAGCCCCGGCCACCAGCCGGGCCAAAGTAGTCTTGCCACTGCCCGGCGGCCCCCATAAAATCAAGGAGGGCAGCCGGTCGGCGGCAATGGCCCGGCGCAACGCTCGCTCCGCCCCCAGGATATGTTCCTGGCCGACGAACTCGTCAAAAGTCCGGGGACGCATCCGCTCCGCTAAGGGAGCGTCCGCCCCGGCCCTTTGCCGCCGGTCATGGTCGAACAGCGTCATTCCAGCCCTCCCAAATAAACTGCCCGATGGTCTAGTCTCTTTCCTCGTCGTAAACCGCCCGATCATAAAGGAACACCTGCCGATTATCCGGTGTAAGCAGGGCCGCCCCCTCCACCTTATCCCCTAGAATAAGGAAGTCGGCGAAGGGCCGAGCATTGTAATTGCCATATATGATAATACTATCAGAAAGATAGTAACTTATTGCCCACGGCGCTCCGGCGAGCTGGATAATGTCTCCATTCCAGGCTGAAAAGGGAACAAAAATGCTTTTGCGCGGCGTTATTTCCCCTATAGCAGCGTAATCGGCAATTATGTCCGCTTGGAATCGGGCAGCTTCAACAGCTGTAGCAGACTGCCCGCGGTCTACCGAGAGGCCATAGCCAACCCGGCTCATCTGAAAGGTCGAAAAAGCGAAGAACAACGCCGCCATCACGGCCAAGCTGGGCAGCAGACGGTCGCCAGACAGCTTACGGACATACAGTAGAACCAGGACAAAGAACAGCAGGGGTATGCCGATGTAAAACACACTCTCAAAGTCATGGAATGCAGTGGTATGGCGCATGAGCAGCGCCCAACAAACCCCGGACAAGACCAGAGTTGCCAGCAGGATCTTATGTCGGACAAAAAAGAGCCCGCCAAAGACCACGCCGGATACCCATATCCCTGTAAAAACACCCCGCATCCACTCGGGATTCCAGCGTTCCCGCCATCCGCTCAACTCATTAGTGTAGCCGGGGGGCAGGACATAGGGAGTAACCATTCCACTAATGCGGTAAAACTGATCATACAGGAAAGGCCCCCAGGCCAAGGCTTTAGCATTCCGGTCATTAAAGTCCCGGTCTTGACCGGTGCGGTACAACATTGATTTGAAAGAGGGCAATTCGGTCAGCGATTCTTTACCCTCCAGCGCCAAGTATTCGTTGGCGAAGTTAAAACTCAAAACGCTCCAGGTGATGAGCAGCGCAGCAACTCCCAACATCAGGTAGCGGCTGCGCAGCAACGATAAATAAGGGAGTATCCGAGGTAATTGCCACAGCAGCCAAACTCGGGGGGGGGGGGTAGAATCAGAGTCGGCTGAACGCGCTTTGATTAACTCACTGGCTAGACCCAGCGCAATAAAAGGCAAAAGCAGAGCCAAGACGTGCCAACCCAGCAGCAGAGCGATAATAGTCTTGATTAGAAGCTGTCGGAAGCGCCCATCCTGGACAAAGATTACCATCCCGTGAAAGACCAGCATTACCGCAAATAAGTCTGGAGAAACTTCGTTGGAAATCTTGTCACTGTAATACAGGCAGTAGTAGGAAGAGAAAGCCAGCAAGGTAGCCGCTGAAGCAATCCAGGGGCTGGCGATAATCCGGGAAATGGACTGGTAGGCCAAGACGGCGCCGGCGCTAAAGAGGAGCAGCATCAACATCCGAGCGGCGAAGATTTTCGCCGACAGATCATCTCCGAAAGGCAGAATCGCCAGTTTAATCAGCGCATAACCCCCCAACGGAAATCTATTGTATAAATAATCGTATGTAAGGTTGCCTTCGGCGTCCAGAGTATGGTTGTGAAATATCAGAAAGTTGTGCTTGAAGGAGAAGTTCTCGGCGAAGGCCAAGGTTTGGGATGAATTCCAATCATGCAAGCCAGGCCGATAAAAGAGGCCCCGGTCATTGCCAAAGAGAAACACTATTGACAACGCCAACAGCAACAACAGGAAGGGAAGCGATACCCGGTTTACCCAAAGTTTCAACTTATCCGGCAGAAGTCGCGCCTGGAACCGGAACCGGATAAGGCTTTTCTCGGGCAACTTGACCATCTCTGGCAACTGCGTCCTCCCAACCTACCGGAAGTGGGGAATGACTTCCTCGGCGAAGAGCCGCATTGAGCGATGCACATCTTCGTTAGGCAGCCGTCCGCCGGTGGCGAACCAGCACATAAACTCATCGGCCCGGAACATTTCCTTCAGCGATTCCAGCTTGTCAATCACCCGTTCCGGGCTGCCAAGGGCGCAAAACTCCTGGGAGACGTGTTCGTAGCTGAGATCCCGATTGCGACCGGTGATAACCCGGGAGCGGTTGCCCTCAAGGATGCTCAAGTAGTTTCGGACGCTAGCCTCGTGCCTCTCGGTGGAACTGCCGCCCTCATCTTTGGTTACGTGCACCAGAACATTGACATTTACTTTGGCGCCGTCGGAAGCGTGTCCGTACGCCGCCAGCTGGCGGCGATACTCCTTCAACCCGTTCCGGGCGCCCTCCAGCGATACCACCAGGGGCGCGATGAGGATGTTATGCCCCAACTCGCCAACCAGCGGAAAAGTGTCCACGCTGTTGGCGGCGATGTAAACCGGCGGGTGGGGCTTTTGGTAGGGCTTGGGAACTACCCTGACCTCTTCAACCTGATGGTACTTGCCCTGATAGGAAAGTTCATCGCTGGCCCAGGCTTTCAAGACAATCTCCAGGTTCTCCACAAACCGCTCTCGTCCCTCGTCCACATCAATACCGTAACCGGCATACTGGCGGAGCATGGCGCCCCGTCCCGTTCCCAGAATGGCCCGCCCCCGGGAAATCACGTCCAGGGTAGCGAACTCCTCGGCCAGCCGTACCGGGTGGTGCAGCGGCATCAGATTGACCGCCGTGGCGATTTTCAGCCGCTCCGTGGTCTGGGCGATGGCCGAGCCAAGCAGCAAGGGCGCCGCCAAAACCGAGAACCGGGGGTTGAAATGAACCTCGGCCAACCAGATCGTATCAAAGCCTAACTTGTCGGCCAGCTGGGCCTGGGAAATGGTATCGGCGTAGCGGTCGGCCGGTGTCTGGTCATCAGCGCAAGGGAGTTGATAGAAGATTCCGAATTCCATGCCTGGCTCCTTCTGGGAACAGGGTTATTCGCCAATGGTTGTTTTTTATATTTACAAAGGTATATTGCCGTGTTTTTTGGCGGGCAAGCCGTCCCGTTTATTCTTGAGCATTTCCAGCGACCTAATTATCCGGACTCGAGTTTCCGCCGGGTCAATCACATCATCGAGGAAACCCTGGCCCGCCGCAATGTAGGGGTTGGTGAATTTTTCTTGATAGTCCTGAATCAGCCGCTGACGTTCAGCCTCCGCATTCTCGGCTTGAGCTATCTGCTCCCGGTAGATTATGTTTACCGCGCCGTCCGGCCCCATAACCGCTATTTCCGCCGAGGGCCAAGCCAAGTTAACGTCGGAACGAAGGTGCTTGCTGCTCATCACGATGTACGCCCCGCCATAGGCTTTGCGGAGAATGACGCTGACTTTGGGGACAGTGGCCTCAGCGTAGGCGTAAATCAGCTTGGCCCCGTGGCGGATAATCCCGCCGTATTCTTGGTCCACGCCGGGCATAAACCCGGGCACGTCCACCAGGGTTACCAGGGGAATGTTAAAGCAGTCGCAGAAACGGACAAAGCGGGCCGCCTTGGCCGAGGCGTCAATGTCCAACACTCCCGCCAGGCAGGACGGCTGGTTGCCGATGATTCCCGCCGTACTCCCATTGAACCGGCCAAAGCCGATAACCACGTTGGGCGCAAAATCAGCCTGCACCTCCATAAACTCTTCGATAGGCTCCTCTTCCCGTTCTTCCTCGCCGCCAATGTCCACGATACGATAGATGATGTCCCGAATATCGTAGGGGCGGTTAGGTTCGTCGGGAACCAGGTAGCGCAGGTCAGGGTCGAAGCGAGTCGCCGGGTCTCCCGAAGGCAGGTAAGGCGGGTCAGCCAGGTTGTTGGAAGGCAGAAAGCTGAGCAGCCGCCGCACTTCAGCCAGACATTCATCCTCGCTGTCATAGACAAAGTGAGCCACGCCGCTGCGGGTGGCATGGGAATCGGCGCCGCCTAACTCCTCGTGGGTAACCTCGGCGCCGGTTACCGCCTTCACCACGTCCGGCCCGGTGATATACATCTGACCGGCGCCTTTGACCATAAAGATAAAGTCGGTGATCGCCGGGGAATAGACGGCGCCGCCGGCCGAGGGCCCCATTATCACCGAAATCTGCGGCACCACTCCCGAATAGAGAGTATTTCGCAGAAAGATGTCCCCATAGGCGCCCAGGCTGACTACGCCTTCCTGAATGCGCGCCCCGCCAGAATCGTTGAGGCCGACTACCGGGCAGCCGGTTTTGCCGGCCAAGTCCATAATCTTGCAGATTTTTTCCCCCACCACCTGGGAAAGGGAACCGCCGAGGACGGTAAAGTCCTGGGCGTAGGCGAATACTTGCCGCCCGTCCACCCGGCCAAAGCCGGTAACTACCGCATCGCCCAGCGTCTTGCGGGCCGCCAGGCCAAAATCGGTAGTTCGGTGGGTAACGAAGGAGTCAATCTCCTGAAAGGCTCCTTCGTCCATCAGGCGAGCCAAGCGCTCCCGGGCGGTGAACTTGCCCCGGCGGTGCTGCTGCTCAATACGCTGCTGCCCGCCACCCTTACGCGCTTCCTGACGCATTTCCTGGAGATTATCAATTTTCCGGTCAATAATACGTTTTTCCGTTGCCACTGCCGCTCCTGAAGAGTTGTAGTCGGCGGTATTATACCATCGGGAGATATTGCTGACACCGGGCTCCGGAAGACCCCGAGTTGCAAAACGCGTTTAGCTAACGTTTCTTCCCTGTTTTCCTCCAACCCGGCTTGTGCTACCATAATAGCAATAGCGGCAATAGCCGCAACGAAAACCTCTAATGCCGATCAACTCTATTTGGTCCTACTCAATTTCAATGCCGTCTGACGACCCCAACCATACCATCCTGAGCCGACCGGTCAATCTGAACAGCTTGGTCGTTGCCGGAGGCGAACTCCTCGCTTGGGGTTCGCGAACTTACGTCATGGGCATCATCAATCTCAGCGCCGATTCCTTCTCCGGCGACGGCTTGGGAACGGACTTGCCAGCCGTGATGGAGCGGGCGCTACGGTTCCAGGAAGAGGGCGCCGACTTTCTGGACGTGGGCGCCGAGTCTACCCGCCCCGGCGCTACCCCGGTCAGCCCGGAAACGGAAATACGCTTGCTGATTCCGGCGTTGGAGGCTCTGGCAAGCCAAGTCAGCATTCCCATCAGCGTGGATACCTACAAGGCTCCGGTAGCGCAGCGGGCAGTTGCGTCGGGAGCCAAGATAATCAACGATGTCTGGGGACTAAAGGCAGACCCGCAACTAGCCCAAGTCGCCGCCGAGGCCGGCGCTCCCCTGATTTTGATGCACAACCAGGAAACCCAACGCTACTCCAGCCTGCTGCCCGACATTTTCGCCAGCCTGAAACACAGCGTCGACCTGGCGACCAGGCGCGGAGCGCCGCCAGGGAACGTCATTATTGACCCCGGCATCGGGTTCGGTAAGACGCCAGAGCATAACTTGGAGATTCTGCGGCGGCTGCCGGAGTTCCAAGCGCTGGGGTTTCCACTGCTGGTGGGCGTTTCCCGCAAATCCACCATCGGATTTGTGCTGGATTTGCCGGTAGAGCAGCGGCTGGAAGGCACCGCCGCCGCCGTGGCCCTCTCCATCGCCGGCGGCGCCGACATTGTGCGAGTGCACGATGTAAAGGAGATGGCGCGGGTGTGTAAAATGACCGACGCCCTAGTCCGAGGTTGGAGGCCCAAGAGTTGGAGCCACTAACCGAAAAACTATTGCCCGGAAAACCGCTTACCGCTTACCTGGGTTTGGGCTCCAACGTAGGCCGGCGGGAAGCCAACCTAACCGCCGCCCTGAAAGCGCTGGCCGAAGCCGAGGATATTTGCGCAGTCAGTTGCTCTTCCCTTTACGAGACAGAACCCTGGGGCTACGCCGAACAGCCGCCCTTTCTGAATTGCGCCGTGTCGGTGGAGACAACTCTCCACCCAGCCCAGCTGCTGGAGCGAGCCAAGAAAATCGAGGAGCGGTTAGGCAGGAGGCCCGGCATCCGCCTTGGCCCGCGACCAATCGATATAGACATCCTGCTTTACGGCGACCGGATAATCCACTGGGAAACCCCCGACTTGCAGATACCCCATCCGCGCCTGCCAGAACGCGCCTTTGCCCTGATTCCGCTGGCCGAACTGGCCGGCCAAGGGATACATCCCCTGTTGCAACTAACCATCGACGAACTGGCGGAAGCGGTCAGCGGCAAGAAAGGCGTGAATCTATGGGGACCGCCGCCGCCCCAGTTCCCCTAACCGTCCTCCCTGAGCCTACGCAGGTTAATGGTCCGGACTTTAACGATGCGTGAACGAACACCTAAACCGAGCCGGCCTCTCATTCTCGCTTTCGCCGGAAGGGACGGAACGACGCACGCTGGGGGCTTGGCTTCCTGACCGGCAGGGCCCATAACATCAGTCGCACTGAACAATGCGCGCGGGGGTCTGGAGTTTGTCAATTGCCTCACCCAGCAGCCGGCTTTTCGCTTCCTCCCTTCCCCCAAGGCGATAGGTATACCGGGGCGGCGGGGCCGGCGCCCCGGTGTCTCCGGAACCGAACCGAAGCAAACAGTTGACAATCCGCCGGGGCTACCGCAATACTTGAAATAAGCAGGGTTTTCCCGTCTGAACGGACGGCTGAACCCGGTTCCAAATCCGAAAACCACGGCTGCCGAAGGCCGGCAGCGGAACATAAAGGCGGAGGTAGAAGGTAAATATGGCGGACAAACAATTGATTTTTGACGAACAGGCCCGGTCCAGCTTAATGCAGGGCGTTAACAAGCTGGGCCAAGTAGTTGGCCTGACCCTTGGCCCCAGCGGACGCAACGTGCTGCTGAACCGGATGTGGTCGCTGCCGGTGGTTTGCAGCGACGGCGTTACCATTGCCAAAGAGATTGAACTCCCCGACGTTTACGAGAATATGGGCGCCCAACTAGTGAAAGAAGCCGCCGCCAAGACCAACGACGTAGTCGGCGACGGCACCACCACTTCAGTAGTGCTGGCCCGTTCCATTGTCCAACAAGGGTTTATGAACATCGCCGCCGGGGCCAGTGGAATGACCCTCAAAATGGGCATCGACAAGGCGGTAAAGGCCGTGGTGGAAGAGCTGGGCAAAATGTCAATTCCGGTGGAGAACCGGGAACAGGTGGCTAGGGTCGCCGCCCTTTCGGCCCACGAAGAGGGAATTGCCCAGCTAATCGCCGAGGCGATGGACAAGGTAGGCCGCGAAGGGGTCGTTACCATCGAAGAATCCAAAAGCATGACCGACGAACTGGACTTTGTAGAGGGTATGCGCTTGGACCGGGGCTATCTATCGCCTCACTTCGTTACCGACGCTCAGCGGATGGAAGTCGCCCTGGAGGAACCTCTACTACTAATTACCGACAGCAAGGTCAGCGCAGTCAACGACATTGTGCCGACGCTGGAAAAGGTGACCCAAGCCGGCGGCCGCCCTCTAGCGATTATCGCTGAGGACGTGGAAGGCGAGGCGCTAGCTACCCTGGTGGTGAACAAACTGCGCGGCACCGTTAACTGCGTAGCAATAAAGGCGCCTGGCTTTGGCGACCGGCGCAAGGCTCTACTGGAGGACATCGCCGTGATGACCGGCGGCACGGTCATCAGCTCCGATACCGGGTTGACCCTTGATGCGGTTGAAGTCGCTCACCTCGGTTCGGCCCGCCGCCTGCTATCTCTGAAGGACGAAACCACAATTGTAGAGGGACGCGGCGACGCCGGGGCAACGGAAGCCCGGGTTTCTCAAATCCGCGTCCAGGCGGAAGAGACGACCTCGGATTATGACCGGGAAAAGCTTCAGGAACGGCTCGCAGCGTTGGTGGGCGGCGTGGCCGTCATCCGAGTCGGCGCCGCTACCGAGCCGGAAATGAACGAGCGCAAGTCCCGCACCGAGGACGCCCTTTCCGCTACCAGGGCCGCAGTGGAAGAAGGGATTGTCCCCGGCGGCGGCGTAACCCTGGTGCGCGCCGAGCGAATACTGGACAACTTGCAGCAAAGCCTGTCCGGGGAGGAAGCTCTGGGCGTCAAGCTAGTCCGAGAGTCCCTCGCCGCGCCGCTGCTGCTCATCGCCGAGAACGCCGGCCACCCGGGCCAAGTAGTGCTGGAACACGTCCGCCAAGGTGAAGGAGATTGGGGATTTGACGCCGAAAAAGGCGAATACACCCACCTCATTCAGGCGGGTATCATTGACCCGGCCAAGGTCACCCGCTCGGCCTTGCAGAACGCCGGCAGCATCGCCGGTATGCTGCTCACCACCCAAGCGGTAGTTGCCGAGATTCCGGTGCACACGCCATTGCCCGCCGATGTCCAGGACTTTATGCACGACTAACCAGCCAATGGCCTAACCTGGTCGAGAATCTCGACCACTGACGGGTAGTAAATCAAACGGCGCAGGGAGTTTAGACCGAAATTTGACCCTCTGCGCCGCTTTTCTCGGGGCCGGAAAGTGAACGGAGCAGTATTAGACCGGGCCAGTATTCGCCGGATGATTGTAGCCGCCATTCCGGGACAACCTCCTCTGTTGGAGGAATGGCTGTCGTTGACAGAACAACTGCAACCCAACGGCTTTGACCTGAGCCTGCAAGCCGTGGCCCAGCTGCGGTCGGCCGGCAGCATGGGTCGGGATGCAGCGGAGCGAAAGTTGTCGGATACCGAGCCGCTGGATTTCGAGCCGACCGGATGGCTCCATCTGGAGCCGGGTCTGTACTTGGCCACCTTTAACGAGGTGGTCAACCTACCTCTGGACCTGATGGCCTTGGGCCTGCCCCGCTCTAGCCTGCTGCGCAGCGGCGTCGGAATCCACACGGCGGTTTGGGACGCCGGTTATCAGGGCCGGTCGCAAGCTCTGCTGACCGTCCACCATAGCGGGGGATACAACATCCAGCAGGGAGCGAGGCTGATGCAGTTAGTGTTCTTCCGGTTGGTCAACTTGGCCGACCGGGGTTACAGCGGCCACTACCAGGGGGAAAACCGGTGAGCGGCGCTCTCTCCAAATCCGATACCACCGCATTGGTGAAGGAGTACGCTCTGGAACTAGGCTTTGATTTGGTTCGGATTACCTCCGCCGCAGAGTTCGGCCCGGACCGGGCCGCAGCCCTGAAGCGAATTCAAGACGGGTTGATGGACGGTCTTCCTTGGTATAACGCGGGGCGGGTCTGCCGAGGCTCCCGGCCTCAGGAGCTACTGCCAGGGGCACGCTCCGTTATCTGTCTGGGCCTGAACTACTATCCTGAACCCTCTGAAGCTTCCGACTACCCCGATACTTCCCCGGCGGAGCCGGCTTTGTCGGGGAAGATAGCCCGTTACGCCCAAGGCCGGGACTACCACCGAGTTATCAAGCGGCGGATGCGCGCCTACGTCGCCGGGCTTTCCCAGCGACTGAACAAGGACCTAGCGGCTCGCTGGTATGTGGATGACGGGCCCATGTTGGACCGGGCCGCCGCCGCCCGGGCCGGGCTGGGCTGGTTCGGCAAAAACACCAACATTCTAACCAGCGAGTTAGGGTCTTGGGTTTTTCTGGGCCAAGTCGTCACCGATCTGACCCTTGAACCGGATATCTCCTCGAAAAAGACCTGCGGCAGTTGCGTCCGCTGCATTGACGCTTGCCCCACCGGGGCCCTAGTCGCTCCCTACGTCATCGACAATTCCCGCTGCATCTCCCACCTAACCATTGAGAACCGGGGGGCCATACCCAAGGAACTGAGGCCCTTGATGCTGGACTGGGTTTTCGGCTGCGACATTTGCCAGGAAGTGTGCCCGGTAAACCGCAAGGCCCAACCCACCGCCGAACCTTCTTTCGGGAAACGCGGGTTAGAAGTAGTAGATTTGGCTGAGCTTCTGGAACTGTCCGAGGAGGGCTTTAGAGCGCGCTTTCAGGGTACGCCAATTCTGCGGGCCAAGCGGGTAGGGCTGCAACGGAACGCCTGTGTAGCCCTGGGCAACCTTAAGAAAACGGCGGCGGTTCCGGTACTGACCCAAGCCTTGCGGCAAGGCGAACCTCTGGTAAGAAGCCACGCGGCTTGGGCCTTGGGGGAAATCGGCGGACGGACGGCCCAAGCCGCCCTGGAGCAGGCGACGCAACTAGAGAACGACCCGGAGGTATTGGCGGAGATTCAAGACGCTTTAGCCGGGTTGCGCCAAGCCCCGCCTACCTTTTAGAACGCCTCCCGGCAGAACGCCTCCCGGCAGGGGGCGTCCCCGCGTGAGTGAACCAACATCGTTACTCCTCTGCCCGTTGCGCTTCCAGCAGTGGGCGTCCCCGCGTGAGTGAACCAACCTTCTTGTCCAGACTGTCGCTTGGTCTGCCCAGGGGCGTCCCCGCGTGAGTGAACCAACCTGGTATGTCGGAGCGCCCGGCCCGGTCAGCAAGCCGTCGGGGCGCTGGCTGGTTTGACCACCGTAGCCCGGCGGTGCGGCGGCGGCCGTTGCTTGCGGGAGCGACCGGTCGCCGGCGCCGAAACGACCTCCACCTCCCGGTCGTAGTCCCGGCCAAACTTGAGCTTCTTCATTTCCTCCTCAATCAGGAAGAAATCCCCCTTGGGCAGTAGGTGCAGGTTACCTTGAAAGGCCATATACCAGTTTTCCGGAGGCCAGCGCCGGATGTAATCAAGGCGATGGGCCAATAGACCGGCCTGAATATACTGGTCGTTGTCCAGCACCAACTCCGGCTTGATTTCAACCCGGTAAGGCCAAGTAGCGCTGCCTTCGTTCCGCCAGGTCCCGTCATCCACTTCCTGATAAGGAGCGGTAACCGTGGCTGTAGCAGTAAACTTTCGTATTCCGGAAACGTAGTACAGCAGGCGGTCATTTTTTTCCACCCGTTGCACCTTACGGCGATACTCGGACTTCAACCCCTGCGCCTTAAAATCCAGTCCCCTGGTTATGTCAAAGTTTTCCTCATTGCAGATAATCATCCAGAAATTGCGGGGCATCTTTATACCTCGTACAAATGACGTTACAGCGATTATTTACGGAAGAAGTCATCGCAGAATCATCCCGACCCGGTATTTATAACCATTTTAACACTCTTGGGACCAGGGATAAACTTCACGGCGCAAGCGGTAAACCCAAGCAATCAGGCAAGGCCTTGGGGAATCTGCGTTAAGCATTGTCCAACCGGGCGTGGTGGTGTAACATCATTGCGAATAGGCCAGCCCAGGAGGATTAGAAAGTATGACATCAAGCAGAACCAGAGAACGGGATATAGCCATTGTCGGCGTGGCCGAGTCCGACGAGATGGGGACGGTGCCTAACAAATCCTCGTTGCAGCATCACGCAGAAGCAGCTTATAACGCTTTGGAAGACGCCGGGATTGCCAAGATGGAGGTTAATGGCCTACTCACCGCCGGATTCTCCACCCTGGCAACTGCGGAGTACTTGGGTATCCAGCCCAGCTTTACCGACAACACCTCGGTAGGCGGCTCCTCCTTTGTCATCCACGTAGCCCACGCCGCCGCCGCCATCCGCGCCGGGTATTGCGATACGGCGCTGATTACCCACGGGCAGGCGGGACGTTCCACCCGCGCCCGGGTCCCCGGCGACGCCAACCTGCCGGTAGCCCAGTACGAGGCCCCCTACGGTCTGATCGGACAGCCGATTAACTATTCAATGGCCTGTACCCGCTATATGCACGAATACGGGGAAGAGCGCACCCGCCAAGCCATGGCCGAAATTGCGGTGTCCACCCGCAAGTGGGCCAACCTTAACCCCAAGGCGGTAATGAATGAATCCCCCATGACCTTTGACGACTATCACAACTCCCGCTGGGTTTCCTGGCCCTTCCATCTCTTTGACTGCTGCTTGGTTACCGACTCCGGGGCCGCTATCGTAGTTACTACTGCCGAGAAGGCGGCCAACTGTCGCAAGGAACCGGTATGGCTACTGGGCGCCGCTGAGGGGCATGACCACAACCTCATCAGTATGATGCCTTCTTACACTTCGCTAATTGCCCGAGAAACCGGCCCAAAGGCTCTCGAGCGAGCCGGGTTGACCCACAGCGACATTGACCTGACTATGATTTACGATTCCTTCACCTACACCGTGATGTTGTCCCTGGAAGGTCTGGGGTTCTGCGGCCGCGGCGAGGCGCCCGACTTTGTCGCCAACCAGCGCACCGCCCCCGGTGGCGACTTTGCCCTGAACACCAGCGGCGGCGGCCTATCCTACACCCACCCCGGAATGTACGGCAGCTTCCTGCTGGTGGAGGCAGTTCGCCAACTGCGGGGCGAAGCCGGCAACCGCCAGGTAAAGGCCAAAAACGGCAACGGTGAAAACGCCCAAATATCCTTGGTCAACGGCACCGGCGGCTCCTTGTCTTCCACCGGCACAGTGGCGCTGGCAAGGGGGTAGCGGGAGGGGGCGCGCCTAATTTAATGACCGGATGCAGTTGACCGAGACTTGAAAAGGGCGTACCGCCCTACCAGTCGGAACTCCCGAATATCTTCTGACCGGCTCGCCAGAAAACCGACGGTAATAATTATGATTGAATCCCGAAATTGAGGGCCGTCAACAAACCTATGAACATCGCAATCATCGGTCTGCCCCAATCGGGCAAGACCACCGTGTTTAATGCCTTAACCTGCGGCAATGCCGATACCAGTGGCGCCAGCGGCTCGGCTACCGAAATGCACCTGGGGGTGGTGAAGGTTCCCGACCCCCGGCTGGACACGCTGGCCGGTATGTATAACCCCCGGAAAGTGGTTCCCGCCGAGATAAAATACTGGGACTTACCCGGCCCGGAAGCCCTGGCTAAATCTCAGGGGATCGGCGGCAAATACCGGAATATCCTACAGGGAGCCGACGCCTTTCTGGTGGTGGTGCGGGCCTTCAACAACCCGGCGGCGCCCCATCCGCTGGGAACCATTGACCCGGCGCGGGACTTGGAAACTATGCTGGGCGAGCTAACTTTCGCCGACCTGGAGGTTATGGAGCGGGCGGCGGAACGGCTGGAGGATGGCATCAAGAAGTCCAAACCAGCCGAGCGACCAGCCTTGACCCGTCAATCAGAAACGGCGCAAAAGGTGAAGCAGGAACTGGAAGCGGGGATACCTTTGCGCCGTCAACAGTTAACCGATTCGGAAGCCGCCTTCATTGCTAACTACCAACTCTTGACCGGCAAGTCTATCATAGTAGCTTTCAACACCGACGAGGGAGCGGAGTCGGGGCCTTCCCTGGACGAATTAAACTTGGACTTGCCGGAGGCGGCAACCCTGGGCCAGGTTTGCTTGAGCGCCCGATTGGAGGCGGAGCTGGTCTTGATGCCGGAGGAGGAAGCGGCCGAGTTTCGCGCCGACCTGGGTCTGGCGGAGTCGGCCCTGTCCCGGGTTATTCGCAGTAGCTACCGGACGCTGGGGCTGGTTTCCTTTCTCACTGTGGGGCCAGATGAGGTGCGGGCCTGGAGCATACCCGACGGCTTGCCGGCCCAGGAAGCGGCCGGGACGATTCACTCCGACTTTCACCGAGGCTTCATCCGCGCCGAGGTGATACCCTATGCAGACTTACAACGCTGTGGCAGCATCAGTCGGGGGCGCAAGGAAGGGACGCTCCGCTCCGAAGGCAAGACCTACCCGGTCAAAGATGGGGACGTTATCAACTTTCTGGTCAACGTATAAAATAGCCCAGCAAGACCGCTTAACTGGCTTGCAGCGGGCACGCAAAGCTCAACTCGTGGCCGTCCGGGTCTTTGATGTGGAAGTAACGCTCTCCCCAAGGAGCATCCGCCGGCGCCGTGTCAATACGCAGGCCCAGTCCCACCAGCTTGTGGTATAAAGCATCCACGTCATCCACGTAGAAAATCGCCCGACCCCACCAAGCCAACTCTTGAGGCTGGCGGGTCAGATTAACGTAGCCGGGACCTACCCGGAAACTGGTAAAGTCGGCATCTTCGCCTCCGTAAAGCCGGGTCAGACCCACCTGGTCCCGGTAGAAAACCACCGACCGGGTCATATCCCGTACCGCCAGGGTAATAGCGCTAAGGCTCCGGACAGTCAACTTCTTTCCTCTACCCTCTTTGCTGGTATAATAATTCCACTGATACTCCTCTTTATCTTATATCTTAACAAACGGGCGGCCTTAATGACAAAAACGAGCCGGCAAACCAAAGCCGTCCCACCAGACGGAACGGCTTTAACCCAGGCCCAAGCTAAATTAGACGCCATCCTGCGGGAAATGAACTCGGTAATCGTCGCCTACTCCGGCGGCGTGGACAGCGCCTTGCTGGCAGTAACCGCCCATCGCGCTTTGGGCGACCGAGCATTGGCAGTAACCGCCGTGTCCCCGGCTCTAGGAAAGCGGGAACTGGAAGAAGCGGTTGACTTGGCCCGCCGCTTCGGTTTTCCCCACCGGACCATTGAAACCGCCGAACTGGAACGGGAGGGTTACGCCGCCAACTCCCCGACCCGCTGCTATTTCTGCAAAACCGAGCTTTACACTCACCTGTGTCAACTGGCCGAAGCCGGGGGGTTTGCCTGGGTCGCCAACGGAGCCAACACCGACGACTTGGGCGACTACCGTCCGGGCCAGCAAGCCGCTGCCGAACGGCAGGTGCGCAGCCCGATGGTGGAAGCCCAGTTGAGTAAGGAAACAGTGCGACAACTGGCCCGGCAACTGAAACTGCCGGTCTGGGATAAGCCGGCCCAACCCTGCCTGTCTTCCCGCATCCCCTACGGCATTCCGGTAAGCATCGAAACCCTTTCCCGGATTGAGCGGGCCGAGGATTATCTGCGGGGGCTGGGACTGCGGGAGGTGCGCGCCCGCCACCACAACCAACTTTGCCGCATTGAGGTTGGCGAGGCCGAGCTAGAACTGGCCTTTGCCCACCGGCAGGACATCGTGGCGAACCTGAAGCAAATCGGCTATTTGTGGATTTCCCTGGACCTTTCCGGCCTGCGTTCCGGCAGCCTCAACGCTCAGTTGAAGCCGGCAAAACTGGCCGCGGGCCCCGCGGCCAGTTCAGGATAAAGGATGAAAGCGGCCTACATCCAATCCATCGGCGGGGCCAGCGGCGATATGCTGCTGGGGGCCTTGCTGGATTTAGGTCTTCCCTTGGAAATCTTGCGGGAAGAACTAGCCCGGTTAAACTTGGGCGGTTACGAACTCTCCGCTACGCCGGATACCCGCTGCGAAGTCCGGGGAACCCAACTGACCGTATCCCTCAGCGAGGGCGGTAATCGCTACTTGTCGCCCCGAGCCCAACTAGACATTGTAGCCGCCAGCCCCCTATCTGAAGGGGTCAAAGCGCCGGCGACCCAGGTTCTTAACGCTCTGTGGCAAGCGGAAAGCCGGGTGCACGGCGAGGCGCCGGCAACTCTGGAGCTGGAAGAGTTGGGCACGGTGGATACCCTGGTGGACGTGGTGGGTTTCGCTATCGGGCTGGAACAAATGGGGATAGCCCAAGTATATGCAGCCCCCCTGCTCTTGGGAGCAGCTACTCCGCCCCGTTGGCCCGGCGGTTACGCCAATCCGGCGCCGGCCACCTTGGAACTAATCGCGATGGTCGGCGCGCCAGTGGGCCCGGAACTGCCCCTGCACCAGGGCGCCGGCGAGTTGACCACTCCCACTGGAGCCGCCATCATTACTGCGCTGGCTCGATTTGAGCGGCCGGCGCTGACGGTAACCGCCAACGGCGTTGGGTTGGGCAGCAAAGACCCGGCCGGCTTCCCCAACATAGTACGTATTTGGCTGGGAGAACTGGCCGAAAGCCCCGCCTCCGCGCCAGTGGCCCAATTCCAGACCGGGCTAGTCTTGCTGGAAACCAACCTGGATGACGTTACCGGGGAAACTCTGGGCTACACCCAGGAAAGGTTGTTTGTCTTGGGGGCGCTGGATGTTTGGCATACGTCGATTCAGATGAAGAAGAACCGACCAGGGGTAATCTTGTCGGCGTTGCTGCCCCAATGTCTGGAAGCCGCCGCCGTAGAACTTATCCTGCGAGAGACGCCTACTTTGGGAGTGCGCCGCCGCTCGGTGGAACGCTACGTCGCCCGCCGGGAAACGGTCCATATGGAAACCGCTGCGGGAACAATTCGAGTCAAGGTAAAATCCTTGGCCGGGGAAGCGATAGCCGCCGCCCCGGAATACGAGGATTGCCGCCGCATCGCCCTGGAAACCGGCCAGCCGCTGCTGGAGGTTTACCGACAAGCGGAAGTGGCGGCTCGGGAGCAACTGATGATATAGCTGGGATGAAGCGACTAACTTTTCCTTTTGGGATAGGTAGCTCCCTTATGACGGTTAGCTTGCGTCTGCAACGCTTGTAGGTTCCGCGGAGAATCAGTACCGCCTTTGGCTTTGGGCTTGATATGATCTACTTCCCAACTTTGCGGGCCCTGTTTACCATGGGCAGGCTTAAAAATCTGATTCCCATGACTGTCCTGGCGATGCAAGTTAGGATTTTTCCCTGGTATGGTGGATGCCTTGTCCCAAGCTATTTGTTTCTGCCTTTTAGTTGCCATATTGCACGCCTCATAACAATTATGAATACACAATATCACTTATCCATAACTATTTGGCAACCCAAGAGTTACCTCGCAGAGTTTGGAAATACTAAGAAGTGTTCCGGATGCCCGCTTCCGCCGGAATAACGAGTTGATAATACAATTGCCCTGACAATCTCTCCGTCCCCTAATAGCTCTTAAACAGCTCCCCCCATTCCGTCTCCAGAGCGGCGTTGATGCGCCGACGGCCGTGGGTGTTTAGCCAGTACCCGTTGTGGTAGAGGTTAGAAGCGACAAAGGCCCAACTAGCTATCGGACTCCGCAAGAGGAACTTTTCCAGAGCCTTGAGCGGCCCCCAGTAAATCAGCTTTTGCCCCCGGCTGGCAAAGGTGTTCTCCGTGCCGGAAAAGCCCCAGTTTACGTTGCTGATGTCCTCGCCCACCACCTCGATTTGGGAGAGGTCGCCGCAACCCAGACCCCGCTCGTGGGCCAGCCGGATAAACTTGATGCTCATCGGGTCAAAGCCCATCATGTGAGCGGCTACGGCGTCGATGGCTACCTGGTCGGCGCCGGCGAGAACCCGGTCCTTGATGTGCCAGCGCATGGCCCGGGGGCCGGGGCCGTCCCCGGCAAAGGTGCCATCCATCACCGCAAAAATGCCGGGGTGGATTTCTTGCTGGATTGCCAACAAATCCACCAACGTTTCGTGGATTACGGAATGAGTCCAGTGCCGCTTGCGATGCAGCAACCCGCCAAAGGCGTTCTTCATCGCGCCGGTCATCGTGGTGAAAACGTGGGTCTTCATAGTAGGCAGATGCACGATGTTCTTGCCAGCAAAGGTTTCCGGTATCTGAATGCCCTCCGGGAAAATATCGTCCAGCGCCAGCAGCTCGGCCTTGGGTTTATACTCCACCCAGCGGTTCGGCGGGGTGTCCAGATGAACCACCGGCAGACCGCAGCGATCTTGTACCGCCTTATGCTTGTTGTTTTCCTCTCCCTCAAAGGAATCCACTACCACCGTGCCATTGTGGGCGCCAATCAACTCCCGGTGTCCTATATTGCGCAGTCCGTTAACTACTCCCTCTAACTGCCAGGGTGTAGTGGAACAGCCCGGATACCAGTGCTGCCAGGAAATGTTAATTTTAAGCAAGGTCGCCAAGTCGGGAGAAAGGGCGCTTTCCACCCCGGCCAGCAACATCGCCCGGCTTATGTCTTCCAACACCGTCTCCGGTCGAGTAGCGACAACGGATACCACTGAGGGCCTGGTCGATTTGTCGCCGGATTCGGTTCCGGTTTGTTCCGGCGACAGCGCCGATTTTCCGATTTCCCGCATAGCTCATTACTCCTTGAATCCGTGGGCGTCCTTCGACAAGTCCAGGCTGAGCGAGTTATCAAACGCCGCGCCCGGGGCCGGTCGAAGCATCAACTGTTCAGCATTAGAATCAGCGCCGCAGCGCCCATCCAAACTGCCAGCGATAATATCATAGGGAAGTCCCGGATGATTAACACTTCCGGATATTCGGCATCGCTCCTGGTATGTACCAGGTAAAGGAAACGGAAAAGGCCAAATACCACCAGCGGAATAGTGAGGAGCATAGTATTGTTGTCCGGCAAATTGGCCGCTTCCACCGTGTAAAGAGTATAGCTAACCAGGGCAGTAGCCGCCGCGATAATCAATAACTGACTCACAAAAGGGACGGGATAGTGCCGCAGTACCGGACGCTGGACACCCGGGTTATCTTCAGCTAACCGAACTTCGGCATAGCGCTTTCCCAGGACAATGAACAAAGCCGCCGCCGCCGTGGTGGTGTATAACCAGGGGGAAGGAAGGACTCCGATGACCAAGGCGCCGGCGACGGCCCGTATGACATAGCCACTGGCTACCAGCAGCACGTCAACCAGCGCCAACCGCTTCGCCCCCAGGGAATAGGCCAAGTTAATCGCCCCATATAGAAGACCGATACCTCCCAGCAAATACGACACCCGGGTCATAACCGCCAAGCCAACCAGAAGCAAGACCACCATCACCGACATCGCAACGGGGACGGTTATTTGTCCCGAAGCGATCGGCCGGAGTCGCTTGACCGGGTGGTTCCGATCGGCTTTCCGGTCCATCAGGTCGTTAAGCAGGTAAACCGCGCTGGACAGGGCGCAAAAGGCCGCCGCCGTCACCGCAACCCGCAGCAACAACCCGACCACCGAATCCAGGTCGTCCGGCGACCAAGCCAAGTTGATTGCAAACACGAAGGGCAACAATACCAAGGCGTTCTTGACCCACTGGTAAGGACGCAGCGCGCGCAGCAGGGCCACCGGATTAGCCAAAACCGCTCCTCTTTCGCCGAACAATGTGCCGAACAATGTAGGGTTCGGGCCGCTACCCATCAGGTTAATTCGCTCATAGAAAATCGGCCCGACGCTGACCCTTCCCGCTATCGCCCCTCGCTTCAACGGAGGGCATTTGGCCGGGCGGGCGCAACCAGTGCAACAATCCCAGGGCCGCCAAACCGATAGCTACCGCGAACCACAGGGTAGCTACTCGCACCAACAGCGTACCGGCGGCGGCAACCGCCGGCCCAGCTCCAGCCTGCTGCAGAAAGGCTACCATCGCTCCCTCGGCGCCAACCAGTCCGCCAGGCAAGGTAGTCGCGGCGCCGGCCAGCATTGAACCGCCGTAAATAGGCAACGACAGCGCCAAGTTCACATCGGCGCCAAATCCTTTGAGGACGACCCCCAACGCCGCCCCCTCGCTGAGCCAAGCTAAGAAACCCAGGACGGTCGCCGCCAGAAAATGAGCGGGACGACTCAAGGCCCGCATACCCTCCCGGGCAATTTGCAAATCCTGGTTCCAACGCCGAATTAAGGGCAGTCGCAGCAGCCGATCGGTATGCTTGGTGGTGAAGAAGTAGATAGCAACTCCGACTAGCGCCAGCACGGCGGCCAAGACGGAGGAGACGAAAAGGGGAAGCAAGACAAGGCCAATCAATCCCAACAGGGCGACGGAAAAGAGGTCGGTTAGCCGTTCCATCAACACTACCGGAGCGGAGGCGGAGACCGGCACGCCGACCCGGTCCCGCAGCAGGTAGCTCTTCAGCAACTCCCCCAATTTGCCGGGGGTAACGGTCATTGCAAGGCCGGACAGGAACACCAGGCCGCTGACCGGAAAAGGTACGGAGAGGTCAAGAATTTTCAGATAATAGGCCCAGCGCAGGAAGCGCAGCAGATAATTGAGGGCGGCCAAGCCGAGGGCCGCGAGAAAGTAAAGCGGCGGGAAATCAGCCAGGAGTTGCCCGACTTCCCGGAGATTACCGTAGCCGGCTAGTCCCACGAATACGAGGGCCGTCAGCAAAACAATCAGTAGCAGCTTCTTACCGTTGCTTCCCACGGCTACCGGCCCATCCGGTTTATCTGGGCGGCCAAGTAGCCAGCGCCAAAGCCATTGTCTATGTTGACCGTAGCTACCCCGGGAGCGCAACTGTTGAGCATCCCCAAGAGGGCCGCCATTCCCTCGAAGCTGGCCCCATAGCCCACGCTGGTCGGCACGGCAATCACCGGGGCGGAAACCAGCCCGGCCACCACGCTGGTCAGGGCCGCCTCCATCCCGGCCACCACCACGATAACCCGCGCCCGGCGCAGATCATCCAGAACCGACAGCAACCGGTGCAGACCGGCTACCCCCACGTCGTTAACCCGCCGGGGCGGACTGCCCATTAGTCCGGCGGTAAGAGCCGCTTCCTCGGCCACCGGCAAGTCGGCGGTGCCGGCGGTCATCACCAATACTCCTTCATAAGCCGGGGCGGTTTCCGAACCGGGGACTACTATAGCTTGGGCCAATTGGTGGTAGGTTGCCGAAGGAACCTGCCGCAGCACGGCGGCATAGGCGGCATAGTCGGTCTTGGTAACCAGCGTCGGCTGCCCGCGCCCGGCCAAGGATTGTACTATCTTGGCGACCTGCTCGGCGGTCTTGCCCCGACCCAGCACCACCTCTGGAAAGCCGGTGCGCAGGGGGCGATGGTGGTCGATTTTGGCAAAGTCCAAGTCTTGGTACGGATAATCCCTGAGGAATTGCACCAAATCCTCAACGCTCCGTTTACCGCTCCGCAACTCTTCCAGACGTTGGCGCAAATAATCAAAAGAAGACATCAAACAGATATTCTCAAGCTCGTTTTGGGCCTTTGGGGCTCGTTTTGGGCCAATGATAGTCAGCCGCCCCCAGAGCGTCAAGGCGACCGAAATTAAGCGGCTGGGCGCTTCGACTCCCTTTAACCTGTCTATTTAACCCGAAGCCTCCGTTCGCCCTCAGCCTGCCGAAGGGCCGGCAGCCCCAATCCCTCAATGGCCGTCGCCAAGCTATCCTCTTCTTTTATCGCCGCGGCGATATACTCAGCAAGGGCCTTCAACTCCGGCGGCGCAGCGGCCCCAACAATGCGCCGACCGGAGACCTATAACCGGCATACCAAACCCTAGCTCAGCCCGGTTTCGGGTTGGGGTTTCTCGGCGGCCTGCCGCTCTGTCCGCTGTTGTTCCCGCAGGGAGGAATACATCGCCCCCAGCATACTCATACTGCCGGTGTAAAGGATGAATACGACCACGCCAATCCACATCAGGACTGCAAAACGCTGCCCCGGCTCCCACAACACCGTAGCTGCCAGCGCCGCCGCCGCCGCAACCAGGCCAACCGCCAATCCCAGCAGCGCGCCGTAAATCAGGCCGCCGACGGCATAATTCCGCTGCGTCATGCGGGCGAAGGATATGCCCCAATAACCGGCGATGAAGGGGCTGGCCGGAACCAGCACGAAGTGGGCGATAGGAATCAGCGGACACACCAGCATTATGCCAAGGCCGACCAATAATCCCTTAACCATTCCACCTCCGATAAACCGCAGGCATAGCTCATATTCGGACAACCGAACCATTATAGCTAATTCCTTACCCCTGCGCCCCTTTCCCAGCTACTTAATAGGCTTCCGCTTCTCGCCACAAAAGCATAAAAGTTGGTAATAACTATAGGTTAGCGCTATAATCCGTGCGTTGTACCGGTTTGGAGGTAGCGGCATGCGAATCCCAATGCGAGTGGACTATGGAGTCAGAGCGCTGGTGGAATTGGCGATGCACTATGGCGAAGGCCCGGTGCAAACCTCGGAAATCGCCTCCAAGCAAAGCATCCCCGAGTCCTACCTGGAGCAGTTGATGACTACCCTTAACCGGTTTGGCTTCGTGCAGAGCCGACGCGGACCGCAGGGGGGACATAGCCTGGCAATGCTCCCCTCTGCCATAAACCTGAGCATGGTAATGACCACCCTGGAAGGCAACACCTCGCCCCTGGATTGCTTCACCTACCCTAACGACTGCATTTTCGCCGATTGTTGCGCCCAGCAGGAGATATGGAAGTCAGTGGAAAACTCGATCCAGAACACTTTGAGCAACATCACGCTGGAGCATCTGGCCCAGCGGCAAAATTATTTATCCGCCCAAAACGTATGACCTGATTGTTCCACAGGTAGCGACAGCAAGTAAGCATAAGAAGGGACAACATCCGGCTAACCGGTAAGGCATAGACCACTTCTGCGCTATGAAACCCTGCTTGACAAGCCTCACTGCCGAGGATAAACTCAAAGTGCCAATGCGCCAGTCTGAACGCCAAAACAGCCAAAATAACTGCACCTGTTCCCTTGCATAGGGAGCAGGCGAACAGCGCCGGAAACCGGAGCCTGCGCCCGTCCTAAAGGGGCGCAGGCTTTTTGTTCGCCTTCTTTTATTCGCTTTCCATGGAACGGCGATGTTGGAACGGCGATGTTGCGCTGGAGACCGGGTTTTCGCAGGTTCGACCACCGAATAATTCTGAAGCCCAAGCGCCGCAACGCCAAAATACTCGGGCGCAACCTGGAATGAAACTACGAGACTACACTGCGAAACTACTAGGAGGGCTAGGTTACTATGACGCAGCCGCAGCAACCGCTGGCATTAACGCCGGAACAGGTCAAACGCTACAGCAGACACATTATCATGGGCGATGTGGGCAGCGCCGGACAGCGCAAACTGATGCAATCCAAGGCCCTCATCGTTGGCGCCGGGGGGCTCGGTTCACCGTCGGCAATCTATCTGGCCTTAGCCGGAGTAGGCGCCGTCGGCATCGTTGACTTTGACGTGGTGGAGATTTCCAACCTGCAACGGCAAATCCTTCACCACTCCAGCGACATCGGCCGGCCCAAGCTCCAGTCGGCCATTGACAACATCCACGCCTACAACCCCGACGTCCAGGTCATTCCCCACGAGGTGCGGCTGGAATCGGACAACGCTCTGGAAATCATCAGCCAGTATGACTTGGTAATTAACGGCGCGGACAACTTTGCCACCCGCTACCTGGTTAACGACGCCTGCTATCTGTTGAACAAGCCGCTGGTGGACGGCAGTATCCTGATATTTGACGGGCAGTCCACCCTGTTCCTGCCGGGTCAAGGCTGCTACCGCTGCCTGTTCCCATCGCCGCCGCCGCCGGGAATGGTGCCCAACTGCGCCGAGGCCGGCGTGTTGGGCGCGTTGACCGGGCTGGTGGGCAGCATCCAGGCCACCGAGGCGCTGAAATACTTCCTGGGTATCGGGGAAAGCCTCTGCTCCCGGCTGCTGTTGATTGACGCCCTGAGTATGACTTTCCGGGAAGTTAAGTTGAAGCGCAACCCGGCCTGCCCGCTGTGCGGAGACAACCCCACGGTAACCGAATTGATTGACTACGAAGTCTTCTGCGGCGTGGCTACCCCAGAAGCGGCGGGAGTCGCCGACAACTAGCCTATCGCGCCGACGGCTTCACAAACTCGCCCTGAAAGGTAACCATCAACGGCCAGCTAACGGTCTCGCAAGCGGTTAGAAACAGGACAAAATAAGATATTATGGTTTCAAGGCCGGCATATAAAGGCATCCTGGCAACTATCGGGAACACTCCGATTGTTGAATTGCAACAGCTCACTCCCAAATCGGAAGTGCGTATTTTTGCCAAGCTGGAGGGACAAAATCCCACCGGCAGCGTGAAAGACCGCATCGCCCTGAAGATGATTGAAAGGGCGGAAGCGGCGGGGGAAATCTCCCCCAACCGCACCCTTCTGGAGCCGACCAGCGGCAACACCGGCATCTCGCTGGCTATGATCGGCCGGCTCAAGGGCTACAAGGTCACGGTGGTAATGCCGGAGAACGTCAGCGCGGAGCGAAGTCAACTGCTTTACGCCTACGGGGCCGAAATTATTTTCTCCGACGGAGAAAAGGGCAGCAACGGATCCATTGAAGTGGCTCAAGCCCTAGCGGAAAAGAACCGCCACGATTACCTGATGATGTACCAGTACGGCAACCGGGGCAACCCGGACGCCCATTACGAGACCACCGGCCAGGAAATTGTCGAGGCCGTGCCGGAGGTCGATATGTTCGTGGCCGGCCTGGGCACCGGCGGTACGCTGATGGGCGTCGGCCTCCGGCTCCGGGAACACAACCCGGACGTAAAAATCGCGGCGGTGGCGCCGGAACCGGAGGACTTTATTTCCGGTCTGCGCCGCTTGGAAGACGGCTATATCCCGCCAATCCTTGACCTGAATATGCTGGATTCCCGTTTGCTGGTCGGTAGCTTGCCTGCTTTCAGGACTACCAAGGAACTGCTGCACCAGGAAGGCATATTCGCCGGCATATCCTCCGGGTCAGTGGTTTACGGGGCTTTACGCCAAGCCGAGCGGATGGAACAGGGAAACATCGTTTGCCTGCTGGCCGACGGCGGTTGGAAATACCTCAGCACCAACCTGTGGAGTAAAGACTACGAACAACTGGAGCAGGAAGTCTCGGGCAAAATCTGGTGGTAGAGTCAATGGGATACCGGGTCAGGTTGCCTCCACTTCGTTGTAGCGCTTTACCAGCCCGGTGGTCAATCCCGGCAAAACAACCTAGGGTAACTCATTATAGTATCTCCTAAAGAAGGGTCGAGCTTCAAGTTCATCCCTTCTCTTGAGTTACCCCGACCCTTAAGTATGGGTTCCCGGTTTAGCCGCAATGACAAGTTAGGGAGCGATTGCTTGGCTATTAATCGTTAATCATTGAAAGTGGCCCCAGTCAATGCTATACTGACCAAGGGCATTGGCGCAGAAAGCGGGGTATCACCCGCTTTCTTGCTAATCAGTTCAGCGTCAATTTGCTGGCAGCATAAATCAGCGTCAATCAGGTTCAGTCGGGGAGCGTTGCAGTGAAAAGCGATTTTTTAATAGCGTTGACCCAATTGGCTGCGGAACGGCACCTGCCTAAAGAGCAAGTGCTTCAAGCCATTGAGGTAGCTCTGGCGTCGGCCTTCAAGAAGGACAACCCGGCGGCGGGACAGAATATCACCGTAACCCTCAACCCCAATACCGGGGACGTAAGCGTCTTCGCCCTGAAAACAGTTGTCGAAGACGTGGAAAATCCGACTCGAGAGATCGGCCTCCAGGAAGCGTTGCGCCTCAGGAAGAACGTGGCCTTGGGCGATGAAGTGGCCGCCGATGCTCCCTTACCCCACAACGCCAGCCGTATCGCCGCCCAGACCGCCAAACAGGTAGTTCTCCAGCGGCTGCGGGAAGCGGAACGGGAACTACTCTATGAAGAGTTCCTCCAGCATCGCGAAGACATCATCACCGGGGTGGTGGAACAGCTTGAATCCAACCGCAGCGTCATCCTAGATATGGGCCGGGCCCAAGCCATTATGCCCCTTGACGAGCAGGTGCCGACAGAGCGGTACAAGAAGGGGCAGCGGGTCAAAGTGTACGTGCTTGACGTGCGAAACGGCCCCAAGGGACCGGAAATCTTGGTTTCCCGCAGCGCCCGGGATATGCTGAAGCGACTCTTCGAAATTGAAGTCCCGGAAGTTTACAACGGCGCCGTGGAAATAAAGGCGATTTCCAGGGATGCGGGCTTTCGCAGCAAAGTCGCCGTCTATTCTAATCAGGACGGGGTCGACCCGGTGGGCGCCTGTATCGGCTTGCGCGGCAACCGTATCCAGAGCATTGTCAATGAACTCCAAGGCGAAAAAATTGACGTAGTGCCTTGGGAAGCCGACCCCAAAGGCTTCATCGCCAAGGCCATCAGCCCCTCCGAGGTAGCCCACGTAGAGCTTAACCCGGCGGAGCAGAGCGCCACGGTGGTAGTTCCCGACCGGCAACTATCCTTGGCTATTGGCAAAGAGGGTCAAAACGCCCGTCTGGCCGCCCGGTTGGTAGGTTGGCGGCTGGACATCAAGGGGTTGACCGAGTGGGAGGAAATCAAGGAAGCCCGCGAGCGCCTATTGAAAGAACGGCGTCGGTTAGACGCCTTGGAAGCGGCTACGGCCGCGGCCACCGGGGGCGGCCCAGTGGCGGAGGCGGAAGCTATAGCCGCCACTGTTATTGAAGCGCCGGCAGAGCCTCCGGTCCCCGCGGAATCGGAAGTTGAACCGACTATGGCGGAGAAGGAGGCCACTCCGGTAGCTGAAGTTGCCTTAATAGACGAAGACGCCTTGCTGGAATCTATGCTTAAAGCCGAAGAGGACCTCCAGCAACCCCTCAGCCAAGACATTGAAAGCCTTAGCCTGGAAGAATTAGCCTCCTTTACCCTCGACGACGTAATGGAAGAAGACGAAGAGGAAGAGGAAGAGTTCTTCCCCGACTTACCGGAAGTGCCAATCCTTACTCCCGACGCCGGGAAAATCCGATTTGCCGAGGACATTGTGGGAGAGGCGCGCGGCGGGGCGCGCGGCGGGCGTCGTTCCCGGCGAAACACCGGCGGGGCCGGCGCCCGAGGTCCTAGGCGCGGCGGCGGACGTTAACTCAATCAGCTTTCTCCAGGGAGGATTAGGATTTGCCCAAGACCGGTCATATACCCGAGCGCCGTTGCGTTTCCTGCGGTCAAAGAGCGCCCAAGCGCGCCTTGACTCGTGTTGTTCGTACGCCTCAGGGTAAGGTTGAGGCCGACGTCAGCGGCAAGTCCAACGGTCGGGGAGCTTATCTGTGCCGCTCCTTCGCCTGCTGGGAAAAAGGCATCCGCAAAGGCGGATTGGAACGGGGTTTGAAAACATCCATCCCCACCCGCGACCGGGAGGTCTTGCTGGATTACTATCGGGAGCAGGTAGCTGGGCTAACTTCATTGGAGCAATAGAATGACTACTGGCAGAGAGGGTCGTCGCGGCCCTTCCCGAACCTTGGTACTGCCCCAGACCTTGAGCGTCAAGCACCTGTCTGAACTGATTAACCAGAGCCCGGTGGACGTTATCAAGCAGTTGATGCGCAACGGTATCATGGTTTCTATGAACCAGGTTATCGACCACGAGGTGGCTTCTCTGGTAACCGCCGCCTATGGCATCCGCACCCGGGTGGCCGAGGCGGTGGCCGAGAAGGGCGCGCTGAACAGTTCGGGCTTTACCAGTTCTGAGAACGGGCCGGGCAGTTCCGCCGAGGACGATGCCAACTTGGCGCCGCGTCCGCCGGTGGTTACTATCTTGGGACACGTTGACCACGGTAAGACCAGCCTGCTAGACTCCATTCGCAACGCCCACGTAGCCGACCGGGAAATCGGCGGAATCACCCAGCACATCGGCGCCTACCAGGTGAATTACCAAGACCAGAAGATAACCTTCCTGGATACGCCGGGACACGAAGCCTTTACCTCTATACGCTCTCGCGGGGCGCGAGTAACCGACATCGCCGTGCTGGTGGTGGCCGCCGACGACGGCATAATGCCCCAGACCGAGGAGGCTATTAACCACGCCCGGGCGGCGGATGTTCCCATCGTCATTGCCATCAACAAAATGGACCTGCCCGGCGCCGATCCGGAGCGAGTCAAGCGTCAACTGAGCCAGCATAACCTGCTGGTGGAAGACTGGGGCGGAGACGTTATCTCCGTACCCGTTTCCGCTCGCACCGGGGACGGCATAGACGACTTGCTGGAAAACCTGCTGGTGGTGGCCGAGATAGCCGAACTCAAAGCCAACCCAGCCCGCCCCGCCCGGGGCGTCGTCATTGAGGCCCGGCTGGACCGAAAGCGCGGGCCCACTGCCACCGTACTGGTGCAAAGCGGCACTTTGAACGTGGGAGATTATGTGGTCGCCGGTACAGCTTGGGGTCGGGTCAAGGCAATCGCCAACGACCGAGGACGAGCGGTCAAGGAAGTAGTTCCCGGCGGTCCGGCCGAGTTGCTAGGCTTCGGTTCCCTGCCCGAGGCGGGAGACCTGATGGCCGTGCTTCCCAACGAGCGTATAGCTAGATCTATCGTCCACGACCGAGAACGGCTGAAATCAACGCAGCAGTCCCAGGTTCGCGCCCTGACCCTCGAAGAAGTGGTCAAGCAAATTGACGCCGGCGACATAAAGGAACTGAACTTGGTGCTCAAGGCCGACGTACAGGGCAGCGTCGAAGCGGTTCGTCAATCCCTAGAACGCCTGACCGACGCCGAGGCCCGGGTGCGCATTCTTCATGCCGGCAGCGGGAACGTTACCGAGTCCGATGTGTTGCTGGCCAGCGCTTCGGACGCTATCATCGTGGGCTTTTCCGTTGGCGACGAAATGGGCGTGGAAAGAGTAGCCGAGCGGATGGGCGTGGAAATCCGCCACTACGAAATCATCTATCAGCTAATTGACGACGTGGAGCAGGCCCTCCACGGCATGCTGGAACCCACCTTTACCGACCTAATTCTGGGTCAGGCCGAGGTTCGGGAGATATTCTCTTCTCGCCGCAACGTGAAGATTGCCGGCTGTCGGGTGATTGAGGGCCGGATTTCTCGGGGCGCCGCCATCCGAGTACTGCGCGAGAGCCAAGTGTTGGGGGAAACCAGCATCAACAGTTTGCGCCATTTCCGGAACGAGGTTAACGAAATCACCAACGGTATGGATTGCGGCATTTTGCTGACGGACTTCAACGACTTTGAAATCGGAGACATCCTGCAAGCCCACCGTCAGGAAAGAAGCCAGCGTTAGCCGGTTCCTGCGCCTCGGCTTCGGCCTCTCCTCGGTGAGACCTGTCCCTTTTTGATCTATTCTGTTTCTTATTTCGTTATTCGCCAGGGAGCATATCATGTCCCGACGTGCCGACCGAATTAACGGGCTGTTGCGCCAGGAAATCAGCCTACTTCTTTCCCGTGAAGTTAAAGACCCGCGGCTCAACGGGGTTATCAGTATTACCCAAGTTCAGACTTCCAGCGACCTGCGCAATGCCCGAGTCTTTCTCAGCGTTATGGGCGACCGCGAAACCAAGGAAACCGCCCTGCACGGTATCCAATCGGCGGCGACTTTCCTGAGAAGGGAGTTGAGAGAACGTCTTAAACTGCGTTATGTCCCCTTTCTGAAATTCGCCCTGGATGACTCGCTGGAGAATGCCGACGCGGTACTGCGAATTATGGACAGCATCCGACTGACGCCCGACCTTCCCAAGGACACCGAGGCTGGGTCTTGGTACAATGGGCCTCTGTCCTTTCCGACCGGCGGTTAAGCGCTATGCCCCGGCCCAAAAACAATTCGCCGCGCAATGCAGCCCCCTTGCTCAACGGCTTTCTCAATTTTTACAAACCCGCGGGCATGACCTCTATGGAAGCTCTGCGGCAGATTAAACGCATCACCAAACAGCGGCAAAAGGTGGGACACGGGGGAACAATGGACCCCCTCGCCCAAGGCGTATTGCCCGTATGCTTCGGCCAGGCTACTCGCCTGATGGACTACGTCGTTGACGGAACCAAGCGTTATCGGATGGAGGTCAGGCTGGGCGCCACTAGCGTCACCTACGACGCCGAAGGGGAAATTACCGAAACCGGCGACCCCGGACATCTTACGGCGGAAGTGGTGGAGCAGGCCTTACAGCCCTTTATCGGCGTCATCGAGCAACGGCCGCCGATGTATAGCGCGGTCAAGGTGGAGGGACAGCGGTTGTATAAGCTGGCCCGGGCCGGGATTGAAGTGGAGCGGGAGGCGCGCCCCGTAGAGATTTTCGACATCCGGCTGGTTGATTTTTCCACGCCGGTCCTGACCTTGGAAGTGGAGTGCGGCCGCGGCGTTTATATGCGCTCCCTAGCCCATGACCTGGGCGTCATCTTGGGCTGTGGCGGCTACGTAACTGACTTGGCGCGGCAGTATTGCGGCACTTTTCCAGCCGACGAGAGTATTACCCTAGAATCGCTGGAGACAGCCAACGCCGTCGAACCCCGGGGTTGGGAATCCCATCTCCATCCCATAGATCGAGTACTGCGCAGCCTGCGGGCTATCAAGATAAGCCCTCAAGCGGAGCAGGCCCTGCGGCACGGCCAATCGATCGGTCTGGGTCGCCAAGCCCTGGACGCCGGGTACCTGGAGCAGTTCCGGGTCTATGGCAAGGACGGGAGATTCCTAGCCCTGGTCAAATGCGACCGGTCGGCTAACTGTTGGCAACCGGTCAAAGTTTTCCAACTGGAAACCCCTTCGCCTTTCGCTTCCGACGCCCTTCCTTCTTGAAGCATTTAAGCGGTCTTCCCGTTTGGGTCAAACGCTTTCATTAGGGAATCCATCAATCCAACCTACAATCAGCTTGACAAATGACCTTCGATTTGTGTATTACTTTATTATAGTAGTAAGCTAGTGTTGCTATCTTGGGTTTCCAGCCTTCAGAAGGCTTGCTCACCGGATCGGAAGCATCTACGGAGAAACTTCACCGAAGTCCAAGAGGTCCGGCGCTCGACTTCAACGGCATACGAACCCGGCTTCCCTAGCGCAACTCAAAACTACCGAAATCATGACGGAGGGAGAGGAGGATGGAGGCATATTGCTTCAAGTGCCGCAGCAAGCAGGAAATTAACAACCCGGAAGAAGTTACTTTGAAGAATGGAAGGCCCGCCACCCACGGAACTTGCCCGGAGTGTGGCACCAAAGTATTTCGTATCGGGAAAGCCAGCTAGTTCGTCACCAAAGGAGACAGCCGGGTCCCCTAAAGAACGAAATAACCGCCTTCAAGAGGTAATAGAGCAAGAGTGAAGCTCGCAGAAAGTCGGCAAGTTCTGTGCAGAAGAGCTTTAAGGCGCGCAACCTCCATCGTTGGAATCTGCGCCCTTGGGTATTACTCCGACCCGGCGCTGGATCTGACGGCCCTCTGTTGTGTCGCCGGATAGCTCATAACTAATGAACCGGAGCCTGTTTTGGAACACGCCGCCTTCGAGGCGCTACATTGCCGCCGTTGTGAAAAGGACGTGCGCCACCGCTTGGCTTTTTCCTTCAAGAGCCGGAGCATATCACCTGAGGGATGCGCCGCTCTACCATCCGCCGAATCACCCGGAGAGATAGTCAAGTGCGGTTGGTGCGCCTTGCTCCACCGACCGACGCTAAAACGGTCAGCGATAGCCGGATTAGTCGTCGGGACTATCCTTACCCTGTTAAACCAGGGCGATACGTTACTAGGGGGCCCGTGGAATAACGCCCTCTACTGGAAGGTCCCCCTTACCTACTGTGTCCCTTTTCTGGTGGCGACCTATGGAGCCCTGGTCAACAGCCGCAAGCAGTGAAAACCCAGCCTCTACGCCGTCCTGAACCTCTTAAAACTTGCGGATGACGCTCACCACTTTACCGCGTATTTCCACGTTGTCGGCAGAACAATAGATAGGCTCCATACCGCTGTTAGCCGGTTGGAGCCGCACTTGGCTGCCTTCAGGGTAAAACTTCTTGAGAGTGGCCTCCTCCTCTTTTTTGAGCCAAGCCACCACCATTTCTCCATTCTCGGCGTGCTGGGCTGGTTGAACGATTACTACATCGCCGTCGTCGATCAGGGCGTCTATCATTGACAACCCCTGAACTTCCAACCCATAGAGCCGCCCAAACTTCCGGAGTAAATCCGGGGCTACTCCTATCGTATCAAACTCCTGGCTGGCGGCGTTGCCTTCAGCCGAGAAAGCCGGCAAAGGGGAGCCGGCGGCAATTCGGCCTACGATCTGCACTTTAGGCGCCGAGTTCACCGGCTGACCGGACTCATCCAGCAATTCTATACCGCGTGCCATTTCCGGCCTCCGGTTCAGGTATTTATCCCGGTTCAGCAAGCGCAGGTTGTAATCCACCACTGAGGTGGAGCTAATCTCACAAGCCTTTTGGATGTCCCGCACTGTGGGGGGCAGGCCGTTGTTCTCAATAAAGGCCTGAATAAACTCCAGTATCTTTTTTCGCCTGAGGGGCATTTTCTTATTGGGTGTCATAATTCACCTGTGAAACTTTTGTTCTTATCAAGGTAACAAAGGCGACTCTATCCTGTCAACTGCGGCGCGTCACTTTAGGGTGGAACCTGGAGCGTCCTGCTTTCTCGGTGACCGCCAAGGGGGCAAAGCAGCGCCGGGCTGGCAGTGGCCCGACAAGAAATCCTTTAATGGAGAATCCGGGTTTCTAAGCAAAAAAAGGTGCGGGCTGGACGCCCGCACTGTCTCAAAGATTTCCCGGCAACAGCAAGTCCGGTATTAGTTTTGCAGTTGGTTGAGGCGAGCGGCCAAGCGGGACTTGCGACGGGAAGCGTTGTTCTTATGCAAGATCCCTTTCTTCACGGCCTTGTCCAGAACGCTGATCGCCCGGCGGACCGCCGGCTCGGCTACTTCGGCGTCCCCGGAGCCTACGGCTCGGCGGGCGTCGCTAACCGCGGTGCGGGTCGCTCGGCGGGTACTTTGATTGCGTCGGTATCGCTTTACGGATTGGCGGGCCGCCTTCTTCGCTGGCAAGTGATTCCTCCCGGTTAGTCAACTTATCTTTTATTCATTCAGGAATGGCAAGTTACTGGCTTATTATAAAGCAAACGGCGTATTTTTCCAACCGAGCAACAGAGCCAAGCCGGAGCCGCTTCGTGTTAGAAGGTCGGCAAAATGTTCTTTCTCCCTCTCTCCCAAGGGAACAAGAAGAAAGCTTTGAAGCTTGAATCCGCCTCCGCCAAGCTGTTAGGGGACAAGCCAATTCGCGAAACGAGGGCGACAGCGGCCTAAACGTCCAGGTTCTTGACGTTACGAGCGTGAGACTGGATAAAGCTCTTTCGAGGGCCTACCTCTTCGCTCATCAAAGTGGTAAACACATTGTCCACCTCAATAACGTCCTCGATATTCACCTGGAGCATCTGGCGACTGTCCGGGTTCATCGTGGTTTCCCAAAGTTGCTCCGGGTTCATCTCGCCCAGACCCTTGTAGCGCTGTAACTGGATGTTGCGTCGCCCCTCCATCTTGGCGAGCAACTGGTCCTTTTCCTCGTCGGTATAGACATACTCGGACTGCTGGCGGCCCGACTGAATGCGATAAAGGGGCGGTTGGGCAATGTAGAGGTAGCCCCGGTCAATTAGCGCCTGCATCCGGCGGAAGAAGAAGGTAAGTATCAGGGTTCGGATATGGGAGCCGTCCACGTCGGCGTCGGTCATTATTATAATCTTCTGGTAGCGCACCTTGGCGGGGTCAAACTCATCTCCCTCGCCGGCGCCCACCGCAGCGATGATGGAGCGGATTTCCTCGTGTCCAAGAATTTTGTCCGGCTGCTGCAATACTCGCTCTACGTTGAGAATTTTACCCTTCAGGGGAAGGATAGCCTGGAAGCTGCGGTCTCGACCCATCTTGGCCGAGCCGCCGGCGGATTCACCCTCAACGATGTAAAGCTCCGACTTAGACGGGTCGCGCTCGGCGCAGTCAGCCAGCTTGCCGGGCAGAGATGAACCGTCCAGAGCGTTCTTACGGATGACCAATTCCCGGGCGCGCTTGGCCGCTTCCCGGGCCCGCTGGGAAGTCAGGCACTTTTCCACCACCTGCTTGCTTTCTATCGGGTGTTCTTCCAGGTAGCGGCCGAGGCCCTCACTGACCACCGAGTCCACCACGCTGCGGACTTCGGCATTGCCCAACTTGGTTTTGGTCTGTCCCTCGAACTGGGGGTTGATCAGCTTCACGCTGACTACGGCGGCCAAACCTTCTCGCACGTCCTCGCCAGAAAGGTTGGGCTGGTCGTCCTTGATGAAACCGTGGCGACGGGTGTAGTCGTTGATAACCCGGGTCAGGGCGGTGCGAAAACCGGTCAGGTGGCTTCCGCCCTCTTGGGTGTTAATGCAATTAGCAAAGGATATAACCGATTCGGTGAAGCTGTCATTATACTGAATCGCCACCTCAACTGAGGTCTCGTCCAGCGTCTTCTCGTAGTAAAAAGGCTGCTGCTGCATCACGCGGCGGTTCTTGTTTACGTTACGCACCAGGTTAGCGATGCCGCCGTCGAAGTAATAGGTCCGCTCAATGTCTCCCTTGCGCTGCCCTTGGTGCCAATTGCTGACAAACCGAATTTCCAGACCTTTGTTGAGAAAGGCGATTTCCTTGAAATGGCCGGTCAGGGTATCAAAGTCATAGTCAATTTCGGGGAATATCTCCGGGTCGGGCCGAAAGGAAATGGTAGTGCCGTGCTGGGAGGTGCGCTTTCCCCGGGTTATCTCGCCAAGGGGGATCCCTTGGCAGTATTCCTGGTGATGAAAGTAGCCCTCCCGCTGCACTTCCGCCTTCAGGTAGGAAGCCAAGCCGTTGACCACTGAGCCGCCGACGCCGTGCAGGCCGCCGGTTACCTTGTAGGCCCCGCCGCCGAATTTGCCGCCGGCGTGCAGGGTGGTCATCACCGTTTCCAGGCCTGATTTGCCGGTAGAAGGGTGAATATCCACCGGGATGCCCCGGCCATCGTCGGATACTGTTATCAGGCCATCCTCGGCCAAGGTCAGATTAACCCGGGTGCAGTAACCGGCCATCGCCTCGTCCACGGCATTATCCAGAACCTCGTAGATGAGGTGGTGCAGGCCGCGCTGGTCGGTGCTGCCGATGTACATTCCGGGCCGGACTCGGACAGCCTCCAGACCTTCCAGCACCTGGATGTCTTTGGCGGTATATTCTCGCTCTCCGTCGCCGGCGTTAGTCGCGTCAACCGGGACGCCTGGGGTCGTTTGGTCATTGATTTCGGCGACGCGGGCGGGCGACGCGGCGGTGGAAGGCTCCTGTTCAGTAATCAAACGCACTTGCATCTATAGCTCATACCCCAATAAATTTTTACCGGATGCTAGCGCCTTCATGGCCCCAGTCCGGTCAATTCGCCCACTCAGCTCGATACGAACGGGAAAGGATTCTCGAATAGCGAAGGCTTTCGGAAATGCCCTTGGCAACCACGGAAAGCCGATCCTTTTACCTTGCCGACCCCTTTAAGAAAGTAGCGGCCAGTTGAGCCAGCAGTTCTTCACCTTGGGTTATTATAGCAAATTCGTAGCTGCATTGCTTGGGT
This sequence comes from Dehalococcoidia bacterium, assembly GCA_963422635.1. Classification (GTDB taxonomy): domain Bacteria; phylum Chloroflexota; class Dehalococcoidia; order Lucifugimonadales; family UBA3495; genus CATQHB01. The sequence continues at coordinate 2,374,692 of OY730415.1, forward strand.
TAGCCGAAGCATCCGGCCGGATACTTTAACCCCGACGGGTTAGTAGTAGCGCCCATCTTCCCGGATCAACCGTTTACCGGGCCGGGCTAGTTATTTGCCGGGATAGTAGTAGCGACGGCAACGCAGGCTGTCCAAAGCGTAGCTGACCGCTTCAAACAAGGGCTGGGGTAAATCGTCCAGCGAGAACCAGCCGGATTCGGAAAAGGCCTCCGGCTCAGCCAACGCCGGCTCCTGGGCGCCAATGTCCCCCAAGAACTCAACATCCACGTAGTGCCGGCCGTAGGCGATAATGTTGCTGAGACACAAGAACTGAAGGCCACCCACCACTACGCCCAACTCTTCCCGAGCCTCGCGCCGGGCGCAATCTTCCAGCGACTCGCCCCATTCCAGGTGGCCGCCGGCCGAGGCCCAAGTATCCTCCCCGTGGGAGCCTTGACGCTTGGCTAGAAAGACTCGGCCTTCCCGAACAAACACTACGCCCACGCCAACCAGGGGCCGGTTCCTTTCCTGCGTCATCGAGTCTAGTATACACCGAAAGCTCGTTACCTTAAAGGCGCTCAGCGTCAGTAAATGGTCAGTATTATATTGCCCAACTCTCGCTAGGCGTGCTAGACTGACCCGACATTAGCTCTTGAAAACCATTTCCGAAAATCGCCGCCACTTCGCGCCGGCGCCCGGCAGCGAGGAACGGCGAAATCAGCGAGTAGCGCATGGCTTTAGACGGCGGGCCAACCTCGGCCAGCAAAGGCACCATTCTATCCGGGATGCGCCCCACCGGGCGGTTGCATTTAGGGAACTACTTGGGAGCGTTAGAAAACTGGGTGAACCTACAGCAGGACTACCGCTGCATCTACAGCATAGTTGACATCCACGCCCTGACCACTATCGAGAATCCCAGGGACGTCGCCGACATCCAGCCCAACATTTATGAAATGGCCCTGGACTGGCTGGCCGCCGGTATTGACCCGGAAAAGTGCATCGTCTTTATCCAGTCTCACGTGCCGGAGGTGATGAGCCTGCATACCCTGTTGAGTATGGTAACTCCTCTGGGATGGCTGATGCGGGTGCCTACCTTCAAGGAAAAGGTCCGTCAGATGGACGAAACCGAGGAGAGCGTCAACTACGGCTTGGTGGGCTATCCGGTGTTGCAGACCGCCGACATTATCATCTACAAGGCGGATACCGTGCCGGTGGGTCGGGACCAGTTGCCCCACCTGGAGTTGGCCCGGGAAATAGTCCGCCGTTTCAACCATCAGTTCGGCGACACCTTCCCGGAACCCCAGGCCAAGCTCACCGAGGCCCCGCTGATTCTGGGGTTGGAAGGCCAGCAAAAGATGAGCAAATCGCTGGATAACCACATTGACTTGGCAGCTACGCCGGAAGAGACTACCCGGCGGGCGCTGAGCGCTTTCACCGACCCGCAACGGCAGCGACGCAGCGACCCGGGCCGCCCGGAGGTATGCAATGTCTACTCGCTGCACAAGTTGTTCAGCCCGGCGGCGGAAGTAAACCGGGTTCACGAAGAATGCATCGCCGCCCAGCGGGGGTGTGTTGACTGCAAGCGGCACTTGGCAACCAGCGTCAACGCCTTTCTGGAGCCAATGCGGGAGCGGCGCCGGGAGTTGGCGGAGCGCCCCGAATTTGTCAAAGAGGCATTGGCCGAGGGCGGCAAGAAGGCCCGGGCTATTGCGCAGCAAACCATCGCGGAAGTTTACGAAAAGATGGGGTTGGCTCCGGCGAAGTAACCTCCGAAAGTAGCCCTCCGTGGGGATAAGAAATATGACCGCGCCCAAAACGCCAATCATACCCCCTTCCACAAGCGGCCGTAGCGCGCTGGAAGTCTCGATAGACGCCGCCCAACGGGCCGGGCAGGTCATCCGGGAGCGGTTTCTAACGGAAAAGGAAATCCGTTTCAAGGGGCGAGCGGACATCGTAACCGACGTTGATCTGGCGGCGGAACGGGTGATTCTGGACCTGGTGCAGGCGGAATATCCTCATTTCAGCATCTTGTCCGAAGAATCCAACCCAATAGAAACCGGCTCTCCCTACACTTGGGTTATCGACCCGATAGACGGCACCCGCAACTTTGCCGAGGGCATTCCCCATTTTTGCGTGGTGGTGGCCCTCGCCCAAGGCGGCGATCTGGCAGTGGGCGTAACCTATGACCCGATAAAAGAGGAGACCTTCACCGCTGAACTAGGCCGGGGAGCTTTCCTGAATGGCGCTTCCATTGCCGTGTCCGAAAGGCAAGAAATTGCCCAATGCCTGCTGGGATTCGACTTGGGCTATGTGGACCAAAAAGCGGGAACGGCGCTGGATATGGTACGCTCCCTTTGGCCCGGTTTTCAAACGATGCGGCTGATGGGATCGTCGGCCTTGGGGATGGCTTACGCCGCCGCCGGTCGGCTAGACCTCTACTTTCACCATTCTCTGTCTCCCTGGGACAGCGCTTCCGGCCTGTTACTGGCCCGCGAGGCCGGCGGCAACGTAGTTGACCGGCAAGGGAAAGACGCTAACCTGTTCACCCCCAGCGTCATCGTCTCCAGCCCTCATTTGATTGGCCGGTTCCTGGAAGCCACTGAGCGGTCGGAGTGGCGTCAGGGGTAAGTCAATTCACCACCAACCCGGCCTCAACCAGTTCCGTCACTTCCGCCTCGGAAAAGCCGGCGGCTAACAGCACCTCTTCGCTGTGTTCACCCAGGGCCGGAGCCCGCCGATGAATGCGCCCCGGCGTGGCGGAGAGCTTCACCGGAATCCCAATGTTATGTAACCTTCCCAACTCCGGGTCGTCCAGGTCTATAACCATCTGCCTAGCCTGTACCTGGGGGTCGCGATAGACCTGCTCCATGTTGTAGATCGGGCCGGCCACTACCCCGGCCTGGTTCAGCAACTCCAACCAGTAGGCGGTAGTCTCCCCGGACAGGGTATCCTCCAGCAGTTCCGCCAGTTCCAGCTCCCGGGCCTTGCGGTCGCCGGGAAGCTTAAACTTGGGGTCTTCCAGCAAAGACTCCAAGCCAACAGCCCGGCAGAACTGCTCCCACGTGGCTTGGGTGGCCGCCCCAATGTTGATGTAGCCGTCGCGCGTGCGCAGGGCCTGGTAGGGAGCGGAAACCCGATGGGCTGAACCTAGCGGCCCCGGAATCTCTCCCTCGGCAAAGTAGAGGGCCGACTCCCAGATGGTGTAGGCAATACCCGCCTCCAGCAGAGAGGCGTCCACCGTCTGCCCTTGTCCCGTCTTGAGGGCGTGAATATAGGCGCACAGAATACCGTAGGCCGCCAGAGCGCCGGCGGAGATGTCGGTGATGGGTACGCCCACCTTGGCCGGGGGGCTGTCGGGAAAGCCGGTAATGCTCATCAAGCCACTCATACCCTGGGCCACCAGGTCGAACCCGCCCCGGTCCCGGTAAGGCCCGGTAGCGCCAAAACCGGAAATGGAACAGTAAACTAAGCTGGGCTTGATTTGAGCCAATGTCTCATAGCCCAACCCTAGCCGCTCCATAACGCCGGGGCGAAAGTTCTCCACCACCACGTCGGCCCCCTCCAGGAGCCGCCGAAACACCTGCCGTCCGGCCGTATCCCGCAGGTTCAGAGCCAGGCTGCGCTTGTTACGGTTAAGAGCCAGGAACCCGGCCGCCCAACCTCTGGTAAAGGGCGGCCCCATCCGCCGAGCATCGTCGCCACCGTTGGGCTTTTCTATCTTGACCACATCCGCGCCCATATCGGCCAGCAGCATAGTGCAGACCGGCCCGGCCATAATCTGGGTCAAATCCAGCGCCACCATACCGGACAGGGCAGAACTAACAGGCATCATAGCATCGCTCCGTAGGTCTTTCCGTACTATCTGAACTACCTAAAATGTTCCGGGAAAGGCAAGCCAGCGGAAGGCGCCCCTACCAACCCTTTACCAATTTTTGGCAGTATGGCGCAAAGGAAGTCGATTTCCCGCAATCCGCCTCAAGCCGCAGGCTCCTTCGGTTCTCTGTCGGAGTCAATTTACCCCTTCGCCCAGAGCTGGTCGAAAGGCCGGCCCGTCCCGGGCGGGCTGCAAAATCCGCCTAGGGCGCATTTCAGATTTTGCGCCGGCCCCGGGATTATGACCTTTTCCCTTGTTATCCGGACGGGTTGAGCGCTATATTATGTAAGGTATCCTCTTGGTGGGGTACTGCGACCATCTTCCAATAATCCCGAGGCTGCAAGCAAAGTGACAGACGAACTACTTCTTACCCAGAAGCTCCTGGCGTCAATCATCGTCGGCTATTTGCTCGGTTCCATCCCCTTGGCCCATCTGGTAGCCCGGCGCCGCGGGATTGACATCTTCGCCACTGGCAGCACCCGGGCTGGCACCGCCAACGTATTCTGGAACATCAGCCGGCGTAACGGGATACTGGTCTTCGCCGGAGATGCCACCAAGGGCTGGCTGGCCGTCCTTTTTGCCAGCCTGCTGGGCGTGCCGGAGGTTGCCTTCATACTGGCTGGCGGTGCTGCCGTTGCCGGGCATTGGAAGTCCATTTTCACCCGTTTTCGGGGCGGCGACGGTATGGTTACCCTGGTCGGCGTAACCTTTGCCCTGACGCCGCAATTGGGACTGCTAGGCATCGCTATAGGCTTTGGCATCGTTCTGCTGACCCGACACTCTCCCTTTCGGTCATCCTGGGGAATCGCAGCGTGCTTCTCCGCGCTGCTGGTGATCAGCCAATCACTGCCCTACTTCTATTCGGAGCGGTTGCCGGTCTTGGAACTCTCCGCACTGGCCTTGCTGGTTATTTTCCACAACGTGCTCATCCACCGTCGTCGGGCCCTTCCCCGGGCCGAGATCCGGGAGAATCTGGAATTGGAACTGGAAGAGGAGGAGGATTTGAGCCAGGAAATTGACCCCGACTTTCCCCACAGCCGTTAGCCGCTCGTCGGGAAAGCGACCCGGTTAGTTGTATTAGTCGTCAATCCTTACTCTGCCGGTTCCGCTTCAAAGCGTTAAGCTCCAGAACCCAACCCAAATTATCATCTTCGGCGGCATCCTCGGCGAAATGAGGGGCGAGCTTAACTGCCTGTTCCAAACATTCCAGACAAGGACTGATTTCATCCAGCCGGGCATACAAGCGGGCAGCGTTATACCAGGCAACCGGGAATCCCGAATCAATAGCCACGGCGGCAAGATAATCTTCCAGCGCCTCCTCCTCGTTATCCTGGGCTTCGTGAGCCGCCCCCCGATTGTTAAGGGCGGCGGGAAAATCCGGCCACAATGCCACCGCCGCGTCATAATCGGCCAGCGCGCTGCCGTAGTCTTCCAGCGCATCGTAAGCCAAGCCCCGGTTGTTGAACGCCTCAGCATCGTCCGGGCGCAGAGTTACCACCTCAGTATAGTCGGCAACAGCTTCCTCGATGTATCCCAAATAATAATGGGTACGCGCCCGGTTGAAGTAAGCGTCAGCGTTTTCGGGGTTAAAGTCAATGGCCATAGCATAATCGGCAATCGCCCGGTCGTGCAGTTCCAACTCATCCAGAGACGCCCCCCGGTTCAAATAGGCGTTAGACAAGGTCGGCCGGAGTTCGATAGCTCGGTCAAAGGCGGCTACCGCTTCCCGGTGGCGGCCAATTCGGGCCAGCGCCACTCCACGATTGTAGTGGGCCTGGAGGTAATCCGGGGCCAGTTCGGCGGCGGCGGCGTAGTCTTGGAGCGCAGTTTCCGGCTCTCCCAAGTCATCGTAGGCATTGCCGCGCTGATAACGGATTTCGGCCATATCCGGCTGCTGTTCCAGAACTTGGGTAAGTTCGGCTACCGCCTGAGCCGGGTCCTTCAGCCGAAGGTAGGCCAAGCCCAGGTTGAAGCGGGCCACCGGGTTATCTGGCTCAACGGCCAGGATACGGGCATACACTTGGACGGCGGCCGCATAGCGGCCCACCGCGAAACACCCGTTGCCAAATATCGGATCGGCCGGAGCTGCCTCCTCCGGCGAGAATGAGGCGGCTAAACCATCTAATGCTTGCTCCATTTCCTGGGCGGCCAAGCCCCGCAACCGGCCGCCCCGAGGCAGCGGCGTCAGATAAGCGACGCCAATGGAATTATTCTGCAACAAGAGTATTAACTTATCTCGGAAGGTCTCGACCGGTTCCATCGTTCTCACGTACTCGGGATAATTTGCCCACGCCGGCATAACCGGCGGGCTTTTTAGAATATCACGAAACCGCCGCTATGACGAAGAAACGCAATCTTACCAACCGGGGCTTTACCGGGGCTTTCGATTCGCCGCCCAGGGTAGCCGCCCAATTGCCGCAGAGGTCTGCGAGTAACCTCGTTGAATAATTCGGGCTGCCCCCCTACAATGGACGCTACGAAACTTGCCCGCCGTATTGCAGCGCATCGGCGCATCCTGCCGCGCAAGGGCCGGGATACTTATTCCCAGGAGCTTATCATGACTACCGAAAGCAACGCCCAAATAGTTCTTTATACCCACCCGGACTGCTCATTTTCCGCTGCCGCCAAGATGGAATACCGCCGCAGCAAAACTGCCTACACCGAGATTGACCTGGCTAAGCAACCGGATATGATACCCGCCTTGCTGGAGTTAACCAACGGGGAACGGGTTACTCCGGTCATTGTCCAGGATGGGAACGTAACCATCGGCTACAAGGGCGGCTATTGAGACTTCTAACCCGGGGCCGTTGGCTCCTCAAGACTCTTCGGGCATTCTCAATATAACTCGGCATACCCGGGCTTATTGAGGACGCTCGTTTTTGCGTACTGACACTTGCTCCTTGTGGCGTTCCCAACGCTGTGCTAGGCTGACTGCATAACACAAACACCAAGGGGAAGTAACGCTATGCCAACCGATGCGAACAAAGACAAGCAATCCGCTCTGGAAATCGCGCTGGGCCGCATTGAGAAAGACCACGGCAAGGGCGCCGTGATGCGGCTTGGGGAGGAAGCCGCCCAACGACTCAGCACCGAGGTTATCCCCACCGGTTCCCTCTCCCTGGACATTGCGCTAGGCGCCGGAGGCATTCCCCGAGGACGGGTAACCGAAATCTACGGCAGCGAGTCTGCCGGTAAGTCCACCCTAGCCATCCATATTATGACCGAAACCCAGAAATTGGGGGGTATCGCTGCTTATGTAGATGCGGAACATGCCCTGGACCCTAACTATGCCGCCAACTGCGGCCTCACCCTGAACGACCTGCTCATCTCCCAGCCGGACAGCGGCGAGCAGGCCCTAGACATCACCGAGCAACTGGTGCGTAGCGGCGCGGTTGACACTATCGTGGTGGACAGCGTAGCTGCGTTGGTGCCTCAGGCGGAAATCGAGGGGGACATGGGAGATACTCACGTCGGCCTGCAAGCCCGGCTGATGTCCCAAGCCTTGCGCAAACTCACCTCCACCATCCACCATTCCCGCACCGCCGTCGTGTTTATCAACCAATTACGGGAAAAAGTAGGCATTTCCTACGGCAGCCCGGAGGTAACTCCCGGCGGCCGGGCCTTGAAGTTCTACAGCTCAGTCCGCATTGACCTGCGCCGCACCGAATCCATCAAGCAAGGCTCGGAGATTATCGGCAGCCGAGTACGAGCGCGCATCGTCAAAAACAAGATTGCCGCCCCTTTCCGGGTCACCGAGTTTGACATTATGTTCAATCAGGGCATCAGCAAGATGGGCGATCTGCTGGAGCTAGGGGTCAACGAGGGTATCCTCAAGAAGGCCGGAGCCTTCTATTCCTACGGCGAAACCCGCCTGGGCCAAGGTCGGGAAAACTCCAAGGACTTCCTTGCGCAGCATCCGGAGATCGCCGATTCCATCGAAGCCCGGGTCCGGGGCAAGGTTGCGCCGGAAGCTGCCCTCCAAGCTGCTAACCCCGCCGCACAAAAAGAGAACCCGGTCAAAATCTCCGAAGAGACCGACATTAATACCATCCTGTCGGCTTTATCCGACCCGGAAGATTCAGAGTAGACCTTAGTAAGGATCGAGCTTTGACAATGCCGACAAACCCGCCTTCCCCGCCAGGTCTTGCCGACGACTCTAGCGCGGCCGGGGACTTGGGGAAGGACTACTCGAACACCCTTAGCGCCGCCCTCCGTTTCCTGAGCTACCGACCGCGCAGCGAAACGGAGGTCCGCCGCCGCCTTTCCCATCGTCACCTTCCCCAAGCAATCGACCGGGTAATTTTCCTCCTCAAGCAGAACCGTTACCTGGATGACGCAGCCTTCGCCGAACTATGGCGGCGCAGTCGAGAACAGCGTCGGCCCAGGAGTCGCCGGGCGCTGCAACAGGAACTCAGGAATTTCGGGGTGGAACCGGAGGTTATAGAAAAGGCGTTGGAAGGTTTCGACTCGGCGGCCAATGCCCACCGGGCCGGACAGAAACCGGCGGCAAGACTGGCGGCCAAGGGCGCTTCGCCGGATTTGTTCCGGCGGAAAATCGGCGCCCACTTACAACGCAGAGGCTTCGAGTATTCGGTGGCTACCGAGACGGTGAACCGCCTATGGCAGGAATTAACCGAGAATTAGCGCCTTAACCGCTGCCAAGCGATGAAAACACCCATAACGACAAACAGCGTATCCAGCGAGCCGAACCCATAAGGGCTGAAGGGCCGGCTGGCGAGATACGCGATAATAACCACCAGGGCGGCGATGTAGGAAAGCAAGACGCTGCGCTTTCGATTGACCGCCAAACTGACCAGTTCACCAGCGGCATAGCCAAAAGCGACCGCCAGCATGCCCGATACGGAGCCATACGCCCCGAAGGCCACCAGCATCCGGTCAAGCAATATCCACAGGATACTCCCGACGATCGCCAACAGGACGGCCATGCCAACGGCCCGGCTATAATAGCTGGGCTGAACGTCATAAGTCGGCATCGGCTGAGCCTTGCCGCATTCCCGGCAGCGGATTCCCACCGGCGCCTGCACCAGGCACTGAGCGCACATCCGCTTGCCGCAGCGACTGCAAGAGAGGCCCGTTTCTACCTCGGGATGCCAGAAACAGGTCAGCGCCGATCCTTGGGTTTGACTTGTCTGTTCCGGTTGTTCCAACGCCATTAGCCGCTCTCCGGTTATCCTTTAAGGCTCCCTGGAACTCGGCTTACCCACTCGGTTCTACTGTCCAAATCCCGGTCCCGGAAAAGCCGATTGAACAATACCTTCCTGCGGGACACATCCTGAGGGAAGGCCATTGAATTGGTCAGAAGTCGTTTCAAAACTACCGACGCCAAGATAGCCAAGCAGTAACAGCTTAACACAAATGCTGCGCCGGCGGGGATGGTAAAGGATTCGGGATCGGTCAACAGCAACCCCAAGGATGACCAGTCCAGGGTCATCCAGCCGCCTGGGGTCAAGGCCAACAGGGGTAGCGAAGCCCCCGCTGCCAACACCCACACGCCCGAACTGCGGGTTGCCAACCATCCGACCAAGTATATCAGGATGGCAGCAGTGAGTAGCAATGGAGCCAAAGCTAACAACATCCCGCAAATGACCAAAAGGCCGCGGCCACCTTGAAAACCGAGAAACACGGACCAGTTGTTGCCAACGAGGGTCAGTAGTGGCGCCGTCAAGAACAGCGGCGACGTCCGCTCCAGCCCCGGTACATAATCCAGGAAAACCAGCCCAATCAGGACCGGCGAGATGCCTTTGAAGAGAAGCTCAAGCAGGGAAAGGGGCGCCACCCACTTCTTGCCCAGTTGACGGACGACGTTGGAAGCACCAACGTTGCCACTGCCATATTGCCGAAGGTCGATGCCTTCGACCAGTCTGGCAATAATGTGCGCAGTAGGCACCGCTCCAATCAGGTAGGAATAGATATAGAGGCCGGCAATCTCCAGGGACATAGGCCGGTTCGCCGAAAAGCCTAACGGGCTTCGGCTAGTTTTCGGGAGACTTCCGCCAACCGCTCTACCGTTTCCATTGGCGGCCCCAAAACGCCGGGCAGAAGTTCCCCGCTGTTACCCAAACCGTGATAATCGCTGCCCCCGCAGGGAATCAGGTCGTGGCGCTTGGCGACTTCCAATAGGTAGTCCACCGTTTCCGGGCTGTATTGAGCGTAGTGCACCTCAATGCCGACCAAGCCGGCTTCCTTTAGTTCGGCCACTTTGGCGTCTAGGTCAAGCAAGTTGGCCGGATGCGCCAAGACCGCCGAGCCGCCAACTTGGGCCAGCATCTCGACTCCTTCCTTCGGCGTCATCTTTTGCCGCTCCACGTAGGCCAGACCCTTGCGTCCCAAGTAGTCGTAAAAAGCCTCCTTGGGTTCCTTAAAGTAACCTTTTTCTACCATGGCCAAGGCAATATGCGGACGGCCTACCGAGCCGTCGCCAGCAATAGCCTGCACCCGCTCCCACTCCACCGGCTTGCCTAGAGTCGCCAGTTTTTCCACCATCAACCGGCCTCGCTCCAGACGGCCGGCCCGAAACCGCCGCAAGATGTTTTGAAACTCCGCATCCTGATACTGAAGAAAGTACCCTAGCATATGTATTTCGTCGCCGGGGATGTCGGTGCTCAGCTCAATGGCGGGGATAATCTGCAAATCCGGGAACGCTTCGGCGGCCTGGTATGCCTCCGCCACTCCTTCGGTGGTATCGTGATCTGATATGGCTGCTACTTTTAATCCCTGGCTTGCCGCCAGGTTAACCAGTTCAGTAGGGGAGAGCCGCCCGTCGGAAGCCCGGGTATGCAGATGCAGGTCAACAATAGCGCCCATGTTATTCCACCATCCGATCTATACGTTGAATTGACTGCGCCTTGCCGGTTACCGGGTCAACGTCCAGCAGGGCCGAATTGAGTATCACCGGGCCGCCGGCCACGGAAAGCCGCTGGGGCAGTCCGGTCAGGAAACGATCCAGCGCGGCGCTGGTATCACTGCCGATTACCGAGTTAACCGGCCCGGTCATACCTACGTCGGTCAGGTAAGCTGTTCCTTTAGGCAAGATACGAGGGTCCACCGTCCCCACGTGGGTATGGGTACCTAGTACAGCGCTAACCTTGCCGTCCAGATACCAGCCCATTGCCTGCTTTTCCGAAGTAGCTTCGGCGTGGAAGTCCACGATGATAACCGACGGGATGCCCTGGGACTGAACCTCTTTCAACGCCAGGTTGGCGGTGCGAAAGGGGCAGTCCAAGGTTGGCATAAACACGCGGCCCATCAGGTTGAGCACCATCACCCCGTCTTTCACCAGGTAACCCCGACCCGGAGCATCCGGGTAGTTGGCCGGACGGATTAGAGGCAGCCCCTCGTCCAGGTAAGGGATAATCTCTTTCTGGTCCCAAATGTGATTCCCGGAAGTTAGTACGTCCACCCCGCTGTCCAGCAGTTCCTCGGCGGTGCCTCGAGTAATGCCAAAGCCGCCGGCCGTATTTTCGCCATTAGCGATTACCAAGTCTATGCAGAACTCTTTGCGCAATTCCGGCACCAAACGGCGCACGGCCCGGCGACCCGGCTGACCTATAATGTCTCCAATCATCAAAATATGCAAGGGTTCTTTCCTTCCGCCAAGTCCTTCGCCAGCCCGGATTCCTGATTATTAAAGCAACCTTAACCTTGACCGACTCGCGTTTATCCAGCCTGCGACCAGCGGGGGAGGGGGGAGCGGATCGGACTGGGCCGCCGCACGGTTGGTTCATACTATTGACCGGTAAAGGAATAGACCCCAGCTCCGGGGCCTATCGTCAGCCGTTGCCAATAAGTTCTCCAAACATATCCGGCCCGGCGGTCCCAGATGACGCCGACCGGGCCAGAGGCGCGGCTAGCGGGCTATTTCCACATTACGAGTTTCCCGGATGACGGTCACTTTAATTTGTCCGGGGAAAACCAGGTCTTCCTCGACCTTACGGGCAATGTCCCGAGCCAACGCAGCGGAGCCAATGTCGTCGATATCTGTTGGCTTGACCATAACCCGCACTTCCCGGCCAGCCTGAATGGCAAAAGCGCGCTCCACGCCGCCAAACCCGATGGCCGTATCCTCCAGGTCGCGCAGGCGTCTCACGTACTGGTCCAAGGACTCCTTGCGCGCGCCGGGCCGGGCCGCGCTGATTGCATCGGCGCTGGCAACGATGAAAGACTCGATGGTCGAGTGTTCATCGTCATGGTGTTCCAGGATGGACAGGTAGGAATTGTGGTTAATCCCGTACTTCTTCGCCAAGTCGGCGCCGATTTCGGCGTGGGGGCCGGCGACCTCGTGGGTCAAGGCCTTGCCCACATCGTGGAGCAGCCCACCAACCTTGGCAACCTGGATATTGGCGCCCACTTCGGCCGCCAGCATACCGGCGAGGAGACATACCTCTATCGAATGTTTGAGGACGTTCTCGCCATAGCTGTAGCGGTATTTCAGTTGACCCAAGAGCCGCACCAACTCTGAATCAATGCCGCTGAGGCCAACGTCGAAAGTGGACTGCTCGCCCGCCTTCCAGATGGTTTGCTCAATATCCAACTGGGCGCGATTTACCATGTCCTCAATCCGAGCCGGCTGGATGCGACCATCGCTGACCAGCTTCTCCAAGGCCAAGCGGGCGACCTCCCGACGCACCGGGTCAAAGCAGGATATAGTTACGATTTCCGGAGTGTCGTCAATTACGATGTCCACTCCGGTCAGGGATTCCAATGCTCGAATGTTCCGCCCTTCGCGGCCGATAAGACGACCCTTCATCTCATCGTTGGGCAGGGATACTACCGATGTAGTGGTTTCGGATACCACATCGGTAGCCAGACGGTTAATAGCCAGGGTGATAATTCGACGGGCATTCTCTTCGGCGGTTACCTTGTATTCACGCTCCAGGTCATAGGTGCGACGGGCCAGTTCGTGCTTGGCCTTCTCCTCTCCTTCCTTGACCACCAAGTCCTTAGCTTCGGCCACGGACAGGCCCGCAGTCTCCTCCAGAACCTTAAGCTGTTCTTCCTTGAGGTCATTGACCGACTCCAGCGTCTTTTCAACCGCGGATTCTTTGTCAGACAGGCTGAGGCGCTGCTTTTCCAGGGACTCATTCTTGCGCTCCAGTTGCTCTTCCCGCTGCTGATAACGACGTTCCAGTCGGTTGAGTTCCTGTCGCTGTTCCTTAATCTCGTTTTCGCCGATGGTACGCAGTTTCAGGACTTCTTCTTGGCCTTCAAGGAGGATTTTCCATTTCTCGGCCTCCGCCTGGGCCACTACCGAATTGGCTTCTTCTCTGGCATTTTCTACCCGCTTACCGTCTATTCTGGAACGATAAAGCAGCCAAAAGGCCACCGCCGCTCCTAATATCCCTGCGGCCGACAGGACGGCTAGGAAAATAACAAGCTCCATAGGGCACCTTTTCCTTTCCGTCTATGCTTTCGCTTCCAAGAGATTCAATCTCTCAAATTAGTATCGTACTAATTGAGGCTTGCGCTGTCAAGACAAACCCCACCCGCCAACAACATGTTCTTAACTATTTGGCGGTCTGGAAAGACCCTTTCTTGCTGCTCTACCTCTGGGCAAGGGCTTCCCCCATCAGGAAGCAGTTACCGCCATCGCATCCTCTGCCAACTGCGCAGCGTCCTCGCTTCCCCCATCAGGAGGCAGTTACCGCTGCGAAAGATTTTCCACCCCTATCGCCTCGACCTTTTCTTGTCGGGAGGGGGGAAACTAAACTGAAATATTCGGTAAGGCTCCCGGAAATCCCTGTTGAGAGACGGCGACTACTTGGGATATAATAACATTAACAGCAACAGCGCCTTGGTTAAGGATAACCGGCGATAGATGAATTTTTTGGGTGGCTTGGAATGGCGCAAACGGACTATTACGAGGTTTTGGGAGTCTCGCGACGAGATACGGAGGAGGAGATTCGCAAAGCCTTTCGCAAAAAGGCGATGGAATACCATCCGGACCGCAACAAAAGCCCCGATGCCGAGGACAAGTTCAAGGAAGTTAACGAAGCGTATCAGGTTTTGACTGACTCCAAGAAACGGGACCAGTATGACCGGTACGGCCACGCCGGCGTTAATTCCGGCGGCGGTTTTGACCGTCCCTTTGACGGCTTTGACGTATTTGGCGGGTTCGGGGATATTTTCGATTCCTTCTTCGGGGACACCGGGGGGCGCCGCGCCCGCGGGCCCCAGCGGGGCGGCGACCTAAAACAAGCGGTTACCCTCTCCTTCGAAGAGGCTGCCTTTGGCGTGGAACGCGAGGTGGACATTTCCCGGGTCGAAATCTGCCACCAATGCTCTGGCGGCGGCAACGAACCGGGCACTTCGATTAAAACCTGCGGGACTTGCGGCGGCAACGGGCAGGTGCGGCGCACCCAGCGCAGCGTCTTCGGTCAGTTCGCCCAAGTTGCCTCTTGTCCGACTTGCCAGGGCCGGGGCAACGTCATCGAGACCCCTTGCGCCATCTGCCGGGGAGCCGGTATGGAGCGGCGCAAGCGCAAGACGCTGGTCAACATTCCCGCCGGAATCCAGGGGGGGATGCAGGTGCGCCTGACCGGCGAGGGCAACGCCGGCAGTAAAGGCGGGCCGCCAGGCAATCTCTACATTCAGGTGGAGGTGCAACGACACGCCTTCTTTGAGCGGGAGGATTACGATCTGCTCTACGCCCTGCCCCTGAACGTAGCGGAGGCAGCTCTGGGGGTGGAAAAGAGCATCCCTACGCTGGATGGAGAACCCGCTCCGCTAAAGATTCCCTCGGGAACTCAGCCGGGGGCGGAGTTTCGTATCCTGGGCAAGGGCATATCCCACATCAACAACGGACGGCGGGGCGATTTGCGGGTCTTCGTGAACCTTCAGGTGCCGCAGAAACTCAACGCCCGTCAGCGGAAGCTGCTGGAGGAGTTGGCCCAATCCATAGACCCTAAATTTGAAGGCGAGGACGCCCCGCTCTCAAACCAAACCGCTCAAGCCGCTACGGAAAAACCGGAAGACGCGGCGACAAGCGCCGAGGACGGCGCCGTCGGCAAGGAAAGGGGGCTTTTTGACCGGATTAAAGACGCTTTGGGCTAAAACCTCCCTTAGGCGCTGCGCTGCGCCACTGCGCCTGCCCGATGGCTTGGCGCAAAGTCCTTAATTATCGGGGAGGTTCCCCGTTCCTCCAGCGAGCGAGAAAGAGTTACCGGTATGATAATTAGAAACCCGGCAGACGCCTCGCCGGGTTTTTTGATGAAGGGGGCAATATGTGGCAGGAAGTCAGCATTAGTGTGCCTTTTGAATACGTAGAGCCGATTTCCTACCTGTTTGACCGTTACGGTTACGGCCTTACCATGGAAGACGACGGCCCGGAGTTAATCAAGCTGCGCACCTATCTTCCGGGGGACGCCCGCCAACGGTTCTCCCATATTGAGGTGGGCGTCAACCTAGCCCGAATCCTTCAACCCCTCGGCGAGTTAACCGTCACTACTCTGGACAAGGACGAGGATTGGCAAAACGCCTGGAAGTCCCACTTTACCCTGCTGAAAATCGGACGGCGGCTAGTCATAAAGCCCTCCTGGATCGAATATGAACCCAGCAAGGAAGAGATACTAATCGAACTGGACCCGGGGTTAGCCTTTGGCACCGGATATCACCCAACCACCGCCACTTGCCTGGAGACAATGGAGCAACTGGTGCAGCCTGGAATAAACGTCTTGGACCTAGGCTGCGGTTCCGGCATTTTGACCATTGCCGCCATCAAACTGGGGGCCGGCCAGGTAACCGCCCTCGACATTGACCCGCAGGCAATCCAGGCGTCCCGGCAGAACTTTCGCCGGGCCCGTATCCAAAAACAAGTCAGCCTCGACCAAGGCAGTTTGCCCCATCAGCTGGCGCCAGCTGGCGCCTTTGACCTGGCGCTGGCTAACATCTCGGCCCGAGGCATTCGGGAGCGGGCGCCTGACCTCCTGCCGGCCCTGCGACCCAGCGGTGTATTAGTCGCATCGGGAATCATCGAAGAGCAGCTCTCAGAAACGGAGGAGGCGCTGCTCCAAACCGGCTTTACCGCCATCGAAGTATGGCCCAAAGAGGACTGGGCAACTCTGACCTGCCGGCCGGCGCAATAGACACCGGATATAACCCGGGCTAATATAAAAGAGAAATCATGGAACTTGTTGACCTGAATCGCTACGAACTGACCGGGTTGCTGGGCAGCGGCGCCGATTATGAAGTGCGCGCCGCCGTTGACCAGGAAACCGGGGCGCAAGTTGTTATCAAGCGGCCGGCGCCTCAGATGATTTCCCGCCGGATGCACCTCGCGGTGGAAACCCGTACCGACCGCACCCTCCAGGTTTACGAAGAACTGGGCAACGCTATTCCTCAAATCTGTTCTATCTTAGGCTACACCGAACGGGCCAACCACGACGAATACTTTGGCGAATCTCTGGGCCAGGAATACCGGATAATGGTGGCTCAGCGGGCAGCGGGCATTCCCCTGGCGGGCGATCCTCGGTCGCGTATCCTCCGAGTTCCCATCGGCTTGGGACAAAACCTCTTTTGCCTCTACCCTCTAGGCTACCTGAACGGGGCGTCCCCTTTCCCGGTGCAGCAGCAGTTGCTGGACGCGGAGGAGCGGTTCTTCCAGGCGGGGTATGTATTGTTGGATATGGGGCCGCAGAACATCTTCTTTCAGCCGGCCAACGGGCGCATCGCCATTATTGACGCCGGGGCGCTGCTGACCGGGGACAACCAACGGGCGACCGGGAGCCGCGGGCCGCAGGATATTCACGATTTCTATCTGGAAACGCTGAAGTTCTACACTACCCTTCAGGAACCGCCAACGGACGTTGCCGGCTATCGGGACCCCTACGGACTGAGGCCGGTGGTAAACTTTGAGCAAGAACTGGAGGAAATGGCTCGTCATCTGTCGAACTGGTCAAAAGCGGACGAGACGGCCGCCCGGGATGCCGGATTGCACCTGATTGACCGGGTGCGCAGCCGCAGCTACGCGGATTTCCCCGACTTCCGCCGCGACCTGACGGATTATTTAGCGGCAATCCAGGAACGTAACCGGAATCTGACCAACCTGGAGGCGGTCCGCCGGACCTGGTCCGAGGCGTTGCGTCTCCTGCGGGAAGAGCATTGGCAGAAATATATCTTTGACCCGGAAACCGACTTGGCCGGCCTGACA
This sequence comes from Dehalococcoidia bacterium, assembly GCA_963422635.1. Classification (GTDB taxonomy): domain Bacteria; phylum Chloroflexota; class Dehalococcoidia; order Lucifugimonadales; family UBA3495; genus CATQHB01. The sequence continues at coordinate 2,391,710 of OY730415.1, forward strand.
ACCTTCAACACTCTGTCTTAAGGAAACGAACATTACATTCTTGAGTTAGAGGACGAAATATGACCACCAACATACTTACCAGCGTTGTGGCAACTCTCTACGACAATTCCACCCACGGGGAAGATACCTATCTCATACGAGACTTGGGCGGCGGCCATTTTCTTGACGCGGTGATGGACGGAGTAACCGGCCACGGCGGAGAGGAGGCCAGCCGCTCCGTCGCCGCGGCGCTGGAGGCGACGAATATCACCTCACCGGAGGACGTAGTGGCGGCGCTGGAGGAACAGAACGCCGACTTCTTCCAGGTTGGCGGCGGCCGATTCCTGCTAACCACCGTATCGGTAGCCTTATACTTGGGAGGGCCGGTTTACATCATCAGCGCCGGAGACAGCCCGGTTTTTCACCTTCGGGGCGACGAATGCCGGCAACTCTCCGGGCGTATCGGGGGCATCCTCCGCATGGGTACGGCCAAGGCGATTGGAGCGGGCCAAGACTTGAACCTGCACCGGAGCGAAACAACCCTGGAACCGAACGACCGGCTGGTAACCGCCTCCGACGGCGTAACCGACAATGTCAACGCCGCCGAATTGGCTGACCTGGTACGGAACTCCGCCACGCCGGATGCGGCTTCAACTCAGATCAAGGAAACAATAGATGACCGGTTGAAACGGGGCATTACCCCCGAATTGCTGGGCGGCCGGTTTCGACACGACGACCAAACCGCCATCTTCCGTTTTTTCGGTTAAGCCGCGCCGAGAGGAGTAAGGTGAAGCGGGAGCCTATCGGCCCTCTCATTACTTTGACGCCTTGACCTCGACTTCTACCCATTCTACCCACTGAGAAGGACCGGGTAAGAAAAACGACGGTAAGAAACCGATAGGGGGCCGGTAACAACTAATAGCGGCCGGCTCTATCCCGCGCCTTTGAGCTTCTTGTTTGATAGGTGGGAAACTGTTACAATTCAGCGAGTCGACGGCCCAGCGCCGGGCCGTCGGGGCAAGATAAGGAGAGAAAGCTTGGGCAAGATAAAGGTAGCCATCATTGGCGTGGGTAACTGCGCCTCCTCCCTGGTTCAGGGTATTCACAAGTATGTGGAAATCCCCGTCAACGACGACATTCCCGGGGTGATGCACAACAAGATTGGCGACTACCGGATTGAAGACATTGAGGTAGTAGCCGCCTTTGACATTGACGAAAACAAGGTGGGAAAAGACCTCTCCGAGGCCATTTTCACCCAGCCCAATAACACCATAAAATTCTCCGAAGTTCCTCGCTTGGGCGTGCCGGTGGACCGAGGGATGACCCACGACGGGGTCGGCAAGTACGTTTCTCACTTGGTTAAGAAGTCGACTCACTCCACCGCCGACATTGCTGGCATCCTCAAGGAGCGGGAAGTTGACGTCGTAGTCAACTACTTGCCGGTAGGCAGCGAGATGGCTACCAAGTGGTATGCCGAGCAGATACTAGATGCCCGTTGCGCCATGATAAACTGCATCCCGGTGTTTATCGCCAGAGAAGAATACTGGCGCAACCGCTTCCATGAACGGGGCGTGCCAATAGTCGGCGACGACATTAAGTCTCAGGTAGGGGCTACCATCCTGCACCGGATACTAACCCGGCTGTTCGAAGACCGGGGCGCAAAAATCGAAAATACCTACCAGCTTAACTTTGGCGGCAACACCGATTTCTTGAATATGTTGGAACGGGAGCGGCTGGTGTCCAAGAAAATCTCCAAGACCGGCTCGGTAACGTCTCAGATGGACGAAGAGATAAACGCCGACCAGATACATATCGGCCCCAGCGACCATGTGCCCTGGCTTCAGGACCGGAAATGGTGTTATATCCGAATGGAAGGCGAGGTATTTGGCGGGGCGCCGATTAACCTGGAAGCCAAGCTGGAAGTTTGGGACAGCCCCAACTCCGCCGGGGTGGTGGTGGACGCCATCCGCTGCGCCAAACTTGCTTTGGACCGGGGAGTCGGCGGCGCAATTGCCGGCCCCAGCGCATATTTCATGAAATCCCCGCCAACTCAATATACGGATGATGTGGCCCGAGACATGGTAGAATCCTTCATCAGAGGGGATGGTATAAAAGCAGAGGGCCGGTCCGAAACTCCCGAAGCGTGAATCGGAAACCGCACCCCGCGCCCGCAGCGCCGCTGCCAATCCCGGAGGGCTGACAACCTACCTTGAAGATAGCAATGGTATCGCCCTACGACTTCACTTGGCCCGGGGGAGTAACGGCTCACGTATCCCAACTAGCCCACGAGCTGAAGCAGTCCGGGCACCAGGTCAAGGTATTGGCGCCCCATTCTCCAGCCCGGGAATGTATTGAGGTTGACACCTTTGTCCCCTTGGGGCGTTCCGTGCCGGTTCCCAGCGGCGGCTCCATTGCCCGGATTTCCCTGTCTTGGTGGCTCTATCGCCGGGTAAAAGACCTGCTAGAACAGGAGGCCTTCGACATCATTCACCTGCACGAACCGCTGGCCCCGATTTTACCCCTCTGTGTCTTGGAATGCTCCAACACGGTGAACGTAGGCACCTTTCACGCCTACTATACCCGACAGCACCTGTACCGCTTTAGCCAGCCGGTTTTGAAGCGGTGGCACCAGCGGTTGCACGGGGGAATCGCCGTTTCTCCCGCCGCCCACAAATACGTGCATAACTTCTTTCCGCGGGATTACCGGATAATCCCTAACGGAATAGACGTGGATCACTTTGCCAACGATGGGCCGAACCAGGTCCAGCCTTGGCCGGAGTTTCAAGACGGCAAAACCAACATCCTCTTTGTAGGCCGAATGGAAAAACGCAAGGGGTTGAAATATCTCTTGGAGGCCTACAGCCGGTTAAAGTGGGAGCATCCCAGTATCCGACTGATTGTGGTCGGGCCAGGCAACCTAGACAAGGATTCTCACCGGATCCTGAGCGCCTGCAACCCGCAGGATGTGGTGCTGGCCGGCGGTGTCCCTTACCAAGACTTGCCCCGATACTATGCCTCCGCCGACATTTTTTGCTCCCCGGCTACCGGCCAAGAGAGTTTCGGCATTGTGCTTTTGGAGGCGATGGCCGCCGGCAAGCCGATAGTCGCCTCGGCGATTGAGGGATACTTGGGCATTATTCAGCCGGAGGAGCAGGGTTTACTCTTCCCCAGAAAGGACCCGGCGGCATTGGCCGATACCCTGGCAACCCTAATTAACGACCAGGCTCTGGCAGCCCGCATGGGAGCCACCGGGCGCAAAATGGTAGAACAATACCGCTGGACGGCGGTGGCTCAGCGGGTAGAAGCTTATTATCACGACTGTATTGCGATGACCAATGGCCATACCGGGTAGAGAACAGTTTCGGGCGGCGCTTTCCCGTTACGTTGAAGTACCGGGCGCCCGCCTGTTCCAGTCCTTGGGGTTTTCTCCCAATGCTATTACTTTGCTGGGCTTTGCTATCTGCATAGCGGCGGCTTACCTGGTTAGTTCCGGCTGGCTGCTGGTCGGCGGTATCGTCTTCCTGATAGGCGGCGGGCTAGACCTCTTCGACGGCTCCCTGGCCCGGATGACCGGCCGAGCCAGTTCCTTCGGCGCCCTGTTGGACTCCGTATTCGACCGTCTAGGCGAGGCTGCCCTGTTCGTCGGGATGAGCCTTTACATCCTGCAAGCCGGTTTCAGCGACAACTTTCTTCGGTTCTACATTTTTGTGTTGTTGCTGGCCTTGATTTTCTCCCAAGGAGTAAGTTATCTGCGGGCGCGAGGCGAGGGCCTCGGCGTCTTTACCCGATCCGGGCTGATGACCCGAACCGAGCGGGTCGTTATCCTGGGGGGTGGGCTGGTGGTTGATGGCCTGACCGGGTTCGCTGTGATGCCCTGGATTCTGTTAGTCATCGCCCTAGTGTCCTGTTTTACCCTGTTTCAACGGATGTTCACTATCCGGGGCCTGCTGGATGAGAGAGAGTAAGCCGGGGCCGGGTGTAAACCGGAGGGAAGTTGGGTTTGAAGCTTACTTGCGCCATTACTCAGCCCTCGGCAATTAGCCGATTGCAACAGGCCTAGCTAAAACGAACGCTACGCAAGGACTTGAGTCCGAAGGGAGGATAAATTGCCTCAAGACTTGAAGGGAAACATGGACGGCCAGGGATTGAGGGTCGGCGTAGTAGTGGCGCGCTTCAACGACTTTGTTACTAGGCAGCTGCTGACCGGCGCGCTGGAAACGCTGGAACGCTACGGGGTGCGCGACGAGGATATCGGCGTAGCTTGGGTTCCTGGCTCCTTCGAACTGCCGGTGGTCGCCAAGACCTTGGCGCAAACTGGGCGATACGACTCGGTAATCTGCTTGGGGGCGGTAATCCGGGGCGAAACCGACCACTATGAAATGGTAGCCGGTCAGGCGGCCGGCGGCATCGCTTCCGTAGGGCTGGAAACCGGAGTGCCTGCCATCTTCGGTGTGCTGACGGCGGAGAATATGGACCAGGCCATCAACCGGGCCGGCGGCAAATCGGGGAACATCGGCAGCAACGCCGCCGCCGCCGCCGTCGAGACTGCCCGGTTAATCCAGTCCATCAAGACTGGATAATGCACCGGCGCAATTGCTCCTTACTACCCGCCATCCTCCGATGCGGTTCCAAGCAAAGCAAGGGAGCTAAAATCTGAAAGGGCGGACGGACAGAACCTTTCCTCATCGCAACGGACTCGCCTCGGGACGCCTTCAGCGCGTCAATGGGTTCTGCCGGCAAGGGTTTAGAACCTTCCCTCTATTCAAGGTAACCGACTTGGGGCGAGCGGAAAGTAGTTGCCCTGACCGCGTCAGAGGTATGAAACGAACTTCGGGGCAACCATACCCAACAACTGATGGATAGAAGATGTCAATGATGCCTTGACCTTTGGGCCGCTAGCCAGGGAACTGGACCATGACTCGGTATGGGTGATGGACCATCTGTTCAACAACGGCTACATCCGGGAACAACCGGATGCCAAACCTTACTACTATCCGCTGGCTACCCTTTCTTACTTGGCGGCCACTACCCGGCGGGCGCAACTGGGAAACTCGGCGCGGGCGCTGCCCTACCACCATCCAGTGGAATTGGTCAAAGATGCGCCACCCTGGGCATCGGCTTCGGAGCTATAACTGAAGAGTTCGCCGCCCTCGGCGCCCCTATGTCGGAACGGGGCGCGCTGACCAACGGAAACCTTCGGGTGATGCAGTATCTATGGCCTAACCCGGCGCCCAGCTATCACAGCCGTCGCTGGAATTTTGATGACCTGCGCTCTTCCCCAAGCCGGTGCAGCAGCCACGCATTCCCCTCTGGATTGGCGCCCAGCCCAGGATCCCGGCGCCGGGATCCTGGGCTGGGCGACGGCTGGCATCCCTCGGGCCTAACCCCGGAAGAATACGCCGCCGGACGTCGCTTCTACCTCTAGCAACCGAGCGGTTAATCGCGCCCGAATCCCCGGCGGCGACCGGGAAGAAACCGCCCTTTCCATCGCCGCCTACCGGGACGCGAGGGTTGAACACCCGGTATTGGCCTTGAACACGGGCGATGTGGGGCGAATACGTTCGCTGATGGAAGAATTGGCGGAACCCGCCCTTCCCCAATTCCGTTAAGCGCCGGGAAGCGTCCAGCCGGAGTCGGCTACCCCTAGTCGGAATCCTCAGTCTTCGCTTGCTCGGCCTGTTCCATTTCATACTGGCGGAGGGTAGCTAAATCCTGGAGCAGGGGGCCCATCTCCTCACTGCCGGCGCTCCGGTTGCCGTAGTGAGAGCCTTGAAATCCTAGCACAATCCGGTCCACTGGCTCTGCAGGCACGGAATCATCCAAGCCGCCTTGGTGTTCTCGAGGGGTCTGCCCCGCCGCCTTGGGGAAGCCGATATTATTCGATAGTTCCAGAAAACGGTGATACAGCTCCCGCGGGTTCGCCGGTTCCGGGATATGCTCCGCTTCCGCCGTGGCTTTTTGCACCAAATTGTTCCACCAGCCGCCGACCAGGCCGGAGATGTCCTTGTTGGCTTTGCCCCAGGTAAAGAGGGACTCCCGTACCTCCTGCACATCGCCGGAGCGCCGCAACAACCGGCGAAACCGGAAAACCCGGAACAACAGCCAGCCGGCCAGCAAGGTGGCGGTCATAAAGGCGATCCATCTTAAGAGGCTATAAATCCAACCCGGCAGACCGGAGCCCTCCATCTCTTCCAAGTCTTCATGGAAACGGCGCATTTGTTCCTGGGCCTCGTTCAGGCCGCTTAAGTCGCCGCCGCCCATAATGGTAGTCAGCCAGGCGCCAAAGGACACCAGGGCGGCGGCAATGTAGCCCAAGCCCATCAGGAGGGGTTTGAGTATCCAGCCACCCACGGTTCCCCCAGTTCGGAGAATAGCCCGGGTCACATCATCCAGACCACCCAGACCCAGAGCGCTAATTAACAGCGCCAGCAGCAGCACGGCCCCGACCGCTGCGCCAATGGGGATGAACCAGTCGCGGGACATCATTTGAGAATCTGCGGATTCAGTGGAGAAGCGAGCCAAGGACAGACCAAGCAGACCTACCGCAAAGAACCCTATTATCAGAAAGCCGCTAACTATCTTTGCCGACACCAGGCTGTCAACCATAACCGCCCCGATTACTACGACGAGGCCCCACTGAAAAGCGCCTCGCACAGTTTCCAAAGTCACGTCGTCGTGGGCGAGGCTGCTGCCCCGCCACCATAAGGCTACCAGGAAACCGAAGGTAAGGGTTAGAACAAAGGCCGTCTGAAGGTCGCCATTGAGGATTTTGGCGATCGGCAGAAACCCCACACCAGCGTTAAGGTTAGCCAGCGCCACCAGGGAAACGAGACTGACCGACAGGCCAATAACACCGCGCAAGTTCAGGGAAAAACGGACCGTCTGAATATATAGGGAAAGGAGAAATGCCCAAGCCAGGGTAACAAAAACCAGCCACCAGGGAAGACGGGCGGCGGATGTGTTAATCAAAGCGGTGAAAACCGCGATGACCAAATAAGCGCCGGAGGATTCCAGGAACAGCGCGGTTCCGGTAATGGCGCTAGTTCGCCAGAACTGGCTCATGTTCCGCCTCCGCTTCGGCTTCCAGGGCTTCCAGGGTGCGTCCCAGGGGATAAACGGTGACGTCGGAAAGCCGCAGCTCCGGCCCGCCATCCCCGGCATAGAGTACAATTACCTGATAGCCCCGAGACCGCATTCCGGCAATCTCGTCGGCCAAGGAACGGGTAACCACCGCCGTAACCAGGGCGATGGTGGCGCCCGGCGGCAGGGAATCCCGCTCATTTCGCAGCACATCGGTCAGGGCAATTACCGAGTAAGGTCCGGCCAGGGCCAGCGATTCCAGCACCAGGCCTAACTGGAATCTGGAACTGCCCAAGGGAACGCTGAGCCACTTCCCGGAATACACCGCCACCCCGTTGCTGATTAACCCAAAGCTGTAGCCAGCCTCGTCGCAATGGCTGGCTACAGAGGCGGCAACAGTCACCGCCCGCTCAAAGAGGCGCCGGTTGCTCCCTTGCCAAGCAAACTCGCTGGTGGTGGCATTCAGGGCAATCAGCACGTTCAGGGATACCACCGGCTCGAATACCCGGGTTTGAAGTTGCGAGCGGCGGGCGGTGGCTTTCCAGTCGATATGTTTCATCGGGTCCTGCGCTTGGTAATCCCGGAGCCCAAAGAAGCGGCTCGGGTCATGGTAAATAGGCCGTTGACCCCGCTCATCGCCCAGGGGATGCTCGGAAGGAAAGATAAGCTCTCGCAAGTCAACAACCCGGGGATATACCAGAAGATGGTCAACTCCGGTGAAGCGCGTTTCGGCGGCGGTGAAACCGAAGATATCGCCGCTGCGCAGGCGAGCTGGGCCGATGCGGTGATAGCCCCGGGCGCGACATCGGAGGTTATACTTCCAGGTTACCCGCTGGTACGGCAGCAAGGAAGTGGTTATTCGGTGCTCTCGGGCCACCTCCACGCCGGTTCCCCGGACGGTGGCGCCGGGCAAGTCCAGCTCCGGGGGAAAGTTGTCTTGAATATCCACCCAGATAAGGGGAACCAACTTGTCGTTGGAAAGGGTAACCGTATATTCCAGGGAGTCGCCGACAAAGGCCCGGCCCTGGCCGAGGGTACGGTAGTGGCTCACTTCTTTGAAGGCGAACCGATCCCAGAATTTGGACAGGAACCAGACGATGAAGACCAGGGAGCCGAGAACCAATAACAGACCCTGGCTGGCGACCAACCCGATAAAGAGCAGAATGCCGCTGGCAAACAGCCAAAAGTCGTTGAGCATTTTCAACCTAGCCGTCGCGGTTAAATTAGAGGTTATACCGGCACGGTCACCTGTTCCAAAATGTCCTGGATGACGCCGGCGGGAGTACGCTCCCGCAGCCGGGCCTGGGATTTGAGGATAACCCGGTGGCTGAGGGTGTGGGGCGCCAAGGTCTTGATTTCGTCCGGTGTTACATATTCCCGTCCCCGAATTACGGCCAAGGCCTGGCTGCACCGATAAAGGCCGACGGTAGCCCGGGGGCTGGCCCCCAACTCCACTTCCGGGTGCTGGCGGGTAGCCTGAACAATACGGACGGCGTAGTTGCGCAGCACCGGGTCAACGTACACCCGCCGGGCCAGGGCCTGAAACTCCAAGATTTCCTCAGCGGCGGTTACCGGCTTCAGGTCGGCTAGCGGGTCGGCATTTTCAAACCGGAGCAGCATCTCTTCCTCTTCCGGCTCATCCGGGTAGCCCAGTTGAAGGCGAATCAGGAAACGGTCAAGCTGAGCTTCCGGCAAGGGGAAAGTGCCTTCCAGTTCAATCGGGTTCTGGGTAGCGATGACCAGGAAGGGAGCGGGTAAGGCAACGGTGACCTCGTCAATGGTCAATTGCCGCTCCCCCATTGCCTCCAACAGCGCCGACTGGGTGCGGGGAGTGGCCCGGTTAATTTCGTCAGCCAACACTACCTGAGCAATAATGGGGCCGGGTCGGAACTCGAAGTCTCCGCTTTTCTGGTTATAGAAATGGATGCCGGTTATATCCGAAGGCATCAGGTCCGGCGTAAACTGAATGCGCTTGAAAACGCAGTCTAAGGAACCGGCCAGAGCGCGGGCCAAGGTCGTTTTGCCGATGCCGGGCACGTCCTCGAACAGAATATGTCCCCCGCTCAGCACCGAGGCCAAGGTCAGCTCGACCGCATCATCCTTGCCTACCAGGGCTCGGCCAATGTTGAGCTTGACACGGGCGGCGGCTTCGGACACCCGGATTACCATTTCAGGGCTGATGACCGTCGCCACTATTCGACTAACCTCTGGGCCGCTATCCCAGCGGACGGAAGGCCCTGTCTCAGGAAATTCTCCGCATCCCCCAAATCCTTGAAGGAGTCCACACTGCGCCAGAAGGCCCGGGAGGGATGAGCGGAAATCCGGCCTTCCTGGGCCAATCTGGGGAAGGTCTCAACCTCGTGGTCGCCCAACTCGGGTAGGAGCGGGACAATGCCAGGGTCGAAAACGTAGACGCCGGCGTTAATCCAGTGGGGCAACTCTACCTTTTCCCGGAAACCCACTACGTCATTCTCTCTATTCAGGTCCACCAGCCCGTAAGGGCTTACCATAGGCGTTATCATTAGGGTAGCCAAGTGGGACGGGCTGGCCTCTTTTTTCCGCCGGTAACTATCCAGAATGGCGCCGACCCTTTCGACAGTGATAATGTCGCCATTCAGGACCAACACCGTATCCTCCTCTTTCGGTACGTGGTCAAATCCCTGGCGGATGGCCCCGCCTCGGCCCAAGGGACGGTCTTCCAAGCTGTAGTGGGCGCGGATGCCATATTTTCCGCCGTCGCCGAAAAAATCCTGGATTATTTGCCCGCGGTAGCCGAGCAAAAAGACCACATCGGAAACGCCTGCGCCCTTCAGCCATTCCACCTGGTGCCAAAGGATGGGCTTGTCGCAGAGGGGCGCCATCGGTTTAGGCAGGGTGTCGGTCAAGGGCCGGAGCCGCTCTCCCTTACCCCCGGCCAGAATTAACGCAAACATAAACGCCGGCCTCCAACAAATGGGTCAGACCCAACCTTAAGCGGAAAACGCCTTCCCATCCGGTAGCTGCCAGTAATATACCCGCAGCCAGCCGGGAGGTCAACGGATCGGGAGGGGCAAGGAACAAAGTGGCTGCCCGGCCGGGGTTCGAACCCAGACTTACAGCTCCAAAGGCTGACGTGCTACCGTTACACTACCGGGCAAGGGTAAGCGGGTTCCCAACAATGGGCATTCTTATTCGTAAGATGATAAGAGACGCCGGGAGTTATCCGCAACCGCTCTCGGACATTCTGACCCTATACCCATCCGTAGTCAAGGGGCCAAGTCCGGCGCCGCAATGCTATAATAGGCGCCGGCAAGGGGCAACGGATAAGACCTCGGCGCAGCATATCGCCAGCGCCAAAAGGCTTGAGTCGAACATGAAGAAGCTGCGCGTTTCCTTTTTACACCTGGCGCCGATAACCGGCGACATCGCCCACAACCGGGCATTGGTGGAGCGAGCTACCCGCGCCGCCGCTGCCGCAGGCGCCGACTGGGTGGTTACCCCGGAATTGTGCATACCCGGCTATCTGTTTATGCGGGAGATTGGCTCCGACTGGATACTACCCCAGCCTGACGCTTGGACCCAGGGCTACTGCCAGCTGGTTAAAGAGTTGGGTCTTACGGTGTTCTTGTCCCACCCGGAGCGAAATGTGGCGACGGACCAAATGTTCAATACCGTTTTCGTCATCAACGGCAACGGCGAGATTATCGGCAAGCACCGGAAAATCAAGGCGTTGCGGGGCGCCGAGGGTTGGTCCACCGCCGGCCAAGAGATTAACCCCATAAATTGCGAGGGGATCCGGGTGGGCATCCTGATTTGCGCCGATGCCTACCAGAACGAAGTGGCCCAAACCCTCAAGGACAAGGGGGCCGAGCTGCTAGTGTCGCCGGTTTCCTGGGGGCCAGGCCAGTGCGCCCCGGACGGAGAATGGGAACAGCGCACCGTGGACAACAACTTGCCCATTATGGTGTGCAACCGCTCCGGCGTGGAGCGGGACGAACTGGACTATCGGCGCGCGGAAAGCGTGGTCGCCAAGAATGGCCGGCGTCTGCTGGAAGCCACTTCCGACCGTTCCGTGGCGTTGACCTTTGATTGGGATTTGGACGCTATGACGTCGCTTTCCGCAGATTTTAGCCGAGTTTACCTTTAAGGAGACGGTTGCGCCGTCCAGTACCCGGTGTTTCCCTAGTTCACAAGCTCACCGGGAACGGAAAGGACGCGCTGAGGCTAACCGGAAGCGGCGCCGCGAAAGGACTGCCCTTTCGACTAAAGAGCTTCATTCCCGCTGTCCTCCTGCGGCTGGGCCAAAAACCGCTCCAGAATTATCCCGGCGGCGGCGGCATCCACATCTCCCCGACGCCGGGAGGGTTGGCCGCCCGATTCCCGCAACCGGTTCTCTGCCTCCAATGAAGTAAACCGCTCGTCCACGGAGTAAACCGGCAGGTCAGTACGCTTTCGCAAGGCGCGAACAAATCCCTCGGCTTGCCTGGCTTGAGGGCCGACGCCACCGGAAAGGGAATAGGGCATACCCACCACGAATCCCTCTATATCTCGCTGCTTGGCTAGGTCCAAAATACGATCCAAGTCCCGGCGGAGGGTAGTCCGTTCCAGGTGTCCGATGGGCAGCGCTGGCACTCTGGGGGAGCCGCCAGAGGCCAAGCCGATGCGCCGGTTGCCCAAGTCAAGGGCCAGCAACCGCATCCGATAACGCCGTCCCCTAGCCCTGCCGCCCTTGCCGCACCAATTCGGCCACCTGGCGAAGGGCATCTTCCAGCTTGTCCGATTGCCGTCCGCCGGCTTGGGCCATTTCCGGCTGTCCGCCGCCGCCGCCGCCCATCACCCGGGCGGCATCCCGGGATATGTTGCCGGCGTGAAGTCCCTGCTCCACCAGGTCGGCGGTTACCATGGTGACCAGGAGAGGGTTGCCGTTGACGATGGCTCCCAGGGCGATTACCGCGCTGGGTAGCCGGGTCTTGAGAAAGTCGCCCATTTCCCGCAAGGCTTCGGCGTTGGCAGCCGAGGTGCGCCCGGCCACCAACTTGACCCCGCCCACGTCCTGGACTCGTTCCAGCAAGGCTTCGGCTTCAACTCGTCGGCTGCCCCGCTCCAGGGCGGCCAGGCGGCGGCGCAGGTCATCCGTGTCTTGAATGAAACTGTCCAGACGAGCCTCCAAGTCAACCACCGGCGTCTGAAGTTTGCGGGCCAAGGATGCCAGCCGAGCCGATTGGTCAACAAAAAGCTGTTCCGCCGCGCGCCCGGTAACTGCCTCAATACGGCGCATGCCGCCGCCGATGCCGGACTCGCCCAGAACAAAGAGCGCCCCAACTTGGCCGGTGGCCCCTACGTGGGTGCCGCCACAAACCTCCACGCTGAAGGGTTCAGCGCCGCCAGGTTCGGAATCCGTCATCCGAACTACCCGCACGGTATCGCCGTACTTGTCGCCAAAAAAGGCCAACGCTCCCTCTCGCACCGCCTCGGCATAGGTGGTTTCGTGAGTGGAAACGGCCAGGTTCTCCCGCACCTTTCCGTTAGCCAGGTTTTGGACGGATAGTTGCTCCTCCGGAGACAGGGAACCGACATGGCTGAAGTCGAAACGCAGCCGGTCGGGAGACACCAGAGAACCGGCCTGCCGTACGTGGGATCCCAAGACGGAACGCAGCGCGGCGTGGAGCAGGTGGGTGCCGCTGTGGTTGCGAGCGGCGTCCAAGCGGCGATGAGTATCCACCTGGGCCGTCACCGGCTCCCCCAAGGAAATATCGCCCCGTTCCACGACGCCTCGGTGGACAATCAGGCCGGCCACCGGGCTTTGCGTATCCTCCACCCGCACTACCCCATTGGGGCCAAGGACCAAGCCCCGATCGCCAACTTGCCCCCCGCTTTCGGCATAGAAAGGAGTGTTTTCGAGGACTACTTCTATCTGCTGTCCCTGGATAGCGTGACCAACGGCGGCGCTGTCGGCCAACAGGGCGGCCACCACCGTTTCTTGCTCCAAGCGGCGATAGCCGACGAAGTGAGACGGGCCACTACCCAGATTTTCGTAGGCGCGGTGCATCTCCATACTGCCGGAGAAACCCTGGGCAGCGCGGGACTGTTCCCGCTGCGCCGCCATCTCCCGCTCAAAGCCCTCCAGGTCCACGTCTTGGCCCTGCTCCCGGGCAATTTCGCCAGTCAGCTCTGGGGGAAACCCGTAGGTGTCATAAAGCAGGAATACCGACAAACCGGGCAGGACTCCCGCGCTGTTTCTTAACTCTTCCTCAAGGATTGGCAATCCCGCGTCAATAGTTCGCCCGAACCGTTCTTCCTCCAAGCCGATGACCCGCAGAATAAAGGCATGGTTCTCCGCCAGTTCCGGGTAAGCTTGGCGGAATCGTTCTAGTACCGCCACCGCCACCTCGGTCAGGAAGGGTTGGTCGAGTCCCAAGCGGCGGCCGTAGCGGATGGCGCGGCGGATTACCCGGCGCAGCACGTAGCCTCGACCCTCGTTGCCGGGCGCCACCCCATCGCCAATCAGGAAAGAAGCGGCCCGGGCATGCTCCGCCACCACCCGCAGGGCATAGTCCGTCGCCAAGTCGGCGCCATAGGTCTTGCCGCTAAGCTGGCAAGCTATATCTATAATTGGCTGGAACAGGTCGGTCTCGTAAACGCTGGATTTGCCTTGCAGAACGGCGGCGGCCCGTTCCAGGCCCATACCGGTATCCACACTGGGGGCCGGCAGGGATGTGCGGTTGCGCTGGGTATCCTGGTAAAACTGCATAAAGACCAGGTTCCACAGCTCGACGAAGCGCTCGCAGTCGCAGTTGGGATGGCAGCCGGGCGGGGGAAGATTCTCGCCCTCGTCCCGCTCCCGCCGGAACTGGGCGGTCAGTACCTCCGGCGGCGCCATTGGCCCGCAGCCCTTCGCGGCGCCGGCGTCATAATGAAGCTCCGAGCAGGGGCCGGTGGGACCTTCGGTTCCCGCCGGGCCCCACCAATTATCGCTGTCGCCGTAGCGGTAGATACGTTCTGGCGGCACGCCGATTTCGTCTCGCCAAATCGCAAAAGCCTCGTCATCGTCCAGGTGGATGGTTACGTAAAGGCGTTCCGGAGGGAGCTTGAACCGAGTAGTAACCAACTCCCAAGCAAAGGCGGCGGCTTGGCTCTTGAAGTAGTCGCCGATGCTGAAGTTGCCCAGCATTTCAAAGAAGGTCAGGTGCTTATGATCGCCCACCTCGTCAATGTCAGTAGTGCGAAAACTCTTCTGGGAACTGGTCAGTCGCCGGTTCGGCGGGGTCTGTTCGCCCATAAAGAAGGGCTTGAAAGGCACCATGCCGGCGCTGGTAAACAGGAGGGTAGGGTCGCCCGCCGGAATTAGGGATGCGCTGGGCATCTGAAGATGGCCTTTGCTCTCAAAAAACTGGATGTAGGAGTTTCTAATTTCGTCTCCGGTCATCAATGTGGTTCACCTGCTCCCTTCATCGGGTTATAAGGTTGGGTCAAGTATAAGGCCCGGCAAGGCTCGGTGGGCCGGTGGCCCGATGGGATTGTATGCCAGCGACAAAGGGAGCGTCAATTGAGCCGGCGAGGGAGGATACCCCGTTCCGGGCAGCCCGGGGAGCGCTTTCCGGGCCGCGCTACAGAGCCGACCGACTACCCACATTTCGGGCAGACCCGGGGGGCCGGCTGGGCAAGGGGCCGCCGGGGATCGCTGCGGCCAGAGGGATCTGCCCTGGCGGATAATCCAAAGGGAGTCCGGGCCAACAGAAAATGGAACCTGGTCGGATCTGCCCTGGCGGATAATCCAAAGGCCCCGAAAATGCAGCGGCCAAACCTTGACCCTAACCCGACGGCACCTTACAATTTAATTGTCCATTAATATTTTGTCATGGCTAGTCGGCAAGCTAAATCCCAACCAAAAGGCCGGAGGTTTGAATGAATTCCAGCTTTATCGGGAAGATTGACAAAGCCAAGAAGTACGCCGAAGAGAGAGAACGGGTTACTATTAACAGCTTTCACGCTACCTTTGAGGGTAACCACAACACCTACCAGGTCAAGTTTGAGTCTGGCGAATGGCGCTGCGAATGTTTATTCTTTACCACCCGAGGCGTTTGCAGTCACACTATGGCTTTGCAGCGAATTCTGGATGATGTGCTGGCGCACCAGGAAAAGTCTGCCGAAGCCGTTTAGCCCGGCTGCGGGGCAGCTATTTCCTACCGCCACCGGTGGATCGGTCAGACTCTAGCCGTAGGCCAATCAAACGCTCAAGAATAATTAGCCAGGAGTTTCAGAAACTCCTGGCTAATTATTCTTCAGGCGTCGCCCGTCCTTACCTTGTCCAATGCTTCGGCTGCAATTTGCAGTTGAGGATACGAACCTCTCTCCTATTCTTCAAACTTACGGAAGACCACGCAGGAATTCTGCCCGCCGAAGCCAAAGGCGTTGGATATGACCACCCGCACATCATGCTTTCGGGCCTGGTTGGGAACGTAGTCCAGGTCGCATTCCGGGTCGGGAGTTTCGTAGTTGATGGTGGGGTGAATCACTCCGGAGGTGATGGTATTGATGCAGGCGGCCGCCTCCAGAGCGCCCGAGGCGCCCAGCGCGTGGCCAATCATGGATTTGGTGGAGCTGATGGGGATTTGGTAGGCCAGCTCGCCGAACAGACGCTTGATAGCCAGCGTCTCAATGGCGTCATTCAAGGGCGTGGAGGTGCCGTGGGCGTTGATATAATCGACCTCGGCCAAGGCTACGCCAGCATCCTCCAAGGCCAGCCGCATAGCCTCTCCTGCGCTCCCGCCAGTTTCCTCCGGCTGCACCAGGTGGCCGGCGTCGGCGGTGCAGCCGAAACCAGCCACCTCCACCAGGATGTTCGCGTCGCGGGCTTGAGCGTGCTCCACCGACTCCAGGGCCAGAATCACCGAACCCTCCGAGGGAACGAACCCGTCCCGCCTAGCGTCAAAGGGACGGCTGGCCCGTTCCGGTTCCTCATTGTTCGTGCTCAAGGCGCGCATTACGGCAAAGCCGGATAGCCCCAACTGGCTGATGCCGGCCTCGGTGCCCCCGGCCAGAACCACATCGGCGCCGCCGCGGCGGATGAGCTCCAAGGCCTCGCCAATAGCGTGGTTGGAGGCGGCGCAAGCGGTAGTGGCGGTGGAGTTGTACCCCTTGGCTCCCAGGTAATGGCTGACATTGGCCGCCGCCATGTTGGGCAGCACCATAGGGAAGAAGAAGGGAGACATTCGCATCCCGCCCCGGGCAGCCAGGATTCGGCAATTTTCCTCCAAAGTAGGAAATCCGCCGTTGCCATTGCCCAGAATCACGCCTACCCGATAGGGGTTTTCCCGCTCCATTTTCAGGTGCGCGTCCGTCACGGCGTTCAGGCCGGCGGCGACCGCCAGTTGGGAAAACCGGGCCATGCGCCGAACTTCGCGGCCGGATATATAGTCGGTAGGGTCAAAGCCCCGCACCTCGCCAGCAATCCGGCAGGGGTAACCGGTCGGGTCGCACAGGGTCATCCGATCGATGCCCGATTTGCCGGCCACCAGGTTTTTCCAGTAAACTTCAGGCGTCTGTCCCAGAGGCGTAATTGCGCCCATCCCGGTGACAACGACCCTTTTCCTATCCATATTTACACCATGTATAGCCGAAACAATTTCGGCGAGTATAACAATAGGCGCTTCAGGCGCAACTTGGGACAGTTCAACAGCCGGTCATCTGTTTGATTTTTGATTAAGGTGTTTGCCATTCAACACCTTCAGCCCAACGCCGGGCGAGGCGCGCTCCCGTCGAAAGGGGGCAAATCCGGGTATAACTCCGGTTCGATGCCGAAGGCCGCCTCCCGCAGTTCGGCGGCCACAAACAGGGAACCGGCTCCTAAAATCAGATCGCCCGGCTCAGCCACCGCGCGCGCTTGGGCCAGCGCCTCGGCCACCGTGCCAGCCTTTGCTACATTAGTTATTCCGCTGCTTCGCATTTGATCGGCCAAAGCAGCCGGCGACAGAGAACGGGGATGCCGGGAACGGGTGGCGATAACTACTGGATTTGCTCCGGCCAGCAGTTCCACCATATCGGAAACGCTCTTGTCCCGAGAAAACCCTACAACCAGAACTAGCCGGCGGTAGTCAAAACACTTAGGCAGCTCCTCCAGCAACGTCGCGATAGAGTAAACATTGTGGGCGCCATCGGCTACCAGTAGCGGGTTGCGCGCCAGCACCTCCAGGCGGCCGGGCCAAGATACGCCAGCCATACCCTCCCGTATGGCCGCATCCGCAATGGAATGGCCTTGCTCCCGTAACGTCTCAATGACCGCCAAGGCAGTCGCCGCATTCTCCAGCTGATGGCGGCCCAACAGTGGAATCCGCAACCGCCGTTCTCCAAACCGACCTTGTATTGTCAAGAATTGGCCGTCCAGATCCGAGGGGCCGCCCTGCCAGGTTAGGTCAACACCGACCCGAACCGGCCGAGCGTCCCGTTCCCGGCAAACCTCCAGAATAACTGAAAGAGCTTCGGCGCATTGGGGCGCGATAACTACCGGGACGCCGGGCTTGATAATTCCGGCCTTATCGGCGGCAATCTGGGCCACCGTGTCGCCCAGAATCGCCACGTGGTCGAGGCTGATGGAGGTTAGGACGCAGACGTCGGGGACCACCACGTTGGTGGCATCCAACCGGCCGCCCAAGCCAACCTCGATGGTCTGAAAGTCCACTCCATCTTCGGCAAAACACTGGAAGGCCATCCCGGTCATAAATTCGAACAGGGAAATCGGCCCCAAGTCGGTATCGCCTTCTATTTGGAGTCTTACCGGCTCCAGTTGGCTAACCAGTCCGGCAAACCGGTCTTCCACGATAGATTCGGTATCCCGCCGGATGCGCTCCCGAAAGGTGTGCAGATGGGGCGAGGAATAAAACCCGGTGCGATACCCGGCGGCGTGCAACGCCGAATCTATCATGGCTGCCGTGCTGCCCTTCCCCTTGGTTCCGGCAACGTGGACAGTAGAGGGTGAGCGGTGCGGGCTGCCCAATAATTCCAGAAAAGCAGCCATCCGGCTCAAGTCATAGATACGCTTCTGGCGGGGCGGCGTCGGACTCTGCCGTTCGTGGTCAACGAGGGCCAGAAGACGGTCAATAGCCTGTGAATAATCCATCATTTGTCTCGCTAACCTAGATCGGTCAATGGTCCCGAATGTGCGGAGGCATTGCGCCCAAATTCATCTTTAACGCATCGCCAAAAGTAATCGAGTTTACGAAGTTTATGTTACCCTCCAAGGGTCTTGGCGTAAAGCCGAAGGTTTCTTCCACCATACCCAGTTCGGCCACGTTGCGAACTCGCATCATACGAAGCATTTCGGTAGTAATCGGCGGCTTGGACATCACCTTTTGCATCAGCGCCACGTTAAGCCACATCAGCCATAAGGGGATGTGTATTCGCGGGCGACGTTTGCCCATAGCGCGGGCCACAATACTGACAATTTCGTTATAACTCAACTGGGCCGGGCCGCCAATATCCACCGTGTGGCCTTGCAGGTCGTGCCGACTGAGCGACAAGGCGATACACTGGGCCACATCCTCGACGAATATCGGCTGCAAGCGGTTCCGACCACTAGCAACTACCGGCGCCAGAGGGAACAGCCGGACCAGCGCCGCCAGGGAGTTGATGAACTCGTCGCCCTCGCCAAAAATTATGGCGGGGCGAAGGACCGTGTAAGGCAATCCACTGTTGACGACAGCCCGTTCTCCTTGCCACTTGCTATATAAATAGGGATAGACTGGATTGTTGACGGCGCCCACGGCGCTCACCTGGATAAATTGCTGGACGCTGCCGCCGGCTTGGGCCGCGGCTAACACATTTTCCACCCCGGCGCGATTTACGCCGTCGAAGGTGGCCCCTCGGCTTTCACGGATGACCGCAACCAGGTGAATTACCTGTTCAACCCCGCGACAGGCGCTGGACAGGGCATCGGCGTCGCTAATATCGCCATAGTACACGTCCACCGAACCCGGCGGAAAGATGCGCTCCCGCCCCGGGCGGCGCACCAAGCAACGCACTTGGTAGCTATGGTCAAGCAGCTTTCGCACCACCCGGCGCCCCAGAAATCCGGTGGAGCCGGTAACCAGCACCGTCATTTTCCACTCCTTTGCGCTTCTCCAACGCTCCGATAGCGAACAACCTCTGCCCTGAAGGATTTCAGATTCCCCGCTTCGCTCGGAACGACAGTTCGGGAACGCCGGTGATTAAAACACGCTGGCCCAACCGGTTGAACCGGCAATTACGGTATAACTCTCCCTAACTCCCCTCCTATTGTAATATAAAATCAGGAGTTAAGGGTCATATAATATCTTTAATATCCTGGGCAACCGGGGTAGCTGTGGCAACGTCAACCGGGGTAGCTGTCCGAATCCTGAAGCGACGGCCTAATTCAGCTTGGAGGCAAGCATATCCGATGAGCCAGCCGGAACTGCGTTTTGGGGCCAGCGTTGTCTTGGGAGCGGCGGAAGTTGCCGCCGAAGGCCGCTGGCTGGAAGAGTTGGGCTATGAATACCTTTCCGCCGGTGAACACTTTATGCGAGGCCGCCCGCCGGGGCCGACTCATGCCGCCCTGCCTTTGTTGGCGGTAGCCGCCGGAGCCACCGAAAATATCCGATTGCTCTCCTCCATCTTGCTTGCGCCCTTCTATCATCCTCTTACCCTGGCGAAACTGACCGCCACCCTGGACATTACCTCCGGGGGCCGGCTGACCCTGGGGGTAGGCGTTGGCGGCGAGTTTCCCGTGGAGTTTGAGGCCGCCGGGCTGGAGGTACGGCAGCGAGGCCGCCGCACCAACGAATGTCTGGACGTCCTGCGGCGTCTCTGGACGGAGCGGGAAGTATCCTTCGCCGGCCGGCACTTCCAAATGAACAACGCAAGCATCAACCCGCCGCCGACCCAGCAGCCCCATCCTCCGGTCTGGGTGGCGGGACGCCGGGAAGCGGCCATGCGACGGGCGGCGCGCTACGGCGACGGCTGGCTCCCCTACTTCTATAACCCGAACCGCTACCGGGACAGCGTGGCGAAAATCACCGGCTTCGCCCAAGAAGCGGAACGGGACTTGGCGGGCTTTCAGTGGGCCTTCTTCCCCTACATCGCCATCTACCCAACAGAACCGGAAGCCGCCGAGGCGGCAGCGACCGCCTTGGGAGGTCGCTACCTTTATGGCGGCGACTTTCTCAACATCGTCCGCAACTACTGCTTGCTGGGGACGCCGGAAATGTGTATCCAACGCTTGCAAGAGTATATTGACGCGGGCGCGCGGCACATAATTTTCAGCGTAGCCTGTCCCCGGGAAGACCGGGTGAGACATATCGAGACAATCGCAGCGGAAATTATCCCCCATTTTCGCCGCCGGGACAGCTAATAACACCGGTGGTTTATATCCGTCGCCGGTCATACTTCGGGACATTATCAGCCTAATCAGATAAAAGACTGGGTTATGTATTGTTACCCTCTTATGGTGTATAATACTAAAATACGCTCTGACTTAACCGGAACATCGGAGCAGGATCAGGTACATGGGGCGACGCCTCAAGGCTCACAGCGCTGGTTGGTAAGGGGAAAATAATGGGAGTAACGATGTCAAAAATAAAGCGGGTGGTTATGGTGCAGCCGGCCTCCACCGGCGGCAACTTTGAGTATATGGCTATTCCCCGGCAGGGGATGCTGTTCCTTTCAACCGCCTTGGGCCAGTGGGAAGACGGGCCTTTCCTATACGAAAGGGAAATATGGTTCGAAGACCGCAGCGGGTTGATGGACCCGGACAAGGACCTGGAAGGGGTCGATATCCTGTTAGTAACCGCGTTGATTAACGAAGCTCCCCGGGCTTATCAGATTGCCCGTCAAGCCAAGCTGCACCACCCTAACCTAGTTACCATCGGCGGCGGACCGCAGATGGGGCCTCTGCCGGAAGAAGCCTTTGCAATGGGCAATTTCGACGTTATTGTGCAGCGGGAGGCTGAAGATATTGTCGCTTCCCTCTGCGACCTGTTGCTCACCTATCCGGCCGGCGCCCGGGAATCCTACCTGGAAAAGGTTCCCGGCATCAGTTTTCGCAGGGACGGGCAGGTAATTCAGACCCGTCGGCAGGGACTGGTTGACCCAGCCTTCGCCGAGTTGCCCGACTTTCGCTCAATCAAAGACCTGACCCCGCAGCAGCCTATGCCCGGCGGGGTCTTGGAAACGGTGCGAGGCTGCACCGAGAAATGCACCTACTGCCAGGTAATTCAGCAGTTTCTGGGCTACCGGCTAATATCCCGCGAAACGGAGATTAAGCGGCTGCACCAGCTGCAAGAGTTGGCCTCCGAGGGGCTGTTTCATACCGGTCGTAACGGTAAGCTGAACGTGTTTATCTCCGACGACCTGCACACCCCCCCGCTGCGGGCGGTCAAGTACCGAAACGAGCGGCTGGAGCGGCTGCGGAACTGGCAGGGCCACACCGACGATATGTATATGATCTGCCAAGCGCGGGCCGAGGTGGGCCAAGACCCGGAGCTGGCTCAAGCTATGTTAGACGCAAACATCCGGATGCTGTACCTGGGGGTGGAGTCCAACAACGCCGAGAATCTCTTGGTGGTAAACAAGCGTCAAGAACCGGGTCAGATGGAACGGGATTTGCGTACCCTGAACGAAATGGACTTTTCCGTGGTGGCAATGACCATCATCGGCCTACCCTTTGACAGCGAGCAAGACATTATGAACCTGGCGGACTGGGTAACCCAGTATAGCCGATACCAGACGGCCAACCTGTTGACGCCTTTGCCGGCCACCTCAAACTGGGACTCGTTAACGCCCTTGAATGAGCATGGGGAACTGTTGCAAGAAGGGGAAATGCGCCCCTACCACCTCTACACCGGGCGCCAGTTCGTCCATTATGATGAGCGCTGGTCAATGCAGGAGAGCCGGGAGTTGTTTGACCGCTATTCGGCTAAACTGACTTCGGTGGATAATCTGTACGGTCGGATTTTCCGCATCCTGCGGTCTTACCGGTTGCGCTTGGCCGCAACCGGCCGCGACTTGGGCGACTCCATCAACTCCCGCCTCAGCGAAGCCTCCGACGCCTTGCGTAACTGGTCCGACCCAGTATCCCTCGCCAGCAAGGAGTTCGGCCAGAACATCTCCCAGCAGGTGGAGGAACTGGCCGAGACCTTGAAGGCCGTGTCCCAGCCCTTGGCTAACACCCGCCGCGACTTGGCCGAGAATATCAACAGCAAGGTAAACGAACTGACCGACGCCCTGAAAACTATGTCCGACCCGGTCAGCGCCGGCAAAAAGGATCTGGCCGACAACATTTCCGGGCGAATAACGGAGCTTTCCGAGATGATTAACGGCGTACTGGCGGATTCTATTCCCCGGCGGCGCACGGCCAAGGAATAAGCGGGTTAGTGTTTGACTCTCCCTTCCCTTGCAGCCACATCCCAGGGGCCCGGCAGGCCCAGGGTGGGTTTCGGAGAGACGCCACATCCTGGCCTGTCGGTTCATATTTGGGCTAGGAGCATCCCCGTTAAGTCAATCAAACCAATCAGTTATCCGGGAAACACGACCGGCTAAAGTCAGCGAATCCGGCAGCTTAAAAGGTCGTTCCAGACCGGAGGCTTCGCTGGAATTACCAGTAAGACAAAACCATCGCCAGGGATAAAATGAGCGATACGCACCGTGTATTTGTTACCGGCTTGGGAATAATCAGCCCCTTAGGGTTAGATGTGGCGTCAACTTGGGCCGGTATCGTTGAGGGCAAGTCGGGCATAGATTTCATTACCGCTTTCGATACCGAGGGGTTCGACACCACCTTTGCCGCCGAGGTAAGGGGCTTCAACCCGGAAAAATACCTGGAACGCAAAGAGAGCCGGCGAATGGATCGCTTTGCCCAGTTCGCCGCCGTCGCTGCGCAACAGGCCTGCCGCCATGCCAGTATCAACCTGGAATCGGAAGACCCCTTCCGGGTCGGCGCAATCATCGGCAGCGGCATCGGCGGCATTTCCACCTTGTCCCAACAGTACGACGTACTCCGCGACCGGGGACCCCGGCGGGTTACGCCCTTCCTGATACCGATGATGCTGGGCGATATGGCTTCAGCCCAAGTATCCATGGTTACCGGCGCCATGGGCGCCAACTATTGTGTGGTGTCCTCCTGCTCCAGCGGCGCCGACGCTCTGGGCCAGGGTTGGGAAATGATACGCCGGGGCCAAGCCGACGTGGTGCTGGCCGGGGGCAGCGAAGCGCCCATTGTCCCCATCGGCCTGGCCGGGTTTAATTCCCTACGTGCCTTGTCCCGCTTCAACGAAGACCCGCCTCGGGCCAGTCGCCCCTTTAACCGAGACCGGGACGGGTTCGTTTTGGGCGAGGGGGCGGCGGTACTGGTTCTGGAAAGCGAAAAGCACCTGCGAGAACGGGAAGCTCCTCCCTTGGCAGAACTGCGCGGCTACGGAGCCACCTCCGACGCTCACCACCTGACCGAGCCGAACCCCACCGGACAGAGCGCGGCCAAGGCTATTCAACTGGCCTTGGCCGCGGCGGCGGTCGATGTATCCGAGGTGGACTACCTTAACGCCCACGGCACCTCCACCCCCCTCAACGACCGGCAGGAGACCAAGGCCATCAAGCTGGCGCTGGGGGAGGAAGCCTACCGGCTACCGATAAGCTCCAGCAAGTCTATGACCGGCCACCTGCTAGGCGCCGGGGGAGCCTTGGAAGCGGCTGTCTGCGTTATGGCGATTCAGGACAACATTATGCCGCCCACCATCAACCTGCTGGACCCGGACCCGGAATGCGATCTGGACTATATTCCGCTCCAGGCCCGGCGGGAAAAGGTGGATGTGACCATGAGCAACTCCTTCGGGTTTGGCGGCCACAACTCCGTGATTATCCTGACCAATCCGACTTGGGCCGACTAACCGGGCGGCTCGACTTTGTTTCGGCGTCCGCAGCCGGATGAGGCAGCCGCAGAACGTCCCTCCTTTTCTAAAGGGGAACGGATTGGCAGCGCCGTCGCCCATGCCGCGCCCCTGTTGGTCGGCGTTCCCTTGCTTCCCCTGCTGGGACATCCCGGCATGGTCTTACTGCCCTGCCCGATAGTGGCTTACGTCATAGCCCGCGCCTTCCGCCGTCGCCAAGCGGCTTGGGGGGCCTTCCAAGGAATGCAAGCAACGCTGGCGCAGCTAATCCTGGTAGCGCTGGTTCTTGCCGCCGGGTTGATGCAGGGAACATCCCTCGCCGAGTCAATGCCGCAAATCCCGCTAGTCATCCTGGTCAGCTCCTTCCTGCTATTCCTCTATGCCCTATGGGGAGCTTGGGATACTGCCTGGGGCTATGATTTCCGCTACATCTTCGTCAGCGGCTTGGTTGACCGGATAACCGACGCCAGCTTGCGCCGGCAAGAAAGTCGTCGGCGCAGTAATGATTCACCCAACCCTCCCCATCGCCCCGGCGAGCGTCCACCGGAAAACCGCTAACATTGGCATTGGCCTCTAGCCGCGGCTCTTTTCATAGACTAAGCTGTTCTCATCTCGATTTCTTGCCCTTATTCCCTTCATCCACCCCCTATCGACGGTAGATAGTTAGCTAAGGGAATGACCCAGGATTCACGAAAAGGTAACTTGTACGTATGGTTGAAACTACTCGGCAATGGCAACTGCCTACCCGTCCGGAAGAAATGGAAATCCAAGGCTTTCCCCCCGATTTACCCTTGGGTTTGGCCCAAGTATTGCTGGCCCGGGGCATTAACAGTGGGGAAAAACTGCGCCTTTTCACCCAGCCACCGCACCGCTTGCCTTACAACCCCCTGCGCTTGGGCGGTATGGAAGCAGCCCTGCGTCGGCTCTATCGCTCCATTGACAAATTCGGGGCAGTGCAATGCGGCAACGAAATAGTGGGTATCGTGGGGGATTTTGACGTGGACGGGGTAACCGGCACGGCGATTCTCCAGGAAGGTTTGACTGATTTCGGCCTCCAAGTCATTCCCTACTTGCCCCATCGCGTAACGGAGGGACACGGGCTATCCGCCGATGCGGTAAACCTGCTGGGCGACCGGGGAGCTACCCTGATAATTACTGTGGACTGCGGAGTGTCCTCAACCGCGGAAGTGGCCCTGGCCCGTCGGCGAGGAATTGAGGTAATTGTCACCGACCACCACGTTCCACCGGCAGACCCTCCCGAGGCTGTAGCCATCATCAACCCGCGGATGCCGGGTAATGAGTATCCTTTTCCTCAGCTATGCGGAGCGGGGCTGGCTTTCAAGCTGATGCAGGGGCTCTACCAACGTCACGGACGGCCAATGCCACCCGACCTGCTGGAATTGGCCGCCTTGGGCACCTTGGCGGACCTGGTGCCTTTGCAAGACGAAAACCGCTACTTGGTGCGCGAGGGATTGAATGAACTGGCCCGAACCCAACGCCCCGGGCTGCGCGCCTTGTACCAGTTGGCCGGTATCCAGGCTGACGCGATTAACGCCGAAACCGTTTCCTTCCAGATTGCGCCACGCCTCAACTCGCCGGGCCGGATGGGCCATGCGCAGGACAGTCTTCAACTGCTAATCACCCGATGCCCGGAAGAGGCCGGTAAGTTGGCTCAACGACTGGAAGAGTTGAACCTAGAGCGGCGGGAACTGACTCGGCAGGTCTATGCCAAGACCCAGGCCGAGGTGGAAAGCCGCGAAAACTTGCCGCCGATTATCCTGGTTACCGAACCTCGGCTTACCCCCGGTGTAGCCGGCTTGGTGGCTGGTCGGCTGGCCGAGTCGTTCCACCGCCCAGCGATCGCCCTTGCCCCGCTGGACGGGGACTGTCTGCTAGCCAGTGGGCGGAGTATCCCGCAATTCGACCTAATAGAGGCTTTTGCCGCCTGCGCCGACCTGTTCGTCCGCTACGGCGGCCACGCCCAAGCTGGCGGGTTTACCATCGCCCGGGAAAACTTACCGCTGCTGGAGCAACGGCTGTCCGCCATCGCCGGGGAGCGTCTGGAGGATGCAGATCTGCGTCCCGTCCTGTCCATTGACGCGGAAGTAGACTTGGCCGACCTGATCCCCGATTTTCTCCGCCGCCTGGCCGAATTGGAACCCTTTGGCCCAAGCAACCGGCAACCAGTTTTTCTGACCCGGAAACTACAAGTCATCGAGGCGCGGCAAATGGGAGGCTTGGGGCAGCATCTGAAGTTACAGGTTAAAGGAGGAGGGCAGCAGTATCCGGCGCTGGCCTTTAACCGGGCCGAAGAGTGGGACGAGGGCGTTTCAACGATAGACTTGGCCTATTCAATCAGTGTGGACTATTGGCGGGGCGTGAAACGAGTGAATCTGTTGGTGGCGGATTTCCGACAGACAAGCAGTTAAGGATACCTTCTTTAATGGCTATTCCAACGGTGGGTGAAAGGGGATTAACCCTCCGGTTTCTCCCAGGGAAAGTGCTGGTAAACCGCATCTTGCAAGTAGAAAGGCTTGAAATTGAGAAAATAATCGGCCTTGAAGTTGGTCGTGTGCCGGGTGTAAAGGGAGGCGTAGCGAACATCCAGCAGGTCGTAAGGCGGTTGGTTAAAAATCTTGTCGTTGATTCGCTGGAAAGCCTTTCCGGTGTCATTGATTTCGTCCACCACTAGGATTCGATGATGGGCGCCGGGACTGTCCAGCAAAACGTCGCCGCAGATGAAGAAGATGGGACGTTCAAGAAAGTGACACAGGTGGGTAGCCGGCACCAGACCGCCCCGAACTACGGCGACTATGGCATCGGGTCGCCAGCCGTCCTTTGCGGAAACAATCAGGTCGCACAGCAAGCCGATGCCGTGGCATATTTCCGGATAGTCAACGTGGCGTCTTTGCCGGTCCATCAAGCCAGTCAAATGCTCCGGAGGAACATCCTTCAACTACAACTACCTCGGCCAACAGCCTCGGCAGCAACAGGATGTTCCTCCTCTTGGGTTACGGGGCGTTGCCGGACGGTTCCGATGTCCGACGGCTCGTATTTACGAACTGGGCCTTATATACCAAGAGCGGTATGGTAATTGCGACAACAATCAGAGCCACAATCTGCGCCTCGTTCAACGCCCCGCCGAAGTAAGTGTTAACCTCAACTCTCAGGAAACTCAGGAAAAACCGGCCAATGGAATAGAGGGCGCCGTAGAGAACGAACACCATCCCATGAGGCCGTAGCCGGTGTCGCAACGGCCAAATAATCGCTAAAACGACCAGGTCAAACAACAACTCATAGGCTACTGCAGGATGGCTGGCGGCTCGATTAACGCCGGGACTGTCCACGTGGGTATAGACTACGCCCCAAGGCAAGTCGGTAAACTTGGCCCAATGCTCTCCATTGATGACGTCCCCAATGCGCCCGATGGCCATGGCAATCAGCAAGGCCGGGGCAACTATATCGGCTAGACGGCCAATTTGGGGCAGCGGAGCCTTGTCCGGCTCTCCGGCGAAGCGGAAAAACTTATCCCAAAAGTTCAGGAACCAGTTAGAGTTGCGAATAAGAATGTAGGCGGAGCCGCCGACAAACCCGCCCAGAATGGCTCCGTAGATGGCGATACCGCCTTGCCAGACCATTACTATCAGTAGCGGGTTAGCGGCATACAAGCTCCAGAAGTCCAGGACGTGAAGCAGCCGGGCGCCAATGATGCCGCCGATGATGCACCAAACGGACACCGACAGGATGGCGTCGCCGTCCAGACCCTCCCGTCGGCCCCAACGGACGGTCAGGATTACCGCCGTGGCCACCGCCACAAAGGTAAGAAAGCCGTGCCACGACAGCAGGAAGGGGCCAATATCAATGATATTGGGATTAAAGGGAATACTAATTGCGCCCAGTATGCTCATCGGTATGCTCTCACCCCAGGGTTAAGATTGCTTATGTCTCCTGATACGACATTTTGCCGGCCGGGAATTGGAAAGCCTCTCGCCCCAAGGTACGTACAAAATACGCCTCGGCCTCGAAAGGTTGCAAGGCTTTTGCCAACCGGAAGTACTCCTCTTCGCCGGAGGGCCAGCAAAACAGAGCCGGCCCGGCGCCGGTAAGATGGGGCCGCCGGCCAGTTGTCTTCTCCGCCAGACCGTATAATTCCTCCAGCTCGGGGAACATCCGAAAGGCCACCTCTTCAAATACGTTTTGCAGCAAGTTTTCTACGCTCCGACCGGCCATCAGATTTTCCGCTACCCGGCCGGTTAGCCTTCCGTCGCCGTAGTGAACCGGCGTTAGCTCTGCGTAAAGCCGGGCCGTTTTACTTGCCCGCGTAGCCCGGGGACAGATTAGAGTAATTGCCGTATCGGGCAAAGGCGGCAGGGGAGCAACTATCTCTCCTCGCCCCTTGGCCAGAGCCGTGCCGCCTCGCAAGAAGTAAGGCACATCCGACCCTAGCGTCGCTGCGATACGGGATAGTTCGGACAAGGGCAAGTCCAGTTCCCAAAGCCGGTTCAGGGACGCTAGGGCTGCGCCGGCGTCGCTGCTGCCTCCACCTAAGCCCATACCTACCGGAATGCCCTTTTTAATCTGGATACAGGCTTGCGGACGACGGCCACAGCGCTGGGCCAACGCCTCTGCCGCTCGCCACACCAAGTTGTTTTCGCCGTCTAAGGACGAATCGTCGCACACCACCCGAAGGGAAGGGGCGGGACTAATTTCCAGTTGGTCGGCCAGGTCAATGGACTGGATGACCGTCCGCACCTCGTGGTAGCCGTCGTCCCGGCGGCCCAAAACTTCCAGGGTGAGGTTCAGCTTGGCAAAGGCCGAAACTCTCAACCCGGTTCTCCCGCTTTTCCCCCGGAAAGTTCCCGACACCGAGCCTCCCAAACGGTATAGACGGAGGCCCATTCCTCCAAAGCCAGGGTTTCCGCCCGCCGACGTCCGTCCACCCGCCCGGATTCCAGCAACTCGCCAACCGTGCCGGGGGGCAACCCCAAGCCGTGGCTCAAGGAGTTGCGCAATTGCTTGCGGGGAGCGGTAAAGCCGGCCCGCACCAAGTCAAAAAACGCTTCCGTATCGGATACTTCCACCATCGGGCGCTCCAACAAATCCAGACGCACTATCGCCGAAGTAACTTTGGGAACCGGTCGGAAGGCGCTGGGCGGCACGAGACAGACCGGCCGAGGCACAGCATAGTATTGGGTCGCCACGGAAAGCAGGGACATTTGGCCTGGGGTAGCCGTCATACTGTCGGCTACCTCCCGCTGCACCATCAAGACCATCAATCGGGGGCGGGGCTTCGATTCCAAGAACCGGCGGACAATCGGGTTGGCGGCATAATAGGGAA
Source organism: Dehalococcoidia bacterium (assembly GCA_963422635.1). Lineage (GTDB taxonomy): Bacteria > Chloroflexota > Dehalococcoidia > Lucifugimonadales > UBA3495 > CATQHB01. Next base: position 2,420,978 of record OY730415.1, read on the forward strand.
GGTTGGCTACCACCTTGTAAGCAAGCCGTCCTTCCACCCGGTCGTCCACCCCGAATTCGACCAGGGAGCCAAGTTCCACCGTCCTGGCGTCGGCGGTAACTACGGTCAAGTTGGGGGGGGTGCCCAACCGTCCCGGTAGGGCATCGGCCAGCTTGGCGTCCAGCTCCACCGCCACCACTCGGGCCGCTTGAGGCAACAACCGGCGGGTCAACGCCCCGCGACCCGGGCCAATCTCCAGAACCACGTCCTCCGGCGCCAAATCCGCCGCAGCCACGATGCGGCTAAGGATACGGTCATCTGCAAGAAAATGCTGGCCGAGAGATTTGCGGGGTCTAGCCGATGGCGGAGATGGGCTGATTAAAGCAGTATTCACAGCGTCAACAGTTCATCCATAGTTAGAGACCGCGCACCTCCCGTCGACGAAGACTCGCTGAGCGTGTCCCGGACTACAGCTCCGGCCAGGCTTTCCCACGGCGCCCGCAAGTTCCTGCTTACCGTTGCTTCCTCTCGGACCTGGCGGAGTTCACAAGTATGCGCCGCGTGGGACCCGGCCTTCAACACTGTCATTCCGGGATATTGGCCCCTCAAACCCAGCCTAGGGGAGGGATTCCACCCCGCTGTAGCGGATTGCGGGTATAGGGCACCGCTAGCTCCCCGTCTAGCACGGCCTCCGGTTCAATGTTAGGGTAGTATGGCAAGCCTGTCAAATAGTCATGCTAACGCCTCGCAAAAGCAGCGGGAGCAATTCCTTGTCAGTCAGCCGGTCGAAATCCTCCTCCAGTGAAAATGAGGAAGCGGGGCCATTGCCCCAGCAAAGGTTCTCCCCCGAGAAATTTATTATCCCTCAGCCGCGGGCGGACGAGAATAGGGAGAATAATCGGGGAACAACGGCAGAAGTCGGAATGACGGGAACGGGGCCGGATGTTAGAATAAACGGGACGAGGAGTAAACCATGCAGATAAAGAAAGCGGTCATTCCCGCCGCCGGGTTAGGCACCCGGTTTTTGCCCGTAACCAAGTCGGTGCCTAAGGAGCTGTTGCCCATTCTGGACCGTCCCATGCTTCAGTATGTGGTAGAGGAGGCGGTGGAGGCGGGTATCGAGGAAATCATCATCGTCACAACTAAGGGCAAGGAGTCCATCGCAGCCTACTTCCAGACACAGCCGGAATTGGAGGAACGGCTGGCCGAAACCGGGGCCGATGCCCTGTTGGAGAAAGTGCGCCACGCCTCCTCCCTGGCCCAAGTATCCTTTGTTATCCAGGAGCAACCCCTGGGGCTGGGCCATGCGGTGCTGACCGCGCGGGAAGCGGTGGGCGATGCGCCTTTTGTAGTGATCTTGCCCGATGACATTGTGGCGCATACGCCAGGAGTAATATCCCAGATGCTGACGGCGGCCGGGCAGTTCAACGCCGGCGTGGTGGCGGTGGAACGGATGCCTTGGGAGGTCGTTCCCAACTACGGAGTGGTGGACGCAGTCCCGGTGGACGAACGGGTTCATCAAGTACGCCGGCTGGTAGAGAAACCGCCGCTGGACGAGGCTCCCTCCAACCTGACCATTGTGGGCCGCTATATTCTGCCCGCGGAGATTTTCGGCTGCCTGGAGCGCACCCCGCCGGACGCCAGGGGAGAAATTCAGTTGACCGACGGGATTGGGCGGTTGCTGGAAAGTCGGGAAGTTTACGCCTATGAGTTTCTGGGCGCCCGCTATGACGGCGGCGCTCCGCTGGGCCTGCTGCGAGCCTCGCTGGAGTTTGCCCTAGCCCGGGAGGATACCCGGGCGGCGACTCAAGAATTGCTCCAAAACCTGATGCCTGGTTAGCTCTTAAACCAACTCTTGAGCTATTATTTATTATGACAAACCCTAAAAAAGCCGGCCCCCAGCGCGCCGTCGTCCTTTCCCGGCGAAGTACGGAACGGACCGTTGCCGTCCTTTTGGGCCTCTATGCGCTGGCCTTGCTGGTTATGATTATTTCCCGCGTAAGCAGCGGCGCCGACCAGTCCACCGCCGAGGAGAGCATCCGGATGATCGGGGTTAATTCCGGCTGGTACGTCGGCATCCCCCTAGCCGCCCTGACTGCCGGCTTCCTGCTGGTAGCGGTGGCGGCCGTCAGCTACCGAGTTTTCCGAATTTGGGAGCCGACCCTGGCTTTGCTGGGTTCTCTGCTGTTCTTGAGCGCAGCTGGGGCCGTATGCCTTGGCGCCATTGGCGGGCTGACCCTGGCCCAGGAGTACGGCGGCGCTTTCCCGGCCCAGGCTCCCCCAGCGCTGGTCGAAAGCGTGGTCGGAACCTATACTGCCATCGAGCCGCTGCGGGCTTTGGCCGGCCGGGTGGGGTTCACTTTTGCCGGGCTGGGCTTGCTGACCTGGAGCGGTTTAATTACCTTCACTGGCGCCGCGCCGCGCTGGTTTGGCTGGCTGGGCTTGCCGGTAGGAGCCGTAATGTTTTTTATTTGGGTTCCGGATGCCAGCGCGATGCACCGTATCGGCGGCATCGCTTATATCCTGTGGCTGACGCTGTTGGCCGGCTGGCTGTTCGTTCGCGGGACGACGGAGAGGCCCCAAGAATAGCCCTCCAACTCAGCGCCTAACCGGAATTGAATCGATTTGCGACTTTCGGCGGTAACCAGGTTATATTTAGTTGGAGTAAGAGGGACTATGCTGTTTAATCTTCTCTTGGCGCTTCACGTATTCGCCGCTGTAATCTTTGTGGGGAACATGGTTACGGCGGCTTTCTGGAAGGTGTCGGCGGATCGCTCCGGTAACCTGGACCACATCGCAGCGACTACTCGCGCGTTGCTAAAGGCCGATTATGCCTTTACCGTCCCGGGGATCGCAGGACTGCTGATTACCGGAATCTGGATGGTTGGGCTGACCAGCTGGCGGAGGTTCGAGGAGCCCTGGCTGGCTATCTCTTTTCTGCTGATAATCGTCGTCGCTATCCTCTGGCTGGCAGTTCTACTGCCCCAGCAACGGCGTATGGCCCGGCTCTCCCAAGAAGGGGCCGCTACCGGCGCTCTGGACCCGGCCTACGCCAAAGCCAGCCGACTTTGGGCCATCTTTGGCGGAATTGCCACTTTGCTTCCCATCGTCATCCTGGCGCTAATGGTTTTCAAGCCCGGATGACCAAATGCCGGATATTAACCCCGGTCCGACTAGACCAATACGCCCCGGACTTGGAGAGTTGCCGTGACCACCCCAAAAGAGCAGCGCCTGGGAATCATCAAGAACATCCGCGCCGAGTTGTTCCAAGTCCTGGACGGAATGGACTATTGCCTGGACTGGAGGCCCGAGCCGGATTCGTGGTCGGCCCGGGAGGTAATTACCCACATGCTGAATACGCCGCCGCCCGGAGTACCCTCCATCCTACGGGATATGCTGGCCGGCGAAATCGAGGAATACGACCTGTGGGCCGACCAAAAGTATCTAACCCCAGAGGCGCAGGGTTGGGATATGACGCAGGTGCGGGCGCAGTTTGGGAATTACTTCGAGATGTTAGAGGAGACATTGGGGGCAACCGCCGAGGATGACCTTGCCGGGGCCTCAGTAATGGTTCACCAGCGGAACCGACGCTGGGACGAGCCGCGGACAGCGCAGTGGCTGGTAGAACGGCTCTTCGCCGGCCACTGGCGGGAACACCTGGTTCAACTACAAGAGCTACGGGATGCCTTGGGGATTTAAGTCGCCAGTCGGGGATCGGGTGGAGGGAAAGGGCGGCGGTCAGCTTTCCCCGCCAATCCCCAGCAGGCTTAGAAAAGCTTCCTGCGGCACCTCTACCCGGCCTACGCTCTTCATCCGCTTCTTGCCCTCTTTCTGCTTTTCCAGCAGCTTGCGCTTGCGGGTTATATCGCCGCCATAGCACTTAGCCAACACATCCTTGCGCATTGCCCGCACCGTTTCCCGGGCGATTATCCGACCGCCGATAGCAGCCTGAATCGGCACTTCGAATAATTGGCGGGGAATGGTGTTGCGAAGCTTTTCCACCAATGCCCGGCCGTGAGCCACCGCCCCATCCCGGTGGACAATCATAGACAAGGCTTCTACCGGTAAGTGGTTAATCAGGATGTCCACCCGGTTTAGCGGCGCCATCCGGTAGCCCAAAAAGTTATAGTCCAACGAGGCATAGCCCTGGGTGCGGGATTTAAGCTGGTTATAAAAGTCGGCCAGCAGTTCCGACAGGGGCATAGTATATTCCATGACTACCCGGGTTTGTTCCGCAGCGTCCTCACCGTCCTTGCGGGCCGTCATACCCTGAATATATTCCATGCGCTTGAAATCGGAGCGGCGGGCGTGCATCAGTTCCATTATCGCTCCTACGTGGCGGTTGGGAGCGACAATAGTCAAGTCCAATACCGGTTCCTGAATCTCCCGGATTTCGTGGGGCTGGGGCAGCTTGGACGGATTATCCACCAGCAGGGCGCTGCCGTCTTGCAAAACTACCTGATAGGCCACACTGGGAGCGGTAACGATAAGGTCCAGATTATATTCCCGCTCCAGCCTTTCCTGGACGATTTCCAGGTGCATCAGCCCCAGAAAGCCGCAGCGAAATCCAAAGCCCAAAGCGCCGCTGCTCTCCGGCGAACTGGACAGGGAAGCGTCATTCAGGCGGAGCTTTTCCAGAGCAGCGCGCAGGTTGTTATAGTCCTCGCCATCGGAGGGGTAAAGGCCGGCAAAGACCATTGATTTCAGCTCCACATAGCCGGGGAGAGGGGTTTCGGCGGGGCGATTGTGGTTGGTCAGCGTATCGCCAACGCTGCATTCCTGCACATCCTTGAAGCCGGTGGCGATGTAACCGACCTGGCCGGTGTGCAAGGCTGGAACCGGCGTGGGAAAAGGAGCGAACACCCCTACTTCCATAATTTCGGCGACTTTGCCGGAGGACATAACCATTATCCTGTCGTTCCTGGATACTTGGCCGTCCTCGACCCGAACGTAAGCAATGATGCCTTTGTAGGAATTATAGACCGAGTCAAATACCAGAGCGCGCAGAGAGCTCTCCTGTTTCCCCTTGGGGGGCTGAAAGCGTTCGACAACGGCGTCGAGAATATCATTGGCTCCGGAGCCCTCCTTCGCCGACACAAAGAGGATTTCGTCATCCCGGAAACCGAAGACCTGCCGCAGCTCGCCAGCGACCCGCTCCGGTTCGGCCTGGGGCAAGTCCACCTTGTTCACTACCGGAATCAGCTCCAAGTCATACTGCATCGCCAGCAGAGTGTTGGCGATGGTTTGAGCCTCGATTCCCTGGCTGGCGTCCACCACCAACAGCGCGCCCTCACAGGCGGCTAAGGCGCGGGAAACCTCGTAACTGAAGTCCACATGGCCCGGCGTGTCAATTAAGTTAAGCTGATAAACTTGGCCGTCCCGGGCCTTATGCTGCATCGCCACCGCCTTGCCTTTGATGGTGATACCCCGCTCCCGTTCCAAGTCCATCTGGTCCATAAACTGGGCCTTCATTTCTTGGGGGCGTACCGTGCCGGTAATTTCCAGAAAGCGGTCGGCCAAGGTGGACTTGCCGTGGTCAATATGGGCTATGATGCAAAAATTACGGATGTGTTCAGGATTCATAGTCTCTGCATAGTAACACGGCGGCGCCAGAGTAACAAGAATAGAGGATGGGGGTAACAAGAACGACAACATATTGAGTCCAGGGACTTGTCATTGCCACCCGACAACGAGAACGAGAACGAGAACGAACAGCAGCGCAAGCCGGTAAAAGTAAGGGGGCCGCCGGCCGCTACCGGCCGGTGGAGAACTCTCCACTCCAAACCCGGCGGCCCGTGTCCGGTATCGACTGACTGGTTCTGATACCGGCGATGGGATAGTAGGGCAAGTCGATATGCGCAACGCATTTACCGTCGAACATCGCGCCACGCCGGTCAAAGATAAAACCGAAGTTATCAAAACCGTATTGCCGGCGCGGTTCCGACAAATCATTCACGTCCTCCGGGATTGTATGAAGATGAATGTGCGCTTTCATATCTGTCAGGGTGCAAGGCTCTTTGAGATAGGTCAGCTTCCTCCCGTCGAGATATACCTGGAAATCGGCGTCGATAATCAGCTTGCCGGACACCATAGAACGGCGCTTCTCATCGTTGGTTTCAACCGCCGCCGCGTTCACCAAATCCGGGGATCTGGCGATCACCGACATTATGGTATTGCCGTACACCTTGCGAGCATAAACCGGAGTAGGGGAGGTCTCTTCATCGAGTCCAATACTCTTGCGGATGGGAAACTCGCGATGTTGGCGGAAGGTGATATAGAAATCCGCGTCGTCCGCAGAGGTGAGCAGTATCCGGTATCGATCCGCCTGGGGAAGCGCCTCCCGGTTCCATCTTAGTGAAGACGCCGGTGAGCTCACCGATATGGTCGAAGAAGGGTAACGGTCGAGCAGATACTCGAAGCCTTCCCGAAGAGAAACGCCCCAATAATCCAGGTCATACTGATCCCTCAAATACTCCGGCGTGGTTCGGTCCACCAGGAAGTTGAAATAGACCTGCTGATGGGGATGAATCTGAACCATGGCGACGACCGCGGTAGCTATGCCAATTCCCGCCAGGCCGTACACCCCGGCGCGCAAAGAACGAGGGCGCAAGGTGGAGACCAGCCAAAGCAAACCGAACCCGGCCAGCAGGCAGAAGGGGGCATAGATAAAGTACATTTGACGCCAGTCGTTATATAGGGTGGAACCCAACAGAGCCGCCGCCAGAACGGGCAGCAGAACGCAGCCGACGAGCAGAAAGCCGAAGCGCAGCTCGGTGTTGCGCAGAATAGCGCCGGGGCCGGTTATGCCGCGATAGCAGACCGCCGCCGTCCCGACGATCCCCAGCAGGAGCGTTACCGGCGGAGTCGTGATGGCGGCCCATACCGGAATGTAGTTCCAAGGGACTTCATGCGAGCTGGTAGGCTCGCCCCGGAATAATATCGTCTCAGTATTGGGATAATCGGACATTCGCATAAGCGCTTCCATAAAACGGCCGAAGGGGTCGCCCCACAGCCAGGGCCAGGTAAGGTACAGGGTGAGCAGAGCGGCCGCAGCGAACAGCCCGCCAGTTATCAGAGTATGCTTCCACTCCCCCTCTCCTCGCCCGAAGGCATAGCAAGTATCGAACGCCCGCAGCGCCCCAACCGCGAAGAAGAGCATTCCTCCGATAATGCGTATGTTGGTGAGCATCCCTACCGCGATGCCACAGGCCAGAAAGGCCCAGAGAGTATCGTTGCGAAAGGCTCGATGGGTGAAGTAAAGGGCAATCATAAACATACTGAGGAAGGGCAGGTCTTTGGAGTTGAAGAAGGAGTGGGCATACAGCCGGGGGTGCAGCAGAAACAGCAGCAGCGCGCAGAGGGCCAGCAGGCGATTGTTGAACATCCGGTAAGCCAGTAAGTAGCAGCAGAAGCCGCCGGCCACAAAGAAGAGGTGGGTCAGGAAATGGCGGAGCAAATGGATGCTGCGGGAGTCCTCCAGACCCAGGAGCCGTTCCGCCCGCAGGAGGGGCAGCTCGAAGCCGACGCCGTAAAAACGGTCCCAATGCAGCAGCAGCTCGTCGTCGATGCCCGAAACATATTTGTCGGTTACCAGGGCAAGCCGCCGTTGCGTAATCTCATCCGTGGACATGCCGTAATCGTCGAGAACGGCAGCGCCGACGGCCAAAAAGAGAGCGCAAACCGTCAGGGCTAAAACCCAGTGCGGGGCTCGGGAAAGCAGGGTAATGAGTTTATTGTTGTTGCCCAAGGTTCGCAACGGTTGGAAGAGAGTCTTCCAGCCGTTGCGAATTAGAACATCAGTACGGGGGGGGGGGGGGGGGGGGGGGGGGGTAAGTTTGCCTAATCGGAAGTTCCTCACGCTGTAAGGTATCAGTAGCAAGTATTGGGCTAGTAGGAGCCGTAGCCCGGGGCTTGGATGCAAGCGGCCCAGTGATTCGGCTCTACTTCGCGCAGTTCCGGCGTTACTGCGGAACAACTGTCTATGGCGATGGGGCAGCGGGGGTGGAATACACAGCCGCTGGGCGGGTTCAAGGGGCTAGGCACCTCGCCGCTAAGCAGGATGCGCTCCCGCTGGGCGTCGATTACCGGGTCCGGTATCGGAACCGCCGAAAGCAAGGCGCGGGTGTAGGGGTGGAGGGGCGTTTGGTAGATTTCGTTCCGGTCGGCAATCTCTACAATATGGCCCAAGTACATCACCGCTACCCGGTCACTGATGTGGCGCACCACCGAAAGGTCGTGGGCAATGAAGAGATAGGTCAGGTCGAACCGCTCCTGCAAGTCTTCCAGCAAGTTGACAATCTGGGCCTGAATCGACACATCCAGGGCCGACACCGGCTCGTCGCAAACGATGAAGGAGGGGTCAACGGACAGGGCGCGGGCCACGCCGATGCGCTGGCGTTGGCCGCCGCTGAACTCGTGGGGGAACCGGTCGGCCATATAGGGGTTCAAGCCCACGTTCTGCAACAATTCCGCCACCCGGTCTTTATATTCCTCCTTACTGTTGACCAAACCGTGGACAATCAGCGGCTCGCCGATGATGTTGCCACAGGTCATCCGGGGGTTCAGAGAGCTATACGGGTCCTGGAAAATGACCTGCATCCGCCGCCGCATTGCGCGCATTTGGCCGGTGGAGAGCCCGGTCAGTTCCTGTCCGTCAAATACTACCTGCCCGTCGGTGGGACGGTACAACTGAAGAATACAGCGTCCCGTAGTGGTCTTTCCGCAGCCGCTTTCGCCAACCAAACCCAAGGTCTCACCCCGGCGGACAAAGAAGCTCACATCGTCAACTGCCTTGATATGGGCCACGGCTCGCTGAAAGATAATTCCCGACGTAACCGGGAAATGCATTTTGAGGTTCTTAACCTCCAGCAAAATTTCACCGGATTGGGCCGTGCCGCTGCCTTGCGTCCCGGTTTCAGTCATTGTGGTCATAGTCTCATACTCTCCGCCAGCTCGTTTTCTTGAGCTTATTCGGTTTCGGCCGTCGCCTCAGAATTGCTAGCGCCATTTGCCCCATTCGTACTGTCGCCGGGGATTTGGTCGCGGAGGCTTTCATCCAACAAAAAGTCCAGGGCCGACGGGCCCAGTTCGTCGGAACGCCAGCACGCCGACCAGTGGCCCTCGTTGACCAACATAAGAGGAGGAGTATCCGTGGCGCACTTATCCACCGCCCAACGGCAACGGTTCCGAAAGGCGCAGCCATCCGGCACGTTAATCAAGTCGGGGGGTTGGCCCTCAATGGGGTCCAGTTTGGCGCGGCGGGGCAGGTCCAGACGGGGAACCGACTTTAGCAGGCCAACGGTGTAGGGATGGCGAGGGTTGCTGTAAACCTCGCGGGCGTCCCCACGCTCAATAATCCTGCCCGCATACATTATGTTCATCCGGTTGGCGTAACGCGCCACCACCCCCAAGTTGTGGGTGATGATGATGAGGGAAACGCCAAATTCGCTCGTCAGAGATTTCATCAGCTCCAGAATCTGAGCTTGAATAGTCACGTCCAAGGCGGTAGTCGGCTCGTCGGCGATAATCAACCTGGGATTGCAACTGAGGGCCATGGCGATCATTGCCCTCTGGCGCATACCACCGCTGAACTGATGCGGATATTGGCGCACCCGCCTTTCGGCATCGGGGATCCCCACCCGGGACAGCAGGTCGATCGATTCCTGGCGGGCTACTTCGCGGTTCATACCTCGGTGAAGCTGCAGGGTCTCGCTGAGTTGGCGCTCCAAAGTAAGCACCGGGTTAAGGGAGGTCATCGGTTCCTGAAATACCATGGCCATCTTGGCGCCTCGTATACGGCGCATATCGTCCATGTCAATCTTCAGGATGTCCTCCCCCTCGAAGAGCAGCTCGCCATCCACTATTTTGCCGGGCGGGTCGGGAATCAGCCGCATCAGGGAGAGGGCGCTGACGCTTTTACCGCACCCGCTCTCCCCGACCAGGCCGAGGGTTTCCCCCTCTTCAACCTCATAAGAGACCCCGTCAACGGCTTTGACCACACCCTCAAAGGTGTAGAAATAGGTTCTAAGGTCTTTAACTTCCAGAAGCGTAGCCAAATGGTTTCCCTCCGTCCACGAAATAAGCGCTATTCAAGTTTTGCCATCGAATGGCGCAATCCAGGGTAACAAGGAACGCAACCCCCACCCAACCTCAGATGCTTCTAGGAGTGGGGAAGGGGAGACTCGAACTCCCACGCTTTGCAGCACATGATCCTAAGTCATGCTCGTCTTCCAATTCCGACACTCCCCCAGTTACGTAGAAACCATGCAAAGGCAACCGATCCGAATTGGTGACCCGCCTCGGGGTCGAACCGAGAACCTACGGATTAAGAGTCCGTTGCTCTGCCAGTTGAGCTAGCGGGCCAACCCTTATGAACCCCAACTTTAAACGCTTTTGGAAGCGCTTCCAAGCCGGCCAAGCCTATCAATAGTTCCCCTTTCTTGTCAATAGACCGGCAGTAACAGGTAGCGTCTCCATTTGAATCTCTTAGCTACCCCGCTCCAGTCGGTCAATTCCCAAGAGAGCCGCTGCCGCTAACCGGCTCGGAATGACGTTTTCCGGGCCGGGGTGTATAATCGGCCTCACTCCGGTTGAAATACGGCCGGTTGAAATACGGCGGTATTGACCCTCGGATTGAAGCCGGAGCCTACCGGCAGCCTATCAACGTAAGCCAACTGGTTACCGTACCGATTTACAACTTTACAATAGGGCAGGTGAAGGATAGTGGTCGCATCTACCGCCATTGCTCCTCCGATGGATCAAGAAAACCGCACCAAGGACTCCGTTATGGCGACCACCGTAATCGGCGCTCATGCCTTTGAGCACTTTTACGCCCATACCATCCCCTTTCTGGCGGCGATTATTGCCGCCGATCTGGGATTGGGCGCCTTTCAAGTGGGGCTGATTGTCGTAGTGCGCTCCATCTTTGGCGGACTGACCAGCACCGTGGGCGGCTTCCTGGTGGACCTGTTCCACCACCGGGTATCCTGGGTGCTTTCCATTAGCGCTTTCAGCATCGGGGTGGGCTACCTGCTGATGTCCCTTGCGCCGACCTATATTCTAATTCTAGCAGCCTTGTCCCTGGGGTCTATGGGCAGCGCCCTGTGGCACCCGCCGGCGCTGGGTTTACTGGCGCGGCGGTTTCCCACCAAGCGCGGATTGCTCATTTCGATGCATCGGTCCATGGGCAGCATCGGCGATGTACTGGGGCCAATGGTGGCCGGCGCGCTAATCGCCGGCGCGCTGGTCTGGACCGTCAGCAGCGGTTCTACCGAGGAGCCCCTGTTTTCCTGGAATCTACCTTGGGAAAGTGTCAGTTGGCGCTGGGTACTAGGCGCCAGTACGCCGATTATGTTCTTTTCCAGCATTGCCATATTCTTCCTGCTGCGCCATGCCGGGGAGGCTAGGCCAGCGGACTTTAACCTGGGCCAGCGAGTGCAGACCAACTGGGCTGGCTTGAAAGACGCTTTTCGCGGCACCGGGATGTGGGCCATCTTCACCGTTTCGGCAGTGCGGGGGATGGCCGACCGCTCCCTGGTATTCCTGGTTCCCCTCTATCTGACCTACTTGCTGAAAGCGCAGGGGGCCGCCCTGGAGACGATAGCTTTTCAGGCGGCGGTTCACGTGGCTTTAATGGTAGGGCCGGGCATTATCATCGGGCCAATGATCGGGGCCTGGTCGGACCGCATCGGCCGGCGGGTCATCATAGTTTTAGTTATGCTTATAACCACTCTGCTAACTATGGGGATAATCTGGAGTGGCCAGCAGGCCGGCGGCTACACTTATTGGATAACCATTTTCGTCGCCTTGTACGGAATACTCAACTTCTCGGTGAACAACCTGACCCAAGCGGCGGCGGCGGACATTGCCGCCGGCCGGCGCCTGGAGTCCAGCTTCCTGGGGTTGATGTGGGGCAACAACACCTTTTTCGGCGCGGCGGCAGCTTTGATCATTTTCGGTTCGGTAGAATGGTTCGAGGACGGCAACGGCTGGCAGTACGGGTTCTATATCACCGCCGGGATTTATTTCATCGGCTTCCTGATATCCCTACTAATTCCGGGACACCCCGAAGAGCAATTGCAGCCGGCTTAAGGGACGGCTTAAGAAATTGTTCGCAAAACAGACCAATTAGTCTCAAAAGGTATTGACAAGAGTTCGGTAAGTGGTAGACTGTTTGCAGAATAAATAGAGCGTAAAAGCTCTCTTTGTTCCGAAATCCGGTAAGGGAGGTGGGATGTGGCTAAAATTTTCGAACTAAACCATAAATGGATTTTCCCTTGTAATATCCCTGTCGGCGCGAAGCGGATTGGAGTCTCCCGGAAAGGGGTCTGATGTTTCACCGGCAGGGAAGCGACAAAAACGCAAGTTCCGCCCCTTACACCTCGAACCAACCACCTCTCCTCCGTAGTCGAGAATAGGGAAGGTTAACCCGGTAGTGATTACCGGAAGGGCGGAACTGCCAAGCGAAAGCAACTCAGGGGCTGGTAGGCGTATCGGTCCCTGAGTGTTTATTGCGCCGTTCCGACCGGTTCGCCAAGAAGGGATTAGAAGGAAAGGGCAGCGCGGTACTGTTCCGGGGTATTCAGGTCCCATAGGACTTCCGGCGTGTCCATCGCCACCCTTTGGGTAAACCGGCGATGTCGTTGCGTCACCGCCCGTAGGCCCTGGGTTTCCTCATTTATCCGGTGCAATTCGTCCAGCAGCGCAGCATCCAGGATTAGGGGGTGACCGCCTTGGCCGCCATAGGTGGGAAGGGTAATCAGGGCGGTGGCGGCCCGGTGCTGACGGAGCAGGTAATCCACCGTTTCGGCGCTGCGGGGTTGATCCACGTTGAGGAGCAGCAGGCTCTCCGGTTGGTCCGGTTCCAAGGCTCGCAGCCCGGCCTTGATGGAAGTAGTCTTTCCCTGGAGGTAATCCGGGTTGAACGTCCAGCCAACGCCGGGCCGGGCCGCCAGCTCTGGCTTTAATTCCGTCCAGCGGTGGCCTAGCACAACCATTATCCGGTCAACGCCAGCGTCGGAGAGAGCGGTAAGCTGGTGCGCTAAGAGGGTACCGCCCCGCCAAGGTAGAAGGGCTTTCAGTTGACCCATCCGGCGGGATTCGCCGGCGGCCAACAGTATCGCAGCGGTTTTCGACATTGGCTAACCGGCCTCTAAACGTTAACGGCATCTTGAACCCGACTGGCTACCCGGTCGATGTACCACTCCTCCATCTGCATCGGGCCGCCCTTGCCGCCGCGCCGGGTCATAATAACTTGGGCCATAATGCTGACGGCCAGTTCCTCCGGCTGCAAGCCGCCGATATCCAAGCCGATGGGGGCGTGCACCTCTTTGAGCCGCTCCAAGGTAACGCCCTGTTGCAAGAGCCGCTGGTAAATCATCAGGTTCTTGCGGCGACTGCCCATCAGTCCGATGTAGCGAGCGCGGGTAGTTAGCGCCGATTCCAGGGCCATATCGTCAAAGCGGTGGCCCCGGGTCGCCACCACTACAAAGGTGTTGACGTTAATGGACAGGTGTTCGGCCCATTCATCATATTTGGTTACCACCGTCCGGGCGGCGTAAGGGAACCGCTCCGGGTTGGCGAACTCCTCCCGGTCGTCAGCGATAAAAACCCGGTAGCCCAGCATATTAGCCAAGTCGGCGGTAGCCTTACCCACGTGGCCGCCGCCGATGACCGCCAGGGTCGGCGGCGTGGTAAAGCCTTCGATGAATACTTCCACTCCGTCCTCAGTAATGAAGCTGTCCGTGGACCCTACGTCGGCCACTTGGCGGGCCGCCTCAATAGCGCGGGCGTCCAGTTCGGGACTTCCCAGGGAACCGGAAACCGCCCCGTCCAGGAGGAGCAGCAACTTGGCGCCCAAGTTTACCTCTGCGCCGGTCGGCGCATTGACCACCGTAGCTAACCCTGCCGGCTCGCCGCCCTCGTAGGCGTCAACCAGCTTGTTGCCAATATCCAGAAAGGCGTCTGGCCCCCGCAGAGGCTCCAGGTAGAAATACATCGTGCCGCCGCAGACCAGTCCGTCCCGCGCGGCGATGTCCTCATTTAGGAAGTAGTCCTTAAACTCCGGCCCGCCGTGATGCCGCAGCATTTCCCGGGCGGCAAACCAGATGTCGCCCTCGACACAGCCGCCGCCCAAGGTGCCTACGCCGCTGCCGTCCTGGCGAACCAGCAACATAGAACCGGACTTTTGGGGCGTCGAACCCTTGGTGCGAACTACTGTAGCTAACACGCAGGGCTGTTCTTCCTGAAGCAGCTTCACCGCTTCCTGTATAACTTCCTTCATCGCAGTCCCTCTAAATCCCGGCCATTCCTGATATGGAAATGGAATCGGGTAACCTTCCCGCTTGCCACTGTCCAGCTTATCAGATTTTCCCTTAACAAACAAACGGAATAGCCGGGGCGGACGGCGGTGAAGTTACATAAAACCGTCGCTAAGCGGCCTTGATAGCCTATAAATCCAAAGCTGTTTCAGCTATAATATACGAAGCGTATGACGATGGTAGCCATCACTTCGGCAGACCCGCGCAATCCCCGCCGTTATCTTCAGATAATGGAGTCGCTGGGGGCGGAAGTGCGTCTGTTAACCCCCCAGGACGACGGCCCGGCCCGCGAGGTATTGGCTGGAGTGGGCGGCATATTGCTGCCGGGCGGCCCGGACGTGGACCCGGCTCTTTATGGCGCAATGCCTGACCCGCAGGCTGGCTTGGAATTGTGCCGTCCGCTGGACGACTTGGAGTTGCGGCTGCTCGACTATGCCCTAACCCACGATATGCCGGTGCTGGCTATCTGCCGGGGAATGCAGTTGCTCAACGTAGCCTGCGGCGGGCAGCTAATCCAGGACTTGCCGGGGCATAAGTCGGAGCGTGGCGATGGTTGCTGGGAACCGGAACGCCACCTCATTTATATGGCTCCCGGGGCCAAGGCCGCCGCCATCATCGGCAGCGCCGGGTTTTTCCGGGTCAACAGCCTACACCACCAGGGATTGCGGGAGGCGCAGCGGGCGCCCCAGTTGATGACCAGCGCCTACTCGGTGGAGGACGGGCTGATTGAAGGACTGGAAAGCCCAACCCATAGCTGGGTAATCGGCTTGCAGTGTCACCCGGAGCGCCAGGACGAGGTGCCGCGCAGCTTCGCCAACCTGTTCGCCGCCTTTTACGAGCGGGCCGAGCGGTATTTGAAGAGGTAATGCCACCGAGTAAAAACGGACCTTCTTCACCCGGAAGCCAAAGACTTCAAGGAGCATTATACTATGGTGACAGTAGCCCCCCCGCCGCCTTCCGGACGGATAAAGCCAATCCGCATCGAAGAAGAGATGCGCACCTCTTACCTCAGCTACGCTATGAGCGTTATCGTATCCCGGGCCTTGCCCGACGTGCGGGACGGGCTGAAGCCGGTGCAGCGGCGTATCCTCTATGCGATGCACGAGATGGGGATGCGCCCCAACCAGGCCCACCGCAAGAGCGCTCGTATCGTGGGCGAGGTTCTAGGCAAATATCATCCCCACAGCGACACCCCGGTATATGACGCCCTGGTGCGGATGGCCCAGCTTTTTTCTATGCGCTACCCGCTGGTTGACGGGCAGGGCAACTTTGGCAGTGTGGACGGCGACCCGCCGGCGGCCATGCGCTATACTGAAGCTCGGCTGACGGCCATCGCCGATGAACTGCTAGCCGACATTGACCTTAACACCGTTGATTTCAGCCTCAACTTCGACGACTCCCTGAACGAGCCGGCAGTGCTGCCCAGCCGACTGCCTAACCTGCTAATCAACGGGGCCACCGGCATCGCCGTGGGAATGGCTACCAACCTCCCTCCCCATAACCTGTCGGAAATCTGCGACGCCGTCTGTCACGTCATTGAGCATCCGAACTGTGTTACTGAGGATCTGCTAAAACTGGTGCCGGGACCAGACTTCCCCACCGCCGGCGTCATCCGGGGAACCCGGGGAATCGTGGACGCCTACACCACCGGGCGGGGCCGCATCGTGATGGAAGCGGTAACCGAGATTGAGGAAATGCGGGGCGGCCGCCAGCGTATCCTGGTTACCGAACTGCCTTACCAGGTGAACAAGGCCAACCTGGTAGAGAAAATCGCCCATTTGGTGCGGGATAAGCGGATTGAGGGCATCTCCGATATCCGGGATGAATCTGATCGGCAGGGAATGCGCATGGTCATAGAACTGCGCCGGGACGCCCAGGCTAATATCGTCCTGAATAACCTGTACCGCCACACTGCCCTGCGCACCTCTTTCAACACCATTATGTTGGCCCTGGTGGAGGGGCAGCCTCAAGTATTGCCCCTGAAACGCGCCCTTACCCTCTTTGTGGAACATCGGCAGGAGGTCATCCGGCGCCGCTCCGAGTTTCTGCTCCAGCGGGCCCGAGACCGAGACCATATCCTCCAGGGTTTGTTGCTGGCCCTGGACGTTATGGACCAGGTAATCAGCATCATTCGCGGTTCCGCCGACGCCGAAACCGCCCGCGCCAACTTGATGGACGAGTTGAAACTGACCCAAATCCAGGCCCAAGCTATCCTGGATATGCAACTGCGCCGGCTGGCCGCTCTGGAACGGGAACGGCTGGAAAAGGAACACGAAGACCTGCTCAAGACCATCGCCTCGCTGGAGGAACTGCTGGACAGCCCCGCCAAAATACTCAACGAAATCAAGCAGGAAACCCTCAAGCTGAAGCGGGACTTCGGCGATGCTCGCCGCACCCGGATTGAGCGGGAAGAGGTGGGCGAGCAGTCGGCGGAGCAGTTCATTCCCCACCAGGATGTGATGATTACCTTGAGCCAGAAGGGATACATCAAGCGTATCCCCTGCGACACCTACCGCACCCAGAACCGGGGCGGTAAAGGCGTGCGGGGGATGACCACCCGGGAAGATGACGCCCTGATGGACCTGGTGGTGGTGGACACCCACGACACCCTGATGTTCTTCACCAACCGGGGGCGGGTCTATCCCCTGCGAGCTTTCCAAATCCAGGGAGACACCTCGCGCACCAGCCGAGGCACCCTGCTGGTCAACCTGATACCCATTGCCCGCAACGAGCAGGTACAAGCTATGCTGCCGGTCAAGAACGCCCGGGACAGCGCTATGCTAATTCTGGCGACCAAGCTGGGCGAAATCAAAGCCCTCAAGGAAGGCGAGTTGACCAACATCCGGCCCTCCGGCTTAATCGTGATGAACTTGGAGGACGGGGATGAATTGGTCGGCGTCGCCAAGCTTGGCGACGCCGACGAGATTGTTATGGTCTCGGAGAAGGGCCAAGCCATCCTGTTTCAGGTGAGAAATTGCGAGGACGACAAGAAGAACCTGACCCCCCGCTCCCGGTCTGCCGGCGGCGTCAAGGGAATGAAACTGCTGGAGGACGACAAAGTAACCGGCATGGCCCCAGTTACTCCTGAAGGCCATCTGCTGGTGGTCAGCAGAGGCGGCTATGGCAAGTCCACTCCCTTGAAGAACTACCCCCGCCACGGTCGCAACGGCCAAGGCGTCCGCACTTTCCGGGTGGATGAACAAACCGGCCCGGTGGCCGCCGCCCGGGTAGTTACCGAGGACGGGGGACAGGAGATATTCATCATATCCGCCAAGGCTCAGGTAGTCCGCATCAACTTGGAGGACGTGAGGGTAACCAACAGCCGTTACACCAAAGGGGTCATCGTCTGGCGGGACCGGGAAGTCGATGACTATGTGGCTTCGGTGGCCTGCTTCCAGGAGAATGATTACAGCGCCGGCGAAGATAAGAACAGCGGCGTCAACGGCTCGGTAAACGATCAACACGCCGACCGGCCGGAGGCTCCGGAAACGGATGACCGCATAGTCGCGGAAGAGGAAGGGTAGCCGGCTCGGACAGCCGAACAACCTCCTACCCATTGCGCCGCAATTGACCCAGCCCTCCGAAAATTATAATGGAACACGGAAAACCTCACCCGGCGCCAAATTGTAATTGGTAAATCGGATAATGGGATAACCGGAGAAGGCAGTGAAGCTCTTATACATTCACGGGGCGGGTAGTTGCGGCTTGGCTTTTCACTATCAGACGCAGCGCTTCCCCGGTTCCGAGGCTATCGACCTGCCGGGCCACCCGGTAGGGAAACCCTGCGACAGCATTGAGGGTTATCTGGAGTGGGTACGGGGTTTCAGCGCCGCTCGCAGCTATCAGGATCTGGTATTGTGCGGCCACTCTATGGGCGGAGCCATCACTATGCTCTATGCCTTGCGCTACCCGGAGGAGGTGCGGGGCATCGTTCTGGTCGGCTCCGGCGGCCCGCCTGCGGGTTCATCCCGACTATCTGCAGCAGTGCCGGGAGCCGGGGGAAAACAACTGTCAATGGCTGGAGCGTCGAATGGCCGCCTACTATCCGAGGGTCGCTGATCCAGTTCGTTACGCCCTGCGACAGCGCTCTGCGGAAATCGGCCCGGCGGTGGAGTTAAACGACCTGCTGGCCTGCGACCGGTTTGACGCAATGGACCGAGTCCAGGAAATCCGGGTTCCGACGCTGATAATCTGCGGCGCCGAGGATGATATGACGCCACCCAGATACGCCGACTATCTGGCCGACGGGATACCCGGAGCGCAGAAAAGCATCATTCCACAAGCCACCCACTTCGTCCAGTTACAGCAACCCCAAGCGGTGAACGCTGCCTTGGAGCAATTTCTGGCAACTCTGGGGTAATAAACCGGACGCGGTCTAATCCCGGCCGCTGACCGGGTGATACCAGCGACTTTGGTAGAACATCAACGGCGCCCCGGCCTCACTACGCCGAACCTCTTTTACCTCTCCCAAGTAAACGGTGTGATCGCCGTACACATGGGAGCCGATTACCTGGCAGCCAAAGAAGACCATGGAGTTATCCAGCGCCGGAATGTCATTTTCCGCGATGCTGTAGTGATAATCAGTTCCCGCTTGCCGGTCTTCCAGGCGTTTGGCAAAGTAGATTCCCAGTTCTTCCTGGTCTTCTCCCAGAATGTTGATGCCAAACTTTCCGGTCCGCTCCACGTAACCGTAGGTATGGGTGCTGTGAGCCACGCAAATCAACACCGTGGGCGGGTCAAGGCATACCGAGGTGAAGGAATTGGCCGTCATAGAGTGGGGAATACCTTGGTCATCCAACGAAGTTACCACGGTAACCCCAGTGGCAAACAACGACATTGCCGACCTGAAATCATCTCTGCTAGTCAAAACGCTACCCTTCTTTACTTTACAAGGTTTGCCCAATTATAACCCCTTACTGGGTAACCCGCTACCGGGTTTGGCAAAACTGCCAAGTCTTTAAATTTTCGTTCCGACTTTAATTCTTCTTCCGTTGACTCTAAACTTATCGAGAGGGCGCCGTTAACAGTTCAAGCGGCCAAGGGCGGCCAGGGTAGGAAGCAGCGGGCAATATCTTCCGGGGGACAGCCAGCGGCTCGGCTGGCGTCCAATTTCAGAACCGTATCGACAGGAATCAGGCCGGAGACCGTTTCCGGGCAAGTCAGTTGGGCCAAGATTTCCAGGCCGGTTACCACTCTGGGGCCGGGTACACTGAAATATACGTGGTCAATCAGGTAAACCTCTCCGGTTTGCGCCGCCGGCAGGTTGGCCCAACCCTCCTGCGCCGCCAGCCAAGGCGTTTCTGCCCGGTGGCGCGCCAAATCGGAAGAGCAGAGGTCGATAAACAGCTTTTCAGGGGCATAGGCGACCACATCTTCCCAGATCAGACGCGCCGCCGGAGCGCCCGGCGGGAACATACCCGGCGCGCCGCCGGCTTGTTCCAGCAAGTCCGGTATCCAGTGGCCGCCTACCACTAAAGGGTTAATGCCTTCCAGAGAGAATACTCGGGGCCGGCGGGAAGAGGCGCGTCCGGCTTTCGCCACCATTTCCCGGACCGCCCGAACCCGGTCTTCCAACGAAGCGACCAACGCCACGGCCTCAGCGGCGGCGCCACAGGCTCGGCCCACTTGGAAAATGCTATCGAAAATACCCTGGAGTGTCCGGGGCTGAAGCGTTACTATTTCCGGGGGCAGCGGCATTTGTTCCACCGTACGACCCACGGTTTGGGCATCGACCTCGCAGAAATAGCACAAATCCTGGGTCAACGTCACGTCGGGCGTATTTTGGACCAGCCACTCCCCATCCAGTTCATAGGGGCTTTCGCCGGCGGCGAGGATGCGGCGCATCATCTCTTCTACCGCTTGACTGGACATAGCCGAGACATCGATGCGGCTGCGGCAGACCACCGGCTTGTCTTTTACTTCCGGCGGGTAGTTACACAAATCGGTTACGCCGATAACCCGGTCGCCCAAACCCAGGGCATACAGAATTTCGGTGCCGCTGGGCAACAGGGAGCAAATCTTCATTCGGTAGCCGCCTTTGTAGGTTTTTCGTCGCTGCGTCTCTTAAGGTTACCCTGGGAATAAGCGATGCGCCAGTCCCGGACGATGGGGACGGCAATACGACGCTCCGAGACAATCAGAATAATTGCGCAGTCGTCTTTGGGGGACAGGGTTGCGCTATCTCACTTTGCAATTGTCCATCCGGGACAGTTTTCCTTATGGTACAGCCCAACCTTATTGTTGTATGATTAAGCCGTAAGACCATCCCCAGGGGCCAGCGCGCTGCGTCCGGCCCTTACGGCCCAAACCGCCAACTATACTTTTCCCAGCATTGCTTTCCGTCAAATGCAACTATCGTCCCGCCAAACCGCTTACAACTGGGGCAACCTGGCCTTAATTCGGCTCGGGGCTTTCGGTTTTGGCATAACCGGTTTTTTCATTGCGCTGGACGCCCTAATTTTGCCGATCCTGGCGCTGAACGTAGCGCCGGAGGGGGCCAAGAACACGCTGCTGGGAGCCTTGGGCTTTAGCGGGCTGCTGGTAGCCGCCCTGGTGCAGCCCCTGGTAGGTTTCTACAGCGACCGCACTCGCTCGCCCTTGGGTCGGCGAGTGCCTTATATGTTGTGGGGAGTGTTCTTCGTTTGCCTGGGATTAGCTGGCCTCTCCTTTCCCCTGACGCCAATTTCGCTCATCATCATCTGGATTTTTATCCAAGCCAACGCCAGTATCGGCTACGGCCCCTACTTGGCTCTCATCCGGGACCAAGTGCCGCTGAACCGAATTGGCGCAGCGGCGGCGATAAAAATTCTGGCCGACGCCGCCGGGGGAGTGGCGCTGGTTGCCATCTGCGGCAACCTCATCAGTAAGTACGCCGGGCCGGAGTCTATCGAGTGGCTGCGAATTACCCTGGCTTTCCTGGGAGGAACCTTGCTGCTCACCGTGCTGGTCAGCGCAACCACGGTGGTAACCCGAGAGCGAGCTTTGGGAATGCGGCGGCAGCGCTCCCTATTTTTGCGGCGCTCCACTACCGGGCTACACCCTCAACTGCCCTGGTTCCTGCTCTCCCGGTTTATGTTAATCACCGCTACTTTTATTTTCCCGACCTACGGCCTGTTTTTCCTTCGGGATGTGGTGATGGTAGCTAACCCGGCGCAAACGCTCAGCAATGCCGTGGTGGTCATCGGCGGGGCTCTGGCTTTGAGCGTTTACCCCGCCGGTTGGCTTTCCGACCGGGTTGGCCGCAAGCCAGTGATAATTGCCGGGGCTTTTGGCGCGGCAATCGGCTCAGTGGGGATATTCTGGGCCAGCAGCGACACCTTGGCAATAGCAATTGCCAGTGTCATCGGAGCTTTCCTCGGCTTGGTACTCAGCGCCAGTTGGGCCCTGGCTAACGAAATGGCAACCCCGGGCCGAGCGGGACAGCATATTACCATCGTCAACTTGGCTACCATCGGCGGCGCCGCCTGCGCCAAGACGCTAGGGCCGGCGGTAGATTTGCTCAACAGCCTAGTAGCCCCCGGGGCCGGATATGCTGCGCTGCTTATCGCCTGCGCCACGCTGTTCATTCTGGGCGGACTGGTATTAATACCCTTGAAGTCCTTTCCGGAGCCGGAGCCCCACCCGGAGCCGACGGATACCTTTGGCGAGCCGGAAACTCCGGCGCCCCCTTCCCACTAAGCGGGTCGAACCACGTACCTTCCGACAAGCCTTGGACCAACAGGACTATCCCTGCACCCAAGGCAGACCGGTGGGACTGACCGATGGGCGCGGGTTCGTAAGAGCTTCCCGGCCAGCGCGCCCCGGCCTTCACCCTGTCCGCCGCGGCAGCTTGACTTATCTCCCGGCAGACACTTTGCCAAGGAAATCGGCGGAGCTGCGGGTTAGCCAAGCATTGAAAGAGGTCATCAGGAACCTGGCGCCCTGGTCGATGTAGCGGGCTACGTTATCGTCATTGACCAGGGTTCCGGCAGTCCTGCCAGAGGCGACTATTCGGGCGATGGCGGCATCTATGGCCGCCTGCACTTCCGGGTGGCCGGGATTGCCCAGATGTCCCATAGTCTGGGCCAGGTCGGAGGGGGCAACAAAGAACACGTCAACGTCGTCCACCAGCAAGATTTCATCCAGGTTTTGCAGGGCCTTCGCCTCTTCCAGCAAGACAATCACCATACTCTGGTCGTTGGCAGCCTGGAAGTAGTCGGGTACGCCGTAGGATTGGCGGCCTCCGAACATTCCCCGGTAGCCCAGCGGGGCATACTTGGCCGACTGCATCGCCTTTTCTGCATCGGCCCGGGTGTTGACGTGGGGGATAACAATACCCATAGACCCCCGATCCAGGGTGCGGGTAATTAGCCCGGGTTCGTTGGCATTAACCCGGGTGATGGGAGTAACGCCCCACAAGTCGCAGGCGCGGGTCATATCCCCTAGTTGCTCCCAGGTAACCCCGCCGTGCTCGCACTCCAGCCATACGCCATCAAACCCCAGCGGCCCCAAGAAGTCAATTATCTCGCTGCTGAGAACCCCGGAAAGGGTAACCGTAACCTGGCCGTCGGTTAGTTTTTCCTTGACCCGGTTAGTTCTGATTGGCGACATTTTATACACCTCTTTTGTCCGGTTAAAGGAGCTTTACGGTTAACGCCGACGGCCCGCGCATTACCCCTACGCCTTTTCTTCATATCCTCTAGGCGTAACCATACGCCCGCCGTGAACGTAGGTGGCGGAGTTGCCGATGATTACGGTGGTGAACATATCGACCTCCGGGCAGCGGCTTTCCAGTTCTTGCAAATTGGTCAGGGTAACCTTTTGCTTGTCTCGATAGGCTTCCCGCACCAACCCCACCGGGGTTTTCTCGGAGCGGTGTTCCAAAAGTATGCGGCGCGCTTCCGGCAACTGCCAGTCGCGTCTCAGGCTGCGGGGATTATACAACGCCACTACAAAGTCGCCCTGGGCCGCCGCTTCCAATCGGCGCCGGATGGCCGCCCAGGGAGTAAGCAGGTTGCTGAGACTGATGGCGCAAAAGTCCTGCATCAGGGGAGAACCCAGCAGAGCCGCCGCCGACTGCAAGGCAGACACGCCGGGAATAGTAACCACCTCAGGATTCTGGCCATCCCAGCCTCGATCAGTAAGAACGCGAAACACTGGCCCAGCCATACCATAGACGCCGGCATCCCCGGAAGAAACCACCGCCACCTCTAGACCGGAATAAGCCAAGTCAACCGCCCGCTCCGCCCGCTCCAGTTCCTGGCCCAACTCCAGCGAAACCAGGTCTTTACCTTGGGTCAACGGAGCAATCTGCTCTAGGTAGCCACGAAAGCCTACCACCGTATCGCAATCCGCCAAGACTGCCGCCGCTCCGGGAGTCAGTAACATCGGAGTACCCGGCCCCAGACCTACCATGAAAAGTTTGCCGTTATGAGACATGGGCTCGTTCCTCCAGGACATTTGCTCCGGCGGGGTACGCCATTCGAGCCACTGCCAAGGTAGCTCGGTCGGTTTTCTCCCGGGTTACCAGCAACTTCCGACTACCGGCAGCCAGCAACGCCGCCGGCTCGGATACCCCCCAAAGGCCCAGCAAACGGTGCGCCGCCGCCGAGGGAGTAGGGCCGGGGCCGGCGGGAGCGAGTTCGGCCAAAGGGTAGTTTGAACTTTTCGCCGATTCGGCTTCCGCCGAAAAAAGACGGTTCAATTCCTCCGCCGGGTAACAATGCACCGGCACGTCGTACTGTTCGGCCAATTCCAGGATTCCCGGTTCATCCCGCTTTAACTCTGCGGTAGCAATGCAGGCCAAGCTGGACAGGGCCAAGTTATGCCGCCGAAAAACGCCGACCAATAACTCTTCCAGATGCTCCCGAGGAACGCCGCGCCGGCAACCCATTCCGACTACCAGATTGCGGGGACGGTAGAGCGCCGTCATTTTGCCCTTCAGGGAGTCCGGCGTAGAACCGGACTCCCCTTTACTGGGCAGCAGGCGGTCGGTTATCACCAGGGCAACTACGCTGGCGGATTGGGCCAGCGCCTCTAAAGAGGGGTACACCGTCACGTTGTCGGGCAAGGGCTTATTCGGCGGCCACCAATCCGGCTCCCCGACCTCCTGAAAGACGCCTACCGGGTTGCCGTTGACCACCGCCGCGCTGATCCGGGTGATCGTTTCCGGCCCAGCCTTCGCATCGTACTCTATTCGCCAGCCGAAATCCCGGCCCAGCAAATCCACCGCCAGGGTATCCATTACGTGGGAGGCTGAGGTGATTACGGGTATGGCTTCCAGAATACGGGCAACCTCTCCGGCCAGATTATCCGCCCCGCCAACGTGACCGGACAGCAGACTTACCGCAAAACGCCCGGCGTCGTCTACACAGACTACCGCCGGGTCGTTGCGCTTGTGCCGCAGGCAGGGAGCCAAGAGCCGCACCGCCGCGCCCACTGGCATAAACAAGACCAGCCGACGGTGCCGCTCAAAAAGTCGCTCCAGGGCCGGACGGAGGGGCAAGTCAAAGGCTGTGATGTTGGTGTCGGTCGAAGAAACACCTTCTTCAGCAAAACGACGTTCCAAGTAGAGAGTATTCTCTCCGACCAGGGAAGAGGCAAGGGTTCGGGCCAGTTTGGAACCAGCGCGGGATATAGCTACTATCCCGGTTTCGGGGTTGGTTTCAGCCCCGGTTCCGGTTTCCACTCTTCCGATAACAACAGACACCGTACACCCTTACCGGATGCTGTCGGGTTGGCTAACCGCCGCCGGGTTGGTTTCCGTGGCATCGGCTTGGGCAGTCCCGGCCCAGTCGCGGGAGCGGCGGAACAGGTGGGTGTAGCTGCCGGAATACAGATGAGAGGTGGCGAATTCTTCCGAGTCAAATCGTTCGGGGTTGAGCAGAGCCGGATCCACCGCCTTGCCCACGAATACCAGGGCT
The DNA here is from genome assembly GCA_963422635.1 of Dehalococcoidia bacterium. Classification (GTDB taxonomy): domain Bacteria; phylum Chloroflexota; class Dehalococcoidia; order Lucifugimonadales; family UBA3495; genus CATQHB01. Next base: position 2,446,176 of record OY730415.1, read on the forward strand.
TGGCGGTTTATCTTGGCATCTCGCACTTGGCCGACGATGTTGGCCAAGGTTCCCCGGATTAGCTGCTCGTCCTCCCAACCGACCCGATAAGCAATGGCTACCGGCGTATCCTTAGGATAGCCGGCGGCCTCCAGGTCCCGGACAATTCGGGGCATACGGGTGATACCCAAGAAAATAATCAGGGTGCAGCCGTGGGCCGCCAAGTCCTGCAATTGCTCTCCGGGCGGCATAGCGATACGGCCTTGGGCGCGGGTCATTATCACCGTCTGGGACACATCCGGCACGGTAAGTTCGGCCTTCAACTTGGCGGCGGCGGCAAAGGCGGCGCTGACGCCGGGGATAACTTCATAGTCCACCCCCTCTCCTTCCAACACCCGCATCTGCTCCAACGTGGCCCCGTAAACCGACGGATCACCGCTCTGGATACGTACCACCGTCTTGCTCTCGGCCACCGCTCGCAAGGTCAGTTCCATTATTTCGTCCAGGTTCAGGTCCTTACTGCCGTGAACTTCGGCGTCGGCCCGGGCAAGCTCAACAATGGAGGGATGCACCAAGGAATCGGCATAAATGACTACATCGGCAGACTCGATAAGCCGCTTAGCCTTCAGGGTAAGAAGTTCCGGGTCGCCAGGGCCGCCCCCGACAAAGTAAACCTTGCCTTGTGTCATTATGTCACCTTTTTATAATGAGTAGGGAGAAATAGTCCAAGTCCTCTTCCGTGAGCTGCTGCAAGTCCTGCACTACCTGCTCCCGGGCGGTGGTGGCCCGCCGCACGTAGATGCCCTTGCCGGCCAGACCCAGCTTTTCCAAGTTAGCCAGAGCATCCAGCAGCACCCGGTTCACCTTCATCAGGACGATGGTATCGTAGTTGGCGATGGCCTCGCGCAGGTCGTCAATGCCGTACACCGCCGGCAGGATTGCCAGCCGTTGGCCGTGGGTAACCAGGGGAACGCTGGCCCGGGCGGCGGCGGCCATCACCGAGGACACGCCAGGTATAATCTCCACCGTAATTTCCGGGTAGTTGGCGCGGATGCCTTCCAGCACATAGGAAAAGGTGCTGAACAGCATCGGGTCCCCCTCGGTGATAAAGGCCACATCTTGCCCTTGCTGTAACCGATCGGCCAAGGCTTCCGCCGCTGCTTCCCAGACATTGGAGGCGGCTTCCGCATCATCCGTTGGAAAGCCGAACCGCAAAATTTCCTGCCAGTCCGTATCAATGAACTCCCGGACTATGGCTAGAGCGAAGCTGTCCTGACTGGTTTCGGACTGGGGAACACAAATAATCGGGACCCGCTGCAGTACCCGCTGAGCCTTGAGGGTCACCAACTCCGGGTCGCCGGGACCGACCCCGACTCCGAAGAGGCAACCGTAGTTGGAGTTAGCCGTTCCACTGCTCATTTTCGATTAACCCTCCGGGGAATCATCACGCCAAGCGGTTATCACGAACACCGGGTTCAACGCTTCCAGTCGCACGGCGCCATCGCTCATTTCCTTGCTGCGGGCGGCGTTAACTAGAGTAATCTCAGCGCGAAAGCCCAGGCCGCGCAGCCGTTGCCGGGTTTCGTTAGTTCTTTCCAGCGCGGCTAAGTTTACGACAATCCGGCCCCCGGTTTTCAGTCGGCGAGCCGCCGCTTTCAAAATTTCGGCCAGCTTACCGCCGCTGCCGCCGACAAAGACCGAGTCCGGGTCGGGCAGCTCCGTCAAAATTTGCGGCGCAAGTCCGGGGACAATTTGGACGTTGCCCGGGCTGTGTTCGGCCACATTGCGCTCCAGCAGGGCCAACCCGGCATCATCCCGCTCGACAGCGTAAATCAGGCCTTGATAGGCAATAACCGCCGCCTCTACCGAAACTGAGCCGGTGCCGGCTCCGATGTCCCAAACGATACTGTCCGGGCGCAAGCCCAAGGAGTAGAGGCTGACTGCGCGCACTTCCCGCTTGGTGATTTGACCTCGCAATGGCCGACGCTGCTCAAAGGCATCATCGGTAAGGCCCCAAGGGCGGGCGGCAGAAAGAGAAGCCTCGATTTTTTCAGCCCCCGGCCAGGGCGCCGAAGCCGGCTTAACCATTTCGTTCCATCCCGGTTTGACTTCCGATAGAACCAGTAGAACCGGTAGAACCGGCCGCCAACGGCACGCCCTCGGGCGAAGTGGAGGCATGGCCCAACAGAGTCCCGTCAAAGTCGAAGCAGAGGACATCCACGGTCAGGGCGTCGGCGTCGTTTCCCAACAGTTTGCGGCTTTCATCGCAGACCATTCGGCACATCCGGGGAAAAACGGACAGCAGTCCGTTAGCTTGGGCAATTTCCTGAAAATGGCGGGCGCTGCTGGCTTGGCGCATTTCCTCCTGCACTTCTTCAGCCGCGCCGCACTGAGCCGCCAATTCAGCCAGAAATTCGGTATCCACCTGGTTACCGGCTACGTGGGTAACGAAATAGCCCATCGCCATTTTGGACAGCTTGCCCACCATCCCCACGTGAGCGGCGCGCCGTACCTTGCGCATAACGCAGCGTTTCATCGCCGGGCCGCTGAATATTCCCGCCTCGATGTAGGCCATATCCGGCAAGTCCAAGCATTGCCGGGCATATTCCTCGCTGCGGGTGCCGGTGGATAGTACCAGGCTGGACAGGTTATTGGCAGCTGCCACGTCTATCGCCAAGTGGACGCTGGCCCGCCAAGCCGCCGTAGAAAAGGGCTGAACAACGCCGGTGCTGCCCAAAATAGAAATGCCCCCCAGTACCCCCAAGCGAGAGTTGGTGGTTTTCTTCGCAATCTCTTCGCCGCCAGGCACCGAAACCTGTACCACAAAGGCGGCATCCGGCGACAATCCATGAGCAACGGCGGCCTCGGCCACCGCGTCGCTTATCATTCGGCGGGGGACGCGGGTCACCGCCGGTTCACCCACCTCAATGCCGGTGCCGGGCCGGGTCACCGTGCCAACCCCCGGCCCACCGACGATGCGGACACCGGCGGCGGATTCATCCTGGTTGCGCCAGACGGTGGCGCAAATCTCCGCGCCGTGCGTAACGTCCGGGTCATCGCCGCCATTCTTGGTTACGGAGCAGGTTACCCGGCGTCCCTCCGTGTTATCCGCCTTATCTACGACGGAGCTTTCACCCGACCAATCGCAACGATTCACCTGGAAAGTAACGTCTTGGCCCACGGGCAAGCGTATAGTCGCCTCGGCTGCCGGACTGCCGGCAAGCAAGGCTTGGGTTGCGGCCTTGGCAGCGGCGGCGGCGCAGGAGCCGGTGGTATATCCGGTGCGCAACTCTCGCCGCTTGACCGTCTGACGACTATAATCGCTTTCCGGTCTATTTTCCATTTCCTTACGCCCAGTCATTCAGCTTACCTGCGCAACCAGCCAGGATAGGGACAATCGAGAATATTAGGAGCACCGGGTCTTCCGGCGAAGGGATTGCTATAACTCGCCTTTAAGCCCGGTTCCAAACTTGCCGAACCCGGTCGGCAGCCACCGCGACCAGCCGGTCATCCACGCCCAAAGGGGGAGCGACCGTCATGCTGACTTCCGGGTATTTCTCGCACAACTGGTCCATAGCGCCTAAAACGTTCCGAGTCAGAATCAACCCCGGGAAAAAGATATAAGGCACACAGATTATAGCGGATACGCCTCGTTCTTCCACCAAGCGGGCGACGGCGAATTCCATCGTTGGGTCGCCATAATGCGACTGGGCCACGTCAACAGCATAGCCCAGACCTAACCGATTTTCCACCATCCGACCCAGTTCGGCCAGCCATAAACAATCATCATACTGGGTCCGGGTGCCAGCTTTCACCAACAATATGCCGATGGTTTGGCCGGGGGCGGGAACCGGAGCGGAAGACTTCAAGGCCCCCACGCGCTCTACCACCAGAGCGGCCAGACGAGGGTCCGCGCCCAAGCCATCGGCCAGGTACAACCGGACCTGGGGTAGTCGAGCGCGCACTTCATCCAGCATCTCGTCCATCTCGACGGTAGCGTGCTTGCCATGCCCCAGCAGGTAAGGCATCACCACCACTTTGTTCAGGCCGCGCTCCGACAACATTCTTATCGCCTCGTCCGGGAAGGGTTGAATAAACTCCAGACAGGACAACAACACCAAGGCCTGTTCCGGTTCCAGCTCGGCTTGCAGACGCCGGGCTGCGTCGCCCAGACCCTGGGGCGTGCTGGGGCAATGCAGACACCAGTTGGGCCAAGCCGGCGCGCTGGCGTCATCGGCTGACTCCGCCACTATTGCTGAAACGATTTCCGAGTCCGTCTCAGCCGGGGGCAGTCGCCAAGCGCAGGAACACTCCCGAGGACTAGCTCCCCGTTGGCTGCCGTGTCCCAGCAGGATGACTCCCCAACCATCTCCGTCCAGCGTCGCGCCGGGGATGGGAGAGTCGCCGGTTAATTGAATCGGTGCGATATTGCTTTCGGTCACCGGACCTCCTATTCCGGCCGATCGCCGGCCAGTTCCAACAGAGCGTTCACCGTAGCGGCGGCGGCGGAACTCCCTCCCCGCCGGCCCAGGATAGAAATAAAGGGCGCCGGCCGGCGCGCCAGTTCGTCCTTTGACTCGGCGCAAGCCACAAACCCCACCGGCATACCGATAATTAGGGCCGGCGATACAGCCCCGGCATCCAGCAGGTCCAGCAGGGCCAGCAAAGCGGTGGGAGCATTGCCCACGACCACCACTGCGCCGCTAATATGGGGCGTCAGTTCCCGAAGGGCGGCCACGGAGCGGGTAGTTCCCTCCCGCTGGGCGCGGGCTGCCACCTCGGGAACGTCAATCAAGCAGCGGGTCGCAACTTGGCGGCGGTTTAGCAACGCCTTGGAAATGCCCATTTCCACCATTCGGACATCGGTAACCACATCGGCGCCGGCCCGCAGGGACGCGATACCTTGCTCCACCGCGCCAGGGCTGAAGCGCACCGATTCGGCAATGCCCGGGTCGCCTTCGGCCCGGACAATGCGGCAAAGGACGTAATGCTCCCGGGGATTCCGGGAAAGACCTCGGGGCAGGTCAGCCTGAACCATTTTCAGGCTTTCCCGGTCGATTTCATCGGGAAGCAGCGCATATCGTTCAACCAGCGACATTTACCGGATTTCTCCAACAGGAACTTTATTCGGATAGAGCCATAACTGAGCCCACGGGCAACGTCCGCAACAAACTTAAAAAGGGCGCTACCAAATATGTAGGCTATGATAACCGGCACGACGGGATAGGCCGCTCAGGTTATCGGATTGTCTATGCACAGCGGAAACCACCGGTAGTAGGTTCCTTCATTGTTATTACCATTTCACCTCAACCAGATCCCCTTGTTATCCCAGGGGCAGGTTTACCCCAACACCACGTTCACCAAGCGGCCGGGTACATAAATAGCCTTGTTCACCACTTTGCCTTCGGTATAGGGCTGGACTTTAGCGCTGGACAGAGCCAACTCATGAGCGGTAGATTCGTCTATGTTGGCCGGAACTTCAATTCGGTCGCGCACCTTCCCGTTAACCTGCACCACCAAGGTAATGGTATCCTCAGCGGCTAGTTCCTCATCCCACGCAGGAAAGAGCTGCTGGTGGATGCTGTAGGAGTGGCCGGTACGCTCCCAAAGCTCCTCGGCGATGTGGGGCGCAATCGGCGCCAGCATCAGCAGGAACTTTTCCACGCATTCCCGCCAAGTCGTCGAGTCGATGCTGGCCTCTGCCCAGACCTTGCTCAAGTGATTGACCAGTTCCATCAGGGCGGCAATGGCCGTGTTGAACTTGAACCGATCCAAGTCATGGTGACATTTACGAACGGTCTGGTGCAGGATGCGCAGAGTGGCCCGCACTGCTTGGGCATCAGTCGGCGCCGAATCCAGGGCAACGGGGTCGCGCTCTACCAGCCCCCAGACCCGGTTAAGCCAGCGGGCCACGCCGTTGATGCCCACGTCGCTCCAGGGGCCGCCCTGGTCCCAGGGGCCGATAAACATCAGGAAACAGCGGACGGCATCGGCGCCCATCAGCCCTACCACGGCATCCGGGTTGACCACATTGCCCCGACTCTTGCTCATTTTTTCGTGGTCGGAACCAAGAATGACACCCTGATTAAAGAGACGGAGGAACGGCTCGTCGAAGTCCACCAGCCCAATATCCCGCATTGCCTTGATGAAGAAACGGGAATAGAGGAGGTGAAGCACGGCATGCTCTGCGCCGCCGGTGTACTGATCAACCGGCAGCCACTCCCGGAGCCGTTTCGGGTCGAAAGGACCTTCATCGTACCGGGGACTGACGTAGCGAAGCAGATACCAAGAGGAATCAAAAAAAGTATCCATCGTGTCGGTTTCCCGATGGGCCGGGCCGGCGCAGCGGGGACAAGAAACGTTGCGGAATTCGGCGTTTTCGGCCAGCGGGGATTCGCCGGTGGGCTTGAACTCGGCGTCCTCTGGCAACAGCACCGGCAAATCCGGCGCCGGCACCGGAACAACGCCGCAGCCGGCGCAGTAAATCATCGGTATGGGGGTGCCCCAGTAACGTTGGCGGGATATAAGCCAGTCCCGCAGGCGGTAGGAGGTGGCCCGGCGGCCCCAGCCGTTCTTCTCAACGTCGGCGGCGATAGCCTCCACACCCTCTTGGTCGGTCATCCCTTCGTACTTGCCGGAGTTGGTCATAAAGCCTTCGCCCAGGTAAGCCTCGGCGGGTTCGCTGCCGTCCCAGTCAATCGGGGCGATGACGGTGCGAACGGGCAGGCCATATTTTCGGGCGAAGGCGTAGTCCCGCTCATCGTGGGCCGGCACCCCCATCACCGCACCGGCGCCGTAGGTGGGCAGCACGTAGTCGGCAATAAATATGGGAATGCGCTCCCCGTTCAGCCGATTGACGGCGTAGGAACCCAAGGGGACGCCGGTCTTTTCTTTGTCGCCGGACAGTCGCTCAATTTCCGAGGTTTGACGGGCCTGGCTGACGTAGGACCCCACTGCGTCGCGCTGCGCATCGTCGGTCAGGGCCGACACCAAGGGATGCTCCGGGGCCAGGGCCAAAAAGGTAACTCCGAAAATGGTATCTATTCGGGTGGTGAAGGCGCGGATTTCGCTTTCTTCCAAATTGTTAAGGGAAATGTCGAAGCTAATTTCTACGCCCTCGCTGCGACCCACCCAGTTACGCTGCATCATCAGGATTTTTTCGGGCCATTCCACCAGCTTGGTAAAGTCCAGCAGTTCGTCGGCATAATCGGTGATTTTGAGAAACCATTGCTCCAGGTCCCGGCGGGTAACGGTGGCGCCGCAGCGTTCGCAAGCGCCGTTTATCACCTGCTCGTTAGCAAGCACCGTCTGGCAGGAGGGACACCAAACTACCGGAGCCTGGGCCCGGTAGGCCAGCCCCTGCTCATAAAACTTGAGGAAGAACCACTGGTTCCAGTGATAGTATTCGGGCAGGCAGCAGATGACTTCCCGCTCCCAGTCGTAAACGGCCCCAATGGAGCGAAGCTGGCTCCGCATATTCTCGATATTACTCATCGTCCAGCTATAGGGGTGTATGCCCCGGCTAATGGCAGCGTTTTCCGCCGGGAGACCAAAGGCGTCGAAACCGATGGGATGCAGCACGTTATAGCCCTGCATCCGGCGGAAACGGGCGTGGCAATCGGAAGGGGCCATAGCATACCAGTGGCCGATGTGCAGGTCGCCGGAGGGATAGGGGTACATCGTCAGGTCGTACCACTTGGGACGGGCGTCGTCGTCCGCTACCCGGTAAAGGTCATCTCTGGCCCAGCGTTCTTGCCATTTGCGGTCGATTTCAGCCGGGCTGAACCGCAGTTCAACGGGTCGGGGCGCGGTGGTCATTTCAGGTCACCTCAAAGGAGCGGTTACACCATATACCATATTAGCACAGAAACCGGCAAATAGCCGGCTAGGGAGGGGCAAAACTAACTTATTCAAGAAGAGCGGGGCAGATGCCCCGCTCTTCTTAGTATATACTCTCGATATGGTGCAGGAGGGAAAAGCCTCCGACCAGGAGTGAACCGGATGAGAAAAACGCTCATCACTTTGGGTTTGGCAGGGTTGCTACTCATAGGAGCTATGGGGTGCGAAGATGAAAAGCCGCATACGTTCACGGATATGGATGGGAACATCCTAAAGTTCAGCGACGAGGAAATGGAGATTATGCGCGAAAATGCTGCAGAACGAGAGGAAAATCGGCGAAAGGGTTTCCACTGCTTGAGTGACTGGGATGGCAATCATAACGGAACGGAGAAATTGGTAAGGCTGCTCCTGCACGACCCCGATAGTATGAAAACCTACTCGACTTCCATCACCCCAGTTATGGCGGGCACAGGCAAACATCGTTTGGTAATGGACTATGGAGCACGCAATGCCTTTGGCGCGATGGTCAGAAATCAAGCAAAAGCTGACATAGACCCGGACACTTGCGAAGCCACACTACTAACCGTTGGCGAATAAAGGGGATGGTTCCCCCGCTCTCTCAAGAGACCGGGAGTTTTGCCCCTCCCTAAGCCCGCAGACCGGCCGACGTATTCCAATCAGAGCGGAGACGAACTGCCAAAGAACCGGCCCGGCCAACTGACGGTAGCTGATTGACACGCTCCCGGTCAGAAACTAGAATCTTAATGCCGGTCGGGAGCCCGAACCGACCACTCCGCGCCCTTGCTACCCTGGACCGGCCAAAGGGCCTTATCCTGGCCGCACCGAGGATATTGGTGAGCTTTAACCGGCCCCGTCGCCCCTTAGACAGCGTTATTCGCCAGCCCCGGCTTGCCGAGCTACAGCCAACCGTATCCGGAGAAATAGCGGAGCGGCATCCCCAGCGCATTCTCACTCCTCCCTTTATCTTACTATATGGGTTTATATCTCTCATCGTATTAGGGGCGAGCTTACTGGCCCTGCCTATTTCAGGCAGTCAGAGCGAGTTCACTTCGCCGATCGTTGCCCTGTTCACTGCCACCTCGGCAGTTACTGTCACCGGTCATACGGCCGTCAGCACCGCCAACCATTGGAGCCATTTCGGGCAAGCGGTCATTTTCGCGCTGATGTTGGTGGGAGGACTGGGCTTCATGGCCTCAGCTACCTTCGTACTATTGTTAATTGGGCAGCGCTCCAGCATCTCCGAGCAGTTGGTCTTGCGGGATACGATGGGCGCCGACCAGTTGGGAGGACTACGCCGGATAACTCGCAACATCGTGATTGTAGTGTTCCTCATCTACGTGGCGGGGGCGGTGGTAATGTTTTCCGCCATACGGGATATTACCGGCATGGGCCTGGGGCAGTCCCTCTGGCAATCTATATTCCTCTCCGTATCGTCCTTCAACAACGCCGGGTTCTCCATATTGCCGGAAATATCCGACCGACGCGCTTTAGCTATCCTAGATAACCGCTGGGCTATCCAGGGGTTCATGGCCGCCCTCATCATTCTAGGGGGTATCGGCTGGACGGTACTGGTGGACATTTACCGCCACCGGCGCTTTTCCCGGCTTTCGCTGGATACCAAGCTCATAATTATGTCCAGCATGGCGCTGTGGCTGATCGGTTTTGGCGCCTACTTCCTCGCAGAATACGTTAGCGTCGCCGCCGACAGCTACCGCACCTTCTTAGAACGGGTTGGCGATGCCTTGTTTCATTCAATCAGCGGCAGGACGGCCGGGTTTATGATTTCGGATTTCGGGCAGGCGGAGGATTTTACGAAGCTGGTTTTCGCCTTTTTGATGTTCGTCGGCGGGGCCTCCGGCTCGGTGGCCGGCGGCATTAAAGTGAACACCCTGGCAGTGATAGTCGCCGCGGTTATATCTTCAATTCGGGCCCGTCCCCAAACTGAATCTTTTGGCCGGGAGATAGCCCAAACCCAAGTATTCCGGGCCATAACCGTCGCTATGCTGGGACTGGCGTTTATTATGGTGACGGTGCCTATTCTTACTATTACCGAAGCCGCCGCCTTGCGGTCGGGAAGTTTAGAGTTCCTGGACTTACTGTTTGACGCCGTTTCCGCCTTTGCCACCAACGGCTCGTCAACCGGTATAGTCCCCGACCTGGGTTTGACTAGCCAGCTAATTTTCATCGCTGCCATGTTTGTTGGTCGAATCGGGCCGCTGACCCTGGCCCTGGCCTTGGCCCCGCAAGAGCGGACGGTATATCGTTTTGCCCAGGAACGGGTTAAAATAGGATGACGGAGGGAAGGGATGAAAAAGCGGGTCTGCGTTATCGGGATGGGCCGGTTTGGTATCGGTGTGGCCCGCGAGTTGTACCAAGCGGGCCACGACGTGCTGGTGGTTGATACCAACGAAGAAAAGATTCAGAGTATGCTGGGAATGACTACCTATGCGGTAAGGACCGACGCCACCAATGAATCGGCGCTACGCGAGTTAGGCGTGGCCGAATACAATGTGGCGGTGCTGGCCTTGGGGGACAACAACATTCAGGCCAGTATCCTGATTGCAATGGTTCTGAAAAACATCGGAGTTTCCTTCGTCATCGCTCGGGCTGCCAACGAACTGCATGGGGAAGTGCTGGAACGCATCGGCGTGGACCGAGTAGTTTACCCGGAGGAGGAAAGCGCCCGACGAGTCGCCCACGTGGATTTCAATTACGCGGTTATTGATTACATGGAAATTATCGCCAATGTCGGTATCAGCAAGATTCGCCCACAGGAAAAGATGATCGGCCATACGCTGGAAGAGGCTGGACTATCCGGCGCCAACAACCCGCACTCCCTGACCGTGCTGGCCGTCCGTCGCGGTCGCAGCTACATCTTGAACCCTTCCAAGGATGAAAAGATAAACTTGGGGGATGTGCTCCTGGTGGCCGGGCGTAGTGAACACGTCGCCAGCATCTCATCGCTGGCGCAGCAACTCACCGAGATAGCGGCAGACTAGACCCGGTCTGGAGGACAACCCTTCGAATGTCTAGACAGCGCCACCCAAGCATTCTGACGCCGGTTAATGGAAAGCCGGCCAGCGAACACGCTTTTCGCTGGTCTTGCCAACTGGCGCACCATTTCAGGGCCGATTTACACGCTATTTACGTTTTTGAAGTGCCGCTGGAGTTTCCCTTGGAATCCGCCGAAATACGTCGGAACCACCAGGAGGGAGAAAATATCCTGACCCGGGTTGAGAACATCGCAGCCTCGGAAAAATACCGGGTAAACGCCAATCTGCTGGAAGCCCGAAACGCCGGGCCGGCTATCGTGCTGGAAGCGACGGAGCGGCAGGCGGATTTATTAGTCATTGGGTTACCTTTTCAACGTCGGGTTGGCGCCCAGGCTATCGGCGTCACGGCAGACTACATTTTCAAGAACGCTCCCTGTCAGGTGATTATTTCCCGGGAGCCGGCTCCAGCCGCCCCAGTTCGCCAAGGATAACCTGAATGGATATTCTCATCTTCGGCTGCACCCGGCTTACCGCTGCGTTAGCCCCGGTTTTGGTTAAGGATGGACATCATTTAACCGTCCTGGACCCGGATGCCGACTGCCTGGCCCTGCTGAGCAAAACGACGGCGATAACCGCAGCGTTGATCGATGAACCGTTGATGCAGGATTACTTACTGGAAGGCGGGATTAGCGATTCCTGGGTCTTTCTAGCCCTGTCTGAAGACGACCACAAGAACGCCCTGGTCTGTCAGATAGCCCACCATATTTTTAACGTTCCCAAGGTATTATGCCGACTGACCGACCCCCAACTTCAGGAGTTTTACCAAGGTTTGGGACTGGAAATAGTAGATTCCGGGCCGGACTTCATCAAAAACACCTGCCAGTCCATCGAAGGGTAGCGTTTTAGGCCAATGTTTATAATTATCGTAGGCTGTAGCGAGACCGGCTATCACTTGTCTAAGCTACTTATGGTGGCCGGTCATGAGGTCATAGTAGTCGAAAAAAGCCTGACCCGCTGCCAACTGATGTGGGAAGAGATGGGTAGTGTTGTCATTCAAGGAGACGGCGCCGCCCAAGCCGATCTGAAGCGGGCCGGCGCCGCCCGCGCCGACATCCTGGTATCGGTTACCGACCGGGACGAGACTAACTTGGTCGTATGCCAACTTGCCAAGCATATATTCTCGGTGGAGCGCACCATCGCCACCATCAAAGACCCCAAAAACCAGTCCATTTTTCGACTGCTGGAGGTAGATGTGGCGGTCAACTCTGGCGACCTGATTCTCAGCAGCCTGGAGCGGAGCATAGTTGATCAGAACTTCAATCACCTGATGAGCTTGCGGGCTCCCAACGTTGTCCTGGTTAGCGTTATCATCCCGGAGGACGCCGCGACGGTCGGGAAAAGCCTGGCGGAGGTGGAATTTCCCCCCCGCAGTTTCGTGGCGCTAGTCATCCGCCACGACCGGGCGCTGCCGCCTCGAGATGACCTGACCTTGACCGAGCACGATGAGTTATATGCCGTTACAACGACGGACGAAGAACAGATTTTGTACGAGATATTGACCGGAGTTTAGCAGTGGTCAAGCGCATATCTTACTTTGGCCCGGCAGGCACCTACACCGAGGAGGCGGCTATCCTCTACGACCCTTGGGCTGACTTGCGCCCCTTCCCCACGATTGCCGCCGTGTTCCAAGCGGTATCCAGCAGAATTACTGACGAAGGCGTAGTACCGATCGAGAACAGTTTGGAGGGTTCGGTAGCCTATACCTTGGACTTCCTGATTAACGAATCGGATTTGTCCATCTACCGGGAAATAGTGCTGCCCATTGAGCATTGCCTGATGGTAGCGCCGGGCGCCCGCATATCGGACATACGGATAATCTACTCCCATCCCCAATCACTGGGCCAGTGCCGCCATTTTCTCGAAAGGAACTTCCCCAACGCCCAGCCTACGGCGTCTTTAAGCAACTCTGCCGCAGTGGCCGATATGAAGCAAAGTCTGGCGCCGGCGGCGGCCATTGCGCCCCAGCGGGCTGCCGGGCTGTACGGTGTCGAGATTATAGACCGGGGCATCCAGGACGGGGCCAATAACATGACCCGTTTCGTTGTGGTGGCCCCTTCCGACCACCCCCCCACCGGGGAGGACAAGACCTCCATCTGCTTTTCCTTTGACGCAGACTCGCCAGGGTCGCTTTATAATGCCTTGGGCGTGTTTGCCCTACGAAACCTAAATCTGACGAAGATAGAATCCCGTCCCACCAAAGAATCCCTGGGCCGCTATAACTTCCTGGTGGATTGCGAAGGCCACCGGGAAAACCCGGCGGTGAAAGAGGCTCTGGAAGCCCTAGCCCAGCAAGTTAGCAGTCTGAAAGTGTTCGGCTCCTATCCCCGCTGGAACGCCGACTCAGGACAATAGAAATCGAGGCTGGAACCGTTGGCTTCCGCAAAAGGTTCGGGGCCGGTCGAGAGTTGGAACAAACCTCACCGCTCTCGGCGATCAGAATCCGTCCCCTTCCGATTATTCCTCGTTCTTACTGAAACGCTCTCTTACCCGTTCCAACGCCCGATTTATGCCGCCAAAGAAGCCCAGAGTCCTGGAAATATCGTTGGTTGAGCTGAGGATGACCCCGGAAGTCTCTTCCAAATTGTGGGCGGTTCGCCTGAGCGACTTAATCAGCCTCAGCAGACTAACCACCATCACCACAAGGGCAATCAGGGCGATTATCAGGATGCCCTTGGCTATAATACTCATCAAGTCGTTTATGAAGGAAACCATAATCAAAGTGCTTTCGTCCATACTCTTCCTCTTTCCGGAATTAGGTCTGATTATGCTTGGCGGATTAACTGCCCAGGTCGTTTCGCCCGGTCAGTTGGTAGATAGTTATGGGGCCGCTGTCAAACGCTTTTGTGGCAACGCCCTGGCTGACCATTTTATCAAATTTCGCCAGCCCCTTAGCGGGGTAGTAAATCCGTTCCAACTCGCCGACCACCACGTATTTCACATCGTACTGGCTCAGCAATGACCGGGCCAACTCCAAATCCGTGGTCTCATACATCTCCCGCACATGCTTGGCTCTTACCGGTATTTCGTGGGAATAAACGCCGCGCTGCTGTATCTGGTGCCAGGGCCAACCCAGCACCGTGGGCAGCCCGGTATAGTTAGCAATACGGCCGCCCCAACGATACTGCTCGGTATGAGCTTCCAGAACCACCGGTGATCCGGCGACGTTGTCCTGCAACCACCGAATTGCCGCAGCATCCCACTTTAATTCAATCAGTTGGCCCTTTTCCCAGTGCGCCGCCGGCTCCATGTAAGCCATCCCGTCCAGGGTTGGCGGCAGGTTATTAAATCGGTCGGATACCCGCGCCTTGACGCCCAACCCAGTGTAAATAAGGCTGGAAAATATAAGTAACGCGGCAACTCCCAACCAGAGGAGGCGCGCCCCCTTAAGATTAACCGGTCGGAATCGGCTATCGTATCCCATACGCCAAAGCATATAGGATGCCGCCAAGCTGAACAGAACCCAAGCTTCTAGGTAATACTTGAAGAAGGTGTTCATCCGGCCAATGTCGCCCTTCAGCCGCACTAGGTCAACGCCCAGCCCCAGCCCCAGCGCCAACGCCAGCAGCAACAGTGGAAACACAGCGTAGGCTCGGCCCCGCGTCCCGGCTGCCAGCCCGTCCCAGATTACCAACCCGGTAACTACCAGCAGTACTGACAGTACCGCTCCGGTCCCGTATCCGGCAAGGGCTAGGTAGATAGTCGCCAGCAAGCCCAGGATAAAGTAGCCGCGCAGCCAGCGTTGGCTCATTCCCCGGGGCTGCCCGCTGGAGCCGGCGACATCCAGGTAACTCAACCCGAACGACCGTCCGCAGATGATGGACAGCGGCCGCCGAGCCTGCCAAACCAGAAACGTACCGACGACGAACAGGAATAAGCCATGAATCCCTAGGTAGTTGACCAAGGGAGTCCGCCACTTGGTGGCCTCGATGCCGGCGTCAAAGGTCTCCATTGCCTGATGAAACGGCAGGTAAGCCAATATGCTCGCCAATCCGATGCCAACGGCCAGCGCGCCGCCCCAAGCCAAACGCGTCCGCGCCGTCCCCGGCGCGCAGTAAACTGCCAGCCCCGCCAAGGCCAGCGTAAGGGCCAGATAGGAGGGATAGTCCCAGCTATTGATTAGCCACAACGCGCCCAGGGCCAGCCCCAACAAAGCTGCCGCCGCTGCGTCCCACAGCCAGCCCAAGCGTCGCCAACCGGCGGTCAGGTTCAGCCCCAGTCCAATCACTAACAGCGTAAAGGGTATCGCCATCATGTGAGCGTGCAGGTCGCCAAACAGGAAAGTGAAGAAGGGAAACTCGGTGATATGCCAAGACACATCAGGCCGGTCGGCAATCTTTTCCGGCGCCCAGAAAGCCAGTAGTCCGGGGTCAAAGTTTTCCAGATTGGGCAGCATCCGACTGCTACGCCAGAAGTCGAAGGAAAGGTAAACCTCGGCGCTGCCGGCCAGCCGGCCCCAAATGCCCTGAAGCAATTGAATCGCGCCATCCAGGTTCCCGATAACCGCCACGAAGAGACCGCCGAGCAACCCGGCGGTTAACGGGCTGCGGATAATCCGCTTAGCGCTGCCGGAAACCTTCCGCAAGTCCTCCCTAAAGTCCCCGGCGTATTCTTCATCCACAGCCACCGCAGACGCTTCGGTCGAACCGGAAAGAGACGGGCGGCGCGAACGCCTTACCCCCTCGGCCAAGTTATACACGACGGAGTAGGCTCCGGTAACGCTCAAGGCAAAAAACAGGGGCACAGCCAAGTTGAAAGCCACCGTCGGCACAACGCCGACCAGCCGGGTAGGCAAGGCCAGTATAAAATAGCCCCAGTAGTAATAGTTGAGGTAGCCGCCGGCGAACCAAGGGTCGTAGGGGGGCAGCAGCGTTGAGCGAATAACGGCGTTAAAATAGGCCAATTCCATCGGCTTTTCCCCACCCCGGTAGGGATGCCACAAGTCCGGGTTAAAGGCCCGGATAGCGACGAAGGCTAAAAAGGCCAACAGGAACAGCGCCTCGCCGGTCAGCAACAGTTGCCAACGCCGGCGCAGAAAGTCGGTCAGCTCCTGCCAACGCGCCATCAGCGTCAGCCCAGACAGCAGGGCTACTGCCAGAATGCCCAGAAGGATAGCCGTCCGGGAAAACTCAACCCAGTCCAGGCTAACTATCAGCCAAGTAGCATAACCGACTCCCAGTAGCCCCAGAATGCGGGCCAACACCATCCCCCGGTCGGCCAAAGGTCGGAACAGGAACAGGGACAGGGGCAAGGCGGCCAAGTAAATCAGCTCCACCGCCAGCAGCCAAGCAACTACCGATAGCCCCGGCAGCCGGTTGGCCCAGCCGTCCCGGTCAAACAGATCCGACCAGGCGCCACCCGCCTGCTGACGTATTCTATCCACCTCGGACAGCTTTAGGCCCGCCGGCGGGGTAGCCGGGGCGCTGACCAGTTGGGCCACCAGGATCTCCGCCGGCCTCCGCTCAATGTTACGAAAGAGCAATACCTGAGGATGGTCGTAGCCCACCACGTTATCATCAGCATAGCCCAAGTTCAGCGTAAGCGGCGAGGATTCAGTCGGAACCGCTGGCTCCGGGCGGGGCAGCTCCGTCCGGCCCAGCGAGTCGTCCACGAAAGCAAGGCCGGCCAGGCTGGGATATGAGGTGAAGGTTCGCTCCAGCCGGTAGCCCAGCTCCCCGCCGAAAAGCTGCCGGTAGTAGTTCATGCTGAGGGGAAACCGCTCCGGGTCGCTGGCAACGCTGACGTAGGGCCGGTGGCTATAAAAGACCAGATACTCGGCCCTAGATAGTCGTTCCCCCAGGGCCGACATCTTGGCAATCCCATCCGGCTCATAAGCCGGGAACTGCCACACATCATAAGCGTATAGCTCCGGGATGAACTCATCCCAGTGATTATCGCTGATAATGCCCGTGCCGCGGGGTAGGTTATCGTTTATCCACCGGGAGGCGGCCACTGCCGGATGCGGATTGGCGTAAACTCGCTGAAAAGCCAGCGAATAGAATAAGGTGGCAGCTACCACCAGAACCACCGGGACCCAAGTCGCCGCCACCAGGTAACGCCGACCTTGCGGGTTGTAACGCAGGTAGGACCAAGCGGCTCGAAGCTGGAAATTACCGGGGAATACCTCCTGGCCGGCGCTTCTCGTTCCCCGTCTCCAGCCCCTGTTTTCGACCTGGGAGTGGAGGTAAAAAGGCGCCCACAAGAGCAGCCGAGACCCCATCAGCACCATAAAGGGTATCAAGGCAAAGTAATAACGTTGGAAGCGAACCTCAAAACTCTCCAAAAAAAGAACGCTGGGAAACACCCAGACCAGCAGCAACAGGTCGGCGCGTCGGGTGCCTGTACCTCGCCAGAGCAGAAAAGCGGTGAAGGCTATCCCGGCCCAAGCGAACAGGCCCAGGGGCAGGCCCAGTCCCCAGACCGCGGTCTGGTGAAATTGGTAAAGGAAGGCTGGAGTATCTACATACTGGATGGTAAAGGGCCAAAGCCCGGCGTTGCCGGCCATCTCAGCCTGCGCCGCCTGTTCACCCAAGAAGTTAGAGAGGTTCAGCAAAGCGTAGGGCGTGACCGTGAAGAAGGTAACCAGGGCAACTGCTCCCGCCGCCAAAGCGTGGAGCGCCGTTTGCTCCACGCCCGCTCGGTTAAGCCCGGACCAACGGCCGTTGCCGCTGTCCAGCAACCGGTAGGCATAGGCCAGCAGCAGGGGCAGCGCTATCAACCCTATGCTCACCTTCGGAGCGAAGGCCAACCCGATTATGAGGCCCAGCAGCAGGGAATCTCGCAACCGTCGCCTTTCCACCATCCGCAACATGGCCCAAAAACCGGCCAGCGCCAACAGGGCAGAAAAGGTTTCGGGGCGGAAAAAGTGGCTGTTCTGAACGTGGATTACGGCTAGGGCGATTAAAGACGCCGCCAGCAATCCCACCCAAGGGCCATAGCCGCGTCCGTAGATGCGCCGCCCCAGCAGATATACGAAAAGTATCGAACCTACATCGGCAAGCGTAGACAGCGCCCGCCCGACATAGCGCATATCCAGCGCGTTAATATCGGTGAACAGCTCGATCACCGAGCGGAACAGCACCAAAAGATAAATCAGGATACTGCCCAGCGGGAACCAATGGGGGTTCAAGGGGCTGCGGTCAAAGTCCAGGAACACCTGGAGGCTAGGCAATCCCGGCCGGATCTCGGGATGTTCGGAAAGGCAGGATTTGTAGCCGGGCCTTTCGGTCAACAGGTCATAAACGCAACCGGCCCGCATATAAAGGGACCGCTCGTCCGGGTGAAAGCCATACCCGGAATCCCAGTTAATCCCATGCAGACGCAAGCCCAAGGCTATTGCCAAAATCAGCAGCAACAGCAACAAGGGCCACGAAATGCCGGAGCGGGTTAGCCTTACCCGGCGACGTTGCGGAATCCAGGGAGCAAAAAGGCGGCGAAGCGGGGCAAATGCCAATGCCATCCGATCGGGTATCCCCTCCTCACCGTCCAACCAGTCGGTATTATACGGTTATGCCGACTGAGTGAGCCTAAACCCCTTGCTCGCTCATAAAAGAGCAGAGATCAGCGGTGCGACAGGAATAGCCCCATTCGTTATCATACCAGCCCATAATCTTGACCATACTGTCTTGCATTACGATGGTAGATAGGGCGTCAAAGATACAGCTATGGGGATTGCCCCGCACGTCGGAGCTGACAATCGGGTCTTCGGTGTATTCCAGGATTCCCTGGAGGGCGCCGGCGGCGGCGTCCTGGAAAGCTTGGTTAACCTCTTCCACCGTTACCCCGCGGCTCAAATCCACCACGAAATCAGTTGCCGAGCCGGTAGCAGTCGGCACCCGGAAAGCGATGCCGTGGAGCTTACCGTTCAGTTCCGGCAGCACCAGCCCCACGGCCCGGGCCGCGCCGGTGCTGGTAGGAATGATGTTCATCGCCGCGGCTCGGGCCCGGCGCAGGTCGGAGTGGCGCTGGTCCAGAATGGCTTGGTCATTGGTGTAGGAGTGGATGGTGGACATCAGTCCGTGTTCGATGCCAAAGGCTTCGTGCAGCACCTTGACCATCGGCGCAAAGCAATTGGTGGTGCAGGAGGCGTTGGAGACGATGTTATGCTTTTCCTTGTCGTAAACGCGGTCGTTGACCCCCATTACCATAGTCAGATCCACGTTGGTTGCGGGGGCGGAAATAATTACTTTGCTAGCCCCGCCTTGCAAATGACCGGCGGCTTTTTCTCCGTCGGTAAAGATGCCGGTGGACTCTATTACCAAGTCAACGCCCATTTCCGACCAAGGGATTTGCGCCGGGTCTCTTTCGGAGAATACCTTGATGCTGCGGCCGTCGATCAGCAGATCGCCGTTGTTGGCTTCCACCTGGCCCGGGTAAACGCCGTAGCTGGTATCGTACTTGAACAGGTGCGCATTGGTCTTATCGTCGGTCAGGTCGTTGACCGCCGCCACCTCCAGCGTATCCGGGTAGCGCGCCAAAGCGGCCCTGGTAACCAGACGGCCAATTCTGCCAAAGCCGTTAACTCCAATCCGAGTTGTCATTCTTTCCTTCTCCATCAATCCAGCAGTTAGCTTTTCAGTGGGGCGGGGTTCGATTCATCTCATTCCTCGGCGCCGCAACCTTGGACCAGCCAGCGGACTTTATCGCAATTCTGGAGCCTATCTTCTCCAGAAAAGCCAGCCGTACATTCCCAATCTGGTCCGGTTGAAGTGGTGGGGAGTGGGCGATGACATTAACCGCCCCAACCCGATGATTAGCCGCCCACTCTGCACTAGCAGCCACCAAGTTAAACGCGCCAACCCGAGGCTTGCCCGTATGACCAAGTAGCGAAATATCCGCCAAGCCAAGAAATAGTTAGACCTTTCCGAGGTGGGCGTAGGCTTCGTTTCCGGCATACTTGGCCTCCGTTCCTAGGTCGGCTTCGATTCGGAGCAACCGATTATACTTGGCGACTCGCTCGGAACGGGCCGGGGCGCCGGTTTTGATTTGCCCCACGTTCCAGGCCACTGCCAGATCGGCGATGGTAGTGTCCTCGGTTTCACCGGAACGGTGGCTCATCACCGCTCCCCAGCCAGCGGCGCGGGTCATACGCAACGCTTGCCAAGTTTCGGTAAGCGTACCAATCTGGTTGGGTTTTAGCAATACTGAATTGCCGGCCCCCTGGTCAATGCCTCGCCGGATGCGGGCGATGTTGGTGACGAACAGGTCATCCCCCACCAGTTGAGTCGAAGGGCCCAAGCGACGGCTCAACTCGGCCCAGCCCGCCCAGTCGTCCTCGTCTAGCCCGTCCTCAATGCTAACAATGGGATAGGCTTGCCGCCAACCGGCATAGAGTTCCACCAGCTCGGCAGCGGTCAAGACAGTTCCTTCCCGTTCCAGGACGTACCGGCCTTGCGCCTTGTCGTAAAGCTCCGAGGCCGCCACGTCCAGGGTCAAGAAAACATCCTTGCCGGGGATATAGCCGGCGTTCTCAATAGCCTTAAGCACCACTTCGATGGCGTCCCGGTTGGAGGGCAATGAGGGAGCGAAACCGCCCTCGTCGCCCACATTGAGATTATGTCCAGCGGCCCGTAGCAGGCTTTTCAAGGCCTGGTAAATCTCCGCCCCGGCCCGCAATGCATCGGAAAAGGTAGGCGCTCCGGCCGGAGCCACCATAAACTCCTGAATATCCGCAGAGTTGGAGGCGTGCCGCCCTCCGTTCAGGATGTTGAACATCGGCGTAGGCAGGCTGACCGGGCGGCGCTCGCCACCTTCTGCGCTGCTCAAGGACAAGTAACGCCAAAGTTCACCACCGGATTCGGGATGGGCCAACGATGCGGCTCGCGCGACGGCCATTGACACGGCCAGAATAGCATTGGCGCCCAAATTGCTCTTGTCTGCGGCGCCGTCCCGCTCCAGCATAACTTGGTCCAACGCTGCCTGGTCAAAGGGAGAGCGACCGGCCAAGGCTGGGCCGATGGTGCGGTTAACGTTAGCCACCGCCTGCCGAACCCCGGCTCCGCCGAAACGCTCGGCGTCCTTATCCCGCAGTTCCAGGGCCTCGTAGCTGCCGGTGCTGGCGCCGGAGGGGACGAGGGCGTGGGCGCGCACTCCATTGGAAAGGCGCACTTCAGCTTCTACGGTGGGATTGCCTCGGGAGTCCAGCGCCTCCCGGCCTCGAACTTCGGAAATAACGGCGTTAGCGCCTTGAAAGGTCATCTTCGTGCACCCCCTGCCATCAGCCCTGATTTGCCGGCGACCCGGCGGATGCGGCGGCCAAGGCCTTGTCCACCGCATCCGCCGGGTCGCTAGCCGGGATTATGCCCTCCGCCACCGGGTCCCCGTCGCCTTTGACACTGAGGGACCAAGTGCTGAGGCCGATAACCGGAATGCCGGCGTCCATAGCGTAGGCAATCTCCGACAGTGTGCCAAAAGCGCCACCCACGGCGATGCAAGCTTGTCCGGTATGAACTACGATGATGTTTCGGGCGTAGCCCAGGGTGGTATAGATGGGTATATCCACGTAGGAGTTAAAGGTGGAACCGCGACGACCGGGCAGGATGCCGATGGTGGCGCCGCCCTCGGCCTTGGCGCCCCGGCAGACCGCTTCCATCACTCCGGTCATCCCGCCGCAAGCCACCATTACATTACGCCGGGCCAACTCCCGTCCCACCGCCTCGGCCAAGGCTACGTGCTCCGGCTTGGCGCTGCTGCTGCCGATGACTGAAATAATCATACGATTCAAGTTCCTTCCCGCATTTTAACGGCCGGTTAAAGCGACCGGTTCCCGTTTATAAACTCCGGAGCGCCTTCGGGGCAGCTGCGGCGTCTTCCATCAAATCTATCCTCCCGGCAGTATGGCTGCGCTAGCTGCTTCCACCAGTTCCAGTAAGGGCGCCGGATAGACCCCTAAGGCCACCGTTGCTATCAGCCCCAGAACAACGACCGCCAACAGCGCCGCCGGGGGGCGGGGCAGAGGTTCGTAATCGTCATGGGGCAGATGGTGGGAGGGAGTATGGGTATGCTCTGCCGAGGAATGTTCATTATCCGGGTTGTCCTCCTCTCCGGGCAGGGGAGCGGCCAACGCCGGCTGGATATACATCTGCCGAATGACCTGCAAATAATAGTACAGGGAAATCAAGCTGGTGAAAATCGCCAGCCCGGCCAGCCACAGGAAACCGGCGTTGGCTACCGCCGTGAATAGGTAGAACTTCATCGTGAAACCGACAAAGATCGGCAGCCCACCCAGGGAAAAGAGGCCAATAGCGACCGCCATTGCCAGTAAGGGCTGCCGGTCGGCCAAGCCGGCCAAGTCGGCAATTTCCTCCTGACCGGTGGCGTTGAAAAAGGCGATCAGGGCGGCGAATACCATTATGCTGGTTACGGAGTAGCCCACCAGGTAGAAAATTATCCCGTTGGCCCCCAACAGCGAGTCTGGAGACAGGGCGGCCGCGCCGGCCAGGATATATCCCACGTGGCCGATACTGGAGTAGGCCATTAGTCGCTTCAGGTTGCGCTGGGCCAGAGCCACCAAGTTGCCCAGCAGCATCGTCAGGGCCGCCAGCGCCGCCACGATTATCTGCCACTGGTCCCAGCGGTCGCCGACCGGTACAAAAGCCTCGGCCAGCAGGCGCAGCAACAGAGCAAAGGCCGCCGCCTTGGAGGCTATCGCCAGGTAAGCGGTAACCGGCAGGGGCGCGCCCTCATAGACATCCGGGGCCCACATGTGGAAGGGCGCCGCCGCCAGCTTGAACCCCAGCCCTACTATAATCAACGCCAACCCGACCCACAGAGCCGGACGCAGGTCGGTAATGCTGGAAAGAGCTGCGCTGATTCCCTCGAACCGGGTTACCCCCAGCGAACTGTAAACCATACTGATGCCGTACAGCAAGATGGCCGAGGAAAAGGCTCCGATGATGATGTATTTAAGGCTGCCCTCATTGGACTTGGGATTGCCCAAGGCGTAAGCCACCATTACGTACAGGCTGAAGCTGAGTAATTCCAGGGAAATGTAGGCGGTCAGCAGTTCCCGGGATTGGGCCATCAAGTTCATCCCCAGGATGGAAAAGAGGAGCAGTCCGTAGAATTCCCCCGGGTGGGTCAGATGCAGCTTTACGTAGTCAATGGAGCTGAGGATGATAAAGACGCCGATGCCCAGGAACAACACCTTGAAGAAAAGGGCATAGCCGTCAATCGCCAGCAAGCCGCCATACAGCGTCGCCTCTTTGCCGGGGAGCAGCAGCAGGGACAATACCACCAATCCCAGCAGTCCCAGGACAGCCAGCCAGCCCAAGAGGTGTTTCCGCTCTTCCGGCAGCAACAGGTCAACGGCAAACACCAGGAAAGCCAGCCCAGCCAGGGCAAACTCTGGCGTCAGCAAATACAGATTATCGGTTAATCCCGACATAATCCCCTAAACCAACCTAAAACTAAGGGCGCCTCGCGCTTCCTGGTTGGAATACTCTCTCCGGAGGAAGCCTTAAAACAGCCCCAGCGCCGACTCTACGCTCACGTTGATTACCCGGGTCAGCGGGGCCGGCCAGACGCCTACGAACAGTAGGATCAGGACAAAGGCGGCGCCTACCGTCTTTTCCACCGGACTGGCGTCGGTGAGATGTTCCCACTGCGGGTCGGCCTCTCCGAAGAAGGTGCGGGCCAACAGCCGCAGGATATACACCGCCGTTAATGCCGCCCCGATTACCGCCAATACCGCCAGAGGCAGATAGGTGCGGAAAGCCCCGGTGAAAACCATAAACTCGGCCACGAACCCGCTCAGCCCCGGCAGACCCAGCGAGGCCAAGCCGGCGATGGCGAAGAAGAAGCTAGTCGTTCCCATCCGCTTCATCAGCCCGTTCAGCACGGTGATGTCCCGTACGTGGGAACGCTCGTAGATGGCCCCCACCATCGCGAACATCAGGGCGGTCATAATGCCGTGGGAGAACATTTGCAGCACCGCCCCGGTCAAGCCTACCGGGTGCAGGGTGGCAATGCCCATCAGGACATAACCCATGTGGCTGACGCTGGAGTAGCCGATAATATATTTCAGGTCTCGCTGGGACATCGCGGAAATGGCGCCGTAGATGACGTTGACCGTGCCCAACACAATCAAAACCGGCATCCAGGCGGCGGCCCCCTCCGGCAGCAACGCCATCCCCACCCGGATGATGCCAAAGGCGCCCAACTTCATCAATACCCCGGCGTGCAGCATACTGACCCCGGTGGGCGCCGCAACGTGGCCGTCGGGCGACCAGGTGTGAAAGGGCCACAAACCAGCCAGCACGCCAAAGCCGATCATAAACAAGGGAAAGACCCAGTTCTGGAAGTCCGGGCCGAAATGCCCAGACTGAGAAAGCTCGCCCAAGGTTACCAAGGAAAAAGTAGGAGAACCGGCCTGCCCCGCCGCCACGTACAGGGCCAGAATCCCGATCCATATAAGAACGCTGCCCGCCACCAGAAACAGCATCAGCTTCATCGCGCCGTATTCCTTGGTGCGCACAAAGCTCCCGAAGTCGGTGCTGCTGCCCCACACGCCAATCAGCAGATACATCGGCAGCACCGCCAGCTCGTAGAAGAAGAACAGGAAAAACAGGTCTTGAACCACAAAGACGCCGAACACGCCCGAACCCAAGGCCAGCAGCAGCACAAAGAAGTCCCGCGTCCGGTGCTTGATGGTCTGGGAAATCAGCACGGCGCCAAAGAGGACGATGCCATTGAGCAGCACCAGCGGCGCGGCGATGCCGTCCATAGCCAGCGAAAGGTCAATGTTCAGAGGCGCGTCCAGCCACTCATAAGTGCGGGCGAACTGGTAGCCGCCGGCGGAAAAGTCGTACCGGGCAAAGAGAAGCAAGGACAGAATCAAGGTAATGGCGGATACAAAGATGGCGAAGTACCAGGCATCGTTAGGCCGGCCTCGGGGCAGGAACACCGACAGCAAGGCCCCGGCCAGCGGCGCCAAGATAATCAGCAGCAATGCTGATTGGTCAAAGTTACTCATTGGTTACCGGTCGGCAAGTCATACGGATTGAATCCACCAAAAGATAGCCAGGCCAATCAGCCCCAGGGCCATTGCCAAGGCATAGCTGTAAACGTGGCCGGTAACGTGGAGCTTCAGGACCTCGCCCAGACGCCGGACCAAATTTGCCGGACCATTGACGGCCACATCGTTCACCACCGCCCGGTCTAGCCAGGCGACGAATCCGGAGAAGGTCAGCGCCACCCGGTCAACGCTCCATTGATAGGCTTCGTCGATGTAATACTTGTTCTCCACCACCCGGAGCAAGCCGGCAAAGCGGCCTTTCAACCCGGCCAACCCATCGTTCCGCTTTACGTAGGCCAGGTAAGCGTACCCGAAAGCGGCCACCGCCAATACAGTGGACAGGATGCCCAGCCACCAGACGAAGTGGAAGCCCTCCGGGTGGTCATAGAACAGGAAAGTCCCGATGCCTTCGTAGCTTCCCGGCCAGTTAAAAGCCATAAAGCCGAAGAACAGAGCCAGGACGCCCAGCAAGGCCATGGTTATGGTCATTAGTGGCGGCGATTCGTGGGCGTGTTCCTGCGCATTGGCGAACCTTCCATAAAACACCACAAACATCGCCCGGGCCATATACAGCGCGCTGAGCAGGACGGTCAGCAGGGTTAAAACGATAAATGCCGGATGCAGGTGATCGTTGACCGCAATCAGGATTTCATCCTTGCTCCAAAACCCGGCCAGAATGGGGATGCCGCCCAGAGACAAGGCGCCGATGGAGAACAGGATGGCGGTTAGGGGCATTACCTTCCGCAAGCCGCCCATCTTGCGAATGTCCAGCTCATCAGTAGCGTGCATCACGCTGCCGGCGCCCAGGAATAACAGGGCCTTAGAGAAGCCGTGAGCCAGCAAGTGGAAAAGGGCGGCGGTATAACCGAAAGCCCCCAGGGACAGCATCATCAACCCTAAATGGCTGATAGTGGAATAGGCCAGGATACGTTTCAGGTCGGTGGACACCAAGGCAATGGTGGCCGCGCCTAGGGCCGTAACCAGCCCGATAATCGCCACCACCAGCAGGGCATCGCCGGAGGCGGCGAAGAGGGGGAAGGCCCGGGCGACCAGGTAAACCCCGGCAGCGACCATAGTGGCGGCGTGAATCAACGCGCTGACCGGCGTGGGACCTTCCATCGCGTCGGGTAGCCAAACGTGGAAAGGGAATTGAGCCGATTTGCCCATCGCTCCCAGGAACAGCAGCAAGGCGGCGGCGGTGGCGACGCCCTGACTCATTGCCCCGCTCTGGGCGGCGACAAAAGCGTCGGCCATACTGAAACTGCCCACCTCCCGCCACAGCAGCAAGATACCGATGAGCAGGCCCACGTCGCCGATGCGGGTAACGATAAAAGCCTTCTTGGCCGCCTCCCGGGCTGTAGGCCGCTCGAACCAGAAGCCGATGAGCAGATAGGAGCATAGGCCCACCAATTCCCAGGCCACGTACAACAGCAAGAAGTTGTCGGCCAGCACCAGGGTAAGCATAGCGGCGATAAACAGGGCATGGAATGCATAGTACCAGTCAAAGCGCGCATC
Source organism: Dehalococcoidia bacterium (assembly GCA_963422635.1). Classification (GTDB taxonomy): domain Bacteria; phylum Chloroflexota; class Dehalococcoidia; order Lucifugimonadales; family UBA3495; genus CATQHB01. The sequence continues at coordinate 2,472,594 of OY730415.1, forward strand.
GCCTTTCATATAACTCAGGGAGTAAATCTGCACCATCAAGGCCACAAAGGTAGCCAATCCCAGCATAGCGATCGCCAGCGGGTCGATGATGATGCCCCAAGTAAGGCGCACTCGCTTATCCACGTCGTTATCGGTTCCCGGGAAACCGGCATCGAACCAAGTACGCTGGTAGGAGCAGGTCAGGGCGCCGGTTTTCTCGGCGATGTGGCAGTTTTCGGTATCGGGCGTAGCATTCAGGAAACCGAACAGGATAACCCAGAACAGGACAAACCCGCCAATAATCGCCAGGATTGCCAGGGGCGAACCCTTGCCCGGCAGGTATTTGCCAAAAAGGATAATCAGCGGGACGACCGCGAAGCTGAATACCGGGATTAGCCAAGCCCATTCCATAACTAAGGCGAGACCTCCCCGGAAATCCGTTCGCTGCAGGCCGGCGATGGGGCCGGTTCCCACCGCCGGTGTTCGGTGGTCGGCAATATCATTGCTACCATTTCATCAAGTCTATTTCGTCCACGTTTACTGTGGCCCGATTTCGGTACATCCGCATAATAATCGCCATAGCCAACCCCACCTCGGCAGCAGCCACGGTAATGATGAAAATGGCGATTATCTGGCCATCGAAATTGATGAAGCTACCCGTCCCTTCCCGATGGGAAGCGGCGGCAATTAGGTTAATGTTTACGGCGTTCAACATCAACTCGATAGACATCACAATCAGCACGGCGCTGCGGCGGGCCATCACCCCGTATAACCCGATGATAAACAGAGCCACGCTCAACAACTGGAAGTAAACCAACGGAACCATAAGCTAGCGATTGTCCTCCCCGGCGCGGGCGATGATGATAGCCCCAATCAAGGCTACTAGCAAGACCAGGGAGGCCACCTCAAAGGGAATGGCCCACCGGGTAAAGAGAGAGTTAGCCAACTCGCTGAAGGCGGGACTATGCGGCGCGGATTGGGAGACGCCCTTAATCCAAAAGGCGGCGCCCAGCACTACCCCAACTCCGGCGGCGGCCACGGCGGCCAGCGGCCATTGCCGGTTGTCGGAGATGTGCGGGTACTCGGCGGTGCGGGTCAACATTATAGCAAAGAGCAGCACGATGATGATGGCCCCGCCGTAAATCAGCACCTGCACCAAGGCCAGAAACTCGGCAAAGAGTATCAGATACACGCCGGCGACGGCCACCAGGGAGACCAGCAGGAACAGGGCGGCATGCACCACATTGCGGGTGATTACCACCCCCAGACCGCCGCCCAGAGTGAACACCGCCAGTATGGCAAACAGGAACCAGGACACGTTTAGCTACCCTCGTCGAAACGGGAACCATCTCTCTGCCGCCCCAGGGTGGGGGCGGGCAGATACGGTCCCAATTTAATGCCGCTGTAACCGGTTATCATAGCTATGCGCTCTATATCGTTCTGTCTTTCCTGCAACTGCCGGCAGTCGTTAACTGCCGGCTTTTCATCAGAACCGGTCTCTCATCAAAACCCGGAACCCGCCACCCATTCCCGGTTACCGACCCTTCCCGAACAGACGGCGCAGCAACCACCCTTGCGCCAGTTTGACCGTTCCAACGGGGGCAAATCACCGACGGAACCGAGCAACCGGCAAGTAATGCAGTCGCACCCGCCCAGGCGCCGTTTCACCGGCTCCGGCGCAAGCGGCTTCCGGCGGCCCGGTTTTATTTTCTTCCTTTCCAGAAACTTGTCGGTGCAGTTCTGACCGGTACAATAGGCCGGGTGTCCACCCGACAAGTTCAGGTTCCGTTCGTCTTCGCGTTTCGGAATGACTCTTTGCTCCGCTTCCGATTTACCGGCTCTAATCGGCGCTTCCTCCGGTTTCGGCGCCGGCCGCCGCCTTTTCTTTTTCCGACGCCGCCTTAGCCGCATCCTCGGCGTCCTTCCTGGCTTTGGCCAGCACGGTGGGAGGAACCCAAGCCGTTTCCCGTTGATGTTTCTTGCCGATTTCCAGGAGCGACGGCAGGTTCACCCGGTCGCCGTTGCGCTCGTAGGTGCTCATCTCGTGCTCGTGGCTCATAACTATGGCGTCAAAGTTGCACACCTCGACGCAAATCCCGCACAGGATACAGCGATTCAGGTTAATCTCGAAATAGTCAACGATTTTCCGGCGGGAGCTCTGCCCCTCGGCGTTGAGGGGGTTGTCCATCATACTGGCCGACATACATTGGGTCGGGCAGTTGCGGATACAGACCATACAACCGGTACAGTAGGGTTCACCCACTTGGTCATCCCAAGTCAGAGCCGGAAAGCCCATAAATCGGGACTGCACCGGCGTTGGCACGGTCGGATACTGTCGGGTTATCGGCTGGCGCAACCCAGTGATGGTGGAAGCCAAGGTCAACAACATTCCTTTGAGGCTATTCAGCATTGCTCCTACTCCGCGCCGTATCCGACGCAACTTCTCAATCAGCGCGGCGGGCGGACAGTCGGTCCGCCTGCCGGGCCTTTACCTCGGCCACCCGCCGCGCCGGAGCCATCATTCGCCGGTACACCAGGTAGCCCACCACGACCAGCCCGGCCAGGGACATCAGGGTAAGCGTCCAAGCCGGCCAGTCGTAGAACAGATAGATAGCCGTGATAACGATAGAATAGAAAGACAGGGGAACCATCACCTTCCAGGCAAAGGCCATCAACTGGTCAATGCGGAGCCGGGGAAAAGTTCCTCTAATCCAGAACACTACCAGTATAACCGCATAAACCTTAATCAGGAACCATACCACGCTCAGCAAAGGCGTCAGCCAAGCGGCCCCGGACAACGCAGGCAGCCAACTCAGCGCGGCTGATTGCCAAGGCCACGACCAGCCGCCCAGGAAAAGCAGGGTTACCAGCGCGGCAATAGCAAAGGTGTTGATGTATTCGGCCAAGAAAAATACCGACCAATGAGCGCCGCTGTATTCCACAAAGGGGCCGCCCACCACCTCGGATTCGGCGTGGTAGATGTCAAAGGGAGTGCGCCCCACCTCGGCCAGCCCGGCAATAAAGAATATTACCAGGCCCAGGGGCAGGATAAGCGCATAGGGTATTTGGGTCTGGTGGGCGACAATCACCCGCAAATCCAGGGATTGAGCCAACATTCCCACCGAAACTACCACCATAATAATCGGTATTTCGTAGCTGATTAGCTGGGCCGCAGCCCGCAGCCCGCCCAAAACGCCATACTTGTTGGCCGAACCCCAGCCAGCTAGAACCAGCCCCAGGATACCGATTACGGCAAAAGCGGTAATGTAAAAAAGCCCCAACTCCAGGTTGCGCAGAACCAGTTCTTCGCTCCCCGGAATGGGTACCCAAATCATAAAGGCGGAGATTACTACGATGACCGGGGCCGCCCAGAAAATGACCCGGTCGGAGGATGTGGGCGTTATGTCCTCTTTCAGAATCAGCTTGACGGCGTCGGCCACTGGTTGCAGCAGGCCCATAGGCCCGGTGCGGGTCGGCCCCAGCCGCAGTTGCAGCCGGCCCAGATACTTGCGCTCCAGCCACGTCAAGGAAAGGACGATCACCGCCAGCGCGCTGAACATCGCCAGCAACCCCGCCACCATCCCGAGAACATCGGACCAGCTGACCGGCGACATCAGCGATCCACCTCCCCCAAAACGATATCCAGGGAGCCAAGGATCACCACCGAGTCGGCAATCCAAGAGTCTTTAAGCAGGCGCTTGATGGCGGAGAGGTTGCAGAAGGAGGGGGGACGAACCTTGAGACGGTAGGGCCGGTCGGCGCCCTTGCTGACCAGGTGAACGCCAATTTCGCCCCGCGGGTTTTCCGCCCGCATATAAACCTCGCCGACCGGTGGGCGAATGAGGCGCCGGCCCAGGGAAGACCCTACGCCGCCGTCGGGCATCTGGGTTAACGCCTGCTCAATAATCCGCAGGGATTCATACATCTCCTGGACCCGTACCCAGTGGCGGTCCCAGCAATCGCCGTCTAACCCCACCGGAACATCAAAGTCAAAGCGGTCGTACACCGAATAAGGTTGGGCCTTGCGCACGTCGTACTCGACGCCGCAGCCCCGCAGGCAAGGGCCGGTAAAACCAAAATCTATGGCATCTTCTGCGCTGATGGCGCCCACATCCTTGAGACGGGAGAGGAAAATCTCGTTGAAGGTCAGGATTTTATCGCTCTCCGCCACATCCTCCCGGAGCAAGGGCAGTAAGTCCCCGATAAGTTGCTCAAAGTTGTCCGGCAATTCTTCTTTCAGGCCGCCGATGCGGAAATAGTTGTGCATCATACGAGCGCCGGAGACCGCCTCAAAGAGAGCTTGAATCCGCTCCCGACCGCGGAAGGCGAACATGGTGGGGGTCATAGCTCCGGCGTCCAGGCCAATAGTACCGACATAAAGCAGGTGGCTGGCGATACGGTTCAACTCGCAGAGAATAACCCGCACATACTCGGCCCGTTCCGGCACCGTCAGTCCCATCAACTTCTCCACCGCCTGGCAATAGACCAGTTCGTTGTTGAAGTTGGCAACGTAGTCCAGCCGATCAAAGAGAGTGATTACCTGGTGATACTGCTCCCCTTCGCACAGCTTTTCCGATCCCCGGTGCAGGTAGCCGATGTGGGGTTCCACGTCCACGATTTTTTCGCCGTCAACCCACAGCACCATCCGAAAGACCCCGTGGGTGGAGGGATGCTGTGGCCCCATATTCAGCAGCATCTCAACGGGTTCGGCATTGCCCGGACGGTTGGCCGCTGCGTCGACGGTTGAGTCAGTATGACTTTCTACCATTTCTCCCTTATCTGCATACGAACTTAATGCTATCCGCTGACATATCTTCTTATCTACTACAGGAAAGTAATGCGCGGTTCTTTGGGCGGGGTTACCAAGCTACTCATCCAGACCTCATCGTTATCATAAAACCCGGCGTCGATCAGCACATCGTCCAGAATGCCCAGCTTTTCGCAGTCCTCCAGATAGCCAGAGATTTCCGCGCGGAGCGCTTGGCGGGCATCTTCCGAGGTATCGCCAAAGGCGGTAATCACCAACTCCGGGCAATAGGCCAAAAAATTGCTGCCCTGCCGGGATTCCTCTATCTGGTAAACGATTTTATCCAAGTCGTCCTATCTATCGCTCCGGTTATTCCGATATTCCTCCGACTCCGTTCATCCTGCGTTGGGTCAAGGAAGCCCTAGTTCGCTCAACCCGCTATACTCGGCTATGCGCAGAACCGCTGGACTACTCCACAAACTCCAACTGCAACTCGGTATCCTCTCCCACTCCCGGGAAGCCGGCCTGGGCTAGAGTTCCCTCCAAGGCGCTCTTGCCGTCCTGAATTTCAATCCAGTTGCGCATCAAGTTTATCAATTCGTCCTGGGCCTCCGCCTCCGTTTCTCCCTCCGCTTCCAGAGCCAAATCATCAATTCGGGCAACGTAGCGGCCCTCGTTCCAAAGCACCCGAGCGGTCAAGACAGTTGGCTTCATTGGCTCGGTCGGTTCCATAACAACTAAAACTCCCGGTACTCGTAGAAAGGAAATTCCTTACGGCCCGGAAATCCATCAAACCCTTCGTAGAGCAGCAACGGGGCCGCGTCCGGGTTGCCGTCAAATTCCACGCCGAACAGGTCCCGAGCCTCCCGCTCGTACCACTCGGCGGCGGCCCACACTCCGGCCACCGAGGGCAAGCGGGGATTATCATAAGACACGTCGGCCTTGATAACCAGCGTCTGTTCCTTATCCAGCGAATGGAGGAAGTAAACCAACTGGAAGTATTCCTCGTAGTCTACGCAGGAGAGGCAGAGCAACATTTTGAGGGACAACTTGGGGTCATCCCGGGCCAGTTGACAAGCCCGGTCAATGTAGGACGAATCAATAGTTATCCGGGGCAGGTCGGCCAACAGCCCCGGCTGGGGGTTAAACTCCTGAAAGAGCTCCTCAGCCACCGCCAGCGCTTCCCGGCTCTCCGCGGTCAATCGGGAATAATCGGGTTGCTCGGCCTCAGCTTCATTTCCGGCGCCAGCGCCGGTATGCCTATTCGCCGCCACTGTTTCGGGCGTCCTGCATAATTTTTTCCTGGAGCTTGAGGATACCGAACAGGAGAGCCTCCGGGCGAGGCGGGCAACCCGGAACGTAAACGTCAACCGGGATGATATGGTCAACGCCCATCACCACGGAATAGGAGCGGTAATAAGGGCCGCCGTTGGTAGCGCAGCTGCCCATCGCGATAACCCACTTGGGGTCCGGCATCTGTTCGTAGAGCAGGCGAATGGGCTCGGCCATCTTCTTGACCACCGTGCCGGCCACAATCATCACATCCGACTGACGGGGCGAAGGCCAGGTAACCACGCCGAACCGATCAAAGTCGTGGTGCGCCATATAGGTGGAAATCATCTCAATGGCGCAACAGGCCAAGCCGAAGCTCAACATCCACAGGGATGACTTGCGAGCCATACCAAAAAGCTGCTCCGTGGAGGTCGTGATTACCCCGGGAATTTTGCCGGCGGTGGCCTGGTTAAACAGGCTGGGCGCCGGTTGGTTACCGGGGCCGAGGATTATTTCTGCCATTCAAGAACCCCTTTCTTCCAGCCGTAGATGATAGCAAAGAACAGGACGCCCAAGAACATTATCATAGCGTAGAAGGGTATGGAGTTGCCCAAATCCCGCTGTTCCAGAAATACGACCGCCCAGGGAAAGAGAAACACCGCTTCCACGTCGAAGATGAGAAAGAGAATGGCGAAAATGTAGAACCGGAGGTTGATGTTGGACCAGGAATAGCGAGCCGGCTCGATGCCGCACTCGTAGGTGGATAGCTTGACTGCGCTAGGGCGGCGGGATGACAGGATGCGGGAACCAAGGAACATTCCGCCAATAGCCGCCACCGCGACCAGGGCGGAGAGGGCCACCATCGTCCAGTTGCCGGCGAACAGGTTAGGGTCAAAGGCTTGCAATTGCACCACCCGGCGGGAAAACTCTCGCCCTAAAATAGCCAGCAAATAATATCACCGAGACCGGAGGGTGTCAATTTGTTGACGGCTGGGGAGTATTAAAACTGCCCGCAATTTTTTGCAACGATTACCCTCTACCTTCCTGCGCCACCACCTCCAAGTAAAACCAACCAGGGCTGGAGGTTATAAACCATGCGCGCTCTGGCGACTAAGTCCAATAAAATATCCCAGTGTTATTCCAAATCGGCCGGTCGCACTTGGATACGATAGTATCTCGACCTCAAGTCAAGATAAACGATAACCCGGCGCTATTAAGCTCGGCAGTCAGTCCTTCATCTTCAAGAACTTTCGTCGCTATCAGCGTGAAAGCCCCGTTGACGCTTACTCCTCTTAACTAAATGGCAATTAACGGGATAAACCCGTTGAACAGCGAAATGACGTTCAGAAATCTGCTAGTGATATCTTCCGCTACAATAACGGCAATATGTTCATACTGAGGATACCGACGGCGTTCAATGTCCCAATACTCGACAGTACGGACTAAATGGGTTTTATCGGTCGCCCCAACTGAATTTCCACCTCCTAGCGGGTCCGGCTTTCCGGTTCGAACCGCAGCAAGCCAAACCTGCCGCCGCTCGGAATCCCGCGCTTCCAGAGCGCCCAAGCCAAGCAGGGACGGATTATCTATCAAGCGTTCTTGCAGCTATTTCTATCAAGTAACGCATGGGTTTTCAAGTTTATGCATTCGGGAGGCGCTAATTCGAGTATTGTCACGGCTATCTGCATTTCAATTCAGTATTTCGGCCAGAACATACAGGCTTACCTCCGCCCCCTCAACTCCGTAGAGGAAATATCGGCCCGGAACTGGGCTTCCGGTATCGCTTGAAACAGCGGGTGGAAGCCTTGGGGGATGGCTACCTCTGCCAAGGTGTGGAACGCGCCGTCGCTTTCCCGACCGGCCACCAGGAAGCGGCAACCCAAGGCCCAAATCTCGGCCAAGGCAGTCAGCATAGCCCCTTCCTCACCGCCGTAGTACCTGGGGTCGATCAGGCGAATCAGGGTGTCCCAACCGATGACAAAGACGCAGCCAGGGAACAGGTCGGCCTTTTTACGAAAAGTTTCGGCGCGGGTCAGGGCAACAGCGCCTTTGCCGGCAAACCGGCTGACGCGCCGCTGTATTTCCGACTCTTCCAACGGCGGCTTATCCACATTGACCACGGACAGCTCATACATCACTTCCAGCCCGGTAATTGCCCCGGTGATACGGGCCAGTTCCTCGTGACCGTAGTGCAGGGGGCTGAAGGAGCCGGGCAGGACGGCCCACCCGGTCAGGGCGGCCGCCTCGTTGGCGGTCAGCCGCCCGTCCGGGTGGGCGATGACGGTATCGACTTCGCCGGATAGGAGCCGCTGCGCCGGGCTAGGGTGCGGCATCGTAGTTAGCTCCGGCCGCTCCGCCTCAGTCAGTCCCAAGGGCAGGTCTGCCACAATGCCAAAGGCTTGGGCCATAGCGTGGATTATCAACCGGCTGACTGCTTCCTCCTCGCCGCCCCGGTCCCGTTTACCCTTTTCCAGGGTCAGGTTACAGGCGGCGGCCTGGTCAGCGTCCCAAGCGGCGATGCAGGCCCGATGGTCGCCCCGTTTGGGCCGGTCAGTAGCGATGGTAGCGGTGCAGGCCAGACCGACAACGGGAGAGTCGTCCTCTCGGAGCAGCATTCCCCGACGGTAGGCGGCGCGGGCCATCGCGCGGGCGGTCTGGGGCGAAACGAATTGGGCCGGTTCGTGGCCTACCAAGTCAATCATAGAGCGGCGCCCGTAGGGAACCCGCGCCTCCAACAAAGTGCGCGAGGCGCCGGACACGCCCAACAGCCAGGACATCGCGCTGCTGCCGGCGCCGGCCGCCACCAGCGCCGATTTATGCGGTGCGGCGTGGATTTTCACGATAACGTCCTCTATCCGGCGCAGCGCCATATCATTCATCGCCAACCCCTATGACTCCTGTAGTCCTTTAGTGGAGCGGTGTTTTCCCAAGGTGTTGCTTTTGCTATGGCATCCAGAGAGTATCGTCAATCTGCCCGGCGCGCTGCCGGGACCGGGCTATATCCTCGCTGATTTTGACGTTCCATTCCTCGTTCTATTCCAGTGGAATACGCCGCCGGGCTTTCCGCCAATACCTCAGTTCAGCAGTCGGGTCGGCCCAGCCCTCCAGAACCTCGGCCAGAAAGCAGGTCATATCGCCGCCGTCCCTTGCCTTGACCACCCGACAATCCAGGTAACCCAAGCAGTCGGCCAGCGCCGGGCTGCCGTTTGCCCTTTCTGTATAGCCCACCCCGGCCAGCTTGTCCCGGCGGGGACCCGAACACGAAGTCCTGGATTAAGTGAAGCTGATCTTGGCGCAGAAAGTTGAGGGCAAAGCCCGGCTTTAATAAATCAGTCATGGCTGTAGTTTTCCTTGTATATCTGCACCAGTGCCCGGGGCCGGTCGGGTGCGATGGAAGCTGAAGCTGCGGAAATAGCAACCGCAATCTGAACGTTGGCCCGGCGCCTGGCTGGTTACGGCGGCCAAGGGCGACCCGAGACGGCCCATTAGAGGAGCTATAAGCCGATAATCCACCAGAGTCGAATCGCCGTTAGCCATCATAGCCATCATTCATTATGGGAGTGTAACGCATGACCTTAGGCTTGTCGAAAAGAAGGTTATTCAAAGCAGGCTGAGTTTTTACCAGTCCGGGCTGACGTCCTCAAAATCATTATTGGTCAGCCGTCGCTGACGGGCGCCGTCGGCGTCCATAACCAGAATCTCGGCCTTGCCGTACAAATAGGTAACAAAGGCCAGTTGCTTACCGTCGGGAGACCAGACCGGAGACAGGTCATCGGCGTTGTTGTTGGTCAGACGCTGCTGGTTGGCGCCATCGGCCTGCATAGTATAAATCTCCGGGTTGCCGTCCCGGTGGGAGACGAAAGCCAGGGTTTTACCGTCTGGCCGCCATACCGGGGAAAGGTCGTCGGAGGCGTCCTGGGTCAACCGCAACTCCTCCACCCCGTCATCCCAGCCACCGCCTCTGGACTTGTGGACAACATAGATGTCGGCAGCATCCCCCTGCTGCCGGATGAAGGCGATATAGCGACCATCCGGCGACCAAACCGGCTGCGAGTCCTTACCTTCGGTCAGCCGCACCAAGTTCACCCCCAAGGGATTGCGCAGCCACAAACCCCGATTTTCTTGGGAATCTTCGTTATAAAATACAATCCACTCTCCATCGGGAGACCAGTCGCCCAACTTATCCGAATCGGCGTTGAAGGTGACCCGGGTAAGCGTTTCGCCGACAGCGTTTACCGAATAGATTTCTTGGACCGTTTCCCCCAGCTCTTCTCGCTCCGAGACGAACACCAATTTGTCTTCTTTCGGCGCCCAGCGGGGAGAGCCATCAGCGCCGGGATTATTAGTCAAACGCCGTAGCCGGGTTCCTTTCCGATCCAGAACATTTATCTCATCATACCCGGATTCGTTGGAAATATACGCTATGTTCTCACCGTTGGCCGACCACCGGGGACTAAAGTCCTCGGCCTGATTGCTGGTAAGACGAGTGGTACTGCCGCTTTCCGGGTCCAGTAAGTAAATCTCCTGGTCGCCGTCGGAATCGGAAACAAAGACTATCGGGTTACCGCCGGCGGAGAAGAAAGAGAGCGAATCGGCAGAGCAACCCAGACTTAACGCCAAGCCAAACGTCAAAACAAGAACCCAAGTCAGCCGCGCCAGCCACCCGGTAACCGAAAAGCAACCCATCACCAACACCTCCATCAACACCCTGCGCCTTGCGTCCGGCGCCTGACCGAAAAGCGCCGGACGGGACGTTCCGCTCAGCGTACCAGTTAAGGTTAAGCGAAAAGATACAACTCTTTCCCTATAGTTTCCCTTCCGATTAAGCGTAAATCTGGGAAAATCAACCACCCAAGCCGCCTCAGGGTAGCCCCGGTAGCTGCGTTGCCCTGGGTGAAGAAGCAAGGCAACCTTGACAAGAAAGAGGCGCTTCTTTAGCATCAGCAACACAGAGCACAATAAAGCCGGTATGGAGGCCCAATTATGAAGGCCTTGGTCGGAGCTAATCTGATTGACGGAACGGGCGGCCCGGTCGTCAACAACGCCACGGTCTTGATTGACCGGGAGCGCATCGTGGAAACCGGCCCCCGGGAGGCGATCGTCCTGCCGCCCAACACCGAGATAGTGGACTTGGCCGGTATGACGCTTATGCCCGGTATGATCGACTGCCACGACCATCTCGCCTCCAAGGATTACGGGCTGCCCAGCCGGATGGGGTATCACGAACCCTTGTCCCTCCAGCATTTGCGCACCGCCAAGGTACTGGAGCGGACCCTGGCCGCCGGTTATACCTGCGTACGGGACGCCGGGGGACTGGATGCCGGCTTCAAGCAAGCCGTGGAGCAAGGGCTTTATCCCGGCCCTCGGCTGGTGTTGTCGGTAGCCATTATTTCCCCTACCGGCGGACTGGCCGACAAGGTAACTCCCTCTGGTCAATGCTATCCCCACGATGACCCGATGCTGCCCTCCGGAGTAGCCGACGGCGATGACCCGGTGCGGGCCAAGGTTCGGGAAGTGGCCCGGGTAGGCGCCGACGTTATCAAGTTCGCCACCACCGGCGGGGCCAGTTCCCGCCCCGGACACGGTCCGTTGGACATTGCCTTCGGCCCTTCGGAGGTACGCGCCTTGATTGATGAAGCCCAAGCTTTGGGCCGTCAGACTATGTGCCACGCTGTGGGCGGGCCGGGCTTGCGAATGTGCGTTGAGGCCGGCGCGCATTCCATTGAACACGGCTGCTATCTGGCCGAAGACCCAGACCTGCTCAAGATGATGGCCGACAAGGGCATTTTCCTGGTTCCTACCTTCGAGATTTACGAGTTTCACGCCACCTTGAGCGCGCCCCATATGCAGGCCCGCTCCCGCGCCCTGATGGACATTCACCGGGATACCTTACACCAGGCCCTGGCCGCCGGAGTTAAGGTCGTGGCCGGCACTGACGCCGGCGGATACGTGCATGGGGACAACGCCCGGGAAGTCCAGATTATGGTGGAACGGGGTATGCCCAATATGCAGGCCATCCAGGCTTGCACCGGTTGGGCGGCGGAATGTGTCGGCCTGGACCAGGACATCGGCACGGTGAGCAAGGGCAAGTACGCCGACCTGCTGGCGCTCGACGGCGACCCTCTCCGTAACATTGAGGTATTGCGCCAGCCGGAAAACATCAAGCTGATAATGAAGGGCGGCGAGGCCGTAGTGGACAAGCTGCCGGCCCGCGAACCCGTAGGAATTACGAGTTAGGGATTACGAATTGCGAATTAAAAACTCAGAACCGGCGCTTTGTAATTTCTAACTCGCAATTCGTAATTTGGACATGTGCATTTTCACGTTTTAACCCTCTTTCCCGAAGCCTTTGAAGGGCCGGTGCAGCACAGTATGTTGGGCCGAGCCGTCCGGCGCGGCTTGCTGTCCATTCAGGTTACTGACATCCGTTCCTACACCCACGACGCCCACGCCACCGCCGACGATTACCAGTTCGGCGGTGGCCCCGGTATGGTAATGAAGCCAGAGCCGATATTTGACGCTGTCGAGGACGCATTAGCCGCATACACGCCAGCAAAACGGGCGGCCGTTCCCGTCATATTATTGTCTCCCCAAGGCCGGACGCTAAACCAACAGATGGTTCTGGAGTTGGCCCATGCGCCGGGCTTGGTATTGATTTGCGGCCACTATGCCGGGGTGGATGAAAGAGTGAGGTCGCACCTCGCTACCCACGACATCAGCATCGGCGACTATGTGCTGACCGGCGGGGAGTTGGCGGCGATGGTGATGATTGACGCTGTATCCCGGTTCACGCCGGGGGTGGTCGGCGCAGCGGAGAACGTGCAAGACGATTCCATCACCTCCGGGTTGCTTCAGCACCCCCTTTATACCCGCCCCGCCGAGTTTCGGGGCTTGGAAACGCCGGAGGTTCTCCGCTCCGGCAACCACGCCCATATCGCTCGCTGGCGCCGGCAAGAGTCCCTGCGCCGCACCCTCGCTCGGCGCCCCGACCTGCTGGAAACCGCCGACTTGACCACCGGCGACCGGGAATACTTGGCCGGGCTGGGCTACCGCCAACCTGCCGACTCCGCTAACCCGGATTGACCCTATGCCCAAGTCGGAGTTCAAGTTTTCTACCTCGGTACGGGTACGCTGGATGGAGTGCGACGCCCAAGGCATCGTGTTCAACGGCGCCTACCTCGGTTATCTGGAAGTTGCTCAGGCCGAGTATTTCCGCAACCTGGGCTTCTCGATTTACCGAATTGCCCAGCGAGGCTACTTCGACAGCGCGGTGGTCAAGGCCGACCTGGAGTTCAAGGCGCCGGCCCGAGTTGACGAAGAACTGGACCTTTATGCCCGGGTGGCCCGCATCGGCAATACCAGCCTGACCTTGAACGTGGAGATTTACCTGGAGGGTTCCGACCGCCTGTTGACGCTAATTGAGGCGGTGTACGTCGGTTTTCACCCGGAGTCCGGGAGCTCCCGCCCAGTGCCCGATGCAATCCGCGCCCTGGTTGACCATTACGAGGCGGCCGGGGAAGTTCTGCCCTTGGCGCGGTTTCCTGATTTGTCCGATGCGGCCGGGTAAGGCCCGGCGGCCAACGCCCGCAGCTTCGGCGCTGGCCGAAATCCCGGCGGCCCCAGAGCAGGAAACCCCCAAAAGATACCCTTGCGTTAATCGGCAAACCATGTGGGCAATCCTTGTGGCGGCCCTGAGCGGCTGCCTCGGGGAAGAATGAGGGCAAGCGGATTTCTGCGAAATAGGAAAGTAGGAAGGGGGGAGCACCGTCGGAAGGGCGCTAATCAGGCCATAAAGACCGGGGCGTCGTCGCGGTTAATGCGGGTTTCAGCGGCGACACTGGAACGGAGGAACTTGGGCAGGTTGAACATTCCCTGGTGACTTTCTCCATCGTAAAACTCTAAATCCCGGCCCAAGCGTTCAGATATTAAACCATCCACGTCGGCAACGCTCTGCCTCGGCAAGAGAGCATCGGAAGCCAAGGTAAAGCCCCAAAGAGTTTGGAACGCCGGAACGTGCACCTGATACAGGCCGCTATGGGGGAAAACGGAGGCCAAAGTTCGATATATAGTAGTGCAACATTCCTGGTGGCTCAGCAGACCGGCCGGGCCGGACTGGGTAACCAGGATACCGCCCGGTTTCAGCCGTGACCGAACGACGTTGTAGTATTCCTGGGTGTAAAGCAGAAAGGCGGTGCCTCCTTCCAAGGGGTCAACCAGATCCATTATCATCACGTCAAATTGCTCGTGCGTATTCTCCAAATAGCCCCGAGCGTCCTGATGCAATAGTTCCACCCGGGGGTCGTCAAAGCTCCCCTGATGATGCCGCGGCAGATACTGACGGCACAGTTCCACCACTTCTCGGTCCAAGTCGAGCATCACCACCCGTTCCACCGACCGATGGGACAGAGCCTCTCGCAAAGTTCCGCCCTCTCCGCCACCGCCGATAAATACGCTAACCGGGTTGGGGTGCATCAACATAGCCGGCTGCACCAGGGCTTGGTGGTAAATATGTTCGTCCCGCTCGGTGGATTGCGTCTTCCCGTCCAACACCAAGCTGCGGCCAAAGAGCCGGGATTCCAAAATCTCAACGTGCTGAAAGGCGGTCCTGCCAGAAAACAGCGCCTGCTGAACCCGGAGCATCACCGCCAGATCGGTATTGACGGTCTCCAGAAGCCACTTACCAGATATGTCGTCCATTGTCCTCTGTCCCCCCGCATTCCGTCGGTTAGATTCCCACCGGCAGCGAAAGCAGACCACGACGAATTTCGGTTATCTCCGGGCAATCGGATTCAAACTGTTCGATCAAGACTGCGGCGGCGTCCCCTGGTTGAAAAGAGGAACCGCAAGTAAATATGTCGGCTGCGGCATAGCGGTATTCCGGCCAAGTGTGAATAGATATATGGGATTCGGCAATAGAGAGGATGCCGGTTACCCCCTGAGGAGTAAATTGGTGGAAAGATTCGCCAACAATATGCGCCCCCACGTCTTCGGCGGCGCGGATTAGCGCGTTTCGGACGTAGTCCAGATTGTCAAGGAGCTGGGGGTTACACTCCTTCAGTTCCAACAAAAGGTGCAGACCTAGTACATTCAATCACCTGCCCTCCTCTTCACTATCGGGGATTCTCCCCTGAATAACCGCAAAACGAATAACGAATATAGATATTATATCCAATTCCCAGCGTAATCAATACCCCGGCAAAATCTCCTGAAATTGCCCTAGCCAAAGGGCGCCAAGCCGGCATACCGCCGGCTACGCCAAATCCTGCAAGGGCAAGCCGTACCCTGCCCGGCCCCATCCCGGCCCTCCTTGGGGGAAGGGGGAACTCAGAAGCCCCGTTCCGCTGACCGGCAAGCATTGACTATAGCAGCCCGCCCAGATACAATCGGGGCAACATGGCTCGCATATTTGACCTGCATATCCACACCACTAGGGGGAGCGCCGACAGCAACCTTTCCCCCGAAGACCTGATTCTAGAAGCGGAACGGTTAGGACTCCGGGGCCTTTGCATCACCGAACACAGCGGCCCTTGGGATCGCCACGAGTTTGAACGGTTCGCTAGCCGCCATAACGTAGTTCTGGTTCGGGCCATGGAAGCCGATACCGATATGGGCCATATGCTGGCCTTTGGCATGGATCGATATATGTCCGGTTTTCACCAAGCAGCGGAACTATGCCGCGCCGCTCAGGCCGAAGGCGGATTCGTAGTCAGCGCCCATCCCTTCCGGGGTGTGCTGGGGAAGCATATGCGCGGCCGTCCTTATCTTTACCGCTCCTTGCCCAACGATCCGCTGCCCCACGTTCCCGAGGATGCCTTGGCGCACCCGGTTTTCAAGCTGGCCCACGCTATCGAAGTAGTCAACGGAGGCACGGCCGACGAGGAAAACGGCTTTGCCATGGAAGTAGCCAGCCTGTTGCGGATGCCGGTGACCGGCGGCAGCGACGCCCATTCGACCCACGGGCTGGGGCGTTACGTAACCGCCTTTGCCGACGAAATCCATACCGAGACGGAGTTCTTGAACGCGCTGCGCTCCGGCAAGTTTTTCCCCGCCGTAGGGCTGCGCTCCGGTCAACTGCGCCCCTATACCGGGTGAGGCCCCGCCAGCCCGAATAATCTCGCTTATGGTGAACCCTTCAACCATCCCATCGGTTGCGCAGTTGCGCCAATCCAAGCTCTTCGAGAAGGTCTGCTGATATGTCTCTGGGCCAACAACCCTTGGCGATACCCGCTCTGGACCGGATTTATGTTGCCCTGGACCTGGAAACCACCGGATTGGACGCCGACCGGGATAAGATAATCCAGGTAGGAGCCGTCAAGTTTCAGGGCGACCGGGTGATAGATACCTTTAACACTTTTGTAAACCCCGGACGGGCCATACCCGATTTTGTCCAGCGGCTGACCGGCATTCGCCCCGACCAGGTCAGCCGGGCGCCCTTCTTCTCCTCGGTCAGCCAAGGACTGGAAACCTTCCTGGAAACGCACCCTATTGTTGGGCACAACGTCTCCTTTGACCTCCGCTTTCTGGACACTCACGGGCTGAAGCTCGCCAACCCCGGTTACGATACTTGGGATTTAGCCTCGGTATTCCTGCCGCGCACCACCGAATACTCCCTCGGCGCTTTAGCCCGGCAGTTTGGGTTAATTCACAAACACGCTCACCAGGCCCTTGACGACGCCGACGCCACCCGTCAGCTTTTTGTAACCCTCTTACGACAGGCCGCCGAATTGCACCCGGCGCTGCTGGCATACATCCGCAGCCTGGCTGCCCGCAGCCACTGGGGGGTCGCGAACCTGCTAGCCGGGCTGGAAGCAGAGTATTATGCCGAGACGGACGAGACTGGGGAAAGGAGCAGCCCGGCGGTCTTTGGATTGACCGGTCTGGACCTCAGCAGCCTAGCTAGCCGCTTAGGCCGCCCGGAGCGGCGCCGTTACGACAGCAACCTTAACCACTTGGATGAAGACCAGATAGCCGGTTTGATGAGCCCCGCCGGCCCCTTCGCCAAGACCTTTCCGGGGTTTGAGCAGCGGCCGGAACAAGCCGAGATGCTGGCATCGGTGGCCCAGGCTATCTACCAGGGCCGCCACTTGGTAGTAGAGGGCGGCACCGGTGTGGGCAAGTCGATGGCCTACTTGCTCCCGGCAGCCCTGTTTGCCGCCTCCCGAGGTCAACGGGTGGTAATCTCCACCAACACCATCAACTTGCAGGAACAGTTGATGCGCAAGGACATCCCAGCCTTGACTGAAGTGCTGGAGAAGGCTCAAGTAGTTGACCCGGATTTAATTAAGGCCGCCCTGCTCAAGGGGCGCGCGAATTACCTGTGCTTGCACCGCTGGAACTACCTGGCTAATAGCGACAGCGCGACAGTGGACGAAACCCGGCTGCTCAGCAAAACGGCGGTCTGGCTGCAGAACACGGCCGGCGGAGATCGGGCAGAAATAAATCTGTCGGGCCGGGATGCTTTTACTTGGTACAAGGTATCCGCCGGAGAAAAGGGCTGGTGTCCCGGTTTGCGGAACAGCAATGGGCCTTGTTTCCTCCGCAGCGCCCGCGAGCGGGCCGACCAGTCCCATATTGTGGTGGTCAATCACGCCCTGTTGCTATCCGACCTGATTCGAGGCGGGGGCATCATTCCCGATTACCAGCACTTGATTATTGACGAGGCCCACAACCTGGAAGACGAAGCAACCCGCCAGTTCGGTTTCCAGTTGCCTCCTGGTCGGCTCGGCGAGGAGACCGAGCTGCTGAACCGCCTTATCCACGAGGCGCGGCTGGCCCTGGGCGACCGAGGTGTCGCTTCCTCCCTCCGGCAGAATGGAGAACCGTCCGTCGGCGCGGTAGAAGAAATGATGCCCCGGCTGCGCGGAAATTGGGCCGATATGTGGACGGCAGCGGAAAGGTTCTTCAACGCCCAGGGCGAAAACGGCGACGACCTGCTGATTACCCCCCAGGCTCGCAGCCAGCGCAGTTGGGCCGACCTCACCCTAGCTTGGGAAAATGTGGACGTGGGACTAAACCATACAATCCAAACCTTGGCTACCTTGCAACGTTTCCTGGAAGATAATACTACCTTACCTAAACTCACGGACGCTTCGGCTACGACTCCACCGACTCCGGACCTGACGGCCTTGGCGCTGGAGTCCGCCAACCTGCAAGATAACCTGGAGCAACTCCGGGAGCAGCTTGCCGCTGTCCTAAGCGCGGCAAACCCGGAAAACATCCACTGGATGCGACGAGACCAGAACAAGTCGGAAATTACCCTCAACTCGGCGCCCCTGGAAGTAGGCCCGATTCTACTTGACCGGTTGTTCAGCCAGAAAGAAAGCGTAGTCTTGACTAGCGCCACCCTCAGCGCCCAGGGAAATTTCGACTACTCCCGGCAGCGACTAGGTATCCCCGCAGCAAGCAACGAACTGTTGGTTGGTTCTCCCTTTGATTACCGCAAGGCTGCCCTACTGCTAATTCCGGAGGATATGCCCCAGCCCCAAACCGAGGGCTATGTCGAAGCTATGTCCCAAGCGCTGATCGACTTGGGCCGGTCTCTGTCCGGTCGGACGATGGCCCTCTTCACCTCTTATTCGGCCCTACGCAACGTAAACAACCGGATTCGTTACCGGTTAGCGACCGACGGTATCGAGGTATTAGCCCAAGGCGTTGACGGCTCTCCCCAACAAATTACCCGCCGTTTCATCGAAGAACCCAAAAGCGTGCTGTTGGGAACCAGCAGCTTCTGGGAAGGAGTGGACTTCCCCAGCGGCGTCCTCAAGGCCCTGGTGATAACCCGCCTGCCTTTCCAGGTCCCCACCGACCCGATAGTCAAGGCGCGCTCCGACCAGTACGAAAACTCTTTCAACGAGTTCTCCATTCCCCAAGCGGTCTTGCGGTTCCGCCAAGGTATGGGCCGGCTGATCCGCAATAAGGGAGACAGCGGGGTGATAGTAGTGTTAGACCGGCGAATTACCGGGCGAAATTACGGCCACGCTTTTATTGATTCCATACCCGAATGCACCCGCTTGCCCGTTAACTTAGCCAGCATCGGCGCATTGGCCGCCCAGTGGGTAAATGAGGACAACCGTGGAACTGGTCGCTGACCGGCCCATTGACCTACAAGCCAGCCTGATGGGAGGGCAAGCTCACCGCTGGCGTCGGGAAGAAACGCCAGATACGCAAACGCAGGATGCGCAATGGTATTCCGGCGTGGTGCGCGGCAACTTCATCAAACTCCGCCAGTTAGCCCCGGCACGTCTGGAGTTCCGTTCCGCCCCCTGGCCCGAAGCCTCGGTAATCCCTCTTTTACGAAGCTACTTCCGACTGGACGACGACCTGGAACGTATCCACGGCGAAATTTGCCGCGACCACAGGGTAGCGGATATGGTAACCCGCTATCCCGGCCTGTGCATTCTGCGCCAGGAACCCTGGGAATGCCTGGTAGCCTACATCTGCTCGGCCAACTCCAACATTCAGCGCATCCATCAGGTCATGGAAAACCTGGCGGAAAGTTTGGGCCGCCCCATTGAGTTAAACGGCGAGGTTCGTCATTCCTTCCCGCCACCGGACCAGTTAGTAGCGGCCGGCGAGGGGGAACTGCGGCGGTTGGGGCTGGGTTTTCGCGCTCCCTACGTTGACCGGGCAACTCGGGAGGTGGTGGAAGGTTCCCTGAACTTGGCTGCCCTGGTTCAGATGCCCTACGTTCCGGCCAAGGAACGGTTGATGGAGTGCTACGGCATCGGCAACAAGATTGCCGACTGCATCGCCGTCTTTTCCCTGGAAAAACTGGAGGCCTTCCCTATTGACGTGTGGGTGCGTCGGGCCTTGGGAGAATGGTACTTCCCCGGCCAAAAGCCCCCTCCGGACCGGGAGTTGCTGGCATGGGCCCAAGACTACTTTGGCCGCTACGCCGGCTACGCCCAACAATATCTGTTCCACGGCAGAAGGCAGGAGAAGAAAGACCGCCCCGGCGCCCAAAAGCGATCCTCTGCGTGAAGCGGGAGATGAAACGGCAATCTATCCGGTGATAGCTTCCCTTATCTTCGCCACCAGTTCCTGCGCCGCCCCCAGACTATCCCTGACCTCGGGCATTCCCGGTTCAGCCATTCCGGAATCGGGATACCTTTCCGCAAAGTAATAGCTATTGACCTGCTTACAAAGAGCGCGGCGACTTTCCAGTCCAGCATCGTAGTCAAGACCGGCGTTTAGCAGAGTTACCAAGTTGTGGGTTCGCTCCAACCGCCAACCGTTATGCAGCAAAAAAGCTTTCAATGCCTTTTCCAGCGCCTGCTGGATAAAGAAGCCGGCGGCGGCCGGGTCTTCGTTGTCAAACATGAGACTTGCTCGGCGCAAATCTCTTTCCGCATTTATCAGCCATTCCATCGGGTAGGTCGGGTAGGTAGGTTCTTCACTGGGCACACATTCTCTTTCCTCTTTCCACGACGCCTCCCCATATAGAGAACGCCCCTTTTCCACAATGTCTTCAATGAAATGGTCGCCCTTACTAAGCCGTCGGTTCGCTTCGTCGGGAGTCAACACCAAAATATCGCAGGGAATAGCCAGGCGCGTACCATCAAACGACTGACAGGCTTGCGCCATCCGCTCAAAAAAAGGCTCATCGGTGTCCTTGATAATCAACAGGTCAATATCGCTGTCCGCGTCCGGCGCGCCGCAGGCGTAGGAGCCGAACAGGATTACCTGCCGCGGCGCGTAATTCGCCACCAGCTTGTCCACCACCCGTTGAATCAGCTCTTCACTAATCAGGCCGCTCACCCTAAATAAAGCTCCGGTTTGGCGCCTTTATCTCCGGATATGCGGTTTTGGCATTGCATCACGGCCTCAACAGCAGCTTGCCGAAGAAATTGGCTTCTTCCATTGTTTGGTGAGCGACGGCCGCCTCGGACAAGGGGAAAACCCGGTGAATCGCCGGGTGGATGACGCCCCGATTCAACATCGCTACGATCTGCCGCATATCTTCTTTGCTTCCCATAAAGGTTCCGTAAATCTCGATCTGACGGGTAAAGAGCAGGCCCAAATGCAACTCGGCACGCAGACCGGTTGTGGCCCCGCAGATAGTGTAACGCCCCCCAGGACGCAAGGAGTTGAAGGCTCCGGTGAAGAAATCGGCTCCCACGTGGTCCACCAGCACATCCACCCCAGCGCCGCCGGTTAGCGCCTTGACCTGTTCGGTAAAATCTCCTTCATTGTAGTTAATTACCTCGTCGGCGCCCAACTCCCGGGCTTTGTCCGCCTTCTCTTCGGTGCTGGTAGTGGCAATGACTCGCGCTCCTACTACCTGCTTGGCTACTTGAATAGCGGCGGTGCCCACGCCGGCGGAGGCCGACAGCACCAATACCGTCTCCCAGGGCTGTAACTGGGCGCGGCGCACCATCATATTCCACACCGGCAAAAAAGTGGTGGGAACGGCGGCGGCCTCCTCATAGGAAACCGTATCGGCAATCGGGTGGGCGTTGACGGCGGGAACAACGATAAACTCGGCGTAGCTGCCGTCGGCGGCGCTGCCCATAAATCGGGAAGTGGGACAGAGGTCGTCTCGACCCGCCATACAAACTGAGCATTGGTTACAGCTAACCCGAGGGTTGACGACCACCCGGTCGCCAGTTTTGAGCCAGCTTGCCCCGTGGCCGACCTGCGCCACGTCACCGGCACAGTCCCCGCCAAGAATCAGGGGTGGAGGAAACTCCCGGCGTAGCCCCCGCCCTCCGGCTCGGGTGTACAGGTCCAAGCGGTTCAAGGCCGCGGCCCTGACTCGCACTTTTACTTCGCCAAGCCCTACTTCCGGCTCGGGACGATTTCCGTAGTTGAGAACCTCCGGCCCGCCGTGAGCCTCAATATACACTGCCTTCATAAACCGCCGTCTCCCTAACCGGTATGGTTCAGACCCTTATATAACAAATTGTGCCGGCCGTACCGATCAGGACCGCCGGCCTTCATAGCAATCGTTGCAAAGAAACACGATCGCCAGAGCCTCTTCGTGGCTGGAAATGCGACCGCACTGAGGAATATCACCGTCTTGGCTCCAGGGCTGATGGAACTTGCCGCCGCACATCTGGCAAGAGGTCTGGTGAACACCGTCCAGGGCGTCGTTACAAATTACACATAATTCCCGATCCAAATCTTCCGCCATAACGTTAGCAACTTCCTTTGCGGTTGATTTACCCGGCCCGGTTAGCCGGTCAAGGCGCAATTTTTTCGGCTCTCTCAGGTTCGCAATGTCCGCATCGAAAAACTGCATTGGAAACGGCGCCGGAGTATCCTTTTTGACGTAGGACACACCGGTCTAGCCGCCGCCAGGGTTTGCCTCCGAAGCTTCGGCTCTCACCCTCAGATAGTCCAAAACCCACCGCCGTTCCTCCCCTTCGGTACTCACCTGACCGTCCAATCGAGCGGCGCGCAACTGGACCAGCGCCTTACCCACCGGCGGGCCGGGCGGGACGCCCATCGCCAGCAACTCCCGTCCGTCCAGCATTGGGGCAACCCGCCGTAATTCGTACAAATAACAAAGCAGGGACTGCCTTACTGTGGGTCGGCGGGTCAACCCGGCCACCGCGTAAAGGGCGGCCGGGTCTATTCCCTCCAGCAAGCGACCAAGCTGGGACGGCAGCATAGCCGGGTCATTTATAGCTCCTTCCAGTTCCCGTAGTTCTATCGTATCCCGGACTACCCGGGCCCAACTCTTGGGCGCATTCAACCGGCGAATTATCTCCTCCCCATCGCCTTCCGACCAAGGATAAGACAAGGCTGCTAACCAAGCCAAAGGTTCGATTCTGGCGTCGGATTTAGGAATGATTTGGGGAGCTTCCGACACCCACCGCGCTAGAAATTCCCGCTGCGAAAATGCCGGATGAATCGCTGGCAAAATGCCCAGTTCCACCGCCCGAATCAGGGCCTTGCCGGGCCGTTCTTCCGCTAGAATCCGCTCCAACTCGTGGCGGCGTCGGTCGCCGCTAATGTAACCGAGGCAGCCTTGAGCCACGGACTGACGCAATTGAGCCTCGGTGTCCGCCTCCAGCCGAAAGCCCAGCCGTTGCTCATACCGAACAGCTCGCAGCAGCCGGGTAGGGTCGTCGGCAAAACTTTCTTGACGCAGGGAGCGAATAAGGCCCCGGCCCAGGTCATCCACCCCGCCGTGAGGGTCCAGTAGCCGAGGTTGCCCCTCAACCAGCGGCAAGGCCAAGGCATTGACCGAAAAATCCCGCCGAGCCAGGTCGTCATATATGGAACCGGGGGAAACGCGGGGCAGAGCGCCGGGTCTGGGATAAACTTCCCGGCGGGCAGTTACCAAGTCAACCCGGCCTCCATCCCAGACCACCGTAGCGGTGCCAAAGCGGGCATGAATGATCGCCCGACCACCTAGCGGCACGGCCAGAAGCCTAGCCAACTTCGGCGCATCCCCTTCCACTACAAAATCCAGGTCCTGAGCCGAGCCGCCCAGCAACAGGTCGCGAACCGGTCCTCCTACCAGATACACCGGTAAAGACCGGTCTAGGGCAAGATTGCGCAACGCGGTTAGCGAGGCTAAGTTCCCGCTATCGAGGCGACTTTCGATAGCTTTCGGGGTGAGCAAGCTGGCTTGAAGGTTAACCGTGGGTAGTGTCATCCTAGCCGTATTATAGCATACCGACCGGTCACCAACCGGGAACAGTAGGCGCGCGCCCCAAGGGCTGGATAAGGTGTTGGATAACCGGGGGCGGATATGATAAAATCGAGATAATTAAATAGGAGGTGACGCTATGGCCGAAGCCGATTTCCGAACCTACTACGATTTCCGTTGACCCTTCGTATATAACGCTGCCATGTGGCTGGCGAAAGTGCGAGAAACCACCGGACAGGACATTGACGTGGACTGGCAGCCCTTTTCCTTGGAACAGGTGAACAGCAAGGAAGCAGAGGGTTTCAAAGTATGGGAGCAACCCGGGGTCGTCGACGGCACCGATAACGCCCTGTTGGCCCACCGGGCCGGCTTGGCCGCCAAGCGCCAGGGTAAAGAAGCCTTTGAGGCTTTCTTCATCGCTTTACTGAAGCTGCGGCACGAGGAACGACGCAGCCTAACCGACCCGGAGGTGATGGAAGAGGCGGTCAACAACTCCGGTATTGACCCGGCCCGCTTCCGGGAAGACTTGGCCGACCCCGACTTGCTGCGGGAAATTGGGGAAAGCCATACTATCGCGGTGGAGGAGCACGGCGCCTTTGGCGTGCCCACCTATGTGTTCCCCAATGGCGGCACTGCTTTCGTAAAGATGCACATTCCTCCTGACGAACAAGCCGGAGAGATTTACGAGTCCCTGACCCGGGTGATTACCGACGCCCAACACGTGGGCGAGGTTAAACGCCCCTCACCGCCTTGGCCTCACGGCCTCATCTAGGGGAGACTTACCAGGATTCGCCTTGGCAATCGAAGAACTAGAACCATTGGAATCGGCGCTGGAATTGCGCTTCAAGGACCAGGGCCTGCTAAAACAAGCCTTGGTCCATCGGTCTTTTCTTAACGAACAGGGCGGCTCCGCGCTAGATTCCTACGAGCGTATGGAGTTTCTGGGCGATGCCGTCCTTGAACTGGCAATCTCCACCGAGCTTTACCGGAACCTGCCCCAGGTGACAGAGGGGGAACTAACCAAAGCCAGGTCTGCCCTGGTCTGCCGCCCCAGCCTGGCCGAGGCGGCCCGGCGTTTGTCCTTAGGGGAGTACCTATCCTTGGGAAAAGGCGAGAAAGGCTCCGGCGGCCAGCAGCGGGAGTCCATCCTTGAAGAGGTCTTCGAGGCGGTAGTGGCGGCGGTTTACCTGGACCAAGGGTACGAGCCGGCCCGCCGGTTCATCCTCCGAGCGCTGGAACCGGAGTTAGCCGACTATTGCTGCCGGGGGAAATTGCCGGAGAACCCCAAGTCCCAGCTTCAGGAAACGCTCCAAGGGCAGGGGCACTCCACCCCCCACTACCAGGTAGTATCCAGTGACGGCCCCGACCACCGGCCGGTGTTCACCGTGGCGGTTCTGGTCGATGGTGAAATCTTGGGACGCGGAACGGGAAGCAAGAAGGCCGACGCCGAACGCGCCGCCGCAACAGAAGCTCTGGCCCAATATGCCGTCTCTCCCAAGCTCCCCTCCAAGTCCGGCGGAACCGCTTCAAGCATAGGCGGCGCCTCCGGAACATCGGAGACCGCGGCGGCAAGGGTTACCGCTACCGAAACCCAAAGACAAGCCCCATCCCAGAAGCTCATCGCCCAAAAAAATAAGAGCAGGGACTCCGCCGAATTATGCTGTCATTCTTCCAACGCAACCGAGAAGCTAACGAAAAACGCACCACCGAGGGAGTTAAGCGCAGTCGGGAGCGCTGGTTCGGGCGCATTCTCAATGTTCTTCGCTCCTCTAACCTGGATGAAGGGGTTTGGGAAGAACTTGAGGAAATCCTGATCTCCGCCGACGTGGGGGTGGAAACTTCCCTGCGCATCATTGAAAGCCTGAAAATCCAGGTGCAGTCGGAGCGGATCGAAGACGCCGATTCAGCCTTCGCCAGATTGAAACAAATTTTGACTCAAGACTTGGAGTCCGGCGCTTCCCCGAAGACCTGGTTGGATTCTCCCGCCGATTCAACTCCCTACGTCATCTTGATGGTAGGAGTCAATGGAGTGGGTAAGACCACCAGCATCGCCAAGCTGGCCCACCACTTCAACCAGGAGGGGAAAAGAGTTATCTTGGGCGCGGCGGACACCTTCCGAGCCGCTGCAGAGGAGCAGTTGAAAATTCTGGGCGACCGGGTAGGCGTTGAAGTAATCAGGCACCAGCACGGCTCCGACCCGGGGGCAGTAGCCTACGATGCATACCACGCCAGCAAGGCCCGGGGCGCCGACGTCCTTATCGTGGACACCGCGGGGCGCCTTCATACCCGCTCTAACCTGATGGAGGAACTGAAGAAGGTTCACCGGGTCATTAACCGCCTGGACGCCGAAGCCCCCCACCAAGTTATCCTGACTCTCGACGCCACTACCGGCCTTAACGGAATGGCTCAGGCTCAAGCTTTCAAGGAAGCCGTGGGCTGCACCGGCATATTTCTGGCAAAACTGGATGGCACGGCCCGCGGCGGCATCGTTTTGGCGATCAAGCAAGAGCTGCAAGTGCCGATCCTCTTCATCGGTACCGGGGAATCCCTAGACGACCTGGCCCCCTTTGACGCCAGCCAATTCGTGGATTCCCTCCTCACCCCCACATCCTGAACGGTCCAAACCGATTCTTTCAGCCTTCGTCTCAAGTTTATGACTACCTTTATCGTCTCTTGCCCAACGCCTGCTTACCGGTATGTTCCAGTCAACGGTTACGTACCGACCAATGGTAAGGTAGTCGGTGCTTGACCTGGTAGCCTGGCTGCTGATTATCGAGCTAATGGGTCTGGTGGCCTTTCCTTTAGCGTTTGTCCTGTTTCGACATCTGCCCGACCGCGGCTACACTTTGACCAAACCCTTGGCTATGCTACTGGCCGCTTATCTACTCTGGCTTCTGGGTATGACCCAAGTGGTCCCCAACTCCCCGATAACCATCGCCGGTATCCTGCTATTGGGCGCGGCAGTCTTCGGCTGGCTGTATTACCGGCGCTGGCCGGAGTTGGAACGCTTTGTGACCACCCAATGGCGGGTCCTGGTGGTCGCCGAGGCCTTGTTTCTGCTCCTGTTCCTGCTCTGGTGCGCAGCGTTGTCCGAGTTTCCGAGCATCAACCACACCGAGAAGCCGATGGACTTCGCCTTCCTGAACGGCATTCTGCAAAGCCGTTTCTTTCCCCCAGAAGACCCCTGGTTGGCCGGCCATCCCATCAGTTATTACTACTTCGGCCACGTAATTATGGCCCTGCCGATGCAGTTAGCCGGCATATCCTCCAACATCGGCTACAATCTGGCCCTGGCCCTGGTTCCCGCCCTGGTGAGTATGGCCGGCTTTGGCCTGACTTACAACTTGATACGCCTGTCCGGAGGCGGATGCAAGGCAGCGGTAGGCTTCGGGCTGGCCGCCCCGTTCCTGATAACGGTAATGGGCAACCTGGAAGGGAGCCTGGAATTTGTTCAACTCCGGGGCTGGGGCGGCGACGGGTTCTGGGAATGGGTGGCTATCAAGGGGCTGGACGGCAGCGGAGGCGGCGGTTCCAGCCTTTTCCCTGAAGAAAACTGGTGGTGGTGGCGGGCCACCCGGGTTATTGACACTCTCCAGGCCGAGCAGAGCCTGGACTACACCATCACCGAGTTTCCTTTTTTCAGCTTCATTCTGGGCGACCTGCATCCCCATATGCTAAGCCTGCCCTTCCTGCTGCTGGTCCTGTCCCTGGGATTGAACCTGTATGTCGCGCCGAAATCGCCGGGGCCGGGCTGGTTGCTACGCCATCCCTGGCAAGCCGGGGCAATCGCTTTATCCTTGGGGGCATTGGCCTTTATCAACTCCTGGGACTTTCCGGTGTACGCCGCCATTTTCGGGGCGCTGCTGCTGACCAAGAGCTACACCAACGGGCTGGTCGAACCGGGCGGGACAGACAAACGGCCCACCGAACCCGGGAAAACCGCCTTGGGCAAAGCCTTCCTGAACGCCGGGCTGATGCTGGGGCCGATACTTTTAGGGGCAATACTCCTGTTCCTGCCCTTTTACATCACCCTGAGCGCTCAAGTCTCCGGCGTCCTGCCGACGTTGGGTCCCGGAACTCGTCCCTTCCTTTTCTTTCTGGTAATGGGCTTGCCCCTGCTGCTAGGAATAGGGTTCTTGTTGCATCAACTGAGGGGACTACCCCGGCTCGACCCAGACGACGGCCCGGCAGTTGTACTAGTCTTAGTTGTAGCTTTGGCCCCCCTCTTGCTATGGATTTGCCTCGCCTTGACTTGGGGCGCACTAATCCAAAGTATGGGATTGATGTTGAAACTGGTTAGCCTGCGGGTTATGTTAACTTTGCCGGGGCTGGCCGTCGCCGCTATGGCCGGGTTCTGCGCCATACACCGAGCCAGCCGGAAACAGGAGACGGTATTGGCCTTTCCCCTTTTGCTGCTGGCCGCCGCCGCCTATCTCCTGGTTGGAGCGGAGTTATTCTATTTGGCAGATTTCTTCGGCAACCGGATGAATACCGTGTTCAAGGTCTATTACCAAGCTTGGCTACTGCTAGGGATTGCAGGCGCTTTTGGACTATACTACTGCTATTCCCGCCGAACATCGCTGGCAAGATGGGGTCGACTCGGTCATTACGCCTGGGTAGGCGTCGCAGCCTTCCTATTGGTCGTTGCCTTCTATTACCCGGTAGGAGCAGCTCTGGACCGGACCGGGTTGCTGCGGGAACAGCACACTTTCAAGGATAATACCCTGGACGGGTTGGCCTACATCCGCAACAATGACCCGGCGGAGTACGCCGCTATCCAGTGGCTGCGGGACGAAGCAGAAGCCGGCCGGATTGTTGAAGCGGTGGGCGACGATTACTCGGACTACGGCAGAATTTCCGCCGCCACCGGCCGGCCCACGATGCTAGGCTGGAAGGGCCACGAACTCCAATGGCGGGGGAGCGCAGCCATTTTTGAGGGCCGGGAAGAGGATGTGGCCCAAATCTATCAGCGGGGCGACCCGGAAACGGTGCAGCAACTGTTGGCAAGCTATAATATCCGGTACGTCTATCTGGGAAATCGGGAGCGAGTCAAGTACGGTATAAGCCAACTGACATACCCAGACGACTTGCTGAAACCCGTCTTTGAGCAAGACGACGTAACCATCTATGAGATAGCCGTGGACTTTTTGACGGATGAATGAGCCAACGCCAGTAGGGAACCCGAATGACCGCTCGACGTTTGAGACGACGCCGGACGCCCTGCCTTTCAGTCAGTCCTGGGCGGGCCGAGCTTGGTTATATTCGACACGAAGCCGGCTCGGCCAGTATCAGGCCGGGTTCCTCATCCTGATACTGGCGGCCTTGGCGCTGCGCCTGTGGGAACTGAGCGGGCGCGTCATGCACTACGACGAGGCCATCCACCTCTACTATTCCTGGCAGCTTTCCAACTTCGAAGATTACTTTCATTCTCCCTGGATGCACGGGCCGTTCCAGATTGAGTTGGTCGCCCTCTTCTTGAAGTTACTGGGCGACTCAGACTTTATCGCCCGGCTGGCTTACGTCCTCTTCGGAACGGCGTTGGTAGGCCTACCCTACTTTCTGCGGCAGGGGCTAGGGCAAGCCGGAGCTTTGCTGACCAGCTTGCTGCTCACCATCTCCCCGTCTCTCCTGTATTTCAGCCGGTTCGGGCGCAACGACATCATCATGGCTTTTCTGACCGCATCCCTGTTTATCCTGATGTGGCAATACCTACAGCAAAATAAAAACCGTTACCTCTATTTAGCCTCGGCCGTGCTGGCCTTGGCTTTTTCTACCAAAGAAACCTCCTATATCGTAACCCTCATTTTTGGCGCGCTGGCTTTCTTACTGGCCCTGCCTCATTCGTCTTTCCGATTGCCTGGCCGGATCCGTTTTCCTTGGCTGAAAGGGACGTCCGAGGAGACGACAGCGGAAGGGCGCAGCGGCCGGTTCCAACTGCGGAAGATCGGGGACTTGGGTGTTCGCGCCCGGCAACGCTTGGCCCCGGCCCGACTAACCGGCCCGGCCGGGTTCCTGATACTGCTGATTACGCTGACTCTGCCCCAATGGTCGGCGGGCGTGGAACTGGCGCACGCCGGCTTTATTTCGGCCACCGGTGCGCTGTTAGGAGCGGAGACCGCCGCCGGCGTCGATGAATTCCTGGGGCTGACGCTCGTAACCCAGGATGGCGCCGCCACTGGTATCGTGGGGGCACCCCAGTGGGGGGGGGCCTTGGTGCCTCTGCCTTTGTTTGATGCGCCAGTTTGGCTAC
The DNA here is from genome assembly GCA_963422635.1 of Dehalococcoidia bacterium. Lineage (GTDB taxonomy): Bacteria > Chloroflexota > Dehalococcoidia > Lucifugimonadales > UBA3495 > CATQHB01. The sequence goes on from OY730415.1 coordinate 2,502,441, forward strand.
ACGGGCTAGCCCTACTCCTGTTCGTTGGGGTCTGTTTCCCCTTCGCCTGGAAATCCTCCAAGACGTGGCAGCTCCGGCTGGCCGGAGTCGGGGTTCCGACGGCGATGGCCGGCGTCGCCGGCCTGCTCTTGGTTCGTCCCTTGGGGGGAGGGGCTCCTGGCTTGCTGATAGCCGGGGCAGTCTCTCTAACCTGTGTCGCCGTTTTTGCCTATCTGCGCTACCCTTGGCGGCGCTGCTTGCCGTTAATGGTAATGCCCTTCCTGATAACGGTTATTTACGCCGTCCTTTTCCTCCCGGTGGTGAAGGTGGATGCCCTGCTGCTGCGGGTACTGCCCGACGGCATCCAGGTCGCCAGCAGCGGCAACGCCATTCCCCTGAACTTTGTGGTGGCTGCCGGCGTGCTGACCCTCACCAGTCTGATTTCTCTGGTCTTGGGCTTGCAGTGGAAAGGTGGCGTCTGGCTTGCCTGCGCCGCCATCTTTTACCTCATCTGGGTAACCCTTTACACCACGTTTTTCACAAATTTTGCCGGAGTATTCAGTGGGGCCTGGCAGGGTTTGGGCTATTGGGTTGCCCAACAGGAGGTGGCCCGGGGCAACCAACCCTGGTATTACTACTTTGTCGGCTTGTCGGTGTACGAGTTTCTCCCGGTTATTTTCGGCCTTATCGGAGCCGTCGTATTCGTGAAACGGCGGGATCGACTGGGTATGGCCCTGGCTTTCTGGGCAGGAGTCAACTTCCTGGCCTACACTATCGCCAGCGAAAAAATGCCCTGGCTGCTGGTCAACATCACCCTGCCTTTCGTCTTCTTAGCCGGCAAACTGTTGGGCGAGTTGGCGGAACAGGTTCTCCTCTGGCGGCGAATCACGGAACCGGGGAAACCGCTATTGGTTGCGGCTCTGCTGACTACCCCGCCTTTGAGCTTGGTCGGCGCGGTTTATCTGGCCCTTTCCTACACCGACACGGAAATTTCCTTCTCCCTTACCCAGCTAATCATCCTGATCAGTGTGGCCCTGTTGGCGGTGGCTTCGGCCTGGCTGGTTCGGCGCGCCGGGGAACAAGCCGGCCTGGCTCTAGCCGGGCTGGGGATGGCCGGCTTGCTGCTGGCGCTAACTACGTGGGCCGCCCTCCGAGCCGCTTACACTTACGATGATTCCAACCGGGAAATCTTGGTTTACGCCCAAGGCAGCGCCAATTTGCGAGAAACCTATCAGGAGTTGGTTGCCGACCTGTTTGCCAAAGCCGACCCAATGGCGCTATCGTCGCCGGTGCAAGTAGATTACGACCTGTGGTTTCCCTTCCAGTGGTACGTCCGACACCAACAAGAAGCCGGTTTGCTCCAGTTCTCCTGTTTTAGAGACGAAGGAGGAGCAGCGGGCTGCCGAGCGATAGAAGGAGACTTGACAGCCTCCGGACTGCTCTTAGCAGCTCACCACCGAGTTAGCGTACCGGGAGGGGGGTTGCCCAACTACCGGCAGATCGGCCCTCGTCATAACCTGCTCTGGTTCCCGGAAACCTACCGGCGGCCTGGAGAGAACCGGCAAGCGGAAGAGTTTGGGGAGGAGTTCGCTAAGGACCTGATTTTCTTTCGAGATGCCGCCAGCAACCGGGAATACTGGGGCGATGCCCTGAATTATCTGCTGTACCGCAAACTTGACTCGGACTGGTTCACCTCGGAGTATTATACCTATCTTCTTCGGAACTCGAAGGGAACTACTGCGAACCCCTAGATGAGCCGGCAACCACAAAACAAGCGCAGGACAGGACGGATTTCTTGACCATCAACAACTGGCGGCTCTGGCTTGGTATCGGGGTCAGCATGCTGTTCCTCGCGTTCCTGATCTGGTCAATAGACCAGGACGATTTAATCAAAGCCTTGAAGGAAGCCAATTATATATACGTCATACCCGCCATTATCATCTATTTTATCGTGGTATATTTCCGGGCGGCCCGTTGGCAGTATATATTGTCTCCACTGCGCCCCTTCCCGGTAAGACGGCTCTACCCGGTGGTCGTTATCGGATACGCCGCCAACAATGTCCTGCCGGCCCGCATCGGCGAGTTAGTGCGGGCCTACTACCTGGCCCAGCGGGAGAGGTTCAGCGGCAGTACTGCTCTGGCTACCATTGGGGTTGAGCGGATTTACGACGGGCTGACCCTACTGGCCTTTGGCATCCTGTCGGCTTTGCTGCTCTTGGGACTGGGCGAGTTCGACAGCGCCGGGAATGCCTGCCAGAATGCCGTGTGGGTAAATTGCCAGACGGCCGCCCTGGCAGTTTCCGGAGCGGCCGGGGCAATTTTTTTCACCGGGCTGGCGGTCGTTACCCTACTAGCCTCAGAACACCGGGCAGTACGGCTCATTGACCGAGTATCGGGTCTGCTGCCCGACCGCCTGCGCCCCCAAACCCGGGAGCTAGCCCACAGCTTTATCCTGGGTTTAAGCATTCTCAATGCGCCGAAACGCCATTTCTCCCTGGCCCTCCGCTCCCTGCCCGTGTGGGTCGGAGAGGGAACGGTGTACCTTACCATCGCCTTTTCTTTCGGCATTAACGAAGACTTCAGTTCTTTTGGGGCATTTCTCCTGGCGATTATGCTGGTAACCACTGTATCCAACCTATCCGGCATTTTCCCGGTGGCCATCGGCAGCATCGGCCCTTTCGAGTTTATCGCCGAGCTAACCCTGCTCAGCTTGGGAGTCGATAAGGAGAGGGCTCTCAGTTACGCTCTGGTGACCCACTTGCTGGCCCTCTGGCTGCCAGTAAACCTGGCCGGTCTGGGCTTAATGTGGAAGCAGAACCTGTCTTTTAAACACTTAACCGCCGCGGGCAGGCCAACCGCCGAGCCAATCAGTGAATGTGGCCGCCCGTCTGAGCCGACCTGAGGGGTATGAGTTATGCGAGTAGGAATTATCGGCGGCGGCGCGGCGGGGCTGGCTGCCGCCTATGAATTGACCAAACAGGGACACTACGCCGAAGTGTTCGAGGCGGCTCCCTTTTTGGGCGGGCAGGCATCCACCTTTACGGTGGGCGGTGGGCAGTTGGAACGCGGCTACCATCACCTCTTCGTTAGCGACACCGCCATGACCCAGTTGATTCACGAGTTGGGGCTGGGACAGCGGCTGGCCTGGCTGGAATCCAAGGTCGGACTCTACCACAGCGGCCGCATCTGGGACTTTGCTACGCCGCTGGACCTACTGCGGTTCAAACCCCTGTCGCTGTTGCAACGGCTCCGGCTGGGGCTGGGGATCCTCGTTTTACAGAAGACGCGAAACTGGCAAAAACTCGAAGGCGTTACCGCCCACGACTGGCTCACCCAACACTTGGGCGCGGAAACCTACCGCACTATCTGGGAGCCAATGCTACGGGGTAAGTTCGGGGAGAATTACGACGAGATAAGCATGGCCTGGCTCTGGGGTAAAATCTACCTTCGGGTAGCTTCTCGGGGCAAAGGCCTGCAAAAGGAGCGGTTGGGTTACCCGATGGGCAGTTTCGGCGAAATCTTTGACCGGTTGGAAGAGCGCATAGTCCAACAGGGCGGTACGGTCCACACATCGGCCCGGGTCAACCAGGTGGTCGTGGAAAACGACCGCGCCACCGGCCTGGAAACTCAATTGTCCGGTCAGGCGCCCGACATCCGGGAATACGACTCCGTCATCGCCACCACCCCCTCCTATGTATTCACCCGGTTAGTTCCGACGCTGCCCCAGGCCTACCTGGACAAGTTGGTCAATGTGCGCTACCTGGCGGCGGTGCTGATGATTCTGACCCTGGACCAGCCCCTGTCCAACAAATACTGGTTGAACATCGCCGACCGCAGTCTGCCCTTCGTCGGAGTCATTGAGCATACCAACATGATTGACCCGTCCCTCTATGGCGGTCGGCACATTGTTTACTTGACCAACTACACTTCCAGGGAGAGCAGCCTTTACCAAAAAAGCGACACGGAGCTGCTGGAGGAATTCATCCCTCACCTTCAGAAAATCAACCCGGAGTTCGACCGTTCGTGGATTAAGGAATACTATCACCACAAGGTCGACGGGGCGCAGCCGATAATCGGGGTCAACTACAGCCAGCGCATACCCGACCACCGCACTCCCATCCGAAACCTGTACCTGGCAAACACTACTCAAATATACCCGGAGGACCGGGGAACCAACTATTCGGTGCGCATGGGCCGTCAAGTGGCGGAAATGGTGGCAAGGGATGCCGAGGAGCGTTGATATTGAGGTATAAACCTCACCGGCCCTACCCGGCCCGGAAGGTTGGCGTCCCGCTCCGAGGATCTGGCAACCCCGTCGCTTTACGCTGCCCTTCCGGGCCGGGGCTTCACGCAGCCCCGAAGTCGGCTACTTATGCAAAGGGTAAGGCGGGTTGCAACTAGCCTGAAGGCGTTTGCCTGGTAGTAGCTTGGTAAGCGCTAGTACGAATTGCGGCGGTTAGGGCAATTTGTTATGCCAAAAATCCGTTATATTGGAAGGGATATGGGTGGATGGCGGGAAAGACGTTGGCTAAGGCGTCATGCAACAGCCGCTCCCTTTGGTATTTTTGCCGCAACTGCATGGCTGACCTATTGGTCGGAGCAAGGACAATAGCAAGGGCCGCAAAGTGTGGAATTGGCGGCAACCATGGTGGACTTGGTCGTAGCGCTTTACACCACGGTCGCCTTGCTGTTGGAATGAGGAATTAACATTATGTTTTGGGCATTGGAAAAAGGCGGGAACGAATCAAGAAACCGCAAAAGGAAACCCGCGAACAAGGCCACAAACAGGGTTTGGAGCAAGGCCGGGCTGAAATCAAGCAACGCTATGATCTGTGGCTGCAACAGGTAGCCCAGGATCAGGGATTAGATGTGGACCACTGCTGCCCCGGTATGAAGACCTGAAATAAGCGGGTCGAAGAAAGAGGGCCGGCCCTGCCGGTGCATTCTTATTATGAGGCTGGTATAATGCTTACAATAAGCAAGCAGGAGTTATTTGGGAGCGCCTTGTGCTGAAAGAGAGAACCGAAACTAACACTAGCGGGCAAAGCCGCCGTAGTTTTTTGACCAAGCTGGGAATTGGCGTCGCCGCTTTGGCCGGCGTATCCGCCGGGCTGATCCGGTTTGGCCGGAACCCGTCGTCTTCAACCCAGGAATTCCCTGGCCCCGATTCCATCTTCCACCCGGCCCAAGACCCGCGCCTCGACCCCCGACGCCGCAGTTAAGCGTGCCGTCCTCGCCCTTACTTGCGGGAAGCAACGATCTTCCTTACCTTGCCCTAGCGCCGCCCAAACTCTCGCTCCATGTGATAAGAACTGAAATGGATTAGGGTGGGACGGCCGTGAGGGCAAGTATGAGGGTTGTCCGTAACTTCCAGTTGCTCCAGCAGGGCGCGCATTTCCGGTTCGGTCATTGACTGGCCGGCGCGTATGGCGCTATGGCAGGCAACGGAGGCGGCTAATGCTTCCTCCCGCTCTCGTAACGGACCCTCAAAGGCCGCCAGGTCCAACACATCCAACAGCGACTTGCCCGGGTCCTGGGTAGTTAAGATGGCCGGCACGGCGCGCACCAAGTAACTGTGTTCCCCGAAATGCTCCACCTCATACCCATATGCTTGCAGGAACTCCCGGTGGGATTCCAGCAGGGCCGCCTGCCCTGGCGTCAACTCCGCCGTAACCGGGGCCAGCAGTGGTTGGGACTGGGCCTCCTGTTGGGCAGCGCGGCGAACAATGCGGTCAAACAGCACTCGCTCGTGGGCGGCGTGCTGGTCCACCAGATACATTCCGTCCGGGCTTTCCGCCACAATATAGGTCAACCGAACCTGGCCCACCACCCGCAGGGAGGGCAAGGCCTGCTGGGGCGTGAGAGCTGCGTCAGGCGGCCCGCCCCCGCCAATATGGTCGTCATTATCATTGTTGTTGTCACCGCCACCGCCCACCTGAGTCTGGCCCCAGTTGAGGGAGCGACTATCAAAGGGGCTGCGGAAAAACCCGGACGTTGCCCTGCCCCCCGCAGGAGATACCGATGCCGCTCCCCAGCCCGACCCGCGCACAGCCGGCCCCATATCAGGGACTGGAGCGGAGGCGACCAAGGCCGCCCGAGCCGCCCGTTGCAAGGCGGAATAGACCTTGCCTTCCTGGTGAAAGCGCACCTCCCGTTTGGCCGGGTGGGAGTTAACATCCACCTCGCCATAAGGTACGACCAGGTTGAGCGCAGCGATGGGGTAGCGTTTTTCCGGCAGCAACCCATGGTAAGCCTCCTCCAGCGCAAAGGTCAACATCCGGTTCTGAATCCAGCGACGGTTGACAAAAAGGGTCATATAGGTACGATTAGCGCGGTGCAGACTGGGCGCGCCGGCGAATCCTTCCACCCGATAGCCGGCCTCCGGGTTGGTTCCTGAAACTTCCAGCATCCCTTCAGCCACCTCCGCGCCGTACACGGCCAGCAGCGCGTCTGATGCTTTGCCACTGCCGGGAGTAGCCAAGCTTTGTCGCTCCTCGGCGGCGAGACGGAAAGCGATTTCCGGGTAAGCTAAGGCATAGCGGGCAATCAAGTCGTGGATACGGCCAGACTCGGCAGTAGCTGACTTCAGGAACTTGCGGCGGGCCGGCAGGTTGCCGAACAGGTCGGCCGTCACGACCGAGGTTCCCGGCGGACAGCCTTCGGCGCCATCTCGAACCGGCCGTCCCCAAACCAAGTCAATGGAGTAGCCGACGTCCTCATACGCTGGCCGAGTGGTCATTGTCATTCGGGAAACGGCGGCGATACTGGGCAGAGCCTCACCGCGAAACCCCAAAGTGGCAATAGCGTCCAGTTCCTCAGGGGAATCCACTTTGCTGGTAGCGTGGTGTTGAAAGGCAAGGGAAGACTCAGCAGCGGGAATACCAGAGCCGTTGTCGGTAACCCGTATCCGCTCGATACCGCCGCCCTTGGTCTCTACGCTAATGCGGGTGGAACCGGCGTCAATGGAGTTTTCTACCAACTCCTTAACCACTGATACCGGACGTTCCACCACCTCCCCGGCAGCGATCTGAGCGGCGAGTTCCGGGGGCAGTAATTTGATGGTCATAGGCTGCTCCTGGCAAGGAAGCGGACGCCGCTACGGTAGTTGAACAAGCCGAGCCAGACCAAACCAGAGAGAGCGCCTCTTGCTAGAAGAGGGGCAGCACGGTGCCCTTAGCGCGGTACTGCCTATCCTCAGAGGTGCCTTCCTTGGTAAAATCGCAGACAATTTGATAGACGCGGTCCATTTGCTGGTCCACGTTGCGGGCAAAGAAGTAAGGAGGAACCCAAGCCCCGCCAAAGGCAGCCACGACTTCCGGGTAATCATCAATCACGAACTCGGGTTCAAAAGGAATTTGCAACTCCTCCAGCCGCTCGTGAAAATGGTGGGTAGGCTTTTCATAAACCCCGCTGATAAAGGGGTTTAACTCGTGCTTCTCGATAACTTCCCATCGCTCGCCCATACCGGACCAAATGTAGATTTCGTGGTCGTCGTCCAACAGCTTCTGAAAAGTCTCCTTGGTGCCTGGCCGCAACGTGTCATCCAGTCCCAAAATGGTGTAGTCCACATCGAAAAATATCTTCATCGTCCGACGTCAGTCTCCCGGAAGTTTGGATTGCCTCAATGCTATCACAAAAAATAATATGTAAACAAGGTTAACATCGGTTTTTATCCAGAGAATTGACCGTCAACAACATCGACCTGCGCCTCAAGAATCTTTTGCTTTTCCTTCCGGCCAAGGTCTCCATTCGCCCCGAGCTTGTCGCCCCCCCCCAACACAAGCGGCGGCTCTTCGATAAGCTCACCGCGATCCGGTCACTATAACCGGAGTTAACCGGCGTCAGCCAAAGCCTGTTCCAAGACCTTCAGGTTCGAGCCAATCAGGAGCCTTTCGCCCAGCCGGATTACCGGACGGCGGATGAACCGCGGTTCCTGGAGCATCAGCCTCAGCAACTCGGCGTCGGGGAGTTGCTGGCCGGCCAGGCCCAGCTTTTTCAGGCTGGGGCTACGCCAAGCGAAAAGGTCAGACAGGGTCGCCAAGGATGCCAGTTCGTTAATCTCTGCCGCGCTAAAAGGTTCCTTAAAGTAATCCCGCTCCTCCAACGCCAGCCCCTTTTGTAAGAGCAACTCTCTTACCTTGCGACAGGAACTTCAACGGGGCCACCAATAGAAAACGGCCTTATCACTCATAGCAACCTCCGGGCAAGCCAGCTATTTCGCCCATTCCCGGTCTTGCGCCCGTACTGACGAACAAGTTTATTTTAATCATTGCCGCCGGGGAAGGAAAAGAGTTTACCGGGCCGTTGTTGGCGAGATTACCAATTGCGCTCCCCAAACCGGAGTATGCGGTATGCTCCTTCCCGTTTTGCTTCGTCCTTCGGCCTGAGCTTGTCGAGGGGTTGCCACGACCGTCCCTAACCGAACTTTTCATCCGGGTTGCGGGCTTTTCCCTGCAATTCATATAGCTTGTTGATTGCTTCCAAGGGGGTCAAGTTGGGAATGTCCAGAGCCAACACCGCGGCAGTAACCGGCTGCTCCGGCTGGAACAGAGGCAGCTGCAACGTCGCCGGGCCAACCCGGCGGCCGCCGGAGCCGTTCCTGTTGCCAGCGCCCGGCCTTTCCAGTTCTTCCAGCACTTCCCACGCCCGGTTCACCACCGCCCGGGGCAGGCCGGCCAGTTGCGCCACGTGGACGCCATAGCTGCGGTCAGCGCCGCCGGCTACGATACGGTGCAGGAAAACTACCCGTCCCTCCTCCTCGGCGACGGCTACGCTGTAGTTGCGCACACCGGGCAGGGTCTGGGCCAGTTCGGTCAGCTCGTGATAGTGGGTGGCGAACAGGGACTTGCAGCCCAACCGCGGGTCATTGTGTAAATGCTCAATGACCGACCGGGCAATGGATAGGCCGTCATAGGTGCTGGTGCCGCGGCCAATTTCGTCCAGAATGACCAAGGAACGGGGTGTAGCCTGGTTCAGGATAGCCGCCGTCTCCAGCATCTCCACCATAAAGGTAGACTGGCCGGTGGTTAAATCGTCCTGGAGACCCACTCGGGTAAATATCCGGTCAACCAAGCCGATTTGGGCTTCGGCAGCGGGAACAAAGCTGCCGATTTGGGCCATTAAAACGATTATTGCCGTCTGGCGAATATAGGTTGACTTGCCGGCCATATTGGGGCCGGTGATGATGATAATCCGGGCATCGTCATTGGAAAGCTGCACGTCGTTGGGAACGTAAACCCCGGCGCCCAGCGTTCGCTCCACCACCGGATGTCGCCCGTCCTTGATGTTGATGGCTTGATCCAAGCCGAGCCGGGGCCGGACATAGTTATGTTGCACCGCCACCTCGGCCAAGGCGGAAAAGACATCCACCACTGCGCTGGCGGCGGCCAGGCGGCTGATGGCCTCGGCGTGGCAGCCAAGCTGACCACACACTTGCCGAAACAGGGATTGTTCTATTTCATGAATGCGCTCCCGAGCGTTAAGCGCCAAGGACTCGTACTCCTTGAGTTCCGGGACGATATAGCGCTCGCCGTTGGCCAAGGTCTGGCGACGGATATAGTCGGCCGGCGTCTGACCTAGGTTGGACTTGCTAATCTCGATGTAGTAACCAAAAATCTGGTTATAGCCCACCCGCAGGCTGCGGATGCCGGTGCGTTCCCGTTCCCGCGCCTCCAGTCCAGCGATGAATCCCCGGGCTTCACGGGAGGCGGCTTTCAACTGGTCCAGCTCCGGGGAGAAACCCTCCCGAATGATGTTGCCCTCACCCACGCTACCGGACGGTTCCGGAGCAATAGCCTCGGTAACCAGGGTGACCGCGTCAGGCGCCGGCGCCAATTGTCGTAACAGCCAAGCTACCGGAGCAGCTCCTTCACCTTCCAGGGTAGCCGCCAGTCGGGTCGTGGCTTCCAGGCCGGTTTTCAGAGCAATTAACTCCCGGGGCGCAACCGTTCCGGCTTGTATCCGTCCCAGGATTCGCTCTAGGTCGGCGATGTCGGCCAAGGTGGAACGAGCGTCGCTGCGCCGGAAAGCGTCGGTAAAGTAATGCTCCACCGCATCGTGGCGTTGTTCCAGCTCTTCCAGTTGCAGCAAGGGCTGCCCTAGCCAGCGACGCAGCAGCCGGCCGCCCATAGCGGTGCGGGTGGCATCCAGAGCGGTCAACAGCGAAAACCGCTGGTTCTCCCAGCGACCGGCCTGGAACAGTTCCAGATTGCGCCGGGTCTGGGAGTCCAGGACCATATAGGCGGCAGAGGAGTAAACCCTGAGAGCGGCCAGCCGCAGTTTGCCCGTTTTGTAGGTCTGCCCCAGGTAATCCAGGATGGCGCCGGCGGCCCGCACCGCCAGGGGCAGGCTTTCGCAGCCGAAGGACTCCAGAGAACGGATGCCGTAGTGGGACAGCAGGGCCTCTTTCGCCAAGTCCAGGTCAAAAGTAGCAGGGTTGAGTTGGGTCAGGGGATAGCCATGACGGTAAGGCTCCCCGCCGTCGGGGCCAGGATAGCGGGGGCCGGCGCCACTGCCGTTTCCGCCGACCCAGTTAGGCAATGCATCGCCGGCGGGGATAAGGATTTCCGCCGGGGCAATGCGCTCTAGTTCCGGCAGCAGCCGCTCCAGGTCCAGTTGAGCGACGGCAAATTCGCCGGTGGTGATGTCCACATAGGCCAAGCCCGCCACTGGCCCGTCTTCAACTACGGCGGACAAATAGTTGTTGGCATTCTGCTCCAGCAGAGCGGATTCCAGAATAGTACCGGGGGTAACCACCCGCACCACGTCCCGCTCCACCAAGCCCCGGGAGGCGGCCGGGTCGGCAAGCTGTTCGCAGATTGCCACCCGGTGACCCTTCTTGATCAGGCGGGCCAGATAGGATTCCAGGGCGTGGGCCGGGACGCCGGCCATGGGAACCTTCAAGCCTTTGCCCATACTGCGGGCGGTAAGCGTAATTTCCAGTTCCCGAGATGCCAAGTGAGCATCAGCATCGAAGGTTTCGTAAAAGTCGCCCAGCCGGAACAGCACCAGGGCATCCGGGTAAGCATTTTTAATCTTGAGGTACTGGCGGCGTACCGGCGTCACAATTACCTCTACCTCGCAGTCGAGCCACTTATGCTGCCATTCTACCCCAACAAGGCCGGCAGGACAAAGGTATAATTGACGGCGCCGTCCGCTATGACGTTAATGCCCAGGAAGATTGGTTAGGGTAGATAGGACAGATCGAAGATCCCGCCTTTTCCTCCTCCCCCGGCCCTCACCCCCAAGGGGAGGAGGGTAGTTGCATCCCTCTCCGGACTAGAGCAGGGGCGAGGATAAAGGCGTAGCTCTACTCCTTCCAGAAACGCTCTTCCCGGAACTGCCAGCCCTGGGGGACGACCAACTCCTTTACGCCGGCAATCATACCCGGGTGACCGCAGGTATAAACCATCGTGTCATCCTTGGTCAGGTTGAACTTGGACAGATAGCGCTCAGTAATGTTGTTGAGCCGGCCCGTTTCGCCGGTCCAGCCAGCATTGCGCGGGTCAGTCGGGCGACTTACCGCCGCAACAAATTTGACGCATTCCGGGTGATTTGCCGCCAGCTCCGCCAGCTCAGCGTCGTAAGTAAGTTCATCCTGGTAGCTGGCGCCCAGCAGAACATAGAAATAGTGGCCCTGGTCGCCCTGGTGCAAGTATTCCCGGATAATGCTCAGATAAGGGCCAACGCCGGTTACCGTCGCCAGCATAAAATGATGATGCACCTTTTCGTTCAGGATAAAGACGCCCTTGGGACGGGGTCGGAGGGACATTGTATCGCCAATTTCCAGCCGCCACATTTTAGGGGTCAGTTCCCCGTCCGGAACCAGTTCCACGAAAATCTCCAGCAGCGGCTCGTGGGGAGCGGATACTATGGAGTAAGCCCGCTCAACACCCTCCTTGCCCAAGGTGCAATATTGGCCGGGCTTGAAGTTGAAAGGCCCGTCCCGGGGCTCCAGCTTAATAATCATCAGGTCTTCGGTGATGTCCCGGCGGGACATCAGTTCAGCTTGGGGCAAGTTGTCGGTACGGTAGCTGGGCGAGGCATCCATCACCACTCCAGTCTCTTCAATCGCCGTCCGATCATTACTGATAGCCATTTTCCTTCCTAATTCGTAGATTTAGAATAGTTCTATGGGAAAGTTAGTCGGCAGCTTAAGATCATCCCATATCGCTTAATCCCGATTATTTTAAGGGGCAAAGGTCGGGATGAGGCTACCTCGGCGCTAACCGGTTATGCGGAAATAGCGCCGTATCCACCGGTAGCATAAGGCCGATAAACAAAATAAAGGGCGAGATTCAGTCAGTCCCGACCTTGACCACCTGGGCGGGGGTAATATCCAGTCCCGGCGCCTTGGACATCGGGTCGGGTTCCTCCGAGGCCTGAAGGTCAATCGCCAGTTGCCCGAAAAGACCGGTTACCGCCGCCACGCCGGTAGGTATTGAAGCGTCCAATCGAGCCGAACCGGCCAAACGACCCCTCCGTGTCCGCACTTCTACCTTATCTCCCTCGGCGACCGACCAAGCGGCTGCGTCGGCCGGGTTTAGCTCTACCACTTCCTCCCGGACAATCCGGTTCCGGCGTCCTACCTCCTCGATTTTTACCGGTGCATCCCGGTCTCGCTGGAGCAACGTCCGCCCCGGAACAAATCGGAACGGATATTCCTGCTCCAACGGTTCATGGGAAGCGCGGAACTGGGGAGCGATAAGGTCGGCTTTGCCCGACGGGAAACCGCTGCGATACAGAACCGGCGTGCCGCCCCCAGAGGTCCCGGATAACGGCCACTGGAGACCCCGGTATTCCCGTACGGCATAGAGCATCTGGGTAGGTTGGGGACTGTCCAAGTCGCTGCGCAGCGCCAAGGCGGACTCCGCTTCCAGCCTGGCGTACGATACGCCAGCGTAGGCGGGAACCGCCAAGGCGATTTCGTCCATAACCGCCGCGGCGGACGCGTGCTCAAAACCTTTGGCGCCAAGCCGCTGGGCTAGTTGACAAAAGAGCCAAAGCTCCGACTTAGCTTCGCCCCGGCGTGGTCGAAACACGGGGCGGATCCGCTGAATGCGCCGCTCCAGATTAGTATAGGTGCCATCCTTTTCAGCAAAGGTAACGCGGGGCAGGACTACGTCGGCTAACCGGGCTGGAGGACTCAAGAAAGTGTCCATCACTACCAGAAAATCGAGGTTTTGGAGGGAGGCCAAACCGTCGCCCAAGCGCCCATTCGTCAGGTTGGGGCTGTCGCCGACTATCAACATCGCCTTGACCTGTCCCTCTTCGGCGGCGTTCAGAGCAGCGGCAACTCCCAACCCCGGGCCGGCGGGCAGCGAGCAATCCAAGAGTTCCTCCAATTCCTGGCGCGCCGGCTCGTTGCGACGCGCGCCCCGACCGGGCAGCCGGTTGGGTAGGCAAGCTACGTCCCACGCCCCCTGCTCGTTGGCTCCCTGGCGCATCGGATAGATACCGGCGCCGGGTTTGCCTACATTGCCGGTCAGCAAGGCCAGGTCAACCAGAGCGTTGACGCAGTCCCGGCGCAGGTCCGGCGGGATGTTATCCAGGGCGTAGCAAATAGCGGAAGTATCGGCCTCGCCAAATAGCCGAGCCGCCGCGGCGATGCTATCCCGGGACACTTGGGTAACCTTTGCCACCTCGTCCAGGTCCAAGTTATGCAGATAATAGCGCAGGGTAACGGGGTCTTCGCAGCGCTCCTGAACCTTCTCGCAGTTCTCCAGCCCCTGGTCCAGCAATTCCCGCAGGATGCCGCCCAGCAGCAGCAGTTCGGTTCCCGGCGCGGGCCGAAGCCAACAACGAGCGTAACGGGTCAGTTCTACCTCCCGGGGGTCAATGACCACCAGGTTAGCTCCGCCCTTCACCGCCCGCTTGATAGGCACCCCCACGACGTTATTGTCCTCGGTAAGGTTACTATTAAATACCAGAATACAGCCGGCTTGCTCCAGTTCCCAAATCGGGTTGGTAGCGGCCCCGTACCCCAGAGCCTGCTCCAAAGCCGGAGTGAGTTCCGGCTGAAGATTGGAAGTTAAATCCACGCTGTTGGAGTTCATTACCGCCCGGGCAAACTTCTGGGCCAGGTAGTGTTCCTCGTTGGTGGCGTTGGGGGAAGCCAGCAAGGCAAAGGAATCGCCCCGGTAGCCGGCGAACCGCTGGGCGATGTAATCCAGAGCTTCTCTCCAAGCAGCTTCCTCCAATACGCCGTCTCGACGAATCAAAGGTTGCTGCAAACGGTCTCGGCTATTGATGAACTCCAGGCCGAACTTGCCCTTAAAGCAGGCCTGCCCCCGGTTGGCCGGGGAATTATACTCCGGCACGACCCGGATGAGTTCACCGGCGCCGTTCACCTCCAGGTTAAGTTGGCAGCCCACCGGGCAATGGGGACAGACGGTTCGTTCTATGGTACGGGGCTTTTCCCACTTATGGTTCCGTTCCACCAAGGCGCCCACCGGACAAACATCAATGCAGGCCCCGCAAAATTCGCAGCCCGATTCCAGCAAGGAAGAACCAAAGGAGGCGCCGACCAAGGCCTTACCCGACCGCTCGGTGAAGCAGATAGCGTCGTCGCCGCGGATTTCCTCACAAGCCCGGACACAGCGGCCACAGGCGATACACAGGTTATAGTCCCGGTCGTAGAATGGGTCGCTAACCTCCAGCGGAATTTGCTTGTAGGTGTAATTGAGGGGCGATTCCAGTTCCATGCCCAGGTAGCGCACCGTGTCTTTGAACTCGCAGCGTTCGTTCTTGGGACAGGTAACGCAACGGTCATTGACCGAAACGTGGCGGAGACAAACGTCGTTGGGGCCGCAAATATCAACCCGATGGCAGGTAAGGCAGCCGTTGGGATGTTCAGCGATGAGCATCTGCATCACCGAGCGGCGCAATTCGTTCACGTCCTGGGCTTCGCTCCGAATTCGCATCCCATCCTGCGCCGGCAGGGTACAGGCGGCCGGGTAGCCCCGGCCTCCCTCCACGGAAACGACGCACATCCGGCAGGCCGCAAAGGGTTTCATCCCCGGGTGATAGCACAAATACGGAATATAGATGCCAGCGTCCAAGGCCGCTTCGAGGATCATCTTGCCGGGTTGAGTTTTTAGCTCCACGCCGTCAATGGCGATAGTAATGTCGTCGGACATTAAATCCTCCCCGGCCTCTCGGTTTCTCGACTTCTTGATTCCAAGCCTATCTCCGGCTGAGCCGGGGCGAAAAGTAAGGGATTTGGCAGCGCCCGGTGGGGCAGACCTTAGCGGTTATATGGCTCTCAAACTCGGCGGTGAAATAGCGCAGCGCCGAGGATACCGGATTAAAGCCCAGCTGCCCGTGGCCGCACAAGGAACCGGCCTGCATATTTTCGCCGATGGAGCGCATCAAGGCCAAGTCCTCCGGAGCGCCCTCCAAGCGGGAAATGCGCTCCAGCGCCTCCAGCAAGTGGCTCATCCCCATGCGGCAAGGAAAACACTTGCCGCAGGATTCATACTGACAAAAGGCGATAAGCGCCCGAGTCAAATCCACCGCACAGGCATCCTCGTCAGCGGCGATGATTCCTCCGGAACCCAGAATAGCGCCGGCGTCTCGGAACACTTCAAAATCCAGAACCAGGTCGGTAGCTTCAGCGCTCAGAACACCCCCCAGCGGCCCGCCAGTCTGAATAAACTTCAGCTTCTTGCCGCCCGGAACGCCCCCGGCAATTTCGTAAAGCACATCCTGCAAGTTGACGCCCATCGGCAGTTCCACCATACCCGTATAGTTGAGGGCCCCGGAAAGGCAGAGGATGACCGTGCCGGCGCTGCGGTCGTGGCCGATACCCGCGAACCACTCGCCGCCCCGGGCGATAATCTCCGGTACGTAAGCCAGCGTCTTGACGTTATTGATGTTGGTTGGTTTGCCGAAAACCCCGACCTGCGCGGGAAATGGCGGACGGTAACGGGGCATTGCGCGGCTGCCCTCGATGGCCTCCATCAGGGCGGTTTCCTCTCCGGATACATAAGAGTCTCCAGTCAGGGCCACTTCCAGGTTAAAGCTGAAGCCGGAATCCAGGATGTCCTCTCCCAGCAGGCCCAAGTCATAGGCCTGGGCGATGGCGGCGCGGGCTCGCTCGATGGGGCCGTCATGGCCATGGCGGATAAAGATGTAACCGTAATTCGCTCCGGTCGCATACCCAGCCAAGAGCATACCCTCCACCACCGTATGGGGGTCGCTCTCCAGGATACCCTTGTCATTAAAAGCTCCGGGGTCCCCCTCCTCGCAATTGCAGAGAATATACTTGACCGGGGCGTTAGAACCGGCCAGGAAACGCCACTTGACGCCGGTGGCGAAGGCGGCTCCGCCCCGTCCCCGCAAGCCGGAGACATTCACCTGCTCCAGCACTTCGGCGGCGGTCATTTCGGTCAAGGCCAAGTTCAAGGCGTGGTAGCCGCCATTGGCGACATACTGGTAAATATCCCTCGGGTCGATGTGGCCGGCGTTACGCAGGGCAATACGCCGCTCCCTAGCCCGCATCGGGTGCGCATCCAAATCAGGCAGGTTGTTCCCATCCGCAACGCCGAGACGGCCCAGCGCCGCGCCGTCAACCGGGCGGCCCCCAACGACGTGGGAATCGACTATCTCCTCGACCTCTTCCGGGGTAACGTTGGCGTAGAATACCCGGGGTTGGCCGGGCAACTGCACATCCACCAGCGGTTCGGCGAAACAGAGGCCCAAGCACCCGACCCGGCTCATCTGAACGTTGGCGCTCCGACTCCGCAGCGATTCCTCAATAGCCGCAGCTACCCGGTCGGCGCCGGCAGCCTGACCGCACAGAGCCGTCCCCACCCGAATCCAGGGGCAGTCGCCGGCGGTCAGCGACTGCCAGCGTTGTTCGGCTTCGGCCTGAATGCCCTGAAATATCGCGGCCATGCTAACCTTTACTCAAGCTCTCAAGAGTTCAGTCATAGAGATTAAATCGTGGGTTTAGTCAGTCAGAGACCTGGCAACGAGGTTGCTGGCCTGTTCCGGCGCGATGCGGCCAATAAGGTGGTGGTCAACGGACATTACCGGGGCTTGAGCGCAGGCCCCCAAGCAGGTGTTGTAGCGCACCGATAGCTTGCCGTCCGGGGTATCCCCTTCACCAGGGAGACCGGCAGCCTCCAGCACGGCAGCAATAACCGGCATCGCTCCTAACAGGTGGCAGGTGGGCCCCCAGCAAACTTCGACGCGATGCTGGCAGGGGGGCACGGTGCGAAAATTGGGGTAGAAGGAGACCACTGCCCATACATCATTTATGGTGGACCGGGTAAAGCCGGCTACTTCTTCCATAGCGTCTTTGGGAATGTAGCCCAACTCATCCTCAACCGCCAGTAGCGACGAGAGAATGGTAACGGTAGGTTGAGGTTGGTTGTGGACGGCTTTCCTGATTTGCTGCTTCAGCCCATCCATCGCCCAAGCTCCTTGCCCCCCTTCACCGTAGGGGACAGTCGGCGAATAACGGTCAACACTTCGTGAATTCTGTAACAATCTTCTCGACCAATGGTATCACAAGGGATTGGGAGGGTTCAACCGAAAAGCCGGGGCTGCCGAGGCATTCTACCGGCCCTTTCAATTTTCGTTCCGACTTTGACTGTCTCTTCACCCTGAGTTTGTCGAGGGGACGCCGCCTAACCGAAAAGGGCTGGGGCGGGTCTGAAATCCGCCCCGGATGACTAACCGGCGTTTGCCAGCGTTCCGTTACTCCCCTTTTAGGTATTGGCTCATCGCCGACTTGAAAATTTCGTAGGGGTGCGCTCCAGTAAAAAGCAGATTGCCCACCACGAAGGTAGGTATGCCCCGGATGCCATACTGCAAGGCTTCCTGGTACTGCTCCATCACCTTGGCCGAATAGTAACGGCTCGCCAACCGGCCCATCAGTTCATCCGTGTCCAGCCCTACCGACCGGGCCACCTCCTCCAGCGCGACCAGTTGGCCCAAGTCCTTGCCGTCCTGCCAGTAGGCTCGATAAGCAGCATGGTGAAACTCCATAAACTTGCCCTGCTGCTGGGCGTACTCAGTGGCTTCCAGCGCGTACATCGTGTTGGGCGTAACCTGGGGCGGACGCATAATCAGGTTGGCCTCCCGTACTTGGGAGCGGATTGGTTCGCTCAGTTCATCCGCAGTTTCACCGGAACGGGGCTGGCGTAGCAAACCCTCTTTGGGCGTGTCAGGACGCAACCGGTAAGCCCGGCCCTCCACAGCAACGTTGTAGTCTTGGCTCAACTTGTCAACCCGCTCCAGGCCGACATAGCACCAGGGTCAAATATAGTCGTACCAGACAATAACCCGTACCGGGTCGGAGCCGCTGTTCGGTTGCTGGGCCAGTTCCGTCATACCTGATCTCCTAGTTTGACTCATCTGGGCTGAGGCAATGCTCCGCCGGGACATCGGAAAACCGGCAATAGGGAAACTACTCCGCCGCTTGCTCCCCGGAACAATAAGGCAACTCTTCGAGTTCTGACTGCTCCGGCCGGAGCGATTCAGGGGCATCGGCCAGCAGCAAGTCCAGCTCGGCAAGACCGGATATTCGGACACAATCCTTTATTCCGGTCTGCCAGCCGCCCCGGTCCAGCAAAACCGGATGGATGCCGGCAGCCTTGGCGCCCACCACATCGGATCGGGGTTGGTCGCCCACGTGAATCGCCTCGTCGGGGCTTACCCTCGCCCGCTCCAGAGCGGCGATGAACACAGCCGGGTCCGGTTTTTCCGCCCCAGCGTCGGCAGAGGTGAGGCAAAACTCCACGTAAGGAGCCAAGCCCAAATTCCGGCAAAGTTGGTTCATATCCCGCCGCAGGTTGGAAATAAGACCTATCCGATAACCCTGCTCGCTCAGCCCCTTTAGGGATGCCAGGGTATCGTCAAAGAGAATAAAGTCCTTGGGTACATTGATGGCAATCTGCCAGATTTGCCGAGCCAAGTCCAGCGATACGGACAACCCGGCGCTTTCCAGCAAGATTTGCTCGTAGCGGGCAAAGAAGGCCAAGCGTTCCGCATCACTGCGCCGGGCCAAGGGGCTGATTTCGTTCTCCCGGTTGAAGTAAATGTCGGCTACTGAATAGCCTAAGGTAATATCCTCCGGAGATACATTGAACCCCAGTTCGCGGCACGAAGCCTGCTGAATCTGCTCCAAGGGCGGCCAGAACCGCGCCAGCGTATTGTAGAAGTCAAAAAATATGGCTTTGATCATCTACTGTTTTGCTCTCCCGATACGGCTGCCCAGCTTTCCCCAGATTTAGAGGCCCCTAGCCAATCGGGCGCGACCTGTATCTCTTGTAAACTCATAAGCAGAGGCATTTTAGCATACCCGGTGAAAATTGTGAAACCTGTAACAAGCGCGGCGTCGTTGTGGTTGGCGAGTAAACCAGACATTTTCCGTTGATCCGTTGGCCGGATAAGCAAGCCACACCTAGTTTTACCCCTTTGCGACTATCAGCGAGGGTATGAGAAGCGGCCAGGCCCTTCCTTGTCGGTCGCCTAAGGATAAAACCATGTGCGGCTACAGAGCCTCAACTCATACCGCAAGTGAGGTTCCTTTATGTCCGGTTCCGCTGATGGGAACAACAAAGGCAGGAATTAGGATCGTAACCTCTTTTGGAAACAATCGGTTTACGCTGGGCGCCACCCCGCCCAGCGAACACTCGCTTCAGGTGCGGCGGGGGATTTATGCCTATGTTGGCGGCGGGATTTGCGGCGGCGGCATGGACATTATATGGCGTATCTGTGTTTGTAGGATCGACGGTTCCAGTTTTTACGCGGCTTATTAGGCTCTGATCGAGCATATCGCCAACTATCCCGCCGCGCTCGGGAAGAGGCCGATAGAAGACCGGGTATACAGGGCAGTCGGAACTTGTCGAAATCCCGGATTTACCGGGGATGCCGCTCTTACCCTACATAACAAAAGAATGCTTAACCTACTGGGCGGCCCCTTTATGCAGGGAATTCACCCAGAGGCAAATCTTGTCAGATTATTGTTAGAATACGTACCCTATGGAGTAGACTCGTACAGGATAACTGGGCAAACAACCGACTTTTAATGCCCTTACTGCCTTTGGGTAGTTTTCTCTATAATTGCTTTTATCATCGTAATAATTTAGTTTTGCACCTCCCTAAATCCCTTGCCTACCGCGCCGATTGAAACTATGCTGGGGACAGTCGATCGCAACGCGAGGCTAAGGCGCATCGCTTAAATATCCGGACAAACCCTGGAGCCTGGTGAAATGCAAATAACTATTGGCGCCGACCACGCCGGATTTCCCCTGAAGGAACTGTTGAAGTCGTGGCTAGAATCCTGCGGCCACCAAGTTAATGATTTGGGCGCCCACCATCTGGACCCGGAGGACGACTACCCGGACTTTGCCGCCGCAGTAGCTCGATCAGTGCAGGCCGCAGAAGCGGAACGGGGGATAATTGTCTGCGGCAGCGGCGTGGGCGCCAGCATTACCGCTAACAAGGTGGCCGGAGTGCGGGCCGGGCTTTGCCACGACACCTACAGCGCCCATCAGGGCGTGGAACATGACGCTATGAACGTTATTTGCCTCGGCGCTCGCATCATCGGCCCGGACCTCTCTAAAGAAATCATCGCCGCTTTTCTAGACGCCAACTTCCTCCCCGAACCTCGTTTCCGGCGCCGCCTCGACAAGCTGGTACGGGTGGAGGCTGAGGGGTAGAGCCGCCCTTACCCTCTAGCCATCAGTTTCAGGGTTTCCGCCACCTCTTGCGGAGAGTCCAGCCGGTAAAGGGCGCCGGTGGGTTGACCGGCCGCCCCGACGAATACGGAAATGCCGTTCAACTCGTGCACCGCCGCAAAGCCGTCTTCATCGGTCAGGTCATCCCCGAAGAAAACCGTTAGCGTCTCCGGCGGAAAGGACGCCGCTATTCTGGCGATGGCATGGCCCTTATCCCAAGCCACGTTGGGGCGCACCTCCAGAATCTCCTTGCCCCGCGTAATCCGCACCCGGTCGCCCTTGCCGACTTCAGCCAACACTGCGTCAAACCCGGCATGTACCCGGGGACGCAGCTCCTCCGAAGTCAGACGGTAATGGACACTCAAGGTCAGCCCCTTGCCTTCGATAAATACGCCGGTATAACCGGACAACCGCGACTTCAGGGCCTCAAGAATGGCATCCAGTTCCGGCCTTAACCGCTCCGCCTCCGGGTGAACGAAGTCCAGCCCCGGCCCCTGGATTTCCAGCCCATGGTTGCCGGCGTAAATCAGCCCCGGAATACCAACCATTTGCGCCACGTCCGCCAGCCCCCGACCGCTAACTATACCCAAGGTATATGACCCCTGCCGTCGAACCGCTTTCAGGGCTTGGCGAGTATTCGGCGGCAGCGCCGCCGAGTCCGGCCGACCAGCAATCGGGGACAGAGTTCCGTCATAGTCGAGCAGCAATAATACCCGGTCGGCGCTTGCCAGTTGGAGGCCGACCCGAGGCCAAACGTTCAGCAGGTGGGGCATCGGCTCTTCCTCAATCAGGTCTATTGGCTGAAACAAATCACGCCGGCCGGTTAATCGGCCGGCGTCCCCAGATAGCGGGAACGGCCGGAGGCGGAACCTCGGGCGCATTGCATCAGTTCCACCAGCAGCCGGGCCGCCCACTTATAGATATTGTTTTCCCGCACGATGGCTCGCATGTGCAACATACGATAGCGCCGCTCGTGCTCCGGCATAGTTACCGCATCCCGTATCGCCTCAGCCAGTTCCTCGGTGGCGTAGGGGTTGACGATGAGGGACTGGGTAAGCTCCAGCGCAGCGCCGGTAAAGGGGCTCAGAATCAGGACGCCGTCATGGTCAAAGCGGCTAGCGACGAATTCCTTGGCCACTAGGTTCATCCCATCGTGAAGGGAGCTGACTACGCAGAACCGGGACAAACGACGTAGCGCCATCAACGTAACAGCAGGCAGGTCATTGGGCATATAGATAATAGGTCGCCAGCCGTCCCGGGCAAAGCGCCCGTTAATATCCTCCAGCAGTTGCCCAATCTGATCCGAGAGTTGCTGGTAGGCATCTATATCGCTACGGCTCAGCACTCCAGCCTGGACAAACACCAACTTGCCCTGGTATTCCGGATACTTCTCCAGGAACCGCCCGATGGCCCGAAAGCGGTGGGGTATCCCCTTGGTGTAGTCCACCCGGTCAATCCCCAAGCCGACCAGCTTGCCGTCCAGACCCCACTCATCCCGAAGCCGTTCCATCTCCCGCTCTACCGCCTCACTTTCGGAAAGTCGGCAGATGTCGTCAAAGTCAACGCTGATGGGAAAGGGACGTACTAGGGTGGTTTCGCCCCGATGTTCAATACGGTTATATTCCCGGTCCACTTGAACGGACAAGGTACGAGCTGCCGTATCCATAAAGTTATTGCAGTGGGCGCCAATATGGAATCCCAGCAGGTTGTTGCCTAGCAGGCCCTCCAGCAACTCCCCCTGCCAGGGACAAATACGGAAAATCTCGGCATGAGGCCAGGGGATGTGCCAGAACTGACCGGTGATGATGTTGGGGGAGGCCCTTCGGATATACTGGGGCAGCAGGGCGAGGTGGTAGTCCTGGGTCAGGACTACGGCCGGCCTGTCGCCAACCTCATCCAGCACCAAGTCGGCGAACTTGCGGTTGACCGCCTGGTAAGTTTCCCAGTCCCGCAAGTCAAAAACCGGCTCGGTATAAGCGTTGTGGCACAGCGGCCACAGGGCCTCGTTGGAAAAGCCATAGTAGTAACCCTGCTCCTCCTTCTCGGTAAGCCAAGCCAGGCGAAGCGCATACGAAGGATCGTCCGGAGGAACCATCACCCGGTTGTCCCGGTCAACGATGTACGGGTCTCCCTTACCGCCGCCGTAGGCAATCCAAGTGCCGCCGCAGGCTTGCATCAAAGGGTCCAGAGCGCTGGTTAGACCACCGGCCGGAACCACGGACTGCGGCTCGCCAGCCACCAGGTTATGAATGTAGGGTTGACGGTTGGAAACAATGATGAACTGGTATTCGCCTATCTGTCGCTGTACTAACTGTTGCAAGTCTTGCTTAGTCCACATGGTCACCTTCCTTCACCTTGAGCCGTCGCCGGAACGGCGTTCCTGTCCGTGAGAAAGCCCATATGTGGTCGCTTAATAGTGCCATACATCCCCGGCAAAAGCAACCGGATATGATTGCGGCGCCTGAAGGGATAGCGACGTTGGGCAACGCAACGTTGGGCCGGTTGCGGTCGAAGGGCGTCAAGAACGTCGCCCCAGCGCTGCGGCCGGCCAGCCGGCTGCCCGACAAGCCCTCCGTCTCCTCGGACTAGCCTACCTTTGAGAATAGAAATACCCTGGTTCAGGCAGCTCCCTCATTTACCCATTGAGCCAGTATGAGGTAAACTGAACCGAATACTGATTGTCGAGGTTCTGAAATGGCTGAAACCGCGCCGAACCTTTCCATGGAGCAAATTTTGCGTCAACTAACTGCGCCGGCCGAGGCCGGGTGGGGAACCGACTACGTTAGCCGAAACGCCGCCTTGTTGGAGCAAGCCGCCCGCTACGTAACCGAAATTTCCGAAAACCGGCCTAAACCGGAAACCGAGCCGGGGTTTTATCAGTAATATCTAAACCGGCCGGCGAACCGGCCAAGTCCTTGGCCGGTTCAGGACCAAAAGTCTATTCGGAGAGCTTGGCAAGTAAGGGGATCAAGCGCTTGGACGCATTGCGCAATTCAACGGCCCCGGGGTGCAAATAAAGGCAAGTATCGCTCATTCCTCTTTCAGATCGGCGTACTGATTGTAGCCCAGGCTCCGCACATGAGGTTCCCTGTTCAGGAGGGAACGCAAGCGGACCAATCCCTCAATTTCCCAGTCCATCGCATTAGCAACGGCTTCGTCCCACCAGGCGCGCACTTCGCATTCCCCGTCCCGGAACTGGGGAACTTCCATCTCTTTAGTTCGCTCCCAGCAATCGGCGAGGATACGACGGATTCGGTCATCCTTGATGTTGGGAACCCGGATGTTCCTGGTTTCGGCGGCGCTGTACGTTGGGAAGTTTAATATTCTTCCGGCGTTGCTCATTACTTGAAGCCGTCCCGCGGTGGAATTGATAAAGACCGCCGCGGCCTTGGCTTCTTCCGGCGTAAGACCGGTTACCGGCATCCAACCATTGCCCACATACCTCGCTTCGCTGGCCACGGCCGTCATACGGGCTGTGGCGGTATTGTAGCCGGCGGTAACGAGCAAATGGCCGGCCTTCTTCAACATCCGTTTCACTTCCGGATAGACGCCATTATTGAGCTTAAGGGGTTCCTCATTAGAGTTTTTAGGTATCCAGTGTTCGTCAGGGGAGCTTTGGATAGTGGTTTGCCCATCTTTACTTTTGGATTTAAGGATAGGAAAACTGCCGGGAGCGCCCGCGTCCGCTTGCTTAAAAGACCCGCGCAAAACCTGTCCCGTAGCGTGAACCTCTACATCGGGGAACTCGTGCAGAGGTAGCAGCTCAGGATGTGAGGCGTATGCCACCGCCGCTTCGGCCAGTTGCGGCGAGCGGTAAATACCGGGCGTCCAGTCGCCGGCCCAGATGCGTTCCGCCGGCCACCAGGAAACTTCGCCCCAGCCGTTTGCCATCGGGCCTTCGGCGCACTCCAACAAGCAACGGTGGAAATCGGCGACATCCGCTTCGTCCATCGGAAACTTGTCCAGGTGGATGAACCGGGTTGAAAGTCGGGGGGGGGGGGGGGGG
Source organism: Dehalococcoidia bacterium (assembly GCA_963422635.1). Classification (GTDB taxonomy): domain Bacteria; phylum Chloroflexota; class Dehalococcoidia; order Lucifugimonadales; family UBA3495; genus CATQHB01. The sequence continues at coordinate 2,527,116 of OY730415.1, forward strand.
GGGGGGGGGGGTAGAAGTATGGCGTCGTGCAACTATAATGCTCTCGTTAATGCCGGTGTTCTGACTAAGATTGGTCTGCCCCGGCTGGTGGCAGGTAAGTATCGTATCGATGTGAAAGCGTTGCGCCAGGATACGGCGTTTGCGCCCGCCGGAGGTGGCGGATAATGCAATAGTTGGATTGATTAAGGCTAATATGCCATCGTCGTGGTTGCTACAGTGGTCGGCAAGGGCTGTAAACAAATACTCAATAGAGTTCTTGTCGGCGAACTGCGCCATCTCCGCATCAGCTTTGGCCAGGAGTTTCTCCATAGCGTCAACGCGCTTCCGCAACCTCTTTTGCTCTTCCGCCGGGAACTTTTCGCCCATCTTGATTCGGTTGGTGAAAGGCGGATTCATAATGACGATTCGGGCATCCTTTACCGCCTCTACCGCGCCTTCCAGTTCCGTTTCTTCGTAGCTGTTCCAAACGGACTGGGAGTTAATCGCTTCATCAGCCAATCCCAATTCGCCGGGCCGGGCCAAGATGTCTTTAGAACCTAGCAGTTCAAGCGTACCAACCGATACCCGCTCCGGGTTGTCCCGCTGCGGGCCGTAAGGCATTCGGAACAGTCCCATCCTTCGGTAACGGATGTTTTGATTGCCGGTGGTGAGTTGGGAGGCGGCCAGTTGGAGCGATACCGGATTGATGTCTAGTCCTTTGATTGTTTCCTCTACGCCAACCTTCTGCAGTTCCGCCAGACGGTGGCTATCCGCCCCCTGTTCCGCCGCCCGGCGTTTCATATCGGTCAGCATCGCCGCCAGGAGGGTCCCGCTGCCACAAGCCAAGTCAACGGTTTTGTGTTGCCGCCACACCTGGGGGTCGGCCCAGTCCACGCCCCCGCATGCGTCCAGGGCGAGACGAGCGGCCAGCGAAGCGGCTAAGGGCCGGGTAAAAAAGGCGCCATCGCTGGCTTGGTTGCCCATCACCCGGTTGAATAGCGGCCCGGCGTGATCCGCCCCCATATCGGCGTAGGTCTCGGCAATGCGTTCCGCTTCTGCGGCGATGTGGCGCAAGGCGCGTTCCAGGCCGCTGGTCTTGCCCGTATCTTCGATAGCCTGGATGACTTTCAGCGCCGGTTCGATAACCGGCAAAAAGTCGTGGCTAATGATACGGCTCCACTCTCGATTGATTCCACGGATTATTTTCGTATCATTCTTAATATTGGCGAGATCGCTGATGCCAGCTAGCCAGCCTCCATTGCTGATCCGCTGGTGCAGCATACTAGCGTTCATAACCAGCAATGCCGCAATAGTGCAACCGTCCGCCTGACTGCTGCGCGCCTCTTCGTTCAGTTTATCCAGGCCGAAGTGGCGGTCGAGCGCGTTGGAGAGCGCATCAGCGCGAAGATGATAGGCAGCTTCCCGGATACTGTTTTCCAGTATGTTCAGGTCGCGCATAATCCGGTTCTCGGCGAGCCCGGACTTTTCCAGCAAGTTCATTCTGATGGCATTGCCGTATTCGCTCAAGTCAGTCAGGTCGAGCATCCGCTGCCCCGCCCGCTCGGCCAGGGGAACCGGATGCTTCTCTGGGGAATTCCGGTCAACTTTGGAGGGTAGCTTTCGCCCCTCTCCCTGGTTAATTATATCTTGAGCCTTAACCCGGCATTTAGCGTAATCCACTGCGCCAATAGCCCCATCATTGGCTGGCTTAAATCGGACTACCGAGTCGGTGCGCAGTTCAATGTTGCCATCGGTAGTCCTTTTGCCAGTATAAATCGCCGTGGGTTCCGCTACGACCCCAATGGGCTTCTGGACCGGTTCGTAGGGCGCAAATACCGCCTCCGGGTTGCTATCCCCGGTCAACACTCGCTCAATCGCGTCTTCGACCGCCCCCGGAACGCCTTCGTGTTGACCATACCAAATGCCCTGACTCTCGCCGTCGTTTATTGCTATAGCAACGATGGAATCTAAACGATCGGGCGTAGCCGGCACATAGATTTTCAGCAGGTCTGCCAAGTTGTCCTCAATCCGTTGGTCGTGAGCGCGCAGGGCTAACAGTATCTGCCCCAATTCCTGCCAGCCTTCCGCATTGCTGCTGATACTGAGCCAGCGTTCCGGGTCGGCGTTGGGCGGGATAATAACCGGACAAATGATGTAACCCAAATTTTTCCCGGGCGCGGTGCGCATAGCTCGGCCTACCGCTTGAATCACGTCAATCGGGCTTTTGCGGGGTTCAAGAAACGCTACTGCGCTCAAAGTGGGTGCGTCCGTGCCTTCGCCAAATATCCCCACATTGATGATGCCGTGGGGATTTCGGTTATCCGCTTGGGCCAAAAGCCGCTTGGCGTTGTCCCTGGCCGCTACGTTACTGGTAGCGTCCAGGTGTTCCAGTCTGTAGTTCGCCACGGGTTGGTCGTCCCCATTGGTTTCAATCCAGTTCTGCACCCATTGGCGAACCGCTTTCGATTGCAGGTCCCGCGCCATGGCCTTCGACTTTACCACCGTGTTCATAAAAGCGATGCATGACTTTATGGGAACTTCAGCCCCCTCTTCCGAGTGGATGGCCCCACCCATACCCAAGGCGAAAGCGAGACCGCGTAGATAACCGGCCGAGGTTGCCGCTCGCGCGCCGTCCTTGTGCGTATGTTGAGCAATGCGGGCCAATTGGTTGGCTTGTTCGTAAGCCTCCGGGTCATTGATGCCCAACGCGATGATGCGATAGTCGGCAAGCCAGCCATTACGCACCGCTTCCACATAGCTCTTGCGATAAAGCTCCACGCCAAACACCGCTGCATCGTCCATTGACCGCACCAAATAATCGCTGGGGTTGTCTTTTATGACTCGACTGGTGTCATAAATGCGCGGAGTGGCAGTTTGGTACACCCGGTAGGCGGCGGGGAAGGCGTCCTGGTCATGGCACCGAGCAAAGTTGCGGATCCGCTCTTCCTGCTCAATAGCCTGCTTGCTGCCGCCCTTATTGGGACGCAGCCCGGCCGTGCGGTGGGCCTCGTCGGCGATGAGAACGCTGAGCTTAATTTTCGTCATTTTCAGAGCTTCCGCGATGCGATATGCGCTCTGGTACGTGCCAAAAATGACATTGAGGTAATCTGTACCCTTGCCTTGTTCTATCCATTTGGCAATTTCGCCAGCGTCGGTAGTAACCAAGCCCTTAACCTCAGAGGCGCTCACATTGCTGCTGTCCCTTGTGGGGTCAACCGCTCTTTGGCTGTTGTCCTCCCTTCGCGGGTCATAGCCGGCCGTTTGGTCGGAACAGACGACAAGGGGCCTGATTTCGGCGTTGGTGTGCTGGAGGTATTCCCGTCGTATTTGGGACACCAGAGCAATAGAGGGGCAAAGGACGATCGCTAGGTCGCCGGGCGGGGTAAGTTCTTCAACAATCCGCAGCGAGATACGGGTCTTGCCGGTGCCGCAGGGCAGGATAATCTTGCCTCGGGCCTGACCTTTGGGTAACCCGCCGCTATCCGTTTCAGCGTGAGCTCGCAATACGGCGACACTGCGCGCTACGGCTTCCTTTTGCATACAGGTCTTGGTCTGGATTCTTTCTTCGTGGTTCGGGTTCGGTTCGCAGTGGCGACAATCTTCGGATATCGACTCTCTCCTTTCCTGCAACAGGTCATTGGCAATGTTGATTAGCTTGAGCGGTTGCCCTTGTCCGATACGGAAGACCTGTTCTGCATTGGAACTCAAGCGGGTATTTCCGTTGGTAACAATCCAACGTTCAGCCCAAAAAGCGCCGGAGGAAGCAGCAACGAAACTATCGGTTTCTTCCTTGGTGATTGGGTTACCAAGTCCCGCATCGTCCAGGCGGCGGGCTTTACACTGAATGGCGACGTAACGCTTATCGCTCCGTCGCCGAGCCACCAGGTCAATGCCGACGTCGGTACTCGTCGAATCGGGGAATACTTTAGTCCGTTCCGACCAGTCGGCCCAAGAATAACAATGGGATATATCCCAGTCTTTGAGGAAAGGCGCCACTTGCGCCGTAAGGTTCTCCAGCCATCTGCCGTCCGTCTCTAACCGACTGTTTTTCTCTATTTCGAGAATGGCCGGTTCAATTATAGCTTGGGTATTTATTTCTAGCATGCCCCGCCATACCTTACCTAGGAAAAGCGCTAAATGTTACACGCCCATTGTATCGAGAGTGTCAACCGAGGCGGCGCCCGGCGCGATGTGGGCGGCTAGGATGATGCGTTGGGCGGAGTAGCTTTGCTTCTCCCTAGACCAGCTCCTTTGCCCTTAATAGGACAGGGGCGCCACGCCGCCTTAGGCCCCTTGCGTACAAGCCCGCAAACGCATAGAAAAGGCATATCCATGCCTCCTCGTGAGCTTGTAGCGGACGGGACACCGACTGTGTGGCATGTGGCAACAGAAGTCTATCCTATGCCACGAGCGCCACGAGGAGGTTCCTTTGCGTCCGGTTCCACTAGACCATCTTCAGAAAAGACGGCACGTCGCTAATGACATTGGCGTAAGAGCCTACATTTCCTTCAAGGCTAACTCGCTTCCCTGTCCTCGGAACGGGCCAGGAAGGAATTCGCTGTCGGAAAAGACCTACTATTTCTATCAGAACCGGTTTACGGCGCACTAATATCTGCGCTCCAACGTGGGAATGGACTTTATGACGATTAAGACAAAATTCGGAGCCTATGTCCAGTCTAAAACCCCGGCGTCGCAAATCAATGGAGCGTTGCTCCAGGCGCTGTGCCCCAACACTGTGGCGTTGATTGATTCTATCCGCACTTTGGGTATAATAACGGTATTCCGGGCCGGAGGACTTTTGGTGCAAAGCCGAACTGACCGTTAATTCGGAGAACTTATGGAAGAGCCTTACCTGCTTACCGTCAGCGAGGCCGCCGCGCAAATACGCAGCGGCCAACTTTCTCCTAGCGCTTATGCCACCGCCTTGCTGGAGCGCATAGACACTTATGAGTCGACCCTGCAAGCCTGGGTAACCATCGACCGGGAGGAGGTTTTGAAGGCTGCTCGGCAGCGGGAAAGAGATTCAGCTTCCGGTGCGGCGCTTGGTCCGCTACACGGCGTGCCGGTGGGCTTGAAAGACATTTTCTACACTGCCGGAATGAAAACTACTGCCTGTTCCCGCATTTACGCCAACTTTGTGCCGGACTATGACGCCACCTGTGTCGCCAAGCTCAAGGAGGCCGGGGCTATCATCCTGGGAAAGGCGGTAACCACCGAGTTCGCTACTTCCGACCCATCGCCGACCCGCAATCCCTGGAACCTGGAACACACGCCGGGTGGTTCCAGCAGCGGTTCGTCGGTAGCGGTGGCCGTCGGGATGTGTCCCGCCGCCTTGGGATCCCAAACCGGCGGCTCCACCTGCCGCCCCGCCGCCTACAACGGCATCGTGGGATTGAAGCCGACCTACGGGCGCATCAGCCGCTATGGAGTAATTCCGGTCAGCTGGTCCTTGGACACGGTGGGAATCCTGGTGCGCACCGTAACCGACGCAACCTTGCTACTCCAGGTTATGGCCGGGTACGATGCCGACGACCCCGGCTCGGCCAACGTTCCCGTCCCGGACTACTTGGAGGAAATGGAAAGCAGGGAGGGGCCGCCCCGTCTCGGCCTACTCAACAAAGGCTATTTCTTCGACCGGGCCACGCCGGAGGTACGCCGGCATACCGAAGGGGTTGCCCAGCAATTGGCCCGGGCCGGGGCGATTATTGAAGAGTTGGAACTACCGGAGAGCTTTGCCACGGCGTCCAGCGTCCAGCGCATTGTAATGAACGTGGAGTGCGCCGCCTTTCACGAGGAGTTTTTCCGCCACCGAGCCGACGAATACGGGGCGCGCCTCCGAGCCAACATCGAGCTGGGCTTGCTGATACCCAGCGTTACCTACCTGCAAGCCCAGCGTCTGCGCCGCCAGTTCCGGCAAGATCTGACCGAGTTGTCCCAGCGGGTGGATGCTCTGCTGACCCCGGCCACGCCGGCCCCGGCGCCTCGGGACTTGAACACTACCGGCGACGCCGCCTTTCAGTCTCCCTGGACTTCCGCCGGTCTGCCCACCATCGTCATACCGTCCGGGTTGAGTCAAGACGGTATGCCCTTGGGAGTCCAGTTCGCCGCCCCACCCTTTGAGGAAGGCAAGCTGCTGGGAGTAGCTCGATGGTGCGAAGCGTCCCTGGGAGTTGACCTGAGGCCGGGCGATTTTAGTTAAAGACGATTAAATTTCGGTTTCCGGCAGCGCTTTTCGGGCGACTGAAGGAATATCAGCACGGATATCGGCAGGTAACTTGTCGTAAGTGTCCAACAAATTCTAGTTCAGTTCCTCCGCTCCCCAAAGGCATAGCTCAAAGAACGAGCGCTCGTTCCCATTCCGAACTGTCCTGCTAAATCCGCTGAGGCTGACTAGCAAACCGTGGTGGGAGCCGAAGTTGCGCCCATTCCCTTGCAAGCGAATGTAATCGGGCAAAGCCACTTGGTCTTTACCCGACTTTACCTGCACGCCCAACCTGGGTTACTCAAAGCGCATCTGCCCTTTGCCGGCAACCACGTCAATACCGCCATCCACGCCCTGTCTGATCTGCAGTGTAACAGCGGGGTCGGAAATGACAACCGCAGTATGTCATCGCCCTCTCGTTCCTTTAATCCGGTCCAAAACTCTCCGGGTTTAACGAGTGGCGGCCAGCGTTATATTGGCGGCCTGGCCTCAAACCAGCGCGCCGCTTGCTCGTAGGCGTAAGCCACCCGCAGCACCGTTGCCTCATCAAAGGGCTTGCCGGCAATCTGTAAGCCGATGGGCAGTCCGCCGGAAGTAAAGCCGCCAGGCACTGAAATGGCGGGGACTCCACTAGCGTTAAAGGGGCTGGTAAAGCTGGGGCCGGTCAAGGTCGCCGCACCGGAGTAGCCCTCCAGCGCCGCCGCCGGTTTGGGCGACGTGGGCGTTACCAGCACGTCCACTTTCCGCAAGGCATCAGACATCTCCCGTCTGATTAGGCTCCGCGCCCGCTGCGCCTGGATATAGTCGCTAATTGAAAGCATACCGCCCAGCAAGAACCGGTCGCGCACCATCGCGCCATAGTCCTCCCGGCGGGTTTTCAGGTTGTGTTCATGGTAGGCAAAAGCCTCGCCCATCATAATGGCCTGATTAGCGGCCCTAGCCTGCTCTACGTGGGGAAGGTCCACATCCCGCACCGTGGCTCCCAATTTAGCCATCACCTCCAAAGCCGTTTCAATGGCCGACAGGGTTTCCGGCTCCACGTCCGGCCCAGACTCGAAAAAATAGCGTCGGGGAACCCCGATGGTCATCCCCGCAACACCCTTCGTCAAACCTTGGGAGTAGTCGGAAACCGGCGCATTGGAGGTGGCTGGGTCTTGGGGATCAGGCCCGGCAATGGCTTGGAGCATCAGGGCCGTATCTGCTACCGTCCAGGTCATTGGGCCGCAATGGTCTTGGGACCAAGACAGCGGTACTACGCCATAGTTGCTGACCCGGCCATAGGTGGGCTTGAGACCAACGATACTGCACATCGAGGCCGGGCCGCGAATAGAGCCGCCGGTGTCGGAACCCAGGGCGCCCATACACAGCCCGGCGGCCACCGCTGCGCCGGAGCCACTGCTGGAGCCGCCGGGGATGTGGGCCAGGTTCCAGGGATTACGGGCCGGTGGAAAGAGGCTGGTAAAGTCCGGGCCGCCCAAGGCAAACTCGTGCATTGCCAGCTTGCCGAGCAAGACGGTTCCCGCTGCATTCAGCTTGGCTACGGTAGTAGCATCCTCTTTCGGTATTCGGTCGGGAGTAACCCGGGACATAGCGGTAGTGCGGATGCCGGCGGTATCGTACAAATCCTTGAGGCCAATGGGTATGCCATGCAATGGCCCACGATAGTTTCCTCGCAAGATTTCCGCCTCGGCCTCGCGCGCTTGAGCCAAGGCCCGCTCCGGCAGCCGGGTTACATAGGAATTAAGCCGACCGTCTATAGCTTCGATACGCCCCAAAAAAGCCTGGGTCAACTCCACCGGGGACAATTGCCGGGCGCATAGCAATGGCCCCGCTTGAGCGATGGTCATATGGCAAAGTTCGGTCGGAGTTGCATCCATGGCATCCTCCAGGTCTTGTTCAGGATATATTCATACCGCGCGGTCGTTGGAACCTGACCCGGTTTCCGGTTTCAGTCCGGGACAAAGATATCCGCCGGCTCGCCCAAGGGCAAGGCCGGATCGTGGAGCGCGCTCAACTGTCCTACCATGTTTCGGTACATCGGCAACAAGCGCTCCAGTTCCTCCTGATCGAGTTCCAGCCCGGCCCGTTGCGCAATCACCCGGAAGTCCGCCAGGGTGATATTCCCCGATGGCGACTGATTCATATGGCGTCTGGCCTCCAACAGTTGGGTTAGCCTTCGCTGGCCTTTTCCGTCCTTCCCGCTTTCTCTGAAACCCCTACCCAAGAGGCTGGGTACAGATTCTTGCAAAAGCAATAATAACCGGGAAAGGGAGCTGATGATGCTTAAAACACGGCAATAGGATTGACCGGGGAGCCGGTAGTGTTGTGCAGCCGCAGCGGCCCGATAGACACCATAAACTCCCAGCGGTTGCGCTCGCGACAGGCTTTGGCCACGTCCTCCAAGTTGGCGTTGTCCAGAATCCAGAGACCCATAGCCGTAATCCCTACCTGGTGAATGGGCTGAAGCACACGGGAGTATTGGGCCGGGCTGACGTCGTTGCCGGTGTCGGAGCCCAAGACGGCGATGCCCCGCTCGTGGAACAGGGGCAGACAGGCTGCTTGACAAGCCGTAGAACCCGCCGACCGCTCCACCGGGCCTTCCACATTGCGGCGGTGCAACTGGCCGGTGCGAACCAGCAGAATGTCGCCTTCCTCCACCTTAAAGCCGCAGCGTTCTTCCGCCGCCCGAATATCCTCGGGCATCACGCCTTCGCCCCGTTCCAGCCAGTCCACGCCGCGCACCACTGGCACGTCCACCAGCACGCCCCGGGAGATAAAACCGTTCCTGGCCGCCTCCACCGAGCAAACGGTGGCGCCCATACTGGTGGAAACCAGGTGGGCCGGCTTACCGTTATAGGTTTTGCCCTCCCAGAAAAAGTGAGCCAGGCTGTCCACGTGAGTAACGGTATAGCCGTGGAAAATCATCCCGAAGTAGTCAATGGCGGCGGCGTTGGGCCGGCTGCTCACCTTATCGCCGCTGGCCCAGCCCTCGCCACTCTCCACCATAAAGTGAACCGGCGGCGCGGGAGCGTCCAGGCTCGGCTCAAACCGGACAGTGCGGGCCAGGGAAACGGTAGTCCCTTCCTGCACCGTCGCCAGGGCGCGGCGGGTCTTTTCCGGTGTAATCAAGTTGGGGGCGCCTAACTCATCATCGTCACCCCAGCGGCCCCAGTTGGAAAACTTCTTAAAATAACTCAACACTTCATCTTCAGTCGGAATTGGTCCCGGCATTGTCCTTTTCCTCCAGACAAGAGTAACTATAGATACAAAAGCGTTTCCGGCGCATTATGCCCGATTAACCGGTACGGCGCAATTCCCTCTACCCTAGAGTTCTCCTCAAAGAAATCGGCGCCCGGCAATTGGCCGTCTTGTCCCCCGGCAATCCGTGTGGTATCATGCAGAACACTCTAAAGGACGTACTTACCGCTATGCAGTGTCAGATTTGCAAGAAAGCCGGGATGACCGGTAACAATGTCAGCCATTCCAACCGACACACCAAGACCAGATTCAAGGCTAACGTTCACCGGCAGACCATATCCCTGAACGGCAAGGTGCAGCGGGTCAAGATTTGCAGCCGCTGCCTGCGAACCCTACACAAGCCGCCCCGGGACCGGGGTCGGGCAGCCATTAGAGCTTAATTGACTGGAGACGCCGTGCGTCCGGTCGCTAATCCGCCGCCAGCCCCCCGAGGCAAGAGCGCATCTTATCCATTGCTGCCGGTACGGATTCGCTCCGGTTGTAAATGGCGGTGCCAGCTACCAGAATAGTAGCCCCGGCCCGAACCGAATCTTGGGCCGTTTCGTCCGCTTTGATACCGCCGTCCACCTCCACCCGCGCCTGGTAGCCGTTGGCCCGGATTATTTCGCTCAACCGCCGCACCTTGTCCAGTGCGCTGGGGATGAAACTCTGGCCGCCAAAGCCGGGGTTCACCGTCATCACCAATACGATGTCCAGAAAGGGCAAAACTTCCTCCACTGCGGATATGGAAGTGCCGGGGTTCAGAGCCACCCCTACCTGCCCCCCTTGCTCCTTGATCTGAAAGACGGTGCGGTGCAAATGAAGACAAGCTTCGGCGTGTACGATTACCTGGTCGGTGCCCGACTTGAGGAATAACGACAGCAGATTGGCCGGCTCTTCAATCATCAGGTGGATGTTCAGGGGCAGGTGAGTGTGGCGCCGGACGGCGTCCACCACCACTTCACCAAAAGAAATGTTGGGCACGAACCGGCCGTCCATCACGTCCACGTGAATCAAGTCGGCGCCGGCCTCCGTTGCCGCCGCTACCTGACGACCTAAGTTAGCAAAGTCGGCGGCCAGAATGGACGGCGCAATCTGAATCCGCGCTTCAGCGGTCATTGTTTTCTGCCTCCAACAACCGCCTGGCCCGGCGTAACTCCTCGGCCACCCGGTTAGGCGCGGTGCCGCCGAGGTTGTCCCGCGCCGACACTGAGGCCAAGGCTGTTATCTCGTAAACGTTAGCATCAAAATGAGCGGAGAACCGGTGATAGTCCTCCAGGGAAAGTTCCGACAATTCTTTACCCTCGGTTTCGCAGTAAGCGCAAAGTTCCCGCATAATGCCGTGCGCCTCTCGGAACGGCACCCCCTTACCCACCAGATAATCCGCCAAGTCGGTAGCCAGCATATAGCTTTCCCCGGCCAGGCGAGTTACCTGCGCCACGTTCAAGGTCAGCCCGGCCAGCATCCCCCGGAACACGTCAAGAGTAGCCAGCAGGGTGTCCACCGTGTCGAAAAAGCCTTCCTTATCCTCCTGCAAATCCCGGTTATAGGTGAGGGGCAACCCCTTCATAATGGTCAGCAGGGCCATGAGGTGGCCGTAAACCCGGCCGGTCTTGCCCCGGGACAGCTCGGCAAAATCCGGGTTGCGCTTCTGGGGCATAATGCTGCTGCCGGTGGTGAACTCGTCGGAAAGACGAATGAAGCCGAACTCCCGGCTGGACCAGATAACTATCTCTTCCGACAGCCGGGACAGATGCATCATACCGATGGAGGCCACCGATTGGTATTCCAGAAGAAAATCACGGTCGGAAACGGCGTCCATACTATTTACGCTAATTTCACTAAAACCCAGTTCTTCAGCCAGAAACTCCCGATCGGTGGGATAAGGCACGCCGGCCAAGGCGCCGCTGCCCAGGGGCAAAACGTCGGCGCGGCGGTAACAATCCCGGAAACGGGCTATGTCCCGCCGGAACATCTGAAAGTAGGCCAGCAAGTGGTGGGCAAAGAGTACCGGTTGCGCCCGCTGCAAATGGGTGTAGCCGGGCATCAGCGTATCCTGGTAACGCTCGGCCAGATCAAGCAATACCCCTTGCAAACCCCGCAAACCGGCCACCGTATCGCTAATAACTTGCCGGGTGTAGAGTCGCAAATCCAACGCTATTTGGTCGTTGCGAGAGCGTCCGGTGTGCAACCGTCCGCCGACGGGACCGACCAACTCGGTCAGCCGCCGCTCAATGTTCATGTGCAAGTCTTCCAACGCGGCGTCCCAGGGAAACTCCCCCGACTCTATCTCCCCCTCAACCGCCTTCAGCCCGCTGACGATAATTTCAGCGTCCTCCACTGGAATGATACCCTGGCGCGCCAGCATCTGCGCGTGGGCAATGGAACCGGCAATGTCTTGCCGGTAAAGACGGCGGTCATAATGAATCGATACAGTGTAACTGCTATAGGCGGTCACGGACGGTTACCAGCCTTCCTTCATTGTAGAGAAATCCTAACCCCCGGAAGCGGCGCGCAGAAAATCATAACTAGCCGACAGGTTATCAAAAACATCCGGGTGGGGAGGGATTTCCATTATCGCCGGCCCTTGGTAGCCCTTGGCCTCCAGCAGGCGCAACATCGCCCCGCAGTCCAAGTCGCCCGTATCCACCGTGGGGTAGGGATTGCCGTCCCGCGCTTGCTTGAAGTGGACAATTTTCAGCATATCCAGCGGCAGAGCGTCCAAATCTCCGAGAGGGTCGCTGTCCGGGAAACGGCGCAGTTGGTTAGTTGGGTCGGGACAGAGGCCCAAGTAAGCCCCCTCTTCCGTCGTCAGCCAGCCCCGGCACTTCCGAACCAACAAGGCCAAGCCGCCGATAGTTTGGCCCGAGTTTTCTACGGACAGGATAACCCCTTGTCGGGCTGCTTCCCGGGCCAGATCGGCCAGCCTCAGAGCCGGCTCCGGCAAGTCCTCAGCCGACGCCCAAGCCGAATCAAAAGAACCCGGGTCCACAACGCGCAGATGGGGCGTTTGCCGGCCCACGATCTTAGCTCCTTCCAACGCCATCTGGAATTGTTCCCCGGCCGGGTCAACCGGCTCGGTCAAGCACGGCAGGGCCATCGCCAAGTCAAAACTCAACCCGGGGAAACCGTCGGCAATAGCTTGCAGACCGGGCAGGTTGGGACGCCAGTCCTCGCCCTGTCCGCTTTCACAGTCCCCCAAGCAGGTCTGCCGTAGTTCAACGTGGCGGGACCCGCGGGCTTGAGCCTCGCTGACCAGTTCCGCCAAGCTCCGCTGCGCCAAATGGTTGCGCCAGGAATTGGTTATTGCGCCAAAAATCATAGCCGTCCCCTCCGCCCCGGTCGTCATTCTTAACCCTGACTATATCCTGTATTCAGAAATTGCTCAAGTCTTGTGTTCCAATCCAATTACTATTCCTGGTTGACCGGCAAGACGACGACTTTCCCTTAATGTGCTACAATTGCTACAATTGCCGGCACCGGCCCGGATCGTCGGTGGACCATTAGATAAACGTTATTCCTCTTCCCTTCCCGACGCCGTTAATACAGGAGGCCAAAATGACCCAGCTTCATCAGGAAAAATGCGTTGCCTGCCGCCGGGATTCGCCAGCGGTAACCGCTGCGGAAATTGCCGAGTTGCGCCCCACCATTGTCGATTGGGAACTGCGGGAAGCCGCCGGGGTTCCCCAACTAGGCCGGGCATTCAGCTTTCGCAACTTCCAACAAGCCCTGGACTTCACCCGAGCAGTAGGAGAGTTGGCCGAGGCGGAGGGCCACCACCCCAAGCTGGTAACCGAATGGGGAAGGGTCGGAGTAACCTGGTGGACGCACAAGATACGGAACCTGCACCGCAACGACTTCATCATGGCCGCCAAAACCGACCGCCTCTTCCAGGAACTGGCGCCGACCCCGGAATAGTCCTCCGATTCAACTCGATCGGCAAAGGATGGTTATGCGGGTAATTTACCCCTTGAGTTCCCCGAATATGCGGGCAGTAGCTTCCGAGGCGGCTTGGGCCGAGGCAATGGGCTACGACGGCGTTGCCAGCAGCGAGACAGCCCACGACCCTTTCATCGCCCTCGCGCTGGCCGCCACCGCCACGTCCCGGGTTACCCTGGAAACCCATGTGGCAATCGCTTTTCCCCGTTCGCCAATGGTGGTCGCCTACACCGGAAGGGACTTGCAAGACTTGTCCGGGGGACGGTTCCGGTTGGGTCTCGGCACTCAGGTTAAAGGACATATCGAGCGACGCTTTTCCAGTGTCTGGGAGTCGCCCGGCCCCAAGCTACGGGAGTATATACAATCGCTGCGGAGCATCTGGAGGGCCTGGAATACCGGGGAGCCGTTGGACTTCCGCGGCCGGTTCTACCAATTTTCCCTGATGACGCCCTTTTTCAGCCCCGGCCCCGGCCAATACGAGCCTCCCCAGGTTTTTAACGCGGCGGTCAATGCCTACAACTGCCGGGTGGCCGGCGAGGTCAGCGACGGGTTGACATTGCATACCTTCACTTCAGCGGAATACGTGCGCCAAGTGGTCTGGCCCAACATCGCCGCCGGAGCGGAAAAGGCGGGGCGCAACCCGGCGGAGGTAAAGGTCAACGGGGGTGGTTTCATCGTTACCGGCCCCAACCGGGCCGCACTCCAGGAAGCCCGCCAAGAAGCTCGCCGACGCATCGCCTTTTACGCCTCCACCCGCACCTACCGGCCGGTGCTAGAGCGCCACGGCTTCCAGGAGGTGGGGCAGCGACTGTATCAAATGTCCCTGGAAGGCCAGTGGGGGCCGATGGGCGAATTGGTCAGCGACGAGATGCTCGACGCCTTTGCAGTGGTCGGCGAGTACGACGAGGTGGCCGCCAAGCTGCTGGAACGCTACGGCGGTTTGGTGGATGAAGTCAGCCTGTCAGTAGCCACTGCCGGGGAAAGGGATGAGCGAGAACTGCGGCGCATCATCCAACGCCTGCAAGAAAATGCCTGAACCGACCTTGCTATCCTAGCTAGGTTAATCCACAATGGAACGCTGAAATTAGCGGAGACGGAGCCGTGGCCCGCCCATCAACTTGGGTCTGGGCAGTCGGGAAGAAGCCGAATATCCGGTCAGGGCCCGAGTCGGAAAGGGTGGTGTGGACACCAAGTTATTCAAGCGGGGCAACGAGACCCAACTCACCTATTCCCTGAAATGGGCGGCTTGGGAATGGCTTTATTCAGTCGCCCAGTGCCGCTGCATCGGCTTCGAGGTGAAGCTGGAAGGCCCCAGCGGTCGGATAGTGGATTTAGCCGGCGTTGGCCCGGACAACGCCATTTACGTGGTGGAGGTCAAGGCCAGCCGCGCCGATTTTACTCGGGATAACCACCGACCGGAGGATTTAGTCGCCCTGAAGGAACGCAACGAACCACTCCTCCGGCGGGGCCGGCTGGCCCGGCAAACCCTGGCCCAAGCAACCAAGTACGCCCAGCAGGCTCGCCCGGAAGGTTGGGAGGCGGAACCGGCCTACCAACTAGCCTTGGCCGACTATGAGCGTCTGCGCCGGGAAGAAACGACCTATCGGAACCGGGTAGCCACCTTTAGCGTCAAGTTCCACGACCGCCAATTCCTGGGCATTGCCGACTACCACTACGTCATGGCGCCCCGAAGACTGGCGCTCCATCGAAATATGCCACCCCAATGGGGATTGCTGGACGAGACCCCGGAAGTAATAGTTCCAGCCCCCCACAAAGACATCCGCAAGAACACCGGAATAGTCGCCAACGTCCTGCGAGCCATCGCCCGAAGCGACTCCGCCTCGATGATGCGCGCCCAAGGAGTGCAGTTCACTGAGGACGGGGCCGTATTTCCCAATGGCCAGAACCCGGGCGATTGCCTTGGGTAACCCCGACCCCGCTAACCCGGTTATTAACTGCCGGGGGTTTGGTTTTCCAGACGGACGGTGGCCGTTATCCGTGGCACGCTACTGGAAACCCGGGTGGTATGGCCCTGCCCGGTCAAATCCTCTACCAAGCTAACGTGGCCGGGGCCGAACTTGTGCACCGAGCCGTCGCCTAACCCGATTTCGCCTTCGCCGGAAACAGTGATAACGTATTGGCGGCGGGGCGCATTGTGCCAATCGCTCATCCGGCCTGGCTCGGCCACGCTGAAGGAAATGCCAGTAGCGGCCTCCAGTTCGGCCAAGGTCGGGTGAGAAGCCGGGTCCAGTTCCTCAATATGCGATTGTCCGTCGCTGCCAGTATAAAGTCTGGTTATCGGCATAATATCGCCTCCTCATATTTTGCTACAGCTGCTCTTTCTCTCCTTGAGAGATAGGGATTAAGGCGAGGGCATTTTCTACCTTCTCAAGAGTAGAGGAGCCGCCAATCCAGGGAACCCAAATCAAAACGAATACGACGAAAACCCTCGGCATAGGCCAGGCCCGCCTTTTCCCCTTGACGCGCCGAACCGCTCTCTACTCGCTCCAACCGCTGCTCCGGGCTGCGGCGCCGCATCTGGCTGACGTGGCGGCTCAGCGATTCGGCCTTCATTTCCAAGTAGCCGGTTACATCGATGAACACGTCGGCCCCTTCCGTACCCCACAGATACGCTTCTTTGACCCGGTGAGGTTGCAACCCCTCTTCGGCGAGCTGTTCCGGGAACTGGTGGTAGCTCCAAGCGTAGGTGCAAGCGGCATCCAGCGCCACCTGGCCGCTCATCCGGTGGTCGCGGTGGGTGTGGCTGGCGACACGGTAGGGGTCAATACAGAAAATAAGCTCTGGTCGGTGGCGACGAATTTCCCGGACCACCTCGCCCCGAAAACGCATATTGTCGTCCAGCGCGCCGTCCGGGTGGCCGAGGAACACCACGTCCTTAACCCCCAGATAGGCCGAGGCATTGCGCTGTTCTTGCTCCCGAATCTCGGCCAAAGCCTTCGGGGACATCTCCCGGTCCGAAGTGCCTTTATCTCCGTTGGTGCACATCACCACCACCACTTCGGTGCCGGCTTCCTTAATCCACTTCGCCATAGTTGCCCCGCAGCCACCCTCGGCATCGTCAGGATGCGGGGTAACTACCAGGGCGCTTTTAGGCGGGTCAGTAATGATTTCCATTGGCCGCGTATCCTCTCCCTGCTTTCTCAATTTGCGCAGTCTGCGCCCCGCCCGAGATTGCAATTACGGCGTTACCGGGCGGGGCTATCGCTTTATCCTTCGGCAAAGTCGCCTTCGGAGGGATGGCCGGCCGGGGCCTACAGGTGAAACACCACCATCTTCAACTCGGTCATTTCCTCAATGGCATAGCCGGGGCCTTCCTTGCCCATACCGCTGTCCTTAAGGCCACCGTAGGGCATCAGGTCGGCGCGCCACTGGGGATGAGAATTGATGTGCAGGTTGCCGGAATGCACCTCTTTGGCGAAGCGCATGGCCCAGTTCACATTCTGGGTGAATATGCCAGCGGACAGGCCGAAACGAGTATCATTGGCCATGGCGATGGCCTCGTCAATGTCATCGAAGGAACTGACCGCTACCGCCGGGCCGAACAGCTCTTCCCGAGACACTCGCATATCCGGCTTAACATCGGCCACCACAGTCGGAGCGTGAATGGTACCTTCCTGGTCGCCGCCGGCCACCACCCGCGCGCCTTGTTCTACCGCCTCGTTAATCCAGCGGCTGACCCGGGAAGCGTCCGCCTCCCGAATCATCGGCCCCATCTTTATGGACTCATCCAGGGGGTCGCCGGTGGCAAAGGCTTCCGTAGGAACTTTAATCGCATCCAGAAAATCGGCGTAAATCCGCCGGTCGGCCAATACCCGCTGGGTAGAAATACAGACCTGGCCGGCGTTGGCGAAGCCGCTGGCTACGGTGGCCGCCGCCACCTTTTCAATGTCGGCGTCAGACATAATAATCAGCGGGCTGTTGGAACCCAACTCCATTGTTACCTTCTTGATACCGGCAGTACGGCAAATGCGATCGCCCACCTCCATACTGCCGGTGAAGGTAATTTTACGGACCCGAGGGTCGCTGGTGATAACGTCGCCAATCTCTGCCCCGGAGCCGGTAACGCATTGAATCGCTTCCGGCGGCAGGCCGGCCTCCAACAGAATCTCGGTCAGCTTCAGGCCCGACAGGGGGGTATCTCCGGCGGGCTTGAGAATGACGGCATTGCCGGCGGCCAAGGCCGGCCCTACCTTGTGGCAGACCAGGTTCAGCGGGAAGTTAAAGGGGGCAATGGCCGCCACCACCCCCACCGGCACCCGCACAGTGAAACCGAACTGGGTGGTAGCGCCGGGAGCGGCATCCAGCGGCACCGTCTCGCCGTGCAGCCGCTTGGCTTCCTCGGAAGAGAGGGTGATCGTCTGAATGGCCCGCAACACCTCGCCCCGGCCCTCAGCGATGACCTTACCCTCCTCCATTGTGATGGTGCGGCCCAAGTCTTCAACCCGCTCCGCCATCAGGTCGGCGGCGCGGCGTAAAATGGCGTATCGCTCAAAGGCCGGCAGTTTCGCCATCGCTTCGGCGCCCCGCACGGCGCTACTGACGGCGGCATCTACGTCGGCGGCGCTGGCCCGCGGCACCGTGTCAATCACCGATTGGTCGAAGGGATTGTAAACCGCCATTGTCTCGGCTTTATCGATCCAGCTGCCATTGATGTACATTCTCATGGACGGCTATTCTCCTTTACACCCAGCATTTTGTATCCCGGATGAGGGATTTTAACACAGCGACGGAGCGAATACCGAGAAACTCGGCGAATCTCCTCGCCTCGAGGGAACAGCCCCCTACCGACCCAAAGCAGTCGCTCGGCCTAAATCGGTAACGGCGTAGTAGCCTGAACGCCCGGGAACCCGTTCTAGCCAACCAAACTTGCTACGGGCCGCATTGCGTAGGGTCTGCACAAAATTGTGCGCCCTGGGCCAATGCGCCAAATCAAAGAGCCGCCCCAATTCCTCCGCATCCACGCCCTCTACTCCCAAGTGACGGCTGGCTCCCTCGGCGGCAACCACAACCCGGCGCATATCTCCCAAAGGGTTGGCCGCCCGGCAAAAATCTATGAACGCCTGCTCCGCAAGCGGAGCCCCAAAGAGCTTTACCGGTGTAGCGCCTCCGACCCCGACCAACTCGGCTCCATGCAGCGTTTCCGGCAGCGTTTCCGGCAGCGTTTCCGGTCCTTCATCGCGTTCCTCATCGCCCGGCCAGTATCCATCGGCTTCCTCGCCTAACTCCTTATGGTCTTCAAAGCCATAAACAGCCCTTGGCAAGGGGTGGTTGGCAACGATTGGCTGGGCCGAAAGCGAGAGGTTGACCGGAGCGGCCTCCGGGGCCCAGGCCGGCGTCGTCTCCACAACGACCGGGGGCGGCTCGGTTTCCCGAGGGGCGGGCGTCGACAAAGGGGCGGTTTCCAGGGTGGCGGTAAGGGCGGATTGGGCGCTTTGGATCGTCTGGATAGGTTGGGCAACTACCGCATCGGCTCTTTCCTCCGCCAGAGGAGCATGGCCGGGATTGCCGTTAGTCGCCGGCAAGGAAGTCATCATATCCCGGGTAATATCCAGCAACACCATCCCCAGAATCTTGTCAATCACCGCCGAGTCTTCCGATTCCAGGTTAATCTGGGCGTTGTTGGGCAAGGTGATAGAAATCTTCAGCATACACCGCCAGCCGGACTGCCTACAGCAATGATTAAGCAGAAATAATTGAGCTAATGTTAACGGCCAACTGTTGGGTTATCAAGTTGGGCTTAGCGGCAGTCCGGGCAACCGAGCCTTTGCGCCCCTTACTCAGAGAGGCCTCGTCAGCCCTTGCCGAACCCCGGACAGCGTCGAAGGGACGGGGCCGCGCGTGGAGAGGCTCCCAGCGTCTATAGGGTCTGCCATCCCAGCTACATCTAATGCCTCCCACAACCAAGAGGCTCCCGGCGTCTATAGAGTCTGCTTCAGCCGCAGGGCCAGCGAGCGGGTCAGACCGGGCACCGCCGCTATGTCATCCACCGGCGCATCTTTGATGCCCTGAATGGAACCAAAACGCCGCAGCAACATCCGCTTCCGCTTGGGACCGATACCGGTAACCAGGTCGAGGGAAGAACGCAGGCCGCTCTTGCTGCGCAGATTGCGATGGTAGGTAATGGCAAAGCGGTGCGCCTCGTCCCGGATACGCTGTACCAGGTACAGACCTTGCGAGTTGCGGGGGAGCGCGATCGGCTCCGCAGTGTGCGGCACAAACAGCCACTCATTTTCCTTAGCCAAGGCCGCCAGAGGAATGTCGTCCAAGCCCAACTGGAGCAGCGCTTCCAAAGCCGCCGACAGGTGCCCCTTGCCGCCGTCGATGATTACCAGGTCCGGAACAATGCCCCAAGAGGAGCCTAACCGGCTGCCTACCGGTTTCTCACCGACGGCCCTCTCCTGGGCTACATCTTCCGAGCCGGCATCCTCCAAGGTCGGAAAGGCCGGCAAGGTCGGAAGGGCCGACCCCTCGGCCCGAGCGTCAGCCAGACGCTTGAAACGGCGGCTCAGCATCTCTTGCATACTGGCGTAATCGTCCACGCCTTGAACGGATTTTATCTGGAAGCGGCGGTAGTGGGCGGGGTGGGGTCGGCCGTCCTGAAACACCACCATACTGCCCACCACGTTAGTTCCCTGTACGTGAGAAATGTCGTAGCACTCCATCCGCAGGGGCAACGCCGGCAGGTTCAGTTCCTCCTGCAACTCGGTCATTGCCTGCTGGATAACGTCCGAATTGTTCAGCCACTTAACTCGATGCTGGGCCAGACCTTGAACGGCATTCTCCACCACCACATCCAGCAGTTTCTTGTGCTGACCACGTCGGGGACAGGTCAACTTGACTGCGCCACCCCGCCGTTCCTTGAGCCAGTCGCGAATCAACTCCCGGTCTTCCGGCGGGTGCTGGAGTAAGACCGCCGGCGGGATAAACAGAGCGGATTGGTAGAACTGGCGGATGAACTGCCCCATTATCAGTTCCGGGGTATCGTCCTGGGTGCCTTCCATAAAGAAGTGGTCCCGGCCAATGAGCTTGCCCCTCCGGATGAAGAACACCTCCACCCAAGTCTCGTTAGTCCCTTGGGCCAAGGCTACCAAGTCCATATCGCCGCCAGGGTTGGACTCTACCTTGACTTGCTGTTCCTCGGCTACCCGGTCAATTCCGCGTATCTGGTCGCGCAGGACGGCAGCCCGCTCAAACTCCAGTCCCTTCGAAGCCGACTCCATTTTCTGGCGCAGCTCCCGGGTAACGCCGTCAGTGTTTCCCTCCATAAACATTAGGACCTGCTGAATTACCTGAGCGTAATCTTCTTTGCTCGCCAAGCCGGAGCAGGGAGCCACGCAACGGTGGATATAGTATTCCAGGCAAGGGCGGGGGTCATGACCGGTAATGGTCTTAGTGCAAGAACGATAGGGGAACAGTTTCTTGATTAAGTCCATCGTCTTACGAACGCTGCTAGCCGTTGCAAAAGGGCCAAAGTAGCGCGCGCCGTCCTGGGCCACCTGCCGGGTGATATAAACCCGGGGGAAGTCTTCGGTTAGGTCGATTTTCAGGTAAGGGTAAGTCTTGTCGTCCTTGAGCCGAGCATTGAAATGCGGCTTGTAACGCTTGATTAGGGTATTTTCCAGTATCAGGGCTTCCGCCTCAGTGTCGGTTACGATGAACTCGAAATCGTCAAGCTGGGCCACCATCCGGCGAATTTTAGAGGGCATACCGCTGGCGGACCCGAAGTAGGAGCGGAGCCGGTTCCGCAGAATGCTGGCCTTGCCAACATACAAGACCTCATTGCGGGCGTCCCGCATAATATAAACCCCCGGCTTTTCCGGCGTAACCCTGAGGCGATGTTCAAAGCGAACTTTATTAGCCATATTTCTTCAGTTAATCCGCGAAGGATACCAAGATGCGCGAGCCAACGACGAAGGGCGGGTCGAACCCGCCCCTTGAGGTATTCGTCGTTCTTTGCCTTAATACGTTTGCAACCGATTGGCCCGGCGTCTAAAGAGCGAAAGCCAGAACAACCAGGACAACCAGCAACGCCCCAGCCAGTATCAAGATACGACGCAACTCGGCCCCCAAGTGAGTATAAGCCATCGACCGGTCAGCCCAAGCCGGGTCGCGCCCGGAGCGGGCCGGCGCTACAGCCGGGGATTCGTTAACCTGAACGGCTGCCTTTCCTTCCGTCGCCGGGGCGGCGGCGGGGAGTGATTTATTCTGTGGTTCCTCCACCGCCACCCCCGGGGCAACGGCGCGAGGATCATCGGCGGCGCGAGGCTGCCGTCGCCTTCGTCGGCCGAGCTGGGCTTGACGCGACGCCACCCGACGACCTTTAGCTGGCATAGCGACCTACCTCCTGTTCTGACAAATAACCCTTGAGTCGACGCGGTTCGGTTTCTACCATCCATCATTAGGCAAGGGTGGGCTAGGCAAGGACGGCGCAAGGGATAAACGATAAGCGTCAAAATACGGATAATAGCGGTTGGTTTTATCCTCAACCCATTATCTATCATACCGGACGGTTAAAGCAAATAGGGCGCCGGCGGATTCTTGCCGGCGCATCTATGTTTTATTGGACGTCGGCGGTCGGTTACGCCGCTCTGGGGTGGCTCTTTTCGTACTCGTTCCGCAGGTGCCCGGTGGTAAGGTGAGTATATACTTGGGTGGTGGAGATGCTGGAATGACCCAGCAGTTCTTGCACGTGGCGCAGGGAAGCGCCTTTCTGTAGCAGGTGCGTGGCAAAGCTGTGTCGCAGGGTGTGGGGCGTAATCTTCTGGTTAATCCCCGCTTTCTTGCTGTAGGTTTTGAGAATGTTCCAAACCCATTGGCGGGTTAAACGCTCGCCCCGGTGGTTCACGAACAGGGCCGTCTCGTCCTTGCGCGACCCCACCAACGACATTCTAGGGCCGGCCAAGTATTCTTGCAGACCGTTCAGGGCCTTGTCGTGGGCATAAACGATGCGTTCCTTCGAACCTTTGCCCCAGCAGCGTATATACGACTCCTGAAAGTCTATGTCCTGCACGTTGAGGGATACCAACTCGCTGACCCGAAGGCCAGTGGCATAAAGCAGTTCCAGGATATTGGCGTCCCGCCGGCTTTCCGCCGTGCCGGACTTGCCAGCCTCCTCCAGCAGCAGCGCAACGTCCTCCTCGGACAGGTACTTGGGCAAGGAGCGGCCCACTCGGGGGGAACCGAGAGACTCGGTGGGCGGTTCGTCGATGTCGCCATTCTGGGCCAAAAAGGTGAAAAAGGACTTGACCGCGGCTACCTTGCGGGCCGCGGTAGTGTCCCGGTAGCCCTTGCGTCCCCGCAAGTCGGCGATGTAGTCGTTGAGCAAGTCCAAATCCACGAAACGCCAAGCGTCCTCCCGGTTCGATGTCCCATTGAGATGGCTTCGGACAAACTCGGTGAACTGACCGAGATCGTTGCGGTAGGCTTCCAGGGTGTTTTGTGAGAACCCCTTTTCCACTACCAAGTGTTGCAGAAACCCCTCTATCGCCTTTTCCATAAACGTATCTCCTTAATCTATAATCGCCGCATCGATAAGTTAAATAAAAATAAATAAAAGGACGCGGGCGATTAGCGTGCTACCCCGGTATTTTCAGGGATGGCGGGAGTCTAGCACGGGAAAGGAAATCGGCTCACTACAAGTTCTTAACCGATTACGGGGATTATGAGTAAGGACGGTAAATGCCGACGACCGCCGCCGAAGCTTTTGAAAACCGCTGGGCGGCGTGCTAACGTAAGAACCAAAATTACCAGGCGGTTAGCCCAGACAAGCGATAAACCGGGTTAGGGTTGCAGATCACACCATTGGTAAATCAGTGAATAAGGAAGTTCGGACCTATGCTCCTTACAACGCTGCCAGCCCCTTCCGCGCCGCCTAACCCCTTAATTTACCTCGATGTCTGGTTATTTGGGGGGCTGATTCTGCTGGTGATGGCCGTGATGTCGGTACGCTTCCTTTGGCGTCGGCTACATCCTGATAACCGCGACCCTGCAGAAGGATTGCAACCTTGGGAAGACCCGGATAATGACTCCTGCGGTTAATCAGTTAACCGCAGGGCGCCATATTTGCTGTATAATTGCTTGCTGTCAGACCAACAAAAAATCAGGAGGTTTTCCCGTGTACCAGACCATCAGCGAGGAGACTATGGCCGCCCTCGGAAAGATCGATACGCCCAGCATCTGCAACGCCATCGAAGCCTTTGACGCGCGCCCCCGGAACGCCGGGTTTATGCTGGCGGACATTAAGGGGATTTTCCGGGATCTGCCCCCGGCTGTCGGTTATGCGGTAACCGGGGTGATCAGCGCCGACCGGCCCGAGGGACGCAACCTTTCCCGGGAAGATTGGGTGGACTTCATTCTTTCCGTTCCCGCCCCTCGCTTCATCGTACTGCATGACATCGACAATCCGCCCAGAGGCGCCTTTTGGGGCGAGGTGCAAGGCAACATTCACCAGGCCCTCGGCGCAGTGGGCGCCGCCACCGACGGCACGGTGCGGGACATCGACGAGGTGCATGAACTGGGCTTTCAGTTCTTTGCCCAAGGCATCTCCCCTTCGCGGGCCTATGTCCACCTGGTGGAAATCGGCATCCCGGTAAACGTCGGCGGCCTGACGATTCACACCGGCGACCTAATGCACGGCGACAAGCATGGCGTTACCAATATCCCCCTTGAGATTGCCGCAGAAATCCCGGCTATGGCGGAAACCCTGGCCGACTACGAGCAAAAGACCATCACCCTGTGCCAGTCGCCGGAGTTCACCCCGGAAAAATTAAAAGAGGTATTGAGACTCCCCCGCCCCACCAGGTAATCCCTCTCGTCCACCCCGGTCGAAGAGAGGTAGGGGTGGAGCTAAAGGTCGGTACACTGAAACAAGGAGTCCGGAAAACCCCATGAAAGCAGCAATTTTTATCAGCGTAATCGCCATCGCCTTGTCGCTGGCCGCTTGCTCGTTAGCGGAAACGACGCCGACGCCCGCGCCCACAGCAATTCCCGACGTGATACCCACCCCGCGCATCGCGGATACGCCCACTCCTCCGGTCATCGGAACTCCCACGCCGGAAACGGGGGAGTCCCAAGACGGACGCATAGTTCGGCGGTACGCCGGCCCGCCTCAAATGACTATTGACCTGTCGAAAAAATACACCGCCGACATTCAGACCAACCAAGGCACCATCACTGTGGAGTTATTTACCGAAGACGCTCCGATCACGGTGAACAACTTTGTTTTCCTGGCACAGCAGGGTTTTTATGACGGGGTTGTTTTTCACCGGGTTATCCCGCAATTTATGATCCAGGGCGGCGACCCCACCGGCTCCGGCGCCGGCGGGCCGGGCTACCAATTTCAGGACGAGATCGTCCCTTCCCGGGGCTTCGACAGCGCCGGCGTGCTGGCCATGGCCAACGCCGGGCCTAACACCAACGGCAGCCAGTTTTTCATCACCGTGGCGCCCACGCCTCATCTAACCGGCAACCACACCGTATTTGGCCGAGTAACCGCCGGCCAGGAAATAGCCGACGCTATATCCATAGCCCGCGCCGACCGCAACGACCGTCCCCTGGAGGAAGTGGTCATTCAGCACATCGAAATCAAGGAACCTAACTAGGTCTATCCCCCAGTCCCTACTAGTCCCTAAAGGAGTTGACGTGGCTTTCCAGTACGTCATTTACGAAAAGAGAGGCTCCATCGCTTACCTGACTCTGAACCGACCGGAGCGGCTCAATGCGCTCAATGCAGCGCTGCTGGCCGACTTTCGGGAAGCTCTGGACGTGGTTGAAGCCGACCCGGAGGTCCGGGTAGCTATCCTCACCGGAGCCGGGCGCGCCTTCTCGGCCGGCTTCGACCTCAACCGGGAGCCGGACGTTTCCGACCCGCAGGAAACGCCGCCGGATGTCTGGCGGAGCCACCTGAAAAGCCACATCGATACCTTTATGCGGGTCTGGAACCTGAGCAAGCCGGTCATTGCCGCCGTCAACGGTTATGCCTTGGCCGGGGCCTGTGAATTAGTCCAGATTTGCGACATTAAAATCGCCTCGGAACGGGCAGTTATGGGAGAGCCGGAAATCCGCGCCGGCGTCGGGCCCCCCCTGCTGATTACGCCTTTCAGCGTCAACTTGGCTACCGCCAAGGAACTGCTGTTAACCGGCGATACCATTGATGCCCACGAAGCCGCCCGCATTGGCCTGGTCAGCCGGGTCGTTCCCCACGATGACCTGATGGCCGAATGTGAACGCATTGCCCGCAAAATTACCTTGATTTCCGAAGTGGGCGTGAAGATGACCAAAATTGCAGTGAACCGGGCCTTGGAGGGAATGGGCTTTCTATCTGCCCTTCAGCACAACCTGGAGTTGATGACCCACTTTGATACCAGCGTTACGCCGGAGCAGCAGGAGTTCAATGCCATCCGCCAGGAACAAGGCTTGCGCGCCGCCCTGGACTGGCGGGATGCCCGGTTCAAAGAACTGCAATAGGCGGCAACCGGGCTATGCCACAGCAAGCCGTTACGAGGCGAGTCGGGACGGATTAGAAACTCAGCCCGGGTAGTTAGCCCGGGTAGTTGGAAGGACAGCAAGGAACCCGAGCAACCGCATTTGCCAAACTCGGTTTACTCCGGGAAAAGGCAAATAACCGGGATTGCCCGTTGGTCTTAAACCACCAAGTTACCCCCCCAGAATCGAGATGAACACCCCGGCCACCACTGCCGAGCCGATTACCCCGGCCACGTTGGGGCCCATAGCATGGGGCAGCAAGAAGTTGCGCGGGTTGGCCTCCTGGCCCAGCGTATGGGCCGTGCGGGCCGCCATCGGTACTGCCGACACTCCCGCCGAACCGATTAACGGGTTCACCTTGTCCTTAACAAAGAGGTTCATTAGCTTGGCGGACAACAGCCCGCCAATGGTGCCGCAGGAAAAGGCCACTATGCCCAAGGCCAATATCGCCAGCGTCTTCAGATCAAACACCCGTTCCGCCGACAGTTCCGCCCCGATAGTTATCATCAAGAAGATGGTAGCTATATTCAGGACTTCGTTGGCGGCGGCATTGCTCAGTCGAGGCACCACGCCGCTCTCCCGAAAGATGTTGCCGATCATAAACATAGCAATGAGCGGGGCCGACTCCGGGACGAATAGAATGATTATCAGCATGGCTCCGGCCGGGAAAAGCAGCTTTTCAGTTCTGGACACCTCGCGGGGCATCCGCATCTCAATTTGCCGCTCCCGGCGAGTGGTAAGCAGCCGCATCAAGGGTGGCTGGACAAATACCACACTAGCCATATAGGAATAGGCGACCACTGCGGTTATCCCCAGCAAGTCCGGGGCCAGTTTGGCTGAAGCGAAGATGGTTGTCGGCCCGTCCGCTCCGCCGATTATACCGATTGCCCCCGCCTCCTCCAGGGTGAACAGATCCGGTGAAGTGAAGAGGCCGAAAGCCAGCGCCAGCCAGAAGGCGACGAATATACCTAGCTGCGCCGCCGCCCCCAGCAGCATCGTCTTGGGATTGGCAATAATCGGTCCAAAGTCGGTCAAGGCTCCAAGACCCAGGAAAATGAGCGGCGGGAGAATGTTCCAAGAAGATAGGGTGAAGTGGAAGATGATGCCGAAAATGCCGGAGGTCTGTACCTCCCCGGAATTGTCGAAATCCACCAACCCCGTGCCCGGCAGGTTGCCCAGGATAATGCCCAACCCGATGGGCAACAGTACGTAAGGCTCCATTCCTTTGGCGATAGCCGCCAAAATAAACGCTCCCCCCAACAGAAACAGGAGAGCGTTGCCCCAGCTGAGGTTGGCAAACCCGGACTCTAACAGAAACTCCATATAACCTTATGTAAACTTATCATCTTGACCTCCTGACTCAGCCAGTTTCTCCCGAAAGAGAAACGCAACTGCGTTCCTTCCATCCAGTAAGAGGCAGGGGAGACCGAAAATGGAGTCATATTTCCCGGTCGCGCCGTCGCCGGGCAGCGAAGGCCGCAATCCGCCCCTGACTCTTCCAACCCTCCCCATCGGCGGTCGGAACCTCCAAGTCTTGGTTCTTCGTTTCCCGCCGTTGCCGCCGCTCCGCTTCGACTGCCATAGCGACGGCGGCAATGGCCGCCGCCAACCGGGGATCCGGAACTGCCGGTTCCTCCTGCAGCGCTGCCTCCACCCCAACGATGCCAGCTTCAGGTGTTGCGGCAACCCGGGCCGCTTCTGAACGCCGCCGCCAACTACCCCACAACCCCAAAAGCGCAGTGAAGACGATCAGCGAACCCAGAACTACAAAGGCGGCGCTAACCCCTACATAAGTCAGCAGGACGGCCCGGCTCAGGTCAAACTCAATCGCCAACGGCTTTTATACCTCCGGCTGCGACTCTTCCGATTACCGACCGATTCCAGCCGGTTCCAAGAAAAAGTCGGGGCCGAATTAACCGGCTAACCGGACTTTCCCTCGATAAAAGTCCTGAAGGATTATACCACCAAGCCCGCAACGGCCCGAGCATAACTCCGGTAGTTGAAAACAGCATTCGGCGCTGCGTTTACTACGCCGAAGGGTTGGGATATATTGTCCTCAAATTGGAGCGTTGAGGTTAAATTATGTCCCAAACCGAAGCCAGACTAGCTCAACTAGGCTATTCCCTTCCATCCCCGCCGACCCCGGCCGGAAATTACCTGCCGGCAACCCGCAGCGGCAACATTATGTGGCTGGCCGGCGTTGGCTCTCGCTCTGCCGACGGTTCCCGAATTACCGGCAAGCTGGGCTCAGACCTGACCGTGGAGCAAGGCTACGAAGCCGCTCGCCAGTGCGCCCTCAACCTGCTGGCCCGTATGAAGGACGACCTGGACGACCTGGACCGGGTAAGCCGCATCCTAAAAGTAGTGGGGTTCGTCAACAGCGCGCCCTATTTCGGCGAGCAGGCTCAGGTCCTGGACGGAGCTTCCGACTTGTTCGTTGACCTCTTTGGAGCCGCCGGCCGCCACAGCCGATCGGCTCCCGGCATGGCCGCCCTGCCCGGCAACATCGCCGTCATCGTCGAGTGCGTCATCGAAGTAACCGGGGACGGGAACTGAAGGGCGCTCTCCCCGGTTGGCTGACGCTATCCCCCCCGCTTTACTTCGATGTTAGCCAACTTTTCCACGAAATGCAGAATAGCGGAATGGTCCAGCTCCTGGTCGCCATCGTTGACCAGCGAACCCAGCATCTGCTGCACCAGGGCGGTCGCCGGTAGCGGCACGTTAAGTTCCTGAGCCGCTTGCAAGACGTTCCGCAAATCTTTCTGGTGCAGTCGTATGCGGAACCCGGCCCGGAAGTTGCGATCCAGCATCATCGGGGCTTTAGCTTCCATTACCGCGCTGCCAGCCAACCCGCCCCGAATGGCCTGAAACACCTTTTCCGGGTCAACGCCGGCCTTTTGGGCCAATACCAGGGCCTCGCTCAGCGCCTCAATATTGAGGGCTACGATAATCTGGTTCGCCAGCTTGGTGGTATTGCCGGCGCCGATGTCGCCGGTCAAGGCTACATTGCCGCCCACAACGTCGAGCAAAGCCCTACACTGGTCAAAAACTTCCTGCTTGCCGCCCACCATTATTGCCAACGTGCCGTTAATGGCCCCCGGCTCGCCGCCGCTAACCGGCGCATCCAGCATCTCCACGCCTTTTTGCGCGCACTCCGCCGCAATTTTCTGAGACATAAGAGGAGAGATGGAACTCATATCAATCACTATCGAACCCGGCCGCGCGCCTTCCAGTACGCCACCTGGCCCGAGAATTGCCCGCTCCGAATCGGCGGAATCGGGAAGCATAGTTATAATCTTGTCGGTAACCGCCGCTACCTCATCGCTAGAGGACGCCGCTCTAGCCCCCTCCGTCGCCAGTTCTTCCACCGGCTCGCCCACGATGTCATAGACCGTCAGAGAATAACCCGCCTGCATCAAGTTGCGGGCCATCGGCTTTCCCATAATCCCCAACCCGATAAATCCTATTTGCTCTGCCATACCTCATCTCCCTAAAAGTGACTCCCCAACAACTCCCAGCAACTTCAAAAAACTCGGTGAACTCGATAAATTCAGCGATTTGGCGCCTGCAACTGTATCACACAAAGTAGCGCCGTACCAGATTTCTACGTCCTACGGGCCAACAACCCGTTGTGCTACGTCCCGGTTAGGCGTACTATATTGGACGATACATTTCACAAGGGGCGCTTATGTCCGATTCGCGAAAGGCCCTGGTTACCGGCGGCGCCGGCTTTATCGGCTCCCACCTAGTCGACCGACTGCTGTCCGAAGGTTGCCACGTAGCCATCATCGACGATTTGAGCGCCAGCAAGCTGAGGAACCTGAACCCGGCCGCCACCTTCTACCACTCCGACATTAACCATACATCGGTGCAAGACATATTTAACCGGGAGCAGCCGGACCTGGTCTTTCACTTGGCAGCCCGGGTGAGCGTAACCTATTCGGCCCAAAACCCGGTGGACAATGCGGAAGTAAATGTTATCGGCACCCTCCGGCTGTTGGACGCAGCCCGCCGCCAGGGTATCGACAAGTTCATCTTTTCCTCCACCGGCGGCGCCATCTATGGCAACCCGGAAAGTAATCCCTGCAACGAGGATACCCCGGTCGCCCCCGTCTCCCCTTACGGATTGTCCAAATGGATAGCCGAGCAATACATCGAGTTATTTCACCGCCTGTACCGCCTGAACTACACTATCCTCCGCTATGGCAACGTTTACGGCCCTCGTCAGGACCCTCACGGCGAGGCGGGAGTCATCGCCATATTCATCCAGGATATGCTGGAGGGACGCCAGCCGCGAATCTTCGGCGACGGCAACCAGGAACGGGATTTCGTATATGTGGGCGATGTGGTAGAAGCCAACGTCCAGGCAATCAACCGAGGCAATAACCGAACCATGAACATCGGCTCCGGCGAAGGAACCAGCGTCAATCAAATCTTTGACACCCTCAAAAGCGCCCTGGGATACCGGTGGGAGGCCGAGCATCGTCCCCGCCGACCCGGCGATGTGCATAAAATTTCCTTGGAATGCGCCAAGTCCCTTCAGAACTTGGGCTGGAGTCCCCAAGTAGGACTGGAAGAGGGATTGCAGCGAACGTTAGAACACTTCCGGGAAGCCCACCAACCCGGCGAACGGTCGGGCGTCTGACCGTTCGCCGCCAGCTCATTCCAATCCAATATAATTTGCGTCAAACCTACAACTAGGAGGAACAACCAGTAAATGGAAACGGAGTACGATGCTATCATCCTGGGCGCCGGCGCCGCCGGCCTGGCCGCAGGGCTATACACCACCCGGGCTATGATGAAAACCTTGATTCTCGAATCCTTGGGGCCGGGTGGTCAGTTGCTGATTACCGATGAAATCGAGAATTATCCGGGCTTTCCCCAAGGAGTCAAAGGACAGGAACTGGCCCAGATGATGGAGGAACAGACCACCCGTTTCGGCGCGACCATCGATTACGCCGAGGTAGAAGCCGTTGAAGACCTGGACCAACCAACCAAGATTATCCGTACCTATGACCGGGCCTACACCGCCAAGAGCATAATCATCGCCACCGGCGGGGCGCATAATAAACTAGGCGTAACCGGCGAGGACGAGTATGCCGGGCGGGGCGTCTCCTACTGCGCCGTGTGCGACGGCAACTTCTTCCGCGGTCAAGACGTGGTAGTAGTCGGCGGCGGCGACGCGGCGATGGATGAAAGCTACTACCTCAGCGGCATAGTCAACTCGGTAACCATCATTCACCGCCGCGACGAACTCCGCGCCGCCCCGGTACTCCAGGAACGCGCCTTCGCCAGCCCCAAGTTCAAGTGGCTCTGGAGCCACGAGGTGGAAGAGTTCACCGGCAACGAGGCCCTCGAACACGCCCGGGTCAAGGACTTGAAATCCGGCAAAATCTATGAATATCCCACCGCCGCCGCCTTTATCTACGTTGGCTTCCACCCCAATACCGAGTACCTGAAGGGTCAGGTGGATATGGACGCCTTGGGCCACATTTACACCGACATCCACATGCGCACCAAGGCGCCCGGGGTCTATGCCTGCGGCGACGCCCGCGCCGACTCAACCCGCCAGTTGGGCGCCGCTGTCGGCGATGGCATTACCGCCGCCTTGGCCGCCTACCACGACCTGAGCGGATAACCGCCGGGTTCCTTGCGCCAACTTATCAGAAATCTCAGCCGGGTGGGCAACTTGCTCCCCGGCTTGTTGGGCTTGAACCGGTAAATAGCCTTAACATCCCGGCGCCGGACGCATTACCCGTCAACCAGCTTGAACGCCTCCTGACCCAGCAAAACCAGGCTTCCGGTGATTATCACCCCGATCGCGACGTACCGGAACACCCCTTCGTTCATTCGTCTCGCCAGCAACGCGCCCAAGCCGAAGCCCACCGCCAGCGCAGGAACCAACCGAGCGATGTTCAGCAGCGTATCCCGATCAACCAAGCCGGTTACCCCGTATAGGGCAAAGGCGAAGATATAGGCGCAAAGGAAGTAGAAAGCCAACGCAGCCCGCATCTGTTCCCGCTGCCACTGCTGCGCCATAATGTAGGCCGCCGCCAACGGGCCGCCGATGCTCAAAGTGGTTATCGATACAGAGGTCAAGAAGCCCGTAAACAAGCCGCTTCCCCGACTCTGCGCCAAAGGCAGCCGGATGTTAAACAGATTAAGAAAACCCAGGCAGAGAATAGCCAATCCGATAGTTATTTTCAGCAGAGTCGGATTGGCCGACTCCAAGGTCAGCACACCTAAAGGAACCGCCAACACGCCGCCCAGGGCCATCCCCCGCAGCCGCCGGAACTCCAAGTGGCGCCAGGTCGTCAGCAAGACAAAGCACAGCAGGATGGGAATGATGGCGTTGACGGTAACCACCGCCGACTTGGGAGCCAGGAACAGCAGCAAAACCGGGACCACTACCAAGCCCATTCCGAAGCTGACCGTGCCCATAATGGTGGCCCCCACCACCACGGCAACCAGGGCAATCAGCAGCTCTGGCCCGGAAAGCAAAGACGCCTCCTGTACTTGCTGCCGACCCGGTAGGTTCTCCTGCTGAAATTACTCAACCCTACCATCAGGGGATGCTCGGAGAGCCGCCAGCCTCGGGTTTCCAGAAGTCCAGCAGATACTCAAAGGTGGTGCCCATCGTTATGTAATTGGAAGGCCAGCCGAAAATGCCGACCCGGTTAACGATGTTAGTACGATCCCAGATTATGGTGTTGCGCAATTCATAGCCTACCGAGCGGAGCGCATCAACCACCGCCGTGTGAATCGTAACCCGCCGGTTGTCCAGCCACATATCGGGTACATCGATTACGCAGTGGCCCCGTTTCTTAAGCGTCGGGAACAGCCCGCCATAAATCTCCGCCATTGCCTCCTGATAGGATTCCAGGGACAATATCCCCAAGTCTCTGGCATCCTGGCTATACTGTTCCGTCTTGAGGTACTGCTCGTTTTTTCGCTCGACGCCCCGCCGACTCTTGTTCAACCGGGGCCGGTTCAACAGATTGGCATAAGGCGGCGAGGTCAGAATAAGGCTTACCGACTCCGGTTCCAAGTAATCGGCGATGTCCCGGGCGTCGGCGCAAATCGCCACTTGCCTTGCTCCTCCTTCTCGGCTCGAGTCAGCCAGCCGGGATTGGCTCAATTCCACATACTCACCCTTCAGGTCAAACCCGACAGCGTTGCGGTTCAAGTCCTGAGCCGCCACCAAGGTCGTCCCGCTGCCCACAAAGGGGTCCAGAACCAGCTCGCCCTCATGCGTAAAGAGGGATATACAGCGGGTCGCCAGGGATATGGGAAAGGTCGCCGGGTGAGCCTTCTTATCCCGAATGTCTCTGGATTCGTAGTAGAACTGCCAAACCCCCAACTGCGATTTTATCCATTCCTTGGCGCTTAGACAATTTATGTGATTAGGAGGACAGGAGCAAAACCGCTCGCTGTCCAGTTCCAGAACCTTGGCATCTTGCGCAATTACCATTTACTACTCACCACCCTTCATCCCTTCACAAATAAAACCAAATCGCTGACAAACCATCAGCTCAAGCTACCGGCGGAACAAGCCCTGCTCCGCCGCCAGCGTTAAGGCCCTTTCCACTTGCACCACCGGCGGGCCGTTGCGCTGGACTGAAATTTCCACCTGATGCTCCGGGGTTACCGTAAAGGCCCGCTCGCCGTCCAAGGCAACGGCGCTGTGCCGCCGTTCCACCGCCACCCGCTCTCCCTCAGCCAGGCGATGCCACCGGGCAATCGGCACCGCCGGAACTACCCCCGGAGCAATGGGAGCCAAGAAGGTTGCGCCAACGTTGCCGGGGTAATCCCTCTCGGCAGTTCGCTCCCCCAGTTCCTTACCGGCAGCGCCGCCATTAGACCTCAAGACATAATGCAGCCCGCCAGCGTCAGCCAGGGAAACCGGCTGGAGCCGCGCCCCCACCGAGGATAGGCCGATACCAGCCGGTTCGGCGCGGGTCAAGAACACCTCATACAGCGTATCCAAGTCCCAGATAGCGCGGGTAGCGACAAACCGCTCCCGGGACAGGGCTACGTCCACCAAGGCCAAGTCGCGGTACTCCCCGTCCACGTACACCGCCAGGGTTTTGCTGACCAGCGTCACCCACTCCGCCGTCAGCCGGCCGGTGGCGACCAACCCGGCAACCAGCCCAGCCAGCGTACCTTCGGTCATTGCCGGGAAAACGTTGTTGGTGCCAGTGGAGATGGGAACTAAGGGAATAGTGCAGCAACCCTGGGCCACGGCCCGGTTGGTGCCGTCGCCACCCAGAGTGAGCAAGCACTTCACATCCAATGCGGCCATCCGGGCCGCGGCCCGGACGGTATCCCCTTCGGTGTAGTAGGTGGGCATATCCAGCAAGGACAAACCCAAGGTAAGCTGAGCATCATCCCTTGCCCGCTGGCACAGGTGAGAACCGTCGGGCATAGCCACAACTTCCTCAACCCCCACTGCCTGGAGACCCAGCAGCGCCCGGCGGAGGATGTTGACCTTCTCCCAATCCGGCACAACTCGGCCCTGAGCTACCAAACGCCGAATGTCCTTACTGGCTGCCGGATTGGCGATTATCCCGACCTTGGTCAATAGTTGCTTCCTTAAAGCCGAAGGGGCCGGAGCTGGTAGCCCCACCGACTAATTTTGCTATAATACCCGAATTGTAGAGTGGCAGTTATGTAAACGTCAATTTGGAAACAGTTCCAATAAACACAAAAATTGCGCCTTTGCTCCGTAATTTTACTGAGGAGAAGGAATTATGACCCAGGATTTAGCTTTTGCGCCGGCCACCGAACTGCGCCGACTTATTGATTCCAAACAAGTGTCCAGCGTTGAACTGACCGAGTTGTTTTACCGCCGGATCGAAGAGTTCAATCCCAAGCTCAATGCCTACCTTACCCTCTGCCCGGAACCGGCGCTGGCCGCCGCCAGAACTGCCGACGCTGCAACTTTGCGCGGCGAATCGCCGGGGTTGCTTCACGGCATTCCCATATCGATCAAAGACCTCGAAATGACCCAAGGACTGCGGACGACCTTAGGTTCGGCTTTATTCGAAGACCGGACGCCCGAGCTGGATTCGGTGGTGGTGGAACGGGTCAGGGCAGCCGGCGCTCTAATCCTGGGCAAGACCAACACGCCAGAGTTCGGCTTGTCCGGCACTACTGAGAACCGGTTAGGCGACGCCTGCCGCAACCCTTGGGATCTGGAACGCACCCCCGGCGGTTCCAGTGGCGGCGCGGCGGCAGCCCTGGCTGCCGGGCTTTGCACGCTAGCTACCGGTAGCGACGGCGGCGGTTCCATTCGGATTCCAGCCAGCTTCAGCGGCGTCTTTGGCATCAAGCCATCCCAAGGCCGGGTGCCTCGCTACGGCGGGTACGGCCACCCGGCAGCCAACCACTTCTCCCAATCCGGCCCTATGTCCCGCACCGTGGCGGACACGGCATTACTGCTACAAGTCTTGGCCGGCCCCGACCCCCGCGACCCAGTTTCTATGCGGGAAACGCCGCCCGACTTTTCGGCTGACCTTAACGGCGGCGTCAAAGACTGGCGCATCGCCTGGAGTCCCGACCTCGGCTATGCCGGGGTGGATCCGGAGGTGATTCGAGTAACCGCGGCGGCGGCGCGGGTATTCGAGGAACTGGGCGCAGCGGTAGAAACGCCGACGCTGGCAATCGAAGACCCCTTTCAAGCCTTCTGGGACATATTCGCCACTGCCTCTTACGCCTCCTACGGCCACCTGCTGGCGGAACATCGGGCGGAGTTCACCGAGTATGGGCAACGCGCCTTCGAACATGGCGCTGCGGTAACCGGCGCCGACTTATCCCGCGCCCTCTTGCGGGTGGACCAATTGCGGCGGCAACTGGAAGCTTTCTTCGATGATTACGACCTGCTCCTGACCCCAACTATGGCGGTTCCGCCTTTCCCCATCGAACAGCGTCCTTCGGTTATCGGCGGCAAGACGGTGGATGCCTTCTGGGGCTACCTGCCCTTCACCTTCCCCGTCAATATGACTGGGCAGACCGCCGCCAGCATACCTTGCGGCTTCTCGGAGGACGTCGCCAGCGCCGGAATGCCCATCGGCCTGCACCTAGTCGGCCCCCGAGGCGCCGAGGCCCAGGTTCTGCGCGCCGCGGCCGCCTTCGAGCAGGCCCGTCCCTGGCAAGACAAACGGCCGCCGGTGGCGTAGGAGTAAGCGATAACCGCTTGGCGGCGCTTCAATCTGAACTATATGAGCGCCGCCAAGTCAGCTTACGCCCCTTTGGGTATCCCCCCAAACAAACCTCTCTCGATGTTTCTAACTCGGATTCAGCCTATTTGGGCCCTTTTCATGCCTTTGCGCCTGGCTACAGCGAGCAATAACCCTTTCGGTTTGACTTAATAGCCCGAAAGTGATAAGAGAATAATAGTTCTCGTTATAGCTTATCCATTTACATGCTCCCAAAAGTTAACACTAGGGTTCACATTGAGATTGCATTCCGCGTTGACCAAATCAGTTGCCGGCTGTCTGGTATTGCTCGCCACCCTGGTTACCTTGATGGCGATAAACATTGCGCGCAGTTCCGACGCCCCGGAAGGAGGCGCCTTCCCCAGCATTGCTCTGGGGCTGACCACTGAGGCGCGAGAATCCCTGCAACTGGACAGTCGGGCCTTCCCTTCCGACACTGCCGGGTTTTCCACTTACTACCGAACTCCCCATATCAGAGCCAATACCATTACCGAAACCTACGGCTTGGACAAATCCATTGTTGACGACCACATCTTCAGCGAACTCCGCCGAGGTATCGTAGATCAGCGAGCCGTCCCCGCCGAGGTGTTGGACATGGGCGCCAACTACACGATAGCTCTTATGCCCATAATGAACATCGGCGGGCTTACCACCATCGTTAACGTGTATTACGACGACGAAGGCTGGATCGTGGCCTACCTTCCCCGAGATGCCCCTTCATCCCAAATCTGGCAGGCCCGGGAACTAGACCAAGAAAACCCCCGACTGACTGACATCAGCAAAACGGTTTTACTGGACGCGATCAACGTCATTTTAGTGGACGCGCTGCAAGGCGCCGCTATAGATGACGCTGCCGACGGCTTAGGCTACTACCATTGGCAGTACCCGACCGCCGACAGTTTCCTGATGATCGCCGTCACCCGAGGAGAGCAAGGCAATGCTCCGGTATCTCTCGCCGTTCCGGAATCGCTGGAAATGAAAGAAGTATCGGCCACTCTATGGCTCTATACGTATTCGGATACCTATAAACCTTGCGCCACCCTCGTTCTGGATGACATCGAATCTATTCCCCTAAAATGCGCCAATGGCATCTATAACACCTCTGTTGAATTGGATGCCTTCAACAGCCAAGTCGCCCATCGCCTGAAACTGACCCACTCGGCGGATTCCGGGGGCGCCTCCGGAGCGCTCCTTATGCTGGTTTATTCCCAAGGTAAGGCAGTGAACCTGGAATAACCCAAGAGAGGGCCTGACCAGCTTGCAAAGCATCATAGCGACAACCTCCGCAGTCCTAATTACGCTAATTCTGCCGGGGGCTATTGCGATAGCCGGCAGCGTCTCCCCATTCAACAACCATCCCAAGTCCTTGCCCCAACACGGCGCCCCAGACGTGGCGGTGACGAGCATATTACCCGCGTTGCCCGCCGATCGGTTGCCCGCCGTAACCGAGGGGGAGAAAGTCACCATCAAAGTAACGGTCAAGAACAACGGAACCGCCGGCGCAACCTTAATCCTTTCATTGCGCGACGATACTGACGACGTCGATATAGGGTCCAGTTTGGTTGACCTGCCCGATAATTCCTCAAAGATAGTCGAGTTATTATGGGATACAACAGGCCGCTCTACCGACGGCGTCTTCCCTCCAAACGGCCCGCCAGGCAAACTCCATGCCCTCACCGCCACTGCAATTTTGGAAGGAGACTCGGACCTCGCAAACAACTCCAGGACTACCGATCCGACAAAAAGTGAAGGAGTAATAATCCAACCAAGAAAGACTGCCCCGTCGCCCACGCCTACTCCCACGCCCACGCCTGCGCCTACTCCCACGCCTGCGCCTACTCCTACTCCCACGCCCACGCCCACGCCCACGCCCACGCCCACGCCCACGTCTACTCCCACGCCTGCGCCTACTCCTACGCCCACGTCTACTCCCACGCCTGCGCCTACTCCCACGCCCACGTCTACTCCCACGCCTGCGCCTACTCCCACGCCCACGCCTGCGCCTACTCCCACGCCTGCGCCTACGCCCCGTAATAAACCAGAGGAGACCACCAATGAAAGACCCACGCCCATGCCTACGCCCACGCCCACTCCCACGCCAGCCCCAACTCCCACGCCTACGACTGCGCCCGCCATACTTCAGGACATAGCCATAACTGCCATCGAGAAACTAGGACGGTCTTATAAACATGATTTTATCCCTGACGTCGCAGGCAGCGTCTTAATCATCAAAGTTACGATTGAAAATAAGGGCGCAATTGCAGAAACCTTCTCCGTTAAGCTAGAAGAGAGGTCAGTCTATCCAGGAAAAAGTTCGGGAAATGACAACGAAATCCGTGTAATAACCGAGGTGTCAATTACTCTGGCGGCCGGCGAAGTTCGGGTTATCGACTTCCCTTGGGACACCACCGGCGCCGCTATCGGTTTTCATTCCATTACCGCTACGGTCATCGGAATCAACGATCCGGACACCAGCAATAATTTTATGAAGATTTACCCACCTCTAAAAATAGACCTCGCGCCCACGCCTACGCCTACCCTGACCCCTGCGCCGACCCCGACTCCAGAGCCTACACCGACTCCAGAGCCAACTCCTACGCCCACGCCTGCGCCCACGCCCGCACCCACTTCCACCCCTATACCAATGCTGCCCCTTATACTGCAGCCGGACCCTATGGCAATTACCTTCCTTGACCCCTTTCAAATGCCTCAAGCCACCTTTGGCCGAGACTTATCCCTGGAAAATCCGGCCATCGAAACCCCTTTCAAGCCCTTGACCACAATCTTCGTAGGCACGGCTCCGGCCAGCTTGGCCCGGACTATCAATAAGCCAGTCATTGACACAGTGAAAAAGCTGATTACGCGGGTGAAAGGCCGGGTAAAGTTACAGGGACGGGATAACAGTTTGGGCGGGTTTGTGGAGGTCGCCACAGAAGTATATTTCGTTGACCCCGACGGCTCCTTCGAGGTTGAAGTCCCGCCCGACAGCGCAATTTACATCCACGCTCCAGGCTATGTCTCGACCTTTGTCCCGGAGATATCCGCCACCCCCGGCGGGTTAATTACCCTTCCGGCGCTTACTCTGTATTTCGGCGACGCGAACGGCGACGGCCGCATTGACATTTATGACCTGAACCTGGCCGCCGGCAACTTTGGCGGCTCCCTCCGGCCATTACCGGCTCCGTAGCGGTCAGAAATGTCAGAAATGATCGATGCTCCCCAACCCTCTTCAACCTTCACGACAAGGCGATCAACCGCTCGATGACAAGCCGGTCGAACCACCCCGCTTATCTCCCTTCTCTTCGGAAAGGAGCCAGCGGTGAGGGAGCTAAATGACCGCGTCCCGCAGCGCCTCCGCCAAGTGCCGGGCCGGGCGGCCGGCTCCGTGTTCTACCTGTTGGCGGCAGGACACACCCATTACCACTACTTCCCATTCCGGGCCTTTGTCTCGGATGGCCGGGAACAAGGACTGTTCTCCGATGGTCATAGAAACGTCGTAGTGTTCCTTTTCAAAGCCGAAGGAGCCGGCCATGCCGCAGCAGCCGGCGTTAACCAGCTCCACCTCATAACCTGGGGGCAAGCGCAGGGCAGTCAAGGAAGGGGCAATTCCCACCAAAGACTTCTGGTGGCAATGGCCGTGAAACAGCGCCTTCTTGGGCAAATCGGAGAACTCCAGGTCCAGTTCACCCTTCTCGTGGAGCATCGCCAGAAACTCATCAATCAGGTAACTATGCTCGGCCACTTTGTGAGCTTTAGCCCGAGTCCGGTCATTCCGGCAAAACTCCGGATACTCGTCCCGTAAGGTAAGCAGACAGCTCGGTTCACAACCGATAATCGGCACGCCCTGGTCGGCAAAGGCATGCAATAAGTCCACGTTATAGCGGGCATGGGTTGCCGCCTCGTCCAACAAGCCCTTGGAAATCATCGGACGTCCGCAACATTGGGCATTAGCCAACTGCACCCGATAGCCGGCGGCCTCCAGCAACTCCACTGCCGCTATGCCAATCTCCGGGTAGTTGTAGTTCATAAAGGTGTCGTTGAACAGCGCCACCGTGCCTTTGACGGTTCGGGAGGGATTGGCGGGCGGACGGGTGTTGAACCACTGGGGCAAGGTCTGCGGGGCAAAGCGAGGCAGTTGCCGGTTGGGATGCACCCCCAACAGCGCGCCGGACACCCACCGACCCAGAAAACTGCCCGCGCCCCAGTTGGAAAGAGAAGCAAACCGACTGCCCAAGCGGTTCAGCCGGTTGATGTGGGCAAACAGCTTGGTGCGCCGAGGCATCTTGTTAGTCTTGTAGTAGTTATCCAGAAACTCGTACTTGAGCTTGGCCATATCCACGCCGGACTCGCACTCCGACTTGCAGGCTTTGCACTCCAAGCACAAGTCCATTGCCTCATACAAGCGCTTATCCGTAATCGTCCCTGCCGGCAGGTTTCCAGACAGAGCAGCCCGCAGTAGATTAGCGCGGCCCCGGGTGGAGTGTTCCTCTTCCCGGGTCGCCATAAATGACGGGCACATAGTGCCGGTCAGCTTGCGGCAGGCCCCCATACCGTTGCACATCTCCACTGCCCCGGCGTAGTTGCTATCCAGAGAAAAGTCCAGGCGGGTCGGCAGGGCCTCGGCGCGGTAGTCCGGGCCGTAGCGCAGGTTCTCCCGCATCGGCGGGCAGTCGATAATCTTGCCGGGGTTCATAATGCCTTGAGGGTCAAAGGTGGTTTTCAGGTCTCGGAAAGCCTGGTAAAGCTCCGGGCCAAACATCTTTTCGGTCCATACGCCACGGACAATGCCGTCGCCGTGTTCGCCGCTCATGGAACCGCCGAATTCCTTAACTAGGTCGCTGATTTCCTCGCCAATAGAAAGCATTTTTTCGATACCGTCGGCGCTCTTCAGGCTGACCAAGGGGCGGATGTGCAGGCAGCCGACGCTAGCGTGGCCGTAGTAGCCGGCTTGGGTATCGTGAGCCCGGACAATTTCATCGAAGCGACGGACGAACTCCCCCAAGTTTTCCGGGTCCACCGCCGGGTCTTCCACAAAAGGTATCGGCTTGGCGTCGCCGTGAATGCTCATCAGCAGCCCCAACCCACCCTTGCGTACGTTCCAGACCATATCCTGGTCGGCCCGATTCAGCAGGTTGACACAGGCGTAACCCAGCCGCCGGTGGGCCATATCTTCCTTGAGGCGTTCCATCTTGGCGGTCAATTCCGCTTCCGACTCGCCATAGAACTCCACCAGCAGCATCGCCCCCGGGTCGCCCTGGACAAAGGCCAGATTGCGGGACTGGCCCATCGACTCCCGGGAGCGGGTCAGCACCATATCGTCGAGCACTTCCACCGAGGACGGGCCGTGCTTCAGCACCTCTTTAGTAGCTTCGCTGGCCTCGAAGATGTCGCGGAAATGCAGCACCGACAAGGAGGTCATGGTGGGCCGAGGCACCAGGTTGACTTTAGCCTCGGTGACTACGCACAAAGTGCCTTCGGAGCCGACCACCATCTTGGACAGGTTAACCGGCTCTTCGCCCAGGAAAGAGTCCAGGTTGTAGCCGCTAACCCGCCGCATAATCTTGGGGTAACGGGCCTCGATTTCCGCCAGGTTGTCCCGCGCAATCCGAAGGACGCCCCGGTAAATATCCGACTCCAGCCCTTCACCGCGCAGCTTAGTCTCCAGTTCGTGGGGTTCCAGGGAGCTGAAGTGGGCTTGGGTCGCATCGGACAATACTACGTCCACTTCCTTGATATGATCCAGGGTCTTGCCGTAGATGACCGAGTGGGCGCCGCAGGTGTTGTTGCCGATGCCGCCGCCCACGCAAGCCCGGTTGGAGGTGGTAGGGTCAGGAGCGTATTGCAGGCCGTAGGGCATCAGATAGCGGTTCAGCGAATCCAGGACAATGCCCGGCTGCACCCGCGCCCATTGCTCCTCCTGGTTGACCTCAATTACCTGGTTCAGGTACTTACTGAAGTCCATTACGATGGCGTGGTTAACCGACTGGCCGGCCAACCCGGTGCCGCCGGCCCGGGGCAGCGCCGGCACTCGATTGTCCCGGGCTACCTCCAGCGCCGCCAGCACGTCCTCGACGCTGCGGGGGATAACTACGCCCACCGGCTCCATCTGGTAAATAGAGGCGTCCGTGCTGTAGAGAACGCGGGAGAAAGGGTCGAAGCGCACCTCGCCGGAAACCCGTTTGCTTAACTCCTCGGCCAGTTCCGCCCGTTCCCGCCCCTGAATCCGCTGCGCCGCCGTAGTAGCCATAAGGGTCCCTCCCGCTGACAACATTGTTAGGACAGATTACCACTAGCGACGGCTTGCGGGGAATACTGCTTCATTGCGCAACTCCCGATTACCCTCCCGCAACCTGGAAATAGTAGGACTTCAGCCAGTCGCCGGTGGATACATCAAACAGGCGTATCGCCCCCTCTCCGGCGGCGCAAGCCTGGATAGTAATCGTCCGGCCATTGCCGCGGGTCTGGTGGTCGCCCCAACCGCCGGGGCAGGTTCCGTTCACCGTAAGGGTATTACCCTTATAGTTGACGGCGATTTTCACGTTAGCGACGTTGGTCTTCAGGGTGAAGGTTTGGGACTGGCCTACCTTTATTGCTGCCGGCGCCGGGGAGAGGCTGGCGGCAGGCGTTTCCGTAACCTGGAAATAGTAGGACTTCAGCCAGTCGCCGGTGGCCGAATCAAACAGGCGTATTACCCCCTCTCCGGCGGCGCAAGCCCGGATAGTAATCGTCCGTCCGTTGCCGCGGGTCTGGTGGTCGCCCCAACCGCCGGGGCAGGTTCCGTTCACG
This sequence comes from Dehalococcoidia bacterium, assembly GCA_963422635.1. Lineage (GTDB taxonomy): Bacteria > Chloroflexota > Dehalococcoidia > Lucifugimonadales > UBA3495 > CATQHB01. The sequence goes on from OY730415.1 coordinate 2,569,980, forward strand.
GTGAGGGTATTGCCCTTATAGTTGACGGCGATTTTCACGTTAGCGACGTTGGTCTTCAGAGTGAGGGTCTGGGACTGGCCTACCTTCATTGCCGACGGCGCCGGGGACAAACTGGCGGCGGGGGTCTCCGTAACTCGGAAATAGTAGGACTTCAGCCAGTCGCCGGTGGATACCTCAAACAGGCGTATTACCCCCTCCCCGGCGGCGCAAGCCTGGATAGTAATCGTCCGGCCGTTGCCGCGGGTCTGGTGGTCGCCCCAACCGCCGGGACAGGTTCCGTTCACGGTGAGGGTGTTGCCCTTATAGTTGACGGCGATTTTCACGTTAGCGACGTTGGTCTTCAGGGTTAAGGTCTGGGACTGGCCTACCTTTATTGCCGTCGGCGCCGGGGAGAGGCTGGCGGCAGGCGTTTCCGTAACCTTTACGGCATAGGAGGCCGTGTCCACCACCGTACCGGAGGAGCCGCCCTTACGCAGCTTCGCCGTTACCGTCCCGCCGGGGGTGGCGCAGGCATACCAGGTAAAGCCCACGTTCCGGCTGCGCGTATTGGCGGTAAAATTGGCGGAAGCCGCCTGGTTGCAGGCGGAGTTGAACCCGATGCCGGAGTTGTTGGCGTCCAGCGTGACGGTGTAAAGCTGATCCAAAGTCAGGTCGGAGGAATATACCGAGAACTCGTCCTTCTCGCCCGACTCCAGGGAAGACGCTAACCCGGATATGCTGACCGCTGGGTCGGAGAACTCCAAGGGCGCCGAGAAGCCGCTCCAGGGGCCGCAGTTGGCGCGCGCGGAATCCAGGCAATTCCGGCCCCGGGCCTGATACCAGTAGCCGCGAGCCACCTCCTGGAAGGTCTCCGGCGGATGGTTGTCCGTCTCGGTGTCGGCCAGGGAGTAGCGGCCGGTTGTCAGGTTCCGCCGGTACAGCTCGAACTGGTAGTAGTGCGGCGAGGCGCTTTGAGTATACTGCAGCGCCAGTTCGTCGTTATCGTTGGGGTCGATGCCGAGCCGCAGGTTGGTGGGCGGGGCTACGGTGGCTGCTGCCACGTTTATGGTGTAGGTTTGCAGCAACACATCGTTTTGGTAGAGGCCAACTCGGGCCCTTCCGACAGAACATCCATGTATTGCTACAGTTCCGCCGTCGCCTCGGTAGGCTGTGTCGCTGCCGGAACTGCAACTGTTGATGGATAATTTGCCGCTATCCCCGGAGTAGTTTACGTCCACCTTCAATTGTTCAGCGCCGGGCAGGTTGGTATTGACGGTAAAGTCCACCGACTGACCGACGGTAATATTTGACGGAGCTGGCGAGAGACTGCCCACCGGCAAAAAGGCAAAACCGTGGCCCCAAGTGTTATTGGGCAATGGGCTACCCCGCCGTAGCGCGGTGTCCTGCAGATACTCAACCACCTGGGCTGGGGTGTAGCCAGGAAATCGTTGTTTAACTAGAGCCGCCATCCCGGCGACATGGGGCGCGGCTTGACTGGTTCCCCAAAACCAGCAACTGGAATTACTATTGGGTATATTAGTGCCGGGAGTTACTTCCGAGTAATATGACACTTCCCCACAGTCTGCGCCCCCTATTTCCGGTTTTATCCGACCGTCGGTGGTGGGGCCTCTACTGCTGTATGGCTGGATTGTATTTATACTGTAATAGGGGGCGGCGCCCATTGCCAGCACGCCGGGGTTCCTGCTATCCGCCGGAGACATAATGCTATATCCGCCTGTTAGGTGCTCCATATCAGATTTATATACATATAATTGCAACCAACCTGGGTTAGAGCATTTGAATCGCTTTATTCGCAAATAGTATTTTACGGATTCCGTCGCTTGGTGAGAAACTACTTCAAAGGGAGTGTGATAGTATGTTCCATTTTGTGTCATAACTCCGAGTCCGACGGCCTTGATATTGCCTTTGGCATCTTCACTAAATAAGTGCAAGTCCATGTCACAATCAGAGTAGTCCCAAGTATCTTCCCAGCGCATTTGTACTCCTACCAGGTCTCCCGCATTGAAGGTCTTTGACCCGTTGGAGTTTAATAAGTAATTACGGTCATCATTTTGCGCGAACTCGTGGTATTGGTCTCCGTTCCTGTCCCTGAATGGATTGCGATACATACGCTGAGCATCATTGCCGGCGGCATTCACCCAGATAATGCCATTGTCAGTAACTGCTTTGTCAACAGTCGCAAATATGTTATGGTACACTTGCGAATTACCATCGCTGGGGCCTTCCGTAAGGCTCCAAGCTATGGAGTAGTTAATGACTTGCACTCCTTGTCCAATCATCCAGTCAACAGCTTCTAACAATTTTGTCCTAGGACCAATCTGAGCAGTATCTTTTACAATCTCAAACGATGCGTTGGAAATATACAGAGCTGCTTCCGGGGCCATATCCATTACCGTTTGAGATACTGCGGTGCCGTGATAGTTTGTTTTGTTATCGTGGTCTCCGCAGTGACTAATATTGTCCTCGGGTGTGGTGTCCTCGGTCGAGGTATAGCACCAAGCCGCTACGTTTGAAGGCAATTCGGTTCCTTGCAGACGGCCAAATCCATCGAAGCTACTGTCAATTACCCCCACCTTGATTCCCTTGCCCCGGTAGCCGGCGGCATGCCAAGCGTCGGCCCCGTGGACGGCTACGCCTTGGCTGACTATCCGACCGGGTGAGGACGAAGATACTGTCGACTCAGATTGGGGAATAAGGGGAGAATTGGGCAGCGACGAACGGGGACCCATATTGGGGCTCAGGTCGGCTTGTACCCGCCCTATCCTTACAACACCAGGCTGCTGGGATAACGTTCCCAAAAGGGACACCGGCACATAAACCCGGACGGCGTCAAAATACCGGTGATCATCAATCTTTGTAACTGTGATGGGTGTAACCCCCTTGCTTTCCAGCCAGGCAACGACGGCGTCAGTGTCAGCATCGGATTGGTCCGGTTTGGCCGGGTCCGGCCAAATTACCACCATTACCTCCAAGGCGGAACCCTTATGACCAGTCATACTAGCAGCACTAGCAGCTTCAGCTTCGGTTAGCTCCCCGTGCTCGTAGAGATACACCAGCCGGTTGAGTTCGCCATCCAGCGGGGGATACGGGTAGTCTTTCAGCCAAAAGGGTAGCCTCGGTTCCGGTGGGGCCGTAGGAGTCGCCTCAGCGCTTCGGGTGGTTCTGGTAGGCGCCCAGGACTCAGCGGGCAAGTCGGTCCAGGGGGAAAAGTCCGACCGGACGTGGCTGACGCCCTCCTGCTGCGACAGAACGCCCAGCAAGGAGAACGGCACATATGCATAGATATGGGGCGGAATGTATTCGACATCAATGTAGCGCGCCGAAATGTCCTGAACGCCCATCCAAGCGTCCACCTTGATGGCGGCGGCGGGGTTATCTTCGAATTCCACCTCCACTAAAACGGAAACGCCGTGCTGCTCCGGGGCTTCGGCGGCGGCTTCCTCCTCGGACAGTTCGCCGGCCTCAAACTTCTGCACCAACGCCTGGAGAAGGTCGTCCAGATTGGGATACTTGGGGCTGCGGTCGGTTTCGGGAGTGGGCGTAGGCTCGTCGTCCTGGGCCGCCGGCTGGGCGGCGGGCAATTCGGCGCTGCCCTCCGGCATTGGCGGGGCCGCCGGCCCGCAGGCTAAGGCCGCCAACAATAGCGGAACCGCCAGCAGCGACAACCTTATCGGAACTGGGAGCAAAAGCATCATCATCCCTTCCTCCTGCCTCTAATCGATTAGGGCGGCCTAATAGGGGATTGCTTCCGTTTGGTCAAGGGTTGTACCGCCAAAGGTTGCTAGCAGATTTCGCGCCAAAGGCATTGGGCATCCTCCAGTAGCTAGGGCATTCATGTCCGGTTAGCTATCCGGGTTAGTTAGGAAAGGCGCCACCCCCGGTTGTTCCAGGATTTCCAGGATTTTCCAGTCCAGCAGGGGCTGGGCCTTGTCCGGGTCTTCTTTGATTAGTCGGCGAACTTCGACCAGCCAAACCGCCTCTTGAGCTGCATAAAATCCTTCCTGTATCGCGCATTGCTCCAAGGGATTTGCTATTTCTTCCATGAGAGCGTTTTCTTTCTCGGTAAATCCGTCCAGCCATGTTGTAAATGCCGTAGAGTCCCCGAAATATGCCCAGTATTTCTGCCACTGGAACAGTAATTTAGGATCTATGTTTCTGAATGACTTATCGGCCAAGCACTGGGTAACTTTCTGATGCGCCATCGCCACCGCGGGGTTACTGGCCTCCACGGCCTGTATCTCCGGCCATAACCGCCGAAATTCTTCCTCGCTCTTATTTGAGGTGTCCGCCGCTTGGTAAAAGCATTCCCGCCCCACTTCCGTGTCCGATATTGCAGTGCATATAAAGTTTAACCGATGAGAGTATTGTTTCCAATCGGCAAGATATTCTTCAGCGCAACTCCGTTCTTCCTGGGTCGTGCCTATCCCCCTACACTGGGAGATCACTGCATCCCCCGACGCTTCACTGCACCAGAAGTAGTATTTGATGTCATCGACACTGGAGGTGAATATACTGAGGTTTTGACAGCCGGCCAGCCCCTCCGGGTGCGGGGTGTCCGAGTTGAGGGGCGCATCCGACTGGGAATTAGGGTCAACCGTGGGAAAGGGGGTCGGCACGGGTTCTATGTAGTGCGCCCCAGGCGTCGCCCGAAGAATGTTCAATTTCAGGGTCAGAAAATGGGCTATCCCCCGGTACTCCGGGCTCAAACCTTCCAGCGACCTTAGGATATAAGTGTCCTGCAAGATTTGAGCCTTCCCTGGTTCTTCCGCCACCAACCGACGCACCTCGGCCAGCCAAGCTTCGGACTGGGCCCAGTAGTAGCCGCTGGGCCCAGCGCATTCATCGGCCAGCGGGGCCAGTTCCCGCTGCAAGGCCCGTTCCGCTACGCTGTAGCCGGCCAGCATCGCCCGGTATTCCTTCGGGCTGTACAGGTTCTGCCAGGGGAACAGCATCCCCCAGTCCACGTTTCTATATCCCTCCTCCGCCAGACAGACCAGAACCTTGGTCTGCGCCTCGATCACCGCCGGGTCCGCCGCCGCCTTCTCTTGCACTTCCCGCCATACGGGCTGGAGGTCCGTGAAATCGGGCTGGCCGGGCAGTACTTCCAAGAACTCCAGAAAATGCTCTAACTGCCGCTCATAACAAAGAGCCATCCCCTCCAAGTCTTCCGGCCCCGGCCCGCCCCCGTCCAGGTAGATGTTGATGGTATAACTATAGCAAGCTCCTATAGGAGGCGTCGGGGGGGTGGTAGGTTCGTTTTCTATAGACAGGGTGGGAGGAGGGATGGGCGTGGGTTCGCTGGCTTGAGGGGCTGGCGGCGCTCCGGTTCTACCTTCGGGCGTTGCCGCGCTTTCCTGGGCTGGTGGCCTTTCCTGGGCCGTCGGCGAGGTTATCCCCCCGCTCTGGTCCGCCGGGGCCGCCGGCCCGCAGGCTAAGGCCGCCAGCAACAGCGGAACCGCCAGCAGCGACAGCAACCTCATCGGAACTGGGAGCGAAAGCTTCATCATCATCCCTTCCTCCTACCTCTAATCGACTAGGGCGACATAATAGGGGATTGCTTCTGTTTGCTCAAGGGTTGTACCGCCCCACCAACCTGGCTAATGGTTTTCTTCATTTCTATTCAATGCCGGCTCGGATGGCCGCCACCAAGTCGGCGACCGGCAGGCTTCGCCCTCCGGCCTTGGCCGCCGCCAAGTTCGACTCCGGTGTGTGGTCCTGGATGTGTTCTATAGGTACCCACCAGGCAGCGCCGCCTTCAATGACCCAAAGGTGCTCGCCCCTCAAAAATCCTCCCTTGCCGCCGACGGCCTTGAGCAGCTCTTCATTGAAATGATACCTGCCGAGCCCACCCGGGAATTCGTCCTCCCCGACGAACACTTGGGCCAGGAAGAGGATGTACTCCCGGTTGATTTCCAGGGATGCGTTCGGAATTAGAGTCCAGGTTACTACCTCATAGTACTCGGGCAGCCGCCCGTGGAAGGTTTCGATTACCTGGATTCTGGTGCGGAGCCAGGGGACATAACTCCCGTCAAGGCCCACGTTCGGGTTGTCTCCCTCAGGCCATTCGATGCCCATCGGCGTGGTTACCGTCCGGTGCGAGAGAGCCCGGACCCGGGCCACGACGTCGTATAGGTCCGCCTGCTCCCGGGCGAACTGCGTAACCTGCTGGGTCAATGGAGGTTCCGGCGTGGGTTCCGGCGTAGGTTCCGCCCCCCGGCTGGCGGCGGATTCCGGCGGGGGCGGCGGCAAGGTGTCGAAGGGCGGGGTGATCGGCGGGTCGGTAGGTTTGATGTAACCGGGAGGAAGAGGGGTCATGGTGGGGACGGGGGTCGGAGTGGGCATCGAGGCGATAAGGGTGGCCCGGTGCGGTGATGGGATAAGTATGAAGGAGTCCGGGGTGGGGGTGGGCGTTGCCGCGTTTTCCTGGGCCGCCGGCGGGGTTATCCCCCTGCTCTGGTCCGGAGCCGCCCTATGCTGGACAACATCTCTGGTCAATGGACGCGTTATCCCCCCGCCCTGGTCCGCCGGGGCCGCTGGCCCGCAGGCTAAGGCCGCCAACAATAGCGGAACCGCCAGCAGCGACAACAACCTTATCGGAACTGGGAGTAAAAGCTTCATTATCATCCCTTCCTCCTGCCTCTAACCGGCCAATGGGCAACCCAACCGGGCTTACCGGGCTTAACGTCCTTCCCCTACACCACCGCCACGCAATCGCAGTGTTGGCGGGCCAGGGCCAGCAGTTCCGGGTCGGCGGTGGCCGGGGCGTCGCCCAGGATGCAGATGACCGTCCATAGGCCGGCCCGGGTCTCCCGTCCCAAGCGGGATACCACTTCCTCCCGGTTGTCGGAGCGAATTACTATCTCCAGCCCCCGGATCCAAGGCCGGACCAGTTCTAGCGCCGCCGTTTCTCCCGCCGTGTAGTCGGCGAAGGCGATCAGCTCTCGCACCTGAAGCGGCACCGAATCCGGGTGGCCGTTGCCCAGCCCGGCAACGGTTACTGCTCGCTCCCTGGCGTTAAAAGCGGCGACGTACTTGCGGGTGGCTTCCACCTGCCGGGCGTGGGTGGCGGCATGGCCGGATACCCGCTCGATAAGTTCCAGTAGGGTCAAGCCGGGGAAGGAGTTATGCGGGTTGGGCGGCGTTACCGGCTGTTCCAGCCGGGCCGCGGAAAGACCGGCCATCACTGCCCGCAGCCGCTGGTAGGTGCGGTCAAAGTGTTCAATGTCTTGGCGCAGCCGTTCTTCTCGGCTGGTAAAGGGAGGGAGCAGCTCTTGCTCGCCTTGGGCAATCCGTTCCAGGGCGTCCACAAAGCTCTCGGCGTCCAGGTGCTTCAGCACTTCCCACACCGACCAGCGGGAGCCGAGGAAGGCGTCCTCGGCGTCCAGTCCTTCCAAGGATTCGTGCAGGGCTTGGCGTCCGGCGTCCAGCCGCGCCAGAGCCTGGTCCCGTCGCTGCAAAGGCGTTAGTTCCGGTTCAGTAGGCATAATTGGTCCTCCACAGAGTAGTATCCGGATATTTCATCCATTTCAGTTCGAGACGCAGCGTAATTCCCGGTCATTGCTAACGCATACCAGGCTACAATCTCCGGAAAGGCGCTCCCGAAAAATGGGATTTGTTTATATCGCAAATGGCAGGTATCATTGAATAGACTGGCTTGAGCCGGTTCGGGAGCGTCCATATTTGTTAAGGGACGCTATGGCGGCCCATGATGCTCGAATTAACCGACTGGAAGGCGCTTAGGAGCATCGGGCTACCAAGTCGGATATAGCTAATTTGCGTACCGCTATGGCGGCGATGGCAATAGAGAACCGACTTATCCGGTAAACTGTTGGAACAATGCGGATTGGTTTGACCGTCGCTGTTGCCGTTCTCAAACTTCTGAATTAAGGCATTATACGCCTTTGCCGGCCTTGTTCCGACCTCTTTCCCGATACTCCCTTCTCCTTAACCTGGAGTCTTCCCAGTTTCGTTCCGACTTTCCGACTTTGATGCCCGTTTGCTTTGAGCTGGTCGAAAGGCGGTTCGTTTATAGTTCGAAAATCCTTCAATCCGCGCTCCTTCAATCCTGCGGTCGGTTCAGGACGCTAGGAACGGACGATCCAAGGAGTTGGGGAGAGTCGAAGGACTTGGCGCTCCAACTTGTTTTGTTTCGCTTGACCGAATCGTTTTACTTCAGTTCGACCACGGTTACGCCGTCGTTGGAGGGGTCGGCGGAGGCGATAAGCGGGTGGCCTTGCAGGTATTCCCGGACGGCGCGGCGGAGGGCGCCGGTGCCGCGTCCGTGAATTATGCGCAGCTGAGGAACGCCGCTGAGGGCGGCCCGGTCCAGCAGGCTTTCCACCTGTTCCAAGGCGGCATCCACCCGCTGGCCCCGCAAATCCAGTTCGCTGGGGGTCTGGCGGGGTGAAGGCCGGCGGTAATATACTCCGGCGTCCCGGTTGTGCCGAAACCTGGCGCCGGTCGTTTCGGCGGCGGAACTGGCATTGGTCGCTTCCGGGGCGCCCCGGCCGGGCGGACCGGAAGCGGGGTCGGCGGCGGGCGGTTCCGAGCTAATCCCGAATTCGGCGGGGCGTTCGAGTTGGTACACCGGAATCTTGGCCCGCATAGCCCCTAGCAGCACTTCCACCTGCTCCGCGGCGTCTTGCGGAGTAATTACCTCCACTGGGCGGGGGATGCCCCGAATATAGACTCGGTCGCCGCTACGTAGCCGCGCTTGCCAGGGGATACGCTTTACCTCGATGGGCTGCCACTGGGACGAGGCGAGTTGTCGCTGGGCCTGGATCAGTTGGGCCTGCTGCGCTTGCAGCCCGGTGGTTGCCGCTTCAGCCGCTTCAGTTGCGGCGGCAACCCCGGAGTTGCCGGCTACTTGGCTGGGACTTGCTGGCGCCGGTCGCCGGCGTTCTTGGGCGGCCCGGGTTTCCTCGGCCAATTGCAAGGCTCGCTCGGCCTGCTGCAGTTGGGATAGTAAGCCGCCGATGCGGGTCTGTAAGTCCCGCCGGGCTTCTTCCACCAGCTCCAGCCGCGCCGATTCCACGGAAGCGAGCCTTGCCTCGACTTTTGCTTGCTGGGCGCGGGTTTGGGCGGACGCCGCTTCCGACTCCCGGCGCAGTTGGGCGACCACGGCCCGTTCTTCCTGTAGTTCCTGAATCAAGTCGTCGGCGGCCCGCAGGGAGGGCGATACCAGGGAGCGGGCGGTTTCGACGATTTCCGGGGTCAGTCCCAGCCGGTCGGCGATGGTCAGGGCATAGCTGCGGCCCGGCAATCCCAGGGTTATCCGGTAGGTGGGTTCCAGGGTGCCCGGTTCCAAGTCCACGCTGGCGTTCACCATTCCCGGCTGCTCTTGAACGTAGCGGGCTACTCCCCGGTGATGGGTGGTGGCGACGGTCAGGACGCCCCGCTGCCGGAAGTGGGCCAGAATTGCCTGAGCTAGGGCCGTCCCTTCTTCCGGGTCGGTGCTGGCGCCCAGTTCGTCGATCAGCACCAGGGAGCGGGGCGTCATTTGTTCCAGGATGGAGCGCAGGTTCTTGATATGGGAGCTGAAGGTGGACAGGGATTGCTCGATGCTTTGCTGGTCGCCGATGTCGCAGTAGATGCCGTCCAGGAGGGGAAACTCAGCCTCCTCGGCGGGGATGTGCAGTCCGGCGTGGGCCATCAGAGCCAGCAGGCCGACGGTTTTCAGGGCCACCGTTTTGCCGCCGGCGTTGGGGCCGGTAATGACCATTACCCCGTTGTCCTCGCCCAGCTCCAGGCTGATTGGCACCACCCGCTCGGTGAGCAGGGGGTGGCGCGCTCCGACCAGGCGGAGGTGGCGGGGCGTTACTGCGGGGCCCTCGGCTCCGTTTTCCGAGGGCGGGGATGACGGGGATGATAAGGCGCTTACGATAGTGGGCGCTATAGCGCGGCGGTCGGCGGAGTAGCGGCCCTTGGCTATTGCCAGGTCCAGCCGGGCCAGCTGGTCAAGGGTAAGCTGCAAGTCATATCCCGCATCGCCTACCTGGGCGGCGAGGGAGCGTAAGACCCGTTCCTCCTCCCGCTCCTCGGCCAGGCGGGTTTCGCGCCAGCGGTTGCCGGTTTCGATGGCGGGCAGCGGCTCGATAAAGACGGTGGCGCCGCTGTCGGAAACGTCGTGGACGATGCCGGGGGTTTGGGACTTGAACTCGGCCTTAATCAGCAGAACCAGGCGGCCGTTGCGTTGGGTGATGACCGGCTCTTGCACCACGGCGCGGCGCTGGTAACGGCGCAGGCTGCGCTGCATCACCTCGTTCAGCTGCTGGTAGGCGGCGCGGGAGTCTCGGCGCAGTTGGCGCAGGTTGGGGCTGGCGTCATCCAGCACTTCGCCGGCCGGGCTGATGGCGGCGCGAATCGCTCCTTCCAGAGGGCTTAGGTCGGGCAGGTTTCGGGCCAGGCCAGACAGCAGAGGGAGGTTTTCCCGGGGGCGAAGGCTGCTGCGGGCGTAACTGGCGGCGGCGGCCAGTTCCTGGATTTCGCGCAGTTCCTCGCCGCGTAGCGCGCCGCCTAGCAAGGCTCGCTGCACATACTCCCGCAGGTCAGCTCCGGGGCCGAACTCCAACCCGCCGCCGCCGTCCAGAAAGCGGCGGGCCTCGGCGGTTTCCTGCTGCCGGTCGGCGATTTCCAGTGCATTGGGGGAGGGAGTCAGGGTCTGGGCGCGTTCCTTTCCGGGCACGGTGCGGGTGTAGCCGGCCAGCCGCTGGCGGATCTGATCAAACTCCAGCAAGGGCAGGGCCTGGTCAAAGCCGCCCAGCGAGGTGTCGGTCATTGAATCGATTGAGTCGGTTGAAATGGTTGCGTCGTCGAAATGATTATTCAAGGTTCGCCCAAGGTTCACTGTGGATTAGGCTCCGATGAGCCACACTCGACTTTGGCGCAACAAGCCAGCTACCGTTTCCAGCGTGTCGCGCTTGGGGTCGCGGATGTTCAGCCGCCGGTTCAGCAGCTTGTCTTGGTGTTGCTGTAAGTAGGGGCAGACTTTCGTAAAGCCGCTGAGGGTCTGCCGGTCGCCGCCCAGCAGGATGTGGTCCAACTTTCCGGCGTGGGCGGCGAACCGGCGGCGCGCCACTTGGCAGGTTTCGTCGTATAGTTTGCGCATTTGCCCTTCGCGGATGCGCTGGAACCGCAGTTGAGAGGTGCCGCCGGCGTGGTGCTTGCCTTTGACGTAGCGGGTATCAGTCTTGGTGATGACGGGTCGTTCTCCTTCGAACACGGCTACCAGGTATCGTCCCAGCCGAAGCAGGATAACGCCGATGGTGTAATCGGTGGTCAGGATTTGACGCAAGGGAGCGAGGTCCCAGCCGGGCTGTTGCGTGGTTCCGGCGGTAATGTCGGCGGCCGCGCCGGCTATAGTATCGGTTACCGGAAAGGGCGGGATGAGGACCAGTCCCCGGTCGCCGTTGCGCAGGGCTACCAAGCCGGTGTCGGATTTCAGCAGGGCGTCGCCGCCCGGCCCCTGGATTGCTGGCGACAGGAACTGCCGCCACACCGGCAATTCGGAGTCCCTGGAATCGGGGAGGGCGGCCGAGGCCGCCGGGGTTAGGTATAGGGATGCGCTGGCTCCAGGCGCAACTTGCTTCGCGCCTGGAGCGGGCCGGCAGCCGGTTTCCGGAGCGAAGCGGGTCAGCAGCCGTTCCAGGGCCTCGGGCCGAAGCGACTGACCGGGAGGGACGGTAACTGTCGGATGGGTGGCGGTGATATTGTTGTCGGAGTATGACATATCTAGGGGAATTGTAACACAAGAAGAAGGGTGATAGCGGTTCGTTGGAAGCTGGTTGAGGAGGCGCCGGTTCGCGGTTATGCTTTGATCGGGCGCACGGCGCTACCCCTACTAGGGATAAGTTGGGCGTTAAGTGTAAAGATTTGACCAGGCGCACGGCGCTACCCTTGCCGATATTGCTGCCGATACCGGTATGAGCCGGGCGAGCCGGTTATATGCTCAGCGACGGCAACGTAAATATGGTATGAGCCGGGCGCACTTGGGCCAGTGAACCGGTAAAGGTAGACCGGCCGGTATGAGCCGAGCGCGTCCAAGTGCGCTCGGCCGTTCTGCCGAGTTAGGAGTTGGGGTAACTGGTTCCGGGTTATTGTCCCGGGGCAGGGCCGACCCGCTGACGGGTTTGCCACGTCCGCAGCGTCCGGCCCACTGGTTACTGGGCGGCGAGGCGCATCTTGGGGCTGGGGAGGCAATCCCCCGACCTTATCCTGTCCGTCAAACCGCTTTTCGCCGGCTTCTTGACCGGGTAGGGGTTTGGTGAGCTACTGGCCCACCGGAGATAGCTGCGCTAAACCGAGTTCGGAGCAGCTTAAGGGCGCTTGTGGGGCCTTGTTGCCCCTTCTGGGGAGGGTTTCAAGATTTCCGGCGCTGGGCCGGGGCCTCTTGGAGGCCGGAATGGGCTGCCCCTTCGAAGTGGGCTAATCCTTGCCTGGGTTTTGCCGGGGTTAGGGAAGGTCGAACCCTGCGTCCAGGGTTTAAGTGCAACAGTTAACCGGCACTTTTTTAGATTAGAGAAGCGCCATCCAGGAAGTCAATAGGGTGGTGTCAGGGGTTTGGGTTGGCGGGGAGGGCAGGGGCCGCCTCGATAGGGCCCGGGTCTGACGGCGGAGAATATGGACCAGGCCATCAACGCAGGGGCCGCCTCGATAGGGCCCGGGTTCCGGTCCCATCTGGTGTATAAAGGGTAATCAGATGAGGCCGCCTCGATAGGGCCGGGGTTCCGGAGTTCGTGCGGAGTTTTCGGGTTCGGGCTGGCGTTGGAATGAAGGTTTAGTGGCGCATAAAGCTCAGCAACTCTGAACTGTTATGAAGGGCGGGTTTGGTTGACATCGCTTTATAACGTACCTAGACTAGGCTGGTTATTTGAGGGTTGGGAGTTGTTTTGGGCCTTTTAACGCTGATTCTGGAACGGCTGAATATCGTCAACGCCTTTCGCGAGTTGGCCGGAACCCGACAGCGTATTGATACTCTGCTGGCGCTGGCGGCCTCCCAACTGCTGGTGCAGCTGACTTTTCTGCCGGTTACCCTCACCATCCCCACAGTGTCCGACTATTTCGGCGTGGATGTGGACGACGGTTCTTGGACGGTTATCATCAGGCTGCTGGCTCTGGGCAGCACCGTATTTCTGACCGCCCGGTTGGGGGAGAAGTTCGGTCATATCCGGGTATTTTTCGTTGGCATCTGTATCCTGACCGTTTCCAGCCTGCTGGCGGCCACGGCGCAGAGCCTGGAGCAGCTTATCCTCTGGTGCGGTGTAGGCGGTTTTGGAGGCGCGCTGGTAATCTCCAACTCCAATGCTATGATCGCGATGACTTTTGAACCTTCGGAACGAGGCCGGGCCTTCGCCGTGCCGGTTACCGGCTCCCGCTTTGGCACCCTCATCGGCTTGGCCGTTTTCGGACTGTTCCTGGAGTATCTGGGGTGGCGGCTGGTTTATGTAACCGCGATGCTGATGGGGCTGGCGGCCATCGGGTTTGCCTGGCCGATGTTGAAGTATCACCGGCAACAGCCGGCGGAGGAACGAAGCCAGGTGAGGATTGACTATCTGGCGGCGGGGCTTCTGGTGGCGGCGCTGGGGACCTTTATTCTGTCCGGTTCGCACCTCCACGACGGGGCGGAGTCCTTCACCACACCGGAGGCTCTGGGCTATCATCTGCCGATGCACCTGTTGAGCTTGGCTCTGGCCGGGCTGTTCGTGGCGCTGCAACTGCGCAGCGTCAACCCCTTCCTGGATTTTCGCTACTTCAAGCGCAAGTATTTCTCGATGGCCTTGTTCAGCAACACCACCTGCCACTTGTCGATGCTGACCATTTTTACCCTGGTGCCGATAGTGGTAGAGGACGGGTTGGGCTATAGTCCGCTGGTGGTAACGTTGACGCTGCTGCCGCACCAGAGCTTTGGCCTGTGGCTGCCGGCCATTGCCGGATACATCTATGACCGGTATAACCCTCGGTGGATGGGGCCGATGTCGCTGTTCCTGATTGCCAGCGGGGTAGGGCTTCTGGGGCTGTTCGCCGCGCAAGTTCCTATTTGGGGCATACCGTTGCTGCTGCTGCCGGCTTCGGTAGGCACGGCCTTGTTTATCTCGCCCTATAACGCGGTGGTGATGAACACTTTGCCGGACAACCGCAGCTTCGCCTCCGGGATGCTGGAGACGACGCGGCAGATGGGGCATACGGTGGGCAGCACTATCGGGGCGACAATTTTGGGGTTGAGCCTGCCGGTAGCCTTGGAATTTATGACGGCGGAGGAGGCTCGCCCCTATTATCAGCAGGGTTTTCAGGTTGCATCGCTGGCGGTGGTTTGGATAATTATATCCGGGGGCATTGTGTCCATCTTCCAGAAAGTCCCGGCTCTGTTGGGGAAGAGTGGGCCGGAACTGCGGCCGCAATCTCTGCCGCAACCGGGTGGGGACGATTAGATGATTAACCGCTTTTCGCTGAAGGATGTCGTTAAAAGGGATAGTCCTAGTCCCCAACGATAGTTGGTTAACCGCGAATAGCGCGGATAGGGCTAATGGGGAATCAATTCCTATATCAAGCGTCTTTCTAAGGGGGTGCGTTCTGGTCTTGACTCGCTTCGGGGCCGTTGGCGAGGTAGTAAGTCATTGACTGGAGGGACAACACGGGGTCGATGCTGCGGATGTTTACGCCCGGCGGCACTTGGGGAGCAATCGGGGCGTAGTTGAGGATGGCCCGGATGCCGCACGCTACCAGGCGGTCAATCACTGCTTGGGTATGGGCGATAGGCACCGCCACGATAGCGATGCTCACCTGATACCGGTTGACTACGTCGGCCAGACGTTCCACCGGAATTACGGTTAGACCGCCGACCTGCTCGCCTACTACCGCCGGGTTGTCGTCGAGGGCGGCGACCAACTGAAACCCGTCGGGGGTGAAACCGGGGTAGTTGAGGATGGCGCGTCCCAAACGGCCCACGCCAACTACGGCTACGTTCCAGCGGACGGTGAGGCCAAGAATCTGTTTGAGTTCGTCCAGCAGGTGTTGGACTCGATAGCCGCGGCCCTGTTTGCCGAACCGGCCGAAATAGCTGAGGTCTTTGCGGATTTGCGCCGGAGTGATTTGCAGCTTTTCGCCTAGCTGCTGGGAATTGGCTATTTGGGCGCCTTCGGCCAGGAGTTGGCTGAGGGTGCGGACGTATTGGGGCAGCCGGCCTACAACTACGTCGGGGACTTCGTTCCGCTCCAGTTCATCCTGAGAGAAGTTATCCAGCATAACCGGCCAACCCCTTCGATTGCGGCGCAAAACGCAGGATTAGGATTTGGGAAGGCGTATGATTCCGTCGGCAACCGGTTGGGGGCGATGCGATGCCGGCCCGACCCGGAGCCTAATCCTGCTATTTCAGCTTATAATCTATATTGCAGGCGTTAGCGCGTCAAGTCCGGACGGTCGCCGGGGATTTTGTTGAACGGTGAGAAAACGGCTTAAAGTTCAGTCAGCTCTTAAGCCGCTCGGGGAGGTGGGATTTTGCATATCGGAGCCGGCCGTTTAACGCTATACTTGGCGGACTCGCGAAGTTTGAAGAGTCGGCGGCAAGTAGCTCGCTCCCTGACCGCACGGATACGGAACAAGTTCAATGTAGCGGTGGCAGAGGAGGCGGACAGTGATTTATGGCAGCGGCTGACTTTGCTAGTGTGCGTCGCCAGCAGCGAGGCGGCGCACGCTAACGAAATGCTGGCGCAGGTGGTATCCTTTGTAGAGGAAACGCGCCCCGACTTGGAGTTATTGGACTATGCAGTGGAGATAATATCCGGGGTATAGGCTTTTACTATCTAGCGACATCGCAGCGGATTTATTAGACCGGTAAAGGGGCGGGATATCTACCCGCCCCACGCTTGGAGAATGTCGGTTGCTTATTGGGGTCGAAGGCGCCGGGCCCCCCGGAGGCGGTCCTAACCTAATGTCCTACCGGCAAGCCGGTGCGGTCGGCGATGGCTTGCATCAGGTCTTGCAGGTCGGGGAAAATATGGGCGTCGGGTTCGTGGCGGTGTTCGGCTACCACGTCGCCGTCAACGATGACGTCGAACTTGCCGTGGGGGCCCGGGGTGAGCTTGAAGGCCGAGATTTGTTCTCCGGCCCGGCTCAGCGCTTCGCCGGCCATCCAGGCGGCGCGCAGGGCATGGCCTCAATCCTGGCAGTAGAGTATCTCCAGTTCCAGTTTCTTGTCGGTTGCCATTTCTCACCTCTCCAGCGCTTAAAGGGTAGGGGCATAATAGGCGGATGGCCTCGGTATGTCAACCGCCCTTTCCTTGGCTGCGCAAGGGTTGGGGCTGGCATTCGCTATGACGGGTTTGACGGGTTCGGCTACTGGTTTTGCCGTTGGGTCAGCGATGCCAGGTAGCTATTAAGCCGTTCCCAGAGTTCTTCGCCGCCCCAGCGAAGGCTGTCGTTGTGTCCGGCGTACGGCAGCGGGTGAAAACTTTTGGGCGGATTAGCGGCGTTGAACAACTGGCGCCCTTGGGTCAGGGGAATTAGCTCGTCTCTTTCGCCGTGGATAATCAGCAGGGGGCGGTGGATGTCCCGGATGCGGGCCAGGGTGTTAAAACGGTTGCCGATCAATGGGCGCAGCGGCAGGTAGGGGTACAGGATGCGGGCCATGTCGCCCAGGCTGGTGAAGGGAGAAACGAGAATTAGGCCTTGGGGCGACGGCCTTCCGTCCTCCTTCGCTGATAACTCTCCGGCTAGTTCCACGGCAACGGCGGTTCCCAGGGAACGCCCGAAGAAGACAATCCGCTCTCGGTCAACATCGTCGCGGGAGGCGAGGTAATCCAGGGCGGCCCGAGCGTCCCGGTAAATGCCTGATTCTGCGGGTCGGCCTTCGCTGCGGCCATAGCCGCGATAGTCGAAGATGAAGATATTGACGCCGAGCCGCTGGTTAAGCAGGGCCAAGTCCTCGACTCGGTGGCCGAGGTTGCCCCCGTTCCCGTGAAACCAAAGGAGGGTTATTTTGGGGTTAGCGGATTCGGCGGACAAGGCCGGGGCGGGGATAAACCAGCCGTTCAGTTTTATGCCGTCGACGGTCATAAAGTAAAGGTCTTCAAACTTTAGGCCGGCGTCGGCCGGGGTGCGTTCGATGGCGGCGGTGGGGAAAAAGACGAACTTTCGCTCGATGCGCTCCCTAATGCTCATTGAGGCCGTCGCCAGTAGGAGCAGGAACAGCAGAATGGCGGTAATCAGGAGAAGGTAGCGCGTCTTGCCATAGCCGGAGGCGGTCATTGGTCAGGGGCGGTGGCGCAGCGGTGGGGACGATTAGCCGGGAGCCGGGTTTTGGGTTGTACATAGTAGTAACCTTGAACCGAAAACCTAACTACCGGTGTTCTCATCGGCCTCTCTTCTTTTACGAGCCCGGTTGCAGTAACGGTGAGTAAGTCTGGCGTTTTCTGGGATAGTTTCACCACCTTTCCAGTAGGGCTTAATATGGTCAACTTCCGAATCGTCGATACTGTGCAGCCGCTGCCCACAAATCTTGCAAGTAGGATCGGCCTTGAACAGCTCCTCCTTTAGCTTCAGGGAGAATAGTCTGGGCCCTTGGTTATCGGCGTCGGCCAGTATTTCGTCCAGCTCCTTCAGCCAAGCGCTGAACCGATATTTCACATTGTCTTCGTTGCTGGTGTGTTGGTCAATGGAGGTTACAAATTTTTCGTCATTAACCAGTAAATTGAGAAGACCCTCCCGGATAGCGTCGCTTCTTCCGGTAATTTTGCCGCGTTGGCTCAAACGAATAGCAAACCCATAGAAGATTACATCTCGCAGGGCTACGTTCACGGCCCGCCGCCATTGTCCGCCAGACTCTTTGGAATCGTAACGGCGAAATGCCGTGTCCCCAAATACCGACTTGGAGAGGGTCAATGCCCCAACAAAAGCCTGCCTCAAGCGCTGCATTTCCTGAGGCTGCACATTTTGCCGCGTCTTCATCTCGGCGTCCAGGAAATGCTTCATTCCCTTCTTGTAGTTTAGGAAGGGCGTATTATAGAAAGCGAAGAACCTGAGCACGTGTTCGACGTCGGTCATGCGAGATTTTTGGTTATCGGTAAAATTGCAGAGTTCATGGAATATCGGGTTTTCGGACAGTTCGATAATAAAGTCGTTGAAGCTTCCCCGATGCACACAGTTGCGCAATTCCTGAGGATTTAGCTGGGATGACCCGGTATTGAGCCGCTCAAAGACATCGTACTTCATGTCTTCGCTAGAATCGTTCTTAATCAGGATAAGGTGGAAAGGTCTGTCTTCGATCTTGCTTTGGTGCTTGGTAAGTAGATCCTCGAAGCGCTTCCCGTTCAATTCCTCCATAACGTTTAGACCCGACAGGACCGAGTCACCATCAATGAAGGAAAAGACTGCGTCCAGCCGTTGCTGTCCATCTACTACAACCTGCCTTCCGTCATAGTCTTCGGCTAAGTAGATTAGGGGTAAGGGAACGTCAAGGAGGATTGACTCGATGAATTTGCTTTTCTTCTGAATGTTCCAAACCAACCTTCTTTGGAACTTAGGTTGCAATTGAAGATTACCCCGGTTTCTTCTGCGGTGCAAATCATAAGCGCTAGGGGATTGGGCTTCCCAAGCGATTTTCCGATCCCCTTCGGCAATTCTGGTAAAGTCATCCTCGTCTTCCCCGTCAAACAACGTGGCATCGGTACGCTCTTCTAATTGCACCATAGCTTCACTTCCCCTGGTATAAAGAGTCTTGCTCTGGTTCGGTTACCTCTAATCCCCCAAACTTTCGGCCAAAAGCTCCAGCACGTCTTTGGCTTGCTTGGTCTCGTCTTTGCCTTTGGCCTGGATGCCTTCGGTCATCATTTGGAGGCAGAAGGGGCAGGAGACGCCCACGGTGTCGGCGTTGGTTTCGAGGAAGTGGTCGGTGCGGGCGTGGTTGATGCGCTCGCCTTGACTTTCCTCAATCCACATGTGGCCGCCGCCGGCTCCGCAGCAGAACCCCCGCTCCCGACAGCGGGGCTCCATTTCCACCAGCCGCAGCCCGGGGATGGAGCGGGCGATGTTACGGGGCTGGTCGTAAATGCCATTGTGCCGGCCGAGAAAACAGGAATCGTGATAGGCCAGATCGACATTCATCAGCTTGATTGGCTTAATCCGGCCCTGCTGAATCAGCTCGTCCACGAACTGGCTGTAGTGCAGCACCTCGTACGCTCCGCCGAACTGAGGGTATTCGTTGCGCATGGTGTTGAAGCAGTGAGGGCAGATGGTAACTATCTTCTTGACGTTGTAGCGGTTCAGGGTCTCGATGTTTTGGCCGGCGAGCATCTGGAACAGGTACTCGTTGCCCATTCGCCGGGCCGGGTCGCCGGTGCAGGTCTCCTCGTCGCCCAGGATGGCAAAGTCCACGCCGGCCGCTTTTAGGACCTTGACCATTGAGCGGGCGGTTCCTTGGCTGCGCTGCTCCAGGGCGGCGGTGCAGCCTACCCAGAAGAGGATTTCGGCAGCGGGCTTTTCGGCCAGGGTAGGCACTTCTAACCCTTCCGTCCAGTCGGTGCGGGAGAACTGGGAGCCGCGCCAGGGGTGGCCCCGCTGCTCCATACTGAGCAGGGCGTTCATTCCGGTTTCGGGGATTCGGGCTTCCTCCAGCACCAGATTACGGCGCAGGTCCATTATGGTGGGGATATGCTCCACCACCACCGGGCACTCCTCCATGCAAGCGCCGCAGGACACGCAGTCCCAGAGGGCTTGCTCCGGGATGGCATGGTCAATAATTGGCGTTGGCTCCACGTGTTCCGGGTGGCGCGGTCCCTGGTGGCGGATGGTGAGCATATGCTCTTTCAGGTTTTCGACGATGTGCATGGGGGAGAGGATTTTGCCGGTGGCGTTGGCTGGGCAGGCGTCGGTGCAGCGGCCGCAGACGGCGCAGGCGTAGCCGTCCAGCAGTTGTTTCCAGGTGAAATCCTGAACTCGGCTGGCGCCGAACCGCTCGGCGTTTTCCAGGTCTAGGGGGGCCAGGGTTCCTCGGGGTTCCAATGAACGGAAGTAGGCGTTGAGCGGGGCGCCTAGCATGTGGATGTGCTTGGAGGTAGGGACGTAGATACCGAAGCCGAGGATGATGCCCAAGTGCAGCCACCAGAAAATTGCGTGCAGGGCGCTGGCCGCTCCGAGGCTCAAACCCATAGCGGAAAAGGCCCGGCCCAACCAGCCTCCTACGATGACTGCCGCCTCGGGGCCGGTTCCGCCGGCGGCCACGTAAAAGGTATGCGCCAGCAGGGTCGCCAGCATCAGGGCGGCGGTGAGGCCCACCACGATGACCGCATCGATGTTGCGGGTCAGATCAAAGCTCAGGCGATAGGGTTTGGCGGCCCAGCGGCGGGCGAACATCCAGCCCAGGGTCGCCAGAATCAGCACGGCGTACAGGTCGAGGTAGATGCTGTAAATCTTGACTCCGGTGGCGGTGAGCAGGGTTTCGGGGAAGGGATGCCACAGGGAGCCGGCGAAGATAAAGATCAGGTAGCTGAGGGAGAAGGAGAGGAAGCCCCAGAAAACGAAGGCGTGGCCGAGGCCGGCCAGGTCGATGGAACGGCTGCGGGCATCTACCGAGCCGACTCGTTGCAAGACCTTGCGCTGCCCCAGCACGATGGTTAAGGCGCCCCGGAATCGCTCCCAGGGACGGTCAAAGCGCGCCACGCTCCGCCCTTGGCGAATGAGGTGAATCACCCGCCGCCAAGCCAGATAGCCGGCCAAAGCCTGGGTAACAATCAGGGCCAGATAAACACCCACCCAAACGGGTATAACGCCGAAAATATCTCCCGGTGGTGCCATCGGTTGAACTCCGCAAGAAACAGAATAGGTAGCCTTATTAAAAGCAGTTGGTAGTGTATCATACAAGAAGCTGGAATAGCCGATGGGGGTTTAGGTATGACTACGGAGAATATGACCTTGCCGGAGCGGGTCGCTACGCTGGAAGAGGCGCAAAAGCATCTGGCAACGAAAGAGGATATCGCTGAACTGAAAGTTATGATTGCTGACCTGAAGGTTCTGATTGCTAACCAGAATGTCTTGATTGAACGAGTCCAGGTTGTTAGTACCCGCTGGACGATAGGGGCCATCCTTGCGGCCACTGCGCTGGCGGTATCCGCTGTCAAGCTGCTTTAGCGTCTTCCGGGGGCGTCGCCTACGGTAGAGCTGGCGCCAATCGCGGCCTTGAGCCGATGGGGGTTTAGGTATGACTACGGAGAATATGACCTTGCCGGAGCGGGCCGCTACGCTGGAAGAGGCGCAAAAGCATCTGGCAACGAAAGAGGATATCGCTGAACTGAAGGTTCTGATAGCTAACCAGAATGTCTTGATTGAACGAGTCCAAGTTGTCAGTACCCGCTGGACGATAGGGGCCATCCTTGCGGCCACTGCGCTGGCGGTATCCGCCGTCAAGCTGCTTTAGCGTCTTCCGGGGGCGCCGCCATAGGCCATAATAGAACTGACGTAACGCCTTAGATGGGGGAGTTGAGGAGGATTATGCCAGTGCCCGAGGCATACAAATTTAACCGACCGGTGTTGGAAATCTGCGACGAGGCAGAAGGAATTTGGGACTATAGCCAGATTTGGGTTCAGTTAATCGAGCGTTTTGGGTTGACCGAGGCCGACTTGCGGGAAATGACGCGAGGCGGTAAGGAAGTCCAAGTAAAAAGCTGTAGCTATTTGGCCACCAGCAGACTGAAGAAGGCCGGGTTGTTGGAAAGCCCAAAGCGAGGCCAATTTCGCATTACCCGGCAGGGGAGGGAGTTTCTCGCCAATAATTCGGGCGATATTCGGAATGTCGATTTAACGCTTATGAAGGAAGGGGCCGATCCCATAGGAGGTTACCCTTATGGAGAACTCCTTGGTAGAGAATTGTCTGACGGCGCCGATGAGAGAATTACGCCCGAAGAACGAATTGAAAATAGTTATCGGCTGCATCGATCCCAGTTAGCTGATGACATTCTTGAAAGCGTAAAGGGCATATCGCCGGCCAGTTTTGAGCGGTTGGTAGTTGCGCTGTTAAGCAAGATGGGCTACGGGGATGGTGAGGTGGTAGGAGGCAGCGGCGACCAGGGGATTGACGGTATCCTTAATCAGGACCTGCTGGGGCTGGAAAAGGTGTATGTCCAGGCCAAACGGCTTGATGCCGCCCAAGTCGGCGATCGGGAAATCCGCAATTTCTCGGGCAGCCTTACGGTACGAGGAGCTAACAAGGGGGTGTTTATCATCACGTCAAACTTTAGTTCAAAGGCTCGGGAGACGGCGGCAAGTGTCTCTGGCAACCAGTTCATTCGCTTGATTGACGGAAAGGAGCTGGCTACTTTGATGATTCAGCATGGCGTGGGGGGGGGGGGGGGGGGGGGGGGGGGGGGGGGGGGTTACCGAGTTTATTTATGAAATTAAGAAACCGGACGCCAATTACTTTGCGGGTATTTGATGCGGCGTTGGGGTAGGCGCCGTTACGGATAGGGCGGCGGGCGATTACCGGAGTCATCATTAGGAGCTGGGGCAGCCACCAAGGCCGCCCTAGCTTACACCCAGGAAAGGGTTGGCGCGGGGTTGGGGGATAACTACCGGTCCATCACCCTTACGGTGGTGTCTTCCGGGTTATACTGGTAGCGGGTCAAACGGTCCAGTTTCTGCGATTCCAGGCGAACTACCAAGGCCCTCCCTCCCGTGACGTTGCGGGTGTTGTGAATCTCTCCGGGGAGGAAGAAGGCGACGGCTCCCTCCTTTTGGATGAACTGGCCGGTCTCCTTTATCTGGAGCTGGTCCACGCCTTCTCCGGGGTAGAACCAACGCCACTTGGTCTGCTCAATGGCGCCTTGGTACACGCCATAGACGACCCAAGCGGCGCCGTGGTCGTGGGGCAGGTTGTCTTGGTCGGGCTTTTGTACCGAGGCCATCAGCCAGAAGCCGGGGCCGGGGTGGCCGGCTTCTTCTTCCAGGTTGAGGCTCTTCGGGCCAAATCCGCCCTCTTCCGGCAGGTCGAGCATTTCTTCCAGCCAACCGGGCGTCGCCAACAGGGTTTTCAAGTTTGCGGCCACCGCGCTGGCTTGGGCCAGCGGGTCGTCGGTTGATGCAAAAGTGTGCCTCACGTCGTCCAAAAAGCCTTCCATGGTGTAAGAAGCTACTTGGGTCATTTCGACCTCCTCAGGGTTGACGTATGCGATGGAGGATTATTCTTATACGGGGCAGGCTTGGTGTCAACCCCTGGCCGGCGCGGCGGCCGTTTCTAGCGGGGAGAGTAGGTATTCGGCGGCTCAATGTTGTAGAAGATAGAATAGTTTGATATGGGCACATACTCTCCGCCGGAATTTCCCCATACGGTAATGGTGTAAACTCCGGCGCCGTGCTGTTCCGCCACATCGCTCAGGTCTGCTACTACGGAAAAGTCCGCGCCGAGCGCCGTCCATTCCGTAGCGGTTATATCGGGTACGGTTAGTTGCTGTTCCAAGGGGTTCTGGCTGGCGGCGTAGGCTTGCTGGTGGAGTTTATGGTCTTCGTCATTGGAGCGAGGCGCCGGCGTATCGGCGGGAAGGGCATAAGGGTCCGGGCAAGAACTGAAGGATGCGGTGAACTCATCCTCCTCATAATACCAGCCTCCGGTCAAAGGTTCCCGCAACGAAGCAACCAGAGGCCCGGGGCTGTAGCAATAGGTTCGCGCAGTTTGTCCCCGGGTTAAAGGATGGGGTGGCGGGTCGTAGAAAATCTGCACCCCTAAATCTACGCTAGTATCAAAGGCGAATCCGTTTTTCACGCGCCCTGAAAGTTGCAAGACGCCGTCATCCATCGCCGGCAACTGAGCATACTCCACATAATCGCCCTCAAAGTGCTGGTAAGCCACAAAGTTATATTGATTCCAGGCCAAGCCGACATTCACTTTTTTATGCCAGGGGTCCAGGATGTTTTCCCGGTGCCCTTCGCTTTCCATCCATCCCTGCATTCCCTCCAGGATTTCCAGTTCTATGTCGCCGACTGTCCGATAGCCGTCTTGCCAGGTGATGCAGTAGTTTGATCCCAATCCGTTTTCGGAGTTGCTCTGGTAGTCGCCGGCCAGGCTGTAGCGCATATAAGGTTTCAGTCCGTCAACGCCCCAATGACCTGATGCGCAGTTTTCCAGAGAGGATTCGGCGTGCAATTGGGCGGCGATGTTGTCGCCCAGAACCACCGGATTCAGCCCGGCCTGGGTTCGCTCATAGTTAATCAGCTTCAGCATATACTCTTTTTCCGCCAAGTGGCGCAGGGCGGGAGCGGCAATGGGAGCGGGTGCAGGAGCGGCAATGGGAGCGGGTGCGGGAACGGGTGTGGGAAGAGAGACGCTGTCGCTGACGCCAGAGGTTCGGTCAACGAAATTATTCCAAATAAAGACCACAAAGATTATCATCCCGAGCCACACCCACCACTTGCCGAATAGCGAGGCGATTCCTGCTTTTTTCTGGACAGGCTTGGAGGACTGACTCGGCGGACCGGTCTCTTGTCGGAAAATGCGGAGTATTTGCCCGCAGTCCGAGCAGCGCCAAGGCTGGCCCGGTTGGCTGTTTCTGCGGCGCAGGCGGCGCCCGCCGCAGAAAGGACAGTATTGGGGAACGTTCACCAAGTTGGTCCTGGAGGGGTTTACTTTCAGATTGCCCTCCCGCTTGCCGGCGGGGAGGCGCGGGGAGGCGCGGGGAGCTTGATTATACACTAACCTTTGGCTATGGCTGCTTACGGCTGTCTTGCCGGGGGCGCCGGGGCATATAGCCAACCTTCCAGTTGGGCGGCCTCCCTCTCTTCATCGGCGGGACACCGGAAGGCGTCGCCAAGTTTCCATTTGGCAGCAACTACAACAGCCACTAGAGAATCCAAAGCGTCATGACTGAATATGAAAAAGTCACGGAAGTTCTCAAGATTGAGTAGTTCCACCCCAGACCCGCTAGAGAGCATACAGAGGATTTTCTGGCGGTTCGTCAGGGCTTCTTTACCGCTATTGTCCTTGTACTTTTCGTAAGGCAGGCCGAAGATGTTCAATGCTGCCCCAGGCATAGTCTCCAGCAACGTTGGGCCGGTACGTCCGTCATCGTCCAAGGGAGGCGCCCGGAAATTTCTTTCGGAAGCCCAGAGACGTGATAGCATTTGCATTCCGTAGAAGGTCATCGGAACCATGTTGGGGTTGGCCATATGTAAGCAGGAAGAGGCTTCGGGCGGGTCGCAAACCCGCCTCGGCTCCCTGTATCGAGCCACAAAGTCGTTACGCCGGGCAATAAAGTCAGCCAGCTCCATCCCGGCAGCCGCAGTCCACAGGTCGGGCATAGCGACGGCCCCGGGCTGCCAGAAGTGGGCAAACTCTGTGGGAGTAGCGAAGGGGAAATCCATAGCTGCTATTGCATCGTCACTCAATTCTGCGAGTAGGGTTTCGAGTTTGTTGTGAGCGCATTTTCTATTTTTACTTAGTGGGTAGCATGATTCTATTGTCAGGCGGTTATCTTGCAAAACCGCCTGCGTAACCCAAGTAGTGTTCTTGTCATCCTTTGCCCCGCTAAAGTCCACGCCAATCACCTTTACCATGTTTTTCACCCCGCAAGTTGGTATTACGGCTTCAGTTCAGTCGGGGTCAGGCTGTTACGCTTTGGCGTAGGATGGCGGGTTTGGGTTGGCCGTTCCGTTCTTGTTCCCGATACCGCTGGGTAGTATAGTCTTGGCGACGCTCCAATTCAATTTTGCGAGGAGAGAGGAAATGAACTTGACTGCACGACGGGAACGCTACCGCGCTATTCTAGCTGGCGACCGGTGTGTCCATCCGGCTTCGGTTTTCGACCCGATATCGGCGCGGGCCGCCGAGGATTTGGGGTTTGAGGTGGGGATGTTCGCTGGTTCCATCGCCTCCGGCACGGTGCTGGGGGCGCCGGACTTGATTGTCTTGACGCTGACCGAGTTCGCGCAGCAGATTCACCGGATTTGCCGCGCTGGCGACCTGAGTCTGATGGTGGACGCCGACCACGGCTACGGCAATGCCTTGAACGTCCGCCGCACGGTGGAGGAGCTGGAAACTGCCGGGGTGTCGGCCTTGACCATCGAGGACACTCAATTGCCGCTGGCCTTTGGCGCCGCTGGGGAGGGGCAGCTTATTTCGGTGGAAGAGGGCGTGGGCAAGATGAAGGCGGCTCTGTCGGGTCGGCAGGACCCGGCGTTGGTCATTGCGGGACGGAGCAGCGCCCTGCGGGTCGGCGGCGTGGCTGAGGCGGTCAAGCGGGCCAAGGCTTATGAACGGGCCGGGGTGGATGCGATGTTCCTGGCCGGCGCCCAGACCCGGGCTGAAGTGGAGGCGGTCAGCGCCGAGGTGAACATCCCGCTGCTGCTGGGCGGGGCCGGCGGCGAACTGGCCGACCTGGACTTTCTGAGCGGGGCTGGCGTCCGGGTGGCTTTGCAAGGCCATCTGCCCTTTGCGGCGGCGATTAAGGCGGCCTATGACACGCTGAAGGCGCTGCGAGAGGGCGTGGCTCCGGCTGATTTGTCCGACAGCTTGGCCTCGGCGGAACTGATGGGCCAGCTAACTCGCCGTAGCGACTATGACGGCTGGGTGAAGGAGTGGCTGGGGTAGGTTATAGGCGTTTTCAAGAGGAGAGGCTTCGATGTCTCTCTTGAGGTCTCTCTTCTTGAAGTTGGCAAACAACCTGCAATGACAACGAACCCTTGTCCTGATTGGCGATGGGAGTTTATATTAGCAGTGGGTTTAATGTTCTAATTCTTGCCAGCGAGCAATGGTTGGGGGAAGGATGATTGGGTTTGAAAAGGGATTTGCCGACACGGAAAGAGCGGCGGCTTTAACCGCCAAATCGGCTGCGGATGTAGCCAAGTTTGCCAAACAGCTGGAAAAAGCGGCCAAAGTGGGCAGTATTAACGCCCTCAAGAAGGCGCAAACTGACCTGAACGCCGCCCTAAGCGCTTTAAGACAAGAGGTTGCCAATACCAGCTCGGCTTGGCCTTTTCAGTCAAGGGAGGAAGAAACATACCTGAAGGAAAGTTATTCGACAGAATTGCGGGAGGTGGCCGCCACCAAGGGGCTGGAAATTTACGAGCAGGACGAGCGGTTGATAGCTCCGCCTCTGATGGTTCGGGTGTTGCCGCCTAATCTGGCGGTACGGATTGATAAGAAGCAGGTGTCAACAGTTCGCCCGTCCCATTTGGTATCGCTTTTGGTAGCGGAGCAGAAAAAGCCGGCAAGATTTAACTCCAACGCTTTTCTGAACTCAGTATATTCCGCCTACAACAAGCTGGTTCGCGATCGGCCAGCGATAAGCTCGGTCGGTGAAAGTCGCGGTCATACAATTTCCCTGTCCGAAATCTACGAGTTGTTTACGATTGCGCCCGGTTCCGCCAGGGAATACAGCCGCACTGACTTCGCCAGAGACCTTTACCGATTGGAAACCGAAGGCCTAAAGGAAACTCGTAGCGGAGCAAAGGTTTACTTTCACAGCGGGCGGCAAAGCAACATTTCTTTTGTCGATCCCAAGGGGAGTATTATCACCTACCACGGTATCGAGTTCGTTGGAGGACGGTGATGCAACCTGGCAAATTAACAATTCCGGTCCAGAAATGGGTGGATTTTCTCGTCTCCGACTACCTGGATTCCTTCATTAAGGAAGGCGGGGCCACCATTAAGTTCGCTGTATGCGCCGAGGGGCAGTTTTCAACACTGGAAGACGCCTTAACCGCGCAATGCCGTAAGCTGAACTACCTGTTCCTGAAAGTTAATGCGGTAGATACCCGGGTTTATTTGCCCCAAGAGATCTTCTTCGCCATATCCAAACAGGTGGACTGGCGGCGCTTGGCTCGCCGCATGACAGTAAAGCTGGCTGAGGCGAAGGGATATGACGTTTCCGGTGTTGACTCGACCAGACCCGGTAACATATACGAAATCATCGGGGAAGCCAATGGCCTGGAAGCGTCCAGCGTTGTCCAGGAGGTTCGAGTTGAAATACAGAACAAGGTAGCCCGACACCGCAATATGTCCCGGGACTTCCGGGTGGCTATGTCGCATCTTGGCCTAATGGAAGGGAGTAATACTGAAGAATATAGCGGGCAGTTGCTGCTCGATTGGCTCACTGGGGCGAATAACCGAATTGGCAACGTGAGGCACTTCCAAATTCGGACGCCGATTACCCGGATGACCGCACGCCATTATCTGGAGTCGGCGCTCTATTGGATTCGATACAGCGGTTATACCGGAGCTGTAGTATTCTTGGACAACGCCAGAGTTACCCTTGCCAGAAGGCCCGATGACCGTTCCCGGTTTTACACCAAAGCTATGGTTGCCGAACACTACGAACTGCTGCGGGAGTTTATTGACAGCGCCGACCGGATGAGTAACACGTTGGTGGTAGTAGCGTCGAACACCGACTTTCTGAATGAAGACAGTAGCTCCAGGGGGTTCGGCAGTTACCAAGCATTGATGACCCGGGTAATGGACGATGTTCGGGACAAGAACCAGGTCAACCCGATGGCGTCTTTGGTGCGCCTAGCCTGAGCTTGAGAGGGGCGAAAATGACCTTCAATCACACTGAACCATCCATGCTTCAATGCCGGCAAGCTTTGGAATCCCTCAGAAACGGAGTCCCCAACCGGGCGGCGGTGGAACTTTTAGGCTGTAACCAGCGGGAAATGGAAAGCAATTTTGAGGACTTGCTGCGTAAGGCATCTGATACGGAAAACCCTCCGGAAAACACGTTGGGAATGTTAGTGTCCGGCGACTTCGGCACCGGAAAGTCGCACTTGCTTTCCTATATGGAACACCGCGCCTTGGAAGAGAACTTTGTTTGCAGCCGGGTATCGATAAGCAAGGAAACGCCCCTGTACAAATTAGACCAGGTTTTCACCGCCGCTATACAGCGCGCTCGGCTGGGGGACCGCACCGGCCAGTTGATGGAAGAAATTGGCGACCGGGTTAACTCGCGCAATTGGAACTACGATCAATTCTCGCGTTGGGTCAGTTCACCGGAAAGCGGTCTGCACGACTATTTTAGGGCGACTTTGCTGATATACGAGCGTTCCCAGGACCTGGACTTGAATAGTGAGATTGAAGCCTTCTGGGCCGGTGGCAACATCCGGGTCTCCAGGATACGGGAAGGTTTGCGCAGCATTAGTCAGCAACGCAGTTTTCCCAATCTGCGGGCAGCAAGGGCCGCCGACTTGTCGCCCCAGCGTCTGCGTTTCGCCACCGAGCTGGTTAAAGGAGTCGGCTACCAAGGTTGGGTGGCGCTGATCGATGAGATTGAACTGGTCGGGTCCTATAGCTTGTTGCAGCGGGCCAACTCCTACGCCGAGCTTACTCGCTGGTTAGGTAAAATCCCGGGCGAGGCCTATCCGGGCTTGATTGTAGTAGGCGCTTGGACCCAGGGCTTCGAATCCGATGTATTGGGGGATCTCGGTAAGAATGATGAAATCATCGCCCCCAACCGCCTTAGGGAGCGCAACCGACCGGAGCTGGCGGCCCAGGCCGAATCCGGTATTCGCGCCCTGAACCGGGAGACTGTAGCTTTGCGTCCGCTTGACGAAGAGGACATAACCCAAACCATTGAGCAGCTGCGGCTGATTCACAGCAAGGCCTATGGCTGGGACGCTCCCGAACCTACTTCTAAATTGGGCGGCGCTGCATACCAAAACACTATACGTTACAAGGTTCGGGCTTGTATCAATGAATGGGACTTGCGCCGGCTTTACCCGGGCCAGGAACCGGAAATAGAAGGGCAAGCCTTTGAGTATAGCTACGCAGAATTGCCGGAGTTGGAGGAGGAGGTCAAGGATGATGAGCCGTAACCGGGTTCTTACCCCTGGCCCGATATCCTACCGGTCTTGCCGTCATTCCTGCTTCAGCGAGAGCGACGGCGGAGAAGATGCCCCAAACTAATCGAATTAGGAGGTATCCCAATGAACTTCACTCAGAATCACTTGCATTTCCGCAGCGAGGACCCGGACGCCGCTGCCAAATTTTATTGCGATAATTTTGGCGCTACCGTCGCTTCGGAGCGGCCCTTG
The DNA here is from genome assembly GCA_963422635.1 of Dehalococcoidia bacterium. Taxonomy (GTDB): domain Bacteria; phylum Chloroflexota; class Dehalococcoidia; order Lucifugimonadales; family UBA3495; genus CATQHB01. The sequence goes on from OY730415.1 coordinate 2,599,974, forward strand.
TCCACCACCAAGTCCATTACGCTGGAACTGAACGGCCAGACGTTGATGACCATTTCGGGCCGGGCCGAGGGGGAGGACCCGGTTCCGGGTTCCACCGAACCTCGTTACGGCTTGGACCATTTCGGGTTCGAGGTGGATAATATGGAAGCGGCCGCGGCCCGGTTCCGGGCCAATGGGGTTCACTTGATTTGCGAACCCTGGACGATGCCTTCCGGTTCCACCGTGGCCTTTGTCGAAGCTCCGGATAAGGTTAGCGTGGAAATTATCCAACGCCCCAGGGGTTAAAGGCGGCCAGTTCCGGCTCAACCGGTAATAGGCGGGCGGGTTTGCAGTCCCGCCCGCCTAGCTGGCGCAGCCATTTTCGATGGAATCGTTTGAGACTGCAATACCGTTGCTTTCAGGGCCGTCGCTTTCAGGGCCGTCGCCTATAGGCCCAGCGCCTCCAGGCCGACTCGAGCCAGGTCTTCGTCGGATTGGCCGCTGGGGTAGCCGCCAACGCCGATGCCGCCCAGGATGACGCCGTCCTGCATTATTACCAGGCCGCCTTGGCCGTGGGTCAGGTTGGGGTCGCCCAGTTCGCCGATGCTGCGGCCCTGGCCGTGCAGTCGCTCGGCGTGGGCGCCGGTGTTCAGGCCCATTATGGCGGCGGTATAAGCCTTGCGCAGGGCGTGGCGGCGGCTGAACATCCGCAGATTGTCCATCTTGGCGTAGGCTTCCAGGTTGCCGGCGGCATCTACAATCGCCATTGCCACCGGAGCGTCCGGGGTTTCTTGGGCCTGGTCCATCATCGCTTGCATTGCCGCCTGGATTTGTTCCAACTTCAACGCCGGTTCTGGCATAAGGTTACCTCCTGTCAAGTTGTTAAGCTGTTTTTCTGGACCCGTCGGGACGTCTCCCGGTTTAATCCGCTTGCAAGGCTTGGTCCACTCGTTGGCGAAAGTCCGCGGCGCCCAAGCGGAGCAGGCCCCAAGCTGAAACGGTTACGAAGTTGGCGCCCAGCTTGATGAACTCGGCTACGCCGGCCGCATCGGCGGGGTTGTTGCCGCCGACGCCGACGCTCTTGCCGGCGGCCCTTACCCGGGGAATCACTTCGCCCATTACCTGGCGCACCTCGGATTGGGGCGGGAAACCCATGCTTTGGCCCAGGTCGGAGGCGGCTACGTGCAGCACGTCGGCGCCTGGCACGGCCAGGATTTGGTCCAGGTTTTGCACCGCTTCTACTTCTTCGACCATAGGTATGACCAGCACATTGGCGTTGACCCAAGGGGTGGATTCTTCCCGAGGGACGCCGATGCCGTAGTCGTGGGGGCGGCCGCCGCCCATTCCTCGGTGGCCTTCGGGATAGTAGCGGGCGGCTTGGGCTACGGCGGCGGCGGCCTCGCCGGTGTTGACGTGAGGGACGATTATTCCTTGCAGGCCCCGATCCAGGAAGCGCAGGATGGTGGACTCGCCGGAGTTGGGGATGCGGGCGATGGGGGTGATGCCAAAGACTTCAGCGGCCCGCACCATGTGTTCGACTTGGTCCAGGTTCATCGGGCCGTGTTCGCAGTCAATCATCACAAAATCGAACCCGATGGCCCCGAAAATTTCTACCAGGTCTGGAGCGTAACGGGTGATGATGGCGCCAAAGACTACTTTGCCCTCGGCCAGCTTGGCCTTGGTAGTGTTGGTTCGCATAACCTTGTCTCACTTTCATATGGTTTAGCGGTTTAGCTGGGGCGATTATATGGCGCGCAAGCAAGGCTGACAATGGGCGACGCGCCGGAACGAGGAGGGGAGCGGCGGTTGTTTGACCGGTTCCGTATCGATAATTCGCTGAACCGCATAGTGTAAGTTAGGGCTTTGCTTGCCCCGGGCTCGTTCATCTTTCAGGATTTATGGTAGTATAGGGGCCAATGATATACGCTAATCTCTATTAACGGACGGCGTATAATGACCGGCGCAAGGAGAGTATCGAAATGCAGATAGTGAGGGTTTATTCCGGGGAGGATGGGGAATCCCATTTTGAGGAGCTTACCTCGGATCAGTTTGCTGAGATGGTCAACCGGGTTGGGCCAGGGGATATTACCATTAATCGCCGTCCTTCGCCGAGCTTTTCGGACTATCACCCGGCGCCGCGGCGACAGTATGTGATTAATATGGCTGGGACGGCGGAGTTTGAGACCGCCGACGGCAGCGTGCGCCGTCTCTATCCTGGAGATGTGCTGGTGGCTGAGGATTTGACCGGACACGGCCACATCGCCCGCAATATCGGCGACGAATTTCGGGTATCCCTGGCCGTTCCGTTGGCAGAGGAGTAAGCGGTTTTAGGAGGCCATTTCAGGAGATCGGCAGAATGGAAAACGAGGAATTCGTCCAGCGGATTCGCGATAAGATTGAGCGGCTGACTGAGCGTTCGATAGATTTGCGGATTGACTATGAAGAGGCTAACCAGTTGCAGATAGAGTTGGAGCCGGAGGTGCCCCGGGTGGTGTTGGGCTTCAACGTTTACAAGTATTCCGGCTTTGCCCGGATGTGCGTCGAATATTCGGTGGCTTCCATCCGGGAGCGGCGGAACATTGATACTCTGGAGTTCCACCTGCTCTTGGCGCGCAACTAGGGCGCGTCGGCTGGGTCGAAGCATAAATGAGCCGGGAGCCGCTGGAATCTCGACCGGAAGGCGGGAAGGATTCGCCGGCTACGCTGCCGGAGGAACTGAAGCCTTGGTATTATCAGTATTGGTTCCTCTACCCGACCATAATTTTCTGGCCCCTGTGGCCGGCGCTGATTATCCGCTCTCCCTGGCATAATGGGCTAGTATCCGGGGCTATTGCCTGGGCGATGCTGATTGTCGGCGGCTACTGGGTGTACCAGCGGCTGCAAATGGGCGGGACAGTGGTTACCAGCACGTTAATTATTATTGTGCCGGGCCTGATTCTTACCCTGGTAACGCAAACCCACTGGTTGCTAAATCGGCGCCGGATTCGGGAGGCGTCAGGTCGCGTCGGGTTGGATGCGCCCAAGGAGAGCGCGGTAGCGGCGCCGGAGAAGTCATCCGGCCCGGCCCGCCGCCGGGCAAACCGCCGGCCAGCCCGCCGGCGGCGTTAGGCTGCTATAAGTTCGCTAAAGGGAGATTACTGCGGTCGCCTCGGCCACCCGCAGGCCGCGCTGGTTTTCGACGGCCACGCGACATTCCACCAGCCGTTTTCCGCCGGACTCCCGCTTGTCCACTACCTCGCCGGACAGGCTGATGGTGTCCTCGGCGGGCACCGGAGCCAAGGTTTTCACTTCTAACCGGCTGTCCTCGGCGAGTATGCTGGGTGGAGGGAACCCCTTTTCCAGCAGTTCCGTGATATAGGCGGTCAGGGATGGGAGCGTCATCTCGGTACCGGCGGTTTCCCACTTAACCATTATAGGCAGGTAGTCGCCCAGGCAGATTGATTCATAGGTGGTAGTTGGCGCCCACAGTCTTGCCATTGCTTTAACTCGGCGTGATTAGGATGTTGACGCCATTATCCCCCATACGGCCCAAGCTGCCAATACTGGGATCAAGCTGGTGTGCTACACTGGGTTGGCGGAGATTCCCTCCCCGGGAAATCAAGGGAACTTGAAAAGCGACTACCGGCTGACGGAGGCCCGCAAAATTGAAGGCCCCGGATGTTCCCGACATAGAAAGCGACTACAGGCTGACGGAGGCCCGGCTTAATGACGAAACTGGAACCGCAAGGTAAACGGGGAATGGTGGTGGTGGCCCATGCCGACGATGCGGAATGGGGCTGCGCCGGCACAGTAGCCAAGTTGTGCGCTGAGGGTTGGGAGATGGTGTATGTCTTGTGCACCGACGGCAGCAAGGGTATTGACGACCCGGAAATGAGCGGCGATGAGCTTATTCGAATACGGCAAGAGGAACAGACCAACGCCGGTCGAGTGCTGGGGCTGCATGATGTGGTGTTCCTAGGCTACGAGGACGCCATGCTCCAGCCTAGCCTGGAACTGCGCCGGGACATTTCCCGGGCGATACGACGCTATCGTCCGGACCTGCTGATTTGCCAGAGCCCGGTGCGCCGACTGGCGGGTCAGGGCTATGTTGGACATCCCGACCATTTTGCCGCCGGCGAGGCCAGCCTGGCCGCGGTCTATCCCACGGCGCGGGACCGTCTGACCTTTCCTGAACTGCTGGCGGAGGGTCTGGAACCGCATAAGGTGCGGGAGGTGTGGGTTATGGACCAGGAGAATGCCGACCATCAGGTGGACGTTACCGAGTATATCGAAACGGCGGTGGAAGCCCTGCGCGCCCATGCCAGCCAGGTTGACCCGGAGGATGCCGACCGATACTTGAAAGGTTGGCGCAGCGAAATCGGCGCGGAAGCGGGGTTTCAGTATGCCGAGGCCTTCAAGCGGTTCGAACTGGGTTAGGTTCCGCCGTGGCCGGAACGACCCGGATGCAGGAGGCGTCAGGGGCGGGTTTGAAACCTGCCCCTGCAACGTTTTACGGTTCTGGACATTGAAGATAGAGTACGGAGCGCCGGGTTAGGCGGGTTTGTGGGCCACTATTTTCACGCTGGCTACATTTAGGGGGACGCCCGCATCGTCAAACTGGGTGTCCTCGTCGGTGGTTTCGACCGCAACAAAGCCGGCTCTTTGCAGTCGATTCAGATAAACGGTTTTGTCCTCTGCGCCGCCAATGCAGGCGACCCAAGCCTCCGCATCGGTCTGGGCTGGCCCTTCCGGGCTGAGCGCCACCATATCCGACAGGTGAATCCGGCCACCGGGGGCCAGGACTCGGAAGGTTTCCCGGAAAACGGCGTCCTTGTCCGGGGACAGGCAGATGACGCAGTTGGATATTACTACGTCCACGCTGGCGTCGGGCAAGGGTATGTTTTCCATTTCCCCCTGGACAAACTCCACGTTGGATAGGCCCAGGTTGGCCTGGTTTCGGCGGGCGAGGTCCAGCATATCTGGGGTCATATCCAGGCCGGTAACGCGGCCCGACTGGCCGACCTGCTGGGCGGCGAGGAAACAGTCGATACCGCCGCCGGAACCGAGGTCCAGCACTCTTTCCCCGGCGCTCAATCCGGCCAGGGCGGTGGGATTGCCGCAGCCGGCGGAGGCAGCTACCGCCTCCGCCGGTAGTCCGGCAACCTGGCCCTCGTTGTAAAGCCGGAGGGCGCGTTCCGTATCTGACGGGCTGCAGCAACCGGCGTCGCTGGGGCAGCATTCGGTTTCGGCGGCGGTCGGAGTTGCTGGGGCAACGGACAGTTCTATTACGCCGCGGGCGTGGGCGCCGTATCTTTCCTGCACAAACTGCTTGATTTCATCCTGGTTGGTTGCCATTGTTCTTCTCCTGTTTAGGGGGCCGCCGCCGCAAAAATGGGGGCAGCCGTTTTATTCGCTGACCGCCGGAAGGGTTTGGTATTTAGTATATAGATGCGGTGAAAGTTCAGTCAACCGGTTGTCGCTATCCCTCGTTCCGGAGCGGGTCGCCGGGCGATTTGACCGGCGGGAATATATGATAGAATTAGGCGCAATCGGACTGGGTAAGACAGCCGGAGAACCGATAGTCAAAGCAGCCAAACAGCCAATGCAGCCGAATCGGAGGGGAATTGCGATGATTGACCAGGTAGAAATGATGCGGATAGTCGAAAAATTCCGGGACAACGCCGTGGTAGTGCCGGCGATGCGAGCCAACATCGGTTGGGCTGAGGTCTCCAACAATGTGGTTCGGGATGTGCCGGCCAGCGGCGCAATGGGTAAGACCAATTCCTTCGCCCTGGGCGTGGCCTTGGCCCGGCCCGACGAGAAGGTCATCATATTTGACGGGGATGGCAGCCTGTTGATGAATCTGGGGGCGCTGGTTACTATTGCCAACAAGTCGCCCCGCAATCTGTATCATTTTGTGGTGGATAACGGAGTGTACGCTACCACCGGCGGGCAGGAAGTGCCCGGCGCCGAGAATACCGATTATGCCGGTCTGGGGCAGTCGGCGGGTTATGCTCATACTTACTCCTTCGATAACCTGGAGGACTTCGCCACCCAAGCGGAGGACATACTTAGCGAGGAAGGCCCGACGCTAATCGCGGTCAAGACCGTCCCCAACATCCGCTACCCGGACGAGCGGATGGGCAACCAAGGGGGCCGCAGTAGGCGTACGCCCCAGGCAGTGCAGGAGTTGATGGCGGAGTTCGGGTTAAAGTAAGCTGGCGTCGATTATTCCGACTCCAGCGGGGCCTGTTATTCCAACGCACCCGTCGTTCCAGTACTCGCTGGAACGACGGGTGCGGGTGCGCCTGGAATGAAACCCGATAATAGCTTCGTCTTCAAACCGGCTATCGGAATACAATTTTGAGAAAGAGGACCGGCAATGAAAATAACTCGCGCTAACACTCGCGTCCTCCGGGTTCCGGCGGATAATCCTTTGGTAGAGGGAATCCCGGTGGGGGATGGTTCTAGGGATTTCGTAACATTGGAACTGGACACCGACGAGGGGATTCAGGGTATTGGCTACTCCTTTATCCCTGGGATGGTAGGCAACCCCCTACTTGGCGCATTGAAGGTTACGGTGGACACCTTGGCGGAAGTGGTGAAGGGAGCTGACCCGATGCCGGTGGAGGCGATAGTTGACCGGCTGCGTCGGGAAGCTGGCACGGTAGGGCCGGGGCTGTTCAACTTTGCCTTGGCCGCCATCGATATGGCCTTGTGGGACATCAAGGGCAAAGCGCTGAACCAGTCGGTTTGCACCCTGTTGGGGGGCTATCGGGACCGGGCGCCTACCTATGCCAGCGGCCAGTTGGAGCGGCGGCGCAACCTGGAATACTTGGCTGACGTGGGGCCGCGCCTGGTGGAAAAGGGATTTCGGCAGATGAAGACCCAGATGGGAGCCGAGGCGTCGGCTGCAGCGGAAGTGGCCCGCATCCGTACGCTGCGGGAGGCGTTAGGTCCCGACATTGACCTGATGTGCGACATCAACCAGCTTTGGGACGTGAACCGGGCCATCAGCATTGGCAAGCGAGTGGAGGAGTATGACCTTTACTGGCTGGAGGATCTGACGGCCCACGACGATTATCAGGGCTTGGCCCGCATCGCCGATGCCTTAACTACGCCCATTGCCGCCGGGGAGTATGTTTTTGGCATTACTCCGTTCAGGCAGCTGATTGAAAACCGCTCTATCGACATCGTGATGATTGACCTGATGCGGGTTGGGGGTATTACCCAGTTTCAGAAGGTGGCCGGGATGGCTGAAGCGTTTAACTTGCCGGTGGTGAGTCACCTGGTTCCGGAAGTGCAAGTGCACAACATCGCCGCTATTCCCAATGGGCTTACCGTGGAGTATATGCCTTGGTCGCTGCGGCTCTTTGAGGAAACGCCGGCCATTGTGGAGGGCGAAATCGTGGCGCCGGACAAGCCGGGGCTGGGACTGGCTTTCAGCCAGGACGCCATCCGGCAGTATCAGGTGAGTTAGGGTGCGGACTCAAATCAAGGCTTGAATTTTGAAGGTAAGTTAATGCTGTAAGAAGGAGCCCGGGTCATAAGCAGGGCGGTTTCCGATCCGTAAGGGAGCTGGTTGGGGAGAAGGAAAAGACCCGGATTTGGGCCAAGTTATTTTGATGACATCCTCTTTATCCCCTTAATCTCGCAGGGGGGGTAAAACCTGGGTAATCCAGGGGATCAGGTCTTGGAGTACTGCAAAGGGGATTTCGTGGCCCATGTTGTATTCCCGGTATTCCGGATGGTAGCCTTCCTCCTCCAGAAAGGCGCGGGTGGCTCGGGCTGTGTCCACCCCTATTTGCCGGTCGCCGACGCCGTGCGCCACGAAGATGGGCTGGCTTCGACTTTCGGGCAGACCGGCTTTGGGTAGCTGAGGTTTCAGGATGGATGGGTCGAAGACGGCTGCGCTCAGGGCGACCAGCCCGGCAAAGGTGTCCGGCCGGCTCAGCCCGCAGCGGTAGGTCATAGTTCCGCCTTGGGAGAAACCGAGCAAGACGGCTTTGCCCGGCGTGGTGTTCAGCTTATCGAAAATCTCGTCGAAGCAGTCGATTAGTAGCGCCTCGGAACTCTCACGAGCCGTCTCTACCTCTTCCGGCGTCGCCACGTTCTGGCGGGGCATCCAGCCGTAGCCTACGTGGCCGCCGCCAAAATCGAAGGAAATGGGGGCGTTGGGACAGGCGTAAACGTAGCCTTTATCCGCAATGGCGGGGGCGAGGCCGGCCAGGTCGCCCATGTGCGCCCCGAAACCGTGCAGCATAATCAGGAGGGGATAGCTTACTGCCGGGTTGTAGTCGTCGGGAGTCACTGTAATAAAGTTCAGGCTTCGGCCCTGGCATTGTTCGCTTTTCATTCTTACCGCTCCTTTAGGGCGCGCTAGTGCTGGGGGTTCGGAAGGGACCAGCCGGGGATAATTCCTTATCCTACCATCCGCGCTTGGTATAGCCAACCCCAAGGGTGGGGCAGAGTTTTTAATTTCCGGAGGGGTTAGCTGAGGGTAGGCGGCAACTTGAGTAATTGCCCTGGTTGTCGCCACTATTCGCTGGCCCCGGAGATATTACCCTCCCCGTCCGGGGCCAGCCGCCAGACTTGGACTACGGCGGCGGTATCCAGCGGGCCGTAGATGTGAGGGTAAATTTCCCCGGAGCGACTCGGCTCCGACACCACCGGGTAGCGCAGATGCTCGGTATCTATTTCCAGGGCGAGCAGGTCTGACCGACCGGGGTACAGCCGGCGCGCTACCCGCAGCATTTGCGCTTCGTTCTGGGAGCAGTGGACGAACCCTTCGTCGGCCAGGCTACTTGGCCGAAATTGGCCGGCGGATTGGGCCGTTTCCCAGTCGTTTTCAGTTATCAGGTGGTAGATTATTGCCATGCTGATCCTCAACTGCCGCCGGTATTAGCCTAGTCTATCGCTGCTGTTCGGCGCCAGCAGGATAGCATATACTTGACGGACAAAGCAAAGCCGCCCAGCAAATGCCGGGCGGCGTAATATTACAAGCTCTAGTAATGGGTTCGAGTTGCCGGAACCGGGCGCGAAACCGGGGGGCGGCTATTCTTGCGCTAACAGGAAAACCACCAAGGCATCCACGTCGGCGTCGGTCAGGCCGGAAACTATAGCGTCGGTCATCAAGCCGGGTAATGCCCGCTCCACTCCTTCGGCGATGAAGATTTCCGGTTCCTGGATGGACTCGTAGAGGTACTCCTCCGCCGACATTCCGGGTTTGCGGGTGGCGGCTTCGGTGGCGATGTGGGTCAGGTCGGGGCCGATTACTCCGACTGCTCCTGGCACGCCTTCGATGGTGTGGCAGGTCATACAGATACCGGCGCCGGTAAATACGGCTTGCCCTTCGGCGGCTAGACTGTCGCTGGCGGCGGCCGGGGCTGGTTGGGTGGGGGAGGAGTCGGCGGGTTCCGGCTTCGGTTCCGGCGATTCAGCGTCGGCTGGGGTCTCGACATGTTCCCCCTCGCTTTCCGCGGCATGTTCAAAGGCAACCGCATTGGCTTGGGCGTAGGGGCGCGGCGATGGGGTAAAGGCGCTGAACAGTCCGATCAGAGCGAAGGTTACGGCAAAGCCGAGGGCCAAGCCGCCCAGGAAAATCCAGGTCAGCAGTCGGTTATCGAACTTCAGGTGCATATAGAAGAAGATGACCGCGGCGAACTTGATGGCGGACAGGATTGACAAGGGGGCGATGGTCCAACCTTGGCCCCTAAAGCCTTCGGGCAGAATTATCAGGAATTCGACTATAGTTATGGCGAACAGAAATATGGCGATCGCCACGTATTGCTTGAAGCTGGGATGACGCGAAGTATGCGCTGCCGGGCTACTCATTCACCAATCTCCTTAGCCAAGGAAACCGAGGATGGACGGGTCGATGGGTATGGATATGGTAGCGGAGGGGCCACTGTCGAACCCGCCAATCAGGTAAACCAGAGTGAAAATTACGATCCAGACAATATCTACGAAGTGCCAGTAAAGCCCGGCGATTTCTACGTCCAGGGCGGTGCGCGGCCCTAACCGTCCTTTACGGGCGACGAAGAACAGGCCCAGCAGCCAGACGATGCCGAGGGTTACATGGGCGCCGTGAAAGCCGGTCAGGGTAAAGAAGGTGGCGCCGAACAGGTTGGTGTCGATACGCAGCCCCTCTTTCAGGAAGGCGTAGAACTCGTACATTTGGAAGCCGATGAATATGACGCCCAGAAAAGCGGTCGCCAGCAACCATAATTGAATCCCTTTTTGGTTGTTTGCGTTGGTCGCCGACAGGGCCTGCACCATAGCGAAGCTGCTACACAGCAAAACGAAGGTACTGATGGTGGTTATCGGCACATCAATGATGCTATCCGGGTAAGGGCCGACCAGGCTCTGCCCCCGATAGACCATATAGGTCGCGATCAGGGAGCCGAAGAAGAGGCAGTCTGAGGATAGGAAAACCCACATTAGGAGTTTCCGGTGATTTATGCCGGTGGTGGTCGTTTCTTCCTCGGTATGCCCGGCGCCGGGTGCGGCGTGGTGGCTAGTTTCCCCTTGGTGGGCCAACTTTACGCCTCCTCATGGTGGGCTTCGGCTGGGATTTCCTGGTTTCCGCCGCAGTGGGGGCAGAACCGGAAGGCTGGGTCCAATTCGTTGCCGCAGGTAGAGCAATTTACCCGGGGCTGGCTGCCGCAGTAGGGGCAGAACCGGAAGGTTGGGTTCAATTCGCTGCCGCAGGCGGAGCAAAGCGGCTGAATCGGGCGCGGGACAGCGTGGGGTTCGGCAGGTTCGTGGGTGGCGACGGCGGCGTGATGTTCGGCTGCCGCCGGTTCATTAGCCCAGCCGATTATTCCGATGAAGGCGATCAAGCCGCCGATGAAAGGTATGGGGAACCGGATATAGGGCCAGCCGACGTCAACCAGCATACCAGCAGCCAGAATCAAGGTACCGATGGCGGTTACCAGAGGCCAATAGGAGGGACTGGGCATATGGATAGAGGCGGGGTTTACCGGGGCTTCCGGCTCGGTTATCGGCTTACCCTCGGCCAAGGCCTGACGCTTGACAATCCAGTAGTGGTCTTGCCCGTGCACTTGGGGAATGGCGGCGAAGTTGTAGGCCGGCGGCGGGGAGGATATGCTCCACTCCAGCCCCGGCGCATCCCAAGGGTCGTGGCCGGCGTCGGGCTGTTTGCGCAGGCTGACAATCAAGTTCACGATAAAGATGGAGGTGCCGGCAAAGAGAACCAGGTAACCCAGCGAAGCCAAAAGGTTCAACTCGCCCCAGCCGAATTCGCTGGCGTAGGTGTAAATCCGCCGGGGCATTCCGTTCAGGCCCAGGTAGTGCATCGGGAAGAAGGTAACGTTCATTCCGATGAAATAAAGCCAGAAGTGGAGTTTGCCGAAGCCTTCGTGGAGCAACTTGCCGGTTAGTTTGGGGAACCAGTAATAGACGCCGGCGAAGATGCCGAACAACGACCCGCCGAACAGTACATAGTGGATGTGGGCGACGATGTAGTAGGTATCCTGCTGTTGGTTATCGGAGGGGGCGACGGCGTGGGAAACGCCGCTCAGCCCGCCGACGATAAACAGGGCGACGAACCCCAAGGAGAACAACATCGGCGTCTTGAAGTCGATGGAACCGCCCCACAGGGTGCCAATCCAGTTGAAGATTTTCACTCCGGTAGGGACGGCAATCAGCATAGTGGTAATGGTGAACACGGAAACGGCTACCGGCCCTAGCCCCACAGTAAACATGTGGTGACTCCATACGGCCCAGCCCATTATGCCGATGACAATGCCGGAGAATACTACTACCGGGTAGCCGAAGAGGGGTTTGCGCGAGAAGGTAGGCAGTATCTCTGACACGATACCCATAGCCGGCAGGATGAGGATGTAAACCTCCGGGTGGCCGAAAACCCAGAAGAGATGCTGCCACATAACCGGGTCGCCGCCGCCATCGGGAACGAAGAAGCTGGTGCCGAAGTTGCGGTCAAGGGTCAGTTCAATCAGCCCCACGGTGATGACTGGGAAGGCTAGTACGAGCAGGATCGAGGTTACCAAGGTCATCCAGACGAAGAGGGGCATTCGCATCAGGCTCATGCCGGGCGCCCGCATATTCACGATGGTAACGATGAAGTTGAAGGCGGAGGCCAGGGAGGAGACGCCGAGCACCTGCAAGCCGAGGGCCCAGTAATCGAGGCCGGCGTTGGCGCTAAAGGGCTTTTCGGTAAGGTTGGCGTAGGAGAACCAACCGGCGTCCGGGGCCTGGTTGGTCAGGAAGCTGGCGTTTAGGAGCAGCCCGCCGAAGAGGAATACCCAGTAGCTGAAGGCGTTAAGCCGGGGGAAGGCCACGTCCCGAGCGCCAATCGCCAAGGGGATTACGAAGTTGAAGAAACTGGCGCTCAGGGGCATTATGACCAGGAAAATCATGGTCGTCCCGTGCATTGTGAACATCTGGTTGAAGGTGTCCGGGCTGACCAGGGAGTTATTGGGGACGGCCAGTTGCAGGCGAATGACGCCGGCCTCGATGCCACCGAGCAAAAGGAAGATAAAAGCGGTCGTTCCGTAAAGGACGCCGATGCGCTTGTGGTCGACCGTCGTGAGCCAGCTCCACAGTCCAGACTGACTGGCGGGACGGGAAATTACATCGGTTAGTGTGGCCATCGCCTCTCTCCCGATAATCTCGGCGTCTTCGGCGCGAGGGGTTTTACCCTGGAGGCGTCGAGACGTGGAGATACACAGAGGTTTCTTAACGTAATTTTACTTCAAGCTGAGCAGATATTCTAACAGGGCCGAAAGGTCTTCCTCGCTCAGGCTCACCCTTCCGTCCGCGGTCTGGTAGATGTTGGCTCGTTCTGACATATAGTTGCCTGGCTTGATGTCCTCCGGGTTGCGCAGCCATTGGCGCAGGTTGTCCCGGTTCAGGTCGGCCAGGCCGGCGGCGAAGCGCTCACGGGTTGCCAGGTCGGTGAGGTTCGGCCCCGGGGCGATGCCGGTCTCGGTGGTCATAAAGCCGGTTATCCGTCCGGCCACCACTGCCGGGTCGTCGGAGCCGGTGGCGGTGTGGCAAACCACGCAACCGCCGGTGCTGTTGAACACCTGCTGGCCGGCTTGGGCCTGCGCCGTCAATACCGGCGTCTCGCCGAAGCTTTCGGCCCAAGCGAGGTAATCTTCCTGGGGCAATACCTGCACCAGGAACCGCATCTGGGCGTGGGCGACGCCGCAGAACTCGGCGCACTGGCCGAAGAAGGTGCCGGTCTCGTCGGCTTGGAACCACATATAGTTGTTGCGGGTGGGGATAACGTCCACCTTGCCGGCCAGTTTAGGCACCCAGAAACTGTGGATAACGTCGTCGCTGCGCAGGTTTATCTGGATGGCCCGGTCCACGGGCACCCGCAGTTCATTGGCGGTGGTGATGTATTTGCCCTTGCCGTCGGCATCGGGATACTCAAACTCCCACCACCACTGGTGGCCCACGGCGGTAACCTCCAGCGTGTCGGCTCCGGCCGGCGGCTGGTCCAGGTCGAAGATGGTGATTACGGACCAGATGCCGAGGGCGAGGATCAGCACGGTCGGGATAACGGTCCAAGTGATTTCCAGCGCAGTATGGCCGTGGGTTTGAGGAGGCAGTTCATCTTGTCCGGGGCGGCGGCGGAATTTGATGATGGCGTAGAGCAGTATTCCTTCTACCAAGACGAATACCGCCACCATTACCCAGAGGAGGACGTTGAAAAGCAATAGCTGTTTTTCGGCTACCGGCCCGGAGGCGCTGAAGGTGGACTGTTTGGCATCGGGGGCGCAGGCTATGACCAGGAATAAGAGCGTCAATAGCCCCAGTAATGCCAGCTGTTTGCTTCGGATGGGTCTCCACTTGAACATAATCGCGGTCTTACCCTTATGTTGTCTCTGGCCTGAGCGGCAGGAAATCTGCGCTTCGGAAGAGCAAAAGCCCCATTAGCTAACTTTCCGTCTTGCTACGCTGCCGATCAGTCCAGGTGGTCAAACAGTATAGTATGTGCAAAATTTCACTAATGCAAGACATTACCACAGCCCCCTAATAGCTGTCAACGGAATTGAAGGGAGGTGGGAGTAATTGTTTAGATTATATATGCGTTGGCGGTATCGCTAAAAGGTCGTTCCGGTGGAAGGGATGAAGGAGAGACGACTGAAGTAGGGAAGGATACTGGTGGCGAAAGCTCTTGGATACCGGCGAAGAACGGTATGGCGAGTAGCGGTAGCCGGTATGACGGTATTGCCGGAGGGGGAGGGGGCTTGGGGCTGGCCCCGTTTTACCACCCGGTGGCGGCGCCGACCATAATCGCGACAAACAACAAGCCGAGGTAAAGGAGGGAAAAGAGGTAGAGTTTCCGGGCGTTGGTCGCGCTTTCCGCTTGTTTCAGCCGCCAGGCCATCCAGATGAAGATGCCGCCCAGAACGGCCGCAGTGGCTCCATAAACCCAGCCGACCGCTTCGGTTAGCGCAAACATTAAGGTTAGACCTACCAGGGCAAGGGTATAGAGGAAGATAGTGGAGACGGTGAAGTTTCGGGAGGATACTACCGGGAGCATCGGCACTCCGGCCCGTTCATAGTCCCGCTGAATCAGCAAGGCTAAAGCCCAGAAATGGGGTGGAGTCCAGAAGAAAACGATGGCGAACAGATATATGGCGGGCAAGTCCAGAGTTCCGGTTACCGCGGCCCAGCCGACCAGGGGCGGAATGGAACCGGCGGCCCCGCCGATGACGATATTTTGGGGGGTGCTTCGCTTCAACCACCGGGTATAGACCAGGACGTAGAACAGGGTGGCGGCCAGGGTTAAGCTGGCCGCCAGCAGGTTAACTCCGGCGGCGAGGAGGGCAAAGGCGAGCAGGTTCAGCGCAATGCCGAATAGCAGAGCTTGGTTGGGCGAAATGCGGTTGCTGGCTACCGGCCGCTGCCGGGTACGCTGCATCAGCCGGTCAATGTCCCGGTCGTAATAGTGGTTCAGAGCGTTGGCTCCGCCGGAGGCCAGGGCGCCGCCCAGCCAGACCAGGGCCATCAGGGTCAGGGAGGGTACGCCGCCGCCGGCTTGTCCCTGGGCCAGAAACATACCGCCGGCGGCGGTTACCAGCAGCAGCATAATGATGGGCGGCTTGGTCAGGGTTATATAATCGTTGACCACCGTCAGCCGGGATTGGGGCGACCGGACTGACCGGGTTTCGCCGGGTGGTTCCAAATCGGCCAAAGTTTGGGGTTCAGTCATAATCGTTAAAGGGCCTCTATTCGGGGGTGACGGCTGCGATTCAAGCTGGAGAGTCGGAACTGACCGGGGTTGGTTCCGCCAGCCCCCGGCTCACTAGAGCCAGGGCCACCATTATACCCCAAACCGCCGTGGCAAGGGCGAGGTGTAAGGCGCGCAACTCCGCCGGGAAATTGGTCCAGATGACGACCGCTCCCACCAGCAGTTGCAGCAGGAAGGTAACTCCGCCGGCTAGGGACAGGTTCATAATTACTCCGCTGGCGGTGAAGAAAGGCTGGCGCCGGCCGTCCTGGAACCCGCGGTACTGGAACCCGCGGTAAAGGGTATAGAGTATCAGCGCCCCGGCGGCGGCGGCGGCGGCCCGGTGTAACATATGGATTGCCGGCAGGTGGTCGGTGGGCAGGCTTAATCCTTGGCATAGCGGCCAGTCGGGACAAGCGGCCAAAGCTCCGGGAGTGGCGGTAACGTAGGAGCCGGACAGTAATAGGAGGTAGGTGGCAATGGCGGCGAGGGCGGCCATTCGGGGAAAGCGGGAGGGTTTCCGGGGCGCTTTCCTTGCCGGGTCCCGGTCCAGCCCGGTTGCGCCGCCGGGCGGCGCTGGGGCGCTGCCGGGAAGGGAAGCGGGGTTGGAGGCGTTTATCCGGTAGGTCGCTACCAGTATCAAGATTAGGCAAGCCAGCAGGGCTTGGGCCAGGCCAAAATGCGCCGCGACAATAGGGCCGGGCAGTTTGGTCAACACGGTTACGCCGCCCAGTCCGCCCTGGGCCAGGAGCATAATTACCGCTACTGTGGCGGGAATTACCAGCGCGCGCTTTCGCCGGTAGCCAATCCAGGAGATGATGCCGGTAATCAGTATCAGTGGGCCGACGATGGCTGAGGCTACTAGCCGGTGGCTGTATTCGATGATGTCCGCTTGGGTCAGGGGCGGAATAATGCTGCCATCGCACAGCGGCCATTCGCCGGCGCAGCCCAGACCGGAGCCGGTAACTCGGACCACGCCGCCCAATACAATCAGGCCAAAGACGGATATTATCGAGGCCAGGGCCAAGCGGCGTAACCAACCGAGCCGCTTAATCTCCTGGGGCCGGCCGCTGACTGATTCGCCGAAACCGCTTATGCTTGCCATTGCTACAACTTGCCATCGCTACAGAAGGTTGGGGCAACCCTGGGGAAAGTTTGTGATATAATTCTCAATGTTATCATGTTTGAGGCAATCCGGGTAGAAGGTCTGGTCAAGCGGTTCGGCTCTTTTACGGCGGTGGATGATGTTTCCTTCGTTGTGATGGCCGGCGAGATTTTCGGTATTCTTGGTCCCAACGGGGCCGGTAAAACTACCACCCTGGAAATTATTGAGGGTCTGCAGAAGCCCTCGGCCGGGCGGGTCAGCGTGCTGGGGCTAGATTCCCGGCGGGAGGCCGGCCGGATTAAAGGGCGCATCGGCGTTCAGCTTCAGTCCTCGGCCTACTTCAACTTCCTCTCGCTCCGCGAAATTCTGCATTTGCTTGGCAGCTTCTACCCGAGACGGGCGGTTCCTGACGAGTTGCTGGAACAGGTGGGTTTGGCGGATAAAGGTTCTAGCCGGGTCAACCAGCTATCCGGCGGTCAGCAGCAGCGCTTTACGGTGGCGGCCAGTTTGGTCAACGCCCCGGAGTTGGTGATTTTGGATGAGCCGACTACCGGCTTGGACCCGCAGGCCCGGCATAATCTTTGGGCCTTAATCGGGGAGATTCAACGTCGGGGGATAACCGTGGTGTTGACTACCCATTATATGGAGGAGGCGGAAGCGCTGTGCCAGCGGCTGGCGATAATGGACCAAGGCAGAATTGTCGCCATTGATACCCCGGACAACCTGATTAGCCGAATAGAAACCACCTATACCGTCAAGCTGGTTACGCCGGCTCCGCTTACTGAAAAGCAGTCCCGGCCGCTGGAACGGGTCGCCGCGGTCCAGTCGGTTAGCCAGGATTTGGAGGCTCCAACGGGGGAAACGAGGGACGGACATATCTATCAACTTCGTTTGGATAAAACGCCGGAGGCGCTGAACGATATTCTCGACGGCATCGTGCGTAGTGGGGTTACCCTCAAACATTTGGAGATTTTGCCGGCGACCCTGGAGGATGTTTTTCTGGAACTGACTGGCAACGAACTGCGAGATTAGTCGAGACTAACTATGCTGCCTCTAACCGTCGCTAACCTGAAAATGCTGGCCCGCAATCGACAAACCACCTTTTGGGCCTTGTTCTTTCCCTTGGTTCTGGTGGTGGCGTTCGGCCTGTTCGACCCGACCTCTTTTGGTTCCTTCACTTTGGCGGTTATTGACGAGGCGCAGACGCCGGCCGCCGGGCAGATGACGGCTGAGCTGGAGGGTATTCCAAACCTGCGGGTGGAAGCGGAGCCGGGCGGCGTCCAAGCTGGCCGGCGGTTGGTAGCCGACGGGGCCCTGGATTATCTGCTGTTTATCCCGCCCGGGTTTGCCGCCGGAGAGGTCTTTGTTCCGGCTACCCTGGTGGCGAATACCCAGGACGAAGGGCGTAACCAATTAATCGAGGGCATCGTCCGGCGAATTTCTGAGGAAGTTATCTTGGGCGAGGCTACCGCGCTGCCTCCGGCTACTCTGGTTACCGAGCGGCTGGCAAGCCGGCAGGTGTCCTATTTCGACCTGGTTCTGTTCGGCTTGGTGGGTATGGGCATAATGACCAACGCCATCATCTCTATAGCGGTCAGAATCAGCAATTACCGCAACCTGTCCATTCTCAAGCGGATGCTGGTTACGCCCTTGCCGATTTGGCAGTTCTTTGCGGCTGAGGTAATGGCCCAGTTGGCGCTGGCGTTGGTTCAGGCGGTCGTCATTCTGGCGGTGGGGGTGTTCGTGTTCAAGGCTCAGATAAACGGCAATGTCCTGTATCTGCTGCCGGTGGTGTTGCTGGGCAGTCTCATTTTCCTGAATATTGGCTTTATCGTCTCGGCTTGGGCCAACAGCCCGGCGGCGGCCTCCGGGATCGGCAACGCGGTGGCCTTTCCGATGATGTTCTTTGCCGGCACTTTTTTCTCCACCGCGACTCTGCCGGGGTTGCTGCCCTATGTGGCGGACGCCTTGCCGTTGGCCCCGATGCTGGCGGCATTGCGGGAGATTGCCATCTATGAGGCTTCTTTAGGGCAAGTGTGGCCGGAACTGGCGATTCTGGCTGGTTGGGTGGCCGGAACCGCTTTGGTGGCAATCCGGGTATTTCGGTTCAGCTAACCGGCCGGGCCACAGGGGCTGACAGTATGGGTAGGGTTTCGTTTATCTGTGCCTTTGCCGTCGTCGTCTTGGGTCTGCTGTTGCCAATGGGGTGTGGCGATGATGCCGGCCAGCAGGTTCGCGGCCAAGTAGTTGAGGTGGTTGCCCGGAGCTTTACGGAGTTGGAAAGCCTGCGTATCCGAGACGAGGCGGGACGGGAGTATATCTTTATCACCGACGGATTTGTGGGTTTCACTCCCGCCCACGTCAAGGAGCACCGGTTGTTGGGCCAATCCCTGCTGGTGACTTACGTAAAACGGGGGGATGATCTGGTGGCGGTGGCCTTGACCGATTGAGCTGTTGAATTGCTTGAGGTTCGGTTACTTAAGGCCTTGGCAGCTATCCGGTTGTTCCTGCGGAAGGGGGGGCATGGCCGGGTCGGGGTTGGTCAGGAGAAGATTTCCTTGACTGCCATTTGCCAGCCGGGGACTGCATCGCCGCCTTCCAGGGTGTCTTGCTCGGTGAGGATAACCGGGGCTTGCCCGGAGCGGCGCAGAGTTGCGGTGCGGTTGCGGGGGTTTACCAAAATCACCAACCGGGTTCCTGCCGCCAGCCAGTCGCCGACCTTTTCTTCCACCTCGGTATAGCGGTCGTTAGGCGAGATGACCTCAACGGCCAGGTCGGGAGCTCCTGGCCAGTACCCGGCGACTTCTCCCGCCGCGGCGGCCACACGTTCCCGCCGGATAAAGGCGGTGTCCGGGGCGCGCACGTGGTCCGGGTCGGTTCCGATGATGAACCCGGTTTCGGCGGCGTAAACCTCGCCCAAGTTATTGGCGGTCACGTAATAGCTCAGTGGGACTGCTATTTTGATAGCTAATTTTCCGTGCTGCGCTCCGGCTGGAGGCATCTGTCTCAGCTCTCCCCGCACCAGTTCGTAACGGTAGCCGTCGTCGGCAGCTCCAGGAGTTGTTGAGCGGTTACCGGCCCGGTCTTTGCGACCATAATTTGCGCTCCTGATGGGTTGAGTGAGGGTTAGGGACTTTAGTTTACTGTTTTTGGGGCAATTCCTGCAATTATTGCGACTCCTGAAACTTGCCCGGCAGGGTATCCTGCAATGCCGCTTCTATTTCCGCTTCCGGCGTAAACTGTTCGAACTTGGCGCTAATCCGGCCGGCCCGGTCTATTACAAAGGTCCAAGGCTCGGTGGGCAGTCCCCACTCGTCCACCGCCGGGACTCGTCGGGCGGAGAAGCGGTCTCCCTGAATCAGGTGGGGGTCGGCAAAGACTTCCACGTGGATGAAGTTGGCCTGAGCCTGATAGCGTTCCCGCAGTCGGCTCAATGTTTCTAACTGAGGGCCGCAGGTAGCGCTGACGCAAAAGGCGGGGGTGGAGAAGAGAAGGACCAGCGGTTTTCCGGTTTCGAGGGCTTCGTGTATTGAAAGCTGGTAAAGCTCGGGGTCGGGGTTGGGGGCGCTGGTGATGGTGGATAGGTCGGTTACTGAGGCGGCGGTAGGCGTTACGCTGCGGGGAACCAGGGCGCCGATGGCAGGCGTAGCCGGAGAGTTGGTTACTCGGACAGCGGTGGCGGCTTTTATCGGCGTTCCGTCGGCGGCGGTGGCGGTTACGGTCAGTTCCCAGAGACCGGGGTTGGTCCGGGTTGCCTCGCCGGGCTGGTCAAACTCCAGAGGGGCGACGAAGACGCCCCGGTTGCCGCCTTCCGGGGGCCAGGGCAGGAATCGGGCGGTGACGGTTCGGCGGGCGACTGCCTCGGTGGTTCCGGGAGCGGTATAGAGGGCTCGCACCTGGGCGGTGGCGGCTTGCACTGGGGCGTTGTCCCGGTGCACCAAGCCGAAAATCAGCCGGTTAGGCCCGACGGCCAGGTCCGAACTGACCATAATGGCGCTGTATTCCGGGCCGCCGGGGGGGAGGGTTGGTTGGCCGGCCGTTCCCGGGGCAAAACAGGCGACGGTGGCCAGCAACAATGCCCCGGCGACAACTTTGACGACAGTTTTGGCAAGAGACCCGGCGACCCTGGCAGCGATGGAAAGGCGCATTATTTGACGCAAAGGGCGATCAAGTGGTCAATTCGCTGCTCGATTTCCAGGCCGGTTACTATTTGGGAGATGCTTTCCAGCTTTTCCCGGGGCCAGGGCAGGGTGTCAAACAGGGCGCGGAGCCGCCGGGTTTCGGTAGCGAGGTTCCATTCCAGTTCGTTGCCCCGGTATTCTCCCTGGTATTCCGTGCCGCCGCTCATAGACACGGTAATGCGCGGAGCGAAGGCTGGCCGGTCCTGGTGTCCAACAACTTCCACCAGTTTCATCAAGGCCATTACGTCTGCTGCTACTGGCGCGGAATCCTCGCCGGGGTCGATGCGGGCACTCAGGGGGGGATAGCTGCCATTGATGCAGGTATAGGCGGTGAAGTAGTGGGTGGCGCCTACTTCCGGCGCGTCGGCGCTGCGGGCTGGGTTGGGGAAGGCTGGCGAGGGATACAGCGTTTCCAGCCAGTTCAGGTCCACGGTGATTTTCTCAATTTCGGCGATGGGCAGGTTGTGAGCGGCCCGTATATCGGACATCAGCTCGATTACCGGGCAGTTGTAGCCGGCGGTGGGATATATCTTGGGGGTAACGTGCAGCAGTTCCCAGCGCTCGCCCAGTCCGGCCACGACGCTGTCTAGCGATACGTGGTCCGGCCCGCTAAATACGTAGGAAAGGTCGCCCCGGTTGTTGCCGGTAAAGGCGTTGTAAAAACCGGCGGCGCCTTCCAGGGCTGTTTCGGAGCCGCGCATTGGTTGCCGGGCCAGCATAGCGGCCATTATGCCGTTGCGGGTAGCGTTGGGTTCGTGGAACAGCATCTCGCGTCCCCCGGCCCGGGCGCCCTCGGTAGTTCCGCCGGCAAAGGTGCAGGCCAGGGCCAGCGCGGTAACCAACTGGTCTTCGTTCAGGCGCAGCAGCTTACCGGTGGTAACCGCTGCCCCCAGGACGCCGTACACTGGGCTGGAACGGAAGCCCCGGGCCTGGGTGGAGGGGATAAAGTCGCTGGCGATCCGGGCTTCCACCTCATAGCCGGCGGCCAGGGCGGTTATGAGTTCGCGCCCGGTGCGTCGTTCCAACTCCATCGAGGACAAGGCCGCCGGAATTATACAGGGGCCGGGGTGAATCAGCATCCGATAGGAATCGGACTGGTTGGTGGCGTGCATCAGCTTGCTGTTGGCAAAGGCGGCGCCGCAACGAGTGGCGCGGGCGCCGTCCACCAAGATAGTGGCGCCTTCGGGTTTGGCTTCTTCTTCCTTGACCAACTCGATGGATGCCTTGCCGGGAGGGGTTTCCGCGCCCAGGAAGGAAATCACCAGGGCGTGGAACAGGGATGCTTTAATTTTGTCCGGTACCTCAGGGGGCAACATATCGTACTGCAAGGAGGCGACGTAACGCGCAAAAGTGCGACTCAAGGAGTCTGGCATATTTTCTTTATCCTCTATTTTAGCTTATCTTGATTGCTTGGTTGGGAAGGGTGAAACCGGGGGGCAAAGTGGGGTTCTTAGTTCCTGATTTGCTGGGCAAAGTCCAGCCAGACCCGGGCGCAAGGCACGGGCAACAGGTGTTGGACGAACCCGTAAACGCCGGGGAAGATCACCCGACGCCCGTTAGGGAACAGGTCGGCGGCATCGCGGAAATCTCCGAGCGTTTCCTCGCGCAGGTTGGCCGCCGCCAGGATTAGGGTGGGCGTTTTGACTGCTGGGAGCAGGGGGCGCAGGTCGCCGGCGGCGCGGCGTTGAAACCCGCCAACCACGGAGGCCGGAGTAAGGGCCATCTGCTCGGCGTACCACCGGGTATATTCCGGAGGTGCGATTTGCGGGTCGAGGCGGCGGCCGATGGTGTTCTCGACCCAAGCGGCGACGCCTTTGCGTTCAATCAAGTCGGCGCTTTCCTGGTGGTGGCGGTCGTCGAAGCTGGTGGGCGAGGTGCAGGCAGCCAAGGAGAGCAGCCGTTCTTGGCGCCGGGTAGCGAAACGCATGGCGATGGAGCCGCCTACCGTTTCGCCAATCAGGTGCACTCGCTCCAGTTCTAGCTGGTCCAGGAACTCCAGCAGGTCATTGGCGAAGTTGTCCACCGACCAAGGGTAGTCCGACGCTGGAACTGAGGATTGGCCCATGCCGCGCAGGTCGAATCGTACTACCCGATAATGACGGGCGATGATAGGGATCCAAGCGTACCATAGCCGGTGGTTTTTAGCCATCCCGTGTTGGAGGACGACCGTTTCCGGCTGCTCCCAAGGGTCGGTAAAGTCGTCCACTTGGTAGAACAGTTGGGCGCCGTCGTTTAGTTTTATTTTCATTGATTCCCCGGGGTTCCGGTTCCGGATGTCTGGATGTTCTTGTTCCGTCATCCCGCTCGCTAGGGGTAGAATTAGGGAGCGGAGGGGGGACGGGGCGAGGTCGTCTCGCGCTAGGCGGACAGTCGCTCCTCGGTGAAGACGGAGCGGGCGATGCGCATGGCGGTACGGGTGTTGAAGTAGCCGCCGTATAGGGTGAGCTGGATAAAGACTTCCATAATTTCGGGGGGAGTCATACCGACTCGCAGGGCGCCGGCAATGCGCCGGCGCAGCTGGCGGTCATAATGGCCCATAACCGTCATCGCCGCCAGGGAGCACATAGAGCGGGACTTGGCGTCCAGGTGGGGCCGGGTGTGAATGGCGCCCCAGTTATATTCGTTAATCAGCCGTTCCAGCTGCATTTCTTCCGATTTGGGGTCTTCGGTATGGTAAACCGAGATGTCGCCCATGTGCTCTTGGTGGGTCTGGATGCCTTGTTGGTGCAGGTCGTCGGGCGACAGGCGGGTATCGTAAACTTGGGTGGGGACGAACTGAATGCCGCGCTCGTCGAAGATGTCCTGGGCGATTTCCAGGGCGATTTCCACCGAAGGCACGCCTACATAGAAGGTCATCTGAATGAAGATCTCGATGACCTGGTTGGGGGTTAGACCTACGTTTAAGGCGCGTTCAATATGCCGGCGCAGCAACGGCAACTGGCGTAGGGCCATTAACGCCGCTACGGTACAGATACAGCGCTGTTTGACGTCTAGCCCGCCCCGGGGCCAGATGGACCCGAACAGGGCCTCGTCCACGATGCGCTTTAAGTCTGGGGCCAACCGGTCAATGCCGGGCAGGGTGAAGTGGCGGGGATCCCCTGCCGCCATGGTCGTGCGCATTGCTTGGCCGCGTTCAAAACGTTCTTCCAGTGAAGACATACTAGCTCCTTGTTAGCCGTTGCATACGAAATGAAGGTGTATTCCGACACCGGCCACCGACCAATGGGTAATAACCGACGACTAATAACTAACAGCCACCAGCCAATGGGTAACAACCGACGGCCACCGCAGCGTTTGGCCTGGCTTGAGGGGGCGGCTTTTATGGGTTGTTGTGTCGTGTTGTGCGCGCCACGATGATGCCGGCGGCCCTTACGCGCTTGACGTTACCTTCTGGACGGGGCCGTTGGTTGGGACGCTGTTGGGCAGATAGAATCTGAAACGCATATTCGCTCTTGGTCCACCGCTGGTTGTCTGGGCGATGGTAGCAACCTTAACTATAAACCGATAAGGGAGTAGTGTCCAACAGCGCCGATGCCGGGCAAAGATGTCCAAGCCGGTTTAGGGGCTGGCGTCTCTCTTCGGGGTATTTGCGATGGTTAAGTCTTTAGACTTTATTTCTATTTGGGCGTTAGGGCGGGAGCGGCCCGGGTTTGTTAGTTGGTGGAGCTAATCTCAAAGCGCTTGACCCAGTATTCGCCCTGGTACAGGTGTTCCATTTCGCGGGCCATGTTTTGCCGGAATTCGCTGGTTTCATAATTGCGCAGGTCATCCAGGGTTTCCCAAATGCTGACGCTGATGCCCTCGTCCGGGTCTTCGGCGCCGCGCAGCAGTTGCCGCTCCTTCAGTCCTTGGATCTGGCCGGTTGCGCTGGCTAGCCGCTCGTGGTAGTGCCGCTCGTATTCTTCCCAACTGCCTGGACGCAGTTTGCCCCAAACCATTCTTATGAACATTGGTGTATCTCCTGAAAATTTTGGTTTTAGCGCCGGTCAGTTGCAGCCCGGCCTGGATGTATGATAACACTTTACGGGGACTTGTGGCGCTGGGCTGGGGGCAATTGTTCTGGGCAAGGGCGCTTAACGGGTTTAACAGAATGGGTAGTTGCGGCGAAGCCGGCGGCCGGTCTTGACGAAACCGGCGACGACCCCTGCCCGGTCGTCAAAGTTCGCATAGACTTGGGAGGCTATCCCGATTATCCGGGGGACATTAACCGGCGGGACATTAGCGACCGCCCCCGGTATTAAGTTGGGGGCGGTCAAGGTTGCCGGGTAGTATCCGATATAGCCGGCCAAGGCTGGAGTATCGGTTTGCATTGACGACGTTCCGGCTTGGCCGGTTAGGGTTTAGGGCCGGGGTTTAGCGATAGTTGCTTTCCCGCATTGAGCTGAAGCAGTCGCTGCAATAGACGGGCCGGTCGCCGCGGGGGCGGAAAGGGACCATGGTTTCGACGCCGCACTGGGCGCAGACTGCCGGGTGCATTTCCCGAGGCCCGCCATCGAAAGAGCGTTGGTTCTTCCGGGACTGGCGGCACTCCGGGCAACGCCGGGGTTCGTTGGTGAACCCCCGGGAATTGAAGAACTCCTGTTCTCCTACGGTAAAGGTGAAATTCGCTGCGCATTCCACGCAAACCAGGGTTTTATCTGACAACGCCAACTGTTGGCCTCCACTGAAGTATATTTGGCCTGGTCGAGGTCATCCGGCGTCAGCGCAACTCAAGCAACGACCCACGGGGAACAACCCTAACTCATACCGATTATCGATTATAACAGACGGCGTTCCCGGTTGGAACAAGCTGCGCCGCCCAAAAATTAAATTCGATAAATTCGGTCAAGTTCGACCTGAAAGGGGCGGATTCGGGAAATATCCTCCTTGAAAATGGGGCGTAAGGGGGCAAGAGGGAGGGTATGGAGTAGGGGTTAGAGGCCGGCGGCGGCGGCCCGGGTGGACAATTCCCGGTCCAGCAGCAAGAGGTCGCTGCTGCTATCGCCGATCATCTTGAGCTTGGCTACCAGGTCTCCGGAGGTCTTCTCCTCCTCTATCTGCTCGGTGATGAAGGCTTGCAAATGCACTTGGGTGGGATAATCGTTTTCCTGAAGCGCTAACTCGTAGAGCCGGTTAATCATTTGGCTCACCGCGCGCTCGTGCTCCAGGGTAAGCTGCATCACGTCCAGGGCCGACCCGAACTCAATGGTTGGCTGGTTTATGGGGTACAAGGCCACGCGTCCCTGCCGGGTTTGGACAAAATTGAACAGGTTCATTGCGTGGGCGTATTCTTCTTGGCTTTGTACCCGCAGCCAGTGAGCGAAGCCGGGCAGGTCCAGGGAGTCGCAGTAGGCCGACATAGAGAGGTAGAGATAGGAAGAGTAGAACTCCTCGTTTATGTGCCGGTTCAGCGCCTCTTCTATGGTTCGGCTCAGGGCCATCTTGCTCCTCTATCGGTTGTCGATTTGGTTTCTGATTTAAGAACGATGTCGCTCTCTAGGTTATTACATATGGTTAGATATTTCAATCGGCGGAGGGCGACTTTTAGGTTTTCGGGGGACATCTCGCGAAAGGGAACGGTATCGAGTTGGAGCGCCGGGTTGGTCAATCTGCGTTCAGGCCGTATAATGGGTTAATGAACTTGCAAACCGCTCTTTACCGAACTCACCTGGATTTGGGCGCGCGCATCGTGCCTTTTGGCGGCTGGGATATGCCGGTGCAGTATTCCGGCATTATTAACGAAGTTAGGGCGGTGCGCCGGGCCGCTGGCGTTTTCGACGTTTCGCACATGGGCCGACTGTATATCTCTGGTCCCGAGGCCGCCGCCTTTCTGGATCGGATGCTTACTGGCTCGGCGAGCGGCTTGCGCGTCGGCCGGGCGCGCTACTGCCTGATTTGTAACGAGGCCGGCGGCGTCATTGACGACACCATACTTTATCGTCTGGCCGATGATCGCTACCTGCTGGTTCCCAACGCTGGCAACCGCCTGGCGGTGGTTGCGTGGTTCCGGGGCTGGATTGACGCCGAGTTCGCCGGCGACTCCTCCGCCTCGGGCGTGTCCGTGGAAGACCGGACGGTGGAAACCGCTCTTATTGCGCTGCAAGGTCCGAACTCGGCGGCGGTATTGGATTCGCTTTGCGCTCTGGATGGCGGGGAACCGGCGTCTTCGTCCCGCCCCTTTAGCGGGCGGGACGGGAGATTCCGGGTTGCGCATGGCCCGGACGTCCCGGACGGTTTTCGGGATGGTTCGGAGGGTTCTATCGAGGTCTTTGTTGGGCGTACCGGCTACACTGGGGAGGACGGGTTTGAACTGGCGCTGGACGCGGCGGATGCGGTTTTGGTCTGGCAATCCCTGACCGACGCTGGCGCGCTGCCCTGCGGTCTGGGCGCCCGGGACGTGCTGCGGCTGGAGGCGGGTCTGCCTTTGCACGGCCACGAAATTGACTCGGACACCTCGCCTATTGAGGCGGGGCTGGAACGGTTCGTTCGCTCCGCTGGGGATTATATCGGCCGCCCGGTGTTGCAGCGACAGCGGGAACAGGGCACGGAACGGAAGTTGGTTGGGCTGAAACTTCCCGGTCGGAGCGCTCCCCGCGCCGGTTACGCTATCCGGTTCCAGGGGCAGGAGGTGGGTCGAATTACCAGCGGCAGCTACTCGCCAACCCTTGACAGCAGCATCGCAATGGGCTACGTTTTGATGCGCTTTACTGAACCTGGTCGGGCGCTGGAGGTGGACCTCCGGGGGCGGCCTACTCGGGCAGAGGTAACGACGCTGCCTTTTTACGACAGAAGTTAACCGGTAGCTGCGGACTATTAACCAGGAGGCTCGGATAAAGTGAGTCCCGATGACCGCAAATATACTCAAGAACATGAATGGGCCAAAATTGAGGATGCTGGCGCCAGGTTGGTTCTGGTGGGCATTACCGACTATGCCCAGGACGAACTGGGCGACATCGTATATTTGGATTTACCCAGCGCCGGCGATGCCGTTGCTCACCTAGAGAAGATGGGCGAGGTAGAGTCGGTAAAGGCTGTTTCTGATCTATTCTCTCCGGTTACCGGAAGGATTGATGCGGTTAACGAAGAGCTGCTCGACCATCCCGAATTGGTTAATGACCACCCTTTTGATGCCGGTTGGATTATGCGGGTAACGCTGGATGACTTGGCGGAACTGGACAGTCTGATGTCCGCCGCCGAGTATGACGAGTATATCGGGGGATTGCATTAGCCTCCGGAGGGAGGAGCTGGGGACAGCGAACCGGGTGCACTCAACAAATACCGGGTTTGCCGGGAAGCCGGAGCCGCTCGCTCCTTCGGAACGGCGTTTACGGGTTCCAAGAGGGTTTTCTGTGAGACTTGGTGGAAGACCTAGCTTGGCGTAAACCAGGATGATCTGCGGAACAACACCAAAGTTGGGAGAAGTTCACCGAAAAAATCTGTGGCATGGCGCCCCCGGCGGAAGAGGATCCGGCTTCGGATTGGGAAATCGCTGGAGGCCGTCTGTTAGCTTGACAAAAGTTAGTTCAAGAACTGGATTGAATGTCGTTCAGCGAAGCAAAGCTGCGGCGGCAGTCAGCGGTAGTCGGACAGATTATCTCGGTATTTTCCGATGACAAGCTTAATGACGCTACCCCGAAATTTGGATGGAGCTGTCCAACGGCTGGCGGAGGGACTATTGAGAGCGCATTATTCTGGAACGGGGCGTTATTCTTTCCGGGTTTCCCAGATGGGGAATTGATTGCTCGTTGGGATGATGCGCCTTACTACTCGGAGGTCAATGCCTTTCCTTACTACCCACATATCGGGCAACATATCGGGGGCCGGGTTGGGGATTCGGAGGATGATGGAGGCGGGAAAGGCGTTGGCTCGACTTGAAGGTATGCTGTAACCGATGGGCGCCTTGTCCGCAGCTGCAAACCCGCTTCAGGAGTAGCGATCAATGGTCACTGGGCATTTTCAGTCCCACTATATCCCCAACACCGAGCAGGAACAGGCCGATATGTTGGCTACCCTCGGCCTTACTTGTATTGATGAGCTGTTCCGGGACATTCCCGCCGAGTTTCGGAACCCGTTACTGGACTTGCCGGCACCCTTGTCCGAACTGGAAATCCAGCGAGAACTGGCTGCGCTGGCGGGCAAGAATCGGGCTTTGAGCAGCGGCCCTTCCTTTCTTGGCGCCGGCGCTTACTATCACTTCATCCCGGCGATTGTGAAGGCGCTGATGACTCGGGGCGAGTTCCTGACGGCCTATACTCCTTACCAGCCGGAGGTCAGCCAGGGTACGTTGCAAGTCATCTACGAGTTTCAGACGCTGATTAGCAGTCTCTATGGGATGGAGGTTGCCAACGCGGGAATGTATGACGGCGCTACCAGCTTGGCTGAGGGGGCTCTGATGGCTTGCCGCGTTACTCGCCGCCAACGGGTGGCGATCGCCGACACCGTTTCACCGCTTTACCGACAGGTCATCCGTACCTACTGTCAGGGCCAGGGAATTGGCGTCGAGCTGGTGCGGAGTCGGGATCCGAAAGTTGACGGAGATACGGCCGGTCTGGTAGTCCAGAGCCCCAATTTTTTCGGCAATTTGGAAGACTTGGCCCAACAAGGCGCCATCGCCCACGACCAGGGCGCCTTGTTGGTGGTCTCGTCCGACCCCTTGGCTGGGGGAATGTTCCAGCCGCCCGGCCATTACGACGCCGATATAGTAACCGGAGAGGGCCAACCGCTGGGCATTCCGGTTAGCTATGGGGGGCCTTACGTGGGTCTCTTTACTACCAAGGAGCGGTATATACGGCAAATGCCGAGCCGCTTGGTGGGGCGTACGGCGGATACCGCGGGGCGCAACGGCTATGTGTTGACGCTTCAGACCAGGGAGCAGCACATCCGTCGGGAGCGGGCGACCAGCAACATTTGTACCAACGAGGCTCTTTATGCGCTGGCCGCTACCATCTATTTGACCGCTTTGGGCCGCCAGGGGTTGCGCCAGGTGGCGGAGCTTTGCTACCACAAGGCTCATTACGCTGCGGCCCAGGTCGAACAGCTTCCCGGGTATTTTCTGCCTTTCCAACAAGAAACCTTCTTTCAGGAATTTGTTGTCCAGTGCCCTACGGCTCCCGCTGACATCAACCAGCGGCTTCTGGAGCGGAACGTTCTGGGCGGCCTAGACCTGGGCAGACCGCCCTATAGCGACTTGCTGCCCCCGGAGGTGGACCGGGGTATGCTGGTTTGCGTTACCGAGATGAACACCCGGGAGGATATTGATGCCCTGATAGCGGGTCTGGCGGAGTTTAGCTAGAGTTGTTCCGGCGGGGCGACGGGGGCGGTTAGGCAACCGGAGCGGGTTGCTTGGTAGGATACTTCAAGGAATGGGTTGAAATATAACCGGCAGAGAGACTGAAAAAGAGAGACCGGGAAAGACGGGAGCAAGACTGGATTCCGCTAGAAAGCCGGTAGAAAACCGGTCGCCCGCTGCTTCCACCGATGTCCCGGAAGTCGCCTGGTACCGCGGGTAGCCCAAGAACCGGGGTAGTCGATGCACAAAATACGGACGGGAGAAGTTGGCCGATGCTCAAAGGCGGAACTCGCGATAGTACCCGGCTTCTGATGGAGCGAAGCGTCCCTGGGCGGAGGGGCGCCGTTACGCCGCTTTTGGATGTACCGGCCCAACCCATGCCCCCGGCGGCCCTGCTTCGCGCCGACTTGGCCTTGCCGGAGGTATCGGAGCCGGAGGTAGTCCAGTATTTTACTGGCCTCAGCCAGCTTAACTTCTCGATTGATACCCAGTTTTATCCTCTGGGTAGCTGCACTATGAAGTATAACCCCAAGGTTAATGATGAAGTGGCGTTCCTGCCCGGGTTCGCTTCGATTCATCCTTTGCAGCCGGCGGAGCATTGCCAGGGGGCGTTGGAGCTACTTTATCGACTTCAGGGTTTTTTGGAAGAAATAACCGGGATGTCCGGGGGTAGCCTGGCTACCTTGGCCGGAGCCCATGGCGAACTGGCCGGCGTTTTGATGATGCGAGCTTATCACCAGGCTCGCGGCGACTTTCGGCGCACCAAAATGGCGATACCGGACAGCGCCCATGGCACCAATCCGGCCTCGGCGGCGATGGCCGGGTTCGAGGTGGTTACCCTGGCTTCCGATCAGGAAGGCAACGTGGACCTGGAGGCGCTCCATGAGTTAGCGGGGGACGACTTGGTCGGGGTGATGATTACTTTGCCCAGTACGCTGGGCCTTTTTGACCGCAACATTGTCGAGGTTTGCCGGGTAGTGCATGAGGCGGGCGGCCTGGTTTATGGCGACGGGGCCAATATGAATGCTCTGCTGGGTCGGACCAAGCTAGGCGAACTGGGCTTCGACTTAGTTCATCTGAACCTGCACAAGACCTTCAGCACGCCCCACGGCGGCGGCGGTCCCGGGGCGGGGCCAGTCTGCTGCGCCGCAGAACTGGTTCCCTTCCTGGCGGCGCCGGTGGTTAGCGTCGCCGATGCACTGCCGGCGAAGGGTGAGGCTGACCCGGATTGGGACGAAAGGGTCTTTTATTTTCTCGATACGCCGGAGCAAAGCATTGGGAAAATTAGCGGTTTCCACGGCAACTTTGGCGTGCTAGCGCGGGCCTACACCTACATCCGAACCCTGGGCGACGCTGGCATTAAATCCATCAGCGGCAACGCAGTGCTCAACGCCAACTACCTGTTGCAAGGTCTCCGGGATAGTTACCATCTTCCCTATGATCGCCCCTGTATGCACGAGGTAGTATTCTCTGCCGATTGGCAGAAGGAACGAGGGGTTAGCGGCTTGGAGGTAGCCAAGCGGTTGTTGGACTATGGCTTTCACGCCCCTACCATGTACTTTCCCTTAATCGTCCACGAGGCCCTGATGATTGAACCAACGGAGACGGAGAACCGGGATACGCTGGACGCCTTCATCCAGGCTTTGCGGGAAATCGACCGGGAGGCGGCGGAAACGCCGGAACTGGTACGGCAGGCCCCCCATACCACCCCGGTATCTCGGCTGGACGAGGCGCGGGCCGCCCGGCAGCCGGATTTAAGGTGGCGGCCTTAACCAGGCAACCCGTCAATATGTTCCCGGTAATGAAACAGGATATAACCAACGCGCCAACCAGAGAAGTGAGTAAAAAATAATGCGGAACTGTGCGCATTGCGTCAAACCGTATAAAGAAGGCAGTAAATATTGTGTACATTGCGGCGCACTAATTACTGACCAGGCATTTTTACCAGACAAAAGGGCGACATCAATAGCTAAAGAGGAAGCAAAGGCTGAGCAGAAACGCCGCAAAGAAGCCGCAAAAACGCAAAGAGAGCTAAAAACCCAATCTTTGAGAGATAGCTATGAAAAGCTGGGTTTCAAGACAAGCGGCTTTTTGGGTTCGGCAGTAATGCTCCACATTGACCGATTAGTTGACGTGATTGGCGATGATGAACAAGTTGAATGCGTGGTTCACGGGGGAAACATAGTCGCTACTGACCGGAGGGTAATAATTCTGAGCAGCAGTAAAAAGAGGTTGGGGGTTGTTCCTTATTCAAATCTTTCAGCAATAGGGAATAGTACCCGCGTCTTCAGAGGGAGGAACTTCGCAATAAATGGTATCGAAGTCAAGATGGTTCCTGATTCCGACCGGGAGAAACTGGCCCAATTCCTGACCAGCAAAATTTCCCCGGTTGCATCCGGCGCTTCAGAGCCGGTTTTAGATACTATCGGAGAATTGGAAAGATTGGCCGGTTTGCATAAGCAAGGCGTCATCACCGACAAAGAATTCGCCACTTTGAAGGGCCAGCTAATAAAATAGGCGGTAGTGTATCCGATTGAATTTTTTACCCGCAGCTTTCCGATGGCTCAATTTCGAAGAGACATATTGCCCAATAGCGGGGAATGTTACTTTCGGCGGGTTTAGTTAAGAAGAGTGAACACTGATATGTAACTCCCTAAGGCATAAACCAACCCCACCGACAGGAGGTGCGCAAAAATGCCGTTAGACCCGCAAGTAATTCAGGTTATGGAAAATATGGCCGCCCTGGGCTTGCCGGCCAACCATGAAGTTACGCCGGAAGAGGCTCGGGCCAACGGGCGGGCCCGGCCCCGGGCGCCGGGCCCGGAGGTAGCCAAGGTTGAAGACCGCGCTATTCCAGGCCCGGACGGAGATCTGCCGGTTCGTATCTATACTCCGGAGGGGGCCGGCCCCTTCCCCGGCTTGGCCTGGTTTCATGGTGGCGGTTGGGTAGTCGGCGACCTGGACTCCGCCGATAGTTCCGCCCGCCACTTGGCGGTGGGAGCTAACTGCGTGGTGGTGTCCGTTGACTATCGGCTGGCGCCGGATACCAAGTTCCCCGGCCCGGCTGAAGATTGTTACGCCGCTACGCAATGGCTGGCGACCAATGCCGCTTCCCTTAACGTTGACTCGGGTCGCATTGCGGTTGGCGGAGACAGCGCTGGCGGCAACTTGGCGGCGGCTGTGTCTCTGATGTCGCGCGACCGGGAGGGCTGTTCCCTGGTTTTCCAGTTGTTGGTGTACCCGGTAACCGAAAGGGACTTTGATAATGGCTCTTATCGGGAGAATGCCGAGGGGTATCAGCTGACTCGGCAGACGATGATGTGGTACTGGGAGCACTACTTGGCTGCTGAGGTGGATGCCGCCAATCCCTACGCCGCGCCGGCGCAGGCCGGCGACTTGAGCGGGCTACCGCCGGCGCTGGTAATTACCGCCGAGTATGACCCGCTCCGGGACGAGGGCGAGGCCTACGCCCAAAAGCTGACCGATGCGGGCGTCCCCACGACTTGCACCCGCTACGACGGGATGGTTCACGGTTTCTTTGGTATGGCTGCGATGGTAGATCAGGCCAAGCAGGCGGTTGAGCAGGGGGCGGCTGGCTTGCGTCAAGCCTTTGCCGGGACTGCCGTGGGAACCTAGAATCTGGCTGTTTGGCTCTTACCGCAAGTTAATAAGTCATTCTCTTTAACCCGTCTTTACACGGTTCCTCCGGCCTGCTCCCTAAAGCGAAGGCCGGAGGAAGGGGAAGGGTTGGAACCGGGGAGATACGGTTCTGCTGCGACAGCGCCGGCCCATACCCTTATAACTGTTCAGAATTTGTCGATCATACTGGCTGCACACCGTCTTTCCGCACTCTTACCGACGCTTGGGCTAAAGCCGGGGTCCAGAAATGGCTGGCGCCTGGGGGATATAGTTTCTGGATTCCGGTCGACGCCGGAATGATGGTTTAATGGCGCATACAGCGCATTAACTCGAAACCGTTACCTACGCTACTACCGATAGGCAGCGGGTCAAGTTTGTGATAGTATCCTGAATACGCCGGCTGGTCCCTTATGCCGCCGGTCTGGAATTGACGAAGCAGGAGATTGATCGCGTTGCCTGGGGCCTTGTTGGGTTATGTCGGCCGCGCCGTCTTGGGTATTGGGTTGGCCTTAGTCCTTGGGGTAGTGGGGGTGGCGCTGGCCCGAATGGGCTTGTTGCTCTTTGGGTTCACCTCTTGGTCTGCCTGGATTACGCTGTTGGTCTTGGGCGCAGGTGGCGGAGCGGGGATCGGTAGCGTTGCGGCTTGGCTGGGATTGAAGGGGGCCGGCGCCGCCTTTACGACGGCGTTAGCGCTTCTGGCCTGGGGCGCGGGGATGGCCGGAGGCTGGTTCGGCTTTTCCTACGGGGCAGGAGTGGAACCGGAGTGCTGCGCTTCCCCAACGATGGGTCCGATCGCTTACACTGTGCTGGGCGCGGTGGTTGGGTCTAATCTGGTTGCCATATTATTGGGCGTTATCGGGCAGACGGTTTTGCGGGGACTTCGGCGGTCGCCGGGCGGAGCCGGGGCGTCTCGCAGCTATGCCGATTAGGGGTTGGGGTAGCGGAGAGTCTTTACGGTTTAGTAGGCTGACGGTTACCGGATTGTCGCCCCAGGTGAGCTTAAGAAGGGGTTGGAGCAATGCAAAAGTTCATCATCCGGCGGCTGCTTATTACTATCGTTACGCTCATCCTGGTGTCCCTCATCGTGTTTGTGATGGCGCGGGCTTCGGGCGACCCGCGGACGTTGCTGCTGGACGATTATGCCAGTACTGAGATGTGGGACGAACTGGGGGATGAACTGGGTTTAAACAAACCTCTGGTTGTGCAGTACGGCATATTTCTGCGTAATGCCTTGATTTTGGACTTTGGGAACTCGGTGGTGGACAACCAGCCGGTGACCGAAACTATTCTGGATCGGCTGCCGGCCACGCTGCAACTGGGGATATCCGCCTTCATTTTGTCTCTGGTGGTGGGTATTCCATTGGGTATTCTCTCTTCGGTCAAACGGGATAGCTTCTGGGACCAGGTGGGCAAGGTAATTGCCCTGCTGGGGCAGTCTATGCCGCCCTTCTGGCTGGGCATTATGCTGATTTTCTTCTTTGCGGTGATGCTGGGCTGGGTTCCGCCCTCCGGACGCTACGAATGGAACAGTTTTGTTCTGCCTGCGGTAACCTTGGGCTGGTTTACCGTGGCGGCGAATATGCGTATCGTCCGCTCCGCCATGCTGGACAGTCTGGACACCGAATATATCAAGCTGGCCCGGGCTAAAGGCGTTTCGGAGACGCAAATCATCTGGAAACATGCGCTGAAGAATGCGGTTATCCCGCCCCTGACTTTTATGGGCATTACCTTGGGCACGCTAGTAACCGGCTCGATCGTGGCCGAAACCGTTTTTGCTTGGCCCGGGATTGGTCTGTTGGCCTTTGACGCCCTGCGCCAGTCCGACTACTCGCTGCTTCAGGGCATTGTGATTTTCTTTGCTCTGATGTATTTAGGCACCTCGCTGTTGGTGGATATACTCTATGCTTACCTGGACCCTCGAATCCGCTTTAGCTGACGAAATATGCCGGAGGGATTAAGAGTAAGGACTTACCATTTTATTGCAAGCTCGCGGTAATCTCGTGGGAGTAATTGTTAGTTCCTGATATCTAGTTGTGGAGGAAGTTCTGTGGCGGATACGGTTCTGACGACCCGCTCGGCCTGGGCGCCGACTCAGGCTTTGCGGATGGTCAAGGGCATCCGACGCCGGCACGTCCTGCTGGCGGTTTCGGTGTTCCTGTTGCTGTTGGTGGCTGGCACGGGCGTTCTTGCCAATTGGATTGCCCCGCACAGCCCGTACAAGGGCAGCCTGGCAGACCAGCGGTTGCCGCCGGCCTGGATTGGCGAACGAGTCACCACCAAGACGGTGGTGGAGTTTCCTGATCCGGGGATGAGTCATCGACAGATCTCCCTCGCCAAGGCGCAGCGAATTCGGGCAGATGCCGTTCTGGGCGATGCGGTGCCGGTCGTCCTCCGGGAGGGAGGCTCTGCAAAATACTTACTAGGCACCGATGACTTGGGTCGGGATATTCTCAGCCGGATAATATATGGCGCTCGCATCTCCCTCATCATTGCGGTGGTCACTCTGGGCATCGGCGGCGCCATTGGCACCTCCCTGGGCCTGGTTGCCGGTTATCTTGGCGGCCTGGTTGACGAGATGGTGATGCGAGTTGTGGATATTTTCCTGGCCCTGCCGCTGGTGCTGGTGGCGCTGGTGCTGGTGGTGTCGGTGGGTCAGTCTTTCTTTATTATTACGGTTGTTTTGGTGCTTTTTATCTGGGTGCGCTTTGCCCGGCAAATCCGGGGCGAGGTTTTGCAACTTAAGACGATGGACTATGTTTCCTTGGCCAAGGTGGCTGGGGCCTCTACTCCGCGCCTGCTCTTCATCCACCTGTTCCCCGGGGTGGTCAACACGCTGATTGTGGTGGCGACCCTGCAAGTGAGTATCGTCATTCTGGTGGAATCGACCCTCAGCTTCCTTGGCGCCGGGGTGCCGCCGCCCACGCCGGCTTGGGGGTCTATGGTGGCCGACGGGCGGGACTTTCTGGCGGATGCCTGGTGGATTTCCACTATGCCTGGGGTCGCTATCCTGTTGACGGTCTTATCCCTCAACCTTTTCGGCGACTGGCTGCGGGACCGGTTAGACCCCAAGCTGCGGCAGTTGAGTTAGGGAGGAGGGGTTCGGCTTTCTCGGAAATAGCGTTGGCGGCAGAGCAGGTTGCGGTTGTCCGGGTCTCTTCCTTGTTATTTCATCTCGCCTTTATCCCGGCGGGCTGATAGACGGCGGGTGGTCGTAGGCAATTGATTGGCTTAATGAATACTGGCGGAGGGTCGGATATGCAGCAGTTAACCAGCAGAGTTTATGCGGAAACCCAGATTCGGGGATGCAACCATGGTTTCGTGGTAACCTCTGAGGGGGTGGTGATGATTGATAGCCCGCAGAAGCCTAGCGATGCCCTTAAGCTGAAGGCGGAGATTGCCAAACACGGAGAACTACGTTACATCATCAACACGGAACCGCACGGCGACCACTGGACCGGCAACGCCTATTTTGACGTTCCGGTTATCGCCCACGAGGGCGTGCGTCAGCGGATCCTGGATACCAATCTGGAGGAACATGTGGCCCGGGTCGCCGGTATGGGGCCGGAGGAGCCGGCCCTGTTGGAGAACTATACGCCCAACGCTCCAGTGGTTACCTTTCGCAACGGTATGACGCTCCACTTGGGCAACCACACCTTCCAAATGATTCATATGCCTGGGCATACTCTCTACCAAGCGGCCATCCTGATTAAGGAAGAGGGGGTGGTATTCACCAGCGACAACATTTTCCACGGGGTGCAGACTTATATCCAGGAGGCTAACCCGGACCAGTGGCTGCGGGCTTTGGAGTCGCTGCGGCGATTGGAGGAAGAGGTTTTCGTGCCGGGGCACGGCCGCTTGTGCGACAAGAGCTATCTGGATGAGCAGGGCGAGTACATAATGGAGTGGAAGGAGTACGCGCGCAACGCGGTGGAGCGGGGTATGACCCGCGATGAGGCGGTCGAGAACCTGACCGACTTGACCGACCGTTACCCAATGGATGTGGGGCAAGACGGCACCTCGCCCCGGGTAATGAAGATGAACGCCGCCAACTTGTGGGATTATTGGACCAAGTCCGGCATTCACACCGCCCGCCCGGATTAGGACAACTCTCTAACTCGGCGCTGGCGGAGGGCGGAGGGAAAGGTTCGCTTTTCCGCTTTCCCCCCGCCCTCAAGGATGTCGAGACCGGGAGGTTGCACGCGGCTTTGTCGCTAGCCCCGCTCCTGCTGGGCGGCCCACAGCCAGGCTTGTTCCCGGGCCGGGCCGGTTACCCAGCGGCGCACTGCCTCTTGTCGGTCGGTTCTGAGGTCCACGCCCAGGCCGTTGGCTAGGCGGTTCATAAAGTTGAACAGGCAGGCGATGCCCACCACCGATAGAATCTGTTCGTCGCTTAGGCCCAGGTTCCGGAGGGTCTGCACGTCGGACTCTTGCATTGCCGCCGGCTCCCGGGTCAGTTTTACTGCAAAGTCCAGCATTCCCCGGGTAGGGGGATCCAGGTCGGCGGCGGTGTAATCGTGCAGCAGGTGGCTAACGTATTCGGGGTCGTCGGAATGTTGACGGAGGAACCCTCCGTGGGAAGAGGCTCAATAGCGGCAGCGGTTGAGCGCCGATACGGCGACGGCGATGGATTCCTCTTGAACCCGGCTCAAGGCCGAGCCGCCAAAGCTGATCGCTTGGTTTAGGTTCCGCACCGCTTCCATCATTTTGGGGTCGATGGACATCGAGCTGATGATGCCGGGCAGCCCTACGTCTTCTTGTCGAATCCAGGTCATAACCTTCCTCCTTCTACCTTGCCTTCTACCCTGCAATGTTCGGGGTTCAGCGCTTAGTATAACTGGCTTCCGAAGTGTTATAATAGGGCGCAGTTGATTCTCGAGGGTATGTTGTTGCCCAAGGTATATTATTGTATATGAGCTGGTTTTAGGGAGTTATTGCCTTGATGCGCTATAACGGCTACATGCCTTCAGGCTCTCATTTCCAGCTACATTTATCGGGAGGCGAGTATGACTACGTCGGATAGCGACCGGATTTCCCGCGCTTTTACTATCGATGGCGATGCGATGACCTTGGATGGTATGAAAAAGCAGGCCGAGGCCCGGGGCTTTACCATTATGTGTGACGAGGGGCCGCCGATGGGCGACAATACCGCTCCTTCGCCGATGACCTACTTTGCGGTGTCCATCCTGTTTTGAGAGATGACTCAGCTTGAGCGGTACGCTCAGATGATGAAGGTCAACTTGGGCCAGGTTAAGGCGAAAATTGGTTTCTCCGTTTCTTCGGAAGGTTCGGTGCTGGCCCAGACGGTGCAGGCCAAGGCCGACAAGATAGTCATCCATTACGATGTGGAGTCCACCGACGGCCCGGAGCAGGTGGCTGGGTTGATGCGCAATGCACGCAATGGGTGCTATGCCCGCCAATCCTTTGGCCGCCCGGAAATGTTTGAGGATACGATCAACTTGAACGGCGAACCTTTTAACCTGGAGGATTACCCGGCCCCGACGCGTCGTTAAGCGAAATGCTGTAAATCTACAGCGGAATAAATCCGCCGGAGCCGGCCAACCGGATTAAGATAGACGGCGGAGGATTTAGAAGACCCGTCCCTGTCGTTGGTAAGAAATGGCGATTCCAGTTTGGAAAGTTTCGTATCAAGAACGCAGAGGCGGGTCGCCGAGGGAAACCAAAATCTTGGGCCGGAACCCGGAACAGTCCCAACGAGGATACATTGCAGACAACGGGCAGGACTTTGGCAGATCCAGCAGGCT
Organism: Dehalococcoidia bacterium; assembly: GCA_963422635.1. Taxonomy (GTDB): domain Bacteria; phylum Chloroflexota; class Dehalococcoidia; order Lucifugimonadales; family UBA3495; genus CATQHB01. Next base: position 2,639,116 of record OY730415.1, read on the forward strand.
CAACCATGGAAACGACGCAAACACAAGTTGCTCCGGCGGTCATCACTCAGGGACTTACGCGGCGCTTTGGCAGCGTTAATGCCCTGAACAAGGTTGATTTTGCTATGCCAACCGGCGCGATTCTGGGCTTATTAGGGCCAAACGGTTCGGGGAAGACCACCCTGCTCAGTATCCTGGCCGGGTTCATCGCCCCCACCTCGGGGAACTTCCAAATGCTGGGAGAAACCAACCACCGACTGGCTCTGGCCCGCACCGGCTCCCTCATCTCCCGTCCCCTGCTCTGGCCCAATCTCTCTTGCCGAGACAACCTGCGCTGTGTCCAAGGCATCCACACCGGCCGGCAAGACCGGGAAGAAGTGGACCGGCTGCTGGCCCAAGTTGGACTGGCTGGCCCGGCAGCCACCCGCAAGTTCGGCCAATGTTCCACCGGGATGAAACAGCGGTTGGGCATTGCCGCCGCCATGCT